>CAWGFM010000006.1:0-48081 GCA_963821935.1 uncultured Actinomycetes bacterium | reverse complement strand
ACCGGATCCCCCGCGTTCACGACCGCCTGGTGTACGGCAGCACGGCGCCTTCCCCTCGGCCACGCTGCAATCGAAGCGGTTCGTCGGGGTCGAGGGCATGGCCCCACCCGTCGTGTCGGGATGGGAGGCCGCCTAGGCGAGGTCTTTAGCCGGGGTCAGCTCCGGGGTGAGCCGCTCTTCATGAGCACAAGGACGGATTGGGTGCCGAACACGATGCTCACGGCGAGGACGATCCAGTTGAGAGCCGTCCAGCCATCGTTGATGCCCTTGATGATCGTGAGGATTCCAATGACGCTGAACGCGATCAGGAACAACCCCGCCTTGGTTCGAATCACGCTGCCCTCCGATCGGGTTCGGTGCAGGCCATCGGGAAGCATGGTCCACCGCAGCGTCGCTGTCCACAGGTCCATTCGGAGAAGCGCCTACCTTTCGCGTCCCGAGGTCATGCGAGCCGTCGAGCGTGGCCTGATGCGATCCCAGGATGTCGGGCGTACCTGAGCGACCGCCGTACGCGCTGAGTCCCAGCTCGTTCACGGTCTCGGGGTAGGTGCTGGACGAGGATGGGACTGGACGCTAGTCGGCGCGGGCGACCAGCACCTCAGGGAAATGAAGGACCCCTGAGAGGGGTCGAGGGGGTCCTTCTCGTTGGGCTGCTCGGAACTCTGGCTGGACAGGAGCCTTTCCCGCTCTCTCCACACCGGGTCAGGTTCCTACCCGCCCAAACTCTCCTGATCGAGAGCTGGGGTGTCCTCCAAGCCCTCGTTATCTCCCTCCAGGTGATCTCGTAGCCCATCCGGAAGCGCATCGGAATCCGGCATCCCTGTTCTCGGGTGGTCTTATCCACGGCACGCGGCCGGCGTCCAGCACGGGTCCTCCTTCCTCGCCGCAACCCGGTCCTTGTAGCCGGGGTGACAACGCTCGAACTGGTGCAACGGGAGGCGCTCCCTACGATTCACTCTCAGCTGAGTCAGCCGAACGAGCTCCTGCTCCGCCCGCATTGCAGCGAATCGTGCCCGTGAAGGAACGTCCCAGGCAACCCCCAGGCACGTGCGTTGGGGGTCGATTCTTGTACGTCGTCTGCGTCACAGATGCCTACGTCGCGACACCAAGTCGAAGTCACGAATGGGGCCTCCAAGAAGCTGGGGCATCGACCTGGTACCCGCTGCTTCGAGATGAACAACCTCCCGGCCTCCAGCTCCCGATACTGCGGCCGTGAGATCCCCAGGAGCCATGCCATGTGGCCCTCGCTCACAAAGCCGCTCACGGTCTCGGGGTAGGTGCTGGACGAGGATGGGAAGCATGGCTGAGCCTAGCCGCGTCCACCGACTTGCCGAGATTCAGCGGGCCAAGTCGGCCACCCGGTAAAGGTGCCAGCGATCGGGGACACCCTTCAGTTCGTGCTCGCCGGCGTCCTCGAACGTCAGGCCCGAGCCAGCAACCAGGTCCTTGATGGTCTGCGAGACGAGGACCTCTGACGGCCCGGCCTTCGCGCCGACGCGAGCCCCGATCGCGACCGCGAGCCCTGCGACGTCATCGCCATCCAACTCAACTTCTCCGGTGTGGAGGCCGGCCCGGATCTCGATCCCGAGCCGGCGTACGCCCGCAGCGATCGCGGTCGCCGCCTTCACTCCACGCGCCGGACCGTCGAACGTCGCGAGGAACCCGTCCCCCATCGTCTTGATCTCGCGACCGCGGTACCTGGCGATCTGACTCCGCACCACCTGGTCGTGGCGCTCGCGGACCTCTCGCCACATGCGATCGCCGAGCGCCGCTGACTGCGACGTAGAATCGACGATGTCGGTGAAGAGCACCGTCGCCAACGTCCGATCGAACGAGGACTCCTCGTCGCCGACCTTGGCGAGGAAACGACCTATCTCAGACACGATCTGGTCGGCTCCTTCGTACCAGTGGAGGGAGTCTCCTCCGTCGTACTCAGCCAGCTCGGCCCCGGTGATGTGGTCGGCGACATAGCGACCGGTCGATCGATGCTTCTCTTGGCCCTGGGCTCGGTTGGCCAGCACGAGCGTCGGTGCCTGGATCGAGGGGAGGAGGCTGCGCACGTCGGTGTCGAGCCATCTCCTCTCCGCGTGGTACGCGCCGGGAGCGCAGGACGCCCCTGTCCAACGCCAGAACCACTCCCGCTCTCGCGGGTCCGTCGTGCCCGGGTCGTGAACCGTGAGCCATCGTCGTGTTCCCCAGGTGTCCCTGGTTTCGGCGATCAACCTCTCCCATTCGTCCGCGGTGGTTTCCCACGGCGTTTCCTCGGTCGCAGTGAGGGCCGGTGAGAACTCGAGATAGACGATCCCCGAAACGCGTTCCGGATGCGCGGCGGCGAGGAACGTCGCGACGAGCCCCCACCAACCCGTGAGGAACAGCACCGCCCGATCCGAACCCGCGGCGTCCAGCACCGCGAGCGCATCATCGGTCGTGCTCTCCATCGGCGGGAGATGTCCGGGTTCATAGCGTTCGGAGAGCCCGCAGCCCCTCCTGTCGCTCACGATCAGACGAGTGCGGTGCGCCAACCCGCGCAGGAAGCGGGCGTACTGATGGCTAGCCCAGTTCAGATCGAGGTGCGATGCGTCGCCGTCCATATAGAGGAGATCGATCGGGCCATCACCGAGGATCTGGTAGGCAAGGGCAGCGTCGCCGTTCCACGCGTACTGGGTATCGGGGACCTCCACGCGAGCATCCTTCTATGAGCGAGACAGCGCCGCAACCCGAAGGATGTCCCGGCTTCGCGGCCGTCCGGGGCCTCCCTCTCCCTTCGCCTTGGGGCTTCGACGCGGGGTGGTCCCCCTACGAGCGGTCCGCCTCCATCGACGCCATGTTCAGCGCCATGACCGCCGTCGTTTCCACGTCGTCGGCTTGCGCGTAGGCAGCCAGTGCGCGGCGGGGTGGCATCCGGCAAGCCCTCCGGGTCTGCGATGGCCACGTCGATGCACTGTTCGCGGATGGCGTCCCACAGGTCACCCATGCCACGACCGGCCACGAAGTCCTGACCCCAGCGGCTGAGCATCACCTGGCGGGGATCGGCCGCATCCTCCGAGGGGAGGTGCCCCTCGTCCGCCCTTCCCCCCGTCCGGTTACGTCGGACGCCATGCGCTATGGGTACTACCCCTGGACCCAGGTATCAGGCTGGCCAGGCTGAACGACGCGCCAGGATGGGAGTACCCTCGATGCCTCGACCGCTCGCATGTATCCCGATCGCGGTCGTCCTCGTCGGCTCCCTTCAGACGCTGAGTACAGCGACATCCCTGTCAGCGCCAGATGATTCGGGTCGCAGCCACTCGAGGACGATCAGGATCGGCGATTCGGTCGATTTGCCTCCATGCGAGTTCCCCCCGAACTGCCCGAACGACATCCGCTTCGTCGCGATGCGCACCTACACCGGCGGCACCGGACGACGAATGGGCGCCGTGAAGGTCGGAGCGTATGAGCTCTATGGCGGTCTGATCTATGCGGCGAACTACAGAGTCCGGTTCGACACACGAAGGGGACGGCGTGCTGACCGGCATGTCGTCATGGCTCTCGCTGACCGACCTGGCGATTACGGCTGGAACTGCGGGAGGCGCTTCGGAGATCGACACTACCGGATCAGGGTTCGCGGCAACGCAATGACCTGCTTCATCCCGAGCCGGGCCCTTCACCCGACGAAGCCGATCCGCTTCAAGGCCCGTTCACGGGGGGCCGCACTCATCGTTACCCGCGTTGCTGACCGCGCTCCAGATGACGGATGGGCAGGATAGAACGGCCGAACGGGCGACCGATGACCTGGGCGGTACCAAAGATCGAACGAGCGTCCTCAGCCCTCGCAGGCTGGGGGGCACTCGTCTAGCTTGAGGCGACCGGAGGCTCGGTCCAGACCTCCCGATGCAGGACGTGGTCGCAGTCTTTGCAGACCAGCCGACGCGTCCAGACCCCGTCGATCTGCGAACAGACGGAGACCAGGGAACGCGATCCACAGCGTTGGCAGGCGTTCATAGGAGATGTCTCGGTCGCGGTTCTCTGAAGGCTTGAGAGCGACCGCGAGATCGCACTGCACTTCTGCTTTCCCCGTGTCGGACGGCACTCGGTTGGGTAGGCCCTCATCGTTGCGGGTTCGGGCGTATCGGTCGGGGAAGGCTAGCGCCCAGACTCGACAGCACGCATACGGTAGAGCGCCCCCGACTCGAAGGACGGGGGCGCTCTATCTGGGTCGAGGGGACGGGACCCGCCGCCGACCAAGGGCCGGAAGGGATGAGCACGTGCCATCAGAAGACCGCTCGGGAGTCGGTCGTGGCACACTCCTGCTCGCCGACATCTCCGGCTACACGGCTTTCCTTCAGGCGGTCGCTAGAGCCCATGCCGCTGACATGGCGGCCGGCGCGTTCATTCCCGAGGCGTACCCGCTGCTGACGAGCCTGCTCGACGGGATTATCGAACGAATCGCTCCACCGTTCGTCGTGTCCAAGCTGGAGGGGGACGCGGTGTTTGCCTTCGCAGCTGAGGGCGAATTGGGCATCCGTAGCCAATCCTTGGTGGACCGCCTGATCGCGTGCTACGCGGCGTATCGCGCTCGTGTGGAAAGGGCTGGCGAAATCATGACCTGCACCTGCGATGCGTGCATATCGATTGGCGGCCTAGAGCTCAAGTTCGTGCTGCATCACGGCGACTACATCGTCCAGTCGGTCGCTGGCCATCAGGAGCTGCTTGGTCCGGAGGTAACGATTTCTCATCTGCTCCTGAAGAACCACGTGGCTGACCTGATCGGCAAGTCAGGCTACGCACTCATCACCGAGTCGGCAGCCTCACATCTTGACGTTCCACTCCATAACGCACGCCCGATCACCGAGCAGTATGAGTACTACGCGCCCGTCCGAGCCCGCGTCCTGAGGCTCCCTTGACCCAGGCACCCCCCGTCCCCATTCGTCGGACACGAGTCGCCATTGGGACCCATGGCATCGACTCGTCCAGCCCGACCCCCGTCCGGTTACGTCGGGCGCTACTCGGCAGTGGTATCCGTCCGTGGCATGGCCCCCTCAGCCAAGATCAGGCCGGCGTCGCACGAGCGAAACCACGCCGGTCAGTGGAGCGCTGACGATGCACTGAGGTTCCAGGCTCACGTGACACCGAGCTCCCGGGGCACGACGAACCGGACAAGCTCGCCTGGTCGCTCCGCCAGGTCAATCCATGAATCCAGGCCGAACTCAATTTCGGCAAGGGCCCCGGTCGGGAACTTCCGTGAGAGGTCGTCAAGGCGCTCGCCACGGTCGGCGATCCGCTCGGCCAGTTCCTGCATCGCCGGGTTGTGGCCCACCAACAGCACTGAAGCCACGTCGGCGGAGACTCGTCTCAGCCGATCGAGGAGCACCCCGACGTCGAAAGCATAGAGGGAAGGCTCGATCCGGACCTCGAGCGCGGTCCCGAGCGCCGGCAGCACCCTTGCGAGCGTCTGTCGTGCCCGGAGCGCGGACGAGCATAGGACCAGTTCGGGGTTGATGACCTCCACTGCGAGGTGGTCCCGCATCAGGTCGGCCGCGCGCTCGCCGCGGGGCGCGAGTGGACGATCCTTGTCGTCTAGGCTCGGATCATCCCAGCTGGACTTCGCGTGACGGAGCAACCAGAGGTGCATCGGCCTAGTCTCGACCTGGAAACGATATCCGGACAAGACCTGCGTACTCGGTCGCAGGTCATCATGGCGAGCTTGAATCGCAAGGCGACCCCCCGACCACAGTCGCCTAGGCTGTGCATTCGAGCCCACGGTCCCAATGACACAGTGGCTCTGCATTACCAGCCCAGTCGAGCAACGGCTTGAAGGGTTTTTCACATGTCCTAATGGCTTGCGCGCCCCGGCGCAAGCAGCAGCCCTGAAAGGCTTCCCACATCAAGCCGCTTGCGGCCACACCGGCTTCTCCCTAACATCCGGATGGGAGGGGCTATGCCTCGGCATGAGGGAGGCACCGATGACCGAGCAACGCGATGGGGAGGGGCGCCGCGGACCCACCGCGAGTCCGGAGCGTTTCGAGACCGTGATCATCGGAGGCGGCCAGGCAGGCCTCTCCGTGGGTTACTACCTGGCGAAGAGAGATCGGCCGTTCGTGATCCTGGACGCGAACGAGCGGATCGGCGACTCGTGGCGAAAGCGCTGGGACTCGCTTCGCGTGTTCACTCCCGCTCGCGCCGACGGGCTCGCGGGCTGGCCCTTCCCTGCGTCTTCCTGGTCGTTCCCGACGAAGGACGAGATGGGCGACTACCTGGAGGCCTACGCGAAGCGCTTCGATCTCCCCGTTCGAACCGGTGTAAGAGCGGACGGGGTCTCGAAGGAGGAGAAGCGGTACGTCGTTACATGCGGTGACCGACGGATCGAGGCCGACAACGTGGTGGTAGCGTCGGGCGCCCACCAGCTCCCCAAGGTTCCTCCCTTCGCCTCCGAGCTGGACCCGAGCGTCGTGCAGCTGCATTCGAGCGAATACCTGGCTCCGTCGCAGCTCCAGGATGGGAGCGTCCTTCTCGTCGGCGTCGGCAACTCTGGCGCCGAGATCAGCTTCGAGGTATCTCGGACACACCCGACCTTGCTGGCAGGCAAGGAACACCCGCATATCCCCACTCGTCATGGGAGCATTCCATTCCGGTTCCTCTTCCGTCTGGTTCGGTTCGTCGGTTACCACGTGCTCACCATGAGCACGCCGATCGGCCGGAAGGTGCGCCCGAAGTTCATTGCCGGCGGCGCGCCGCTGATCCGCGTCAGGCCGAAAGACATCTCCGCCGCGGGAATCGAACGCGTCGGCAGGGTCCTAGGGGTGCGGGACGGATCGCCACTTCTTGAAGGCGATCGGGTCCTCGACGTGGCGAACGTAATCTGGTGCACGGGGTTCAGTTCAGACTTCTCATGGATCCATCTCCCGGTCTTCGATGAGGCTGGAGAACCCAAGCACATTCGTGGGGTAGTGGCGGACGAGCACGGGCTGTACTTCGTTGGCCTCCTCTTCCTCTACGCCGCGGTGTCGGACGTACTCCCCGGCATCGGAAGGGACGCGGAGCACATAGCGGAGCACATCGCGTCGCGCGAACCGATCGGCCCTTTGCCCGCGGGCGTCCCGGCCTGAGAGCGAGACACTGAGTCCCTCGCCGGCCAAGCGAGATCCGGTAAGCACACGCTCGTCGCGTTGGATGCATTAAGTTGTCACGCGCCCCGGCGCTCTCGGCCGATGCTAGGCGGTGTACGTGACGGTCGTCGGCCCCTCGATGAGATCTATGTCTCGTGCTTCACGTCTACCGTGGCCGTTGCATACTGCGGGCGCCCGTTGGGTCTGTAGACCTGGAGCGTTAGGCCCTTAGGGGTGGCTCGCGAGTCGACCAGGTCAAGCGCTGTGTCCGGGCCGGTGTCGGGGAACAGCCGCGTGCCCTGGCCGATGACCAGGGGGTAGGTGAGCAGATTGATCTCGTCGACGAGGTCGTTGTCGAGCAGCCACCGGACCAGAACGCCGCTGCCGTGCACCTGCAGCTCGCCTCCCGCCTTGGCCTTCAGCTCGCCGATGGCAGCCGCGAGGTCACCGGAAAGGACGGTCGTGTTCGCCCACTTCGGGTCGAAGGATGTGGTCGATGCCACGTACTTGGGTCGCGTGTTCAACGCCGTCCAGATCGGGCTGTCGCCCGGATCGTCCCACGTTCCCCAGGAGCCGGCGAAGATCTCGTAGGTCCGCCGGCCGAACAAGAACGCGTCGGCGCGCTGGTAGACCTGGTTCAGAAACGTCCCGGCCTCGTTATCGCCATCGAACAGCGGCAGAGCCCATCCGCCGCGCTCGAATCCGCCCCTGCGGTCCTCATCCGACCCGCCGAGACCCTGCATCACTCCGTCAACGGAGACGTTTGTGGTTGTCGTCAGCTTCATGGTCGCGGTTCCCCTCTCGTTGGTTTGGTCGTAGAGCTCGTACAGGCGACCGAGGATGCGACGTGCCCCTCTATTACCAGGTCGCTGCCCCAGCGTCGGCCGCCAACGACGTCTCGATTGGCGATGACTCGCCGCTCAGCTTGCCTGTCGGAAGCGTCAAAGGCGAAGATGCGCCGGTGGAGACCCCCAGGACGCGGTACGCACGAAGCGCGGACGGCACGTACATCGCCTACCAGGTTTTCGGCGACGGCTTTAGTGCCGAACACGCCAAGACCTGGTGCCGAACCAGTACTGATCGGCCCAGGTCTCGATGACGGTGCGGTCCCACATGCGGTGGATCCCCACCATGTGAAAGGCCGGACGTCTCTCCATGCGGGCGAGTGGTCAACCCGCTGCTGGGTTATGCCCAGGAGCCTGGCCACGTCGGTGGATCGCATCATGCCCTGTTCGGCAGCTCGGCTGAACTCGGTTGACTTAGGCATCTCTCAAAGACGATCAGACACGGCGAAGACTGTCCGGGCTCCCGGGACTCCCTTCATGTCGTGCTGTCCCTTCTCTTCGAAACCCAGGCCTGCACCTTCAACCAGGTCCTTCATGGTCGAAGAAACCAAGATCTCATCTGGTCCTGCGATCGAGAGGACGCGTGCGCCGACGTGAACTGCCATGCCGCCCACCTTGTCGCCCATGTCCTCCACCTCTCCGACATGGAGTCCGATGCTCACGGTGAGACCCATCGCTCGAACCCCATCGCGGAATGCGAAGGCACATGAGAGTGCTTCAGCAGGCAGCTGGAACGTTACGAAGAAATGATCTCCGGCAGAGTCGACGATCGTGCCCTCTGCTCGACGCACCTCACGCTCGATCAACGCATCGTGGTCATCGCGTATCTTGCGCCATTCCTCGGAGGTGAGCCTCGATGCCATCGGCGTTGCCCCGATGACGTCGGTGAACATCAGAGTCACGACCGACCGTCTGGGTCGATCCCGGGGATCCGACACCGTTGGTGCGACCGAGGGGAACGACGCCTTGTCCTCGCGCGGGACTTCATGCCAGGAGGCCTCGAACAGTTCATGCTCACCGGGCAACCCTTCGAGTACATGCATCCCTCGGGACTCGAGATGGATCGAAGGTTCGGACAACAACGCAGCCATCGGACTGGAGATGAGGACTTCCCCAGGGCCGGCAAGTGAGGAGATGCGGTTCCCGGTCGCCACGAAGACCCATTCGAGATCCCCCGACCGTGGCGACGACTCGTCGGCGTGGAGTCCGATGCGAACGTCGATGCCGATCTCCCTCACCTGATCGCTGATGGCGCACGCGCACAGGAGTGCATCGCGTGGCCGCTCGAACCTCGCAAAGAAGCCGTCGTTAGATGTATCCAGCTCCGTGCCAGAGAACCTCGCGAGCTGCCGACGGATTAGCTCGTCGTGGGAGGTCAGGACATCTCGCCATCCACGGTCTCCCAACAGCGCCATCGCGGCGGTCGACCCCACGATGTCCGTGAACATCACTGTGGTGACTTCCCGCTCGGAGAGCGGGCCTGCATCCATGACCAGCATGCTAGTCCGACGCCCCCAAGGCTCGCGCGTCAGACAACACGCCTACCCTGACTCATGCTCCCATCCTCCTTTGAAGCATCTACCCGTGACCGCGAACGGCTGGGTGTCAGCGAGGGCCACATGGCATGGCTCCTGGGGATCACACAGCCGCAGTACCGGGAGCTGGAGGCCGGGAGGCTCCACGTCAGCAACGACCTGTACCTGCGCATCGTGGACGTGTGCGGGTGGCGATAGGAAGCGGTGAGAAATCGGTGGCATCGACAAGGTAGGGTGTGTCAAGTGGGGCTGCTGCTTCCGGCCCTCGGCCCGCACGGATTGGTTCTGATGCCACCACATGCGATGTGGGGGGAACGATGAGTCCAAGGGTGTGGCGAATCAAGACCTCGCACCATGCCGGACCGAGGCTCATCACCAGTCTGCTCGCGGGAGCGACTTTGTTCGCGGTGTTGTCCGGTACTCCCGCTCATGCGGGCGCGTCGATCACTCAAGTTTCCGCGGGGAACGTTCACACGTGCGCTCTGACCAGCGGAGGCGGCGTCAAGTGTTGGGGATACAACGGGTCGGGCAATCTCGGCGACGGCACCACGACGCGCCGCCTGATTCCGGTGGACGTTTCGGGTCTCACGAGCGGGGTGCAGGCGGTCGCTGCGGGGGGCGCTCACACCTGCGCCCTCACGACGGGCGGCGGCGTCAAGTGCTGGGGATACAACGGCGAAGGCGAGCTCGGCGACGGCACCACGACGCGCCGCCTGATTCCGGTGGACGTTTCGGGTCTCACGAGCGGGGTGCAGGCGATCACCGCCGGGAGCAATCACACTTGCGCCCTCACCACGGGCGGCGGTGTCAAGTGCTGGGGATACAACGAAGGGGGCCAGCTCGGGGACGGCACCAGGACCGACCGCTGGATCCCTGTAGACGTCGCTGGCCTCGCGACCGGGGTGCAGGCGATCACAGCCGGAGGGTTTCACACATGTGCGGTGACCGATGCTGGCGGCGTCAAGTGCTGGGGTTCGAACTACGTCGGACAGCTCGGTGACGGCACGACGAAACACCGCAGAACGCCGGTGGACGTCCTTCGCCTCAGGGCCGGAGTGCAGGCGATCACAGTCGGGTTCGATCACACGTGCGCGATCACCCGTGTCGGCGGCGCGAAGTGTTGGGGCCAGGTGGTCGGCGACGGAACAACGAAATCCCGCAGGAGGCCCGTCGATGTCTCCCACCTCACGACCGGGGTTCAGGCGATCACGGGTGGGGGCCTTCATTCGTGCGCGACGACCGATGCTGGCAGGATGAAGTGTTGGGGTGACAACGACTACGGCCAGATCGGCGACGGCACGAGGCAGGCTCGATTGACGCGTGTCCGGGTCTCCGGTCTCACGAGAGGGATACAGGCGATCACGGCCGGGGGGTCTCATACGTGCGCCATCACGGCGGGCGGCATAGTGAAGTGCTGGGGGGCGAACTTCCATGGCCAGCTCGGGGATGGCACAAGGAAGCGCCGAGTGACTCCCGTCGACGTGGTGTTCACGTAGCCGACTCCCGGGACCGCCCGGCGCTCCACATTGCCCGGGAATTAGAGGACGATGACGACGATAATCCCCATGCACAGAGTTTTCGGTTGACCGGACCTCGGACACGGTGGGACGTGTGCCGCGAGCGCGCTCACGTCGGCTACAACGCCACTACATGCGCGTTCGACGTGTCGTCGGTGCGGTGAGCGGCTGACCTGGCGGCAGCGTTCCTCCTACTGCTCGGCTTTGTGTCGGCAGGCCGCCTACCGCGAACGATCTGCGGCGTGACCCCAGGGCTTCGTGTCCCACCAGTCGCGCTAGCCCGCGCCTCGATCCTCGGTGCGATCCCACATCCGGTGACCATCGACCCGGCGCGTAGCTGAGAGACGACCCAGTGCCTCCAGCTGGTCCACGGGCTGTCGGCTGACGCCCAGGTAGTCGGCCACGTCGGAGTGACGCATCAGGCCTCGCTCAGCGGCGCTAGCAACCTCGGATGACTCCGGCACGTCGGGATTCTATGGCCGGTGGCATCGGCGTTTCGACACGCTCCAAGGCCTGCGCGACAATGGTTGCTCGGAGGACTCGGGCAGTCCCCCTCGCGGGTGACCGATGCCGCAGTCCATGGGGGAAGGGGAACCACATGCAGCCAACCGAGCTGCTTCCGGCCATCGCCTTGCTACTGCTCGTCACGGTCGAGTTCGGCGGATGGTCGTTGCTCTGGTTCATCACATCGAAGCGCGACGTGATGGACGACCGCCGCATCCAGTTCTTCCGAGCGGGCCATGCGCACGGAGGCGTGCTGACCATCCTGTCGCTCGTCTACTTCGTCTATCTCGACCGCGTGGACTTCTCCGAAAGCTTGCAGTGGGTCCTTGGCATCGGGCTGATCGCTGGTGCGCTCGCCCAGTCGGGGGGCTTTTTCGTGCACATGGGCAGGGGGGCTCCCGACAGTTCGACACTTGGCACGGTCCTCACGCGCACGGGTGCCATTGTGATCGCGGCTGCACTCGTCGCCCTGGCCATCGGTCTGCTTTGAGGCGGAGCTGGAGAGTCGCCAGCAAGAGCTTGCGTGGCCAGGTGGTCCCCATCCTCGTCCAGCATCTACCTCGTTACCGTGAGCGGCTGGGTGTGAGCGTGGGCCACATGGCGTGGCTCCTAGGGATCTCGCGACCGGAGTATCGGGAGCTGGAGGCCGGGAGGCAGCCCATCAGCAACGACCTCTACCGGCGGATCGTCGAGGTGTGCGGGTGGCCCCGCTAGACGGGGGGGCAACGATCCGACGCGGCCTACTGCACAGGTGCGTGCAGGCAAGAGGCCTACCGTGGACGCTCCGCAGCATGACGCCAGGGCTTCGTGCCCCACCAGTTTTCATCCGCCCACGCCTCGATCTCGGTGCGATCCCACATCCGGTGACAGGCGACCAACCGAGTGCCTGGCAGGCGGCCCAGCGCCTCAAGTTGATCGACCCGCTGTCGGCTGACGCCCAGGAACGCGGCCACGTCGGAGGATGGGATCAGGTCTAGATGGGCGGCTCGCGTGATCTCGGGCTGAACTTAGGCATCAGGCGGACTCAGGTGGAGTCGGCGGGAGACCGCACGCAGTGCAGACACTGGATATGGTGTCGCTCTGGCTTCATAAGGGAGCATCACAGTGACCCAGCGCCCCTTAACGTTCACCACCCAGACCTCCGTCACGTCGAAAGCTCCAGCGGAGACCGTCTACGACACGATCGCGGGGTCAACAGAATTAGCCCTTCGTGGGTATTGCTCGGGGCAACCTCATGGTACGAATCCTCAAGGAGACCTGATGAGCAGCCGTTCAGAGGAGGCAGACAATGAAGATCATCGCGAGCGCCCTTCTTGCTATGGCGTCTGTCATGGCCCTCCCTTTGAGCGCATCCGCGGATACTCACGTTCTCAAGGCGACCCATGCGGTCAACTTCGGAACGAAGCCGGTCGGGTCCTTCACCGTCAAGACCGCCACCGTGACCAACACAAGCTCCGAACCGATCAACCTGGACATCGACCTCATCCGTGACTGGGATGACTTCTCAACCGGTCTCGCCGGAACGACGTGTTCCTTCTTCCTGCCACAGCTGCTCGCTCCCGGCGAAAGCTGCGTCCTGCTCGTAGGATTCCGGCCGAGCGAGGTCTTCGTGGGACTGAAACAAGATCAGATACTGCTCGTGACAGCTACGGATCCGACAACCGGCGTGGTCCTGGACTCTCTTCGGCTCACCTTCTTCGGCAGGGCTAGGTGAGGTACCAGTTTCAGACGGAAGTCGGCCCGCACCAAGATCGAGTCAGTTCACTCCTGTTCGGGCGGGTGTGCGTTCCCTCGTTCGACGCCATCGGTGGACCGTAGCCCCGAACTCGGACACCAGCGTCCACATCCGTCCTGGGTGACGAGACGAGCGCGGAGGGGACCCCTCGTCTGTGGGTCATCACTGGTGGGTGGTTCGATCATCTTCGATTCGAGGACCGAGAGACCGCGATGCGCCTGTTCCGCGAGCCGCCATCCCTGATCGTCGGCACCTATCAGCCGCGCTCAGGGGAGGTCGGGAGGTGCAGGCGCAACAGCTGCAGAGTCGGCCCGATGAGTACCGCGCCTTCGTCGTTGAAGCAACGGCACAGGCCCGGATGGCGACTCAGGGAGTCCAGGTGATCGCCGGTCTCACCACAACCCACGCCAGGCCCTCGCAGATGTTCGACGCATGGTCGTCAGTCCGTGATGTCGTGGATGGTTATTACCTCTCGATCCGTGATGACCGGGACGTGGGAACGGCGATCGCGTTCCTCCGATTGTTGCCAGCGTCGGTAGACGCCAAGCAGTAGCGTCGTCGTTGGCATCGGTGGACCGTAGCGCCGACCTCCGACGGCGCTGGTTCGGGGTACATGCGTGAACGCTCGCCAACCACAAGGTCCTGTTCCTGGACAAGTTCACGGAGTTCCGGCGCGACGCCCCTCGCGTTCACCTATCCCTCCAGCGATGTGCGGCGATCTTGTCCGCGGAAAGTCCGCCAGAGGCTGTCATACCCCGCGAAACGGTGGCATTGTCCGCGAACGCAAACCTGCAGGCCAGGGGCTACATCGCGGCTCGCGTGCAGGTCACGAGGACCCCGCCGCGGGGACTCATAATCCTCCGGTCGCAGGTTCGAGCCCTGCCCGCCCCACCGCGATCACTGCAGGCCAGAGGACGCATCAGGGGCGGCGCAGCCGGCGTCGAGGTCTAGCTCGGAGAGCATGGGCTAGGCTTCGACCAGTCGAGTCGGGAGGGTTCATGACCACCTATCTGATGCGGTTCAGCTACACGCCCGAAACGTGGAAGCAGCTGATCCAGAACCCTGAGGATCGTCGCGATGCAGCCCGCGCGTACGCCGAGCAGGTGGGTGGCACCCTTCATGGGTTTTGGTATGGCTTCGGTGAGTACGACGGCTACGCGATCTTCGAGACGCCCGACAACGCCTCGATGGCTGGGCTCGCGGTCGCGATCGCGTCTGGCGGCGCACTCGCATCGGTCGAAAGCACAGTGCTGCTCAGCGTGGAAGAGACGCTGGAGGGTCTCGCGAAGGCGAAGGGAATCAGCTACAAGCGGCCGGGAGAGTAATAGGGACCCGTTTGAGTTCATCCTTGAGCCGGGTAGGGGGTTCGGTCGATGCCCGACATGACGATCCGCCCCGCGTTCAGCATCTGGCCCATCTTCAATCGTCAGCTGCGTGACACCGTCGCGGGGTTGACGGCCGATCAGCTCGCGACGACTCCGTCCCCTGAGCGCTGGCCGATGTGGGCAACGGTCGGCCACCTCGCGTGCCAGCGTGTGTTCGGGCTTTGCGATGTCGTCGGTGAGCCGGGAGCCGAGACGACACCGTTCCCGAACGCCGGGAACGACTGTCCGGGCGATGATGACCTCGAACACGTACTCGGCCCGGAAGCACTCGCCGATGCGCTCGACTCGACCTTCCGGATCGTCGAGGACCGGCTCGATGGATGGACCTTCGACATGCTCGATGACGAGATCCGACATCCGGAATGGGGCCCGCGGTGGGTGTACACCCGCGGCGCGCTCATCCAGCGGGCCTTCGCCCACGACGTCCACCACACAGCCGAGGTGAACGAGATACTCGGGACCGTTGGTCTACCGCAGATGGATCTCTGGGACTGGTGAGGGGTCCGACGAGACGTTCGGCGGTGACGGGGTTGTCCTCACGACGACGCCGGAGACCCATCACCCCGGCGTTGCCGACCTGGCGATCGAAGGCAGGAAAGCCGGGCCGGTAGGGCCCATGTCTCAACCGTTGGCTGATGAAGCCAGGATAGGGTGTGCTTCGCAGGGAGTCGTCGAGCACGACGGGAACGAGGAGCGCGTCGGGGCATGGTATCTGCTGGATCTGAACAGGAAGAGACCTCTTTCGACCGGCGTCTGGCACTGCTGCTGGCGATGGCGATGTTCGTGCTGGTCGTCGATACGTCGTTGATGAACGTGTCGATCTCGGCCGTGGTCAACGACCTGGGCACGACCGTCAGCAGCGTCCAGTCGGCGATCGCGCTCGAGGCGCTCGTTTCCGCAGCCTTCATCCTGATCGGTAGCAAGGTCGGCGACCTCATCGGTCGTAAGAAGGCCTACGTCCTCGGCCTGATCGCATACGCGATCGGTGCATCGGCGATGACGCTCGCTCAGAACGTGACCGCGATCGTGGTCTTCTGGGCAGTGATCGGTGGGCTCGGTGCGTCGCTCCTGCTGCCCGCGATGCAATCGCTCATCCATGGCAACTTCGAAGGGGCAGCTCAGAAGCGCGTCTATGCGATGGTCGGTGCCTCGGCAGCGATCGCTGCGGCGGTCGGACCTTTGCTCGGTGGTTTCATCACGACCTTCCTGTCGTGGCGCGTGGGTTTCGCGCTGGAGGTCGTGATCATCGCGATCGTCTTGTCGGGTATCGGTCGGGTTCGAGATGTGGCCTACACGGGACCTCGGCGCATCGACGCCGTCGGTGCTCTCCTGTCCGTCGTCGGCATGGGCGGACTCGTTTTGGGTATCCTCGTCTGGCAGGAGGGCGGGGAGTCCGTGGCGGCGCTCCTGGCGGTTGGGGCAATCGCGATGGGATCGTTCGCTTACTGGCTCATCCACCGAAAGCGCGATGGGAAACCGGCGCTGATCGATCCTGACCTGTTCCGGTCGAGATTGTTCCGACTCGGCATCACCGGACAGATGCTGCAGCAGATCGCGCTGGGCGGCTCGATGATCGCGATCCCGATCTTCTTGCAGATGGTGCTCGAGTACAACGCGCTGCAGACCGGTCTGTCGATGGCTCCACTCTCGCTCACGATGTTTGGGGTAGCGCTGCTCGCCGGCAAGAAAGCGGGAGCTCGCCGACCGAGCAGCATCATCCGGTTGGGATTCTTGCTCCTGTCGATCGGGATGGTGCTACTGGTCGTGATCGTGCCTCGCGGCGACACTGGCTGGTACCTCCTCGTGCCGTTGGTGATCGCAGGTTCCGGGCTGGGTCTGCTCGTCTCCCAACTCAACAACTACACCTTGTCTCCGATCGATCAGGAGCACGTGAGCGAAGCCGCAGGCGTGAACTCTGCGGGTGGCTCGTTCGGCCTCTCGTTCGGTCTCGCGTTCGCCGGAGCCATCATGTTGGCGACCCTCCAGCTGACCTTCACGAGCATGACCGAGTCGAGTGCGGTGTTCACGCCCGCCGAACAGCAGCAGGTCGCAGACGGCCTCGACGAGGACGCGCAGATCCTGAGCACGACGCAGCTCGAAGAGCTCCTGGTCGGTCAGCCTGGCGACGTGCAGGCCGAGATCATCAGGATCAATACGGACGCACGCGTGATCGCGCTGCAGGTTGCCATGCTCGTGCCGCTGCTCGCGGCACTGATCGGGGTGTTCAACGGGTTCCGGATGACGCGTCTGCCCGATCCCTCTCCGTCCGATTCCAGCGAAGGTGTGGTCCTCGGCTAGCGGCCGACCACTCGACTGCCTCTGACCTGTGCGGTCGTTGGACGGCCGCGATCAGAAGTCCTTGTCGGCCGCTCCGGTCTCGGTGGCCACGGCGGTGCTGGAGGCGTTGGCGGCCCGGTCGATCGCGGTCGCAGACGGCGTCAACGTCATGGCCGCGCTGGCCGCGGCCGTGGTGGTGGCACCGCTCGGCAGGCCCAGGGTGATCGTGATCGTCGAGCCGCTTCGGACCATGGTGGAGGTCAGGAAGTTCACCGTGGCGGTGGTGTAGTCGCTACGGTTGAGCCTGGTCAATCCGAGTGGCAGCTGCGTGAGGTTGAGGCCGTTCCAGATCTCGAACCGGTCGCCGCCTCCCGAGTTTCGGAGTCGGACCGTCACCGCGGTCGACGAACCGTTCCAGCCGGCAAGGATCGAGTACGGGTCCAACGTCTCGGAATAGGTGAACGTGATCGTGTCGCCCGTTTCCGCCTTCCCGTTAGTGCCGCCGCCCACGTTGGTCGTCTGGACATCGGTGGCCGTGGGGGCCGTGTTGTCCACCGTGACCGAGAAGCTCGGCGAGCTGACGTTGCCGGCGATGTCGGTCGCCGTGATCGTGAAGTTCTTCGAGCCGGCGGTCAACGGGTTGTTCGCGGTCTGGATCGCGCTGCGGTGGGTGTAGTCGACCCCTTCGACCGTGTACGCGCCGAGACTGAGCGAGACGTTCGTGGCTCCGGTCGTGATCGCGCTCACGTTCGCGCGGACGGTCGACAGGCCGCTGGTCGGCGAGCCCAGGTCGGTGGGGTTGGCGTAGACGTAGTACTGGCCACCCTGTTTGATGAACCCGCCGACGCCTCCCGCGGACTTGGCGATGACCGCCGAAGACACGGTGGGCGCGGTGACGTCGTGCGGCTGCACGGTGATGGTCTTGGACGCCTGGGAGCCGAGCGAACCGATCGCGTACACCGTGTGACTTCCGGCCGACACGAGGACCGGGATGGTCACCGTGATGGCCGATGTGCCGCTGGCGGGGATCGAGGATGGCGTCACCGAGCCCGACAGGATCGTGCCGCTCGAGGGATCGTCCAAGCGGAACGTCAGCGTCTCGCCCAGCAGGAAGTTCGATACCGATCCGCTCAGGACCGAAGGCAAGGAACTGAGGGTGGTCGAGCTGGAGAAGGACATCGATGGCGGATCAACTGTCAGCGCGACGCTCTCCGGTCCCTCGGCCCCCAGCCAGGCGCCGTGCTTGGGCGTGACCGTGTAGGTCCAGATGCCGGGAGGCACGGCCGATTCGGTGCAGGTCAGTGAGGTGATGGTGCCATCGCAACTTGCGCCGATCGTCTGCGCCACATCGCTCGTGTTGTAGCGCTTGATCACGTAGGCGTTGACGTTGGTGCTGTCGGGGAACTGCACGGCCTGCCAGTTGACTGTCACGGTGCGCCCCGTCGCGCTGCTGGTGGGGGTGGGACCGCCCGGCATCGAGACGGCGCCCGTGAAGGCGTCGCCCGAGCCTGCACCGACCCAGGAGGCGAACGCGACACCGGGCACGGTCAGGAGCAAGAGAACGCCCAGCCCCATCGATACCAGCCGGCGAACCATCATGCCGGTGTGGCTTTCCCGGAGTACGAGAGCTGGTAGCGGGTGCCCTGGCAGGCGTCCGGGGCGCTCGCGCTCATGCGTGCCGGCAGCCGCACCGTCACCGTGGCGTGACGGCCGATCCGCTTGCGACCCTTGAAGGGCGAGATCTTGAGGGTCGCGGCCGAGCAGCCCACGGTCGTGCTCTTCACCTTCGCCTTGAGTTGGGTCAGGGTGATCGGGGAGGCGCCGCGATTGGTCACCTTCACCCGTACCTTGGTGCTGAGACCGGGATAGAGGCCGACCAGGTTGCCCTTCGCTCGGAAGGCCGAAGGCTTGGCGGCGGCGGCGGAACCGTCACGAGGGTCCGAACGGAAGGCCGACGCCTGGGCCAGCGCGGCCGCGGCGAACACGCACACGAGCGCGAGCTTCAGGCTCACCGCGATCCTACGTGGAACCCGCATCGCTTCCTCTTCCGGTATTTCGGGGGACCGGTCGAGGGGGCGGAAGCGTGCCTCCGCCCCCTCGATGACGCGGTCGGTCAGGCGTTGCTGGCGCCCGTCAGGGTCACGGGGATCGTGAAGACGGCGCCCTGGCAGTCGGTGTGCGAGGCGTTGGCCATGGCCACCGAGCCCGACAGCACGAACGTCTGCGCACTCGAGGCCGGCACGTTCAACGTCAAGCCGGACTGGTTGGTGAAGGTCACGCCGGTCGAGGCGTCACACGCGGCGGTCGAATCGGAATCGATCGTTCCGGAGCCGGTCACGGTCGTCACCCGCACGGGGTAGGGGTTGGGGTTGTTGATGCGGAGCGAGACGTCGCCGGTGGCGCCGGGGTAGAGGGTGGCCGACGTCGACGCGGAGACGTCGACCGTGGTCAGCGCCTGGGCGGTCGAGGCCTTCGCGTAGCCGGAGCCGGCGCCGGTGGCGGTCCAGGCCGCGTACGCGATGCTGCTCACGAGCATGACGCCGGTCAGGACGACCGCCGCGGTGATCTTGTTCGAACGCTTCATTCCGATCCTTCTCCTCCTTGCATGGCGTCCTCGGCGCTAGGGGCCAGACGAACGCGGAACCTGTGGAACGCTTGGAAGAGAAATCGGTTTCGTTCCCGGGGACTGCATACCCTGAGGGAGGTAATTCGGCTGAACGGCAGTCAGGGATAGCCTGCGCGCTAGTGGACCTGGAGCACGTCCCCCACACGGGCGACCCCTGGCCGCACCACCTTCGCGTACATGCCGAACGGAAGCCCGCCGCCGCCCTCGATCCGGGGTCGATACTTGGCGATCTGGGTGAGCGTGTTCCAGTCCTTGGTGCCGCGCTCGGGGTCCTGCGTCGTGACGACACACCGCGGGATAGCTCCGGTGATCCGGATCTCCGCGTCGCCGATGCCCACCGTGTGCCCGTCCCAGGCGTCTTCGTCGTACGGTTCGCACCCGTCCAGTTCCAGATTGATGCGGAAACGTCTGCTGTCCAACGGCCCGTCGTGGCGGCCGCGTTCGGCCAGGTCGCGGACGGAGGCGGTCGAGACGACGGTCAACGGCTCCACATCGAACCCGTCTCCGTCGGCATCGCATCGCAGCAACCGCACCGTCTTGCCGATGAATGCCGACAGCGCATCGTGCCAGGGTCCCTCGACGATGTGCGCGGCGACCGCGCGTCCATAGAAGTCGGAGACGACCGCCTCGTCCAGCCGGTCGATCGTCCCGGACACCTCGTTGCCGTCCGGGAATCGCAGCTGGAGCCGCTCCGACTCGTGGTCGTATGCCGGCACGATGGTGACGAGCGGCCCGAACGTGCTGCCGCTGACGATGCCGCCCCACTCGTCGAGCAGGTAGAAGCGCCGATCGCCCGGGATGCCCTGCGGCGTGATCTGGACCATCTCGGGATGCTGCAGAGCCATGCCTTTGATCGGTGTCACGTTGATCCGCTCCAGCGATGGCACCGGCCAAGGCTACCTGCTGTGTTCCCCGGCCGATGCGGCTTGAGTCCTCGCCGGCATGAGGCATACCATCAGCGGTATCGGTGGGATCGAGCGGGCGCAAGAGCACCGGAGGAAGGGCTGAGTGGTGGAGGGGGAACGGGCAGGCCTCGGGCGGGATCTGCAGACCCGCGCGCGTGAACGTGTGCTGGCCCACCGTGTCGAGCGCGTCGAACGCCGACTGGCGCGTCTGTCGGCGGCCATCGACGGCGCATCGGTCACGCTCGTGCTCGCGGCCGAACACCTGCGCCCTCCCTCGGGGCCGGACCTGGCCCTCGAGTTCCAGCGCATCGCGACCTCGCGCGAACACCGATCCAGCGATGACGGTCGATGACGTCGTCGTCATCGGGCCGCTGCCCCACGAGGTCGCGTTCCTGACCGATCTGGTGGGCAGTTGGCACGGGTCGGGGCACGGTCGCTACCCCACGATGGACGATTTCGATTACGGCGAGTCGATGGTGTTCGATCATGTCGGTGATGGGTTCCTGCAGTACGCGCAGCGCAGTTGGTCGAGCGCGGACGGCAGCCCATTGCACTTCGAACGCGGATTCCTGCGGCCGGGCGCCACCCCGGGCTCGGTCGAGTTGACCTTGGCGCATCCGCTGGGGCTGACGGAGATCTCCGAGGGCTCATACGCGGATGGGCAGATGAGACTCGTCTCGCAGCATGTGGGTCGCACGACGACCGGGATGGCCGTGGTCTCGCTGGAACGCCGCTACCATCTGGAAGGCGACCGCCTCTCCTATGAGCTGGACATGAAGACCGACGACACCGGCATGACCCGTCATCTGAACGCGGACCTGCGCCGCGTCCCCTCGTGAGCGCCGTTTCCGAGCGGTCCCCTCGCCGACGCCTCGACCTGAGCGACGCATGGCTGGCCACGGCCATGGTGGGTATCGCGGTCGGAGGCGTCTTCGCCTGGTCCGACCAACCCGATGCCGCCAACATCGCGTGGGCCGCGACCACCGCCATCGGCATCGTGCCGATGGCCAAGGACGTGGTGTCCGGTCTGCTGCGCGGCGAGGCGGGGGTCGACGTGATCGCGCTGCTGGCGATGGTGGGCGCGCTGGCCCTAGGCGAGTATCTCGCAGGCGCGGTCATCACGCTGATGCTGGCGAGCGGCGAGGCCTTGGAGTCCTATGCGGATCGGCGTGCTCACCGAGAGCTGTCCTCGCTGCTGGAACGCGCTCCCGTCTCCGTCACGAGGTACGAGGACGGAAGGCTCGTCGCCAGGCCCGTCGACGAGGTCACCGTAGGCGATCGGCTGTTCGTCAAGAGCGGCGAGGTCGTTCCGGTGGACGGCATGATGGAGTCCGGCGGGGTGCTCGACGAGTCGGCGCTCACGGGTGAGTCCCTGCCCGTCGAACGCCCGAGCGGTGACCTCGTGCGTTCTGGTGCTCTCAACGCGGGTCCGGGGTTCGACCTTCGGGCCACCGCGACCGTCGAGGCCAGCACGTACGCGGGGATCATCCGTCTCGTTCGTGAAGCCGAGCGGGAGAAGGCGCCAGCCGTCCGTCTCGCCGACCGCTACGCGGCGATCTTCATCCCCGTGACGCTCGTGATCGCCGGAGGCGCATGGATCCTGACGGGCGATGCCACGCGAGCGCTCGCCGTCCTGATGGTCGCCACGCCGTGCCCGCTCATCCTGGCGGTGCCGATCGCCGTCGTGGCAGGCATCTCCAGGGCCGCCAAGCGAGGCATCATCGTCAAGGGCGGCGGCGCCCTGGAGACGATCGCACGCGGCAAGGTGCTGTTGTTCGACAAGACGGGCACGCTCACGTCCGGCGTTCCCGAGGTGGCCGACGTCGAGGTGTTCAGCGATCTGGATGCCGACGAAGTGCTTCGGCTCGCGGCGTCGGTGGACCAGGTGTCGCCGCATGTGCTGGCAGCCGCCATCGTGCGGGCCGCCCGCGAACGTGATCTGGAGCTCACCTTCCCCGATGAGGTCAACGAGAAGCACGGCGCCGGCGTGGAAGGCTCCGTCGGCGAGCGGCGCGTGTCGCTGGGCAAGGCCGGGTTCGTCACGGGCGGAGCACCGTTGCCGGGGCGAGCGCGCGATGTGCGCCGCCGGACGATGCTGGACGGCTCATCGTGCGTCTTCGTAGCGGTGGACGGCACCGTGGCGGGCGCACTGGTGATAGACGACCCGATCAGGCCCGACTCGCCGCGCGTGATCCGGTCGCTGCGTCGAAGCGGCATCGACCGCGTGATCATGGTGACCGGCGATCACCCGGACGTCGCCGAATCGGTGGGCGCCGCGCTCGGCGTGGACCGGATCCTGTCCGAACGCACGCCTGCCGAGAAGGTGGAGGCCGTCGGCGCCGAGCGCGAGTTCGGCGTGACGATCATGGTGGGTGACGGCCTGAACGATGCGCCTGCGCTGGCAGCCGCCGATGTGGGGGTCGCCATGGGCGCGCGAGGTGCCACCGCATCCTCGGAGGCGGCCGACGTGGTGCTGGTGGTAGACCGGCTCGACCGGCTGGTCGATGCGATGTCGATCGCGAGACGGTCGCGACGCATCGCGGTCCAGAGCGTGGTTGGGGGCATGGGCTTGGCGTTCGGATTCATGTTCCTGGGCGCATTCGGGATCATCGGACCGATCGGAGGCGCGATCGTGCAGGAGGGGATCGACGTCGCATCGATCCTGAACGCGCTGCGGGCACTGGGCAGCGGCCGAGGCGGCAAGGGGTCGGCGGTGCATTCGGACGTGGCGGAGCGGTTCCGGGCAGAGCATCGCGAGTTCGCCCCCGAGATGGCGCGTATCCGCACGGTGGCCGACCGGCTCGGCACGATGAGCCCCGACGAGACACAACGCGAGCTCGAAGCGGTGCGGTGGTTCATCGTGGAGCGTCTTCCCAAGCACGAGGAGGAAGAGGAGGCCGCGGTGTACCCCGTCGTGGCACGGCTGATGGGCGGCGAGGACCCGATGAGCTCCATGGCCAGGGCGCACATCGAGATCGATCACCTGGCCAGGGTCTATCAGCAGCTCCTCGACGACCTCCCGCCGGGCGAACCGTCACCCGACGACCTCACGGACCTGCGGCGGGTGCTCTACGGGCTGCACGCGGTGCTCCGGCTGCACTTCGCCCAAGAGGAGGAAGCCTATGCCTGGCTGGCCTCCGAGGCCGGATCGGTCGCGCCCGGCTGACCGGAGCCGGGTTGCGGCGCGGTCGGCTCGGCCGCCAGCCGTACCCGGAACGACGCCCCGCCGCCCACCCGCTCCTGCACCCACGCTTCGCCTCCGTGCAGGGATGCGAACCTGCCCACCAGGGCGAGGCCGACCCCCGCGCCACGACCTGTGGCAGCCGACTCCCCCTGGGTGAAGGCCTCGAAGATGAGATCCCGCTGGTCGGGCGCCACGCCGGGGCCGTCGTCCTCCACCACGATCAGCGCCCCGTCGTCGGTGCGTTCCACCCGGACCCAGATCCGTGAATCTCCGGGGGTGTGCTTGACGGCGTTGCCCAAGAGGTTCTCCACGATCCGCTCGATCATGACCGCGTCGGCTGCGATCACCAAGGGCGCGGTGTCGAGCTGCAGACGGCGCCCCGCCATCACGTCGGCGTTGGCGGCGAGCTCACGGACCAACGTTCCCACGTCCACCGGCGCGAACATCGGCTCGACCACGCCGGCAGCGAGGCGCTCGAGGTCGAGCAGATCCGCCACGATGCGATCCAGCCGCCGGGCGTTCTCCACGATCCTGCCCGCCAGCTCGTGCGCCTGGTCCGCCGGCAGATCCAGGTCATCGCGCTCCAGGGTCCGTGCCAGCCCCAAGATCGCCGAGAGCGGCGATCGCAGATCGTGCGAGACGGCTTGCAGGAAGGTGCTCTTCATCGCGTCGGCTTCGCGGAGCTGTTCGCTGGTGAGCCGCTCGCTCGCGAGGTCTCGCTCCAGGCTCGCGGTCCGTTGCTGCTGGGTGACGTCGACCAGCACCCCTTGCCAGAACATCGGGGTCCCGTCCTCGTCCAGGATCAGACGGGCCTGGTCGTGGACCATGACCTCTCGGCCGTCCTTGGCGATCAGCCGGTACCGCTGGGAATGCTCGCCACCCGAGGATTCCGGATGTCTGCGGTCCGCGTCGTCGGGGTGCACGATCGTGCCCCAGAGGTTGGGGTCGGCGTACCAGTCCTGGGGCGTGTAGCCCAGGATCGTCTCGGTCTGCGGGCTCACGTACAGCACGCCGGTGCCCTGGCCCAAGGACGCGATGTAGGTGATGGAGGGGGTCTGCTCGACCAAGGCACGGTAACGCTCCTCGGTCTCGGAGAGCTGCGCCTCGGCTCGCTTGCGAGCGCTGATGTCGATCATGACACCCTGCCAGAAGGCCGGTTCGCCATCGTCGCGGCGCACCAGCCGGGCCTCGTCCTTGAACCACACGATGCGCCCGTCACGGGCGATCATGCGGTACTCGATGGAGAATGGCTCGCCGCTGATCTCCGTCGCGGCGTTCAGGGCCATGACCTCATCGACGTCGTCGGGATGGATGGCGTCCGACCAGATGCTGGGATTGGCCACCCATTCCTCGGGTTCGACGCCCAACAGCTCACGCACCTGCGAGTTGATGTAGACCACCTGGAGTCCCGTGCCGGTCACGTCCTCGGAGTACACGATCGCGGGGAGCTGATCGATGAGGGTCCGGTACCGGGTCTCCGTGTCGTGTGCGAGCTGCTCCTGTTCCCGTTGCGTGGTGATGTCGTGCATGATCCCCTGCCAGAAGAGGGGCTCTCCGTGATCGTTACGGATCAACAGGGCCTCATCGTGGAACCACCGGACGTGTCCCTCCCGCGTGAACATGCGGTAGTCGGCCGCGAACTTGGCGCTGCCGTCGGCGAACCTCCGGTAGATCTCCCGGACCCGCTCACGGTCATCGGGGTGGAACTGGCGCGCCCACGACGTAGGCTGATCCACCCATTCCTCCGCGGTGAACCCCAGCAACGTCTGCACCTGAGGGCTCACGTAGAGCAGCGCCCCCGGTTCGTCGACCGGGCCTTCCACCGACTCCAGGTAGACGATCGCGGGCAGTCGCTCCACGACCCGTCGGAACCTGGCCTCGGACTCCGCCTCGTCCGCATCGACCCCGCGCGCCGCCGTGACGTCCATCGTCAGGCCACGCAGGACGGAGCCCTGCCCGAGCGGGTCGCCCGCCTGGCGCCCGACGAGGTGGCCGACGGTGTGCAGCCACCTGCTGGATCCGTCCGGCGCCGAGAACCGATACTCGATCGACAGGGGTCCGCCCGTGCCGGCTGCCAGCATCGACGACAGCACCCGCTCTCGATCGTCGGGATCGACCTGGGACGCGAAGAAGCCCGGACGCATCCAGTCTGCAGCGGCCCACCCGGTGATCCGCTCGACGGCCCCTGTCACCGAACCGAACGATGAGGTCCGCGGGTCGGCTTCCCACACGACAGCATCGAGGTCGTCGAGCAACGGACCGAACGACGTGCGGTCCTCGTGCTCGTCGTTGCGTGTCACCGTGGTCCTCCGCTCGTCGGGCGGGCGCCGCTCCCTAGGACGCCCGAGCGTTGCCGTCGGCTCGCGGATCGCTGCCGACGGCGAGGCCGTCTGGGCTCGACACGATGAGGTGCGCGTGGCCCACGTGTTCGGCGTGTTCGCCCACGGTATCGACCCGATACCCGGCCTCCTGGAGTTGTTCCTGTGTGCCGGCGGGCACATCGGCTTCAGCCACGACCGCTAGGACCTCGCCTTCGGGCGCCATGCCGCCTACCAGCCACCGGGGTTCGCCCACCGCGCGAGCTGGGCCGCGATCCAGATCGAAACTGCGGATCAACGTCATGGCGATGATCTGCGGCTGAGCCGAACCGCCCATGGTGCCGGCGACCCCAGCCAACCTGCCCTCGCGCTGGACGATGACCGGCATCAGCGTATGCGCGGGCCGCTTGCCGGGCGCGAGCCGGTTCGGATGGCCGGGAACCAGCGTGAAGCACGCCCCGCGGTTGTGTGCCACCACCCCCGTGTCGGCTTCGAGCAGACCGGCGCCGAAGCCGTCGTAGAGGCTCTGGATCAGCGAGACCGCCCGCCCTTCGATGTCGGCCGTTACGAGGGCGATCGTGTCGCCCGAACCGTGGGGGCCGTGGGGCGGTGCCCCGGCAACCCCGGTGCGCACCTCGTCGTCGAGCGCGGCGACGTGGCCCTCGTCCAAGAGCGTGGAGGGATGCACGAGCATGTGGTCGGGATCGGCCAGGTGCCGGTCCCGATCCCGTGCCGCCGCACGGAACACGTGGGCCAGCATCCCGGCGTCGGGACCGAGCGGGTCGGGGTCCAGCTTCAGACGCTCGAGCGTCGCCAGGATCTCGAGGAGCACGAACCCCTGCGAGTTGGGGGGGTGCACCAACACATCGAGGTCGCGGTAGCGCCCTCGCAGCGGCGAGCCGAGGTCGGCGGTGTGCCCGGCCATGTCGTCCGCGACGATCGGTACCCCCAGAGCGGCGAGCCCCTCGGCGTACCGAGCCCCCAGGGCCCCGCCGTACCAGGCAGGCGCACCGTCCTGAGCCAGCGTTCCCAAGGTCGCACCCAGTGCGGTCTGACGGATCAGCTCGTGCTCGCGGCGAGGCACGGCCTTCTCGTCGAAGAAGATCTCGGCCAGACCGGGGTCGGCGTGCAGTCGCTCGGGCTCCTCCTCCAGGATGGCTGCCAGGGAGGGCGGCATCAAGAAGCCGCCGTACGCATGCGCGATCGCATGGGTGAAGGCGTCGCTCCATGGCAGCGCTGCGCCCTGGCGATGCAGTGCCTCCCAGCCGCTCACCGCGCCCGGAACGGTGACGGCATGAGGCCCGTGCTCGGGCATCACGCCGCGGCCCGCTTCCGACGCTGCCACAGGGTCGGCGGCGGCCGGCGCTCGTCCGCTGGCGTTGATGGCCACGACGTCCCCTGCTGGGTGCTGGACCAGTGCGAACAGATCGCCACCCACTCCGCACATGTGCGGGTAGACCACCGCGAGCGTGGTGGCGGCCGCCAGCGCTGCGTCGATCGCGTTGCCGCCGCGTTCGAATGCGATGGCGGCCGCATCGGTGGCCAGCGTGTGTGGCGTGGCGACAGCCCACGCGCGACCGTGTGCCGAGTGGTCCATGGTTCAAGTCTGGCAGGCGGGGCACCACCAGGTGCTGCGCCCCGAGGTTCCCTGTCTGAGCGTGCGGATCGGCGTGGCGCATCGGCGGCACGGTGCGCCGGTCCGGCCGTAGACCGCCAGGCCCTGGGGCACCGTGCGGCGCGGCGCGACGTGATCCAGGTTGGCGCGCAGGTGTTCGCTCGCCGTGCGGTAGACGGCCATGCGGACGGCCGGGTCCAAGGAGGACAGTGTCGCGAACGGATCGACGGACGCCGCCCACAATGCTTCGCTCTTGTAGACGTTGCCGATGCCCGAGGCAACCGACTGATCGAGCAGGGCCACGCCGATCGGCGTTGTGGGGTCGAGTCCTTCCAAGCGCCGCGCGATCTCATCGTGGTCGGCGCCAGGCAGGCACAGGTCGGGACCGAGGGCTCGGAGCCGCGGGTGCCGTGCGAGCCCATCCGCATCCAGCAGCTCCACCACCGGAGCGTTGAAGCAGACGGCGTCCGCGTGCGCGGTCGAGATGGCCACCACCATCTGCCGGCGGGGACGACGCCACCGCTCTCCCGCTCGATAGGTGTGCCAGGAGCCCGACATCTGCAGGTGCGTATGCAGGGTCGCACCGCCCGCGAATCCGATCAACAGGTGCTTGCCGCGAGCCTCGACCGGTCCGATGCGTTCACCCGCGGCCGGCGAGCTCGTCCGGCCTGGGCACGGTGTCGGGCCCGCCAGCTCGAACCGCACCAGCGGCTCCGCATCCATCACCGAACGCAACGTCGCAGCGGTGCGGTGGATGGTGTCGCCTTCGGGCATGGCGGCGCTGTCTGGAACGACTCACCCCCGGAGGGTGAGCCCCCGGTACCCGTCGACGAAGCCTGCGTCTCGCAACGCGGCTGCCACTGGGGCATCGCCGGACGGATCGCCGTCGATGCGGAGCAGGTCGATCTTGCGCAAGCGGCCGTCCTTGACCAGCGACGCGAGCGCATCCACCCATCGTTCCGGCGCCGTGTCGAAGGTGACCAGTGAGCGGGCTCCGCGCTCCAGGAACGCGGCGGCCTCGCCATCGCTCAGCACCACGAATGCACCTGCGGCGCGTGAAGGCCGGCCGTTCGAATCGGGCCATGCCAGCGCTGCCCCGTACGGTTGCGCGGGGTCGGCAGCGGCGAGCACGACCGCGGCACCTTGCTCGGCCTCGCCGGCGTCACGAAGGGTGCGGAGCCGGTCGACCGCACCCGGCAGCGAGAACTGCGCCGCGCCCAGGCCGGTGATGAAGTAGCCACGGCGCACCTTGCCGGCCTCTTCCATGGCCCGCAGCACCGGATACACGCCGGCGAACCCGCCCGGTGCTCCTTCGGCTACGACGGACTCGCGGGTCACCACGCCGTGACGGTCCAACAGCTGCAGGGCTCGTGCATGCGCCGCTTCGGTGTCGGACGGGGCGGGGGACAGGAGTGGTGCCACTAGGGACCACCGCCCGGCGCCGGCAGGGGGGCCGGTTCGCCGGAGTGCTCCGGGCCGTGGTCTCGATCCCGGCCGCGGCGCACGAACGCGGGCGCCTGCACCACGCACGAACGAGCGGAGGGATTGCAGTGTGTCGTTGGTCACCTCGCCCGCCCACACCAGGTCCCACAAGGCGCGCAGGACGATCCGCTCGTCCGCGATACCTGTGGCCAGCACCAGGTCGGGCCAGAACGACGCGCCGTTCGCGGCCAGGTGCGACCGGATCGCATCGGGGAGCTCGCCGGTCGGCGCATCAGCCGCGGATGCTCCGGCCTCTCGTCGCGCCATGAGGGTGCGGGCGTGTTCCCGGAAGCAGAGCACCACGCGGCCGTCGTCGCCGGCGATCGACCCATCGCCCATCCACACCAGGTCACCGGCGGCGAGCATGGCGTCCAGGTCGGCCGGCCGGTAGCCCCGGACGCGGGCCGACAGGACGTCGGATTCCAGGATCGAGGCTGGGATCGCCGCCCCCTGGAGCCGCGCGACGGCCTCGCCGAGCGCGTCCGCCGAACCGCTGGGACGATCCGCTCCCTGCCAGGCAGGCAGGAAGCGGCCGAGTGCCGCGGCATCGACGGGCTCCACCTCTCGTCGCAACGCGGCGAGCGAACGCTGACGCAGCCGACGGAGCACCCCTTCGTCGCACCATTCCGCCTCACTGCCGCCCGGACGGAACGCGCCGGCGGCGAGCGTGCCGTGATCCGCGAGGCGCTCGAGCGAGTCGCGGATGCGTTCGGCGGATGCGCCGAGCCGGGCCGCGACATCCGTGGTGGTGAAGGGCCCGTGGGTCCGTGCGTACCGTGCCGCCAGGCCGTCCAACGGACGGTCCGACGGCTCGGTGAAGACACCGGGCAGGCCCATGGGCAACGAGACGCCGAGCGCGTCGCGGAGGCGGGCGGCATCGTCCACGGCAGCGACGCGCTCTTCGCCCGCCACGCGCACCCGCATCGCGCGGCCGTCCGCGATCAACGAGGCGACCCAGGTGGCACCGTCGCCGTCGGTGCGATGGTCGATCTCGTCGTCGGTGAGGTCGCCGACGGTGCGGAGCAGGTCGTGGACACCGTCGGCCCCCCGGGCACGCCGGCCGTCGGCGAGCCACTGAAGCTCGAGCTGGGTCTGATCGACCGCACGCGGATCCAGCAGGTCGCGGAGCTCTTCGGATCCCAGCAGCTCGCGCAGCAGGTCACGGTCCAGCGCCAGCGCGGTGGCCCGGCGCTCGGCGAGCGGCGCGTCGCCCTCGTACATCGCAACGGCGATCCATCGGTACAGCAGGGACTGCGCGAACGGCGACGCACGTTCGGTGTCGACCGCCACCAGCTTCGTCGTGCGCGATCGCAGGTCCGTCATGACCTCGCGCAAGGCGGGCACGTCGAAGACGTCACGGAGACACTCGCGCGTGGTCTCGAGCAGCATGGGGAACGTGGGGTGCTTCGCGGCCTCGGTCAGCAGGTCGGCGCTGCGCTGACGCTGCTGCCACAAGGGCGTGCGCTTGCCCGGCCGCTGGCGGGGGAGCAGCAGCGCTCGTGCGCTGGCCTCACGGAACACGCTGGCGAACAGGGCGGTGTTCGGTAGCACGCGCACGACGTCCTGCTCGATATGGTCGGGGTCGAACAGCAGGTCCTCCAGCGGGATGCGGTCGACCGCCTCGGGAAGGCGGATCACGATGCCGTCGTCGCTCCACAGCACCTGGGCCCCCGGCCCGAACCGGTCGGCGAGCCGAGCTTCGATGGCCAAGGCCCACGGGGTGTGCACGCGCGAGCCGAACGGCGAGAGCACGCACACCCGCCAGTCACCGATCTCGTCCCGGAAGCGTTCGACCACCACCGTGCGGTCGTCCGGGACCGCGCCGGTCGCCTCGAGTTGTTCGTCAAGGTAGTTGACTAAGTTCTGTGCAGCCCAGGGATCGAGGCCGACGTCGGTGTGCAGGCGCTGCAGCGCCGCATCGCGTCCCGTGCCGCGGAGCTCGCGGGTGAAGGCGCCGATCGCCCGGCCCAGCTCCAGCGGGCGGCCCGGCTTGTCGCCGTGCCAGAACGGCATCTTGCCCGGCTCCCCTGGAGCCGGGGAGACCACGACCCGATCGCGGGTGATGTCTTCGATGCGCCAGCTGGATGCTCCCAACAGGAACACCTCACCCCGCCGGGACTCGTACACCATCTCCTCGTCGAGCTCACCGACCCGCGTGCCGTCGACCAGGAAGACGCCGAACAGACCGCGGTCGGGGATCGTGCCGCCGTTCGTGATGGCGATGCGTCCCGCGCCGTCCCGCGCCCGGACGGTGTCGGCGCTTCGGTCCCAGACCACGCGAGGTCGCAGCTCGGCGAACCCATCGCTGGGGTAGCGCCCCGCGAGCAGATCGAGCACCGCCAGGAACACGTCGCGAGAGAGCTCGATGAAGTTGGCCGCGCGCCGAACGAGTGCGAACAGGTCCTCGACCTGCCACTCGTCGACCGCCGTCATCGCCACGATCTGCTGGGCCAGCACGTCGAGGGGGTTGCGGGGATAGCGCGTGTGCTCGATGGCCCCGGCCAGCATGCGCTCGGCCACCACGCTCGATTCCAACAGGTCGCCGCGGAACTTCGGGAAGATCTTGCCGCGGCTGGGTTCGCCCACCTGGTGGCCGGCGCGGCCGATGCGCTGCAGGCCGCTGGCGACCGAGCCGGGGGACTCCACCTGCACCACCAGGTCGACCGCCCCCATGTCGATGCCCAGCTCCAGGCTGCTCGTGGCCACGATGGCGCGCAGGCGACCCGATTTGAGCGCGTCCTCGACCTCGAGCCGCTGTTCACGCGCGATCGATCCGTGATGGGTGCGAACCAGGTCTTCGTCGGCCAGCTCGTTGAGCTGTGCCGCGAGGCGTTCGGCCAGCCGGCGCCCGTTCACGAACACGATCGTCGATCGGTGCGCGCGGATCAGCTCCAGCAGCTTCGGATGGATCGCGGGCCAGATCGACGCCCGCGCGGGACCCGCGCTCGAGGCCGGGCCGCTCGCCGGGACGTCCATGGGTTGCCCGATCTGGCCCATGTCCTCCATGGGGACGATGACCTCGAGCTCCATCGGCTTGCGATGGCCCGCATCGACGATGGTGACCGGCCGTGCCGCGTCGGGCTCGACATGCCCACCCAGGAACCGGGCGATCTCGTCGAGCGGACGCTGTGTCGCCGAGAGACCGATGCGTTGTGGCGCCACGTCGGCGAGCCGCTCGAGCCGTTCGAGTGAGAGCGCGAGGTGGGCGCCACGCTTGGTCGCCGCCAGCGCGTGGATCTCGTCGACGATCACGGTCGTGACGCTGCGCAGCGTCTCGCGGGCCGACGAGGTCAGCATGAGGTAGAGCGACTCCGGTGTGGTGATGAGGATGTCGGGGGGGTGGGAGATCAGCCGACGCCGATCGCGGGCGGACGTGTCGCCGGTGCGCACCCCCACGACCGGCTCATGCGCGAGGGCGACGTTCGCCTCGTCCGTGGGGCCGTTCGCGGCACGCGCTGCGGCGTGCTGGATGCCTGCCAGCGGCGAGCGCAGGTTCTTCTCGATGTCGACGGCGAGCGCCCGCAGCGGCGAGACGTACAGCACCCGGGTGCGGCGGTCGGGTTCGGGAGGCGGTTGGGTGCTGAGCCGGTCGATCGCCCACAGGAACGCCGCCAGGGTCTTGCCCGAGCCCGTGGGGGCAAGGATGAGGGTGTGGTCGCCCCGGGCGATCGCGTCCCAGCCCTGGCGCTGTGCGGGGGTGGGCTGCTCGAACGAGGACTCGAACCATCCGCGAACCGCGGGAGAGAACGGAGACGCGCTCACCCTCACACCGTACCGGCTCCCTCCGACGAGCGCGGATCGCCCGGGTCGCGAGGGTAGGATTCGCCCCGATGTCCACCAGGCCCCCCAGGAACCAGCGGTTCGCGGCCCACCCCCGGCGCGAGGTCCGGTGGGGCCTCGTGATCCTGCTGGCGGGAGTGCTGCTCTCCACCGCCAGCGTGGCAGGGGCGCAGACGACCACGCCCGGGGGAGCGACCTCGGCTCCTGAACCCGGCCCGTCGGTGGACGACGCGCAGGACGTGGTGGTGCTCTCGGGCACGGCGTTCGTCCCCCGTGGACAGGCGGCCGGGGAGATCGTCGTGTTCCACGGGCGGGCGGTCGTCCTAGGCGTGGCCTTCGGCGACGTGGTCGTCCTCGACGGGCCGGCCACGGTCTCGGGCCAGGTGAGTGGCTCGGTCATCGCGCTCAACGGCTCGGTGCACATCACGCGATCGGCCTCGGTCGGTGGCGACGTGCTCGGCGGCCAGTCGGTTCGCGTCGACGACGGCGCCACGATCGCCGGCGACGTCCGGGAATCGGTGGCGTTCACCCCGCGAGGATCGCTCTCGGTGCTCGGCGATCTGCTCGGCCCGATCGCCATCGCCTGTTCCGTGCTGCTGGTGGGGCTCGCGCTGCTCCTCCTGGTGCCCCGCGGCGCCGACCGGGTCGCCACCGCCGCCCATTCCGCGCCGCTCACCTCGTTCGCGTGGGGAGTGGTTTCGGCGATCGTGCTTCCGCTGTTGGCGGTGGCTCTGTCGGTGACACTGGTGGCCCTGCCCGTCGGGCTCGCGATGCTCCTGGCCTTGGCGATGCTCTTCCTGGTGGGAGCGACGTGGGCCGTCTGGTCGGTGGGACGGGCACTGGTGCACGACCCGCGTTCCCGATGGCTGGCGTTCGGCGCTGGGTGGGCGATCGCCCTCGCGGTCAGCCTCGTGCCCTACCTCAACCTCGCGGCGTGGGCCTTGGCGGGCGTCTTCGGAACCGGAGCCATGCTCGTGGCATCCTGGCGCGCCCGCGGCACCGGCGGGCGGCACCGAGCCACCTAGCGACCTCGCCTGAGCAGCAGCCCCACGGCGATCGCGATCGCGGCGCCGGCTGCCGCGGCTCGCGGCGTGATCAGTACCCGGGCTCCGTCCTCGATCGTCACCTTCGGTGCCAGCACGAACGCCACGAAGCTGCGTTCCTGCAGCGTCGCGCCTCCCAGCGCGGCGATCGTCTGTGCGCCTCCGTTCATGATCGACACGTCCCCGGCCACCGCCATGGGACCGGAGCCACCGTTGGTGATGTGCACGTCACCCGCCGCGGCGATCGCTCCCGCACCACCGTTGGTGAGTGCGACATCGCGTGCGGCGATCGCGCCAACCGCCGCGTTGCGAACGTTCACGGTTCCACCCGACACCGCCCCGACCGGCCCGCTCCCCACCGAGGTCTGCTTCTCCATCGCGTGCTCCTCTTCGTTCGGCGTCGTCACCATCCTCTCGGATCCTGCATGCCGACGTTGACCGTGCAGATCGTGGCCGGGTACGGTCCCGCGGACATGCCTCAACCCGCGGACCTCATCGTGGCCGACGCCGACATCTGGTGCGGCGATGCCGCGCGCCGGTGGGCACGTGCGCTCGCGATCCGGGGCGACCGCGTCGTGGCGGTGGGCAGCGGACGACGATGTGCGCGAACTGCGGGGGCCGAGCACCGAGGTGATGTCGCTGGGCGGCGCGACGGTCGTGCCCGGGTTCCAGGATTCTCATGTTCATGCCGCATTCGGGGCCCGCAACCTGCTCAACGTGAACCTCGACGATCTCCAAACCAAGGACGAGTATCTGGCTCGGATCCTGGCCGTCGCCGACGCGAACCCGGGGCTCGATTGGATCGTGGGCGGGGGGTGGTCGAGCTCCATGTTCGCCGCTACGAACGGCCCCCGCAAGGAGGATCTCGACGCGATCGTTCCCGACCGGCCCGTCTTCCTGCTGAACAACGACGTGCACGGCGCGTGGGTCAACTCCCGCGCCATGGACGTGGCCGGCATCACGGCCGCCTCGCCCGACCCCTGGGACGGGTACGTCGTGCGCGACGACGACGGGTCGCCCACCGGATGCCTGCAGGAGGGTGCCGCCTACACGATGCTCCGCGAGGTCGTGGCCGCCCCCAGCCTCGACCAGTGGAAGGCCTACCTCCGTCGGGCGCAGCGTGAGCTCCACGCCCTGGGCATCACGGGGTGGCAGGACGCGTGGGTCGAGCCGCGACTGCTCGAGGCCTATCGCTCCCTGAACGACGACGGCGACCTCACGATGCGGGTGGTCACGGCCATGTGGTGGGACCGTCACGGCGGCCTGGAGCAGGTGGATGGGTTCGTCGAGCAACGCGAACGTGCCACCGGTGGCAACGTGCACGCCACGACCATCAAGATGATGCTCGATGGCTGTCCCGAGAGCTGCACGGGCTCCATGCTCGATCCCTATGAGGGAGCCTTCGGCGACCGGCACGGTATGGGCCTGCAGTTCATCGATCCCGAGTTGCTCACGGAGGCGTTCACGGCCTTGGACGCGCACGGCTTCCAGGTGCATCAACATGCGTTGGGGGACCGGGCGATCCGAACGGGCCTCGACGCGGTGGAAGCTGCACGGAACGTCAACGGCCCGAACGACGCCCGCCACCACATGGCGCACATCCAGCTTCCCGACCCGGCCGACCTGCCACGTTTGCGTCCTCTGGGGGTCGCCGCCAACCTGCAACCGTTCTGGGCGCAGCCCGACCCGGCCATCGAGGTGCTCTGCGTGCCGCGGGTAGGCCCCGATCGCGCGGCGCGTCTGTTCCCGATCGGCGACATCCGCGCCAGCGGCGCGGTGATGGCGTTCGGCAGCGACTGGCCGGTGTCGACGCCGGACCCGTGGCAGGCCTTGGAGGTGGCGGTCACCCGGCAGACGCCGGGCGACCCCGATTCCCCGCCGCTGGACGCCGGGCAGCGCATCGACCTCGCCGCCGGCATGGCCGCCTACACCACCGGCACGGCATGGATCAACCATGACGACGACGCAGGCTCGCTCGCACCGGGCACACGGGCCGATCTGGCGGTGCTGGACCGGAACCCGTTCGACAGAACGCGCGGGCCGATCGGCGAGACGCGGGTGGAGATGACGATGGCGGCAGGTCGGATCGTCTTCGATGCGTCGACGGACGAACGAAGCGTCTACGCCAACAGGTAGCGCCGTGACAGCGGCACCGTGGGAACAGGTTCGCATCGCAGCGGGCGACCGTCCAGGTCCACGGAACCGTCCTCGGGGGAGACGTCGACGGCCGGCACGGCGCTGTTGGCGACCATGTCGGCTCTGGTGAGCCCCCTCGTGCCGCGAACCGCGACCAGTCGTCGGCGCGTCTCCAGCACGGCGCCGAGCCCCGCGTCCACTGCCGCCTGGGACGCGAAGGTCGTGGACAGGGGCGCGGCGGCGGCACCCATGGCGCCCCAATCCGGACCGTACCGGGTGGGCTCGGCGCCGTGCACGCTGGCGTTGCCTGCGCCCATGGCGCTCCAGGCCACCACGCCGCCCTTGATGACCATGGCCGGCCTCACGCCGAACAGCGCCGGTTCCCACAGGACCAGATCGGCGGCATGTCCTGGCGCGACGGACCCGACCTCGTCCGCGATGCCGTGGACGATCGCCGGCTCGCTCGTGTACTTGGCCATGTAGCGGAGGACGCGTTCGTTGTCGTCGGGGGTCCGCGGGGCATCGGGGCGCGGCCGCAGCCTGCGCGTCGCGGGGGCCTCCGGCCGGCCGGCGCCGGGCTCGGACGAGCGCCAGCCCTTCATCGCGTGGGCGAGCTGCCAGGTTCGCCGGATCGTCTCGCCGATGCGGCCCATGCCCTGGGAGTCCGAGTTCACGATCGAGATCGCGCCCAGTTCATGCAACGGACCCTCGGCCGCCATGGATGGCCCGCGGATGCGCTCGCGTGCCGCGGCCACATCTTCGGCCACGGCCGGGTTCTGCTCGTGCACGATCATGATCATGTCGAGCGCTTCGGCGGCTGCCGCCGGTCCCCACGGCAGGCTGGGTGTGGTGGACGAGCAGAGCACGTTGGCCTCCCGGACCAGACCCAGCAGGTCCGGGATGTGACCGCCACCCGTTCCTTCCACGTGATAGGCATGGATCGTGCGGCCATCGATTGCGGAGACCGTGCCTTCGAGCTCCGTCGATTCGTTGAGGCCGTCGGTGTGCAGGCACACCGCGATGTCGTGATCGTGGGCGACCGCCAGGGTGGCGTCGACGATCTCCGGATACGCGCCCCAATCCTCATGGATCTTCAAACCGACCGAGCCGCCCTCGATCAGGGCGTCCAGGGGAGCGCGCCGGTCGGCACGGGCGCTGGCCTGCAGGCCCACGTTCACCGGTAGGTGCTCGAAGGCCTCCAACGTCCGGTGCATGCGGGACACCGGTTCTTCGAACCCCGCCGTGATCAACGTGGTGATTCCGGCGGACAGGGCGACGGGGACGAGCCGAGGTGAGAGCAGATGCACGTGGCTGTCGATCCCCCCCGGCGTCGCGATCAACCCGTGGCACGGGATGGGCCAGGTGGACGGCCCGATCGTCAGGTCGACACCGTCGGTGATGTCGGGATTGCCCGCCCGGCCCACGCCCACCACACGACCGTCCTTGATGCCGAGGTCGGCCTTCACCACGCCCAGCAAGGGGTCGATCACGATGGCGCTGGCGACGACGGCGTCCAGCTCGCTCGCAGCCGAGGCCGTGTCGTGCTGGGTCATGCGCGAGCGCAGGTTCTTGGCATACCCCCACAGCGCCTGGTCCGCTGGCTCGGTCAGGTCCTGCTCGACGCGGACCCACAGGTCGGTGTCCCCAAGACGCATGCGATCGCCGGTGGTGGGGCCGTGCCGCCGGGCATGCTCCTCGCGGCTGATGGACCCGGGCATCAGCGGGACGCGCCCCCATAGGCCACCAGATCGATGTCGCGCGTCTCGCCGGGAGCCCAGCGCACCGAATCGCCCGCCGGCAGGTCCAGTCGGAACCCTTCCGCCTGCTCCCGATCGAACGTGAGTGACGGATTCACCTGCCAGAACGGGTAGTGCGACGAGACCCGGACCGGCCGGCGTCCGGAGTTGGTCACCGAGACGCGACGCCGTTCACGATCGGGAACGAGGGCGACGTCTCCGTCGGCGAACCGCACGCTGCCGGGACCGTCCGGCACCGGACGGCCGAACGGCTGCCGCAGGACCATCAGACGCGTGCCCTCATCCAACAGCACCTCGACGCGGATCTCGGGCACCAGATCGGTCACGCCGTCCAGGACCGGGCTCGCCGCCGCGGCGGCGAGCCCCGCATCCATCACCTCGTCGAAGCCGGCGCCCGTGCGCGCTGCCATGTGCATCTCGTCGCACACCAGCGCGGTCGCCTCCGGTGCGTTCAAGGGGAGCCCACGTTCCCGGGTGGCTCGCGCGAGCTGGGCCAGCACGAACACGCGGAGGCGGTCGTCCTCGGTGGGGTTCAGGTGCATCTACCCGGTGGCGGTGATGGTCTTCGCGACGTCCTCGGCCGAGTCACCGCTGCGTTTGAGCACGAGCGCCACCAGGCCGAGTGCGACCAACGTCAGCAGCAGCATCAGGGTGGAGACCGCGGCGATCTCGGGGCGCAACAGGCTGCGGAGGGCACTGAAGACGTATACGGGCCATGGCGAGGCCCCGGCCACGCTCACGAACGTGGAGATGATCGTGTTGTCGAGCGACAGGCTGAAGGCAAGGAGTCCGCCCGCCAGCACGGCCGGCATCATCAGGGGCAACGTGATCTGCTTGAACCGTTTCCACGGGGTCGCGTACAGGTCGGCCGCCGCCTCCTCGAGCGACTCGTCCAGCCCGGCGAGGCGCGCACGAACGATCAACGTCACGACCGCGGTCGAGAACAACGCATGGCCCACCCACAATCGGACCAGTCCGTAGTTGACCAGCTCGTTCCCGGGTCCGAACGGACCCTTGATGCGCACGTACCAGATCAGCAGGGCGATCGCATCGACGATCTCGGGCGTGACGAGCACCAGGAACACGAACACCATGAACAGGATCACCCACTTGCCCGGCCGGCGTGCCAGCGCGATCCCCGCAAGCGCGCCCAGGATGGTCGCGATCACGGCGGAGCCCACGGCGACCTTCAGCGACGTGCTGATCGCGCTCCGGATCACGGGGTTGTCCGGCAGCGTGCGGTACCACTCGGTGCCCAGTCCGTCCCAGGCTTCCAGCGCCCGGCCGCTGTTGAACGAGTAGATCACGATGATGAGGATGGGCAGGAACAGGAAGATGTAGACCAGCACGCCCCAGACCGTGAGCAGGAGTCCCACCACGTCGCGCTTAGGCTTGATCGGTTCGGCACGGGTCCGCGTCTCGACCCGCTCGACCGTCGCCTCGGCGCTCATGCCGGCGCCTCGGCCGGGACCTCGGCCGGGACCTCGGCCAGTGCGACCTTCCGGTTGGACCGCACGATCGCTCTGATGCCCAAGCCGATCAGCGCGAACACGCCGACCGACAACAGGATCATGGCGATCAGGACCATCGCCATGGCCGACCCCAGGGCCCAGTTCTGGGCCGTGAGGAACTGGTCGGCCACCATGCGTCCGACCATGTTCCCCTTCGCGCCGCCGAGCACCTGCGCCGTGATGTAGTCGCCGGACAGGGGGATGAACACCAGCAACCCCCCGGCGACGATGCCGGGCATGGCGAGTGGGACGGTCACCTGCCGGAGGGTCTTGAACCTACCCGCGCCCAGGTCCTTGGATGCCTCGCGCAGGGCTGGTTCCAGCCGGTCCAGCGCCACGAACAGGGGCAGGATCATCAGCGGGAGGTAGTTGTAGACCACGCCGAGCTGTACGGCGAACTTCGTGAACAACACGTCCAGCGGACTCCCGATCAGCCCGATGTCTTGCAGAATGCCGGACACCGGACCGTTCGGGGAGAGCAGGATCCGCCATCCGATCGTGCGCACCAAGAAGTTCGTCCAGAAGGGCACGATCACCAACCCAAGCAGCAGGCCTCGCCATCTCGGGTCCACCTTCACCGCGAGCCAGTACGCGAACGGGAATCCGATCACGAGGCACAGCAGGGTCCCCAGGATCGAGATCTGCAGCGTGTTCCTGAACGTCTGCAGGAAGGTGCCGGACAGCGCCTCCCCGTACCGCCCGAGCGAGAGCTGGTCGGTGGCGATGGTCTCACCCGTCAGGAAGAACGGCTTGTACCCCAGCGAGTAGTACGCGATGAATGCAACCGGCACCAGGAAGAACAGGATGAACAGGATCCAGGCCGGGATCGCGAGCGCGAACCGAGGGCCCTTCAACCGCTACGCCCCCGCCTCCGCCTTGGCCTCGTCCCAGATCTGCACGAGTCGCTCCGTCGCGGAGTTGACGGCGCCGGCTTCCATGGTGGCGACCTGTGCCTCGTCGAAGAAGACCATGTCGAGGAAGGGGAGGCCGGCCTCTTCTGCGGACTCCTGGACCCCTTTGATCCCCGGGTTGTACCCGTGGAACTGCAGGTCCTTCAGGGAGATCGCCGGGTCCAGGATGAAGTTGATCCAGGCATATGCGGCGTTGATGTTCTTCGCCTCGGCCAGGATGCACCAGTTGTCCATCCACAGCTCGGTCTTGGGCGCACCCAGGGCCCACTTGTAGCGGTCCGGCTCCGTGTCCTGGACATCGATGAACCCCTGGCGCGCATCACCGTTCCAGACCTGACTCAGGGTGTAGTTGCCCTGGGTCAACGCGATGCCAGGGTAGGAGTCGAACGCCTTGACGTGCGGCGCGAGCTCGTTGACGGTGAACTGCTGGCACGCATCCAGGTCGGCCGGGTCCTCGGTCGTCCAGTTGATCCCGTTCGCCCAGAAGTAGATGCCTGCGAGGTTGCCCGGCGTGTCGAGCACCGAGGTCGAACCACTCGCCGGACCCTGCGCGGCGGCGATGAAGTCGTTCCACGTCTCGATGTCGCCGGGCACCACGGTGCTGTCCCACATGTAACCGGTCGAACCCCAGTCCTTGCAGACCGAGTGGGCGTTGTTCGGATCCCAGGGCTGGTTCGTGTACTGGGCCTCCAGGTTCTTGAAGTTGGGGATCTTCGCCAGATCCAGCTCGGCGAGCAGGCCGAGCTTGACCATCTGCGGGATGTACACCCCGGTGGGAACGACGATGTCGTAGCCGCTGGTTCCCTGGGCGGCGTTGAGCTTGGCGATCATCTCTTCGTTCGAGGCATAGATGTCGATCTTGGTCGTCGGTCCATTGTCGTTGGTGAACTGCTTGAACAACTTGGGGTCGTCGTACTCCGCCCAGTGGTAGAAGTTGAGCTGATCCTCCAGCTCGGTGGGCACTCCAGCGGTCGCACCGGTTGCGCCGGCCTCCTGGAACTCGGTCTCGGGGTCTGAGCCACACGCCGCCAGCAGCACGCTGCCCGAGAACAGCGCGACGGCGCCGCCTTGCAGGAAGAGCCGGCGGGAGACCCGCTGGGCGGTGCTGCGAGGCGCCAGGATCCGGGTGGTGACTTGGTCATCGTGGGGCTGCGGCATGCGGGTCCCTTCTTTCGATCAGGCCTGGGCGAGCGCCGCTTCCGTAGCGGGGTCGGCCAGGACGATGTCGGCTTGGTCGGACGAGAAGACATGGGTGTGTTGGGGCTCCCACGAGCACCACACGGTGCCCCCGACGTCGAGCCGGGGCGCGCTGGGCCGTGGCAGCCGGGCCAGGATCTCTTTGCGCCCGGGGGTGAGCACGACGAACTGGACCACGTCGCCCAGGTGTGAGACGTTGGCAAGGGTCCCCGAGACCCGGTTGGGGCTGGACGTGGGCTCCGTGTCCGAGAGCGTGATGGCTTCCGGACGCACGGCAGCGAGCGCCCCGTTGCCGTCGGAAACGGGTGCGGCGTTGTCGCCTGCGTGGATCGTCCAACCGTCACCCTCCACTATCCGTCCGGACTCCCGTGCCGTCCCATCGAAGAAGTTCTGCTGGCCGATGAAGCCGGCCACGAAGGCCGAAGCGGGGGAGTCGTAGATCTCATCGGGATCGGCGAGCTGCTCGACGTGCCCGTCCAGCATGACGGCGATGCGGTCGCTCATGGACAGCGCCTCCTGCTGGTCGTGTGTGACGAAGATGAACGTGGTGCCCACCTGCGACTGGATCAGCTTCAACTCGATCTGCATCTCCTCGCGCAGTTTGCGGTCCAGGGCACCCAGCGGCTCGTCGAGCAGGAGCACGCTGGGGCGATTGACCAAAGCACGAGCCAGCGCCACGCGTTGCTGCTGCCCGCCGGACATCTGCCTGGGCTTGCGATTGGCCAGGGGCGACATCTTCACCATCTCGAGCGCCTCCCCGACCATGCGGTTCACATCTTCCTTGGGAGTCTTCTTCTGGCGGAGCCCGTATGCGACGTTCTCCGCGACGGTCATGTGCGGGAACAGGGAGTAGTGCTGGAACACGGTGTTGACGTCGCGCTTGTGGGCCGGTATCCCCTGCACGGCTTTGCCCGAGATCACGATGTCGCCCTCAGTCGGGTCTTCGAACCCCGCCAGCATGCGGAGCGTGGTGGTCTTGCCGCACCCCGAAGGGCCCAGCAGCGACAGGAACTCTCCGGCCTCGACCTGGAGATCGATGCCGTCGACGGCCGCTACGGGGCCGAACCGTTTCACCAGCTGACGCAGCTGGACCGAACCCTTTTCATCGCTCAACTTCGCGGGACCCCCCTGGTCCGGGTGCCGGCCGTGCAAGCGCAGACCATGGGTCGAACGCAACACACCGGGCGGGCGGAGTGTTCCAGACCACGGACCATCGCGCAAGAGAGCCCCAGATGCAACCCAAGGCGGCGTTCCCTCGACGTCGCTCGCGGCTATCCTGGGGCCGTGAGGCCGAAGCACGGCGAGCCCTCGCCGAAAGACCGACCCGGGTGTTCGCTCTGCGGCCGACCCACCTACGATCCCGGCAAGCGGGATGCGCCGTGGGTGCGGGCGGTCGCTGGCGGTCGGCAGGTGCTGATCTGCCCATCGTGCGTGCAAGATCGTCCGGGCTGGGCCGACAGACTGGACCGATGCGCGAGCTGCGGAGAGACCCGGTTGTCGGTGACGCTCGGTGAGGTGACGTGCCGCGCCTGCGGTCATATGGAACCCGTGCACGTCGCGGGCGCTTAGCTCAGCTGGCAGAGCGTCGCCCTTACAAGGCGAAGGTCGGGGGTTCGAGACCCTCAGCGCCCACCGAGAAAAGCCTTGGTCATAGACTAGAAACGACTCATCACAGTGCGAGCCCTACCCTGGTGGGCGCGTCGCGGATCCAGGCGACCAGTGGCTCAACCACGGCTCTCGCGTCGTCGCTGACTCCTCTTAGTGTGTTCGAGGCGTACGAGCGCTGGTACTCCAACCCCACGAAGACGAGTCCGAGGTGGGTCGTCGACACGCCCCCCACGTGTAACGGACCTCCGAGTCCATCGAGAGCCCCGAGCTCTCGTAGGTAGCCCACGCTCGGCCGGTACCCCGTTGCAAGGATGATTGCGTCGACCGCCTCGGAGTGGTCGTCGCTCCAGACCACGCGATTCTCTTCGAGCGCGTCGAAGATCGGACGTCGATCCACGGCTCCCTCGGCGAGGGTCTGTCGGAAGCCGACGCTGTCGGTGACGACCGCGCCGTCAGCGATCATCTTCAGCCAAGGCGCCGGCAGGGTGTCGAAGCCCGTCTCGCGGAACCAGTAGTGGACGTCATGGCCACCGATGCGCTGGGGGATGAATCGGATGGGATGGCGCGTAGCGATCGAGGTGGTTGCCACCGGCGCGATTTCGTTTGCGACCTGTGCGGCGGAATCGCCTGCGCCCACGATGATGACGCGCTGGCCCTCGTACGGCGCCGGATTGCGATAGTCGGCGACGTGCGAGAGTTCGCCGGTGAAGGTGTCCTGTCCAGGGAAGCTCGGCCGATACGGGTTCGAGAATGACCCGCTTGCGGCAACGATGCCTGATGCGGGGAGTTCCCGACCGTCTTCAGTGAGCAGGACGAACGACCTGCCGTCCTGCTGGATCGTCTCGACGCGCGTGTTTGTCTGGATGTCGACGTCGAGTTCGGCTGCGTACCGCTCGAGGTAGTCGGCTACCTCATCGCGGCTCGGGTAATGATCCGGCGCACCGGGGAAGGGCATCCCGGGAAGCGAGCTGTACTCAGCCGGCGAGAACGATTCCAAGCTGTCGTAGTAGTGCGGCCAGGACCCGACCGGGCGATCGCCGGCTTCCAGGATCACCGTAGGCATCCGCAGCTCGCGCAGGACTCGCGCGGCTGCGAGTCCGGATTGCCCCCCGCCGACCACGATGACGGGGGGCGGGCTGGATGCCCGACCCCCCTCTCGCACTAGCAGCACCCCTCCGGGCACGAGCCCTCGGGGCAGCATGGGTCGAGGAACATCATCCGGACACCTCCTTCGTATCGATGGCGGTTGATACGTTGACAGTTCCATCGATGAACGTCAATATCTCTTCCATGAAGCTGATCCAGACGATCGATGCGGAGTGCTGCCCGCAGGTGCTCGCCGCGCCGCTGGACCGAGAGGAAGCCGATCGGCTCGCCGATGCGTTGAAGGTGCTGGCCGATCCCGCCCGTCTCCAACTCCTGAGCCTCATCGGGGCGGCTCCCGATGGGGAGGCGTGCGTCTGCAACCTCGTCGAGCCGATGGGGCTGTCGCAGCCCACGGTGAGTCACCACCTGAAGGTGCTGACCGATGCCGGCCTGCTGGGGCGAGAGCAGCGCGGACGGTGGGTCTACTACTGGCTGCTGCCCGAGCCGATCGAACTGCTGCGCTCGGCGCTCGCTGGCCCGGTCGAGCGCGTCACGCCACGGAGGAAAACGGGATGAGCGAACTCCGCGAACAGGTCCGCGATCGCTACGCCGCCGCCGCGAAGGCCGTCGGGGAGGGTTACGCGGCCAACGACTGGGACCAGGAAGCTGGCTGCTGCGATCCGGAGAAGGGTCTTGGCCAGGAGCTGTACGACATCACCCAGCGGAGCGAGCTCCCCGACGAAGCGGTCCTAGCCAGCCTCGGATGTGGCAACCCGCTGATGGTCGCCGAGCTTCATGAAGGGGAGACGGTGCTCGATCTCGGATCGGGTGGCGGCATCGATGTGCTGCTCTCCGCCCAGCGTGTCGGATCAACCGGCAGGGCCTACGGACTCGACATGACCGAAGAGATGCTGTCCTTGGCCCGCTCTAATGCCGCGAAGGCCAACGCGACGAACGTGGAGTTCATCGAGGGCTACATCGAAGCCATTCCGCTCCCCGACGCCTCGGTTGATGTCGTGATCTCCAACTGCGTGATCAATCTCTCGACCGACAAGTCGAAGGTGCTCTCCGAGATCTTCCGCGTTCTCCGTCCTGGAGGTCGCATGGGGGTTAGCGACGTCGTGGCTGCGGACGGTCTCAGCGAGGAAGAACGCCGTACGCGCGGCAGTTTCGTGGGGTGCATCGCCGGCGCGATGACGTTCTCCGAGTACTCGGATGGCCTCATGAGCGCCGGGTTCACCGACGTCGGCATCGATCTGACCCACGAGATGGCGGACGAGATCTATGGAGCCAACGTCAAGGCCAACAAGCCCTGAGTCGCCGAACGTTCACCCCGTGTTCACCCTCCGTCGTCAGTGGAGTGGCAACCTATCGATGACAGTCGATACGTGGAAGGGGCATCATGCGGTCGGGCGAGGGAACGGCACCACTGCTCCGCGACTACCAGTTCGATCGCACCGTCGCAGCGCTCTCGAGGGAATTCGACGGGATCTTCTCGGAGGAGACGATCACGAGGTTCGTTCGTGAGTCGGCCGACCGTTGGCCATCGCCCAAGATCAGCGCTCACCTCGAGGTGCTCGCATACCGGTTCAGTCGGGAGCGGCTGCGAGCGCTCGGGCAAGCGGAGGGACTGATCGTGAAGGAACATCCAGAGGTCCTGTTCGTGTGCGTGCACAACGCGGGGCGCAGCCAGATGGCGGCCGGGTTGCTCGCGAAGCATGCGCGGGGCAAGGTGCATGTTCGTTCCGCCGGCAGTACGCCGGCTGAGGAGATCAATCCAGCCGTTGTCGAGGCGATGAACGAGGTGGGCGTCGACCTGTCGCAGGAGTACCCGAAGCCGCTCACCGACGAGTACGTGCAGGCGTCCGATGTGGTCATCACCATGGGATGCGGGGACGCCTGTCCGATCTTCCCCGGCAAGCGCTACCTCGACTGGGACCTTGAGGACCCATCAGGCAAGTCGCTCGAGGAAGTCCGGCCGATCCGTGACGAGATCGACCGCCGGGTCACGGAGCTGCTTGACGAGATCGTGGGAGTCGAACAGCCGCCGAGGTGATGTTCGACCTAACACTGGTCCACGTCGTCGAAGGCTGAATGCGAGCACCTTGCTAGGCGCAGCTCCTGGCAGCGCCTGCATACCTCCCGCATCACTAGCCCGAAGTGCAAAGCGAAGGTCGGGGTTCGAGACCGTCAGCGCCTCGAGAGAAGTGCGGGTCAGGGGCATTGCCTTCCGGCTTGGCCCCACGTGGAACAATCTCGTCCAGGCTAGGATTGGCGCCCCCAGTTCCGGACGTCCTCGATGAGATGGAGGCATTGCATGCCGGACTCAACGACTCGGACGAACGCACTGGATCATGTCGTGGTGGTGTTGTTCGAGAACAGGTCCCTCGACAACATGCTGGGGCACCTCTATGGCCCCGAGGATGGCAAGACGTTCGAGGGCGTCATCGGCAAGGACCTGAGCAATCCGATCCCGGAATGGGCCGAACACGGCGCCGACCGCAAGGTGGTGCCCTACACGGTCGCGACGGACATGGATTCACCCAATCCGGACTCGGGCGAGGAGTGGTACCACACCAACACGCAGCTGTTCAACGCGATCGACGACCACAACAGGTTCAAGATCGGCGAAGCCGTAGCAACGCCGTGGAACGCACCACCACAGGGAGCATGGACGGGTTCGTCGCCGACTACGTCAGCACGTTCGTCGGAGAGGTCGGGCGCCAGCCCACCTATGACGAGTACGCACACATCATGACTGGGTTCACCCCTGCGCAGGTGCCCGTGCTGAGCGGGATCGCGCGCGAGTTCGGGGTGTTCGACCATTGGTTCTGCGAGGTGCCGTCCCAGACCTTCATGAACCGCTCGTTCTGGACGGCGGCGACCTCATCAGGCCTGGTGGTGAATAGCCCGACGACGAAGTGGTTCGCGAAGAACGACGCTGAGACGATCTTTAACCGGCTCGAAGCACATGGGCGAACCTGGAAGGTCTACGTCATGGAGCCGATGCCGTTGTCCTTCACCGGGATCATCCACTACCCGAGGTTGAAGGATCGTCTCGCGACGCATTTCGTGCCGTTCAGCGAGTTCGAGAAGGATGCCGCCGCGGGGACATTGCCGGACCTCTCGTTGATCGAGCCGAACATGCTCGGAGGGCATGGGGACTATCACCCGGCGTTCGGTCGGTCGCTCAGCCAGCAGGTCGATCTCGCGATGGACGCGCCGTCGTCGATCCTCTTGGGTGAAGTCTTCCTGGAGCGGGTGTTCAACGCCTACCGATCCGCCACCTCGCCATCGGGCACCAACGTGTGGAACACCGCCCTGCTGATCGGGTGGGATGAGCCGGGCGGCACGTACGACCACGTGGCTCCGGGGGCGGTTCCGCCGCCTGTCCGGCCGCGCCCGCGGGCGAGTTCGGCTTCACGTTCGACCGCTCGGGCTACCGCGTCCCCGCGATCATGGTCTCGCCGTGGGTCGAGCCCGGTTCGGTCTACAACGAGGAGTACCGTCACACGTCTCTCATCGCGACGTTGCGGAAGGTGTGGGATCTCGGTGAAGCTTTCACGCAACGCGACGCCGCGGCTCGCACCTTCGATCACGTGTTCGCGCGAGACGAGGCACGCGATCCCAAAGAGTGGGACACCTTCGCTGCCCAGCCCGTTCCTGAATGGTCGATGGATCCGGAGGTCGTGGGCAAAGCCCTCAGCAGCCTAGGGAAGGCGGCAGGACCCGGTCTGATCGAAAAGGCCAGGGAGCTAGGCGTCAAACTCCCGCCGCAACTCGACAATCCCAACGTCGAACTCACGGGAGATCTCATCGTCGAAGTTCTCAGGGATGTCTCTTGGCACTTCTTCCCGGGGCTGGCTCCGGCCGGCGAGGTGCATTGACTCTCGAGCAGACGAGGAGGGTCATGCACTCCGCGCCCGTGTCGCTGAAGCCCTTGGCATAACACCTGCATAACAAGCCGGAGGGACTCCAAGGTACTCAGAGGTACTCAAGCGAACTCCGTTGCCGCAGGTCAACGCCCTGACCTGGGCAT
>CAWGFM010000005.1:0-1490584 GCA_963821935.1 uncultured Actinomycetes bacterium | reverse complement strand
TGCGCGTGTCGTTGATTGGACCCTGACTTCCGTCGAGAAGCGGAGGCATGGAGCGCGGACTAGACCCCATGTCGCCCAGGGCGGTATCGGACCGTTCTGGACTCGTGGATCCGATTCGAATCGCCGGATCCGTGGATGGTCGATCAGGAGGAACTCTTCAGTCTGGCGCGCGACGTCCCACCGTGCCGTTGATCGGGACGGTATCGGCCCGTTGGGCGAACAGCACCCCGCCACGGACTCCCCAAGACGCGCCAACTGCCCACCCAGCTCATTGGCCGCCTTCGGCGATATCCGGTCGCTCGAACGCGGGGGCCCGAGCATCCCGCCGCAATCAGGACTCGGTCGCACGCACAGACCGCCGGTCCACTCTATGCGTGCGCGTTCTCACCCTCCGGGACCGAACCCCAGAAGGGCCGGACCTCGATCGTCCCGGTCTCCGCGACGGGGTGTTCGGAGGCGATGCGGAGGGCTTCCTCGTCGCTCTCGCACTCGATGATGTCGAACCCCCCGACCACCTCCTTGGTCTCGGCGAAGGGTCCATCGGTGATCATCGTCGTACCCGCACGCTTGCGCACCGATCGGGCTCGCCGCGGCGGTGCCAGTTGATCGCCGGTGACCCAAACGCCTCGCTCCTGGAGGTCGTCGAGCCAGGGGAATCCCTCTTCTTCCTGTATGGCGGCCGGATCGGGTTCGGTCTGCCCGTCCATCACATCCCTGTCCCAACACACCAGCAACAGGTACTTCATCGGTCACTCCCTCCGCCGCGGTCATCCGAACGATCCTTCACTGCCTCGACGGACGAGACGGACCGATATCGACATCTTGGACCCATCGTGCGCGCAACCGGCCGGCCAGGAACGAGCCGATGCCCTGCGTTCCTCATGTAGCCGTTTCTGACGGCTCGCGCTAGAGACCGATCAGCTCGTGGCGACGTACGAACGCGACGACGCGCCGGCAAGGAGGGCCGAGACCAGGATCCCCAGTGGGAGCGTGCCCCAGTACGACGTTCCGACACCAACGTTCCCGAGGAAAAGCATCAGGAGCCAGGTCGCGGGGAAGGTCGCGATCAGGAAGACGATGAATCCGAACAACAGCGCCTTGAACATGTCTCCTCCTTTGCGGCGCACTATATATCCGTCCTCGCCGTAGTGTTGGCATGCCCGAGCGATCCCAGGGATGGCAAGGACGACGCCCCGTGGTGAGGCGTACTACGTAGGCCCGGCCACACGCCCGACACCTTCCCGAACACACCGAGATCGTGGAGTTCAGTCCGACCGCCGAGCTGGACCAAACGATGGAGGTCGTGACCAGGAACATGGAGGCGATGGGCTCCTAGGACTTACCGTCGAGGTGGTCCGAGTGGTCGGACCGATGTGAGGCAGGGAATTCTGGTCCGCGTATCTGGGTGACACACGGTTGATGCGCCCGCGGCTCGATCAGAGGTTGGCGCGACTCAGCTGCTGACACCCGATCAAGAAGCCGGTTGCGACTGGCGTAGTCGCTGTCTTAGTGCCGCGGACCGTTGCTCCCTCGCTGATCCTCTCTCGCCGCGCGGTACGCCTGCCAGCCGGGGATGCCGTTCACGCCGCCGCCGGCGTGGGTGGCGCTCGACCCGTGGTAGAGGCCGGGGATGGGAGTGCGGTAGTCCGCGAATCCCGGCGAGGGTCGCATGTGGAACAGCTGATCCACGGTGAGCTCGCCGTGGAAGATGTTGCCGCCGATCAGGCCCAGGTCCTGCTCCATGTCGTAGGGACCGATCACCTGGCGGTCGATCACGGCGTCGCGGAAGTTGGGCGCCAGCGCCGTGTAGCCGTCGATCGCGCGGTCGGCGTAGGCCTCGAGCTCCTCGCGGTGCGGCTCCTGGCTCCACTCGTGCGGCACCCACTGGCTGAACATCGAGAACACGTGCACGCCCTCGGGCGCCAGGTCGGGGTCGATCGTCGTGGGGATCGCGCCGTCGACGAACGGGCCGATCGCCGCGCGGTGCTCCAGGTGCGCGTCCTGGAACGCGCGCTCGGCGTACTCGCGCGACAGACACAGCTCGACCGAGCCGGTGTGGTGGTCCTGCAGGTCGGTGCCGGGGTTCGCGGTGAAGTCGGGCAGCTCGCTCATCGCGACGTTGATCTTCACGACGCCCGAGCGCGACTTCCAGCGTTCGATGTCGAACACGAAGTCTGGGGGCAGCTCGGCGCGGTCGAGCAGCTGCAGGAACGCGATCTTCGGGTGGATGCAGCTCACGACGACCGGCGCGCGCAGCTCCTCGCCGCTCTCGAGCGCGACGCCGACCGCGCGGCCGCCCTCGACCAGGATCCGCGCCACCCGGGCGTCGGTGCGGATCTCGCAGCCGGCGGCCTCGGCCGAGCCGCGGATCGCGTCGGCGACCGAGCCCATGCCGCCGCGCGGGTAGCCCCAGTTGACGGTGTGGCTGTCGCCGCCGCCCACGCCGCCGACCGCGTGGTGCAGCAGCACGTAGGCGGTGCCGGGCTCGTCGGGGCCCGACCACTGCCCGATCAGGCCGTCGACCATCATGATCGTCTTCATCTGCTCGGACTCGAACCAGCGGTCGAGCAGCTCGGACAGGCTCATCGTGAACAGGCGCGTCGCGTCGGCGACCCCGCGCGTGCCGAGCGAGCGCATCGTCCATGCCGCCTTCGACTGCTCGAGCAGGTCGCCGACCGTGAGCGAGCCCAGGTTCGGCGGCACCTGGTGCAGCAGCGGGCCGACGACCTCGGTGACGCCGTGGATCCACGCCTCGTACGCCTGCAGCGCCTCGGCGTCCTTCACCGAGAACTGCGAGACCGACTCGTAGGTCTTCTTGGGGTCGTCGCCGTAGATCGTGATCGAGCGCCCGTCGGGGAACGCCTGGTAGTACGGGCCGAACGGCGTGACGTGGTAGCCGTGCTTGGCCAGCTCGAGCTGTTCGATCAGGAACGCCGGCATCAGCGACATCACGTACGAGTAGGTCGAGACCTTGATCTCGGGGTGATCGGCGAACGGCGCGCTCGTGTCGACGGCGCCGCCGACCTTCGAACGTGCCTCGAGCACGACGGTGCGCGCGCCCGAGCGCGCCAGGTAGGAACCCGCGACGAGGCCGTTGTGGCCGCCTCCGATCACGATCGCGTGGTAGGAGGCACCCATCAGGTGCCCTGCCGAGCCTGCGTCACGGACAACACGGGCTCAGCCTAGCCACATCGAGACCGGTCGCAGCCCGGGCGTTCCAGACCGAGTGCTTCGAAGTCAAAGAACATTCCCTTTGACCCTTCGTGGGAGCCGGTCCCTAGTGTCGAGGAAGACCGATCGAGGAGTCCCGCGATGACCCCGACAGACGCAGACGAGGTGCCCCTGCAGATCGACCGGGATGTGCCGATCGAGATGGACGACGGTCTCGTCCTGCGTGCCGACGTGTATCGGCCGCTGCGCGACGGTGACCACCCCGTCCTGCTCAGCTACGGACCCTACGGGAAGGGACTCCACTTCCCGGACGGCTACCCCGACGCGTGGCGCACGATGGTCGAGCACCACCCCGACGTCGTGGCCGGATCCAGCAACCGCTTCCAGGCCTGGGAGGTGTGCGACCCCGAGAAGTGGGTGCCCGACGGGTACGTGTGCGTCCGCGTGGACGCTCGAGGCTGGGGACGATCACCCGGCTACATCGAACCGTACGGGGCGCGGGGCACGAAGGATCTCCACGACTGCATCGAATGGGCGGCGGCCCAGCCGTGGAGCAACGGCAAGGTCGGGCTGCTCGGCATCAGCTACTACGCGATCACCCAATGGCTGGTGGCGGCGACCCAGCCGCCCCACCTGACGGCGATGATCCCGTGGGAAGGCGTCAGCGACTTCTACCGCGACATGTTCTACCACGGAGGCATGCTCTGCCAGGCCGTCGACACGTGGTACCGCCGGACGATCACCACCGTGCAGCACGGCCTCGGCGACCGGAGCTTCACCAGCGCCGAGACGGGCGAGTTGGTGACCGGTCCCGAGACGCTCACGGACGAGGAGCGCGAGGCGAACCGGTGCGACTACGGGGGTCAGGTCCGGGCCCATCCGCTGCGAGACGACTTCCACCGCGAGCGGTCCGCGGACTTCGCGCGCATCACCGTCCCCTTCCTGTCGGCGGGGAACTGGGGCGGAGCGGGCCGGCACCTGCGCGGCAACGTCGAGGGCTTCGTGCAGGCCGCTTCGGAACAGAAGTGGCTCGAGATCCACGGGCTGGAGCACTGGACCGAGTTCTACACCGACTACGGCGTGGGTCTGCAGAAGCGGTTCTTCGCTCACTTCCTGAAGGGCGAGGACAACGGATGGGACACCGAGCCTCGGGTGAGGCTGCGCGTGCGCACGGTCGACGGGGGGTTCATCGATCGGTCCGAGGACGCGTGGCCGATCCCGCGAACCGCGTGGACCAGGATGCATCTGGACCCCGCAGGCGAGGCACTCCTCGCCGAGCCGCTCCAGCAGGCGAGCGAGGCGAGCTTCTCGGCGTTGGAGGACCCGGGCATCACGATGCTGACCGCCCCGTTCGAGACCGAGACCGAGATCACCGGGCCGGTCTCGGCCACGCTGTTCATCTCTTCCTCGACGTCCGACGCGGACCTGTTCCTGGTCCTGCGCGTGTTCGATCCGGACGGCGCCGAGGTCGTGCTGCAGGGCGCCGTCGATCCACACACGCCGATCGGACAGGGATGGCTGCGGGCATCCCACCGCAAGCTCGACCTGGAGCGGTCTGAGCCATGGCGGCCGTGGCACACCCACGACGAGGTCCAGCCCCTCGTCGCCGGCGAGCCGGTCCAGGTCGACGTGGAGATCTGGCCGACCTCGATCGTGGTGCCCGTGGGGTATCGGGTCGGTCTCAGCGTCCGAGGCACCGACTATGCGTACGAAGGCACCGAGGAGGCGGCCGAGCTCAGTCACTTCAAGGGCTCGAAGCTGCGAGGGGTCGGCATCTACACCCATGCCGATCCCGATCCACCGCCCCGCAGATGTCTACGGCGGCATCACGACCGTGCACGCGGGGCCTGCACACCCATCGACCGTGCTCTTGCCCGTCATCCCGACGAAGGAGCTCGTGAGCACGCGCAGGTGTTTCGAGGTCGAATCGAACGAGCATTGGCTTGCGCCTCGACGACTCCTGGGCATACGGTCCCGTCGATCGGCGACGACGCCCTCGAAGGCTCGGATGAGGAGGGATGGCTCCATGGCTTGGACCAAGTTCGGTGCACCGACCCGAGCATGGCTCGCGCGCATCGTGTGCCTCATCCTCATCCTGGCCACCGCGTGCACCGGGGCCGCCACGCCCGAGGAGGAAGGCGGCGGGGATGGCGGCGACGGAGCCGGTACGACGAGCGAGGTCAAGAACCCCGGTGTCCTGATCCACGCGCAGGGAGGCGAACCGGATTCGCTCGACCCCGCTCGTGCCGAACCGGGCGGTCGAGGCGGGCAGGCGATCATCCAGGTGTACGACACGCTGGTTGCCCGACCGGTCGAGGGGACCGAATTCGTGCCGAGCCTGGCCACCGAGGTGCCCACCCAGGAGAACGGCCTGGTGTCCGAGGATGGACTGACCTACACGTTCCCGATCCGCGAAGGGGTGACGTTCCACGACGGCACCGAGTTGACGGCCGACGATGTGAAGTACTCGTGGGACCGCGTGGTCGAGATGGATCTGGCCGAAGGTGGCGCGTCCCTGTTCACCGACATCGTGAAGGACACGAAGGTCGTCGATGACTTCACCTTCGAAGTCACACTGAAGGAGCCGGCCGGTTGGTTCCTGGCCGGCGTCGTGTACACGCCGACGGCGGCCATCGTGAGCCAGGATGCGGTCGAGGCCAATGGTGGGGTCGTCCCCGGCGAGCCCAACCAGTACATGGATACCCACATGGTGGGCACGGGGCCCTTCAAATTCGTGGAGTGGGACCGCGGTTCGAGCCTCTCGTTCGATGCGTTCCCCGACTACTGGCGCGAACCGGTCGCCTTCGACGCGCGCTGGGAGGTCGTGCCCGACAACAGCGTCGGCCTGCTGGGCATGGAGGCCGGCGACTACGACATCATCGAACCGACGCCGCAGTTCGTCTCCCAACTCGAGGGGAACGAGAACATCTGCATCGAGGAGGCGGGGTTCCTGTTGGAGCCGCTGCACCTCTCGTTCAACCTCAACATCCCCGAAGACAAGATGCCTCCCGAGGACACGATCCCCGGCGACTTCTTCCAGGACGTTCGGGTGCGACAGGCGTTCAACTACGCGTTCGACTACGACGCGTACATCGCGGCGGGCCTGGAAGGGAACGGGGCACCCGGCACCTACCTGCCTCCCGACATGTTCGGGTCCGATCCGAACGCGCCGAAGTACAGCCAGGATCTGGCCGAAGCAGAGCGCCTCTTCCGCGAGAGCGGGTGGTGGGATCAGGGCTTCACCGTCTCGGTCCTGGTGGAGAGCAACAATCCGACGTTCGAGGCGGTGGGACTGATCCTGAAGGACTCGCTCGAGCGCCTGAACGAGAACTTCCGCGTGAACATCCTGATCGTGCCGGAGGCGCGCTTCGACGAAGCGCACGGAACCGTCCCGTTCGAGTACGCGATGTGGATCAAGAACGCGGACCTGTTCGCGGATCCGCACCAGATGATGACGACCTACTTCCACCCGGACGGCGAGTGGGGCTCGACGCTCGGGTTCGAGAGCGGGTACGCGGATCCGCAGCAGATCGCCGATCTGATCGATCAGGCCGGCACCTCGACGGACGTCGCGGAGCGGGAGGCGATCTACTCGGAGCTCCTCACGCTCCTGCATGACGACCCGATGTGGCTGTGGGCGGCCGATGAGAAGAACGTGCAGATCCACCAGTGCTGGGTCGACTTCAACTACAACCCGCTGTGGATCACCCCGCTCTGGGGGTACATGAGCAAGGGCTAGCGAGTCGCAGACCACACGAAGGGCTCGCGTTCCGCGGCAGTCAGGAGCACGATAGAGGCCCATGCAGGTCCGGGAATACGTGGTCAGGAGGCTCCTCAAGCTCCCGCTCGTCCTGATCGCCGTCACCCTGCTCGTGTTCGCGCTCTCCCGGCTGGGCGGAAGCCCCATCGGCATCTATCTGCAACACGACATGAGCCAGGCGGAGGTCGCCCAGCTCGAGGAGCGGTACGGCGTCAACGATCCACTCCCCACCCAGTATCTGGCCTGGCTGGGAGGGGTCTTGCGGGGCGACCTCGGATGGTCCGGTGTGGCGGTCGCCCCCGTGTCGCGAGGTGCTCCCGGCGCGCTTCGTCGCGACCATGGAACTCGCGACCGCGGGGGCCGTGATCGCCATCGGCCTGGGCGTGGGGCTGGGGCACGTACGCCGGCTCCCGGCACAACAAGCTGGCCGACCACATCACCCGTGTCATCACGGTGAGCGGCGCCAGCCTTCCCTTGTTCTGGTTCGCCCTGTTGGCGCTGATCCTCTTCTACCTGGTGATCCCCATCGCCCCGCTGGGGCGGTTCGACCAGGAGATCTACGGTCAGATCACCCACTACACCGGCTTCTACACGCTCGATGCCGTCCTGAACCTGAACCCCCCGGCCTTCTGGGACTCCGTCAGGCACCTCGCGCTGCCCGCCTTCGTGCTCGGCTTCGAGGGGATGGCCGTGATCGCCCGGATGGTCCGCTCCTCGTTGGTCGAGGAGATGGGTGAGGACTACGTCGATTCGGCGCGGGCGAAGGGGCTCCCCGAGCGAGACGTCATCCGACGCCACGCCCGGCGGAACGCGCTGGTGCCCAGCATCACCGTCATCGGGCTCTCCTGGGGCATCCTCCTGCAGGGCACCGTGGTCGTGGAGCTGGTGTTCCGCTGGCCGGGCATGGGCCGGTGGGCGACCGACGCGATCCTGCGAGGCGATCGCGCGACGATCATGGCGTTCGTCCTGGTCACCAGCGTCGTGTTCCTGAGCGTGAACCTCATCGTCGACATCGTGCACGCCCATCTGGACCGGCGGGTGGTCCTGGGGACATGAGCCGATGAGCTCGATCAGCCACCCGCGCATCTCCGTCCCGGGGAAGGACAGCCGGTGGGCCTCGGCACGCACCCGCTCCAGACGGATCGGCGAGCTCCTCGCGGAAGCGATGAAGAGCCCGACGACGGTGATCGGCGCGGTCATCATCGTCCTGCTGATCGGCGATGGCGCTGTTCGCGCCGCTGCTGATCGAACCGAATCACCCCGACCCGTATCAGATGCCCAGGGACTGGCTGCACATCAACGCGCCGCCCGGAACGGCTGGACACCTCCTGGGCACGACCCCGCAGGGCGGCGACGTGCTGTACGGGGTGGTCTGGGGAGCCAGGACGTCGCTGCGGCTCGCCTTCATCGTGGTCGGGATCACCATGGTCGCCGGCGTCGCGATCGGCAGCCTCGCGGGCTTCCTGGGTGGCAAGGTCGACGATGTCCTGATGCGGATCGTCGACGTCTTCCTGGCGGTCCCCGAACTGATCCTGGCGCTCGCGATCGCGGCGATCCTGGGTCCGTCGTTCCGCAACATCATCCTGGCCATCGCGATCCTGGGATGGCCCAAGTACGCCAGGATCATCCGCGGTCAGATCCTGCACATCAAACAGAACGAGTACGTCGACGCGGCCAAGGTGATCGGCGACTCCAGGTGGCGGATCTACCGGAAGGACCTGCTCCCGAACGCGATCACGCCGGTCGTGGTCCAAGGGACCCTGGAGATGGGCCACGTGGTGCTGTTCGCAGCCACGCTGAGCTTCATCGGCCTCGCCGAGGCGGGGCTCGCGGAGTGGGGCAACCTCGTCAGCGAGGGCCGGGAAGGGATCGTGGCCGGCCGATGGTGGGTCGCCACCTTCGGAGGTCTCATGGTGTTCCTCTGGTCGCTGGCCTTCAACCTCGTCGGCGACGGGTTCCGCGACGTGCTCGACCCTCGAACGGAAGGGCGATGACCGGGCTGCGCGGAGGCACGTCGGCGCGAGAGGACGCCGACCCGGCGAGCGATCCACCTCCACTGCTCTCGGTCCACGACCTGCGCATCCATTTCGAGACGAAGCGAGGCGCGGCCTCCGCCGTCGACGGCGTGAGCTTCGACATCGCGGAGGGAGAAACGCTCGGCCTGGTGGGCGAGACCGGCTCGGGCAAGAGCGTCACGGCTCGCTCGTTGCTCCGGTTGATCCCCCGGCCTCCCGGCGTGATCGCAGGCGGCGAAGCGTTGTTCCGTCCGAAGTCGACGTGCGCCGCATGCCGAGGGATCGGATGCAGCACGTGCGACGGTGTCGGGCGGCTGAGTTCGCGATGTCCCTCGTGCGAAGGAGCGGGCTGCGAAGCGTGCGGCAACACGGGACAGGAGACGGTCGATCTGTTGACCACCTCCGAACGGCGGATGCGATCGATCCGAGGCGATCACATCGCGATGATCTTCCAGGACCCCGGGAAGGCTCTCAACCCAGGCCTGCCGATCCGCCAACAGGTCGCGGAGGTCTTCGCTCAGCATCGGGCGGATGACCTCCTCCGGGAGGCGGGCCTGGACCCCGATCACGCGAGCCTGGTGCTGCGTCGGGACGCCCGACACCGGTCTCGGGCACCCGAGCGATGGCTGCTTCGCTGCCCACCGTTCCGGCGCCGGCACCGGCGCTTGGAGGCGGTCGTCGACGATCGGGTCGCGCAGGCGCTCGCCGACACCCGCATCCCCAACCCCCGGAAGGTGATGTCTCGCTACCCGCACGAGTTGTCGGGCGGCATGAAGCAACGCGTCATGATCGCCCAGGCACTGGCGGCCAATCCGGAACTCCTGATCGCCGACGAGCCGACCACCGCCCTCGACGTCACGATCCAGGCCCGCATCGTGGATCTGCTCGCGGAACTGCAGCAACGCCACCACATGGCCGTGCTGTACATCAGCCACGATCTGTCGCTCGTACGCCGGATCAGCGCCCGGACGGCCGTGATGTACGCCGGCCAGCTCGTGGAGACGGGTCCGGCCGATCGGGTCTTCCGGTCTCCGCTCCACCCGTACACCCGTGGACTGATCGGCGCCATCCCATCGCCGGCGCACCGCCGGGGTGGCTTGATCGCGATCGAGGGAACGGTCCCGGACTCGATCGATCCCGATCCGGGCTGCCGGTTCGCCGGACGGTGCCCGCATGCCGCTCCCGTCTGCCTGCGGCTCGATCCTCGGCTCGAGGAGCAGGGATCGCAGAAGGTGGCGTGCTTCGGATATGCCGACCCACACGCGCTCGGGGTGGATCCGACGGACATGCCGATCGTGGGTCCCCGATGACGGTCGGCACCGCGTCGCGTCGGCGGGATCCGGAAGCCGGAACGAACGTGCTGACGGTCCGGGACCTGACGAAGCACTTCCCGATCCGCGAGGGGGTCCTGCAGAGGATCAATGGCCACGTCAAGGCGGTCGATGGCGTGAGCTTCGACATCCGTCGGGGTGAGACCGTGGGCCTGGTCGGTGAGAGCGGGTGCGGGAAGTCGACCCTGGGCCGATGCATCGCGGCGCTGTTAACCCCGACCGAGGGCGGGACCTACTTCGGACTCGACGACAGCTCGCTGGGTCGTCTCGATGCCCTGCGCACCATCGCCCCCGAAGACCGGACCTCGGAGGACGATCGTGAGTTCCGCACCCTGAACGAACGACACCGCATCGACCTGATGCCCAAGAGCGCGTGGCGCGACTACCGGCGGAACTGCCAGGTCGTGTTCCAGGATGCGTTCTCGTCCCTGAACCCACGGCAACTCGTCATCGATATCGTCGGCCGGCCATTGAAGGTCCACGGGGAGGCGTCGGGATCCGAGCTCACCGAAAGGGTCGTCGCGCTCCTCGAGAGCGTGGGACTGGGACGACAACACCTGTATCGCTACCCCCATCAATTCTCCGGAGGGCAGCGGCAGCGGATCTCGATCGCCCGTGCGCTGGCGCTGGATCCCGAGTTCATCGTGCTCGACGAACCCACCAGCGCGCTCGATGTCTCGGTGCAAGCGCAGATCCTGAACCTGCTGCACGAATTACAGCAGGAACGCGGCCTGACCTACCTGTTCATCAGTCACGACCTCAACGTGGTGCAGCACATGAGCGATCGCATCATCGTGATGTATCTGGGGGTCATCGCGGAGGTCGGCAACGCGGAGGCCATCTTCCGCGACCCTCGCCATCCGTATACAGAGGCATTGCTCGCGGCCAATCCCAGCATGCACGGGGACGACACCGCGATCCGGCTCCCCGGGTCCGTGCCCGACCCAGCCGCACCGCCTCAAGGCTGTCGATTCCACACCCGCTGCCCCGTGGTGACCGCGCGGTGCGGATGGGATGTCAGCGACGTGTCGCGCATCGTCGAGGAACGCGGCCACCTTCCGGATGGTTTGAAAGACATCCAGCGCAGGACGCCGTTCGAGGGCACCCTTTCGTTCGAGACTCCCGAGCAAGCGACGGCCTTGGTGGCCGAACTGACGGGCGATCCGGTGATGGCACCCCTCCGAGAAGCGGCCCTCCTGATCGAGAGCCGTGGTCGCGATGTCGCCGTCCGGTTCGACGAAGTGGATGAGATGAGCGTGAAGGACGTCGGCGATGACCACCACAGCGCCTGCATCCTGGACGCTGAGCGATCCCGGGTTCGCACTGGAGACAGCTAACCGTCGGAGGATCTCTGCTTCGCCCCATCCTGGGCAGGTGGGTCCGCTTGCTCCTTCGTCGGAAGAGTGACCTGGGCGACCCGTTCCTTGGGACTGGGGAACCAGTCGCTCGTCGCGGGTTCCTCGAGCCGGTTCCGCAAGGTCCCGATCCCTTCGATCTCGAGCTCGACGACGTCGCCGGGCTGGAGCTTCCGATAGAGCTCGAGGCCGCACCCGAGCCCCACGGTGCCGCTCCCGATCACCTGGCCGGGCACGACCGGTTCGTTGCGCGACATATACGCCACGATCTCCGCCAGGCTCCACGTCAACGACGCGGTCGAGCCCCGCGACCATTCCTCTCCGTTCACCCGGGCGAGCATCGTGAGGTCCTGCACGTCGAGTTCGTCCAGGGTGGTGATCCAGGGCCCGAGCGAGGTGGCGAAGTCCTTGCCCTTTGGCGGGACCGAACCCGGCCGTCATCTCCACGGCCTGGACGTCCCGGGCGCTGAAGTCGTTCATCACCGTGACCCCCAGGACGTGGTCGAGCGCCACGTCGGGATGCAGATCTCTGCCCCCGCGTGCCGATCACCAGAGCGATCTCCAGCTCGTAGTCCATGAACTTCGCTCCGCCGGGCCATGGCACCGATCCCTCATGCCCGATCACGGTCAAGGGATTCATCTTGTAGTAGACGGGAACCTCGTAGAACAGGTCCGGCACCTCGCGCTTCCCCCGAGCGTGGGCATTGACCAGGTGCTGCTCGAACGCGGAGCCGTCCTGCATCGTGGGGGGATCGATCGCAGCGAGCCACCGCACGTCGCCGATCGGAAGCACCGCCTCGTCGTGGGGATCCTCGATCGCCGCCATGGCGCGCTCCACGAACGAGGGCCCTCCTTCGAGGGCCGCCGTCAGGCTGCCGGGGAAGACCGCCGCGGCCAGACGCCCCGCCGCCTCACGACTCGCCCCGTCCGCCTCGAGCCGGAGCCGCTCGGCGGATCGCAGGTCCACGACCACGTCCTCGTCCGGGCGGACACCCACGACGCGTGCGAGCGGGCCATCCGGACCGTCCCGGAGGATGCGCGAGAGCTTCATCGGACATCATCCGTCCGCTGGATGGGGATCAGGATCTCGCGCTCCCGAGCCGCGAGTTTCGGCACGATCACGCCTTCGATCAGCGCCTTGAAATGTGGAGTCTCACGATGGGCCAGCAAGGCTGCCTCATCTTCGTACTCCTCGTAGAGCACGAACATGTCGGGGTCCTCGGTCGAGCGCGCGGCGTGATAGGTGAGGCAGCGCGGGCTCATCACGGACGACGGCCGACGCCATCGCTCGCAACGTGTCCTCCACGACATCGCCGTTCCCCGGTTCCGCGTGATACCTCGCCAGCAGCGCCCGCATCATCTCGCCCCTTCCGCGTTCACAGGTCCATCATCGACCGTTCGATCGCCCGAAGCTCGCGCCGAGCGGGTTCGCGCAACAGGAACCGTCGAAGCACGAAGATGATGACGGCCGCCGAGCCGCAGGCGATGGCCGCCGCCACCCACACGGCCGTGAACGAAGCGCGTTCGGCCAGGAACCCGAGACCCGCGGGCCCGACGATCGCGCCCACGAACGCTCCGGTCTGCGTCACGCCGACCGCCGCGCCCGGCGCCACGGGGTTGAGCTTGACCATGGCCAGGTTGTACGAACCCAGCCATGCCCACCCCGTCGCGAACGCGAGCGGCACGGCGATCAACACCACCCATCCGATCAAGGTGCTGAGCAGCAGGAAGCCGACGGCTCCCAACGCGAGCATCCAGCTGACCAGATCGAGTTGGCTGCCTCGGCGCCGGTCCGACCAATGGCCCACCGCGAGCCGGCTCGTCAATCCCACCACGCTCCCGAGGGCGACGAGCAGACCCGCTGCTCCGTCGGCCATCCCGGAGGCCACCGCGGTGCTCACGGTGTAGGCGCCCAAGGACGCGGCGGCGGAGCTGCCCAGTCCGAAGGCGACCGCCGCGAAGATGAGCAACCCCATCGACATGTCCGCACGACCTTCCTGCGCCTTCGGGATCCGCGCGCCCCGATGGTCTCGGGATGGCCAGTATCACGATGAGGGTGAGCACAGCACCGATCACGTACGCCCAATACCAACCGATCGTGAGTGCGATCGTCGGGACCGCCAGGCCGGCGAGCAGCGTCGCGACCGGGATCGAACAGTGCTTCAACCCGAACGCCAGGCCCTGACGACCCGGGTCGACGTTGCGAGCGACCAAGACGCTCGACGCGCTCCGCGTGAGCGCCGTCCCCACCCCGGCCAGGGCGATGAACACCGACAAGCTGATCGCGGACCTGCCCACCGTGGCGATGCCGATGAAGGCCGCGACGTAGATGCCGCAACCGATCCGCAGCGACCATTCCGGGCCCGACCGCTCCGCGACGACGGCCAGCCTGGCCGACAGGAGGGCGGCCGCGGCGAAGTAGGACGCGTAGACCAGCCCCAGGGCGTTGATCGGCAGCCCGATCTCTGCCCGGAGCTGCACCGCGAACGCGCCCGTGAGGAACACGGGCAGGACGCCCACCGTATCGACGGCCATGGCGACCGAGGCCGGGCGGACCCACGCGGGTGGCCGAGCCGTCATCGGGTGGAGCGACCATCCTCTCGTCAGAGGTTGAGCAATCTCGCCGCGGTGCCTCCCACGATCTTGTCGACGACCGCCTGGTCCTCGATCGCAGCCTTGACCTTGCCGATCGGGTCGGCCTCGCCCATGTCGAAGGGGTGATCGCTGCCCAGCAGCACCTGATCCTCTCCGAGACGTTCCACCAGGTAGCGGACGCCCGCCGGATCGTGGTTCAGCGAGTCGGCATAGATGTCCTTGAGGTACTCGCTGGGCATCCGGATCGTCGTGTCGGCCTCTTTGCTCAGTCGTTCGCGGTAGCCGTGATCCCACCGGCCGACCAGACAGGGGAACGTGCCCCCGCCGTGCGAATAGCAGACCTTCAGGCCGGGCAGGCGCTCGTACACGCCCCCGAAGACCATCGATCCGACCGTGACCGCGGTGTCGATCGGCAAGCCCACGAAGTTCTTCAGCTCGTGCTCGGACATGCGTTCGGGACCGAGAGGTGAAAGCCCGTGGGAGAAGACGAACAGGTCCATCTCACGCACCTGCTCCCAGAACGGGAAGAGCGTCTCGTCGCCCAGGTTCGTCCCGCCGATGTTGCTCCCGACCTGCACGCCCTTGAAGCCGTAGTCGGTCACGATCCGCTTCAGCTCCTGCAGCGCCAGATCGACATCCTGCAGCGGGACGTTGCCCAACGGCAGGATCCGGCCGTCGTACTGATCGGCCACCTCGGCGTACGCGTCGTTGATGGCACGGCTCACGCCGAGCGCGATCTGCGGGTCGCAATCCAGATGCGACAGCGGCGGCGCGATCGACGCGCACGCGACGTCGACGCCGGCGGCATCGAGGTCGGCGATGATCGTGGCAGGGTCGGTCAGGAACGGGGGCAACGGCTGCTTGAAGCCGTTGTCCATCTTGATGAGGGCGGAGCCGTCGTCCTTCGTGACCACCTTGCCGGCGATCGGAAGGTCCCCGGAGACGACGGCGTCCGCGAAGGCTTTCGGAACGTGGTGCCAGTGCACATCGATGGTCGTGGTCATCCGCTCATTTCCCCTTCCAGTTCGGAGCCCGATGCTCCTCGAACGCTTTGGCGCCTTCCGCGAGGTCCTCCGAGTCCCAGACCTCCTTCAGCATGTATGCCGAGACCTCCAGCGCATCTCGCAGGCCGAGGTTGAGGCCCTCCATGATCGCCTGCTTCGACCAGCGAACCGCCAGCGGCGCGTTGGCGAGGACGTCGTGGGCGATCTCCTCCGCCCGCGCCGAGAGCTGGTCGGCGGGGACCACCTCGGTCAGGAGTCCGATCCGATGGGCTTCCTCGGCATCGATACGATATGACTTGCCTTGCAAGGTCATCCGCAGTACGTAGTTGAGCGGGATCCGCCGGCTGAGGCCGATGGGCTCCCAACCCGAGATCAGGCCGACGTTCACATGGGGGTCGAAGAACTGCGCGTTCTCCGAGCCGATGATGATGTCGGTGTCGCACATGAAATGCAGTCCGCCGCCGCAGCAGATGCCGTTCACCGCGCAGATGATGGGCTTGTGCACCTGCTCCATCAGCCGGGCGATCGGGAGCCACACGTGACCCATGGGGCGGGTCCTCGACTCCTTGACGTCGACGCCGGTGCAGAAGAACTTCTCACCCGCCGACGTGAGGATCGCGACCCACGCGTCGTCGTCATCCCGGAAGTCGGTCCAGATCGCCTCCATCTCATCGCACATCTGGACGTTGAACGAGTTGCCGGCATGCGCCCGGTTCAACGTGATGGTCGCGATTCGATCCTTCTTCTCGTAGATCGTTTCGGTGAGGGTCAGTCCCCCCAGGTTCTCGATAGGCATCGGATCCGCGCTCTCCAGGTCAGATCGGCGAGAATCCACCGTCGACGTTGATCGCCTGCATGGTGATCGCTCCGGCTCCGTCCGACGCCAGGAACAGCACCAGGGGCACGACCTCTTCAGGATCGATGAAGCGGCCCATCGGGATCTTGGCGATCCAGAACGCCCGCGTCTCTTCTGGTGTCTTGCCGGAGTCGCGGGCGAACTTGCGCATGCTGTCCTCGACCATGTCGGTGAGCACGAAGCCCGGGCAGATCGCGTTGACGGTCACGCCATGCGTGGCCGCCTCGAACCCGACCTCTTTCGTCAGTCCAAGGACCGCATGCTTCGACGACACGTACGCGGCACGGTTGGGTCCGATCGGTACCTTGCTCGAGGTCGATGCGATGTTGATGACGCGACCGTTCCCACGGTCGAACATCTCGCCGATGATCTCGCGGATCGTGTAGAAGTACGAGTTGACGTTGACGTTGTAGTGGTACTCCCACACCTCGTCGTTGTGGTTCGCGATCGGCTCGTTGTCCAGCACGCCCGCGCTGTTGATCAACACATCGATCTGCCCGAGCTCCTCTCGTGCACGCGCGACCGCCTGCTTCACCTGCTCCTTGTCACTGACGTCGGCCGGGATCGCGACCCCACGTCCGCCGAGCCCGTCGAGCTCCTCGGCCAACTCCTTCAACGCCGACTCGGTACGAGCGACGAGCGCGATCGATGCGCCCTCCTTCGCCAGACCCCGAGCCATCTCCCGTCCCATGCCCTTGCTCGCACCGGTGAGGAAGATGTTCTTGCCGGTCATCTGTCCCATCTCGGACCTCTCTCTCGTACTTCCTACGTCCCTTCGTCGCCCGCTCAGGGCCGGCGCTGCTCCTCGTCCACGATCTGCGCGAGGACACGGTCGCTGGGCTCCCGCCGTCGCTGCCTGACCTCGGTACGAACCCGCTCGAGCACTCGCTGCGCGACCGCGTCGTCGATCGGACCCCAGCCATGATCGAGCACGGTCCGCTGGATCGCCTTGACGCCGGAGTAGTGGCACAGCGGCACGTAGGCGTCGTTGCCGATCACCCTGGGCGCCCACGCGTTGAACGACCACTCATCGCCCTCGGGGAGGGCGTAGTGGACCTCGGCAGCATGCGAGAAGGCGGTCTTGCCCGTTCCGGCCATGTGGGCCGGGATCGGCTGGTTCCAGACGTCGGCGACCCATTCGGACAGGTCCTGCAGCAGGTCGAGCCGCATGCCGGTGTCGTAGCCGTACATCATCTCCAGCACCGGGGCCAGGACACCCAGGTTCGGGACGCCTGCCCGTTCGCCCAGCCCGTTGATGCAGCCTTCCAGCACCTCTGCTCCACCCTCGAGCGCGGCGAGCTGGCCGGCGGTCCCGAGCTCGAAGTCGTTGTGGCTGTGGATCGCGAGGGGGATGTCCGGACCCAGGATCTGCTTGACCTCCCATGCGTGATGCTTGTAGACGGCCGGGATGCATGCACCACAGATGTCGTCGATCCGCAGGGCGTCCACCCCCGCCTCCTTCAGTCTGGACACGATCGTCTTCAGCCACTCCAGATCCAGGCGCGAGAAATCCATGAGGTTGGGGTTCATGTATGCGCCTTGCTCTTTGCCGTACTGGATCGCTTCACACGCACGATCGAGGGCTTCCTCACGGGTGATCGTGAGCCCGCCCATGGACTCGACGAGCTTGTAGTTGTAGTCCGAGATCGCGAAGGCAGGGCACAGGATGTCCGCCCCGGCGTCCAGGCAGACATCGATCTCTTCCCGACACATCTCCGGGTTCAAGGCAGCCGTCGGGTGGACCAATGCCTGGATCCGGAACTTCACGCCCAGCGCCTTCGTGCGTTTGATCTCCTCGATGAAGTCGTGGTGCATCTCCACGATGTGGACGCCCACCTCGTCGATCCGGCGTGCGAACTCGAGCACCTCGTCGAGCCCGACCGACACGCCCGCCACCTGGCGCCCCTCACGGAGCGTCATGTCCATCAACGTGACCTGAGCCGGAAGGTGCATGCCCTCGCGCACCCGCTCGTCGAAGTTGTACGGGCTCACCGCCCACATGCCTTCGCGGAAGCCCGGCACGTTCTTCCCACCCGGGGGTGCGTGCGACGGGCTGCCGACCTCTGAGCTCGTCTCGGCCGATGGATCGACCCTCGTGTCTCCTGTCGATGCGAGTCAGACCCATCACCACGGCCTCTCCCTCCCTGTCGCGGCTCGCTCGATCCGCGTGGCTGCGTCTCGTCGCGATGCTAGGCACGGCACCGAAGCATCGGCAAGGCGAGCTTCATTTGATTCACCCTCGAACCATATCGACGCCGGCTTGCGAGAGCGTCGATGATGCGCCTACGCTGCCAGCGACGCACCCAGGGGGAACCGGCGACACCACAGTGCGGAGGATCGGTGGTTTGATGGCACGAGCCCGAGATGCTTCGATGCGAGTTGCACCCTGGTGTCCGCGACCCGCTCCTACATGTCAGGTGAAGCGCACTCCCGGAGGGCGCTGATGCTCGAGCACCTGCGCGTCATCGAACTCGGCCAGGTCATCGCCGGGACGTTCGGCGGCATGATCCTGTCGGATCTGGGGGCGGACGTGATCAAGGTCGAGCCTCCAGCAGGCGACGCGGGAAGGCGCTCGGCCATCTACGGGATCGGCGACCACAGCGCGATCCACCTCACGCACAACCGCAACAAGCGAAGCATCGTGCTCGACCTCAAGACCGACGAGGGACGGCAGGTCCTGTTCGATCTGGTCCGCACCGCCGACGCGGTGGTCGAGAACTTCAGGCCCGGGGTCTTGCATCGCCTCGGCGTGGATTTCGATCGGATGCGAGCGGTGAACCCCGGCGTGGTGTTGGTGTCCGTGTCCGGGTTCGGGATGGATAGCCCCTACCGCGACCTGCCGGCCTACGACCTGATCCTGCAGGCGATGACCGGCCACATGTCGATCATGGGGGAATCGGGTCGCCCACCGGTCATCATGGGGATCCCGGTGGCCGATCTGCTCGCCGGGATCTTCGCAGCGATCGCCGTGCTCGCCGGGGTCGAAGGACGGCGCGAACGAGGTCGCGGGGCGCACTTCGATGTCGCGATGTTCGACGTGATGGTCGAGATGCTGGCCCACGTGGGCACGCTCTATCTCAACACCGACCAGGATCAGGAGCCCAGGGGTTCGGCGCACCCGTTCATCACTCCGTGGCAGGCCTTCCGGTGCCGCGACGACCGCTACATCGTGATCGCGCCACGCGAGGAGCACTTCTGGACCAAGCTCCGCGAGGCGCTCGGCAACCCCGAGTCGCTCGCTCGAGCGGAGTACGACGAGGCGAAGTCACGCCAGTCCCACCGAGACGAGCTGCTTCCGGTTCTCGAAGACATCTTCGCCGGAAGGGATTCGGCCGATTGGCTCGAGACCCTGTTGGCCGCGGGGGTTCCCGCCGCACCGGTGAACCGCATGCCCGCGGTCTTCGAGGATCCGAACGTCGCGGCCCGGAACATGATCCGCTCGTTCGCCGTGGGTGACACCACGATGCACGCGGTCGGGAACGCGATCAAGATCGTCGGACATGATGAGCGGGAAGCAGAACCTCCGCCGACCCTCGGCCACGACACGGATGACATCCTGCGCTCGCTCCTGGGCTACGACGATCCTGCGATCGATCGGCTTCGGGCGTCGGGAGCCCTCGGCCAGACGGTGACGAGCGCCTGATGACGCAACGCGATGCCGGCGCGATGACGGGATCGCTGATCACACCGGAGCTGCAGGCGCTGATCGGAAATCCGTGGCCGTCGGTGGTCTACGAGGTCGAACGCACCGGGATCCGCTCCTGGGCCGATGCCGTGGGCATCGACGATCCCGTGTTCCACGACGAGTCGGTCGCGGCGGCGCGTGGGTTCGAACGGCTCCCCGCCCCGCCGGGGTTCCTGGGCGTTCCGAGGCGGATGCCGGGAGATCAGGATGCCGGACCCCCGATCCGTGGTCTGCATCCCGACCTGACCCGAAGCCTGAACGGGGGCACGGAGATCGAGAACCGGGCGACGATCATGGCCGGCGATGAGCTCGTCGCCACGACCACGATCGTCGAGATCAAGGAGAAGGTCGGCTCCATCGGTCCGATGCTGCTGATCACGCGCGAGACGACCTTTCGACGCGACGACGAGACCATCGCGATCCTTCGCGCGACGGTGATCAACTACTAGGGCGGGCGCGATGACTCCTCAGGACCAGGTCTGCATCGAGGATGTACGGGTGGGCGAGGCGATCCCCTCGATCGTGAAGAACTGCTCGACCCGTCAACTGGTGATGTGGGCCGCCGCCTCCGGTGACTTCTACGAGATCCACTACGACCTGGAGTACGCACGCTCCATCGATTTGCCTGGACTCGTCGTCCACGGAGCGCTCAAGAACGCGTTCCTGGGGCACCTGCTGCACGATTGGATCGCACCGAGCGGCACGATCGTTCGGTATGGCTGCTCGTACCGGGGCCTGGACTATCCGGGCCAGGACCTCACGTGCGGCGGCCAGGTGACGGGCGTGTCACACCGAGACGGCCGGCATCTGGTCGAGCTGGACATCTGGGTGGAGAACCCGGAAGGTCAGGTCACCACGCCAGGCACGGCGCTCGTCGCGCTCCCCTCGCGTGCGGCCGAGGAGGTGTCGACGTGACGCTGCGTGAGCCGATCCCCGGGGATGAGCCCGACAAGGAGCGAGCCTCGGGATCGACCCGGACGGGACCGAATCGCTTCGCCGAAGCTTCCTCACGGCCGCCATCGCTCGACCAGATCGATGTCGTGCTCGGGGAATGGGCCAGCGAACGTCCACCGGCCGACCTTGCCCCCGTCGCGATGACGGCCCGCGTCTCGCGACTGGCGCAGATCCTGCAGCAACGCATGGAACGGAACTCCACGAAGCTGGGCCTGGACTGGGGTCAGTTCCTCGTCCTCGCGGCGCTCAGAGGGGCCGGACCTCCGTTCCGCATGTCGCCGCGCGAACTCCATCGGCTGCTGCTGCTGTCACCGGCCGCGGTGACGAACCGGCTCTACCGACTCGAGGCCAAGGGATTGATCGAACGAACGGCGGACCCGTCGGATCGACGAAGCCTGCCCGTCGTCTTGACGGCGCAGGGCCTGAGCACGATCGACCGCGCGATGACCGCGTGCGTCGAGGGCGAGCGAGCGCTGCTGGCGAGCGTCGACCCGGTCGATCTGGAGACCACGGTGCGGACCATGAGGACGCTCCTGGCCGCCTACGAGGAGTACCCGACCAGACGCCGACGTCGGCGGAACGTTTCCCTGGCGGGCGAGGAGTTGCGCATCAGCCCCGAGCCCGTACCGATCCCCGCCGGATCGGGGGACGAGCGGCCCACGGCCCTGCCCGGCTCCGATATGTGGCCGTCGAGCCACCGCGACCTCGAACGGCTCCAACGCAAGCTGGCGCGACGCGCCGAGGAGAGTGAACCGTGGCAGTGGACGCAAGCCGGAGAACCCTCGATCGCCGGCGTCTTCGTCTCGCTGCCCAGGAGCGGGCTCCGGGGACACGATCAGGACATCGCGTGGTCGGCGGCGGTCGTGATGGAGGGCCGTACCGTGGTCGCGACGGCGACGGCGACGAGGAAGTTCGTGCGTCCGTATCAGGCCGGCTACCTCTCGCTCACGATCGGTCCCATCCTCGAGGACGTCGTCGCCGCGCTCTCGCAGCGGCCGGAGATCATGCTGGTGAATGCCGCAGGGCGCGATCACGTGCGCGGGGCGGGCTTGGCGATCCAACTCGGCGCGGCGATCGATGTCCCCACCGTCGGCGTCACAGAGCACCCGGACGTGGGGGATGCTCCCGAACCCGGCACGCATCGTGGCGACTGGACGCCGGTGCGCATCGACAACCGCCTCGTGGGATTCCGCGTCCGCACCCTGTCCAAGGCCAATCCCGTCATGGCCCATGCAGCGTGGCTGACGACTCCCGAGACCGCCCGCGACATGGTCTTGAGGGCGACCGGACGCCAGCGCATGCCGGAGCCGCTGCAACGAGCGCGAGCGTTGTCCCGCAGGCTCCGGAGCGAGTACGAACGCAGCGCTGGCAGTGGCATGCAGGACGGCATCCATGGCTGAGGGATGGCCGAGATCAGGACGGAGTGTTGGGCATGAAACCAGCTGACTGGCCCGTCGCCATCATCGGCGCGGGAACGATGGGACACGGGATCGCCCAGGTCGCCGCGCGATGTGGCTTCGACGTGCGCTTGTTCGATGAGAGCAGCGAGGCGCTGGGGGCCGCGAAGTCCGGCATCGAACGGACGCTGGACAAGGGGCTCGCCCGGGGTGTGGTGACCCGCGAGGAGAAGGAGTCAACCCTCGCGCGGATCAGTTTCGTCGACACCCTCGAAGAGGCGGTCGACGGGTGTCGGACTGCGATCGAGGCAGTGCCTGAGGACACCGAGATCAAGCGGATGGTGTTCGAGCGTCTCGACGAGCTGACCGCTCCGGGTGTGATCCTCGCTTCGAATACCTCGGCCTTGAGTATCACGATGATGGCGAGTTGGATCGAGCGGCGTGAGCGGGTGATCGGTCTCCACTTCTTCAACCCACCCGACAGGATGCCCTTGGTCGAGGTGGTCACGGGACTCACGACCGGTCAGAAGACGATCGAGCAAGCCCGCCGCTTCTGTGAGGCACTCGGCAAGGAAACGATCGTCGTCGCCGACCGGCCAGGGTTCGCGACGAGCCGGCTCAGCGCGACGATCGGCAATGAGGCTTGGTACATGTTCATGGAGGGCGTGGCTTCGCCCGAGGAGATCGACAAGGCGGTGAAGCTCGGATTGGGCTTCCCGATGGGACCGTTCGAGCTGGGTGACCTGATCGGGCTGGATGTCCGGTTGAGTGTCCTGCGGTACCTCCACGAGACACTCGGTGAGCGTTTCCGCCCATGTCCGATGCTCGTCCAGTACGTGGAGGCGGGGTGGCTCGGCCGCAAGACCGGTCGAGGCGTGTACGAGTACCACACCAACGATGCCTGAGGCGACGATCCGCTCGGAGACGCGCCGAAGGCGTCGCCGTCGTCACGATCGACCGACCCGAGCGGCGCAACGCGATGTCGCGTGACGCCTGGCTGGAGCTCCGATCCGTGATCGATCTGCTCAGCGCGGACCAGGCGGTGAGGGGCATGATCCTCACTGGGGCAGGCGACCGGGCGTTCGCAGCCGGCGCCGACATCGGCGAACTCGCCGATCGGCCCGCCTTCGTCGCGCTCGACGGTCTCGTGCAGGGCATCCTGCAGGCTCTCGAAGCGCTGCCCTTCCCCACGGTCGCGGCGCTGAACGGCCACGCCCTCGGGGGCGGGTGGGAACTCGCGCTCGCCTGCGACCTTCGGGTCGCCGACCCGTCGGCCCGCGTGGGCTTCCCCGAGGTCGGCCTCGGCATCCTGCCCGGAGCGGGAGGGACCCTCCGTCTGCTGCAGCACGTCGGTATCGGCCTGGCCAAGGAGTGGATCTTCACCGGACGGCTCCTAACGGCCGAGGAGGCCAGCAGCGCATGGACTCATCAATCGGATCGCCGAGCCGGGGCAGGCACTGGAGACAGCCCGCTCCCTGATGGACGAACTCATCGCGCAACCACGCCTGCCACTTCGCATCTCGAAGATCCTGCTCGATGCGACGGCGCGAGGTCAGGCGAGCCCGGAGATGGAACGGCTCGCGTACACGCTCACGTTCCACGCACCGGATCGCTCGGAACGGATGCACCGCTTCCTGGAGGAACGGACACGCAAGGCACGCGACTGAGGAGCCTCGTCGGCGGATGACCACGACCGGTCACGACGCTTCGTACCTTCGGAACGATGGCACCATCCAGCCGATGAGCGCCGCCCCGGCGATGCACAACAGTCCACCGGACACGATCGAGGCCGTCGGCGAGAACAGGGCTGCCACCACGCCGGCCTCGAGGTCGCCCAAGCGGGGTCCCCCCGCCACCACGAGGTAGTTGATGCTGGCCAGGCGACCTCGGAGGTGATCGGGCGCCGAGAGCTGGATGATCGTTCCGCGGAAGATCGCCGAGATCACGTCTGCACCGCCGGCGACCGCCAGCAGCACCAGGGCGAGCACGAGCCGGTCCCCCACCAGACCGAAGGCGGCGATGCTGGCGCCCCAGACGACGATCGCCCAGAGCACGGCCAGGCCCTGGTGGTGCACCCGGCGGACCCAGCCGCCGGTCAGCGCACCGAGCACCGCGCCGACCGCCGGGGCCGCGAACAGCAGCCCGACGACGGTCGCACCCTCGCCGAACTGGGAGAAGGCGATGAGCGGGAATAGTGCCCGCGGCATGCCGAAGATCATCGCGACCAGATCCGCACCGAAGGCCGCCTGGAGCACCCGACGACCCCGCAGGTAGGCGAAGCCCTTGCCTCACCGCACTCCACCCGGTGTCTTGGCCGTCCGGCGCCCTCCGGAGGCACCGGCCGGATCGTCCACACGATCGCGAACATGACGATGTAGCTCAGGACGTCCACCGTGTATGCCGCCACGAGGCCGAACCTGGCGATCACGACCCCAGCCAGTGCCGGCCCCAGCAACGCGGTGGCGTTCATCACGACCTGGTTCAACGCCAATGCCGACGGGAGCTGATCACGTCCGACCAGCCGTGGCACGGTCGCGTTCCGGACCGAGGAATCGATCGCCGAGAAACCCGAGATCAGCGCGACCGCCACGTAGAGCAACCACAGCGGAGGGCGGTCGAGCATGGCACCGATGAGGAGCAGCCCGCTTCCGGCACCCGCGGCGACCTGCGACCACAGCAGGGTCGTTCGGCGGTCGATGGCGTCGATGAACGTTCCGCCTCCCACGATCCCGATGACGATCCCTGCGAGGCCCACGAGCCCGACCAGGCCAACGGCCGTGGTCGATCCGGTGAGGTCGTAGACCTGGATGAACGTGGCGACGACGGTGAAGTGGTATCCGACCCCGGTCAGGAGGAGTCCCGACCAGAGCCGGCGGAAGTCCCTGGATCCACGGAGCGGCGAGACGTCGATCGCGATGCGGCGAAGGAGTGAAGCCATCCCGGCGATCAGGCAGGTGTCGATCGAAACGTCGTCCGGGAACCACATGACGGAGTCGGGTCGTTCGGCCTCGTCACCGCGGACGGTGATCCGCTGGGGAACCTCCATCGGGCAAGTGTGCACAGACGGGGCCACGCCCTGCCACGACCCGATACTTCGCTTCTGTCTCGAATCATCGAGGGCTTGGGTTCTGCCGCGAACGCCTACGCCACGGCGATCAGTGTGAACGCGCTGCAATCACATTCCGAGTAGAGGCATCTGCGATCGAGGTCGCCGTGAACGAACTCCGTGTGCTCACAGATGGCGCAGAGGACCCGGCGCGGATCAGGCGCGCGAAGCGGCTCCGACAGCTGGGGTGTTGATGCATCCATGGACACCTCAACGTAGGGCCCTCCGGAGGCCTGCGCATCCGCCGAACGTCTCGTTCTTGGGGTGGCCTACGCGAACCCTTCGTCGAAGTCCTTCTCGGTGACGGCGTCGCCCCACTCCACCGGTCCGCCGGACACCGCGACGTGCACCATCGGCGCCGTGCGCGAGCCGCCGTGGAAGTGCCACTCGTCGGCGCCCACGTGGATCACGTCGCCGGGTTCCAGGAGGTGGCCGGCCTCGTCGCGAGTGCGGACCCGGCCGCGGCCGCTGATCGCGTACAGGAACTGACCGTTGGGGTGCCGGTGCCACCGGGTTCGGGCATCCGGGGCGAAGTGCACGACGGCGATCGTGGTCCCGTTGTCGTCACCGAGGGTCGAGCGCAACCACACCTCGCCGGTGAAGCGGCCCTCGTCGCCTCGTTCGAACGTTCCGTCCTTGGCTGGCGCGACGTCCATGCTGCTCCTCCCTCGAGCGCGGTGACTATCATCGGACCGGTCATGGACAGCATCTCCTACGACGCGCAGACCGCGCTCATCGTGGTCGACGTGCAGAACGATTTCGCCGATCCCGAGGGCAGCCTGTCCGTGAGCGGAGGCGACGCGGTCGTGCCGCTCATCAACGACGAGATCGCCGATGCTCGGGGGCAAGGTGCGCTGGTCGTCTACACGCAGGACTGGCACCCGCCGGACACGCCCCACTTCGCCAAGGACGGGGGCATCTGGCCGGTCCATTGCGTGGGCGAGACGTGGGGCGTCGGAGTTCCACCCCGATCTGGTCGTGGACGGACCAGTGGTGCGCAAGGGCGTCGACGGGCATGACGGCTACTCGGGGTTCATGACCCGCCACCCCACCACCGAGGCGACCGAGCCCACGGAGCTGGCCGCGATCCTGCGCGACGCCGGCATCACGACGCTGATGATCACCGGGCTCGCCACCGACTACTGCGTGCTGGCGACCGCGCTGGATGCGCTCGCGGAGGGGTTCTCGGTCCACCTGATCGGCGATGCGGTGCGAGCGGTCGACCTGGAGTCCGGTGACGGCGAGCGTGCGCTGGCGCAGATGGCTGCCGCGGGGGTCACGCTCCTTCGAACGTGACCTGCTCCGTGAGGTCGTGACTGTCGGGTGTGGATGGGTGGGACGCTGTCCCAGCATCTGGAACTGAGTTCCAGATAGTGGAACAAGCCCTAGGAGTTGGAGTGCCCCAACGCTAGCCCGAGAACGAAACGGGTCGCACGGGCGGCGGGGTGTTGCGGCTCTTGGTGAAGCGGGGCACGCCGTCGATGATGGCGGTCACCACGGCGGGGGTGTCGCCGATCGCGAGGGCGCCGAGCGCGTCGTCGGCCTGGGAGCCGAGCGGCGCGTCCATGACGAGCAGGTCGGCCTCGCGTCCCACGGCGACGACCCCGGTCTCGAGCCGATGCACGGCGGCCACGTTGCCGGTGGCGGCGGCGACGGCCGCGGCGGGGTCGACGCCGCCGAGCGCCGCCACCCACGAGATCGCGCGCAGCATGCCGAGTGGCTGGGCGCCGCTGCCAGCGGGGCTGTCGGTGCCGATGACCAGGCGGTGGAGCTCGCCGCGGCGGGCCACGAGCGCCGCGACCTCGCCGGCCGCCTTGACGTTGCCGTTGTGCACGATCTCGACCCGCGCCGTGGTCTCGTCCAGGATGCGCTCCACGTGATCGAGCGGGAGGGCGGTGGGGCCGCCGTTGACGTGGGCCGCCACGTCCGGCCGCACCGCGACCACGAAGTCGGCGCCGACGATGCCGCTGCCGGGGATGGAGGCGCCGCCCGTGTGGACCATGACGCGCATGCCGCGGGCCTGCGCCCAGCGCGTCATCTCCGCCGCCACGTCGGCGTCCTTGACTCCGGAGATGCCGATCTCGCCGACCAGCTCGACGCCCGCCTCGGCCATCTCGTCGAAGTCCGATTCGGTGAGCCCGGGTTCCAGCAGGACGGCGCCGGCGTGCACCTTGACGCCCGACGGGCGCAGCTTGGCGAACGACGCGTGGGCCAGGATCGCCAGGGCCTTCACGCCGGCGGGATCGGTGGGGCGGCCGGGCGTGTGCGGCTCGCCCGCTGAGATCATCGTGGTCGTGCCGCCGTGCAGGTAAGAATCGATGAACCCGAGCTGTGACTGGCGAGGCGTGAAGTCGCCCAGCACCGGGTGCACGTGGTCGTCGCACAGGCCGGGCGTCACGGTCGCGCCGGCCGCGTCGATCACGGCCAGGATGTCCGACGGGTCGACCTCGCCGATGTCGCCGACGGACGCGATCACACCGTCGCGCACGACGACGGTGTCGCCCTTGGCGATGGGCGCCTCGATGTCACCAGTGACGATGGTGCCGATGTTGCGGATGACCAGGTCGGCGCCGTCGCTCACCGGGACGTCACCGCAGGCCGTCTTCGCCGACGATCTCGTCGACCTGCAGGCCGCCGACGCGAGGCAGCGGACGGCCGCCGTCGGTGACCGCCACCGCGATCACGAGCTCGTCGTCGTCGGGCGCGTCCACGATCCGGAGCTCGATCGCGTCGAAGTGGCTCCGCACGAATGCGGCGTCCTTGTAGTGGAGCGGCACGTCGAGCGGGACGCCCGGCCCGCCCCGCTTCTTGGCCGATGGGATGATTGCTTTGCCGCCGTCGCACGCGTCGCGCAGCGGGTTGCCGAACTTGGGATGCAGGAACGCAGCGACGTGCTCCAGCTCTCCTTTGGTCCCGGCGATGCCGCCCTTGCCGTAGCTGTGGACTGGGCGGCCGTCGAGCTGGGCGACCGCCGTAGTGGAGAGCATGCCCGAGAGCTCAACACTGTCGTCGATCATCTCGGAGAGGTCCTCGACATATCGGCCGGCGAACGGGTTGATCAGAACGGCGGCCGTGACGACGCGCCGGATGGGCGGGTCGACCGGCTGGCCGGCCTCGCTGCGCACGTCCTCGACCGTCGTGACGATCTTGCGGATGTCCACGCCGTCGCTCACCCCCCGACGGTCGACGCTAGCACGGGGGTCGCGACCGTCGCGACCTGATCATCGAGGCACAACACCGCCGCGACGATGAGACCGTCGGCGCGGATCCGCTCGGCTTCCTCGACGCCGGACTCGAGCGCGTGCGCGATCTCCTCACGGGTGAGCGCGCCGACCTCGGTCGTGACCGGCCGCGCCCCGAGATCGGAATCGGGGTCGAGGTCGCGCGCGGGCACCCGGCGGATCGATGGGTGACCCGGCAGGTCGACGGCGTTGGCGATCAGCGTGGCCGCGGCGTCGGCGCGGGCGGCCGAGTCGGCCAGCACGGTCACCGCGTCGGCGATGCCGAGCGAGTAGCTCCGGCCATGCCGTCCGCTGGTCGCGACCCCTCGGACGGCGTCGTCCGCTCGGATGGTGGTCTTGCCCACCAGGGCGGGACGGTCGGGGACGGGCACCAGGCCCACGTCGAGCCTCTCGCCCGACGTCAGGTACAGCGCGATGTCGCCTCCGTCGTTGACGTAGGCGCGTGGGATACCGCCGCAGGTCACCATGTGTTCGCAGATCTCGTCGGCGACGGCCCCGGCCACCGCCGCCATCGGCGTGATGAACCGGTCGGCCGCGAACGGGCGCACGGCCGAGGCCATCCGTCTGGCGACCGGACCGCGAAGATTGCGGTCCCCCGGCCTCAGCCGCCGTCGCAGAGCCGGCAGCTCCTCGACCAGCTCGTCGAGTAGCGGCTGGAACCGTTCCCACGCCAGGCGGTAGGCGGCCGCGACATCGGCCGGCTCGCCCCACGCCTCGATGATCAGATCGATGGGGCCGTGCTGCAAGTGCAGGCGCGACCCGTCGGGCGTCGTCGCGGCAACGGGACCGCTCACAGGCGCCGCACATCCGGACGGGCGAGCACGTCGTCCATGGAGACGATGGCGTCCATGTGGCCGCCCAGCGCTTCGTAGTCGTCGCGAGGCATGGTGAACTCGAGCGGCGCCACCAACGCGGGGGTCGGTACGTAGCCGAACCCGCCGGGTGGGACGAGCGTGACGTCCACCATGAAGGTGATGCCTCCGCCGGGCCAGACGTAGACGGGCGCGCCGCCACAGGTGACCCGGGTGAGCATCTGGTTCACCGAGCGGGTCAGCGCCACCGGGTTCTCGGTCGCCCCGGCGCGCAGCGACCCGCCGGCCCCGGCCATGAAGAGCACCGACGTCAGCGCCGGTTCGCAGTTCTCGCGGATGCGCTCGACCGACAGACGCAGATCGTTGGGAAGCGGGGCGGGCACGGGCTGTAGGTCGTCGTCCAGCACGAAGTACGCATGGTGCTCGCCGGTCGTGCCGATCATGAGCACCGTGAGCCCCGGCCGCGACACCTTCGGGTCGAAGTCGTCCAGGATCGTGAGCGGGTCCTCGATGTCGGTGCCGCCCCACCCGGTACCGGGGTTCGCGACGTTGAAGTACCGCCCGGGCGTCGAGCGGCGTCCCTTGATCTTGATACCGGTTCGCGGGATGTCGAGGTAGCGCCCGGCCTGGTGCTCGGAGAGCACGCCCGTGATGTGGTCGTCGACCACCACCACCTCGTCGACATGCTCGTACCACTGCTGCGCGAACATGCCGATCGTGGCCGACCCGCAGCCCACGCGCATCCGTTCCTCGACGACGCCGTTGATCACCGGCGGCTGGCCGGCTTGCAGGAGCAACTCCGATCCCTCGTCCACCGTGAGCTCGGCGGGTTCGCCGCTGCAGAGCGCGAGGAGCGTTTCCATGGTCGCCACGCCCTCTCGCTTCGAGCCGCCGGTGAGGTGGTTCACGCCGCCCAGTGACAGCATCTGCGACCCGTACTGGCCGGTGGTGACGTGGCCCACGGCTTCGCCTCGCGCCCGCACGAGCTGCCGTTCGGCGCCCACGTGACGGTCGGTGTCGATCTTCACGTCCACGCCGCAGTAGCTGAAGATCGCCTCGGTCACGACCGTCACGGTGTCGACGCCCGCGATGGTCGAGGAGACGATGAACGGTGCCGGCTTGTAGTCGGGATAGGTCGTGCCCGACCCGGCCCCGGTGAGGACGATCTCGGCGGTGGGCACCACCTCCCCGTCCCAGTCGCCCACGCGCGAGGCGAACGGCACCAGCGCGCCGCCCTGCTCCTGGGTGCGCTCGAGCACCAGCAGCGGGTCCATGCGAGCGAGCACGCCGTCGACGTTGCCGTAGCGATCGCACGCGCCGGTGCGTCCGGGCTTGATCACGCATCGGATCGGGCAGGCGTCACAGACGACGGTGTCGGTGGCGGCAGGCGTCATCGTGCGCGGCCTTGCTCGATCGCTGCGAGCACGCGGTCGGGCGTGGCGGGCAGATGGCGCACCCCGGCGCCCACCGCGTCGCGGATCGCATTCAAGATGGCGGGGGCGGTGGGTATCAGTGAATGTTCACCGATCCCCTTCGCGCCGTAGGGGCCGGCCGGGTCGCCGGATTCGACCAGGATGCTCACGACCTCGGGCACGTCGCCGATCGTGGGGATCAGGTAGTCGTGCAGGTTCTCGTTCCGTCCCGGGATGTACTCCTCCATCAACGCCATGCCGATGCCCTGGGCGACGCCGCCCTCGATCTGACCCTCGACGAGCGTCGGGTTCACGGCGCGTCCCACGTCGTGCGCCGCCGTGATCCGTCGGAGCTGCACCGTGCCGAGTTCCATGTCGACCTGGAGCTCAGCGATGTGCGCGCCGTAGCCGAACTGTGCGTAGGGCTCGCCCTGCCCGTCGGCATCCAAGGCGGTCGTCGGCGGGTCGTAGGTCGCGGTGGCGACGGACACGAGGTCGTCCTGATCGGCGTCTAACGCGGCAAGGTCCACCCTGGTCGCCTCGCCGCGATCGTGCACGACGAGGTGGTGATCGTTGAGCTCCAGATGGGCCTCATCCGAGGCGCCTGCGAGCAGCAGCAGCCGTTCGCGGAGCGACGTCGAGGCGAGGAACGTCGCGTTGCCGGAGATGAACGTTTGGCGCGACGCGGAGCTCTTGCCGGCGTCGGGTGTGGTGTCGGTGTCCCCACCGAGCGTGACGATGCGCGACATGTCGATGCCCAGCGCGTCGGCGCAGATCTGGGTCATGACGGTGTTGGCGCCCTGGCCCATGTCGACCGCGCCCTGGTACAGCGCGACGCGGCCGTCGCGGCGGAGCCCGACCTTGATGGTCGAGGGGTTGGCCATGGCGGTGTTGCCGCACCCGTACCACATGCCGGCGAGGCCCACGCCACGGCGGGTCGTGCCGGCCTCATCGTTCGCGGCGGCGGCGTCGGCACGGGCTCGTTCCCAGTGGGGCCTCAACGCCTCAAGGCACTCCCGGTAGCCCACACCCGAGGCGAACACCTGACCGGTGACCGTCGGCACGCCCGCCGTGAGCGCGTTCCGGTAGCGGAACTCGAGCCGGTCGACGCCGGTCGCATCGGCGAGCTCGTCCAGCAGCGCCTCGGTCGCGATCGTGGACTGCGGCACGCCGAACCCTCGGAACGCGCCTGAGGGCGGCCCGTTCGTGTGGATCGCGGCGGTCCGTGCACGGTAGGCGTCGTAGACGTAGGGACCGCTCGCATGCACCGGCACGCGATTGGCCACGGTCGGCCCCCACGACGCGTACGCCCCGGTGTTGAACTCACCGGTGAAATCCATCGCGGTGAGCCTGCCGTCGCCGGCCGCGCCGATGCGCACATGCAACCGGGAGGGATGCCGCTTGGTGGTCGACATCATCGACTCGGGGCGGGTGTAGGTCAGGCGCACCGGGCGGTTGAGCTTCCACGCGGCGATGGCCAGATAGGGCTGAACGGACAGGTCGAGCTTGCTGCCGAACCCGCCCCCGACGGCGGTCGGCTTGATGCGGACGCCTCCGTCGGGCAGACCGAGGATCTGCTCCAGCTCGATCCGATCCATGTGCGGAGACTGCGTCGTCACCTGCACCTCGACGCGGTCGCCGATGCGCTCCGCGTAGCCGGCCTCCGGCTCGATGTAGGCATGTTCGATGAAGCCGGTCTGGAACACGCCCTCGACCTCGACGGTGGACGCCGCGAAGGCTTCGTCGAGGTCGCCGCGTGCCACGTTGCCACGGACGAGGATGTTGCCCTCGCGGTCGTCGTGGATCCTGGGCGCTGTCCTGCGCCTGCGCTTCGTCGATGGACATGAGCGGCGGCAACTCCTGCCACGTCACCGGGAACGTGGAGAGGTCCAATGCCGCCATCGGCCCGGGTTCGCCCACGATCATGGCCACCGCTTCGCCGCGGAACCGGACGTGCTCCTCGGCGAACACGGGCTGATCGGCCGTGGCGGGGATCACGCCGAACCGGTTGCTGCCCTCGACATCGGCCGCGGTCAGCACCGCCTCGACGCCCGGCGTCGCCGCGACGTAGGCATCGATGTCGCCGAGCCGGAAACTCGCCCGATGGTGGGGAGCGCGGACGATGCGGATCGTGAGCGCTCCGTCGGGCGCCTCGTCGGCGCCGAACACGTCGGTGCCGTTCACCTTGGGTTGGCCGTCGACCCGCTGGGCACGGTGGCCCACCGCCTTGCCGACCGGCGGCGGCGACGGCGCGGTGTCCGTGGCGCCCACATGCGCGGCCACAACCGCGGCGACGATCTTGCGGTAGCCGGTGCAGCGGCACAGCACACCGCCGAGGGCGTCCATGACCTGCTGCTCGGTGGGCGTGGACGTGGCTCGCAGGAGCGCCGCCGCCGACACCAGCATGCCGGGCGTGCAGATGCCGCACTGCGCGGCGCCGTGCGCGAGGAACGCGCCCTGCAACGGCGCGGCCTCTCCACTCTCGTGGAGGCCTTCGAGGGTTTCCACCCGCCGACCTTCGAGGCGCCCGACCGACGTCATGCACGCGGTCACCGGTTCGCCGTCCACGAGCACCGTGCATGCTCCACAGTCGCCCGCGTCGCATCCCACCTTGGTGGCGGTGAGCGCCAGGTGATCGCGGAGCACGTCGCTGAGGCGCCGTGCCGATCGGTCCACCTGGGTGGACGATCCGTTCACCGTGAAGGTGACCGTGCTCATCGGCCGTCACCACAGCTCGCGAGCGCGCGGCTCACCAAGATCGACGCGGACCGGCGCCGATAGTCGGCCGTGGCGCGGACATCGTCGATGGGGGTCAGCGCATCGAGATGACCGCACGATAGTCGCGGGGTCGAGCTCATGCGTCGAACGGCCCAGGAGCGCCGACTCCAGCGATCGCAGCCGGTGCGCCACCGGTGAGCACGCGCCGACCGCCACCCGCGCGTCGGTGATGAGGCCGTCCGCGCCGGCCGCGACCACGACCGCCACCATCACGACCGAGATCACGAGATAGCGCCGGAGCCCCAGCTTTGCGAACACCGATCGTGCGTCCTCGGCGTCGCGAGGGATCAGCACCGCGGTCAACAGCTCGTCGGGTGCGAGCGCCGTCTGCCGGTACCCCGTGAGGAAGGCCTCGAGGGGCAGGACCCGGCTGCCGGACGCCGACCTGAGTTCCACCGAGGCATCCAGGGTCAGCAGCGGAGGGATGCTGTCGGCTGCCGGCGAGGCGTTGCACAGGTTGCCGCCGACCGTACCGGCGTTCTGGACCTGAACCCCTCCGACCTGGAGTGCCGCGGCTCGCAGGCCGTCGAAGCAACCCGGCATCGACGCGGCCGCCACATCCGACCATCGCGTCAGCGCGCCGATCCGATAGGCATCGTCGGTCCGCTCGATGCCGTGCAGCTCCTCGAGCGCCCCGATGTCGAGGAGCGGGTCCGGCATGGGGAGACCCACGTGTTGCGGGTATAGATCGGTGCCCCCTGCCAGCACCACACCGCCCGCGCCCCGCATCTCGAGGGCGGCGGCCACATCGGTCGGCACCAGGTAGTCCACGGCATCGCTCCCTCGGGCTCAACGCGCTCCCGCCCGAGCTTACCGACCTTCCTGAGAACGGCGAACGGGCCGGACCCTGTGGGTCCGGCCCGTTCAATGAGTGCTTTGCCTCACGAGCACGTCGGCCTCTGACGAGGCTTCGTCCGGTAGACCAGCCGGAACACGTGAGGTCGGTGAACTGGTTGGGATTCTGCCGGTCGCCCGGCAAAACGGGCGGAGGGTGGTCCCTCCGCGAGGGACGGCTAGCAGCCAGTCACCTCGAGGGTCTCGAGCTGTTCATGCAAGTCGGACCACCTCCTTCCTCTCGTACCGCACATGGTGCCGCAGACCCGGCGGTATGGCAACGATTCCGGTTAGCACATCTCGCCATTTCATGGAATCGTCGAGACGCTGACTCGACCCGTTGCGAGGGGAGACGACCGAGCGATGCCGACCCGCCAGGCGAACGGTGTGCGCCTGTACTACGAGGAGCACGGAGCCGGCGATCCGATCCTGGGCATCCACGGAACCGGCTCGTCCGCCATGCTCTGGAGCAACGCCTTCCCGGCGCTCGCCGCCCTCGGGCGCCTCATCGTCTACGACCGTCGGGGGTGCACGCGCAGCGAACGACCCCTGCCTTTCTCGGCTGGCGTCACGACCCACGTCGAAGACGCCGCCGCTCTGCTCGCGGCCCTGGAGGCCGGACCTGCGATCGTGGTCGGGCGCAGCTACGGCGGTGCGGTGGCGATCGAGCTCGCGCTCCGCCACTCCGAGCGCGTCCGCGCGCTCGTCCTGCTGGAAGCGTTCATCGGCTCGCTGGTTCCCGAGGCCTCGAAGCGTGGGAGACGGAGCTGGCCAGGCGACTGCAGGCGGTCGCGTCCACCTCGGAGGAAGCGGTCGCCGAGGAGCTGATCGAGTACGCCCTGGGCGAGGGAGTGTGGGCATCCTTCCCCGAAGAGATCCGGCGCATGTTCACCGACAATGCGCCCGCGATCCTGGACGAGGAGCTCGACCCACCGGCCCTGGACGATCCCGACGAACTGGGCCGGATCGCCGTGCCGACACTGGTAGTTGGCGCCGAGTCCTCCGATCCCGTGTTCCGACTGATGAACGAGCGGATCGTCCAGGGGATCCCCGGCGCGAAGGTGTCGTCGGTGGGCGGCGGGCACGTCATCGCCCCGGACCACGCCGACGTGCTGACGTTCGTCCGGGAGGTGCTCGAGTGAGCTCGTCGCAGGCTCGTGAGCTCGGCCAGGCCTGCCAGGACTCAGCGATCGGGTCAATCGGGGAGCAGCGGAACCCGAAACCCTTCGTGACGCCCGAGGAGCACACCACGCGTGACTGCGGACGCTCCGAATCGTTCATGCAGGCTGTCGAGAGTCGTGTCGATCGCCGACGCGGGCGAACCGCCGAACGGCAGCGCCAGCTGGACCGCGTCGTCACGGAACAGGTTGCTGAAGGTGAGGCCGATCAGCGTGATGCCCCGACGCGCGATCTCGGGCAGGGCGTTGGTGAGCAGGATCCGGCCGGCCTCCAGCAGCGTCACCGTGTCCGCCGTCGCCTCGGGCAATGTGTGCGACCGCGTCGCTCGTGAGAAGTCGTCGAACCTGATGCGCAGCGTCACCGTTCGGCAGACGCGGTGTGCCTTCCGCAGGCGCCGGGCGAGCCGGTCGACCAACGCGATCAGGTCCACATCGAGGGTCTCGGGCGACCGTCGCCGCCGACCGAGCGCTCGCTGGGTACCCATCGAGCGACGACGGCGACCGACCTCCACACGGCGCGGATCGCGATTGTGCGCGAGGGCGTTGAGATGCCGTCCGGTCCCCCGTCCCAGGATCAGCACCAAGGCGGGCTCGCCGAGCCGTGCCACCTCTGCGACGGTGGTGATGGAGCGCTCCCGAAGTTTGCGGGCGGTGACGGGTCCGACGCCCCACAGTCGCTCGATCGGCAATCCGTGCAGGAATGCGAGCTCGCCGTCGGCCGGAACCACGAGCAGGCCGTCGGGCTTCGCGACACCGCTGGCGACCTTCGCCAGGAACTTCGTTCGTGCCACGCCAACCGTGACGCGGATCCCGACCCGCTCGAGCACATCGCGACGCAGGTGCACCGCGATCTCGGTCGGCGTGCCGGAGATCCGGCGCAGCCCGCCGACGTCCAGGAACGCCTCGTCGATGGACAGCCCCTCCACGAACGGCGTGGTGTCGTTGAAGACCGCGAACATCGCCTTGCTCGCGTCGCTGTAGGCCTCCATCCGCGGCCTGACGACGATCGCGTTCGGGCACAGGCGGCGCGCCTGTGTCTCGCCCATCGGTGTTCGCACGCCGTAGGCCTTGGCCTCGTAGCTGGCAGCGAGCACGACGCCGCCCCCGACGATCACAGGGCGGCCGCGCAACGCCGGGTCGTCGCGCTGCTCGACCGACGCGTAGAAGGAGTCAGCGTCCGCATGCAGGATCGTGCCCTCGCTCGCCACCGGTCGATGCTCGCACCACCCACCGACATGCTGCAGCACGAGATCCCTCTGTGTCCCTCGGGTTGCCGGACACCGGCGTCGGTGCGAGCCTGCCTCGACACGACGAGGAGAGAACGATGGGTCTCACGCTCGAGAGCACGAGCCTCGCCGACGGCGAGCCGATCCTGGAAGTGCACGCGGTCGCGGTCCCCACGCCGGACGGCCGCGCCGCGATCACGGGCCAGAACCGGAGCCCACACCTTCGGTGGTCCGGCGCACCCGAGGGGACGAGGTCGTTCGCGATCTCGGTGGTCGATCCCGACGTACCGGCCGACCGGACACGCATGGGCGTGGAAGGTCTCTCGCTGGGCGACAGCGAACCGCGGGTCCGCTTCGCGCACTGGCTCGTCGCCGACATCGCGGCCGAAGTCCACGAGGTCCCCGAAGGCGCAGACGGCGACGGCTTCGTAGCGCACGGCAAACCACCCGGACCCACCTCGGTTGGCGGCATCAGCGGCGCGAACGGCTACCGCGGCCTGTTCGAGGGGAACGCGGAACTCGAGGGAACGTACGGAGGGTGGGACGGTCCGTTCCCTCCTTGGAACGACGAGCACGTGCATCGGTACATCACGACGGTGTACGCGCTCGACGTTGAGCGCCTCGGCCTCGACGCAGGGTTCTCGCTCGAAGAGTTCGAGGCGGCGGTCGAAGGGCACGAGCTCGACCGAGCTGAGATCGTGCCGACCTACACCCTGAATCCAACCCTCCGGGTGTAGGCCCCAAACAGCAGGGGTTCGATGCGACGAACATCGAGTGAGGGGACCCGACGGTCATGGCGCCGGTGGTAAGGGACCTCAGTGGGCTCGTCGCGGGCGTCGACCTGGGCGGCACGAAAGATCTCCACGGAGCTCGCTGGCGTGCCGATCCACGTCGACAACGACGTCAGCGTCGCGACGATGGGCGAGGTCGAGCGGGGCGCGGGCGCCCCTTCGGCAGCATGCTCGGCGTCTTCGTGGGCACCGGGGTGGGCGGCGGCATCGTCGTCGACCGATGCAGATCAAGGCACGAGAGCCCAAGACCCAGGTCGTGATCCTCACCGCCTATTCCGGTGAGGACGCCCGCTACCTCGCCGAGTTCATCGGCGCCGCGGACCTCATCGAGAAGAATGCGCCGCTCGAGATGATCGTGTCGCGCCTGCGTGCGGCCGCGCTCGCCTACCGCACCTCCGAGTAGGCCCGTCCCAACGAGTGGCACTGATGAGGGTTACCGTGCTGGGATGGCCGACGCACTCGACCACCTCCACGAGATGCTCGGGCCCGACGCGTCCTTCCGGCCCGGGCAGCTCGAGGCGATCGAGGCCGTCGCGCGCGACCGCGGTCGGGTTCTGCTGGTGCAACGCACCGGATGGGGCAAGTCCGCCGTCTACTTCATCGCGACGAAGCTGATGCGCGAGCAAGGCTCCGGTCCCGCGTTGCTCGTGTCTCCCCTGTTGGCGCTGATGCGCAACCAGATCGAGATGGCCACGCGCATCGGCGTGCGCGCCGAGACGATCAACTCGACGAACCCGGACGAGTTCGAGCCGATCGTGCAGCGCCTGGCCGACGACGAGATCGATCTGCTGCTGGTCTCGCCGGAGCGGTTCGCCAACGAACGCTTCCGCGACGAGATGCTCAGCGTGATCGCGCGCACCGTTGGCCTGCTGGTGGTCGACGAGGCGCACTGCATCAGCGACTGGGGCCACGATTTCCGGCCGGACTACCGGCGCATCGTGCGCGTGCTCGAGGCGCTGCCCGCCGACGTGCCCGTCCTCTGCACCACCGCCACCGCGAACGACCGGGTGATCGCCGACATCACCGACCAGCTGGGCTCGGGGCTGCAGACCTTCCGCGGTACCCTCGATCGCGAGAGCCTGGCGCTGTCCGTGGCCGACGTGCCCAGCCAGGCCGAGCGCATGGCCTGGCTCGCCGAGACGATCCCAGGCCTGGCGGGCTCGGGAATCGTCTACGTGCTCACGATCGCCGACGGCGAGCGGGTGGCCGCGTTCCTGCGCCGCCAGGGCATCGAGGCCGAGGCCTACAGCGGCGCCACCGAGAACGACGACCGCATCCGCCTCGAACAGAGCCTGCTCGCGAACGAGCTGAAGGTGCTGGTGGCGACCAGTGCGCTGGGCATGGGCTTCGACAAGCCCGACCTGGGCTTCGTGATCCACTACCAGTCCCCCGGCTCCCCCATCGCCTACTACCAACAGGTGGGTCGCGCCGGCCGGGCGCTCGATCACGCGCCGGCGGTGCTGCTCTGCGGTGTCGAGGATCGCGAGATCCAGGACTACTTCATCGAGACGGCGTTCCCGCCACGGGAGCAGGCGGAGCGGATCGTCGGGATGCTGGGCGCCGCGGGCGAACCGATGTCCCTGAACGAGCTGATGGCAAGCGTGAACGTCCGTCGCGCCCGGCTCGAATCGATGCTGAAGGTGCTCGAGGTCGAAGGCGCGGTCGCCCGAGAACGCGGCGGGTACGTGCGAACGAGCGACGCGTGGACCTTCCCGACCGAGCGCATCGAGCACATCACCGCGCTGCGGCGCGACGAGCAGGAGGCGATGCGCCGGTACGCGCACCACGACGGATGCCTCATGGAGTTCCTGCGCCACGAACTCGACGACCCAGGCACCGAGCCGTGCGGCCGATGCATGTGGTGCACGGGCGAGCCGCTGCACGTGGCGCCGGCGGAAGCGCTGCGCGTGGCGGCCCGTGAGCACCTGCGAGGGTTCGACCTGTTCGTGGAACCACGGAAGCAGTGGCCGTCGGGACTCGCGGCATTCGGGTTGCCCAAGGGAAGGATCGCCGAGGATGAGCGAGCCGAGATCGGCCGTGCGCTGTCGGTGACTGGTGACGGCGGATGGGGACGACTGGTCGCCGCCGGCCGCGGCGAGGACGAGCGCTTCGCCGACGAGCTGGTGACGGCGTCGGCTTCGCTGATCCGCGAGCGGTGGCGGCCCGAGCCGGCGCCGACGTGGGTGACGTGCGTGCCCTCGATGTCCCATCCCGACCTGGTGCCGGACTTCGCGGCGCGGCTGGCCGAGGCGCTGGAGCTGCCGTTCCACGAGGTGGTGGGCAAGGTCGCGGAGAACCAACCGCAGGCCGCCATGCAGAACAGTGCGCAGCAGGTTCGCAACGTGTGGGATGCGTTCGCGGTGGGGGACGACGGGACACGAGGCCCCCTCCCACGGGATGAACCTGTGCTGCTCGTCGATGATGTCGCCGACTCAAAGTGGACGCTCACCGTGGTCGCGCGCGCCGTCCGCCAGAGCGGAAGCGGCCCGGTCCACCCGTTCGTACTGGCGACGGCGATCGCCGGCTGAGTCCAGACGCCGCCGCGTAGCATCGTCCGGGTGAACACGACGATCGTGGACCGGTTCCCGTTCGAGGTGGTCCGAACCCGGAACGAGTGGATCGCCCTCGCGGACGGAACACGACTCGCCGCCCGACTCTGGCGCCCGGACACCGAAGAAGCGGTGCCTGCCATCTTGGAGTATCTGCCGTATCGCAAGGGCGACTCCATGGCTCCCCGCGACGAAGGACTCGGCACATGGTTCGCAGGGCACGGGTACGCGTACGTGCGCGTCGACATCCGGGGGACGGGCGATTCCGACGGGGTGATCATCGACGAGTACACACGGCAGGAGCACGACGACGCGCTCGAGGTGATCGCCCGGCTCGCCGACGCTCCATGGTGCTCGGGTGCGGTCGGCATGGTCGGCATCTCGTGGGGCGGGTTCAACGGACTGCAGGTCGCCGCCCGGCGGCCGCCGGCGCTGAAGGCCGTCATCAGCCTGTGCTCCACCGACGATCGCTACGCCGACGACGTGCACTACAAGGGCGGTTGCGTACTGGCATGCGACGCCCTCCCGTGGGCGTCGGTGATGCTCTCCTACAACGCGCTGCCTCCGGATCCCGCAACCGTCGGCGAGGCCTGGAAGGAGACCTGGCTTGGCCGTCTCGAGGAGACGCCGCCGTTCATCACCGAGTGGCTCAGGCACCAACGTCGCGACGACTACTGGAAGCACGGCTCGATCTGCGAGGACTACGCCGCGATCGAGTGCCCCGTGTACATGGTGGGCGGGTGGGCCGACGGGTACACGAACGCGATCCCACGAACGCTTGCAGGGCTGCCCAACGTCCGCAAGGGGCTCATCGGGCCCTGGGCCCACGCCTGGCCGCACGTGGCCACCCAGGGGCCGCGCATCGACTTCCTGGGCGAGGCGCTTCGCTGGTGGGATCGGTGGCTGCAAGGCAAGCCGAACGGGATCGAACACGAGCCCATGCTGCAGGCGTGGATGCAGGAGCCGGCGAACGCGGGCGAGCTCCACCTCGATCGGCCGGGCCGGTGGGTGTCGGAGCCAGCGTGGCCGGCTCCATCGGTGAGCGCCCAGCGCTTCCACCTCGCCGGCGACGGCTCGCTCTCGGCTCTGCCGTCAGACGACGAAGCGCTGCGTCACACCGGAGCGCAGCACCACGGTTTGCTCGCCGGCATCTGGTGTCCCTACGGCCAGGAAATCGACTTCCCACTGGATCAAGGGGAAGAGGATGCGCTCTGTCTCGCGTTCGACACGGCTCCGTTGCACGAGCGCATGGAGCTGCTCGGGCATCCCCGGCTGCGGTTGACGCTCTCCGTCGACCGCCCGCAAGCGTTCGTGGTCGCCCGCCTGTGTCGCGTCGCGCCTGACGGCTCGTCGACATCGCTCAGCCGTGGAGCGCTCGATCTGACCCACCGGAACGGCCACGAACGGCCGGAGGCGCTCGAGCCCGGCACGCGGTACGAAGTCGAGATCGAGCTCGATGCTCTCGGCCAGGCCTTCGCTGCTGGCGACCGGTTGCGCCTCGCGATCTCGACGACGTACTGGCCGTGGCTGTGGCCTTCGCCCGAGGAGGTGGAGCTCACAGTGGTCGCCGGTGACGGGTCGTGGATCGATCTGCCGGAGCGCTCACCGGAAGCGGGCGATGGGCCACCACCGGACTTCGGGCCACCGCGGTCGGCACCGGGCTTGCCGATCGAGCAGATCGCCAAGGCGCAAACCTTCCGCACGATCGAGCACGATGGCGGCGAGTTCGCGCTGCATATCGATCCGGAGGGCGATCACCGGTACCGGCTTCCCGACGGGCTCGAGATCACGGAGCGCGCGCGGGATCGCTTCACGATCCGCCAGGGAGACCCGCTGTCGGCACGGGTCGAGTGCGACCGAGATCTGGGGCTCGAGCGCGGGGGCTGGAAGGTCGAGGTTCGGACGCGGAGCGTGATGACCGCCGACCGGGACTCGTTCCGACTCCTCGACACCGTCGAGGCCTTCGAAGCAGGCGACCTCGTCTTCGAGCGAACCTGGGATCGCTCCATCCCGCGAACCCTGGTGTGATCAACACCACGACCTGAACTGCCGATAGGTCCGGGGTGAAGTCCACCTCCTGGCGGATCGTTGCGTACGTCTTCGGCGGCTTGCTCGCGGTCGGGCTGGGGCTGACCATGCTGAAGGGCGACGCGCGTGGCGCGCGAGACGTCGCGGTCGCGCTCGTTGCCCTCCTGCTGTTCGGCGGGCTCGCCGCGGGTGCTTGGTGGATCCGAACACAGCCTCGGCGGGCCGCGGGCGAGGACGCCGCTCGCGCGCTCGGTCTTCGCTTCTCCGCGAACGACGATGGCGGTCTCATCGATCGGCCGTTCCCGCTGTTCCGGCGCCTCGCGACCGTCCGCGGCCTGGAGAACGTGATGTCCGGCACCTGGCACGGACACGAGGTCACGCTCTGCGAGTACTGGTACGCACGTTCGTCGAACCCATCCCGAGCAGACTTCGAGCGGTTCTCATGCGTGATGACGCCGCTGCCGCCATGGTGGCCGGACCTGCTCATCGCGCCGGAGACGCTCACGTCGCGAGCCCTCGATCACGTCACGATGAGCGAGGTGCACTTCGAGTCCGAGGCGTTCGATCGGGCGTTCACGGTACGGTCGGTGGACCCGCGGTTCGCCAACGCCTTGCTCGATGCGCGGATGATGCAGTGGCTGCTCGATCGCGCCGGCGTCACCGGGTTCGAGGTCGCGGACGGCACGTTGCTGTGCTACGCGTCCCGCGTGCACCCATGGGAGCTGCGGCCCCTGCTCGAGACGGCCCTGGCGTTCCTCGACCAGGTTCCCGACGTCGTGGCGAGCCTCTACCCCTCGCCGTCACAGGGGTAGCCCCCGCCCGCTCGGTAGTCTTCGGGCGATGGATGACCTCACGATCCGTGCGATCCAACCCGATGAGCTCGAGACGTTCATGCGTGTCCTCGTGCGCGCCTTCCACGACCGGTACGAGGACGACGACCTGGAGATGGAACGGCGGATCGCCGAGCCAGATCGCTACTTCGCGGCGTGGGACGGCGACGAGATCGTGGGCACCGCGGGCGCGTGCTCGACCCAGCTCACCGTCCCGGGCCAGCGAAGCCTGGCTGCGCCGGGCATCACGGCGGTCGGCGTGCTTCCCTCCCACCGCCGGCGCGGCATCAACACGAGGTTGATGGGCGCGTTGCTGGACCAGGCAGCGGAGCGCGGTGAGCCGCTCGCCTACCTGTGGGCCTCGGAATCGTCGATCTACGGCCGGTACGGCTTCGGCATGTCGTCGCTCTGTGCCGAGCTCGAGATGCCGACAGATCGTTCCGCGTTCGTGCCCGGCATCTCGATCGAAGGCCGGGTCCGGGCCTTGCCGCGCGAGTCGGCGCTGCCGTTGATGCGTCCCGTCTTCGATGCCGTGTCGGCATCCCGTTCCGGCATGTTCGCGCTCAACGACGCCTGGTGGGATTGGCTCTTCGCCGAACGCAAACGGGACGAGGACGAGCCGCTGTTCTTCGCCGTCCACGAAGACGACCACGGCACGCCCGATGGGTACGCGGTCTACAAGGTCAAGGAACGGTGGACCCATGGCGTCTCGGGGAACGAGCTGCGGGTGCAGTACCTGATCGGCTCCACGCCCGGAGCGACCACGGCGTTGTGGCGTTACCTCCTGGACGTGGACCTGATCGCCACGGTGAAGGCGTGGGACCGTCCCGCGGACGATGAGATCCTGTGGCTCGTCGCCGAACCCCGCCGGTTGCGATTCATGCTCTCCGACGGATTGTGGGTGCGCCTGGTCGACATCCCGCGAGCGCTCGAAGGCCGCCGCTACTCCGGCGACGGGCAGGTGGTCTTCGAGGTGACCGACGCGTTCCGGCCCGCGACGGCCGGTCGCTACCGGCTGACGATCGAGGGCGGCGAGGCGACGTGCGAGCACACCGACACCGAGCCCGACCTAACGTGCGGTGTGGACGCGCTGGGCGCCACCTACCTGGGTGGCATCGCGTTCGGACAGCTGGCACGCGCGCAGCAGGTCCGGGAGCTGAGGCCCGGGGCCCTGGCGACGGCCGACGCGATGTTCGCGTGGGATCCGTCCCCGTGGTTCGGCTTCATCTACTGAGCGCCGGACCGGACGTGGGCGCCGGCGCGGGCGCGGGCTCTGCCGGATGCTCGACCAGAGCGACGACCCGCGAGGCCATGAAGCGCGAGGTGCGGACGGGAGTGCCGCCTCGAGTCACCTCGGTGACCTCGATCACCGTCCTTCCCGTCGTGACCTCGACGCGACGTCCTGCGCGCGTCGCCGCGACCTCGAAGGTCTGCACGCCGTTGCCGACGTCCATCGTCACCTCGACGCGATCGCCCCGCATGTGGACATCGTAGGTCAGCGGGTAGGGTTCGGTCCGATGGCGACAGCGGCACGAGGAATCATGGAACGGCTCGCCGAGGGGCCCGTGCTGGGCGACGGCGGCTACCTGCTGGAGCTGGAGAAACGGGGGTACGTGCAGGCGGGGCCCTTCACGCCCGAGGTGGTGATCGACCACCCACAGGCGCTGGCGGAGCTGCATCGCGAGTTCCTGCGCGCAGGCGCCGAGGTGCTGCAGACCATGACCTTCTACGCCAGCGAGGACAAGCTGGAGACGGTGGGGCTTGGCGGCAAGGTCGCCGACATCAACCGCAACGCCGTGCGCATCGCGCGTGAGGTGGCGGCCGAGGGCGACGCCCTGGTCGCGGGCAACCTGTCGCTGACGTGGGCCTACGATCCCGCCGACGACGCTAGCCCCGACCACGTCCGCCGCCTGCTCGACGCGCAGCTGCAGGGACAGATCGACGCCGGTCCGCCCGATTTCTGGATCGGGGAGACGTTCTCGTACCTGGGCGAGGCGTTGCTGTTCGTGGAGCGAGCCAACGAGACCGGCCTGCCGGTCATGGTGACGATGTCGTTCGAGCAGCTTCCCGCCCGCTCGTACGAGGGCGACGATCCGGCGACATGCGCGCGGCGCCTCGCCGACGCGGGCGCCGACATCGTGGGCGTCAACTGCCTCAACGCGCCCGCCCAACAGCTGCCGATCGCCGTGGCGATGGTCCGCGGTGTCGCCGGTGACGTGCCCATCGCGGCGCAGCCGGTGGCCTACGCCACCACGGACGCGAAGCCGGACTTCACGTCGTGGGACGAGTTCCCGTTCGAGCTGACCCCCATGACGCTGGCCCGTGGCGAGCTCGCCCGGTTCGCTGCGGATGCTCGCGAGGCCGGCGTGCGATACATCGGCTCGTGCTGCGGCTCGGTCGCCGAGCACGTGCACGAGATGGCCAAGATGCTGGGCAAAGCGCCGGACAAGGAACGCGAGTGGCGCTCGTCCACCGGCAAAGCGATGTCCGCGTATGAGTACTACGACCATGACGCGGACGGCGGCGGATCGAAGGGCTCGTAGGAGGCGCTGGGCTCGACGAGTCAGCCTGCGAGATCGATCCGCTGATGCTCGGCCGCCGCACCGGCCCTCCATTCACGCAGGAGCGCTTGGCCGGTCAGCAGCGTCGCCGTCAGATCGGCCCTCGTGATCTGCCCCTGACCCACATCGGGCAACGGGTCGGGCTCGGGAGCGTCCTGTCCGGTCAGCGCGAGGAGTCGTGACCGGCACTCGGCGTTCGGCGTTCGATCCAGGACGACCAGGCATGCGTCGCGGGCTCGCTCCCGGAACCGTTCGTCATCCGGCAGCAACTGCCATCGGGCGAAGTCGCAGTCCGCTCGGGCGATCGGGGTGTCCACATCCTCCAGCCGGTCCAGCTCGGACAGGGCCTCGCTGGTTCCGAGCGACCCGAGACGATGGCGCAGATCGATGGCGCGGATCGAGGCACGCCGGTGCACGTCGGGCCGCGCGATCCGCTCGGCGATCTGCGCTGCCTCCTCACTGAGGCGCAGCGCCTCCTCCATCGCTGACGGGTCGGCCAGGAAGGACGAACGGGCCAGCAAGCATTCGCACAAGGTGAAGTCATCGTCGGTGGCCCGGGCCAGCGCGATGGCGACGTTCGAGAACCTCTCGGCCTCGTCAGCCCGGCCCTGATCGGCGAGGGCCACGGCGATGTTGCCGAGCTTGGTGACGACGTCGGGCCAATCGCGCAGCTCCGTCGTGATGGACAATCCTCGCACGGCACAGGCGATCGCCCGCGTGAGGTCGCCGTGGATGCGGTACAGCTCCCCGGCATTGCCGATCATCACACCCTCCGCATGACGGTCACCGATCTCGCGGGCCGCCTCGAGCCCGGGCATCAGGCACTCGAACGCGCGCGTGTGATCGCCGGAGTCGACGTGCAGCCCGGCCAGATCGTTGCTGGCGTGGATCACACCCCGTTCGTAGCCGATCGTGTCGGCTTCGGCCAGAGCACGCTCGAACGAGGCGCGAGCCTGTTCCTGTTCGCCGCGGTGCCAGTGCACGAGCCCCGAGCTCTCGATGGCCATGCAGGCCGCGACGGCGTCGCCGGCATGCTCGGCCAGCGCGAGCTGGAGGTCGGAGTACCGCAGGGAGCCGTCGTAGTCGGTCTGCTGCCATGCCGTGTACGCCAGGTACTCCAGGGCGCGGAGTCGCCATCGCACGTCGTGCTGTCGCCGGAACGTGCGTTCGGAATCCTCGAGCAGCTCGAGCGCTTCGGCGAGCGAGCCGCTATGCGCCAACAGATAGCCGAGCGAGCACTCGGCCCGGGCCTGTTCGAGCCTGGCGTCGGCATGCCCGGCGTCTTCGATCGCTCGCCGGAACGAGCCTTCGGCCTCCGCCCAGGCACCGACGAGCTGTTGCAGCTCGCCGAGGTCCCGCATCGCTTCGCTGGCCTGGGCGCCGCTCACGAGCGGCACCAGGCGTTCCAGGTAGTCCAACGCCACGGCATTGGCGAACGCGGCTCGTGCGGCGTCCGCAGCCTTGCGGAAGTACAGCCGCTGCCGATCGACATCGCGGCTCTCGCCGAAGTGGAAGGCCAGTGCGTTCACGAACCGCTCGAGCTCACCGGGGAACGCGTCCTCGATGTAACGCCCGACGGCGCCGTGGAGGTCCTGGCGCAGCGAGAAGCTGAGGCTGTCGTACGCGGCCTCGCGCACGATCGAGTGTCGGAAGACGTACTCGGGATCGTGCTCGGTCCCGAGCGCTTCCACGAGCTGCACGCCGGCCAGCCGCTCGAGCCGATCTCGGATCCGACCGAGGTCGCCGAGCTCCGGATAGGCCCCACCCATCCACGACGCCCGGAACCGTCGGCCGATCACACTGGCCACCTTCAAGGTGGTCTGGTCTTCCACCGAGAGCGTGTCGAGACGCGCGAGCACCAGCCGATAGAGGCTGTCCGGCAGCTCCAGCGTCGCGAACGCTCCTTCATCCCTTGGGTCGACGCCCTGGTCCCGCAGCAAGCGGAGGAACTCCTCCAAGAAGAAGGGATTCCCCTCAGCGCGCGCCGTCACCAACGCGACGAGCTCGTCGGGCGGTTCGGTCTCGATCGCGAAGAGCTCCCGCAGCTCGAGCGCGAGCAACGCTTCGACCGAGGATGCGCTCAGCGGCCCCAGATCGATGGGCACGGCGTGCGCCAGCGCCTGGGTCCTGGCCGCGGCGTGCTCGGTGCCGGAGATCAGCCGAGTGGTGCTGAGCACGATGAGCCGCATGTCAGCCACGGCACGAGCCACCGACACCAAGAGTTCCTGCGAAGCAGCGTCCATCCAATGGAGGTCCTCGAGCACGATCAGCCGAGGCACCCGAGCCGTCCAATGACGCAGGCACTCGACCACCAAGGACGCGAGCCACTCGGCGCGCAGGGCCGGCTCGAGGCCCTTCGTCAGGTCGGTCTCCTCGAACGTCAACCCGAGGACCGGCGCGAGCAACGGCGCGCGTGGCACCAGTGCCGGGTCCATCGACGCGAGCTCGTCGCGCACCTGCTCGACGCGCTGAGCGGCCGTCCCGGCTCCGATCCCGAAGAGCGAGCGGAGCGTCGTGCGCCAGGGCAGATACGGCGTGGCTCGTCGGTCCGACAGGCACGCCGCCGTGTGCACACGGAACCCGTGACCTCGCGCGATCCGCGCGATCTCGGCGCTCAGGCGTGACTTGCCGATACCGGGATCGCCCGTGATGGCGAGCACGCCACCGGCGCCGGACTCCGCATCGGCGACGACGCGACCCGCACGTGCGAGCTCCTCGTCGCGCCCGACCATCGCGAGATCGTAGGCGCGTTCACCGAGCGGCTCATCGTCCCAAGCTCGGTCTCCTCGCACCTCGACCACCGGCACGAGCTGCGCCTTCCCTCTGACCGAGACGGGCGCCAGACGCTCCAGATGGAACCTGCGTTCACTCACGATCGATGGCACACCCGACCACAGGATCTGACCGACCCCCGCCGCTTCCATGAGCCGGGCCGCCACGTTGGTGGTGTCACCGATCGTTGCGTACTCACGTCGCCGGTCGTTGCCGACCTCGGCGCAGAATGCCAACCCCGACGCCATCCCGATGCGTGCGCCCGGTCGCAGGTCGCGGATCTCCAACGCACAGCGGATGGCCCGCTCCTGGTCGTCCTCGTGCGCCACGGCCGCCCCGAAGGAAACGAGGACCTTGCTGCCCTTGTCACCCATGTCGATCTGTTGGAGGTGCCCGTCGAGGTCGGCCACCACACGAACGACTTCCGACGAGAAGGCACGGAGTTCGTCGGCCCCTCGTTGTGTGGCGTAGTCGAGCCCTTCGAACCTGACGAAGAGCATCGTTGCGACGCGGTGCTCGTCGACGAACCGTGGGTCTCCCCGACCGATGCGGGCCGCGATGGCGGGATGGAGATATCCGCTCAGCAGCCGCGCGAGTTCGGGCGACGGGTGACCCAGCGAGCGAGCCCGGTGCGGACGCGCAGGCGGTTCCAGGCCTTCCACCTTCCGGAACCCGTCGCCGAGCCGTTCGCCGGCCGAGATGCCGGGGCATCGCGACACCAGGTCCTCGTGCGCCACGATCTGCGTGGCGGAGGCCAGATGCTCGCCCGCCGCACTTCGGTCGATGGCATCGCCGGCCAGCACGTACTCGAGGCGAACCCCCGGGATGCCCACCGTGGTCGAGAGCACGTCACCGAAACCGAGTCCGATCTTGCACGAGAGCGAGAAGGTGCCCGCGCTGGTGTCGACGTCGCGTTGACCGCGCGAGGCGGCCTGCATGTCGAGCGCGCACTGGACGGCGCGCCGGCACCCTTCGGACTCTCCGTCCACGTCGGTGGGGAACACGACCGTGAGCGCATCCCCACCGAACTTGCCCACGCTGGCCTCGTAGCCGTCCGCCACGTCGATCATCGTGCGGAAGAACCCGTTCAGGACCCCCGTGAGCTCTTCTCCCCCGGACCTGCCAACGCGAGCGAATGCCTCGCTCATGGGGGAGAACCCCGAGATATCGATGAACATGCACGCCATGCGCCACCGGGTGTCCCTGCCGACCGGATCGTCGTCGGGATGCCGGATCAGTTCCTCTGCAACGTGACGCGGCACGTAGTCGAAGAGATCGACCGTGCCCGCCACGCCGAAGCCCTCACCACCATGGGCCATGAGGGGGATGGTATCCCCTGACCATGGAGGCCTACTATCGGACGGTTGACAGGGAGGGGCTGGACGATGAAGTCATCACGGGTGATCTGTGCACTCACGGTGGCCGGGGTGGTGCTCGTCGTGGCGACCACGGCGTCAGCCGGGTGGCGAGGGCTCGCCGACCTGAACTACGACGACGAAGGCCGCATCTGTTCGAACGCCATGGAGTTCTCGCTGGCCAGCAGCCTGGGTCCGGCACGCATCTCCGTCTCAGTGACGGACATCACGGCGGACCCCGAGGTCGAGATCGTGCCGCTCACCCAGTTGCCGGCACTTGACCTTCGCTCCGGTCCCTGAGTTGTTCGACGTCGCGCACCTACCTGCATTCGCGAACGTTCCGACTGCACTTCTCCCCCAGGCCCGCGCCTGGTTCGGAGCTCCGCATCGAGTTCTCCGGAGGCGAAGGCATCGACGGGGCGACGGTGGACGTCGTCGATCGATGCTGGCTGTTCACGCAGTTCGAGCTCAAGGACTCGCTGGAACCACCGGCGGTGACGGTGCCCGAGAACCCGGAGCTCGTCAGGATCCCGTTCCATCTGCCGTTGGTGGGAGGGCAGGACGTCTTCACCGAAGGTCCGGCCTTCGCGCCCATCCCCTGCCAGGCACCCGCCTCGGCCACGTTCCAGGAGCCCACGCCAGCCGAGGGTGAGCTGCGTCGATGGTTCGGAGGGTTCTACGTGTTCCGCTGGCATCCGCCTGCGGGCCTCACCGGGTGTCACGAGCTCTCGTTCAGGACCGTGGAACCGGGGCTGTCCGACGAGGACCTCGGCCTGAATCACCGGGTGCTGTTCGACTTCGGCAGCGATCCCACCCCCGGCTGAGCGGGTGCGCTGGGACGGCGCGGAGATCCTCACCACATCGCGACTCACGCTGCGGACGTTCCGGCTCGACGACCTGCCCGTGTACGCGGAGCTGAACGCCGACCCCGAGGTCGTCCGCTACCTGGGCGGCCCGCTCACCCGTGAGAGCTCCGACGAGATCGCGGAGTGGGCGCAGGAGCGATGGGACGAGGAGCGCCTCGGGTTGCTCGCCGTCGAACGGACTGAGGACCACGCATTCCTGGGCATGTGCGGCGTGCATCACCTCGAGTCCTTCCCCGACGACCTCGAGGTGGCGTGGCGTCTCGCCCGCCCGCATTGGGGTCATGGCTACGCCACCGAGGCAGCAACCGCGTGGCTCGATCATGCCTTCCACACCCTGGGGGCCGAACGGGTGATCTCGGTCGCCGACCCGCCGAACGAGCGCAGCATCGCCGTGATGCGCCGGCTCGGGATGGAGTTCCAGCGACAGCTCGAGATCGACGAGGAAGGCGAACGCTTCGACGTGGTCATGTACGCCATCACCGCCGATCGCTGGCACGAACGGGGGCGTCTGCGCGACGGCTAAGGTAGCCGCATGCCCGAGCTGCCGACCGGCACGGTCACGTTCCTGTTCACCGACGTCGAAGGCTCGACCAAGATCCTGCAGGCGCTCGGACGGCAGGACTACGGGACCCTGCAGGACCAGCACGCTGCGATCGTGCGGGCCGCCATCGAGGCCGGGCACGGGGTGGTGATCCGCACCGAGGGGGATTCCTTCTTCGCGGTGTTCCCGACACCGAGCGGCGCCCTGCGTGCAGCCGTGCAAGCACAGCGGCAGTTGGCCGCCTTCCCATGGAAGGACGATCAGCACATCCGCGTGCGGATGGGCGTGCACACCGGCGAGGGCAGCCTGGGCGGGGACGACTACCTGGGCATCGACGTCAACCTGGCCGCGCGCATCGCGGCTGCGGGCCATGGGGGCCAGGTCGTGATCTCCGACGCCACCCGGACCCTGGTGATGCATGCGCTGCCCGAGGGCGTGGTCGTCCGAGACCTCGGGACCCACCGGCTGAAGGACATCGAGGACCCCGTCCACCTGCACGACCTCGTCGTGGACGGGCTGGTCTCGGATTTCCCCGTGCTGCGATCGCTGAGGGCACGGCGGACGAACCTCCCCGCGCCCCGGACTTCGTTCGTGGGACGGGACCGTGAGATCCTCGAGGTGGGAGGGCTCCTCGACACGACACGACTGCTGACGATCACGGGGCCCGGCGGCACCGGAAAAACGCGATTGGCCCTGCAGGTCGCGTCGGGCCGGCTCGATCGCTACCCCGATGGCGTCCACTTCGTCGACCTGAGCTCCATCGCCGAGCCGGCCTTCGTCGTGCCCTCGATCGCGCGCGCGTACCGGTTGCGGGAGACGCCCGGACGTGACCTCGCCGAGACCCTGCGCGACCATCTGGCGGAGCGTGAGCTGCTGCTGGTGCTCGACAACCTCGAGCACCTCGTCGCAGCGAGCCCGGCCGTCGGGACCCTGCTCGACGCAGCCCCGGGACTCACGGTCCTGGCCACCAGTCGCATCCCGTTACGGCTCTCGGGAGAACAACAGTTCCCTCTGGCGCCGCTGGCACTGCCCACACCGGAGCAGCGTACGGACGCTGCGCGCATGAGCGCCTCGGAGTCCGTGCGGTTGTTCGTGGATCGGGCAGCAGCCGTCCGGCCGGGCTTCCAGCTCACCGACGAGGACTCGGAGGCGGTCGCGACGATCGTCTCGCGGCTCGACGGTCTGCCGCTGGCACTCGAGCTGGCTGCGAGCAGGCTACGCGTCTTGAGCCCCGATGCGCTGGCAGCGCGGTTGGAGCAGCGACTGCCGTTGCTCGTCGGTGGTGCGACCGATGCTCCCGAACGGCAGCGAACGCTGGAGGCGACGATCGCCTGGAGCCACGACCTCCTGGATCTCGACCAGCAGCGGCTGTTCGCGCGGCTCTCGGTGTTCGCGGGCGGCTGGACGCTGGAAGCCGCAGAAGCGGTCTGCGGCGCCGGCCTCGACGTACTCGACGATCTCGGCGTCCTGGTCGATGAGAGCCTGGTCCGTCGCACCGAGCTGGAGGACGGTGCGCTCCGGTTCACCCTGCTCGAAACCATCCGCGAGTTCGCGACCCGCCGGCTGGAAGCATCCGAGGCCGACGAGCTCGAGGGGCTCCGGCGCCGTCATGCCGGCTTCTTCGAGCACCTGGCCGGGCGGGCCGAACAACGCTTGATCGGGGAGGATCAGCTCGCATGGATCGCGCTCCTCGATCGCGACAACGACAACTTCCGTGAGGCGCTCAGCCATGCAGAACGCTCGCACCATGGTGACGACGTGCAGACGGGCCTGCGCACCGCCGCCGCGCTCTGGCGCTTCTGGCTGTTGCGAGGACAGATGGCCGAGGGCCGAGCCAGGCTGGAACGGCTGCTGGACCTTCCTGACTCACAGGTGCGCAACGTCGCTCGGTCCCGAGCGTTGCGGGCACTCGGCAGCATCGCCTACTGGCAGACCGACTACGAGCATGTCGCCGGACCGTACGAGGAAGCGGTCGAGATCGCTCGGGAGGTCGGTGATCGGCGGGCGCTCTCGTGGGCGCTGTACGACGCATCGTTCGCATCGTTGGTCGTGCGGGACGACCCCGCGGAAGCGGAGAGAGACCTCCGTGAAAGCCTGGCAGCGGCCGACGAGGGCGATCCGTACCTGCGGGGCCGCATCTCTGCCGACATCGCCAACATGCGGGCTTTGCAAGGTGACTTCGCGAGTGCGCTCGACGGATTCGAACGGGCGTTGATCCTGCATCGGGAGGCCGGTGACAGCTTCTTCGTCCCCAGGACCCTGCTGGGCATGGCGGGCGTGGCGAGCTGGGTCGGCGACGTGGACACCGCGCGCAAGCGGATCGCGGAGGCGACCGACCTGGCCATCGAATCGGCCAACGCGATCGTGGTCGCCGGGGTCTTGCACCCCAACGCGTGGCTCGCCAACAAGGACGGGCGACATCGCCTGGCTGCGAGGCTCATCGGTGCCTATGAACGGATCGAAGAGGAATTCGACGCACACATCCCCCAGGTCGCGTTGATCGCTTCGGGCGATCCCTTGCTGGAAGCTCGGGCCGTGCTCGGCATGGACGACGCCGAACGAGCACGAGCCGAGGGCAACGCCATGAGCCTGCACCAGATCCTCGAGCTGATCTCGGGACTAAGGTAGCCGGCATGTCCGAGCTGCCGACGGGCACGGTCACGTTCTTGTTCACCGACATCGAGGGATCGACGCGCCTCCTGCAGGAGCTGGGACGCGAGGACTACGCCCAGCTCCAAGACCGGCACGCGGCGATCATGCGGAGCGCCATCGCGAACGGCGGAGGCACGGCGATCCGCACCGAGGGGGACTCCTTCTTCGCCGTTTTCCCTACCGCGACCGGGGCCGTACGCAGTGCCGTGACGGCGCAGCGGCAGCTCGCGTCGTTCGTATGGCCCGGCGACCGTCGCATCCGCGTGAGGATGGGCATGCACACCGGCGAAGGGGTCCTGGGCGGGGACGACTACGTCGGCATCGACGTCAACCGAGCTGCCCGCATCGCCGCGATCGGGCACGGGGAACAGGTGGTCCTGTCCGACGTCACCAGGACGTTGCTGGCCGGCGGGCTGCCGGAGGGTGTGGCCACCCGCGACCTGGGCTCCCACCGGATGAAAGACATCGAACACCCGGAACATCTGCACGACCTGATCGTGGACGGGTTGCCGGCGGAGTTCCCGCCGCTGCGCTCCCTCGAAGGGCGGCGAACCAACCTTCCTCCGTTGCGGACCTCGTTCGTGGGACGGGCCCGGGAGATCCTCGAGGTCGGCCGTCTGCTCGACGACGCTCGTGTGCTGACGCTCACCGGTCCCGGCGGCACGGGTAAGACCCGGCTGGCGTTGAAGGTTGCTTCTGGCCGGCTCGATCACTACCGGGACGGCGTCATCTTCGTCGACCTCAGCGCCGTCACCGATCCCGACGTCATGATCATCGAGATCGCCGGCGCGCTTCGGATCGCGGAGACGTCGGGACGCGACCTCACCACGACCATCCACGAACATCTGCGCGAGCGCGAGCTACTCCTGGTGCTGGACAACCTCGAGCAACTCACCCAAGCGAGCCCCGTGCTCGGAGCGATCGTCGACGAGGCGCCGAACGTGAGGGTGCTGGCGACCAGCCGGATCCCGCTCCGGCTTTCCGGCGAGACCGAGTACCGGGTGTCGCCGCTCGCGTTGCCCGAACGCGGAGCGGACCTGGACCACCTGACCAGCTGCGAGTCCGTCCGGCTCTTCGTCGACCGCGCGGGGGCGGTCCGGCCGGGCTTCGACATCACCGCCGAACGTGCGCATGCGATCGGCCAGATCGTCGCGCGCCTGGACGGGCTGCCGCTCGCGCTGGAGCTCGCCGCGAGCCGCCTGCGCGTGCTCGACCTCGACGGACTGGCCTCCCGACTCGAGCATCGGCTTCCGATGCTCACCGGCGGCGCGCGCGACGCCCCGGAGCGCCAACGAACGCTGGAGGACACGATCCGGTGGAGTCACGAGTTGTTGGAGCCCGACGAACAGCGGCTGTTCGCGAGGCTCTCTGTGTTCGCCGGCGGTTGGACTCTGGAAGCGGCAGAGACGGTGTGCGGCGGGGACCTGGACGTGCTGGAGTCGCTCGGCACCCTCGTCGAGGACAGCCTGGTGCGCCGCTCCGAGCGCTCCGACGGGGCCTTGCGGTTCACGATGCTCGAGACCATCAAGGAGTACGCGGCCGCGCGGTTCGAGGCCACCGATGCCACGGAACGCCGGTCCGTGGAGCGCCGCCACGCCGGATTCTTCGCCGAGCTCGCCGAGGAGGCCGAGCCGTTCCTCACACGCGAGCACCAGATGCGGTGGCTGGCGATCCTCGACCGGGAGAACGACAACATGCGAGCCGCGGTGGACCGGGGCCTCCGCACGGAGGGCGACGATGACGTCCGGTCAGCCCTTCGCATCGCGGCCTCGGTCTGGCGCTTCTGGCACTTCCGTCGGCAGCTGGTCGAGAGCGGCCCGAAGGTGCAGCGACTCCTCGATCTGCCCGGCGCTCAGGGCCATGACTCCTTGCGCTGCCGGGCGCTGCGGGCGCTCGGCAGCATCGCTTACTGGCAGCAGGACTACGAACACGTAGCGGCGCCCTACGAGGAAGCGGTCGCGATCGCACGGGAGATCGGAGAGCCGAGGCTATTGTCCTGGTCGATCTACGACGCCGCCTACGTTCCGCTGGTCGTGAGGCAGCAGTTCGCCGATGGCCGGGCGATGCTCGACGAGAGCCTGGCTCTGGCGGTCGAAGGCGATCTGTATCTCCGGGGACAGATCTGGACGGCCTTCGCCTACGCTCGGCTCTTCGAGGGTGATGTCGCCGGTGCCACGGAAGCATTGGAACGCGCACTCGAGATCCACCGAGACGCCGGCGACAGCATCTTCATCATGGAGGACCTGGTGGGGTTGGCCGGTGTCGCCATCTCCGCCGGCGACCTGGAGACGGCGCGCCGGCGGGTCGACGATGCGAACGAGGCGGCGATCGCCTCGTCGCACCCCATCTCGTTCGCCGGCGTCATGCATCCCAACGCCCACCTGGCCAGCCACGGCGGACGGCATCGCGAAGCGGTGCGCCTGATCGGCGCATACGAGCGGCTCGGGCAGGACTTCGGTGCACTCATCCCGGAGGTCGGCCTGGCCTTCTTCGGCGATCCGATCGAGGCCGCCAAGCAGGCGATCGGTGAAGAGGCGACCGACCGCGCACGGGCCGAAGGCTTCGCCATGAACCTGGACGAGATCCAGGATCTGCTGAGGGGAGGATCCGACGATCGCGAGTGAGGGGAGGCTGACGAGGCTCTTCACGCTGCGGCCGGGCGAGGGCCGGGCTGTCGGCCTTGCGGTGGCAGCGTCGTTCTTCGCCTCGGCCGGTCTGATGATCGGCGGGAGCGGCATCGAGGCGCTGTTCTTCGCGCAGTACGGGGTCTCGAAGCTGCCGGCGATGTACCTGGCGCTGGGCGTCACGATGTTCGTGGTCACGGTCGCGTTCGGTGCATTGCTCGGGCGGTTGGGGCGAGGCCGCGCGTGCCTGTCGATCCCGATCGTGCTGGCGCTGGTCGCTGTCTTGGGGCGGATGGCACTGGCCGCCGACATCGCGTGGATCACCCAGGCGCTGTGGCTGCTGCAGGGAGCCGCGCAGTTCCTGGTGAGCCTGGCGGTGTGGGGGCTGGCCGGCCTGGTCACCGACACCCGTCAAGCCAAGCGCTTCTTCCCGCTGATCGGCGCGGGCGGCGTGCTCGGTTACGTGCTCGGCGGCCTGGTGACCACACCCCTCGCTTCCTGGATCGGCTCCCCCAACCTGCTGCTGGTGTGGGTCGTCACGCTCGTGGCGGTCGCGATCCTGGGAGCGCGGTTGCTGGCGATCGGAGGCGTCGCGCAGCCCGGACCGGGACGGCACCGACGGGACGCGGGTCCGATCGAACAGTTGGCGCGTGGCTTCCGGTACGCACGCGGTTCCGCGCTGATGCGGTGGATGTCGCTGGGATCGATCCTATTTTCGTTGCTGTTCTTCTCGCTCTACCTGCCGTTCTCGCGAGCCGCCACCGACCGCTACCCGGACCCGGACCAGCTGGCCGGATTCTTCGGGCTGTTCTTCGGCGTGTCGACCGGCGTCGCGTTCCTGCTGTCACTGCTCGTGACGAACCGTCTGCTGTCTCGCTTCGGGGTGCCCACCGTGCTGCTGGTGCTGCCGCTCCTGTATGTCGTCGCCTTCGGCGTGCTCACGATCGATGCGAGCTTCGCGACCTTGGCACTGTTCCGCTTCATCCAGGTGGCGTGGCTGTCCGGTGGTGCACTCAGCTCCTGGGAAGCCGTGATCAACACCGTGCCCACCGACCGGCGCGATCAGACCCGCGCGTTCCTGTACGGGGGGCCCACGCAGGTCGGCACCGTGCTGGCCGGCGTGATCGCGCTCGTTGGCACATCGCTCAGCCCCACGATGCTCTTCGGCGTGGGACTGGCCAGCGCGGTGATCGCGACCGTGGCGATGATCGGCGTGCGTCGCGCGTATCCACGCGAGCTGGTGAAGGCGCTCCGTGAAGGACGGCCGCACGTCTTCGACGCCGCGCCCGTGGGCGGGGCGTCGCTCGGTTTCACGCGAGCGGATCACACGACGCTGGTCGCCGCGCGCGATGCGCTGGCCGACCCCGATGCCCGCGTGCGACGCGTCGCCGCCCATCTGCTCGGCGACCTGGGTCCGCAGGACGCCGAGGAGCTGCTCATCTCGTGCCTGCGCGACGACGACGCCGGTGTGCGCGCCAACGCGATCGCCTCGCTCGCCAGGAGCGGAAGCATGCAGGCGCTCCCCGCGATCCTCGGATGTGCCGACGACCCCGACACCTCGGTGCGCCGCGCGACCGTCGAAGCGGTGACCGCACTGGGGACCACGGATGAAAGCGCCGCTGCCATCCTCCGGTCTCTCGTGCACGATGCCGACCTCATCGTGCGGACGCGCGCAGCCGCAGCACTCGTGACTCGTGGTCTCGATCCATCGGCGATCACCACGCTTCGTGAGCTCGCACGGAGCGACGCGGACGAGGTCCGATCGTCCGCCCTCCGCTCGATGCGTGGGCTCCATGCTCCCGGCTTGGTCGACGTTGCCCTCGAGGGCATGTCCGACCCGGTTGCCGCGGTTCGCGCCGAAGCCGCCTGGGCGCTCGCGAGCTTGGATCCTGACCGGGCCCTGGATCCGCTGGTGGAAGCGCTCGCCGACGAACAGCCGCTGGTCCGAGCCGCCGTTGCGCACGCTCTCGGGACCATCGGCCCGCCCGCGGTCGGTGCGGTCGCAGGGTCGCTCACCGCACCCAACCGGCGAGACGGTGCGCTCATCGCGCTGGAGCACCTTCCGCTCGACGGTCATGCCGACGAGGTCCACGAGCTCGCCGTCACGATGGTGCGGCAGGCGGTCGAGAGCCATCGACTCGGCACCGCGATCGACGTCGGGGCAGACCCACGGCTCGCCCTGTTGCGGGATTCGCTCCTCTCCCGGTCGGAGCACCAGGCGATCCTCGGCCTCCGCGCCGCGTCGGTGCTGGGTGGCGGGAGCGCGATGTCGGTGGCCCTGGAGAACCTGTCGGTCACCGATGTCGCGCAGCGGGCGAACGCGCTCGAAGTCATCGAGAGCGTCGGCGCGCGCGAGCTGGTGCGACCGTTGCTGTCGATGTGGGACGGCTCGCCCCCGACGATCGATCCCGGGATGCTGATCGAGCGTCTCCGGAACGATCCCGACGATTGGATCCGCGCTTGCACCGAGCTCGCTTTGCCTCTCGAGCCAGACGGACCCCCCCGACCCGAAGGAGCCACGATGACGCGAACCCTCGCCACGCTCTCCCCGATGGAGCGGGTGCTCTTCTTGCGCGATGTCCCACTGTTCTCGGCGCTGCCACCTCCGGACCTGCAACCGATCGCCGCGATCGCGGACGAGCATGCATACCGCGACGGCGAGACGATCGTCGAGCAGGGCGAGGCCGGCGACGCGATGCACATCATCGTGAGCGGCGAGGTCTCCGTCGTGGTTCGGGAGCCGTCCGGCCATGAACGCGTCGTGGCCGTCCGGCGCTCGGGTGACGTGGTGGGTGAGATGGCCGTGATCACGAACGAGCCGCGCATCGCGACCCTGATGACACGAGGAGACGTGCGCGTGCTGTCGATCGCCCGGCCGCAGTTCGAATCGATCCTTCGCGAACGCCCCGAGACGGCGATCGGTGTGATCCGAGTGCTCTCTCAGCGGCTAGCGGAACCATCTGACAGCGCTCCCGACGCCACGGGCACGACGACGACATCGGCCTGAGCACCCTTGAGCGGCAGGTGTCGCCGCTCGAGGGTCTCGACGCGGAGACCGGCGGCACTCGCCGCCGCGTCGGTGACGAGGATCTCGCCCGCAGCGGCATGACCCACCAGGTGCGCGGCGACGTTGATCGGATCGCCCAATGCCGTGAACTCGCTCTTCTGTCCGCTCGACACCATGCCGACGAAGGTGGTTCCCGTATTCACGCCGGCGCCGAGTGGCAGCCATGGCCGGTCTCCCTCACCGTTGCCGGTCGCGAGCAGCAGCTCCTGCGCAGCACGAACGGCCGCCGCCGCGTGATCGGCCCCCGCCAGGAACGGCATGAAGAATCCGACGACCTCGTCACCACGAACTTGTCGATGAGGGCGTCGTTCTCGATCAGCACCTGATTCGCCGTGGCGTAGAACCGCTGCATCAGACGCGTGAACTCCATCGTGTCCATCTGCCGTGCGATCTCACTCGAATGGCGGACGTCCGCAAACAGGAATGAGATCTCGACCTCCGCCCCCAGCACGTCCTGCATCCGCATGTCCTTCAGGCATCGAACACACACGTTGGGATTCTTCTCCCAGCGCACGAACCCCATGGGCCGGAACACGGCCCCACCTGGGGCGCCGAACGGCGCGTAGCACACGCGACATCGAGGGCCCGACGGGATGTGGCGGAAGGTCCGGCGGCCCCACCGGATCGACGGATGCGAACCGTCCAGGTAGGCGCGCCATTCGTCTTCAGGTGTCGCGAACCTCTGCATAGTTTGCCGTTCGCTCGAACGTCGGTTTGTGCGACCGATCCCGAGGCACGAGACTCGCCTCATGGCCACGGCCGCTACCCAGTATGCGCTGGCCCCAGACGGGGTGCACCTCGCGTATCAGGTGACGGGCGCAGGCGAGACCGATCTCGTGCTGATGCTGGGCGCCGTGGCCCACCTGGAGATCGCGTGGGAGGACCCGAAGCTCCGACGGTTGTTCGACCGGCTCGGCACGTTCTCGCGACTGATCCGCTTCGATCGTCGTGGCATGGGCATGTCCGATGGCTTGGATCAGATGCCGACGTTCGGATCCCAGGTCGAAGACTTCCTCACCGTGATGGATGCGGCCGGTTCCGAGCGGGCGATCCTGATGGGCACGATCGATGCAGGCACCTTGGCCCTGGCGTGCGCGGCGGCGCACCCCGCCCGGGTCAGCGCCGTCGTCGCGTTCGAGTCGACCCCTCGGTTCACGCGGACGGGTGTGGACGACTACGGCGTCGAACCCGACGTGCTGGCACGGATGGCGGCCGCGAACCAGGAGATCGACATGGAGACGCACATCTCGATCGTGGCTCCGGGCCGCAAGGACGACCCAGGCTTCAGTTCGTGGTTCCGTCGCCACAACCGGGCAGCCTCGAGTGGCATCACGATGGCCGCATTCATGATGATGATGATGACGTGGGACATCACGGCGCAGCTCCCGTCGGTGGGGGTCCCGGTCCTGATCATGCACAAGACCGCCCACCCCATCCTTCCGATCGCCAACGCTCGAGCGCTCGCCGTCGACCTCCCACAAGCTCAACTCGTGGAGCTGCCGGGCTCGGGCACGGCCATCTTCTCGGGCGACGTCGACGAGATCGCCGACGAGGTCCAAGGATTCGTCACGGGGACGCGGCCTCCTCCTCGGCACGACCGGGTGCTCGCCACCGTCGTGTTCACCGACATCGTCGGCTCGACCGACCGCGCCGCCGAGCTCGGCGACCGGGGATGGCGTGAGCTCCTGGAGCAACATCACCGAGAGCTGCGCTCCTCGCTCGACCGATTCGGGGGCAACGAAGTGCACACGGCCGGCGACGGGTTCCTCGCCACCTTCGACTCGCCGCGGCGCGCGATCGAGTGTGCACGGGCCGTGGCGGAAGCGGTCCGTGGGATCGGCCTCGAGATCCGCGCCGGCGTGCATACCGGCGAGATCGAACTCTCGGACGGGGACGTGCAGGGGATCGCGGTGCACATCGGCGCCCGCGTCTCGACGCTCGCCGGACCGAACGAGGTACTCGTGTCTTCGACCGTGCGGGACCTTGTCACGGGCTCGGAGATCGAGTTCGAGGATCGCGGGATGCACGCGCTGAAGGGTGTCCCCGGCGAGTGGCGGATCTTCGCGGTCTCGACATCGTAGGAGGAGATCGTGGGGGGGATGGCACCTGTTGCCGTCTCGAACGGCCCGTGATGCCTTCGGTCGTGCGATCCGCGATTTCGCGTACGCTAAGATGGAACGCGCCGGTCTCGATCGAGACACGCGCGACGAAGTCTCGCCATCCTTCGCACACACCGTCCTGTTGGGCGTCCTGCGCAGAGGCGCCGGCCCTCGACGCGCACCCAGCGACGACGAACCTCAGGAAGGAACCACCACCTGTGCGAACCATGGCAACAAGCCGTTCCGACGAACACGACGAACCGACGTTCCGATCACTCGGCGTCACCGACGAGGTCGCTCGCGCCCTGCAGATGCGCGGCATCGAGCGACCGTTCGCGATCCAATCCCTCGTCCTCCCCGACGCATTAGCCGGCCGCGACGTGCTGGCTCGATCTCGCACGGGCTCGGGCAAGACGCTCGCGTTCGCGGTCCCGATGGTCGAGCGGCTCCACCCAAGCGGCAAGAGTCCGACCGGTCTGATCCTGGCGCCGACGCGCGAGTTGGCGAGCCAGGTGACCGAAGAGTTCCGCGCCATCGCCGATGTCCGGCGGCTGCAGATCGCCTCCGTCTACGGGGGCGTGGGCATCGGTCCGCAGGCGAAGCGGGCCCGGCATGCCGACATCGTGATCGCGACCCCCGGCCGCCTGCTCGACCTGGTGGCGCGGAAGCTCTTGCGCCTGGACCGCGTCCGCGCCTGCGTGCTGGACGAGGCCGACCGTATGCTCGACATGGGCTTCCTGCCCGACGTCACCCGCATCCTCCAGATGCTGCGTCCCGATCGCCAGACGATGCTCTTCTCGGCCACGCTCGACGGTGAGGTCGGCCGACTGGCCACGCGCTTCACGCGCGACCCGGTGCTGCACGAGAGCGGGGAGGCCGGCCCCGACATCACCCACGCGTCCCATCGCTTCATCGGGGTGGAGCATCCCGACAAGACCCGTGCGCTCGTCCGCGAGCTCGCAGCCGACCGCGGGCTCGCGCTGATCTTCGTGCGTACCCAGCGCGGCGCGGACCGGGTGGCCCGCAACCTGCGCAAGGAAGGCTTCAGCGCCGGTGAGCTGCACGGAGGCATGTCCCAGCCCCAGCGCGAACGCTCCCTGGGCCGTTTCGCGAGCGGCGCGAACGACGTCCTCGTCGCGACCGACGTCGCGGCGCGCGGCATCGACCTGGTCGACATCACCCACGTGATCAACTTCGATGCGCCCGCTGATGACAAAGCCTACGTCCACCGCGTCGGGCGAACCGCCCGCGCCGGACGCGGCGGCGAAGGCGTTACCTTCGTCACGCCGGACCAACGACTGGACGTGGGCCGCATCGCGAAGCGGCTGCATCTGCACGCGGAGTTCGAGCGAGCCGGACTCTCGCGTTCCCCCGCTCCGGGTTCGTCCGCTCGGAAGCCCGGTTCGCACGGCTCGCCGAAAGGGGGGAACACACATCGACGCCGCCAAGCTCGAAACGGCGCTTCAGTTGGTCGAAGAAGGCAGACTCGATGAGGCATCGGAGCTGCTCGCTCCGATGGTGAAGGGGAAGCGGTTCACGCGCCCCAGCCGTTTGAACGCCGAAGCCGTCGAGGTCGACGAGTTGAAGGCATGGCTCAAGAGCGCGATCGCCGACCCGTCGTCGCCCGATTCCCGGTTCATGGTGGAGCGCGCGTACTACAAGCTGCGCACCCAGCGCACCGCGCAGGAGAGCTGACCTCAGGCTGCGCTGGTCGGGCTACAGGTACTCGGAGAACCAGCCCACGATGCGCTCGAGGCGATCGACGCGGCGGTCGGGCCGCCCGTTCACGAGCATGACGTGCGACTCCTCCGGGTAGCGAACCATCTCGACCGTCACGCCACGCGGTCGCAGGATCGCGAACGCGATCTCGCTGTGCACCGGCGGACACCGGACATCGCTGTCGGATTGCAACAGCAGCAACGGCGCCCGGTTGCGGTGGATCTTCATCGCCGGTGAGATCGCGAGCCAGCCGTCCATGTCATCGGGCCACGGACCGACGCCGGTCTCCTCGGCCATCAGGTGGCCGGAATCACCGGCGCCAAGGTCGGCGAACGCACTCGTGAACGGGTTCTCGCTCACCGCGGCCTTGAACCGTCCGGGGTGCGTGGCCAGCAGGTGATGCACCATATAGCCGCCGTACGAAAGACCCAGCACACCGATGCGATCGGGGTCGGCGATCCCTTCCGCGACGGCCCAATCGATCGAGGCCATCAGGTCGGCGGTATCGGGCACGCCCCACCGTCCGAACAATGAGCGCGCATAGTACTCACCGAACCCGGTGGACCCGGCCGGGTTGGGCGCCAGCACGTGGAACCCGGTTTCGGCCAAGATGAGGTCTTCGAACAGCGGGGTCGGGCCGGTGGCGCCGTACGGTCCGCCGTGCACGTGCAGGATCATCGGTCTCCGGTCAGCCCCTCGACGCCCGGTCGCTCGGGTGAGCCACGCCTGTACATCGCGAACGCGCCGCCTGGGAACGCTGACCTCCTCCGTGACCGCGTGGTGGAACGGAGCGAACCAGCGCGCCCCGTCCCGCGTGATCCTGCGGGCCTCGCCCGGAGCGTCGGGGTCGAGCTCGTAGAGCTCCGCGGCATCGCCCTCCTCACATGCCACGGCGACGAGCCGCCCACCACCCTCCACGACGCCTGCAACCTCCAGCCGTCGGTCGGTGAGCGCCGTGAGTCCTCCGCCCCCATCGACCAGGTAGGCGCTCGCGGTTCCGAGCTCGTGGCCCATCAACACCCAGCGTCCGCCGCCGAGCGGTATCGGTGGCACGTCGTCCAGCGAAGGGGCCAGCTCGGACCAGATCATGCCCGACAACGAGATGGTTTCGTCGAACGCCAGGCGGCGAACCGCGCGACCGGCCCCCTCGGCCACGAACAGCTCGACGTTGCGCCACGGCACCGAGCGCTCCGACAGACCTGTGAACACGATCTCGCGCTGGCCGACCCAGTTCGCCACGATCGCGTAGCCGTCGAAGTCCGCCAGTGGACGAGGCGATCCTTTGCCCGAGGAGGGCATCGACCAGAGCGTCGGTGCCTCGAGGTACCAAGCCTGGTCACTGCGATCGGCGAGGAACCCGATCCGTGCGCCATCCGGAGACCAGAACGCCTGCGAGACCTCGGCGTCCGGCGGCGAGACGCGAACGGGCTTGCCACCGCCCGAAGCGGGCACCACCCACGCGCTCGTGAATTGATCACGGATCCCGTCCCCGTCGAGCCGCCAGGTGAACTCGGTGATGTGCCTCGCGACCTGCTTGTCGGCCTTCCCCACCAGGAACCGTTGCGTACCGGAGGAGCCGAGACACACGATCTGCGATCCATCGGGCGACCAGATCCCGCTCCCGCCGCCTTCGGGCAGCGGCGCGAGGCGTCGTGGTTCGCCGCCGGCGACCGGCAAGACCCAGAGCTGGCCCTTGGGCTCCTTCTTGGGGTCGTCGTCGTCGTGGCGTCGATCGGAGGTGAACAGGACCGACCGGCCGTCGGGTGAGAACCGAGGATCGGTGTCGCTCGCGGCGGCGGTGGTGAGGCGTTCGGGCCGGCCGCCACCGATCGGCACACGCCACAGGCGGGATCGCTCCTTGCCCTTCTCGATCGTCCGCTTCGTGTAGACGACCGAGTCGCCGTCGGGCGAGACCGTGGCGCCCGTGATGAGCACCTGCTTCAATGCGTCCTTCGGACCGAACACCGTGCGTGCCATGAGTGAGGAGGCTAGCGTGTCTGCATGGTGCGTCGCACGATCGGCTCGACACGCTCACGGATGACGTGGTCCGTGATCTCGTTGAGCATGGTCGGCATGACGCTCACCTGTTCGGGCTCTGACGGCGGATCGACGGAAACACGTTGACGTTGTTCGATGGCGACGGCGGCGAGCTGCTGCGGTTCACCGCCGACGCCGCGCCGCCCATCACCGGACTCTCCTGGGTCGTCACCGTCTATCGCGACGGCCCGGTCGATGATCCACAGGCCATGACGACACCCGCCGAAGGCAGCACCATCACCGCGGAGTTCGGCGCGGACGGAACGCTCAGCGGCTCCACCGGATGCAACCGGTACATGACCACATACTCGATCACCGGCGACGCGATCCAGATCGGGCCTGTCGCCACCACCAAGGTGGCGTGTGAACCGGAGCTGCAAGGTCAGGAGCAGGCCTATGTCGCCGCCCTGGAAGGCTCACGTATCGTGGACGTTCTCCGGGTCGTCCTTCCAGCTGCTGAACACCACCGGTACCGTCGAGGTGACCTACGCTCCCGGCCCCTGATCCGCCCGTGCTGCTGGACGGCGGCCTCGCCACAGAACTCGAGCGGCGGGGCCAGGATCTCGGTGATCTCCTGTGGTCGGCGCGGCTGCTCATCGATGACCCCGCCCAGATCGGCGCCGTCCATCGCGACTACTTCGACGCCGGTGCGCAGGTCGCGATCACGGCGACCTATCAGGCAAGTGCCGACGGTTTCGCCGCCCGCGGGATCGACCGCGCCCGTGGCGAGGACCTGATGCGGCGGGCGGTCGCGCTGGCGCGCGAGGCCGCCGGCAGCGCCACTCGGAGCGCCTCCGCCGGTGCCGGCCCCGATCTCATGGTCGCCGCGTCGATCGGACCGTTCGGGGCCACGCTCGCCGACGGTTCCGAGTACACCGGCGACTACGGCGACACGTCCATCGAGCGGCTCACCGAGTTCCACCGAGCCCGAACCATGGTGCTCGCCAGCGCCGAGCCCGATCTGTTCGCCGTGGAGACGATCCCGTCCCTGCCGGAGACGGAGGCGCTCGCCGCCGTCTTGGGTGAGGTCCCCGAGACCCCCGCCTGGGTCAGCTTCAGCTGCCGGGACGGCCGGCATATCGCCGACGGCACACCGATCGAGACCGCCGCGCGTATCGCTGGGTCGATCCCCTCGGTGATCGCCGTGGGTGTCAACTGCACACCCGGACGGTTCGTTTCCCCGCTCCTTCAGCGGCTCCGGCGATCGACCACGCTTCCTGCCGTCGTCTACCCCAACGCCGGAGGCCGATGGAACGCCGCCCAACGCCGATGGAACAGCGGGCTCACCCACGACCCGGTCGCGCTCGCCCACGCAGCTCCCGCCTGGATCGGAGAAGGAGCCGATTGGGTGGGTGGCTGTTGCGGCTTCGGCGTGGATGCGATCGAGGCGCTGGCGGGCGCGATGGCGCGCCCCGCATGACGCGACGACCGTCCATCCCCGCGGTCGGTCGCCGCGAAGCTACCCTGGTGGTGTGGACGATTTCCCGCAGTGCCCATGCATGGGGTTCCGGGAGTGCCCCATGTGCCATGACGTTCGGCCCTGCGGACATTTCGGCTCGAGCCGGTGGTGCCCGCCCTGTCAGCGGCTGCGCAAACAGGGCATGCGTCCCCGCGCCGCGCGCCGGGCCACGATGCCGGCCGGCCGTACCTGCGTGGGCGCGGGGTGCCAGACGCGGTTGAGCGTCTACAACAGCGGCGATCTGTGCTCGGTCTGCATGCGTCGCAACGAGCGTGGGCCGTCGATCGCCTCGACACCCTCGCGCTGACCGATCGTCGCCTTGGCTTTACCGCTGCACGATCGACCGACTACCATCCCCCCAACCTTGACCACTGGGGGTACACCGTGGCGCGCATTCGAACGCGTCGAGCACTGCTCACCGTGGGGATGCTGTTCGCCCTGATCGGGGCGACGACCGCCGCCGGTGGTGAACGCGCCCAGGACGAGGGGGCGCCCGAGCAGTCCAAGGACTGGCGGATCGGATACGACCAGAAGTTCGACGCGCAGCTGAACCCGTTCAAGGCACAGCTGACCTCCAGCTACTTCGTGTTCACCGAGGTCTACGACCTGTTCCCCTACAACTGGCGGATCTCCGACGCCGGTCCCGACCTGGAGAACTCGCTCGTGACCAGCCACGAGATCTCCGAGGACGGACTGCAATACACCTTCCACCTGCGCGAAGGGGTCAAGTGGAACGACGGTGAGGACTTCAACGCCGACGACGTCGTGTTCACGTACGAGACCTATCGGGACGCGAAACAGAACGTGCTGGCCGGCTACGTCAGCAACATGGAGACGATGGAGAAGATCGACGACTACACCGTCCTCTACACCTTGAAGAAGCCGGATGCCCGCGTGCTGTCGGCCTACACGCCGATGCTGCCCGAGCACATCTGGGGCGAGCTCGACCTGAAGGAGATCGCCAACTTCGCGCCATGTTGTCCCATGGTGGGCACAGGCCCGTTCACCATCACCGAGTACGACCCCAAAGGCACCACGATCCTGACGCCCAACGAGTACTTCTATGGCCCGAAGGGCGAGATCGAACGCATCCTGATGGTCAAGTACGGCGACAAGGAAGGCCAGCTCCGTGACATCCAGCTCAACCAGCTCGATGCGGTCATGGCGGGGGACCCGAAATGGGTCGGCCAGCTCGAAGGCGATCCATCGATCGATGCGGCGGCCGTTCCCATCCCCGGGTTCAGCTCGATCGCGTTCAACATGTGCCCGCCGGGCGGCGGTGATCCCAAGAACACCTGCACGGGACCCGCCGAGGGCGTCAACTACGAGGTCGTGCAAGACCAGGCGATCCGTACCGCGCTGGCGTGGGCGATCGATCGAGAGAGCCTGGTGAACACCGTGTACAGCGGGCAGGCGACCGTGGGCAACGGCTTCATCTCCCCGCTCTACGAGCGCTACTACCAGAGCTACGCCGACGACCCCGAGATCGGCTACCACTACGATCCTGCGAAGGCCAAGCAAATCCTGGCGGAAGGCGGCTGGGCCTGTCCCGATGGAGGCATCTGCACGAAGGACGGCACGCAAGCCACGTTCGAGATGCTGGTGCGGAGCGAGGTGCAGGAGGACCAGAACGCGGCCCGCAGGATCGTCGCATGGGCCAAGGACGTCGGTATCCAGATCGACCTGTCGATCGTGACCTCGGACTCCCTGATCGACCGGAACTACGCTGCGAGTCCCGAGGACCCGCAGAAGTACGAGCCGGACTTCGACGCCTTCCTGTGGGGCTGGGGTGGCGACATCCCGTTCCCGGACTTCAATTTCGAGGTGACGCTCTGTGGCGGCTACTGGTCCGACACCTTCTATTGCAATCCTCGAGGAGTACGACCCGCTGCCGGCACAGGCGCTGAGCTCGCTCGACTTCCAGGAACGGGTCGACCTGATGCACCAGGCCGAACGCATCATCCTTCGTGATTCGCCGTACATCTTCCTGGTGCACGACGCCTCCATCCAGCTGGCGAGAACCGACACCTGGACCGGCTACAGGCCCTCACCCGAACCCGACGGATCCCCCTTCTCGACCTCCTGGCTGCAACTGCAGCTCCTCGAGCCGGGCACCGCAGCGACCACCCACTACTCCGGGGCGCCGTTCGTGCTGATCGGCATGGGCATCTTCCTGGTGGCCGTGGTGGCGGTTTCCCGCATGAACCGGCGACGCGATGAATCGGGCCCACTCGAGCTGGCGCCACTCGATGCCCCCGTGATCCCGGGTGAGCGGATCGGGACCGGGGGTTCCGCCCGGTGAGGTTGCTGCTGAGCAAGGGTGGGGTTGCGTTCGGCACGCTCATCTTCGTGCTGATCTTCAACTTCTTCCTGTTCCGCATCGCCAGCGACCCCGCCCAGGATCTGCGGCGCAACCCCCGGTACACCGAGGAGCAGGCAGAGATCCTGATCGAGGAACGTGGCCTGAACGCCGGTCTTCTCACCCAGTTCCGCATCTACGCGATCAACACCATCCAGGGCGACCTCGACGTCAGCTATTCGACAGGCCGCCCCGTGCTGACCGAGATCCGAGAGGCCGTCCCCAACACCTTGCTGCTGGTCGGGACGGCCACGGTGCTGTCTGCGCTGCTGGGCTCGTGGCTCGGCGTGGTCGCAGCATCCAGACGAGGAAGGTCCAGCGATACCGCGATCACGCAAGGGTCGCTGATCCTGTATTCGATGCCGGAGTTCTGGCTGGGGATGATGTTGATCTGGCTGCTCGCCGTCACGGTGGGCGCCTTCCCCACCGGCCTCAAGTCCGATCCGGGAGCCGATCTCACCGGCGTCAGCTACATGTGGAACGTCCTGCAACACGCGGCGCTGCCCATCATCACGCTGACGTTGGGCCTGCTGGGCCAGTACGTGGTGATCATGCGCTCCGCGCTCACCGACGTGCTCAACGAGGACTTCGTGACGACCGCCCGCGCGATCGGGCTGCCGCGACACCGGGTCCTTCGCGACCACGCGGTGCGCAACGCCCTGCTCCCGGTCGCGACGTTGATATCGCTGAACCTTGGGTTCGTGGTCTCGGGCGCCATCACGATCGAGGCATTGTTCTCCTGGCCCGGCATCGGCTCGCTCACCGTGGAGGCGATCGACGGCAACGATCTGCCGATGCTGCAGGGGATCTTCCTGTTCACCTCGTTCGCCGTCATCGTGGCGAACCTGGTCGCGGACCTGCTGCTCGCCTACCTCGACCCCAGGGTTCGGGTGGCCTGACGTGGCGAAGACCGGCCACCAGCCCACGCCGCAGACCACCGCGATCCTGTCGGGCAGCAAGGGTGTCTTCGGGCGCCTGTCCTCCGGCGCCACGCGGTCGTTCAAGCTCATGGTGCGTTCGAACCAGGGCAAGGTCGGCCTGACGATCCTGGCCTTCTTCTCGATCATCGCGATCATCGGTCCGCTGATCGCGCCCGAAGACCCCAACGCCTCGACGTCGTTCTCCGACCAGATCATGGCGCCTCCGTCGTCCGAGCATTGGCTGGGCACGGACGACAACGGACGCGACGTCCTGTCGCTCCTGATCCTGGGCACCCGCATCTCGATGGTGGTCGGGTTCGCAGCCGCGATCGTCTCAGCGGTGATCGGCTCGATCGTGGGCATCAGCGCCGGCTACTTCGGCGGCTGGACCGAGCGCATCCTGACGGTCATCGACGACTGGTTCCTGGTGATCCCGTTCCTGCCGCTCGCGATCGTGTTGGCGACGCTGCTCGGTGATGCGGCGGACTCCCTGCCGCTCGGGCGCGTGCTGGTCCTGGTGTTGGTGATCGGGCTGACCGGCTGGGCCGGCACATCGCGGATCATCCGCAGCCAAGTGCTCTCGGTACGTCAGCGCATGTTCGTGGAGCGCGCGCGAGCGTTGGGGTCCTCGAACACGTGGATCATCCGCAAACAGATCCTGCCCAACGTGCTGCCGCTGATCTTCGCCAACACGGTGCTGATCATCGCTATCGCGATCCTCACCGAGTCGACGTTGTCGTTCCTGGGGTTGGGCGACCCGAGCCGCGCCTCGTGGGGGCAGATGCTGAATGCTGCCAATTCCTCGGGCGCGCTCTCGCTGGGCGCGTGGTGGTTCTTCATCCCTCCGGGCGTCTGCATCGTGCTCGTGGTGATCGGGTTCACGATGGTGGGCTACTCGATCGAAGACATCGTCAACCCCGAGCTGCGGGAGCGGCAGTGACGCCATGACCGTGACGGACGCACAGCCAGGGCGAGCCAGAGCCATGGACCCCGATGTGCTGCTCGACGTCGACGGCCTTGCGGTCGCCTACCGGGACGCCCAAGGCAACGAGGTGCGACTGGTCGACGACGTCTCGTTCACGTTGAAGCGAGGGGAGGCGCTGGGGCTGGCGGGCGAATCGGGCTGCGGCAAGACCACGACCGCGCTGTCGATCCTGGGCCTGCTGCCGGGCAACCTGTACCGAGCGGCCGGCGAGATCACCCTGAACTCAGACCGCGGCATCATGCACATCGACCGACGCACCGACCGAGGGTTCCGCGATCTGCGGTGGCGGAACGTCTCCATCGTGTTCCAGGGCGCTATGAACGCGCTCGACCCGGTGATGCGTGTCTCGAAACAGATCGGCGAGGCATTGATGCTGCACGAGCCCGACATGGACGACGCCGGGGTGGCCGAGCGTACGGAGGAGCTGTTCGGCTATGTGGGTATCAGCCCCAACCGAGCGAGCCAGTACCCGCACGAGTTCTCCGGTGGCATGCGACAGCGCGTGATGATCGCCCTGGCGTTGGCATGCGGGCCCGAGCTGATCATCGGCGACGAGCCCACCACCGCCCTCGACGTCATGATGCAGGCCCAGATCCTGGAGCTGCTCGAGAAGCTCCGCGAAGACCTGGGCCTCGCCATGATCCTCATCACCCACGACCTGTCGGTGCTGGCGGAGACCTGTGACCGCGTGGCGGTGATGTACGGCGGACAGATCGCCGAGATCGGCGGCGTGCACCGGATGTATCGCGATCCCGAGCACCCGTACACCAGCCGGCTCTTGGGGGCGTTCCCCGCCGTGGGTGGCCCGCGTGAGCTGGCTCCGCCGATCCCGGGGGTCCCACCCGATCCCACCGATCTGCCACCAGGATGCCGGTTCGAGCCGCGGTGTCACGTGAGCACCGAGCGATGCGTGGAGGAACAGCCCCGCCTGATCCAGGTCGGTGAGGGTCACGCGGCACGGTGCCTGTATGCGCCCTGGCCCGAGGGCGTGCCCGACACCGGTGTGGTGCCCGCCGAGCCACCTCCGCCTGATCAACCCGGCTGACTACGTGCCGCCCATCGACGAGGTGCCGAGCGGCGTGCCGTCGCTGGACGTCGCGATGCCGAACACCGTCCCACCCGTGGCCGCTGACCTCCTCGAGCCCGAGGATCGGGAACCATGACCGACGTGGCGACCACCCCCGTGGAGGCGCCGCCGATCTTCGAGGCGAAGGATCTGCACGTCCATTTCGAAGGTCGTGGGCGCAAGGGCAAGCGCAAGGTGGTCCGCGCGCTCGACGGCATCGACATGTCATGGAACAAGGGCGAGGTCCTGGGCATCGTCGGTGAGTCAGGGTGCGGCAAGTCGACGTTGGGCCGCACGCTGCTGGGATTGCAGCCTCCCACCGAGGGCGAGATCTACTTCGAGGGCTCACCGCTGGCCGACGCCAACATGCGGAAGCTGCGACGGCGCGTGCAGATGGTGTTCCAAGACCCGTACCAATCGTTGAGCCCTCGGCAGAGCGTGGGTTCGCTCGTGCAGGAGCCGCTCGCGATCCACGGCTTGGAGAAGAAGGGCATCGACCGCATCCAGCGAGGGGTCGATGCCCTGGAAGCCGCCGGGCTCGAGCCCGCCGAACGCTACTGGAACCGGTACCCGCACGAGCTGTCGGGGGGCCAGCGCCAGCGCGTCGTGATCGCGTCGGCGATGGTGCTCGAGCCCGAGGGCCTGGTGTGCGATGAGCCCGTGTCCGCGCTGGACGTATCCGTACGTGCCCAGGTGCTGAAGGTGCTCATGGAGCTGAAGGAACGCCAGGGGCTGGCGCTGATCTTCATCACGCACGACATCGGCCTGGCGTGGGCACTGTGCGATCGCGTGGTGGTGATGTACCTGGGCCGCATCGTGGAGTCGGGCACGACCGAGGAGGTCATCGGCAACCCGCAGCATCCGTATACGCGGTCGCTGCTGTCGGTTGTGCCTACCCCCTTCCCCCGGGAAGACCTCAAGCGTGTGATCCTGCAGGGCGAGCTACCCGACGCGTCGAAGATCCCCTCCGGCTGCCGCTTCCACCCACGCTGCCCCCAGGTGTTCGATCGCTGCCCGGTCGATGACCCGAAGGCATTGCTGCCGATCCTGGGTGAGCAGACCCACGGGTGCGCGTGCTGGCTGGTCGATCAGCCGGGCGGCGGCACCTCCGGCGTCTGACCGACCACGTCACACACCCACAACGCCCACGCGATCAGGAGGGGTTGGAACACCAGCCGTCCCCAACGCTCCGCGTCGGTGTCCAAGCCGAACACGTCGACGCTCGCCACCGCCTGGTACACGTTCCCCGCGAACACCACGACGAGGAACGCCGCCAGGGCCCAGCCCACGCGGTGTCGCTGGGTACCCGCCCTGCCCACCACCAACGCGATCGCGAACCCGACCTCGAGCGCGCCGGTGATCCAGACGACCGCCGCGCCTGCTGGCATCCACGGCGGGATCAAGAGCAGGAAGGTCTCGGTCGTGACGAAATGCGCGACGCCTGCGAACGCCAAGAACCCGGCCAGCACCCAGCGACCGAGGACCCTCATCATCGGGCGACGGTAGCATCGACCCTGAACGACCCGAGCCACCCGAAGGAGAGAGGCGATGGCGGACGAGCCGGACTGGAACACGAAGGTCATCGAGGAGTTCCGTGCCAATGGAGGCAAGGTCGGCGGGCCCTTCGAAGGTGCCCCCTTGCTGCTCCTCCACACCACCGGCGCGAGGACGGGCACCGAACGCATCTGCCCGTTGATGTACCTGTCCGAGGGTGATCGGATGGCGGTGTTCGCGTCCAAGGGAGGCGCCCCGACCAACCCGGATTGGTTCCACAACCTGGTCGCGAACCCGGACGTCGCGGTCGAGGCGGGCGAGGAACGCATCGACGCTCGAGCCACCGTCGCCGAGGGTGAGCGACGCGACGAGCTGTTCGCCGAACAGGCCAGGCGCTATCCGCAGTTCCAGGAGTACCAGGACGGCCTCGAGCGAACCATCCCCGTCGTCATCCTGGAGCGCACTGGCTGACCGCGTTCGCGGTTCTGTTCGTTCGCGCCGCTCGGCGCCCCGCCATATGCTGCAGCTTCCGACCGGGAGGAGCATGAGATGGAAGACGAGCTGATGGGTGCAGCCGACGACGCTGCCACCGACGCGATCGAGGAAGCCGCAGCTGCCGATGAGCTCCATGCCGATGCAGCCGCGAAGGCCGAAGCGGCGGTCGAGCTCGAGGCCGCGGCCGAAGAGCTGGCGGCCGAGGCCGTGATCGAAGAGGCGGTCGCCGAACGACTCGACGACATGGCGGTCGGCGACGCCGTGGCTGCGGTCGCACTGGCCGACGAAGCCGAAGCCGAGGCAGACGACACGCCCTGAACCGACAGCCGCTCGCCGTCAGTCAGCCGAACGGCCCTCGGCGCGGTCTTCGATCTCCCATGCGTGGTCGAGGACGTGCCACACCGCGCGTCGCAGGAACCTGCGAGGTGTCCAGAGCTTGCCGCCGCGCGGCCCTGCCTCCGGCATACCCTCGAGCACGGCTGCGGTGAGCGCGTCGCGGACCTGGTCGCGCTCATCCTCGCGTGTCGCCCAGGCATCGTCGCCATCGAGCTGGATCTTCGCGGCCAGCAAGCGGGCGTAGCTGGACTCGGCGCCGACGACATGGTCCACGATCGCATCGAGCTCGCGTCCACCGCCTCGCGGGCCTGTGCGTAGCGCGACGCCACGGGCACCTTCCACGGCCAGGTCGAAGACCGTCCAGCTCGCGTCGAGGAGCTTCCGCATGCGGGTGAGCGCTCGCCGGTCGAGCGAGCGGTCGTCGTCGGCGAAGATCCCGTCCGGCGCGCCGAAGTCGGTGGTGGCGTTGCCGTCCACGTGCTCGACGACCGACACGGACTCGCGAGCCTTCGCCCCGGGGAACCGAACCTTGGCCTGGCGAGCCACGATCACGTATCGCGGCGCGTAGCTCTGCAGCGAGTCCATCGCCGACTCTTCGTCACGGCCCGACCGGCACCACCCCGGCCAGTCGAGCGCAGTCGCGAACACCCGCTTGGAACCCGCTTCCACGCCCACCGCGATCGAGGTCGTCGCCACGATCGCGCTCCTACCCCGCTATTCCGCCGGCCGAACCCACGGCTCGGCGCTGCGCGATCACCTGGGCCAACGGGTGCAGGAGGAAGGAGAGCGGCCACACCCAGAACGCCGCCGTCGGCCCGATCCAGATGGCGACCGAGATCGACGCCAGGAAGAAGACGGGCACCACCCATCCTCTCGACACGTAGTATCACGTCCATGATCGTCAGCGTCTCCCACACGAATCGCGCTGGACGGGCTTACCGGCTCAATAGCACCGAGATTCAGAAGCGCAACAACCAAGTTCAAGGCCACTACGCCGACTGATCGCAGTCCAGCATGAATCGAAAGAGCCGGTGGTGGCCCATCCAGAACATGGCGATCACCCAGAAGCTGATGAAGAAGGCCACGAACCTGCCGTCGATCTCGGTGATGAAGGCCCCGACTCTTGTCCCGGCCCCGGCCTGGGGATGTCCAGCACGAGCAGCGTCATCGCGATCGCGAACACCGCGTCGGAGAACGCGCCCAGACGCTCCAGCGCCACGGTGCCATGCTCATGCGGGTCCGGTTGCGCGTGGGTCGGCTCCTGGCCCATCGCTCGGTCCTGGTTCACGCCTCGACGGCCTGCACCAGGTAGTCGCCCGCCTCGTCGTCCCAGTCCAGCTTGATCAGTCCCTGCGTCTCGGCAGCCTTGCAGAACTGCAGGAACCCGCGGTAGCCGAACTTCTTCTCGCTGAAGTCAGGCTGCACCTTGCGCACCTGGTTCTTGAGACCCGACAGTGCGGGCGGCCCGCTGCGCGCCTGCAGGTCGCTGACGGTGACGCGCAGCAGCTCGAAGGCGTCCGTCTCGCCGCCCCTCGACGGAAGCGAGACCTCCGGGTCGCCCTTGGCCGAGCCGGTGGACAGCTCGACCACGTTGCGCTCGGCCAGGTGACGCATCAGCTCGCCGAACGCGCGGAACCCGTAGTCGGCCTCGCTGAACGTGGGGTCCTTGCGCAACAGCGCGCGCTTGACCGACGACGCCAGGACCGCACCGCCGGCCGTGCGTTCGAGACCGGCCACGGTCTGCGCGATCAAGATCGCGAGTTGATCGACATCTTTGGCCTCAACGTCGTCCTGCTCCACCACCGGTGGCGGCGGAGCGGGCTCGGCGGCCGCCCGCACGTCGACGCCTTCGAGCGAGTCGTAGAACAGGAACTCATCGCAGGCCGGCGGCAACAGGGCGCTGGTGGACTCCTTCACGCCCACGCCGATCACCCGCTTGTTCAGCTCCCGGAGCTTGTGCACGAGCGGGGTGAGGTCGCTGTCGCCGGTGCAGATCACGAACGTGGTGATGTAGTCGCGTTCGAACGCCATCTCGAGCGCATCGACCGCCAGCTTGATGTCGGCGGCGTTCTTGCGCGAGGTGCGCATGCGTTGTGGGATCTCCACCAACTCGACCTGGCTGCGGGTGAGCATGCGCCGGTCCTCGTCGAAGTAGGACCAGTCCGCGTACGCCTTCCGGGCGATCACACGTCCGCGCTCGGCGAGTGCGTCCAGCACCGGGCGAAGATCGAACTGCAGGCCTCCCAGGTTGTCCCGAGCTCCGATCGCCAGGTTCTCGTAGTCCAGGAACAGCGCGATGCGTTCTTCGTCGGTATCCACGAGGGTCACCCTATCCGCTCGGGACACCGCCCAGCTCAGTCGCGGGATGGACTCGGACCGCCGTCACGACCTCGGAGCCGCTCGGCCGAGATCGCGTGCGCGGCGATCGAGGCCTGCGGCATGCCGGTGACCGTGGCCAGGAACTCTTCCTGGTCCAGCGTCCAGAGCGCCCCGTCTCCCACGGCCGTGACGGTGGCGGTCCGGGGCACGTCGTGCAACAGGGCGATCTCGCCGAAGTGATCGCCCGCGTGCAGCGCGCGGACCGGCCGCCCGTCGATGCTCACCTGGAACTCGCCGCGATCGATGACGTAGAAGCGGTCGCCCACTTCGCCTTGGCGAACCACCTCGGCACCACCGGTCACCGGCTGCAGATCCATCTGCCGAGCGACCCGCTCCAGCTCCGGCCACGGCAGCGGGGAGAACATGGAGAGTTCGCCGAGCAGCTCGAGCTGGCGTGCCGGCACGATCGAGTCTCGATCGAGGCGGCGGAGCCCACCGATCGCGGGTAGCGTGAGGACCACGATCGCCCCCGCCACCCACAGCAGCGCCGCCCGCAACCCCAGGCTCCGGACGGCGATGGCCGCGATCGCCGAGCCCACGCCAACCCCCGCCATCCAGAGGGCCTCCACCATGCCGAACACGCGGGTGAGCAGGTCGTCGTCCGCGACCCGTTGCAGCAGCGTGCGGCCCGCCACGTCCATCAGGGTCAGGGCCGCGCCCGCGACCACCACCGAGAACGACACCACCGCCAGCGTCGAGGCGAGGGCCGAACCGGCGATACCCGCCGCCATCAGCATCGTGGCGAGCAGCAACGCCGGGCCGAGTGCGCGTCGGCCCACCAGCGCGACCGAACCCGCGGCACCCACGAGGGCTCCCACACCGATGGCCGTATGAAGCAGACCCACTCCGGCTTCGCCGAGGTCGAGCGTCTCGATCGCGACCGACACCAGCAGGACGTCGAAGGCGCCGTAGGCGACGGTCATCAGCCCGGCGAGCGCGACCACCAGGCGCGGGTCACGAGATCGGGCGATCGACGCGATGCCGTGAGCCGCATCGGCGGCCAGCGTCCACACCCGGAACGGATGCTCCGGATACCAGGGGTGTTCGGCGTGCAACCCGACCAACGTCAGGGCCGCCACGCCCAGGCATGCCGCCATCACGGTGTAGACGGTCCCGGGCGTGCCGGTCACCAGCAATCCGGCGGCCGCCAGCGCTCCGAACGTCCCTCCGAGCCCCTCGGCGAGCGAGCTCACGGAGTTGGCTGCCGTGAGCTCGTCCGGCGATCTGGCCAGGTTGGGCAGGATCGAGTGATGCGCCGGCCTGCTGGTGGTCATCGAGGCGGCCGACGCGATGGCGAACCCGTACACGACACCTGCCGCCCGCCCCGTCAGGATCGCGACCCCGGTCGAGGCGACCGCCAGCATCTGCACCAGATACCCGATCGCCAGCACCCGTTCACGCCGGAACCGATCACCGAGCGCGCCCGTGAACAGCGCCGCCACGCCCGCCGGGACCAGGAGCAACACGCCGACGAGGCCCGTGGCCTCGGCGCCGCCCCGATCGAACGCGTACACCAAGATGGCGACCCACGCCGCGGCTTCGGCTGCGTTGAACAGCAGGAACGCGAACTCCACGCGGCGCAGCGATCCGTTGGCCGCCACGCCGCGTAGCGCGGCGAGCGGCGGACCGAAGCGAACCAGAACCCAGCTCACCCCGGGATGCTAGGGCTCGTTCACCGCTCCCGGGTGGATGCGCTGGGCTCGGTGGGCTCCTGCCGAGCGAGTGCGCCGGCGATCCGAGCTTCCAGGTGCCACCAATGGAAGGCGGTGGTCAGCGCCTCCAGCCTCCGAGCCGCCTCCACCTCTCGGTCGTGTGCGTCATCGACTCGGATCATCCGTGGATCGATCATCACCATGCGGGCATGCTGACACCTGTTCGGCCCGGGCGCGAGCGTCTGCGCGTGATTCGAGACCTTCGGCCCCCTGCCGGTCGTTCGGACGTCGGTGGAACGAGCTACCTCACCGCCTGCTCGCGCGATCGTTCGCACGCACGATCGCCCGTGCACACGATCACTGGGGCAGGTCGCGACGCACGATGGAGCCCGACGGACCCCGGGGGACGGCATCGATCACCACGGTGCGACGCGGCATCTTGAACGGCGCGGCCCGTTCGCGCACCCACGATGTGATCCGGTCACCGCTCGGCGGGTCGGCGGGGTCGGTGGGCACCACGTAGGCCACCACCTGCTGGCCCCACGTGGGATGGGGCCGGCCCGCGACCGCAACGTCGGCGACTCCGGGGCAGGCGCGCACAAGGGCCTCGACCTCCTCGGGCCACACCGTCTCGCCTCCGGTTCGGATGGCCTCGTCCGCGCGCCCCAACACCACGAGGCGCCCGTCATCGTCGAACGCGCCCAGGTCGCGGGTCCGGAACCAGCCCCGGACGTCGAATCCACCGCCCGTGGCGCCCGGATCGCCCCGGTACCCGGAGAAGAGCGTGGGTCCGCGAACCTCGATCGCCGGATCCGGCCCGGTCGCGATCCGGACCTGCGTGCCCGTGAACGGCCGGCCGTCGTAGACGACGCCGCCGCACGTCTCTGTCATGCCGTACGTAAGGATGACGCGCGCCCCTCGCTCACGGGCGCCGAGCACGAGGGACGGGTCCACCGGCCCGCCGCCCACCAGCAGGGTGCAGCCGTCGAGCGCCCCATCCAGCTCGAGCAAGCCTGACAGCATCGCAGCCACCAGCGACACCGCCGCCGGCGCTCGGTCGGTCAGCGATCGCATCAGCTCGGCAGGCTCGAACCGTTCGTGGACCACGACCGGGGCGCCGGTGAGCTCTCCGCGCAACAACACCAACAGCCCACCCACGTGCGCGGGGGTGAGACAGGCGATCCACGTCGATCCGCCGGGCGGTCCCCGATCGTCGTCGAGCGCCTCGGTCGATCCACGCACCGCGGCCGCCACCGCCGGGCGGGGGAGCTCGGCGAGCTTGGGCAGACCCGCGGTTCCCGACGTGGCGATCACCACGGCGATCTCCGGGTCGATCGCACCGGCGCCACCGAACACCGTGATCTCACCGGTTGCATCCAGCACCGCTGCCGGCTGGGCCATGTCCATCACGCGGCGCCGCTCCGATCGTGTCCACCTGGTGTCCAGCGGCAGGAACGCCACACCTTCGGACCAGCATCGGTGCACCACGTCGACCCAGGCGGGGCCGGGCGGCATGTCGACGGCGAGCAATTCACCGATGGTCATGCCGAACGCCGGGCTCATGCCACGAGCGTATCGAGCGACCTACGTGACGACGAAGTTCGCGCTTCCGATCGCGCGGTAGACATCGGCCACCATCAGCCACGCGGTGTAGCGACCCGGTGGCAGGGGCCACCGCTTCGACGAGGTCCGATCGAACGTCGCCGAACCCGCGACCGCAGAGCGTGTGTAGAGGTAGGTGCGATAGCCACCATCGGAAGGGTCGTCGCCGCGCCGATTGATGCCGATCCAATCGAAGCGGTTCCCTGGCGCGCCCGACCAGGAGACCGTGATCGGCGCCCCCTCGCGGTAACGCCGCCGTGAGGTGTCCACCTCGGGCGTGGCTCCCGGGAGCTCGAGCAGGAAACCGGTTCGGGACAGCACGGCGTCCGAGGCGTCGGACAGCACGACGTCGTAGGCGCCCGGTGGCCAGGCGCCCGTCGCGAACGTCACGGAACCATCGACGTCCTGGCCGCCCGGGGTGGGCATCTGGTCGATCGCGTCGGTGGCCGGATCACCGCCCGACGGCACGATGACGACACGTTCGCCCGGACCGCCGGGCGCGTGGTAGGTCACGGTGAGGTCGCGGCCCTGACGGATCAGTCGCGGATCGAACGAGACCGTCACGGGCGACGGGCCGGGTGTGAGCTCCACCGTGGAGACGACCCCTCGGTGGTCCGAGCCCCACGGAGCGACCTCGATCGCGACGTGTCGTCCGCCGCGCTCACCGACGATCTGGCTGCGCACGGTGGTCGCGGCGCCGGCGACCCAGACCTGATCGATGCGGTCGTGCGGCGCGTCCGGAGGCGGGTTCCAACTGGTGGCGGATCGCGGTCGCCCGGCCGGCCAGGTCGTGCCCAAGCGCGCCAGCGGGTCGGGGTGGGCGGCGCGATACGTATCGTCGAAGCCACGATCGGCCAGCAGCATGCTCACCGGCCATCGCACCGGGAACCGCATCTGCGGCAGCAGTCCCACCGTCTCCCGCGTCCAGTCCAGGTGCGACGGAGCGTTGAAGTCACCCACGATGAACGACGGGATCCCGGCGGCCGCCAGGGGCGCCATCGTCTTGACGACGGGCCGGATCTCCGGCATGCGTGTCTCGCGTTCGTTCCGCAGGATCCGCTTGCGACCCCAACCCTCCAGGATGAGTCGAGGCGAGTACGGCGCCGAGGCCAGGTGCACGTTCGCGATCGCGACCACCTGCCCGGGCGCGATCTGCACGAACAGATAGCGACCGTCGGCGCCGGCGGGATCGAGCAGCGGGTACCGCGAGATCACGTCGAGTCGTGGACTGGCATACGGGTAACCGGCACGCTCGGCCAGCCGGCCGGCATGGCGGTAGGCCTCGTTCAAAGCGATGACGTCGGCGTCGGATGCGATCGCTCCTTCGACGATGGCATCGAAGTCGATCACGGTGCCGCCGTATTCGATGTTGAAGGTCATCACCTTCAGCCGGATCGGAGCGACGACCCCCCGCAGGACCGCGTTCGATCCACCGGCCGCGGTGGGCTGCATGAGACCTGCCAGCGCGACCAGCAGCAGCAACGGTATGAGCCTGGCACGGCCCGGGCCGAACGGTCGTCGCATGGGCGGACGCTAGCACGCGGATTCCGTGCTGCGGAAGCCACCACGGCGACCACGGGTCGGGGTTCGGTAGGCTAGGAAGGAACCGTTCGAGTCCATGCTCTCGGAGTGATCACTCATATGGATGACACCACTCGCGTCGTCGCCTCCGCAGCCGCATGGCTCCCACTCGCCGATGGCCCGACCACCACGTTCACCGACGTCCGCTACGAAACCGCCGAGGGCATCGCGAAGATCACGATCGACCGCCCGGACGTGCGGAACGCCTTCCGGCCCCGGACCACCCGGGAGCTCATCACGGCGTTCGAGGTGGCGCGCGAGGACCCCGACATCGGTGTGGTGGTCCTGACCGGCGAGGGCCCCCTGGCGTTCAGCAGCGGAGGCGACCAGTCGATCCGCGGTGACGACGGGTACGTCGATGACCACGGCGTAGGCAGGCTCAACGTGCTCGATCTGCAGGTGCAGATCCGCCGGCTGCCCAAACCGGTCGTGGCCATGGTGGCCGGCTTCGCGATCGGCGGCGGCCACGTGCTGCACCTGTGCTGCGACCTTTCGATCGCGGCCGACAACGCGCGGTTCGGCCAGACCGGCCCACGCGTGGGCTCGTTCGATGGCGGATACGGCATCAACCTGCTGGCGCGACAGATCGGCGAGAAGCGCGCCAAAGAGGTCTGGTTCCTGTGCCGCCAGTACGACGCCGAAACGGCGCTGCGCTGGGGCCTGGTCAACGCCGTCGTTCCCCTCGAGGACCTCGAGCGCGAGACCGTGTCATGGTGCCGGGAGATGCTGGCGATGTCGCCGATGGCGCTGCGCCTGCTGAAAGCCGGTTCCAATGCGGGGACCGATGGCCTGACCGGGGTGCAGCAGCTCGCAGGCGACGCCACGCTCCTGTACTACATGAGCGAGGAAGCCCAGGAGGGCCGCGACGCGTACGTGCAGAAGCGAGCGCCCGACTTCTCCCGGTTCCCGAAGCGCCCGTGAGCGCGCGCTCCGCGCCTGACCCGCCCGCCCTCACCCCACCGCGACGGCGTGCGTCGGCCGGCGACTGGTGGCGAGGGGCGCGCCCGCGCACCTTGGGAGCGGGCATGGTGCCCGTGGTGTTGGGGACCGCCGCGGCGGGTGAGGTCATCTGGTGGCGGTTCGGCGCCGCGCTGGTGGTGGGAGCCGGGCTGCAGATCGGCGTCAACTTCGCCAACGACTACTTCGACGGAGTGCGTGGCGTGGATACGCATGAGCGGCTCGGCCCACCGCGCCTGACCCAGGCGGGCACGGCCTCCCCACGCGCGGTGCTCACGGCGGCGTTGCTCTGGATCGGAGCCGCCGCCGTCGCCGGACTGGCGCTGGCGCTGGCGACCGCGCCGGTGCTGATCCTGGCGGTCGGAGCACTCGCGCTGATCTCGGCTGTGCTCTACAGCGGCGGCCCCAAGCCGTACGCCGGACTGGGCCTTGGCGAGGTCATGGTGTTCGTGTTCTTCGGGCTGATGGCGACCTGTGGCACCACGTTCGTGATGGTGGAGACGGTGACGGCGGCCTCGTGGTGGTGCGGGGTGGTCATGGGATTCCTGGCGGTCGCGATCCTGGTTGCCAACAACCTGCGCGACATCCCGACGGACGCGGCGACCGGCAAGCGGACGCTCGCCGTTCGCCTGGGCGATCACCGCACACGCGTCCTCTACCGGGCGTGTGTGGTGATGGCATTCGCAACCATCGTGGCGGGCGTGTTCGCCGAGATCGCCTACGACGGCAGCGGCCTCCCCCAGTGGGCGTTGATCGGTCTCGTGGCGTGGGTTCCGGCGATCAGGCCCATGGAGCTGGTGGGAACCGCCACCGGCCGCGCCCTGATCCCCGTCCTGACCGGCACCGCCGTCGTCCACGCGGCGTGCGGGCTGGCGACGGCGCTCGGATTGCTGCTCGCGACCGGCGCGCCCCTGCTGTCATCGGTGGATCGCGCGCCCGGTGGCTGACACGGTGCATCTCGGCGACCTCTCGCTCGCGTGCGCGTGGGCGTTGGTGGACGAGCTGGTGCAGGGCGGCGTCGGCGAGGCGTGCCTCTCGCCCGGTTCCCGTTCGACACCGATCGCGCTGGCCCTGGCACGGCATCCCGGCGTGCGGCTCCACATGCATCTGGACGAACGATCGTCGGCATTCTTCGCACTGGGGCTGGCGAAGGCCTCGAGGCGGCCCGTGATCATCGCGTGCACCAGCGGCACGGCGGCGGCGGAGTTCCTGCCGGCCCTGGTTGAGGCGTCGAGGTCGCGCATGCCGCTGCTGGCGCTCACGGCCGATCGCCCGCCGCGGCTGCGAGGCACGGGCGCCAACCAGACGATCGACCAGGTGGGGTTATACGGCGGCTACGTGCGCGAGTGCCTCGACCTTCCGGTGCCGGAAACGCCGGGTCAGGAAGCGTGGTGGGGTCAGTCGGCGCGACAAGCACTGGAAGCGAGCCGAACCGATCCCACCGGGCCGGTGCACGTGAACTGCCCCTTCGACGAGCCACTGAGCCCGACGCCCGATGTCGCGCTGCCCCCGCCCGCGCATGGCGTGAGCCCCCCGGCGACATGGCCTGGTGACCGGCAGGCTCTTGCGCCGGATCGCCCCGCTGCGGAGCTGACGGCCGAGGAAGGCGACCGGCTCGACGACATGGTCTCCGGCGCACGCGGAGCGGTCGTCATGGGCGACTGGGAGGGCGATCTGGCCGGCGACGCGTCCTACTGGGCGCAGACCCTCGGATGGCCGATCGTCGCCGAACCGATCGCGGGAGGAGCACGGCAACCACAGTTGTCACTGGCCGCCGGCCAGGCTCTGCTCGGTGACGCAGGGTGGATCGAGCGGCACCGGCCCGAGGTCGTGATCCAGGTGGGCGCGACGCCGACCACCCGCGCCACGCAATCCTTCGTCGCCGGTCCCGAGCGACTGATCGTCGCCGATCGACTCCACCCCGACTCAGATCCTGAGCGCAACGCCGCGTGGCGTCTCGCGGTCGACGCCGATGCGCTCCGACACGCTTTGACGGGCCACCGGTTGCAGCCGGCCCCCGTCGGCTGGACCGATGACTGGCGCGAGGCCGACCTCCTCGCTCGCGCGGCGCTCGACAGGTTCCTCGACGATTTCGATCGGCCGTTCGAACCCCGCATCGCTCGCGACGTTGCTGCGTGGATCCCTGAGCACGGCACGTTGTTCGTGGGCAACTCCACGCCGGTCCGCGATCTGGATCTGACCATGGAACCGCGGACGGGCGTCCGGGTCCTGGCGAACCGAGGCGCGAGCGGCATCGACGGGCTCGTATCCACCGCGCTGGGGATCGCCACGGCGGATCCGCGTGAGGACCCCACCGAGGGCGCGCGGGGGTCCACCGTGGCCCTGCTTGGCGATCTGTCGTTCCTCTATGACTCCGGAGCTCTGCTGTGGGCAGGTCGTGACGGCGCCGACCTGGTGATCGTGGTCGTGCGCAACGGTGGCGGGGAAGTCTTCTCGTCGCTCCCCCAGCGGGAGCTGCCCGAGCACCGCGACCTCTTCGTGACACCGCACGGCCTCGACCTCTCGAGCCTCTGTACCGCCGCCGGCGTGGGCCATGCCCGCGTCGATCGGGCCGCCTCGCTCGTGCCCGCCCTGGACGATGCGGCCGGCGCGGGCGGACTACGAGTCGTCGAGGTCATCGTGGACCCACTCCTGGCGTCACGGCTGCGGATCGATCTGCGCGATGCGATCGCTGACGCACTGACCGGCTGAGCGCCCGACGCGGCGGCGATGGCGCTTGGGACCGATGGGTGCATCCGAAGGGCCGCGATGCGACGGAACGTTGACCTGCATGTGACGACCGTGTGAAGCACACCCCATGGACGCATCCGAGGGCGCCATCAGCGGGTACACATGGGTGTATGGAACGAACGATCGTCATCGACAAGATCACGAGGGCTTCGACCCCTCATGACATCTCCAACGCCATGTGCGACGCGCGCACGTGGCTCACGGACCACCCTGAGGACGAGGCCGTGCGCATCGGCATCCAGCACCTGGCCCGCGCCGAGCGAGAGCTGCGCAGCTAGCCCGCAGGCGAACGAACCCCGCCGCCGGTCAGCCCCAGCGTAAGGAATCCAGGAAGGCCCGGAACTTCCGGTCGGTCTCGTCGACCTCGCCGAGCGGATCGGAATCCCGCACGATCCCGGCACCCGCGAACAACGTGGCTCGGTCGCCCTCGAGCTCTGCGCACCGCAACGCGATCGCCCATTCACCGTCGCCCTCGGCGTCCACCCAGCCCACCGGTCCCGCATACCCGCCACGATCGAAGGGCTCTAGCTCCGCGATCGTCGCGGCAGCGACATCGTCTGGGGTTCCGCATACCGCCGGCGTCGGGTGCAGCGCCGCCACCAACTCGACGACGTTCGGAGCCGGGTCTCGGAGCGCTCCCTCGAACCGTGTGGCGAGGTGCCACACGTTCGCGGTCTCGAAGAGCACGGGCTCGGGGTCCCAGGCGAGGCCGTCACATCGCGGCCCCAGGGTCTCGGCGATCGCGTCCACCACGATGGCATGCTCCTGGCGGTTCTTCGACGAAGCGAACAGTGCCTCGGCGTTGGCTCGGTCCTCCTCCGGGTCGCCCGCGCGTGGGGCCGACCCGGCCAGCGGCGTCGAACGCACCGTTCGCCCGTGACGCGACACCAGGAGCTCCGGCGACGCACCCACCAGCAACGACGAGCGGCCATCCGGTCCCGGCACCGATGGCCCGACCGGCGTGATGAAGGTGTAGGCGTGCGGATCGACCGCTCGCAGCCGGTGTGCGAGCCGGACGGGGTCCAGCGTCCTGCCGGGGTGCACGTGCATGGTGCGTGCGAGGACGACCTTGTCCATCGATCCACGACGGATCCGCTCCACCGACGTCGCCACGGCGCGCGCGTAGCCCTGCTCCGACGGCTCCGGCACCGCCGAATCCGGATCGAACGGATCGCTCGGTGATCCCGCGACCCGGCGGATCGGCCGGAACCGTCCTGGGACGGCATCGGCATCGACGATCTCCAGGAGCCAACTCGACGTCGAGTCCGTCCGCGCGACGAGCTGGGACGGCACCGCCAGGAAGCCCGGCCGGTCATCGAACGGGAACGCGCCGACCGCGACCGCCGACACCTCGTTGGCATGGCCAAGCGCACGGAGCCGCCCCACGATGTCGGCGGCCCCCGCCGGATCATCGCGCAACGCGAACCACGACATGGTGTCCGTGCGGGCCGGAGCGGCAGCCACTCCGCGACCGTCACGCTCGAACAGGAACGGGAACCCGCCGTCGCTCACTGCCCCGCACGCCGCCAGCAGGTCGAAGGCCGGCGCGAGCCGCGTCGCCCGCATCTCGACCCCCGAGGCGCTGGACCGTTGGCTCACCCGCGCGTTCCCGTGAAGAGCTGGGTGAGACCGCCGGAGAGCTGGGAGCGCTCGGCGTCCGGGAAGCCGGCGCCGACCAGCATCCGTACCAACGCATCCGGCGCCGGCAGGTAGGCCATGGACCTCGGCAGGTACGCGTAGGCGTCCCGGTCGGACATGAGCCCGCCGATCATCGGCACCACCCGGTCGAAGTACACGGTGTGTCCCGCGCGGAGCAGGGCGTTGTCGGGACGGCTCGCATCGAGCAACGCGATGCGTCCGCCTGCACGCACCACGCGGCCGAGCTCGTGGAAGAGATCGGGCAGCGAGACGACGTTGCGCAACGCGAACCCGCAGGTCACCCCGTCGATCGCGGCATCGTCCAGCGGCAGCCGAAGGATGTCGGCCTCCACCAACGGCACGTGGGTCCGAGCGTTGACGAGCATGCCGTGCGAGAAGTCGAACCCCACAGGCCGGTAGCCGCGCCGCTCCAGCTCTCGGCACTGGTCGCCGGTGCCACACGCCAGGTCGGCGATGAGCGATCCACCGGGCAGACGGAGGTCCTCGACCGCGCGCCGTCGCCAGCCCACGTCCATGCCGAACGTCATAACGCGGTTGACCAGGTCGTATCGCGGCGCGATCGTGTCGAACAGACCACGGACCGCTCGTCGCTTCTCCTCGCCCTGCGGAAGACCAGCGCTCATGTGCGTTCCTCGGTCCGCAGCTCGAACCGTTCCTCGGCCGATTCCAGCAACACACGGCGGAAGTGATGGGCGATCAGCGTCGTCACGGCCGGGAGCAGTTCGCGGAACGCCTCCACCAGCTGTTCGGACGCCTCGTCCTCGTGCCCCGCGGTGTCACGGATGGGCTTACGCACGTGATCGTCGAACAGGTCGACGGCGCGGTCGGCCAGGCCTCGCATCGCCGCGTCGGCGTCGCGAGCCAGCGAGAGCAGGTCCGCCAACGGCAGTCCGAACTCCAGCAGACGCAGCGCCGTCCGCACCATCTCGATGTCGGCGTCGGTGTAGCGGATCTCGCCGTCGATCAGCCGCCCCAACCGGATGCCCTCGCGTTCGACCGCCTGGATCAGGGACGCCGGCACACCGCTGCGAGCGCTGAAGGTGTCCAGGTCCAGGGCCTCGGCATCGGGGGCAGCCCCACCGGCCGTCACCACCGCGGCAGCGAGGTCGGCGTCGGCAGGATCGAGCTCGCCCTTCACCACACGACGGATCGCCGCCAGGGTCAGCCCCTTGCCCTGCAACGTTCGGATCTGGCCGATGCGCTCGAGGTGCTCCGTGCCGTACCACGCCAAACGCCCCTCGCGTTCGGGAGGCGGGAGCACCCCTCGCGACTGGTAGTAGCGAACGGTGTCGACCGAGATGTCGCCGGCTGCAGCGAGCTGTTCGACGCGATACCTCACGACCGAACACTCTACGAGTGTCCGCTCACACGGTCACGGACACGGGCAGGGCGGTGCCGCGCGCGGCCGGCCACGATGGCTCGCGGGCTAGGATTCGCCCGTGAGTGTCGCGGACCCCGACCCCGCGCCGATCGGTCCGCGCCGACGGACCCGGGCAGCCGTCGGCCTCGGCGTGGTGCTCGTGAGCGTGATGGGGACCATGACGCTCGGCGCGGTGGCGAAGACCCCGTGTGCGTCGGGCGATTGGTCCGACGGACGCCAGTACACGTTGCTCTGCTACTCCGACATCGTGCCACTGCTGGGCACCGAGCAGCTCTTCGAGCAAAGGGGCAGGTTGCCGTTCTTCCAGGCATGCGAGGCCCGTGAGGGGCAGAACTGCGACGAGTACCCGGTGGTCACCATGTACTTCATCAGGCTCGCCGGGTGGATCTCCGGCGATCACCACTCCGGCTTCTTCTTCGTGAACGCCTTGATGCTGCTGGGATGCGCCGTAGCCATCGCGGTGTGTCTGTTCATGCTCAACGGCGCCCGCGCGCTCTACTTCGCCCTCGCGCCGACGCTGTTCATCTACGGCACGATGAACTGGGATCTGCTGGCGGTGATGTTCGCCACCGTGGCGATGCTGATGTTCTTCCGCCGACGTGACACGGCCACCGGCGTGGCCCTGGGCCTGGGCGCCGCGGCCAAGTTCTACCCGGTGCTGCTGGCCCTTCCGTTGATCGTGCAACGCCTGCGCGAGCGGGCGCCCGATCGCGCGATCACGATCGGGTGGGTCACCGCCGGGAGCTGGTTGCTGGTGAACGCGCCGATCGCGGTGGTGGCTCCCAGCGCCTGGTTCACGTTCTTCCGGTTCAACTCCGCTCGGCCGGCGGATTTCGACAGCTTCTGGTACCTGGCCTGCCGGCACCTGGAGCAGTGCTGGTCGATCAGGGCGATCAATCTGGCGTCGTTCGTCGCGTTCGGTGTGTCGTTCTGGGCGGTGTGGGCGATCAAGGCGCGCGTCGAACCGAGCTTCGCACGCTGGACGCTGGGCTTGCCCATGATCGTGCTGTTCCTGTTGACCAGCAAGGTCTATTCACCGCAGTACGGACTGTGGCTGCTGCCGTGGTTCGCGCTCGCGCTCCCACGGATGCACGAGTTCGTGGCCTTCGAGATCGCCGACGTCACCGTCTTCGTGACCCGGTTCTGGTTCTTCGGCGAGTTCGGCGGCGGCTTCGGTGTACCGCAGAGCTTCTTCGAGCTGGCCGTCCTGGCGCGCGCGGCCGTGCTCGTGTGGTGTGTCGTCAGTTGGGTCAGGCATACGTCCGAGCCGCTGCAGGTCGAGGTCCGAACGGCGCGCGCCGGACCCCCGGCCACACCAGACGCGACGCCGGCGGTCGCGCCCGCGTGAGTACCGCCGTCGTCGAACGCGAACCGCCTCCCTCCACACCGTCACCTCCACGCCTGCGCGACGGGCTGCGTCCCGCCATGCTGACGTTCGTCGGGGTGCGGGTGGGCCTGTCGGTCTTGTCCTGGATCGCGATCACGCTGATCGAACCGAGGCGTTCACTGCCGACGGTGCCGGGGTGGGCGATCGAGCCGATCGAGGTCGGCTGGCGCGCCATCGTCACCGCGACCGAGCGACAGGATGCCGCGTGGTTCCTTCGGATCGCGACGGGGGGCTACGTCGCGGACGACGGCAGTGCGGCGTTCTTCCCCGTGTATCCACTGGCGATCAAGGTGGTGTCCTGGCTGCCGGGGGTCGGTCCGCTGGCGGCAGCGATCGTGGTCTCGAACATCTGCTTCGTCGCGGCGCTCGTGATGCTACACGGCCTCACGCGGCTGGAAGGGTGGTCCGCACACACCGGTCGCACCACGATCCTGCTGATCGCGATCTTCCCCACGGCGTTCTTCTTCCTCGCCCCGTATTCAGAATCACCGTTCCTGCTGCTGTCCGTGTCGGCGTTCTGGTTCGCGCGCCGCGACCGGTGGGCGCTCGCCGGGCTCATGGGCGCGCTCGCCGCACTCACCCGCAGCATCGGCGTCCTCCTGGTGCTCGGACTAGCCGTGGAGGCCATCCAGCGATCACGACAGGAGGGCGGCCCACTGCTTCCTCGGTTGGCAGGAGCCGCAGCGGTGGTGATCGGGCCGGCCCTGTACTTCCTGTACTGGGGTGTGTCCCACGGCGATCTGTGGGCGCCGCTCGAGGCGCAGCGAACCTGGCAACGGGAGCTGACGTTCCCGCTGACGACGATCGCCGATGCCGTCACGGCCGCGTGGCGCTCGGGCACGTACTGGCTAATCGATCTCGTGGTCGTCGGCATCGTCGTGGTCGCGCTGGCCCTGGGAGTGAAGATGCTCCGAGGCGGCTACCTCTCGTACTCGTTCGCGAGCCTGGCACTGCCGTTGTTCCTGCCACTGCCCGACCGACCGTTGTTGTCCATGCCTCGCTTCGTGGTGGTGCTGTTCCCCGCCTTCTGGGTGCTGGCCCGCGCCGTCGAGCGGCGGCGGCTGCCCGAACCGCTGGTGGTCGCGACGTTCGCGGGCGGCTACGCGCTGCTGGCCGCGCTCTTCATCAACTGGTGGTACGTGTTCTAGCGTCATCGCTGGTGAGTTGGGCCGCGGGCGACATGGCGGGGGTCGCGACCGGCTAGGATGTGCCTCAACCGCACGGCCTTCGGGGGAGCATGTGACGATCAAGGTAGCGATCGCGGACGACCATTCGCTGGTACGGCAGGGGCTCCGGCGTTACCTCGACATGGCCGACGGCATCGAGGTCGTGGGCGAGGCCGCCAACGGCCAGGAGCTGCTCGACCTGGTCGAGGGCACGTCTCCCCAGATCGCGTTGGTCGACATCCGCATGCCCGAGATGGACGGGCTGGAAGCCGCACGCGAGATCCGCGACAAGTTCCCCGACGTCGGCGTCATCATGCTCACGGCCTACGACGACCGACAGTTCGTGGTGGAGGCCGTCAGGAGCGGGGCACGCGGCTACGTGTTGAAGGCGCGCGATGCCGAGCACCTGATCCAGACCGTGCGACTGGTCGCCGGCGGCAACATGGTGATCGATCCGCAGCTGGTCGTGGCGCTGGCCGAGGAGCTTTCCACCGCCAAGGAGCGCGATCGCCGCGCCGAGACGCTCACCGCGCGTGAGATCGAGGTGCTCCAGCTGCTTGCGTTCGGCCACACCAACCGCGACATCGCGGAACGTCTCTACATCTCCCCCGACACGGTCAAGACCCACCTGGAGCACATCTTCGAAAAGCTCGGTGCTTCGGACCGGACCGCGGCCGTTGCCGAGGCGTTGCGGCGCCGTCTGATCGAGTAAGAGATGGGCGGGGGCAAGCCCCGACCCCACAGCTCCGGACTGGGCCGACCGCGGCGGGTCGTCACCCGGTCGGGCTAGGCCGTCCGGGCCATGATCCCCACACTCCGGGTGATGGAGCGCGACGGCTCCACGAGGCATCATGTCGTCGTATGGATGCCGCAGTTCCCCAACCCCGCGTCCGGCTCGTGACGGGGGGCCTGTTGTCGGTCGCCGCCGTCGCGGCGATCGCCACCTACCTGGCCTACCCGTTCGGCTCGCATGGACAGGCCCTTGCCTCAGAGGTCGTGATCGCAGGGTCGTGCTTCGTTTCGGGCGGCATCATCCTGCGGTCGCCGGGGCAGGGGCGCGCGTGGTCGGGGTCGGTCTACATCGCCTCGGCGATGTTCATGCTGGGCGTCGCCAGCCTGATCTTCCTGTGGTTCGAGGTGCACACGCCGGGCACCTTCGGAGCCGGACCCGTCGACGCGATCTTCCTGCTGTTCCTGCTGCCGATCGTGGGTCTTGCAGGTGCCGAGTACCGGGAGCACTTCGAGCCGCGCGACCGGCGCGAGATCGGCGTAGACGCGGTCCTGATCGCGGCCTCCCTCACCGCCCTGCTGTACGTCATCTTGCGTCCGGTCGGCGCCAGCACCGACGCGTCGGTGGTGGCCGCGGTGTTCGCCGCCATCACCGCGGCGCAGGTCGCGGCGTTCGGAGCGCTCACGCTGTGGCGCCCGTCGCTGCAGCATCTGTTCCAGTTCGCGCTCTTCACGGCCTTCGCGGTGGCGACCGCCACCTTCGGCTGGCAGTGGGCACGCGGCACGTTCGACGGCACGGCGGCTTCCATCGACATCCCCTTCATGCTCTGCCCCCTGGCCTACGCCGCCCTCGTCTCGCTGGGACGATCACGTGAGGTCGGCGCACGTGTCCAGAAACAGCCCAGCCGATGGGCACGGCCGGTGCTCACCAGTATCTCGGTCATCTCGGCCTGCGCCGCGCTCACGGTGGTGGCAGCCTTCGACCAGGAGCGCGGCGTCGACGGCGTGCAGTCCACGGTCATCATCGGGCTGCTGGTGCTGGGCGTCGCGGCACGCATCCTGTCCAACCAGATCTCCAGCACGCAGGCGCATCGCGGCATGACCGAAGCCCTTCACGAGAAGGAAGCGGCCCTGCACGAGGCCGACTCCGCCCTCGACCGCGTGCGGGAGGCCAACGAGACCCTGGTCCACTCCGAGGAGCACCTGCGCCTGGTCTTCGACACCGCCGTCGACGGCATCGTGGAGCTGGACGAACGAGGTGTGGTGCTCCGCACCAACGAAGCCTTCTGCGGCATGGTGGGCCTCGATCGCACCGAGATCGAGGGCGAGCCGTGGACCGCGCTGGCTGCCGCGGTCGCGGGCGCCGATCCGGGGTTCGGCTCGTTGCCGGCGGGTGGCCAGGCGCAGATCACGCGGAACGAAGGACAGTCGCTCTATCTGGAGTCACGCGTGTCGCAGATGCCCACCGACCCGCCGCGCAAGCTGGTGCTGGTGCGCGACGTCACCGCCGCCAAGGTGGCCGACCAGACGATCCGTTCGCTGTTCCAGTTCCTGCAGGATCGCGACGAGGACCGAACCCGGCTGCTGCGACGCACCAACGCCGCCATCGAATCCGAGCGCAACCGGGTGGCCCGCGACCTTCACGACGGGCCGGTGCAAGGTGTGAGCGCCGCCTCGCTGTCCCTGGAGGCTGCGCTGCTCATGATCAAGGCGGGCGAGGTCGACCGGGGCATGCAGGTCCTCATGAAGATCCGCGAGGAGCTCGCCGAGGAAGCCGATGCACTGCGACGGTTGATGTCGGGCCTTCGTCCCCCCGTGTTGGAGGAGCGCGGGCTGCTCGCGGCGCTGCGCGACACGCTGAAGCGGTTCGGCGCCGACCACGACGTGCACACCGAGTTCATCGGCCGAGTGCCCAGCGAGCTCTCCGAGGATCTGGAGACGCTCGTGTTCCGGGTGGTGCAGGAAGCGCTCTCCAACGCCGGCAAGCACGCGAACCCCTCGTCGGTCATCGTGACCGTGGAAGCCGACGGGACCCAGCTGCGGATCGAGGTCGACGACGACGGGTGCGGGTTCGACGCCGGGGAGAGTCGCGAGTTCCTGCGTCAGGGCCGCGTGGGCTTGGCGTCCATGCGCGAACGTGTCGAGCTGGCCAGCGGCACGTTCACGGTTCGCTCATCGCCCGGCCGCGGCACGTCGATCCTGGCGACGCTGCCCGTCGACGGCTCCTCACCCACCGGGCGAGAACCGGTGCTGCACCAGGCGTCCTGACCGCCCGGTCACATCACGGCCCGTCCGTTCCTCCTCTTCCGGCGGCGGCTCTTCGGTGGGCTCGGGTGTTTCCGATGGCTCGGGCGTCTCCGAGGGCTCGGGGCTTTCGGTTGCCGACGGTGATGGCGGCGGAGGCGGCGTGGGGCTATACACCACCACGGAGGGGCCCTTGTACCCGGTGAGCTCGGGGTACGGGTAGGCCTCGCCTCCGTCGACGTAGTAGTGATCCATCACGTACATCATGTAGTCCTGCCAGATCGCAGCGGGGATCGTGCCGCCGTAGACGGCCGGCACGCCCTCGATGTTCTCGAGCGGCCTGGGGTCGCGGGGGTAGCCGACCCAGACGCAGGTGGAGATCTCCTGGGTGTATCCACAGAACCACGCCGCCACGTTGTCCTGGGCAGTGCCGGTCTTGCCGTACGCGGTGTAGGGGTACAGGTTCGCGGCCGACCCCGTCCCGCCAGCCACGACTTGCCCCAGCGCGTACGTCACCTGGTCCGCGATCTTGGGAAGCAGCACCGGGTCCCGCTTGGTGGGCTGGGTCTCCAGGAACACGTCGCCGTTGGAGCGAGCGACCTCGTGGATCGGCGTGGCCCGGTTCAGGAAGCCGTGGTTGGCGATCGTGGCGTAGGCGTTGGTCATCTCCAGCGGGTTCACGGCCACGCTGCCCAAGGTGATCGAACAGAAGGGATCCAGCTTCGATCGGATGCCGAGGCGCTTCGCCATCTCCACGACATCGCTGGGTCCCCCCTCGAGCTCGGTGACGAGCTGTGCGTAGACCGTGTTCACCGAGTTCTGGGTCGCTCCCAACAGCGTGAACGTGCCCGCCGTGCCGTCGCCGGCGTTCACCGGCTGCCATGGCACGCCCGCCGTGTCGCACTGGTCGTCGCTGATCGAGATCGTCGACGGGCCCTGCCACCACGCGCCCAGGGAGAAGTCCTGCTCGAGCGCCGCGGCCAGCGTGAACGGCTTGAACGCCGACCCCGCCTGCTGGCCGCAGCCCTCGCACTGCTGGGTCGCCAGGTTGACCTTCGACTCCTGCCAGTTGAGACCCCCGACCATGGCCAGGACCTCGCCGGTCTCGTTGTCGATAGTGACGAGCGACGCTTCCGGGTTGTACTCGGTGGGCGGTAGATGGGACTTGATGGCTCGCTCGGCGGCCTCCTGCATGCGCAGGTCGAGCGAGGTGGTGATCTCCAATCCGCCCCCGTAGACCTTGGCGCTGCCGAACTTGGGGTTGTCGAACAACCACTGCCGGGTGTAATCGACGAAATACTCCGAATGGATCGGCGCGTCGATCCGCGTCTCCGCCCGCTGCTGCTCCTTGGGGATGCCGCAGCACTCCTCGGCCTTGAGCGCCGCCGCTTCCTCGGACGTGATGTAGCCGTACTTCGCCATCTGATCCAGCGTGTAGTCGCGGCGGAACTTGTTGTCGAACGTGCTCTTGATGGGGTCGTAGAGGCTGGGCGCATGGAGGACCGCGGCCAACACTGCGCTCTCGCTCACCGTCAGCTCACTCGCGGCCTTAGCGAAGTACGTTCGTGCCGCGGCTTCGGCGCCGTACGCGCCATGGCCGAAGTAGACCGTGTTGAGGTACTTGGCCAGGATCTGGTCCTTGCCCAGCTCGTGCTCGAGCTTGATCGCCAGCAGCGCCTCGCGCACCTTCTCCTTGATCGAGCGCGGCGGCACGATGTACTCGACGACCCCTTTGCGATTCTCGATGTACTGGCCGGCGTAGACGTTCTTCACCAGCTGCTGGGTGATCGTGGATGCGCCCGCGACGGTGTCGCGCTTCACCAGGTCGGTCCACGCCGCCGTCACGATGCCCCGCAGATCGATGCCCGGGTGGTCGTAGAAGCCGGCGTCCTCGGTGGCCAGCACCGCGTGCTGCAGGTTCTCCGAGATCTGTCCCAGGCCCACGATCTTGCGATCGACCGCGCCGTGCAGCGAGCTCAGTTCCTTGCCGTTCCGGTCGAACAAGAAGCTGGTGCGGATCGGCGGCAGGGCCTCGGGCAGCTCGATCTGGCGGTAGGACACGTACAGCGTGGCGAGCACCGAGGTGAGGAACACCAGCGGCACAGCCAGGAACACCCACCAGAAGCGCCGGAAGAAGCCCTTCGTCTGGGAGGCGGCGTGCTTGGGGATGTGCTTGGCCCGCTCAGGGGGCGAGGAGGCGTCGGTCACCACGGACCCATCCTACCGAGGCAGCTTGCGCTGGAACGCCAGGAAGCGAGCGAGACATGTGACGAATGCGTTGAGGAACGGGCTCGTGTGGATCAGCCGGCGGCAGAACGGCGAGCGGTGAGGGCTTCGTGCAGGTGGTTCCACTGGCATTCCGTGCAGACCTCCACCACGTAGCAGCTGGCGCCGGGGTGTGCCGCGATCAGCTTGAGGCCGGTGTCGATCGACCACACGCGCCCGTTCTGGTCGCGCAGGCCATCGCCGTAGACATAGGCCAGCAGCACCAGCTTGACCTTGCCACAGACCGGGCAGTCGTTCTTGGTGGGCTCGCCCACATGCTTGGCCGCTCGGATCAGCTCGGGGTGGGCGTCGCAGATGTCGGTGAGTCCGATGACGCCGACCTGCGCCTCGCGAAGGAGCGCCCGCTTGGCCAAGCGGAAGTCGATGACGCCCATCTCGGCGCGCCGGTTGCGGCCCAGCGGTGTGCGCTGCGGCTGGCTCCTGGTCGTCCGCTTGGTGGCCATGGTCGGGCGATTGTACTCCTGGTCCCGGACTTGGGGGACCCGCCGAAGGTCCATGCGCGGGGCCGGCGCGACCCCCGCCTTCGGCCCGGGTAGCCTGGACGCATGAGCGAGATGACGCAGGAAACGACGATCAGGGTGGTCCGGTCGGATGCCGCGGCGCGCGAAGGCTGGACCCCCCTGCAGGACCCACCCGGACAGATCCCGTCGGGCGGTGCGGAGTCGCCCGTGTTCTCCACGGCAGAGGACGCGGTGTCGACCGGGTTCTGGCGACGTGAGCCCGACACCTGGTCGTTCGAGCGCCCCTACGACGAGGTGGCGCTGATCCTGGAAGGCGACGCCGACATCGTCACGACCGACGGCACGACGTTCACCGTTGGCCCAGGCGACGTGCTGGTCACCCCGAAGGGATCGGCCGGGACCTGGGTCATCCGCGAGACGATCACGAAGTTCTGGGTGATCTACGACGGCTAGCCCGTTCGGGTCGTTGGAGCCGGAGCGGCCCGAGGCTGGCGCGGACCCTCTCTACCCGGAGGTCGGATCGTGGCGGGTCATGCTCCGAGGGCTCCGTCGTCGATGTCCCCGCTGCGCCGAGCGGGATACCTTCACATCGTGGTTCCACATGCGATCGGAGTGTCCGCGCTGCCGGCTCCGGTTCGAACAGGAAGAGGGCGGCTACCTCGGCGCCATGGTCCTGAACTACTCGGCCGGCATCGCCGCGTGGATCGTGGTGCTGATCGTGGGCTTGGTGCTGACCGTTCCCGAGGTGCCGGTCGTCCCGCTGACGGCGGCGAGCCTCGCGGTCCTGATCGTGGTGCCGCTGTGGTTCTTCCCGCGATCGAAGACGATGTGGGCCGCCGTGGAGTACCTGGTGGCCCGCAACGATCCGGACTACCGGGAACCGGTCCGGCGCGACCCGCGCGCCCGAGACCTGGAGTAGGTCCCGGGCGCGGATCCTTACGGTCGCTCGGTGAAGGCACCTTCGGTCGTCCGGCTCACGTGGTCTCGAAGAAGCCGACGCTGATGGTCTGGTTCCCGCTCACCTCGAGCGCCAGCACCTCCAGCTCGTACACGGTGCCGCGCTCCAGGAACCGCTTCGGCACCGGGAGGCTCGTCACGTTCGGCGGCACGTGCACGTCGTAGGTGGGCCGGGAGAATCCGTTGGGATCGTCCTCGACCTCTCTCGTGACGATCACCTCGTATCCGGTGATGTCGGCCGGCGCTCCAACCACGGTCGTGCCGACGCGATCCCAATCGATCACCAGGCCCTGCCGCGACACCGGGTTCTTCGTGGCGCCCTTCGGCTCGTCCGCGATCTCGGGCAACGTGATCTTCGGAGGCTTCGGCACATCGTGCGTGAAGGTGGCGCTGCCGACCAGGAACGTCCCGTCGAACGTCTCGCCCCTGACGCGGTACTGCCCTTCGGGGAACGTTGCCCGCAGGTCGGCGAACGAGAACTCCGCGGTCGGAGGTTCCCTGGACTCGAAGAAGATGCCGGCCATCGTCAGGTCGAGCAACTGCCGCCGAGGTCCGACGACCAGCACCGGCCGTCCGTTGGGGTCGAACACGCAGAGCGCCTTCCATCCATCGTCGTCGAACGCGCCATGAACGCCCAGGTCGCCGTCGGTGAAGTTGTACTCGATGATGAGCTTCGCGGTCGCGATCTTGGTGGTGCGGCCTGACGCGTCTCGTGTGCACGCGGCGGGGAGACGTGGTCCGACCACCTGCTTCGTCAGACCGCGTGCGGCGTTGCCGCCTCCTGCGCTCGCTGCGAGTGCCGTGGTCCCCACGATAAGAACCAACGACGACAGCGCTGTCATCACCTTTCGTCGACGAGTCACGGTCCGCTCCTTCCGTCGCATGGCCCGGTCCATCCGGATACCCGGCACCGTGCGCCACGGACGATGAGAGAACCGTGAGTCGCGGAGCGAAGGACGAACTCAGCTCCCGCGCTCGACCAGGCGCTTGAGGGCGCTGAGCCGGTCGTCCCAGCCGGCGCCGACGTCGACCATCCACCCCATCGCGTCCGAAAGGGGGCCCGGCGTCAGGCGATAGGTCCGGCGACGACCTTCGGCGCTGGCGCTGACGAGCCCCGCGTCCTCCAACAGCGACAGGTGCTTGGCCACCGCCTGGCGCGTGACGGGAAGCTCGCCGGCCAGGGCGCCGACCGTGGCAGGGCCGCCTTCGGACAGACATCGGATCACGGCACGCCGCGTGGGATCCGACAGCGCCGAGAACACCCGGTCGACGGGCCGCTCGGTCACGACGCCCACCCCATCACGCGCTCTCCGACAGGACCTGTGTGGGCCGGCCGGGCAACGGTGCGTCGTGCTCGGTGACCGTGACCACGGTGCGGGCACCACCGTCGATGGGCTCCAAGGTGAACTCGACACGGGTGGGATCGCCGATCGTGAGGGTGAGGCCCGCTCCCGCGATCGAGCGCCACCGGAAGACGAACCGGCTCGGTGCTTCCACGACCTCCACGGACCCCCGGCTCGTCGATCGGTCTGGCCAATGCACGCTGATGGGGGATCCGGGACGAGGATCGAGCTTCACGGGCGCGCCGAACCACAGTTGGAGGCGATCCGCGTCGGTGATGGCGTGCCAGACGTCCTCGCACGAGGCGTCGAGCGTGATCTGTCGCCGGATCGGTTCGTGCATCGCCTTCGCTCCTGATCGTCCGGCCATCTCACTCGTTCGAAATCGGCAACCGCCCGGTTGCCAAAGTGAAGGGACGGCCGTACCGTGATGCTGATGGCAACCGAACGGTTGCCAGGATAGCGCATCCGATCGAGAGGAGCGACCCGTGCAGATCCGGTCCGACACACTCATCCCCACGGTCGTGGAACCGAGCGACCGCGGTGAGCGATCGTTCGACATCTACTCGCGCCTGTTGCGCGAGCGCATCGTGTTCCTGGGCACCCCGATCGACGACAACGTCGCGAACCTGATCGTGGCCCAGCTGTTGTTCCTGCAGGCCGAGGACCCCGGCAAGGAGATCGCGATGTACATCAACTCCCCCGGCGGCTCGACCACGGCGATGTTCGGCATCCACGACACGATGCAGCACCTGGGGAACCCGGTCGCGACCTACTGCGTAGGCCAAGCCGCGAGCGCGGGGGCATTCCTGCTGGCGACCGGGACCGCCGGCAGACGTTTCGCGCTCCCCAACTCGCGTGTGCTGTTGCACCAACCCCACGGCGGCATGGAAGGCCAGTCGGCCGACCTGGAGATCCACGCTCGCGAGATCGTGCGCATGCGCCGCCGAGCCGACGAGATCTTGTCCCAGCACACCGGACAACCTGTCGAGAAGATCGCCGCCGACACCGACCGGGACTTCATCCTCACAGCCGAGGAGGCGAAGGCGTTCGGGGTGGTGGACGAGGTGGTGAGCGACCGGCAGCTCTCGGCGTTGAGTGCGGGCGCGGCAGCCTTGGGCGCCGGAAGCGTCGACGCCGGCGCGCTCGCTGCGCCGCTGCCCGACGAGGCGACCGTCACACCCTGATCGGTGCACATCCGACCGGCGGATCACGCGCCGGGCAGGTCGACGATGGCGCGCGCGGTGGCTTCCATCGTGCGTCCGCCAGGAACCAAGAACAGGTGAGCGATGGCAACCCGGACCTGGACGGTCGCTTCGAGCGAACCGGCAGCGCAGTCACATGTCATGAGCTCGCCGCCGTTGCGCTGGGCGTAGTCGGAGGCCTGCTGCGCGGGCGTGCCCGACGAGGGAAGGGCGAGCTCTTGAGCGGCGGCGAGAGCCGCGGCATCTGCTGCGGCACGGGCTCGCTCACGGGCCACCAACACTGCGCCCAGGTCGGCGGTGAACAGGGTCAGCACGACCATGACGCCGGCGATCGCGGCGGTGACGACGGTGACCGAGCCGCGTTCGCGGTGACGCCGGTTCGCCCGGCGGCGCGCCCGCCTGTCCACGTTCACCCGAACTCCTGCCGGTCGGTGGCGGCGGCGTCCATCGCCACGGCGTCGCCGAACAGCCAGGCGACCAGCGGGACGCGAACCGAGGATCGATAGGCCACCGACACCGTGACCGGATCGCCACGCGTACCCGCACGGGCGATATCAACCGTAACCGCCGCGTCATCCAGCGTCGACCCCGCATCGATGACGGCGCTTCGCACCAGGGCCGGATCGTCGTGGACGGCGGCTGCACGCGCCCCGGCGCGTGCAGCCGACTCCACCACCAACCGATCTCGGACCAGGAGCCCCACCTGCAGCAGGGCGAGGGTGATCGTCAACACCAACGGCAGGACGAGCGCGAACTCGACCGCCGCGGTGCCGCGCTGGCTCCGAAGAGAGGCTGGCAACCGAGCGGCGCCGGCCCGGGGCAGGCCGTCAGGCGGCACCCGCATCTCCGATCACCGAATCGATCACCTGGTTGAAGAACGCCGGCAACCGACCGGACGACCGAGCCCACGCGATCAGCACCACGGCGACGGCCGCGGCAGCGAGGATGACCAGGGCGTACTCGGCCGTGGTCTGGCCGTCTTCGCGTCGGAGACCGCCTCGAAGGCCATCGACGAGATGGAACCACAGGCTGTACAGGAACAGCATCGTTCACCTCCTTGGGTCAGCGGATCGACTGCACGGTGGTGAGGAGGACCGGGACCACCGTGAGGAGGAGGAACGCGGGGAGGACGAGGAACACGAGCGGGAAGAGCATCTTGACCGGTGCGGCACGGGCTCGCTCCATGACCGCGGCTCGGCGCGACTGCCGAACGGTGGCCGCGAGCTCGGCGGTCGCCTCCTCGAGCGATGCGCCCAGCGTCTCGGTCCGCGTGAGGACAGCGACGGCACGGCGAAGATCGGGCAGATCGAGTCGCTCCGTGAGCGCACCGAGCTCCTCGCGCCACCGAGCACCCATGTCGACCGCGCGGATGACGGTGCCGATCTCGGAGACCAGCGGACCGCGCAGCCCGTCGGTCGCTCGCCTGAGCGCCAGCGGCGCGGCGAGCCCCGCCGACGAACCCGCTGCCAGCAGATCGAGCAGCTGAGGGATCTCGGCGTCGACAGCCCGCAGATATCGCTGTCGAACCCGGGTGACAGCCACGCGTCGGGCCAGGGTCACGACCCCGATGCCGATGGGAACCACCAGCGGGAGTGGCCACGCCGGCAGGAGCAGGACGCTCGCCAGACAGCACGCGCCCCACCGAGCGCGGGAGGGCAGCGTATGCAGGCGACGACCGAGCGAGATGGGTGGGTCATGGACCGAACGGCCGTGCGGCAGGCGATGCCGGGCTCCCCTCTGGTCGGCCAGCCGCAGGCCGGAGGCTACGCACGCTCCGGCGGCCCCGGCCAGAGCCATCGCGGCGACGACCTCACCGTTCATCGGACCTCTAGGAGATGGCGGATCCAGAGGAAGGCGAGTGCCTCCATCAGCGCGCCGACCGCGAGGGCGGCGATGCCGGCCGGCGTGTGGAACGCTCCCTCGATCTGCTCGCGCGAGGTGAGCCACAGGAAGGCGAAGAACCCCACTGGCAAGATGCCGAGGATCGTGCCGGAAAGGCGCGCTTGCGCGGTGAGTGCTCGCACCTCGCCGGCCGCCGCCTGCCGCTCCCGCAACGTCGCCGCCACCTGGTCGAGGACGGCCGGCAGGTCGCCCCCGCTGCGCCGATGCAGCCCCAAGATCCCGGTGACGAGACGCGCGTCGTCGGTATCGACCCGGTGGGACCACGCGTCGAGCGCGTCGTCGAACGGCTCACCGAGCTGCAGGGAGCGGTTCATGGCTTCGAGGGAGGTCCGCAGCGGCGGTCGACTCTCGCCCTCGGCGTAGGCGATGGCCTGCGCCATGGACATGCCGGCACGCAGCGACGACGACATCGCACGAACGGTGTCGGCAAGTTGTTCGTCACGCCGTGCCGATGCCTGCGCTCGCCGACGGTGAGCTCGGACCACCCATGCGCACCCGACCGACGCACTTGCGAGAGCGCCCAGGATCGGGCCGCGCACGATCACGCCTGCGATGGCTGCCGCCACGACCCATGGCGCCCAGCCGGGGAGCCGAGGGAGGTGAGCGCTGAGCCGATGCTGAGCCGCGTCCAGGCGCCCGCTGACCGTGCTCTTCGGCGGCGAGGCCAGCGAGGCTAGCACCGCGTCTCGCCGCCACGCGCGAGCTGCCAGCTGGGCGCAGAGCGCCGACGCTGCGAACAGCAGGCCGACGAGCCAGCTCACGCGTCCTCCTCGGGCGCGAACAGCCAGTCGTCGATCGCTTCACCACGGTCGGTGAGCATGGCCGCGACCCTGGGAACGGTGCCCGAACCTTCGAACGAACCCGCCCGGCCCTCACGGAGACGGAACCGGAACAACGGCGACACCACGGGCTCGCCGCGATGGGTGCCCTCGATCGCCGCGATCTCCCAGACGATGCGCCGGCCGTCGCGCAAGCGAGCCAGGTGTACGACGACGTCGATCGCGGATGCGACCTGGTTGCGGATGTGGGCCGCCGGCAGGTCGACGTCGCTCATCATGGCCATGGTCTCCAGTCGCCACAGCACGTGCCTGCACGAGTTGGCGTGCGCCGTGGAGAGCGATCCTTCGTGGCCGGTGTTCATGGCTTGGAGCATGTCGAGCGCCTCACCGCCGCGGACCTCGCCGACGATGATGCGGTCGGGGCGCATCCTCAGGGCGTTGCGCACCAGGTCGCGAACCGTGACCTGGCCTCGTCCTTCCACGTTGGCCGGACGGGACTCCAGGGCGACGACGTGGGGCTTGGCCAGCCGCAGCTCTGCAGCGTCCTCGATCGTGATGAGCCGCTCGTCGTCGGGGATGAAGCCACTGAGGACGCCGAGCAGGGTGGTCTTGCCGCTGCCGGCCCCCCCGCTGACCAGCAGGTTGGCACGCCCGCGCACGGCGGCGCCCAGGAACCGCAGCATGCGTGGGCCCAGCGACCCTCCAGCCAGCAGGTCCTCGGCCTTGATCGGGACCGGCGAGAACTTGCGGATCGTGATCGCGGGACCGCGGAGCGAGAGGGGCGGCACGATCGCGTGGACCCGCGAACCGTCCGGGAGTCGAGCATCCGCCCAAGGCGATGATTCGTCGACCCGGAGGCCCAATGGTCCGACGATGCGTTCGATCAGATGTCGGACAGACTCCTCCCCCTCGAATAGCCCATCCGGCGCCCTCTCGATGCGCCCCCCTCGCTCCACGTACACGTCGTCGGGTCCGTTGACCATGACCTCGGTCACCTCGGGATCCTTCAGCAGGAACTCGATGGGACCGAACCCGACGACCTCGTCCGAAACCTCGTTGACCATGCGCGTGAGCTCGCGCTGGGGAAGGATGGCGCCACTCATGCGGAGCAGGGTCAGGGCCTCTTCGCGCACCCGCAACCGGCGTTCGGTGCGTGGCGCGGTGGCCAACCCTCGAGCGTCCACGCGTTGGCGTAGCTCCTCGCGCAGCCGGCGCCGCACGAGCGACAGCGGATCGGCGCTCACGATGCCACTGCCTCCACCCCGCCGCTCGCCGGCACCTCGAGCACGCGCATCGCGAGCCGGTCGAACCGGCGACCGGTCCGTCCCTTGGCGGGCATGAGTCGGCCGTGGTCCTGGGCCCGGCTCACACCTCGGTCGACCGGCATGACCGCGAGCGGCTGGGCGTCGAAGACCCTGGCGACATCGCCGACCGTGATCTCGCCTCTGGAGGCCCGGTTGACTACGAACCCCACGCGGGCGGTCACTCCCAGCGGGTCGAACGCCTCGATGGCACGGCTGGCTGCCCGGAAAGACAGCACGTCGAGCGATAGCACCTCGACGATACGGTCGGCCGATCGCAGGCCGACCCGTGCCAGTGCATCGAGCGCTCGCGGCAGGTGCACGACGACGGCGTCCGCTCCGGCGGCCGCGACGTCGACGATCCGTTGCAGGACATCGCCGCTGATCTCGGCCGAGTGCTCGGGCGAGGGCCCCGCCAGCACCCTGAACCCTTCTTGGTGGGTCCACAGCGCCTCGTCGAGCTGGGCGGGCGCCAACTCATCGGCCAACGGGGCCAGATCCGCGAGCGTGTGCAGACCTTCCTGTGGCATGCCCACGGCAGCAGAGACGTCCCCGTACAGCGGGTCGGCGTCGAGCACCACGCACGAACCCCGTCGGGCGAACGCCGCCGCCAGGTGGGTCGCGATGAAGGTGGCACCGACACCACCACGCGCACCGTGCACAGCCACGACCACGGCCCGCCGGTCCTGGGGCACCGGCGCGACGACGGTGGAGGCGACCGAACGGGCGAGCTGATCCCGATCGCCGGGCCACAGGAAGTACCCGCCGGCGCCCACCCGGATCGCCGTGCGCAGCGACGAGACGGTCTCGCGTGTGTCGAGCGCCAGGATGGCGGTACCCGTGACGGCGGCCGGATCGACCAACCCCGGTTGCGCCACCACCACGTCGGGTGAGAGTTGCCGGACGGCTTCGATCAGCTGGCGGTCGTCGGCCGCGGTGGCCACAACGCGAGCCTGCCCAGATCGATCGAGGAAGTGCATGACCTCCTCGGCTACGTCGGAGGTCTCGAGAGCGAGCACCACCGTCGCCACGTCGTGCACGGGCGATCCCTTCCTTTCGACATGTCCTGGACCGCACACGCCACGTCGACGGCGCGGTTCACGTGGGAAGGGGAGGTCGCTCGAGCTGACTGGGCTCGTCACGAACGGGAGCGCAGACTACCCCGGCCTCATCACAGGTCGTAATCCCCAGGGCGGCCGATTCTGCGATCCGGTGTGGGGATGCACGGAGGTCCACCCGGGGGATAAACCGTGAGCCAGCTCACGCTGTCGGCTTGCACGCCGCCTCGGGGACGGTCAAAGTGACCGTTGTTCCCAGAGCATGATCGTGGATCGATCGAGGAGGTCGCCGTGCCTGGTCCGTATCAAGGAGTTCATGCGTTCGTCTTCCTGTACGAGGGGGACAACCCGGATCCCGCGACGGTCATCGAGCAGCTGCAGCCGGACCTCGATCCCGAGCACGGGCCGGTGTTCTTCGCGTCGTTGTTCGAGGGCGACTTCCAGGGATTCGCGCACTTCGCCGCCGACGACCTGGAGGGCCTGGTGGACTACACGGGGTCGTTCCTGTTCGACGCGGGCATCCGCTCCGACTACGCGACCGAGGGCTCGGTCTACAAGAACTCACAGGGGCAGCGTCGTGGCCCGAAGCGCCGCAGTCCTCGCTACTGCGCGATCTGCCGCATCAGGTGCGACCGGAGGCCGAGAGTGGTGCTCGAGGACATCGCGAAGGAATTCAACGACAACCGGCCCTTCATGGGCGCGGCGCGCGTGATCGGAGCCTTCCAGCTGCTGGTGGAGCTCGGTTCCAACTTCGAGGACAAGCTCGACCTGGCGATCACGCGTCTGGGTTCCGTCGCGGGCGTCGACGAGATGCTCTTGGCGAAGGCGGACACCGGCGAGGGCGACGACGAACCGGAGGACGATGCCTGAGGCGCGTGGGGAGCGCAAGCTCGTCACCCTGCTCTTCGCCGATCTCACGGGGTACACGGCTCTCGCGTCCACGCTGGATCCCGAAGAGGTGTATTCGTTCATCCGGCCCACGATGGCCGAGCTCCAGCGCGTCGTGGAAGACCACGGCGGCACGGTCCCGCAGATCCAGGGCGACGGATTCATGGCGCTGTTCGGCGTGCCCACCGCGCACGAGGACGATGCCGAACGAGCCGTCCGTGCCGCACTGGCCGTGCGGGACCGCATCCGCGAGCTGAACGAGGGCAGATCCGGGCTGTCGATCCCGGAGGTCCATTCGGGCGTCAACTCCGGCGAGGTGATGGTCGGGCCGTCACCGGAACCGTCGGGGATCGCCGTGATCGGCGACGTCGTCAACACGGCATCGCGTCTGTCCGACATGGCGCCTGCCGGCGCGGTGTTGGTGGAGGAAGGCACATGGCGCCGCACCCGGCACGCGATCCGGTTCGGCCGGCGGCGCCTGTACCAAGCCAAGGGCAAGCCACAACCGGTGGCCGCGTACGAAGCGCGCTCCCCTCGCACGTCGTTCCCGGCCGGACGGGCGACCCCGAGCGTCGGAGCCCAGTTCGTGGATCGGGAATCCCAGCTGGAGCGATTGTCGGCCGAGCTCCGTGCGGTTCGCGAGGAAGGTCGTGCGCGTGTCGTGATCGTGAGCGCCGAGCCCGGCGCTGGCAAGACCCGGCTGGCATCGGAGTTCACTCGGCGTCACCCCGACACGCTGGTGCTCGCCGGCCGATCGACGGCCTACGGCAAGCAGGTCGCGCTGTCGCCGCTCGCGGCGGCCATCGGTGAGGTCGCCGGCATCTCCCCTGGGTCGGCCGCCTCGGCCGGTACCCGAAGGATCCACGCACTCGCCAGGCGGGTCGGCACGGGTGGGGACACGCGCCCGCTGGTACGAGGACTCGCGCTGCTGCTCGGGGTCGACGCGCACTCCGACGGTCACGGCTCCACGGGCACCCAGGATGCCCTCGCCGCCGCTCGCACGGTCCTGGAGGGACTCGCACGTGAGCGCACGGTCGTCGTCCTGCTCGATGACCTTCAGTGGGCCGATCCGGCAGTGGTTGGGGCCCTCGTCTCCGTCCGATCCCTCGGGTGGTCCGGGCCGCTGCTCATCGTGGGCCTGTCGAGGTCGGAAGGACTGCATCGCCTGAAGGGGCTGGCTCGCATCGAGCTCGACGCGATCCCCGACGATGCCATGGGAGAGTTGGCCTCGCTCGCCCTGGGGAAGCAGGCGATCACGCCGGCCCTGCGCCGGGTGGTCACGCGTGCAGGAGGCAATCCGCTCTTCCTCGAAGAGAGCCTCAGCATGCTGATGGAGGCGGGGGCGCTGGTCTCGACGAGCTCGGGATGGGTCGTTGCCGATCCCCAGATGCTCGATCGTGTCCCGACGACCGTGCGGGCCATGATCGCGGCACGGCTGGACGGACTCCCCTCGGAGGAGAAACGGGTGCTGCAGTGCGCCTCGGTCTCGGGAGAGATCTCCTGGGACCGGCTCCTGCGACGGCTGGCGCCCGACGCCGATGTCCCGAAGGTCGTGCGGGGGCTCGTGTCCCGCGACCTGGTGCGCAGACGTCGCGGATCGCATGCCAAGGGTTCGAACGAGTACGTGTTCAAGCACGCCTTGATCCGTGACGTGGCGTACGGATCCCTTCCTCGAGGCGAACGCGCCCGCCTGCACCTCGAGGTCGCCCACTGGATCCGTGACGAGGCCAACTTCCCCAGCGAGCCCGTGGACGACCTCGCGCACCACTACACGGAAGCGTGGCGCCTGTGTCGGGCAACGAGCGCCGGCATCGTGCCGGCGGGCCTGGCCCGGTCGGCGGCCACGTACCTGGGGCGGTGGGGCGATGCGACGCTGGCGTCGCAGGCCGTGCAGGCTGAGGCCATCTATGCGAGAGCGCTCGAGGTGGCCGACTCGGCTCCCGGTGAGGTCGATCCCGCCCTGCGAGCCCGCCTCGCCATCGGTCGAGCAGAGAGCCTGATCGAGCTGGGGCGGCATCGTGAGGCGGCCACGGCAGCCTCCGAGGCACGCGCGCTGGCCGAGGGTCTCGGCGACGAGCAGCTGGGTGCTCGGGCGCTGGTCTCCCTCGGCCGTGTCGAATCCGACGTCGGTGACGTCGCGCTGGCCCGTGACCTCCTCACCCGCGCGCTCGCGTACTTCGAGACCGCCGGCGATGTATCGGGCCAAGCGTGGGCAACCCATCGATTGTCCGAGATCGCAACCCTCACCGATTACGCCCAGGGGCTCGATCACCTGCGCACGGCGCACGGCCTCTTCGTGGAGGCCGGAGATCGTTGGGGACGGGTCATCGCGGCCCAGGATCTGGCCTACATGCTCAGCACGATCGGAGGCGAAGAGTTCCATCACTGGTACCGCGAGGCGAAGAAGCTGGTGGAGGGCGAAGGAGATCTGCGAGCTCGCGCCGCATTGCTGCGAACGCTCGGTTACTACCGCTACTACTGCGGTGAGCACGAAGACGCCATCGCGATCATGCGGGAGGCGCGCCCCATCACGATCGAAGGCGGCGACCGGTACGCCGAAGCCGACACGCTGCTCATCGAGGCCCTCGCCTCGGCGGCGGCCTGCCCGTGGAAGGAGGCCGAGCGAGCGTCGGTCGAGGCGGTGGCGTTCGGCCGACGGATCGGGTCAGGACGGGTCCAGGCCCTGGCACGCGGGGCGGGGGCGCGAGCCGCCGTGCGTTCCGGCGACCCGAGGAAGGCGACCAGGATGATGGCGGCGTGCCGCCGGGCGCTGACGAGTTCCGGCGATCGGACCGAGCTGCTGGAGGCGGACCTGCTGGCTGCCGAGGTGCTGCTCGATCGCGGATCGTGGGCTCGGGTGAGCGAACCCGCCGGAGCGGCAACGGCGGCAGCCCGCGCGAGTGGCGAACGTCTCATCGAACCGGTGGGGGTGCTGGTGGCGGGTCGAGCCGCCCTCGGCGCCGGGCGGGCCGGAGCCATCGAGGCCTTGACGGAGGCGGTCGCCCTGGCACGCAGCGCCGGAGCGACGGGGACACTGTCGGTCGCTCGGGCAGCCCACGACCAGGCCCTGCTGCTGTCGGGGCGCAAGCCGCGAAGTCATCGACGACCGAGTGCCGGCGTGACGGCCAGCGCCATCGAAGCCGAGAACCGGGGGTTGGCGGGACTGCTTGAGGACGCGGACGGTGGAGCGATCGTCGCCTTCGAGGATGCCGTGCAGCGGTGGCAGTCGTTGGGATGGACGGTCTGGTTGGCTCGCGCCCTGGCGTTGCAGGCAGAAGCCCTTCGGCGCGAAGGAGATCGCCGAGGGGCGTCGCAGGCCATCGCCCGGGCACGACGTGTGCTGGACCGGCTGCAGACGCCGGCCAGAGATCACCAGGTCGTCCTCGTGCCGCTCGCGCAGCCTTCCGTTCACGCGAGGCGTCCGTAGGACATCGCCGGCTTGGGTGCTTCCTGCGTCCCGGCGTAGGCTCCGACCATGACGACGGTGGTTGCGCCCGCTCGGCGCCGATGGGTCTTCGTGGCGCTGCTCACCGTGGCGATCATCGCCACCCTGACCTACACGTTCCTCGACTCCTCTCCGGGCACGCCGACCACGACGAGCCGCGATGCCGACCTGGGGGCCGAGGCCGCCGGCCAGGGCACCGGGGGATCAGCGGTGGCGCCCGCCCCCCCGGCGTACCTGGCGTGGATCTCCGGCGGGTTCGCCTCGGACTTCCGGGCGCGTGTTCGAACCCTGGATCTGTTCACCGCAGCCGTCGTGATCGCCGGAGACACCCGCTGGATGACGCGCTCCACCGATGCCAACGGCGACGTCGTCGACGAACCCGACGCGTCGTTCGCGATCCCGATCGACGCGTTCGCGGTCAACCCGCTCGAGTACGAGCCGTTCCTGGCCGCCGACATCCGCGACGACGTGATCGGCGCGCTCGACCGTGGCGACGGCGTGATCTCGACACGAAGCGCGGCCCTGCGGGGTATCGGCGTCGGCGGCACGATGGCCTTCGACGACCACCAGATCACGATCGGCGCGATCGCCCCGGACGAGGCGATCGGCTGGAGCGAGCTGCTCGTATCGCGTGAAGTCGGCGAGACCCTGGGGGTCGTGGATGACCGCTACCTGTTGGCGCTGCCCGACGGCGCACCAAGCCTGGAGCGGTTCGCCGACGAGCTCACACCGCTGCTGCCGGATGGCACGCCGTTGCGAGTGGAGAAGCCTGGCGACACGCCGTACATGCGGGTCGCCAGCGGGGTGAACCCGCCGATCGTGCTCAAGGAGGAGTTCGGGGAGTTCGCCGCCCGGCCCGATCGCCTCGATCCCGCGCAGCTCACGATCCAGCCGGCATGGGTCCGGTCCAACATCGTCACGCGCGCGGTGCCGGTGCTGGGCCGCGTGACATGCCACGACTCGTTCCTGTCGTCGTTGATCCCCGCGCTGCGTGACGTGGAGCGCGAGGGCCTCGCCGGTCTGCTGCAGACCTACAACGGGTGTTGGAACGCCCGGACGGTGGCGCGCAGCCCCACCGCGCCGCCGTCATTCCACGCATACGGTGCGGCCATCGACATCAACGCCGCGACGAACGCCTACGGCGCCACACCCACCATGGACGAGCGCATCGTGAACATCTTCGAACGGCACGGGTTCCAATGGGGCGGGGATTTCCTGATCCCCGACGGCATGCACTTCGAGTACGGCGAGACGGTCGGGGTGCGCTGATGGGTGCGCTCCCCCGCCCCGATCGTCACGGCCTGACGCGGCGGCAGCTGTTGGCGGCCGGCTCCGTAGCCGCTGCGGGCGTGGCGCTGCGGCCGCTCCGGTCCATCGCGGGCCCGCCGCCCACCATCCCTGCCCCGGACGATCCGGTCGGCGGGTTCATCCGGGAACGGATGTCTGCGGGCAGGATCCCGGGTGTGTCGGCCTGTGTCGTGATGGGCCGGCACGTCGCATGGGCCCGTGGATTCGGTCTCGCCCACATCTGGCGCGACCAACCGGTTCGACGCGACACCCTGTTCATGCTGGCATCGGTATCGAAGACGGTGATCTCCACCGCGGTGATGCAGGCGGTCGAAGACGGGCTGTTCGCCTTGGACGACGACATCGACGGCGTGCTGCCGTTCTCCGTGCGCCTGCCCGCCCATCCACAGCGTCCGATCACCGTGCGCCAGTTGCTGACGCACACCTCGGGCATCCTCGACCGGTGGGCGGTATGGGACGACCTCTACGTCGACGGTGATTCCACGATCGCACTCGCGAGCTTCCTGCGGGACTACCTGGTCCCGGGACGCCGGTACTTCCGCCAGGCGAACTTCTCCCAGCGCAGGCCCGGCACCACGTACGTCTATTCGAACGTGGGCGCCTCCCTCGCCGCCTACCTGGTCGAGGCGGCGAGCGGCATGGGGTTCGATCGATGGTGCGAGGAACGGATCTTCCAGCCCTTGGGCATGGGACGTGCGGGCTGGCATCTGGCCGACGTGCCGCGGCGCGACGTCGCCATGCCCTACCGCTGGAAGGCCTCCGACGGTCGCTACGTTGCCTACGGGCAGTATGGATACCCGGACTATCCCGACGGCGCCCTGCGCGCGACGGCGCGCGCGTTCGGCGCGCACATGGGGATGGTGATGCACGGAGGACGCTGGGACGGAACCAGGGTGCTTCGCGCGTCGTCGGTCCGTGCGCTGCTCAGGCCGCAGCTTCCGGGCATCGCGCAGGGCCAGGGCCTGATCTGGTACCGGTATCAGCTCCAGGGACGAGCGGTGTGGGGACACAACGGCGGCGACCAGGGCGTCTCGACCCTCGCGTTCTTCGATCCTCGGAGCGAAACGGGGGTCGTGGTGCTCGCCAACAGCGACTGGCGCAAGGTCGGCGGCAGGTGGCCCCTGCAGCAGATCATGGGCCGGCTCTTCGATGAGGCACCGGCGCTCGCACGCCAGGGCCGCGCATGAGCCAGCAGGACGCACAGCCGCTCCTGTACGGCGAGCTCGCGCCCTGGTTCCACCTGCTCACGGCCCCGGCCGACTACGAACTGGGCGCGACGCACGCGGTCGCCGTGCTCACCGAGATCATCGGTGTGCCACCGGCGACCATCCTGGAGCTCGGGTCCGGCGGTGGGAACAACGCCAGCCACATGAAGGCGCATGCGGCGATGACGCTCACCGACCTGTCCGAGGAGATGCTGGCGCTCAGCCGGTCCATCAACCCCGAGTGCGAGCACATCCACGGCGACATGCGCACGCTGCGCCTCGAAGGCCGGACGTTCGACGCCGTGTTCGTGCACGATGCGATCGACTACCTCACGTCGGAGACCGAGCTTCGCGCGGCGTTCGAGACCGCGTGGCATCACCTTCGCCACGGTGGTGCCGCGCTGTTCGAACCGGATCACGTTCGGGAGACGTTCGTCGAGACCACGGACCACGGTGGTCACGACGCTTCGGCACCTGGCGACCGACGCGCGCTCCGGTACCTGGAATGGACGTGGGATCCCGACCCGGACGACACTTGGTACTTCGACGAGTTCGCCTACCTGCTGCGCGACGGCAACGGATCGATCCGAACGCTCGGGGACCGCCACCGTATCGGGCTCTTCCCCGAGGCCACCTGGTTCGAGCTGCTCTCCGACGTCGGGTTCGTGGACGTGCGGACGGTTTCCACCGGCTACGACGATCTGGAGGAAGGCGATGCAGGGGCCCTCGGCTTCTGTGCCTCGAAACCGGTCGGAGCTTCCGGGTAGGCTCGGGTCCTGATGGCCACGGTCAAGCTTCGAGCGCCGCTGTCCCAGCGCACCGGTGGCACCGGCAGCCACGACCTGCCCGGCGACACCGTGGGCCAGGTGCTGCGCGAGCTCGAGCAGCGCTTCCCCACCGTCCAGGGCTGGATCCTGGACGAACGGGGCCAGGTCCGTGCGCACGTCAACGTGTTCGTGAACGGAGAGCGAACCACCAGTGGCGGCACGGACACACCGGTCTCCCAGACCGACGTGCTCCAGGTGCTGCCGTCGATCTCCGGGGGCGCATCGCCAGCGCCGCAACGAGAACGAAAGGACATCTCATGACCCAGCTGCTCGTCGGCACCAAGAAGGGGCTGTTCGTGCTGGACGGCGATCCGGCCGCGGGGCAGCCGTTCGAGGTCGCGACCCGTGCGTTCGCCGGCGACGTGGTGGAGTTCGCCATGCGCGACCCTCGATCGGGACGTCTGTTCGCCTCCGTCACCTCTGGGTTCTACGGGCCGCGCCTCATGTACACCGATGGCGACCCTGCCGGTGAGTGGCAGCAAGCGCGAGGGCCCGCGTTCCCCGAGGACGGCGAGACGTCACTCGAACGCATCTGGCTCGTCAAGGCCGGTGAGGCCGAGGGTCTCCTGTATGCCGGTGTCGCTCCGGCGGCGCTGTTCACGAGCACGGACGGCGGAGAATCCTGGTCGCTCAACGAACCGCTGTGGGCCGAACACCTGGCGGGCGATTGGCAGCCCGGTGCGGGCGGGCTGGCGCTGCATTCGATCTGCCCTTGGCCCGGTGACCCGCAGCGCATGGCCGTGGGTGTGAGCGCCGCGGGGGTCTGGATCACCGAGGACGGCGGTCAGACATGGCGGCCAGGCTTCCAAGGTATGGTCCCCGAGTACATGCCCGAGGAAGAGCGCGAGGGCACCAACGCGCTGTGCGTCCACAACATGCACCGGGCGCCTGCACGGCCGGAGCGGCTGTTCATGCAGTTCCACGGCAGCGTGTATCGCAGCGACGACCAGGGCTCCAGCTGGAACGACATCCAGCGAGGCCTGCCCAGTGGGTTCGGGTTCCCATTAGCGACCGACCCCGCCGATCCCGACAGCGCCTTCGTGATCCCATTGGTGGGGGCCGACGATCGGGTCACCCCCGAGGAACAGGTCCGTGTCTACGTCACGCGCGACGCGGGCGAAACCTGGGCGGCGTGCGGCGACGGCCTGCCCGACCACGAAGCGTTCCTCACCGTCTACCGGCAGGCCTTCGGCGCCACCGGTCAAGGGCAGGACCTGCAGCTCTACTTCGGCGCCACCAGCGGGGCCGTGTTCGGCTCAGCCGACGCGGGCGGGACCTGGTTCAGCGTCCACGAGCGTCTTGCGCCCGTCACCAGCGTCCGCGTCGCCTGACGCGCGCCTTCCCAGCGCGAACGCCACGGCCATCAGCGCGGCGACGCCCGCGACCATCAGCACGATCGGCCACATCGGTCCGCCGACCGCATCCTCCGCCCGCCGGGCGGCAAGGTCGGCTTCGAGGAACGCCGCCCGCGCGCCGACGTCCTCGAGTCGTTGAGCCTGCCGGACGATCGTGGCGTCGCGATCCGCCAGATCGGCCCGGAGCTGCGCTTCGGCCTGCTGAGCTCGGTCGATCGCGCGCTCCGACCCCTGCAACTGGTTTCGCGCCTGTCGCGTCTGGCGCCAGAGCCGCGCTTCGAGCGAGGTGTGTGCGATGAAGATGACGCCCCCACCGAGGTCACCCACCCCTTCACCCTGGGCATTCGAGACGTGGATCCAGTGCCGCCCAGTCGGAACATCCGGCACCGTGAACGTGACCGTCGCCTTCCAGCCGTAGAGGTTCGACTCGTCGATCGCAACGGGACCCAGATCGATCGGAGTCTCGCCACTCCCTGGATCGAGGGTCGCGAACCAAGGGCCGGCCGTGACCGGGGCCTGTTGGCCCTCGCCGAAGTGCGCGACGCCCGTCACGGTCGTCCCGACGAGGACTCGGTCGTTCGCGAACTCGATCCACGACCCACCGGCGCGGACGACATCGGGGGTCAGCACGACGACCAGTGTGACGGCGGCGATGGTGACGAGGACCTTCCGCGGGGTAGCCATGATGGGCTCCTTCCGGTGGGAACTAGGGCTCCTACCTGGGGAGATGCCGTGGCTGCGCGCTCCGTTGCAGGCCGAGGGGAAGCGTGTCAGTCACGGGGTTCATGATGTCGGCATGGGACAGGTGATCAGCCTCGAGGACTACCGCCAGCGGGTGAACCCGTTGGTCGCCGCCATGAGAAGGCTCGACCGAGCGGTCGCGCGCTTGGACCCCCTGGTGCGCGGCCGCTCCGGTCGTCTCGGACCGGCGGTCGAACGCGAGCTGGCTCAGATCGCGAGTTCCGTCTCGGCAGGACTTCCTCGCGACGCCGCCGAACGCGCGGAGCGCCTCGCCGACCTGTTGGAGCATCCGGCCGCCAGCGGCTGACCGGGCGGTACCATCGACGGACCTTTTCCCCCTCCCAAGGAAGCGGGTCCATGGTTCGGCTGTCTCGCTCACGGTTCTCGGTGCTCGTCCTCGCGGCGTGCGTCTGTCTCTCCGTGCCCGGTTCGGTGCCGGCGGCGTTCGGCGGCGACGGTGCCGCTTCCTCGGTCGTCGGTGGGACCTGGCTCCCGCCCGCCTATCTCATGTGGAGGACCGGTGGCCTCCCGGCGGGCTTGACGCCAAGGCTCAACAGGCTCCCCGGTGTTCAGCAGGTGGTGGTCGTTGCCGGCGACACCCTCTGGATGCGCCGGTCATTTCGGGCCGGTGGGAGCGTCGTCGACGCCGTCCGGTCGCCCTACGGCATCCCCGTCGAGGTCATGGCGGCCAACGCGCGCGCGTTGGCGCGGTTCCTGCCCACCGCCTGGCGCCCAACCGTGATCGACACCCTTCGCGCTGGCCGGGCCATCATGGGCGGATCCAGCGCAGCGCTGCGTCGACTCGGCGTCGGCGATCGCGTGGTGATCCGAGGAGGTGATCGGATCACGATCGGTGCGATCGTGCCGGACGAGGTGGCCTCGTGGAGCGAGCTCATGGTCGCGCGAGACGTCGGCCGCTCGCTGGGGGTCAAACACGATCGGTTCGCCCTGCTCGACATGAACGGACATCCCAGCGAGTCGCGATTGGCCCGCATGATCGATCCGTTGCTGGGTCCGGGCTACGAACCCCGGGTCCGCAGGCCCGGCCGCGCGGAGTTCCGTCGCCAGGGCGACGCGGTCTGGCCGCCGGTCCTCATGAAGGAAGGATTCGGGGAGTTCGCCGCCTATCCCGATCCACGGAATCCGGGTTACCTGCGCATGCATCCGTCGTTCGTGCAGCGGCACCTGGTGTCCAAGCACGTGCCGCTGCTCGGGCGGTTCACGTGTCATGAGTTGATGTTCCGGCCGTTGATGCGCGCCATGGCACGGCTTCGGCACCGGGGGCACGCAGGAGCCATCCGGAACTTCGCGGGGTGCTACAACGCGCGCATGGTGATGCGCATACCGACCGGCGCCATCTCCCATCACGCCTGGGGGGCGGCGGTGGACATCAACTCGATCTCGAACCCCTACGGGGCTCAGCCTCACCAGCCTCCCGTGCTGATCGCGGCGATGGCCGCGAATGGCTTCACGTGGGGCGGCCGATGGACCGTGCCCGACGGCATGCATTTCGAGTACGTGGCTGTCTCCGGCGTGGGCTGAGCCACTCCAAGGATCCAACACAGCAGGAGCCGGCAGCGATGAGCTGCCGGCTCCTGTGGGCTGGAGTGCGCTGGATCGACGATCAGTCGTCGTTCGAGCTGCCCTCACCCGAGTTGTCGTCGTCGCCGTTGCCCTCGGCGTCGCCCCCATCCTCGTCGCCGTTGCCGTGGCCGGAGTTGTCGTCGTCCGATCCGGAGTTGTCGTCGTCCGATCCGGAGTTGTCGTCGTCCGATCCGGAGTTGTCGTCGTCACCCGAGTGTCCGGAGTCGTCGTTGTCGTCGTTGCCGTCTCCGTGGCCCTGGTCGGGTGTGCCGTCATCATCGGAGGGGCTGGCGGACGGGCTCCCGCTCGGGCTGTCCGACGGACTGTCCGAAGGGTCGTCCGACGGGCTCTGGGAGGGTGACTCGGTTGGATCGCCGGAGGGAGAGGACTCCGGCGTGCCCGAGTTCGTTCCCGTGATCGTTGCGGTGGGGGTCGGGCTGTTGCCCGCGACCGCGATCGCACCACCGGTGAGCAGTGCTGCGAAGCCCACCGCCGCGATGATGGTCCAGATCTTCCGTGACTTCATCTCGTCCTCCTTCTCGTGGTGCTCCAACTGCTGACGTACACCACGCTAGAAGGGAGAAGGTGAGCCACCGGCCAGGGAACGGCTAAGAGGCGGCTAAGTCTCAGTCGTCGTCGCCGGAATGATCCGAGCCCGAGCCCGAGCCGTCCGACCCCGACCCGCTCGAGTCGTCGTCGGAGCCCGATCCGCCGCCTGACTCGCCGGAGCCCGAGTCGTCAGACCCTGATCCGCTCGAGTCACCGTCCGAACCGGATCCGCCGCCCGAATCGCCCGAGCCACTGGAATCGTCTCCGCCAGAGCCCCCGGAGTCGTCGGAACCCTGGCCACTGCGAGGTGATGGGCTCGCCGACCGGCTGGGCGAGGCTTCGAGTGAGGCCGAGGGCGACAGCCGTGGGTCCGGCGTGGACAGCTCCGGTTGCACGACACTGCCCAGGTCGTCCCCTGCAAGCGCCAGTGCTCCCACCGTCAACGCGACGGCACCGAGCACGCCCAGGAGCCCGAGGGCGACCATCAGGAAGGTCCTCTTCACGGGTCCAGGGTAGTCAGGGGTGGGTTAAGGGGTGGCAAAGCCCTCCACCAAGCGAAGTCGAACCTCCACCACCGTGCCGTCGCCGGCGCTCGAGACCCCGATCGTGCCTCCCCACTTCTCAGCCAGCTCTTTCGCGATGGCGAGGCCGAGCCCAGATCCTCCGGCAGCCGAACCTCGTCCTCGGTAGAAGCGCTCGGTGACACGTGGCAGCTCGTCGGCCGGGATCCCGGCGCCGTGGTCTCGCAGTGTCACGAGCGCGTTCGATCCGTTCCGCTCGGTTCGCAGTTCGATCGGACCGGGCGCGTACGCGATGGCGTTGTCCACGATCACATCGAGCACCTGGTCCAGGTCGTCGGGATTGACGAGCGCAACGACGGCCTCGCCTTCCGTCGTCAGCGTCGCACCCGCGTTCGACGCGCGTTCGCGCCACCGTTCCACCGCTCGGTCCGTCGCGTCCGCGACATCGACGTGGGTCTCATGCCCTTCCTCGATCTCCCGAGCCATGACCAGCAATCGCTCGACGATCCCCGCGAGCCGGTCCACCTCGCGATCGGCAGCGCGGAGCTGCGACTCGATCGCGGGATCTCGCGCATCGGCGATCGCCGCGCCGAGCCGGAGCTTCATGCCGGTGAGCGGCGTCCGCAACTGGTGGGAGGCATTGGCCACGAACTCGCGTTGCGCCTGCACCGTGCGCTCCAGACGATCCGCCATCTCATCGAACGAGGCGGCGAGCTGATGGATCTCATCGCCTCCCTCGAGGGCGCCGGCACGAGAAGAGAGATCACCCCGCCCGAGCTGCTTCGCCACCGCCGCCAGCCGCGACAGCGGCCTCGCGAGCGAGCCGGCGAGCACGAAGGCCAGCACCAGGCCGGCGGCGAGGCCCGCAGCGGCCACCACGATGATGGCGAGCGTTGCGCGAGTCACGTTCCGTTGCACCTGGGAGACATCACGCGAGCTCCGGATCACTCCGATCAACGTTCCTCCGTCGATCACCGGTGCGGCGGCCACGACGATATCTCCTCCTTCGTCCTGGCTGTTCCGCACCCCTGCGGAGGCCACCGATCCGAGTGCCTGGCCGACCTCGGGGCGCCCGACGGTGGCGAAGTCCTGACCAAGGTCCTCACCGAGCGAATCGGCGACCACGATCCCGCGGGGGTCGAGCACGACCACCCGTCCGCCGACGTCACGCGCGTATCGATCGATGTCTCTCGTCAGCCGATCCCTGGGGCGACCGGCGTCGAGACGCTCGCCGTCGAGCAGCGCGGCGATTGTCTGGGCGTTCGTCAGCGCCACCGCCTCCAGCTCGGATCGCGCTCGGTCACGCAGCACGATGCCCAGCGGTACCGTCAGCGCCACGATCACCACGAGCAACACGTAGGTGAACGAGGCGACAAGCCTGGTGCGGACCTTCATGACCCGTCTGGGCCGGGCGAAGCCGGCATGTCCGCCGCGCTCGCGAAGCGGAACCCGACACCGCGGACGGTCGTGATGTACCGGGGCGACGCGGGGTCGTCCTCCACCTTCTTGCGCAGCCAGGAGATATGGACGTCCAGCGTCTTCGTGGGTCCGAACCAGTGCGGATCCCAGACCTCGTCCATGATCTCCTCGCGCCCCACGACCTCACCGGCGCGCGACATGAGCAGTCGGAGCAGGTCGAACTCCTTGGCTGCGAGCTCGACGGGGACATCGCTCTTGGACACCAGGCGGGAGGCCGGATCCAACGAGATCTCGCCGATCGTGATGGGGGCACGCCTCGACCCGTCCGCCCTGCCACGCCGCAAGATCGCACGGATCCTGGCGACGAGCTCCCCTGCCGAGAACGGCTTCACCACGTAGTCGTCTGCGCCGAGCTCCAGACCGACGATCCGGTCCACCTCTTCGCCACGGGCGGTCAGCATGACGATGACCACGTCAGAGCCCGCACGGAACTCGCGACAGAGGTCTCGTCCGTCGCCGTCGGGAAGCATGACGTCCAGCAGCACGACCTCTGGCTCATCACGTTCGAAGGCATCTCTGGCCGCACTCACCGATGCCGCCACGATCGGATCGAAGCCTTCCCGATCCAGATGCTGCGCAAGAGGTTCCGAGATGGAGGCTTCATCTTCGACGAGCAGGACGCGGGTCTTCACGCGTCTGATGCTAGCCGCAGCCGGGCCGACCGGGTGGCGCGAGACCTGAGCCTCCGGATCCGGACAAGAATGCGAGAGGAGCAGGTATCAAGCGTCTCGTCTGCACGTGCTCGGGAGCCGGCGGCGACCCGCCACCGGGTCCAGAGCATGCCTCCCGCGGCATGACTCGCGCGTGGGTTCTGCTCCCCTCGCGGATACCTTTCGGCATCCGTCTCGACCGTACACCCGGGGAGCGCATCGGCGCAAACCGGGGTGTGTATCAGACGTGTTCGAGGACCTGCTCGCGTTGGCCGCGTGAGCGGAGCGCCACCCAGACCAACACCGCCATGATCGCCGCCGCCCCCACGGCCGCCGTGATGCTGACCTTGGGAGGTGGAACCGCGCCGGCGATGCGGTTGCGCAGTCGAACCGGACGCCGGAAGTCCCTGATCTCCCAGCCTCGCTCCTCGGCCGTGCGACGCAATCCCTTGTCGGGGTTGACCGCGATGGGGTGGCCGACGGCGGCCAGCATGGGCACGTCGGTGACCGAGTCGCTGTAGGCGTAGCTGCCTTCGAGGTCGATGCCCATGCGCCCGGACAAGGCGCCGATCGCGTCGGCCTTCAGCTGCCCATAGGCATAGAACGCCAGCTCGCCCGTGTAGCGACCGGCGGCATCGACCGCGGCGCGGGTGGCGATGACGCCGCTGGCGCCGAAGTGGCGCGCCAACGGGCGCACGACCTCCTCGGGCGAGGACGACACGATGTAGATGCTGCGGCCTTCTGAGCGATGCAGCGCGATCAGGTCCAAGGCTTCCTGGTAGACGTACGGGTCGATCACCTCGAGGAGCACCTCGCGCACCAGGTCTTCGATCTGGGTGCGATCCCACCCTTTGGTCAGGGCCAGCAGGGCACCCTTGAGGCGCTCCATCTTCTGTTCGTCGGCGCCGACGAGCAGGTAGACGAGTTGTGCGTACGCGCCCCGCATGAGCTGACCCCGCGAGACCATGCCCGCGCGGTACAGCGGGCGCGACAGCGCCAGCGACGACGACCGAGAGATGATCGTCTTGTCCAGGTCGAAGAATGCGGCTTCCATGGTTCGTTCCATGCTACGTGGGCCTCCGGACAGCGCCGAGCCGTCGCTCATCGGCCGGTGGCCGGGCTCGCCGACCGGAACGTCTTGAGCCATGCGAGCTCTGCCTTCGCCAACGCTGCCTGGCGCTGGAGCATGGCGGTGGAGACGGCCCGCGCGGGTCCGGGTCCGGACACCGTGCGTGCCAGTTCCGTGCTCACGGCTTCGAGCAGGTCGCGCACCGATCGTTCACGCGCGTCGGCGGCCTTCCGCGCGTCGGTCGGCGACAACAGCTGCGCGAACCCCATCGCCAAGCCCGCATCGGTCTCGTACGGCTGCAGCGATGCGAACCGTTCTGCGAGTCCGCGCCGCAGACGATCCCGGCCCGCCCTGGTGATCCGGTAGACGCGCCGGTCCGGACCCTCATCGCCCTCCTGGGCCTTGCCCGAGATCGAGCCCTCGCGCTCCAGTCGCTTCAGAGCCTGGTAGACGGAGGCTTTGCCCACCTCCACCCAGAACCCCATGCTCCGCGAACGGAACCGTTCCAGCAGGTCGTACCCGTGCAGCGGCGTCTCAGCCAGCAGTCCCAGCACCACGACCTCGACCTTCGAAGCACTCGCCATCGGTTTCCCGGCTCCCAGCGTCCGAAGGGTTCGGACCCGCCCACGGCATGGTAGTCCATCCCAGACTAGAAGCGGGGAGCGCGGTGGGCCTCGACATGGACGCACCCGGGGGAGGCGGGCGGGGATGGTGCCCGCCCGCCGCTCACCGGTCTTGTGGTGCCGTCCTACAAGGACGGGATCGAAGTGTTCCACCGCATCCCCGTCCGTACATCGGTCGGAAGACCGAAACCTGCACCGTTCGAAGGTTGGACCCGCCGGCTCGGCCGGCGATCCCGGAGCGATCCTGGACGGCGATCCCTAGATCGTCGCCACCCCCAAGCAGCGCTCACCGGTGCGCAGGTTGACGGCTCGGGCACGGTAGTGGTCCGGACCCGCAGGGTTCGACCTGACCACGCGCAGCTCGAACGATCCGCTGGGACCGCGGGTCGTTCGGCGTCCCGTGAATACCTGAGCCCCGTCCCGCTGGAGCCGGATGCGCCACGTGTGCCCTACGACGTTCTGGTCCACTTCGAACTCGATCTCGGTGCGCCCGTCCTCAGGGCTGAGCTTGAGCTTCCAGTCGCTCGACCGGCTGCACTGCCCTTCGCGGATCACGTCACCGTTGCCGCCCGAGCCGCCCGAGCCGCTCGACCCGTGACCGGCACTGGCCACGGGCATCGTCAGCAGCATCGCTCCCACGACCGTCGCCATGATGGTTCTCTTCATGCTTCCTCCCGTCGTCGGTGTGCGTCTGTCCGCACATCCACTGGTTTCCGGGAGTCATCACAGCAGGACGCTCACAAGGCCCACCCCAAGCGGAGGCTAAGGGCCGGCCAACCATGCGAAGGACGTATGCTCGCGCGCGGAGGCGTCAGGGTTCCTGGTGGGCCTCGCGGTCTTCAAAACCGACGTGGGGGCGCAAGCTCCCAGGCGGGTTCGATTCCCGTCCGCCTCCGCTGCATAATGGAGCCATGACATACACGATCTGCGAACCGTGCATCGATGTGAAGGACCTGGCCTGCGTCGACGAGTGTCCCGTGGACTGCATCTACGAGGGGCCCAGGATGCTGTACATCCAGCCGGACGAGTGCGTGGACTGCGCCGCGTGCGAACCCGTGTGCCCCGTGACCGCGATCTTCTACGAGGACGATGTCCCGGGTGAGTGGAACCAGTTCACTCCCGTCAACGCGGAGTTCTTCAACGAGGACGTCACGGGTCTGGGGTCGCCCGGCGGCGCCGCGCAGGCGGGGCCTGCCGCTGTCGACCACCCGGTGGTCGCGGCCTGGCCGACCGCATAGCGACCCCACGCCTGCCTGGGATGGCGTCGGCCAGATGAAGGCCGGCGACCACGCGTCCCACGATCAGCACGCCGGCCACAGCGTGGCGATGTTCCGCGACAAGTTCTGGCTGAGCTTGCTGCTGTCGGTTCCCGTCCTGATCTGGTCCCCAATGCTGCAAGAGCTGATGGGCTATGCAGCGCCCGACATTCCCGGATCGTCATTGATCCCGATGGTCTTCGGCACCGCCGTATTCGTCTATGGCGGATGGCCCTTCCTGCAGGGAGGACTGCGCGAGACCCGCAGCAGACAGCCGGGGATGATGCTGTTGATCTCCCTGGCCATCGCGGTCGCGTTCATCTCCAGCATCGCGAGTGAGGTCGGTTGGCTGGATCTGGAGTTCTGGTGGGAGCTGGTCCTGCTGATCGACGTGATGCTTCTGGGGCACTGGCAGGAGATGAAGGCGTTGGGCCAGGCCTCGAGTGCCCTGGATGCCTTGGCCGTGCTGGTGCCCGACATCGCCGAACGGATCGACGACGACGCGACGATCGAGGTCGCGTTGAGCGAGGTGCGAGCGGGCGACCTGGTGCTGGTCCGACCCGGCGGACGTGTCCCCGTGGACGGGGTGATCGAGGATGGTCAAGCGGGCGTGGACGAGTCCATGGTCACCGGCGAATCACGGCCCGCCGAGCGGGGCGTCGGTGACCGCGTCGTCGCGGGCACCGTGGTGACCGACTCGTCGCTCCGGATCCGCGTCCAGGCGGTGGGCAGCGACACCGTGATCGCCGGCATCCGTCGACTGGTCGCCGACGCGCAGGCGTCCAAGAGCCGTGCACAGGCCCTGGCCGACCGAGCTGCCGCGCTCTTGTTCTACGCCGCCCTAGCGGCGGCGATCATCACGTTCGCAGTGTGGGTGGGGATCGGCCGTCCCGACGATGCGATCGAGCGCACAGTGACCGTGCTGGTCATCGCGTGTCCCCACGCCCTCGGTCTGGCCATCCCGCTGGTCATCGCCATCTCCACCACGATGTCGGCTCGGATGGGCATCCTGGTGAAGGATCGGCTGGCGCTGGAACGGATGCGTCTGGTGGACGCCGTCCTCTTCGACAAGACGGGGACGCTCACCCGCGGCGAACCCGTCGTCACCCACGTCGCTGCCGTGGAAAACGTCGATCGTGACACCGTCCTGCGGCTGGCCTCCGCCGTCGAAGCCGACAGCGAGCACCCGTTGGCACGGGCGACGGTCACGGCCGCTGCCGATCTCGGCGTGACCGCGGTTGCGTCCGGTTTCCGCTCCATGACCGGTCGCGGGGTCGAGGCATCGGTGGACGGAGCCACCGTCGCCGTCGGCGGCCCGGCGCTGCTCCGTGAACTCTCGATCGATGCACCGCCCGCGCTCCTCGACATGGTGGCGGAGTGGCGAGACCGGGGTGCCGCGATCTTGAGCGTCGTCCGCGAAGGCACCGTGATCGGAGCGATCGCGCTGGAGGACGAGGTGCGCCCGGAGTCGCGACTGGCGGTCCAAGCCCTGCAGGAGCTGGGGGTCCACGTCGTCATGATCACGGGTGACGCGCAACAGGTGGCCGACGCCGTCGCCGCCGTCATCGGGGTCGATGAGGTGAGGGCGGAGGTCCTGCCCGAGGACAAGGAGCGGTCGGTGGCCGAGCTGGCAGCGCGCGGCATGCGCGTCGCGATGGTCGGCGATGGCGTCAACGACGCTCCGGCGTTGGCCAGGGCCGACATCGGCATCGCGATCGGCGCGGGAACCGATGTCGCGATCGAGTCTGCCGGCGTGGTGTTGGCCAGCGATGACCCACGCGGCGTCGTGGCCGTCAGGACGCTGTCGGCCGCGAGCTATCGGAAGATGGTGCAGAACCTGGGGTGGGCGGCCGGGTACAACGTGGTGGCGATCCCACTGGCCGCCGGCGCCTTGGCGTGGGCGGGGCTGGTGCTTTCCCCCGCCGTCGGCGCGATCTTGATGAGCGTCTCGACCATCGTCGTGGCCCTGAACGCGCAGCTGCTGCGCCGGGTCGACCTCCGACCTGCGGGCTCAGCGAACCCTTGACGCTTCGAAGATCGCGACCGGCCGAGGAACCCCTTTGAGTTCGGCACTGTCCCTGGCCTCGAAATGCAGATCGTCATCGTGTGCAGCCGCCACCGTTTCCTCGCTGACGAAGACTTGTCCGGGGCCCGCGTGGGAGGCGATCCTCGAGGCCAGGTTGACCGTCTTCCCGTAGACGTCACCGTCCTGGAAGATCACCGGGCCGGTATGGATGCCGATGTGCGTCGACGGGAGTCCTCGGGCCGGAGCGCCTTCGGTCATGTCGAGAGCAGCGAACACCGCTTCCCGTGGCTCTTTGAAATGGAACATGCCGCCGTCCCCGAGCCATCGGATCGGTCTCCCTCCCCGGCGAGACGAAATGTCCTCGACCAGCACCGCCAGCTCTCCGGCGAACCGCGCCGCGACCTCGTCGCCGCGTTCCTCCGTGATGCGGGTGTATCCGGTGAGGTCCACGAAACAGATCGCGTGCGGTCGAGGAACGTGGGGATGGATACCGGCGAGGTCGAGAGCGACTTCAGCGTGATTGGTCGAATGGTCGATCCAGATGTGTTCGCGGAGTCGACGGTAGACCGCCAGCAGTGTCCGCTCGAGCGCCGACAGGGCGCGTTCTCCGAAATCCGATCCGAACTCCATCAGCGTTCGCTCATCCATGCCTGATCCCCGCAAGCGGCCTTCGATCTCGGATTCGTACAGTTCGACTTCGGCCTGTGCGATCCGCCGGAGGCTGTCGGCGTACACCCTGAGCAGTCGGAGCGTCGATGCCTCGCTCGCACCCACGCTCGTGAACAGTCGCACGAGTTCGATGAGGTGGGCGTCATCACGTCGAGCCTGATCGTTCGCTGCAGGCGGCGCGAAGCCGAGCGCCGTGTGGATCGCCTCGACCAGAGGCATCGCAGCGTCCTCGTCGGCAGCCAGCTGCCGGTACGTCAGGTCCGGCTCTCCAGGCCGTGCGTACATCGGGCCGTCGAGGAAGGCCAATGAGAGCGTGCCGGCCTCGAGGGAGCGCATGATGCCCTCCGGCGGTAGCCCTGCCGCTGCCCAGGCGTGGAGCAACCGAACCCTGCTCACCTCACGGGAGCCGTAGGATCCTTCGCCCTCACGATGGATGGCACCGAGCGCGATCAGGGTGTGGACGAACGCCTCGTCGACGCCGGCCTCGCGCACCAAGTCGTTCACCGTCAGTTGGAGCACGGTCCAGCTTCTCACCCAAAGGCCTGGGCTCTGGTCTCACACCTCCACGAGGAGATCCGCCAGGAGTTGCTGGACCCGCCGATCGAGCTCGTCGCGGATGGGACGGACCTCCTCGATCGTCTTGCCCGCCGGGTCGTCCAGTTCCCAGTCCAGGTATCGCTTGCCGGGGAAGATGGGACATGCGTCACCACAGCCCATCGTGATCACCACGTCCGAGGCCCGGACGAACTCATCGGTCAGCGGCTTGGGGTATTCGGCGGAGATGTCGACCCCGACCTCATCCATCGCCTTGACCACGGCGTCGTTGATCTCGTCGGCCGGCGTACTCCCAGCCGAGCGGACGTGCACCCTACCCTTGGCGTGCTTGGCGAGGAGTCCCGCCGCCATCTGGCTTCGGCCAGCGTTGTGCACGCAGACGAACAGCACCTCGGGGTGATCCTTCGCGATGGTCCCCTCCGCCTGACCGAGAGCGCGTAGCCGCTCACGGGTGAAACGGTAGGCCAGCACTTCGACATGTGCTCGGACCTTGGGGGCTGGCCACCTATCGAGGGATTCTTGGACGAACCGAGCGATCGTCTCCTCGGCGAAGACGCCGTCGTATGCGCGCGACAACGCCGCGACGGTACGGTTGAACTCCAACTCCCCGAGCACAGCCTGGGTCTCACCTGCCGACATCAGGAACCCTTTCGAATCACGTATCGACCATCATCGATGGATCGCCGGCGGGTGGTTGAACGGGAGGTGAATTGAGTCTGAACTCCCGACCGCCATGGTCCGATCCACGGTGTGGACAGCGCATGCATCAAGGCTTCCTCGCCCGGACGTTCGCGCCGTAGATCTCGTCGGCCATCTCATGGGTCAGGTCGATGCTGATGTCCGTGAAGCCCGCTCGCATCAGCTCGTCTCCGTACTCCGAAAAGGAGAGAGCGCCGGCGATGCATCCGACGTAACTCCCACGGGTGGTCCGTTCCTCCGCCGTCAGACCGTCGCCCGCGACCACGTCGCTGATGCCGAGGCGTCCACCCGGGCGAAGGACGCGGAACATCTCGGCGATCACCTTGGGTTTGTCCGTCGACAGGTTCACCACACAGTTGGAGATCACGACGTCGACGGAGGTATCCGGCAATGGGATGTCTTCGATGAAGCCTTTCAGGAATTCGACGTTCTCGGCACCTGCCTTCGCGGCGTTCGTTCGAGCGAGCTCAAGCATCTCGTCGGTCATGTCCAACCCGAAGGCCATGCCCGTCGGCCCGACGCGTGTGGCCGAGAGCAGGACGTCGATGCCGCCTCCTGATCCCAGATCGAGGACGGACTCGCCCTCGCGCAGGTCGGCGATGACGGTCGGATTGCCGCACCCCAAGCTCGCGAGGACTGCCTCATCGGGGAGCTGGCTTCGTTGGGTCGGGTCGTACAGCTGGGTGCCAAGGCCGTGTTCCGGCTCGCAGCATCCGGCTTCCTGATCCCAATCGTTGGCCGCATGGCCGTCCTCGACCGCCTTGGCCGCTGCCGCGTATCGATCTCTCACGTGTTCACGGAGCTCACTCATCCAGCTCTCCTTCGAGGCGTCGACGTCTCGATCGGACCGGCGAGCGCGCCTCGGAGCAGCTCGATCGGCTCGGGGAGCACCCAGTAGAAGACCCATCGGCCACGCTGCTCTCGCCCCAACAATCCGGCCTGCGCCAACACCTTCAAGTGATGGCTCACCGTGGGTTGCGACAGCCCAAGGGGCGCGGTGAGCTCGCAGACGCAGGCCTCCCCTGACGGATGGGCTCCGATCAGGCTCAGGAGACGAAGTCGCGCTGGTTCGGCCAGCACCCGGAGGGCCGATGCCAGTCGGTCTGCCTCCTCCTCCGTGAGAGGAGAAGCCAGGACCTGGGGACAGCACTCGGCGTCGATCGTCTGGATCAGCTTCATGTCGACATATTGACGATGTTCGATACAACCGTCAACATATCCACCATCATCGATACGAGAGGGGGTGTTCATCATGGATCGACTCGACCCGGGTTGTCCCGAGGAGTGCTGCCCGCCTGGCTGCTGCTAGCTCGGTCCGCATCGGCGGGGAGTGATCCCCGCCGATGCGCCTACCGACCCGACCCGCGATCGAGGGACTGTCGATCGTCTCTTCCGAGGAGAAGGAACCCGGCGAGAGCGACCAACATCCACCCGGCGATGTAGAAGAAGGCGGCCTTGGGCGAGACGGTGGTCCAAACGATGCCGGCGATCCCACTCGCAGCGAGGTTGCCGAAACTCTGCGCCGCTGCCAAGAGGCCGAATGCCGACCCTCGGACCTCGTCCGGTGCGACGGTCGCGACGGCTGCGTGCTCCGCCGTCTCGACGCACCCGATCCCGAATCCGGCGAGCGCGAAGGCGACCAGCAGGATCGGGATGCTCGCGCCCACTGCTGCGAACACAACGTACGCGACCAGGAAGGCGAACACGCCCGCCGCGAGCACGCGGCGAGGTCCGAACCGATCGGTCGCATGCCCCGCCGGAAGACAGATGAGGGTCGCCGCCATGTTGTAGGCCGTGTAGAGGAGCAACGCGATCGTCGTCGCCGAATCTGTCCCCTCTCTCGGCGTCAACAGCTGCGTCGCTCGCAGGATCAGCAGGGTCGCGGCAACGTTGCCCAACTCGAACGCGCTCACCGCAGCCAGCAGCGGGCCGAGGCCAGCGTCCAGGACTTCACGAACCCTGAGCCGTACCGGTTGTCGCTCGCGTTCCTCAACCTTCGGGAGCCGGCGGATCGCGTAGATGATCGCGACGGTGGCGAAGAGGCCCGGGACGATCGAGATCAGGATGGCACTACGGACCGAGAAGGCGGCGACCAAGCCCAGGGCCAGGAGTGGCCCACCGATCGCGCCGAGGTTGTCCATCATCCTTTCGAAGCCGTACGCGCGCCCATAGGCTGCCTTCGGAGTTGCGTCGGCGAGGAGGGCGTTCCGGGAAGGGACGCGAAGCCCTCGCGCGGTCCACGCACCGGCCCGCAGCACGGCGACCTGCCACACCGAGGTCGCTGCGCCGATCAGGCCACTCAGGACCGCCACCGCCGTGTAGCCGCCGACAGCGGTCACCCGACGGCGCTTCGGGTCGTCGGCGAGCGCGCCGCCGCCCAGCCGGGCGATCCCGGCGAGCCCATCGGCGATCCCCTCGATCATGCCGAGCGCGGCGGCAGATGCTCCGAGCACGGATGTCAGCATCCGGGGCAGGAGCGCGGTCGCGATCTCGTGACCGAGGTCCGAGAGCAAGCTGGCAGCGCCGATCCCCCGAACGCCTGGCGTCAGCCACGCGGTCTGATCAGCCGGTCCTGCCATGACGCGGCAGTCTAGCCAGGCGATACGTCGAGCCCTCAGGTCTCTCTGCCTCAGATACAGAGCGCCCAAGCATGGAATCTCGCACGGCCGGGTACGCTTTCGCCATGGCTTCGGACCCCGTCAATCACAGCCCAGCGGCGCGGTTCCACGAGATCGCGGAGCGCGCCGAGATCACCGTGGACGAGCTGCTCGAGTTCCTGGATTCCCCGACCGGCCAGCGCCTACGGAACGCGTTGGCGATGGGCATGATCGTGTCGGTGCCGGTGATCATGCGCATCCCCGGCCTGAAGCGCTCGCCCCTCGGGCGCCTCGTGGAGTTCGCCGGTGGGGCGGCGATCGTCATGAAGATCGCTGAGGTCATCCGTGACTGGGAGCGCAGCCAAGACGTGGTGAGCCGGCGCCGCCGCCGGGTGATCGACGTTCCACCCGCGCGGACCGACTAGCGACATCACGCCGGTGGCGGCGTCGGGCCACCTGGGATCTTGGCGGGGATCTCGGCAGGGATCTCGGCGCGTTCCAGCGCTTCCTCGTCCAGTTCCAGGCGCGCCTCCATCTGATCCGGGGTGAGCGTGCCGACGGAGCCGCGGCGGATCGCTCGCAGGTAGAGCAACAGCGCTGGTGCGCTGAGCAACGCAGACGTGGCGAGCGCGGCGGGTGTCGAGACACGCGTCGCGATCAATCCCAACGCTGGACCACCGGCTGCCTGCCCGACGGCGTCCGCCTGGGATCCCATCGAGTTGATCGTGGCGCGCGTCCCCGGCTCCAGGCCCTGGTTGATCCATGCCGTGAAGACCGGATCGCGCAGGCTCCGCAGCAGTCCCACCATCAGGAACATCGCCGCGGCAGCCCAGAAGGTGCCGACGAACGCGAACGTCACCGCCGACACGAGGAGCAACGCGTCGATGCCCATGAGCAGCTTCGCCACCGATGCGTGGCCCACCAGGTGGGCCTTCCGTTTCAAGATGGCGAGACCGCCGATCCCCAACAGCAGCGAGCCGCCGTCGAGCACGCCGAACCAGACGACGGGGTTCACCCGGCCCAGTGACGGCAGTCCCAGGTCGCGCAACAGGTGGAAGTCCGCGAGCCGGTCGAATCCCTCCGTGGACGCTCCGTGCAAGGCAGCAACGGCCAGGATCAGCAGCAGCACGTGATGCGCTCGGACCTCGCGCACGCCTTCCTTGAACGTCGTGGTGAGCGAGGTATGCAGGTGCTCCCCTTCCGGCCGAACCCGCGGCTGGAACCCGTGTTCGCTCATGGACAGCGCCATGAAGAGCGCCAGGGCAAGGAACCCCACGCCTGACAGGAGGATCGGCAGCCGCAGGTCGATCGTGGCGAGCCCCACGCTCGCGGCGATGCCCACCAGCGCGCCCGCCATCCAGTACTGGTCGTAGTGGAGGTACAGCGGACGCGCCACATCCTCGCCGAGCTCGTCGGTGAGCCAGGCGACGTCGGCGCCGCTCGTGAACGTGGCGAACACGCCCCACATCGCCTGGGAGACCAGCGCCCAGGCGAACGAGTCCGAGCCCGCCAGAACCAGGAACGCGACCCCCGCCCCGGCCAGACCGATCACCACCGAGAGCCGGCGGCTCACGGTGTCGGCGATCACGCCGGTGGGGACCTCGAAGACGAGGTAGGTGGCCTCCAGGACGGTGCCCATCAGGAGGAGTTGGAGCGGGTCCAGGTCCAGTTCCAGCACCAGGAACACGCTGAAGATGGTCGCCATCAGCCGGAAGGCGAACCCTTCACCCAGGACATAGATGAGGTAGGTGGTTCGGGGATGTGGTCGTCGCACGACGGATCCTTTCGCAGCCCGCGGCTGCAGGGCTCACTCCGACGGCACGCGCCTGAATCGGATCACTCGCCGGTGCAGGTCTGCTTCCTCCAAGCGCACCCGGACGCTCGCGCCCAGCTCGTGCACGTCGTCGCACGGTCCGATCACGGCACGATCGCGCAGCGCCACCTCACCTCGGTGCCGCTTCCACAGATCGATCACGAGCGCATCGGATTCCCGTCCGACGAAAGGCGCGAGGACCGCCGCTTCCACCGCGTCGATCATCGATCGTTCCAGGCGGTGACCACGGTCGGCACCCGTGGCCATCTCCTCGGGCAGGTTGGGCAACGCCTGCAGTGCCCACGCCGGCACCTCGCCTCCCTGGGCGATGGCCAGGCAGACCTCGTTGGCGTAGCGATCGACGAGCCGCCGCAGTGGTGCCGTGCAGTGTGCATATGGCGCCGCGATCGCCGCATGGGTGGGAACGACCGGTGGCTCACCCTGGAAGGCGGCATACGACGCAGCGCGGAACAGGACCGCGGCCTCCTGCAGGAACACGGCCTCGGCGCTCGAGCGACCAGGGTCGATCGACTGCAGCAACTCCACGTACGTGGTGTCGGCGGGCCAATCGAGACCGAGCCCGTCGGCCACGCGGCGGAGCCGCGCGACATCTCGCGGGTCGGGCACCGGCATCGTCCGGACGATGCCGATCTTGGCCTCGAGCATCATGGCGGCGGCCGCCCGTCCGGTGAGCAGGGAGAGCTGCGCGTTCCAGCCTTCGACGGGTAGCGGCACACGGAAGGACAACGCGTAGCCGTCCTCGCTGGGCACGATCTCCTGCGTGGGGACGTTCAAGCTGGTCCCGCCGCGAGCGCGTTCGGCCTGCTGGAGCGTGGCACCGATCTCGGGAAGGATCCGGAGCATGTCATCGGCCGAGCGGTCGTCCAGGGCTCGCTGCACGCCCTCGTACGAGAGCTTGGCCGTGCTCGCCACCAGCGCACGTCGGACGTCGGCCTCCACCGTGGCGCCGGCGTCGTCGATGTCCACGTGCCAGACGATCGCGGGCCGCGGCCCGTCGGGGAGCAGCGATGCAGCACCTTCCGACAGCACCTGCGGGTACAGCGGGGTCCGTTCGTCCGGGCTGTAGGCGGTCTCGACACGCCGATGTGCCTCGGCGTCGACGGGGCTGCCCGGCTCGACGAAAGCCGCCACGTCCGCGATCGCATACCGAAGCCGGAACCCGCCGCTCGGGAGACGCTCCAGATGGAATGCCTGGTCGAGATCCATCGACTCGGGCGGATCCAGCGTGACGAACGCGATGTCGGTGAGATCGGTGTCCGGCCGCCGCGGAGCACGAGCCGCCGCTTCGGCCCCGGCGAGCACCTCGGGCGGGAACGCCTCGGGAACGCCGACCTCCGCGCGGATGGCGGCGAACGTGGGATGCAGGGCGACTGCGGGAGCGGCGAGCCGGATCGATCGTCGTGGCATGACGATCGAGGATACGGGGCCACCGATGTATGGGAGCATCGAGGCGTGAACGCGGTGCTCGACCCCGAGCCGGACGACCGGCCATTCGCCGTCGTCGACATCGGCTCCAACTCGGGCCGCATGATCGTGTTCCGGCTGCGTGAGGGCGAGCATCTCGACGTCGTGGAGGATGCTCGCGCTCCGCTACGCCTGGCCCGCCACCTTCGCGACTCCGATCGCCTGGGCCCCGAGGCCATCGATCGCACGATCGAAGCGTTGCGCGACTTCCTGGCGGTGGCTCGGGGAGCGGGCGCGGCGCGGATGATCGCGGTGGCGACGTCGGCCGTGCGTGAGGCCGCAGATGGTCATGAACTGGTCGAACGCGCGCACGCGCTGGGCGTTCCGCTCCAGACGATCGATGGCGACCACGAGGCCATGCTCGGCTTCTTCGGCGCGGTCCACGACCTGCCCGTCACGAGCGGCTTCACCTTCGACGTGGGTGGAGGGAGTGCCGAGATCACGGCGTTCCGCGATCGTCGCCTGGTGCGGTCGTGGTCGGTGCCGATGGGCTCGCTCCGCATGAGCGACCGTTACCTCGCGTCGGATCCACCGCAGTTGTCCGAGCTGCGAGCCCTGCGGAAAGCGGTCAGGGCGACGCTGGCCGATGCCGGCATCTCCGAACTGTCGGGCGGTGGAGATCTGGTGGGCATCGGCGGCACGATCCGCAACCTCGCGAAGGTGGATCTGAAGCGCACCGACTACCCGCTGCCGCTGCTGCACGGCTACCAACTTCCCGCGGAACGGCTCGACACGTTGATCGACGATCTGGCCGACCGAACCATGAAGCGTCGGGCCTCGATGCCGGGGCTGAACCCCGACCGCGCCGACACGATCGTGGGCGGCGCTGTGGTCATCGCCTCCATCGCGAGGCATGTCGGCGCTGCGCACATCGTGGTGTCCAGCCGAGGGCTGCGCGAGGGACTGGCGTTGGCCACCGCCGGGGGCACCGTGCCATCACCCATGTGGGTCCGCACGATCTCGGTCGCCACCCTGGCGGCGCGGTTCGCCACCTGGGCTCCCGCGCCGGCCGAACGACGAGCGCAGGTCGCCGACGATCTCCTGGAGGCGCTGGATCCCGATTCGCCCGAGCGGGTGCGCGAGATGTTGGGTCACGCTGCTCGGCTGCTCGACGTCGGACGCGCGATCGACTACTACGACCGCTACGAGCACGCCGCCATGATCGTGACCGCCGCCGACCTGGCGGGGTTCTCGCACGCCGACCTCGGCGCCCTGACCGCGATCCTGCGCCAGGCCGACGATGACACGCGCCTGGGACCGTACGGGCGATTGGTCGCGCCCGAGGACCGGGACGCCGTATTGCGCGCAGCGACCGCTCTAACCCTGGCCGACGAATTGAACCGGCGGATACCGCCCGAGGTTCCGACCCCGATCTCGTGCAACTGGATGCGGGGAGGGTTCGAGGTGGTGGCGCCGATCCCGGAGGGTTGGCGTCCCCGCTCGGTGGCCTCCCGGTTCCAGAAGGTCTACGGCAAGCCGCTGCTCATGGTGTCGAATGCCTCGGGCTCCGCGCTGGTGGGGTGAGCCGGCAACCAACAGGCGACCGTGGTCCCACCCCCCGGCTCGCTCGTGATGCGGCACCGGCCGCCCATCAGCTCGGCGCGTTCCACCATCGTCACCAGACCCAGGTGGCCCGGCGCCGGGGAGATGCCGCCGGCGGCGTCGAACCCTGCTCCGTCGTCGCTGACCTCGATCGTGACGGCGGGACCCTCCGAGCACACCGTGATACGGATCGAGGACGCGCCCGAGTGCTTCTTTGCGTTCGCGATCGCCTCCTGCGCCATCCGGTACAGGGTTGCCCGCAGGTCGGCGTCGGGCTCGTCGTCCAACTCGTCGACCACCTCGAACGCCCAACCAGTCTCCTTGCCGGCGTGCGCCACGTACTCGGTCAATGCGGCCACCAGCCCGTCCCGATCCAGCGCCGCGGGGCGCAGCTCGAAGACCATCGACCGCAACCGTTCGATCGACTGCACCACGGTCTCGTGGATCTCATCCAGCGCAGCCGGATCGATCCTGGCACCGGGCTGGGCGAGCATCGCCAGGCGGAGGTCGATCGCGCTCATCACCTGGATGGGATCGTCGTGGATATCGGCGGCGATGCGGCGCCGCTCTTCTTCCTCTGCGGTCTCCAGCCGCACCGCCAGGTCGCGGCGTTCCTGGATCGTGCGCCGCAACACCTCGAGGCTCCAACGCAGCTTCTCCTCAGCTTCCTTCTGCGGGGTGATGTCCGACATGACCCCCCGCCAGTGAGGACGTCCGCCCTCGTGCGACAGGGACGCTTGGTCGCGCAGCCACAGGATGCGGCCGTCCTTGGTGAACATGCGGTACTCCGAGAAGAACGGCTCGCCCGTCTCGTTCGAGCGATCGTTCTCGGCCTTCACCCGTCCCACATCGTCGGGATGGATCTTCAGGAGCCACAGATCGGGCGAGGTGCCCCATTCCTCGGCCGTGTATCCGAGCATCTGCATGGACTGGGGACTCGTGAACCAGTTCGTGGACCACTCGTCCGGGTAGTCCACGTAGAGGACCGCGGGGATGCCTTCCACGAGCGCCCGGTAGACGTCGAACCCCGGTTCGAACGCGGACTCGTCCCGACCGGGGGAGCTGTCTGCAGGACCGGATCGAGGACCGGAGGTCATGGCGTCGCTCACAGCCGGCTGATGATGCCGGCGAGCAAGGCGACGCGGGGCACCACGCTCGCGAGGTCCAGCCACTCCGCTGGTGCGTGATCGTCACCACCGACCGGGCCGAGCCCGTCGATCGTGGGTGTGCCGGCGGCGCTCGTCGTGTTGGCATCGGACGCCCCGCCGGTGGCGGCGTCGCGCAGCTCGAACCCCAGCTCGGCCGCGATCTCGATCGCCAGGGACGCGAGGCGTGCGCCGCCCTCCTTCTTCTCCATGGGCCGGTGCCAGCTGTTGGCGATCACCTCCACCGACAGGTCGGGCACCACCGTCTGGGCGCACAGCCGGGCGATCTCGGCTTCGGCGGCTTCCAAGGTCTCCAGCTCCGGCGAGCGCAGGTCGACCTGCAGCGTGCACCGTTCGGCCACCACGTTGGTGCGCGTCCCCCCGCGCGCTACCCCCACGTTGACGGTCACGCCCGGCCACCGGCCGTTCAGTGCCTGCAACTCGATGATCGTATGCGCGGCTTGCAGCAGGGCGTTGCGACCCTTCTCGGGCTCCACGCCGGCGTGCGCGGCCCGGCCCACGATCTCGACCGTGTAGTCCGTGATGCCCTTGCGGGCGCTCACGATGTCGCCGTTGGCGCGCGCTCCCTCCAGCACGAACGCCACGTCGTGCCGAGGGGCGAGCTCGCGGATCACGGGCCCGGAGAAGTGCGAACCGATCTCCTCGTCGGGGTTGCACACGTACGTGATATGCCCGAACCCGTCGAACCCGGCGGACTGCAGCACCTCGGTCGCGACGAACCCCGTCAGCAGGCCCCCCTTCATGTCGGAGACGCCGGGACCTCGAGCGATGCCGTCTTCGATCGAGAACGGGCGCTGGGCAACGGTGCCGTCGTCGAACACGGTGTCCGTGTGGCCAACCAGCATCACGTTCGGACCTCCGGCGCCGCGGAGGGTGCCGATCACCAGGTCGCCGAGTTGCGCCTCGCCCGCGTCGGGGCGATGGACACGCCGTTCCACCTCCCACCCGTTGGCCAGGAACCGCGCCTGGCACAGATCGGCGATGCGGTTGACGCCGACCGGCGAGTAGGACCCGCAGTCGACGTTCACCATCTGCTCGAGGTCGGTGACGAAGGCCTCGTACCGTTCCTGGGCAAGGTCACGCAGGGCGTTGGCGTCCACGTGCTGACGCTAGCATGGTCGCCTCAGCGGGACCGGAGAGGAGCGATGGCGCGAACGGCTCGAGCCGCGATCGTTGATCACGCGGGCGCACCTGCCGTGATCGAGACGATCTCCATCGACGATCCTGGGCCGGGCGAGGTCCTGGTTCGGCTCGCCGCCAGCGGCGTCTGCCACAGCGACGTCTGGGCCATCGAGCACGGCAACTGGGGTGGGATGGCGTGGCCCTTCTACCTCGGGCACGAGGGCGCCGGCACCGTCGAGCAGGTCGGCGATGGCGTCACCACGGTGGCTGCGGGGGACCGCGTGGTGCTGTCATGGGCCATCCCCTGCGGCCGGTGCCGTCAGTGCCTGCGCGGCGTGCCGAGACGCTGCGGACACGAACTGATCCAACCGCCGCGCATGCACCGGACGCTCGACGGCACCATCCTCACCGGGGTCCTGTACTGCGGCACCATCGGCACCCATACCGTGGCCACCGCCGCGCAGGCCATACCCATGCCCGATGAGATCCCTCTTTCCCGCGCGTGCCTGCTGGGATGCGGCGTCTCGACGGGGGTCGGCGCAGCTCTCCAGACCGCGAACGTGTGGCCCGGAGCGACCGTGGCGGTGATCGGGTTGGGCGGCATCGGCCTCGCAGCGCTGCAGGGGGCCGTGATCGCCGGCGCGAGCCGTGTCATCGCGGTGGACGTCGTGCCGGCGAAGCTCGAGTGGGCCACCCGGTTCGGAGCCACCGATGTCCTCGATGCGCGCGGCCGCGACCCCGTGTCCGCCGTGCGAGACCTCACGGGCGGGGGCGTGGACTTCGCCTTCGAAGCGGTGGGGCGGCCGGAGTGCGTGGCCCAGGCGGTGGGCATGCTCGCCTATGCGGGCACGGCTGTCGCGATCGGCGTGCCACCCGTTCCGAGCGAGGTCATCCTGGACTGGAACGGTGGTCCGAGCTCGGCGTATGCGAACAAGGCGAGCCTGCTCATCAGCGACGGCGGTGATCCCATCCCGGCCGAGGACTTCCCGCAGATGGCGCGCTCGTACCTGGACGGACTCCTGGACCTGGACGGCATGGTGACTCGCGAGCTTTCGTTCACCGAGACCGACATCGCCGAGTCGTTCCGAGCCATGCTGGCGGGCGAGGTCATCCGCTCGGTGGTCATCCTCGATCCGGACGCCTCGGGCTGAGCAGGTGCGGTCGCCGTCGGAGATGAATTGGGTCTGGATCGTGGGCGCGCCGTTGGTGCGCGCCATCATGGCGGTGTGCTTCCGGTTGCGGGTCGAAGGCATCGACCACGTGCCGGCGCGCGGGGCGGTCGTGCTCGCATCGAACCACGTCAGCGTGCTGGACGGGCCCGCGCTGTCGGCGATCACCGGAACCGGCCGTTGGCGGGCCACCAGGAACCTCATCGCCGCGGAAGTCTTCCGAGGCGTGATCGGCTGGATCGTGCGACAGGCAGGGCAGATCCCCATCAGCCGCGGCAGCGGCGATACCAGCGCGCTCGATGATGCGATCGCGGCACTCCGCTCGGGCAGCTGCGTCGGCATCTTCCCCGAGGGCAGGGTCAGCGATGACCCGGATCCGGGACTGCAACGCATCCGATCGGGGCTCACCCGCATCGCGTTGCCCGCCGGCTCCCCCGTGGTGCCCGTGGGCATCTGGGGAACCCACGAGGCCTGGCCGAAGCGAGGGCTCGACGCACACGCGTTCCGACGACGGCCGCGGGTGGCGGTGATCTACGGGGATCCGCTGATCCCGATCCCAGGTGAATCCCCCACCGCCTTCCGCGAACGCTTCTCGACCGCCCTGCAGCGCGTGGTGGATCGAGCCCGTTCCCTGGCCGGCGATGTCCCGGAGCCCATACAGCCGTGACCGACCCCGGCGCCGATCCCTGGGTGCGGCGATCGCGGTCGACCGTGTACGAGAACCCGTGGATCGTCGTGCATCACGACGAGGTCACCCGTCCCGACGGGTCACCGGGCATCTACGGGGTGGTGCATTTCCGCACCCGAGCGGTCGGAGCCGTGGTGCTCGACGACCATGGCCGCGTGCTGCTGGTGGGCCAGCACCGCTACACCCTGGATCGCTACTCCTGGGAGATCCCCGAGGGCGGCAGCCCGTTCGACGAGGAACCGGCGGCAGGTGCGCGTCGAGAGCTCGCCGAGGAGACCGGCTACACCGCTGCCACGTGGCGCGAGCTGCTCCGCTTCACGTTGTCCAACTCGGTCACCGACGAGGAAGGCATGATCTTCGTGGCGACCGACCTCACCCCCGGCCCCGCGGAACCCGATGCCACCGAGCAGCTCCAGATCCGTTGGGTCGAGCTCGATGGGGCCCTGGCGATGATCGGCACCGGCCAGATCCACGACGTCATGAGCCAGGTCGCGATCCTGTCGCTGGCTCGCGAGCGGCGGGCCTGATCTCCTCCGGAAGCCAGAACCACCGCAGCCCTCCGAAATCCTCGCCCACGCCGTCCGGCGTCACGTCGCCGCTGGGTCGTGACTGAGCCTCGTGGTCCAGCAGTGCCCGAGCCTGGTCGAGGTAGTCGCTCAGGCGAGACTCTCCTTCGTGATGGCGATGACTGTCGAAACGAAGGCCGTCGTCCCCGTACGAGACCTCGCCCAGCGACATCGGCGGTTCGGGCTGGCCGTCCCGATGGAACCAGCGACCGCTTGCGGCGTCGAAGCGATATCGCGGCAAGAGCTTCCAGCCATGCTCGGCGACCAGATCCACCGCATCCAGCACGTACTCGAACTCGCGCTCGGTGAGGAAGTAGTTGAAGCTCACACGCACCCACCCCGGCTTGATCCCTTCGCATCCGCGGGCGATCTCTCGCTCGAACGCGTGCGAGGTCGCCAAGTCGATGCCCAACAGGCGGTGACCGTACGGCCCCGCGCATGAGCATCCGCCCCGCGACTGGATCCCGAACAGATCGTTCAGGATCGCGACCACGGCGTTGTGGTGGACGTACCGCTGCCCGTGCCGTACCACGAACGAGACGATCGAGAGCCGCGGCAGATCGTGGCTGCCCAAGATCTCGATCGACGGGTTGGCCTCCCAGCGGTGCATCGCGCGGTGCACGAACGAGGACTCTCGCTGGCGGATCGCCTCGACGCCCACCGCTTCCTTCAACTGGAAGACCAGGCCGGCGCGGATCGACCCCACGATGTCCGGCGTGCCGCCTTCCTCACGACGCTCGACGTCATCGATGTAGCGATGCTCCGACGGGTTCACGTAGGCCACGGTGCCGCCACCGGGCACGGTCGGCACCCGGTTGGTGAACAGCTCGCGGCGGGCCACCAGCACGCCGGGGGTGCCCGGTCCTCCCACGAACTTGTGCGGCGAGATGAACACCGCGTCGAGGTGCGTTCCCTGGCGTGGCTCACCGGCCATGTCGACCGTCACGTAGGGGGCCGCCGCCGCGAAATCCCAGCACGAGAGCGCCCCGTGTCGATGCAGCATGGCCGAGATGGCGCCGACGTCGCTGAGGATGCCGGTGACGTTGGACGCGGCGCTGAAGCTGCCGATCTTGCGGGGTCGGTCCGCGTGCATGATCAGGGCTTGCTCCAGCGCATCCAGATCGATGCGCCCATCGGCGTCCTCGGGAACCGTGACCACGTCGGCGATCGACTCTCGCCACGGCAACTCGTTGGAATGGTGCTCGTAGGGGCCGACGAACACCACCGGGCGCGAGCGGTCTTCGGGCTCGTCCGATCGATCGGCCGCGGCCCGCAGCCCCAGGCAACCGATGAACGTGTTGATCGCACCGGTCGAGCCCGATCCGCAGAACAGCACCACGTGATCGTCGGCGTTCGCCCCGACGCCGCGCCGGACGATCTCGCGCGCTTCCTCTCGGAACCGGGTCGTCTGCAGTCCCGTGCCGCTGGATTCGGTGTGCGTGTTCGCGTACAGCGGCAGCACCGCGTCCCGGATGAGGTCCTCGATGAACGAGAGCGAACGCCCGGATGCCGTGTAGTCGGCATAGGTCACGCGTCGGAGCCCGAACGGCGTGGCGATGGCTTCGTCTTCTCCGATCACGGCTCGCCGTACGGCCTCGATCAATGCGACCTGCGGGAGCGGTAATTCTGGGGGCTCGGCCATCTCGGGTCATGGTAGCCCGTCAACGCGAAGGGCCGGCCCGTGAAGGCCGGCCCTCGGTGCGTGGTGCTCGGTCTGGGTGGGCCTCAGCCCAGCGCCACCGCCGTGATCAGGTTGGAGTCGCGCAGCTTGCGCAGCGCCTCGCGCTCGATCAGGCGGACCCGCTCGCCGGAAAGACCCAGCACCTTGCCGGTCTCGCGAAGGCTGAGCGGCTGGCCGTTCTCCAGGCCGTAGCGCAGCGCCACCACGTGTCGCTCACGCTCGTCCAGCACACGGTCGACGGCGCCGCCGATCTCCTCGCGGAGCAGCGCGTCTTCGACCTCGTTGAACGCGGCGTCGGAGTCGACCTCTTCGATCAGGTCGCCGAGCTCGGTGTCCTCGCCCACGGGCGACTGCAGGGACAGCGGCTCACGACGGCCCATCTCGGTGAGGTCGTCGATCTCCTCGACCGTGGTGTCGAGCGCCTTGGCGAGCTCTTCCCGGGAAGGCTCGCGACCCATCGACTGCGCGAACTGGAACCGCGTGCGGTTGAGCTTGCGCAGCCGGTCGTGGATGTGGACGGGCAGGCGGATCGACCGAGAACGATCGGCGATGGCGCGCGTGATGCCCTGACGGATCCACCACGTGGCGTACGTGGAGAACTTGAACCCGCGGCGCCAGTCGAACAGCTCGACGGCACGCATCAGGCCGATGTTGCCCTCCTGGATCAGGTCGAGTAGCGGCAGGCCCTGGCCCTGGTACTTGCGGGCCACGGACACCACCAGTCGGAGGTTGGCCATGATGAACCGCTGACGGGCGGCCTCGGCTTCGCGCACCTCGCGGCGCGCCTTGGCGATGGACTTCTCGGACCGCAGACGGCCGGCCCGGAGGCGCTCTTCGCCCTCCTTGCCCGCCTCGATGGTCATGGCGAGTTCGACCTCTTCCTCCTTGGTCAGCAGCGGCTCACGCGCTGCCGCCTCGAGGTAGAGGCGCAGATCGTCGGCGTCGTCGGTCCCCAGGGGACGCGCAGGCTCCGGCACTTCGTATCACACTCCTGTCCGAGGCCGGCCCGCCACAGGTCGCGACGTGACTGATCCTCGGGAACTCGGGTTCCTCGATGCTTCGTTGGTTCCGGTAGAGCGGTGGTCAACGGCCGCAGGGAGGATGGGCGCGCGGAAAAAACGCCTTGGCAGCCGCTCATCTGCATGGTAAGGGGTCTGCGCGTCGTTTGTAAAGCTGGCGGCACGTGAAGCTCTTGTGACGAGGCGCGTGAAGGACCCCGGCTGGTCTGCTTCCACCATGGTCACATGCTCTCCCCCTCGATCGCGTTCATCGTGCTATCCAACGCCGAACGGGCCGAAAACCTTCCCGCGCAATGTGCTTGTACCTGGACCTACGGCAAGCCTCCGAGGACGGTTGTGTCAGGGCTGTGACGCGACCGGTCGCCCTGCCGGCACCGCGCGGCCGTGGGACCACGCACGCATGCGCGTGATGTCCTCGGCTCGCGAGCGGGAGAGTGGGGTGGTCACCGCGGCTTCGGCCAGGAGACCTTCGACGGACAACGGTTCCCCGCGGGCATAGGCGCGGTACATCGCGGCAACGACCACCCCTTCGATCTCCGCGCCGGAGAACCCCTCGGTGGCAGCCACGACCGCGGTCAGGTCGAACGAACCGGGGTCACGACGGCGGCGCTGCAGATGCAGCTCCACCACATCCCGCCGCTCCTCGGCCGTCGGGAGGTCGACGAAGAACGTCTCATCGAACCGGCCGCGCCGCAGCAGCTCCGGTGGCAGCTTGTTGATGTCGTTGCAGGTGGCCACCAGGAAGACGCCGTGGCCCCGGTCTTGGAGCCACCGCAGGAAGGACCCCAACACCCGAAGACTGACCCCGCTGTCACCCACGTGCTCGCCGGTCGCGAACCCCTTCTCGATCTCGTCGATCCACAACACCACCGGCGCCATCGCTTCGACGGTGGCGAGTGCTCGGCGCATCCTGGCTTCGGACTCGCCCAGGTAGGAGCCGTAGGTGGCCCCCGGGTCCAAGAGCACGAGCGGCATGTCCCACGCGCCGGCGAGGATCTTCGCCATCATCGACTTGCCGCAGCCCGGAACGCCTGTCAGCAGGACCCCTCGGGGAGGATCCAGACCGAAGTCTCGTGCGCCCGCCTCGAAGCCCTTTCCCCGAACCTCGAGCCATTCCTTGAGGGTGCCCATGCCGCCGATGGCGTCGAGCCCGGCGTCGCCTGTCGCGACCAGCTCCAGGACACCGTCCTCGGCCAGCAGCTCGGCCTTGGCCTGACGCACCTTGTCCACGTCGTCCTGCGTCAGGGCGCCGTCGGCGACGGCTTCACGCACGATGATGCCCTCGGCCTCCGTGAACGACAGCCCTCGGATCGCGTCTGCGAGGTCGCCGACGTCGGCTTCCTCCAGACTGACCGCCAGTCCTCGAGCCGAGAGCTCGCGGCTGACACGGCGCACGAACGCCAGCGCTTCGTCGCTGTCCGGAGGCGCCATCGTCCACAACAGCACAGAGCCATCGAGTGCCTCGGGGACCGGCAGGGCGTCGCCTGCCAGGATCATGGTCTGCCCTGGGCGTTCACTCATAGCGAACTCCTTCAACCACCGCACGATCGCGGGATCCTGCAGGCTCGGCTCGACGTCCAGCAGCACGAACACGGCCGGCTGCGACAGCTGCTGGATGAACGACAGGGCATGCTTGAGATCGGTGGTCCCGCCCTGATGCTCCATGCCCTCGCGGGCCAACCCCCGCGTCAACGACCAGGTCCACACCTGCACGCCAGCGCTCGTGGCCGCCTCACGAAGGAGCGAGAAGAACCTGGTCTCATCGTCGATCCGAGCCACCAGCAGCGGGTGGTGCGAGGCGATCAGCGGCGTGAGGTCGTTCGGTGTCGCCATCGGCGACATCTTCGCAGTCGTGCCGATCCGGCCCGGTAGCCTGGAGCCGTGCCCGCCGATCTGCCCGATCTGTCGTTCGTCGATCTGTCTGGCCCCATCGCATATCGATCGTGGGATGGCCCGGACGCGGCGACGTTCGTCTTGGTGCACGGACTCGGGGGATCGCATCTCAACTGGATCCCGGTCGCGCCGAAACTGGCAGGTCTGGGACGGGTGGTCGCGCTGGACCTTCCCGGGTTCGGGTGGTCGCCGCGCCACGATCGCGGATCGGGCGTGATGGACCAGCGGCGCGCCGTGTCCGACCTCATCGCACATGTGGCGACCGGACGGGTGGTGGTCTGCGGCAACTCGCTTGGTGGCATGGTCGCGGTGCTGCAGGCAGCCGTGGAACCGGACTCCGTCGAAGGGGTGGTGCTGACGGGTTCCGTCTACCCCTGGGTACGCGGCAGCCGACGACCGCACCCCGCCGTGCTCGGCGCCTTCGCCCTGTACGACCTGCCCGCCGTGGGTGAACGGTTCGTGGATGCGCGGGTCCGGCGCATCGACGCCGAGCGAATGGTTCGGCTCGGGTTCCGCATGGTCACCGCCGACCCTTCCACCATCCCGCAGGAACTCGTGACGATGAACGTGGACCTCGCCCGCCTGCGTGCCGACGATCCCGAGGCGCCCGGCGCGTTCCTGGACGCGGCCAGGTCCATGCTCCGGCTCGGCAGGCGGCGCGACGCGGCGGCCCGAACGTTCGACCGGGTCCGGTGTCCGGTCCTGGTCCTGCACGGGCGCCATGATCGATTGGTCCCGGCGGCATTCGCCGAAGGAACGTTGGACGCCCATCCCGAGTGGCGCGGCAGGATCTTCCCGGACCTCGGCCACGTGCCACAGATGGAGGCGCCGGATCGCTGGTTCGCCGAGGTCGCAGACTGGTTCGGTGCCCTGACCGAGTGACGCCGACGCAGATCGACTACCGGGCTCGCCGCGAAGCGGCGGTCTTCTCCAACTCGTCGATCGAGGTCTCGATGCCCCGTGCGACGACCTCGAGATCCGGCGTGGCGTCCCAATCGCCGGTCAACCCGAACGCCATCGTGCCCGCCAGGCTGGTGCAGGCGATCGAGAGCCCGCATCGCTCTCCCAACGGCATGGCGGGGTAGCTGGCCACCAACGGGGCGCCCGCGAGGTACATCGGGACCTGCGGGGCCGGCACGTTGGACACGACCAGGTTGAACCACCGTCCGCGCGAGACCAGCCGCGCCGCCATGGCGTGCAACGCGGGCGGCGAGTAGGCCCCGAGCCCGATGATCGAATCGGCGCTCACCGCCATGGAGCTCTCCTTGAGCTGCCGGCTGGCGGCCCGCACCTTCCGCAGGCGAGATCCGGGCAACATCGCTCCCACCGGCACGTCGACGAACGCCGGCGCGACGCGGTTGCCGATGTCCCCCCGCTCAGCCCTGGAACGGACCGAGACCGGAACCAGGACGCGGAGGGTTCGGCCCTTGGTGGGCTCGTCCCGCGCGCTGAGGAGCTCGTGCAACCCACCGGCCACGGCGGTGAGCACGACATCGTTGATGGTCCCGCCCAGCGCGTCCTTCACGTCCCGGATCCGGTCGAAGGAGGCTTCGGCGATCGCGAACCGGCGTGCGGGCCCGATCTCGGCGTCGAACGGCCCGGCCGGCGGAGCACCCATGCCGATGACGTCACGGATGCCCGAGAGCGTCTGGCTGACGTCGGCGACGGTTCGCTGGGGGGCTCCCAACGCTTGACCGACGGCCTCCAGCGGGTGCAGGAGCATGTCCTGCACGGCGTCGCGCATCAGATCCTGTCGGGACGGCGGCCGTTGCGGAACCCACGGGATCCTGGCGGGCGGTCCCAGATCGGCGTCGGGCGACAGATCGAACAGCGCCGAGGCGATCAGCATGCCCGAGATGCCGTCGGCCAGCGCGTGGTGCATCTTCAACAGCACAGCCGCACGGCGATGTGCCAGCCCTTCGAAGACGTACAGCTCCCAGAGCGGCTTGCCGGGGTCGAGCGGACGGGATAGCACACGGCCCACCGCACGCTCCAGCTGCAACCGACCTCCGGGCGATGGCAGCGCGGAGCGCCGCAGGTGGAAGTCGAGATCGAAATGCACATCGTCCACCCAGAGTGGCCGCGCGAAGTCGCCAGGTACGCGGAGCACCCGCTGACGCAGTCGCGGAGCCAGGTGGAGCCGCGCCTGGACGACTCGCACGACGTCGTCGTAGGAGAGCGGACCCTGGGGCCCGGGGTCCAGCACGGACACGCCGGCGACGTGCATGTGCATGGCCGGGCGCTCCAGGTAGAGGAAGCTCGCGTCCAGGCTGGACAGACGTTCGGGTGCCATGGTGTCCCGAGCCTACCCCTTCCCGTCTGCGGTCATCCCGTGCACACCCGGTGCTAGGGTGCGGCGCGATGGCACCCGGTCGCAGGAGCGCGATGGCCCCGGCGGCGCTGCTCGCCACCGTGACGATGGTGGTCCTGTTCGACCTCACCCCCGCGATCGCCGCCGATGCCGGCCCGGGCCGAGAACCGGTGCCGGCCGGGTTCGCCGAGACGATCCGGGTGCCACGCGACGCGGCCACGATCCAGGACGCGGTAGACGTCGCGAAGCCCGGGGGCATGGTGTTGATCGATCCGGGCGTCTATCGGGAAGCCGTTACCGTGACCACGCCCTACATCACGATCCGGGGCATGGATCGCACCCGCACGATCATCGACGGCGAGCTCGAACGCGCGAACGGCATCCATGTGATCGAAGCCGATGGCGTCACGATCGAGAACCTGACCTCGCGCAACCACGTGTCGAACGGGTTCCTGTGGACGCGCGTGCACGGGTACTGGGGGTCGCTGCTGACCGCGATCGACAACGAGGGCCACGGGATCGCGGCCGACGGCTCGGACTGGGGTCAGTTCGACCGGTCGTACGCGAGCGGCTCGCCCGGCGCCGGGTTCTTCATCGGGGGCTGCGATCCGTGCCACGCGGTGGTCACGGGTGTGCTCGCCGAGCACAACGTCCTGGGGTTCAGCGGCGTGAACGCGGGCGGTGACCTGACGATCGTGAACAGCGAATGGCGCTTCAACGGGAGCGGCATCGTCCCCAACAGCGCAGATGGAGACGGATCGCCGCAGCGAGATGCGCTGATCGCCGGCAACCTCGTGCGCGACAACGACCCGGCCTCAGCCGGCATGGACGACCCCGCGGAAACGCCCCTCGGCGCCGGCATCTTGATCGCGGGCGGGTCGTCCAACGAGGTGATCGGCAACCGGGTCGAGAACCACCGGGGCTACGGGATCGCGGTGCTGCCGAACCTCGAAGGGACCCTGTGGGTCACGAGCGACAACGAGGTCCGGGGCAACGTGGTGGGGGCCTCGGGCCTGGCGGACCTCGCGCTGGGGGCACCCGCTGCGGGCGGCGATTGCTTCACCGACAACGATGCTGCGACCAGCTCGCCGCCGGCGATCGAGCTGCTGCAGGGGTGCGGGTCCCCCGGCGCCCAGATCGGCGGCGGCGATCCCGCGCCCACGCTCGTCATGGGCCTCCGTGCCCTCGATGAACTCCGCGGGGCCAAACTCGGCGATCGAAGGTCGCGACCGGCGCCGTCGGACCAACCGGCGATGTCCGACCCGGCAGCTGCGCCACCGCGGCCCGCCATCCCCGACCAGAGCGTGCCGCAGCCGTTCCGGGTCCGTTCGATGGACCGGATCCGGACCGTCGACATCACCGTGGGCAAGGAGATGACCGTGTTCGGAGTGCCGCTCGCAACGTCGTGGTGGAGCCTGCTGATCGGCCTGTACGGCTACGCGCTGCCGGGCTTCGTGTACGCGGCCTGGCTCACGATCGCTCTGTGGGATCTGATCCGGCAGGAATCGATCCCGATCTCGTTCCGTGCGCGCTGGATGGCGGTGGTGATCCTGGTCCCGTTCCTGGGACCACTGCTGTACTTCGCCTTCGGGCGCTCTCCGATCCCTCAGCAACTTCGACTGATGCTCACCGTCGGCGGCCTCGGCGCCTGTTTGCTGATCGCGGCGTTCGCGGCGTTGCTGGGCGGCTGATGACCGCCTTCGCTCACGGTGCTTCGAGCTGGATGCGGATGCGCTTGTTCGCCTTGCCCTTGGACTCGGTCTTGACGACCCGCACTCGTCCCACCTCGCCGCTGGAGGCGACGTGCGTGCCACCGTCGGCCTGCTTGTCGATGCCTTCGATGTCGATCACGCGGATCGGATCGACGGACTCCGGGATCAGCGACACCTTCGTTCGGATCAGGTCCGGGTCGGCGAGCGCCTGGTTCCGAGCCAGGAGGTGCACGCGCACCGGCACGTCCTCGGCGAGCCGCGCGTTGAGACGCTCCTCCACCTCATGACCGAACTCCTGGCTGATGCCGTCGAGCTCGAAATCCATGCGGGCGATACCTCCCGATTCCATGTTGCCGCCCGTGACCTTGGCGCCGAAATCGGAGAAGACGATGCCCGACATCGCGTGCAGCGCGGTGTGGGTGCGCATGTGCTGGTAGCGCCGATCCCAGTCGAGCTCGGCGGCCACGCTCGAACCGACGGCCGGCATCGGCGACGAAGGATCGATGGCATGCACGATCTGCCCGTCCTCGCGCGACTTCGTCGTGTCGACCACCTGGCATGCACCCTCGTCCCACCGCAGCACGCCGGAATCGCCCGGCTGGCCGCCCCCCCGCGGATAGAAGACGGTCCGGTCGAGCACGACACCGTCGTCGCGAACATCGACCACGGTGGCATCGCAGGCGCGCAGGTAGGCGTCGTGGGAGTACAGATCCTCGGTCATGCCTGCGACCGTACCGCAGCCCGAAGCCGGCGTCAGAGCGGCCGCCGGGCCACGACCTCGTCGTCTTCCATCTCACCCGTCGGGGTGAAGCCGGCTCGTTCGTACAGCGCCTCGGCGGCGACGTTCGACGGCTCGTAACTGAGGGCGGAGGAACGTCCGCTCGATGCGGCTCTGGCGACGAGCTCCTCGACGACGATCCGCCCGACGCCGCGGCGCTGGTGGGCACGGTCGATGACGAGGCCGCCGATCCACGCGGTGTCGTCGGCGGGATCGACGCCGTGCATCACGAACCCCACCACCGCATCGTCGATCGTGATGGCGAACGGCCGCCAGGGTGAGTCGGGCCGATCGCACAGGTCGAGATAGTCGGCGACCGGCGAGACGAACTCGCGCTGGTGGGGTTCGACCTCCAGCGCGACGCACGCGGGCGTCAGCTCCTCCGTGAGCTCGACGACCTGGATCGCCGGAGCCTGGCGGCTCATACGTTGGGCTCCGCGGTGCGGGTGGTGCGGATCAGGCTCGCCACGATCGCGCCACCCAGGATCAAGGTGCCGCCCGCCACCACCGGCGCGGTGAGCGGCTCGTTCAGGAACGCGGCCGCCAGCACGGCCACCGTGAGCGGCTCCATGACGCCGATGATGGCGTTGCGCACCGCGCCCACGCGCTGCAGGCCTGCCAGCATGGCGGCGAACGCGCCCGCCGAGAACAGGGCCATGGCGGCCAGTCGCCACCACGACCCGGCGGCGGGCACCACGACGGCGTCGAAGGCCACGGCGTAGACGACGTTGGCCGTCGCCGCCCCCACCCCCAGCCACGCCGCCGCGGTCAACGGATCGGTGCGCTTCACGGTTCGATCGGTGGCGATGAGGTAGGCGGAATAGGCGAAGGATGTGCACAGCGCCAGCACGATGCCCACGGTCTCGATCTCACCTCCGCCACCACCGACCACCACGAGAGCGCTGCCGACCAACGCCAAACCGAGCGCACCGAACAGACCGGCGGGTGGCGTCGTGCGATCGAGCGTCATCGTCGCGAGCATCACCCACACCGGGAAGGTGTAGAAGAGCAGCGTCACCGCGGCGGCGCTGCCGTGGTTGAGCGCAGTGAAGTAGAACGCGGACTCGGACCCGTAGCCGACGCTCCCCGCCAGAGCCAGCGCGAGACGCTCGCCGCGCTCAGGGATCAGCGGGCGGCCGAGGATCATGATCAGACCCAGCAGCAGCACCGACTGGCCCGCGAAGCGGATGGCGAGGAACACGAAGGGGAGACGCCCTGCCTGCACTTGCTTGCCGAAGATCACCACACAGGCGAACAGCACGGCCATGAGCGCGCAGAACCCCGCGCCGGCCAGGTCGCCGCGACGGTCGGTGGCACGACGGTCGGAACTGCGGCCGGGGGCAAGCCCCGTCCCACCCGCACGCGACGCCCCACCGCTGTCCTCGCTCACGACCCGCCACCTGCCAGGAAGGAGCTGACCCGCTGCACCAACACGGGGATCGACATCATCAGGTCCTCTTCGGACCGCAGCATGACGAGCTCGGCGTTGGGCATGAGGTCGGTGAGCACTCGGCCGACCTCGGCGGGATGGATCGTGTCTCCCTCACGGGCGATGATCAGGGTGGGTGCGGTGACGGCGCGCAGGCGTTCCCGATCATCGATCGCGACGTCGCGCACGATCTGGCGGATGGCACGGGCCACCCCCGCCGGGATCATGTCCTGCCACAGCAGCATGTCGAACTCACGCAGGCCGGGGTTGTCGTCGTAGTTCCGCTCGCGACCGGACTCTCGCAGGATCGCCTCGATCGCCTCGTCTCGGGGCAGGGTCTCGAGCAGCTCAGCCGTGCGATCGAACAGGGAGTGATCGCCGATGGGGCGATCGAGCGACGCGGGGAGCAGGAAGACGATGCGCTGGAACCGTTCGGGCTCGTCGGCGAGCCGGGACACGATCGCGCCGGCGCCCAGAGACGTGCCCACCGCGTTCGTCGCGGAGTACGCCGTGGCGACAGCCTCCAGATCGCTCCCGAAATCGGCGAAGGAATACGCGCCGGGCGGCGGCGCGCTCGAGTGTCCGTGTCCTCGGAAGCAGAAGCGCACCTTCGTGCCGGGCGCCATGGGGGTGAACGCGGCCAGCTCCACGCACGAGTTCGTGAGGCCGTGCGCGAACACGGTGATCGGCTCTCCGACGCCGTCGACGTCGACGTGCAAGGTGACCTCGCCGTTCTGGACTTGGGGCACGCGCCTCCTCCACTGGTGGCCGGTCAGAGCGTACGATTCCGGTCGGTCATGCCAGGGGAACCCTCGTTCGAGATCGAGGTACGGCGCACCGACGTGGAGCGATTCATGTCCACGTTCTCGGTGCGCGTCAGCGATGGTGCCGGCTCCCCAACGGGCCATACCGTGACCCTGTCCGGCGCCGATTGGGAGCGGCTGGGCCAGGGCTACCCTTCCCCCGAAGCGCTCGTGCAGGCGAGCTTCGCGTTCCTGCTCGACCGCGAACCCAAGGAACAGATCCTTGCCTCGTTCGACCTCAGCCAGATCGCAACGCACTTCTCCGACTACGAACGAACGATCTCGCGGCGGAGCTAGTTGGCGGGGACGGCGGGCTCGCCGTCGACCTCGATCAGATCGTCCTGCGGTGCGAACTGGTCGCGGATGCTGCGGGCCCACAGCGCGACGAGCGCGGTTAACCCCAGGAAGACCAGCCCGGACACGATCAGGATCACTCGTGTTCGCGAGGAGCTTCCCTCGACCCAGACGAACGACAGGATCAGGGCTGGCACGATGAATCCGATGTTGTACGCGATGTCGAACAGTGCGAACGCGCGGCCGCGGAAATCGTCCGGCATCGCTTGCTGGGTGATCGTGTCCGCCGAGATCTTGCCCATGAAGAACGAGAAGAATCCGGCGAACAGCATCAGACCGAACCCGAGGACCGAGACCATGGCGCCGAACACCAAGGTCGCTGCGCCCAGCAGCGCCATGGAGGCCAGCAGGAGCCGGATCGGTGGGATGCGATCCTTCCACTTCTGGGCCAGGATCAGACCGAGCGCGCCGCCGACCAGTCCGCCCAGTCCCGAGATCGCGAGCGCCAGGGTGTCCGCCTTGTCGGCGCCCCCGGTCACGAGGTTCTTGGCGTAGAGCGCGAACACGAAGAGCCCGAAGCCCCAAAACTGATACCGCAGCATCTGGAACGACAGCAGACCCAACGCGGCGGGAGGACGCGACGCGATCTCCTTGATGCCCGCGACGATGCTGTGCACCACCTGCGACGCCTCTCGGCCGAACGTGGTCTCGTGCGGCGCGTGCTCCACGTGCTGCATCTGACGAGCGACGATCGCAGCCAGGATCAGCACGGCGGCGCCGGCGATGACGACGATCCAGCCCGGCAACGCAGCCGCGGCGCCCAGCGCGAACGCGATGCCGAACAGCTGGAAGAGCGCGCCGCCGGCCTGCGACAAGGCGTTGCCCTGCAGCAGATCCTTGCCCGAGAGCACGTCTGGGATGGCTGCCGACTTCACCGCGAGGATCACGCGGACGACCGCCTGTGCGGCGAGGAGTCCCACGATCAGCATGATCGTCGCGCCGGTGTCGCCCTGGGTGGTGCCATCACCCAGCGGCAGGAGGACCACCGCGGCGACCACCGCCACGATCGCGGAGGTGATGAGGTTGGTCCACCACACCACCCGACGCCGGGCGAAGCGGTCGATGAAGACACCGATGAAGGGCGAGAGCAGGGTGTAGGGGACGTACAACGCCAGGACGACCTTCAACAGGTAGTCGGCCGACGGCACGTTCTGCACGTCGAACCCTTCCTTGCCACCGAAGGCGATCGACTTGCCGATGGCCCCCTGGATCACGCCCTGGCCGGCCTGGACCAGGAACTGCACCCCCATCAGGATCGCGTAGTCGCGGTTGGAGAACACCGCGAACAAGCCGTTGAAGAACCCACCGAACGCCTCGAGAGGACGCCGAAGCCAGGCGTCGCCCAGGCGCAACGCCACGCCCATACCGACGGCGACCGCGACCACCACCCAGCCCTTGGTGGTCGTGAGCGGGCCGCGCCAGACCGCGAGGACGGCGATGCCCGAGAGCAGCACCATCACGACCGACATGCCGGGGATGAGGGCGATGCGGTCGACCGTGGTGCGGATCTCGAACCAGCCGGATGCGAGCCACCCCGGCACGAAGAGCAACATCCCGAGCAACGCCACGACCAGCAGGTTCTGCGGCAGGTTGTCCAACGGGCCGGGGTGATCCTGGAACTTCTGGGCCTCCGCGGCGGAGGCGTCCTCGGCCCGATCGATGACATCGGCCGTCGGCGTCCAGAGACCTTCACCTTCGATGACGTACACGTCGGGCCCGACCCGAACGCCTTGATCCGCCGCTTCCTCGAAGACCCGCTGCTCGTCCTCGTCCGTGCACTCCTCGAGGCCGTTGCAGAGCCCCCCGTAGTACTGGCCGAACAGGAAGACGACCGGATCGTCGGGGTATTCCTGCAGACGTGGGATGAAGTCGTCAGGCTTCGTGCCGTCCGGGTCACACGCGGAGGCAGGACCGCCGAAGGTCTCGCACCAATGCGAGATGGAGGTGTCGTCGTAGCCCTCGCTGCCCTGGGACGAGACTGTCGGCTCGCCGGCCAGGAAGTTGTCGAGCGTGCCGAAGTAGCTCGTCGCGCGCTCGATCGCATCACCCTGCAAACCCGTGCGGAACACGTTCGTGTAGGTCTTGGCCCAGCCGTACCCGGTGTTGGTGTCGAACTTCTCGTCGGTGTCGCCGAAGTTGACGAGGAGCACGATCGGGCGATCGGGGCCGGCCGCATCGACCACTTCACGGGCAGCTGCCAGCGAAGTGCGCACGCCTTGCTCGGCCCACTGGTTGGTCTCGCTCACCCACCGCCGGTCCACGCCGTCGTAGAGCAGCCAGCCCAACGACCCGAACACCAACAGGGTGGCGAGCCCCACGGCCGCCGCGGTGGGCAGCAACGTCGGCGCCATCGCTCGGACCAGCAGCAGCACGCCGATCGCGATCATGCCGGCGAAGACGTACCAGGGCGCCGCGTCCGACAACGCGTCGTTGAGGACCCAGGCGAGCGCCGACCACGCGATCAGGGCGCCGCCGGCGATGGCCATGGTGTTCGAGCGCTCCCGCCCGCCGAACCATCGGATCGTGGCGAAGGCGCCCAGGCCCACCAACGCCATGGGCGCAGCCGACGCGTTCATGAACCGGTAGTAGGGGATGGCGGCGCCGGTGAGCACCGTGGCGGCGCCCGCGAACGCCAGGAGCCACCAGATCGAGACCTGGTCCTCGTTCCGAGCTGGCGTGCGGGTGGAACGCGACAGGACGATCGTGCTCACGATCGCGATGGCCATGAAGGGCACGATGATCACCGGTTGCAACGAGGTGATCCACTCGTTCAAGCGGTCGGCGAAGAACTCCGCCGTGTACGGAGGCGGCAGTGCCGCCTCGGCCAGGCTCGCCGGTTCGCCCCAGATGCCGATCACCCAGCAGGCGAGGCCGGCGATCATGCCGAAGCCCACCGACAGCAACATGGGGCCGTCGGACCGCAATGCGGAGCCGAGCGAGAACCTGCTGGTCAGGAAATGGAACCCGAACACGGCCATCAGCACGACACCGAAGATCACGCATGTGGTCGGGTGCGTGAACGCAGCCGCCACCCCGATCAGGAACAACGCGGTCCTGGCTCCCCACGATCGTCGGGCCGCGTCCACGAACGGGATCATCAGCGACAACAGGAACAGCACGGTGATGTTGTCCAGGTACCCGACGTAGGGCGTCGTGAGGAACAGCGCCACGGTCGCGAGCATCGTGGTCAGGACCACGAGCGGATCCTTCCGGCTGCGGAAGAACGCCGCGCCCAGCGCGAGCCCGGTCAGGATCGGTATGCCCAGCATCAGGAACGCGCTGAACGAGTAGCGGTCGATGCCCACCACCTGTTGCAGCAAGGCCCCGGCTACCGGAACGCTCACGCGGTAGCCGCCGGCGAACAGCCCGTCGGGGCCCCATTCCTGCACGACGCGGACGGGGTCACCTTCCAGCACCACTTGCGCGCGCCACGTGTACCAGGCCGGGTCTCGGGTGGGAGCGGAAAGGCTGGGATCGGCCAGGAATTTCCAGCCCAGGATCAGCAGCAGCAGCAGCGCGAAGCCGCCGACGACCCACCACGAGCCCAGCGGCGAAGCGGAACGGTCCTTCGCATCGGCGGGCACGGGAGTGGAGGCGGAACGGGTGCGCGTTTCGGTCATCGGTGCCCGGATACTACGTCTGCGCCTCTGGCAGGCAGGGGAGGTCGGGCATGATGGACGAGGGGAACGCCGCCGCCAAGATCGTGTCGTTCTCCTGACCGGGGTTGGGCACGACGCCACCGCCCGCCGTCTGGGCCTGCGTGAACGTCATCATGAAGCGCGCCACGTCGTCCACGGTGTAGCCGTTCTGCTTCAGTTCGTTGACGTTGATGAACGCCTGCGTCGGCTGCATCAGATCGACGATCACGATGTCGTCACCGTCGGAGTCGAACTCGGCGTTGATCGCCTGCTGCATCGGCCCGGTCGAGATCTGGAACCCGCCGCTCACCGCCGGGTCCGGCATGGATGCATGGTCTGCCGTGAGCGCCAGCACCCAGTCCCCCTTGCCGACCTCGCGGTCCAGGAACGTGACGAGCTCTTCGAGGGCCAGGTCCTGCGCGACCACCGCGTCCCGCATCTCGGGGCTGTTCATGCTCCAGACATGGCTGACGAAGTCGATCTCCTTGAAGTTGAGGTACATCAGGTCAGGTACGTCGTCGGCTCCGAAGCCCTCCCGGGTCATGACCTCCTCGACCACCCGCTGCTGGTATGGGGTGCGAGCTGGGGTGTCGAACCCTTCGAGCAGCTCCTTGATGTCGTTGTCGCGCCATTTCCCGTCGTCCTTGCCATCGGCTTGGTCCACGGCCTCGACATCGTCCTCGAAGCCCTCGACCTGGTTCGCGTACTCCGGCAGGAAGTAGTAGGGGGCATCCTTCTCGGGAAGGTTCCACTCGAAGCCTTCGTCGGTCAGGGTCTTGCCCTCGAGCACCGAGCGGGTCAGCGCGATATCGCGATCGCCGCCCCCGAAGAACGACCCGTGCCCCAACATGCCGAAGTGGATGTCGACGGTCCCCACCAGACCCACGACCGGCTCGTTGTCCATGGCGCGGTCATAGACATCGCCCAGTGTCGGCTTGATGAAGAACGCCGGCCCCTCGCTCCAGGGGCCTGTGATGTTGCCCGCCACCTTCATGTTGTGTCCGGTGATGCCGTGTGTCATGGGGAAGGCCCCGGTGCCGATCGTGGCGTGGATCTGCGCGGTGGAGGTCGGTGAGGAGCCCACCGCCGTGTCCGTGTAGTACGTCCCCTTCGGGATGAGCGACTTCAGGAAGGGCCAGGAGCTCGGATGAGCGGCCAGCACGTTGCTCCCGCCCGCGTCCCAGACCATCGTCACGATCACCTTGGGCACCGGACGCTGATCGGCGGGCAGGAGCGATTCGTCCATGGGCGTGCCGTCGGCAGCCTCGAACCCATCGAACTTGAGGATCTCGGCCTCGGTCGGCGCGATGTCCGCCACCGTGACGGGCCGGTCGACTTCACCTCGCGCCTCGATGATGCCCGGTCCGTACCACAGCATCGGCACCCGCTGGATGTAGTCCCAGGGACCCACGTGCGGCAGACCGGACCCCACGAAGTTCGGCTCCTTCGGGATGAAGCTCAGCTGTGCCCCCCGGTCGGGTCGCCAGCCTCGCCACGTCCGCACGAGCTCCTCGTGCGGCATCGAGCACGCGAGCTTCACGATGTCCGCATCGCTGGCGGCTGCGTTGGCGTCGACGCCGGGCCGGGTGGCGAGTCCCCCGGCCAGCACCACACAGATCAGGGCAGGGATGAACAGACGGCGGGGAGTCATGGCGACAGAGGAAACACTACGCCACGCGGGAACGACAACCCGAGGATCGGCCGGTAGCGTGGTGTCGTGCCCACCGGCCGCCGCCTCGCATCGTTGCTCGTCGTGCTGGCGCTGGTGGCCCTCCCGGCCGTCGCGCTCAGGGCCTTCTGCATCGGTCAGAGCTGCACGACCACCGAGGCCACCGCCGCCATCGTGCCGTTCTGCCCACTTCCTGCGCCGGTGCGCGCCGCGATCGCCGCTGGGTTCCGTGAGGGTCGCTCCCCCGATGCACTCGGGGTCACCAGCGGTGAAACACCGGGTGTGGCGACGTCGGTGGCGGCCGATGTGGAGGTTCCGTGGCCTTCGGTCGAGCCCCCGTTGGTCCATGGACGCGGAGCGTTGAACGACACCCGAGTGCCGATCGTGTTCTTCGGTGGCGGCTTCACCGGCTCGGCGCCTCCCGACGGCACGGGAACGGACCAGATCGCACCGACGCTGGCGCAGGCGATCGGCTTCCGGATGCCGCATCCCGACGTGCGCACAGGAACGCCCGCGCCGGGCGTCGCCGACGGCATGGTGATCGGCAGCGCCTCGCCGCCCCTCGTCGTGCAGGTGGTGTGGAAAGGCGTCGGGTCGACGGATCTCGAGGGCGCGCCTGGTGCGTGGCCCTTCCTGCGCTCGCTGGTCGACGCGAGCGGCACGCTCGAGGGCACGACGGGCTCACTCCCCATCGACCCCGCGGCCACGCTCACCACGATCGGCACCGGCGGGGTCCCGAGCCAGCACGGCATCACCGGCACGACGCTCCGCGCGGACGATGGCACGGTCGCACGCGCGTGGTCGAGGCGAGCGCCCACCTCCGTGATCGCGACGCTGGCGGACGAACTTGACGCGGCGACGGATCAGCGTGCGCGGGTCGCGGGGGTCTTGACCGAAACCTCCGACCGAGGCCTGATCGGCGACGGCTGGTACGCGAGCGAGCACGACCGCGACGACGTGATCATCGCTCGACGACCGCTGCCCGCCGTCGCCTCGCTGCTGCGCGGCGGCTCCGGATCGGACCCCGGTCCCGGCGTCATCGGTGTCGTGATCGAGGGCTCCATCCCCGACATGGACCGGATGACCCGCCAGCTCGTGCGCGTGGTGCGAGCTGGCAGCCCGTTCGCTAGCTTCGTGATCACCGCGACGGGGAGCGCGGCGAGCCCCGCCGCGATGAGCGCGGACGACCTCGTCGAACAGGCCGAGGCACGCCTGGGAGCGCCGGTCATCGCCGCGGCCGGCAGCGGAGGCTTGTTCCTGGATCGCAACGCCGCTGCGGAACGCTCGATCACGGCCGCTGCCGTCGCCACCGCCATGGGCGCCGCTCGCACACCCGATGGCGAAGCCCTGTTCGCGGACACGTTCCCCTCGTTCGCGGTCTCGTTCTCCAGGTACTGCTGATGGCCGTCGACGTCGAACGAGCACCGCATTCCCGTCGCTCTCGGCCGGCGCCGCGGACCGGTGGCGCGGGTCGCGCGGGGGCTGCGGTGGTGCTGGGGCTGGTCGCCGTCGCCGTGGCGGTGCGCCTGATCGAACCGGACCGGATCGGGTGGGCCCGCAACCTGCTGATCGTCTTCGGCTCGTTGCTGGTGGAAGCCATGCCCTTCATCTTCCTGGGCGCCGTGGTCTCGGCCGCGATCGAGGTGCTCGTCCCGTCGTCCGCCTTCGCGAAGATCGGACGGCTTCCTCGCACCCTGCAGCTGCCGGCCGCAGCGGCGGCGGGTATGGCCTTCCCCGTCTGCGAGTGCGGATCCGTGCCCGTGGCACGCCGCCTGGCGACGAAGGGTCTGTCGCCGGGCGCCGCCATCACGTTCATGCTGGCCGCTCCCATCGTGAACCCCGTGGTCATCGCGTCGACGTTCGTGGCTTATCGCGGCCGCGACACGCTGTGGGTCATGGTGCTGGGCCGCCTGGCGCTCGGCTTCATCGTGGCGATGGCGGTGGGCTGGGTCGTGGGCGCACTTCGGGGCGACCAGCTCGTTCGTCGCCGTGAGACCGGCCCCGACACACGTGAGGTCCCCGGTGAGGAAACGCGCTGGCGTCGGTTCTTCGGGCATTGGTCGGGTGACGTCGTGTTCATGGCGCGGTTCCTCATCGCTGGGGCTGCGATCGCGGCGGCGGTCCAAACCTTCGTGCCGCAATCGATCATCGACGGAGTGGCCTCCCTGCCGGTGCTGAGCCTGGTCGCCATGATGGGTCTGGCCTTCGTCATGTCGTTGTGCTCGGAATCCGACGCCTTCGTCGCCGCCTCGTTCACCGCGTTCGGTCCGGCAGCCCAGTTGGCGTTCCTGGTGTTCGGGCCGATGGTGGACCTCAAGCTCGGCGCCTTGTACCTGGGCACCTTCGAGCGCGGGTTCTTCCGCACGGTGGTCATCGGGGTCGGCGCCACCACGTTGGCGCTCACGCTCTGGGTTCAGGTGGTGTTCGGATGAGGCGACGGTGGAGTCCAGCCCGTGTCGCCGTGGCCGCCGCGCTGGGGGCATGGGCCGGCCTGTTCTGGTTCATCTGGTCGGCCGGCCGAACGACGCTCTACCTGTCGACCCGAACGGCGTGGCTGGTGCCCATCGGTGCGGTGCTGGCCACCGTCGCTGCTATCGGACGCCTCGCCAGCGCGCGGGTGGAACGTCCCGAGCACCTCGGTGCCCGGGAAACCGTGATGCTGGGCCTCATCGCCGTGCCGGTGGTGCTGCTCCTCTCGCTGCCGCCCGCGACCCTCGGCTCCTATGCGGTGGACCGCCGGAGCACGTCCGCGGGCATCGGCGCCAGCGCGCGGATCGTGAGCGGACCGCTCGACATGGTCGACGTCGCCGCCGCTCGATCGGTCAGGTCGGCGGCGGCCGCGCTTCGGGCGCGGGCCGGCGAACAGGTCACGATGGAGGGCTTCGTGACCCTCGACGCCGGTCAGAGCGATCGGTTCCAACTGACACGCTTCGTCATCACCTGCTGCGTCGCCGACGCCACGATCAGTTACGTGACGGTGGTGGACGCGCCGCCCGGCAGGTTCTCCGACGACGACTGGGTGCGCGTGACCGGCACCATCTACCCGCTGGGAGCAGACATCCTGGTCGACGCGTCCACGGTCGAAGCGATCCCGACCCCCACCGATCCCTATCTCACGCCGTAGTCGGCATCGCCCCAGAGGTGTGACGACTCACGCGCAGTTGCGACACGTGCCGATCAGATCGAGACGATGGCTCACCTTGGCGAAGCCGGTGCGGCGCGCCAGCCGGTCCAGCGCCCGGTCCATGGTGGACTCGAACTCACCGGGGATCGTGACGTCTTCGACCCGTCCGCAGGACGAGCAGATGAGGTGATGGTGGTGCTCGGTGAACTCCTCGGTGAGCTCGTATCGCCCGAACTCCTCCTCGGTGATGACGCGGCGGACCACACCGGCGTGCTCCAGCACCGACAGGTTGCGATAGATCGAGCTCTGCGGCAGGCCACCGCTGGCGCTCACGATCTCTCCGGTCGACAGCGGCTGGTGCGCGCGCTCGAGGATCGAGACCAGGTCCCGGCGCTTGCTGGTGTACCGCTGGCCGACCGCACGGAGGCGCTCCCCCACGATCTCGTGCATGTCGAGAGCAGCCGATGCCATCACGAGATCGCCTCATGCGGCGCGCGATCGGGGGCGAGGTGTCCCGGATCGCCCGGTTCCGGCAGGACGACCGGGCTCCCGCGCCGGCGTGTCGCGAGCGCGATCACCATGAATGCTCCTCCCGTGATCAACACGATCGTCCCCCCGGGGGCGAGGTCCCAGATCCGGGCGACCGCGAGCCCCACCACGCTGGCCACCACACCGATCGCCACCGAACATCGCATCGTGCCGCGGAACGAGCGGGCCAGGAGCTGACCGCTCGCGACGGGAAGCACCATCATGGCCGCGATCAGCAGGATGCCGACGACCTGCATGGCCGCCACGACCGCGACGGCGACGAGCACCGCCAGCACGTTGCTCACCGTGCCCACCGGCAACCCGGCGACCCGTGCCCATTCTTCGTCGCTGACGACGGCGAACAGCACACGGCGCAGGGCCAGCATCGCCGCGACGATGAGGGCACCGAGCGCCACGATGACGGCGACCCCCTCCCGATCCACGGTGAGGGGCTGACCGAACAGGAAGGGGATGCTGGCGTTCAGGCCGCCGCCGAGGCTGGCCAGGACGACCCCCAACGCGATACCGGAGTAGAAGAAGAGCGCCAGGGCGAGATCGCCGGACGCCCGCCGGCGTGACCGCAGCCATTCCACACCCAACGACCCACCCACGGCGAAGATCAGGGCGGTCCAGATGGGCCAGACGCCCGCCAGCAATCCCGCCCCGACGCCGGAGAAAGCGATGTGGCCGATGCCGTCGCCCATCAGCGACATCTTCTTCTGGACCAGGAACGTCCCGATCATGGGCGCGAAGACCCCGACGGCCACGCTCGCGACCAGCGCCCGTTGCATGAACGACAGTTCGAAGGGATACGGCAACGCGACGGCGACGACACCGAACATCACGTGAGACCCTCCAGCCACTGAGGCAGGTCCTCGCGGTGCACGCCCAGGTTCACACCTTCGGCCACCAGTTGCGAGGGCGGACCGTCGAACAGGACGCGGTGCTTGAGGACGATCACACGGTCCAGGTCCTGGGCCACCGCCGAGAGCTCGTGCGAGACGAGCAGGACGCCCGCGCCGTGGTCGGCCACCAGGTGGGCGAGCGAATCGCGGAACTGCTTCTGTGAGCCCGCGTCGACACCCGCGATCGGCTCGTCCAGCACCAGCAGATCCGGTTCGCTGGCGAAGGCTCGAGAGATGAACACACGCTGCTGCTGCCCACCCGACAACTGGTTGATCGGTCGTTGGGCGAGGTCGCCCAGACCGACGGACTCCATCGCGTGGCGGACCGCGGTCCGATCCTGGCGTGACGGGGTTCGCCACCATCCGCGGCGGGCCAGACGGCCGGTGGCCACGATCTCCTCGACCGTGGCCGGGACCTCTGAGGCCAGCGAGGGGCGCTGCGGGACATACCCCAGGCGCCACGGGTCGCGCAGCTCGGTGGGGTCGGCGCCGAACAGTCGGACGGTGCCCGAGCGCGGGTGCAAGGAACCGAGCAGGGTCTTGAGCAGGGTCGACTTGCCGGAACCGTTGGGTCCCACCAGCGCCACGAACTCGCCCGGGCGAACCTGGAGCGAGACGTCCTCGAGCACCGACGATCGTCCGTACGAGAACGAGACCGCCGTGGCGGACAACAGCGGTGTGGTCGCTACCACCGTCGCAGCGTCCGCCTGGGACGTTCGAGCGTCAGGAGCAGCCAAGGGCCGACCGGAGCGTATCGAGGTTGGTTCTCATGACCGAAGTGTACCCCTCGCCGGCCTCGAGCTGTTCCGGTGTCAGCCCTTCCAGCGTGTTGAGCGTGGCCGTGTCGACACCGGCCTCGTCGGCCAGTGTCTGGGCCACCTCGGGCGACACCAGCTCTTCGCTGAAGACCGTCGTGACCCCGCTCGAGCGAACGAACTCCTGAAGCTCTGCGAGCCGCTCGGGGGTCGGTTCGGCATCGGGCTGGAGCCCGGAGATGGCTTCCTGCGTCAACCCGTACGCGGCGGCGAGGTAGCCGAAAGCAGCGTGGTTGGTGACGATGATGTCTCCCCGGCAGTCACCGAGGCCCGCCGCGAACTCCTCGTCGAGCATCGAGAGCTCAGCGGCGTAGGCGTCGGCGTTGGCAGAGAAGTCGCAGGTCGCCTGAGGCGCAGCCTCGGCCATCGCGCTCGCAAGATCGCGCATCACTCCGCCCCACAGGGCCGGATCCAACCACACGTGCGGATCGGCGACCAGACCTTCCTCGGCCTCGGAAGCTGCTGCGGGCGCGGCCTCGACCAGCGTCAGGACGTCCAGCACACGGCCCTGGGCATCGCCGATCGCATCCTCGAGCGCCGGCTGGAAGCCCGACCCCAGATACAGCACGAGTCCCGCGGACGCGATCGCCTCCACGTCATCGGGGCTGAGCTCCAGGTCGTGTGGCTCGACCCCCGGTGGGGTGAGGTTGACGACCTCGACGCAATCACCGCCGATCACCTGAGCGGCTTCGGCCAACGGGGACACGGCGGCCGCGACGGTCACCGTCCCATCACCCTCCTCGGGTCGCGAGGCGTCGGGCGCTGCGCATGCCGCCCCGAGACACGCGAGCACACCCAGGATCGCCAGGAACGGGCGATCCACCCCGCAGGTGATTCTAAGAATCGCTCTCATCTCGATAAGAGCACGATACCGGCGGCACGTGCCGATAGTCAACGTGGCAGGGAAACCCGAGCCCTCGGCCGACCCTGCAAGGCCGCCTCCGTCGCATCCACGACTCCGTCCCGGGCCAGCCCCTGGATCGCCTCCACCACCCGGTCGGGCTCGAAGCCCGTCGCCGTCGTCACGCCGGTCACGGTCAGCGGTGAGCGCTGCCGCAGGGAGGCCAGCACCGCGCCCCGCACCTGACGGAGCGACCCCTCGAACCGTGCCTGGCGCCGGCTGGACGGTCGCCCTCGGCGGCCCGACGCGGCGAACCGGCACCACGTCCCCATCGGACACAGCTCACAGCGCGGAGCCGGGCGGCAGACCGTGCGTCCCAGGTCCATCAGGGCCTGGTTCCAGGACGCGGGATCATGCGGATCGAGCCAAGCCTGCGCGTCCTCCCGGAGTCGTGACGCTGCGACGTCGTCTGGATCGACGCCGTGCACGGCACGAGCCACGATCCGCCGCACGTTGGTGTCGACGGCAGCGACCGGGCGCCCGTACCCCAGGCTCGCCACCGCGGCAGCGGTGTACTCACCCACACCCGGCAGTCGGCGAAGGGCGACCGGCTCGCTCGGAACCTGGCCACCGTGTTCGCCCTCCACGACGAGTGCCGCTGCGTGCAGGGCCGCGGCGCGTCGCGGGTACCCCAGCCCTCCCCATGCCCGGATCACATCGGCCAATGGCGCCGTGGCCAACGCGTCCACCGTGGGGAACCGTTCCATGAACGCTTCGAAGGCGGGAACCACCCGTGAGGCCTGGGTCTGCTGCAACATGACCTCGCTCACGAGGACCGCGTACGGGTCGGGGCGCCGGCTGCGCCACGGGTAAGCCCGGGTGCGCGGCCGGTACCAGGCGAGGAGCGCTTCCCGTCGGGCCGCGCTCGGTCTAGGCTCGGGTGCGGGAGGACACATGACCACGATCTCCGAGGTGATGAGCACCGACATGGTGCAGGTGACACGAGACACCACGGTGGCCGAGGCTGCCACGATCATGAGCACCAAGAAGGTCGGCTCCGCCCTGGTGATGAACGACGACACGCTGGTCGGCATCTTCACGGAGCGCGACGTGTTGCGGGCCGTGGCGTCCGAATTCGACGCCGAACACCATCAGGTGGGCGCGTTCATGACATCGGACCCGACCACGATCGGGCCCTCCGCCGACACCCAGGAGGGGCTCTCGTCGATGTTCGCGTTCGGTTTCCGGCACATGCCGGTGGTCGAAGGAGGGCGCGTCGTGGGTGTCGTGTCGATGCGCGATCTCACGCCCCACGAGCACCTGTAGAGCGTCCCCTAGAACCCGGCCTTCGCGTTCTTGTCGGTCATCTCGATGGCGGCCTGCATGAGCGCCGCGTGCACCTCGCGGAACACCTCGCCGACGTAGGCCGCCTGCTGGCCATCGGCCCCTCCGATCGTGCCTCGCACGGCCGACGCCGTGATCTCGCATGCCTTCTCGAACACGGCCCATTCGGTCTCGCGCGTCATCGATGTCTCCTTCGGGTGTCGTCGTCGAACTCAGGCTACTGCGCGAACGTGGCCGCGCTCACTCGAACGCGCGAAGGCCGGTGAGGGCGGCGCCCACGATGAGCGTGTGGATCTCTTCGGTGCCCTCGTAGGTGACCACCGATTCCAGGTTGTTCATGTGACGGATGACGGGAGCATCGAACGTGATGCCGGTGGCACCCAGCAGCGCCCGCGCTTCCCGCGCCGTTCGCAAGGCCGCACGCGAGTTGCTGAGCTTGGCCAGGCTGATCTGCTCGTGCGTCACCGTGCCCTCGTCCTTCATGCGTCCGAGGTGCAGCGCCAGCAGTGAGGCCTCGTTCAGCGCCAACGCCATCTCGAACAGCTTGGCCTGCACGAGCTGGAACGAGCCGATGGGCTTGCCGAACTGCACCCGCGCCTTCGCATGATCCAGGGCCGCCTCGAAGCACGCGCGTGCCGCGCCGACGGTGCCCCAGACGATGCCGAACCTGGCTTCGGTGAGGCAGGAGAGCGGTCCCTTCATGCCTTCCACGCCCGGCAGGACGGCGTCGGCCGGCAGCCGAACGTCGTGCAGGAAGAGCTCGGAGCGGGCGGCTGCACGCAACGACCACGCGTGCTCCAGCTCCCGGAACTCGACCCCGGACGTGTCCGAGGGCACGACGAAGCCGCGCACGACGCCGGCCTCGTCCTTGGCCCAGACGACCGCGACGTGGCTGGCCCACCCGTTGGTGTTCCACTTCTTGTGCCCGTTGAGCACCCAGTCCGAACCGTCGCGGCGGGCGGTGGTCGTCATGGACGAAGGATCGGACCCCGCCCCCGGCTCGGTGAGCGCGAAGCACCCGATCGCCTCACCGGTGGCCATGCGCGGCAGCCATTCCTGCTTCTGTTCCGCGCTGCCGTAGCGGTGGATCGGGAACATCGCGAGCGAACCCTGGACGCTGACGAAGGACCGGAGCCCGGAGTCCCCGTACTCGACCTCACGGTTGGCGACCCCGTACTCCACGGCCGATGACCCGGCGCACCCGTAACCGTCCAGGTTCATGCCCAGCACCCCGAGGTCGCCGAAACCCTTGGAGAGCTCGACCGGGAACTCGCCGCGCTCGAACCATCCCTCGATGTTCGGGATCACATGCTCATCGACGAACGCCCGGACGCGATCGCGGATGGCACGTTCACCGTCGGTGAGCTGGCGGTCGACCTGGAGGAAGTCCAGCGGATCGATCTGGCCCATGTCGGTAGCCTATCGTTCACCCGCCGGCAGCTCGATCGGATCACGATGTCGAGAACGGGCCGCGCCGTTCGTCGACGAGGTGATGTCAGGGCCACGAGGGTCCTGCGAGACGGGAGGAGGGGTCATGCAGTACATGCTCTTGATCTACGGAGACATGGGCGCATACGCCGAGATGACCGAGGAAGAGCAGAACGCCAACATGCAAGGGTGGTTCGACTACTCGTCGTGGCTGGCTGAGAAGGGCTGGATGACGGCCGGTGACGCGCTGGAAGACGTCGACAAGGCCACGAGCGTTCGAGTGCAGAACGGTGAACGCGTCGTGACCGACGGGCCGTTCGCCGAGACCAAGGAGACCTTGGGCGGCTACTACCTGCTCGACGTCGCCAACCTGGACGAGGCGATCGAAGCGGCGGAACGCTGTCCCGGTGCGCGAACCGGAACCATCGAGCTCCGGCCCGTCGCCGTGTTGCCGGCGGAGATGCCGCAAGGGTGACCCAGGCGTCGGACGAGGTCGTCGACCGCCTCTTCCGGCGGGAGTCGGGCCGGGCGGTCGCGACCTTGATCCGTGCCATCGGCGACTTCGACCTCGCCGAGGAGGCGGTCCAAGACGCGTTCGTGACGGCCCTGGAGCGCTGGCCCGCCGATGGCGTCCCCGACAACCCCGCAGCCTGGATCACCACCACGGCACGCAACCGAGCGATCGACCGCTTGCGTCGCGACACATCGGGCCGGAGCAAGAGCGAGCTGGTCGAACGGATGCGTGCCCTCGACGAGATCGGCCAGGACATGCCCGAGATCCCCGACGACCGGTTGCGATTGATCTTCACCTGCTGCCACCCAGCGCTGGCGATCGACGCCCGGATCGCCTTGACGTTGCGGACCGTCGGCGGCCTGTCCACCCGTGAGATCGCTCGCGCGTTCCTGGTCCCGGAGCCCACGGTGGCACAGCGGCTGGTGCGGGCGAAGAAGAAGATCTCGACGTCCGGCATCCCCTACCGTGTGCCGCCTCGCGAGCTGTTGGCCGAACGTCTCGTCGGCGTCCTCGCGGTGCTCTACCTGATCTTCAACGAGGGCTACAGCGCGACGTCCGGCGACGACCTGGTCCGCGGCGAGCTCTGCGACGAGGCCATCTGGATGACGCGGATCGTGGACCGGCTGCTCCCGGAGCAGCCGGAAGTGTTGGGGCTCTTGGCGCTGATGCTGCTGCATCATTCGCGCCGAGCGACCAGGACCGACGGCCACGGCGACCTGGTGCTCATGGACGATCAGGACCGTGCACGGTGGGACCAGCCCATGATCGACGAGGGGCTGGCCACCCTGGATCGAGCGATCGCGTTGCGCGTGCCCGGGCCCTATCAATTGCAGTCGGCGATCGCCGCGCTCCATGCCCGGGCGCCCAGACCCGAGGACACCGACTGGCCACAGATCGCGAGCCTGTACGGAGCCCTGGCCGCCACCACCCCGTCGCCGGTGATCGACCTCAACCGAGCCGTGGCGATCTCCATGGCCGACGGACCGGCCCCGGCCCTGGCGCTGTTGGATGCGCTGGACGAGGACCTGCATGGATACCACCTGTTCCATGCGGCGCGAGGCGATGTCCTGCGCCGGCTCGATCGGCTCCCCCAGGCCGCCGAGGCCTACCGCAACGCGCTCGCGCTGGTCACGAACGCGTCCGAACGGGCGTTCCTGGAGCGGCGGCTCCGAGAGGTGGCCACCAGCGCCGATTAGGATGCTCGGCGATGCTCTTCCCTACCGTCGATTTCGCGATCTTCTTCGCCCTGGTCTTCCTGGGCCACTGGTTGCTGAACCCGAAACCACTGCCCTGGAAGCTCTTCATGATCGGCGCCAGCTATGTCTTCTACGCCTGGTGGGACGTCAACTTCGTCTGGTTACTGGCCGGGGTGTCGGCGATCTCGCAGGTCGGCGCACTGGCCGTCGCACGGCAGTCCCAGGAACGGGCTCGGCGCCTGAGCATGGCGATCGCGGTCGGTGTCACGCTCCTGCCGCTGCTCTACTTCAAGTACTACGGCTTCTTCTCGCTGAACGTCACCAACGCCGTCGATTCGCTGGGCATCAACGTTGGGCTCCCGCTCGTGTCGCTGATCCTGCCTGTCGGCATCTCGTTCTTCACGTTCATGGCGGTGAGCTACGTCGTGGACGTCTATCGCGGACGCTTCGAACCGGCGAGCTGGATCGACGTGTTCCTGTACCTGTCGTTCTTCCCCCACCTGGTCGCGGGGCCCATCGTGCGACCGGACGAGCTGATCCCCCAGCTGGATGTGCGGCGCGACCCTCGCCACGTGGACGTGGTGGGCGCGTCATGGCTGATCATGGGCGGGTTGTTCAAGAAGGTCGTGGTCTCGAGCTACCTCACGACCACCATGGTGACGCCGGTGTTCGGGGATCCCTCGGCGTACGGTTCCATCGACGTGCTGTTCGCGATCGTGTCGTTCGCGATCGTGATCTACGCCGACTTCAGCGGCTACACCGACATCGCGATCGGCGTGGCGAAGATGCTCGGCTTCCAGTTCCCACAGAACTTCGACCGACCGTACTCGGCCAGATCATTGCAGGACTTCTGGCGCCGATGGCACATCACGTTGTCGCGCTGGCTGCGCGACTACCTGTACATCCCGCTGGGTGGGTCGCAGAAGGGCGAGATCCGGACCTACGTGAACGTCCTCACGACGATGGTGCTGGGTGGGCTGTGGCACGGGGCCGCATGGCCGTTCATCTTCTGGGGTCTCTACCACGGGGTGGGCCAGGTGATCGGCGCCTGGAAACGCACCCATCTGCCGTCACGGCCCGAGACGCCGCTCCTGCTGCTGGGCCAACGCGCGTCGACATTCGGGTTGGTGTGCATCGGATGGGTCTTCTTCCGGTCCGAGACCCTGGGGATCGCGTTCACCGTGCTGGGTAGACTCCTCGTGGGCTGGACGACGGGACCGGAGCTGGTGAACATCCTGGTGATCGGCACGATCGCCGCGATGCTCGCCCTGCAGTACGCGCCGCCCGCGCCCGCGCTCGAGGTCCAGAAGCGCCTGTCCCAGCTGCACCCGGCGGTGCTGGGAGCGGGGTTGGCGGGGGTCCTGTTCGTTGTCGCGACGCTCGGACCCACCGGCGTGGCGCCCTTCATCTACTTCCAGTTCTGACCCGTCATATGGCCACCACCGACTCGAACCAAAGCCCCGGAACCCCGCCACCGGCCACGGGCACGCCGTCTCCGGAGGGACGACAGACGATGCCCGCCGGCAAGGCGCTCATCGTGGTGCTCGTGTGTCTGCTGCTGTGGACGATGCTCTACGCGCCGACCCTGAAGCGCGCGTCCGAGGCGCAGCCGCTGGGCACCCGCCGGACCGTGTCCCTGTGGGTGCTGAACCCCCTGGCCGCGATGAGCAACGGGCTCCAGATCACGAAGCTCACCGACGGGGTGTCCAGCGCCTTGGGCCGGGATCCCGACGCGGCACCGGGAGGCGATGTGGATGACATCGTGCTGCCTCCGATCCAGCCGGACGCCTCCCCTTCAGCGAAGCCCGACGAGCCCGTGACCGAGACCACCCCGATGCGCACGCCGACGCCGCAGGATCAGCTGCGCGTCGTCGTCGTGGGCGACTCGCTGTCGCAAGGGCTGGGGGTCTACATCGAAGGAGCCTTCCGACAGACGCTGGTCCGTGTGTCGCAGCAGGGAAGGCTCTCCACCGGACTCGCGCGGCTGGACTACTTCGACTGGCTGGGCGGCATGCGGGAGATCACGGATCGCTACCGGCCCGACCTGGTGATCGTGATGATCGGCGACAACGACAACCAGAGCCTGCAGACCCCGACGGGCGAGACCGCAGCCGAGATCGGCAGCACCGAATGGCCCAAGGGCTACGAGGAGCGGGTCGAGCAGATGACGCGGATCGCGGTCGATGCCGGTTCGCATGTGGCGTGGGTCGGCCTGCCCATCGTCGACAGGAAAGAGCGCTGGCAGGTGATGCTGCGCCAGAACGAGATCTTCGAACGGGTGGTGGACCGAACGCCCAACGCGGTGTACGTGGACACGTGGGACCGATTCGCTACGCCCGATGGTGAGTACACCGACTTCTACCGACACGATGGACGCGCGGAGCTCATCCGGGCCACCGACGGCCTGCACTTCAACCCGCGCGGGTACGAGCTGGTGGCGCAGGCCGTGACGGACGCCCTGGTGGCATGGGTTCGATCTCAACCGGAAGGTCGTGGGCTAGCCAGGCCGCGAGCGTCGGTGCCCGCCGACCTCTTCAGACCGGGATCGACACCTCGGGCAGCGCCGCCAGCGCTGCGTCCTCGTCGGCCTCCTCGAACTCCACCTCGGGCAGCCGGCCGTGCAGGTAGTCGTCGTAGGCCTGCATGTCGAAGTGACCGTGACCGCACAGGTTGAACAGGATGACGCGCTCCTCGCCGGCTTCCTTCGCGGCGAGCGCCTCGTCGATCGCGCCCTTGATCGCATGGCTCGGTTCGGGCGCCGGGATGATCCCCTGTGCCTTCGCGAACGTGATCGCGGCCTCGAAGATCTGGTTCTGGCTGTAGGCGACGGCGTCCATGTGCCCTTCGTGCACCAGCATCGACAGGCTGGGCGCGTCGCCGTGGTAGCGAAGTCCGCCGGCGTGCACGGGCGCGGGAACGAAGTCATGACCGAGCGTGTACATCGGCACGATCGGGGCGATCTGCGCCGTGTCGCCATAGTCGTAGGCGAATCGACCCTTCGTGAGCGTCGGACATGCCGCCGGCTCGGTCGCCAGGAACCGGGTGGACGTCTCGCCGCGCAGCGTGTCGGCCATGAACGGGTAGGCGATGCCGGCGTAGTTCGATCCTCCTCCGACGCATCCCACGATCACGTCGGGCTGCTCGCCCGCCATCTCCATCTGCTTCTGCGCCTCGAGCCCCACGATCGACTGGTGCAACAGGACGTGGCCCAGCACGCTGCCCAGCGCGTAGTTCGTGTCGTCATGCGTCGCCGCATCCTCGACCGCCTCGCTGATCGCGATGCCGAGCGACCCGGTCGAGTCGGGGCTGGTCTCCAGGATGGCGCGTCCGCTGTTCGTCCTGTCGCTGGGTGAAGCGACGACCGACGCTCCGAACGTCTCCATGAAGACGCGGCGATACGGCTTCTGGTCATACGAAGCCTTCACCATGTACACGTCGCATTCCAGACCGAACATGCTGCTCGCCATCGCCATGGCCGAGCCCCACTGGCCTGCGCCGGTCTCGGTGGCGATGCGACGGACGCCTGCCTGCCGGTTGTAGAAGGCCTGCGGGACCGCGGTGTTCGTCTTATGGCTGCCCGCCGGAGACACGCCCTCGTACTTGAAGAACATGCGCGCCGGGGTGTCGAGTGCCTGCTCCAGCCGCCGTGCGCGGAACATGGGCGAGGGCCTCCACAGGCGGTAGATGTCGATGACCTCGCCGGGGATGTCGATCCAGGGGTCGGTCGAGACCTCCTGCATGATCAGCGACTCGGGGAACAGCGGCGCCAGGTCCGCGGGCCCGATCGGTTCCTTCGTCTGCGGGCTGAGCGGCGGAAGGGGCTGCATCCCAGCCTTCACCATGTCCGGGATCAGGTTGAACCACGCCGTCGGCATGTCGTGCGGCTGCAGGTCGAACCGTGTACGGACGTCGGCCATGGCGAACCTCCTCGCGTGCGGATGAGGCGCGAGCCTATCGAGGAAGCGACCGGCCTGCTAGCCGGGCGACCCATCGGGCGGGTGGGAAGCCACCTCGACCCAACCGTCCACGACCTGGCCCTGGAAGATGGGCAGCGGATCGACGGCCGGACCCTCTACCGGTTCACCCGTCTCCACGTCGAAGACGCTGCCGTCGACCGGGCACTCGATGGTCGCCCGCCGGTCGTCGAACTCGCCCTCGGCCAGGGAGCACCCCTGATGGGTGCATTCGTCGCCGAACGCGTACAGATGGGTCTCGTCGTGCGCCACCGCGACGCGGCCGGCCGGCGTGTCGTAGGCGCGGGCTTCGCCTTCGGGGATCTCGCCGAGCGATGCGATCCGCACGTAATCCATCTGGTTCCTTGAGCTCCTCAGGCTTGGGTTAGGGCCGAGAACCCGCGCTGGGCCACCGTGATGACGCCGAGGACCGACAACACGACCAGCGCCGGCAGCATCATGCCGGGGATCCACAGCGCCACCAGCAGCGCGAGGATCCGTTCCAATCGTTGGAACAGACCCTCCGACAACTGCACACCGACGGCTTCGGCTTCCGCACGGATCTGGGAGACGCTGAGCGAGACGATCAACGTCAGCAACGCGAGGCCCGCTTCCAGCGTGTCGCCCTTGGCGGCCAGGTTCCAGAACAGGCAGGAGAACAAGATCATGTCCGAGACGCGATCCAGCACGGAGTCCATGAAGGCGCCGGAACGGCCCGATTCGCCTCGGTGGCGCGCCACCGATCCGTCGAACACGTCACACAGGGCACCGATCAGCAGCAACACGCCGGCGATGGCCCAGTCCCCTTCGACGATCTGCCACCCGCTGAGCACGATGAACACCGGGGAAGCGGCCGTGAGCTGCCACGGTCGCACGCCGGTCCAGATCAAGAAGGCCAGGATGGCTCGGTAGGGCCACGCCAGCGTCCGCTGCATGAACCCACCCGCCGCGCTCTCGTTCTTCCGAGGGGCGGGCATGTCGCGGACGCGGGGTGCCTCACGTTCGGGACGATCACGACGTACGGCGTGCTCGCGGCGTTCGAGACGCTCGCGTGCTCGGTGGCGTGATGAGGTCACGACGGGTCCAACGCAGACTCGCTCACACGGAGTGGGGCTCGAAGGAGACCACCGAGTACCGGAAGCTCCCGCCCGGCGCTTCATAGAGCACTTCCTGGCCCTCGGACGCGCCCATGAGCGCGATGCCGAGCGGCGAGGTGGTGGTCACCGTCCGAGCGCCCGCGGCCTTCTCCTCGGCGTTCTCGGCCAGCAGGTACGTCTCGTCGTCCGGGTCGTCCTCGTCGAGCGGGCGGATCGTGACCAGCATGCCGGCGCCCACCTCGTCGCCGGCCGCCGGAGCTTCCACGATCTCGGGATCGCCGAGCATGTACTGCAGCTTGCGGATCTTGGATTCCATCAAGCCTTGCTCGTCCTTGGCGGCGTGGTACTCGGCGTTCTCCTTCAGGTCACCCAGCTCGCGGGCGATGCGGATCTTCTCGGTGATCTGCTCTCTGCCGGTCGTGGTGAGCTCGGCCAGCTCTGCCTTGATCCGGGCATAGGCATCCAGCGTGAGCGTTGCGGTTGGCGCCTGGCCCGGCTGCCGCGCAGGCCTGTTGGCAAGCTCCTCGGGGAGTTCAACCATGCGGTCAGTGTACGAGTGGCGGATGGACCATCCGTCAATCCTGCGAGAGGTAGATGTTCTTGACCTCGGTGAAGAGGTTCACGGCATGCATGCCCATCTCGCGACCCATGCCGCTCTGCTTGTAGCCGCCGAACGGCGCCTCGGTGTGCACGCTGGACGAAGAGTTCACGCTGAGGTTGCCTGAGCGAACCGCCTTCGAGACACGGATCGCTCGTCCCAGGTCGCGGGTCCAGATCGAGCCCGACAGCCCGTACGGCGAGTCGTTCGCCATGCGGATGGCATCGTCTTCCGTCTCGAACGGCACGATGCAGACGACCGGACCGAAGATCTCCTCCTGCGCCACCCGCGAGCCGTTGTCGACGTCGGCCAACACCGCCGGCTGCATGAAGAAGCCGGGCTGGTCGGGAACCTCACCGCCGGTCACATGGCGCGCACCCTGTCCGATCCCGATCTGGAGGTAGTCGAGCGAGGTCTGGCGCTGTCCCTGTGAGATCAACGGGCCCATCTGGGTCGACTCGTCCAGCGGCTGCCCCACCGTGATCGCGTCGGTCCGGGCCCCGAACCGTTCCACGAACTCATCGTAGATCGCCCGTTGCACGAGCATGCGTGACCGTGCGCAACAGTCCTGGCCGGCGTTGTCGAACACCGACCACAACGAGCCGTCGACGCAGCCCTCGACATCGACGTCGTCGAACACGATGTTGGCCGACTTGCCGCCTAGCTCCAGGGACACCCGCGCGATGTGCTCCGCGGCGGCCTGCATCACCCGGATCCCGACCTCGGTGGAACCGGTGAACGAGACCTTGGCCACGCGTGGGTCGGCGATCAGCGCGCTGGCCGTGGTCGAACCAGGTCCCGGCAACACGCTGAGTACGCCGTCGGGCAGCCCGCACTCGGTGAGGATGTCCGCGATCGCGAGCGCGGTGAGCGGCGTCTGGCTGGCAGGCTTCACCACAGCGGTGTTGCCGCAGGCCAACGCCGGCGCGATCTTCCAGCTGGCGATCACCGCCGGGAAGTTCCAGGGTGTGATCAGGGCGCACACCCCCACCGGTTCCCGCAGGGTCAGGTCGATGCCCGGCGGCATGATCGGGATCGTCTCGCCCATGATCTTGTTCGCCGCCCCGCCCCAGTACTCGAAGACGTTGGCCGCGATGTCGATCTCGGCGCGCGCCGAACCGATGGGCTTGCCGCCATTGCGCGCTTCGAGCGTGGCGAGCTCCTCCTGACGCTCACGGATCAGGAACGAGGCCTTGGTGAGGAGCCGGCCGCGTTCTCGAGCGCTGGTGCGTGGCCAGGGCCCGATCTCGAACGCTTCCGTGGCACGATCGACGGCGCGCGTGGCGTCCTCGGGACCGGCTTCGGCGACCTGGGTCATCGAGGCGGCGGTGGCAGGTTCGATGACGTCCATCGTGGCGCCTTCGGCCGCTTCGGCGCGTTCTCCGCCCATCACGAGCAGCTCGGTCATGCCCGGTCCTTTCGTTCTCTCCTGATCGACGATCGCGATGATAGGTCGTCTAGCCGCCAGGGGGGTCGTCGGTGACGAAGACCGCACCGTCCCAGAACGCCTCCAACCGCGCGGGATACCGGCGGCCGCTGCGTTTGCGCCGCGTCGCCCGCGTGGTACCCGGCATCTCCATGGCCGCGTCCAGATAGATCAAGCGGTCCGCCGAGTCCACCATGAGCGTCGAGCCACACCCACACACGCCCTCCACCGTTCGCGAGGTAGGTTCGCGCTCGTTCATCCGCCACCACTTCCATCGGCGAGCACGCTACTTGACCCGCCGTTCGGCCGCCTGTGCGAGCATCCCAGCGTGCTGATCGACCTCGCTGATCTGGACGATCTCGCCACGGGGTGTGCCGTGCTCGGCTCGGGTGGCGGTGGAGACGTCGGTCCGGCGCTGCTCCAGGCACGCGCCGCGATCGCGAAGCACGGGCCAGTCACGGTGCTGGACCTGGACCGGCTCGAGGACGACACGCTGATCGTCCCGATCGGCGGGTGGGGCGCCCCCACGGTCGGCATGGAGAAGCTGGGCTCCGGGCGCGAGGGGTTGGCCCTGGTCGCAGCCGTGGAACGCGGGTTCGGGCGCCCGGTGGGCGCGCTCATGGCCGGCGAGATCGGCGGCGGGAACGGGATCTTGCCGATCGCGCTGGCCGCGATGGCGGGACTGCCCGTGGCCGATGCCGACGGCATGGGGCGGGCGTTCCCGTTCGGCAACCAGGTGGCGATGCACGTGGTCGGGCGTTCACCGGGCCCGGTGCTCCTGGCAGATGAGCACGGCAACGTCGTGACGTTCGAACCTGTCGACGCCGACTGGTACGAACGCCTGGCACGCGGCATCACCGTCCTGTTCGGGACGACGGCCATCGGGGCGGATTTCGTGATGGAAGCCTCGGACGCTCGCACCGCCACGGTGCGGGGCACGGTCTCCCTGGCACGTCGGATCGGAGCGGCCCAGCGCACCGAGGGATCGAGCGGCGTGCTCGAGGCGACGGACGGCCGGCAGCTGCTCACGGGCAAGATCGTGGACCTGGAACGCCGCACCGAGGGTGGCTTCGCACGTGGGAGCCTGACGGTGGATGGCACGGGCGCCGACGCTGGTCGAACGATCCGGATCCTGGTGCAGAACGAGAACCTCGTTGCCCTCGAGGCAGACCGGGTGCTCGCGAGCGTGCCCGACCTGATCACCGTGCTCGACGAAGCGGCAGCCATCGCCATCCCGACCGAACGGGTTCGTCACGGTGCCCGGGTCACCGTCATCGCGATCCCCTGCGCTCCGGTCTGGCGTACCGCGCGTGGCCTCGAGATCGGCGGACCCGGTGCGTTCGGCTTCGACCACGGCTTCGTACCGGTCTGGGAGGACCCGTCGTGAGTGGAGCCATCGCCGGCGTCGATGTCGGAGGCACCAATACGGACGCGGTCGTCGTCGACCGCGACGGCACGATCCGAGCACGGATCAAGGTGCCGACGACCCCCGATCCTGCCGAGGGCATCGTCGATGCATTGCGGCAGGTCGTGGGATCTCGCTCCGTCGCTCGCGTGTCCTTCGGAACCACGCACGCCCTGAATGCCATCGTGCGACGACAGGGACTGCGCCGGGTCGCGCTGATCCGCCTCGGTTCGCCGGGAACCGAGGCGATCCCCCCGCTGACCGGCTGGCCCGATGACCTGGCGGCGGCCACCTCGGCGGGCGCATGGATCGCTCGTGGTGGCGTGGAGATCGACGGACGGCACGTCGCTGTCGATCCAGCGGAGATCGTCCGGATCGCCGGCGAGATCGCGAGCGACGGCGAGGCCGGGGCCATCGCGGTCGTGGGCACGTTCTCGCCACTGGACGCGTCGCAGGAACGGCAGGCCGCCGCGCGGTTGGCAGATGCCACCGGGCTGCCGGTCTCGATCAGCAGCGAGATCGGTGGGCTCGGACTCCTGGAACGCGAGAACGCCACGGTGCTGAACGCGGCCCTCGGGGATCTGGTCGAGCGCCTGGTGCACGGGCTCGTGACCGCCACCTCGCGTCTGGGCGGCGATGGCACGCGCGCCTACCTCACCCAGAACGACGGTACGTTGATGACGATCGACCATGCCCGCCGCGTGCCCGTGCTCATGGTGGGAGCCGGTCCGTCCAACAGCCTGCGAGGCGCCGCCGTGCTCTCGGGAAGGACCGACGTCCTCATCGTGGATGTCGGGGGCACGAGCGCCGACGTGGGAGCGCTCGTTCATGGCTTCCCCCGGGAGTCGGCTGCCGGAGTCGCGATCGGCGGCGTGCAGACGAACTTCCGCATGCCCGATCTGGTCTCGGTGCCTGTGGGCGGAGGCACGATCATCCGGCCTGACGGATCCCTGGGGATCGACAGCGTGGGAGCCAGGCTCACGACCGAGTCGATGGTGTTCGGCGGCGCCAGCACGACGCTGACCGATGCAGCCGTCGCCGCCGGACGCGTCAACCTCGGCGACCCGGATCGCATCGCTCCTGGTGCGTTCGGAGGAGCGCTCGCCGAGGCAGACGACCGGATCGCCGGCGCCGTCGACCGCATGCTCCTCGGCTCGCCCGACGTCGACCTGGTCGCGGTGGGCGGTGGCTCGGTCTTGCTGCCTGACCGGCTCCCGGGAGTGCGGTGCGTCGAACGTCCAGCCGATGCCGACGTGGCCAATGCGGTCGGCGCCGCCCTTGCCCCTGTGGCCGGCGAAGCAGACTTCGTCGCCGACGTCTCAGGCGATCTGCGGCAGCGCGAGATGGATCGTGCCCTCGGGCTGGCGGGCGAGCGGGCGGTAGCGGCGGGCGCGCGAGGGGATGCGCTCGAGACGGTCTGGATCGACGAGGTTCCCCTCGCGTACGTCGAACGGTCCATCTCGCGGATACGCGCGAAGGTGGCGGGCCCGGCCGCCGAGACGGTGCCGTAGGCTTCGCTGTCGAACCACTTCATCGACGACGAAAGGACGGATGGATGCGGCTGGAGGGCAAGGTTGCGCTCATCACCGGAGGCGGCAGCGGCATGGGGAAGGTGGCATCCGAACTCTTCGCATCCGAGGGCGCGCAGATCGTCCTCACCGATGTGAACGACGACGCTGGTGGCTCGACCGCGGCCGGCATCGGCGAGGCCGCCCTCTACGTCCATGCCGACGTGTCCCACGAAGCAGACGCTGAGGCCATGGTGAAAGCGGCGGTCGAGCGGTTCGGCCGCCTCGACATCCTGTACAACAACGCCGGCGTGATGCTGCCCGCTGACGGCTCGGTCCACACCACCGACGAGTCGATCTGGGACACGACCCTGTCGGTCAACGTCAAGGGCGTGGCATTCGGCTGCAAGTTCGGCATCCCGGCCATGCTCGAACACGGCGGAGGATCCATCATCAACGTGGCATCGTTCGTGGCTTGGCTGGGCGCGGCGACCTCCCAGACCGCCTACACCGCCTCGAAGGGCGCCGTGCTGGCCATGACCAGGGAGATCGCCGTCGAATATGCGCGCCAAGGCGTGCGCTGCAACGCGTTGTGTCCCGGCCCGATCGAGACTCCACTGCTGCTCGCGCTCCTGTCCGACGAGCAGAAGAAACAGCGCCGCTTCGTGCACATCCCCATGGGGCGGCTGGGGCGGGCGGAGGAGTTGGCCAAGGCCGCCCTGTTCCTGGCCAGCGACGACGCCAGCTTCATGACCGGCTCCAGCCTGATCGTCGACGGCGGCATCACCGCCGCCTACGTCACGCCCGAGGACTGAGTCGCGAGCGGCTCAGGTCCCGAAGACGCCGCGCAACGCGCCGTAGACCGCCCGGTATCGGCCGTATGCGTCCTCGTAAGCGTCCCGCGTGGCCGGATCCGGCTCGTGCACGTCGGGCCGGAATCGCACGAAGGCCTCCACCGCGCCCTCGACTGCCTCGTGCACACCCGCGCCGATGGCAGCCAGGATCGCGGCGCCGGTGGCCGTGGTCTCGACCGACTCAGGCACCCGCACGGGAAGCTCGGTCACGTCGGCCTTGATCTGCCGCCACAACGGGCCCTTCGCGCCGCCGCCGACGATCGTAAGCCGCTGCACGTCGAGCCCGGCAGCTCGCATCGCGTCGAGGATGTCCTTCAATGCGAACGCGCTCCCCTCGAGGATCGCGCGCGTCATGTGATCACGCGTGTGCGCGAGCGAGAGCCCGTAGAAGACGCCTCGGGCGGCGCCGTTCCATTCGGGCGCCATCGCACCCTGCATGCACGGCAGGAACACGAGCCCCTCGGCGCCGGGCTCGACGTGGCCGGCCTCGACCGACAGGAAATCGTAGGCATCTCCGAGGCCCACAGCTTCGGCGTCGCGCTCGATCGGCGCGAACTGGTCACGCCACCACCGCAGGTTGCCGCCGGACACGAAGCCCGGGTTCTCGAGGAGCCAGGCGTCGGGATCGGCGTGCGGGTGACATTCGACCAGCATCGTTGGGTCCTCGCGCGGCTCGGCGCTCGCGGCACACACCGGCTCCGCGGTGCCAACGACGTCGCAGACCTCGCCCGGGGCGAAGACGCCGGCGCCCAGGGTCGCGGCCATCTCGTCGCCGCAGCCGATCGCGACCACGGTCGAAGGGTCGAGGCCGGTGGCGTCGGCGAATGTGCCGGTGATCGACCCGACCGCCTCGGTGCCGGGCCCCAGCCGCGGCAACATCGCTTCGTCGATCTCGGTCGCCGCCAGCGCGTCGTCCGACCAGTCACGGGTTCGCGGATCCAGCAGGGCGAGCGAGCTGGCGTTCGAGTAGTCGACGGCGAGCTCGCCGGTGGCGTGGCGCAGGACGTACGAGCCCGGCGGCATGATCGACACGGCTTCCTTCCAAGCTCCTGGCTCTTCGTCGCGGACCCACATCGCCTTGAAGACGGCGTGCGAGGAGTCGAGGTTGGCGCCGACCGCTCGGTAGAAGCTCTGGGGTGACAGCCGTTCGGCGAGCGCGGCCGCCTGGGCCTCCGCGCGGCGGTCCATCCAGATCATCGCCGGCCGCACCGGGCGGCCGCCGGCATCGCAGACCACCATGCCGTCGAGCTGCGAACCGAACGAGAGTCCCGCGATCGAGGCCGGGCCGTCGGGGCTGGCGGCGACGAGCCGGGCACACGCGCGTTCTACTGCGGTGGTCCACAACTGGGGGTCCTGCTCCGCCCACCCAGGGTGGGGGAAGGCGACGTCGTAGGCCTCGTAGGCCGAGTCGATCAGCGCCCCGTCGTCCCGGTACAGGGCCGCGTTCGTGCCCTGGCTGCCGACATCGCAGCCGATCACGTACGCCGGACTCACGGCACGATCACCATCTTCAACCCGGTGCCGGAGCGGATCGTGTCGAACGCCTCGCCGATCCTCTCCAACGGCCAGCGGTGCGTGACGACGGCTGCGAGCACATCCTGTTTGCGAACGAGGTAGTCCATCGTGATGCGGTAGTGACGGTGGGTAGCACCGTAGGCACCGCGGATGTCCAGCTCCTTGTAGTGGAGCTCGTTCATGTCGAGCGGGCTCACCGGATCGTGCTTGGGCAGCCCGGCGAAGTAGACGACGGTCGCCCGCTTGGCGGCCATCTCCAGGGCAGCTTGCTGCGCGGGCTTGGCCGGCGCGGCGACGCTGACCCGCTCCACCCCCTGTCCACCGGTCCGGGATAGCACCTCGTCGACGCCGTTGTCGTCGCCGGCGACCCAGGCGTCGTCGATCACGTCGCCCACCGCATCCAACGCGATCTTCAGCCGGTCCCCCGACACGTCGGTCATGAAGACCTTCGACGCCCCGCGGTCCCGTGCCATCACCGCTTGCCAGCAACCGATCGGTCCGGTGCCCAGGATCACCACGCTGTCTCCCAACCGCACGTCGAGCTGCTCGATGCCGTTGAGCGCGCAGGCGAAGGGGTCGGCGACGGTGGCCAGGTCGCTCGGCAGATCGGGTGGCAGCGGGATGAGGTTCTTCATGGCGATCGGCGGCACCGCCGCCAGATCCGCGTAGGCACCCGGGAAGGGGTCATAGCCGTAGAGCAGGTGATGTTCGCAGAGGTTCTGGAAGCCCTCGAAGCACCACCGGCACTCGCCGCACGTCAGGATCGAGCCAAGGAACACGCGGTCGCCGACGGCCACGCCGGGGGGTAGATCGGCGCCGGGACCGACCTCGTCGAGCACGCCGACGGGCTCGTGGCCCAGCTGCCACGGCGTCGGCGCCTTCGGATCGCCGTTGAAGAACGTCCGAGCGTCGGTACCGCAGATGCCGCAGGCCTCGACCCGCAGCAGCGCGCCGGCGGGATCGAGGTCGGGCTCGGACGCGTCGTCGCGCACCTCGACGGCGTTGACGTCGGTCATGAACGCTGCACGCATCTCAGCCGGTCTCCTGCCGCAGCGAGTCGAGCGCCTTCTCCGCCGTCCAGCGTTCCCGGATCACGCGTGACAGCGCCCGGGTGATCGCCTCGGGGTCGGCGTGCATGAAGATGTTGCGGCCCACGGAGCACCCGATGGCGCCTACCGCCACCGCCTGCTCCATGCGGGAGAGCAGCTCCGCGTCCTCGAGCCGGGAGCCGCCGGCGAGGACGACCGGGATGCCGTTGGCTGCCTCGACACAGCTCCCGAACGAATCCTGGTCTCCGGGCCAGTTCGTCTTCACGATGTCGGCACCCAGCTCGGCACACAAGCGCACGTTGCGGCGCAGGTACTCGAACCCATACTGCTGCTTCAGCTCTTCGACGGTGGCGTAGGTCGTCGGGAACTCTGCCTCCGCGATGAACGGCATCCCGAGGCTCGCGCACTCGCGCCCCACCGCAGACAGGATCTGGATCATCCCGTGTTCGGTGTCGCCGCCGAGCGCCGTGAAAAGCACGACCGCGTCGGCTCCCAGGCTGAGGGCTTCCTCAACCTGAGCGATCTGAACGATCTGGGGCGTCGCACCGTCCGGACTAGCGCTGGCAGAGAGAAGGAGCGCCAAGGACGTCGTCGGCGAAAATCCATCGCTCGCGATCCGGATCATGCCCTTGCTCATCATGATGACGTTCGCACCTCCGGCCACCGTCTCCCGGGTCCTTGCCGAGATGTCGGCGAGCGGCTCCAGGAAGACCGGGGAGGTCATCCCGTGATCCAGTGCACAGATCACCGACACCCCGTCCCGATCGATCACGCGCTTGAGCCGCATCTCCTTTCCGACGCTCGCTGTCACGTCCCTCTCCTTCCTGGTCCACGTCTGACCACACTGAACTCGAACGCTTCCGCCAGATGAAACTCATGCGACAAGAGCAAGGGTTCTCCGTCCCCCCCGTAGTCGACCTGTCGCAGATACAGCAAGAGCGTGCCAGCCTTCACCTTGAGTCGTCGCGCCACCGATCGATCGGCGCGAGCGGGCTCGAGGATCACGACGCCATGCTCCACTGCGATCCCGCGCTTCTCGAACATGTCGTAGAGGGAACCATCCAGCGGCATCGTCGCGAGTTCAGTCGCGGGCAGCCGACGGGCGTTCATGATGTCCCTGGAGAACACGACAGCCCGATGATCCGCGGACCGTACGCGCTCGAAGATCACGACCGGATCACCCTCGGACAACTCCAGCGCTCGCGCTTGGTCCTCGGTGGCCGCCTCGGTGTAGACGGAGCTCTCGAGGGTGCCGGGGACCATCGCTGCCGCATCGATGGCCTCCGTGACGCCGAAGTTGACGTCCAGGTTGTTTCGGAGCCGAGGACGATGCGTGGCGTACGTGCCCGCGCCGCTGGTCCGCGTGAGGAACCCGTCCTCTTCGAGCGACCGGAGGGCCTCGCGGAGGGTCGCCCTCGATACCCCGAGTTCATCGGCGAGCTGGGGCTCGGGCGGCAATCTGGACCCCGGAGGGATCCGCCCGGACGAGAGACGGGAGGCGAGTTCGTCTCGAACACGAAATGAGAGCCGTCTCTTCAAAGCCACCTCGCAGCGGGATGATGGCCCACACACTACTTTGTCAGACAAACACGGGTCAAACTATTCTCTCGAGGCGGCCGGAACTCCTTACGATGGGGCAGTGATCGTTCTCGGCGTCGGCGTTCCCTCGTGGCCGGACCCCGCTACGAGTTGGGACTGGTGGTCGTTGGTCGGCATCGCGATCGCCGTAGTGATCGGGCGTCGTGCCGTCAAGCTGCCGGTGAACATGGTGTTCTTGGCATGCGCGGTCGTCTTCGGACTCGCGTTCTCATGGTCGATCCACCGGTTCGGAACAGTCGTCACGATAGCGGTCGTCACGGCATCCTCCGGCATCCTGGTCACCCTCCGCCGAGATCTGCCCGGTCCTGGATCACCGTCGGAAGTTTGACAGACAAAGGGCGGATGTGGCTCGATACGCGGCGAGCCGCCGACTGGTCGGGAAGACGGGGGGACGTATGTCGGACAAGGAACGGAAAGTCGGGTCGGTCACCTACCAGGACGTGGGCGACGAGTACTTCGAGCGCCGCGGGCTCCGTCGGCACGCGGCGTTCTGGTCGCTGTGGTCACTCGGTGTCGCGGCCGTCATCTCAGGCGACTTCTACGGGTGGAACCTTGGCCTTGATGCGGGGGGGTTCGGCGGTCTGCTGATCGCCACCGGTTTCATCGCCATCATGTACTACGGGTTGTGCTTCAGCATCGCCGAGATGTCACCCGCCCTGCCTCACACCGGTGGCGCGTACTCGTTCGCACGGTCGGCAATGGGCCCGTGGGGGGGATTCATCACCGGACTGGCCGAGAACATGGAGTACGTGATCACGCCGGCCGTCGTCGTCGGGGCGATGGGGTTCCTGATGCACGACATCATGGCGGGACTCCTGGACCTCGCCGGCGAGCCGTGGTGGAACAGCCCAGTCACGTGGTGGGCGGTCTTCTACGTCATCTTCGTCGGCCTGAACATCGTTGGCATCGAAGCCACGATGCGATTCACGGTGATCATCAACATCCTGGCGCTAGGGATCCTGGCGTTCTTCTTCATCGCCGTTCTCGTGTCGGGCGATTTCGACTCTTCGCTGTGGACCAACATCCCCGCGGAGGCGGGAGGGTCATCGTTCTTGCCGAAGGGCATCGGAGGCATCTTCCCTGCGATCCCCTTCGCGATCTGGTTCTTCTTGGCGATCGAGGAGCTCCCGCTGGCGGCCGAGGAGTCGATGGATCCCAAGCGCGACATCCCTCGCGCCACGATCTGGGGCATGACGACGTTGCTCATCACCGGTCTGCTCACGCTCTTCTTGAACACTGGCGTGGGTGGGGGTGCGGCAGAGATCGGTGTGTCGGCGACGCCGTTGTTCGATGGTTTCAAGGCGGTCTTCGGGGACGGAACGTCGGCTGAGCTGCTCGCGCTGGTTGGCCTCACTGGATTGATCGCGAGCTTCTTCACGATTATCTACGCCTACGGCCGGAATACTTTCTCGCTCTCGCGGGCGGGCTACTTCCCGAAGTGGCTGTCGGTGACGCACCCGACACGCAGGACTCCGCACGTTGCCTTGATCGCAGGCGCCGTCGTGGGCTACGCGTTGGCGGTGCTGATCTATCAGCTGGGGAAGCAAGAGGGGGTGCTCGCCGGAAAGATCGTCGGTGCGCTGCTGTACATGGCGGTGTTCGGAGCAGTGATCTCCTACGCGATGCAATGCCTGTCGTTCATCCTGTTACGCAGGAAGATGCCGAACATCGAACGCCCGTACCGCAGCCCGTTGGGTGTGGCGGGAGCCGCCATCGGTGGCATCATCGCCGTGATCTCGCTGATCTCGCTGTATTCGAACGAGGATTACCGTCCTGGTGTGTACGGCACGCTGATCTACTTCTTGATCGGCATCCTGTACTTCGCCATCGTCGGACGGCACAGGTTGGTCCTTTCGCCCGAGGAAGAGTTCGCATTGAGCGGAGGAGGTCACGGAGATACTCAGAAGGAAACCGCTGGAGCCATGCACGTCGGCGATGTGCGGGAGCCCTAGCGAGCCGGGACCGGGAGGACCTTGATTTCACCGAGGGTGGTGGGCATCAGCCCGCCGCCCTCGCGCATGCTCGAGGAGATGGTTCGGATGGAAGCTCAAGGCATGCTGACCACGACACAGCTCGAAGAGCTCACTTCCGCGGGCGAGATCGACACGGTGCTCTGCATGTTCACCGACCTGCAGGGCCGGTTCATGGGCAAGCGCATCCTGCCCGACTTCTTCTTGGACGAGGTGCTCGGGGACGAAGGCCTGCACGCGTGCCTGTACCTGCTGGCCGTGGACATGGAGATGGAGCCGCTCCCCGGCTACGAGTACGCCAGTTGGGAGACCGGCTACGGCGACTTCCGCATGAAGCCCGACATGGCCACCATGCGCCTGTGCCCATGGCTCGAGAAGACCGCCATGGTGATCTGCGACATCTACGAGGAGGACTCCGACGAGCCGGTGCGGGTGGCGCCGCGCCAGATCCTGAAGGACCAGCTGGCGAAGGCCGCCGACATGGGGTTCACCGTCAAGACCGGCTCGGAGCTGGAGTTCTACCTGTTCAAGGACGGTTTCGACGAGTTGGCCGAGCGCGGCTACCGCGACGTGCACCCGTCCAGCACCTACATCATGGACTACCACATGCTGCAGACCACCAAGGACGAGTGGATCATCCGTCAGATCCGCAACCACATGCGCGGTGCCGGCATCCCGATCGAGTTCTCCAAGGGCGAGTTCGGCAAGGGCCAGCACGAGATCAACATCACGTACTCCGACGCCTTGTCCAACGCCGATCACCATTCGCTCTACAAGCACGGGGTGAAGGAGATCGCGGCGCTGAACGGCGTCTCGGCGACCTTCATGGCCAAGTGGACGATGGATGAAGCCGGTTCGTCCTGCCACCTGCACTCGTCCATCTGGAACGCCAAGGGCACCACGAGCCTTACGTGGAGCGACGACGGCGTCGGCAACATGACGGATGAGTTCCGCTGGTACCTGGGCGGCATCATGACGACGGCGCGCGAGATGGCGTGGATGTACGCCCCCTTCGTCAACTCCTACAAGCGCTACCAGCTGGCGTCGTGGGCGCCGACCGCCATCGTCTGGAGCCGTGACAATCGCACCGCCGGCTACCGCATGGTCGGAGAGCACAAGACCTTCCGGGTGGAGTGCCGGATCCCGGGCGCCGACGCCAACCCCTACCTGGCGTTCGCGGCCACGGTGGCGAGCGGCATGTGGGGCATCGAGAACAAGATCGAGCCGCCGGCGGTCTTCGAGGGGAACGCCTACGAGGCCAAGCGTGTGCCGCGGGTGCCGACCAGCCTGCACGAGGCCATCGACGTGTTCCGCAAGTCCAAGCCCGCCAAGGAGATGTTCGGGGACTACGTTTACGGGCACCTGTTGAACACCGCCGTGCAGGAGCAGGCGAACTTCGACAACCTGTGCATCACCGATTGGGAGCTGGCGCGCTACTTCGAACGCGGGTGAGGGGCCGGCCGCACTAGACTCGCCCCATGCAACCGATCCTGTTCGCGCGCTGCGATGCGGGCGAGACGTTCGGCGTGGCCAAGCGCGCGGTGGAGGGCGCCGGTGTGCCCGTCGCCGTCTGGGAAGCGCTGGAGGGCGGTGAACGCCCGTCCGCGACCGACTTCTCGGGCATCGTCGTGTTCGGCAGCATCTACAACGTGGAGCACGCCGACGAGCGCACCTTCATCCACGAAGCCCGCACGCTGACCACCGAGGCCATGGAGGCCGGCGTGCCGTACCTGGGGGTGTGCTTCGGGGCGCAGTTGCTCGCATGGTCCCTGGGCGGGGACGTCGTCAAGGCCCCGGTACGCGAGGTGGGATTCGGGCCCGTCCGCCCGACACCCGAGGCGTCCAGCGACCCACTGCTGTCGCACCTGCGCGACGGCGACATGCAGTTCCAGTGGCACATGGACACGTTCACGCTGCCTGAGGAAGCCACGCTGATCGTGACCGGAGACGACGTGGTCAACCAGGCCTACCGGGTAGGAGACCGCACCTGGGGCGTGCAGTTCCACTTCGAGGTCGACCGGTCGGAGCTGCAGCTGTGGTTGCACGAGTTCAGCGCCCAGGAAGACCTGCTGTCGGTCTGGGGCAAGTCGGCCGACCAGATCCTGGCCGAATCCGACCGGTATCAAGCCGGGCACGAGCAGCGTGGGCGCGAGGTGTTCGAACGATTCGTGCGGGTGGCGGCCGCGAACGCAGGGGAACCGATCTCGTCGTGAGCACCACGTATCGGCCACTGGTGGCCGTGGTGGGCTATCACCTGGCCGACGATCGGGTCGCTCGGTGGCCGCAGGGAGGCTACGGCGTTCCCGCTCCATACCTCGATGCCCTGCGCAGGGCGGGCGCACGGACCGCCATCGTCGCACCGGGCGAAGCAGGCGACGCCGACGACCTCCTCGAACCGTTCGACGGCCTGGTGCTGGTGGGCGGCGGTGACGTCGAGCCCGCTCGCTACGGGGCCTCGCCCGACACCGAGCACGACTACGGCATCGAATCTGACCGTGACGAGATCGAGATCGCGCTCGTCCACGCGGCGGACCGCACGCACCTGCCCACCTTGTGCATCTGCCGCGGCATGCAGATCATGAACGTCGCGTTCGGGGGCTCGTTGCTGCAGCACCTGCCCGATCTGCCCGGCCTCCTCCAGCACGGTGTGCCGATCGAGAGCACCGAGACGCTCCACCCCGTGACGCCGGAACCCCGGACCCTGCTCTCGGCCACGACCAAGTCCGGGCCACTCACGTGCTCCTCGCACCATCATCAGGGCGTCGACCGGCTCGGACAGGGCCTCCTCGTGAGCGGTCGAAGCCCCGACGGCCTGATCGAGGCCATCGAGTTGCCGGTCCCGGACATGGACACGACCAACCGCTCCGAAGCCGAGATCACCTGGATGCTCGGTGTCCAATGGCATCCGGAGGAAACCGCGCCCACCGATCCTGCGCAACAGTCCCTGTTCGATGCAGTCGTGAACCTCGCCAGGCTTCGCGGATCCCGTGCTCGCGTGGGGGAGGACCGGGGCCGCAGTCGCGACTTCGAACTTGTCGACTACGACCCCGGCTGGCCGAAGGCCTTCGAGCGGGAAGCCGATCGCATCCGAGGCGCATCGCCGACGGACCTGGTCGCTCGCATCGATCATGTGGGCTCGACGGCCGTGCCGGGGCTCGCGGCCAAACCGATCGTGGACATCCAGCTCTCCCTGGTGTCCATGGTGCCGCGCTCGGCCTACGTGGATCCGCTGCGAGCCCTCGGCTACCGATGGATCGCCGACCCGTGGGACGACGAACACGAGTACTTCTCCCTGGATGATGCCGACGGCACCCGTCGGTTCCAGATCCATGCGTGCAAGGCGGGCGGGACCTGGGAACGCCGCCACCTGGCCTTCCGCGACACCTTGCGGGACGAGCCCGGCACAGCCGCTGCCTACGAGGCGCTCAAGCGGGACCTGGCCGCCGCCCACCCCCGCGACCTCATGGCCTACGTCGACGGCAAGACGTCCTTCATCCGCGAGATCGAGACGCGGGTTCCGTCGGGAACGACGTGAAGCCGGCCCGTCGCCGCGGGATGGGCTCGCGTTCGCACCCGCTTGCCGCGATAATCCCCGGCATCTTGGGAGACTGCCTGGAGCACCATCCGTGACCGAGGTCCGCGTGGTCGATGCGCGGGGCGACGGCTTCACCCGAGGCTCCTACATCGGAACCGAGCTCGCCGACCAGATCCGAGGTTCGATCGAGTTCTACCACCGCTATCTCGACCGTCGCGGGGTCTCGTCGGAACGGCTCCAAGATCTGCTCACGCCCTACCTGGTGGCCGGCGAGACGGCCTACCCCGACATGATGAACGTCCTGAAGGGCATGTCCGTCGGTGCGATGGTCCCCGTGCTCGAGCTCTTCGCGATCAACGCGTTCGAAGAGCTCGAACCCCTGCTCGAGTCGCCAGAGGGTGAGCTGATGTTCCTGCAGAAGAAGGAGGGATACCGGAAGCCACCCGCACCGAACGGGGGTTCCCTGGAGCGCTGCTCCAGCGTCTCCGTGCATACCGATGACACGACGCTGCTCGCCCACAACGAGCATTGGCTGGCAGGGGACATGGGCAACGTCGCGGTCGTGATCGATCGGCCCGGCGATGGTCGCGTCCCCGTCGCCTCACCCACGATCGTGTGCTGCTTGCCCGCGGTGGGCATGAACGCGCACGGCGCCGCGCAAGGGATCGGCTCGCTCACGGCCTCCGATGACGGCGTGGGCGTTCCGCGGGTGCTGGTGAGCCGCAGCTCGCTGGAAGCCCGCGATCGCGGCGACGCCACGGCGCGGGCGGCCATGCCGGGACGGGCGGGCGGCTACGGCCACGTCTACGCCTTCGGGGGCGGTGATGCGTTCATGCTGGAGACGACCGGGCGCCAGCATCGCCTGCTGGATCACGCGGGGGCGCACACGAACCACTACCAGAGCGACCTGGCCGAGCTTGCCCCTGCGCCGTCCGAAGGAAGCATGGCCCGGCTGGCGCGTCTGCAGGAGCTGCTGACCCTGCTGGATCCACAGACGCCGGAGCAATTGATGGACGTGATGCGCGACCATCATTCGAGCCCGCAAGCCGTGTGCCTGCACCCCGACCCCGATGAGGGTGACGAGGCCAGCGCGTGCTTGTTCTCCATGGTGAGCGACGTCGGGTCCGGACGCATGTGGGTGGCGCCTGGCAATCCATGTGAGCACGACTATCAGGAGATCGACCTGGACGTGATGCGCGCATGACGCAGGTCGCCGCAACCAGGTTCGGGGCACCGCTGCCGTCCGGCGGCACGATCGGCGTCTGCGCGCCCAGCGGGCCGTACTACAACCGGAGCGATATCGAGCGACCCGTGGAGTGGTGGGAAGGCAAGGGATATCGCGTCAAGCTGACCGACGGCGTGTGGGCCCAGGACGACTACGTCGCCGGCAGTCCGCAGCAGCGGGCGAACGACCTCAACGCGCTGTTCGCCGACGCGGACGTCGATGTGATCCAGGTGCTCTGGGGCGGCACGGGAGCCATGCAGGTCCTGCCCCACCTGGACTACGACCTGATCGCGGCTCATCCCAAGGCCCTCATGGGGTACTCCGATATCACCAACCTGCATGTCGCCTTGCGCCAGCAGGCCGGCCTGGCGACGTTGCACGGCCCGGGTCTGGGTTCGATGGGCATCCCCGAGCGCACGACGTTCACGTGGGACTCGGCGCTCGCCGCCTTCACTACGGGGGGCACCGGACCGGTGCCCCGCGACCCGGACGATCCGTACGTACGCACCATCGCGCCGGGGCGCGTCACCGCCCCGATCGTCGGCGGCAACCTGTTCACGTTCGTGCATCTCATGGGCACACCGTGGGATCCGGTCCTCGATGGCGCCATCGTGTTCTTCGAGGAGGTGCACGAGCCGGCGTACGTGATCGAGGTGCATCTGGACCAGCTGCGACTGGCGGGCAAGCTCGACGGCATCGCCGGCGTGGTGGTCGGGGAGATGAAGGACTGCGACTGGACCGAGGAGCGTCCGGAGGCTCCCAGGAATCGCTCGTTGGAGGATGTACTGGAACGGCATCTAGCACCGCTGGGGGTCCCGGTGCTATACAAGCTCCCGTTGGGACACGGCAAGCACCTGGCCAGTATCCCCCTCGGGGTCAACGCGACGCTGGACGGAGATGCTCGCTCACTGACGATCGATGAACCGGGAGTCGTGGCGGTTCCGTAAGACGTAAACGACGGACACGGAAACGAGGAGGACGCGCGATGAGGTTGACCAGGCGGACGGTGGCCGTGGCTTTGTCGATGGCGTTGATCGGTGGCCTCGCGCTCACCGGCAGCGCCCTGGCACAAGATCCCAGCGACACGGCCGAGGACGAGAAGGTCGTGCTGAACGTGGGCATGGACTCCGACGTCACCAGCCTGAACCCCTACAACCTCTGCTGCGGCCCCGACTACGAGTACTTGGGCCTCATCTACGACATCTCGTTCGACTGGGATCGGGACACGCTGGAAGCGGCCCCGGGGTTCGTCCAGGAGTGGACGCCCAACGAGGACTCCACGGAGTGGACGCTGAAGATCCCCTCCGGCGCCACGTGGCACGACGGCGAGCCGGTCACCGCCGAGGACGTAGCGTTCTCGTTCCGGCTGGTGGCCGACAACGGCATGCCGTTCTACAAGGACTACCTGCCGTTCAGCCCGACCTTCGAGGTGGTGGACGAGACCACCGTGCTCTGGACCGCCGAGGAGCCCACCTTCGCGCCCGAGATCCCCGCCTACATCCCGATCGTGCCCGAGCACATCTGGGGCGAGTTCGTGGTGGAGGGAGACCCCAGCGCCACCCGCAAAGCCGTCAAGGAGTTCGCCAACGAGGAGGCCATCGGCTCCGGCCCCTTCAAGATGGTCGAGTACGTGAAGGGCCAGTTCATGCGGATGGAGGTCAACCCCGACTACTGGGGGGAGAAGCCGGCCGCGCTCGATGAAGTCGTGTTCACGGTGTACCAGAGCGGAGAGGCCATGGTGCAGGCGTTGAAGTCGGGTGAGATCGACTACGCCTGGGGCCTGAACCCCACGCTCTACAACTCGCTGGAAGGGGAACCGAACATCGCCCGGCGCACCGGTGACGGCGGCTGCTGGGGCAACTTCGCCTGGAACTTCGGTGGCCAGACGCCGCAGGCCAGCGCCGATCCCACGATCCACGATCTCGCATTCCGACAGGCGGTGGCGACGGGCATCGACCGCCAAGAGATCGTCGACAAGGTCTATCAGGGCACCGCGTTGCTGGGGTACAGCGTGCTGATGCCGGGCAGGAACGGCGCCTGGTACAGCGACATCCCCGAAGACCTGCAGTTCAACTACGACCCCGGCGCGGCCAACACCATGCTCGACGACGCCGGGTACACGGACACCGACGGTGACGGCATCCGCAACGGTGAGACCGGCGAGAACCTCAACCTCGAGCTGCTGGTCATCTCCGACGTCACCGGTTCGGTGGACACGGGCAAGCTGCTCGAGGGCTACCTGAACGACATGGGCATCGACTCGTTCCTCACCACGGTCAACACCAACAAGGCCTACGACCTGTGGGCGATCGGCGACTTCGACGCCTACGTCTGGGACTGGTGCCCCGACCCCGACCCGGACTTCATGCTGTCGGTCTTCACCACGGAGCAGTGCCTGGGCTGGAGCGACGGCTGCTACTCGAACCCCGAGTACGACGATCTCTACAAACTGCAGCAGACCCAGCTGGATCGCGCCGAGCGGGAAGCCACCGTCGACGAGATGCAGCTGATGTTGGCCGAGGAGATCCCCACGATGGTCTTGAACTACTGGAGCGATCTGTCGGCCTACCGAACCGACAAGTTCGACCCGGCAACCTGGCGGCCCTCACCGAACAATGAGGTCGGCCTCTATCTGTTCGGTGCCACCCTCGATTCGTACTTCAGCCTCAAGCCCGTCAGCGCGACCGCCGCGACGTCGGCATCGTCGACGGGGATCCCGCCGTGGATCTGGGTGGCTCGGCATCGGCGCGGTCATCGTGGTGGGCGCCGGCATCGTGATGGCCCGGCGGCGAGGGCCAGACGAGGACGAGGCGTAACGACCCGACAGCCCACGTCGAACGGCGGGAGACGATCACAGGGTGGGAGCGCAGCGGTACCTGGCCCGCAAGCTGCTGTACGCGCTCCTCACCCTGTTGTTCGTGCTGATCTTCAACTTCGTTCTGTTCCGCGTCATGCCGAGCGACCCGGTGGAGCTCCTGGCTCGCAGCCAGCGCCTCACCGAGGCTGATCAACAGCAGCTCCGAACCGAACTAGGGCTCTGCGTTCCTCCCGAGGGCAGCGCCAAGTGCTCGCTGGCGTCCCAACTGGGCACGCTGCCCACCTATCTCCGTCAAACCATCACCGGCAACCTGGGCCGTTCGCTCAGCTCGGCCGACACGGTCATCAACGAGATCTCGGCTCGACTGTGGCCAACCGTGCTGTTGGTCGGGCTCGGCACGATCCTGTCGACGACCTTCGGCGTGCTGATCGGGATCAAGGGCGGGTGGAAACGAGGGAGCAGGTTCGACACCGGTTCGCTCTACGGCTCGCTGGTCTTCTACTCCATGCCGGAAGGCTGGCTGGGCATGCTGCTCCTGATCTTCTTCGCGGGCACGCTGGGTTGGTTCCCCTCGGGGGGCTACCAATCCGCGCAGGGGCTGACGGGGTTCGCGCACGTCGCGGACGTGGCCAACCACCTGTTCCTGCCGCTGCTGACCCTGACCCTGGGCTACATCGGTGAATACGCGATCATCATGCGCTCGTCGCTGCTCGAGGTCATGAACGACGACTTCGTGCAGACCGCGCGGGCCAAGGGCGTGCAGGACCGCCTGGTGCGACGCCACCACGCGGTACCCAACGCGATCCTGCCGACGTTCACGCTGATCTTCCTGAGCTTCGGTTTCGTGCTCGGCGGCGCCATCATCGTGGAGACGGTGTTCTCGTGGCCGGGCATCGGTCTGCTCACCTACGAGGCGATCCAGGAGCTGGACTACCCGTTGATCCAAGCCGTGTTCCTGCTGGCCAGCGCCACCGTCATCATCTTCAACCTGGTGGCCGACGTGACCTACGGCTACATCGACCCTCGGATCCGGGAGGCATGAGATCGCGACCGTCGACGATCTGACACCGCCGCCGCTCCAGACACCCGGCAGTCCGCGGAAGTTGACGTGGACGCGGCGTCGGCGCGCCGCGACGGGCTACTGGCGGGTCTTCCGCCGGAACAAGCAGGGCATGACCGGCCTGATCGTGCTGACGTTCTTCATCTTCCTCGCCATCTTCGGGCCGATGCTCGTGGACCAGGCCCAGCTGGACCCCGCGACCGCGACCGGTCCGATCCTGGAGGGGCCGTCCAGGTCCTACCCGCTGGGAACCGACAACTTCGGTCGCTCGGTGCTGGGGCTGGTCGTCGCTGGCGCGCGAGTCTCGCTCATGGTTGGCCTGACCGCCACGATCGGAGCCATGGTCCTGGGCGCCACCATCGGCATCGCGTCCGGGTACTTCGGAGGCAAGATCGACACGGTGCTCAACTTCATCACCAACTGGTTCCTGGTGATCCCGTGGATCGCCCTTGCGATCGTGCTCGCGTCACTGTGGGGCCGGAGCCTGCTCGCCATCATCGTGGTCATCGCGATCACCTCGTGGGCCGGCACCGCTCGTCTCACCCGCTCGCAGGCATTGAGCGTGCGAGAGCGAACGTACGTGGAGCGATCAAGAGCTCTGGGCTCGGGCCATTGGCACCTGGTCAGCCGGCACATCCTGCCCAACGTCATGCCGGTGCTGTTCGCCAACACCGTGCTCACGGTGGCGCTCGCGATCTTGTCCGAGACCACGCTGGCGCTGTTGGGGCTGGGCGACCCCAACTCGATCTCGTGGGGCATCACGATCCAGGAGTCCTTCGAGAACGGCGCGCTCACGGCTGGCTACTGGTGGTGGCTGATCCCACCGGGCCTGGCGATCGTCATGGTCACACTGTCGTTCACGATGTGCGGCTACGCCCTGGACGAGATCCTGAGCCCCAAGCTGAGGGACCGATGACGGTCCTGACGCTCGGCGACCTGCGCGTCACGTATCAGACGTCTTCAGGGCCCGTTCCGGCGGTCCGTGGCGTCGACCTGCAGATCGAGAAGGGCGAGGTGGTGGGCCTGGCCGGGGAGTCCGGTTGCGGCAAGTCGACCATCGCCGGAGCCATCCTGCGGCTGCTGCCGTCGAAGACGAAGATCGAAGGCACGATCGAGCTCGACGGACAGGACGTGCTGGCCCTCAGCCCCGGCAAGTTGCGGGCCGTCCGATGGTCGGGAGCAAGCATCATCTTCCAGGGCGCGATGCACTCCATGAACCCGGTCCAGAAGATCGGTGACCAGATCGCCGAAGCGATCCTGGTGCACCGCCAGGCGGGCGAACGCGAGGCCAAGGTCCGGGTCGGAGCGCTCCTGGAACAGGTGAATCTTCCGGCGCGGCGTGCGCAGGACTATCCCCACGAGCTGTCCGGCGGGCAGAAGCAGCGCGTGATGATCGCCATGGCCCTGGCCTGCTCTCCGTCACTCGTGATCGCCGACGAGCCCACCACAGCCTTGGACGTGATGGTGCAGGCCCAGGTGCTTCGCCTCATGAAGAAGCTGCAGGCCGACCTCGGGCTGTCCATGATCTTCATCACCCACGACCTCTCGGTGCTGGTCGAGACCTCCGACCGGTTGGCGATCATGTATGCCGGCAAGATCATCGAGGAAGGCCCCGCGGACGTGGTCTTCCATTCACCCAAGCACCCCTACACCGAGGCCCTCGCCGCTGCCTTCCCGGAGATCGGCGACCACCGGTTCCGTGGCAAGCCCTCGGGGTTGGGGGGCGATCCGCCGGACCCGGCCAACATGCCCACGGGGTGCTCGTTCCATCCGCGGTGCCCGAAGGCGTTCCAGGAGTGCTCCATCGTGGATCCGGACCTGTACCACGCGGGCGAGGGCCGTCGTGCGGCGTGCCTGCTCGTAGAAGGCGCCGAAGCCCGGACGGGAGCCGTCACGTGAGCCAGGCGCATCCCGGTGCTGCCTCGACCGTCGCGAAGGTCACGGGACCGGTCGTCGAGGTCGACGACCTTCACGTCACGTTCCGGGGCCGGCTGGGACTCGTGGCCGGTCTCACCGGCAAGAAGGCCGCCTTGTCTCGCGCGGTCGACGGTGTCTCGTTCGAGCTGCGGCGCGGTGAAGTCCTGGCCCTGGCAGGTGAGTCCGGGTGTGGCAAGACCACCACCGCTCGCGCCATCATGGGTCTGCAGCCGGTGGACAGCGGGCGGATCCTGTTCGAGGGCGAGCCTCTGCCGCGCAACCTCAAGAGCTACCGACGCAGGGTGCAGATGGTCTTCCAAGACCCGACCGGCACCCTGAACCCCCGGCAGACCATCTACGAGATCGTGGCGGAGGGGCTGCGCATCCACCACATCAGCCACGGTCCCAACGGCAAGACCGAGGAAGAGCTCGTGGCTCGGGCGCTCTCACGATCGGGGCTGCGCCCGCCGGAACGGTTCTTCCTGCTGTATCCGCATGAGCTGTCGGGTGGTCAACGCCAGCGGGTCGTGATCGCGGGCGCCATGGTGCTCGACCCCGAGGTCATCGTGGCGGATGAGCCGGTCTCCAACCTGGACGCCTCGGTCCGCGGAGAGATCCTGCAACTGCTCATGAAGCTGCGAGACGACCTGGGCCTGAGCATCATCATCGTGACGCACGACCTCGGTCTGGCATGGACCGTGGCGGACCGGGTCGCGATCATGTACCTGGGTCGGATCGTGGAGATCGGCCCCGCCGAGGACGTCCTGCTGCATCCCTACCACCCGTACACGAAAGCCCTGCTGGACGTCGTGCCCGAAGCAGGTGGACTGGAACGTCCGATCCTGGCCGGCGAGCCTCCGGACCCGACCCGCATCCCGGCCGGGTGTCGGTTCCACCCACGCTGCCCGGTGGTGGCATCCGGCAAGGCCGCGCGGCTCGGGATCGAGGCGCAGTGTCAGGGACAGGACCTGCAGCTCGCAGCCCTGGCCCCCGCCCACGAGGTGGCGTGCTACGAGGCGTCCGCCAGGCCGGGACATCGCCAGCCCGCCGACCAAGCGGCTCAGTAGGCCGGAGCTGCGTCGGGAGGCGCGGAAGGGGTGTCCTCCGGCTCGCCGTTCTCCTTCAAGATCCCCAGGATGGCTTCCATCTCGCTGTCGGACACGGGAGCATCTCGTGGGGACGTCTCCTTGACCTTGGCGGTCGCCAACAGCGTGCGGAGGTTGGATTCGGCCATCTCGGCGCGCGCTTCCAGTTCACGGTTCTTCTCGCTCAGCGACCGTGCGCGGCGGACCGCTTCGTCGCGGGTCTGACGGGCCTCTCGGGATTCCTCGCGGGCGGTGCGAAGGCTGGCCCGCAGCTCCGCCGCCTCCCGTCCCAGCTCCACCACGCGATCCACCACGGCGCGGCCCATGTCGGAATAGGCGGGCGACGATCCGGACCGGCCCCGCCGCGCCCCGTCGTCCCCGTCGCTCGCACGAGCGCGGGGCTTGCGTGGGCGGCGACCCAGGGCCTCCTTCTCGGAAGCCTCGACCGGGCGTGCATCGAGCAGCCGGTACGAGCCCATCGACGGTTCCAGCCGCTGGCGCGCGATCAGGGCCCGCACCGCACGGGCGGTCGACAAGGCGTCCGGGAAGCCCAGCTCACGGCCGATCTCGGCCGGCGTGACATCGAGCACCTGGCCCACCTCGGTTCGGGACGAGGCGGCGGCCAGGAAGGCATTGACCCGCTCCAGGCTCTGTTCGTTCACCCCACAATCATGCCGCAATCGAAGGGACCACGACCAGTGCTCCCCAGTGGAACTGGTTACGCTGCGCTGATGATCGGGCAGGCCTGGCCGGAACCGCGCCCCGGAGCGCCGTCTGGCCCGGCACCGCTGGCGGGGTTGCGGGTGTTGGACCTCACCCGCGTGCTCGCGGGGCCGCTCGCCACGATGACCCTGGGCGATCTGGGCGCCGACGTCATCAAGGTCGAACGCCCCGGGCACGGGGACGACACACGGCGATGGGGACCGCCGTTCTCGGGCGAGGACGCCGCCTACTTCCTGTCCCTCAACCGCAACAAGCGTTCCGTGGTGATCGATCTTCGGGATGAGGCAGGCGTCGAGCGCATCCGCGATCTCGCGGCGTCGGCCGACGTCGTGGTGGAGAACTTCCGTCCGGGGCTCATGGCCGAGCTCGGGCTGGGCCTGGCCGATCTTCGGGCGGCGCACCTCCGGCTGATCACGTGCTCGCTGACCGCGTTCGGCGAGGACGCGCAGGGGGTCGAGAGCCGGCCCGGCTACGACATCATCGTGCAGGCGCTGTCCGGCCTGATGAGCGTGACCGGCCAGCGGGACGGCGAGCCCACGAAGGCGGGTGTAGCGCTGCTCGACGTGATCACCGGCCTGTACGCGACGATCGGTATCCAGGCTGCGCTGCTCGAACGCGAGCGCACCGGCCGGGGACGGCACGTGAGCGTGTCGCTGTTCGACGCCTCCGTTGCCGCCATGGTCAACCAGGCGGCCAACCACCTGATCGGCGGTGTGATCCCGCAGGCGATGGGCTCACAGCACCCGAACATCGTGCCGTATCAGGTCTTCCACGGTGCCGATCGTCCGTTCATCGTGGCGGGGGGCAACGACCGGCTGTTCGAGCGGATCTGCACGGTGGTCGGTCACCCCGAGTGGTCGCAGGACGAACGCTTCGCCTCGAACGATGACCGGGTTCGCCATCGAGCGACGCTGGTCCCGCTCTTGGTGGAGGCGTTCGCCCATCGGCCCGCTCAGGAGTGGCTCGACGCCCTCGATGGGGCGAGCGTGCCGTGCGCTCCGATCCGGACCATGGACGAGGTGTTCGCCTCTCCGGAGGGTGCCGCGCTGGTGGACACCATCGATGACCCCGAGCGAGGGGGGACGCTGCGGCTGGTGCGCGATCCGCTTCGCTTCGATGGGCAGGCGTTGGTGAGCCGGATGCCACCGCCCACCCTGGGTGAGCACGACGACGATATCGCCGGCCCGTGAACGCGGCCGAACGCTGGAAGGCGGCGCTGAACGCTCGGGCGATCCCGCAGGAGCTGATCGATGCCGCCCCCGCGTCACCGTGGGGCTTCCCGCGTGAGCTGTTCGCCGCTCGAGGGACGCAGGCGGCCGGAGCGGAGAGCATCACACCAACATCGGCCCGCGCGTTGGAGGCACTCCCCGACGACGGATCCGTCCTGGATGTCGGGGTGGGAGGCGGCGCCACGTCGCTTCCGCTTGCGTCCAGGGCCGTCACCATCATCGGCGTCGACGCACAGCCCGACATGCTCGTGGCTTTCGCGTCGAACGCCGCATCCGCGGGCGTGCACGCGACCACCGTGGAGGGGCGATGGCCCGAGGTGGCAGCGCAGGTCGGGCACGTTGACGTGGCCGTGTCGGGGCACACCCTCTACAACGTGGCCGACCTCGAGCCGTTCCTCTCGGCGCTCGACGACCACGCGCGGCATCGCGTCGTCCTGGAGGCCACCGACCGGCATCCACTGGGCTGGATGGCCGATCTGTGGCAGACGTTCCACGGGCTGGACATGCCCGACGAGCCTCGGGTGGAGCTGGCGCTCGAGGTCATGCGGGAGATCGGGATCGAACCCCAACGTCGAGATCGCCCCGGCGGTGACGACGACCCCGCCGGGAGCGGGTTCACGACCCGGGAATCGGCCGTGGCCCTGGTGCGGACACGCCTGTGCCTTCCGGCGGACCGCGACGACGAGATCGCCGAAGCACTCGGCACACGCGTGCATCTCAGGAACGGCCGCTGGTCGGCCGGACCTGCCGAGCGAACGGTGGTCACCCTCTGGTGGGATCCGTCGAGCTGAGGAGCACCTGTCCGACCGCACCATAGGTCCCCCGGTCACCGTCGGGCACGGTGATGTCGAACGACGCAGAGGCTCCCACGCGTGCCGGAAGCCGGAACCGCAACGTCGGCAGCGTCTTCACCAAACCGGACAGGTCCTGCGCTCCCACCGGCGAGCGGGACGTGCTGACGAGCCGGAACCGGAGCTCATCGCCCCTGACGGTTCCGGAGGCGTCGAACTCGACCTGCTCGGCTTGGATCTGCGCCGTCGGCTCGTCGCACCGGAGCTCACCCGTCAACATCGCCGGCCCGCTGCCGCTGATCCCCGTCTCGACGGGATCCAGAGCGATGCCCGCCCGCCAGTTGGCCGCACAGCGCCCGCCCACGTACAGGTCGTGATACGTGCGCACCTCGATCTGCACCGTCCACGTTCCCTCGACCGATGCCTCCGACGGCGTCGCGCTCGGTTCCAGCCGGACGCCCGGGTCGACACCGGGCGGGAACGGGTTGGTGTGCGCAGCCACGTAGGCTCCGATGCCGAAGCAGGCCGCGAACACGGCGACCCACAGCACGACCTTGACCGCTCGGGGCATGCTCGGACCCTACCGCGGGCGCTGTGCCACGTAGTCGCGAACGACGAAGTCCCCGACCCGATGATCATCCATCAGGAACACGCGGCCACGGGTCAGCCGAGCGAGCCGTTCCATGAACCGTGCCAGCCCCTCGGACTCCTCCAGCATGAAGATGTTGAGGCGCACCCCGGCCTTCGCCAGTCGAATGGCCTCGCTGAGCGTGCGCTCGATCGTCTCGCGCACCGGCGGCCACGAGAAGAACGCCTGGTCGCCTTCCAGGTGCGCGGTAGGTTCGCCGTCGGTGACCATGATCACCTGCCGCGTCGCACGCGGATGCTGCGACAGCAATCGGTTCGCCAGCAGGAACGCGTGCTCCATGTTCGTGCCATAGACGCGCTCGAATCCGGGCGCGGTGAGGTCTTCGGGCTGCAGCTGTCGCGCGTAGTCGCTGAACCCGATCAGGTACAGCGTGTCGTGCGGGTAGCGGCCATCGATCAGCGCGTGCAGAGCCAGCGCCATCTTCTTCGCATGGACGAAGTGACCACGCAACGGCATCGAGAACGACAGGTCCAGCAACAACGCCGTCGCCACCTCGGTGCGCTGCTCGGCTTCCACCATCTCGAAGTCGTCGGGCCGGAGCCGGACGGGCTGTCCGGGTTCGGCGCGCACCACCGCGTTGAAGACCGTCTTCTGCACGGCGAGCTGACCGTGGTCGCCGAAGCTCCACGGGCGTGTCGCGCCGGTGGGCTCGGCCACTCCCCCAGGGTCGCGGGCCTCGTGGGTTCCTTCCCGGTCGCGTTGGAGCTCCTCGAAGATCTGGGTCAGCGCGCGTTCGCCCAGCTTCCGGGCGCCGCGCGGCGTCACCTCCAACCGGCCTTGGCGCCGCTGCACGAGGCCCGCCTTCTCCAGCGCGCGCTCGATCTCCTTCAGCCGGCGGAGGTCCTGGGCGGCGGTGTCTCCCAGTGTGCGACGGAGGGCATCCTCGTCGACATCGTCGAGCGTGGCGCCAGCGTAGTCCCCCTCCATCGCGCGATCCAGGTCTTCGAAGTCGTGCAAGCGCTCCATGGCGTCGACGGCGGCCGACATCGGCATCGCGCCGTCTCCGTCGCCCATCTCCGGCTCCCCCCAGCCCATGTCGGGGAACGCGCCCGACAGGTTCGCGTTGAGGCGGTCCACCTCGAAAGCCAGGTCCATATCCGACATGACCTGTTGGGAGAGCTCGGCCAGCTCCTGACGCTGCTCCGGGGAGAGCGAGGCCATGAACCGGCTCATGGCTGCCATCCGCTTGGCCATGGTCTCCAACAGCTCATCCAGGGTGCGCGGCCGGTCGGGGAACAGATCGCCGTGGCGCGTCATGAAGTCCTCGAAGGTGGGCTGGGTGTCTTCGCCCCGTTCGCGCATCTCGATGAGCCCGTTGAGCTCGGCCAGCATGTCCTTGAACCGGGCGATGTCCTCGGGCGTCATCGATCGCATCCCCTCGGCCATCTGTCGGAAGTAGGACCCCATGACCTGTTCGCGCACGTGCTCCTGCAACTCGTCGAATAGCCGTTGGGCCTGCGGGTCGGCGAACCGGTAGTCCTGCAGATCGCGCATCTGGCCGGGCGCGTCGGGCGGCAGGGCATCGAGGAACGCTTCGCGCATGCGGGCATCGTCATCGTCGCGGAAGCTCAGCTCGATGCGCTCGCGCTCGACGATCTCTTCCAGCCGCTCGCGGATGTCCTCGAGCGGCCCGGCCAGGTTCAGCAGGTCCTGCTCCTGCTCCCGGCGCTGTTGGAGCCGGTTGCGCAACGCGTCCAGGCCGGAGAAGCGCCCTCGCATCCCGCGCCGCAACAGCCGCTGGAGGGCACCGTCCGGGCTCCCGCCCATGAGGATCTCGTCGCTGAGCTCCTCGAGCACCTCGGACGTGTCGACCTCGGGACCGAACGGGTCCTGTGTCCCATCCCAGCGCGAGTAGCGGAACCGCATGCGTTCAGCCTACGCACGCTCGAGCGGAAGCGTGGATCGGTTCGGAGGAGCTGCCGGTCTACCCGATGCCGAGGCCGGTCATGAGCCCGCGCAGGGTGAGCCCGAAGCAGATGAACGCGGCGAACGCGAACGGGACCCAGGCCTGGATCGGCTTCGCGCCGGGCTGGGTCTTCTGCAGGTCACGTGCCAGCGCGTGGGCGATGGCCAGGATCAGGAACGGTCCGAACCCGTACACGTAGTGCAGCCACGTGGTGGGGCGGCGTCCGAACAACAGCAAGACGATGCCGATCACGGCTTGGATGCCCGCCGTCACCTGCGCGACGGTGAGCCAGTTCCAGAATCGGTCGCCGGGCCCTCGGCGGGAGATCCACGCCCCCAGACCCCAGATCCAGCCGACGGCGAAGACGCCCACAACCAGATACCCCACGTACTCGTGCAGCTCGGACACGCCCGGATACTACGGGGCGTCGGGTCCGGTGTAGCGGGCGACGCCATCGGCGCCGTCCTTGTTCAACCGGCGAGAGAGGAAGAGCCCCTCCAGGACGAACTCCACGGCACTGGCCGCCACGCCGGGGCTCTCCTCTTCGACTCCGAGGCGTTCGAGCATCTTCGCCAGACCGGGCAGGTCCCCCACCGCGGCGAGCAGGTCTCCCGCCGGCGTGAGCTCGCCCGTGTCGATCGCGAGCCCTTCGTCGAACCGGAGCAACAGAGCAGTGAAGTCGAACCTTGACAGCCGGCGGCGGAACACCTCCAGCTCCGCGGTCCGAAGGGCGCGGGCCAAGATCTCGGACTCACGACCTTCCTCCAACGTGTCGAACTCCACCCGGCCCTCGCTGGACAAGAGCACCGCCGGCAGGTCGCACACGCGGGGGACAGCCTCGGGCTCACCGGTGCGGGCGGCGCGGCGGACCGCGGCCGCCTGCAGGGTCTCCAAGTTGCCGATCGAATAGCGAACGCTGACGCCGCTGCGGTGGTTCACGTGCGGCGAACGGCGCAGCTCCGACGTGAGCGCTGCCACGACCTCCTTCATGAAGGCCGGCACACGGACGGGCGCCGACCCCGCAGGCGAGCCCGACTCCTGCTCCATGATGCGGATCTCTTCGCGCAGGGTCTGTGGGTAGTGGGTGCGGATCTGGGTGCCGAACCGGTCCTTGAGCGGCGAGACGATGCGACCGCGATGGGTGTAGTCGTCGGGGTTGGCCGTGGCGACCAGCAGCATGTCCAGCGGCAAGCGGATGCGGTAGCCACGGATCTGGACGTCGCGTTCCTCCAGGATGTTGAACAGCGAGACCTGGATCCGTTCCGGCAGGTCGGGCAGCTCGTTGATCGCCACGATGCCGCGGTTGGTGCGCGGGATCATGCCGTAGTGGATCGTGAGCTCGTCGCCGAGGTAACGGCCTTCCGCCACCTTGATCGGGTCGACGTCACCGATCAGGTCGCCCACGCTGGTGTCGGGGGTCGCGAGCTTCTCGGCGTAGCGGTCGTCCCGATCCACCCAGACGACGGGCGTCAGGTCACCCTGCTCGGCGACCGACGCCATGCCGAAGGCGCTGATCGGCCTGTAGGGGTGATCGTTGATCTCGCTCCCGGCGATCACCGGGATCTGTTGGTCAAGTAAGTTGACCATCTCACGGACGAGGCGGGTCTTCGCCTGGCCGCGCTCGCCCAGGAGGATGAGATCGTGCCCGGCAAGGATCCCTCGTTCCAACGCCGGCAGGACCGAGTCGCCGAACCCCACCACCCCCGGGAAGAGCTCACCACCGGATCCCAGTCGCACGAGGAGGTTGTCGCGCAGCTCTTGCTTGACGGTGCGATCCGGGTACCCGGAGGCCCGGAGCTCACCCAGGGTCGAAGCACGTGGGCTCATGCAGCCAGGGTAGCGGCTCCTCCCGATACGGCCGGATGAGCGCTCGCCGTCAGTGGACGCTGCGAACGGCCAGCTCGACCCCACCCAGCGCGTCCGCCAGCTGCACGGGGCTTCGCCCGTCCCTGTTCTCGTGGTGGGGGTCGGCGCCCCTGCCCAAGAGCAGCTGCACGATGGGTCCGTCACCGCGTGTGCGCAGCGTGGCGTTCCACAGCGGGGTGTTGCCATCGAGATCTTCGGTGTCGACCTGCGCGCCGTTGGCGATCAGCAGCTCGGCGACCGAGACCGAACAGCCTTGCGCGGCATAGTGCAGGGCGGTCTGACCATCATGGTCGGCGGTGTGGATGTCGCAGCCACCGGTCACCAACGCTTCCGCGTGGTGGAGGTCGCCGAACAGCGCTGCGTAGTGCAGCGGCGTGCGTCCCATGAGGTCCGCAGGGGGACGGTCCTCAACCAAAGCCATAGGGTCCCTATCGACCCCAAAGCCCCGGGACTGAACCCACTCGTGTCGGATCGGGGAAGGAAATGACGGTTTCGCCCTCGTTCTCGTGCGCCTGCACCGAAGGGAACCACCGCAGGGACCCCAGTGCAAGGATTCCGAGCACCCTTGTCCGGCACGGCTGCTACGGTCCGGGCGTGGCGCCGGAAGTAGACGCAGAACTCGCTCAGCCGATCCTGGGCCGGCTCAACGAGCGCCAGCGGCACGCGGCCACCGCGGTGCGTGGGCCCGTGGCGATCCTCGCCGGTGCCGGCACGGGCAAGACCACCACCATCACCCACCGCATCGCGCAACAGGTCGCCACCGGCGCGTTCCCGGCCACCGCGTTGCTGGCGGTCACCTTCACCGAGAAGGCGGCCCGCGAGCTGCGCGCCAGGCTGCATGCGCTCGACGTCGACGGCGTCGAAGCGCGCACGTTCCACGCCGCGGCCCTGTGGCAGCTACACCGGCTGCTCCCCAGGTACGAGGGTCGCGAGGTCCCGCAGATCGTTGAGTCGAAGGCGCCGCTGATCGCCTCGCTCGCCAACGCGCTGCCTCCGCCGCACCGGTTCATGCCACGCAGGGAGCTGGCGGGCGAGATCGAATGGGCGAAGAACCGCATGGTCTCCCCGGACTCGTATCTGGCCGAGCTGCAGCGCACGGACCACCAACCGCCGATCCCCGCCGAGCTCATGGAGGGCATCTTCCGCGGCTACGAACGACGCAAGCAACGAGCGCAGCGGATCGACTTCGAAGACATGCTCGGCATGGCGGTCGAGCTCTACCGCGACTCGGACCGGGCAGCCGCAGCGGTGCGGGACCGCTTCGCGGCCTTCACCGTCGACGAGTACCAGGACGTCAACCCGCTGCAGCAGGCGCTGCTCGACGCGTGGTTGGGCGATCGCGACGAGCTCTGCGTCGTGGGCGACGACTATCAGACGATCTACTCGTTCACGGGTGCCTCACCCGAGCACCTGCTCAGCTTCCCCGATCGATATCCCGACGCGACCGTGGTGCGGCTGGAGCAGAACTACCGTTCGACGGCGCAGATCCTGACGGTGGCCAACGCACTGGCGCGGTCGCTGGGCGGCTTCGACAAGGAACTGCGCGCGACCCGACCCGACGGGCCGAACCCCACCGCGCGGGCGCTCGCCGATCCGGCAGCCGAGACCGCGTTCGTGGTCGAGGAGGTTCGCCGGCTGGCCGCGCTGGGGATCGCGTTGGAAGAGATGGCCGTCCTGTACCGGATCAACGCCCGGTCCGAGCCGTTCGAGGAAGCGTTCGCCGCCGCCGGCATCCCCTACCAGGTGCGTGACGGGGCCTTCCTGCGCCGACCCGGACCGCGAGCCGCCATGGCTCGGCTTCGCCGGACCACCGGCGGCGACGTCGTGGCTGTGGTGCACGCGGCAACCGACGAGATCGGCTTCGATCCCGGGTCCGGCAGCGACGACACCGAAGAGGTCACTCGCCAGGCGGACCTGGCGCGTCTGCGAACGTTGGCGGCCGAGTACCAGGGCACCGCCGGTGTGACGGGTGACGTCGCCGGGTTCCTCGACGAGCTGACGCGTCGCTTCTCGACGGAACAGACCGGCCGAGGCGTGAACCTGCTCACGTATCACCGCGCGAAGGGTCTGGAGTTCGACGCGGTGTTCCTGCCGCGACTGCTCGACAAGGAGCTCCCCTTCCGCTCGCAGCGCTCGGCAGCCGACCCCAGCGAGGAACGCCGCTTGCTGTACGTGGGCATCACACGCGCTCGTACGCACCTTGCCCTGTCGTGGCCTCTGGAACCACGGACAGCGCCCAGCCCGTTCCTGCAGGAGATCGGGGTGGTCCCTCCTGCCTCCACTCCACATGCCCGGTCCGCGAGCACGGCGAAGCGCAGCCCGGTCGTCGTGGACGGCGACGGGGCTCCCACGTTCGACCGTCTCAAGGAATGGCGACGCAAGCGCGCCGCCGCCGACGGCGTGCCCGCCTACGTGGTGTTCCACGACGCCACGCTGGCCCAGATCGCCGAGCGCCACCCCACGGATCGGGCGGGCATGGCGGCGATCCCAGGGGTCGGACCCACCAAGCTGGATCGATACGCCGACGAGGTGCTCGCCCTGGTGCAGGGGACGGCAGGCTCGGTCTAGGTCTGCCCCTTCGCGTCAGGGCGACCGTTCCACCAGCCGCATCACGATCAACCCGCCCGCGAGCAAGGGCATCGCGACGCACAGGAGTCGCAAGGCGGCCTCGGGTGCGGCCCGAAGCGTCCCGGCATCGATCGGGCTCGAGGTGCCGTCGTGCCTCGAGATCGTTCCTTGCACGGCGCTGACACGTCGGCGGAGGTCTCGGACCGGTGTCGACAGCGCTCGCTGCGAAGCAGAGACCATCGCGCACGCCGCCGCGACGAGCACGGCGGCCACGCTCAGCTCGCCGGTCTGGGCGAAGTATGCGGTCAGCACCGGGAACGCACCCCAGGCCAGCGCGAACCACACGTCGGAATGCACCGCGCCACCGAACAGCTCGAGGTTGTAGGCCAGGACCAGGAAGACCCCGACGACGATGAACGCCCAGATCCATGGGGACACCTGGGATGCCCCGTGGATACCCAGCGCAGCGGCACCGACCAGGCCCAGCGCCGCCAGGACCCACAGCCATGCGTCGGGGATGCGGGTGCGCAGCGGCCTGCCGTGCAATTCATCCAATGCGTGCGCCGAGATGCCCATAGCCAGGAAGAAGGCTGCCGTCGTCTCGAGCCACCACCCGACCTGCAGCCGGGTCGCCAATGCGGCGCCGATGGCCACGTACGACAGGTGCCACAGCGTGTACGGAGGGTGGAGCAGGCTCCAGTAGTCGCGCCACCCTCCCGGCGTCAGCGTGTAGAAGGCGGGACGCTCATCCTGCTGGGAGCGTCCTTCGGGTGGGTGCTCATCGCTCACCGGCATCGCCCTTGATCCCCCAGGTCACGACGCCGGCGCCCAGTGACATCACCCGCGTCCGAACGCGCGTGATCCCGGCTTCCTGCCACCACCGCACCTGCTCGGGAAGCGGCGCCCGGCGCTCGAACCGGTCGATGCTGGGCCCCAGGAACCGTCCCGTCCGCCGCCATGCCGGACCCGCCAGCGAGCCCACGATCGGCAACGCCCCACGCGTGTAGGCGTACCAGCCCACCCGCAACAGGGGCTGCTGCGGCACGTGGAACTCGAGCGAAGAGATCGAGCCACCGGGACGGACGACGCGCGCCAGCTCGCGCATGGTGGCGGCCGGATCGTCCACGTACCGGAAGAGGTACGTGAAGGTGAGGGCGTCGAAGGCCCCGTCAGGGAACGGGAGGCGTTCGCCCCGCGCCAGGACCGGACGGATGCGATCGCCGAACCCAGCGGCCTCGTTCGCGGCGAGCCCCGAGCCCAGCATGGAAGCACTCGCATCGAGGGAGATCACGTTCACCCGTGCGCGGGCTGCCAGCTCTCGCGACACCAGGCCGGTTCCTGCGGCAACGTCGAGCACCGTCGAACCCGGCACCGCGTTCACCGTCGACACCATGAACCGGCGCCATCGGCCATCCTGGCCGAACGACATCACCGCACCCATCCACGAGTACTGCGGAGCGATGGACGTGAAGAGGCCGGGAGCCGCGGCTCGATCGGACGGTGCGCGGGTGTCCACCTTCATCCCTCGAGCAATCCAGGGAGGTCGGCGATGGAGTCGACGACGTGATCCGGCGCGCCTCGGTCCAGGTCCGTCGCCTGGAACTTGCCGGTGCGCACCAACACCCCGGTCATGCCGACGTCCTGGGCACCCAGCACGTCGTTCTCGATGTCGTCACCCACCATGACGGCTTCTCCGGCGCCCACGTCCAGCGGTTGCAACGCCGCCTCGAAGTAGGCCGGGGCCGGTTTGCCGCAGATGACCGCAGTCGTGCCACTCGCAGCCTCCAGACCGGCGATGTACGCGCCGGCGTCGAGCTCGAGCCCACCCGCCGTGCGCCAGTACATGTTCCGGTGCATCCCGATCAGAGCGGCGCCGGCGTTCAGCCGACGGAAGATGCGGTTCACGGTCGCATAGCTGAAGTCGTCACACGCGCCTCCAACCACGATCACGTCCGCCTCGCCGGGGTCCTCCACGATCTCCACCCCTTCGAGATCGCCGACACCGTCGCCGTCGGACAACACGAAGGTCGCTTCGCCCGCATGGTTCGCGTTCAGGTAGGCGGCGGTGGCAACCACCGCGGTGATGATCTCCGCCGGCTCCACCTCGAATCCCGCTTCGTTGAGCGTGACCGCCAGGTCCGACCGGGTGTGGGTCGTGGTGTTGGTGATGAGCCGGAAGGGCATGCCTCGTTCCTTCATCCAGCGCATCGTCTCGACCGCGCCGGGGAGGGCGTGCCAGGACGTGACCAGGACTCCGTCGATGTCCAACAGCACGCCGCGAGCCTCGTCCGGCGACATGGGCGGGAGTGTCCCACGGGCCCGCGAGCCGGGTCGAGCCGGGGGCCGTCCGAGACGACTGCGCAGAGCGCGGGCGGACGACACTACAGCCGGATCCCCACCTGACGTCGAGCCCGAGCGATCTGATCGCCGGGTTCGATCCCCCGCTGACGCAGCAGGAAGTCCTGATAGGGAGCGATGAATCGGAACTTGGGCGGCAGCAGTGGACGGGTGGCTCGGATCGCGGGGAACGTGGCCCGCATCGCACCCCTCCTGATCGGCCCGAACGGAAGGCCGTACATCTCTCGCACCGACGCGGGAAGGGTGCCGTAGGCCAGCCGCGACACGCCGCGCAGGACCGGCCGCCATTCGGCCTCCGCGGGTGGTTCGAAGAAGAGGTCGAGCACGCGGCGAGCGCCGTCGGTGACCTGCAGCTCCCCTCGGTCCTCGAAGTCGGCGAGCCAGGCGCGCAGTGCGGGGACGGTCGGCGGGATCATCTCGCGAGGGACCAGGCACAGCTCGGCCGCCAGCATCTGTTCCCGATGGAACCGATCCCTGCCCTCATCGTCGAGCGCGCCCACGGTGAGCTCCTCGAACAACAGGGCCGAGTCGACCAAGCACGCGTGCACGTACAGGAGCAGCTCGGGGTCGAGGGCGTCGTAGCGCTTCCCGGTGATCGGGTCGATGCCGTTGATCCGCGTGTGCACGTCGTTGATCTTGCGGGCGGCAGCATCGGCATCGGCCTTCGTGCCGAACGTCATCGTGTACGTCAGGATCAGCGTTCGCTGCAGACGCTTCCATGGGTTGCGCTCGTACATGGCGGTCTGATTCGCGCCCGCCACCACCAGGGGGTGGGCGGCCTGCATCAGCAACGCCCGGGCCCCGCCGAACAATACGGTGACCTCGCGATGCACCTGCCAGGACACGCTGTCGGGACCGAAGTAGCCCTCGTCGCGCTCGATCACCATGCCCGCAACTGTACGAGCCGCTGGACTTCACGATGGGCGGGACGGACAATGCTGCTCCCCGGGAGCCGATCGACCCCACGATCGGTCGGGGTCGCAGTCCAATGGCGCTCGTCGCGATCATCGTCCTCGCAGGCCTCGGAGCCGGATTCCTCGCTCGCGGGAGCCTGCGCAACTTCGAGCGGGTCCGCATCTACTGGTGGGCCGTGGCCCTCGTGGGCCTCGGCGTCCAGGCCATCCCGGTCCCCGCGCGCTTCGGCACCCGGTGGGCGGTGGGCCTGTTGCTCGCCTCCTACGTCCTGTTGATCGCGTTCGTGTGGGTCAACCGACGGCTCCCGGCGGCGCCGCTGATCCTGATCGGCCTGCTGTTGAACGCGGCCGTGATCGCCGCCAATCAGGGGATGCCGGTGAGTGGTGCGGCCATCGAGGAGGCCGGGTCCACCGGCGAGTCGATGCTCATCGGCATCGAGGGGACCAAGCACCATCTGATGACCGACGACGACGTGCTCACGCCGCTGGCCGACGTGATCCCGATCCCGGCTCCCATCGGAGTCATCATCTCGATCGGAGACGTGTTCCTGTATGCGGGGGTGGCGAGCTTCGTGGTCCTGGTGATGGTCGGCAACTTCGAGGAGAACCGGCGACCGAAAGCTATGCTGCAGATGTACCGGGGGAAGCACCTTCCGGTTCGGCAGCGGCTGCCTCGCCGTTCCGAGCCCCACCAGGCATCTCCTGTGACTGCAGGAGCGAGGTCGGGAACCGCACGGTGATCGTGGCACCCTCGCCCGGGGCGCTCTCCACGGCGAAGGTCCCGCCACCGACCTGAGCTCGTTCGCTCATCATCGCCATGCCGAAGTGGCCCTCTGGCCCCGGCGCGGAGGTGTCGAACCCGACCCCGTTGTCGCGGAGCTGGAGCTCGATCGTCTCGTCGTGCTCACGGACCACGATCCACATATCCGAGGCGTGCGCATGCTTGAGCGCGTTCATCACGCCTTCGCGAGCGATGTGGTAGACGAGCAGCGCGATCGGCGCCGGAAGCGGGATGTCCTCCACATCTCGGTGGAAACGGACGCTGGAGTCGCGACCGACCTCGTCGGTGAACGATTCGAGGGCCTCGGCAAGGCCCTTGGCCCCCAGCGGCGAGCGGTGGAGGTCGCGGATCAACGCGCGGATGCGGTCGGACGTTTCCTGCTTGGACTCGCGGATCTTGTCGAGCTGCTCCGTCACCTGTGTCAACTCGCCCTTGTCCATCAGCTTCCGCGCGACGTCCACCTGGATCGAGAGCCGGAACAGCACCTGCGCAAGATCGTCGTGCAGGTAGCCGGCGATCTGGAGCCGCTCGTCGGCCCGCTCCTCCGCCATCGCATTCGAGAGCGTCTTGAGCACCTGCTCGCGTTCCTGCAGCTCCTTGTGCGCCTCCTCAAGCGCCTGCGATCGGAATGAACATTGCCCTAGCGAGCAGGAGGGGAGCCAAGTAGGCTGGGAGCGACCAAGGTCCAACCTCTTGATAGAAGACCGCGAGAGTCAGCCCTAGAATTCCAAGACCCAGGTAGCTGAGTAGGAAGTCACTAAGCTTTCCGACTCGTAGCTCGCTCAACACCTGCCGGAGCGGAGCGCCCACTCGCATGGACACGAAAATCGTCACGAGTGTGCTGTTGACCGCATAGTCAGCGATAGCGGCTGCTGACGCCGCAACAATCAAGATCAACGGTGTGGCGGTTGTCAGATCGGATGAGTTGGAGAGTCCCGCGATTTCGTGGAAGACGGATCCCGCCGCAATCACCGAAAGCGCGACTTGGCTTCGATTGAAGAGAGCTCGAAGCGGGCTGACTTCGCGACGGAACTCGCGCGGGTCGGACGCTCCCAGCAGCGCAATGAGGCCGGCGATTCCCGGTGGGTAGAGAATGGCGACCATGATGAGGAGAGGGAACCCGACACTCACCTGAAGACCTCGCCAGACCGGAACGGGTAGCAGTTCGACGGCGCCGATCAGCACTGACCAGAGTAGATACCTCCATTCGAATTCCCCGATGTCGCGAGCGAACAGGAGAGCCGAAAGTGTCAACGTGGGCACGATGACCGCCAACTGGAAACCCACGAGAAGGGCCGCACGGCGTCGCTCGTTCGCTCGATCTACGGTGGCCATGGCGTAGATACTCGACCGCTCAGCCGGGTAATGGAAGCAGGCGGGCACCCTATTGAATCCAGCTGACCCATCCTACTGCGAACGACGTACTCCTGATATCCCTCTTGTCCCCCGAGTGGGTGACGCCCGATAGTTGCGCGTGTCCCCCATGTGGGGTTAGATACGTGAGCGAAGTACCAAGGCTCCCTCAGAGGAGGAGATGCAAATGAAGGTCGCACGGCGAATCGCTATTACGCTCGGATCGCTGTTGGCTGTCGCACTCGCGGGCGGCGCGCACTGGCGGGGCTGAGTTTCAGCCGATCAGACATTGGACCCTCGGGCTTTGGCCCGGGGGTCTTTTCATTGTCGGATTCCTTACAAGCGTGCGGGAAGCAGAGCGACTACCCGCGTGCCTCTATCCAAAGAGGACTCGAATGAGACTGAGCCCTTGGACGCCTCGATCCGCTCCTTGATCAGCTGAAGGCCGAAGTGACTGCTCCCGTCCACTGTGCCAATGTCGAACCCGATGCCATCGTCATCCACGACCAGCCTCAGTCTGTCCTTCTCCTGAAGAAGGGTCACTTGGATGGAATCGGCCAGCGAATGGCGAGCAGCATTCGTCATCGCCTCTCGTGCGACTTGGTAGGCGAGCAGCTGGGAGAGCTCGGATGCCTCAACCTCGGATAGGGACAAATGGATTCCGGGCGACCCAGCAGACTCCAGCTGCGTAGCAAGTAGCCTCAACGTGTCTCGCAAGCCTCCAGGGCCGACAGGTGACTTGCGCAACTCTCCAACGACCCCGCGGACGGCGCCTTGCGCCGCTTGCGTCGCCGAAAGGAGCTCAGGGATGTCCTCATCCAGATCGAGCAGACGGCCAGCATTGAGGTCCTGCCTCAGCACCTGACCCATGAGATGAACTTTGAACAGCGGCGGCAGGACCTCATCGTGTAGCTCCCCCGCCATCGCCAAGCGCTCGTCCCGCCGTTCGTCGGCGATTCTCTCGAGCACCTTAGCGAGAGCCTGGTTCTTCTCCTGAAGCCTCTTGCCTGCCTCAACAAGTCGCTCAGCCTGCACGAAGGTCAGTCGAGCAAGCGCTAGTGGCGCTAGAAATGCAACCGCACCCCAGACCCCGGCAGACAAGCCAACTGTCGCAAGAAGTATTGCCAGCAACCCAAGGACGAGATAGCCGAGGAAGTACTGAGCGGGCGAGTCGTTGAGGATCATGCGAAGGACGGAGTCCGGCCTCGCCCCCACCGACAACCCAGCCGCTCCAACCACAAGCCCAGTGTTGACGAGGAAGTCCACCGCGAGGGCTACCAGCGCCGGCAAGAGCATGCCGGGCCACTCCCCTCCTTGCCCCCCGAGACTGTGGAACGCCGCGGACGCCGCAAGCACAGCCAAGGCAATCTGGCTCCTGTTGAAAAGGGCCCTGGCGACGGAGACGTCACCCTTGATCTCCCTTGGATCGAATGATGCCACGAGGGTTACCACCGCAGCCGACACAGGATCGAAGAGCATGCCCACCGCAAGCGTGACTGGGAGCGACATCGTCAGAGTTGCCGGGCCCCAAAAACGGATCGGGAGACTGTCGGCGGCAGCGATGACCAGACCCCAAGCAAGGAGCTGTGGAAGTACGTCCAAGACCACATGAGGGTCGCGCATCAGCAACCAGCCAAGAAGGCCAATAGCAAACAAGTTGACCGTCCAGTAGAAGGCATGAGCCGCAAATGGCTCACGCTGACGCGCCCCAGCCTGATGTCCGAAGTCGACTGCTACTGACACAATGCCCTCCCCCTCCACAGCGGTCCCCCTACCACTGGTTCGCCCCCGCTTTCTACCGGAGGGGAGTGACACTCCGCAAGAACGACAACTTCTTGAACGTAGTCGCGCGGATGGCGGAGTATCACATCAGCGGAGGGCCAGACACGACGACAGCGTGGTTGCCGCATCATCATCGGGGGAACAAGCGATGCGGATCGGTTGGTTCCAGATGCACGGGGGTCCACTTCATCGGCATCCCCACCAACCATCGAGATGACGAGGCGGCTTCGTCGCTCAAGGAGGCACGGCACAGTGACCGACCATCGAACGCCAGGCGGATCGCGTGATCTGCCCTCGCGTCCGCGTGTGGGTCGATCCGAGTTGCCCATGGGCGTGGCAGACGGCGATATGGCTCATCGACCTGCGCGATCAGGGTGTACTCACCCTGGAGTGGCGGATCTTCAGCCTCGAGATCAACAGCTCCGAGCGCGGCGCTCCGTTCTGGGAAGCGGCCGAACGCTATCGGCGAAGCACTGGTCGCGTTGGCCCTCGCCCACCAGGAAGGCGGAGACGCCGCGTTCGAGGCCTACTACACCGCGCTCGGCCGGCTCCGGCATGACGAGAAGCACGAGATGAGTCCCGAGCTCGTTCGCAAGGCGGATGCCGACGCCGGTCATGCACGGGTTGGTCGATCGAGCCATCGCGCACCCCGACCTGCCCGACGAGATCGCCGAGGAGTACGACCGCGCTCGCGAGCTGGACGTCTTCGGGGTGCCAACCCTGCAGCTCCGGCCGACGGGGAGCCCGATCTATGGTCCGATCCTGCCGCTCGCCCCTCGTGACGACGAGGCGCTGGCGTGGTGGGAGCACGTGCGATTCGCCCTCGATCACGCAGAGATGTACGAGCTGAAACGCTGGCCAGAGGTCGCCGCCCCGGTTCCAGGTGACCCAACACGACCTCCATGAGAGGATGGCCGAAGGATGGCTGACCACTCCCACCGCCACGATGTTTGGGGCGACGACCCCGAAGAACGAGACGCGAGCGCGGTCGTCGAAGGGCTCCTCGCCCAACCGGGTGTCGCCCGGCGTTGGCACGACCATGCCTCGATCGTGTGGGTCAAGGCCGTGGGCAGGTTCATCGGCCGCAACGGCAGGCGCGTGGGCATCACGATCGCCGGGTTCGCCGTCATCCTGGCCGGGATCGCGCTGCTCGTCCTTCCCGGGCCAGGCTGGCTGCTGATCTTCGCCGGCCTCGCGATCCTTTCTACCGAGTACGTGTGGGCACGCCGGCTGCTGATGAAGGCCAAAGCCAAGGCAGAACAAGCCAAGGACGCCGTGCTGAAGAAGAAGGAACCCACGGCGTCGGCCGACGCACAGGAGCTGCCCACGAAACCCGACAGCATCGTTCCCACCGACGACCCGGTGTGAGCAGCGGCACCATCCTGATCGGCACCTCGTCGTGGACCGACCCCACCTTGGTCAAGGACGGCAACTTCTACCCTCCCGGCACCTCGACGGCCAGGGCTCGGCTCGAGTTCTACGCCTCGCGCTTCCCGTTGGTGGAAGTGGACTCGACCTACTATTTCCCACCCAGCGAGAAGAACTCCGTGTTGTGGATCGAGCGGACGCCTGTGCACTTCACGTTCAACATCAAGGCCTACTCCTTGCTGACGAACCACCCCACGCGACCCAACTCCCTGTACAAGGATCTCGCAGAGCAGGTGCCGGCCGAGGTGATGGACGAAGCGCCGTCTGTACCGGGACAAGCTGCCCGACGAGATCGTGGACGAGGTGTGGCAACGGTTCCGCGACGCGCTCATGCCACTGCACTCCGCCGGTAAGTTGGGCGCCGTGCTGTTCCAGTTCCCGCAATGGTTCACGATCTCGCGCACGAACAAGGCCTACATCGAGGAGTGCGTGGAGCACCTGCCGGACTACCGGGTCGCGGTGGAGTTCCGACACAAGAGCTGGATGGAGGACCGCAACGTCGACGAGACGCTCTCGTTCCTGCGCGAACGCGACCTGCCACTGGTGTGCGTGGACATGCCGCAGGGATTCGACTCGAGCCTGCCACCGATCGCCGAGACGACCGCCGACGACCTAGCCATGGTGCGCTTCCATGGACGCGACCCGGCGGCGTGGGCCACCAAGAGCGAGACCGCCAGCGAACGGTTCCGCTACGACTACCCCGTCGATGAGCTGCGCGAGTGGGTGCCCCGGATCGAGGGCCTCGCGGAGCAGGCGCGGGAGACCCACGTGCTCATGAACAACTGCTACCGCGACTTCGCGGTCCGCAACGCCCGGGAGCTGGGCGGCCTGTTGGACCTCGATCTCGTCCTCGAATGATCGAGCCGCCAAGATCCGAGACCACGGTAGGCTCGGGACCATGAGGATCGGCCTTGGGTAGCGGCAAACGCTGGAAGGTCGCGACCGTGCGCGGCATCCCGTTGTACGTGAGCACATCGTGGGTGTTCATCGTGGCGTTCGTCGTCTTCGTCCTCTACGACCGGTACGCGGACGGCGGGATCGTCGACCCTGTCGAGGCCCTGACGGTGTCCGTGGTCGCGACCATCCTGTTCTTCGGCAGCGTGCTCGTGCACGAAGCGGCCCACGCGGTCATGGCTCGCGGACTCGACCTGCCGGTGATGGGCATCACGCTCGTGTTCTGGGGCGGGGCCACCGAGGTCAAGGCCTCTGCGCGCGGTGCCGGAGGCGAGTTCCTGGTGGCCTTCGTGGGGCCCGCCAGCACCCTCGCGATGGCGGGGGTCTTCTGGGCATTGGCGGGGGTCACGAACGGTGTCGCGGCCGACGCCATGCGATGGCTGGCGTTCATCAGCCTGTTGTTCGCAGGCTTCAATGCGCTGCCCGCATTCCCACTCGACGGAGGGCGGATGTTCCTCGCCGCGGTGTGGGGCATCACCGGCAACCGTCGGACCGCCATGCGCGCCGCCGGCTACCTGGGACTCGCGATCGGCATCGCCATGGCCGCGGTGACGGTGTGGCTCTTCCTGCAAGGGCAGATTCCGATCTTCCTCGCGTTCATCGCGTTCATCTTGATCTCGACAGGGCGTTCGATGGAGCAGCGGATCGCCTTCCGCGATCAACTGATGCGTGGCACGGTCGCCGATGCGATGCGGCCCGCGCCGCGCGCCGTGCCCGCGGACCTCTCGCTGGCGGAAACCCTCGATCGCTACCTCCGCGGCTCGGATGGCACGTGGTTCCCCGTGGTGGACCAGGGCCTTGTCGTGGGAACCGTCTCGATCGAGACCGCGAGCAAGGTGGGGCGCCGAGATCCGCTGCGCCCGACCCGGGACGGGATGGCCCCGCTCGTCCAGACACCGACCTTCGCACCGGACGAGACCCTGGACGAAGCCGTGGAATGGCTCGCCGGCAAGGAGGGGCTGGTGCTGCAGGACGGCATGCTCGCCGGTGCGATCGGGCCCGACGACATCGAACGGTGGTACCGCCGGGTGATCGAGGGCAAGCTGGATCTCGACACGGCGGCGATCGGCCTGCCGCCGCGCCCCGACCTCTAGATCCCAGCCGGGGACCCGTGTCCGGGGCGGCGAGTAGCATCGCCCGTGTGACGGCCCTGTTCTCCCCCGATCCGCGGCAAGCCGACGTGCTGCACCACACCGGCGGCGCGCTGCTGGTGACGGGGTCGGCCGGCACCGGCAAGTCCTCGGTGCTGCGTGAACGCTTCGCTGCCCTCATCGAGGGCGGCGCCGATCCCGAACGCGTTGCCCTCGTCGTCGGCTCGTCCGGCGCCCGTGGATCGGCCCGGCAGGCGCTCCTGCAGCGACTCCCGGCCTCGCTGCCCGGCCTCCACGTGGTCACGATCCACGGCCTGGCCAACCGCATCGTCAAGGAACGGCTCACCGGCCACGACGATGACGAACCGCCACAGGTCCTGTCCGCCGCCGAGCAGTTCGCCACCGTGCAGGATCTGCTGGCGACCCAGGACCCCGACCTGTGGCCCGCGTACGGCGCGCTGCTGGGTCTGCGCGGTTTCGCCGACGAGGTGCGGCAGTTCCTCTCGCGAGCGCAAGAGGCGCTGCGAGCGCCCGACGAGATCGCCGACGCCGCCGAGCGCCGGGGGCTGGCCGGGTGGCAGGAGCTGGCCAGATTCCTGGGTGAGTACCAGGGCGTCATGGACGAGCTGGGCGTCATCGATTTCGCGGGATTGCTGCAGCGGGCGGCGGTGCTCGCGGGGCAGGGCGAGCCGCTGTTCGATCATCTGCTGGTGGACGACTACCACGACACCACCCTGGCCGGCGAAGCCATCGTCGCCGGCCTGCGTGCCCCCGACACGGTGATCGCAGCCGACCCGCAGGCGCACGTGTTCTCGTTCCAGGGCACCAGCTCCGTGCCGCTGGAACGGTTCGGGCGGACCTTCCCGGGCTCCTCGGCGATCGAGCTCACCACCACGCATCGGACCCGGGGCGCGTCGGTGAGCATCGAGGCCTGGGTCGCTCCCCACACCTCCGAGGAACACACCTCGATCGCGCGCGAGCTCCGTCGTACGCACGTGGAGGACGGTGTGGCGTGGTCCGACCTGGCCGTCGTGGTGCGACGCCAGGGCTCCCACCTCGGGGGACTCCTGCGCGCGCTCGACGACGCACGGATCCCGCGTGCGATCCCCGAACGCGGCCTGTCCCTCAACTCAGAGCCGGCCACCCGTCCGTACGTGCTCGCCCTTCGCTGGTTGGTCGCCGACGAAGCCCAGCGTGAAGAGCTGGCGGAGCAGCTGGTGACCTCCGATGTGGTGGGGTTCTCACCCGCCGTCGCCCGGGGAGCGTTGAGGGCGGCCCGGACCCAACTGGGGTCACCGGCCGCCGTGCTCGAGGTCCAGGAAGGACTCACGCCCGACGAGCTGTCCAGCGTCACGGCGGCTCGCGAGACGCTGACCAAGGCATCGTTGTTCGCCGGCATGAGCGTGCAGGATTCGTTCCGACACCTGTGGGAGCAGTTGCCGTGTTCGAGGCGGCTGGTCGAGCGCGCCGCCACCGACGCCGACGCCAGGCGCGACCTGGACACCGTCGTGACGTTCGCGAACGTGGTCGCCGAGACCGACGCGGGTGGCGGCGACAAGAGCGTGCAGGCGTTCCTGGAATCACTCGATGCCGGCGAGCACGGACCGGGCCACTCGGCGTGGGAGCGAGCTCGGACCGATGCCGTCCAGGTGCTCACCGCGCACGGCACCGTGGGGCGGGAGTTCGACACCGTGCTGGTCAGCGGAGCGGTGGAGGGCGCGTTCCCCAGTCTCTCTCGACCCGAGCCCATGTTCGATCTGGCGGTCCTCGACCGCGCCATCACCCAGGCCGACCGCAACCGCGACCGCCTGCACGATGAACGACGGCTGTTCGGCACCGTGATGGCGCGGGCCAGGCGGCGCGTGGTGTTCACGTGTGCGCAGGTCCACGCTCACGGTGACGCGGGCGGCGCGAGCCGCTCGCGCTTCGTCGCCGACCTCGGCGTGGAGTGGGTCAGCGCACCGTCGGGCCCATTCGACGAGCCCGTCTCTGCCCGTGAAGCGGCGGCGTCCTGGCGTCACCGATTGGCCGATCCCTCGCTGCAGGGCTGGCGCCGGCTCGCCGCGCTCGACGGGCTCCTCGCGCTGCGAGTCGACCCCGCTCGGTGGTGGTTCCAACGCGACTGGACCGACACCGGCCGGCCGCTCCACGAGACCGTCCGTGTGTCGTACTCGCGATTGTCCAACCTGGAGGCGTGCGAGCTGATGCACGTGCTCGGCGACGAGCTGGGCCTCGGCAAGCCGGGCGGCTACCACGCGTGGGTGGGCAAGACCGTGCACCGCATCGTCGAGGACGCCGAGCGCGGCGTGATCGCGAAGGACCCGCCATCGCTGGTCGCGGCGCTCAAGGCCCGGTGGCGGCCACAGGAGTTCCCCTCGAAGGCGGTCTCGACCGCGTTCTTCCGGCTGGCCCACGACCACATGCTGCGCAACTGGTTCGACAACTACGCCGACAAGCCGGCCACGGGCATCGAGCGCTTCTTCGAGTTCGAGTTCGAAGGCGCCCTGGTGATCGGCTACATCGACCGGATCGGTCCGGCCGTACAGGAGGGCTCGGTCATCACCGACTTCAAGACGGGCAAGAGCGACAACGCCGGGCCGCCTCGCGACAGCCTGCAGCTGGGCATCTACTACCTGGCCGTCCAGGAATCGGAATCGCTGGCCGAGTTCCAACCGGTGCGCACCGTGGAGCTGGCGTTCCTACGCGGCAACTGGCGCAACGCCGACATCGACTACCGAAAATGGCAGATCACCGATCGCGACGAAGACCAGTACCAGGCGCAGATGCGCGAACGGCTCGCCGAGCTCATCACCCGCAAGAAGCAGCTGAACGAGGCCGAGGTCTACCGGCCGAACCCCTACGCCAACTGTCGCTTCTGCGACTTCCAGACCTTGTGTCCGCTCTATCCCGAGGGGCAGCCGGTGTTCCCGGTCGAGTCGGTCCGTCTGGGAGCAGGGGCATGAGCACCCGGCCGACCGGCATCCCCCCGGAGATCGTCACCGCGATGGGCGCCCTGCCCACCGACGAGCAGTGGGCGGCCATCTCGATGCCGCTGAAGCCCTACGTGCTGGTGGCCGGAGCCGGATCGGGCAAGACCAGCGTCATGGCGGCGCGCGTGGTCTTCCTGGCGCTTGCCGCGCTCGACCGCATCCAGGTCTCCGATGATCCTGGCGACGATGCGGGCGTCCTACCCGGCAACGTGCTGTGCCTGACCTTCACCGTGAAGGCCACCGAGAACCTGCGTTCGAGGGTGCGCAGAGCGTTGGCCGGCATCGAGCTCCCCGAAGGCGAGGAGCCCGAGATCCTCAACTACCACGCCATGGCGGCGCAGGTGCTGGAACGCCACGGCATCCTCGCCGGCATCGAAGCGGGCCGGCGCGTGCTGAGCCAGGCCCAACGGGTGGAGCTGGCCGGCCGGGTGCTGGACGAGATGGAGTTCGTGCACACCAAGACCGAATGGCAACCCAGCGTGGTCGACAAGATCCTGAACCTCGATTCCCAGATCGCGAACCATCTACTCGACCCGGACGAGGTCGTGGCGTTCGTCGAGGAACGCCTCCCGGTCTACAAGAAGATCGCGCGCACCGACCGCGTCTACTACTCCGCGCTCGAGCGCATCGAGCTGGCCAAGGCATCGGTCATCTTCCGGCGGCTCAAGCGCGAGTTGGGCGTGATCGACTTCAGTGACCAGATCGAGCTCGCGATGCAGATCGCCGCTGCCCACCCAGAGGTGGGTCGTGAGTACCGCGACCGTTTCGGCGCGGTGTTGCTCGACGAGTACCAGGACACGAACGTGGCCCAGGCCCGGTTGATGCAGGCCTTGTTCGGCAACGGGCACCCGGTGACCGCGGTCGGCGACCCGGACCAGAACATCTACGCGTGGCGCGGGGCTTCGCTCTACAACCTGTTGGAATTCCCCACGGCGTTCCGTGATGCCCACGGTGGCGAGGCGGCCCGGCTGCCGCTGTTCACCAACTTCCGGAGCGGCGCCCGCATCCTGCACGCCGCCGATGCCATCATCGAACCCCTGCCCGCGGCACAGCGGCCCGATCCCGACAAGCACCTCGTGCCGTTCGAGCCCAACGGGCAGGGCCAGGTCACGATCGCGGCGCACCGCGACGAGCTCACCGAGGCGCGGTGGATCGCCGAGCAGATCTGCGCCCTGCACGACGGCGGCGCGTCGTGGTCGCAGGCGGCGGTGCTGTGCCGGACCTCGCGGTTGTTCTTCCTGCTGCAGCAGGCGTTCGCCGAACGAGACATCCCCGCCGAGATCGTGGGGCTCGCCGGCCTCCTGCGGCTGCCGGAAGTGGTCGAGGTCCTCGCGTACGCGCGTGCGGCGAACGACCCCACCGCCTCGGTCGCGCTGGCCCGCGTGCTCATGAGCCCCCGCTACCGCGTGGGCTTCAAGGATCTCGCGCTGGTGGCCGGGTGGGCCAAGGGCAAGAACTACGCGTGGCGCGAAGATGGCGGCGACGACGAGGAGACGCCGTTCCTGTTCGCCGAGGCGCTGGAGCATCTCGCCGAGGTCGAGGGCCTGTCGGACGAAGGCCTCGCCCGCCTACAAGAGTTCCGTGACGAGCTGGCGCAGCTGCGCGCGCAGGCGCGCCGGCCCGTCGCCGAGTTCCTCGGCGAGGTGATCCGCAGCATCGGCATCCTGGACGAGCTGGACGCCGACGTCGACCGCGGTGTCGCCGCGCAGCGCGGGCGTAACCTGGCGGCGTTCCTGGACCAGGTCCATGGCTTCGAGCCGGTGGAGGGCGAGCTCACGCTGCGCGCGTTCCTGGACTACGTCGACGCCGTCGAACAGCTCGACAAGCAGGAATGGGAACCCGTGCAGCCAAGCGATGACGACGCGGTCAAGGTCATGACGATCCATCAGGCCAAGGGACTGGAGTTCGACCACGTCTTCGTGCCGGGTGTGGCCAGTGGGCTGATGCCCTCCAAGCGTATCCAGCAGAACCCGGCCGAGCGCGGGTACTCGCTGGACTTCGAGCTTCGGGGCGACGCGGCCGTGCTGCCCACATTCGACGGCACCCTGTCGCACTTCAAGCGCGACCTCCAGGCACAGGAGGTCATCGAGGAACGCCGCACGATGTACGTGGCACTCACGCGTGCGCGCCGGACCCTGTGGGTCAGCGCCTCCACCTGGTACGGCGAGAACGTCAACGCCAAGGGCCCCAGCGAGTTCTTCACGGAGCTCGCCACCTGGGGTCAGGACACGGGAGAGGCCGCGGTCATCATCCCCCCGTCTCCTCCCGCCGACGACGACGAGCCCGGCGAGCCGGAGCAGAACCCGATGTTGGGCTACCGCCAGGCACTGGTGCGGGAATGGCCCGGTCCCGCGCGCCCCGACGATGCCGACGAGCTGTTCCCGGGCGGGTGGCGGCGAGTCGCGGCCGAGGCTGCGGGTGCGGGCAGCGTCCCGGCCTCCCTGCTCGGCGACCTCGCCGGCGACGACCACGATGCCTACGACCTCGCCGCCGCGGAACACCGGCAGATGGCGTTCCACCTGCTCGAGCGGGAGTCCGGCGAGGGTGGGCCGGTGGCCGAGCCCACCCCGTCGACCGTGGGCGCCAGCTCGCTCATCACCTACACCCAATGCCCCAAGCGCTTCTACTGGTCCACGGTGCGACCGCTGCCACGGTTCAGCGGGCCGGCCGCGCGCATCGGCACCGAGATCCATGCATGGATCGAACGGCGAGCGCGCGGTCAAGGTCAGCTGCTCGAGATCGATGACCGCCCCGACCTCACCGACGAGGAGCTGGCCGGCGACCCGGGCCGGGTCGACCGGCTCCGCGAGGCGTTCATGGGCAGCCGATTCGTCGACCGGACGCCGTTGTTCGCCGAGCGAGCGTTCCTGTTGCGGCTGGGCGGTTTCACCGTGGGCGGACGGATCGACGCGATCTTCGGCGACGCCGACGGTCCATGGGAGGTCGTCGATTGGAAGACGGGCAAGCGCCCCCCGATCGAGGACCCGTCGGTCGGTCTGCAGCTCGACATCTACGGGTTGGCGTGCGTGGAGATCTGGGGCAAAGCGGCGGCCGACGTGACGCTGACCTACCTCTACCTCGCGACCGGCGACGAGGTCACCAGGTCCATGGACGACCCGGCCGTGGTGCGCGGTCGGATCGAGGGCGCCCTGGACGCCATCGGTGCCGGCGCTTTCGACCCCACGCCCGGCGTCTGGTGCCGCCACTGCGACTTCCGAAGCTTCTGCGACGCCGGCCAAGCCTGGCTCGCCGCGGACTCCGACCGTTGATCCCGCAGGTACGTCAGTGCCTCGACTCGAGGCGTTCGATCGAGTCTTCGAAGGTACGGTAACCGGCTGCCGGGTCGAAGCCGCCTTCGGTGACGCCCGGGACGAGCCGCGCGATCACACCGGCTTCGGCGGTCGCGCGGACCTGTGCTGCCGCGCGGAACCATTCCAGGTCGCCCGGCTGGATCTGCACGTCCCCGTGCGTGCCGAACCGCCGATATGCCGCGTCGTCGGTGACTACCGGGGTGCGGCGGAACGCACGCTCGAGCGCGGCGCGGCGCTCCGGGTCGTCCGACTCGACGGTGACGTCGCCATCACGCCAGCTGGCCGAGCCCACCATCGTCGGCGGCACGAGCTTGGCGTCGGGCTGGTCGGCGGGCGGTGGCGGAGCCGGCAGGTAGAACTCGACCTTCATCGCGGGACAGGCTACCGAGCCAACGAGCGGTCGACGCGACGGATCATGCGCGCCAGGCTCTCGAGCAACGCGATCGCGACGTCGGGATCGCCCTCCACCGCCTTCAGGAAGGCCGGCCGCTGGATGGTCAACACGGTCATGGGCGTCTCGCTGGTGACCGTGGCGGTGCGTTCTCCTCCGTCGAGCAGCGAGATCTCACCGAAGTGATCTCCGGGCAGGATTCGGTGCACGGTCCGGTTCGCCACGGTCACCTTCGCCTGTCCGGTGATCGCCACGAAGAAGCTGTCGCCCGGACCGCCTTCGCTGACCAATGCCGTGCCTTCCGCGTAGATGGCGGTCTCGCCGAGCGCCGCGATCTTCTTCAGGCGGCGCTTCGACAACCCCTCGAACAGCGGGACGCTCGCCAGCATGATGTCGAGCTTGTGCTTGGCCACGACCGTTCGGCCTCCTCCGGCGCCGTTGGAGGGACACCCTAGCGGTCGGGCGTTGTCGGTGGTCGCCGGTATGGTGCGGAACCCTCCCTCACGGTGAAGGATCCCGACGGATCCCACACGACAGGAGTGGTGCCGATGGCCGAGGGCATGCCCAGCGCCGTCCACACGCTCCCCCTCGAGGTCGGGGTGCCTTCCGGCCGAATGGTCCTCCGCCAAGGTGAGCCCTGCCCGCACCCGGTCGTCGTTGCCCAGGGTGCGCTCTACGTCAGCACCGTCGACGATCAGGGCAGGGTGCTGGGCTTGGACGTCGCCGGCCCTGGCGACATGGTCGGCGAACCGTCCTGCGTGCCAGCTCGCGCTACGGCACGAGCCCTGGGCCGATGCCGCATCGCACCCGTGCGCGACCGGCAGGTCACGGCGCTGCTGGAGGCTCGCGAGCAACGCCTGGCTGCCCTCGCCTTCCAGCTCGCGTGGCTCGACGTCGCGGGTCGTGTGCAGCATCGACTTCACGATCTGGCCGGCCGGTTCGGGCGGCCCGTCCCCGATGGCACCCTGGTCGCGCTGGGACTCACCCAGGAAGAGCTCGCACATCTGTGTGGCACCTCTCGGGAGACAGCCAACCGGGCGTTGCGGGCGCTGGTCGCCCAGGGCCGACTGCGCGTCACCGGACGCGGGCGGTTCGTGGTGCCGTCGGGTCAGGGTTCCGGCGGGCCTGCGGCCGCGGGACCGCCCTCTTGCAACATCACCAGGCTGCAGCTCCCGCAGTAGCGGGCCCGTCCTCCCACGAGCTTCCCGCACCGCTCGCAGGTTCGCGGAGTCGTCACCGACCACGTGGCGGCGTCGCCCCGACCCTTCTTCGCGGCACGGCCTTCCTTCTCCAACTTCAACAGATGGGCCAACACCGAACGGCCGGCCAGCTCATGCACCTCGGGGGGATAGTCGACGTAGATCGACGCGACCATCTCGGGCACGGTCGCGTGGCCGCCGTCCATGGCCGCCAACACCTGAGCTTCGCGATCAGCCCGGTGCTCGAGGTAGTCGCGCAGCGTCGCCTGTGCGCGGAGCACGACCGGGCCGTGCCCCGGATAGATCGTGGCCGGAGCCAGGTCGAGCATCCGCGTCAGGGACCGGAGATACTGCGTCAGATCACCGTCCGGCGGATCGATGAAGCTCGTGCCACGGCCGAGCACCGCATCCCCCGTGAACAACGCGGCCGACGACGGCACATGGAAGGCCACGTGGTCGCTCGTGTGGCCGGGCGTATGGACCGCCACCAGTTCCAGCGGTGCGCCGTCCCCGGTGCCGCCCATCCGGATCTGCTGACCGTCGCGAAGATGCTCCGTCCCCGCCAACCGGAACGCGAACGACGGTGCCCCCACCAGCTGAGCGAAGGACAGCGCACCCGGCGCATGGTCGGGGTGGTCGTGGGTCACGAGCACCGCCCCCACGCCACCGCGATCGGCCGCGGCCGCTGCCACCTCGCGCAGGTGCTCCTCGTCGTCAGGCCCAGGATCGATCACGACCGCCGGCCCCTCGCCCACGACCCACGTGTTGGTCCCCTCCAGCGTGTAGACGCTGGGGTTGGGGGCCAACACCCGGGTCACGCGTAGCACGCTCAGTCCTCCCAGAACACCGAACGAGGGAGCCGTTCGAGCTCGTCATCGTCGGGCTCACGTGCCTCGAATCGGAACGCCCACAGCTCATCGGCGTTGGCGCAGTCGGCGAGCCGGGTCATCGTGTACCACGTGGGCCAGTACAACCGACGTTCCGCGCGTTCCCACTCGCCCAACAGCACTGATGGAGAAACCCACCACGCGGCCACCGCTTCCGAGCCGTCGGGCACCGGCTCCAGATCGGCGGCCGCGCGCACCGCGAAGTACCGGGCGTCGAAGCGCACCGGCACCTGCTCGGGCGCGACCCAGTGACACAGTTCGTGGAGCTGGTCGGGGCGGGGTGGGGCAGCGTGGATGCGTGCCAACGGATCGTCACCACCGGCGTTGACGAGCCCGGCGGCTGTCACGGCCACCCCCGCTTCCTCGACCAGCTCGCGGACCGCGGCGGCACGCGCCGCTTCGCGGTGATCGGCGAACCACACCTTGGCGAGCGCACCGTCCTCGCCGTCGACGGCTCCACCTGGGAAGACCACGTACGAGGCCAGGAACCGGCTCGATGCGCCACGTTCGACCACCAGGACCTCGGCTCCGTCCGACCCCTCGCGAACCGCGACCACGGACGCCGCATGACGGATCTGCTCGCTCACGGGGTCATCTTCCCAGGTGTCGACAGCACGCCTGGCCGCGGATACTGCCTGCATGGCGCGCACGGCCCTCGAAGCGGTGGCCGAAGCGATCGCGGATCACGGGCCCATCACCTTCGCCGAGTTCATGGAGCATTCCCTGTACGGCCCAGGCGGGTACTACGGGCGCTCGCCGGTCGGACCTGCGGGCGACTTCGTGACCAGCCCGCACGTGCATCCGGTGTTCGGGCAGCTCGTGGCCGAGGCGATCCGCGAGCTGCACGAACACCTGGAGCGGCCGGATCCGTTCGATCTGATCGACGTGGGATCGGGCGACGGGACACTGATGCGACAACTCCTCCCGGAGCTGTCCGACCTGCCGCTGCGGGTCACCGCCGTGGAGCGGAGCGAGCAGGCTCGAGCGGCGCTCGCCGCGATCGACGGCGTCACCGTGACCGGGTCCTTGGTCGATGCCCCGCGCGGAAGCGCCGTCGTGCTCGCCCACGAGCTGCTGGACAACCTCGCCTTCCGTTGGTTCCGTGGCACACCTCGAGGGCTTCGCGAGGTGTGCGTGTCGATGCACGACGGCCGGCCGGTGGCCGTGCTCGAGGTGCCGGATCCCCCGCCATGGCCGGACGACGCGGTGGCGCCGGGCCATGAACGGATCCTGCCGGAGGGAGCCCGCGACTTCGTGGTCCGGACGCTGACCGCCGATCCGGGTTCGCCTCGCTACGTGGTGGCGGTCGACTACGGCGCCGAGGTCGACGAAGCGGGCGAGGTGCACGGCTACCGCCAGCATCGGGTGGTGGAGGACGTGCTCGCCGAGCCGGGCCTGACCGATATCACCGCGGGCGTGCCGTTCGGTGATCTCCGGCAGCACGCCGAGGCCAACGGGCTGCAAGCGTTCCCCACCGTGAGCCAACGGCAGGCCCTGGAGGCGCTCGGGTTCGGCTCCTGGATCGCGTCGGGGCTCGAACGACAGACCGATCTGCTCAACACGGGACGCGGAGGCGACGCCGTGCGCTTCTGGGGTGGCCGCGGCCGCGCGGGCATGCTGGTCGACCCGGCCGGACTCGGCCGGTTCCGATGGTTCGTGGCGTCCACGCCCGGCCTGCCTGAGCCTTCCTGGCTGGCACGCGCACGCGCCGCGTGAAGCACCCGCCGCGGCGCCGATACAGTGGGCCGCATGGACGATTACGAGCCCGGCATGAGCTTCGAGGAGGACACCGCCGAGATCTACGACGACGAGCCACGGGGCGACGAGTCCGAGGCGGTCTCGTTCTTGGAAGGGCTGGCGGGTCAGGGCCCTGCGCTGGAGCTGGCGATCGGTACCGGCCGGATCGCGTTGCCCCTCGCCGCCCGTGGGATCCGCGTCGATGGCATCGACATCTCGCCGGCCATGGTCGCGAAGCTGCGCGCCAAGCCGGGCGGCGATCGGATCTCGGTCACCATGGGCGAATTCGCACAGGTCCCGGTCTCGGGCGAGTATCGGTTGATCTACGTGGTCTTCAACACGCTGCACAACCTGCTGAGTCAGGACGAGCAGGTGCGGTGCCTCGAGAACGTCGCCGACCACCTCACCGACGACGGCTCGTTCGTGGTGGAGGCGATGGTGCCGAACTCCCTGTATCGCCTGCGCGACGATCAGTACGTGGACGCCGAATCCATCGGCGTGGACGAGGTCTGGTTCGACGTCGGCCGGCACGACCCGGCCGCGCAGCGGCTCGAGGAGACCCATGTCCGGCTGACCAACGAGGGCGTGCGGCTCTTCCCGATCGTGCAGCGGTACACGTGGCCCAGCGAGCTGGACCTGATGGCACGGATCGCCGGACTGCGCTTGAAGGAACGCTGGGACGGCTGGAACCGGGAGCCGTTCACCTCCACGAACAACGTCGTGTCGGTCTACGGACGCTGAGCGCTGCGCTCGGCCGCGCCCGCCGAGACATCGATGGACTCGACCGGCACCTCGCCTTCGGTGAGGGTCGCGCGCAGTCGTGCTGCCAGCCGGTTGAGCTGATCCACCGCAGACATCTCCCCCTCGGACCAGAACGGATCCATCAGGTCGGGCTCGAGCGTGCCGGGTGAACGGATCCGTCCCCCGTCGGTCGAGAGCACGACGCATCGCCCTTCGTGCTCGTTCCGTTCACCGACGATGCCCGCGAAGCGGCTCCAATCGAGCGCCGTCGTCCGGATCACGTCGACCACCGTGACGCCTCGGCCATCGAAGCGGAACCCGAGTCGGGTCAGCCGGAACGTGCCGTAGGCACAGATGAGCAGAGCCACGCTGCCCATGGCTCGGACGGCGGTGGGGACCGGCGCCAACCAGAACGCGATCGCCAGCATCGCGGGGATGAGCGCCGGCACCTGTGACTCCAGGCGCCAGCCGCGAACCCACACCTCGACCGCGCCGTCACGCGCGACACGGGTCTTGAACGATCCGACCGTTTCCACGTCGATGAACCCCCTCGAGAGCGGTATCGGCCCGAGGACCACGAGAACTGGAGCGGGTCGCCCCCGGGACCTGTTCAGCCCGCGAGGCCCGAGCCCGCCCAGAGCCCGCCCCGGCGGACCCGGTCGATCGCACGGTACTGCAGCCAGACGATCGCCGCGGTCAACGCAAACATGACCACGGTGGCTGCCGACGCGTAGCCATACCTGAGGTACTCGAAGGCATTGCGGTAGACGAACAGCGGCAGGTACGTCGTGCCGTACGGTGGCGGCCCGCCCTCGGTCACGATCAGCGCGGGCACGAACGTCGCCTGGAAGCTCAGGATCGTGTCGCGCGTGGCCATGAGCAGCAGGGCGGGAGACATCAGCGGAAGCGTGATGCGCACGAGGCGCGCCCACGGGCCCGCCCCGCTCGCAGCCGCGACGTCGTAGAGCTCTCGGGGAACGGCCCGGCGAGCCGCGAGCGCGATCACGAATCCCTCGGCGATCAAGAACAGACCCATGATGATCACGCCCCAGCGTGCCGATGCGGGCACCGAGAGCCACGATGGCGTCGGCAGCCCCACCGCGCCCAGCAACAGGTTCAGTGGGCCGAACAGCGGGTTCAGGATCCAGAGCCAGAGCAACGCGTACGCAACGTCGGGGATCACGGTAGGGAAGAACACGGCTGCCCGCTCGGAACCCACGGCCGCCATGTGGTGGTGCATCAGCAGCGCCAGACCCAGCGCGATCACCACGCGCAACGGCACCGCGATCGCGACATACGTGAGCGAGTTCCGCAACGACGCTCGGAACGCCTCATCACCGCCGAGCTCCCGGAAGTTCTCGAAGCCCAGGAACCTCGCCGGCCGGAGCAGGTCCCACTCGAAGAGCGACATGACGAGCGTGACGAGTGCCGGCGCTGCGACGAGCACGAGGACGCCGATCAGGAACGGCGCCGCCATGAGCCACAAGCCCACGCGGTCCCGATCGAAGCCGCCCGCCACGCCTCAGCCGCTCTCGTTCGCGCGCGCGAACAGATCCTTCGTCTGATCCTGTACCGCGGCAACAAGTTCGCCGGCCTCGCCACCTCCTGGGTCGTAGTACGCCTCCTCGAGCAATGCGTTCACGATGTCCTCGATCTCAGGCCACGTCTCGATCAGGGGCACCGCGCGGATGGATCCGATGTTGTCGAGGAACACCTGCGAGCTGGCGGGCGTCACGGTCGGATCGAGGAACGCCTCGGACTCTGCCACTGAGCGAAGGGAGGGAACGGTCCGCCCGGTCGCGGCAGCGATCCGCTGCCCCTCGGTGCCGAGCGCGAACTCGAGGAAATCCCATGCCTGATCCTTGTGCGAGCTTGCGCCGGTCATGCAGTAGGCATCGGAGTGCAGGATCGTCGCCGGCTCTCGATGCACGGGAAGCTGTGCCACGTCCCACTCGAAGTCGGTGATCGTGCGGAACGACGGCACGACCTTGCGCGACTCCATCATCATCGCGAGCCTGCCGTCGAGGAACCGCGTCTCGAAGTCCGCTGACTCGACTTCCTCGTCGGTGGGGGTGACGCCCTCCACGCCGCGAAGATCGAGGAAGGCCTGCAGTGCCCGGATGCCGTTCAGACCGCCGAACGTGAATCTCGTGGGCTGCACGGGATCGTCGACGATGTCCCCGCCATTGGACCAGACGAAGGGAGCGAGCCTGATGATCTCGACGTCGGTGCCGAGTCCGTAGGAATCGACATCGCCGTCGCCGTCGGTATCCTCGGTGAGCGCCGTCGCGGCCTCCACCATGTCGACCCACGTCCAGCCCTCGGCCGGCGGCGGCTCGAGTCCAGCCTGCTCGAACAGATCGCGGTTGTAGTACAGCACCAGGCTCGACACATTCTGTGGCATGCACGTCTGCACGCCGTCGTTCTGGAAGACCGTCATCGCCTCCGGATAGAAGTCCTCGACCGAGAAGGCGTCGGAGCCCTCGAGGTACGGACCGACCGGCTCCAACACGCCCTTGGACTCGAACTGGCCCAGGTAGCGGTAGTTCATGAGGAACACGTCCGGAGGCGCTCCGCCGGCGAACGACGTGGACAGCCGGGCGATGAGGTCGTCGCGTTCGGCGATCTGCACGAGGTCGACCTCGATCGCGTCCTGCGCCGCCTCGAACCCTTCGGCCACATCGACGAACGCCTGGGTTTCCTCGGGATCGCCCGACACCCAGACCGAGACGGTCGTGGGCTCGCCGGCTGCGGGCGAAGCGTCATCGTCACCCGACGTGCAGGCGGCGAGCACCGCCGAGACCGCGACAGCAGCGACCATCGGTCGACGACGCTTCACGGGGAGCCCTCCAGCCCGGGATCGGAGAGAAGGAGGCGGTGCACGAACCCGAACACGAGCACGACGGGAGCGCACGCGAAAACCGCGGCGGCGAGCATGAGCGGCTGGTCCGTGACCGGCAGGATCGCGAGCGACCGCATCCCTAGCGGCAGCGTGAACCACCGCTCGTCGTAGAGATAGATCAGCGGGTCGAGGAAATTCCCCCAGGTCAACACGAACGCCAGTGAGGCGACGGCGGCAGTCGTAGCGCGCTGCAGGGGCATCGCGACCCGCCACCAGGTCGCCACCGGTGAGAGCCCGCGTTCGCGAGCAAGATCGAACAGGTCGTTCGGCAGCCGCGAGGTCGTCCAGGCGTAGAGCAGCACGAACAACGGCGACGTACCGAGCAGGGCGGGCGCCATCAGCGGGATCGGAGTGTTCGTCAGCCCGAGCCAGCGGAACACGCTCACCCGGCCCACGAGCAATGACGTCGCGGGGATCATCAGCACGATCACGCACAGCCCCACCAGGGCTACGCGTTGCCGCCGCGGCAGCCGCGCGATCGCGAACCCCGCCCAGGACGCGACGAGCACGGAGAGCGGCACGGCAACCACCGTCACCAACAAGGAGTTCGCCGTGTATCGCCCCAGCGGTACGACCTCGAACATCCGCGCATAGTTGACCCACGCGGGCGACGTGGGGAACCAGTCGACCGACAGAGGCGGCGGCCCACCGAGCGGCCTGAGCGAGGCCACGACCATCAGCCAGAGAGGCAGCAGGAACAGCGCCGTCACCGGGATCGCAGCCACCTGACGTGCGATCCGCCCATGTCGTTCGAACGAAGGCTCTCGCTGTGGCGGCCTGTCTTGCACGGGCATCGGACTCGCGGCCATGGCCCGCGAGCCTATCTGGTGAAGACCGAGAAGGGGGTATCGCGGAGGCGGCTCCCCAGCTACGCTCCGCTCATCTCGTGGGCGAGGAGGGGTTGGGTCTGATGGTGAAGCGGCACACGTGGATGACCGCGATCACGACGCTCGTCGCGATCGCTCTCGTCGCGACCGCGGCGATGGTGGCGAGCGGCGGGGGCAACGTCTCGGTGAGCCCGGCGCGCGCCCGAACCGAGCGCATCGAGCAGACACTGTCCACGGACCGCCGGCTCGACGCCGCGGCCGACGCGCGCAAGGCAGGTCGCCTCGGGCAGATCGCTCCGATCGTTGCGGCCGCGGCTCCGGGCTGGACCGGAGAGCAACTCGCGAGCCCCACCGCCGACGACTGGGAGCCGGCGATCGCGGCTGCTCCCTCGTCGCCGTGGGTCTTCATGATGACCACGCGGTACACGGGGCCGAACGCCTGCGGAAGTCGTTGCCCCACGCCCCACATCGTGTTGCGTCGTTCCAGTGACGGCGGTGTGACGTGGATGGCCGATCAGTTCCTGTGCGAATGTCGCGGCCAGAAGGGCCAGTTCGACCCGATCGTCGAGGTCGTGCCCAGCACCGGCCACGTGTATGCGGTGTGGATGAACGACTTCGACGTCTACTTCTCGAAGTCCACGAACAACGGAGCGACGTGGTCGGCGCCGGTGAAGACCTACGGCAAGGTGAACTGGAACGACAAACCCGTCCTGGCGGTCAGCGACGACGGGCAGCACGTCTACGTCTCGTGGAACGGTCCGAGCGGCGGTGACCCCTACGTGGCGCACTCACACAACGCCGGCTCGACTTGGACCCAGACGAAGGTGGTCGACTCCACCAGGTACTACTTCGCGTTCGACGGCGACGTGCTGCCTAACGGCACGATCGTGTTCTCAGAATCGAGTGTCAGCTACACAGGACCAGGAGCCGCCCCCGAAGGCCAGGTCCAGGTGCACGCGATCAGGTCGACGAACCAGGGCGCGACGTGGTCCAACGTCGTCGTTGACACCGTCGAGCTCGGCGCCGCGTGCACCGCCACCGGATGTAGCTCCGACTACTACCTCGGACACTCGGCCGTGAGCGCGGACTCGAACGGAGCCCTCGTCATGATCTATGACGGCGCGACGGTTGCGGGTGGCCCGCAAACGATCTGGTCGCGACGTTCCACCGATGCAGGAGCGACATGGAGTGCCCGTTCGGCGCTGTCCACCGCAGGCGTGTTCTCCTCGTTCCCGGCGCTGGAATCGCGGGGTGCCGGCGACGTCCGCGCGTTCTTCACACAACAGGACGGCGGGCCCGACGCCTGGAACGTCTGGTATCGAGCGTCCACCGACGGCGGCGTCACGTGGTCGGGTGCGGTGAAGATCTCCGACGTCACTGGCGGCACGACGTACAAGACCGCGGCGGGATTCCGCGAGCCGTACGGCGACTACGGCGAGGCGGCGATCACCAACGGCGGCAAGTTCATCGGCGTGTGGGGTGAGGGAGACAGCTACAACGGACCGGGTGGCGTATGGATCAACCGTCAGGTCTAACCGTTCCGGTCCTCCCCATCCGTGCGAGCGAGGCCGCCCGAAGCGCACCGGTTTGTGCCTGGATCAGGTAGAACGACGCTTCGCGAGCGAGCCGCTGCGCCGGGTGCGAGAGCGACATCGCGCCGCCGCCGCTGGCAGCGATGAGCGCGTCACTCGCGCGCCTCGCAAGGTCGAGGCCGCGGTCGCGCTCCGCGGCACCGATCCCGACCGCCTGGTTCACCGCGGCTGCGTCACCCTCCATCGCCATGGCGACCCTCCCGGAGATGCGATCGGTTTCGGCACGCCGCGTCGCCAGCTCGTGCGCGAGCGTGGTGGCCGCCTCGGCAATGCCGGCACCCGGCGGCCGCTCGGCGAGCAGCCTGATCGCGCGGTCGGCGATGCCGAGCGGGGCGGGGGGCGGGAGGGCGGAGCCGACTTGATCTCGGCGTCGCCATCCCTCACTGGACTGCACCCCGACCACGTCTGCATCGGACACCTGAAGCCCATCGAACGTGACCGTGACGGTACCGGTGGCAGCCATGACCGCGAGTTGCTGGGGTTGGCCGGCGCGGAGCGACGGGTGCTCGGCGAGCCCGTCAACGGCGACCGTGACGACCGAGTCGTCGTCCGCCCGGGCCATCACGACGAGCATGCCGATCAAGCCCCATCCGCTGATCCACGGGGCCTGGCCATCGATGCGCCAGCCGCCGTCGATGCGTGAGGCACGAACCGCGGGAGGGCCTGGCCGGCGCAGGTACGCGAACCCGATGCCGGCCAAGGTCGACCCATCGCTCAGCCGTGCCAGCCACGCTTGGCGAGCGGGCCCGTCCGCTCCCGCGATCCTGCGTACCGCCCCATGGTGCTGCGCCCAGACGAACGCTGTCGCTCCGCAGCCTCCCGCGATCGCCTCGAGGGTGGGACGCGCCTCGACATGCCCCGCACCCAGCCCACCGGACTCGGCCGGTGCGAACAGCCCGAACAGGCCGGCTTCACCGAGGGCATCGAGATTCAAGCGAGGCACCAGTCGAGCCCTGTCGGTGTCCTGTGCCGCCGGGAACAGGATGTCATCGGCCAGCGCGCGAGCCCGATCGGCTGCGGTGGTGAGGTCGAGGGTCACGGGTCCGTGACGGTCGAACCGTCAGCGATCGACGTCGCCGACCACGAAGAAGATCGAGCCCAGGATGGAGATGAGGTCCGGCAGCAGCGTGCCGGGGAGCATCGCCGGGATCACGCTGACGTTCGAGAACGAGGCCGTGCGCATCTTCAACCGGTACGGCTCCACCTTGCCGTTGCCCACCAGGTAGTAGCCCATGAGCCCGAGCGGATTCTCGGTGCGGACGTAGATCTCCCCTTCGAGCTTCAGGGTCTTGGGGAGCTTCCCGGCTCGATAGTCGCCGGCAGGCAGCTTGTCCAGGCACTGCTCGATGATGTTGCAGCTCTGCTTCATGCGCTCGACCAGGACCCACAGGCGGTCGTAGCTGTCGCCGGTCTGACCCACCGGCACCTCGAACTCCACCTCGTCGTACTTCTCGTACGGCTCGTCCTTCCGTGGGTCCATTGGCACGCCGCTGGCTTGCAGCACCGGTCCGCTCGTGCCGTAGGCGATGGCGGTCTCGGCCGGCAGGACACCGATGTTGCGGCACCGCGCGAAGATGATCTCGTTCCCCATGATCAGCGATTCGAAGTCGCGGATCGTCTTGCGCACGGCGGCGAGCACCTCGACCGATCGCGTCAGGAACCCGGCCGGCAGGTCGTCCTTCAATCCGCCGACGCGACAGTAGGAGTGATGCATGCGTGCGCCGGTGGCGCTCTCCATGAGGTCCTGGATCATCTCTCGCTCGCGGAAGGCGTAGAAGATCGGCGTCATGGCCCCCAGCTCAAGCGGGTAGGAACCGCTGAACATCAGGTGGCTCAAGATGCGGTTCCACTCCGCGAACATGGTGCGGATCCACTGGGCTCGTTGCGGCACCTCGATGCCGGCGAGCCGCTCGACCGCGATCACGAACCCCAGCTCGTTGTTGAACGCGCTGATCCAGTCGTGGCGGTTCATGAGCACCAGGGTCTGGCGCGTGTCGCGGTACTCCGCGAGCTTCTCGGCGGCCCGGTGCATGTAGCCGATCACGGGCTCGGCGCGGGTGATGACCTCCCCGTCCAGTTCCAGCACCACCCGCAACACACCGTGCGTCGATGGATGCTGCGGCCCGATGTTGAGGATCATCTCCTCTGTGGCCATGCCCTGGTTCGCGATCTCGACGTCGAGCCCGCCGCCTCGGATCATGCTGGTGACCTGGGAGGACTGGAACGCGGGACGTTGCTCGATCTCGACCATCGAGCCCTATCCTATCGGTCGTTGCGTGGTCGCGGTCAGGTGACACGCCGCCACGTGAGGCCCAACGGAAGCGTCGGGGCCAGCCGTTGCACGTTGCTGAGTCGGCAGCAGAGCCGGGTCGAACGCCAGGCACGAGTCGGCGACCCCGGCGGCGGCGGAATCGCCATCAGCCAGGGCCGGACACCGAGGGTGGAAACGGCAGCCCTCCGGGATCCGAGTGGGGTCGGGCGGCTCACCGACCAGCAACCGCCGGTCGATGCCGCCAGCTTCGGGGACGACGTTCAGCAGAGCTCGCGTGTACGGGTGCATCGGCGCGGTGAGCACGTTGCGGGTCGGCCCTAGCTCCACGATCTTCCCCAGGTACATCACCGCGACGCGATCGGCGATCGTCCATGCGAGGCCGAGGTCATGCGTCACGATCAAGATCGTGATCCTCGACGTTTCCCGCAGATGCAGCAGCAGCCGCAAGATCTCGCCACGCACGCTTGCATCTAGGTTGGAGACGGGCTCGTCTGCGATGATCACCCGCGGCTCCAGCGCGAGCGCTCCCGCGATCACGACACGCTGCCGCTGCCCGCCTGAAAGCTCGTGCGGGAACAGCAGGAAGAACCGCTCCGGAGGCCGCAGCCCGGCGCGCGACAGCGCCGCGGCCACCAACGCCTCCTCGTTGCCCGCGATCTTGTGGATGCGGAGACCCTCGGCGACAGCGTCGTAGACGGTCTGGCGCGGGTTCAGCGCCCCGGTGGGATCCTGGTAGACCATCTGGACCTTGCGCCGGTACGCGCGCAGGTCGCGTCCGAGCGGTTCGCCTTCGAACAGGATCCGGCCGGATGCCGGCCGGACGAAGCCCATGATCGCGCGAGCGAGCGAGGTCTTCCCGCAGCCAGATTCTCCGGCGAGCGCCACGATCTCACCTTCGGAAAAGTCGAGGGTCACGCCGTCGACGGCGCGCGCGATCGCCGGCGTCCGGCCACGTCCCAGCAGGGTCGCCTTACCCGTGAAGGTGACGTGAAGATCTTCGACCCGAAGCAGCGGCCTGGAGGCGGTGGCGAGTTCGTCAGCGAGGGGCAAGCTCACGCGATCACCGCATCAGAGGCCGGGGCAGGCTCTAGCAGGATGCACGCGGCCCGGCGTCCACCACCGAGCTCGACGTTGGCTGGATCGATCGTGGAGCAGGCGTCGATCGCCTTCGGACACCGCGGATGGAAGGTGCAGCCAGGGGGCAGGTCGCGGGGATCGGGGGGATCGCCCCCCAGTCCGCACCGGCGCCTGCACGAACGACTCGTCGCCGATCCGAGGGAACGAGCCCGCGAGCGCCTTGGTGTACGGGTGGGCCGGCTCGGCCCAGACCGCGTCCGAGGGGCCTTCCTCGATGATGCGTCCCGCATACATCACCGCCACATCGTCGGCCACCTCGGCCAGCACCGACAGGTCGTGGGTGATGAAAAGCATCGAAAGCCCCAGGTCGGATTGGAGCGATCTCAGCAGGGCCAGGATCTGGGCCTGCACCATCACGTCCAGCGCAGTCGTCGGCTCGTCGGCAATCACCAACTGCGGGTCGCACGCGAGCGCCATCGCGATCATCACCCGCTGCTTCTGTCCACCTGAGAGCTCGTGCGGGAACGAGCGCCCCCGCCGCGCCGGGATCCCCACCATCTCGAGCAGCGCGGCGACCCGCTGCTCGGCCTCGCGACCCTCCGCCATCCGGTGGGTGAGCAGCGCCTCCTCGATCTGCGCGCCGATCCTGATCACCGGGTCGAGCGCGTGCTGCGCGCCCTGGAAGATGATCGACCCCTGGGCCCATCGCACCGCCCCAAGGTCGCGTGGCGGCATCGCCAGGACGTCGGCGCCGTTCAGGACTACTTGGCCCGTAACCGCGGTGCCTCGCGGCAACAGCCGCAGCAACCCAAGCCCGATCGTGGACTTGCCGCAGCCGGATTCCCCGGCCAGGCCCAGGACCTCGCCGCGATCGATCGAGAACGAGACGCCTCGGACCGCGGGCACCGGGCCCACCTTCGTGCCGTAGGTGATCGTCAGATCCCGGACGTCCAGCACGCTCATCGCTTGCGCAACCTCGGGTTCAGGATCTCCTCGATCGCGGTCCCGCACATCGTGAACGCCAGGACCACGATCACGATGCACAGGCCTGGGAAGCCGATCCACCACCACGCGCCGATCGTCGGTGCGGCGCCCGGATCGAAGGCCACCTCCAGCGTCTGCCCCCACGACACGCGGAGCGGGTCCCCCAGCCCGATGAACGCCAGACCCGACTCGGCCAGGATCGACAGTGCGATCAGCAGGATCGTGTTGGCGAAGATGACGGGCGCCAGGTTCGGCAGCATGTGCTTCACGATCAGCTGGAAGTCGCTGGCCCCGAGCCCCCTGGCGCGTTCGATGAACCCACGTTCGCGCACGGACAGCGCCTGGCTCCGCACGATCCGGGAGGTCCCGGCCCATGAGGTGATGCCGATCACCAGCACGATGTTGAAGAACGAGGAGCCCAGGATCGACGCCAGCACGACGGCGAGCGGCAGGAACGGCAGGACCAGGAACCATTCGTCGAACCGCATCAGGACCGTGTCCCAGCGCCCACCGCGGAAGCCGGCGGTGATGCCGACAGCCGAGCCGATCACCATCGACACCACGGCTGCCATCAGGCCGATCGTCAGCGATGGCCTCGCGCCCCAGACCACCAGCGCCAGAACCGAGCGCCCCGAGTCGTCGGTCCCCATCGGGTACTCCCACGACGGCGACGCCAGGATCGGTCCGTCGACCTTCGTGACGTCCAGCTCGGACGCATCGACCAGGACGGGAGCGAAGATCGCAGCCGAGAAGAAGACGATCAGGATCGCGAGCCCCGCCAAGCCCATCCAGCTCTGGCGGTAGATTGCCCAGAATCGCTTGAGCGCCAGCTTGCGGCGTTCCCACGTGAGCGAGCGGGCACTCCGCGAGGCAGGTGACGCCGGGGCGGTCGCTTGGTCACCCATCCGTCACGCCTCCCGCACCCGTGGGTCGATCACGCCGTACAGCAGGTCCGCGGCGAAGTTCGCCACGAGCACCGCGAGGCTGAAGAATAAGAACAACCCCTGGAGCAACCGGAAGTCCTGGGAGTCGAGCGCTTCGATCGTGAGGAGACCAACTCCCGGATAGGAGAACACCAGCTCCACCGTGAGCGAGCCGCCGATCAGGAAGCCGAAGGAAAGCGCGATGGCCGAGACCGTCGGCAGCAGCGCGTTGCGCACCGCGTGCCGCCACAGCACTCGGTCCTCACGCACGCCCTTCGCGCGCACGGTGGTGATGTACTCCTCTCCCAGCACGTCCAGCAGCGAAGACCGCATCAACAGGTAGAACTCACCGATGTAGCCAAGCGTCAGCGTCAGCACCGGAAGGAACAGGTGGTTCGCGATGTCCTGGAGCCGCGACAGGCCGGTGAGCCCGGAGTCGGGCGTCTCGAAGCCGCCCGACGGGAACCATCCCAGCTGGGTCGAGAAGATGATCAGCAGGACCATGCCAAGCCAGAAGTCGGGGGTCGCGTAGAAGGTGAGCGAGAATCCCATCGACGCTCGGTCCATCGGCCGATCGCGTTTCCATCCTCCCCGGATCCCCAGGTACACACCGATCACGATCATCAAGAACGTGGCGATGCCAACCAGCAGCAGCGTGCGCCACATGTCCCGCAGGAACACTTCGCTCACCGAGACGCCCGGGTAGATGAACGAGTCGCCGAAATCCAGGCGCAGCGTGTCACCCAGGTAGCGCACGTACTGCGTCGGCAGCGGCAGGTGCAGCCCCAGCTCCTCGATCTTGGCCTGCTGCGCCTCCGGCGAGAGCTGGATCCCGCGTTGCCGGGTCAGGAGCCGAACCGGATCGCTGGGCATGATCCGGAACAGGAAGAAGTTCACGGTGATGATGAACCACAGGGTGAACAGCGCCTGTAGCGTTTTCCGGCCGAGGTAGCGCCAGCCTCCCATTCAGCGATGGAAGCCGTCGGTCACGCGGCGTAGTGCTCGCTGCGACGACGCCGCGCCAGGATCGTGACTCCCACGACCGCCGCGACCGCGACCAACCCTCCGACCCAGACCGCCGCCGGCATCCCGCTGTCGGTGCCACCACCGGCGGGCGCGTTGGTCGCCGGTTCGAGCGCGAGCATCGAGTAGGGGTTGCCCCAGAACGCCGCGCCGTCGGGCTCGGGCCAACGGAGCATGCCCTGCCAGCGGTCGGACCGCCACGCCTCGAAGGAGTTGGGGTACCACAGCACGATCTCGGGCGTGTCGGCGTACAGGATCTGCTGCATCTCGGTCACGATCCCAAGGCGCTCCTCCGGGTCGAGCGCCACCTGCTGCTCCTCGTAGAGGGCGTCGTATTCGGGGTTCGCGTAGCAGGTATCGCTCCAGTAGCCACATTGCTCGCTGGTGAAGCTCGAAAGGATGAAGTCCGGATCGGGACCCACACCCCAGGAGTAGATGATCAGGTCCCAGTCGAACCCATACCACTGGTCGTAGAGCTTGCTGTCAGTCATCGACTTGGTGGACGCGTCGATCCCGATGTCTCGGAGCCAGCCTTCGACGAAGGGCGCCGCCTTGATCGCGGCGGGATCGGTGGTGGCGATGAACAGCCGCCACTCGAGCGGATCGTCGCCCCCGGGCATCTCCCGGATGCCGTCGCTGTTCGTGTCGACGTAGCCGGCCTCGTCGAGCAACCTGGTGGCCTCAGCCGGATCGAAGCCGATCGCCTCCTCGGCCGGAGGCTCCCAGTGCCACTGATCGTAGAGCGGCACGATCGGTGTGGTGCCCGGCTCGCCGTACCCGCGCAGCACCCGATCGACGAGCGTCGGCTTGTCGATCGCCCACGAGACCGCTTCACGGACGACCGGGTCGAGCACCGCCGGGTGGGCCGTACTGTTCGGATCGTCCACGATGTTGAACGACATCTGATGGAACGCCTCGGCACTGGTCACCACGGCCTCGACGTTCGGTTTGTCCTTCACGGTCTCGTACAGCCCCGGGGTGGCGATGCTCGTGGCGTCGATCTCGCCCTTGATCAGGGCCTGCGTGACCGCTTCCTCGGATTGGTACACGCGGAATACGACCTCGTCGATCCCCGGTGTGCCGCCGTAGTAGTCGTCACGCGCCTCCAGCCGCCAGAACTCGCCGGGCTCCCACTCGACCAGCTTGAACGCCGAGCTCGTCACCGTGTTGGGGAAGTTCTTGTACTCCTCGATCTCTTTCGGGTCCAGCTTGCCCCACACGTGGGATGGCAGGATCAAGGTGTAGCCGGGCCAGCTGGGTACCAGGCTGGGCTGCTTCGTGGTCCATTCGATCGTGTGGTCGTCGACGACCTCGATGCTCTTCGTGAATGGCTGGTAGCCGTCGGTGTAGGAGCTGATGTCGTTCTCCATGATGAAGTCGGCCGTCCACTTGAAGTCCTGAGCCGTGACCGGCTTGCCGTCGCTCCACATCGCGTCGTCGCGCAGCTCGAGCGTCCACGTGAGACCGTCCTCGGAGATACCGCCGTTCTCCTGGGTCGGCACCTCGGTGAGCAGCTCCGGCTCGAGCGCGTAGTCCGCTTGGCCGAGCCGCAGGATGTTGTCGTACATCATGCCCGTCAGGAAGGACTCGGTGGCGTCGATCTGGGCAAGGGGGTTCGCGGAGTTGAGATCGCCCGTAACCCCGATCGTGAAGGTCACCTCAGGATCGGACTCCGGCGAGGACGACTGGCCGGCGGCGGTGGCGGGGATGAGCACGGCGATGGTGAGCGCAACCGCTCCCATCGTGACGGTTCGACGGTTCTTCACGGGCGTCCCTCCGGGTCACGGTTCTGCTGTCGGCATGTTAGGCGCTGGTGCCGGCTACGGATACCCAGGGCCCGGTGACCCTAGGTCAAGCGTTAGGCTGCGGACATGGTCGACGCTCGGCGATCACTGCCCTCTGTTGATTCGTTGTTGCGGGCTGCGCCGGTTCAGCGCGCGGCCAAGCTCTTCGGCCGGCCACTGATGAAGTGGAGCCTCCAGCACAGCCTCGCCTCGGCACGTCGGGGTGCCGCGAACGGGCACCCCTCGCCTGAGGCCGACGACGTCATGGCGACCGCGATCCGCGATGCGTCGAGGATCGCCACAGGGCTCACGCCGGTGATCAACGCCACGGGCGTGGTCCTGCACACCAACCTCGGGCGGGCGCCCATGCCGGCCATCGCCGCCGAGGCGGCCCGCCGAGCCGCCCTGCACTACACCGACCTCGAGGTGGATCGCGTCACGGGACGGCGAGGCACGAGGACGGGACGCGCCGAGTCGCTCCTGATGGCGTTGACCGGCGCCGAGGCCGCGATCGTGGTCAACAACGGTGCCGCCGCCGTGCTCCTGGCCATGGCCGCGCTGGCCAAGGGCAAGCAGGTCCTGGTCTCTCGAGGAGAGCTGATCGAGATCGGTGGCGAGTTCCGCATCCCGGACATCATGCGTGCGTCGGGCGCGAAGCTCATCGAGGTCGGCACCACCAACCGCACCCGCATCGGGGACTACCGAGGCGCCATGAACGAGCGCGTCGGGGCCATCTTGAAGGTTCACCCCTCCAACTATCGCGTGGTGGGGTTCACCGCCGCGACGTCCACCAAGGACCTGGCGACCTTGGCCGGGCAGCACGAGATCCCGCTGGCGTACGACGTGGGATCGGGCCTGGTCCAGGGGAGCCGGGGCATGCCGTCCGACGAGCCCACGTTCGCCACCGCCCTCGCCGAGGGTGCCGACCTGGTGATGGCCTCGGGAGACAAGCTGCTGTGCGGACCCCAGGCCGGGCTGATCGCAGGCCGGGCCGACCTGGTGGCCAAGCTTCGCACCCACCCCCTCGCTCGCGCCGTGCGGGTGGACAAGATGCAGGTCGCCGCCCTGGAACAGATCTTGGCGATGCACTCGCAAGGCCGGGAGGCCGACCTGCCCGTGCACCGGATGCTGCATGAGGCCGCGGCGTCCGTGCGCACCCGTGCCCAGCGGTTGTGCGAGGCGCTGGACGGCGATCTCGAGCATGCCCACGTGCAACGATGCGAGTCCGTCGTGGGAGGTGGCTCCATGCCGGGCGCCACGATGGACTCATGGGGCGTCAGGGTCACCGTGCCGGATCCCACGTCGTTCGCGGCGCGACTTCGGGTCGGCAACCCGACCATCTTCTGCAGGGTTGAGGAAGACCACGTGCTCTTCGACGTGCGCACCGTTCCCGAGGACCGCATCCACGACACCGCCCGGGCGATCCAGTACGCGATGGAAGGCGACGAGTTCCTCGACGAGGACTGAGATGTCCGAGCATCGTGTCGTCGCGACCGCTGGTCACGTCGACCACGGCAAGTCGTCGTTGATCGTCGCGCTCACCGGGATCGACCCCGACCGTTGGGACGAGGAGAAGCGTCGCGGCCTGACGATCGACCTCGGCTACGCATGGTGCGAACTGCCGAGCGGCCGCGAGGTGGGCTTCGTGGACGTGCCCGGTCACGAGCGGTTCATCACCAACATGCTGGCGGGCGTCGGGCCTGTGCCCTCGGTGCTGTTCGTGGTGGCCGCGGACGAGGGGTGGAAGCCCCAGTCCGAAGAGCACCTGCAGATCCTGGATGTCCTCGGCGTGCGTGCAGGCGTCGTGGCGCTCACCAAGACCGACCTGGTGGAACCCGCCGCCCTGGACGACGCGGCCGGCCGCGTCCGCGACCACCTGGCGGGCAGCACGCTGGCCGATGCGCCGATCGTGCCGGTGGCATCGACATCAGGTGCGGGCGTCGACGACATCAGGCAGGCCTTGGACCGGATGCTGGCCTCATTGCCGGCCCCTGAGCCGGCCCGAACCCGGCTCTTCGTCGACCGCGTCTTCACGATCAAGGGTTCGGGCACGGTCGTCACCGGCACGCTGACGGGAGGGTGCCTGGAGGGCGGAGCCGAGATCGCATTGGAGCCGGCAGGCCGTCGCGGGCGGATCCGCTCGCTCCAGACCCATCGCCGAGCTGAAGATCGAGCCTGCCCGGTGTCCCGGGTGGCCGCCAACCTGGCGGGCGTCACTCGCGGCGAAGCCGGGCGCGGCGATGTGCTCTGCGACCCTTCCGGATGGACGGTAACCGAGACCTTCGATGCCGCCATGCAGCCGGTCCGCGGCCTCGCGCACGCGGTGAGTGCTCGCGGTGCCTACAAGGTCTATGCCGGCGCGGCAGAGGTCGACGCCCGGATCCGGTTCCTGGGTCCCGCGACCGCCGTCGGTCCCGGTGGTGGCGAGACCTTCGTGCGCATCCGGACCAGCCGGCCACTGGTGCTGGACGCCTTCGATCGGATCGTGATCCGCGACGCAGGACGACGGGAGACCGTGGCCGGCGCCATGGTGCTGGACGTGGCGCCGCCGCGGCGCGTCCGCGGGAACCGCGTGACGCAACTCTCAGCTCGCAGAGCCGCGCCGAGGGACGCGCTCCCCGGCTTGCTCGCCGACGAACGCGGCGCCGTCCGGGCCGACGAGGCCGCACGCACGACCGGCAGTCCCGAACCAGGTGGAGTGGTGGTGGGTGGCTGGTACCTGCGCACCGAGCTCTTGGAACTGATCGAGCGCGACCTCACCGACTTCCTTCGGGCTCACCACCACGACCATCCGCTGGACGAAGGGGTCGAGCGTCAGCGGGCACGCTCAGTGATGGCGTCGTCCCTGCGTTCAGCGGGTGCACCCACGGACGCCGACCTGCTCGACGAGCTGACACGCACATTCGTCGATCGGGGAGCGATCGAGACCTCCGCGACCACCGTCCGCGTCGCCGGCCACCGCGTGAGGCTTGCCGAGCACGACGACGAGGTGGACCGGCTGCTCGCCGCGATCGGAGGAACACGGGAGGCGACACCACCGACGATCAAGGAGCTCGTCGCCTCGGGGTTCGGACTCGACATGATCGATGCGGCCTCCCGCGCGGGCATCGTGGTGAAGGTCTCCCCGGAGCTGATCGTCACGCCCGACCTGATGGAGCGGGGACGGGCGACGGTGCAGGGGGCTCCCGACGGGATCACCGTGAGCGCGTTCCGCGAGTCTCTGGGCACCAGCCGGAAGTACGCGCTGCCGATGCTGGAGTACTTCGACCGCACCGGCGTCACTCGGCGTGAGGGCGACCTGCGGTTCCCCAAGCAGACGCGCTAGCAGCCGGAGCGTGAGCGGTCAGCGCACCTGCGCGGTGACGGCCACCTCGACGCTCGCGCCCAGCGGGAGCGACGCCATACCCACGGCGGCGCGTGCATGCGATCCGGCGTCGCCGAGGACCTCGACGAACAGGTCGCTGGCGCCGTTGGCCACGATCGGATGGTCGCGGAACTCCGGCGTCGCTGCCACGTACACGGTGACCTGGGAGACCTGCACGAGCCGCTCGAAGGTCCCGCCCACGGCCTCACGCAGCGCGGACAGGGCCTGCAGCGCCGCCTGACGAGCCCCCTCGGCGCCCTGTTCGACCGTGACCCCGTCTGCCTCGCCCAGACGCCCGGGGTGCAGCACGCTTCCATCGATCATGGGCACCTGGCCCGCGACGTAGGCCGTGGGCCCGGCGAGCCGGACCGGCACGTAGGCGGCCACGGCCGTGGGCGGGGGTGGCAGGGCGATCCCCAACTCGGACAGACGCCGCTGGATCGCGTCATCGTCCATGGGTCAGACGGCTTCCTCTGCCCGCTGGCGGAGCAACGCCCGGCGTTCCATCTCGTTGAGCCCGCCCCAGATCCCGTGGTTGTCGCGGACGCTCAACGCGTACTCCAGGCACTGAGCACGCACGGGACACCGGACGCAGATCGCCTTGGCGACGGCCTCGCGAGCGTTCTTCTCGGAACGACGTTCGAAGTAGCTCGGGGCGAAGAAGTGCGTGGAATCCTCGCCGCGACACGCGGCGAAGTGCTGCCAGCCGGCCACCAGCTCGTTCTGCATCTCTATCGGGTTGTTCGAAGACGAGGGCGCCGGGGATTCCGCCGCCACCACTTCGCCACGCGTTCCGGCTGGCAGCGGTCATGCTCGGCTGCTTCATCTCGGCTGCTTCATGAGGGCGCCCCGAGCTCTTCGGGCTCGGGCGCGACACGAAGGACCAGGCCGTCGACGCCGCGAACGCGAACCTTGGTCCCTGCATCGATGGCTTCCCCGGATGTGCGGCCACGCCACAGCGCGCCCTTCACGAAGACGGGACCTTCGGGGCTCAGGGGACCCCGAGCCTCACCCACCAAACCGATCAGTCCACGTTGGGTGTTCACGATGCGGTCGCGCGACTGGATCGCCACCGTGAGCCCGAATCCGTAGTACAGGATGCTGGCCACGATCGCACCGCCGATGAGCCAGGGCGAGATGGCGATGGGCTCGGCGACCCCCTTCCACGCGAACACCGACCCGGCGGCGAAGGCCGCCAACCCGATGCCCGTCAGTGGGCCCAACCGGCGCATGCGCACGTCGAGCGTCATGAGCGCGACGCCGCCGACCAGGGCGATCATGCCGGGCCACCAGGGAGGCACGACCCAGATGCCGTAGGCCGCCAGCGCCACCATGCCCACACCGGCGAACCCCGCGAATCCGAACCCCGGCTGTGTCAGCTCGAAGGCCAGGCACGCCAGCCCGATCACCAACAGGAAATAGATCATCGACGGGGACGAGACCCCGTGCGCCACCCTGGCGAGCGGACCCATGGCGTCGAAGCGGATGTCGACCGTGCGCTCGCCGGCCTGCTGCTCGCTGGTCGCGATCCGGGTCTGCAGGGAGACAGGCCCGCCCGGGGTCTGCACGGTCTCGCCGTCGACCACGTTGAGCAGTTCGGGGACCGACTGCGCCACCGCGGTGGCGATCCGAAGATCCAGCGCATCCTGGGCCGTCAGGGCTTCATCCTGTCGTTCCAGGCTCGTGTCCTTGTCGCGATCGTCCAGCCAGCCCTGGATGGTCGTGTCGAGTCCTGGAACATCCTGATCGGGCTGGGCGAGGTCGATCGGATGCAGGGGCCCGGTCTGCGAGCCGGGCGAGACGGCGGTCAACGAGGCCGCGTACATCAGCAGCAGGCCGGCACCGCTCGCTCGGGCCGGAGGCGAATCCACCCACGCGATCACCGGGACGTCCAGCTCGGCCACCCGTTGGGCCAGCGCGACCCCGTCCTGATCGATGGTCCCCGACGTGTCGATCTGGAGGACCACCGTGGCGCCGTCTGCCTCCGCTGACGACAGCCGGTCCTGCAGGTAGCCGAGCATCGGACGGTCGATCGCACCTTCGACCTTCAACACCACGACGGTGGTGGCCGGGGCGGCCGAAACGGTGCCCGGCCAGGCGGCGAGCACACCGAAACAGCACAGGAAGAGGGCCGTGCGACGCATCTGCGACCTATCGTACCCGTGAGTCTCAGGGGTATCCTTCCGTGCGACCCTATGGCCCCAGCTCCTCGTCCTCGACGCCCCGATCTGCGCCCACTCAACGACCGGATGGTCTTCAAGCCGTTGGCGCTGGTGCTGCTGGTGCCCGTCATCGTGCTGTCCGGAGCGTTGACGGCGTTCATCCTGGCCCCGCCCTTCATCGGAGCGGCCATCGGCGTGATGCGCGTGGACGCCAAGCTGAACGCGCTGGGGGCCGACTTCACGCGCATCCCCCGGTTCCCCGAACGCTCCACGATCTACGCCAACGATGGCGAGACGGTGCTGGCCACGGTCTTCCTGGACAACCGCGAAGCCGTCCGGTTGAAGAACGTCAGCAAGGCGGCCCAGAAAGCCGTGCTGGCGATCGAGGACGCCGGTTTCTACGAGCACGGGGCCTTGAACTGGAGCTCTCTGCTTCGCGCCCTGGTCCAGAACGCTCGCGCGGGCCGGGTCGTGCAGGGCGGCTCCACGATCACCCAGCAGCTGGTCAAGAACACCCTGGGACTGGACCCCTACGACCTGAGCTTCGAACGGAAGTTCCAGGAGCTGGCGCTGGCGATCCGCGTGGAGGAGGAGTACTCGAAGGAAGAGATCTTCGAGCTCTACCTGAACCAGGTGTACCTGGGCAACGGTGTGTACGGCATCGGGACGGCGTCGAAGTTCTACTTCCACAAGCCCGCGTCCCAGCTGACGCTCACCGAAGGCGCGATGCTGGCCGGCATCATCAGGGAGCCGGCGGAGTACGACCCGTTCGTCCACCCCACCAGGACCAGGGTGCGGCGGAACGAGGTGCTGGTGCGCATGGGCGCGCTTGGCCCCGACTCCCCGTACGGGATCTCGAGCGAACGCGAGGACCGCGCGAAGCGCACCGACCTGGGGCTGCCCAAGGGAGCCGGCAAGCGGCTCTCGCAGCGCAACCAGCCGTTCTTCGTGCGGTACATGATCCGGCAGATCCTGGGCAACGCCGCCGGCGCATACGACTCGCTCGGCCGCAGCGAGAAGGCGCGCCAGCGAACGCTGTTCGAAGGCGGGCTGAAGATCACGACCACGCTGGACCCGGCGTGGCAGCGGTACGCGCAGCAGACGGCGGATCAGCCCTATGCGGTGGGCCTGCCCACCAACGGCAACGCCCATCCCGACACCTCGATCGTGTCGGTCGATCCATCGAACGGGGCGATCCGCACCATGATCTCGGGCAAGACCTTCAAGGAGGACAACCTGGATCTGGCCGCGACGCCGCACCCCACCGGGTCGGCGTTCAAGCCGTTCGTGCTGGCGGCGGCCTTCGAGCAGGGGGTGCCACCGACCCAGACCTACAACAGCGCGTCTCCCTTCTGCAGCCCGCTGTGGCAGGACGACGACCATTGCGTCTCCAACGCCGAGGGCGGCAGCGCGGGCGGGGCCGTCGACCTGTGGTCTGCGACCGAGAACTCGATCAACGTGGTCTTCGCCCAGTTGATCCTGGACATCGGTCCCGAGACCGTCCCGCCGGTCGCGTCCAAGATGGGCGTGACCCAGGAGCTCCCTCCGGTCGCCTCCCTCGCGACCGGGTCCGCCGAGGTCTCGCCGTTGGACATGGCGGTGGGGTACGCAACCTTGGCGAACGGCGGCACGCACTGTTCGCCGTACACGGTGCAGACGATCGAGCGCGACGGTGAGGAGCTCTACGAGCACGAGGCCGACTGCGAGCGTGCGCTCCGACCCGAGATCGCCCACCTGATCACGGAGATGCTCGAACGGGTTCCGGTGTCCGGGACCGCCGCGAGCGCGTTCAGCCTCGGTTGGGGCCCGTGGCCGGTGGCCGGCAAGACCGGGACCGCCGACCTCAACAAGGCGGTGTGGTTCTGCGGCTACACACGTCAGCTGGCGACGGCGGTGTGGGTCGGCTCCAACGGCAACCCGTACTCGCTCGGTTCGGTCTTCGGCGGCACGGTGGCGGCTCCCATCTGGCGCGCCTACATGTTCCGCGTCATGGAGGGCTTGCCCGCGGAAGGGTTCCCCGATGCTCCCGACACCGAGACCGCCACCGTTCCCGACGTCGTCGGCCTCACGGTGGACGAGGCCATCGCGGCGCTGCAGGCGGCAGGGTTCCGGGCGACGCTGGTCGACGTGGACAGCATCGAACCGGAAGGCACCGTCGTGAGCCAGGTGCCGACGGGCGGTGGGCTCGCCGATCTGGGCATCGCCGTCAGGCTCGACGTGAGCACCGGCCTGGAGCCCAGCACCGGCGTCCCGCGGGTGGTCGGGCTCGCCACCGGCGTGGCCAGGTCCACCTTGGAGGGCGCGGGGTTCGACGTGCAAGTGCGCATCGAAGAGGTGGTCGACCCGACACAGGACGGGATCGTGCTGACCCAATCGCCCGGCGCCGACACACCGGCGCCTCCCGGATCCACTGTCACCATCACCGTGGGCCGGGAACCCGGCGGCTGACCGTCGCCGGGCGGTCGTCAGTCTCCTGAGAGCCTGGCCTTCACCTTCGACTGCACCACGCTGCCGTCGACGCGGCCCTTCGCCCGGCCCATGACCTGCCCCATGACCTGCCCCATCTGCTGCATCGACTCCGCACCAGTGGCCTCGATCGCTTCGTCGACCAGCGCGTCGACCTCGGCTTCGGACAGCTGATCCGGCGCGAACGCAGCCACCACCTCGCGCTCGGCCTCTTCCTTGTCGGCCAGCTCGTCCCGACCCGCATCGCGGAACGCCACGGCGGACTCGGTGCGCTTCTTGACCTCTTTGGTGGCGACCTCGCGAACCTCCTCGTCGGAGAGCTCGTGGCCGACCTCGTCCTCCTTGTAGCGGATGGCCGACGTGAGCATGCGCAGCGTGCCCAGCCGCAGCTTGTCGCCGGACCGCAGAGACTCGGTCATCTGCTCGTGGATCTGACCCTTCAGCGAAGGCTCGCTCACTACACTGCCCTTCCGTGTTCGGTGTGGCCGTGATCGTGCAGGTTCTGCTCGTCGCTCTGGTGGCGGGCACGATCTGCGTGGCCTACGGGGTGCTCATCGAACGGCGTTGGTACCGGCTGGTGCACCACCGGCTCGACATCCTACCGGCGGACGGCCCGCCGACCCTGACGCTGCTCCACCTGTCCGATCTGCATTTCGTGCAACACGACCGGAAGAAGGCACGCTTCCTGGCCGCGCTGCCGAAGCCCGACATCACGGTGGTGACCGGCGATTTCCTGGCCGAGGCCGAGGCCGTCGAGACCGTCGTCGCGGCGATTGGGCACAACCGAGGACGACTCGCCTCATGGTTCGTGCTGGGCTCGAACGACTACTACGTGCCCCAGCCGCTGAACTACTTCGCGTACTTCCGACGCGACCGGACGCAGCGCCGGGCGTCCAGGGGCCGGAGCAGTGAGTTGATCTCGCAGCTGACCGATACCGGCTGGCGCGACCTCACGAACGCGCGCCACGATGTCGACCTGGACGGTCTGCCGATCGAAGTGATGGGCCTGGACGACGCGCATATCCGGTGGCAGGACTACCGGGTGACGCCGCGAACCTCGCCCGATCGCTTCGGCCTGGCGGTCATGCACTCGCCCGACTCGGCGCCGGAGACCGCCTCGTTCGGCTACGACCTGATGGTGGCGGGCCACACGCACGGCGGCCAGGTCTGCCTGCCGGTCGTGGGGGCGCTCGTCACGAACTGCTCGATGCCACGCCGGCTCGTCAAGGGCGTGATCCGCATGGGCCCATCCGTGCTGCACACCTCGCCCGGCCTCGGCACGAGCAAGTTCGCGCCGTTCCGCTTCTGGTGCCGCCCGGAAGCCACCTGGCTGGAGCTGCGCCGCCGTCCGGAGACTGCAGAGCTGCCGGAGGGGGCGCGCTGAAGGCGCGACGGGCCGGGCGAGCCCGGTCCGAGTCGCTACACTCTGAGGTCTTCGGGACGTAGCGCAGCTTGGTAGCGCGCAGCGTTCGGGACGCTGAGGTCGCGGGTTCAAATCCCGCCGTCCCGACTCAGACACCAGATCGGACGGGATTCCGGCCCGTCATCCGTCGTTTTCCGTAGGCCGAGCGATCAGCCTTGACGACCAGCGAAAACGTGGTTCCCACAGGCGGGCGGTTGCTCCGGGAGGTTTGACGCCCCTCGGACCGTTCGTTAGCCTCGGTCCCTGTAGGGCTCCGCTCCCGGTCGCCGGTATCGGAGCCTTTGCCATTATCCGACGACATCCAGGAGGGAAATGACCGGGAGCACCAAGAGGTTCACACGGCTGCTCGTAGCCGTGATCTTCGTGGTCCCCGTCATCGTCGGCTCTCTGGTCACCACCTCAGTCGCTGCGCCCACGCAGGAAGAGGTGCAGGCGGCTCGGGACAAGGCCAACGCGATCGGCCACGACCTCGAGATCGTGATCGAGCAGTACAACGAAGCCCGCGTCCAGCTGGCAGCCATCCAGGAGAAGCTGGGAGCGATGAAGGCCGAGAAGGCCGCCGCCGATGCCGACGTCCGCGCTGCCACCGACGACCTGGAAGCTCGCGCGGTCGAGGCGTTCACCGGCACCGGCTCACAGATCGACGTGCTGCTCGGAGCTGAGAACTTCACCGAGTTCTCCGACCGACTCGAGTTCATGGGCGCGGTCGCTCAGAACGACGCCGACCTCGCCGCGGCCGCCGCCAGTGCCCGTCAGCGCGCTGAGTGGGCCGCCCAGAAGTACGCCGAAGCGGTCGGCGAGCAGCAGGACAAGCTCGACGCCATGAACGACCAGCGCTCCCGGATCGAGGATCTGCTCTCCGAGCAGGAAGCGTTGGCGGACCAGCTCAACCAGGAGTATCAGGACTATCTCGCTCGCCAGCGTGCTGCCGCTGCGGCGGCCGCAGCGGCAGCGGCGCAGGACACGAGCTCGACCACCACGAGCGGAGGGGGCACCCCCACAGAGCCCACCGGAGGCTGGAACCCACCGCCGCCTCCTCCCAGCGGGGTTGGCGCATCGGCCGCCATCAACGCAGCGAGGTCGGTGCTCGGCGCCCCGTATGTGTACTCCTCTGCAGATCCCAACGTTGGCTTCGACTGTTCAGGGCTCACCATGTGGGCGTGGGCGCACGGCGGTGTCTCGCTGCCGCACTCATCCCTGTCGCAAGCCTCCGCGGGAGCATCCGTGCCGATCGGATCACAGATGGCAGGCGACCTGCTGTTCTTCTACTCACCGATCAGCCACGTCGCCCTCTACATCGGCAGCGGCATGATGATCCACGCGCGGCACCCCGGCCCAGGCGGCCAGGTGCAGATCGGGTCGGTCGCCGGCTACGGCACCCCAGTCACCCGGGTCGTCCGCGTCGGCTGACGCGCACCGCTCGCTCCCTCCTCTCACGTCCACGGCTAGGCTCTCTTCCACGTGGAGACCACCGTGGGATCCGGCGACCTCGAGTTGATCCAGCGCCTCCGGGCGGGCGACGAGGCAGCCTTCATGGACCTGGTGGACCTGCTCGGTCCGTCCATGCTCCGCGTCGCCCGGATGTACGTGTCGAGCCAGGCGGTGGCCGAGGAGGTCGTGCAGGACGCCTGGATCGGCGTGCTGAAGGGCATCGACCGCTTCGAAGGCCGGTCGTCCTTGCGGACGTGGATCTTCCGCATCGTCACCAACATCGCCAAGACCCGCGGCCAACGGGAAGGTCGCAGCGTGCCGTTCACGGCGCTCGCCGGCGACGATCTGGACGCGCCGTCCTTCGACCCGGCGATGTTCGTGGGCTCGGACGATCCCAGCTGGCCCGGACATTGGTCCACCGTGCCGCGCGATTGGCGGACGGTCCCCGACGAGCGGCTCCTTGGCAACGAGACGCTTCAGGTGGTGAACCGAACGATCGAGGCGCTTCCTCCGATGCAGGCCGAGGTGATCCGGCTTCGAGACGTGCAGGGCTGGACCAGCGCGGAGGTCCGTAACGTGCTGGACCTCAGCGAGACCAATCAACGGGTGTTGCTGCACCGTGCGCGCGCCAAGGTTCGCCGCGCGCTGGACGAGTACCTGGAGAGCGAGGCGACCTCGTGAGCTCGACCGATATCTCGTGCCGAGAGCTGGTGGAACTGCTCACCGACTACCTGGACGGCGCGCTGGCACCGTCGGCACGCGAGCGTCTGGACGCGCACCTGGAGGGCTGCGAGGGGTGCAGCAGCGCGCTCGCCCAGTTCCGGGCGACGATCGAGGTCACTGGCCGGCTCACCGAAGATGAGGTCGCCGCACCCGAACGTGAAGCGCTCCGGGCGGCGTTCAGGCGATGGAGGGCGGAGCAGCCGCCGGATCCTGACTCCGCTTGAGGCTCAGCGGATGATGGCATCCAGGTCGGCCAGCCGCACCTTCGCCTGCTGTACGAGGGCGTCGTTGCCGATCGCTTCCGCTTCCTTGATGGCCTGGTCCAGCAGATCGGCGGCCTGCTTCGCGCGAACGTCGCCCTTGGCTGCGGTCGCGTACTTGATCTTCTCGTCCGCCTTCACGATCAGCCCGAAGATCTCGTTCGGTTCCACCGAGCCCTCCTTCGACCATCGACTCGATCCATCGTCACACGGGTGGCCCCTCGCGGCATGGAACGATGAACGTCCGATGAACGGCGCGGGAACCTCCGTCCGCACCCCTTGTGGGTTCTGAGGCCGTCTCGGACACTCGTTCTGCCAGTCCGTCGAGGAGGTGGCTCATGGTGATCGAGGGAAGCCCGGAGGCAGAGGGTCGCAGTTCGATCATGCGCACGCTGAACCGTGACCCGTTCGACGTGTGGACGCGCGACAGCTTGGCGAGCGCCACCGGTCTGTCATCGGGATTGGCGGCGCGGGTGCTGTCCGATCTGGTCGCGCGCGGCATGGTCCGCCGGCTGCCCGGCCCCGATGATGAGTACACGGTGGCGGGCGCCGACTACTAGCTCACGCTGGTAGCCTCGGTGGGCACCAGGGCACGAGTTCTCGCAGGTCGCGCGCCGTTCCGGCTCGTATCTAAAGCGCCGTTCCAGCGACTCTTCACGGTCAGGGGTCTTCCAGCCTCACGCCCTGACCAGCGGGAACACCCGCAGGCTGGACGGACCGAAGGATGCATGTCGTGGACAAGATCGGACCCAAGCACCGCACGTGCCGCCGGGTGGGCGAACCACTCTGCGGCCGCCCCAATTGCCCCTCGCTCAAGCGCCCGTACCCGCCCGGCCAGCACGGCCGCGGCCGCAAGCGCATCTCTGAGTACCAGACCCGACTGGTCGAGAAGCAGAAACTCCGCGTGATCTACGGCGTCAGCGAGAACCAGATGCGCCGCTATTACGACCAGGCCTCGCGCTCCATGGGCGTCACCGGTGAGGAGTTGATCCGCGAGCTCGAAACGCGCCTCGACTCCGTCGTGTTGCGGCTGGGCTTCGCGCTCACCACTCGCCAGGCCCGCCAACTGGTCAGCCACGGCCATGTGCTGGTCGACGGCAAGCGGGTCGACATCCCCAGCGCTCGCGTCAAACCGGAGCAGACCATCGAGATCAGCGCGAAGGCCAAGAACTTCGTTTCGGTCCGTGAGGCGTTGGAGATCACCGCCGATCCTCCCGGCTACCTCTACCGGAACAAGGATCAGGTCCAGGGCACGCTCTCGCGTCAGCCCGAACGCGACGAGGTCCCGCTGCCGGTCAAGGTCGACGAGCGACTCATCGTCGAGTTCTACTCCTAGTCTTCCCCGTACATCGTCGACGGGAGCCGACCGCGTGAGCTTGCGAGCACCGCACCCTCAGGCCCTGGTCATCTTCGGCGCCAGCGGCGATCTGGCCAAGAAGAAGGTCCTGCCGGCGCTGTACAACCTGGCCGTCGAGGGGCTGCTCCCCGAGCGGCATGTGGTGATCGGATTCGGCAAGACCGAGTGGGACGACGATGCCATGCTCGCCCACGCCCGGGCATCGATCGAGGAATTCTCCCGCACGCCGCTGGACGAAGAGGTGTTCGCGCGCTTCGCTGCGTCGCTGTCGTACATCACGGGCGCGGCCGACGACCCCGCGGCCATGGCCACCCTGAAGACGGCCTTGGCGGACGCGGATGACCGGCTGGGGTGCCAGGGCATGCGTCTGTTCTATCTCGCGGTGCCCTCCAGCGCCTTCCCGGTGATCGCGAAGGCGATCGGGAGCATCGGGGCCAACACCCCCGGCTCGGGGATCGTCGTCGAGAAGCCGTTCGGACACTCCCTGGAATCGTCCCGGGCACTCACCGACACGATCCACGAGTCCTTCGGCGAGTCGCAGCTGTTCCGCATCGACCACTACCTGGGGAAGGAGACGGTCCAGAACCTGGTGGTGTTCCGGTTCGCGAACTCGCTGTGGGAACGGGTCTGGAACCGCGACGCGATCGAGCATGTGGAGATCACGGTGGCGGAGAACATCGACGTCAAGGGCCGCGCCGCCTACTACGAGCAGGCGGGCGCGGTCCGCGACCTGTTTCAGAACCACATGCTGCAGGTGCTGGCGTTCCTGGCCATGGAGCCCCCGCGCGCCCTGGACCCGGAGGCATTCCGCGACGAGACGGTCAAGCTGCTGCGCGCGATCCGTCCCATCGATCCCGACGAGGCCGTGCGCGCCCAGTACGAGGGGTACCGACAGGAAGACGGGGTGGATCCCAAGAGCGAGACCGAGACGTTCATCGCCACACGGGTGTGGATCGACAACTGGCGGTGGGACGGCGTGCCGTTCTACCTGCGCCACGGCAAGTGTTTGCCGGAGCGCAACACCGAGATCACGGTGGTGTTCCGGCAGGCGCCCGACTATCTGTTCCAGGATCTGGAGCTGGAACACATCCCGTCGAACCACCTGTCGATCCGAGTGCAACCCGACGAAGGCATCTCGCTGGCCTTCCAGGCGAAGGAACCCGGTCCCGGCTACGAGCTGCAGACGGTTCGCATGGACTTCGACTACGACCGCTCGTTCGCGAACGCACGCGCCGAGGCCTACGAGCGCCTGCTGCACGACGCGATGGACGGCGACCACACCCTGTTCACGCGCGCCGATGCCGTCGAACGCGCGTGGGAGATCGTGACCCCGCTGCTGAACGAGCCGGGGCCGCTCTTCTTCTACGGCCGCAACACGTGGGGACCGACCCAGGCCGACAAGCTGATCGAGCCGCACCACTGGCATCTGCGCACCAAGGCCACCCGCGGCGGACCGGAGCGGTGACCAGGCAGCGGATCGTGTTGTTCGACGTGGACGGCACGTTGATCGACACGGGAGGAGCCGGCGGGCGGAGTTGGTCGCACGCGTTCCAGGAAGCGTTCGGGGTCGACGGGGACATCCGCAAGTTCAGCGAGGTCGGCATGACCGACCCTGTCGTGGCGCGGCAGACCTTCCGGGGCACGCTGGGGCGAGAGCCCACGACCGACGAGGTGATCCGGCTCATGATGCGCTACGTGCTCCATCTGCCCGAGGAGGTGGAGGGCTCTTCCGGCTATCGCGTGATGCCGGGCGTCGACGCCCTGCTGCAGCGCCTGGTCGAGGCCGACACGCTGCTCGGTTTGGTGACCGGCAACATCGAAGGGGCTGCCCACATCAAGATCTCCCGGGCAGGACTGAACAAGTACTTCCTGTTCGGCGGGTACGGGAGCGACTCATCGGTGCGCAGCGATCTGACGCGCGCTGCGATCGCGCGAGCCCAGGAGCTGCACGGCAACCCGGTCGATCCTTCCGAGGTGATGGTCGTGGGTGACACACCGCGCGACGTCGAAGCCGCCCACGGCGCCGGCGCCATCGCGGTCGGGGTCGCGACCGGTGAGTACACCGTGGACCAGCTCGCCGACGCCGGCGCCGACCACGTGCTCGCGTCGTTCGAAACAGACGATTTCCCGGTACCGGCATGAGTTCGATCGGTCCCGCCCTCGGCTCCGTGCTTGGAGGTGGCGATGCTCCAGGGTAACCACATCTCTCTTCGCCCGGTTCGCGAGGCAGATCTCGATGCCTTCTATGCCGCACACGTCGAGATCGGCAACCGCGGCGCGTTCTTCCCACTCGGCGTGCTCTCCGAACCGGCGATCCGGCGTACGTTCGCCGAGAACGGCTTCTGGCAGCACGATGAAGGCACGTTGCTGATCATGACGGCCGAGGACGAGATCGCCGGGCACATCGAGTTCTTCAAGCCGGTCAGCTATTGGGACGCGGTCGAGCTCTCATACGTCCTGTATGAGAGCCGCTTCGCCGGACACGGCTATGCGACGGAGGCGGTGCAGCTCCTCGTCGACTACCTGTTCGCCGCGAAGAAGCTCTATCGCATCCACCTGGTGATCGTTCCAGAGAACGCTGCCTCACGACGGATCGCCGACAGGTGCGGCTTCGAGCTCGAGGGCACGGTGCGGGGCGCATTCTTCAACGACGGTCGCAACCAGGATGTCCTGCTGTACTCCCTGCTCCGCACCGACCCGCGACCCTGGCACACCGACACCGGTTCGTGAAGCGTCTCAGGACCCGGGCGGGTTGGGACGCAAGGCGGCTCGCACGAACAGCACGACCTCACGCTCTCGCTTCCGGAGTGACGCCCGGCTGGAATCGACACCCACCACGGCGTTCAGCACGCTGGCTTCCGTGAGCGAGCCGACCACGGCCGTGTAGAGCGTGAAGAGCAGCATCGCGGGGTCCTGCTTGCGGATCTCGCCTTGATCCATACCGCCTTGCAGGAACTCGATCGCTCGTTCGCGCACGGGGTCCAGCACGCCGGCGAACCGATCGAAGGCATCTGGGCCTAGCCGCGCCGCTTCACGGACGAACATGGGGAACTCCGGCCAGTCGCCCGCCAGGCGGAAGACGGCGTGGATCACGGCTTCGGCGCGGTCCCAGTACGACTCCTTGTCGGCCAGCGCCGCCGCGATCTCGCGGGCGAGCCGTTCGCCGGCAGCGGCCAGGCACGCTTCGAGCAGCGCGTCCTTGGTGGGGAAGTAGTACAGCAGCGTCTGCTTCCGCACGCCTACGACGGCCGAGATGCTGTCGAGGCTGGCGCCCTTGTACCCTTCGCGCCCGAACTGACGGATCGCCTCCTCGACGATGGTGGTCCGCCGCTCCTGACCGTCGCCGCGCGGCACCCGTGCCTAGTCCTTGTCCTCGGTCCATGTTTCGGCTGGGCCGCGCCGCCCCAGTGGACGCGAACCTTCCCATCGGCGACGCCACTGGGGGCCGGCCGGGCCCGTGAGCACCGGGGTCTCGTCGCGTTCGGCGTGCTGCAACGCCTCCCACCACGTGGTGCGGTCCTCGTCGTGGAGCTCGGCCACGGCCTGGGTCATGCGCAGTGAGAACGCCTGGTGGGTTTCGCCCCGCCGCGGGAGCAGCGGAGCGCCATATCGAACCCGCACGGGCGGTCTGCCGGTTCGCGGCCAGTTCTTCCCCTTGGGCATGGCCTGGAACGCGCCACGGATGCCGATCGGCACCGCGGCGATGCCGGCCTCGATGCACAGCCGCGCGGTCCCGTGGCGGAAACGCTGCATGTGACCGTCGGGAGAGCGTGCGCCTTCCGGGAACACGACCAGGGACCAGCCCTCGTCGATCAGCTCCCGTGCCTGGCTCACGGCCTCCCGGCCACCCCCCGTACGATCGATCGAGAAGGCGCCGTAGACCAACGCGGTGAACGCCTGACGCCACCACACGTCGAAGAAGTAGTCGCGCGCGGCGCCGACCGCGGTCTTGGACTGCCAACGGTTGGGGAGCGAGGTCATGATCACGGTCGCGTCCAAGTGACTCGTATGGTTGGAGAAGAAGATCACCGGGCCCTGCACGCCGACCAGGTTCTCCAAGCCGTAGACGCGAAGCGAGACCTGGCTCCGCAGCAACGGGCCCATGGCCCCTTGCAGGATCAGCTGGCGCGCAGCCGTCCCCGCTTCGGTCCGCGCCCAGGCGGTCGGGAAGGTCGGGTCCTCCTTCTCGGGCGCGAACGGCTCGGCCGATCGCGGCACCAGCGGACGGCGACCCCAGCGGAAACCCTCCGCCATGGTCTTGAGCTCTTCGCGCATGCCGGCCATCGCTCAGCCCACCCCTATCTCACGTCCGCGATCATCACGGGCGGCGCATGGAAGTACGTCATGGTGGGCGACGACCCGACGGTGTCCTTCGCCATCTCCAACGCGTCGCGCATGGAGTCCGCCCGCCGATACCCCAGCCGCGCGACGCTCGACGGGTTGCCGCCCACGAAGATCACGTCACCGGCATGGTCGCGACCGTGCGCACCCCAGTACCACATGTAGAACGGGTGGACGCCGTGGTAGGCGTGGCTGGTCCGGTAGAGGTGCCGGTACCAGGGATCGGTGGCGTACTGCTCCTCGAAGTTCGCCTCGATCTCCTTGGGGTCCGTCGTCTCGCGCAGCACCTCTTCGAAGAAGTCGATGTAACTGGGGTGATGGATCTGGTTGAACTCCCACGGCACCGGGTGGTGCAGGATCACCACACCGCCCTCGCGCACCAGCGGCTTGTTCCGGTACATGTTGAACAGGTAGCCCAACCCCAAGCAGTGCACCAGGATCGGGTTGAGGATCGAGTTGACGTTGTAGGGGCCCAGGTACGGCACGCCCATGATCAACACGTCCGCCTGGCCGTTCACCTCCACCAGCTGCTGGTGGTGCAGGTTGCCCAGCGTGCGCTGATGGACGGCCTCGACCTCACCGGCGTTGACCCCGGTGAGCTTGTACGGCGCCTCGATCCGCCGGAAGAACTCCCGCCGCACGCGTGGCGGCGCCAGGTCGTTGGCCTTCTGAGCGGCCATCATCATGCCCTGGTCCGCGGCGCTCCATTCCCATTCACGCTTGTTCAGGAAGCCCAGGTTCGATGGGAACGTCTCGGAATTGAGCGTGGTCTCGATCTGGAAGATGTTGACGCCGCTGTCGGCCAGCAGCCTGCCCATGCGGTTGACGGAGTCGTTGATGGCGCTGTGACCTTCGCGCGGGTCCATGTAGGACTTGGAATGCAGCATCGTGTTCACGTTGTGGTGGTGCTTGAGGCTGCGGTAGCCGGCCAGTCCCACCGCGACGGACTTGTGGCCGCCGTCCATCGCCACCAGGTTGATGTTGACGTAGACGATCAGGTCGCTCTCGGCTGCGCGCTTGGAGATCTCCACCAGCTCGCCGTGATCGGTGGTGCCGATCTCGAGCAGCGCCGCCGGGTCCTCGGCGTCGAAGTTGGAAAGTTGCGTGGGCCAGAACGAGCGGAACACCCGCTCACCGACGGCGTGACGCACCTCGTCCGCGGTCATCCGACGGTGCAGCGCCGTCGCGATGATCAACTCGAGGTCCTCCACGCCGGCCCGAGCGGCCAGCTCGATCACCGGTTCCAGGATGCGCTGACGGATGTCTGGTGAACGCATCGGTGGCAACGGGATCGAGATGTCATCGATCGCGATCGTGAGCTTCATGCCCGGCGTGAGCAGCTCGGGCAGGGGTTTCGAGTCCCCCACCGGGTGCAGCAGCGCGTGCTTGACCGCCGCCCCCACGTCGCGGATGCCCGGCAAGGCGTCCGGCGGGTACACCACCCGCGTGCCCAAGGGGAACTTCTGCATGCGGAAGCCCTCGCCCTGGTGGACGAGCAGCGGCGGCGTACGCTCGTCCACCTCCAATACGAACCCTGGTCTCGGCATCTGTCCGTCTCTCCTGGTTGCTCGTCTCGTCGTCAGTCCTGTGGCGCGAACGCCACCTTGAAGGTCCCCAGCCTGCCCGCCGACATCGCGTGATCGATCGCCTCACGCCAGCGTTCCAGCGGATAGGTGGCACCGACCAGCTGATCCAGCACCGGCCCCAGCTGCGTCGCGACCTCGAGGGCCAGAGCGAACGAATGGCGACGGTCCTCACCATCGTTCGATGTCCCCACGGTTTCCATGCCGCTCGTGTACGCGCCCACCAGCTCCAGCTCTCGGAACCACAGCGGCGTGAGATCGGCGCCCGAGCCCGGGATGCCGCTCATGACCACGCGCCCGCCCGCCCTGGTGCTGCGCAGCGCCATATCGAGCGCGCCGGTCGAGCCGGTGCATTCGAACACCACGTCGGAGCCTCCCAGCAGGAAGTCCTGCCCGCGTTCCGGACGCAACATGACGGCGTGCTCGGTGCGGCGCACGGCTTTCAAGGCGTGCTCGGGACGGACGACCTCGTCGGCTCCGGCCATGGTGGCGGCGGCGCGCTGCCGGGTGTGCTTGGCCGCCACGATCACCCGGCCGGGCTCTGCGAAGCGGCGGAGCGCGATCAGCGTGAGGATGCCCACCGTGCCTGCACCGATCACCAGCACATCGGCACCGGCGGGCACGCGCGCCCGGAACACGGAGTGGATCGCACAGGCGAGCGGCTCGATCAGCACCGCGGTGCGCTGATCCATCGGCGCCGGCACCGCCCACAGCTGCGATCGGTGCGCCAGCATCATCCGGCTCCACCCGCCACCGGTGTCCGCGCAGAAGCCCGTCTGCAGCCCGGGCTTCAAATCACCCACCGTGACCCGGTCGCATCGCCCGTAGTCGCCTGCCTCGCAGTGGGGACACAGGTCGGCCAGCCCGCGGGCGGCGCAGCCCAGCACCGACGCCATCACCACCCGGTCGCCCGCCGTATGGTCGCCACAGTCGTCCAACAGTTCGCCAACCACCTCGTGACCCGGCACGAACGGCACCGACACCAACGGCGAGAAGTAGAACGAGCTGCGACCCGAGACCAGCGACAGATCGCTGCCGCAGATCCCCGACAGGAGCGGCTTCACACGGGCCCAGCCGTCGTGACGCGGCTCGGGATCGGATCGGTTGACCAGACGAAGCGGCGCGAGCGGCCCCGCCAGGAGGCCGGGCGCCTTGGAGCCCACGGCTCGCGCGCCCACGTACCTCGAGACCGAGCGGAAGTATTCGACGGATTGCGCCACTAGCCGCTCACCCCCGCATGGCCGGCTTCGGGAACCGGACCCGTGGCATGCCCTTGGTCATGCCCCACTCTTCGATGGGCCAGCGGCGGCGACGTGCGTACCGGTACAGCGCGGCGTCGGGTGCCACCGCAACCGGATTGCCCACCGCGCGAAGCAGCGGCAGATCGGAGTAGCTGTCCGCATAGGCGTAGGAATGCCGCAGGCTGAGGTCCTCGAGCAGCGCGAAACGCTTCAGCCACGCGCTCCTGGCCTCGCCGACCAGCGGAGGCTGCGACATGAAGCCGGTGTACCGTCCGTCGCGCACCTCGAGCTCCGCACCGATCACGACATCGAACAGCGGCCCCAGCGGCCGGATGAACGGCTCAGCAGCCGCCGTGATCAGCACCGTCCGGTGACCCGCTGCGCGGTGTTCGCGGATGCGCCGGATCGCCGCGGCGCTCGCCTTCTGCAGCATGAACTCGCCGACATGGTTGGCCACCAGCCGATCGATGCCCTCGACGCTGGCGCCCTCGTACCGCCGGAAGAACGTCCGCAGGAAGTCACCGCGGTCGCGGCGGTCGATCTGCAGGTACCGCGGCACCTTGCCGAACACGCTCGCCAGCTCCGCGGGCCATTCGTGGGCGGGCAGGTCGGCCATGCGAGCCCAGACGTAGGACTCCACGACGTTGGAGGAGATGATGGTGCCCTCCATGTCGAATACGGCCAGGACCGGTTCGTCGCGTTCGCGGATCGTCACCGTGGGCCGAGCGCGATCGCGTGTGCTCAGCTCGCGGAGGCTCTGCGTCACGGCGGGCGAGTGGACGTCCTTCAGGTAGTACTTCCAATCGACCATGGCGGCGTCGAACGGGAACTTCGCCTTGTCATCGTCGGACAGCGACTCGAACAGCGCGAAGGTGCGGTCGTCGGTGTAGACCACCTCGGTCTCGGTGTACATGCCGTACAGATCGCTGTAGCGCTGCACGAAGTCCACCCGCGCCTTGTCGCGGTCCACGCGACGAACCGCGTCACGCATCGCCTTGGACTTGGGCATGTGCGTCACGACCTGCTCGGCGACGTCGGTGAGTCGTTCCGCGCGCCGCAGCATGCGCTCCACGGTCAGGTTGCCGGGGAACTTCCAATCGGGCACCTTGTGCTCGCCCCGTCCGCGTTCGGGCAGCGGATGCTCCTCGAAGTAGCCACGGACCCACTCGTACAGCTCGAAGAACCGGAGCGGGTTCCGCGAGCCGGAACTGACGTTGTAGTGCGCCGCCTCCCCGGGCGGCGGAGGGTTGGCGGCCACCGCGAGGATCGCGTTCACCACGAAGTCCACGGGGATGATGTCGATGATGCCCTCGGGGATCCCCGGGAACTCCGGGATCTGCCCCAGCCCGTAAGCGCGGATGATGGGGTCGGCCATCTTGAACCCGTCGATCCACCCGGGGAACGGGTGCGTGTAGGCCGATTCGATGATCGAAGGCCGCACGATCGACAGCGGCAGGTTGGCTTCGGCGGCCAGATCCTCGACGGCCCGCTCGCCCAACGCCTTGGTGAACGTGTACACGTCCGGCCAGCCGAGTGACCTCGCACGCGTGCGCCCGTACTCGACCAGCCGTTTGGTGACCCACTTCTGCCGGCGCTCTTCGGCGTCCCCTGCCACCGTCGACGGCCCCGCCCGTTCGTGCTCCTTGCGAGCCGCGGCCAGGAACGCGTTCAGCATCTCCGGCTTGCGGGATGCCACCTCGACGTCGTGACGCGCTTCCATCGCCAGGTGCAGCTCGAGCCGGTAGTCGACGCGATGATCGAGCGGACCCTCGGGGATCACGCCCTTCTGCACCCCGGCGACATAGGCCGTGGACACATGGACCAACGACGGCGTCGAGCCGCCGGCGATCACGCCGCCGTACAGGTTCATCGCACCCTGCAGGTTGGTGGTGAACCCTTCGTCGATCGGAGGGTCGAAGCTGACGGCTGCGGCCGAATGACACGCGATGTCGATGCCGCCGGGGATCTGCGGCACCCCTCTGCCGAAGTCGGCGTCCAGGACCTCGACGCGTTCGTCAAGGTACTTGACCAATCGTTCTTCCCCGACACGCTCCCGCAGCGGGTCGAAGGCGGTCTTACGGAACAGGTACTCGACGCGCTGCCGGCTGGTGGCTCCCGCTTGCGACCGCACGAGCAACACCACCCGCGTCTCGGGGAAGTCGGCCAGCAGCCGTTCGAACACCACCTGGGCCAGGAACCCGGTGACGCCGGTGAGCAAGATCGTCTTGCCCGCCAGCGCCTCCACGATCGACGGTCCGCTTCCCCCGTGCTCGCTCATGCGCAAGAGTATGCCTTCTCTACCAGTTGGTAGACAAGTCGTCTTTCAAGGAGTCGCGGGCCCGGTCCGAAGCATGGACGGAGGAAGGATCCAGGCCCGTGTCACTCAAGACCAAGACCCTCGTCGTGCTGGCCATCCCGGTCGTCGTCCTCGCCGTCACCACCGGGCTGACCTCGCGTGCCCTCCGTGGGTCCGAGGTACAGCTTCGCCAGCTCAGCAGCACCTACCAGATGCGTGAGGAGATCTCCGAGGTGATGGACGACCTCGTCGATGCCGAGACCGGCGTCCGCGGGTACCTGCTGACCGAAAGTACTGACTTCCTGGAGCCGTACACGATCGGATCGACCGCCGTGCCGGGCGACTTGGATCGGCTGGGCGCGTCGTTGCGGGAGGACGGCGCCGATGGCGACCTTGTGTCGCTCCGTGCTCTGGTCACGCAGCGTCTCGAGATCCTGGCCAGCCTGAAGGCGGCCGGGGAAGCGGGCCGCACCGAGAGTGCTCCGACCCAGGCGAAGATCGTGCAGGGACGCCTCGTCATGGATGATATCCGGGCCACGCTGGACCGCATGTTCACCCAGCAACAGACCCGCGTCGAGGAACGCGAGGCCATGCTCGCCGATACCCGAAGCGACGCGTTCCGGATGGCCGTCCTGGGAGCGCCGATCGGGCTGCTGGTCGCGTTGATCATCGTCATCATGTTCAACCAACGCATCGCGCGACGCCTCCGCAGGGTCGAAGAGAACGCCGTCCGGCTCCAACACGGGGAGGCGATGGTCGCCTCCGAAGAAGTCGACGATGAGATCGGCCGTCTCGGTCGAGCCTTGTACCGCAGTGGAACCCTGACGATCGAGCTGCAGGGAGAGCTGCATCGCCTCGCGAGTGCAGATCCGCTGACCGACCTGGCCAACCGGCGCGGCTTCATGCCGTTGCTGGAGCATCAGCTCGCGATCGCCAAGCGAGGGGTCGAGCCCTTGTCGTTGCTGTTCATCGATCTCGATGGGTTGAAGATCGTGAACGACCACCTCGGGCATGCCGTTGGCGATGAGATGTTGCAGGAAACGGCCGCCATCCTGCGAGATACGTTCCGCACCTCCGACGTGCCGGCGAGGCTGGGCGGCGACGAGTTCGCCGTGTTGCTTCCCGGGGAATCCTCCGATGGCGGCGCGGCAGGTGTTCGACGACTCACCGACGCCGTCGCCATGGCGAACCGGCTCCCGGGACGCCCGTACGAACTCTCGATGTCGGTCGGCGTTGCGACCTTCGACCCGCTGCATCCGCGTTCCGCCGAGGCGCTGATCGTCGAGGCAGACCGGTTGATGTACGAGCACAAGCGCATGAAGCGAACCGGGGACCGCGAGGCAGAAACCGTCCGCGCATAGCGCGCCAGGCAGCGCATTACACTCGTCGGCCTGATGGAGCTCTCCGACCTGCAGGACACGATGCGCACAACGTATCTGCATCGAGATGCGGCCCGGGGCCGGGACGCCACCTTCCGTTGGCTGACCGAGGAGGTGGGTGAGGTCGCCAAGGCGATGCGCACCGGCGACCGGGACAACCTCGAGCACGAGCTCGGCGACGTGCTGGCGTGGCTGGTCTCGCTCGCCAACGTGGAGGAGGTCGACCTCGAGAAGGCGGTCGCCCGTTTCGCGCATGGCTGCCCGCGCTGCGGCGCCTCGCCCTGCGGTTGCCCGGCAGCATGACGCCGTCGATCGTCGGGCCCGCCGAGGAGCATCGCGAGCAGATCGCCCGGTTGCTCTCCACGTCCGTGAACTTCCCGTTGGAACGGGCTCTCGCCAACGCCCCGAACCTGCGCCTGGCGGACATCCGCGTCGCGATCGAGCGTGACGTGGTGGTGGCCACCGCGGGCGAGTTCCGGTTCCGCCAGTGGTTCGGAGGCCGCGGCATCGACTGTTGCGGCATCACGCGGGTCGCCACCTCGCCGGAGCATCGAGCCGGAGGGCTCGCGACGGCGTGCACCGATGCTGTGCTGGAGAGGGCCCGCGAGCGCGGCACGCCGATCGCGTCCTTGTTCCCGGCGGTGCTGCGGCCGTACCGACGCATGGGCTTCGAGATCGCGGGTGGCTACCACGAGCAGCGGGTGCCGTTGGACGCCCTGCCCTCCACGGGGTCCGCGGCAGAGGGCGCAACCGTGGAGTTGGCCGACGTGGATCGAGACCTGGCGGGGATCCGCGACGCCTACCGGCAGTGGATCCGCCATGCGAACGGGCCCGTGGAACCCGTGGACGACGAGCATTGGCGGGTTCGCGTGCTCACCCGGGCAGGGGACGACACGTATCGGGCGGTCGTCGTCCGTGAGGACGATCACGTCACCGGATTCGCAGCCTTCTCTCGGGTGGGAACGCCCGGCCCCCTCCACGTGGCCTTCGGGGTCTCGTGCGAGGCGATGTTCACCGTCACGCCCCGGGCAGCTGCATGGATCCTCGCCTACTTCCGCGGGTACCGCGGTCTCGGCGAATGGCTCGAGTGGACGGGGCCCGCATCGGACGCATCTGCCCTGTTGGTGCCGGAGACGCTCGTCCGAACGACGTACTCCTACGACTGGATGCTGCGACTGCTCGATGTGCCGGCAGCGCTCGAGGCTCGGGGCTACCCCCCCATCGCCGTCGATGCCGTCTTCATGGTCGATGACGAGCGGTGGCCAGGAAACAGGGGACCGTGGCGGATCGAAGCACGCGACGGAAGCGCACGCGTCGCGCCCGCACGGGACATCGACGCCGGGTCGCTCCGTCCGATCTCCATCGGGGTCCTGTCGTCGATGTTCACCGGACACCTGTCACCGCACGATGCCGTGCGACTCGGGCTGCTCGATGCGGACGGATCCACCGTCGAGGCGTTCGCGGCGCTGTTCGCCGGGAGCGATCCCTGGTGCCCGTTCTTCTTCTGATGGTCGACGACGATGTGCTGGTTCGCCTCGCGTCGCCGCCCGACTGGCCGGCGGTCGCGGCGCTGCTCGTGGAGCTCGGTCGTGGCGTCGCCGCCGGCACCGCCGATGATCCGACGCACCGCCAGGCGTTCGCGGGTCACCTGCGCCAGATCGGCAACGTCACCCTGGTCGCGGAGTATCGGGCAAGGGTGGCGGGCGTCATCGACATGGAGTACCACCAGCGCCTGGGGGACCACCGTCCGCAGGCCAGGGTCAACGACATCGTCGTGACCGAACGGGCGCGCGGACTGGGAGTCGGCACGGCCCTGCTGCGACGGGCGGAGGAACTCGCGCGCAAACGCGGCTGTTTCCGCATGGCGCTGGTCACCGCGTCCTGGAGGGAAGCGTCGACCGAGTTCTACCGGCGTGAGGGCTGGAGCGACTACGGAGCCTGGTTCGTGAAGCCATTGGTCGAGGACGTGTCTCCGGGCGGACAGCCCATGGACGACTAGGTCCCGGCCTCGTTCGCCGGATCGCTCCGCCCCTTGCGCCATGGCGCCATGCCGTCCACCTCGATGTCGATCGCGAGGCTCAGGACGACCCGAACCAACACGATGACCCCGAGCGTCGCCGCACTCGCGAGCGTGGGCGTCACCACGATCGTGCGGATGATGTCGGCCACGACCAGCACCTCGAGGCCGAGGAGGATCGCCCGACCCAGCGAGGCGCGGATCGTTTCGAAGGCGTCACGACGCGCCGCGCCCATCAGCAACTGCTGGAAGTAGATCCCGAACGCGACCAGCCCGCCGACCACCAGCACGGCGACGCCGACCAGTTCGAAGACCCGGACGATGTTCTCCATCACGTCTTCGTAGCCCACGTGCCGACCCTACCGCCAGGCCCCGAGCGATGGAACGACCTCACGCGAGCGCGCCGCGGATTCGCTCCCCCATCGTCGTCAGGAGGCGAAGAGGTGCTCAGCGATCTGCACCGCGTTGAGTGCGGCGCCCTTGCGGAGGTTGTCGGCGCAGCTGAAGAGCGCGAGGGCGTCGTCGCGCTCGGGCACCTGACGGATGCGGCCCACCAGCGCGACATCTCTGCCCGCCGCGTCGATCGGGGTCGGGTACACGTCGCGTTCCGGATCGTCCCAGAGCTCGACGCCAGGGGCGGCAAGGAGCGTTTCTCGCGCTTCGGCGACGTCGATGGGTCGTGAGAACTCGGCCACGATCGACGCGCCGTGCCCGGCCACGACCGGCACGCGGACCGACGTGGCCAGGACCATCAGATCCGGCATACCCAGGATCTTGCGCGGCTCGGCCATGATCTTGATCTCTTCGCCGGTGAACCCGCCGGGCCCGAAGTCACCGATCTTGGCGACCGCGTTGTATGCGATGGTCTTGCCGAAGACCGGCCCGTCGGGCAGCGCATCGTGATCGGGATGGGTCAACGATTCCTCGTCGCCGCGGAGCTTCTCCACCTGCTCGAGCAGCTCGCGGATCCCCGCCTGGCCGGCGCCGCTGACCGATTGATAGGACGTGAGCACGAGCGATGTGAGGCCGGCCACGCGGTGCAAGGGACCCACGGCGAGCATCGCGGTGATCGCGGTGCAGTTCGGCACCGAGATCACACGTGGAGCAGGATCGGCGTCGAGTGCCTCGGGATTCACCTCGGGGATCGACAAGGGGACGTCTGGGTCCGTGCGGAACGCACTGGAATTGTCGATGCACGTCGTACCGTCGGCGGCCGCGTCGGGGATGAACGCCCGCGAGACAGCGGCCCCGGCGCTCACGAGCGCGACGTCGACACCGCGCAGGGAATCTGCCGTGAGCTCCTGCACGGCGATCTCCCGACCGCCGAAGCGGACGGTACCCCCTGCCGATCGAGATGAGGCGAGCGGCACCAACTCGTCGACGGGGAAGCGCCGCTCGTGGAGGATGCGGGTCATCTCCCGGCCGACGGCCCCGGTGGCTCCGACGACGGCGACCTTCATGATGCGTTCACCCTACCAGCGGTGTTTCGCTGATCTGCGGAGGGAACCGCGCTCAGCAGAGGCGCGTCCGGGCTACACGAACACCCAGCCTTGGAGCAGCTCGTCCAACGCGCGAGTGCTGGCGTCGAAGCTGACGGATGCGTCGGCCAGCTGCACCCGCCATGCGAACCCGTCCTGGAGGAACACGACCTCTCGCGACCTGGTGGCGTCGTCCTCGGCACTGGCAGCCATGTCGAACATCACCGCCTCGACGCCCGCGACCTCGACGCCGGTCATCTGGCCCACCGTGGCCCCTGCATCGGCATCGAGGCCACGGACATAGCCGGCGAACCGCTCCAGGTCCTGCCCGTCGGACACCGGAACGGCGGTCACCAAGATCGTGGCCGCGTCCGCGGGCCGCAGGAACCGGTCGGCATCCTCGTCATCGGTCGCCGCAGCGGCCTCCCACCCCGAGGGCACCTGCGTGCAGTAGCCGAACCGATCCGAGGTGAAGGCGCTGTCCTCGCAGACGGCTGGCCCGCCGAGCACCCAGCCGAGCAGGGCGACCACCCCGCCCCCCACGACGAGCAGGCCGAGCACGGCGAGCACCACGGGCCATCGTGAAGACGGTTCTTCCTCGGGCGCCAGCCGAGCCTGCTCGGCTTCACCGGGCCCGAGTGGAGGTGCGGGGAGCGGAGGCTGCGAGCTCATGGCGCCGTGGCGATGCCCGGCGAGGACCCGGATCCGTCCAGCTGGAAACGTTCGTGGATCGTGCGGACCGCCTTCTCACCGTCGTCGCGTCGGATCACGCACGAGATGCGGATCGGCGACGTGGAGATCATCTCGATGTTCACTCCCTCGGACGCCAGGCAGTCGAACATGTCCGCCGCGACACCCGGATGACTCTTCATCCCGGCTCCGACCAAGGACACCTTCGCGATGGCTTGGTCCACGGTGAACCGCTCGGCGCCCACGTCCTTCACCACGCGGTCCATGACACCTTCCAACCGCGGGATGTCCGAGAGCGGCGCGGTGAACGAGAGGTCGGTGGCGCCGGCGTGCGAGATGTTCTGCACGATCATGTCGATGCTGATGCCTTCGTCCGCGATCGACTTGAACACCTGCGCCGCTACACCGGGCCGGTCGGGGACACGCTCCAGGGTCACCTTGGCCTCGCGCGTGTCGAGCGCCACACCCGAGATCAGCACGCCTTCCATGTCCTCAACCTCCTGCACCCAGGTTCCGGGCACGTCTTCGAACGATGACCGCACGTGCAGACGCACGCCGGTTCGTCGTGCGTACTCGACCGATCGCGGCTGCAGCACCGTGGCCCCGGCCGCGGCCAGCTCGAGCATCTCGTCGTAGCTCGCCACCTCCAGCTTGCGGGCTTTCGGCTCGATGCGGGGGTCGGTGGTGAACACACCTTCCACGTCCGTGTAGATCTCGCAGACGCCGGCGCCGATGGCGGCAGCCATGGCCACGGCGGTCAGATCGGAACCACCCCGCCCGAGCGTGGTGATCTCGTACTGGCTCAGGCTGAGCCCCTGGAACCCCGCGAGCACGACGACGTTGCCGCCCTCGAGCGCCTCCATGATGCGCTTCGGGCGGATCTCCACGATCCTGGCCTGTCCGTGCTGGGTGTCGGTCATGATCCCCGCTTGGGAGCCGGTGTAGCTGGCGGCGCGACATCCCCGCGCGTTGATGGCGATCCCGAGCAGTGACATGGCGATCCGCTCACCGGCGGTGAGCAGCATGTCCAGCTCACGCGCATCGGGAACCGGCGTGATCTCGGCGGCCATCGCCAGTAGCTCGTCGGTGGTGTGGCCCATGGCCGAGACGACCACGACCACGTCGTTGCCGTCCTCCCGAGCCGCCACGACGCGGTCGGCCACGGCTTGGATCCGCCCCACGGAAGCGACCGAGGTCCCTCCGTACTTCTGCACGATGATGGGCATGGCGCGCCGCTCCGGACGAGGCTCGGGAACGCGTTCGAGTCTAGCGGTCCGCCCTACGCCTCCGGTGAGGCGACACCCAGGGCACGCTGCAGGAACTCGACCTCGATCTTCAACATGTTCTCGGCGGCCCGTTCGTCGACCGGGCGGTGGGTGATACCGCTCAACGGGATCATCGAGTGACGGCGCCCGGCCTCCATGAGGGCCTTCGACATGCGGAGCGAATGCGTGACGTAGACGTTGTCGTCGGCGATGCCGTGGATGATCATCAGCTCGCCACGCAGGCTCGCGGCGTCGGGCACGAGGTCGGCGTTGGCGTACGCGTCGGGCTCCTCCTGTGGGGTACCCAGATAGCGCTCGGTGTAGTGCGTGTCGTACAGACGCATGTCGCTCACCGGAGCGCCCGCGATGCCGGCGTGGAACACATCCGGGCGCCGGAGCAGCGCGCCCAACGTCAGGTACCCGCCGTAAGACCAGCCGCGCATCGCCACGCGGTCCAGATCGAGGAACGGATAGCGCTCGGCCGCGGCGAGGAGGCCCTCGACCTGGTCCGCGAGCCCCACGTCGATGTAGTCGCGGTAGACCGCCTGATCCCAGGCAACCCCACGGTAAGGGGTGCCGCGGCCGTCGATCACCAGCACGGCGAACCCCTGGTCGGCGAACCATTGCGACTCCAGGTGCAACCGCTGCATCCGCTGGACGCGGCCGAAATGCGGTCCGCCGTACGGGTCGAGCAACACGGGAAGCGTGCCGCCAGAACCTTCGGGCGGCATCTGCCCCCCAGGGATGAGCAGCGCCGACCGCAGCTCCCTGGGCCCCAGCGAGGCGAAGATCGGCCGCGCCCGCAACGTCGGCGTTTCGGCGCGTCGTTCGAAGGTGTGGATCGGGTCCCCGTCGCGCAGCACGGTCGCCGTGGGCAGGGCCTCATCATCGTTCTCGTCGACGAGCACCATGAGATCGCCGCCGACGACGGCACCGTGCACACCGGCGCCGTCGGTCAACCGCTCCAGTCCGCCGTCGGGTCCCAGGCGCCACGCGTGCATCTCGGTGGGTTCCTCGGTGGCGCGGATCACCACGGACTCACCCGCGTCGACGACCGCATCCACCTGCAGGCCAACCGGTGTCACCCGTTCGTCGTCGATCAGCAGGCTGCGCGTGTCGTCCCGGTGCCCCACCGTGAGCAGACGGCCTCCGGGGAGCCACGCCGGCACGCCCTCGACGATGTGCGTCCAGCGATCGTCGTGATCGCGCCAGACCACCTCGGTCCTTCCGGAGTCCGGATCGATCGCCAGCACCTGCACGGTTCGCTGGTCGCGCGATTGCACCAGGGCCAGCGGCGGTCCTTCCGATGTCCACGACGCTGCGACGATGTACTCGAAGCTTGCGCGGTCCCAGTCGACGTCCACCCTTGAACCGTCCATGCCCACCACGTGCATCGTGACGATGGCGTTGGGTGTCCCCGTCTGCGGGTAGCGGGTGGCCCGGGGTTGGGCCGCGGGGTCCATCGGAGACGCGATGTGCCAGGTCGCGACCGGTCGCTCGTCGACGCGGCAGGCGAGGAGCCGTTCGCCGTCCGGTGCCCACCAGTACCCACGGAGACGTTCCATCTCCTCTGCGGCGATGAACTCGGCGAGCCCCCACTGCACGTCGGGGTCATCGTCGCTCGCCAGTCGGCGATCGGTGCCGTCATCGAGGTCGAGCGCGTGCAGCGCTCCGTCGGTCACGTAGGCGATGCATCGCCCGGTCGGATCGGGTCGTGGGTCGAACGCGGGACCGGCGGGTGACAAGGCTCGAACGTCGCCCGACACCAGCTCGGCGACCAGCAGCTGGTCCCCGACAACGAAGGACGCGACCTGCAGGTCCGGGTCGCCCGCGAACGTCACGACCCCCGATTGCCGCTCGCCGGCCCGCTCCCGTCGGTCGATCTCTGCCTGCGTCAGCCGCTCCTCGGCCGTACCGGCTCCATAGACCTCACGCTCACGATCGTCGGCAACGTCGTAGACCCACAGCGTGGCGTGTGGGTCGTCACCGGCGGGGGTTCGCAGGAACGCCACCCGCGACCCGTCGTCCGCAACCTGGAACGACCGCGGCAGTCCCAGGTTGAACCCGCGCGTGCGCGCGTGCTGCCGAGGGAACGCGTCGCTCAGCGCCACGGCACTACTCCTTCGTGAGGTGGTCACCCGTGCGGATCGGGCCGCCCTCCACGACCCACGCGTTCAGACCACGCAGCCGCATGGCTCGGCCCGTGTCGGAGTTCACGAACGCGAGGGCCTCGGCGCCGAACCGCGACGAGAACTTGGAGCATCCCGAATGCGGCTTGGCGCTCACCTCGATGAGCGCGGACCCGACGCGGAGCCGCGATCCGGCGGGCAGGTTCACCACGCTGAGGTCCAGGTCGACGTACAGCTGGTCACCCGCCAGCGGCCACCGGTCGACATCGTCCGCGAGCAGGGCGATGCACCGTGAGTTCATCAGCGTCAGCTCGGCGTGCGGCGACGGATGGGGACGCGATCCCCATGAATCCCCCACCAGACCGTGGCCCGGCTCCACCTGCGCCGAGGTGATCGTCTCCCGCTCGTCGACCGATGGCCGCCGCACGATCATCTCGACCGTGCCCCGGTCGGTCGGCGAAGCAGCGATGTGATCCAGCCCCTGCTCGAGAGCCCCCGTCTGCAGATCACGCATGCTCCCGAACGTACCATCGGACCGTCCGGGGAACCGCGGGCATCGAGGAAGCGTCGCATCCACTGTCACGGCCGGACGGTGTCGCGGCATGAAGGCTCGAGCACGACACCGAACGACCCCGCGAGGACGGCGAACGAGGAGGCCCGTGCCGGACGAGGACGGTAGGACCGACAGCGAACTGCTGCAGGCGTCCAAGGACGACGCGGACGCGTTCACGGAGCTGTATCGGCGCCACGCCGAGGAGCTGCTCCGTTACTTCGCGCGCCGCATCCTCGACCCCGAGGCGGCCGCCGAGCTGACCGCCGAGACCTTCGCGGAGGCGTTCGCATCCAGACACAACTACACCGACGTGGGGGTGAACGGCGTGGCATGGCTCTACGGCATCGCACGCAACCGGCTGGGCCGGTTCTTCCGGACCGGACGGGTCGACGCGGCCGCTCGCCGGCGCCTGGGCATGCCCGAACGTGAGCTGGCCCCGGATGACTACGAGCGCATCGAGGACCTGGTCGACTTCGTGCCGATCCGTGACGCGCTGCTCGACGCCCTCGAGACGCTCTCGAGCGATCACCGGGAGGCCATGCGCCTGCACGTGATCGAGGGGCTCGGCTATCCGGAGGTCGCCCGACGCATGCGCTGCAGCGAGGCGAACGCTCGCCAGCGCGTCAGCCGAGGACTGCGCAAGGTCGCGATGGTGCTGCAGGACCGTGGGATGCAGCTGAGCACGGAGGCCGAGAAGACATGAACAGCGACATCCGATACCTCCAGTTGCTGGAGGACGACCTCAGCGAGGCCGCGCGCCTCGAGAACGTGCGCGCCGCGGCTCGTGCATCCGCCGGCCGACCAGCGCCCCGCCGTCCCCGGCGCGGAGGGCAGCGGTGGCCGGCCTTGGTCGCCGCCTCGGTCGCTTTGCTGATCCTGGCCGGCAGCATCGGCTTCCTGGCCCAAGGCGGCGGTTCCGACGGCAGTGGGGCCGCCGCCGGTGGAGAAGCCGATTCGCAACCGGCTCAAGCCTCACCTGTGCCGGCAGCGGACGGTCCCCGTAGGATCCTCGGGCAGGCCGGCTACACGGAGGAGTCAGGCAACACACGCTCCGGTGCGCTCACCGACTCGGACGCGGGCGCCGACCAAGCCGCACCTGGTCTCCCGAACATCGATCCTGACCTGGTGGCTCAGGCGCCTGGGCAGCAACAGGATCTGAGCAAGATCGTGCGGGACGGTCGCATCGATGTGGTCGTGCCCAATGGCGATTTCGATCGGAAGGTGAGCGCCGTGTCGCGCATCGCCGGCACCAGCGGCGGGATCGTGCTGACGTCGTCCACCCAGGATGGACGCGCCGGCACCTTCACCCTGCGCATCCCCGCGCAGCGGTTCGACCAGGCCATGGAGCAGCTCCGCGGCTTGGGCACCGTGCAGCTCGATGAGATCACCGGCGAAGACGTCACCGCCGAATTCATCGACCTGCAGGCGCGCCTGCAGATCCTGACCGACCGACGCGACCTGCTCCGCGACCTCCAAGCCGATGCCACCTCGTCCGCAGAGATCCTTCGCTTCGCGACCTTGATCGACAACACGCAGTTCGATATCGAGAAGATCCAAGGCAACCTGAACTTCATCAGGGATCAGGTCGCCGAGGCGACGATCAGGGTCTCCCTCCGTGAACAGGACGCACCTGAGACCGAAGAGCAGCAGCCGTCGGACGTGGACAACCCGAGCCTGTCCGAGGCCCTCGACTACGCCACGCAGGGGTTCCTGCGAGTGCTCGGCGCGGTCGTGGTCGGACTGGGCTACCTGGTCCCGCTCAGCCTGCTGGCGCTGCTGGGGTGGCTGGTGTACAGGCTGGTGCGGCGCCGCGATCGAAACACGGACTGATATCGGCCGATGCATTGACGGGCAACCCCACGGCGGATACTGTGCACCCCGCAGTGACCCCCATCCTCCCGATCCGCGCTCCGCACCGCCTGCTCCGGGTGCTCGCCGCCGTGTGCATGGTGGCGGCCCTGGTGGTGGCCGCCCCGGCGACCTCGGGCGCGGCTCCTCGTCCGATCGGACCGCTCTCGCCTTCATCGGGGGCCTGGTTCGGGGCCACCGTCAACCCCGATCGAGGAGACGGGGTGGGCGGCGGGATGGGCGAGATCGGTGCGCGGGAGTCCTTCTTGGGCCGGCGCTACGACATCATCAACCGCTTCTACGCCTTCGACGAGGCGATCCCCACCTCCCTGGAGAGCTGGGACCTGCCCATGGGACGCATCCCCATGATCACCTGGGGGGCGGGCGCCGACACGATCGAGCTCCGCACGGGGGTCCACGATGCCTGGCTTCGCGCCCAGGCCGACCGCCTGGCGGCCTTCGGTGAGCCGATCTTCCTGCGCTACTACCACGAGATGGAGGCCGGCTACCGTTCCTCCGAGGTGCACTCGCCCGCCGACATGATCGCGGCGTGGCGCCACGTGCACGAGGTCTTCGCAGCAGCGTGGGGCCTCCAACGTGGTGTGGGTCTGGTGCCCGACGGCCTGGAGCTTCGTCACGCGCTCGCCGTGGCCACCCGACTACTACCCGGGGGACGCCTACGTCGACTGGATCGCGGCAGACGGCTACAACTGGTATCCCAGGCCCGGGAGCCAGTGGCGCAGCTTCACGCAGGTCTTCGACCCGTTCTACGACTGGGCCTCGACCAAGACCAAGCCGATCATGATCGCCGAGAACGGGGTCATGGAAGACCCGGCGCAGGCCGCTCGCAAGGCGGCATGGATCACCAGCTCGCGCGATCTGCTGCCGTCGGCCTATCCCATGATCGAGGCGATCTTGTACTTCGACACCCAGATGACCAGGAACGGGTTCACCCACACATGGCCGGTCGATACCTCCCAGAACGCTTACAACGCCTATCGAGCCATGGGCCAGGACCCGTACTTCAACCCACCGCACGGGCCGGGCGGCGGCGTGATCTTCGCCGACGGGTTCGGGGCGGGGAGCTTGTCCGGCTGGACCACTACGACGCGCTTCACGATCGACGATGCGACCGGCAACCCGTCACCGCCCAGCGCTCGAGCGCAGGTAACCAACCAGAGCGCGTGGGCCGCACGGGCGTTGGGAAGCACCCACAGCGCTGTGTGCATGGGTGTTCGTGTCAACGTCGCCGCCAGGAGCGGATCCCTGGTGCTGTTCCGGCTGCGGACCGCCCCCGACGGAGCCATCGTGCGGGTGTTCCTCAACCCGTCCGGCCAGCTCGCGTTCCGCTCGGATGTCTCCGGCGTGCAGCGCAGCTCGGGCGTCGCGTTGGGATCCGGGTGGCACCAGGTGCGCCTTTGTGGAACCGTCGGTGGGGCAGGATCGTGGACATTGTCCCGAGACGGAACCCCGGTCCTCGCCGGGTGGACAGCCAACACGGGTACGACCGCCGTGGGCCGCGTCGACATCGGCAGCTCCTCGGCCAAGACGTTCACTGCCAACTTCGACGACGTGCTGGTCGAACGACTCCCCTGAGCTGGCTGTATATCTCCGTCAGATGCTAGGGGCATAAGCCCGAAGTCCTATTGTGGGAGGACCGAACGGAACGATATCCTCCCTCAAGTTCCGTAGCTCGAACGTAGTTCCCTTGCGGTTCCGGGCTACACTCAATACGCCAGATGCCCGATGATCCCCCCGAGGATCTCCCAGGGCTCACACAGATCGGTGTCCGCCGCATGGCGGACACCGAACGAGGCTCATGTCCAAGGAGATCCGTAGGATGAAGGCTCAACGGCACACCGCACGACGCGCCATCTCGATCCTGGGGCTCATCACCCTGCTCGTGTCCACGATGCAGATGGTGGTTGCGCCGGCGGCCTACGCTGCGCCGCTGTTCTCCGACGACTTCACCGCCGGCAACCTCGCCAATTGGACCGCGACCCGGCTCACGATCGACAACGCCGCCGGCAGCCCTGCCGCGCCAAGCGCCCGCGCACAGGTCACCAACCAGTCGGCATTCGCCTACCGCAATCTGGGTGCGACCTTCAACCAGGTCTGCATGAGCACCAACGTCAACCTGGCCTCCTCGACAGCGGGGGTCGACCTCTTCCGTCTGCGCACCGCTGCCAACGGCGGCATCATCAAGGCCTTCCGTGCGGCCAACGGCACCGTGCAGATGCGATCGGACTTCGCATCCGTCGTCCGCACGACCACCGTGCAGCTGGGCACCGGCTGGCACAACGTGGAGCTGTGCGGCTCAGTGGGCTCCAACACGACGTGGGACCTGTACCGCGACGGCGTCCGCATCGTGAACGCGTGGCAGGCCAACACCGGCACCACGCCCGTGGGCCGGATCCAGATCGGTGACAGTGCCGCCAAGACCTTCACGGCCAACTTCGACCACGTGGTCCTGGACCAAGCGCCGGGAGACGAGGGCGCACCGGGCGACACCACCGCTCCGACCGTTCCCGGCCGACCCGCCGGCACGAGCCCATCGAGCAGCTCCATCCAGATCAGCTGGGCGGCCTCCACCGACCCATCGCTCCCGATCACCTACCGCGTCTACCGAGACGGTGGCGCCACGTCCGTCGGTTCGACCACCAACACCTCGTTCACCGACAACGGGCTGGCCGCGGGTTCGAGTCACACCTACACCGTCGACGCGGTGGACGCCCTGAACAACGCGAGCCAGAAGAGCCAGGCGTCCCTGTCGATCACGGTGCAAGCGGCACCCCCGTCCGGCAACCAGCCCGTGCCCGGGCACACCAGGATCCCCCCGGACACGGCGCGGACCAACGTTCCACAGATCACGACCGGTGAGATCACCGACCTCGCTTACATCGGCAACCGGGTCTTCATCGCCGGCTCGTTCACGCAGATCCAGAACAACACCGCCGGCAACACCACGACCTACAACCAGCCTTCACTCGCGTCCTACAACCTGGACACCGGCCTGGTCGACGCCAACTTCCGTCCCACCTTCGGCGGCGGCGGGGTCACCGAGGTCGAAGCCTCCCCGGACGGCACCAAGCTCTTCGTCGTCGGCCGCTTCAACACGGTCAACGGCGTGACGAAGCGCAAGATCGCATCGATCAACCCGACGACCGGCGCGACCGTCACGGGCTTCACCGCAAACGCGAACGCGGCGGCGACGTCCGTGGAAGCCACGAACACGACCGTCTACGTCGGCGGCCAGTTCGTCACGGTCAACAACACCTCCCGCGTCAGCCTTGCCGCGGTGAGCGCCACCACCGGTGCGGTCGTGACCGGTTTCGTGAACAACATGTCCGGCGGCATCGGCGTCAACGGTGAGCTCACCGTGCAGGCCCTGGTGCTCTCGCCCGACAGCAGCAAGCTGCTGGTCGTCCACACCGGGCGCCAGATCGCCGGCCAGGACCGATACGGCGTCGGCCTGATCAACACGCAGAACAACCAGCTGCTGCCCTGGCGGACCCGGTTGTGGGATGACAACCTGCAGTTCGTCGGTGGCGTCCAGCGGATCTTCGCCGGGGCCATCGCGCCGAACGGTCAGTACTTCGTCGTGAGCAGCGGCTCCGGCGGGGACCGTCCGCCGATCAACGACACTGCGGTCGCGTTCCCGATCGCAGGCAACGACAACGTCGAGCCTCTGTGGGTCTCACGATGCTTCGACAGCGTCTACTCGGTGGCCATCACCGAGAACGCCGTCTATCTGGGTGGCCACATGAACTACATGGAGTCGCCAACCGCTCCGGACCCTTGGCCCGGACTGACCGACGTCGGCTACGGCCGTGGCCAGGGGCTGGCCGGCTACGGCTTGGGCGACGACATCGTCATCCGCGATCACATCGGCGCGGTCGACCCGGCAACCGGCAAGGCCATCGAGTGGCACCCGGGCTCCAACTCCTTCGAGGGGAACAAGGCCATGCTGGCCCTGCCGCGCGGCATCATCACCGGCGGTGACGGCAACACGCAGGGCGGCGCCAACGTCGGCCGCGTCGCCTTCTACGACTTCAACACCATCCCCGTGGTGGGGCCGAACGAGACGACGATCGTCAACCCGATCCAAGGGCGTGTGGAGGAAGCCGACGTTCAGTTCATCGTCGACGGAACCGCCACCGCCACCAGTGGGGTCCAGCGGGTCCAGCTGGAGGTCCGTGACCGCGACAGCGGCCAATACCTCCAGGACAACCTGACGACCTGGGGTGCGTCGAACACGATCAACGTGAACCTGACCAACCCCAACGCGACGTCCACGACGTGGACCCTGCCGCTGACCATCAACGGCAACCGCCGGATCCAGCTGCTGGCCCGCACCTACGGGGTCAACGGCACGAACGACGCATCGAAGGCCACGAAGAAGATCGAGACCTTCGGGCTCGCCGACCAGACGCCGACCACATCCATCAGCGGACCGTCGGGAAGCGTCATCCCCACGACGACCTTCACCGTGACCGGTTCGGCGCAGGACGACGTGGGCGTCAACGCCATCAACATCTCGTTCCGTGACGCCCAGAACCGCTACCTACAGGACGACGGCAGCACCGACTCGACCTATAACACCTTCCGAGTCGTGCCGGACGTGGTCGGCGCCACCAGCGCCACGTGGCGTTACGAGGTGACCGTCCCCTACGAGAGCGAATGGACGATGCAGGCCATCGCGGTCGACACCGCCGGTCAGTCGGACCTGCGGAGCGCGACCGAGACCTGGCTCGTGAGCGCGACGGCGATCGCGCCTTCGGTCTCGATCTCGGCGCCGGCTGTCATGAACCCGCCGACCTCCACCGCGCCGCTGACCAGGGCGCCCGGGAGTCCGCTCACGTTCTCGGGCTCGGCCACGGACGACGAGGGCCTCAACTTCGTGGAGATCACGCTGCGCAACAGCGCCACGCGGGAGAACCTCGCAGCCGACGGCACGTGGGGCACCGACGTGCAGGCCGGTGACTATCGCATCGCGACGGGCCTCAACGGGACCAGCTACAACTGGTCGTACACCACACCGTTCAACCTGCGGCCCGGCACGTACACGTTCACGGTGAGGGCGACCGACGATCTCGGCCTGACGACGTCCTCGGCCAACCAAGGACGCCTGACGATCAACGTCCAGGTCCCCGGCGACGCGTTCCCCAACGGCACCATCACGCCGACGGGGACGCAGCCACAGGTGCAGGCCCTGCATCTGGACCTGGCCGGTGCGGCGACCGACGACATCGGCGTGTCGGCCGTGCGGGTCACCGTCGAGGAACAGGACAGCGGCCGCTACCTCCAGGCCAACGGGTCACTGGCCGCAGCCTACTCGCTGCTGAACGCGACGCTGTCCAGTCCCGAACGCCACCAGCACCAACTGGACGTTGTCGGTGGATCTGCCCACCCAGGGCGACTACGCCGTGACCGCGTTCGCCTACGACACGTCCGACCAGCAGGACCCTTCGACCACGGGAGCGACGTCGCGGTATCCGGTCTACCCCGGTGACACACCTCCGGTCTTCGTCGACGGCCTGTTCTCGCCGCCGGAGGGCACCGCGTTCACCGATTCGCGCATCGTGGTCAGCGGACGGGTCGAGGACGACCAGCAGATCGCCTCGGCGCAGGTGGCCATCAGGAACAGCTTGGGCCAGTACATGAGCTCGTCGGGCACGTTCACCAGCACCACCCAGAGCTGGCGCACGGCGTTCCTGAACAGCCCGGGCTCGCCGGGGTCCAACTTCTCCTACACCTCGCCGGCGATCCCGTCCGGGGCCTACACCGTGTTCGCCCGCGGCGTGGACCAGCACGGTTTCACGACGCTCGTGCCCATCGAGCGGAACGTGACCGTCTCGGCTCCCGCCAGGCAACCTGGCGCCGGTGGCCAGCTTCACCTACAGCTGCACCCAGAACGACTGCACGTTCGACGGCCGTGGTTCGACCGATGAGAACCAGCCGACGCTGACCTACTCGTGGAACTTCGGCAACGGCACGGGCTCTGGCCCGCTGCCGATCCGGACCTACACGAGCGCGGCCACCTACACGGTGACGCTGACGGTGCGCGACGAATACGGGCTCACCGGCACTGCCACCCAGACGCTCACGATGACCGAGCCGACCGACAACGTCGGCGCCGCTCCCCGTGATCAACCCGCCGTCGTGCCTGGCCCGGGTGTGCAACTACTCCGGCGTTGGCTCCGCCGACCCGAACACGGGTGACACGTTCACCTACCTGTGGAACTTCGGGGACGGCACACCCACCAGCACCTCGTCGGCGCCTGTCGCACACCTTCGCGGTCGACGGCACCTACATCGTGTCGCTGACCGTCACCGACGGGTGGGGCGACGCGACGACGACGACGCGCACGATCACCCTCACCGAGCCCGCGGGCAACGCGAATCCGGTCGCGGTGATCAGCAACCCGGTGTGCAGCGGGCTGACGTGCAACCTGTCCGGCCTCAGCTCCTCCGATGCGGACGGCGACGCCATCACCTACTCGTGGAACTTCGGCGACGCCACGACGAGCACCTCGTCGACGCCATCCAAGACGTGGGCTGCGCCGAACACGTACACCGTGACGCTCACGGTCACCGACGGGTGGGGCAACCAAGGGACGACCACGCGTTCGATCACGGTCGCGTAGAACGCCCTGACGTATCGAGCCGAAGGCGGGCCCCCGGGCCCGCCTTCGGCGTTCCAGGCCTCGTTCAGGCCGGTGGGGCGTCGCGATCGCGGAGCCAGCTGAGTGCGCGGAAGCGCTCGGCGGCGATCGACGCGGCGTTGGCATCGTCGCCTTCGCGGCCCTCGGTGGCGCCGAACCACGCATCGGCCTCCATCCATGCGCGCTCCACCTGATCGTCGGGCCGCAGATGCCCCTGGGCGCGGAACGCCGACACCGACCCGTAGCGCGTGATGGCCTCCTCGACCGCGTGCTGCGCGAACTCGTTCGAGTACGACGGCAGGTCCTCGACATGCTCCAGCGCCCACAGCAGCACGCCGAGTGACTCCTTGCGCCACATGGCGTCGGCGACCGCCTCCGACGGCCACGAACCCGACGTGGCCTGCAACAGTCGCCGTTCTTCATCGGTCACCGCCGGCTGGACCGATTCGCGTTCGAGCCAGCGATCGGTCTCGGTACGGGCACGTTCGGCCTGGGCGAGACGGCTGGGGTCTCCTCCCGACTCCGAGACGACGAACTCGATCACCCCGCGGCGCGCGAAGGCGTAGAGCACCAGGGCGCGATCGGAAACCTCAACGGTCGTGGGGCGCGGCACCGATCGCCCTCACATCTCGCGGCGCCCGTCCAGCGCTTGCGAGAGCGTGACCTCGTCGGCGTACTCGAGGTCACCGCCCACCGGCAGCCCGCTGGCGAGCCGCGTGACGCGCACCCCCAACGGTTTCACCAGGGCGGCCACGTACATGGCCGTGGCGTTGCCCTCCAGGTTGGGGTTGGTGGCCAGGATCACCTCGGTCACAGCATCGCGCTGAACGCGGTCGAGCAGTTCCTGCACGCGAAGATCATCGGGGCCGATGCCGTCGAGCGGACTGATGGCGCCGCCCAGGATGTGATACCTGCCCTTGATGAGCGAGGTCTTCTCGAGGCTGGCGGCGTCCTTGGGCTCCTCGACCACACAGAGCAACGCACGATCGCGCGACTCGTCGCGGCAGATGCGGCACAGATCGCCTTCGGCGACGTTGCCGCATTCCCGGCAGAAGGTGATGCGCTCCTTCGCCTCCACGATCGCGGCGGCCAGGCGCTTGGCGTCCTCGGCGTCGGCTTTGACCAACCAGAACGCCAGCCGCTGCGCGGACTTGGGGCCCACGCCGGGCAAGCGCGCGAGCTGGTCGATGAGCTCCTGGATGGCGCCTTCGTAGGCCACCCGCTATCCCCCGTCCTTGCTCGGTGCGGGCTCGACGGGCTGGGCACCCAGCATCTCCTGCACGCGCCGCAGGGCTTCGGCTTCGTCGGGCACATCTTCCTCGTCGACGATCTCGACCGTGGGGGGCTCGCCGGGTGGGTCGCGGAGCTCGCGCACCACGCACGTGATCTGTGGCTTGATGCCGAACAGCTCGCCGAACGCGGCCTGCAGCTCGTCTTGCTTCTCGTCGACCTTCTGAGGCCCCACCTTGCGGTCGGGAGGGAACGCGAGCTCGAGCGTCTGGCCGTCGTAGGAGGCCACCGTGGCAGATTCCAGGATCGCCTTCAGGATCATGTGCCGGTTGGATGCCAGGTGGTCGATGAGCGAGGGCCACGAGCGCCGGAGCATGGTCACGTCGACGCTGCCGGCGTCCGCCGCCTGCGGCACCGGCATCTGCTGCGGCCGTTCGGCAGGCCCTGCAGGCTCCGTGGGTCGGGGCTCCTCCCGCTCGGTGGGCCGAGGCTCGTCCCCGGCCTGCTCGGTTGCTGCCTCCTCGACGAGCACGACCGCCGGGCTCGGTTCGGGTACCACGATGTCGTCGGCGGGACTGGATGGAGCTGCCTGGTCCACGTCGGCCGCGGTGGGAACCACCGCGCCCGGATCCAGATGCGCCAGCCGCTCGAGGCGTTCGAGGCGCGCGATGAGCGCTGCAGGCTCGGGATCGGTCTCGGGCATGGTGGCGCGAACCAGCGCCAGCTCGAGCGAGAGCCGCGGCGACGTCGTCCATCGCATGTCGTTCTGGGCGGCCAGCAGGAGCGCGATGACCCGCGCGAGCTCGGCCGGCGTGAACTTCTCGGCCTGGATGCGAAGGCCCTCGTAAGCATCGGCCTGGATGTCGAGCAGATCGTGCTGTCCGGGCGCCGTCTTCACCAGGAGCAGGTTGCGGAAATGGGACAGGGTTTCGGAGGTGACGTTCCGCAGGTCCTGTCCGTCCTGCACCAGCCGCGCCACGGTCTCGAAGATGCCCCGGGCGTCGCCCACCGCCACGGAATCGGCCAGGTCGTGCTGGACCTCGCCCTGCGGAGCGCCCAGCAACGCTCGCACCACGTCGTCGTCGATCGTGGCGCCGCCCATGACGCTGGCCTGATCCAGCAGCGAGAGCGCGTCGCGTGAGGAGCCCTGGGCCTGTCGCGCGATGACCTGGGCGGCGGACGGTGTGAGCGTGGCGCCTTCCTGTGATGCGATCGAGACGAGCTGGGCGGACAACGTGTCGATGGAGAACCGCCGGAAGTCGAACCGCTGGCAGCGGCCCACGATGGTGGCCGGCATCTTGTGCGGCTCGGTGGTGGCCAGCACGAACCGCACGCCCGCCGGCGGCTCCTCGAACACCTTCAGCAGCGCGTCGAACGCCTCGCGGGACAGGCGCTGCGCCTCGTCGATGATGTAGACCTTCTCGCGGCCCTGCACGGGTGCGGTGGGGGCCTTCTCGCGAAGTTCGCGGGCATCTTCGACGCCGCCGTGGCTGGCGGCGTCGATCTCGACCACGTCCAGGTGCGTGCCTTCACGGATGGCCACGCACTGGGAGCACACGCCGCAGGGCTCTGCCGTGGGGCCCTGCTCGCAGTCGACCATCTTGGCGAGGATGCGAGCGGTCGAGGTCTTGCCGGTGCCGCGAGGACCGCAGAACAGGAACGCGTGATGCAGGCGCCCTTCGCGGATCGCCCCGGTGAGGGCGCGCACGACGTGATCTTGGCCCAGGACCTCCTGCGGCGTCTGCGGCCGGTACCGCCGGTACAGGGCCTGATGCTGTTGCTCTTCCGCCACCCAACGCCTCCCGCACGCCTCGCCGGCCGAGCGCCCCGAGGGCGCACTCCCTCGGAACGAAGGAAGTGGCCGTGCACCCGCCATCGACCGCACGAAATTCGAGCGCTTCGTGACACGGCGACTCCGGCCAGGCATCCCCACGGCACCCGCCGGGAACCGCTTAGGGCTGCTGCGTTCCCGCCCTGACCCGGTTCGCGGCCCGACGTCGCGTAGGACCCGACCTTCAACGTCCCGCGCCGAGGGCTGCCTCGGATATCGCGGGCCTCTGACGGGGATTCAGCCCCGCATGAAGCGGATCTCGGGCTACAGGGCACCGCTGGCTCCCCGCCTAGCACGGCCTCGCCGAGTATACGCAGCGAGTGGGACAACCCCGGTCTCGATCTCCCCCTGTCTCGATCTCCGGCCGGGAACCCGACGGGGGCCGCCCGCCGTCCTACGCTGGTCAACACCGGCGGGCCCCGAAGGCCCCACACGCTCCTGGAGGTTCCTCGATGCGGATCCCCGCACGCACCGTCATCGCTCTGATCGCCTCGCTCGCCGTCGTCTCGGTGGCCGGCATCGCCGCCGCCACGGGCAACGACGGTGCCGCCCCGGCTCCGCCTGCCGCGCAGGAGCCCGCCGAGCCCGGCGCCGGCGTCCCTGGCGATCCGGGCACCGGAACCGATCACGGTCACGGATCCGATGTCCCAGGCGTCGACGGCGGCATGCCCGGCCAGAACGGCGATGACTGCGGCGAGGTCATCCAGGGACCGGACCGCGGTCCCGACACCTCGGTCGGGTACGCCCCCTGCATCCACCCCGACGACGACCTCCCACGGTGGGACGACCCCAGCGCCGCCACGCCCGTCGAACCCAGACCGGGCATGGCCGACGTCCGAGCGCGGGGATTCGATCGGGCGATCGTGAACGACGACGGCACCGTGACGATCCTGTTCGTGAGCGGCGTCGAACCCTGTGCGGTGCTCGATCACGTGGACGTCGCCTACTCCGACGCCGCGGTGACCATCACGTTGTTCGAGGGTCACGATGCGTCCGCCGGCGACGTCGCATGCATCGAGATCGGCGTGCTGAAGTCGGTCACGATCACGCTGGACCAACCCCTCGACGGACGCCAGATCCTGGACGGCGCTCGCTGACGCGCGCCCGTCGCACTACGACGGGACGCGAACCCAGACCTCGTAGTCGGCCACCCGGCGGAACCCGATCCGCTCGTACACGGCGCGAGCCTCGGGCGTGGGATGCAACCACGCGAGGTCCGCACCGTCGAACGCCCTGGCGGCGTGGGCGGTGATGCGCGGCGCCCAGACCTCGGCGCCGTGCACGCGGCACGACCCCCACGCCCATCACGCCCACCGCCCCGAGGTGTTCATACCCGGCAGACATGCCGATGGGCTCCCCACCGTCCCATGCCACGAAGGCGCGCATACCTTCGACGCCGAAGGCCCCCGCCCCGTAGAACGCCGAGCCGATCGCGGGGTCGTCACCGAATGCCTCGGTGCCCACGCTCACCACGGCTCGCGCACCCACGTCGTCCGTGACCTGCCGGAACTCGATGCCATCGGCGATCGGCGTGGGAGCCAGATCCGGGAGCGCCACGACCATGCCGGGACGTTCGATGATGAGGGTCAGTCCCATGGAACGGACGGCCCGGTCGAGCTCGGGATGTCGCCCCACCTGCAGATCGATGCCAACCGGCTGGCCACGGCGCTCGAACTCCACCTCCGCCAGCGCCATCGCGCGTTCGGGGTCATGCGGCGCCCGTTCCACGGCGATCGAGTTGAGGGCCGGGTCCGGTAGGTTGGAGAAGCACAGCACGAGGCCGTCGATCTCGACGACCTCGGCACCGGCCACCTTGCGCCTGCGCTTGCGCTCCGCATCGACCATGCCAAGCGCCATGCGTTCCGCGGCCTCCATGGGGCCGAAGTGTGGCAGGGACCGGTACCCTTCGGCGATGTCACTTCAGGTGGGTGCGGTGCTCGTGGACTTCGACGGCACCGCGTGTCTGCACGATGTCGCCGAGCACATGCTGCGGGCGTTCGGGCAGTCCGATTGGGCCGACTACGACGAGGCGGTCGATCGAGGCGAGATCGGCCTTCGTGGAGCGATCACGGCCCAGAACGCCATGCTCGATGCCGATCGCGACACCCTGCTGGCCTTCGCGCTCGAACACTGTCCGATGGACCCCACCTTCGCGCCGTTCACGTCGTGGCTCGGCTCTCACGATGCGTACGTGGCATTGGTGAGCGACGGGTTCGGCTTCTACATCGAACCGCTCCTTCGGGCCGCCGGGCTCGCGGACATCCCGGTCATCACGAACGAGCAGGTGTGGGATGCCGACGACCGCCCGGCGTCGATGCGCTTCGTCAACGCCCACCCCGTGTGCATCGGGTGCGGGACGTGCAAGATGCAGGCCGTGCTCGCCTGCCGGGACCGCTACGGGCCGGTCGCGTTCATCGGCGAGGGCCAGACAGATCGCTACGGCGCCCTCTACGCCGACATGACCTTCGCGAAGCTGGACCTGGTGGCCCATTGCGAGCGAGATGGCGTGCCCTACCTCGCATGGGACTCCTTCGACGACGTCCGAGCCGCGTTGGAACAAGGCGCCGAACCGCCCGGTCCGGTCGCGCCGCTAGATTGTCCGGGATGGACGCTCCCCTCCCCTTGAACGGGTTGCCCCACAGTGTCACCCATCGGGCGATGGCCGTGACCGATGCCGATATCGATGCGGTGACCCAGCTGGTGGCCGACTCGGAGCTGGCAGACGACGGCTCGATCGAGATCGACCGCGAGGACATCCAGACCGAATGGGCCAGACCGTCGTTCGACCTGGCGACCGAAAGCGTCGGCGTCTTCGAGGGCGACTGGCTGGTGGCCGAAGCCGAGGTCTTCAAGGGCAAGCGCGCCGAGGTCAGCGTGCACCCGGACGTGCGCGGCCGAGGCATCGGCACGGCGTTGCTGTCCTGGACGGAGGACGTGGCTCGAGCGCTCGGCGCTCCCAGGGTCGCTCAGACCGTGACCGACAGCGACCGGGCCGCGGCCGAGCTGTTCGAGCGCCACGGGTACGGCTACGGCCACACCTCCTGGGTGCTCGAGATCGAGAACACCGAACGCCCGCATGCCGAGCTGCCAGATGGGTTCGTGTTCCGTCCCTACACCGACGACGATGCGCGTGAGACCTACCAGGTCATCGAGGACGCGTTCAACGAGTGGCCCAACCGGGACCCGGCAACCTTCGAGGATTGGGCCGCGCCAACGATCCGCCGGCCCAGCTTCCAGCCGTGGCAGATGCTGCTGGTGGTCGATGAGGCCAGCGACGAGCTCGTGGGTGTCACGTTCCTGTTGGAGTACGCCGCCGAGGACGGGTGGATCCAGCAGGTGGCGACCAAGGCCACCCACCGCCATCGCGGCATCGCGCGCGGCATGCTGCAGCAGTCGTTCCAGGTGTTCTGGGACCTGGGGAAGCGGCGGGTCGGCGTCAACACCGACTCACGAACCGGCGCTCTCGGCGTCTACGAGCAGGCCGGTATGCAGGTCGTGCGTTCCTACACCAACCACGTCAAGCGGCTGTAGCGGGAGCGGTGGCCGAGGGATTCGAACCCTCGAGAGAGTTGCCCCCCTACACGCTTTCCAGGCGTGTCCCTTCGGCCGCTCGGGCAGGCCACCGCGGACGAGTCTACCGACCGTCGTCGGCGGTCCCGGCGCGTCTCCGGCTCGACGGCAATCGGGCAAGATAGCCAGGTGAGCGCGATGGAACCGGAAGCGTTGCTGGTCACCGGCTCCTATGGTTCGGGCAAGTCGTCGGCGGTCGAGGAGATGGCGGAGGCGCTGGAGGCGCGTCGCATCCCCTACGGGGCTCTGGATCTGGACTGGCTGGGGTGGTTCGACGTGGACGACGACGAGGTCCACGAGCGCACCTACTGGCGCAACCTGGAAACCGTCGTGGGGAACTACCGCTCGGCGGGCGTGCGGCGGTTCCTCCTGGCGGGCACGATCGAGGATCGGAACGAGCTGGAGCGATGCCGGCAGGTGCTGGCGATGCCCACCCACGTGGTGCGACTGACCCTGGACCTGGCGGGGGTCCGGGCCCGTCTGGGAGCGGTCGTCACCACCGGTCGCGCGGGCGACCTGCGCGAGGCGGAGAGCCAGATCGAACAGAGCGTTGGCGTCGGGTTGGAGGACTTCACCGTGCCGAACGACGAGACCATCCAGCAGACCGCCGCGACGATCCTGCAACGGATCGGCTGGAACGCCTAGCGCGTCCGGTTCGAGATGTAGCCCGCGTACCGGCGTTGGCCCAACGGCGTGAGGTGGTACAGGTCGTCGGCGAACCATCCCGGGTGGTTGACGCTGTGACGGAACCAATCCACCAGGTGCGCGCGGCTGAACGCGCGGTCGCACCGGGCGAGGACGCGATTGTTCGCTCGGCGCCATTGCCGCGGCACCTTGACGGTGACCAGGTAGACGTTGCGGTTGGTGGCCGCGCGCACCGCTGCCCGGCAGTCGGCCAGGTCGATGAAGCCGTTGTTGCCCAAGTGGATGATGACCGTCTTGCGCAGCACGCCCGAGTTCCGCAACGAGCGGATGAGACCCGGCAGCGTCGAGAACTGCCGGCTGACCGTGGCGTTCACCTTGATGCGCCGGCCATGGAGCTCCTGTGCGGCGCCGCGCATGACCGAATCGCCGATCGCGTACCGACCCTGTGGGATGCCGCCGGCGCCGGCAGGCGCCGCCGAGGCCAGCATCGCCACCGCCACGATCAGCGCAACGGATACCGAGGTGGTCTTCACGCCTCGATGCTAACGCTCCTCACCGGCGGCTGCATCGTCGCGGGGCGCGTCACCCACGGGTGGGATCGCGTCCCTGGATGCGCAGCCCGACCTGTCGCCACTTCCGCCAGGCCAGGAATGCCTCCACCAGCACGAGTACGGCCAGGAGGAGTGCCAGCACCGGCGCGATGACGGCCGTGACCGAGAGTGCGCCGGAGACGCCGTCTTCCCCCAAGCTGACGACGGCGTTGCCGGCGCCGGCCGTCGTGGCTGTCGCCACGGGGCGCGCAGCAGACCTCCCGACCTGCGTCGCCAGGGCAGCCACGACGCCCAGGACGACCACGACGGCAGGATCGATGTCGACGACGTCCGCGGTGGCGAACGCCAGGAGCCCTCCCACGACGGGCGCCACCACCATGCCGATCAGATGCAGGACGTGGTCGATCACCGGCACCTTGTCGCCGATGAAGTCCGCCACCCCCACGACCGCGATGATCGCGAGGACGAGCGGATCACCCAGATGGTCCCACGGCGCGGGAAGATCGATGAGATCCGTGTACCGAGAAAGCAGGCCCAGAGCGAACGGGGGGATGTAGGCGTTGAGGCCCGCCGCCGTCGAGAGTCCGAGCGCCGTGAAGTACCCGGTGACGGCGTCCATCGAGCAACGCTAGCACCGGGGGTCGATTCAGCCTCTGCTCGAGCCTCTGCTCGCCACCACCCGCTCGTAGATCACGATCAGGATGATCGCCACGATGATCGACCCGATCCAGGCGACGCCCTCGTTGCCGGAGAAGATCGAGTTCCAGATGATGCCGCCGAGGATCGCGGCCACGACCCCGATCACCAACGTCAAGCCCCAGCCCATCGATTGCTTCCCGGGCAGGATCAGACGCGCGAGGGCGCCGATGATCAAGCCGGCGATGGCGTACACGATGATGTCGCCGAGACCGATGTCGTCCATGAACCCTGCTCCCTTTCAAGCGGTGCGCACCGGCAAGGTGCGCACCGTGCTCCCGGACTGCTCGCGGAGGCGGCGTGATTCGAACACGCGAGGGGCGGTTTAGACCCCTAACCGCTTTCGAGGCGGTCCCGTTCGTCCGCTCCGGCACGCCTCCGCCGACGATTCTAGCGTCGAGAACGGAAGAAGGCCCGAAGGATCTCGCCGCACTCGGCAGCCAGCACGCCGCCCGTGACCTCGGCACGGTGATTCAGCCGGTCATCGTCGAGCAGGTTGCCCAACGAGCCGGCGAATCCGGCCTTCGGGTCGGCGGCCCCGAACACGACACGGTCGATCCGCGCCAGCACGATGGCGCCGGCGCACATCGCGCACGGCTCCAGCGTGACGTACATCGTGCACCCCTCGAGACGCCACGACCCTGTCGACTCGGCGGCGGCGCGCAGGGCGAGCACCTCGGCGTGCGCGGTGGGGTCGCCGAGACGTTCTCGCGCGTTGCCCGCGCCGGCGATGACCTCGTGGTGGCGAACGATCACGCATCCCACGGGAACGTCGTCCGAATCGGCGCACGTCGCTGCGTGCTCGAGCGCAAGCCGCATCGAACTCGTGTCGTGGCCGTCTGAGTGGTCTGCCATGGACTAGTACGCGTCGATGTCGAGCAGGCGTTCGTCGCTGATGCCGAAATGGTGGGCCACCTCGTGCGCCACCGTGTGGCGGACGATGGCCTGGAGACGATCGGTGTCGCCTCCTGACTCGCGCACGATCGGCTTCATGAACAACGTGATCCGGTCCGGCAGGACGTTCGTGTAGTTGGAGCCGCGAGAGGTCAGCGGGATCCCTTCGTAGAGACCGAGCAGGCCATCGCTTCCTTCGGGCGACCGGTCCTCCACGAAGACCTCCACGTTGTCCATGGCGCGAACGATCCACTCGGGCAACGAGTCGAGCGCTTCGGCCACGAGCGTCTCGAAGCGTTCCTGCGTGATGTCCACCGATGCAGGCTACCCGTGGTCGCGGCTCGCGTAGGCTTTGCCGCGATGCCCGGAGGCCTGCTCACCGACCTCTACGAGCTGAACATGGCGGCCAGCTACCTGCGTCGCGACATGGACGAGCTCGCCACCTTCAGCCTGTTCGTTCGCGGCTTGCCGCCGACGCGCGGCTTCCTGGTGGCGGCCGGGCTCGAGTCGTGCCTGGACTTCCTGGAGTCGTTCTCCTTCACGGACCAGGAGCTGGAAGCGCTGGGCGTGATGGGGTTCGACGATCGGGCGCTCTCCGACTTCGCGTCGCTGCGATTCGACGGTGAGGTGTGGGCGGTGCCGGAAGGCCGCGTCGTCTACTCCGAGGAACCGTTGCTGGAAGTGACCGCACCCGTCGCGGTGGCGCAGATCGCCGAGACCTACCTGTTGAATCAGATCACGCTGCACACGACGCTCGCGTCGAAGGCCGCCCGCTACGTGGTGGCCGCCGACGGTCGCGGGCTGGTGGATTTCGCCTTCCGGCGGACCCACGGCACGGAGGCAGCCATGGCGGTCGCCCGCGCCAGCGCCATGGTCGGGTTCGCCGCCACGTCGAACGTGGAGGCGGCACGCCGGTACGGGCTGCCGGTGGCAGGCACCATGGCGCATGCCTTCGTGGAGGCGTTCGACACCGAACGGGAGGCCTTCACGGCGTTCGCGCAGGATCATCCGGATCGGGCGACGTTCCTGGTGGACACGTACGACACGATCAACGGCATCGTCACGGCGATCGAGGTGATCGCCGAGCTCGGGCTCACCGACCACGTGGGTGTGCGACTGGACAGCGGCGACATCGACACGCTGTCACGATCGGCGCGCGTCATGCTCGACGACGCGGGCCTCCCGCAGGCTCGGGTGTTCGCGAGCGGAGGGCTGGACGAGCACGAGGTGGGCGCGCTGGTGAAGGGCGGCGCGCCGGTCGATGCGTTCGGCATCGGCACGCAGATGGGCGTGTCGGCCGACGCGCCAGCGGTCGATTCGGTCTACAAGCTGTCCGAGTACGCCGGGCGGGCCACCTTGAAGCTCTCGACGGGCAAGGTCTCCGCGCCCGGCCGCAAACAGGTGTGGCGCAGCTTCGCCGACGATGGAACACACCGCGATGCGTTGACCCTTCGGGACGAGCCCGGGCCCGCCGACGCCGAACCGCTGCTGGCGCCGGTCATGCAGCGAGGGCATCGGCTCGATGCGCCGCCGCCGCTGGCCGCTGGCCGCGAGTGGTTCGACCACGACCTGGCCGGCGTCTCCGTGGACGCACGTCGTCTGGTCGATCCCGAGCAGGTGGTGGTGCCGCACTCGCGGGCGTTGCAAGACCTGACCGACCGCGCCACGGACGAGGCGCTCCGGCGAGAAGACGCGGCACCGTGAGCCGCCGAGCCGACCCCCGACGACGCCGTCGCTGGCCATGGTTCCTGCTGTGCCTCGCGTTGATCCTGGTGCTGATCTTCTACGGCGGTGGCGGCCTCTACTTCTCCGACGTGCTGGACGAACGCGGACTGGATGCCGTCTCTCGCCGGGCCGACACCGCGACGCTCGAGCCCGACGTGGAAGTGGTCGAGGTGGACACCTCGGCTGAAGGCGACACCGATCTGGTCCTGCGGGCGACCACCGCGACACCCGCCGAGCTGTTGCGCGACGTGGTCGTGGGTCTGCGGTGGGACGGCGGCTACGGCCGGCTCGACGCGGTGATCGACAGCGGCGTGGGGGCGGCCGACGTGGTCCGCCGGCCGCTCCAGCTCATGTCGGGAGATCTTCCACAGCCGGGCGCGCCCGCGCAGCTGGACGTGCGCGCCTACCCGAGCGACCCGATGGCAGCCGAGCTGGGTCTGCAGGCTGTCTCGGTGCCGGGCCCGTTGGGCGAGTACCCGGGGTGGCTGGGAACGCCATCGGTCGATGCAGCGAGCAGCACGTGGGCCATCGTGGTGCACGGGAACTCCCTCTCGCCCGCAGACGGTCTCCGCATGGTGCCGATCCTGACCGACTCCGGCTACCCGACGCTGGTGGCGTCCTACCGCAACGACCCGGGGGCGCCGTCCGACCCAAGCGGCAAGCTCCGCTACGGCCTCACGGAGTGGCGGGATCTGGAGGCGATGGTTCGATACTCATTGGGCGAGGGCGCCGACGGTGTCGTGCTGGACGGCTACTCGATGGGCGCGGGCATCGTCATGGCGTTCCTGCAGCGCTCCGAGCTGGCCGACCAGGTCCGCGCCGTGATCATGGACGCGCCCATGCTGGACTTCTCCGCCACCGTGGACGACAACGCCTCGCGAGAGGAGATCGCGCCCGGGGTACCGCTGCCGTCGTCGCTGACGGCGGTGGCCAAGCAACTGGCAGCGTGGCGGTTCGGGGTCGAGTGGCAGGCGCTCGACTATCTGGCCGACATGACGCCGTACGAGCGGCTGCCGTTCCTGGTGTTCCACGGCGTCGCCGACGAGACCGTGCCGGTGGCAACGAGCCGTGAGTTCAAGTCGTTGCTGCCCGATCAAGTGCAGCTGGAAGAGTGCGAGGGCGCCGACCACATCGAGTGCTGGAACCTGGATCCGGCGGGATACGCCGCCACGGTGGACGCGTTCCTGCGGGCGACGGTGGGGTGAGCGCGGGCAAGCCCCTGTCTACGTCGTGGCGGTGGGGAGCCAGGTGGGGCGGGCGGCTTCGTAGGCCGTGATCTTGTCCTCGTTGCGCAGTGTGAGGCCGATGTCGTCCAGGCCCTCCATGAGGCGCCATCGGGTGAAGTCCTCCATGTCGAACGTCTCGTCCAGGTCGGGCGTCCGCACGGCGAGCCCATCCAGGTCCACGACGATGCGCGTCGTGGGGTCGTCCAGCACCGCGTCCATCAGCGCTCGAACGCTCTCGGCGCGCAGCTCCACGGGCAGCAGGCCGATCTTCGTGCAGTTGTTCCGGAAGATGTCGGCGAAGCTCGGAGCGATCACGGCTTTGAACCCGGCGTCCTCGATCGCCCACGGCGCATGCTCCCGGCTGGAACCGCAGCCGAAGTTCTCGCCGGCGAGCAGGATCGCCGCGCCGTCGTAGCGTTCATCGTTGATCACGAACGCAGGATCCTTTCGCCACTCCGCGAACAGGAACGGCCCGAACCCGGTCCGCTCGACGCGCTTGAGGTACTCAGCCGGGATGATCTGATCGGTGTCGACGTCGCTCCGGTCGACGGGCAGGGCCGTGCCCTCGATGATCGTGACGGGGTCCATTCGCGACTCAGAGCTCCTCGGGGGTGGTGAAGTGACCCGCGATGGCCGTGGCGGCAGCCACCGCCGGACTCACCAGATGGGTGCGCCCGCCCTTGCCCTGGCGCCCCTCGAAGTTGCGATTGCTGGTGCTGGCGCTTCGGTCACCAGGGGCGAGCGTGTCGGGATTCATGCCCAGGCACATGCTGCAGCCGGCCCCGCGCCATTCGAACCCGGCCGACTCGAAGACGCGGTCGAGCCCCTCGGCTTCGGCCTCCTGCTTGACCGCGAAGCTGCCGGGGACCACGAGCGCGCGGAGGCCCTGGGCCACCTTCTTGCCGTCGACGATGGTGGCGGCGACCCGCAGGTCCTCCATGCGTGAGTTGGTGCACGAACCGATGAAGATCGTGTCGGGCCGGATGTCGCGGATCGCCATGCCGGGCGTGAGATCCATGTAGGCGAGCGCACGAGCGGCGGCTTCCTTCTTGGACGGTTCGTCGAAGGCGTCGGGGTCGGGCACGGCATCGTCGATCGTGACCGATTGGGCCGGGTTGGTGCCCCAGCTGACGTACGGTCGCATGGCGGTCGCGTCGATCGTGACCTCGCGGTCGAAGATGGCGCCGTCGTCGGTGGGCAGGCTGCGCCAGTCCTGCAGCGCGCGCTCCCAGTCGTCGCCGCGCGGAGCATGGGGCCGGCCCTCGACGTAGGCGAACGTGGTCTCGTCGGGCGCCACCACGCCTGCCCGGGCACCGGCCTCGATCGACATGTTGCAGATGGTCATGCGGCCTTCCATGGAGAGGGCGCGGATCGCGGCACCGCGGTACTCGATGATGTGACCCACGCCGCCACCCGTGCCGATCCGATTGATGATCGCCAGGATGACGTCCTTAGCGCTGCAGTCGGCCGGCAGATCGCCCTCGACCGTGACGGCCATGGTGCCGGGGCGGTTCTGCGGCAGCGTCTGGGTGGCCAGCACGTGTTCGACCTCACTGGTGCCGATGCCGAACGCGAGGGCTCCGAACGCCCCGTGGGTCGAGGTGTGCGAATCACCGCACACGATGACCAAGCCGGGCTGCGTGTATCCCTGCTCCGGACCGATCACGTGGACGATGCCTTGGCCGGGCGAGCCCATGGGATAGAGCGTGACGCCGAACTCCTTCGTGTTCGCGGCCAGCGCCTGCATCTGGCGCGCGCTGATCTGGTCGGTGACGGGGCCCGGAGTCGTGGGCACGTTGTGATCCATCGTGGCGACCGTCAGGTCGGGCCGGCGGACCGGTCGGCCGTGCATGCGGAGCCCGTCGAACGCCTGCGGGCTGGTCACCTCGTGGACGAGGTGCAGATCCACGTAAAGGACGTCGGGCTCGCCGTCGGCACGATGGACGACGTGGCGGTCCCACACCTTTTCGGCGAGCGTCTGGGGCATGTCGGCGGGGTCCTCCACGTTGCTGGTACCGTTGTTCCACTATTTGGAACTTTGTTCCGCTATTTGGAACACGTGCACAGGAGGATAGCAGGTGTCTCCCGACGACGGCGACCGGCAGACGAACCTCCCGGAGACGGGCGTCGGGACCCTCGATCGCACGCTCGACGTGCTGGATGCCGTCGAAGGCGGGGCACGGAGTTTCACCGACGTGGTCCGCGTCACCGGCCTCACCCGGTCCACGGCTCACCGCTTGATCCGAGCGCTGGAAGCCCATGGACTCCTCATGCACGTGGGAGGGCACGGCTACGCCCTGGGAACCAGGCTGCTCCGCCTCGCCGACAGCGCCGCGAAGAACCTGCCGCTTCGCGATCTCGCCCACCCGTCCCTGGAGCGACTCGCTCGGGCGACCGGCGAGAGCGCGCAACTCTATGTGCGCGACGGAGACGTCCGCCTGTGCGTGGATTCCGTGGAATCGGCGAGCGAACTCCGAACCATCGTGCACGTCGGTTCCGCGTTGCCCCTGACCCGCGGGTCGGCCGGCAAGGTGTTCCTGGCCTGGGCGAACGCCACCGACGTCGCCACCATCACTGCCGATCTACAACCTGACGTGCTGGACCGGCTGCTCCGTCAGCTGGCCACGGCACGCACGGCGCGGGTGGGCGGACTCGATCGGCGAACGCGAGGAGGGCGTTGCCTCGGTCAGCGGGCCGGTCTTCGATGCGCACGGTGCCCTCACCGCGGTGGTGTCGGTGTCCGGTCCGGCCAACCGGATCGGCCAGCTCAGGGGACGTCACTACGCTCCCGCGGTGACCGCGGCCGCTCGGGAGATCCAGGCCGCCCTGTAAGCTCCACCGACCATGTCGCATCGCGTCGCCCTGCTCCAACCGCTCGGATCCTGGCTCACCGCGCGTCGTGCCATAACCGCCTCGATCGTCAGCATGGGGATCGTGATCTTGATCGCGGCGACGCCGGGTTCGCCCTACCATCCGGTGCTGCCCGAGAGCCAGGGGAACGGCCCGCTCGAGCTGCTCGCCAGGCTCTTGTTCTTGGACCAGCTGCCGCACGGCATCCTGATCGCGCTGGGATTCGCGGCCATGATCGGTGCGGGCGTGTGCTTCCTGCTGGTCCTGTGGGCGGCCGAGCGCGGGCTCATCACGACCCGGACCGTGGTGAAGCTCACGATCGCCTACCACGTGGCGATCCTGCTGCTGCCGCTGCTGCTCTCCAGGGACGTGTTCAGCTACGCCTACTACGGACGCATCCTCAGTCGCTACGGCGGCAACCCGTACGTGAACACGCCGGCCGACTACCCGGCCAACGACCTGTTCCGATTCACCTGGCCGGACTGGCGCGAGACGCCGTCGGTGTACGGGCCGGTCTTCGTAGGCATGTCCGGTGCCATCACGGCGGTGTTCCGGTCCATCCCCGACGTCATCGTGGCGTTCCGTGCGATCGCGGTGGCGGCCAGCCTAGGTTCGGTGTGGTTCGTGATCAAGACCGTGGGCCGGATCCGCCCGTCCAAGACGACGTATGCCGCCGCGATGATCGGGCTGAACCCTGTGATCCTGCTCCACACCGTGGGTGGCGGTCACGTGGACGTGCTGGTCATGCTCGGCGTGGCGGCAGCGCTCTATCTGATCGCTACCGATCGAGAGCTGCCCGCCACCGTGGCGCTCACCGCGGCCGCGCTGGTGAAGGTCTCGGCCGTCGTTCCCCTGATCCTGCTCATCGCCTACATCGCGACCCGGGCCGGGCCCGAACGACGCGCGCGCGTGCTCGTGACCCACATCGGCACGGTCGTCGCGATCGGATTGGTCGCGGTGCTGCCCTTCATCTCGTGGCAGAACCCCACGCTCGGCATGATCGAGCTGGCGCAGCACGGATCATGGATCGCACCGCCCGCACTGGTCGAACGCATCCTGGAATCCGTCGGCCGCGTGATGGCCGGCGACCTGGGCGCCACCGTGGGGGTGGTGCTGGCTCGGGTCGCCATGGTGGTCGCGCTGGCAGCCGGTCTCTCCATCGTGCTTCGCCAGGTGATCCGTCACGCGCGCGAAGGATCGCTCTCGTTCCTGGCTGCGGCGTGGGGATGGTCGTTCCTGTTGATGATGCTGTTCTCCCCGACGCTGTTCCCGTGGTACTTCGCCTGGATGCTGCCCGTCGCGTGGGCCCTGCCGCTCGTGCCTCGGCGCACGCTGGAGTTCTCGTTCCTGGCGTTGGTCACCGCGCAGCTCACGACCGAGAACTTCCGACTGCCCGACTGGATGCATGTCGACCTGGCGATCGGGCACCCGATCCTGGTCGTGATGCTGGCGTGGTTCCTGTACGACCTGTGGCTGCGGCTGAAGTACGACGTCCCGCTGGACGCCGAGACCGACCGCGCCCGTGAGCTGCAACGGGAACGAGGCCACCACAAGGACGACGTCTACCAGGCGTAGGCCTCGGGGGCCGGCCCCCCTGGGCCGGGGAAGATCTCGTCCAGCTTCGCCAGCACCTCGGCCGACAGCTTGATGTTGAGCGCGCGAAGCGAGCCGAGGAGCTGCTCTTCGGTCCGCGGTCCGATGATCGGTGCCGTGACGGCGGGCTGGTGGAGCAACCAGGCGTGGGCGACGTCGGCGGGACGTTCGCCGAGCTCGGCGCACAGCGCTTCCCACGGCTGCAGCTTGGTGCGGTTGGCTTCGATCTCGCCGCGCATGTACTCCTCGCCTCGGCGGCCCGCTTCGACCTTCTGCAGCGCTCCGGCGAGCAGGCCGCCCGAAAGCGGGCTGTAGCAGATGAGGCCCATGCCGTACTCCTGGACCGCGGGGATCACCTCGAGCTCGATCGTTCGCGCCGTGAGGTTGTACACGGACTGCTCGGTGGTGAGGCCCAGGAAATGCCGGTCGCCCGCAAGCTCGTTGGCTCTAGCGATGTGCCAACCGGCGAAGTTCGACGAGCCGACGTACAGGATCTTGCCCTGGCGCTTGAGCTGCTCCATGGCTTCCCAGATCTCGTCCCACCAGGCGTTCCGGTCGATGTGATGCATCTGATACAGGTCGATGGTGTCGGTGCGCATGCGCCGCAGCGACTCCTCGCACTGCCGGATGATCGACAGCTTCGACAATCGGGATTCGTTGGGCCAGTCGCCCATGGTGCCGTAGACCTTGGTCGCCAGCACGACCTTGTCGCGACGCCCGCTTCCTTTGTCGAACCACTTGCCGATGATGTCCTCACTGGTGCCCACACCCAGATGACGCCCATACACGTTGGCGGTATCGAAGAAGTTGATGCCGTGCGAGATGGCTGAATCCATGAGCGCGTGCGACTCCTGCTCGGAGGAGTGCGGGCCGAAGTTCATCGTTCCCAGGCACATGCGGCTGACGACCAGGCCGAGTCGACCGACCTTCGTGTACTCCATGCGGCGAGTCTAGCTGTCGCCCGGTGAACGTTCGGCAGACACCGTGGGGCGCGGCTCCACCGTGGGCCGGGACTCGCCCCCTTCGTTCCCAACGAGCGGTTCACCCAGCGATCCGTCCTGCTCCGGCCTGCGCGCGCCCGGCACGAACATGGCCGCCAGCGTCACCAGACCCCCCACGGCCCCGGCCCAGATCATGGTTGCGTCGGCGCCGATCGCTTCGGCGAGGGGGCCCACGACGGCGAACGAGAGCGGCACGCCCGCGATCGTGATCATCCAGTCCAGGCTGGTCACGCGTCCCAGCAGTTGCGGCGGCACCAGCCGCTGCAGGACGGTGAACCACATGATGATCAGCGCGGCGATGGATCCTTCGGCGACCAGGCTGAACGCCATGGCCTGCCATAGCTGCGTCACCACGCCGAACCCGGCGGTCGCGAACATGGCGGCGGCCCACGTCAGGTAGATCAGCGACATGGCCCGGCGTGGCAGACGCCCGCGTTGCCCGAACCAGATGGCCACCGCGATGGCCCCGATGCCGCCGGCCGCGTAGACGGCGCCCAGACCCAGCGCGCCAGATCCCAGATCGTTGCGGACGATGAACGGCATGAGTGTTTCCCACGGGCCCCACACGGCGAACAGGCTGAGGATCGTCGTGCCGAACATGATCAGCAGCCACCGCGTGCGGCGTGCGAATGCGAGTCCCTCGCGCATATCTGTCCACAATGACGCCGGTTCTTCCTGCGAACGATCGACCTTGTGGCCGTGCATGGCCGCGATCATCAGGGCGGAGAACACGAACGTGCCGCCGTCCACGATGAACGCCCACCCGGGTCCCAGCGTGCCGACCACGACGCCACCCAGGGCCGGTCCCAGCACCATCAGCGCGAAGGGCCGCACGAACTGATCGACCGAGTTGGCTCGCACCAGATCCTCGGGCGGCACGATCAGCGGCACGATCGATTGGAACGACGGTTGGAACAGCGATTGCCCCACCCCGAACACCATGACGACGCCCACCATGAGCGGGATCGTCAGGACGCCGGCGATCGACAGCACGCCCACGGTCACGATGGCTGCGCAACGGATCAGGTCGCCGGCGATCATGAGGACACGTCGATCGAGTCGGTCGGCGAGCGCGCCCGACAGGAACACCAAGAGCACCTGCGGCAGGCTCCACGCGAGTCCGACGTAGGCGAGCGCCGACGGCCTGTCCGACAGGTCGAACACCTGCCAGGCGACGGCGACGAAGTAGAAGCCGTCGCCCACCATCGACACGAACATGCCCGTCCATAGCAGACGGAAGTCGCGGATGCGGAACGGCGCGAGGATGCCGATACGCGACGCTGACCCGGTCACGCCCTGAGCATACGAGCGCACGCTGGCGCACAGGGGCGAGCGCTATGGAGCCCTTTCGCGACTTACGGGATCGCGCAGCCCAGTGACTTCGCGGTCGCGTTCCACTCGGCGAGCCGCCCACCGCACCCTTGCGGGTCGCCTCCCACCTGGACCTGGCTGTTGTCGACCGGCCCCGTGTACACGCCGCGAGGGTTGAGCTTGGAGATGCGGTGCTGGACCTGGTTCTGCCACCGGGTCACGCGCGTGCGGAAGTCGAGGAGCCGCTGGATGGTTCCCTTCTGCTGGCTGATGTCTTCCCGAAGCGCCGCGATCGCGCGCGCCTGCTTGTCGGCCCGATCTTCGAGATCGGAGACCCGCTGGGCGAGCGTCGCCCCGCCTCGCTGGACCCCCGCCGTTGCGTTCATGGCGAAGGCGCCGACCCCGAAGCTCGCGATGACCGCGAGCACGACGATGTTCCTACGCATGCTGTTCCCCCTCTTTTCCCTGGACGATCCGGCCTCCATCTTCGGGCGCAACGGCACGCTGTCAAACATGCGAAGCCATTCTTCGCCCTACTGTTCATCCATGAAGCAACAACATCGGGGTCTGATGCGTCTTACCTCATAGGCACGTCCAGCCGATAAGGCAGGAGCATGAACACTGCATCCTCGTCCTCATTCAAGCGGCGTTCGCTGGCGACCGTGTCCCTCGCGCTGTGCGTTGCGTTCTTCTCGATCGCGACGCTGGCGACCGGGTTCGGCACAGGCCTCGGCGGACGGGACCCAGGACGCGGGGGCCAGGACGGGCCGAACATCGTGCTGATCGTCACCGACGACCAACGCTGGGACACGTTGCGCTACATGCCGTGGGTGCGCCGACATCTGATCCACCACGGCACGACGTTCGAGAACGCCTTCGTCGTCAACCCGGTGTGCTGTCCCAGCCGGGCCAGCATCCTGACCGGTCGCTACTCCCATGGAACCGGTGTCTACACGAACCGCCCTCCGCTGGGCGGCGTCGACGCATTCGACCCCTCGGACACGATCGCGACGCGGTTGCAGGCCGCCGGCTACCGGACCGCCCTGTTCGGCAAGTACCTGAACCACTACGTGGGCCCCGAGGCGCCTCCAGGGTGGGACCGATGGGCATCGTTCAACGACCGGGCCGCGAACGCGCCGTTCTTCGACTACACGATGGCGGTCGACGGCACGGTTCGCCGCTACGGCCACGCGCGGAAGGACTACTCGACCGACGTCCTCGCCGACCACGCGGAACGCTTCATCGACGCAACCAAGGGACCGTTCTTCCTCTATCTGGCGCCGAGTGCCCCCCACAAGCCGTCGACGCCGGCCCCGCGTGACCGGGGTTCACTGCACTCCCTTCGGCCACACCGTCCCCCGAGCTTCGGCGAGGCGGACACGTCGGACAAGCCGGCGTGGGTCCAGGCGATCCCGGAGATCGCCTCCAACCGCGAGGATCGGTTCGACGAGTTCCGCCTGGGACAGCTGGAGAGCCTGGGGGCGGTCGATGATGCGGTGCATCGCATCGTCCGGACCTTGCGGGCGTCAGGCGAGATCCACGACACGCTGTTCGTTTTCACATCCGACAACGGGATCCAGTTCGGCGAGCATCGCCTTCGGGGCAAGGAGGCGCCGTACGAGGAGAGCATCCGGGTTCCCATGGTCGTGCGGTACGACGCGATCCGCGGACGAGCCCGCGATGAACGGCGCATGGTGCTGAACATCGACCTCGCTCCCACGTTCGCGGATCTGGCCGGCGTCAGACTGAACGACCCAGACGGCCGGAGCATCGTGCCGCTGCTCAAGGATCGATCACCGCGGTGGCGGTCGGGCTTCCTGATCGAGCACGTGGGAGGACGGATCCCGACGTACTGCGCGGTCAGGACCAAGCGGTGGAAGTACGTCTATTACATCGATGGAGAGCGGGAGCTCTACGACCTCAAACACGACCCCTACGAACTGGAGGACCTCGCCGAGGATCCGACCGCTGCCGATACCACGAGCCGCCTCCACCGTCGGCTGCGGGTCCTCTGCTCACCGGCTCCACCCGGCTGGAGTGGGGTCCCGGCGGCCTAGGAACCCTCGACGCTCGATGTGGCCGAGAGGACTCATCGGTCAGACCGCGAACGGTGCCCGGTAGCGACCTGCTTCGTCGTCGTGCTGTTCGTCGATGGGTTCCTCGTCGTCGAACAGCCAGTCCGGCAGCACGTCGTCGTCGGAGTCATTGGGGCTCGGGGTATCCGTGAAGTCTCTGACTGGCTCAACCTCCTGACCCGATCATCGCCGAAGCGCGTGACGAGCCGGCGAACCCCCGGTAACAACCGGGTTACATCCCGAGGTGCTCCGATGGGGGACCCACCACGAGCGTGTGCGTTGGCGCGCCCCGAGGGATTCGAACCCCCGACCTTCTGATCCGTAGTCAGACGCTCTATCCGGACTGAGCTAGGGGCGCAGGACCCAGCAGTCTACCAACCGGCGGATCGCCCTCTTGCCCTTTGGCGAGATCCGGCCCAAAGTACGTCATTCCATGTAGACCACATGACCCTGCAGACAGAAGAACTGGAGACTCCGGATGAGACGACTACTCCCCCCGCTCGCCTGCCTCGCCATCGCGTCAGCCCTGTTGCCGATCTGGGCGAGCCCGGTGTCAGCCGCTGCAACCGGAGGCTGCAAGCGGGGCGACGCCCGGGCCAACGACATCAGCGGCCGCCGCCGGTCCGATGTGATCTGCGCCTTGGGTGGCAACGATCGAGTCAACGCTCGAGGAGGCCGCGACCGTGTGATCGGGGCAACCGGCCGCGACTGGCTGTGGGGCGGCGGTGGCGCCGACAGGCTTGTGGGTGGGGGTGCAGGTGATGTGCTGATCGGCGGTGGCCGGGCCGACACGTTGCTCGGCGGCGCACAGGCGGACGTGTTGATCGGTGACGAGGGCGCGGACAGACTCTTCGGCGGGCTCGGTGCAGACGTCCTCGACGCTCGTGACGGACGAGGCGGGGACATCGTGCGCGGCGGCCGGGGAGCCGACGTCTGCTTCGTCGATGGAGGCGACACGAGCCGGTGCGAGGTCACCACGACGCGTCGAGCCTCTGCCGGGGTTGCACGGGTCGCATGCACCGTGACGGGCACGAGCGCGTCCGATGACATCACCGGCAGCAAGGCGGCTGAGGTGGCGTGCCTGCGCGCTGGCTCCGACCGCGCCGACGGCCGCAACGGAGACGACCGCCTTCGCGGCGCGGGAGGCCGGGACGAACTGCTCGGCGGGCAGGGGAACGACCTCGTGGTCGGCGGGGCCATGACGGATCTGCTGCTCGGCGGCAGCAGCTCCCTGGTCGGAAGGAACGGAGCCGATCGCCTGGTCGGGCGCGGCAGCACGGACTTCCTCGAAGGCGGCGCCGGCGCGGATCGGTACAAGGGTGGACCGGGCGGAGACATCATCGATGCCCACGACGGTTCAGGGACGGACATCGTGATCGGCGGCGACGGGCGCGATACCTGTTTCGTCGATCCGCGCGACTCCGTGACCGGATGCGAGGTCATCGTCTGAAGGAGAACAGGCCCCGAACCGTCAGCACGCTCCAGATGCTTGATCCACGACTTCGCCGCCGGGGCGCAGGAAGCGTTCCACCCAGCCGTCGGCCCACAGCTGGAGCTCCACCACACCGAGTCCGTTCAACCTGACCTGCGAGTTGGCGGCCGCGTCGCCGAACGGATACGAGCCTTCACCGTTGCCGCCCGTGCCGGCCACGATCTCGACCATCCCCTCCGGTGTGCTGACGCCTTGCACATCCTGTGCAGAGAACCGCTCGTAGTTGTGCTCGTGCCCGTTCAACACCAGATCGGCGCCCGCCGCATCCAAGAGCTGCCAGAGGGGGGCGACATCTTCGTCGGAACCATGCTTCGTACCGGACGAGAAGCGCGGCTGATGCCAGTAGGCCAGGATGCATCGATCCGTATGAGTGGCGAGCTGTTCCTGGAGCCACTCGTACTGGGGAGCTCCTGGGCCACACCCGCCGTTGGCATCGCACGTCCCATCGAGCGCGTAGAAGCGCCAATCACCGAAGGTTCGCGTGTACCAATAGTCCTGGGTTCCGAAATAGTCGAGGTAGCCCTGGGCGGCAGGTGTCTTCCATTCGTGGTTCCCCGCGACCGGATACGTGATGTCCTTGAATGCGCCCCACGCACCGTCGTACCCGGACAGATACTGCGCCAACGTACCCTCGCCGTATTGGTTGTCACCCAACGTCAACGCGATATCCGGGTCGATCGTCTTGATCAGATCGGCCGTCGGACTACAGGTTGCTGGCTTGAGCCCGCAGATGTCTCCGGCGGCGGTCACGAGCAAGGCGCGTTGAGGGGCCGCTGCCACGCTGGGCAGGACCCCGTCGACAGGTGTGACGTTCGATGGTTCCTCGCCTCCGGACAACGCCAGTGCAGTGCCGGCGATCGCCAACACCAACACGATCGGCACCGCCACCCACACTCGACCCTTCACCGGAGAGCCTCCGTAACACCCGGCCGTCGTTCCTGGAAGAGTCTAGCGAGAAGCGACCCCGGGAGCGCCCGGGAGCGCGTCAGGCGCGCCGCATGAAGAAGAGCACGACGGCGATCACGAGCGCTACCACGATGATCGTGCCGATGAGACCCATGTTCAGAGCTGCAAGCATGTGATTTCCTCCTTCTGCAGCTCTTTCCTGATCGCATCGGCCATAAACACCCCCTGAGGGGTCCCTTTGTCGTCCGCCTTCGGCTAGTATCGCCCGAAGGGAACCCCCCGGTTCTGTCCCGATCGAGAGGTAATCAATGACGGATCGACGAGTTCGGAAGCCCTCTGCCCTGTTCGCGCTCCTGGTCGTGGGAGCGTCGCTGCTCACCGCAGTGAACAGCACCGTTGCATCGGGTGCCGCTGTGCTCGAGCCCGGCTTCGTGGAACGAAGGATCGCGAGCTCACCCGACATCAGGGCGCCTCACTCGATCAAGTTCGGACCTGACGGACGGTTGTATCTGATCGAGCAGAACCGGGGAACGGTTCGCATCGTGCAGAACGATGTCCTGCTCCCCAACCCGCTCATCACGATCCCCGTCATCACCGGCGGCAGCCGTGGACTCATGGGGATCGCCTTCGACCCCGGCTTCCTTTCGAACGGCTACTTCTACGTCACCTACTCGACCAACGCGGGGGGCATCCCCCACAACCGGCTCAGTCGCTTCACGGCGGTGGGCAACACCGCCAGCCTGGCGAGCGAACTGGTCCTGTTCGACGGCGAAGACCTGGCCGACAAGCAGATGCACTACGGCGGCGACGTCAACATCGGGCCGGACGGACGGATCTACCTCTCCACCGGTGACCGACTCCTGGGAGCCAACGCCCAGAACCTCAACACCACCTGGGGCAAGATGCTCCGGTTCAATCGAGACGGCACGATCCCCACCACCAACCCCTTCTACAACCAGACGACCCTCAAGAACCGGGCGATCTGGGCCCGAGGCCTGCGGAACCCGTTCAAGTTCACTTTCCAGCCCGGGACAGGGCGGATGTTCATCGGTGACGTCGGATCCAGCTCGTGGGAGGAAATCAACGAAGGTGCGATGGGGGCCAACTACGGCTGGCCCACGTACGAGGGTCCAGGCGGAGGTGCCGGGTTCACCAACCCGGTCTTCGCCTACAACCACAACACCGGCAACCCCAGCGGATGCGCCGTCATGGGGGGAGACTTCTACAACCCCAACGTGGCGCAACTGCCCGCTCAGTTCGTGGGGACGTTCATCTTCCCCGACCACTGCCAGGGCTGGGTGAAGGCCATCGACTTCGCGCACGGCAACGCGATCTATCCCATCTTGGGTGGCCTGGAGCAGGCGGTCGATCTGAAGGTCGACCCGAACTCCGGGGCCATCTACTACATCGAGCGCAGCGTCAACGGGGTGGTCGGAGGCGGGTTGTTCCGCGTCGACTACCAGGGCTCGGTGCCGCTCAGCATCACCCAGCAACCCTCGAGCCAGACCGTCGCGGTGGGAGCCGACGCAACATTCTCTGTCTCGGCCTCGGGCGCGCCGCCCATCAGTTTCCAGTGGCAGCGCAACGGCGTGAACATCGCGGGCGCGACGTCGTCCACCTACACGCTGACCAACGCCCAAGCCGGTGATTCCGGTTCGACCTTCAGGGTGAACGTGAGCAACGCATCCGGCACGGTCACGAGCAACAGCGCGACGTTGACCGTGTCGAACAACCAACGGCCGACCGCCACGATCGTGACGCCGGCCCAGGGCGACACGTACCGCGCCGGCACGCAGGTGTCCTTCAGCGGGACGGGGACGGACCCCGAGAACGGCGATCTGCCCGCATCGGCCTACACGTGGGAGGTCGTGTTCCACCACCACGCGGAAGGAACGCCCAACGCACACACCCACCCGTTCATCGAACCGGTCTCGGGAGCCACGAACGGGATCTTCACGATCCCCACGGACAACGAGGTCGAGCCCGACGTCTTCTACCGGATCCACCTCACCGTCACGGACAGCGCGGGCGCGACCCACGAGGTGACGCGCGACATCCAGCCGAGGACGTCGCAGATCACCCTCGACACCGCGCCCGGGGGATTGCAGGTCAACCTCGACGATCAACCGGTCGACACGCCGATCACGGTCACCAGCGTGGAGGGCATCGACCGGCGCATCGAGGCCCTCAGTCCTCAGGTGATGGGCGGCAGCACCTACGCGTTCCAGGCGTGGTCCGATGCCGGAGCCAGGCTGCACACGATCAGCACGCCGGTCGCCGACACCACCTACACGGCGTCGTTCACCGCATCGGGAGGCGCGTCCTCGGCGCTGTTCGTGACGGGGAACCCCGCGTCGTTGGGCACCGATCAGAACGTCATCTCGCGGCTCCAGGGACTCGGGTACACGGTGACGATCATGGATGACGCCGTCGCCGATGCCGCCGCCGCCATCGACAAGAGCATCGTGCTGGTCTCCTCCACGGTCGACAGCGGCACGGTCGCCAACAGGTTCAGCCAGGTGTCGGTGCCCGTGATGATCTGGAAGCCGGCTCTGTACGACAACATGCAGATGACCCCCAAGGTGCAAGGGACCGACTTCGGCACCCTGAACGGTTTCCGGACGGTCAACATCGCCAACATCGCTCACCCGTTGGCACCGGCGGGAGCGCAGACGATCACCATCATGACGGCGAACAACTCGCTGCCGTGGGGTCGGCCCCCGGCGACGGCCGACATCGTGGGCAGGACCAACAACCGAGCGACGCTGTTCACGTTCTCGACGGGCGACCTCCGGGTCAACGGCACGCCAGCGCCGGGATGCCGGGTGGCCTTCCCCCTGTACGGCACGGCGATCAGTCGCTACACCCCTGCGGGGTGGGACCTGTTCGACCGCACGGTGGGATGGGCGACCGGCGGATGCGTCGGGGCTCCGTAAGAGCACTGCCGGATCGGGCCGTGTTGGCCTGGTAGCGTCCCGCGGCGTGGGAGCACCTGGACCCGACGTCGACCGCGAGAAGCGCATCGCGGCGGAGCGCTCGGCCACCATGGTCGAGGACGGTATGCGCGTAGGCCTGGGTACGGGATCGACCGTCGCGTTCCTGCTGCCGGCGTTGGCGGCACGCGGTCTCGACCTTCGCTGCGTGGCGACGTCGGTCGCTACCCATGACCACGCCCGCGAGGTGGGACTCCACGTGGAGCCGTTCGATGGTGCCGGCAGCCTCGACCATCTGGACATGGCGATCGACGGAGCCGACCAGGTCGACGACTCGGGCTGGGTCGTCAAGGGTGGCGGTGCAGCCCATACCCGCGAGAAGCGCGTCGCCACAGCGGCGGATCGGTTCGTGGTCATCGTGGACTCCGCGAAGCTGGTCGAGCACGTCGACGGACCCGTACCGCTGGAGTTGATGGACTTCGGGCTCGCCGCCACGCTGCTGGATCTGCGCACCGATGGCGACGTGACGCTTCGCGACGTGCCCAGGAGCCCCGATGGTGGCGTCATCGCCGACCTCCACGCCGACGTGCGCGACCCCGCAGCCCTGGCCGCCCGGCTGGACGCGTTGCCGGGGGTCGTCGCCCACGGGCTGTTCCCGCCGTCGATGACGACGGAGGTGCTGATCGGACGCGGCGATCAGGTGGACGTTCGCTTGGTCAGCTGACGGTGCCGCCCCCCGTCGCGGCTCGGTCACAGAACACACGCTGATCGGCGGTCGAGACACGCCCGGCGGGGATCGACGCATCGCCTGCTCGCGTACGACGCAGTGCGTCGACCTTGTCGTCGCCGGTGACCAGCCACAGGATCCGCGACGCCCGGTCGAGCACGGGGTAGGTCAGCGTCATCCGGCGACGCCCCTGGTAGTCGCCCGTCAACGCGACGTCGCGATCCACGACGTCGAGCACCGGATCGTTCGGCACCAGCGAGGCGGTGTGTCCGTCGGGGCCGAGCCCCAGATGCACCAGGTCGAAGCGCTCCGGCAGCGACGCGGCATAGCGCCTCGCCGCCTCGTCCAGATCGTCGTCGTTCACCGGCATCGGGTGGAGCTGTCCCACGGCGAGCGGCGGCAGGCTCGCGATCGCGTGGGTGAGGTTGCGATCCGGATCGCCAGCCGGCGCGATGCGCTCGTCCACCTGGAAGATCTCGACGGCTTCCCACGGCACATCGAGATCTCGGAAAGCCGAGAACATCGCCAACGGCGTGTGGCCGCCGCTGATCGCGAGCGTGCATCGCCCGGCGGCCTCGATCGTCTCCCGCGCGAACGCGGCAACGTCGATGGCGGCGTGCGTCGCCGCGGCGGCACCATCGGGGAAGACCTCGACGGACAGCGTCACGTGGCCTTCTCGTCGTGGCCGCCGAACTCCTTGCGCATGGCGGACAGCACCTTGTTGGCGAACAGGTCCAGATCCCGAGAGGCGAATCGCGAGTACAGCGCCGAGGTCAGCACCGGCGCCGGGACGCCCTCGTCGATCGCGGCGATGGCGGTCCAGCGGCCCTCCCCCGAGTCCGACACGCGGCCTTCGAACCCATCGAGGCCGGGCGAGGCGTGCAGCGCGATGGCCGACAGATCGAGCAACCACGAGGCGACCACGCTGCCGCGACGCCACACCTCGGCGACGGCGGCGACATCGATGTCGTAACGGTAGAACTCCGGATGCTCCATGGGCGCGGTTTCGGCGTCGGCGGTTCGCGCCACCGAGCCCGCATCGGCGTTCTCGAGGATGTTGAACCCCTCGGCATAGGCCGCCATGAGCCCGTACTCGATGCCGTTGTGCACCATCTTCACGAAGTGGCCGGCGCCGTTGGGCCCGCAATGCAGGTAGCCCTTCTCCGCCATGGACGGTTCGCCCTCGCGACCGGGTGAACGCGGCGCCTCGCTCACACCGGGCGCGATGGACGCGAAGATGGGCTCCAGGTGCGTGAACACCTCGTCCTCGGCGCCGATCATGAGGCAGAACCCGCGGTCCAAGCCCCACACCCCGCCGCTGGTACCGCAGTCCACGTGGTGGATGCCCTTGTCCTTCAGGGCCGCCGCGTGCCGGAGGTCGTCGCGGTAGTACGTGTTGCCGCCGTCGATCACGATGTCACCGGGTTCCAGGTGCGTGCCGAGCTCATCGATCGTGGCGTTCGTGATGTCGCCGGCCGGCACCATCACCCACACGGCGCGGGGTTGCTCCAGCGTGGCCACGAACTCGGCCAGCGACCCCGAGCCGGTGGCGCCCTCACCGGCCAGGGTCGCGACGGCATCGGGGTTCACGTCGTAGACGACACACCGGTGGCCGTCGCGCATCAAGCGGCGCACCAGGTTGGCACCCATCCGTCCCAGGCCCACCATGCCGAGCTGCATCGGGTTGTCCGTCGTCATCGTGTCCGCTCCTTCAACGATCGCTGAGCCAGGGTTGCTGCCACGGGGTGGAGCCAGCGACCAGCGCGGCCGCTTCGTCCGGGCCCATCGAGCCCTTCGGGTAGGAGATCACCGGCGGCGGCGAGTCGAGCAGACGCTCCACGATGCGCCAGGTTTCCTCCACCGAGTCCTCACGCGTGAACAGCTGTCCCTCGCCCCGCATCGCATCGAACAGGAGCCGTTCGTACGGCGTGGGCATCTCGCCTTCCTGCTGACTGAACAGCAGGTCCAGCATGACGTCGTCCACCGCAGGCTGGCCCGGCTTCTTCGCGTGCACCATGAGCGCTGCCCCCGGGGCGGGTTCGATGCGGATCACCAACTCGTTGGGTCCGACGTGCATGCGCGATCGCATGGCTCCGAACATGGGCGCGCGACGGAAGATGATGCGCACCTCGGTGACGCTCGACGTCATGGCCTTGCCCGCCCGCAGGAAGAACGGCACACCCGCCCAGCGCCAGTTCTCGATGTGGAGCGTGAGCGCAGCGAAGGTCTCCGTCTGCGATGCGGGCGCCACGCCCGGCGACGTCCAGGTAACCCTCGTACTGACCGCGCACGTAGTGGGCGGGATCCGCGTCGGGGATCGCGCGGAAGACCTCCTGCTTCTTGTTGCGCAGGGTCTCGGTGTCGACGTCGGCGGGGGGCTCCATGGCGACCAGAGCCAGCACCTGGAGCAGGTGGTTCTGCACGACGTCACGCAGCGCGCCCACCGGGTCGTAGAACGAGCCCCGGTCCTCGACACCGAAGTCCTCGGCCAACGTGATCTGCACCGCCTCCACGTATCGGCGGTTCCAGAGCGGTTCGAAGATCGCGTTCGTGAACCGAAGGAACATGATGTCCATCACGGGTTCCTTGCCCGAGAAGTGGTCGATCCGGAACAGCTGGGATTCTTCGACCAGCCCTCGCAACGTGGCGTTGAGCTCACGGGCCGACGCCAGGTCGTGACCGAACGGCTTCTCGATCACGATGCGAGCCGCATGGGTCAGCCCGGCGCCGTGCAGACCTTCCACCACGCGGGCGAACAACGATGGCGGGATCTCCAAGTAGAACGTGGGACGCTCGACCGTGCCCAGGTGATCGGCGAGCGTGCCGTACGTCTGGGCGTCGGCATAGTCCCCGGCCACGTAGGACATGCGCGCCGCGAGCCGATCGAAGACCGTGTCATCGACGGTCTCGCCCGCCGCCTCGATCGACGAGCGCGCATGCTCGCGCAGCTGGTCGTCGGTCAGCACGTCGATCGCGACGCCCACGATCGGGCACGAGAGCTGGCCGCGCCGCTCCAGTCGGTAGAGCGCGACGAAGGTCATCTTCTTCGCGAGGTCGCCGGTGATCCCGAAGATCAACCAACACGTCCGAGGGTCCAGTGATCTCAGCCACGGCTCTCCCGGGTGAAGCCCACGATCGACCACACGAACAGCGCGCCACCCACCGGCAACAGGATGAGCCCGTAGATCAGGCTGGCGCCGATCGTGATCGAGCCCAGCACCAGGAAGATGGGCCAGACGGTCTCGGCCGGGAACGGGCCGAGCACCTCACCCGCCTGTGATCGAGGATCGGCCTCAGGATCGTCTTCGCTTCGGCGGTCTCGCATGGCACCGTGCCGGATCGCGTACACCGCGACGATCGCAGGCATAGCATGCGAAGGAAGCGAACAACACCGCACCCACGGCTTCCTTCGTGACGAACCAGTAGACGGCACCGGCGACGACGGCGAACACGAACAGGATCTGCAGGTAGCGGGTCGCGATCCTCACGTCACGCGCTCCCGCAACGGAGTCTGATCCGGATGGCGCAGATCGTAGGTCGGTCGCTCGGAACGGATGCGCGGCAACTCGGCGAAGTTGTACTCGGGGGGCGGCGACGTGGTGGCCCACTCCAGCGAGTAGGCATCCCACGGGTCGTCGCCGGCTCGATGACGGCGGCGCAGGGAAACCCACACGTCCCACAGGAACACCAGGACCGAGACCGCCATCACGTAGGCCCCGATCGTCGAGACCAGGTTGGGGGTGTCGTAGCCGATCCCTTCGGGATAGTCCACGTATCGCCGCGGCATGCCGCGCAGGCCCAAGATGAACTGGGGCCAGAAGGTAAGGTTGAACCCTACGAACAGCAACGCGAACACGGCACGCCCGAGCCCTTCGCGCAGCATCGCACCCGTCATCTTCGGGAACCAGAAGTAGATGGCGGCGAAGATCCCGAACACCGAGCCCCCCAGCATCGTGTAGTGGAAGTGCGCCACCACGAAGTAGGTGTCCTGGGCTTGGTAGTCGATGGGCGGCGAGGCAACCATCACGCCGGTCACACCGCCGATCAGGAAGTTCAACATGAACCCGATCGAGAAGAGCATGGGGACCGACAGCCAGATCGCGCCCGTTCCACATCGACCCCGCCCAGTTGAAGAACTTGACCCCCGTGGGCACCGCGATCAAGAAGGTCATCGCGGCGAAGAACGGATTGTCGACCACGCCCGTGGTGAACATGTGGTGGGCCCACACCCCCGTCGATAAGGCACCGATCGTGAGCGTCGCCAACACGAAGCCCGTGTAGCCGAACAACGGCTTGCGCGAGAACACCGGGATGATCTCGGTGATCACGCCGAAGAACGGCAGGATCAGGATGTAGACCTCCGGGTGGCCCAGGAACCAGAACAGATGCTGATAGATCGTGGGGTCACCGCCCGCGGCGGCGTCGTACGCCAGTCCGTCCAGACGTCGGCCGATCAGCAGCAGCGTGAGACCGCCCGCCGCCGGGGGGAACGCCACCAGGCCCAGGATCGAGACCACGACCATGTTCCAGGTGAAGATGGGCAGGCGCCACATGGTCATGCCCGGAGCCCGCATCAAGAACACGGTGGTGAGGATGTTGACACCGTTCATGACCGAGGAGATCGCGATCATGGCGATGCCCAGGATCCACAGGTCCGGCCCCACGCCGGGCGAGAGCCGGATCTCTGACAGCGGCGGGTACGCGGTCCAGCCCATGGCTGCGGCTTGGCCCGCCGACGCGAACCCCGCCAGCAGGATCAGGATGCCCGCGCCCACGAAGAAGTAGAACGAGGTCAGGTTGAGTCGGGGGAACGCCATGTCGGGGGCGCCGATCTGGAGCGGGATCAGGTAGTTGGCCAGACCCGTCCCGAACGGCGCCACGAACAAGAAGATCATCACCGTGCCGTGGATCGTGAACAGCGTGTTGTAGCTCTCGTTCGAGAACAGCTGGCGACTGGGCTCTGCCAGCTCGGTGCGCATCAGCTCGGCGAGGGAGCCTCCCACCAGGAAGAAGGCGAACGCGGTGACGCAGTAGAGGATGCCGATGTTCTTGTGGTCGGTGGAGACCAGCCGGTGGACGATGCCGGGCTTGGGCGGTGGCTGCTGGGCCTGTGGGAGACGCTCGACCGTCGTCGTCATGCGGCCTCCTGCAACCAGGCGTCGAAGTCAGCGCCGCTGACCACCCGCACCTTGAAGTTCATGTACGCGTGGTTCAAACCGCAGAACTCGGCGCAATGCCCCTGGAACGTGCCCTGCTCGGTGGGGGTCACGTCGAACTCGAACGTGCGACCGGGGATGGCGTCCTTCTTGTACAGGAACTCCGGCACCCAGAATGCGTGGATGGTGTCGTTGGAGGTCAGCTGGAACCGGACGGTCTCCCCAAGCGGCAGCATCAGCACTGGACCGGCGGTGGTCTCCGAGCTGGGAGGGCTCACGACCTCGACGCCTCCGGGATAGGCGAAACGCCACCCCCACGTGAAGGCCTCGACCCGAACCGTGAGCGACGGATCGGGCGCGAGCGCGGTGACACGGTCGTTGGCGCGCACGGAGATCACGAACAGGACCACCACGATGAGCACCGGCACGGCCGTGTAGACGATCTCGAGGGGCACGCTCTCGTGATAAGGCTTGAGGACCACATCCGGGATCGGAACGCCGGCGCCGGTACCGGAAGACGGACCAGAAGATCAGGAAGTACACGAGACCCGCAACACCGATCGCGGCGACGAAGAAGATCTGCCAGACGGTGAACGTCTCGTGCGCTTGTTCACTGACGCCGCGTGGCATGCCGAACGACGACGAACACGCGCCCGCCACCACAGCCAGCCCGAGCATGCAACACACGTGGACGACGCGGCGGCACCGGTTCATCGCGCCTCCACCTCGTCCTCGATCTCCTCGTCGATCTCCTCGAAGCCGCCGAGCTCGGTTCGACGGACCGTCATGCTCGCCGGACCGTCGACCGGCGCTCGCGGCCGGTCGTGAAGGTCGCGGCACACCAGGAACGTGACGGCGCCCGCCACCACCGGCAGCACGAACACCAGCACCTTCAACACGGTGTTGAACGTGTCCACCTCGATCTGCAGGTACTTGGCGAGCACGTCGTTGGAGCCGGCCAGGAAGAGCACCACCATCAACGCGACCGCGGCCGCCCCCAAGGCGCTGCGGACCGGTGCCTCGCGTGGGCGTCTGCGCGAAGTTGTGCCACTCGTGGTCGCCCGAGAACCTCGCCTCGAGGAACGGCCAGGTCGCGAGCAGCGTGAACATGATGCCGGGCACCACGATCGCCGGCAGGAACAGCTCACCGACCGTGACGCCGGCGATCGTGAACTCCCAGTTGGGCCAGAGCCGAAGCAAGCCCTCCAGCCACCCCGCGTACCAGTCGGGCTGGGACGGCGACGGTCCGGTGTACGGCACGTAGGGGCCGTAGAACCACACCGGGTTGATCTGGAACAGCCCGCCCAACAACGTCAGCGTGGCGAACGTCATGAACGCCAACCCGACCGATTTCAACGCGAACTTGGGCCAGACCGGGGTGCCGGTCACCGTGTCCTCACGGCGGCCCGGCGCCCGGAACTGCGTGTGCGTCTGATGCCACACCACCGCCAGGTGGGCCGACATCATGCCCAGGATCACCAACGGGATGACGAAGATGTGCAGCGTCAGGAGGCGTGGCAGCAGCGCATCACCTGGGAACTCGCCGCCGAAGAACATGTTGGCGAGCCACTGGCCCACGAATGGGATCGACTGCGCGATGGAATAGGCGATGCGCAGCCCCACGCCCGACAACAGGTCGTCGGGCAGCGAGTAGCCGGTGAACCCCGCCGCGATCCCCGCCGTCACCAGTCCGACACCCAGGAGCCAGCTCATCTCCCGGGGTTTGCGGAACGCTCCGGTGAAGAACACCCGGATCATGTGCGCCACGATCGCAGCCATGAAGAGTAACGCGGACCAGTGGTGGGTCTGTCGCATCACCAGACCGGCGCGCACCTCGAACGACAGGCGTAGGACCGAGTCGTAGGCCAGCGACACGGACCGGCCCTGCAGCGGTTCGTACGGACCGGTGTAGATGGTCTGCTCCGGCGAGGCCACGAAGAAGAACGCCAGGAAAGTTCCCGTCAGGATCAGCAGGATGAAGCTGTACATCGCCAGCTCACCGAGCATGAACGACCAATGGTCCGGGAAGACCTTCTTCAGGTTGCGCGCGATGAACGACGACCCGTCGAGCCGGTCGTCGAGCCCCTCGACCAACCGTCTGGTGATCATGAGGGCTCGTCCACGGGCTCGTTCGATCGCCCTATCGCTTCGCTACTTGAGGGCTCGTCAGTGATGTTCCAGAAGCTGGGGCCGACCGGTTCGGTGAAGTCGCCCGTGGCGCGCAACGTGCCGTCGTCGCCGACCTCGATCAGCAACTGCGGCAAGGGCCGAGGCGCGGGCCCGTACACGGGCTGGGCGCCGTTGAGCACATCGAAGGTCGACTGGTGGCACGGGCACCGGAGCTCGTGCGTCTCCGCCAGGTACAGGCCGAGGGGACATCCGGCGTGCGTGCAGATCTTCGAGTAGCAGACGAGACCTTCGGGAGCCCCCCCGGCACGATCGGTGGGCAGTTGCAGCAGGTCCGGCTGCACCTTGACCAACACCGCTTGCGAGTCGGCCGATCCCACGGCCCCCTCGGGGAACACGGTCGTGAACGAGTCGACCGTGAGCGTGTCGCTCGTGACCACGTTGCCCTCGACGTCGACCAGCTTCGAGCCACGCTGCCACTTGGTGAAGAACGGCGAGTCGCCGGGCGCCTCTCCGAGGGATCGGATCGGGAACAGGGCCGCCAGCCCCAGCGCGCCCGCGGCGCCGAGCAGCAACCGCGAAAGGAAGGTGCGGCGTTTCATCTCGTCCACGCCGCCCATCACCGTGGCGGCCGCGGTCTCCTTGTCGGCTTCGGGTACCGGTCCGTGGTGGCGGGACTGCGTTTCGTCCACGATCTGCGGCATGAGCTTCTTGGCCCACAGCAACAGCCCCGCGCCGACGCCCCCCAACGCGAAGAACAGCAGCGCGCCTTCGGCCTGGGTCTGACCACCCTGCAGGTACACGAAGAACAGTCCGAACGCCGACACGATCGCCACGACGAACGACGCGGCGATCAGCCGGTCGGGACGCTTCACGTCTTGCTCCCCGTCAAGCGGAGCACCACGATCAGGAACCCCAGACCCACCACGAACGCCACGAGCCCTTCGGCGACCGCGCCGACGCGCCCGAGCTGCGCACCGCCCTCGTCTCCGTTGTCTCGCAGCCAGTACAGGTAGGCGGCGATGGAATCGACGTCGCGCTCGGACAGGTTGTCGGCGTCGAACACCGGCATCAGGCCGGGGCCCACCCTGATGGCCTCCCCGATCTGGGTGGCAGAGGCGGGCACCAGGTCGGGAGCGATCTGCCCGCCGCCCACCGAATCGCCGATGCCCGCGGCCGAATGGCATCCGGAGCAGTTGTTCAGGAAGAGGGACGCACCGGTCGGGAGGTCGCCGCGCGAGATGGCGACGTCGGGGATGGGCGGGCCGCCCGGTGCGATCTCAGCTAGATAGGCCACCAAGGCGTCGATCTCCTCATCGCCGAACTTCGGTGGCTGACGGTTCGGCTGGTCGTCGGGCGCCGCCAACGGCATGCGGCCGGTGGACAGCATGAAGTCGACCGAGGCGGAACCGACGCCCTGCAGACTGGGGCCGTTCTCCGTCCCTTCGGCGCCCAGCCCGTGACAGGTCGAACAGTTGGCTTCGAACAGGGACTGCCCCTGCTCGGCCGTGGCCGAGAGGGTCTCGCCCTGCGACGGGGTGAACGACCACAGGATCTGGGCTCCGACAGCGAGCAGCAAGCCGACACGCACGATGCGGGAAAGCAGGCGGGCCTCGGCGGAACGGCGGGTCATCGCAGCACGAACACCACCAGGAAGATCGCGACCCACGTGACATCGCAGAACTGCCAGTAGTAGGCCATGGAGTGCGCACCGTCGAGTTTGCCCTTGTCATATGCGCCCTGGAGCGACCGGGCAAGGAGGATCGTCAGCACCACCAGCCCCGCCAGCACGTGCAGACCGTGGATACCAGTTAGCGTGTAGTACATCGTGCCGTACGGGTTGCTGGAGATCTCGAACGGCACGTGCGTCCAGTCCCACACCTCCAGCGCGAGGAACCCCACGCCCAGCACCATCGTGACCAGCGTCCACCGCCGCAGCGAGTCGATGCGTCCGCCCGCCGCGTGACCGAGGCCTCTGGCCAGGCAGAAGCTGGAGAGCATCAGCAGCACGGTGCCTGCCAGTGCCAGTTTCCAGTCGGTATCGATCCCGTCGGGTGGCCATGGCGTCGTCCGCGACCGCAAGCCGAAGTAAGCAGCGAACAGTCCACCGAACAGTAGGAGCTCGGAAGCCAAGAACAGGATCGTGCCGAACCGCACCGGAGACGTGGGGCTCGACTGCGCCGCCCTCACATCGTCCACCTGGGCCATGTTCGGGTGATTCAACTGGAACCGTCCGGACGCGTCAACGCGAGCCGGTGGGAGGATGCTTGGGATGGATTCCGTCGTCCCGGGAACGGGACCGTGGTCATGGATCGCGACGTGGCCGGCAGACCCGTTCGTCGTGGCGTTGCTGCTGACGATCGCGTTCGTCTACGCGGGTGGACTGCGACGGCTCCGGCTCGCCGACACGCCGTTCCCCGCCGCGTGGAGCCTGGCCTTCTGGTGCGGCATGGGGACGTTGGCGTTGGCACTCGCGTCTCCGATCGACGCCTACGCGGATGCGTCGTTCTCCGTCCACATGACGCAACACCTGCTCCTGACCTTCGTGGCGCCACCCCTGTTGGCGCTGGGAGCCCCCGTGACCCTGGCGCTGCGCGCCTGCACCCCCCGCCGCGCACGGTGGATCACCTGGATCCTTCGCGGCTCGATCGGCAGGACGTTGTCCAACCCCGTCGTGGGGTTCGCGTTGTTCGTGGGGGTTCCCTTCGCGATCCACCTGTCGCCACTGTTCGACGCCGCCCTGCGCGATGTGTTCGTGCACCGGGCCGAGCACATCGCGTGGGTCACGGCGGCCCTGATCTACTGGTGGCCCATCGTGGGGCGCGATCCCACACCCCATCCCATGTCGCATCCCGTGCGCATGCTCTCCCTGTTCCTGGCGATGCCGATGATGTCGTTCCTGGCGCTGGCCATCTACATCGCCGGCGAGCCCCTGTACCCCACATACGCGGCGTTGCCGCAGCCGTGGGGTGGCCGGGCACTCGTCGAGCAACGTTGGGCCGCGGTCCAGATGTGGCTCGTGGGCAACCTGGCGTTGGTGGTGGCGATCCTGATCGTGGCCGTCGCGTGGAAACATGCCGAGGATGAGGGTCAGCGCAGGCTGGAAGCCAGGCTGGATGCCGCGGAGACCGGCGCCTAGGCGCCGGGAAGGTCACGCGAGGCCCGCCGGGCGGCGCCCAGCAACGCCGTCGAGTCGTTGAGGATGACCTTGACCGGGATCCTCCGCATCAGCCCTTCGAACCGGCCTTTGTCTGCGAACGCAGCCATGAAGCCACCCAGGTGGAGCCGAGGCAGGATCTTCGGCGCGATGCCACCGCCCACGAAGACACCTCCCAGCGCCATCACGGTCAAGGCGGCGTTCCCCGCCTGCCGTCCGTACACGTCGATCATCAGATCCAAGGCCTCATCGGAGACATCGTCCGTGTGACGGATCGCGGCCGCACCGATCGCGGCGGCCGCGTCTCCGACAACGGCGACGGCGTTTCTGATCTCGGCGTCGTCACCGCCGCGTGCCATCCAGTCGGGTTCGGGCTCGCCGGCGCGCGCACGCAAGAACCGTTCGATGTTGACCAGGCCCATGCCGGAGCAGACGCGTTCCCAGCTGACGTGTCCGAGCTCAGCTCGCAGGAACTCGAGCAGGTCCGCCTGCACCGGGTCGGCGGGCGCGAAGTCCGCGTGCCCGCCCTCGGTTGCGAACACGTGGTGCTCGACGCCGTCCCAATACAGGCCCGCCTGCCCCAGACCCGTGCCCGCGGAGATCACCACTCGGTTGCCCACGGCATCGGGGTCACCGTCGTTCAGGCTCTGCAGATCGTCGTCCTGGAGCCACGCGATGCCCGAGGCATTGGCCTCCAGATCGTTCATGAGCGTCACCTTCGGGTCCTCGAGGCCCAGCACGGTCGCCATCTGCGCGTCCTCGACCGGCCACGCCAGGTTGATCGCTTCCGTCTTGCCGTCCACCACGGGTCCGGCCACGCCGAAGGCCGCAGCCTCGATGGTCGCCGGATGGGCTGACAGGAAGGCATCGGTCATCTGCGGGAGGCCGTCGTGCTCTGCACTGATGTACTTGGTCAATGACACGGGTTCCCTCGACCCAGGTTCGAACAGGGCGAGCCGCGTTCCGGTACCGCCGATGTCGCCGGCGAGGATCATGGGGGTACTCGCTCGCCCCTCAGGCATCTCGCAGCGCTCGATACCGGCGGATCAGCGCGTTGGTGGACCCGTCATGCGCGAGTTCGGGTTCGTCCGAGGCCTCCAGCTCGGGGATGATCCGCTTCGCCAGCACCTTGCCCAGCTCCACTCCCCACTGGTCGAACGAGTCGATGCCCCAGATCGTGCCCTGGGTGAAGACGTTGTGCTCGTACAGCGCCACCAGGGTGCCCAGCCGGTAGGGGGTCAACCGTTCGGCCAGGATCGTCGTCGTGGGCCGGTTCCCTTCGAAGGTGCGATGAGCCACCAGGGCCTCCGGCGTCCCTTCGTCCCGGACCTGCTCGGGTGTCTTGCCGAACGCCAGTGCCTCGGCTTGCGCGAACACGTTGGACATCAGGTCGTCGTGATGGGGGCCCAGCGGGTTCAGCGGCTTGGCGAAACCGATCAGGTCCAGCGGGATCAGCTCGGTCCCCTGATGGATCAACTGATAGAAGGAATGCTGACCGTTCGTGCCCGGCTCTCCCCAGTAGATGGCGCCGGTGCGGTAGTCCACCCGTTCGCCGTCGAGCGTCACGTGCTTGCCGTTCGATTCCATCGTGAGCTGTTGCAGATACGCCGGGAACCGCTTGAGGTACTGCTCGTAGGGCATGACGCCCACGGTCCGGGCGCCGAAGAAGTCGCCGTACCACACCGCCAGCAGACCCATGATCACCGGCAGATTGCGGTCGAACGGGGTGGTGCGGAAGTGTTCGTCCATCTCGTGGAAGCCGGCCAGCATCTCGCGGAAGGCATCGGAGCCGATCGCCAGCATCGTGGACAGACCGATGGCCGAGTCCATGGAGTACCGGCCGCCCACCCAATCCCAGAACCCGAACATGTTGTCGGTATCGATACCGAACTCCTCGACCCCTTCGGCGTTGGTCGAGACGGCCACGAAGTGCTTCGCGACCGCAGCATCGTCGCCGCCGAACGCGTCGAGCGTCCACGCCCGCGCGGTGTGGGCGTTGGTCATGGTCTCCAACGTCGTGAACGTCTTGGACGACACGATGAACAGCGTCTCCGCGGCGTCCAGATCGCGGGTGGCCTCCACGAAGTCCGTGCCGTCGATGTTCGACACGAATCGGAACGTCATGTCGCGACGGCTGAAGTGACGCAACGCCTCGTAGGCCATGACGGGACCGAGATCGGACCCACCGATGCCGATGTTGACCACGGTGCGGATCGGCCGGCCCGTGTGCCCGAGCCACTCCCCGGAACGCACGCGATCCGTGAACGACGTCATGCGGTCCAGTACCTCGTGCACCTGCTCGACCACGTCCGACCCGTCGACCACCAGCGAGGAACCCCGGGGCATCCGAAGCGCGACGTGCAGGACCGCTCGGTCCTCCGACACGTTGATGTGATCGCCGCGGAACATCGCGTCGATGCGCTCACGCAGGCCCGCTTCGTCGGCGAGCTGCAACAACAGCTGGATGGTCTCATCGGTGATGCGATGCTTCGAGTAGTCCAGATACAGGCCTGCGCCCTCGGCCACCAATCGCTCCCCGCGACCGGGGTCCTCGTCGAACAGCTGGCGCAGGTGACGCTCACCCATCTGCTCGTGATGGTGCCGAAGTGCCTTCCACGCGGTCCTTCGCGTGAGGGGAACCGAGCTCACGTAGCGCTCGCCTTCTCGATCACGGCGAGGAGTTCGTTCCAGCTGTCCACGAACGACTGGGCGCCCTTGGTCTGCAGCTCCGTGGCCAGATCCTCCACCTTCACGCCGGCTGCGGCGAACCGGGCCAGCACCTCGTCGGCGTCGCCGCCATCGGCCGGAAGGGGGTCGCCGACCTCGCCGTGATCGGCGAAGGCCTTCAACGTGGCATCCGGCATCGTGTTCACCGTGAACGGCGCGCCGAGGCCATGGACGTAGAGGGTGTCTGAGGCAGCAGGGTCCTTGGTACTGGTGCTCGCCCACAGCAGGCGTTGCATGCGGGCTCCTGAGTTCGCGACCCGCTGGAAGCGATCGGACTCCATGAGCGCTCGGTACGCCGCATAGGTCTTCATGCCCACGGCCAGCGCAAGCCGGTTCTTCAGGTCGTCGTCCACGTCGTCGGCCACGGCGGCGTCCCACCTCGACATGAACAGCGATGCCACCGAGCCCACCGCGGGGTCCAGGCCCTGCTCGTGCCGCCGTTCGACGCCGTTCAGGTAGGCGTTCGCCGCGGCGAGGTACTGGTCGTCGGAGAACAACAAGGTCACGTTGACGGGCACCCCGGCGGCGATGCACTCCTCGATCGCCGGCAGGCCCTGTGGCGTTCCCGGGATCTTGATGAGCAGGTTAGGTCGCGATGCTCGGGCGTGCAGCGACTTCGCCAGGCGGATGGTGGCCTCGGTGTCGTACGCCAGCGTGGGCGAGACCTCGAGCGAGACCCATCCATCCACACCGTCGGTGGTGTCGTGGATCGGCCGGAAGATGTCCGAGGCCCGCTGCAGGTCCTCGATCGCGAGCTCGAAGAACAGCTCCTCCCCTCGCAGCCCCGCAGCTGCCTTCTGCTGGATGGCCTCGTCGTAGGCGCCCGAGCCGATCGCCTTGTCGAAGATCGATGGATTGGAGGTGAGCCCGGTGATCGTGTAGTCGGTGAGGTAGCGCTGCAGCTCACCGCTGTCGATCATCTGTCGGGTGATGTTGTCGAGCCACAGGCTCTGGCCCGCTTCATGGAGCGACCGGGTTGCGTTCATCGACGGGTACCTCCGTGGTCTGGATCGGCCCAGACCACGGAGACTACCCACGTCGAGCGAACCACGCGCACCTGAACCGTCGTGGAGAAACGACTACGGTAGGAGGATGGGAGCACAAGGGAGAGGAAGCGGCACGTCCGACGATCCGTGGGTCCTGCAGACGCCGAGCCTGCAGTCGGAGTTCCAGATGTATCGCGACCCCGAGGCCGATCCGCCGGCCTTGATCTGCACCGTGGGTTCGACCCAGCTGCGCTACCACCTGAGCGCGATCGACGACCTGCACGCGATGCTCCTCGAGCGTGGCGACTGGGTGCCGTTGGGCAACGCCGACGAGCAGAAGCCGGCCAAGGACGGCACGGTCGAGGCCTGGGCTCGCGATCCCGACAACCCGGTCGGCGGCTGGTACGGCTTGAAGAAGGGTTTGCGGGGCCGGTTCGGCAACTACGTGCCGCCGGTGCTCGAGGCCATGGGTCTGGCCGAAGTGGAGCACAACGCGCGCAACAATCGCATGCGCGCGATCTGACCGCGGCTAGACGGTCTCCCAGCTCGCGACCGTCGGGTGATCGACCGTGGCATCGTCGACCTGGGCGGCGCCGCCCGGCTCGCCGAGCCCTGTCACGGACTCGTTGAAGAACTCGGCGTTGATCGCCGTGAACGGCTTCCACTCGGTGGGGATGTCGTCGTCTGTGAAGATCGCCGTCACCGGGCACACCGGCTCACACGCGGCGCAGTCGATGCACTCGTCCGGCTGGATGTAGAGCATCCGAGGGCCCTCATAGATGCAGTCGACGGGACACTCATCGACGCACGCCCGGTCCTTCACATCGATGCACGGTTCCGCGATGACGTAGGTCATGCAGGCATCGTACCCGTGTCAAGGCATCTGGGGTGCGCCGACGGGGACGAGTTCGTGCTCGGGCCCGATGCGCTCGGGAACGACAGGAGACTCCAACTCCGGCGTCGGGAGAGCAGCTTCGCCCTCGATGTCGATCGTTGGCAGCAGGCGATCGAGCCAGCCTGGCATCCACCAGTTGGCGTCGCCCATGAGCTTCATCGCGGCGGGTACCAAGACCATGCGCACGATCGTGGCGTCGACGAAGATGGCCGTGGCCAGCCCGAGACCCACCATCTTGATCGCCGGGTCCTCGCCGAGGACGAATCCAACGAACACGCAGATCATGATCAGGGCGGCAGACGTGATCACTCGGGCCGTGCTGGCGATGCCGTGGATCACCGCCGTGTCGTTGTCGCCCGTCACCAGGTACTCCTCACGCACTCGGGAAAGCAGGAATACCTCGTAGTCCATCGAGAGACCGAACAGGACCGCGAACATGAACAAGGGGATGAACGAGACGATCGGCACGGTCGAGTCCAGACCGACGATGCTGATACCCCACCCCCACTGGAAGACCATGACCAGCACGCCATACGCGGCGCCGATGCTCAGGAGGTTCAGCACGGCAGCCTTCAGAGGCACGAGAACCGATCGGAACACCAGGGTCAGCAGCATGACCGACAGCAAGATCACCGCAACGATGAACAGCGGCAATCGATCGGTGACCCGGTCGCCGATGTCGGCGAAGCTCGCCGTCGAGCCACCGACGTGGGCCCGAGCGGGGCTCCCGCTCAGCACCGTCGGGAACACCTCCGCGCGGAGACGCTGGATCGTGTCGAGGGTGGCATCGTCCTGAGGCGCCGTGGTCGGGAACGCAAGTAGGGTCGCCACGCCTTCCTCGGCGTTCACCTCGGGGGGCGCAACGGTGGCGATCGCTTCGTCGGCCATGATGGCGGCGCGCAGTGGCTCAATCACGCTCGAGTCCTGCGAGATATCGACGGCGATGATCAGCGGACCGTTGATCCCGGGACCGAAACCCTCGGCCACGAGATCGTAGGCCCGACGCTCGGTACGGGTCTCGGGCAGCGTGCCCGCGTCGGGGAAGCCCAATCGAAGACCCAGCACCGGCGCTGTCAGCGCCAGAAGGAGGATCGTCACGCCGATGGCATAGGGCCAGGCGTGCCCGGACACGTGCTCACCCCAGCGTTGCCAGGCCGAGCCCACCGTTCGGGCATCCTTCGCTTCCTTCCGTCGGAGCCCGAGGCGGTTGATCCAGTGCCCGACGAGGCCCAGGAACGCGGGAAGCAGGGTGACCGAGGCGACCACCATGATCAGCACGATGACCGATGTGGCGATGCCGGCGGCGGTCATGAACGGAACGCCGGCGACGGCCAAACCGAGGATCGCGATGACGACGGTGCCGCCCGCGAAGATCACCGCCTGACCGGCAGTGGCGACCGCGCGGCCGACCGACTCTTCGACGGTCATCCCGCGAGCCAAGAACTCGCGGTACCGGGTGACGAGGAACAGGGCGTAGTCGATACCCACAGCGAGGCCGATCATGCTGGCCATCTGAGGAGCGAAGCTGGGGATATCGACCAGGTAGGTGATGAGCGACATCGAGGTGATGCCGATGGCCAGGCCGAAGAGCGCCATCCCCAGGGGAAGGCCCATGGCGATGAGCGAGCCGAACGCCAGGAGCAGGATGATGACGGCGGCGATCACACCGATCATCTCGCTACCGGAAGACGCCTCTTCGAACGAGGCGAAGAGGTCCCCGCCAATCTCGATCTGCAGCGGCGAACCCTCTCGCGCCTCGACGACGAACTCCTTCAGGTTCTCCAGATCACCCACGCTCAGCTCCTCGATCACCGGGTACTGGACGCGGATGAGGGCGATCCGACCGTCGGAGGAAACCGAGCCACTCGTGGCGGCCGCCTCGGGTTCCGCTGCCAGCGCACCAGCCGGATCGCTCGTTCCCAACACATGGGGCAGCCTGGCAACCTCGGCCTGCACCTCAGAAAGAGCAGCCCGGGCATCGGCCGACTCGAAGAAGGTCACATCGTCGTCGAGCGGCGTCATGACCATCTGGGCGGTCAGTCCGGCCGTATCCGACTCGGCGGCAGACAGCAGGTCGACCGCTTCTTGAGAGTCGAGCCCCGGCACCGAGCCCTCGGCCTCGAGCTCGCGACCGAATGCTCCAGACGCTGCGATCACGACCACGGACACGACCAGCCACGCGCCGATGACCATCCACGGACTGCGGGCGGCGAACCGACCCATCCGGTACAGAGCATGTGACATCGAAGGTTCCTCCTGGACTCAGCGTTCCTCGTGGGTGGCATCCTGCCGGGGCCGAGCGGGGTGCCACATCGGTCGGGTGGTCGGATGTGAGCCGGCGTATCGGCTGAGGCATCGCCTGTACTTTCGGTCGATACGCCGTCCGATCACGTTCTCTACGCTGGAGTCATCGTGAGGAACGCCGTCCGATCGCTGTGGGCTGAACCCCGTGCGCCGGATCCGCCCGCGCGGGTCTGGCTGGACTGGGTGCTCGTCGGTGTGCTGGTGCCGATGGCTGTGCTCGAAGCCAGCCTTCGCGATGACGTGGTCTGGCCGGCGATCTCGCTCCTGCTCGCGCTCGGGCTGCTGTTCCCGATCTTGTGGAGGCGCACGCACCCCCTCGCCGCGGTGGCGGTGGCGTTCGGTGCCGTGATCGCGGTCGATATCGCCGCCCTCATCGACGGCGTCGGGCCGGTGGGGCTCTATGCGAACGGATTCGTCCTCCTGTTCCCGTATTCACTCTTTCGGTGGGGGAGCGGTCGGGAGGCCGTGATCGGACTGGCGATCATCGTGACCGCGGGTTGCCTCGGCATCGCCGCCGATTTCACCGACGTGTTCGAGGCGGTGTTCGGGATGGCGTTCTTGCTGTTCCCCGCGGCCCTCGGCGCCTCCGTCCGCTATCGGACTGCCTCCTGGCTCCGAGAGATCGACCAGGTCAAGCTTCGAGAGCGAGAGCAACTGGCGCGCGAGCTGCACGACACCGTTGCCCACCACGTCTCGGCCATCGCGGTCCGGGCTCAGGCCGGCCAGGTCGTTGCTGCATCCCATCCGTCTGCGGCTGTGGACGCTCTCGAGGTCATCGAAGAGGAGGCCTCGCGTACGCTCGCCGAGATGCGCATCATGGTCGGCGCCCTACGCGATACCGAGAAGGCCGATCTCGCCCCTCAGCGAGGCGTGGCCGACATCGACCGGCTCGCCCGCAGCGCCGGTGACTCGCCGCGTGTGGATGTCACGCTCGCGGGCGGCCTCGACGAACTCAGGCCATCGGTCGAGGCCGCGATCTATCGTCTCGCCCAGGAATCGATCACGAACGCGGTACGACATGCCCGCCACGCAACCCGCATCGACGTCAGGGTCTTCGGCGACGACCGAAGTGTGCACCTGACCGTCAGCGACGACGGAGAAGCCGGCCCCAGCGACAGACCGCCCCCGGGCTACGGGATCGCCGGCATGGCCGAGCGAGCCAAGCTCCTCGGCGGCACCCTGACGGCCGGTCCGGATCCTGGCCGCGGATGGACGGTCGATGCCGTGCTGCCCAGGAACGGCAACACCAGATGACCATCCGTGTGATCGTCGCCGATGATCAAGCCATCATCCGCGCGGGGCTCACGATGATCCTCAACGCCCAGCCCGACATCGAAGTGATCGGGGAGGCTGCGGACGGGCGCGAAGCGGTCTCTCTCGCCCGCGAACTACGACCCGACGTGTGCCTGTTCGACATCCGCATGCCCGACCTCGATGGCATCGAAGCCACGCGAGAACTCGCCGGACCCGACGTCGATGACCCATTGGCCGTCGTGATCATCACCACGTTCGATCTCGACGAGTACGTGCACGCCGCGCTCAAGGCAGGCGCCCGGGGCTTCCTGCCAAAGGATGCCGGCCCCGACCTGCTGGTCCAGGCGATCCACGCGGCGGCCAACGGTGACGCGCTGATCGCTCCGAGCGTGACGGCGCGACTCCTCGCTACGTTCTCCGACGGAGGTTTGGGGACTCCACCGGCTCAGCCCATCGAACCGCTGACCGAGCGCGAAGAAGAGGTCCTGCTCACGGTGGCCCACGGTCGGACCAACTCCGAGATCGGAGACGAACTCCACATCAGCCTCAGCACCGTCAAGACCCACCTAGCCAGCCTCATGGCCAAGCTCGGCGCCCGAAACCGCGTCGAGATCGCCATGTGGGCCTACGAAACGGGTCGCATCAAGAGCTGATCCAACTCGGGCGAGCTCCATGCGTGATGATTCCCCGGTGCGTGACGCACCGGGGAATCATCGAGGAGCTCAGACCTGGAACCTGGGACTCAACAGCTGGATTCGAACCGACACCAACGCACCACGTTCTGGGCACTCTGCATCCGGTTCTGGATGGCGATCCGGTCCACCAGCACGCGGCCTGCCGGCGTACCGGCCGTCATCTCGTCCACGATGATGTACGGAGCCTGCCACACTTCCCACGTCGGATGGGCCGTCGCGAGGTTCTTCCACGCCGAGTTCGTCCCGTCCGAGGTGAAGGTCTCTGCGCCGACGAAGATGGTGCACCCGGGGGCCTTGCGACCCGTGAAGTCGGCACGCGCCCAGCCTTCGGTCAATGGCGCCTCGCAGTGGAACGCCGCAAGGAAGGCGGAGACGTCGTCAGGCAGGGCATCCATCGGGTCCTGGATGAACAGTCCGTCGTTGTTCACGTCGATGTCGACGCTGAACCGTGGTGCTCCCGCGTTGACGTAGCCGTCCGGCGCGTCGAGGAAGTCGAACGACAGGTTCTTCACCCTGGTGACGAGCTCTCCGCCGTCCAGGCCCCACCGCTCCTGGTACGCGAAGGCGCACTCATCCACGCCTGTGCGAATGGACAGCGCCTGGTTGTTCCCATCGAGCGGTGAGCTCTTGCCTTGCACCCACCCGATCTCCGGGTTGTTCAGGTAACAACTGTCCAGTACGAGCTTCGGTGAGCGGTGACGCGACGCCGACGCCGTGGACATGAGCCCCACGACCAAGCCGAGCGCGGTGACTACGAGAAGCAACTTCTTCATCCCCGATTCCTTTCCTTTGCGTTTCTCTCCGACGGAACCAGCCGTGATGCATTCCCCGCCGACTCCTTCCTGACGGCAACATCGAGCACGTCGGAGTGTGAACCCGAAAGGTTGTCGTCTCAATCACCCTCGACCAAGAAAAGGGGTGGTCACAGGAGCATCGGGGCAGCTCCCTCGATCGGCCCGCGGCAGCTGACCGGGTCACCGATCTGGTGATGCTTCCCTCGCGGGCGCTCCGGAGAGCTGCCTCCATGATCTCGAGCACGGCAACAGATCCCCGTGGATCCACGGGCGGCGGCTCGCCGGTTGTGAGCGAGCGCACGACACCGGAATAGAACGCGGGATAGTCCCCTGGCTCGGTTTCGATGGGTCGCTCTTCGTCGCCCGTCGACAGGCGGCCCCACCGATCTGGTGGCTCGCGTCCCCATTCCGGGCCCGTCGGCCGCATCCCGCTGTCGAGCCGCTCCTCCTGTACATCGAGACCGTGCTTCTCGTATGCAGCCCGCCCCCCGAGCAGTCGGATCCTGGGACCAGGGCTCGCGGCGAGAACGCTCATCCAAAGATGACTGCGGATCCCGTGGTCGTGAGTCAGGGCAACGAAGACGTCGTCGTCGATCTGGGCGTCGGGACGTCGGCGATCGACCTCTGCGTAGATCCTCGAGGGAGCTCCGAACAACACGACGGCCTGGTCGATCAGATGGCTCCCGACATCGAACAGCAGACCGCCCGCGTCCGCGGGATCTGCGCGCTCGCGCCACGCGTCAGCCCGCACGGCCGGTCGCCAGCGATCGAATCGGGACTCGAACCGGACGATCGGTCCCAGGGCATCCTCCGACAGGAGCCTGCGGATCGTGAGGAAGTCGCCGTCCCATCGTCGGTTCTGGAAGACCGTGAGGAACAGACCGCGCTCCTCGGCCGCCGCGACGAGGCGGCGGCCTTCCTCGGCCGATGGAGCCATCGGCTTGTCGATCACCGCCGGTAACTCGTGCTCGAATGAAGTCAACGCCAACGGTCCGTGGAAGCGGTTCGGCGTGGCGACCACGACGAGGTCGTGCTCGGCCGAACGCTCCCAGAGCGTGTCGACGTCCGAGAGGACGGAAACCTCGGGGTACTCTCGACGAGCCCGGGCTTGGCGCTCGGGATCACTCGTCACGACCGACGTCAGCGAGAGGCCGGACGTCGCCGCGATGAGAGGAGCGTGGAACACGGCTCCGGCGAGACCGTACCCGATCAGCGCAACCCTGATCGGCCGTATCTGGTCGGAGTGCACGTTCATCGCACCACCAACGTCAACGATGTTCACGGTGAAGAGCCTAAGGGGCGTGCGGGCAACAAGTTGCGCGTCCGGAATGAGCGGGCGTAGGCTCGGCCATCAGCTATCGGGTGCGGGCCTCACGCGTATCCACGATCGGAGGGGAAGCGATGCGGAAGCGTAGCGTCCGGGTTTCGCTCGTCACCATATCCGTCCTCGCGGTGGTCGCCGTGGCATGCACGGAGGACAGTGGCGGCGGGGATGCGACCGGCACGGAGGGCGGGGGGGCGAACGCAGGGGGCCCGATCTGGGTCTTGCTTCCCGACACTGCCTCGTCCGACCGGTGGGAAGGGGACGATCTCCCGCTCTTCACGGAGGCGTTCGAAGCTGCAGGGCTCGCCAACGGCGAGGACTTCAATATCGTGAACGCCGAGGGTGACTCCGCGACGCAGCAATCGCAGGCCGAGCAGGCGATCGCCGACGGTGCGAGCGTGATCGTGCTCACGAGCCTCGACACCGGCTCGGGCGCGGCGATCATCGACCAGGCAAAGGACGCAGGAGTCCAGGTGATCGAGTACGACCGGTTCAACACCGGCGGGACCGGAGGCGTGGCATACGTGAGCTTCGACAACGTCGCCGTCGGGGCGGCGATGGCGGAGGCCATGGAGCCCGTCATCGACGATCTCGGTGGCAAGCCCCAGGTCGTGATGCTCAACGGCGGCGAGGAAGACAACAACTCGTTCCTGTTCCGCGAGGGTTACGCCGAGACGGTGGAAGCGAAGGCGGACGCCGGTGACTGGGGGATCGTGGAGGACACCTTCGTCCCGGGCTGGGACAACGCCGAGGCCCAGACGATCATGGAGCAGATCCTGGTCGACGCGAACAACAAGGTCGACGCCGTGTTCGCCGCCAACGACGGGCTCGCGAACTCCACGATCAACGCCGTGGAAGCAGCGGGCTTCGGCCCGATCCCGGTCAGCGGCCAGGACGCGACCGCCGAGGGCATGCAGAACATCGCCCTCGGCAAGCAGACCGTCAGCGTCTACAAGCCGATCCAGGACGAAGCGGGCGTCGCCGCCGCGATCGCGTTGGCGCTGCGCGACGGTGAGGACTACGAAGCTGCCGCGACCGGCTACGAGTCGACGCTGGCATCGGGCGGTTCCCAAGTCGCGATCATCGGCATCAATGCCGAGGACGGCTCCCCGGCCGAATCGGCGACGGGTGACGACGTCGTGCCGTACGTCGCACTGGTGCCGATCGGCGTGACGGTCGACAACATCATGGACACCGTGATCGCGGACGAGTTCCGGACTCTGGACGAGATCTGCACGGGCAAGGTCGCCGACACCGACTTCTGCCAGGAGAACGCGGCATGACAGATGGCTGACGCCCCGCTGCTCGAATGTATCGGCGTCTCCAAGTCCTTCGGCGCAGTGCAGGCGCTGTACCAGGTTGACTTCGAGGTCCGCTCGGGGGAGGTGATGGCCTTGGTCGGCGACAACGGTGCCGGCAAGTCGACGCTGATCAAGAGCGTCGCGGGCATCCATCCGTTCGACACGGGGGAGGTGCGGTTCGAGGGCCGAAAGGTATCGATCCACGGCCCGCGGGACTCCGCCAAGCTCGGGATCGAGGTCGTCTACCAGGACCTCGCGCTCGCGGACAACCTGGACGTCGTCGCGAACATGTTCCTGGGTCGTGAGCGCACCCGAGCCGGGGTCGTGCTCGACGAATCCCACATGGAGCACGCGGCGCGCGAGACGCTCGACAGCCTGTCCGTCACGACCCTGCGGTCGGTTCGCCAGATCGTGGCCGGCCTGTCGGGGGTCAACGGCAGGCGGTCGCGGTGGCGAAGTCGGTGATGTGGAACTCCAAGCTCGTCATCCTCGACGAGCCCACGGCGGCGCTCGGCGTTGCACAGACCAGGCAGGTCCTCGACCTCGTCCGCCGGCTCGCCGAGCGAGACCTCGGCGTCGTGATCATCACCCACAACCTGCACGACGTCTTCGAATGCGCCGACCGGATCACGGTGCTCCGGCTTGGACAGCGGGTGGCGATGTTCGAGCTGTCCGAGACGGATCAGCAGGAGGTCGTCCACGCCATCACGGCCGGTGAGCTGGCGCATGTGCCGGGCATGGCCGACGCTGGGGCGGTCGAGCCATGACCGACGGCGAGGGCGCCGCCGCCCCCCAGGAGTCCGCCGCCCCGCCCCAGGAGTCCGTCGACGCCCCGCAGGAGTCCGTCTCCGAGTACATCCGTCGGCGTTGGGATGCGATCCGGGCGGGCGAGCTCGGCTCGCTGCCGATCGTCTTCGGCCTGATCGTGATCGCCGTCGTGTTCGGCTTGCTCGACGACACCTTCTACACCGAGCGCAATTTCACGAACCTGCTGCTGCAGATGGCGGCGGTCGCGACGATCGCGATCGGCGTCGTCTTCGTGTTGCTGATCGGCGAGATCGATTTGTCGGTCGCCTTCGTCAGCGCGGTCGGTGGCGTCATGATGAGCCTCCTGCTGCGCCCGGAGGCCTCGAACTGGCCGGCGTGGGCCGCGATCGCGGTGGCGCTGACCATCACGACGGTGATCGGGTTCCTCAGTGCGATCGTGATCACGAAGGCAGGGGTGCCGTCGTTCGTCGTGACGCTGGCGGGCCTGCTGATCTGGTCGGGCGTCGTGCTGGTGCTCACCACGCAGTACTCGACGTCGGGAACGATCCGGATCCAGAACGACGCGGTGATCGGGATCTCGAACGACTTCCTGACGAATGCATCGGGGTGGTTCGTGGGCGTCCTCGTGGTCGCCGGCTACGCCCTCTCGCAATGGCAGACGGCCCGATCGCGGCGGGCGGGCGGGCTGTACGCGAAGCCCGGAACCGTGATCGCGATCCAAACGATCGGCCTGGCCGTCGTGACGTTCGCAGCCATCTGGTACGCGAACAGGGACCGTGGGGTCCCGATGGTGACGGTGATCCTGCTCGTCTTCCTGGTCATCTGGTCGTTCATCGCGGCCAGGACGCGGTTCGGCCGGCATGTCTACGCGGTGGGTGGCAACGCCGAGGCGGCTCGGCGCGCCGGGATCAGCGTGGACCGGGTACGCATCGCGGTCTTCATGATCGGCGGCTTCATGGCAGGCGTGGGAGGCGTGATCCTCGCATCCCGGCTGCGGTCGGTCGCGACCAACTCTGGCGGCGGCAACCTGCTCCTGAACGTGATCGCCGCGGCGGTGATCGGCGGAGCGAGCCTGTTCGGGGGAACGGGCCGGGTCGTCGCGGCGTTGCTCGGGGCGCTAGTCATCGCGTCGATCGACAACGGCATGAACCTCTTGGGCCTGGCCTCCGGGACGAAGTTCGTGATCACCGGGTTCGTGCTGCTTGCGGCGGTGCTGCTCGATGCGCTGACGAAGCGGCGTCGGGCGGCTCGCGGCGGGGTATAGCTCGAGCTCCGACGCTGAGAGGTAGGACATCATGTACGAACCGCTCCCGGAGCACCAGTTCACCTTCGGCCTCTGGACCGTCGGCAACCCCGGCCGCGACCCGTTCGGCGAGCCGGTGCGCGACGGTGCTCTCGCCGGTCGAGCTCGTCGAGCTGCTCGCCGAGGTCGGCGCCTACGGCGTCAACTTCCACGACAACGACCTCGTGCCGATCGACGCGACGCGCGCACGAGCGCGACCAGATCGTCGCGCGACTTCAAGAAGGCGCTCGAAGCGACCGGGCCTGGTCGTGCCGATGGCGACGACCAACCTGTTCAGCGACCCGGCCTTCAAGGACGGCGCCTTCACCGCGAACGACCCGCGCGTGCGCGCCTACGCGATCCAGAAGACGATGCGCGCGATCGACCTCGGCGTCGAGCTCGGCGCGAAGATCTACGTCTTCTGGGGCGGCCGCGAGGGCGTCGAGACCGACGCGACCAAGGACCCGCTCGAGGCGCTCAAGCGGTTCCGCGAGGCGATCGAACTTCCTGTGCGAGCTACGTCAAGGACCAGGGCTACGACCTGCGGTTCGCGCTCGAGGCCAAGCCCAACGAGCCGCGCGGCGACATCTACCTGCCGACGACCGGGCCGATCCTGGCGTTCATCGCGACGCTCGACCACCCGGAGATGGTGGGCGTGAACCCCGAGGTCGCGCACGAGCACATGGCCGGGCTGAACTTCATGCACGCAGTCGCGCAGGCGTGGAGACGGGCAAGCTCTTCCACATCGACCTGAACGACCAGGCTTCGGCCGCTACGACCAGGACCTGCGCTTCGGCTCGGCCAACCTGAAGGCGCGCTTCTTCCTCGTGAAGCTCCTGGAGGACGTCGAGCTACGCGGGCAGCCGCGCACTTCGACGCCCACGCCTACCGCACCGAGGACGACGACGGACGTGAAGGACTTCGCGCGCGGCTGCATGCGGACGTACCTGATCCTCAAGGAGAAGGCGCGGCGCTGGAACGAGGACAAGGAGATCCAGGCGCTGGTCGGCCGAGATCAACGCCGACGACGGCTCGATGGCCGCCGACCTCGGCGGCTACAACGACGGAGCGCGCCGACGCGCTGCAAGGCCACGACCTTCGACCGCGGGGCGCTGGGCGCGCGCGGCCTGCCGTACGAGAAGCTCGACCAGCTGACGGTCGAGCTGATCCTCGGCGTTCGCTGACGCTCGGCCTCGCGCCAGATCGACCGCCGCGTCGCCTTGAGCTCTTCCTCGGGATCGACGTTTCCACCACCGGCGCCAAGGCCCTGCTGATCGACGACCACGGGCGCGGTCGCGGCCTCGGCCACCACGACCTACCCTCCGAGACGCCGCAGCCCGCTCTGGTCCGAGCAGGACCCGCACGTGTGGTGGGACGGGCACGCGAAGAGCGCGATCCGCGAGGCGCTCGCCGGCGCGGGCATCCGAGGCGACGACGGTCGCCGGCGGTCGGCCTGACCGGCCAGATGCACGGGCTGGTGCTGCTGGACGGCCGCGGCGAGGTGCTGCGCCCGGCCATCCTCTGGAACGACCAGCGCACCGCGGCGAGTGCGACGAGATCCGCGAGCGCGTCGGGCGCGAAGCGCTGGTCGAGATCACCGGGCAACGACGCCCTCACCGGGCTTCACCGCCCCGAAGATCCTCTGGGTCGCGCCACGAGCCCGAGATCTAGGCGCGGACGCGCACGTCCTGCTGCCGAAGGACTACGTGCGCCTGCGCCTCACGGCGAGCAGCCATGGACAAGGCCGACGGCTCGGGCACGCTGCTCTTCGACCTGCCGCGCGCGACTGGTCGGAGCGAGGTCGCTCGACGGCGCTCGAGATCCGACCCGCCTGGCTGCCCCGCGACGTTACGAAGGGCCGGAGGTCACCGGCGCGGTCACGGACGAGGCGGCCGCGGCGACCGGGCTTCGGGCCGGGCACGCCCGTGATGGCGGGCGGCGGCGACCAGGCGGCCGGCGCGGTGGGCGCGGGCGCGGTGCGAGCCGGGCGTCGTCGTCGCTCACGCTCGGCACCTCGGGCGTGGTCTTCGCCACGACCGACGCGCCGCTGTCGAGCCCCAGGGGCGGCTCCACGCCTTCTGCCACGCGGTGCCGGGACGCTGGCACTTCATGGGCGTGACCCTCTCCGCCGCGGGCAGCCTGCAGTGGTACCGCGACACCCTCGCTCGCGGAGTGCGACGTTCGACGCGCTGGTGGCCGAAGCCGAGGAGCGTCCCGGCCGGGCAGCGAAGGGCTGCTGTTCCTGCCCTACCTCTCGGGCGAGCGGACGCCGTATCCCGACCCGCGGCCCGCGGCGCCTTCGTGGGGTTGACCCTCGCGCCACCGACGCGCGCACCTCACGCGCGCGGTGCTCGAAGGCGTGGCCTTCAGCATGCGCGACGCACTCGAACTGGTGGTCGCGCCCGATCGTTCGGTTCCGGCCGAGGTCCGCGTGACCGGTGGCGGGAGCACAAGCCCGGGTATGGCGTCAGATCCTGGCCGATGTCATGAAGACCAGCATCGTGACGACCTCGAGCTCGGAGGGTGCGGCCTTGGGGGCGGCCATGCTCGCGGCGGTGGGGTCCGGGTGGTTCCCGTCGGTCGAGACGGCCTGCAACGAGCTAGTCGATTCAGGGACGATCGTGTCGCGTCGGACCACGTGGCGACGTACGAGGCAGCGTACGACCGCTATCGAGAGCTGTACCCGGCTCTCGCCCCCACGTTCCACTCCCTTCCCTCGGACTAGCCTCCCGCCACCGAAGATCTCGTCGATGACCTGCATGTTGCCGAGGGCGTCCGCGGTCGGGATGGGCAGCGGGTCGTCGTCCATCACGGCACGGGCGAAGCGCTCGGCCTGCACCGCGTACGGGTCGGCAGGCGCGAACGTCATCGTCTCGGTGGCAGGCTCCACGGGAGGGTCCCCACCGGACGAGAGGAAAACGTCGGTGTGCGATCCGGTGGGATGTTGAAGGGGATGCCGATCGAGATCCGCCCCGGTGCCGTAGATGTGCACGCGTTGATCTGGCTCGGCTCGCGTCGAACACGTGAAGGTCGACACACCGCGATTCGAACTCGAGGATCGCGCTCGTGCTGACGTCGACGCCCGTCCGCCGGATCACGCGTCATCGATGCCTCGACATGGGTGGGTTCCCCTCCGAACAGCATGCGCGACAGGTTCATCGGGTAGCAGCCGATGTCGTAGAGCGCGCCGCCCCCCGTCTCCGGGATGTTGCGGATGTTCGACAGATCGTCGTTGAAGTAGGAGAACCAGGTCTGCATCGAACACAGATCGCCGATCCGGCCGGAGCAACCAGCTCGCCGACGGCCTCCCACGATGGGTGGAGCCGGTACATGAACGCCTCCATGAGTCGGAGTCGTGCGATCTGCATGCCTCGGCCATCGCGTCGTTTCCTCCCCATCATCGCGAGCGGCTTCTCACAGAGCACGTGCTTGCCGGCGCGAGCTGCCTCGACCGTCCATCTGGCGTGGAGGTGATTGGGCACCGGGATGTAGACCGCGTCCACATCAGGTCGGACAGGAGCGCCTCGTAGGATCCGTGCGCCCGGGCGATGCCATGCGTTCAGACGCGAACCGGCTGGCTCGCTGCGGATCGCGTGAGGCGATCGCGACGACCTCGCACCGATCGGCTCGCTGGATCCCCGGGATCACCTTGCGGACCGCGATGTTGGCGGTCGACAGCACCCCCCACCGGCAGACGCGGGCGCTCATCGCCGTGGCTCGTTCAACTCGACGAGCTGGTTGACCTCGACGTGTGCGAGCCGCGCCCGGTGCCGTCGGGATAGCGGATCAACGAGCCTGCGGACCTCGACGGCGTCACCCAGACCCGAACAAGACGCGGGGATCCTCCGACGAGAGGTAACTCCCTCCGGCCAGGACATGTCGCACCAGCCTGCGCCCGTCAGGCAGCACCGCTGTGACCCGAGCGCCCGGCCACGAATCCCTGCAGCGACACCTCCAGCCAGTTGCCCCCAGTCGATGTGTTCTCGAGCAGGATCAGCGAACCGCCGATCGAGTTGACCGCGACATCCACGTCCCCATCGTTGTCGTAGTCGGCCGCCGCGAGACCTCGTCCGTTCGTCCGCAGCCGGGCGTTCGCCCGCGGCGCGGCAGCCCCAGATCCGCGAACCGAAGCCGCCGTCCCGGTCGCAGCGGTTCTCGAGCATCTGGATCGGTTCGGCATCCTCGCCCAGGTTCGCGACCGGGATGTCGCCGTTCGTCAGGACGAGGTCGAGGTCCGTGTCCAGGTCCAGGTCGACCCATGAGTCGCCCCAGCCCGTGAGCGCCGCCGCGTCGCGAAGTCGTCGCTGACATCGGCGTACGCCGTCCGCCGGTCCGGAGTCGCTCGCCGTGCCCACGGTACACCGCGTGCCCCTGGCCCCGCGAGTTCGAGACGAACAGGTCCGCCCATCCGTTTCCGTCGTAGTCGCCGGTCGCGATCCCCATGCCCGGCGTTCGGCGTCCGCAACGCCGGTGCGCACAACCACCTCGCTGCAGGCGGAAGCCGAGGCCCGCCGGATCCGCGGCGAGCTCCTCCCGGCCAGGGCACGTTCCGGTAGAGACGGTTCGGGTCCTCGTCGTTCGCCACGATAGACGTCCAGGCGGCCGTCGCCGTCCAGGTCGGTCACCACGGCGCCCAGACCGTGCTCGCGGTTCGCCGGAGATCGATACCGACGAGCTCGCCCACCTCCCGGAACGTCGGCCGGCCGCTCCCCTCGGTCCCCAGGTTCAGGTACAGCAGGTCGCGCACCCCCCGGTGGTTCGTGGGGAAGCCCTCGAACGAGTCCGGGATCGGCGCGTTCGTGTCGGTGTAGCCGGCCACGAAGATGTCCGGGAGGCCGTCACCGTTCACGTCGCCCACGGCCGCGCCCGCGTGCCAGCCGTACACGGCGATCCCCGCCGGCCGAGCGCTCTCGCTGAAGGTCCCGTCCCCGCGGTTCCACAACAGCGCGTCGTAGGTGTTCGTCGTGACGTACAGGTCCGTGTGGCCGTCCAGGTCGACATCGGCGGCCACGCATCCGTTGCCCCGGCAGCGCGAGGTTGGCCCCCGAACCGCGGCTGACGTCGGTGAACGTCCCTCCCTCGTTGTGGAAGAGCGCGCTGCGCGGCAGGTCGCCCGGTCCCTCCATCGGGCGACGTCCTGGTCGGCGTAGGAGTTCACCACGAACAGGTCGAGCCAACCGTCGGCGTCGTAGTCGAGCCAGCAGAGCCCCCCGCCCATCATCGCCGGCGTGTCCGTCGAGCTGGCGGAGTAGCGGAAGGCCCCGTGACGGAATCGCAGACCCACCTCGCCGGCGACGTCGCGCAGCTGCGGGCGCCACGAAGCCCGTCGGGTCCAGCCGGACCGGCGGCTCGACCGTCGGGCGACGGCGGTCAGGGCCGACGGGTTCCGCTCGCGCAGCACCGTGAAGCGCGCCGCCTTGAACGAGAGCTCGAACGTGCGCTCGAAGCGCAGCGGTTGGACCCGAACAGCGTGGCGACGGCGAGCGGCGGACCCTGTCCCTCGCCCGGCTCGAGCGTCACGTCTGCGCGCGTCGACCTCGCCGGCCGGAACGCCCGAGCCGACGCGAGGGTCGCCAGCACGATCTGCTCCCGCGGTGCCGCTCGATCCAGCTGGGTCGCCACCCCTTCGGAAGGCAGGATCCGGACCTCCGGCAGCTCGCCGCTCGGACCGAGCCGAGCACGTCGGCGTCGCCCAGGCTCGGCTCGGCCGCGAGCCCGGCCACGACGACCAGACCCGTCGCCGCGACCACGGCTCGACCGTGAGCCGCGCCCACGGCCACGCTCCCGGCGGCCCGGAGCCGCACACGCCGTGCGGTCGACGGCCGGCCCCGTCCGTTCCGGCGGACCGCACGAGCCGATCAGCGGTCGCGCGGCGCAGACCAGGGCGAGCGCAGCCAGCACCGCCACCTTCGTCGCGAACTCGGTGGTCTGGGGGGCGATCAGGAGCACCGCCAGCAGGCCGATCGCGGCGCCGAAGGCCCGCCGGGTCGCGCGGCCCTCGGGCACCGTCTTCGGATCCGTGATCATGAAGAACAGGAACACGAGGATCTCGGGCGAGAACACGAGGATCCGCCACAGCTCCGCGTCCGGTGATCGGCCCCAGGTGCCAGCGCGCCGTCATCGCATGGTCGGTCGCCGCCAGCACCGCGATGCCGGCCGCGAAGACGAGCCAGAAGCTGATCGCGACGCCCAGCAGGCGGAGCCGGCGCAGGATCGCGAAGCCGCCGGCCACGATCAGGGTGAGCGCCAGCGCCAGCCAGACCGACATCGGCCCCCACCAGAAGTCGAGCGGCTCGGCCCGCTCCGGACCGAGCAGCAGGAAGCACACCGACGAGGCCGAAGTTGGACGGGTTGAAGACGTGCCGGCCGCGGAAGCGGATCAGGTACTTCGACAGCAGCGAGATCGCCGCCGTGCCGGCGAAGATCCACCACCCGTGCATGCTCCACCAGTCGCCGTGCTCGGTGCCGGGGACGCGGAGGATGAACGCGACGCCGTTCCCGGTGAGCAGGGCGCTCGCCGGCCACATGATCACGTGCTGCTGCCGGAAGGTGATCGCGACCTCCAGCACGGCGCAGGTGAGGAGGCGAGACCAGGATCTGGGCGATCGAGAGGCTGAAGTCGAACGCCACCTGTCCCAGGACCTGCAGCGAGATGATCACGCCCGCGAGGTGCAGGCGGGGGTCGCGCAGGGTGGGCAGCAGCACCGGGTGATCCGAGCCGCGGAGCCGGAGGGTCCTCGGTGCCGTCACCGCTCCAGTATGGCCGGTCGACGTCTCGACATGGAGCCGAGCGGCGGCGTCGAGGGCACTTGCCGAACCAGGATCGGCCGACACATACTCCGTCGATGCCCGACGATCCGACGAACCGCCACCGGCCCCGGCTCGAAGCACTGGCGACCGCGATCCTGCGCGGCCCCGGGGTCCTGCCACCGGCGACCAGGCAGTCGGCTGCACGGACCGACGGGGTGCCCGACCGGTTCGAGGCGTACGTCGACACGATCCATCGTCATGCCGTACCGGGTCACCGATGCGATGGTGGCCGGCCTGGCGGAGACGGGCGCCGATGACGATGCGGTGTTCGAGATCAGCGTGGCATCGGCCTTCGGCGCGGCCGATGAGCGGCTCGATGCAGCGCTCCAGGCACTGCGAGCAGCCCGGGACGGGTGCCTGATGCGGCTCGAGGCAGTCGCCCGAGGCAGAGGCCTCGGCGCCGAAAGCGAAGTTCGCGATGATCCGGCTCCTCTCCGGGGCGCCGACGCTCGACGTCGTGAAGACGCTCTCGTTCCGGCCGTGCGTTCTTCGGCGATCCCTTCAACGCAGCTCATCCAGGAGGTCATGCGTGGTCCCTCGGAGTGGACCGTCGGAGAACGGGAACTGTTCGCCGCGTTCGTCTCCGAGCGGAACCGATGTGTGTTCTGAACGGGAGCTCACGGCGCGGTCGCGTCGAAGAGCTTCGGGGACGAGGCGACGGCTGCGGTGCTGACGGATTGGCGGGCCGCGCCCGTTGACGATCGGGTCCGGGCGGCGCTGGCGTTGCTCGAGACGATGACGTTGCGGCCGGACGAACTCGCCGCCAACGATGTCGAGCCGCTGCTGAGCGCCGGCGTGAGCGAGGACGGCGTCGTCGATGCGCTGTACGTCGGGTTCCTGTTCACCACGATCGATCGGATCGCCGACTCCCTCGGCTTCCTGGCCGTCAGCGCGGAGCAGTACGGCAAAGGCGCCGAGCGTCTGCTGAAGCACGGCTACCTGTAGCGCGGAGACGCCGGGATTCGAACCCGGGAAGGAGTATTACCCCCTTAACCGCTTAGCAGGCGGCTCCTTTCGGCCACTCAGGCACGTCTCCGTCACCGATTGTACGGGCTAGTCTTCGCGCCATGCCCGACGTGGTGATCGTGGGAGGCGGCGTGATCGGGGCGGCATGTGCCCTGGAATTGGCGGGTCGCGGCGCATCCGTCACCCTGGTCGAACGCGACCACCTGGCCGCCCACGCGTCGGGTCGCAACCAGGGCCTGTGGGTCCTGCCCGAAGACGAGGCGAACATGCCGATGGCCGAAGCGAGCCTGGCTGCCTACCTGGACTTCGCCTCCGAGTCCCCGCTCGACTTCCACCTGGACCCCGAACCCGTGGGACAGATCCTGGTGGCCGGCGACGCCGCCGAGAAGCGCGTTGCGCTGGGATCGGTCGACCGTGCACGCGGGTACGGCGTCCAGGTCGACGACCTCGACTCTCCCGCTGCCATCCGCGAGGCCGAACCGGCGCTCGCCCGCAACCTGGCTGGCGCATGGCTCGTTCACCACGGGCATCGGATGGATCCGGGCGCCCTGACGGTCGCGATGGCCTTGGTCGCGGCCGACCGTGGGGCGACCGTCCGTCATCACCTCCATGCGCGAGCGCTGGCGGTGCGCGACGATGCCGTCACCGGTGTCGTCACCGACGAAGGCATGATCACCGCCGACACCACGATCGTGGCCGCCGGGCCGTGGTCGCATCTGCTGCTCGAACCCGTCGGTGTCCGGCTGCCCATCGTGGGTGCGCGGGGCTGGATCGTGCGGGTGCAGCCCGAGCCCGACCTGCTCACCCACCTCATCGAGTCGCCCGGTTCGCACGCGGCGCTGCGAGGAGAAGCCGCCACCCACCGGCCCACCGCTGCCGAGATGGCCGACGACGGCGTGCCCGCGAGCGCGATCGGCGCCCTCCTGCACCCGTCCGCCGATGGGCACACGGTGCTGATCGGCTCGTCTCGCCAGACGTGGATCACCCCCGAACCGCACGACGCGGACGTCGTCGGCATGCTGGTGCGGGACGCGATCGCGCTGGTGCCCGCGCTCGCCGACGCAGCCGTGCTGTCGTCATGGTGGGGGCTGCGCCCGCTGTCGCCGGACGAGCGCCCGTTCGTGGGCGCGGTGCGCGAGGGGCTGCACGTGGCGACCGGACACGGATCGGAAGGCGTGATCGTGGGCGCGGGCACGGCTCAGCTGGTCGCGGCGCAGGTGACGAACGAGGAGCCACCCTTCGACCCGGGGCCGTTCGACCCGCTCAGGTTCGACGCAGACGTCCGGCCCGCGTGAGCTGGTCCACCACTCGATCGACCGGCATCGCGAACAGCGTCATGCCGTCCTTGCCCGTGGTCGTCTCGGCGGCGAGCAGCGCGTTCACGACGGCTTCCTGCGTCGCATCGACGGTTGCACGGAACAGGCTCGAGAGCGTGTGACGCGTCTCGATCGGGCCATCGGCGATCACACGGATGTCGGCCGCCACACCACCCCGCGTCATGCGATTGGCGGTGGAGAACGCCAGCATCTGCTCACCGCTTCCGTTGGAGGCGTAGGAACCGGTCGACGCCAGGCCCATGCCGGCACGCTCCGCCACACGCCGAAGCTGGTGCGGGAGCAGCGGGGCGTCGGTGGCCACGATCACGACGCAGGAGCCATCCTGATGGTGCGTGGGCATCAGGTCGTCGATCGTCCGGCCCACCGGCACGCCGTCGATCATCAACCGTTCGCGGTCGCCGTAGTTGGTGAGGACGAGGACGCCCACCGTGTAGGCACCGGCGTCCTGGGTGAGCACGCGTGACGCCGTCCCGATCCCGCCCTTGAAGTCGAAGCAGGCCATGCCGGTGCCCGCGCCCACGCAGCCCTCGTCGACCGGGCCCCCGACCGCGTCGTGCAACGCCGCGGCCACGTCGTCATCGGTCAGCGGGAACGACAGCGGGTCCGACAGCCACGAGTCGTCGCATTCGCTCACGACCGGCATGACCTCGCGTGCACCGTCGCGATCGCGTGATGCGATCCATCGGACCGTGGCGTCGTAGGCCTTGCCGATCTGCAGCGAGGAGGTCAACACGACCGGGCTCATCAAGACGCCCCACTCCTGGATCTGGTTGATGCCGACCAGTTCTCCGTATCCGTTGAGGATATGCGCGCCGGCGTAGACCCATTCGAGCCACGGCTCGCCGGCATGCGGGAAGATCGCCGTGACACCGGTGCGGACGGCATCGGCTGCCCCGTCATCCCCACGGACGATGGTCCGGTGGCCCACGCGAACGCCGGGGACGTCGGTGATGGCGTCCAACGCGCCGCCGCGTCGTCGCCGATCCGGATGCCCAGGTCGCGTGCTCTGGCGCCGGTCATGAGCGCGGATGGTACCCGCCCTCGGCCGCCGGCTCGGTGGGTGTTCATGACCGCCGGACGGCTAGACTCTCTGCCTTACCTGCTCATGGCCATCCTCACCCTCGGGATCTCCTTCCGTCACGCGCCGATCGAGCTGCTGGAGCGGCTCGCCTTCAGCGACGACGACCTCGCCAAGTCCTACCGGCGCGCCCACGAGCTGGACGGGCTCGATGGTGTGGTGATCCTGTCCACCTGCAATCGCGTGGAGGTCTACGGCGATGTCGCTACCTATCACGCAGGGTTCATGTCGCTGAAGCGCCTCCTGATCGAGACGCGTGGCGTCGACGCCGATGAGTTGTCCGAACCCCTGTACGCCCACTGGGAGCAGGAAGCGGCCGATCACCTGTTCGAGGTGGCGAGTGGGCTCGACTCCATGGTGTTGGGTGAAACGCAGATCCACGCGCAGGTGCGCGAAGCGTTGCGGCGCGCCCAGCGCGAAGAGGCGGCCGACCCGGCGCTGACCGGCCTCTTCCATGCAGCGTCCCGAGCGGGGCGCCGGGTCCGGCACGAGACGTCCGTCGGGGCCGCTCCCGACGCGTTCGTCGCCCTGGGTGCCGACCTCGCGCAAGCCGAGCTGGATGGACTGGCGGACCGTCGGGTCGTGGTCGTGGGAGCGGGGCAGATGGCGTCCATGGCGGTCAAGCACCTGCGCCGGCGCGAGGTGGGATCGATCCTCATCCTCAACCGCTCGCCCGATCACGCACGCATCCTGGCGGCACGGACCGGCGCGGACCACGGCGACCTGTCGGTCCTGACCGAGGCACTGCGAACAGCAGACCTGGTGGTGAGCGCCACCGGCGCAACCGGCACGGTGATCGACGCCGACAGCGTGGCGCGGGTGCTACCGGCGCGCCGGGGCCGGCCGTTGACGCTCCTGGACCTGGCGGTGCCGCGCGACATCGAACCGGCGGTCGCCTCGCTGGAGGGTGTCGTGCTCTTCGACGTCATGGCCGTGCGCGAGCGACTGGCCGTCCACGACGAAGCGACGGCGGAGACCATCGAGCTGGCTCGGGGCATCGTCGCCGACGAGGTACGTCGCTACGTCGTCCGGGGGCGCGGTGACGCATTGGCTCCGCTCATCACAGCGCTGCGTCGGCGGGGCGACGAGATCGTCACCGCGGAACTCGACCGCCACGCCTCCCGGCTGGAACACCTCACCGCCGACGAGCGCGCCGCGGTGGAAGCGCTCGCCCGAGGCATCGCCTCCAAGCTGCTCCATGACCCCATCGTGGAACTGAAGGAGCGGTCGGAGCCGGGCGCCCAGGACGTGCACGCTCGCGTCCTGGCCGAGCTGTTGGGGATCGACCCCGACCAGCGGTGACCGAGGTGCGGATCGGGACGCGACGCTCACCGCTCGCGATGGCCCAGACCGAGCTCGTGCAAGGCATGCTTCGGAGCGTGGGCGTGGAATCCGACGTGGTGCCGCTGTCCACGTCCGGAGACGAAGGGGTCCCGGCGTCGAGCTCACCACAGGGGCTCAAGGGGCTGTGGATCGACACGATCTTGGACTCGCTGGAAGCCGGGGAGATCGACCTGGCCGTGCACTCGGCGAAGGATCTGCCGGCGGACGAGGACGAGGGGTTCACGATCGCGGCGGTCCCGCCGCGCGCGAACCCGTTCGACGTCCTGATCTGCCGCAACGCAGGCGAGCTCGCTCCTGGGGCCGTGATCGGCACCTCCAGCCTCCGCCGGCGCGCGCAGCTGCTCGCCGCGTTCCCCGGATTGGAGATGGTGGATCTGCGGGGCAACGTCGGCACCCGCTTGGACAAGCTGGCTGCCGGGGAGGTCGACGCAGCGGTGCTGGCCGCCGCGGGTCTCGCACGGCTGGGCCTGGAGCCTGCCAACGCCAGCACGCTTCCACTGGAGCTCATGGTTCCGGCACCCGGCCAGGGTTGTCTGGCGCTCCAATGCCGCGACGATGACGAGGAAACGATCGGGGTGATGAGCGCGCTCGATGACCACACCAGCCATCGCGCGCTGGACGCCGAACGATCCCTGATGTGGCGCCTCGGCGGCGGTTGTGCGCTGCCGTTGGGTGCCTATGCCACCATCGAGGCAGAGTCGGTCCACCTGACCTGCGTGATCGCCACGCCCCAGGGCGACCGGACGGTGCGGGTTCACAGCGAAGGCGCCACGCCCGAGGACGCGGCCACCCTCGCTGCCAAGGAGCTCATCGCCGGCGGCGCCGAGGAGATCTTGTCCGAGCTCACCGGCGAGCATGCCGAGTGGTGAGGGCCCGGACGGAGCCGGACCTGCTGCGAGGCAAGGTCGTGCTGGTCACGCGTCCGGCAGACCGGTCGAAGAGTTTCGTCAATTCGCTTGACCATCTCGGAGCCCGGGCGATCATCGCCCCGACGATCGAGATCGTTCCGGCGCGATCTGCGGCGCTGACCCGGGCGCTCCGTGACGTGGCGGCGGGCCGGTTCACGTGGATCACCCTCACCAGCCGCGCCACGGTCGAGATGCTGTCGGAGCGTCTGGGTCCCCCCGCTCAGCTGGCCGCCAAGGTCGCCGCGATCGGTGAGGGGACCGCGGCAGCGTTCTCCCGCTGGTCGGGACGCGACCCCGACCTCCTGCCGGAGACCTTCACCACCAAGGGTCTAGCGCGCGCCTTCCCTCGTGGGCAGGGGCGGGTGCTGTGCGCGCGTGCCGACATCGCTCCCGAGGGGCTGGAGGACGCTCTGGCGGCGAAGGGCTGGACACCTACTCGTGTCGATGCCTACCGAACCCGCATGCCGCGCACCCTGCCTCGAGAGGCTCGCGATGCGTTGCGCGCCGGTGCGGTCGACGCCGTCACGTTCACGAGCGCCTCGACCGTGCGCGGCTTCGTTGGCGCGCTCGGCACCGTGAAGGGCACGCCGAAGGTGGTCTGCATCGGTCCGGTGACCGCGCGTGAGGCGCGGGACCACGGCTTCGTCGTGCACGCGGTGGCGAAGCCCCACACGTTCGAGGGCCTGATCGCCGCACTGGAACGGGTCTTCACCCCGCGCGGACCGCGTTCGACGGATCCGGGCTAGACCCAGACCTCACGCAATGCCCGCAGGGCATTGCCGCCGACGATCTTGCCGATCTGCTCGTCGTCGTAGCCGTGTCCCACGAGCCACCGGATGACGTTGGGGAATTCGCTGGGGTTCTCGAGACCCTCCACGTGGTCGACCTCCTCGAACCCCGGAACCTCGCCAGTATCGAACGCCGCCGAGTAGAAGCGATGCAGCGCGACATGATCGCCGAAGAACGTGTCGGGACCCAGCCCGACGTGATCGATGCCCACCAGATCGATGCAGTACTCCACATGGTCCATGACCGATTCCAAGGAGTGGCGAGGATGGTCCGGGGAGATCGTGGTGTGCGGAGCCGCTTCGATGCCGATGACTCCTCCGGTATCGGCGACCGCTGCCAAGAGATCGTCGGACTTCAGCTTCCGCTCCGGGAACAACGCCCGCGCACCCGAGTGGGACAGGAACACCGGTCGCTCGCTGCTCCGACAGGTGTCCATGGCCGTGACGTCGCCCACGTGCGACAGGTCGATCGCCATCCCCAGCCGGTTCATCCGGCGCACCGCGTCCCGACCGAACCGAGTCAGACCTGCGTCACCCGGATCCTTCAGGCCACCGCCCAGTGCGTTGGACTCGCTGTAGGTGATGCCCAGCATCCTGACGCCGAGCCCGAACAGGACGTCCAGTCGGTCGAGCTCGTTCTCGATCGGGGCCGCCCCCTCGAGACACGGGATCAGCGCGATGCGTCCCGACGCGTGTGCCTGGACGATGTCGTCGACGGTCGACCCCACGAAGACGACGGACTGGTGGGCCACATCGGCGAACCGCATGCCGATGTCGTGGATGACGTCGTTCCATTTCCAGCCGGACTTCGAGGTGATCGTCGACGTGCCGTCGAGGAAGTTCTCCAAGACCGCGTCCAGACCCGAAGCGGCGAGCCCTTCGAACCCGTACCACTCGCGCCCCTCGCGCACGTAGGCATCGAACCGGTTCCAGTCCTTCGGCGAGACGCCTGCATGGTCGTGCAGCGAGATGCAGACGCACGAACGCAGCAACCGATCGGCCCGCTCGGCCTGGTGGATGTCCAGTGGATACGTGAACGGCTGGATGCGGCCGACCTGCTCATCGAGTTCGAAGACGGTGAAGTCCGTTCCGGGCTGCAGGTAGGAGAACGAAACGTAGCCGTCCCAGGGCTTCTTCGGGTCCATCGCACGACGGTAGCGCACACGCGAGGGCGTGACGCCGCTACCCTTGGTGGCATGGGGTTCCCGCAGCAACGGCCTCGACGGCTCCGACGGACGGCGGCCATGCGTGCGCTCGTCAGCGAGACCCGTCTGCACGCAGACGACCTGATCATGCCCCTGTTCTGCAAGGAGGGGATCGACGAGCCCACGCCGATCGCCTCGATGCCCGGCCAGAGCCAACACACGGTGGAGTCGTTGCGCAAGGAGGCCGTCGCGATCGCCGATGCCGGTGTGCGCGCGTTCATGGTGTTCGGTGTTCCCATCGCCAAGGACGCGGAAGGTTCCGAGGCCTGGAACCCCGACGGGATCAGCCAACGAGCCGTCGCCGCGCTGCGCTCGGAGTTCGGAGACGACGTCGTCACCATGAGCGACCTGTGCCTGGACGAGTACACCGACCACGGCCACTGTGGGGTGCTGGATGCCGACGGCACCGCCGTTGATAACGACGCGACGGTGGAACGCTACCGGCGGATCGCCCTCGCGCAGGCCGAAGCGGGCACACACCTCGTAGGACCCAGCGGCATGATGGACGGACAGGTGGCAGCGATCCGCGACGCGCTCGACGGCGCGGGCCACACGGACGTGGGCATCATCGCGTATGCGGCGAAGTTCGCCAGCGCGTTCTACGGCCCGTTCCGCGACGCGGCCGAGTGCGCCCCTCGGTTCGGCGACCGGACCGCCTACCAGCAAGATCCTGCGAACGCCGACGAGGCGCTGCGCGAGATCCGCGCCGATCTGGACGAGGGCGCCGACATCGTCATGGTGAAACCGGCGGTCCCGTACCTGGACCTCGTCCGGCGAGCGAAGAGCGAGACCGGGGCGCCGGTCGCGGCGTACCACGTCAGCGGCGAGTACGCGATGCTGAAGGCGGCGGCGGCCAACGGATGGCTCGACGAACGACGGAGCGTGCTCGAGACGCTCACGTCGATCCGGCGCGCCGGCGCTGACATGGTCGTGACCTACCACGCCAAGGACGCCGCCGGCTGGCTGCCACGGTGAACCCGCCGATGAAGCGCGCGACGCGCGATGCAGCGGTCGGCATCAACACCGACTGATGGATCGGTCCGAAGCGCTGTTCCGGCGTGCGAGCGCTGTGATCCCCGGTGGCGTCGACTCGCCGGTACGCGCGTTCGGAGGCGTGGGTGGCACACCGGTGTTCATCGAGCGAGGAGAGGGCGCCTCGCTGATCGACGTCGACGGCAACCGGTACGTCGACCTGGTGCAGTCGTGGGGCGCCCTGCTGTTCGGTCACGCTCGCGCCGAGATCGTGGAGGCGGCGACCCGTGCGGCGACCAAGGGCACGACGTTCGGGGCTCCTACCGAGGCTGAGGTGGAGCTCGCCACGCGCATCGTGGATGCCGTCCCCAGCGTCGAGCAGGTGAGACTGGTGAACAGCGGGACCGAGGCGGCCATGAGCGCCATCCGGCTTGCGCGCGGCGCCACCGGCCGCGACCTGGTGGTGAAGTTCGCCGGCTGCTACCACGGTCATTCGGACTCGCTGCTCGCCCACGGTGCGGGCAGCGGTCTCGCCACGTTCGGCATCCCGTCGTCACCGGGTGTCACCGAGGGTTCCGCGCGCGACACCCTCACGGTGCCCTTCAATGACCTGGACGCCGTGCGAACGGTCGTGGCCGAGCGCGGTGGCGAGATCGCGGTCATCGCAGTCGAGCCGATCGCGGCCAACATGGGCGTCGTGCCGCCCGAGCCCGGATTCCTGGAAGGGCTCCGGACACTGTGCGACGACAGCGGAGCCATGCTGTTGTTCGACGAGGTGATCACGGGGTTCCGGGTGGGGTACGGCGGGGCGCAGGACCACTTCGGAGTGAGACCGGATCTCACCGCGTTCGGCAAAGTGATGGGCGGCGGGTTCCCATGTGCAGCGTTCGGTGGGCCGGCCGCACTCATGCAGCAGCTCGCACCCACTGGACCCGTCTACCAGGCCGGGACGCTCAGCGGGAACCCGGTGGCGGTCGCCGCCGGCATCGCCGCACTCGACTTGGCTCGCACCACCGACCCGTACTCGCAGTTGAACGCGAGCGCCGACGTGCTGACGGACGGCCTCGCCACGGCGTTCGCGGACGCCGGCATCGCGGCCACGATCAATCGAGAGGCGTCGCTGTTCAGCGTGTTCTTCACCGATCGCCCCGTGCGCAACTTCGAGGACGCTGCCGGTGCCGATCACGAGCGCTACGCGCGGTTCTTCCACCACATGCTGGATCGTGGCGTGTATCTGCCGCCCTCGGGCTACGAGCTGTGGACCCTCTGCACGGCGCTCGGCCCGGACGAGATCGATCACATCCTGGACGCGGCGCGGGCGTTCCGGGATCGAACCGAACGCTCCGGATGATGCACCGGGCCTTCACCGTCACGATCACCGCGCTGCTGGCCGTCACCGCAGGCGCGTGTCAGCCCTCGCCGACCGATCCCAGGCCGTCCGACACCGAGCCCGATGGCGCCGTCAGCGTCCCGTGTCCCGACGTGGGGCCCGCCATGCGCATCGGACAGGTCGGAACCACGAAGAGGGGTGTCGACCCGGCCGTGGCCGGCATCTCCGGGCTCGGCGTCTCAGTGACGGAGCGAGATGGCGCCGCACGCATCGCATGGGCCGTGGGAGACCGCTCGGCCAACGAGATCGCCGGACCGGACGCCGTCGTGCTGTTCGCGTTGGATGCACGGAACGGCAGCGTGGTGGAGCGGTTCGGCGTCGATCCGTCGACCCTGGAACCCGGGCCCGACGGCGACCCCGTCACCAACGCCGATCAGACCGATGAGGCGCTTCCCGATATGGAGGATCTGGCAGTCGAGCCTGCGCCGTCGCAACGGATCTGGCTGTTCGACACCGGCGACAACGATGGAACGCGAACCAACCTCAACGTCTATGTCGTCGACGAGCCGTCGATCGGTGGGGGTGAGGCGCGCGAGGTCGAGCCGACCCGCTTCCCGATCCAGGTGGTTGCCTCCGAGGGTCCCCAGGCTGCCAACGTCGAGGGCGCCTTCGTCGATCCGGCGAGCGACGAAGCGCCCACCACCGTGTACCTGATCCCGAAGTTCCCCGTGGACCTGGACGGGGACGGCGCAGCCACCGACTTCCGCGTGTTCTCGTTCGCACCGGACCCGGAGGCCGACGACGAAATCGACATCGACGAGGCCACCGAGGTCGGCCACCTCACGCTGGACGACCCGGCGCTGCGGATCACCGCCGCCTCGGCCAGCCAGGACGGAAGGGCGTTCGCGGTGCGTGCCGTCAGCGGGGGGGAGCAGGGCCAACCGAACCTGGACGTGGTGGCCCTGTGGAACCGCGATGCGTTCGAACCCATCGGCGAGGTGATCGGATCGCGGCCCACCCCCGACTGCACCTGGTCCTTCGATTCCGCGAAGGGTTCGAGCTCGGAGGAAACGCTCGCATTCGATATGGCCCGCGGCCCCGAGTGGTCGGGCTTCCTGTGGACGCACGATCAGCCGGACCCGGGAGCACCGTTGTTCGCGGCCGAGCGCACGTGAGCGACGAGGGCGGAAAGAAACGGAACGGGAAAAGAACGACGCACGGCCCCGAGGAGACGGAGAGGATCCTCGGAGCCGTGCTGTCGTTGCGGGCTAGGCCCTGCGGGCGGGGCCCATCCCTTATGCCACCGCGGCGTGCTCTGGCACGTCGCGGAGGTCCACCCTCTCCACGCTCACGGCGAGGCAGAAGGTGCCCGTGACGCGTTCCAGCGCGTCATGGGTCGGGGCCACCTGGCATCGGACGGTTGCGCGTGTCCCCTCGAGCGTGAACTCGGCGGTATCGCCGTTCAACGCTGCCACGTGCGCGTCCAACAGGGCCAGGTTGGGCCCCTCCATACCGAACACCGCGATCAGGTCCCGGCCTTCAGTGCGAGAGTACGGAAGGCCGATCACCTCGGTGGCTGCGCCGGTCACCGTGCGCAACCGAAGAGCGGTGTCGGTACTCCAGAAGAACACGGGGCGGCCGTCTGCAGCCGCTCCGATCGTCGCCGCGTTCGCGAATCGCGAGCGCGGTGGCGGCGGTGGTGTCGGTACGGTGTCGGTGATACCGATCAGTTCCCACTGTCGCATCGTGCTCAACCCCCTCCCGGGAATCGGGAATATGTCTGTACCTGATTTCGGGTAACAGCGGAGGTTTCCGAATAGGCCCTTCGACGCATTTCACGAGGTGGTCCGACGACCTAGTCAGCATCGGGATGGGAGCCGTCCATCGTCTCTGCGCTGCTGTGGTTCTGGAGAGGACTACGTAGTGGGAACCACGGATGCCTGCGCTTCGACGGGTGGAGTTCGACGGTCCGGACGGAGCTTCAGCTCCCGGAGCGAGCCGTCGGACGGATCCACCGTGAGTGCGATCGTGAGGGTGCCCCGATGACCGCGGAGCGGGAACGTCGCCGTCGTCGTGCCGTCCCCGTCCGTCGGCGGTCCGAGCTCGACCGGACCGAACATGGCGGCGGCCACACGGAGCGATCGGTCTGCCGCGTCGCGGCCTTCGTCATCAGCCGTCGCGCCGCCACCCTCGGGGGCAGGCGGCCGCAGGTCGTCGGGCCAGGCCGCCGGTGGCTCGTCCGACAGCAGGTTCGCGACCCGTTCGGCCATGGCCCGCAGGGCCGGAGAGGGATCGCAGACCTCCCGGATCTCCAGGCTCTGCAGGCGGGGTGGACGTTCCGCGTTGAGCAAGATCTCCAGGCGCACGCGACCCCCGCGCTCTCCTCGCATCCACCACGCGAGATGGCCCGCTGAATCGGACTCGATCGGTTCGCCGTCCTCTCGGATCAGGGCGCCGAAGCGCTCCCGGAGCCGCTCGATCGCGCCATGACGATGCTCCAAGGGTTCGTCCAGATCGACGTTCACCGCGAACAACCGATCGGCCAGATCGGCGTCCCACCCCTCCAGCAAGCGCTCGACGTCGGCGCGCGCCGCGTCGGTCGCCTTCCACCGCGTGATGGTTCGCACGGGGGCGCCCTTCCGTGTGACGAACGCGGTGAGTGCGTCGGTGCATGGCCGGACCATGGGCGCGTAGGTCCGGTTGCCGAGGGCGATCACGCCGATGCCCGACGCCGGGTGCCAGCGCATGTGTGAACCGAAGCCCGGGTAGCCGCCGCTGTGCCCGACCACCTTTCCGATGACCAGATCGTCGTGCACGAACACGCCGAAGCCGTACCCCGACACATCGAACACCGGCAGGCCGGCCGGGTCATCATGCTGCACCGCAGGTGTGAGAGCGCGGTGAACCTGCTGCATCTCGCGACGGCTCGCTCGCGAGAGTGGATGCGGTCCCTCCGGATCATCCCGGGGCGGGAACGCGTCGGTGAAGCCACCGACCCACGTCGCGAGATCGCGCACCGAGCTGAAGATCCCGCCCATCGATGCCAGCGCGCCGTATCCGTCGAACGGTTCGTCGAGGTACTCGTCGTCGCGACGAACGTGACCCTGGACGAGGCGGTCCGCCGGCACGTCCGCGGCATCGTAGGCCGTGGCGCTCATGCCGAGCGGCTCCAGCAATCGTCTGGCGACCAGTTCCCGGTACTCGATCCCGCTCACGTTGGTGAGCACTCGGCCGAGGATGCCGTAGCCCAGGTTGGAGTACTCGAAGGTCGTGCCGGGACTCCAGGCGAATTCGAACCCATCCTGGAGCAGCTCGGCGAAGCGGTCCAACGGCATCCCCTGCAACCGGTCTCCCCACGGATCGTCGGTGGGCAGGCCGCTGGACATGGTCAGCAGGTGACGAACGGTGACCAGCGGCGAATCGGTGGTCGGTCCTCTGCACCCCGCGAGCTCCGGGACGTAGGTCCCCACGGGCTCGTCCAGGTTGAGCAGACCTTCGTCGCGCAGCAGCACCGTGGTCGCGGCCGTGAAGCTCTTCGTCATGGATGCGATGCGGAACACGCTGTCGGCGTCGGGCGCGGATCGCGAAGCATCGTTGGCGTGGGTCGTGCCGAGACCTCGCCCATGGACGAGTTCGCCGCCGATCACGACGCCGTAGGCAAGCCCCGGGATGTGCTCTGCGGCGCCGACCTGTTCGAAGAGGGCATCGACCTGCGCGAAGTCATCCGGCATGCGGGGACTATCGCAGACCGTGCCATCATCGATGGAGCTTCGAACGAGGAGGATGACGCATGCAGTACGCCGTGATCGCCTGGGACGCAGACGACGAGGAGGCCGTCGCCCGCAGAGCCCAGGTCCGCCCGTCGCATCTGACGTCCATCCAACCCCACCTGGAACAGGGGCACATCTTGATGGGAGGCGCGCTCCTGAACGACGAGGATCAGATGATCGGCTCCATCGTCATCGCAGACTTCCCGTCACGAATCAGAGCTGGACGGCTGGCTCGAAGCCGACCCGTACGTGACCGAGGGCATCTGGGATCGGATCGACGTGCAACCGTTCCGAGCCGCCATCGGCACCTGGCTGGGCTAGCGCTATCGCTGTCGCTACTTGAGCGATGCTCGCGAGCGCTATCGCTGTCGCTACTTGAGCGCTTTGTCCCGCAGGATCTCGCGGACGCAGTGGTGGCCGGGCATGCCGGTGACGCCGCCGCCGGCGTGCGTCGCGCTCGACGCTTGATACAGGCCGCGGATCGGCGTGCGGTAGTCGGCATAGCCGGGCGCGGGCCGCATGTGGAACAGCTGGTCCACCGTGAGCTCGCCGTGGAAGATGTTGCCCCCCATCAAGCCCCATTCGTCCTGCATCTGCTTGGGACCGATGATCTGGCGGTGCGTGATCGAGCCCTTGAAGTTGGGCGCCACCGCGTCCACGCGATCGATCAGGCGGTCGGCGTAGGCCTCCAGGTCTGCTTCGTGTCCGTCCTCGTCTGCCCACTCCTGCGGCACCCACTGCGTGAACATGCTCATCACGTGCGTGCCTTCGGGCGCCAACGTCTTGTCGAACACCGTGGGGATGGCCGTGTCACTGAACGGGAGCGTCGCGGCCTGCCCGAAGCGCGCTTCCTGGAACGCCTTCTCCAGGTAGTCGACGTCGTCCAGGATCTGGATCGCGCCACCGTGGACGTTGGGGTCGAACCCAGGGTCGGCCGTGAACTCCGGCAGCTCCGACAACGCCAGGTTGATCTTGACCGTGCCGCTGCGGGTCTTCCAGTTCGTGATGTCGTCGACGAAGTCGGTGGGCAGCTCGGTCGCCGACAGCTGGTCCAAGAACGTGATCTTGGGGTGGCAGGTGGTGACCACCACGGGCGCGAACAGCTCCTCGCCGCCCTCCAACGCCACGCCGACCACCCGGCCGTTGGCCTGCGCCACGCGGGACACGGGGGCGTTCACCCTGATCTCGGCGCCGAAGAACCTCGCGGCTTCGGCGCAGGCGTCGCTGACCGCGCCCATGCCACCCTCGGGGTAGCCCCAGCTGGCGATCTGTCCGTCACCGATGTCGCCCACCGAGTGGTGCATGAGCACGTACGCCGTGCCCGGTGCGTCGGGACCGGCCCACGTGCCGATGATGCCGTTGACCGCCATGAACCCCTTGAGGACCGGCGACTCGAACCAGCGGTCCAGCAGATCGGTGGCGCTCATGGTGAACAGCCGCGTGATGTCGGCGACCGTGCGCTGGTCGATCTCCTTGCGCAGCGCCCAGCCGAGCTGAGCGACGTCCTTGATGTCCTTCGGCTTCTTGGAGCCGAGCGTGGGCGGCGTCTGCATGAGCAACGGCCCCATGATGTTGGCGATGCGCCCGATCCACTCCTCGTACTCGAAGTACGCGTCGGCATCCTTCTTGCTGAAGCGCCCGATGGACGCGCGCGTCGTGTCCTCGTCGTCGTGCTGCACGATCGACCCGCCGTCGGGCAGCGGCAGATAGCCCATGCCCTGCGGGAACACCTTGTAGCCGAACCGCTCCAGCTGCAGGTCCTTCTGGATGGTCGGGGGCATCAGGCTCATCACGTAGCTGAGCGTGGTGACCTTGATGTCGGGAGCGTCGTCCCAGGGACTCATCGTGTCGGCGGCGCCGCCCGTCTTGTGCCGGGATTCCAGCACCACGGTCCGGGCTCCGTTCTTGGCCAGATAGGCCGCGGTGATGAGTCCGTTGTGGCCCCCACCGATCACGATCGCGTCGTAGCGGTTCGCCTGCTGCTGCGCCATGGCTTTGAATCTCCGTTCAAAGAAGGGTGACGCTCAGGATACACCACCCCAGGCCAAGAGGGGAAATCCACCCTGCGGACCGTTCAGTTTTTCATGCCGTGCAACGGTGACGGCCATTCGAGAGACGATACAGAGAGCACGACGAGATGAAAGGGAGCCTTGACATGACCACACGAGACCGCGATCTTCGGAGCCGGCTGCTTCTGGGGTGTGGAGTGGGTCTTCCGTCAGGTGCCCGGCGTGAGCGAGGCCATCAGCGGATACGCGGGCGGGGTGACCGAGAACCCCACGTATCGAGAGGTCTGCGGTCATCGCACCGGCCACGCCGAGGTGGTGCAGGTGACGTTCGACCCGTCGGTCGTGACGTTCGACCAGCTGCTGGAGGTGTTCTGGGCGATGCACGACCCCACCCAGGTCGACCGTCAGGGCCCCGACGTCGGTGACCAGTACCGCAGCGCGATCTACGCCACGACGCCCGAGCAGCTGACCGCCGCCGAAGCCTCGAAGGTCCGCGCCCAGGAGCGGTTCACGCGACCCATCGCCACCGAGATCCGCGAAGCTCCGGTCTTCTATCCGGCCGAGGACTACCACCAGCGCTACTACGAAGGCAACGGGCACCAGCCCTACTGCCACGTGCTGCCGGTCGCCGTGATGCGCGAGCAGGGACTGATCCCCGCCGCGTCGTGAGCACTACGGGTCGGTGAACCCGACCTCGGCGTGCGTGCCGTCGCAGAACGGCTTGTTGGTGGAGGCGCCGCACCGGCACAGGGTGACGCGGTTGCGCGTCTCGTAGTCGAATCCGTCGGCACCGGTCACCCGCACACCGCCGCGCACCCAGAGCGGACCGTCCTTCACGACCGCCACGCTGACGGGCAGACTGGGTTCGATCGGTGCGCCGCCCTCTTCCACTGAGTACTCCAGGGCGCCCGACGGGCACAAGCGGATCATGGCGATCAATTGCTCCCGCACGACGGGGTCGTCGGTCTCGCGCGTCATGCGCCAAGCGTTGGTGTATCGGTCGCCGCAGAAGCCGGCGTGTTCGCAGAGCGAGCGGTCGTCGGTGAGGATCACGCCCTCGCCGGCATAGCTCTTGCGCCTGGCGGCGCTGGGCCCACGATCGGCCGTCTCCGTTCCGTCGAACGGCTCGCCCCGAGCGTGGGAGCCGTCGCAGAACGGCTTGTCCGCGGACCGGCCGCATCGGCACAGCTTGATCTCCTCGCGCCTCTGGATCGCCTCGTCCGGCGCCCATGCCACCGGTTCGCCGTGGTCGGTTTCGACGTGCGAGGTGCGCACGAGCGGCACCGGACCCTCCACCACGTAGGGACCGTCGGTGATCCGGATGCGTCCTGAGGTCTGCTCCACCTTGTCGGAAGCGTACCGGCGATCCGGGCTGGACCGACCACGGCGTCGGCAGGGAAAAGCATCTTCGGTGACTGGGCACCCCTCGATCGGGTATAGACTTCGAACACATGTTCGGAGACCTCCTCAACGACGCACAGCGAGCTGCTGCAACCCACGGTGAGGGGCCCCTGCTCATCGTGGCGGGTGCGGGAACCGGCAAGACGACCACGCTCGCCTCGCGCGTCGCTTGGCTGCTGTCCGAGGGCGTGAGGCCGGAACGGCTGCTGCTCCTCACGTTCAGCCGACGCTCGGCGCGCGAGATGCTCTCCAGAGCCGAGCGGATCACGGACGGTTCGGACGCAGGCCGAGTCTGGGGCGGCACGTTCCATGCCGTCGCCAACCGTCTCCTGCGATCGCATGGACGCGCACTCGGCCTGCGGCCGGACTTCACGGTGTTGGATCAGGCCGATGGCGCCGACGTCATGAACCTGCTGCGCGACGAGCTTGGGGTTCAGCTCGCGCGAGCGGCGGTTCCCGCGCAAGGAGACCCTCGCGTCGATCTACTCCCGCGTCGTCAACACCGGCCAGAAGCTGTCCGAGGTCTTGAAGCGCCACTACCCTTGGTGCCTCGACGAAGCCGACGGCATCCGCGAGATCTTCACGGCCTACACGGCCCGCAAACGGCGGCAGAACGTTCTGGACTACGACGACCTGCTGTTGTTCTGGAAGGCGCTTGCCTGGAGCGATGCAACGCGGGGGCCGCTGGCCGACCGGTTCGAGCACATCCTGGTCGACGAGTACCAGGACACCAACGCGTTGCAGGCCGACATCCTGGAAGGCATGCGTCCACCTGGCACGGCTCGCAACCTCACGGTGGTGGGCGATGACGCGCAGTCCATCTACGGGTTCCGCGCCGCGACGGTGCGCAACATCCTGGAGTTCCCGCAGCGGTTCGACGGCGCCACCCTCGTCGCGCTCGAGCAGAACTATCGTTCGATCGCTCCCATCCTGGCCGCCTCCAACGCGGTGATCGCCCTCAGCCCGCAACGCCACGACAAGGCGCTGTGGTCGGCACGCTCGGGCGGACGCATCCCCACCCTCCGCACCTGCCTGGATGAGGCTGCGCAGTCCGCCGACGTGTGCGAGACGGTGCTGGCACATCGGGAGGAAGGCGTGCCGCTGAAGGAGCAAGCGGTCCTGTTCCGTGCGGCGCACCACAGCGACCTGCTCGAGGTGGAGCTGGCGCGCCGCAACATCCCGTTCGTGAAGTACGGCGGCCTCAAGTTCCTGGAGGCCGGTCACGTGAAGGACACCTTGGCGGTGCTGCGAGTGCTCGAGAACCCCACGGATGAGGTGGCGTGGTTCCGCGTGTTGCAGCTGCCCGAAGGCATGGGGCCGGCGACGGCGCGACGACTCATGACGCAGATCGGTGTGGGCGAGACGTCCGAGGACGACCGCGGGAACGCTTTAGTCAAGTTACTTGACCATTCACTCGAGGTGCCGAAGGCCGCCATCATCGGGGTGCAGTCGATGCGCTCGGCCATGCGCGGCTGCATGGATGAAGACGTCATGACCCCCGCCGCACAACTCGAGCGTCTGCGGCCGTTCCTGGAACCGATCATCGCGCACCGCTACGACGCCGCCGGTGCGCGCCTTCGGGACCTGGATCAACTCTCGTTGCTGGCACAGGGCTATCCGACTCGCGGTCGATTCCTGTCGGAGCTGACGCTCGACCCTCCCTCGTCCACCGGCGACCTGGCCGGCCAGCCGTTGCTCGATGAGGACTACCTGGTGCTGTCCACGATCCATTCCGCCAAAGGCCTGGAATGGGACGTGGTGCACGTTATCCATGCCGCCGACGGCATGATCCCCTCCGACATGGCCACCGGGGACGACGACGAGATCGAAGAGGAACGCAGGCTCCTCTACGTCGCGATGACCCGGGCCCGAGACGCACTGCACGTCACGTACCCCATGCGCTACTACCGGCGCCCGCGCGGCCTGGAGGATCCGCACAGCTACTCACAGCGTTCGCGGTTCCTCGAACCGGAGTCGGTCGCCGCGTGCTTCGAGCTGATCGCGCCCCAGGAGCCGGCCGACGATGCTGAGGTCGTCGATCTGCGCGGCGACGCCGATGTCGACCGCTTCCTGGCTGGTCTCTGGTCCGACTGACCTGCGCGTGCCTGGGTAGCCTGTGCGGTCATGACCTTCGATGCGGCGTTGCTCGACCTGTACGACACCGTCGTGTGGAGCGACTGGCGTTCGTGGCAGACCCGGCTCGCCGAGCGTGTCGGTGTCACCTCCGACGCCATCGGCGCCGCCTTCGATCAACTCGCCCCGGACGCAACACGGGCGTCAACCCTGACGCCGGTGCGGACCTCGCCTCGGTCCTGGTGGCCGCCGGCGTGGTCAGCACTCCCGACCTCATGGTGGAGCTCACGTCGCTGGAGGCCGAGGCCCTCACCGACTCCGTGCGGCTGTACGACGATTCCCTCGAGGTGCTCCGCGAGCTGCGCTCGCGGGATGTGCCGACCGTCCTGGTGAGCAACTGCTCGTGGAACACCCGGCCGATCGTGGACCGGCTCGGTCTGGAGGCCGAGTTCGACGCGGTGGTCCTTTCCCACGAGGTGGGCGCGATGAAGCCGCACCCCGAGATCTACCGGGAAGCCCTCGCGCGGGTGGGTGAGCCGGAGCCGTCGCGATCGGTGTTCGTGGACGACCAGGTCGCGTACTGCGATGGAGCGAGGGCGGTGGGGCTGGACACGCGGTTGATCTTCCGGGCGGAGGAGGCTTCGGAAGATCGGCCTGCCTCCACGAACGGTCACGAGATCATCGACGACCTGCGGGCGCTGCTCAGCTGACGACCAGCAGGATGCACACGTACTGGCACATTGCGGCCGCGATCGTCATGGCGTGCCAGACCTCGTGGTAGCCGAACGTGGTGGGCCACGGGTTGGGCCGGTTCGTCGCCAGCACCAGCGCGCCCGATGAGTACAAGAGTCCGCCCGCGATCAGCAGGACGGTCTCGACGGTGTCGAGGCCTCGCAGCAGCGCCGGCAGCGTGCCGATCGCGACCCAGCCGAGTCCGATGTACATGAACCCCGACAACACGTGCATGTCCACCCGGTACAGCTTGGTCGCGACGCCGATCCCCGCACCGGCCCACGCGATGATCAGCGAGACGGTCCCGAGGGTTCCCTGCAGCACCAGCAGGCAGAACGGCGTGTACGTGCCCGCGATCAGCACGAAGATCATGGAGTGGTCGAGTCGACGCATGCGAACGTATGCCTCCTCTGACCACGAACCCAGGTGGTAGGAGGCGCTCACGCCGAACAGACCGATCAGGGTGAGTGCGTAGATCAGGGTGGCGATCCGCTCGCGAGCGCCCGATGAAAGCGCCACCAAGACGATCCCCGCCGGGATCGAGCAGAAGAACGCCCACTGGTGCAGCCGTCCCCGCATCCGAGGCTTCGGCCGCTGCTCGATGGGCACCGCTCGCAGGGCGGCGCGGTCGGCGAGGACCTGGGGATCGACGTCGCTCACGTACCCCAGGGTAGAGCAGTACCGGCCCCTGGAGCGGGGCCGGTACTGGCTGGACTGACCCTGTTCGTGGAGCTAGCACTCGCAGCTCCTCTGGACCCCCGCGCTGAAGCAGCTGTCCATTCCCTGCCCTCCGCGAGCCGTGTCCGGACCGGGGCCGCCCAGCAGCTCGTCGTTCTTCGGCCCGCCCTTCATGTCGTCGTTGCCGGGCCCACCCTTGATGGTGTCCCTTCCACTCCGCGGCCGAGCAGGACGTCGTTGCCGCCGCGGCCGCAGATGATGTCCGGACCAGCCGTGCCGCGAAGAGTGTCGCGGCCGTGCGTGCCGCGATCGGTGCATCCCGGGCCATCGTCCACGAGCCCATCGTCGACGAATCCGTCGATGACGCCGCGCCCGATGAAATCACCGATGCATGTGTCGGCAGCGGTGATGAGTCTCGTCACTGTTGAGATCGACGAGTCCATCGGAGAGGCGGGGATGGTCGAGGCGAACCCACATCCGGGGTCGGATCCCAAGACGTGGGTGCTGCCGATGACATTGAGCGTGCAGTCTTCGGGATCGATCGTCTCGCTGCGGTTCGAGTCGACCCGCCCATCGATCGTGGACCAGCCGAGTTCGGAGTCGAGGATGTCTTGGGTTGTCTGGCTCGGCCGCATTGAAGACCTTCGGAAGCACGTACCCCTCGGCGATCGGCGAGCCACCGGCCTCCGTGAACTCGCCGGCAACGACGCTGATCGTGATGCCGTCTGGCGTTCCGTCGTAGCCGATGAGGGTGCATTCGTCGTTGGCATCGATCATCCCGTCGCCGAGTGCGCCGTGGTTGTCCAGGATCCACGCGTTGCAGTCGAGGGCGCCGTTGATGATGGAGGTGTCCCCGTAGAACGCCGCCGAGTCATCGGCGGCATCGGAGTCTCGTATCACCATCCAGGTCGGCCCGCGAAGTGGAGATGGTCGGCGAAAGGCCCCCGGTGAACGGGGCCGCGATCCCTGGCGTCGCAGCCGAAGCCTGCAACGGTCACCACCGAAGCGAACAGCAGGCTTGCGAGTGCCAATACGTGCCGACGTGATGATCTTGCGATCCATCCGTCACTCCTCACGTATCGCCGCTTCGATAGTCCCGAGACGAAGACGTCGGTCAAACCACGTGCCTCCCTTCGAACCTGCGCCGTTCGCCGAACGGCGTCAAACCCATCCCATCTGACCGCGACCGGGAGGGACGCGATGAGCGATGAGGCCATGGAACAGCAAGGGTCGGGACGCACGAAGTTCCCGAAGAAGCCGTACGAGAAGGAGCTCTACCGACTGCAGGAAGAGCTCGTGAAGATGGAGCAGTGGGTGGTCGAGACCGGCTCCCGGGTGGCGGTGGTCTTCGAGGGACGCGACGCGGCGGGCAAGGGCGGCGTGATCAAGCGCATCGTGGAGCACACGAATCCCCGCATCACCAAGCACGTCGCGCTCCCCAAGCCCACCGACCGACAGACCACCCAGTGGTACTTCCAGCGGTACGTGGAGCAGCTGCCCGCCGCCGGCGAGATCATCCTGTTCGACCGCAGCTGGTACAACCGCGCCGGCGTGGAGCGGGTGCTGGGCTTCTGCACCCCCGCCGAGTACTACCGGTTCCTGCGGCAGTGTCCGATCTTCGAACGGTCTGTTGGTGGAGGACGGCATCATCTTGATCAAGTACTGGTTCTCGGTGAGCGACGAAGAGCAGGAGCGACGGTTCGAGGCGCGCATCGACGATCCGCTGCGCCGCTGGAAGCTGTCGCCGACCGACCTGTACTCACGCACGAAGTGGGTGGACTACTCGCGCGCCAAAGACGAGATGTTCGTGCACACCGACATCCCCGAAGCCCCCTGGTACGTGGTGGAGTCCGACACGAAGAAGCGCGCGCGGCTCAACTGCATCTCGCACCTGCTCTCCAAGATCCCGTACACCGAGGAGTCGGTGCCCGAGATCGAGCTGCCCGATCGCCAACACGACGACGGATACGTTCGCCCCCCGCGTGACCTCTACACCTACGTGCCCGACCATGCCGACGAGATCGTGGCCAAGCACGAGAAGAAGGCGAAGAAGGGCTAGTCCCAGGGATAGATGGGCTCGTACCGACGCTGATGGCGGATGGCCCGGTGGGCATCGAGACGCTGAGCCTCCGGGCGCTGAACCGGGCGAGCTGCAGCGTCAGTTGCTGCTCGAGCGGGTCCGATATTCCCGTGGTCGGGGCCGTGGAGCATCTGGTTGGCGTGCAGGCGCAGCTGCCGATGAACCCGTACGTGGGTCTGTGGTCGCGGATCCGCGGCTTCGACCCGGAGGAGCTCGGGCGGCTCGTGCTCGACGGCAGCCTCGTCCGGATCGCGGTGATGCGAGCCACGATCCACCTGGTGAGCGCCGACGACTGCTGCTGCTCCGCCCGCTGATGCAACCGGTCCTGGACAAGGAGTTGGCGCGGCACCCGGAGTTCGGGCCGGCGCTCGACGGTGTGGACATGGGTCCACCGATGGCGTTCGCACGAACGCTCCTGTCGGAGCAGGCCATGAACGGCACGGAGCTCCGCGCCGCGATGTCGGAACGGTTCCCTGACCTGGAGCCAAGGCGCTCGCCTACGGCGCCCGGAACCTGATGGCGCTGGTGCAGGTTCCTCCACGTGGGGTCTGGGGCCGGTCGGCGCAGGTGCGCTCGATGACCGCCGAGGCGTTCCTCGGTCGCGAACGCGTGGTCCGATCCGTCGATCGACGACGTGGTGCGCCGCTACCTGGGAGCGTTCGGCCCCGCCTCCGTGCAGGACGTGGCGTATTGGTCCCGGCTCACCGGCATGCGCGAGGTCGTGGAGCGGCTGCGGCCCCAGCTGCGAACGTTCCGAGACGAGGATGGCCGCGAGCTGTTCGATCTGCCCGAGGGGCCCAGGCCCGAGCCCGACACGCCGGCCCCGCCGCGGTTCCTGCCCGAGTACGACAACGTCTGGCTCTCCTACGCGGATCGGCGCCGGCTGCTCTCGCCGCGCCATCCCGGCGAGCTGACGCTGCGGCCGGGCCCGTGGCGGGGCGGTGTGCTGATCGATGGCGCGATGCGAGCCACGTGGCTGCTGGAGATCGATCGCGACGCCGGCTCCGCCACGCTGGCGATCGAGCACGTGGGAACGCTCTCGAAGCGTGCTTCGTCGGCGCTCGCCGCCGAGGGACGGCGGCTGCTGGCGTTGATCGCGCGCGATGCGTCAGAGCACGACGTTCTGCTGACGCGGGCGACGTGACCGTCGCGGTCACTCCAGGTCCGAGGCTCCCAGGAAGCGTTCGACGGCCGACACGTCACCTTCGATCCCGACGTCGCGAGCGCCGATCCGTCGCCAGAGCAAGAGATCCAGATCCGACGCCGTCGCCTGTACCGTGGCGTCGGCCGCCTCCACAACGTGGCGATCCATCGACCCGTCGGGCCGGACGGCGAAGGATCGTCGGGCGTCGAGGTCGGTGGCCACCAGCGCGATTGAGATCGGTGCGGCGACCGCGAGGTCCTCGGGGTCGGCCATCCATTCGGCCCATTCGTCGACGCCGTCCAGCGCCAGCGGCGGTTCGATGGGCTCGGGAGGAGCGTCACCGGCGGTTGCGGCCGCATCCCACCGGTGGATCGCCACCTCGTGGGCCTGCCGTCGACGCACCCACTCGATGTCTTGCTCGCCACCGGCCCAGCTCCACAGCCGGGTATGGGGATCAGCGCGCTCCAGCACGTCGACCAAAGCGGCCGCGCCCAGGCGGAACCCGGCCACCAGATCGTCGTCGGTGAGGGGCGGCTCGGGCGATTCGCCCACGTCGTGCCGGGAGAGGAGCGGGCCGGCCGCGATCTGGGTCCAGAACCACTGCACGCCGGTGAGATGCCAGACGAGGTCGCCCAGTGTCCACTCAGGACACGAGGGCACCAGCGTCTCCAGATCGCCGCGATCTGCCGCCGCCGCGAACGCCTCGCTGTCGCGCCGGATCGCCTCGACGAAGTCCACGGGGGCCATGGTCCTACACCAGGTCGTCGAGCACGTCGGCGGCCGACTTGCGGACCCCGGTCACGAAGGGCACCTCGACCTTCGTGTAGAGCCGGGCCTTCGTCTCGCGAAGGCGGCGGATGCAATCGATGAGCGAGTCGGCTCGCTCCGCTTCGAACGCCAGGATCCATTCCCAGTCGCCCAACCCGAACGCGCTGGTGGTGTTGGCGAGGACCTCGGGGAACTCACGCCCGGCACCGCCATGCTCGCGCAGCAACTCGCCTCGTTCCTCGCGCGGAAGCAGGTACCACTCGGGCGTACGCACGAACGGATACACGCACAGGAAGGTCTCGGGTGGCGTGCCCTTCACGAACGCGGGCGCGTGGTCGGCGGTGAACTCGGCCGGCTTCACCGCACCCATGAACGTCCACGTGAGGTCCGTGAGCCGTCCCACGGTGGTCCGGCGGAACTCGACCAGCGCGTGCTGCAGATCGTGGGGCGAGGACCCGTGCAACCACAGCATCAGGTCCGCGTCGGCGCGGAACCCCACCGTGGAATAGGTGCCACGCACGTGCACCCTGCCCTCCCAGGACTTGTAGAGGTTCTCGATCTCCTGCGCAGCGTGCCGGCGTTCGTCGTTGTGGATGAGGGCCTCGCGCAGATCATCCTTCCCCTTGAACACCGGGTAGAGCGCGTAGATCGTCTCGCTCATGTCGCTCATGGGACCGTCTCCTCGTCGCTCGATGCTCGTCGGCTGCCGCGGACGAGGACATCGTGTGCCGTCTCGCCGGCGGCGCGCACGCAATCGGGGATGCCGACACCGTCGTAGGCCTGCCCCACCACGACGATACCCTCGGGCAGCAGGGAGCGGATCCGCTCGACGCGGGCACGGTGTCCCACCTCGTACTGCGGCATCGACGACGGCCACCGCACCACCGCGGCATGCTCGGGTCGATCGGGCAGCGACACCAGCGCCGCCAGGTGGCGCGCACACGCATCGATCAGGTCGGCATCGTCGGCGTCCAGCACGTCCTGCTCCCCCACCGCGCCGACGAAGCAGCGCACCACGGCACGGGAGCCGAACGCCTCGTCGGGCCACTTGCTGCTGAGCCAGGTCGCTGCCGTCATGGGAGCGCGTCCTCGGGGCACGACGAAGCCGGTCCCGTTCGGGAGCCCGCGCTGGGTGTCGTTCCCGTAGACCAGGAGCACCACGCCGGTCGACGCGTACGAGATGTTCGCGAGCTCGGTTGCCGCCGCGGGAGCCAGCGGTTCGACCAGCCTGGCCGCCTCGTGCGCCGACGAGACGACGATGACCGCGTCGGAGGCCTCGAGCTCTCGCTCGTCCAACGATCCCAGCACCGTGTCGGTCCGCAGCCGGGACCCGAGCCGGTCGGCGAGCGAGTCTGTGAGACGCTGGACGCCTCCTCGGGGCCTGGCGAACATCGGACCTGGGTCTCCCCGCTTGGACTGACGTGTCGCCGCCTGCGCACCCCGGATCAGGCTTCCCTGCCAGGCCTCCCACGCCTCCAGATCCGGGAAGGTCGAGCGCGCGGACATCCGGTCCACGTCGCCGGCGTAGAGCCCCGCCAACAGGGGTGCCACCGCTCGGTCGGTCGCCTCGTCGCCCAGTCGCCGGCGCAGCAGCGCACCCAGGCTCTCCTCCACGCCGTCCTTGCGCTTCTTGCGCAGCAGGTCCTGGGCAGCGCGCCGGCGGCCTGCCGACGTCAGCCCCGGCCAGCGCAGCACCTCGCCGATATCCCCGGGGATGCCGAACGGCGCCTCCTTGGGCAGCGGGACCAGCCCGCCTTCCGTCCACAGGTGGGCACCGGCGGCGCCGGGTGCTTCCAACGCGATCCCCAGCTCGCGACACAGCTCCACCGCCCAGGGCTTGCGTGCCAGGAACGAATCCGCACCCGCCGGCAACACCAGATCGCCGACCTGCACCGAGCGGAGCTTGCCGCCCGCCTGCCCGGCGGCTTCGAACACCGTGACGTCGACCGATGGATCGTCCTGAAGCAGGCGGTACGCGAGCGTCAAGCCGGTGACACCACCGCCGACCACCGCGACCCGGCGCGACCGGCCCGGGGAACGATTCACGCGGTGGGCACCTGCGCCGCCATGTGGTCGCGTACCACGTGGGTCAGCACGTCGAGGTACTCGGGATCGGCGTTCGGCATGCGGGTGCGTGCGAACGCGATGCCGGCACCCCGGGCGATCTGTGCCGCCTCCACGTCCAGATCGAACAGCACCTCGAGGTGATCGGCCACGAAGCCTGCGCTACACACCAGCACCGCGGGCAACCCACGAGCAGCCAGATCCCGGATGACGTCCTCGACGGGTGGCCCCCACCACGGGTCCGCGGTGCGGCCGGCGCTCTGCCACGCGATCGTCAAGTGGGCGATGCCGAGGCCGGACGAGAGCAGACGGGCCGTCACGAGATCGGCGGTTTCCTGCAGGCCGTCGCGGTAGCGGCAGCTGGCCTCGCAGTCACAACGCGTGCACCGCTGGGTGCCGTCGTCCAGCGTTCGAACCGGCAGCGAGTGCGCGCTGAAGATCACCGCCGCGTCGCCGCGCACCTCCTGGGGGAGCGCCTCGAGCCCTTCGCGCACCCGCTCGGCGAGGAACCCGATGAACGCGGGGTGGTCGTGGTAGTGCCGCACGAACGAGAACGACGGACCAGCGCCTTCGTCGTCGACAGCTCGCTGCACCCGCTCGATGTAGGTCTCCACCGACATGCCCGACCAGTGGGGAGCCATGACGATGCCGATCGCTTCGGTGATGCCGTCTCGCCGCATGGCCTCGACGCCGTCGGGGATGAACGGCGGCGAGTGCTTCATGCCGAGGTACGCACGGTAGGTGCGGCCATCGCCGGCTGCCTCGAGACGTTCGACCAGACCTTCGGCCTGCGCGGCGGTGGTGTCCAGCAGCGGGAACACGTTGCCGATCGCGGCATACCGATCCTTCAGCTCTTGGAGGTGCTCGGGGCCGGGCGTGCGGCCACCGCGGATGTCGGTGTAGTAGCGCTCGATGTCGTCGGGCCCGCTCGCCGTGCCGTAGGCCATGACCAGCACCCCGACGGGGGCGGAACCCGCGGCCAGACCCTCGCTCACCGGTTCGACCCTCGCTGGGTGCTCGCGTGGACCAGATCGACCAGGCGCGCCAGGGTCTCGGGCGGCGTGGCTGGCAACACCCCGTGGCCCAAGTTGAACACGTGGCCGTCACGCCCCCCGGCTCGCTCCAGGACCCGCGTGGCCTTCCGCTCGACCGCCTCCCACGGAGCCAACAGGACCCCGGGATCCAGGTTCCCCTGTGCTGCCACGTTGGCCGATCCACCGATGCGGTGCCAGGCTTCGTCGATCGGGGTCCGCCAGTCGATGCCGATCACGTCGCCACCAGCCTCGCGCAGGAGGCTCAGCAGCTCTCCCGTGCCCACGCCGAAGTGGATCACGGGCACGTCCAGGTCGGTCAACGCATCGAACACCCCACGCATGTGCGGGAGCACGCTGGTGCGGTAATCATCCGCGTCCAGTGCGCCCACCCATGAGTCGAACACCTGCAGCGCCTGCGCACCGGCGGCGGCCTGAGCGCGTAGATGGGGCACGACGACGGCGACCAGCGCTCGCATGAGGGAATCCCACGTCCGCGGATCGCCCAGCATGAGCGCCTTCGTCCGTTCGTGATTGCGGGAAGGGGCGCCTTCCACCAGGTAGGAGGCCAGGGTGAACGGCGCACCCGCGAACCCGATCAGCGGCACATCGAGCTCCTTGCGCAGCAGGCGGATCGCCTCGAGGGCTTCGGGCACATCCTGCTCGGGTTCGAGGGGACGGATCCTGGCCAGATCCTGGGCCGACCGGACAGGCGTGTCGACGACCGGCCCTCGGCCGGGTTCGATCCTGGCGTCGATCCCGACTCCGGCCAACGGCACCATGATGTCGCTGAACACGATCGCGGCGTCGAGCGGCATCCGCCGCAGCGGCTGCAGCGAGATCTCGACGACCTGCTCAGGGATCCGGCAGGTCTCGAGGATGTCGCGCTCGCCGCGCAGCTCTCGGTACTCCGGCAGGTAGCGTCCCGCCTGGCGCATGAACCAGACGGGCGTGCGATCGACCGGCAGCCGTCTGCACGCGCGAAGGAACCGATCGGAGGAAGGAGCCGAGCCGATGCTCACCCGTTCAGTCTACGAAGCGCCGGCCACTGCCTCGCGTCGAACTCAGTGCACGTCCGGATCAGGACCGTCGACCCACGCGGTCGTGGCAGCCATCCTGCGCGCGATGCGAGCCTCATCGAACTCGACCGGAGCGGTGGGGCGCGATCGCCTGGGGTTCGGGCCCGTTACCGCGTTGAACAGGATCTTCTGGGTGCCCTCCGACCCGCCACCATAGAGCGGCTCGAACGAGAACACGATAGAGCGCCCCTGGCCGAACCGTTCGTCTGCCACCGCGGTCGTTCCCCACAGTCGATGCGTGCCCCGACGCAACCCGGAGAGCCGGAAGTTGCCACTCTCGTTCGTGGGGAACCGAACGGGCGAGACCGATCGCGGCGCCCTCATGGATGCGGTATCCACCAGCGCCCACACGGAACGACCGACACCGTCGGCGAGCGGACTGTCCGCATCCACCAGGGCCTTGACCATGGGTCCGTCGATGCTCTCCGTGAGGTAGTCGTATCGCGCCCTGGACATGCCGAGCACGTAGGCGAGCCGAGCGGCACCGTACCGCCACCCGATCAGCCGTCCGCCCCGGTTCACCCAGCGGATCAGTTCCTTCTGCCCCTTCTTCCGCAGGCGCTTGAGGCCCACGTTGATCCCACCCGCGGGCACGGCCAGCACGTCCAGCCCGTCCAAGCCCGATGCCACGTCGGCCGAGATCAACTCGTCGCACTGCAGGCCCCACTGACGCTTGAAGAGCCAACGGGTGTGCCCGATGGCCTCGTAGGCGGTGAAGTCACCCGAAAGGTTCAGGATGCCGACCGAAGGGACGTTGGACGGCAACGGCCATGAGGCCGGCTCGGCCACAGGCGCCACCAGCGTCGCATCCGGGTCCAGGTTCGACCCCGAGGTGAAGCCGGCGAGGTTGTAGGCCAGTGGCAGGCTCCATGAACTCACCCGGTAGGCGGTGTTGGTGGGGTTGTAGGGGTCCTCATTGAGCGCCGCCTGGATCCATCGCTTCTGACGCTGCGCCATGGGCACCCAATACGTGCCGGCCGGCAGCACCTGACGACGGGGTCCCTCCATGTATGGCCGCAGGTCGGGCACCTGCACGGGGGCGTTCAGCCGGTAGACCTCCACGTCCATCTGCTGCAATCGGCGAACCAGCAGCTGGAGCTCGCGCCGCTTGCTGGGCTCATCCTTGAAGAAGTAGTGCCGCAACCGGCGATCGGGCACCTTCCGGTCGGGCGTGGATCGAGGTTCGTATGTGCGGTTGGGTTGCAACTTCCCCTTGCGTCCCTCGTCCAGGGCGTCCACGTAGGAGTTGTGCAGATCACGCAGCAACTTGCGCTTGTTGGCGGCGGCGGTGGCCAGCGTCAACCACATGACCGTCAGGTGACGTTCGAATCGACGGTCCAGGGGGGCTCCGTCGTAGACCTCGATCGTCATGCCCGCTCCCCCGAACCCCATGGTCGCGAGCGTGTCGGTGAACCGAGGGGCGAAGAAGTCGTATCCGTAGCCCCGGTTGAAGAAGCCCCAGTCCTGTCGGCGGAACTCGCGCGCATACGCCGGGCCGAACATGTCGTTGATCTGTCGCACGATCTGTTCCGGCGTCTCGTGATACACGGGGTCGTCATTGGGCGGGAAGAACGATCGGTAGTACCCGAACTCGTGATGGTCGGTGAGCACCAGCGGCGGGTACTGCCGCATGAGGTCGATCTTCCCGTCGGTCTCGACCTGCGTCCTCACCATGTGGTCCTGGTTCAGGTCGAAGGCGTAGGCGTTGCGCCGCAGGTCCTTCTCCCGACCATCCGGGTTCTGCGAGGGCAGGATGACGACGACGCACTGATCCAAGAGGTCGGTGACCCCGCAGTCGTTCCGGTCCGCCAGCTCGTACAGGAGCTGCAGCGAGGCGTCGGCGCCGCTCTCCTCTCCGCCGTGGAGGTTGCTCGCGATCCAGATGATGCCGGGCGTGCTGGTGGCGAGCGAGTTCACCGTTCCTTGCGGCGTCGAGGGATCCCTGATCGCCTCGACGTCGGCCTGGATCTGGCTCAGGCCACCCGGAGTGACGTTGGCCGGCAGACCCACGATCGCGTAGCGGATGGGGCGACCACGCTGGGACTGTCCCGCCGTGCCCGCGATCACCCGGTTGCTGGCGCCCGCGACCGCGTTCACGTACGTGACGATCTCGTCCGAGCTGACCTCGCGATCGACACCGATCGGGAACCCGAGGACCGCTTCCGGGGACGGCACCGTGCCCATGAAGCTGGGCGGAGTGTTGAGCGGGTCGCACGCGCCTCCACGCGGAGCGCCGGCCGCCTTCGGGAGCGGCATCGTCGCCGCCGCCACCCCTGCGGCGACCGCTCCTGCGGAAAGGCGGACGAACAGCCGCCGACTGACTGGATATCCTTCGCTCACGCCATGCCTCCTGAGCCACCGATCCGTGAAGGATCGGTCGATCCCGATGGAAGCGCTGTCCTACCATCCCCGGACGTGGTCGCACAAGATAGCAACGCCGGATCGCGGGAAGCCAGGTGCGATCGGCCCGTCACCAGCGCGAGCGCGTACAGGGCCGCCACCCCGAGCAGCAGCCCTCGGTAGCCGACGATCAACGCCCCGTACTCCACGATCCCTCCCACGATGGCGCCCAACAGGTTGGTCCCGAACGCGATGGTGGAGGACCCCACGTCTCGGAAACGATTCGCGAAGATCAGGTTCCCGATGAACACCGGGGTGAAGCCCAAGCGCGACCGCGGCGACGAATCGCAGGACGGGATCCAGGTCCAGCAACGAGTGCAGCGGAACCACCCACGCCAGCGTGACGGTCGCGAACAGCGGCAGGTAGAGCAGGCTCGGCCGGCGAACGGGCCATCGGATGGTCACCTCGATCGCTACGTAGACGGAGAACAAGATCCCGCCGAACACCAACGCGTTGACGAACCACGTCGTGCCGAACAGCAGCGCGAACCGGACGATGTTGGTGGTCTCCAGCAGCAGGAAGGCAGCGCCCATGAAGAAGAGATCCACGTACGAGCTCATCGCACGGAACGGCCCGGCCCCCACACGCACGAGGACGAGGGACACCGCCAAGATGAGCAGCAGCGAGACCTGGTAGAAGGCGGGGATCCCGCGACCAACCAGGTACGGGAACGGGAAGTCGTCCGTGTCGGGACGCAAGCGACGTCTGAGGACGCTCCCAGACACCGTCGCACTGCAGCGATCCCGGTTGGATGCTGCCGGTGAGCACGACCCGAGGTTTCGCCGCCACCCCGGGACTGACGTCCAGACACGGCGGCGCGCCCATCACGCGATCGAGCGTGTCGCCGTACCGATCCACCAGCGTGGGCAGGTAGTAGTGGTACATCGCCACGACGCCGTCCGGGGCCAGGTGGTCGCGGACCTCACGGATGGCTTCCTCGGTGAACAGGAAGCTCTCGAGCCGCAACGATGATTGCCCCGCGAGCGCGGCGAGGGAGTCGGGGATCGCGAACAGCACCAGGTCGAACTGTCCGATCGGTGTCGTGCAGGAACGCTCGCCCGTCCTGGATGTGGGCCGACACCCTGGGGTCTTGGTACGGCCGGTCCGGGTGCATGTCGCGTCCCAGGCGGTACAGCAACGGGTCGATCTCGACGGCGTCGACGTGATCGGCCCCTTGGGCCAATGCGATGGCGACGTCGTTGCCGCTGCCCGACCCGATGATGAGGACGTTCCTGAGCGGGTTGTCCGGCGAGCGCTCGTACGGCTCGAAGCGGAACGCCTGATCCGACACCATGAACGAGACCGGCATGATGCGTTGATGGGGGCGCCCGTTGACGTTGATCCCCACGCTGCCATCGGCAGCGACCTCCGTGGTCGTGATGCGTTGATACGGCGACCAGAACGTCCCGGGAGCGAACGACAGCAGACCGAGGACGACCAGGACGACCACCGCGGGCACGAGCTCCCGGATCCGTCGCGCGGTCCGCGACGAACCACAGGATCGTCACGGTGACCACGCCCCAGACCAGCGGAGGCGCGTTGACGAACGCGAGCGCCGAGAACGCCACGATCCCCAGGATGCTGCCGGCGATGTCGAGACGGTATGCCTCGAGCGGAGCGAACCGAGCGAACACGCGGGCCACCCCTCCGGCGATCGCCGCCATCACCGAGAACGAGAGCACGAACATGACCGACAGTGAGATCCACTTCGGCAACGCCGGCCATCCGAAGGCCCCCACCACTCGGAGCTCGCCGTCGACCGGGCCGCCCTGCACCGGGAACAGCAAGATGAACACGAACAACGCGGCGAGGGCCGCCGGGGCCAACCGGAACAGGTCGAAGCGGTCGTGGGACCGCAGGAACCCCACGCCGACCCCCAGGAAACTGGCCAGCAGGATGAAGTTGGTGAAGAAGGAGAGATAGATGTTGTAGGCGCCGGACCACCGGATCAGCCCGAGCTCCACGAACAGCATGAGGAAGCTCAGCACGACCAAGCGGATCTTGGCGGACCCGGAGACCGCGCCCTCGACATCGGATGAGCTCGACATGGGTGGCGGCCGAGTCTACGCGGTGTGTTCGCTGGCCGGGCAAACTTCCGTAGAGTCCGAGCATGGACGATCACGGCGCCGACCTGATCGCCACGATCGCCATCGCCCTGGGCACCGCCTTCGTTGCCGGGTGGCTGGCCACGCTGGTCAGGCTTCCCACGATCGTGGGGTACCTGCTCGCCGGCGTCGTCGTGGGGCCGTTCACGCCTGGACTCGTGGCCGACCCCCAGATCGCCCTCGAACTTGCCGAGGTCGGCGTGGCGCTGCTGATGTTCGGCGTCGGCTTGCATTTCAGCATCGGCGACCTGCTGGCCGTGCGGCGCATCGCCATCCCCGGAGCGCTGGGGCAGATCGCGTGTGCGATGGCACTCGGCCTCGCCGCCGGGATCGGATTCGGCTGGGATGCGGTCTCCGGTGTCGTGCTCGGCCTGGCGGTCTCGGTCGCCAGCACCGTCGTGCTGCTCCGTGCGCTCGGCGAACGCGATGAGCTCGACACCGGAGCGGGTCGCGTGGCGATCGGGTGGCTCATCGTCGAGGACCTGTTCACGGTGGTCGCGCTGGTCCTGTTGCCCATCCTGGCGGTCACCGCGGGAACCGTGGAAGGCGCCGATCCGCTCACACCTGCGGGTGTGGCGCTCGAGATCGGTTCAGCGCTGGGCAAGGCGGTGCTGCTGACCGCGATCATGCTCATCGTGGGCGCTCGGGTGCTGCCGTGGCTCTTGACGCACGTGCAGGGACAGGGCTCCCGCGAGCTGTTCACGCTGGCCGTGATCGCGATCGCCCTGGGGATCGCATTCGCCTCGGCCGAGATCTTCGACGTGTCGTTGGCCTTGGGTGCGTTCCTGGCGGGGGCGGTGCTCGGGGAGTCCCACGTCAGCGAACGAGCCGCGCACGACGTGGTGCCGCTCACCGACGTGTTCAGCGTGCTGTTCTTCGTGTCGGTGGGCATGTTGCTCGATCCGTCGATCTTCCGCGACGAGCCCGTGGCCATCGTGGTCGTCGTCGCGGTGGTGGTGATCGGGAAATCGCTTGCCGCGCTGCTGATCGTTGCCGCACTGAAGCGCCCGCTCCACGAGGGGCTCACGGTGGCTGCCGGCCTTGCCCAGATCGGCGAGTTCTCGTTCGTCGTCGCCACGACGGCGCTGGCGTTGGGGCTCGTGCCCGAGGAGGGATTCCAGCTCGTCGTCGCCACGGCCCTGATCTCGATCACCGTCAATCCGCTGATGTTCGCGGCCATCGGTCCCCTGGACTCCTGGTCGGTGAGGCGACGCCACGCGGCATCGCGAGCGCAGCCATGATGAGATGGCAGCGATGACTCACCGATCGTCCACGCACATGCGACGTGCCGCGGTGCTGGCCATGGCGCTGACCGCGTGCGTGCCATCCTCACGCGAGGAAGGACCTCCTCCGCGGCCGTCGAGCGCCGTCACGACGGCCCCCGTGCAGCGCGGGACGATCGCGCCGATCGGCGTGATGTCGGTTCCTCGCGCCGTGCAGTCCAGCACGCGGCTGGATGACGGCTCGGTGCTGATCGCGGGAGGCTGCTCCGATGCGGGCTGCGAGCTGGGGAGCGTTGGCGGGAGCACCGCTGAGATCTTCGATCCGGTGACGGGCACGTTCCGCACCGTCGGCGCCTTGGGAGGGTTCCGAGATGACCACGGCGCCGCCCTCCTGCCGGACGGGCACGTCCTGCTGGCCGGCGGGTGGGGCGAGGATGGTGTGATGCAGAGCACCGAGCTGTTCGATCCTGCCGTCGACCGGTTCACCCCCGGCCCTCAGATGGCCTCCGCCCGTGCCGGGTTCACGCCGGTGACGTTGCGAGACGGTCGCATCCTGCTGGCGGGCGGATTCCTGGACAACGACATCACGACGGCCGCGGCCGAGATCTTCGAGCCAGATTCGGGCGCGATCGAGCCGACGCAGTCGATGCACCTTCCGCGCGGGGCCTACGCCGCATCGGTGCTGCCCGACGGTCGCGTCTTGGTGGCGGGCGGACTCTCCCAAGGCGACATCGTGGGCTCATCGGAGATCTACGACCCGGCGACCGGCCGGTTCGAGCCCACGGGGTCGATGCGAACGGCTCGGTACAAGGCCGCCGCCGTGACGCTCCACGATGGGACGGTGATGGTGATCGGCGGCGCCGCCGACGTCGAAGGGACCAGGGTGTTCGCCACGACCGAGATCTACGATCCTGCGCTCGGCACGTTCCGCACCGGACCGACCATGGCGTGGCCGCGCTACAAGCTTGGGGGTTCGGTCGTGCCGCTGCCCGACGGCTCGGTGTTCGTGGCCGGTGGGGCTCCGCGTGCCGAACGCTTCGATCCGGTCACCGGCCGCTTCACCGAGATCCCCGGTGAGCTCGGAGGCGACCGGCTGTTCTTGGCTGCCGCGCTCGCAGGCCGGGACCACGTGCTCCTCACCGGCGGCTACGACGGCGCGATCGTGCCCACCGATCAAGCCTGGCTGTACTCCGTCGCTGATCGCTCGGGGTGAGGTTTCCATGCCTCACGGGGCTGGGTAGGGGTGCACGCACGACGCCCCACCGTGGGACGCCACGATCGGGAGGACATGCGCGATGACGACCGTCGGGTTGCTCGTTCGGCTCAGAGCGAAAGCAGGCAAGGAAGACGAGGTGCAGACCTTCCTGGAATCCGGGCAGGCGATCGTGCAGGAGGAGCCCGAGACCGTCGCGTGGTTCGCCATCAAGATGGGACCGTCGGAATTCGGGATCTTCGACGCGTTCCCCGACGACTCCGGCCGGCAGGCGCACCTTTCGGGCCGCGTGGCGGAGGCGCTCATGGCGCAGGCGTCCGAACTCTTCGAAGAGGCTCCCGACATCCAGCCCGTGGATGTCATCGCGGACAAGCTCCCCGGTTGACGCCGGATCCTTCCGTTCACGGACGAAAGAAGGGGACACGATGGCAGAGCGCGAGAACCAGAGCGGAGACGGAGAGGTGGCTATCTGCCACATCTGTGATCGTCGTTTCGACACGCAAGAAGAGATGAGCCGCCACCTCATCGATGATCATGAGGGCGAGAACCTGGAGGCCGATCGGCCGATGAAGGAGGAACCGCTCCCCGGGAAGAACGCCGAGGGTCAGTGACCGGCGTGGACGGCCACCGCGGCACCGCGGCCCCACCACATCGCCTGTGAAAGCGACCGGAGCAGGATCTCGGCCGACGCCAGGTTGGTGGCGACCGGTACGCCATGGATGTCGCACACCTTCAGCAGTGCCTGGATGTCGGGCTCGTGCGGATGCGCCGCGAGGGGGTCTCGCAGGAACACCACCGCGTCCACGTCGCCGGCCACGATCCGAGCCCCGATCTCGAGGTCGCCGCCCAGCGGCCCGCTGTGGACTCGCTCGACGTCCAGGTCCAGCTCGTCGGCCAGCAGTCCACCGGTGTGCCCGGTGGCGATGAGGCGAAGGTTCGCCAGCGCGGTCCGGTAGCGCCTGGCCAGTCGAAGGAGGTCGTCCTTCTTCTCATCGTGCGCCACCAGGGCGAGCACGGCACCGCCGGTCTCATCGTCGCGTTGGGGGATCCCCACGGAGAAGGTCATACCCCGAGGCTACGAGATGACCGTTCGGGAACCCGGTACTCCAGGTGACGGTCACGTGAAGTTTCGGCGAGTGAGGACCGTTCGGGGCGACGGGAACGTCATGGCCGACGGGATCGCGTGAACCGAGCCCGCACGCCGGTCCCGGTGAGATCCCCTGAACGATGCCCCGCTAGGATGACCAACCCATGGGAGCGTTGACGGTCCGGGAAGGCCCCTTCGAAGGCTTCTACCTCATCGATCTGCAGATCCATGAAGACGCCGAACGCCAGGGCGCGAGCTTTCGCGAGGTGTTCCAGGCGGAGAAGCTCGGAGAACTTGGGCTGCCGGCGTTCCAGCCGAAGCAGATGAGCGTCGCCGAGTCACCACGCGGCACGCTGCGCGGGATCCACGCCGAACCCTGGGAGAAGTACGTGCATGTGGTCCACGGGCGCGCCTACAACGTGGTCGTGGATCTGCGCAACGACTCCGCCACCTTCGGCACATGGTGGGCGGGCGAGCTGGACCGTACGACGGCGATCTTCCTGTCACGGGGCTTGGGCAACGGCTATCAGGCACTCACCGACGACGTCCTGTATTCCTATCTCGTCTCGGAGCACTGGCGTTCGGACGTCGCCTACCCGGCGGTGGCGTGGGACGATCCCGACCTCGCCATCCCGTGGCCGATCACCGACGCTCGCCTGCAGCTCTCGAGCAAGGATCGGGGGCATCCACCGCTCAGCGAGCTCAGGTCCTAACCTTCCGCTCTCCTCACAGATCCGTTCGACGCCGGCTGCTGCTGGGTCACGCAGTGCACGGCACCGCCTTCCTCGGTCAGCGTCAAGGTCGGGATACCGACGACCTCGCGTCCGGGGAACTGTTCCCGGATGATGGCCTTGGCATCCTCATCCTCGGGACGTCCGTACACGGGCAGCAGCACGACGCCGTTCGTGACGAGGTAGTTGGTGTAGGCGGCGTCGGTCATCGAGCCCGTTGGACGACCGGACGGGAGCCCGTACGACTGTGGGCTGACCGAGCGGACGTCCGGCGTCGGAAGCGCCACCAACTCGAGGGGCCTCCCGGTCTCATCGGTGGCCCCCTGGAGTTGCTCGCGGTGTTGCACCAGGTAGGGGTATCGGGGATCGTCTCGATCCTCGGTCCAGCAGTAGAGCACCGTGGATCGGTTGGTGAACCGAGCTGCGATGTCGACGTGCCAATCGGTGACGTCGCCGAACGCATCGCAGACGTCCTTCGGCGCGCCGGAGAGCCAGATGACGTTTCGAACTCCGAGGAAGCGGCCGAGATCGTCTTCGATGGCCGACCGGGTCGTCCCCGGGTTGCGATTGTCGTTCACGATCGAGCTCTCGGTGGCGATAAGCGATCCGGTCCCGTTCACCTCGAGCGCCCCGCCCTCCAGGCTCGTCGAAGGCCTGCGATGCGGCACATCGAGCCACGCCGCGATCGCCCCTGCCACATCCCGATCGTGCGGGTGCTCGAACCGGCCCCCCCAACCGTTGAAGTTCCAATCCGTCACGTTGAGCGAACCGCCCCCGTCGAGGACGAAGACCGGCCCGCTATCGCGAGCCCACACATCATCGATCGGGATCACGACCTGTTCGACCGCATCCGACAGGCCGAACCATGAGAGCTGGCTCTGGAGCCGCTCGGCGGAGGCATCGCTCGCAACGACCGCGCGCACGGGAACGGAACCGGCCATGGCCGCCACCATCGCGAGCCACGTCGCCTCGAGCTTCATCTGATGTTGACCCGCCATGGATCGGTCCGGCCATTGGAGCCATACCGCATCGTGCGGCTCCCACTCGGCGGGCATCCGATAGGTCGACATCAGCGGGTCCGAGCGTACGACGCGGGCTCGGAGCTTGGAACCTCCACCGACGCTGTGGTGTATGACGAGAAGCGGTGACGAACCAGGGCCCTGAGGACGGCCGGCCATCGAAGGACGCAGAGCTCACCGCACGCGCACGTGACGGAGACGTCGGCGCGTACGAGGAGCTGGTGACGCGGTACCAAGGCATCGCCTTCCGTGTCGCCTGGCTCGTGGTGCACAACCGGGGCGACGCGGAGGACGCCGTGCAGGACGCGTTCGTGAAGGCCTACTACGCGCTGCCGCGCTTCCGGCCCGGTGCTCCGTTCCGCCCGTGGATCCTGCGCATCGTGGCCAACGAGGCACGCAACCGTGGCAGGTCGGGCCGCCGCCACGAGGCCCTGGCCCTACGAGCGGCCGCGATCGGCACCCGGGACACGGTCCGATCCCCCGAGGCCGAGGCGATGGCCCGCGAGGAGGCGGAGGCACTCACGGCCGCGCTGGAGCGACTGCCCGAACGCGACCGGCTCGTGGTGGCATACCGCTACCTGTTCGAGATGAGCGAGGCCGAGACGGCCGAAGCCCTCGACGTTCGACCGGGAACGGTGAAGTCGCGTCTGTCGCGGGCTCTGGTCCGCCTCCGGACCGAGCTGTCCGACAGCGTGGAGCGCCAACCGGAAGGGGTCGAACGATGACCGAGTTCCGCGATCTGACGGACGCCCAGCTCGGCGCAGCGATCTCGGACATCGCCGAAGACCTGGCGTGGCCGACCGCACCCGACGTGGCGGGGGAGGTCGGCGCGACCCTTCGGCTGCAGCGGAAGACGCCTTCCCTCGTCGCACCTCGCCTCTCGCTCCCGAGTCGACGCCGCACGGTGCTCGTGATCGCGGCCACGCTGCTCGCGCTGGCTGGAGCAGCCCTCGCCGCCCGCCTCGTGATCGAGTTGGGCGCCGCCACCGTGCAGGTCGTGCCCGGAGCTCCGACCGCATTGCCCACGGATGTGATCTCGGCCGACGATCTCGGACGAGCGATGAGCCTCGCCGAGGCAGGAGCGGTCGCCGGCTTCGAGCCGGCACTTCCCGGCGCGCTCGGGTCCCCGGTTCGAACGTGGGTCGATGATCTGGGGGTTGGCCCCGACGTCCCCGCACAGCGAGTCGTCAGCGCCTGGGCACCTTCGCCCGAGCTTCCCCGGATCCCCGAGACCGGCATCGGAGCCCTCCTCATGCAGTTCGAAGGAGACGGGTTGGCCGCCTTCAAGCAGGTCTTCAGCGAGACGAACGACTTCGGAACGGCGGTCGTCGACGGACGCGAGGCGTTCTGGACCTCCGGCGAGCACCGACTCGTGCTCGTGACCGGGCAGGGCTCGCTCACCCTGCTCGTGACGGGCAACGTCTTGATCTGGCAGGTCGATGCGTTCACCTTCCGGCTCGAGACATCGTTGCCCAAGCATCGGGCGGTCGCGATCGCTGAGTCGACGATCATCCCGACAGATCCGGACTGATCCGGAACCGATATGCGCCTCCCGGTGTACATCGAGCGGGGGCACACATCTGAGGAGGTCGTGATGGGACTCGCACGGAAGATCGCGACGGTCGGGGCGCTCGCGCTGCTCGGGACACTGGTCGGCGGCGCGACCGCATGGGCCGGAGGCGGTGGCCACTGCGATCCCACCGAGGGTGACGCCACGACGGTCGAGCTCTCGGGTGCCTGCTTCACGGCCACGACCTCGTACATCGAGCCCGGAGAAACCGTCACCTTCGTCAACCGGGACACGTATCTGCACAACGTGAGCGGCAGCGGCTGGGGACACTACGAGGACATGGGCGAAGGGGACACGTACTCGACCTCGTTTCCCGATCGAGGGGTGTTCGCGTTCGCCTGCACCCTGCATCCGGGCATGACCGGCTCGATCGTCGTCGGCGAAGGCGATCAGTTGGCTGCTGCTCAGATCGCCGAGCCGGCCGCAGCGTCGGTCGCACCGGGTTCCACCATCGACGGATGGATGCCAGCTGCCGCGATCGGTCTGCTGATCGGCGCAGTCGCCGGAGCGGTGCTGGCTCGGACCGTCTCAGCGATCGATCGACCTTCTGCCGGAGCGAAGGAAGCCGAGACGTTCGACCGATAGCCTGGATCGCTGATCGGGCAGTATCCTTCCGACCGCGGCGACGGGAGCGAGGCGCTCCATGCGCCATCATGCCCGCGGCCTCGAGGGAAGGGCTCCGTGAAGAGACTGTTTCTGCTCCTCCTCGTCGCCGCGCTGATGGTCCCCGTGTCGGCGTCGGGGCAACGATCACCCGATCCCTGCGGGAGCCTGCATGCGGTCCCGTTCGCGCAGTCCTACCTGTGCACGCATGGGCCTGACGCCACTCCCACGCCCATCGACATCCTCCGGGCGGAGGCAGCCCTGCGCGCACCCGCCGCCCCGGCTCCCTGCGTCAAGACGGCATCGGAGACCAACTACACCGGCGGCAAGCGCATCCGCGTCCTGTACGGGGTCCCGAGTGACCGGACGCGATCCAGCACGAATCGGGCGCTCATCCCCGGGTGGCTCGCCCAGGCCTCGGACACCCTCCGAACGTCCGGAGGCAAACAGCGATACCGCTTCTACTGCACCGGCGATCCCGCAGCGATCACGATCACCACCGTGACGCTCGACCCGATCGGGGCCGACGGTCAGTTCACCTACCAAGACCTCGTGGCGTCCATGACCAGGCTGGGCCTCACCGACAGGAACATGGACTACGCGGTCTTCGTCGACCAGTTGGGAGCGGCGTATCCCTACAGTGGGCAGGGGTCGCTCGAGTCCGACACCCAGCCGGAGCCCGCGCTGAACGACAACAACGACGCGTCGGTCGGTAAGCTCGCGTTGATCAGACTCGACCCCGGCTTCGGTGACTACGGCGCGCTCGTCTTCATGCACGAAGTCGGCCACAACCTTGGTGCGGTGCAGGGGAACGCTCCCCACGCCTCGGGCGGTTCCCATTGCTTCGATGAGTACGACACGTTGTGCTACAACGACGGCGGCACGTACTTCACCAACGGAGGCGATCTCCAGTATCTCTGCCCGACCGACGTCCTGCCTGCCTCCATCTGGGACTGCGGCAAGGACGACTACTACAACGCCACGAAGGTCCTCGTGAACCCCAACGGGTCCTACCTGGAGGCCAACTGGAACGTCGCCCGCTCATCCTGGTTGAGTCCGGTCGTTGGCGGGCCTCCGGTCGTGACGACCCCGATGGTCGCGTTCGCCGGAGGGTCGGTCACCCCCACCAGGAACATCCAGGTCGTCGCTCGGTGGATGGCGACCGACTCCGATGGGATCGCCAAGCAGCAATTGCAGATGCAGACCGATGGCGGGCCGTGGGTGAAGGTCGCCGTCAAGGCCGGCGCCAGGTCGTACACGAAGGCGTTCCGCTTCCCGTCGGGGCCCTACAACTTCCGTGTGCGAGCGACCGACACCAAGGGCAACGTCGGCGCCTGGGCCATCGGAAGCCCGTTCAGCCTCACGCAGCCCACGCCCACCTATTTCGGGACCTGGAACACCGCAGAAAGCCCGAACTACGTGGATGGCTCGACTCGGTATTCCACCACACAGGGATACGCCGCCCTCAAGACGTTCATGGGCCGCGCGTTCGCCTGGGTGGGCAGCAAGGGAGCGACCTTCGGTACCTCCACCGTGGCGACGGACGGCGTGGGCAGTACTCAGACGCAGCACGCGTCCACCAAGCAGTACCGGATGGTCATCCAACGCTCCGGCTGGGGAGTGACGGGATCCCACAGCGTCTGGGTCAACTGCGATGCGACCTCGGGCCACCCCCGCTGCGATGCGGATACCTTCGTGGTGATCGTCTAGCGTCCCGAGGATGTTGCCGGCGCGGAGCGGTCGGCGATCATGTCGGCACACGATGCCGCTTCACTGGGAGGATCCGAACCCGCCGCCTCCCCCGGAGCGTGAGCTGATCAGGTCGCCGACCTGCAGCGGACCGAAGTCGGTCATGCGGTCCGAGTACGTGACCTCCTCGTCGGCGCCGGGATTCACGACGAGTTGACCGGCTCGTCCCGACTCACCGCCGTGCAGGCCCTTGGCCAGGAGATCGTGGGTGTTCTCGTTGGTGAACTGCAGGAACACCCCTGGCTCCAGGATGCGAAAGTCGCGCGCCACTCCTGGACCTCCGCGGTATCGACCGCGACCACCGAACTCGGGCAACAGCTCGTGGCGTTCCACACGGAGGGGGTACCGCGTCTCGATGACCTCGACAGGGGTGTTCCGCGTGTCGCCGTCTCCCACGAAGATGAGCGCCGGCCCGTCGTGATGCGGCCGCGCTCCTGCACCGCCCGGGTGCACATCGGTGAAGACGAAAGGCTCTCCCTGTCGCTCATCCACGCGGTACAGATCGACACCGAAGATCTGATAGCCGCCCGCCGGGGCACGGTCGGGCAACACATCGGCCAGCGCGCGGATCACCAACTCGATGAGCGCTACCCCTACGTAGCCGTAGGAATCAACCGGCGCCGGCCGTTCCGGACTCACCAGCAAGTGTGGCGGCATCTCGAACTCGACGGCCATCACGTGGCCTTCGTTGCCCACTTCGTCGGGCGCGAACAACCCCTTGATCGCACAGCGGACATCGCATCGTGCGCCCGGGTCGTTGATCGGCCCTCGCGCGGTGGGGCTCGTGCCCTCGAACGTCACGTGGAGGCGGTCGCCGTCGATGCGGATCTGCACCGCGATCCTCGGGTGCACGGTTCGATCGATGCCGTCGTGGTCGAGCTCGATACTCGCCTCGTACGTGCCGTCGTCCAGGTCGGCGATCCTCGATCGCATCGCAGCATCAGTCCGCGCGATCACCCGGTCCATGGCGTCGGTGACGCCGTCCGTGCCGTACCGATCGCAGAGTCGCTGCACCCGTTCGATGCCACGACGACAGGCGGCCATCTGCGCGGCCAGGTCGCCGCGCACCAGATCGGGCACCCGGACGTTGGCCTCGATCAGGTCGAAGAGATCGTCGTTGTCGACCCCGCCTCGAACCAGGCGTTGGTGCGTGAAGCAGATGCCCTCCTGGTAGACATCGGTGGTGTCCGGCGCCCAGCCGCCCGGGCTTTTGCCTCCGATATCGGCCCAGTGCGCGGTCACCACGGCGAAGGCCACCAGCGACCCACCCGAGAAGATGGGCGTGTAGACGGACGTGTCCGAGATGTGGGTGCCGGTCATGAACGGATCGTTCACGATCAGCACATCGCCCTCGGCGAACGCTGCGGGTCCGTGCATCGAGAGCCCGGACCGGACGGTGTCCGACAACGCGCTGATGAACCCCGCGATGCCAGGGGCCTCGGCCCAGAGCCGGGCGTCCGCACCCACGATGCCGAGTCCGAAATCCTGCACCTCATAGAGAAGCGGATTATGTGCGGTCCGCACCAACGTCCGATTCATCTCAACGGCAGCCGCGGCCAGGCCTCCTCGGATCACCTCGACGGCGATGGCATCGACGCCGCTCATCCTCCCGATGCCTCTGCGGTCAGGACCAGGTTCCCGTCCGGATCCATGCGAGCGAGCCACCCCGGTGGCACCAGGGTGGAAGAGCTCCACTCCTCGATGATGGACGGCCCTCGCACCATCTGATCGACGGCCAGTGCTTGTCGATCATGGATCGAGGTGACCAGCGGACCATCACCCCCGAACACGACCTGTCGTTCATCTCGCGCCGCCACGGGCAGCGTGACCGTCCACGGCGGCCAGGCAGGCTCGTCACCGGGCACCGTCGCGCGGCACCGAACGGTCACGAGCTGGATGGAGGCATCGCGATCGCCATGACCGAAGAGCTGCCGGTGGCGTTCGACGAACCGGTCGGCGAGTAGGTCGGCATGCTCCCCCGTCCATGTGGCGTCGACCTCCACGGTCACCGTGTGCTCCTGCCCGACGAAGCGAAGGTCGGCGCTTCCCTGGGTCACGACGTCCTCCTCGACAGCGCCCAGCCCGGCCACCCGTCCAACGACCTCCTCACGGAGCGACCCGAGCTCGGCCATCATCGCGCCCATCGATGCGCGGTCGAGGGAGCGAAGGTGGGTGAGGGATGCATCCTCACGACGGGCCGAAGCCGAGATGCCCCAGGCGGAAAAGGTGGCCGGGTCGCGAGGTACCACCGCGGTGCCGATCTCCAACTCAGTTGCCGTCGCGGCAGCGAACAGTCCACCGCCTCCCCCATAGGAGTACAGGACGAATTCGCGCGGGTCCAGGCCCCGCTCGACCGTCATGGAGTGGAGCGCGTTGGCCATGGCGTTCTCGGCGATCGTCGTGATACCGACAGCTGCCTCACGTGTCGACATCCCCAGCCTCGCTGCGATGCGATCGTGGATCGCGCGTTCAGCGGCGTCGATGTCGAGCTGCATCCTGGAGCCCAGGAAGCGCTCCGCATCCAAACGACCCAGCACGAGCTGGCAATCGGTCACCGTCGGGCGGTCGCCTCCGAAACCGAAGCACGCAGGTCCCGGCCTGGCACCGGCACTCACCGGTCCGACCCGGAGCGCATCGGTGTCGTCGAACCACGCGACCGATCCCCCGCCGGCACCGATCGAGACCACGTCGACCGTGGGAGCCAGGACCGGCAGCCCTTCCACATCGGTTTGGGACCGCTCGTGGACGCGGCCCTGTTCGATGACGGCGACGTCGTAGGTCGTGCCGCCGACATCGGCACAGATCACGTCGGCGTGGCCCAGCCGCCGTGCCAGGACCCCCGCGCCGATCACTCCGCCGGCCGGTCCGGAGGCCAACGTGCGAACCGGCAACCCGGTGGCGCGGCCGAGAGCCATCGTGCCGCCGTTGGACTGCATCACCTCGATCGGAGCCGACATGCTCGCGCCACGAAGCTCGTCGTGCAGCGACGTCAGGTACGCGGCGAACGGTGGTGCGAGGTAGGCATCGATCACCGCTGTCGACGTGCGTTCGTATTCGTGCCACTCGGCCGCGACCTCTGAGGACAGGGTGACGTGGCACCGTGGGAGCACCCGCGCGATCGCATCACGGGCCTGGTGCTCATGCTTCGGGTTGGCGTAGGCATGGAGGAAGCAGACCGCGATCGCTTCGACATCGGCCCGGGCGAGATGCTCCAGCTCGCGTCCGAGGTCGTCCAGGTCGAGCGACTCGATCTCGGAGCCGTCCGGTCCCATCCGTTCGCGCACCTCGGCCCGCATCGAGCGCGGGACCAACGGCTCCGGCGGTACCCAGACCCAGTCGTAGATGGAGGGTCGGTTGCCTCGGCCCAGCTCGAGCACATCACGGAACCCTCTGGTCGTGATCAGCCCGACCCGAGCGCCTCGCCGCTGGACCAGGGCGTTGATCGTCACGGTGGTGCCGTGGAGGAAACGGGTGATCTCCGACGGGTCGCCGGGCAGCTTCAGGAGACCGGCGACGATCTCCTGCGGCAGCTCATCGGGAGTGGCGGGCTGCTTCTCGATCGAGATCTGACCCGTCGCCCGATCGACCTTCACCAGGTCGATGAAGGTCCCGCCGACATCGATCGCGATGATGGAGCTCACACGCGCGGAGCATATCGGGCGGCGAGTGTGCGAAGGAACCAGCGGGCACGAGCGGCATCTCGATGATGGATCTCCTCGGCTAGTAACTCACTCGCCGGGGAGCACACTCTCAAAGGGGCGTTCCCAAGGTCTCGTCCACGAGTGATCCTTCGGCCAACGCGAGGGTGCGGATGCCGTCGAGGTCGAGGGAGAACCCCTGCTTGAGGAAACGCTCGTATCCCTCGTCGCCAAGTGCCCCGCGTGCCGCGGCCGCCGGGTCGGCGAACTGTGCTATCGCGGCATCCGGGAAGCCGACCCGATGGTCGCGCTCGAGTCGCTCCCACGCGCCGACGAGCCGAGCGGCATCCTCGTGCCGGCCGTCGATGGAGGCGAGCACGGCGTTGGGAACGACCACGGTGGCGAGCATCGGGGCCGCGCTCGACTCCGTCGCCAGCACCGTCGCTTCCCGAAGATTGGCGCGCGCCGCGTCGACGTCCCCGAGCAGCACCTGCATCGCGGCGATCCCCACGAGGTTCTGTGGGACGCCGAAACGGTCGCCGATGGTCTGCTGGATCTCGATCGCCTGCTCGAACCAGTCGATCGCAACGGCGGGCTGCCCCTGGAACATCCCGGCGAAGCCGAGGCCTCCCAGGATGCGGCTTCGCAGCAGTTCGTCAGCCTCCCCGGCGACCTCGAGTGCTTCACGCATGATGTGTTCCGACGCCGCGAAGTCCCCTTCGATCATGCCCGGCACGAACGACAGGTCGAACAGCGCGCTCGCCAAGAGTGCCCGGTCGCCGAGGGAGCGAGCGATCGACACGGCCTCCTCGTAGGCCTCACGCATGGTCACGTAATCTGACTGCCAGTAGAGGATCCCGCCGTAGGCGCCGAGCCCGCGGGCCCGAGCCTCGTCCGGATGGCGTGCCTCGGGCAGGGAGAGCAGCCGTGCGAGCCGGTCATGTGCCTCGGCTAGGTGGTTCCGCTCCTGCCAGAACCGCCAGACCGCCGCCGCCGTTCGAAGCCCGGTTTCAACGGCTGGTCGGTCGTGAGCCTGCTCCTCGGCGAGATCGAGCGCGGCTCGGATGTTGTCGTGCTCCCGCTCCAGGATCTCGAACCAATTCGACTGCTCCTCGTCGGCCATGTGCGGTTCAGCTTCGGCGGTCAGTGAGCGAACCCACTGGGCATGACGAGTTGCGATAACCAAGCGGTCGCCCCGCGCGTCGAGCTGGGCGCCCGCGAACTCGCGGATCGTCTCGAGCATCGAGAAGCGCACCTCGCTGGCATCTGGGTCGGATCGCGGAACCAAGCTCGCGTCCACGAGTCTTGCCATGACATCGAGCACGTCGAGATCGTCCCCGCATACGAGCTCGGCTGCGTTCAACGTGCAGCCACCCGAGAACACGGACAGGCGCGCGAACAGCCGCCGAGCCTCATCGTCGAGGAGATCGTGGCTCCAGGCGATGGTCGCCGACAATGTCCGCTGGCGTTCCGGCGCATCACGGAGGCCGCCTGTCAGCATCGGCAACCGCTTGGTGAGTCGATCCGCCAATGACTCAGGGGTGAGCAGACCCATCCGGCTCGCCGCCAGTTCCAGCGCGAGAGGCAGGCCGTCCAGCGCGGCCACGATTCGGCCGACCGCAGGTAACGACCTCTCGTCGAGGACGAATGCCGGCTGCACCGAGGCGGCCCGTTGTGCGAACAACTGGACGGCGTCGAACGAACCAACATGCTCTGACCCATCGGCACGGACGGGCACGGGCATGGGCTCGAGCGCGTATCGATGCTCGCCCGCGACCCGCAACGGAACCCGGCTCGTCGAGAAGAGGGCGAGACCAGGCGCTGAGTCGAGCAAGGATCCCACCACCGGTGCCGCGTCGATCACCTGTTCGACGTTGTCGAGCACGAGCAGCAACTGGCGATCCTGGAGATGGTGCTGCAGAGTCTCGGCCACGTCCTGACCTGGAACGCGACGGACCTTCAGGGTCCCGGCGATCTCCGGGATCACGACCTCGTGGTCGATCAGTGGACTGAGGTCGACCAGGAAGACACCGTCCGCGAAACGCTCGAGGACTCTGCCGGCCACGTGCGTAGCGAGCCGGGTCTTCCCGATGCCGCCGGGTCCTGTGAGGGTCAGCACGCGTGTCGTCGACAAGAGATCCTCGAGCTCGGCGATCTCCTGTGTCCGGCCCACGAACGACGTTCGTTCAGAAGGGATGTTCGTGGGGCGCGCATCGAGGGAGCGCAGCGTTGGGAACTCCGACGACACGCCCTCGATCAGCAGGTCGCACAGCCGGAGCGGCTGCGGGAAGTCCTTCAGCCGATGCGAACCGAGATCGCGCAACGTGACGCCGTCGGGCAGATCGTGTTCGACCAAGCCAGCGGTCGCCGACGATAGGACGACCTGCCCGCCATGGCCCGCCGCGGCGATGCGCGCGGCGCGGTTGACGTCGATCCCGAGGTAGTCGTCACCGCCCAGCAGCCCCTGGCCGGTGTGCATCCCGACCCGGATCCGGATCTCCTGCTCCTCAGGCCACACATGGCCGGCCAATCGCCGTTGCGCCATGACCGCGGTGAGCACAGCGCCGACAGGCGACGGGAACGCCGCGAAGAACGAGTCGCCCTCGGTACGGATCTCGATGCCCCGTCCCAGCGCGATCGCCTCGCGCACGATCGCGTTGTGCTCGTCCTGCAGCCGGCCGTAGCGCTCGTGCCCAAGCTCGTGCAGCAAGTGGGTCGAGCCCTCGATGTCCGTGAACAGGAAGGTCACGGTGCCGGTGGGTAGCTCCACGATGGCCAACCCTATCCGGTGCGCGTACCCGCAGCCCTCGGTGCCCGCGTTCGTGCCGGCAGCAGCGACGGGGCAAAGGTCCTTGATCCGGAGCATGGCCGAGCGTACGGGGTGGTCAATCCACCACCCGATACAGCCGCCAGGTGCCGGGAACGCCTTTCAGTTCGTGCTCGCCGCGCTCCTCGAACTCCAGGCCGGACCCCGCCACCAGGTCTTTCACGGTCTGGGAGACGAGAACCTCCGACGCACTCGCCTTCGACATCACTCGTGCGCCGATCGAGACTCCTAGTCCGATGACGTCGCCGTTCTCCATCCGAACTTCGCCCGTGTGCACTCCTGCGCGGATCTCGATGCCGAGAGACTGCACGTTCGTGGCGATCGTCTCGGCGCATCGAACGCCGCGAGCCGGTCCATCGAACGTCGCGAGGAACCCGTCGCCCATGGTCTTGACCTCACGGCCTCGGAACCGCTCGAGCAGGCTACGGACCAATGCGTCGTGACGCCCGATCAAGTCCTTCCATCCCCTGTCACCCAGGCTGGCCTGGAGGCGGGTCGAATCGACGATGTCGGTGAACAGGACGGTCGCAAGGACAGAGTCGAACGAAGGGGGTCGGTCGATCCCGATGAACTCCCGGACCGCGTTGAAGAACGCGCCGAACTCTCCGTCGGATTCAGCACCAGGCAGGAGTTGGGTACGCGCATGCGGCATCGCGGACGCGATCGAAGCAAGCTCGCCTGCGGCATCCGGCCCCTGGTCGTAGCTGATGAGCAGCGTCGGCACGGTCACGGCTGGCAGCAGTGGTCGGATGTCCGTGCCGTACCAGACCTCGGTCAAGCGACGCGCCACGTCTGGGGTTGCGGTGTTCCGGCTGATCTTCGCGATGTTCGCTGCAGCGTCCGCCCGGATATCGTGACCGTCGAGAGCTTCCGTCTCGATGAACGTCTCACCGTACTGCGCGGTCCCCCACGTCTCGAAGCCGAGCCGGTCACGCTCGACGTATTCGGGTGTCGCTCCCCATGGGTAGTCCCGCGACCAGATCGAACACGCTGACGGTGCGTACCAGATCAAGCTCCGCACCCGGCCGGGGTCGCTGGCCGCGAGGAGGATGTTGGGGGCGCCGCCTTCCCGCTCACCGGCGAGGACTGGTCGTTCCGCGCCGATGGTGTCGAGCACGCACACGAGATCCGCGACCCTGGTCTCCAGGTCGGGGACGTCGACGTCCCGACTCGATAGCCCGGTCGCTCGCCGGTCGTGCAGGATCACCCTCGAGAAGGACGCCATCTCATCGAACATCCGGGCAAAATCCCGCTCTTCCCAGATCACATCCAGGTTGCCGAGCCAGTCGAACTGCCAGACGAGGTCGATGGGACCCTCACCGAGCGTCTTGTACGCGATGAAGGCGCCGTCATCAGCCCGGGCGTAGCCGAAATCGTGGACCTCGGCCACCGTCACGCCCCCACTCGACATCGACACCACGGACCGGAGATGTCCATGAAGGCATCCTGAGCTTCTTGGGCGGCAGTCTGCAACGTGTTGAGTTGCCTCGATCCGGTAAACGGCTACGGGGCCGGGCGCCGTGTGACCACCGTTGTCCGGCGTCGGCCCTGACCCTGCGTCTGCAGTGGGAGCGGAGGTACGCAGGGCATCGACGCGTAGTCCCGCGCCTCGGCGAGGATGCGTCGCAGGCTCGGTTCGATCAAGCGTGTGTCGGTATCGAATCTCCGGAAGCGCGGGATGACGCTCGTGACGAGCCAACACCAGCGATCATCGAACTGGGTGATCCTCGGCCACGCATGTGCACCCCGAGTGTGCGCGCTCCCTCGCGTGGCCGAGGACAGGTAGAACGAAGTGAAGTACGCGATCTCGTGCCGCACTCCACGCACCTCGAACCTCGTGGCCGAGCCCATAGAGATGAGCCTGGCGAATGCGCACGAGAGGCGATCGAAGTTGGGTTGCACCAAGGCGCGCTGCTCATGCTCCAGGAGCTGGACGTTGCCCTCCCAGATGAGATCACACGCCGTCCGTCGAGCCTCCGCGGACGTCGAGCCGTCCTCGAGGACGCGGCGTCCTCGGTCGATCGCCTCGAAGCCGGAGAGGACGGGCGCATAGCGGCGCTCCTCTCGGAGGAGAGCGCGTAGGCGATCGATCCCGTCTTCGGCGCTGACGTATGCGAGGTGGACCCAGAAGATGTCGTTGAAGATGGCATTGTTCGTTGCCCGAATCATGTGCACGTCGTCCATCAGCAGCAGTCTCTGGCGAACCAAGCTGCGCGGGATGTCCACATAGCCAGAGCGATCGGTGTCCAGCCGGAGCGGGAAGAGGGCGAGCCGGACGTGATGCGATGCGATCGCGGCCATCCCGGCCCACTTGAAGCAAGCTGGCAGGAGCTTGTGGATCCAGGCATAGCGCGACGAGATCTCCACGTTGCGGTGGAAGGCACAGGACTCGTTGGTCAGGAACCCGTCGGCCACCGCCTTCCACCCAGCGATCGTGTCCGGCGTCACGTTGCGGGGAACGAGCTCGTATGGGTTGGAGATGAGCGCCTCGGGGGTCATCGCCGGCATGGCTAACTGGCATCGGCGCCGTTCTTCTTCGTCGTCCCGGATCTGGTGGGAGCGAGAGACCTCCCTCACTCCGATTGCTCCATCGTGCGAACGACGGATCGTCGACCTCCGTCGTTGCCTCCTGATCCGCTGCCCATCTTGAACCCCAGCTCGGCGCTTCGGCTGGATGATGAAGCCCTGCCCTGTGAGTCAACCCTTCCAGGGCAAGGCTGACTGGTCAACCGGAGACGTGCGGCGCGATGAGCCCTCGAGCGTGGCAGGATGCCTCCCGCGACCGGGGTGCATCCCCTAGGGTGTCGAGGACTCCGACACCGACGCCAGCTCGTCGCCGATCCCGCCGGTGCCGCCCCCGACATGAGGCAGCCACACCTGCAGCACGGTGCCCGATCCCGGCAGGCTCTGCAGCAGGCTCCATCCACCGGCCATCTCAGCCCGTTCTCGCATGGCCACCAGGCCCAGGTGGCCGGGTGTGGAGACCGCCGCCGTCGGCTCGAAGCCGTCGCCGTCGTCCGCGATCTCCATCCACACGCCGTCGTCCCGTCCCTCCAGCGTGACCTTGACCTTCGCCGCGTTCGCATGCTTGCGCGCGTTGGTCAACGCTTCTTGCGCGATGCGGTACAGGATCAGCCGCGTCTGCGTGGATGGCTGTGAGCGCAGCTGGTCGTCCAGCGACCACTCCGTCGTGACCGGCGAATGCTCCAGGAAGTACCGGAGCGCCGGGCCGATCCCGGTCTCGTCCAGGATCGGCGGGCTGAGGTCGAACAGCATCCGCCGCATGCTGTCGATCGTCGAGGCGACCGTGGCCTGGGCCTCCATCACCTCCGGCAGCTCGGGATGTGCGGAGCCGAGCATCTCCAGCTGCATCTTGACGGCGATCAGCTTCTGCACGGGATCGTCGTGCACGTCGTGCGCTATGCGCGTGCGCTCGTCCTCAGCCGCCCGGACCACATGGTGGAGGAGCCCCCGGCGTTGCCGGTCGATCTCTTCCAGATCGGCGATCGTCCGGCGGAGCTCCTCCGTCCGGTCGGCGACCGTGGCCTCCAGGTCGGCGTTGTGAGCGCGCAGCCGCACCTCCAACCCACGGATCGTCGCCAGCTGACGCTCGCGTTCGTCGGTCAGCCACGCGTTGGAGAGGGCGAGTGCGGCGTGTGCCGCGAACTGGGCCGTCAGGTCCACCTCCCAGCGGCGCATCCCGCCGACCTCGGCGCCGCGTTCCATCGCGACGACGCCGAGATGCCGGCCACCCGCGTGGAACAGCGGCACGACCGCCACGTTGCGGGCCTCGGGGAGAAGCGCGTCGAGACACGGATCCGAGGCGTCAAGCGTTCGGACGAGCTGCGGCGCCCGCTCGTCCCACGCCCGAAGGATCGCCGGATCGCTCCCATCGGGGATCGCCCTGGGCGAGCCCGCATCCGTCGCGGTGAGCACCTCGAGGCGGCCCCCGTCCGACGAGGACAGTACGACCCCGCGGGTGAACCCGAAGGTCGAGCCGAGAGCGGCCAGCAGGATCCGGGGGATCTCCTCGGCCCGGTCGGCGGCGTCGAGCTCGTCCATGCGAGCGACCATGGCCGACAGAGAGGCCAGCCCCACCTTCTGACGCCGCAGCTGACGCTCGTTGGCCGCCGAGAACGCCGCGGTTCCGATCGCCAGGACCCACATCGCCGCGACGGTGAGCACCACGGCCGCGGTGACCGACTCGTCCGACGCGGGTCCGAGCTGCGGCACCAGATCCGCCGCGATCGCCTCCACCACCAGCAGGAACAGCACCGTGTCCCACAGCGCGAGCTTCAGCCCGGTGCGATAGGAGCACAAGAGCGTCACCGCGACCACGTGGGCGTACAGCAGGAAGCGCAGTGGGCTGACGGCGCCGCCCGTGAACCCCACGACGGTGGCGAGGTAGAGGCCGTCGAGCAGCAGTCCGCCCTGTAACGCCGGCAGCGCGATGCCGCGTCGCAAGCGGGCAGCGAGCGCCGGTCCGATGGCCAGGCCCAGGTAGACGGCGGTCGCTCCGACGAGCCATGCGAGCGGCGCGACCACCAGCTCGGGCCAGAGGACGCCGGCCGCGACCGCGACCGCCGCGAGCCCCAGTCTCATCGCGTCGAGATACCGGGCGCGCTCGGTTAGCGGGAGCAGCTCGGAGGGGTCCGGCGACGTGCGAGCGCGTGCCCACCCCAGGCTCATGATCAGGTGAACCGAACGACGTCGGATCTGGTCGGTGCGAGCGCGAGCCGGGGATCCTTCCGGTCCAATCGGTTCTGGATCAGGACGAAAACCCCGGCTCCGATCATCAGCAGCAGGACCGCGGCGAGGCTCTTGACCGCACCGGCGCCGGCGGCGGCCAACCGCTGCCGGAGCGCCGGCTCATCCGTCACCGTCTGGGCGGGATCGAACGGGATCGTTGCCGGGTTCGAGGCCGCGGCCGGCTCGGCCCCCGCACGTACGGCCGTCCGAGAGGCCGCCGCCCCCCCGGGGGTTCCGGCACGACGATCCCGGTCGCGACGGCGTTCGTCACGGTTGCCGGGGTCGCCATCGCCGGCGGGCTCGTCCTGTCCGGCCCCGGGGGTGCCTCCGGGGTCTGCCGGCGTCCCCCCCAAGACCGGCTCGGTCACCTCGTCGGCCGTCTCCTCCACCGTCTCCACCGTCTCCTCGAGAACGCCACCGCCCTCTTCGACGACTTCTCCTACGACGCAATCGATGTCCAGAGGCGGACACTCGTCTGCTGAGGCAGGGGCGGCGAGCACGATCGGGAGGGCGAGCAAGGCGGCCACCGCAAGCGCGCGCAGTCGTCGGAGGTTCATCAGTGTCTGGCTCCCAGCACGTGGATGCACGACGGAGCGATCTCCTCTGCAGAAGGCTTCGGTGTCCTTCGTATCACACTTGAACGCGGATCAGCCCGGCGTCACGCGCTCCGACAGCTCGGACAACGTGAACGAGGCGCCCATGTGCGAGCCTTGCACCAGATCGACGCCGAGGTGGCGCATCACGTCCAGCTGCTCCTCCCCCTCGATCCCGGGCGCGATCACGCGTGACCCGATTCTTTCTGCGCACGCAACCACCGCCGCCACCACCGAGTGCTTCGCACTGCCGCTCTCCTCGACCTTCGCCAGGCTGGTGTCCAGCCGCACGAAATCGGGCCCCAGGGCGACCATGTGACCGAGCGCTGACACGCCAGTCCCCGCGCCGGTGCCGGCCACCCGCATGCCCCGGGATCGCAGGCCGTTCAGCACCTCGAAGAAGTCCACGTCGTCGATCGTCACGCCGCCGCCGCCCACGAGGGGCGAGAATCCCAACACGATCCGCGACGCGATCGGACGCTGGATCGTCTTGCGGAACTGGCCCTCACTGGCCGTGAAGGGGCTGACCTCGAACTCGAGGAAGATGTCGTCAGGCAGGGTCTTCAGTGCCGACTTCGCTGCGCGGAACGCGGCGAGCTCCAGATCAGGCAGCACCCCGACCGCCAGCGCGTCGGCGCACCACGAGTCGTAGGAGCGGTGCGGCAGGGTCGCCAGCCGCGGCTGCACCTCGAGACCCACGGTTCGCCTCGAGTGGATGTCGACGATGGGCTGGAACTCGGCCGTGACAGCGCCTCCCAGGATGGCGCGCGCCACCGCGGCCGCACGTTCGTCCCGCCGAGGCACCGTGGGCCGCACGAGGGTCAGGTGCGGCGCGGTGCCGTCGGCGGGACGCTCTCCCCTCGCCGTGCGGTGGATCGTCCGAAGGATCTTGTCCGTGGTGTCGCCCTTGGGGACGTAGTCGTGTGCCCCGGCGCCGATCATGCCGATCACCGTGTCGGGGTCGTCGTGTGCAGACAGGGCCACGATCTTGGTCTGGGGCGATCGCTTGCTGATCTCCCGCGCGGCATGCGGACCGCCGCCGCCGGGCATGCGCACGTCGAGCAGGACGACGTCGGGCTGGTCTCTCAGCACCAATTCGATCGCCTGCTCGGCGTCCCTCGCGGCGCCGATGAACCGGAGCGTTGGGTCCGAGCCCACCAGCGTCCGGAGCACATCGACCACGGTCTCCTCGTCGTCGGCCACGAGCACCCGGATCGTGCCTGAGTCGTGGTTCGCGCCGTCGGGCGTCGTGCTCGCGGTGTCCACGGTCGTCGTCTCCTTTCGTTGGACGCGTGTCGTCGTCTCTGGTCATCATCGATCGAGGAGTGGCCAACACCCATGGGGCAAGGGACTCGACCGACCGGGACAAATGTCCCCATCCGGCCGGCTTCAGAGCGGTGAGCCCAGCTCACCTCGAAGCGGGGCCGCGAACAGCGCCGCTTCGGTGCGATGGCGGAACTCCAGCTTGCGGAGCACCGCCGAAACGTGGTTGCGAACCGTCTTCTCCGATAGGAAGAGCCGTTCGGCGATCTCGCGGTTCGTGAGCCCGTCGGCGAGCAGTCCCAGCACCTCGCGCTCGCGGTCGGACAGCAGCGAGAGCTTCGAGTTGGCGGACCCTTGCTCCCGCAGGTGTCGGAACATCGCCTCGGCCGAGGCCCCGCCGAGCACGGCCGCCCCGCCGGCCACACGCCTCACGGCGTCGACGATCTCCGCGTTGGGCGCTTCCTTCGACACGAAGCCGTCGGCGCCGGCCTTCGCTGCGTCCACCATGGCAGAGCCGTCGGGCAGGCCGGAGCACATCAGGATGCGGGAGTCGGGGGAGAGCTCGCGGATCTCCGCGCAGATCTCGAACCCATCTCGGTCGGGCAGGCGCACGTCCAGCACAACCACGGTGGGCTGCAGTTGGCGGGCAAGGGCGAGCGCCTCGTCGGCGGTGCGAGCGTCGCCGACGACGTCGAACCCGTCCTGGGACGCCAGCAGGGTTCGCATGCCCTCGCGGACGAGCTCGTGATCGTCGACGATCAGGATCTCGACACCCAACTCCGAACCCCCTGGCGCGCGAGTGTAGCCCCCGACGACACCGTCTGAACCCGGGCGGGGTCTCGCGGTAGGCGCCGGTCCAACCGATCACCGAGAGCTGGACTGCATCGGGGTCCTGCGACCCACCGAAGATGCGACCCATCAGTTCGACCTGCCCCGGGTCGATCTTCAGGCCGCGTCACACAGCTAAGTGAACGGATCGGTATTGGTCAGCGAGCAGACGGCACCCGTTGGTGCAAGAAAGGTAGGAACAGAACACTGGGGACAGGCGCGGCGACTACGCTTGCCTTCGTGGGGCACGGTGTCGTTCGTCATCGACGCGTCGCCGCTTCCTCGAATCAGCCGGGCCCTTGTCGCGAAGGGAGCTGCACCATGGCCAAGGTGGTCGCGATCATGTCGATGTCGCTCGACGGGTTCGTCGCCGACGCGAACGACGGCGTCGGCGAAGTGTTCGACTGGTACTTCTCGGGCGACGTCGAAGTCTCCACAGCGAGCGCGACGATGGATATGACGTTCCACGTCTCGCCGCCGAGCGCCGAGCACCTGCGGGGCCTGCAAGCGGAGGTCGGCGCGATGCTCACAGGTCGGCGCACGTTCGAGGTCGCCGACGGCTGGGGCGGCCAGCACCCGTGGGGTGTGCCCGCCTTCATCGTCACCCACCACGTGCCCGACGGCTGGCCGCGACCCGGCTCGACGGTCCAGTTCGTCACCGACGGCATCGAAAGCGCCTGTGCTCGAGCGAGGTCCGCTGCTGGCCCGAAGTCCGTGCTCGTGCACGGCGCCCAAACGATCCATCAATGCCTGGACGAGGGGCTGCTCGATGCGATCCACATCGATCTGGCGGCTGTGTTGCTCGGCGAAGGAGTGCGGCTGTTCGACCCCCTCGCGAACACACCGATCGTCCTCGGGGATCCGACGGTTGTCGCCGGTGAACGTGTTACGCATCTTCGCTATCCCGTGCACACCCCGTAACCACCAGGGCGGCCTACTACTGTGCCTCAGGGCCGGAGCTTGCGCCCTTGCTGGTTGGGTTATCTCAATCCGCCACTCGACAGAGATGCCATCGGTCGGGCACGCCCTTCAACTCGTGCTCACCGGTGTCGTCGAAGACCAGCCCCGAACCGGCCACGAGATCCTTCACGGTCTGCGTGACGAGCACCTCGGAGGGGCCGGCCTTGTCCGCCACGCGGGCGCCGATGTGGACAGCGATCCCACCAACCTTGCCGCTGATCGTCTGGACCTCGCCCGTGTGAAGGCCGGCTCGGATCTCGATCCCGACATCGTGCACCGCGGCGGCGATGACGCCGGCGCACTCGATGGCGCGAGCTGGCCCGTCGAACGTGGCGAGAAACCCGTCGCCCGTGGTTGCGATCTCGCGACCGCGGTAGCGCTCGAGCTCGCGGCGGACGATGTGATCGTGCTCTTCGAGCAGTTCCCGCCACCTCCCGTCACCGATCTCGGCAGCGCGCTGGGTCGACCCGACGATGTCGGTGAACAGGACGGTGGCGAGCGTCCTAGCGGACGCTGGTCGTTCGAGACGAGGTGATCCGGTCACGACGAGCTCGATCTCATCCAGCACTGCGTCGGTGTCTCCGATCCAAGGAAGCGCATCCTCGCCCGGGAGCTCGATGAGGGTGGCGTTCGGGATACGCTCGGCGAGGAACCGGCCGCTCTCGATCGGCTCGGTCGGATCGTTCGTCCTATGAAGGATCAGCGTGGGAATGGCGATCACGGGAAGTAGGGCCCGGAGATCGACCTGGCTGAACGTGTTTGGATTGATCGAACCTCCGAATCAGGCACCGGCGCGATGAGGTCACCCGGTGGTGGCGCGGATCCAGGAGTCAGTAAGCTCGACGACGGCCTGTTTGTCGCGGTCGCCAGTCGACCATCGGATCAGTCCCGATGGATCTGCGACGAGAACGGATCCGATCAGAGCCGTTTGGCGACTCCGCGATGGAAGGATCCGGCATGGCCTCACCCTGAGCCAGCCTCCCACCGCGAGCCCTCGGTACCGTGAATCACGGATAGGACTTTCGGCGGATGAAGTGATGGGCGCCACGATGGAGGATGCCTTCGCGGAGGGCTTCCCCTCTTCCCTACCTGGTTAGAGGCCTCGGGCCAGCGAGCCAGGAGCCCTCCGCCCATTCCCCTTTCTATGCCTTCTCGGCCCGTGGTCTCGGCAGCCGACAGGAGTTCGATCGGGTCAACCGGGCCCGACACCTTCGTGTATTCCACGTGACCGACCGTCGCCTCGCCGAGCTCGGCCGGGTAGGGTCTGTCGCACCGATGAGCACAGCCCCGGCCAGCGGGTTCCTCCATGGCGGGACGCCGTACCTGCGCCTGGGTGACGGTCCTCCGTTGGTGATGGTTCAGGGGCTCACCCCGCAGCACGACGTTCCCAAGGGTTGGGAGCGACGGATGCTCGTCTCCTCCCTCGCTCCGCTGGCCGCGCACTTCACGATCTACTCCGTGAACCGCAGGCGCGGGCTGCAGCTCGGCGAGTCGATGTCCGACATCGCTCGGCACCTTGCGGACGCGATCGACAACGACATCGGCGAGCCCGTGTACCTGTCGGGCACGAGCTCGGGTGGGTCCGTCGCGCTGCAGCTGGCCATCGATCGTCCGGACCTCGTCCGGCGCCTCATCGTCGTCTCGGCGGCGTGTCGGCTCGGGGCCGAGGGGCGGGCGCTCGACGCGGAGATGATCCGCCTCACGCGAGCGGGCGACCTGAAAGGTGCGTGGACGTGCCTGTACGCCGCGATGCTGCCGAAGCGGCTCCGCCGCCCGATGCGGCCGGTCGCGCGACTGCTTGCTGCCACCGTTCGTCAGGAGGATCCGACGGACATGTTGGTGACGCTCGAGGCTGAGTGCACGCTCGACGTTGGGGCCGACCTTGCTCGTGTCAGCGCGCCCACCCTCGTCGTGGGTGGCACGAAGGATGTCTTCTACCCGCGTGATGTCCTCGAGGACACGGCGTCCGGCATCGTCGACGGCCGCGCCCACTTGTTCGAGGGCTGGGGCCACCTGCGGGCGTCCGCGTCGAAGAAGACTACGAACGTGATGCTCGGCTTCCTGCTCGAGGACACGACGTAGCTTCCGATCTGGCTCGACTCGTCTGTGAGCCACCGAGGTGGTGAAGACGAAGGACAGTTCGAGTTCCTCCCGCGTCCTTTCGTCGAACCCGACGACGAGCTCCTTGAGGCCGATCGACTGTGCCCATGTCGTCCTCCGGGTCGAATCGAGCGAACCCGCCAGTTGCGTATCGCGAGAGTGCAGCGGGCCTTTGGCAGCACAGTAGACCGGCTCGTGGAACGTGTGGAAGTCCTCTCAACGCCCCACCCGGGCTGTCAGCCGCTCTCCCTGGGGATCCATTTCGCAGGAGTGATGCCTTGATGGGCCAGGAAGTCGTATGCCGGAGTCACCTGAGGAGGAACACCGGGCTCGATGTCCCACCAAGCCGCGCACTCGGGGCACTGCCACTCGGTCGGCGCCGAGACTGACCGCTGCTCCATGGGGGGCTGGCAAGCGTGCAGCTCCTCCATCATGAATGGAACCCTAGCCTCTCGGCACCCACCGTGGTTCGCCCGGAGCTACGATTCGGTCGCGTGAGCAGCCCATCTGCACTCCGACGCCTATGGCAGCCGCCCGCACGTTTCGAAGATCGGCCGAGTGATCGGCGGGTGACCTTCCTCGAGCTGTTCTTCGACCTCGTCTTCGTGGTGGTGATCTCACAACTCGCCCACCGACTCGCGGAGCACCCTTCGTGGCCGGGGATCGAATGGTTCGTCTTCCTCTTCTACGCGGTGTGGTCCTCGTGGACCAATGGCACGTGGTATCACGAGCTGCACGGCACGAACGACGTCAGCGCCCGCGTGTTCACGTTCGGCCAGATGCTGGCGGTGGCGGTGATGGCCGTGTTCATCGGGGACGTTCCGGGCCAAGGCTCGGTGGGCTTCGCGCTGGCGTACGCGGCGAATGGTCTGCTGCTGACGATCCTGTGGTTGCGCACCGGTCTCCACGATCCGGCCCATCGAGCGGGGTCGATCCCGTACTCGCTGGCCTGCCTCGTCGCGGCGGCGATGTTCGCGGTGAGCGCGGTGGCCGCCGTGCCCATCCGCTACTGGCTCTGGGCGGCCGGCCTCGCGATCCAGGTACTTGGGTTCGTCGTCGGCTTCCGTCGCTGGACGCCGCCAGCGAGCCAGAAGGGGGACGCGGTGATCGCCGCGACACCCTCATTGATCGAGCGCTTCGACCTGTTCGTGATCATCGTGTTGGGTGAGGTGATCGTGGGCGCGATCGCCGGGATGTCTGAGGTCGCGCCGGTCGAGCCAGACGAGATCGTGATCGGCCTGCTCGGGGTCCTCGTCGCGATCGGCCTGTGGTGGGTCTACTTCGACCTCGTCTCGCATCGAGCACCGATCTCGAATAGAACGCAGCTGTGGCTCTACCTCCACCTCCCCCTGGTGATCGCGATCGCCGCGGGAGGAGCGGGGGTCCTCAACACGGTGGAGCACGCCAACGACGGCGTGCCGAACGCGGTGAGATGGCTCCTCGTGGCTTCGCTCGCGGTGGCGCTGGTGTCGGTGGCCGCGATCGCGCGGACGCTGGAGATCCAGCGTCGCCTGCCTGAGGTCTATCGGTCGGCCGAGGCCGCACTCGTCATCAGCGGACTCCTCTGCGTGGGCCTCGGCCTGACCGCGTGGGGAGCCAAGGCGATCCTGACGTCCCTGGTGCTGCTCGTCGCGGGCCCGGTGGCGACTGGGTTGGTCGTGTGGCTGAAGCACACCGATACCGACGCGGTCGTCCTCGACTGATCCCAGCCGACTAGCCTTGCTAAGAGCCCAAGCAGGGGAGGACACCACATGTTGAAGATCCGCAGGGATGCTGAGATCTCCGACGTCGATGGAGGCTGGTTCCGCGCCCGCTGGCACTACTCCTTCGACAGTTACCGCGACCCGGAGTACACGCGGTTCGGATCCATGCGCGTGTTCAACGACGATCGGCTCGTCCCGGGCGCGGTCTGGCCGATGCATCCGCATCGAGATATCGAGGGCCTCACCTACGTCGTGGAAGGCTCGTTCCGCCACGAGGACGACGTGGGAGGCGAACCCGGTCCCCTGACCGCAGGATCGGTTCAGCGGATGACGCTGGGGTCCGGTGCGATGCACTCCGAGCAGAACGCCAGCGAGACCGAGCCGATGCGATTCATCCAGATCTGGATCACGCCGGCGGAACAAGGCTTGCAACCCGGCGTCGAGCAGAAGACGTTCTCGGTCGAGGATCGCACCGACCGGCTGCTCACGGTGATCAGCGGAGATGACGGCGACGACGCGGTGCTCGTGCACCAAGACGCCCACGTGTACGTCTCCCGACTGAATGCCGGCTCGACCGTCGCGCACGACATGAGCTCGGGACGCGGGATTTACCTCTACGTCATCGCTGGCGAGGTGAAAGTGAACGGCGAGCTCATGGCGACCGGTGACGCGGTCCAGATCACTGATGAACCGTCCGTATCCATCGACGCCAGGGACACGAGCGAACTGATTCTCGTCGGCGTCAAGCTGAGCTGATCGGTTGGGTATAGCGGTCGTCTGAGTCCTCGAGTTTCTCGGTGACGTCCGCGGAACTGTCTCTGGTAGCGGAAGGCACGCGGGGAGGACGCCTAGCGCGTGCATGACGCCTCGATGAGGCGTGGGTCTCGTCGAGGTTCATGGCGACCCCGACGGCATCCCGGCCCCCTGTTCGCCGATTTCAAGCCGCGCTTGGAGATCGCGGAGGCGGCCAACCACACCGCGTAGGAGCGTGACGGCGACGCTCGGATTCTCCAGAAGGAACGGCTCGAAGTAGACGGTCTCTATCACTAGCGCCTCAACAGGTTCGACGGCAAGGACGTTCGCCGATCTCTGCCCGCGGTCCAGCGCCGGGTGCTCTCCAAAGAAGTCCGGGCCGGTACCAGCCTGTTCCTTGCGGCCCAGCAAGGCAATCTCGCCCAAGAACTCACCGGCGCCTAGCCCCTGGATCGAGCCGCCCGCGTCAACCGAAACCCTTCCCGACAGAAGGACGAACAGCCCACCTGAATCGGAGCCGCGTTCCACCATGGCCTCCCCAGCGCCGAACGTCCTTCGCCGAGCGATCCGCGTGACACGTAGGAGATCGTCGTCAGCCAGTGATGTGTGAGCACTCCGAGGTGGAGGCGTGGCTGAACAGTGGTGGTGGGGTAGCAGCGGTGGCGACTCGACCAAACGCGAATCTGGGACCCTGCCCACACTTCCTCGATCGCTTCCCTCGAGCGGACCGAAGGTACTGAAGCCGTTCGTGGACAGGAGAAGCAGTTGGACCCTACCCGTCGGTCATTGAGGTGTTCGGCGATCGCTCGGCCAGATGCGACGTTTCGTCTCTAACCGGTCGCCTCGACGGCCTGCAGGATGAGCTGAGTCGCTGCTTCGGGCTGGGACACGAACGAGACGTGGGAAGCCCGCACCTCCACGATCGTCGCGTTGGCGCGCTCAGCCATGAAGCGCTGAAGCTCCGGCGGGATCGCCTTGTCCTCAGTCCCGAGGAGATACCAGCATGGCAGTGTGTTCCACGCCGGCGGGGCCGACGGCACTGCTGCGAACGCGGCGGCCGCATATGGCCGCTGGGCCGCCGCCATCGCCGCGGCCGTCTCAGGATCGACATCGGCGGCGAAGGCTTCGTGGAAGGCCTCAGGCGCGAGGTAGAGGTCTGTGCCCTCACTGCCGTCCGAGTCGGTGAACGGAACGGGCCTGATCGAAGGCCCAACAAGGCTGCCTTCGAACTTCTCAAGGAGCAGCTGCTGGCTCTCGCCCTCATCGCACATCCAGCCATTGATGTAGACGAGCGCCGTGACCTGATCGTTGTCGATGGCGGCGGTAGAGATGACATTGCCGCCGTAGGAGTGGCCGACGAGCACGATCGGATCGGACCGCTGATGGTGCTCAGGAACTCGGCGAGGTAGGCGGCGTCGCCAGCGAGATCACGAAGCGGGTTGCCGAACCCGATCGCGGTGTACCCGCGTCCTTGTAAGGCCCGGATCTCCGCTTCGAAGCCCGTCGCGTCAGCCCAGGCACCATGAACGAGGACGATCGTCGGGGTCTCAGCAGCCATTCTCATCGCCTCCCTGCGTCGATGGCTTGCCGAATAGAAGCGCTAGTCAAGCGCGTCCTGGGCGTCAAACCATCAAGCCGCCCAGCGCGGCCCGATACGTCCTCGCGACGTGGCTCACTACCTGGGAGTCAGCCGCCAGCGCGGGATCAGCTCTCGACCTCAGATGTGTTCCCGCGCCCGCGCTTGGTAGGTATCCACCGCATGAGGGACCAGACCGAGATCGAGGCATGGGCCGATGAGCACTGGTGGCATCGGAAGCCGTGGCGGTCGCGCTCGGATTGGGTGCTGGTGCCGTCCGTCTCGTGAGACCACACTGCATCGCTTCGGAACCAAGGCATCCGCTGCATTCTCGGCGCACTCGCACTCCCAACTGGCGGTAGTCGAACAAGGGTCGGAGCGCACGTCCCTGGCAGGCCCGCTACGGTGCAGGGGCATGGACCCGATGTACACGCCAACACCCGACCGATACGAAGGTGTGCCCTATCGCTTCTGCGGTCGGAGCGGGCTCCAGCTCCCGCCGCTTTCGTTCGGCCTTTGGCAGAACTTCGGGGACGCGACCCCAGTCGAGACGCAGCGAGCGATGCTGCGGACCGCCTTCGACCTCGGGATCAACCACTTCGATCTCGCGAACAACTATGGCCCACCGTACGGCAGTGCCGAGATCAACTTCGGACGTCTGCTGCGGAAGGACTTCGGATCCTATCGAGACGAACTGATCATCTCGACCAAGGCCGGATGGGACATGTGGCTCGGACCGTACGGGCAAGGCGGCGGTTCGCGGAAGTACATGCTTGCGAGCCTCGATCAGAGCCTGCGTCGGATGGGCATCGACTACGTCGACATCTTCTACTCACACCGCTTCGATCCCGATACGCCGCTCGAGGAGACCATGGGCGCACTCGCGACCGCGGTTCAGCAGGGCAAGGCGTTGTACGCGGGCCTCTCGTCGTACTCGGCGAGAAAGACGCGTGAGGCCTCGAGCATCCTTCGAAGCTACAGCATCCCGCTCCTGATCCATCAGCCTTCGTACAACATGCTCAACCGTTGGATAGAGGAGGAGCTTCTCGATGCGCTCGGTGACGACGGGATCGGCTGTATCGCGTTCACGCCTCTCGCCCAGGGCGTCCTCACGGACAAGTACCTCTCGGGAGTGCCGGACGACGCGCGGATGCGTCGTCCCGGCGGCGAAACGCTCGCCGCCTCCGACCTGAGCGAAGAAAACCTCGAGCGCGTGCGCGCCCTGAACGGCATCGCCCGCTCGCGAGGTCAGAGCCTGGCTCAGATGGCCATCGCGTGGGTGCTGCGCGATCCGCGAGTCACGTCCGCGCTGATCGGCGCTAGCCGTCCCCAGCAGATCCGGGACAACGTCGCCGCTCTCGAGAGCCCGGACTTCACCCAGGAGGAACTCGCCGAGATCGACCTCTATGCGAAGGAGGGTGGCGTCAATCGCTGGGAACGCCCCTCGCATGACGAGCGTCCCTAACCGAGTGGGGTCGCAAAGGAGAGCTTTTCCTAGACGGGGTGGTGCAGGTTCGATTCCTGCCGGGGCACCTCTTCCGGCGCAGCGGATTCACGCTCCTTGCGCAACGCTGCTGAGTCCGGCAGGACCCATCCTGAATGTCCCGCCCGAAGAACCGGCTACCCGTTGCCTCGTAAGTCCGGATCGCCCCAGCTGGTTTCGATGATCTCTTCACCCCCAGGCCGTTCGGATGAGAACGCATGTCTCATGCTCCGGTCGTGAGTGGCGCTCCTGGATGATGTGAACCTGGTTCCTCACAGGTTGCCGCGGATGTGGCATGGTCGAGGCGATGCACGACTCGTCGTGGCTGCTGATCGGGATCCTCGTGGTCGTTCCGGCCCTCAGCCTCCTCGCCCGGGCCATCCGAGTTCCGTACCCGATCGTGCTGGTGCTCGGAGGGTTGCCGCTCGCGTTCATCCCCGGCATCCCTGAGGTCGAGCTCGATCCAGAGCTCGTGCTCGTCATCTTCCTTCCACCGCTCCTCTACGCGGCCGCCTTCTTCGCGAATGCCCGGGAGATCAAGGCAGATGCCAGGGCGATCTCGCTGTTGGCCTTCCCTCTGGTCCTGTTCACGACGGCAGCCGTGGCCCTCGTCGCCCACTCCATCGTCGACGGCTTGCCGTGGGCGGCGGCGTTCACGCTCGGTGCAATTGTCTCCCCGACCGATCCGGTCGCGGCCACGGCGATCTTCCGACGCCTCGGTGCCCCTCGACGGCTCGTCGCGATCACCGAGGGCGAGTCGCTGATGAACGACAGCACGGCCCTGATCGTCTTCCGGGTCGCGGTCGTTGCGACGGTGAGTGGGACCTTCTCGCTCCGAGGGGCCACGACGAGCTTCGTCTTCAGCGTGGTCGGTGGGATCGCGATCGGGCTGGCGATCGCCTGGCTGATCATTGAGGTGCGCCGTCGCATCGAGGATCCACCCGTCGAGATCACGATCTCTCTCCTGACCGGATACGCGGCCTTCCTCACCGCGGAGGAGCTGGGCGTGTCAGGGGTCCTCGCGACCGTGGCCGCGGGGCTGTATGTGGGGTGGCGTGCACCCGACATCGCGTCGGCGTCATCACGCGTCAGTGGGTTCGCGGTCTGGGACTTCGGGGTCTACATCGTGAATGCCGTGCTGTTCGTGTTGATCGGCTTCCAGCTCCGGGCCATCGTCGAGGATCTCGCGGACCTGCCCATATCCACGATCCTGGCGTCGGGCGCTGCAGTCATCGCGACCGTCGTCGGCGCGCGGTTCGCTTGGATGTTCACGACGCCGTACCTGGTGCGTGCCCTCGACCGCCGCCCAAGCCAGGTTGCGCGCCGCGCAGATGCACGAGTGCGTGTCATCGGTGCCTGGGCGGGCATGCGCGGGGCCGTGACGCTCGCGGCTGCGCTCTCGATCCCGCTGGCCACGGACGCGGGCGTTCCGTTCCCCCAGCGCCCGCTGCTCGTCTTCCTCGCCTACGTCGTGGTGCTGTTCACGATCGTGGTGCCGGGGCTCACCATGCCGACCCTGATCAGGAGACTCGGGGTCCGCGACGACGACGCCGCGGAGCGCGAGGAGCTCACCGCTCGGATCAGCGCGGCGGAGGCGGCGCTCGGACGCCTCGACGAGCTTGCGGATGAGGCCTGGATCCCACTAGGGAAGATCGACCGGCTACGCAGCCGCTACGCGTTCGAGCGCGAGCGTTTCGAGGCGCGAGCGAACGGTGTGCCGGACGACGGATACGACGACCACTCCCAGGCGTACGAAGCGCTGCTGCGTGAGCTGATCGCCGCGCAGCGCGCGGTGGTCGTGCAGCTGCGCAACGAAGGAAGCATCAGCAGCGACGTGATGCACCGGGTCGAACGAGAGCTCGACCTCGAGGAGACACGGCTTCAGGCCTTCGACGACCGGTCCTGATCGGGGCGCTCACGAAGGGAACGGCTGCGCTCTGCTCGGCACATTCGTTTTCCTCAAGCGGGCCAACCCCACGGAAAGGACGCAAGGATCGCTGCTGCGATCGCCAGCGCACCTGCCCGAGTGAGTGACGTGACAGGGTCGCTGTGTCCGGCGCACGCCACCGAGATGGATGAATAGGCCAAGGATCAGCCGACACGAAACGTCAAACGTCAGGCGGAACTTGGCAGGGCGCTTGGCAAGGTGTTTGGCTCCGCCTGATGCGTAACCCGACGGAACCAGCGTCAATGGCGGTGGCCCCGGCGCCCGACGGTCTCCATGTGGGTCGGCCGGGCAGGTCGGGGTGCCGGCTACGGGGACGGGCGCCGTGGAACCACTGTTGTCCGGCGTCGGCCCAGACTCTGCGTCTGCAGTGGAAGCGGAGGTACGCAGGGGCGCGCTCCTGCTCGGCATCTTCGGAGTGGACTGGCTCGAAAACCTGTCGAATCTGCTGTTCGGCGTCCTCGGCATCGTGGCCGCGCGGATGCCCCGAGGTGGTCGTCTTCACGCTCATCCGTACGCCGATGTTCATTTCGACCCGGTGTAGCACCTGCCGGGAATTGACGGCGACAGGGCCACCCGTCGATGCCAAAGACAACTAGCTTCCACGATCGATGTCGATCAGGACCTTGCCGACCACGTTGTTCTCGACCGCTGCGTGGGCATCTGCGGTGCGCTCGAGCGGGAACCGATGCAACGGCAAGCCGGCCTCCTCGCCCACACGGAGACCGCCTACCGTCAAAGCGTCAGTGATGTCGAGGATCGCCTGCTCCTTCGCCGCGCGCTGTACGGTGTAGATCAGGATGAACTGGTAGCGCGTGTTCGCCGGGATGGCCGCGTCCGCGTCGATCGTAAGCGCGTCGGTTTCGCACTGGTACATGGCCACAGTCCCGTTCGGGGCGACGATCGCCGTGTTCAAGTCCGCGTTCGCCACGGGTGCGACTTCGACGATCAGATCGACCCCCTCGGGCGCCACGTGGCGGATCGCCTTGTCCGCGCCAAGCTCGCGGTAGTTCACGACATGGTGTGCGCCAGCAGCCAACGCGAGCGCCGCCTTCTCGGGCGCGCTCACCGTCGTGATCACGGAAGCGCCCGACCACACCGCGAGCTCGATCGCCGCGTGACCGACGGCCCCCGCGCCTCCGGCCACGAGCACCGTGCGTCCCTCGAGCGCATCGGGGCCGAGCGTGGCCGGCCCGTCGACGCCCACCGTGAGGCACCGATGGGCGGTCATCGCCGGGATCGGGATGCTCGCGCCAAGGTCGAAAGGCGCACCCTCCGGCAGTGCGACGGCCTGGTTCGACGGGATCGTCAAGAGCTCCTGGGCTGTGCCGTTCGCGCGATTCCTAGCGGCCTCCCAGAGCCAAACCCGTTCACCAACCCGAGCAGGGTCAACCCCTTCCCCGACGGCCTCGATCCAGCCAGCTCCATCCTGGTTCGGGACCACCTCGGGGAAGTCGAGCGGCCGACCGGGGCCCCCGCCGCGGCGCCGCTTCCAGTCGGTCGGGTTCACACCCGAGACCACGACGCGGACGAGGATCTCGCCGGACCGAGGCACGGGCTCGGGTCGCTCCACAAGGGTCAGAACATCGGGGTCACCGGTTTGTCGGTAGACGATCGCTCTCATGACGGCAATCGTGTCACCCCGTCGCCCACCGCGCTGCGCCAACCCGAGCTGGTGACTGGGAAGAAACGAGGTCGAAGTTTGACGAACCTCCGATTCACCCCGCAAAACGTGCCCGGACCCCTCACGAACAGAACCGGCTGCACCCCTGGATCAGATCTGTCTTGCCTCGCGTGAACGCCGAATCGGCGCGGTGAGGTCACTCGGTGGTGGCGCGGATCCAGTAACGATCCGAGGCCTCTCCCGCCGGGAGCATGGCCCTCTCCCGGGGTGCGAGGGATCCGTGGCCCCATGACCTATAGGTTTGCGAAGGGATTCGTTGGCGCGCAGGCCCAGCGGGTCGCCGCTGCCGCGCGGACGTTAATCGCCTCAAGCTCCGATTCGCTGACGGGGTGGGTAGTTCAACCACTGGAGCGTCGATCGCTCCACTCACACCACGCTAGAGGACGACCACGCCAGCCGCGTGGGCGTCGCGCAGGGTGGCCCGGTGAGGTCATTCGCTAGTGGCGCGGATCCAGGCGTCAACGAGCTCGACGACGGCCTGCTTGTGGCGCCGCACGTCGGCATGGTCACGGAATACGACGACGCCGCGATCGCCGGTCGACCATTGGATCAGTCCCGATGGATCAGCGAACGAGAATGAATCTGTGTCGGAGCGTTTGGCGACTCCGCGATGGAAGATCAACCCCACTCGATCGCCGGGCTGGAGGCGAAACGTGATCCCGTCGTCGCCGTCCACCCCGAAGCTCGGAGCGTTCCATTTCACCTGTTCGCCGATGGCCTGATCCGCGCCCAGGATCGCGGCTCGCAGCTCCTCGATCTCGACTTTGCGCGGGTGAGGCAGCTCGGCGAGGAAGTCCTCGACCGTTGCCTTCTTCGATCGAGCCATGGCCGTCCTCCATCGGGCAACCCGACAGGCGAGTGATGGTCAGCCCGGTGACCAGGGTACTGCCGTCCCGAGCAACGCCAGCCCCGTTCGGCGGCAACGGCTGGCGGCTCCACGGCATCTCCTAGTGGCGACACCGATCAAGGAGGAGCCATGGCCGTTCATGTGCTGGGACCGCCCGTTCGCGATGTGGCGATGCACCAGCTGGCGTTCGAACACGACGGCTTCGTGACGATCCCTGGCGCGCTCACATCGTCGGAGGTCGCTCGCTACCGCACAGCCGTGGACGCCGTGTACGAACGGGAAGGCACCGTCGGCTCACCGCTGCACCGTCTGGCGTTCCTTCCGGACGACGCACGGTTCATCGAGCTCCTCGACCACCGCGCGACGCTGCCCGTGGTGAGACAGGTGCTGGGCGACAACATCCACTGCTACCACTGCCATCTCGATGTGCATCCCGGACCGGAGGTCCCTCGGGACGCGTGGCTCTGGCATCAGGACGGCGGCATCGTGAACCGGGACATCGAGACATCGCCGCGCCCACGCTTGTCCGTTAAGGTCGCGTTCTTCCTGTCCGATGTCTCGGGGCCGGGACGTGGGAACCTGGTCGTACTGCCGGGATCACACCGGACCGATGTCGTCGAACAACCCGAGGACAGGTCGAACACCCTGCCCGGTCAGCTCCCCATCGTGGCGAACCCGGGCGACGCGGTCATCTTCGATCGGCGACTCTGGCACATGCGGAGCCCGAACCGGAGCACGATCACGAGGAAGGTGCTGTTCTTGGCGTACACCTTCCGCTGGATCCGGCCGCGGGACGACATGCCGATCCCCTCCGAGGTTCTCGAGAGACTGACACCGACCCAACGACAGCTGCTGGGGTTCGCCGACGCGGCGGTCGACCATTGGGCATTGGGCGAACGACCACCACTGCAAGACGAACCGTGACTCGATGAGGACAGCATCGACTAGGGCTAACGGCCGGTCGAACAAGAAAGAGGCGGGAAGCGGAACTACGGTCCGGTCGACAAGCCCACGACGCGCTCGAGCGGGACGAACTTGAAGTTCTGATTCCCGCTGTTCCCCGGCATACCATTGGCGTTGTCCTGGCAAACGAACATGCCGTTCGGGAACGCCGGCCCCAGGCTCGCCGCGAGGGCATCGATACCATCGGTGCGGCCGCAACCGTCAACGGTGCCGTCCACGACCCTAAAGCTCCGGATGAACGCGTTGTCCCCCTGACGTTCATACACGAGGTAGGAGTTCAGGGTGTCCGAGGCGGCCTGCGATGACGCGATCAGGTAGCCGGTCGAGCCGGGCTGATAGACGATCGTGAGACCTTCGGCATCGGGGTTGATGTGGCCGCCCGATGCGATCGTGCGGTCGACGGCGACTCGTGAGTCGGTCGTCGTCGGATCGGTCGGTTCGGCGCCGTACTTCCAGATTGCGACGTCCTCCTCGCTGATGTAGAGGTCCGCGAACTCATCGTCGGCCACGCACCCTTCGACCTCGGAACCGACGTCCCATTGCCGGACGATCGTGCCCTCGACCAAGCCGTCCTCGTCGCTATCAGTCAGCGCCACCTGGCTGATCCATCCGTCGCGAGCAGTGACGAACACGGAGACCTCACGCGAGATCGGGCTTCGATACAGGCAGATCCCCTCTCCCCTGACCCCGGAGATGCTTCCGGTCGGGGCGTCGGTGATGTTGGTCAGCAGCCGGGTCACTGGGTCGATGCCGTACACACGGATGCCGGCCCGGTAGGTGACGGCAACATCGGAGGTGTGCGGACCCAACACGAACCCGCTCCGGACATCGACGTTGCCGAAGAATCCGCCGGTGAACCGTTGGATCAGCACACCAGAGAGGTCATAGACCTCGAGCGCACCGCCTTTGTCGTTGCCGATCACCGTGGACCGAGACGGATCGATCGGATTGCGCCAGATCGCGGGGTCATCGGCCGCATCGCCGGTGCTGCTCACCGGCGTTGTCTCGACAGTCGCCTGCGCGTCACCGATCGGTTGCTCGAGCGCGTCCGCGTCGGAAATCAGCGGATACGGGGCAAGCGCGATGAAGGCAGCGAACAAGACCATCGCCGGACCTCGCCGGATCCGAAACGGCGTTCTCAAGGAAACCTCAGGCGCTCGATGCGATTCGCTACTGCTAGAGCGTCACCCATCATGTCGAAAGCCTAGCAATGACTGCAGTGTCAGTGCATGTATGCCTCCTGCGTGCCTTGTTGTTGTGACTGATCGCAGCGTTGGTTTGCTGTGGTTCGCATGACCGAGCTGAGCAGGTAGGAGCGAGGGGCGGAACACCGCCTCTGACCTGCAGGTATCCTGCCCCGGGAGGATGGCCGAGCGGACGAAGGCGACGGTCTTGAAAACCGTTGGTCCCGGTGACGGGGCTCGAGGGTTCGAATCCCTCTCCTCCCGCTTCGGATACGTCGAGGACCGTGGGCCTCAGCTCAGGGCGGCGATCCCCGCCGCCCACGCCTGATCGAGGTCCGCTGTCGGTGGGAATCGCCCATCCAACTCGAGGATCGTCATGCCGTGGGCGAACGCCCATGTGGCTCGCGCTCGAGCTTCGGAGCCCGCTGCCCGCACCAACGGTTCGGCGGTCCACGCCTCGAGGCCTTCCGGTAGACGCTCACGGGGCAACGGGCCCTCGGTCGCCAGGCGATACAGGTGGGGGTGCGCGTTCGCCCACGAGCGGTAGACCAGACCGAGCGTGGTCAGCACCCTCCGGCGAGGTGCGCGGGCGGGAAGCGCATCCACCGCCTGGTGCATCGCACCACCTTGCTCTCGCAGCGCATCTGCGATCAGCAGCACCTCGAGGTCTTCCTTGGCTTCGACGTGCTTGTACAGCGATGGCGCCCGGATGCCCAGACGAGTGGCGAGCGCGCGCATCGTGAGACCGTCGGGACCCGCTTCCTCCAGCAGGTCCCGAGCGGCTCCCACGATCTGAGTTCGGCGATCCGTCGTGACGTCGATCATGCCGGCGCGGCGCCGCGCAGAGCCGTGACCCGTTCGGACAACGCGTCGTTCACTTGGACGAACGTCGTGGCCGTATCGGCCAACAGGCTGCGGAGGAACGGCACCAACAGCCCGGCGAACCGCTCGCCTTGGACGAAACGAACACCGTTCGGCCCGTGTTGGTGGATCTCGAAGCGATGCTCTCCGTCGAAGATGCCGGGCAACAACAGATGGCCCAGCCAGCGGAGCTCGTGACCGGGCTGGGCCACGAGCACCTTGGGGCGCATCCTCATCGTGCGTCCACCGTTCATCGAGAACTCGATCGTGAGCCGCGAACCGACCACCGGCTCGCCCTGCACCGATCGCATGCCCGGGTTCCACTCGCCGTAGCTGGCGAAGTCGCTCAGCACGCGCCAGACCTCCTCGGGAGTGGCTTCGATCGTCGTCTCGGTCTCGATCTGCTTTCGGAACATCGTGTCCTCCTCGTCGGTCCGACACCGGGGGGGGGCTAACGCCGTTAGCTGCTGACACGACACGGTAGCTAACGTTGTTAGCCTTGTCAAGCCCCGCGGGAACGAGGAGCCGAGCCTAGCCTGGCGTCTGATCGACCACGACCTGATCGAAGCCGGCCGTCCAGGACTTGGCTGTGGTGTCACCGACGTTGAAACGCCCGATCGGCTGGGTGCCGGTGTTGGCGACCCACGAGTTCACGATCCGGACGCCGTCCCGGTACAGATCCCAGGTGCCGGAGGCACCCACGGTGCCACACATCTCCAGTCGGTGCCAGCCGGTTCCCAACGCCTGGGTGGAGGTTCGTGTCACCATCGAAACATCGGACTTCACGGCGAGCACGCCTGAGGCGTTCACGATCAGGCGGGCGACCGGGCCGTCGGTGGCCGTCCGCAGACGAGCGAGCACGACGATGTTGCCTCCCTGGTTGGCGAGGTTGACATCCATGGCCAGACACAGGTTCGCGTAGCTCGCGCCGAGCGACTTCGTGGCGAATGCCGTCTGATTCACCGGCGCCCCGCGTGCGCTCGGAGCGGACGGGCTCCCGTTGGTGGTGTCGATCGTCAGCCTGGTCACCGAGGTCCAGTTGGAGAACCCACCGCTGGAGAAGTCGTCGGAGAAGATCGAGGACGGCGCCGGCTGCACCACGATCGCCGACGACCCCTCGCTCGGGAGGCTCTCGTTCGATGCGGCGTCGACCGCGATCACGTGATAGGTGTGCGTCGAACCCGCGGCCAGGCCCACGTCGGTGAACGACACCGTGGTCGAGGACGCACTCGTGACCGAGCCGGCCAACGACCCGTCGCGGTAGACGTCGTAGCGCAGGCTGGTCGAGACATCGTCGTCCGAGGCCGCCCACGTGAGGCTGATGGTGCTCGGCGAGTTGCTGACTCCGGTCGGCGTCCCGGGCTGCGCCGGTTCCGTGGTGTCGGGTGGCCCCGACGCGACCAGGGCGACCGAGTAGTCCTGGCCACCGTGGGCCTCTTGAGCCCCTGAGACCCCAGGAACCACGATCGCGCTCGTGCGGTTGGTGGTGGTGCCGTCACCCAGCTGTCGGAAGTCGTTGCGGCCCCACGCGCGCACGGTCCCGTCGGCCATGACGGCCATGCCGTGATCCCTGCCCGATCCCACGAAGGTCGCCGAAGAGCCCAGCCCATTGACCATCACCGGCGTTCGGCGCATCGTCAGCGATCCGTCACCCAGTTGGCCCAGGTTGTTCCGACCCCACGAGAAGACGGTGCCGTCCGACCGCAGCGCGTAGGAATGGTGCGCGCCAGCTCCCACCAGCGTGATGTTCGTCAGCCCACTCACCTGGACCGGGCTGACGCGATCCGTCGTGGTGCCGTCACCGATCTGACCGAAGGCGTTGTCGCCCCAGGCCCACACGGTGCCGTCGGAGACCACCGCGAGCCCGTGGTTGCGGCCGCCGGCGATCGCCGTCACACCCGTCAACGAGCCCACGGCGACTGGGGAGGTTCGGGGGGCCGTCGCGCCGTTGCCGAGCTCGCCGTCGGCGCCTCGTCCCCATGCCCACACCGTGCCGTCGGAGCGCACCGCGTAGCTCATGTCACGCCCGCCGGCGATGTGCGAAACGCCCGTGAGGCCCGACACCGTGACCGGGGAACGCCGCGCGGTCGTCGAACCGTCGCCGAGCTGACCCGAGGCGTTGTAGCCCCAGGTTCGGACAGTGCCGTCGGCCACCAACGCCATGCTGTGGTAGTGACCGGTGGCGACTTCGATGACGTTCGACAAGCCCGGCACCGGCGTGGGGAGCGAACGGGCGGTGGCGGTGCCATCGCCCACCTGCCCGTAGTTGTTCTGGCCCCAACCGAGGACGGTGCCGGTCGCCCGAAGGGCGACCGCGTGACCGCGACCGCCGTGGAGATCCACGGCGTCGGCGACGTTGGACACCGCGCCGGGTCCGTGAGCCGCCGTGGTGCCGTCGCCCAACTGGCCGTAGATGTTGAGGCCCCACGCGCGAAGCTCACCCGGTTGGTTCGCCGCGAACGCGATGTTCACCAGCAACCCGGCGGTTATCACGAACGCCGCGGATGCGACGACGAGCGTGCGTCGTGGCCTTGGACTACTCGACATGCCTCTTCCTCTCCGCCCGGGGGAGTCTAGCCAGCACCTCGGGATGGACGGAAGGACCGAAAGACCATGGTTGCTCGCCGAACGCCAGTGGCGTCTCGAGGCTACCCTGGGACCCGATGAACGACCCCACCACCGGCTCTCTGGGGCCCCAGGCGCCACCCACCGAGACCGCGCTGCGCGATCTGGTGGACCACATCCCGGCGACGATCGTGGTCCTCGCAGATCGACCAACGGTCTCGATCGTCTACGCGAGCGCACAGATCGAACGGCTCACCGGATACTCCGTGAAGGAATGGATCAACGATCCCGACCTGTGGACACGGTCGATCCACCCAGCGGACCGTGAGCCGTTCGCGGATGCATGGGCGGCGGCCGTCTCGCACTCGACGCCGTTCTGGCACGAGTTCCGGCTGATCAGCCGCGAGGGGGCGGTCGTGAGGGTGCGAGCGACGGCCGAACCACTCATCGATGACGACGGAGAGGTCATGTCATGGCAAGGCATCGCCTACGACATCACCGACCGCACCGCGGCCGAGGACGCGCTGACCCGATCCGAAGCCCGATACCGAGCGTTGGTGGAGCGCCTGCCGGCGGTGGTCTACGTCGATTCCGACGAGCCACGGCCGCGCAGCCTGTACGTCAGCCCCAACTCCGAGGAGGTGCTGGGGTACTCACCCGCGCGGTACCTGGCGGACATGGACCTGTGGGTCCGGTCGATCCATGCGGACGATCGCGAAGCGGTCGTGGCGGCATGGGGGGCCGTCGTGGGTGGACGCACGCCGTTCCACGAGGTGTATCGCTTGGTCCGGCCCGACGGCACCCTGCTGTGGGTGCGCGACAGCAGCATCCCTGTGCGCGGTGAGGGAGGCTCCACCCTCTTCTGGCAGGGTGTGATCTTGGACATCACCCAGCAGAAGATCGTCCAAGACGAGCTCCGCTTGTCGGAGTCGCGCTACCGCCTGCTGGTGGAGCAGATCCCGGCAGTCGTCTATGAGATGGACCGCGACGACGAGCGACGCACCCTCTACGTCAGCCCTCACGTCGAGGAGATCCTGGGGTACTCGCGTCAGGAGTGGCTCGACCAACCCGACATCTGGACCGAGCTGTTGCACGAGGACGACCGCGAGATCGAGCTGGCCGCCCACGACCAGCACACCGAGACCGGCGAGCCCTGGTCCCGCGAGTACCGCCTCATCGCCAACGACGGCCGGGTGGTGTGGGTTCGCGACCAAGCCCGCCTCATCCGCGACCCGGACCCCGGCTCGGCCCGGTGGCAGGGGGTGATGCTCGACATCACTCCCCAGAAGGACGCAGAGCGCGCGCTGCGTGATGCGAACGACGAGCTGGAGTTCGGTGTCTTGGCTCGGACCTCGGAGCTGGCCGAAGCGAACGAGATGATGGCGCTGGAGATCGGCGAGCGCAGGCGGGTGGAGGCCGAGCTCCGGGAAGCGGAGACCCGCTACCGGCTGCTGGTGGAGGACCTTCCGGCAGTCGTGTACACATGGGACCCCAATCTGATGGACCATCCCAACGATCCGGAGGACCACCCCTACCTGGGACCGCAGATCGAGAGCATCCTCGGGTACAGCCCCGCTGAGTGGGAGGAGATGGGGTTCTGGAGGACCCGGCTCCACCCCCACGATCGCGATCGCGTCATGGCGGCGGGCCATCACAGCGCAAAGACCGGCGAGCCGTTCAACATGGAATACCGGTACCTCGCCAAGGACGGCCACGTCGTCTGGGTGCTCGACCGGGCGACCCTGCGCACTCGTGACGAGCGGGGGAACCCTCGGATCTTCCAGGGACTCATGCTCGACATCACCAAGCGCAAGGATGCCGAGCAGAAGGCGACCGAGGTCGAGTCCCGCTTCCGCATCCTCACCGAGCAGGGCCCGGTCATGTCGTACTTCTGCACGCTCGACCAGGACCTCGACCCGCCCGGCATCACCGCGGAGTTCGTCAGTCCACAGATCGCAGAGGTCGTCGGATACGCGATGGAGCATTGGGTGGGGAAGCCCGATCGCTGGTTCGACCTGATCCACCCCGACGATCGAGGATCGTTGGATGGCGTCATGGACAACCTTCGGCTCGCCGGGGAGCCGTGGTCACACCATTACCGGATCATCGACGCCAACGGTCGCATCGTCTGGATCCACGATCAGGGCAGGGTGCTCGAACGCGATGACCGCGGCCGTCCCGTTCGCCTCCACGGTGTGCTGCTCGACGTCACCGAGGAGCGTGAGCAACGCACCCAGCTGGAGGCGTCCGAGCGATCGTTCCGAGGGCTGGTGGAATCCTCGCCCGCCATCTCGTGGACCGAGATCATGCACCTGGAAACCGGCAGGTCGCGAATCACCTATATCAGCCCCCAGGCCGAAGAGCTGCTCGGCTACCCGCCGCAGGAGCTGATGGCCGAACCCGGGCATTTCGAGCGCTTGCTGCACCCTGACGACCGGCGTCGGGTCATGGAGCGTTCGGCCACCTCCGACCAGACCCTGGAGCCGTGGGAAGACGAGTACCGCGTCATCACTCGCGATGGCCAGGTGCGCGTCTTACACGCCTCGGCGAGAGCGGAACCCATCGACCCCGCCACCATGACGGTCACGTGGTACGGCGTGACCGTCGACGTTACGACGGGGCGAGCACCCGAAGATCTTCGGGCAGGTAGGGATGCAGCTTCACAGGAAGCTCCACCGTCCCGTCCGCCTGCTGGTGATTCTCCAGCAACGCGATGAGGGTGCGGCCCATGGCCGTCGCCGTCCCGTTCAGCGTGTGCAGGATCTCCACCGTGCCGCCGGGCCTGCGTACGCGCGCCTGCAGACGACGCGCCTGGTAGTCGGTGGTGTTGGAGCAGGACGTCAGCTCGCGGTAGGCGTGCTGCCCCGGCAACCAGCCCTCGATGTCGTACTTCTTGGCGGCGCTGCTGCCCAGGTCGCCCGCCGCGATGTTGACCACGCGGTAGGGCAGCTCGAGGTTGCCCAGGATCTCTTCCTCCACGCTCAGGATGAAGTCGTGCTCGTCCCAACTGGCCTCGGGCGTCGTGAAGCTGAACATCTCCACCTTGTCGAACTGGTGCACCCGGAACATGCCACCCATGTCCTTGCCATAGGTGCCGGCTTCGCGCCGGAAGCACGAGGAGTAGCCCGCGTATCGCAGCGGCAGGTCCGCCTCGTCCAAGATCTCGCCCATGTGGAACGCCGCGAGCGGCACCTCGGCGGTGCCCACCAGGTACAGCTCGTCCTCGGTGGTCGTGTAGAGCTGCGCCTCGTCGGCCGGCAACATCCCGGTTCCGTACATGGCCTCTTCGCGAACCAGCACCGGTGGGATCGTCGGCATGAACCCCTTGGCCACCAGGATGTCCATGGCGTGACGCATCAACGCGAACTGCACGAACACCAGGTCGCCGAGGAGGTAGACGAAGCGTGACCCGCTGGTGCGGGCGCCACGCTCCACGTCGAGCACGCCCAGGAGCGTTCCCAGCGCCACGTGGTCCCGGGGTTCGAACGCGAACGACGTGGGATCCAGGTGACGCCGGATCTCCACGGCGTCCTCGTCGGTGAACCCGTCGGGCGCGCTCTCGTGGGGCACGTTCGGGGTGGCGGCCAGGAGAGCGTTGAGCGCCTCGTCGGCGTCGGCGAGCTGAGGCTCCAGGTCCTTCAGCTCGGCCGAGACCCCGGCCACCTCAGCGATCAGCCGCTGCTTGTCCTCGCCGTCGGCCCCTCCGATGGCCTTCGAAACACGATTCTGTTCCGCGCGGAGCTCATCGACCCGGGCGGTGAGGGAACGTCGGCGCTCGTCGTGCTGCAAGAGCTGATCGACTGCCTCGGCCAGGTTCCGCCGGGCCAGACCCGCGCGGAAACGGTCCGGGTCGTCCCGGATCGCCCTGATGTCCAACATGGTTACGGCACCTTCACTTGCTCGGCTTCCTTGTCGCCTTCCTTCGGCGAACCCTGCCTGGCGGCCGGCTGGGCACCGGCCTGTCCCGACGACGAGGAGCTCGAACCATCCATGATGCTCTGCCCGTGGAAGATGCCGCCCTCTTCGACGACGAGGGTCTTAGACGTGATGTTGCCGTCGATACGACCGCCGCGTGCCAGTTGTGCCTTGCCCTTGACGACGATGTTGCCCTTGAATCGACCGCCGACGATCACGTTCTCCGCCCGGATGTCGGCCTCGACCTGGCTCTGCGGCGACAGGGACACGTCACCGTCGGCGTTGATCTGGCCTTTCACCTGCCCGTCGATCCGCAGCGAGCCCGCCGACACGACGTTGCCTTCCAGGCGCGCGCCGGCACCGACGATCGTGACCTCACTGTTGTCCGCCATGTCGGCTCCCTTCCGTGCCTTGGTGGGCGCGTCCGGGCCGGTGGCCTCGATCGCGTCCGCTTCGTCTTCGTCGCGCTTGAAGATCATCGTGCCTCCACGGGCTCAGCCGCCGGCGCCATGGCCTGACGGATCGCCTCGGACTCCTCCACCGAGAGGTTGTAGGTGCTGGTTCCGTCGGTGATGGGCTTGGCGTACACCCGTGTCTCCTGCCGTCCGTTGATCGAGGTGATCACGACTCCGCTCCCGTGATCGTCCAGCATGGCGCATGAGAACGAGAGGCGCCCGCCCACATCTTCGAACGCGTCATACCGCAGCAGCGAGACGTGGCGCACGCCACCCTCGATCAGGACCTGCTGCTTCCTGTCGGTGGCGTTGAGCACACGGACCGCCTGTTCCAACCGGACGATCTGGGAGGCCTGGCCTTCCAAGACGGCGCGCAGCGCATCGTCCATGGGGATCGGGCCGGTGGGCTGCTTCGGACGGCGGCCACCCGCACCGACGATCGCGAACAGGATCGACAGCACGGAAAGCCCGATCGCGATCAACGCGATGAGCGACAGCGTCCTGGTGGAGAAGTCCATCGATCGCCTCGGCTGATCCCATCGGCGGCCCGAGAAGGCCTATAAGGAGCCGAAGTATACGACGGCCGTTCCTACTGAACGTCCCGCGCACGCAGCGAGACCGCGGCGATGCTCAGCAGCACCACGACGTAGACGGCGATCACCACGACCGCTCGTGCGGGAGTGACGGCCAGGATCTGGTTGTCGAGCCGGATGTCGAGCCGCTCGTTGGCCACCACCGAGACGATGTTGTCGCTGAGCATGAACCGCGCCGTGGCGGGCCGGAGCCCCCGCACGAGGCTCTCGACCACCGCCAGGTAGACGAAGACGGCACCGAGCGCGGCCGTGGTGTTGCGCCCGATCATGGCCACCGCCGCGCCGACGAATGACATCGCCACCGCGACGCCCGCGATCCTCAGTGCTGTCCCGACGACCTCGCTCAACCAGCCCGGATCGGTGGACGTGGATCCTCGGAGCGTCGCGCCGGCCGCCAGGGCCAACGACAGCAGCAGGAGCAACGCCAGCACCACCGCGAACACCCCGATCGCGAGTACCACCATGCGAGCGAGGAACCAGCGCAAGCGCCGTGGCTCCCAGGTCAAGATCGTCGTGATCGTGCCGGACTGCCACGACGCGCCCACGAACGACGCCCCGATCACCAGCCCGATCAGCATCACGATGAAGCCGGCGGCCTGCAGGTACTCAGGGAGCTCCCGGAGTTGCAGACGATCGCCCGACAGGAAGAAGTCGACCTGCGCGAAGTTCTCGCGGCAGTACTCCTCGGCCGAGACGCCGTCGGGGAGCGCTAGGAAGAAGGAGTCGTTGCGGTTCTCGACGCACCGAGCCAGGACTCGCTCGGCTCGACGCTCAGCGGAGGCGACCTGCTCCGACGTGGGCTTGGTCGAGGCAACGGTCGCCAGGACCATCACGACCACGATGCCGACGGTGGCCAGGATGCACAGCCATCGAACCAGCTTCCGTGACCGGAAGCGCAGCCATTCCGAAGTGAAGAGCCCGATCACGGCGTGGTCCGGTCGCCATCGTCGGTGTCCGCCAACTGCTCGCCCCGCGTGAGCTCCAGGAAGACCGTCTCCAGATCGACCTCGTCGGCCCGCAGCTCGGTGACGAACAACCCTCGCTCCGCGAGCGTCCGGCTCACCCGTTCGGCATCGGCGATGGGTGTGCTGACTCGGAGCCTTCCTTCGGTCTCGGCGACCGTGAACCCTGCATCGGCCAGGGCAGCGCGGCCTGCCGACAGGTCGGTGAGACGCACGATCAGTCCATCCCCGCCGCCTGAGGCCAGCACCTCGTGCACCGGACCGGTCTTCACACAGCGGCCACGCGCCAAGATCGCGACACGATCCGCCGTCTGCTGGATCTCGGGCAGGATGTGGCTGGAGATGAAGACCGTGCGCCCCTCTGCGCCGAGCTGCCGGATCAGCTGTCGCACCTCGACGATCCCGGCGGGGTCGAGCCCGTTGGCCGGTTCGTCCAAGATCAGTAGCGCCGGGTCTTTCAGCAACGCCGCCGCGATACCGAGACGTTGCTTCATGCCGAGGGAATAGGTCCTGACTATGTCGTTCCCGCGGTCCGCGAGCCCGACACGTTCCAGGGACCGGTCGATCGTTGCGAGGTCGATGCCGTCGATCCGGCCCAGGATCTGCAGGTTGCGACGGCCGCTGAACCGGGGGAACAGGGTGGGGGTCTCCACGATCGCTCCCACCGTGCGAACGACGCCGGGAAGGCCCCTCGGGATCGATGCGCCGAGCATGGTGAGCGACCCGGCGCTGGGCGCTACCAGCCCCAGCAGGCACCGGATGGTGGTGGTCTTGCCCGCGCCGTTGGGACCGAGGAACCCGAAGACCCCGCCCTCGGGAACCTCCAGATCCAGCCCGTCCACGGCGGTCGTTCGTCCGCCGCGCAGACGCCGATACTCCTTGCGGAGGCCCTCGATCTCGATCACGGACGGCACGCGCGAACCTTACGCTACCCTTGACCCGCCATGGACACGCTTCCTCCCTCCGAGACATCCACGCTCGGCACCGTGCTCGCGTCGCGGTACGAGTTGCGGGCTCACATCGGCCGCGGCGGCATGGGCGAGGTCTTCGAAGCGGTCGATCGCCGTCTGGACCGCACCGTCGCCGTGAAGGTCCTTCGTGGTGAGCTCGTGTCCGACCGCCGATTCCCCGCGCGCATGCGCCGCGAGGCTCGCACGGTGGCGGGCCTGGCCCACCCGGGCATCGTGTCGGTCCACGACTTCGGCGAGGATGGTTCGCGCGTCTTCCTCGTGATGGAACTGGTCGCGGGCAGGACGTTGAGCGATCTGCTCCGCGACGAGGGGCCGTGCTCGCCCGCCCGCGCCTCGCGGATCGGTGTCGGCGCCGCCCGGGCACTCGCCCACGCCCACGCCCGCGGCGTGGTGCACCGCGACGTGTCCCCCACCAACATCATGCTGACCAACGCCGGCGAGGTGAAGGTGTTGGACTTCGGCATCGCTCGCGCGGCGCGTGGATCGTCACGGCCAGGGTCGAGCGGAACACAGGGCACCTTGGCGTACGTCGCTCCTGAGCGGCTCCGGGGCGACGCCGTGGATCACCGTACCGACCTCTATTCGCTCGGCGCCGTGCTCACCGAGCTGATCACAGGCTCACCCGGGACCTCGGAGGCGCTGGGCCAGCTTCCACCGAGACTCGAGACGACGTTGCGACGATGCCTGCATGCGGATCCGAACCAGCGATTCGCAGACGCCGGAGCGCTGGCTGAGGAGCTCTGGAAGGTCTCCATGGTGGCCCCGGACACCCCGCTGGTGCCGCGGGTGGCCGAGACCGATCCCGAGCGAACCGTGCCGATGCCTCGTGTCGGCACGGCCCGACTCCCGCTCGACGGTCCGACGCAGCCGCTGCAGGCACCCGAAGCGGTGCGGCGTCCTCGTCCGGGGCGTGTCGCGGCCGTGGTGGCGATGGCGATGGTTGCCCTCGGCGCCGCCCTGGTCGCCGGGCCCACCCTGGCATCCATGGACGACGACGTCATCCCGCACGTGCAGGGGCCCCGGCCGGTGCCCGTGCCGACCGAGCTCATGGCCTCGGCCACATGCGATGGATTCATGTCGACGGGCGTGGACCTGTCGTGGACGCCGGGGCGGCGCGGAGAACGTGCATCGGGGTACGAGCTGTGGCGGGCGGGCATCTTCGACGAACGGGCCCAGTTGATCGCCCGCATCGACGGCGCCGAGGTGACGTCGTATCGCGACGTCGATCTGGGGGTGGACGCCGCCTACACGTACTCCGTGCGAGCCGTCGACGGTGTGCAGGTCAGCCGACGCTCGGAGCGAGTCGAGGTCGCCACGCCACTGCTCTGCCTGAGCTGACCTTGCCTCGCGTCGCTGACGAGCCCTCGGTAGGCTTGGCACGTGGCGCGCCGCATCCGCCCGCTCGCCGATCGCGAGGCTCTGCTCGCACTCGCTCTCGCCGGTCTGGGGTTCCTGTGCTTCGGGGCCACGCTGCCCGCTGCCGGCGTGCTCGGGTATCGCGCGATCCGTTCCAAGCGTCCGGGCGACGGCTCCGACCTTGCGGTGGGCATCTTGGTCTTCGTGATCTCGTGGATCAGCTTCATGTTCGCCTTCCCCATCATGCAGTCCATCGTGATGACGGCGAGCAACGCCGACGACGACATCCGCATCATCGGGTTCGTGGGCGGTTGGATCGGCTTGGCGGCGGGGGCCATTCTCCTGGCGAACGTCTTGCTTCGCCTCCATCCGGAACGCTACGTGGCCGGTGCCGCTGCTCGTGCGGGGATCGTGATGATCGCGGCCGCGGGCTTCCTGCAGACCGTGCGGGTGACCTCGGGTGATCAGGTCGTCTCTGCGCCATGCGGGGTGACCAACGCCGACTGCCTCGGAGCGACGCCGTGGTCGTCGATCGTGCCGGCGATGGCGGTCGCCGCGGTGTGGTTCCTGGGTTCGTTCGTGCTCTCGCGATTGGGCGCAATCATCGACGGATCACGGCGGACGCTGAGGACCTGACGCGGAGGGGTGCAGGAACGGCACCACGGGCGTCCAGCCCTGCTCCAGCACGGCCACCATGGAGGGCGGAGTGATGACGTCCGCCGTTCCCCCAAGCGGTCGTTCACAGGACCCGACGTAGCCTCCCGGCGTCCATCGACGCAGACCGTCGCCCACGACGAGCCAGGGTTCGTCGGCGACCACGACCAACACCCCGTCGGGCAGGGAGTCGAACGGGGTCCGATGGTGTCGTTGTTCCCGCCTCTCCGGATCGAGGCGCTCGAGGTGCAGTCGCGCATCGATGGCGTCGGCACCGGTCGCATCGGGGTGCAGATCCCGCATCGTCGCAGCGAACCGCGAGTAGTCGTCTCGGCGGCACAGCGCGCACGGCCGGTGCCCGGCGGCGAACGCCGTGGCTTCATCCAGGAAGAACAGCTCGGTGAAGCGGCCGGGCTGGACCAGCGGCGACCGTTGCCATCCTCGGAAGCGCAGCCGGCATGCGATCCATCGTTTCCCCGCGAACCGTCGCCGGATGCTGCCCGAATCGTCGTGCAGGCACCCGCGGTTCCCGTAGACGAGACCACGAGCGGGGTCGGCGATCAGCTCACCGAACGGCGTGACCCGATTCCGTAGCGGCAACGGCTCCCTCCGCAGTGATGATGGCACCGGAGAACGCCTCCGTTGCGCCATCGAGGCGGCGGGCGCACCATGGAGCTCATGGACAGCGAACCCGTCGCCATTAGGAGTCAGCCGGTGGAGGGCTGGCGCGCGTGGAACCTCTCCGACGGGCCACCGGGTCCCGTCCTGCGGCCCGTCGGGTCGGGCGTCGACGGCTGGGAACCACGCCGCGCGCTGGAAGCACGCTGTGGCGCGCCCTCGTTCCTGTCCTTCGGGCGAGGTGCACATCGTGCACCCGCACTCCACTGCCGATGCGGGATCTACGCCGCGTCCTCGCCCGAGAGCTTCGAGCGATCACGACCGGCGTGGCCGCCGCCGTCGGTCATCGGCACGGTGTCGCTGTGGGGAACGGTGATCGAACACGAACGCGGGTGGCGCGCGCGCTGGGCCTACCCTTCGCGGCTGGCCCTGGTCTGCGTCACATGCGCGTGGGTCGAGCCTGGGCCTGGGACCCCCGCCGTGGTGCACACGTTCGCCGGACGGTGCTACCTGTTCTGTGAAGAGCACCGGGGCGGGATCGCCCTGCCCGACGGTCGCACGACGGTCCCCCACGACGTGGAACCGAAGGACGTGCAGTCGCGGTTGCTGGATGCGTACGCCGTCGATCTGCTGCCGTTGGGATCCTTGGCCGATCTGTTCCGCCGGCCTCCGTCGCCGGAACCGCCCGCATACATGCCGTCGATCCGAACGATCCCGGTGATCAGGTCGCTCTGAAGATCGCACGGTAGGTCGTGTCCGCGGCCGGCGTGCTGATGACGTGCAGCCTGGCACCGCCATCGGACCACCGCTGGAACACGTAGGTGACGCCGCCGACGACCTGTGGCGTCGGTGCCTCCAACCTGCGTTCGATGCCCTCGACGCTCGTGACCGTCAACGGCGTCTCGACCGGTCGATCGTCCAGGTTGACCTGCAGCCCCGCGGGGACGGTCTTCAGGATGATCTTCGAGAGCCGCGGGCGGATGTCACGCTTGACGTGGTGCGTGGCCCCCTTCCTGTCGGTGACCGTGAGGTGGATCCGATACCAGACGTCCGGCTCGACCTCGTTGTCCGTGGGGATCGTGAAGACCCCGTTGGTCGCCCCGGAGAACGGCTCGATGAAGGGGTGGGTGTGTGCGTTTGGTGAGCCCGGTTGGTGGTGGTGGAAGACGACCTCCCAGGTGTAGGCAGAGGCGGGCAGTCGTCCGTCCTCGCGGTCCTTCCCGGTGCCACGGAACGAGATCTGCGTGCCGGCGCGGTACTTGGACTTCACCTTCGGCGTCACGATGGTCGCGGTGGGTCTTCGGTTGTTCGTCACCTTCAACGTGGCCGGGTTGCTCCTGATGGTTCCCTTCTTGTTCGTCACACGAACCCTGAACTTGTCCCCGGAATCGCGCGGTTGCGCGTTGCGAACCGTGAACGTGGAGGACCGAGCCCCCGCGATGTTCACCCCGTTGCGCTGCCACTGGAACCTGATGGGCGGCGAGCCCGAGGCCGCCACCGAGAACGAGGCGTTGGCTCCCCTCGCGACGGTTCGATCCGCGGGCTGTTGCGTGATCCGCAGCGGCGAACCGCCCCGCCGGTGATCGATCCGGAACAGCCCGCCACCAGCGACCCCGTTGAGGGACCGCGTGATGTAGTAGATCGCGCCGGATTTGGGGTCGACCTTCAGATCGACCGGCTGCTCCAGGCCACCCAAGATGGGATAGATCGCGTTGCCGTGCGCGAAGTCGAGCGCCTTGACCCAGCCCTGGCAGTGGTCGGGGAAGATGAACGTGCCCTTGAACTGGGCGGGGAGCTGCGTCACGTCGGGGTTGTAGAAATCTCCGCCCATGACGGCGCATCCACTCGGGTTGCCGGTGTTGTGGTTGTAGGCGAACACCGGGTCGGTGAACCCTGCGCCGCCACCCGCACCTTCGTGGGTCGGCCAGCCGTAGTTCGCACCAGCCGCGCCTTGGTTGACCTCTTCCCACAGGCTCGCTCCGACGTCACCGATGAACATCCGGCCCGTCCCGGGCTGGAAGGTGAACTTGAACGGGTTCCGCAGGCCTCTGGCCCAGATGGCCCGGTTCTTGCCGGTGGTCTGGTTGTAGAAGGGGTTGCTCGTCGGGATGGAGCCGTTGATGTTCAGCCTGAGCATCTTGCCCCAGGTGGTGGTCAGGCTCTGTGCGTTGGCTCCCAGGAGCCGGTCACCGGTGGAGAGGTAGATCCGTCCGTCGGGCCCGATGTTGACGTCGCCGCCGTAGTGCATCTGCTTGTCGGCCAGGTCTTCGCCTTCGAACAGGATGACCTCGCTCGCCAAGCTGGCCCGGTTGCCGACGGCCGTGAACCGGCTCAGACGGTTGTGGGGGAAGCCACCCTCGCCCGTGGAGTAGGTGACGTAGAAGAAGCCGTTCTGGCGGAAGCCGGGGTCGAACGCGATCCCCATGAGTCCACGGCTGCCGCCGGTGATGACGGGGATCGTGATGAGCGGGTTGGGAAGCAGGACATCGTTCTGCACGATGCGAACCGTTCCCCTGCCCTGTTCGATCAGGTACAACCGTCCGTCCGGCCCGAACTTGATCGAGTGAGGCGCTCTGATATCCGGTGAGCGCGCGATCTCCGTCTCGACGAAGCCCGGCTCCAGTACCGATGCAACCGTGGCCGTCGGGCGGTTCACGGCGATCAGGATCGATCCCAGGAGCAGCAGCACCATGACCGACCGAGCACCGTAACGGGGGGAGCTCTTCATATAATGACCTCACGAGGAGGCGGGGGCCTCGACCGCGATGCTATGCCCCATTCCGCAGAAGCGCAACGCGACGAACGTCGCATGTCCTGACGCGAAGGAACCGCTTGCTACCATCCATGTCCGCGATCCATCCACTCGGGCGAGTGGCGGAATTGGCAGACGCGCAGGATTCAGGTTCCTGTGTCCGAGAGGACGTGGGGGTTCAACTCCCCCCTCGCCCACCCACGAGGTCTGTTCGATCTGTCCCCCCAACGTGGGAGGACCTTGATGGTCTCATCGGCCCATGTACCTGGAAACAGGTAGGCCCGATACTTCCTTCACGATGGACATCCGACCGAGGATCGATTTCGACGAACTGATGCGGATCCTCTCGGTGATCGGATTCGTCGCCCTCGCAACATGGGTCCTCAGTGCCACCGTCGGCTTGATCTCCGGATACACGAAGATCGCTCCGTCGGCGACACTGCGGTTCCTGCTGGCCGTGCTCATCCTGTCGTTCGCACGCCGGACCTACTGGGAATTGTGCGAATGGCGTTGGAGCAAGCTGCCCCCCGACGAGCGTTCCGGTTTCTCGAGCCCGCTCGGCGCGCCGGAGCGGCCGTTCGGGCAGATCCAGGACCGCAGGACCGAGGGCAAGGTCACCGAGGGCCAGGTCACCGAGGATCTAGGCTTCGCCACCGCCACAGGCTCGTCACAGGCTCGGGCGTAGGATAAGCGCCGGACGCGGGAGGGCCGTCCCCCTGCCCGCGGAACGCAACCGGTGCCGAACCTCCGCGACTTCGAGCGACGCTTGGGGGGCCTCGTCGAAGGCCTGTTCTCCAAGACGTTCCGCAGCGGCGTGCAGCCGGTGGAGCTGGCCAAGACCCTGATCAAGGAACAGGTGGCCGGGCGCACCGTGGGCGTGAGCGAAGTCTGGGCACCCAACCGGTTCGACTTCTCGCTGGCCCCCGACGACGCGGAACGGTTCGGCCAGGCCGAGGCGGCGCTGTCGCGGGAGCTGGCCCAGGTGGCCAGGGAGAATGTCGACGAGCGCGGCTGGGGCCTCATGGGCCCGGTCGAGATCACCTTCCGAACCGACGAGACGCTGCGCAAGGGTGATTTCCTGTGTGATGCCTCGTTGGTGCAGGGACCGGAGCCGGTCGAACCCGTCGAGGCGCCGACCGGAGCGGCCACTCCGATCCTCGTGGTGCGAGAGGACGGTCAGCGGCGCGAAGTACCGCTGAAGGCACAGGTCGCCACGATCGGCCGACTGGGCGGATGCGACGTGGTCCTGAAGGATGAGGGTGCGTCGCGGCGGCACGCCCAGCTCCGCACCGCGAGCGGCGTCACCACCATCACCGACCTGGGATCCACCAACGGCACCCGGGTGAATGGCGCCACGATCCAGTCACGGCAGCTGACCGACGGCGACAAGATCACGATCGGCACCACCGTCCTGGAGTTCCGCGGTGCCTGAGGTGATGGCGGTGCTGGCGGAAGGCATCACGCCGTTCGCGCTGTCTGCCTTGAAGTACGGGCTGTTCGCGCTGCTGGTCCTGTTCCTGTGGCGGTCCATGCGCTGGGCGGTGCGCGGGTTGTCCATGGAACAGGTCCCGCCACGCGAAGGACGCGCCGCGCGCAAGCGGCAGGCGGAGAACGGTCACCCCTCGATCCCGGCGGGGCTGTCCACCGTCGTGATCCATTCCGACGGTGACAAGTCGCGCACCGTGCCCGTCGAGTCCACCTCGTTGGTGCTGGGCCGTGCTCCCGAGTGCGAGCTGCCGCTGGAGGACACCTACGTCTCACAGCAACATGCCCGGATCTTCGCGAAGGACGAACACTGGTACGTCGAAGACCTGGGCTCGACGAACGGGACCTCCGTGAACGACCAACGGCTCGCCGCGCCCGCCCGCGTCCAACCAGGTGATCGCATCTCGCTGGGCACCACCGTCGTGGAGCTCCGTCGATGAGGATCGACGTCGGGGTCGCCACCGACATCGGCCGGGTTCGGGAGGGCAACGAGGATTCCTACCTGGTGGAGCCCCCGCTCTACGCGGTCGCCGACGGCATGGGGGGGCACAAGGGCGGCGAGGTCGCCTCCCACCTGGCCCTGGACACGATCGAACAGCTCTTCCACAGCGACGAGGGCACGCTCGCCCAGCAGGTCAAGCAGGCCAACCGCGCCGTGTTCGAGCGTTCTCAGGAAGACTCGGCCGTCACCGGCATGGGTACCACCCTGACGGCCGCGGTCCACGAGGGCAGCCAGCTCCGCCTGGCCCACGTCGGGGACAGCCGCGCCTACCTGATGCGTGCGGGCGCGTTCCGCCAGCTCACCAACGACCACACGCTGGTCGCCCGCATGGTGAAAGCCGGCGAGATCACCCAGGCACAGGCCAAGGTGCATCCCCAGCGCAACATCATCACCCATTCCGTGGGCACGACTGAGGACGTCGCGGTCGACGAAGACCTGGTTCCGTTGCTCGATGGCGACCGGGTCCTGCTGTGCAGCGACGGACTTACCGACATGGTGACCGAGGAACAGATCGCGGCGATCCTGGAGACCGAGCCCGACCCGCAGCGATGCGCCGACCGCCTGATCAAGGCCGCGAACCGTGCCGGCGGCATCGACAACATCACTGTGGTCGTGCTGGACGCGCTCGCAGAGGAGAGCGACCCCGAGCCCGCCCCCGGCGGAGCCGGCACGGGGCGTGGCCTCCGGCGCTGGGTAGCGGGCGGCCTGGCCGCCTTGGTGCTGCTGGTCGGCGCGTTCTTCCTGCTGCGTGCCTACGTGGACCGCCAGTGGTACGTCGGCGAGTCGGCCGGCAAGGTGACGGTGTTCCAGGGGATCCCGGCACGTCCGTTGGGCCTGTCGCTCTCGCACGTCGACACCGCGACCGACATCGACGCGTCCAGCGCATCCGCGCTGGAGGTCCATCGAGATCTGCCGCAGGGCATCAGCGCGGAGAGCCGCGAGGACGCCTTCGCCATCGTGGAACAGATCCGCGCCGACATCGACGCGGCGACCGAGCCACCCAAGCCCGACAAGCCCGCGGGCGGGGGCGGCGCGGACGGCGGCGGTGAAGGCGGAGGAGGCAACCCGTGAGCGCGGCCGCGATCGAGGCGCCCCGAGCCGGTCGCCGGCCGGTCGCCGGCCTGGGTTTGCTCATCGTGGCGCTCCTCATCTCGATCGCTGCCTACGCCACGGCCGGGCTCGGACTGAAGGGACGCACGCCGCGAGATCTCGTCGTCTACGGCGTGGTGTTCGCGGCGGTGTCGGTCACCGGGTGGTTGGTCGTGCGCTGGCTCGCACCACGCGCCGACCCCGTGCTGTACCCGGTCGCGATCACCCTTGCGGGCTTGGGCATCGCCATGCTCTACCGGATCATGGTGGCGCGCGGTCAAGCCCAGATCGCACGTGAACAGGCGATCTGGCTGATCGTGGGCATCGGGGCGTTCGCCGCCACGCTGTGGTTCCTGAAGGACGACCGCCAGCTCAACGCGTACACCTACACGCTGGGGCTGGCAGGCCTCGCGCTGCTGCTCCTGCCGGTCGTGCCGGGGATCGGGTACGAGATCAACGGCGCCCGCCTGTGGGCGAGTCTGGGGCCCGTCTCGTTCCAGCCCGCGGAGTTCGGGAAGATCCTGATCGTCGTGTTCCTGGCGGCCTACCTGTCGGACAAGCGCGAGCTGTTGGCCAGCGGCGTGGGGCGGTTCGGCTTGCCTCGAGCCAAGGACCTCGGCCCACTGCTGCTGGCGTGGGGCGCCTCGCTGGCCGTGCTCTTCCTGGAACGCGACATGGGCGCGTCGCTGCTGTTCTTCGGTGTGTTCGTGGTGATGCTGTGGATCGCCAGCGGCCGGGCGAGCTACCTGTGGATCGGGCTGGTCCTGTTCGCCGCGGGGGCAGCCATCGGTTACCTCGCGTTCGGCCACGTGCAGGATCGGGTGGACTTCTGGCTCCACGCGCTGGACCCAGGCAAGGTCACGGGGACCGGGTACTTCCAGCTGGCACAGGGCTGGTTCGCGATGGCGACCGGGGGCATGGTGGGCACCGGGCTGGGACAGGGCTCGCCGACCTTGATCCCGTACGTGGGCAGCGACTTCATCTTCGCCGCGTTCGGCGAAGAGCTGGGCATGATCGGTGCCGGCTCGATCCTGCTGCTCTACCTGGTGTTGATCGCGCGGGGGCTCCGCGTAGGCATGGAGCGCACCGACGCCTTCGGCAAGCTGCTGGCCACCGGCCTCACCACCATCCTGGCCCTGCAGACCTTCGCGATCGTCGCGGGTGTGACGCGTTTGATCCCACTCACGGGTGTGCCGCTGCCGTTGGTGAGCTACGGAGGATCCAGCCGGCTCGCGACCTTCATCATGCTGGCGGTGTTGATCCGGGTCTCGTCGGGACCGTGGGAGCGATCGCGACCGGAGCGGTCTCGTGGATAGACGCATCCGCCGGCTGGGCATCGGACTGGTGCTGCTGTTCGCGGCGTTGTTCGCCCAGCTCTCTTACGTCCAGGTGTTCGCAGCCGAAGAGATCAAGAACAACGCTGCCAACGCTCGGCGGCAGATCATCGCCGAGTACAAGGTGGAACGCGGGCTGATCCTGTCGCGTGACGGCGCCGTGTTGGCGGAGAGCCTCCGCAACCCCGACCGCCGGAGCGAGCTGCAGTTCCTGCGGGAGTACCCGGGTGGGCCGTTGTTCGGACAGCTCACCGGCTACTACTCGCGCGTCTTCGGTCGGAGCGGCCTGGAGCTGGCCATGAACCCGTTCCTGTCGGGCGACGCTCCAGAGTTGGCGATCTCCACGTTCACCGACCTGATCCTGGGCGAGCCCCGCAAGGGCGGCACGATCACGACCACGATCGATGCCCGCTTGCAGGCGGCGGCGGCGGCAGCGTTGGGCGACCAGCCCGGCGCGGTCGTGGCGACCGATCCCCGGACCGGCGACATCCTGGCGATGGTGGCCAACCCGAGCTATGACCCCAATGCGGTCTCGACCGGCACGACCGAGGAGATCGAGGCGGCGTGGGCCGATCTCAACGCCGACCCCGACAAGCCATTGGTGTCGCGCGCCAGCGAAGAGCTGTATCTCCCCGGCTCGACCGGCAAGCTCATCACCGCGGCGGCCGCCCTGGAGAACGGGTTCGGGCCCGACTCCGAATGGAAGAACCCGCAGTTCCTCGACCTGCCGCAAACCTCCAACACGCTGGCCAACTTCGGCAACTCGCTCTGCAACGGTGGGTCCGAACGGGTCACGATGGCCGAGGCGTTCGAGGAGTCCTGCAACGTCACGTTCGCCGAGATCGGCCTGAGGCTGGGTGCCGAGCGCATGAGCGAACAGGCGGTCCGGTTCGGGTTCTGCCCCACCGACCCGCCCGAGCAGATCGATTGCATCGAGCCCACCATCCCGTTCGTCCTGCCGTTCCAGGAAGGGCACTTCCCGGTGCCGTCGTACTTCACGGACAACGCGCCGCTGCTGGCGTTCAGCTCGATCGGACTGGACAACGTGCTGACGAACCCACTGCACATGGCACTGGTGGCCGGAGCGATCGCCACGGAGCAGATGATGGTCCCTCGTCTGGTCTCCGAGGTCCGGGACGCCAAGGGTCGCGTCGTGCGCACGTTCGACCCGGAGATCTACGGCACGGCGCTGGGACCGCGGTCGGCGGCCCAGATGCGCGAGATGATGCTGGCCGTCACGCAGGGCGGCACGGCGTCGAGCGCCTTCAGCGGGTTCCCGATCCCCGTGGCGGGCAAGACCGGCACGGCCACCAACGGAGAGAACGTGCCACCGAACGCATGGTTCGTGTCGTTCGCGCCGGCGGATGCGAATGACACGCCGCGCATCGCGGTGGCGGTTATCGTTCTCGACGGTGGCACGCTGTCGGACGACGCGGCGACCGGTGGCGCGATCGCGGCGCCGATCGCGCGGCAGGTGATCGATGCCTACCTGTAGGACGAGAGGGAACGGATGACGGAATCGGTACTGGGCAACCGCTATCAGGTGGAAGCGCGCATCGGCGCCGGTGGCATGGCCGAGGTCTACCGCGGGTTCGATCCCATCTTGAACCGCACGGTGGCGGTCAAGGTGCTGCTGCCCCAGTTCGCCCGTGACACCAGCTTCGTGCAGCGCTTCCGCCGCGAGGCCCAGGCCGCCGCCCGTCTGAACCAGCCGAACATCGTGGGCGTCTACGACACGGGAGCGGACGACGGCACCCAGTACATCGTCATGGAGTTCGTCGAAGGCCGGACGCTGGGCGAGTTCATGGAGACGGGCCGTCGGCCCACCCCCGTGCAATCCGCCGAGATCGCCCAGAAGATCTGCGGCGCGCTCAGTGCCGCCCACGCGGTCGGGGTGATCCACCGCGACATCAAGCCCGGCAACGTCATGGTGACGCGCGAGGGCACCGTGAAGGTCATGGACTTCGGCATCGCGCGCGTGCTGGGTCCCGAGACGGCCCCGCAGACGTCGGCGGTACTCGGCACGGCGTCCTATCTGTCTCCGGAACAGGCGCAGGGCTCGCCCGTCGACGCGCGCACCGACATCTACTCGCTGGGCGTCGTGCTCTACGAGATGCTCACCGGACGCCCGCCGTTCATGGGCGATACGCCGGTCGCCGTCGCGTACAAGCAGGTCAACGAAACACCCGTCGTTCCCTCGCAGCTGAACTCAGACGTACCGCCGCGACTGGACGCCGTGGTCATGAAGGCGCTGTCGAAGAACCCCTCGAACCGCTACCAGACGGCGGACGAGTTCAGCGCCGACCTGGAACGGGTGATCAAGGGCCAGGATGTCGAGGCGACGCCGCTGCTCGGCGGCGCGGCTGCGGGTGCGGCGACCCAGGTGATCAGCCGGCCCCAGCACACCGAGGTGTTGCCCCCCACCGAAGAGCCGGAGGGGTCGGGTCGCAAGGTGTGGCTCGGCATCTTGATCGGGATCCTCGTGGTCGCCATCTTCGGTGCCGCTGGCTACCTGCTGGTCAGCAGCCTCACCGGCAGCAACGACAACGACCCCCAGGTCGAGCTCGTCGACTACCGAGGAGATACCTACCTGGCCGCGAAGCAGGATCTCGAGTCCAAGGACATGAGGGTGGTGCGCGAGACCGAGCCCACCGAGAACGCCGACGACATCGGCATCGTCCTCGACCAGAACCCGCCGGGGGGCACGCAGGTCGACCGAGGCTCGACGGTGGTCCTCACCGTCGGGGTCGAGCCGAACACGATCGCGGTGCCGGACCTGTCCGACTTGACCGTGTCCGATGCGCAATCGGAGTTGACGGCTGCAGGCCTGCAGCTGGGCTCCCAGATACCGGAACCCAGCTCGGACTTCAGCGAGGGCACCATCATCCGATCCGAACCATCCGTCGACGAGCTGGTCCCGCCCAACACGGCGGTCAACGTGTTCGTGTCGACCGGCCCGGAGCAGGTCACCGTGCCCGACGTCTCCACGGGGTGCCTGTCGATCGGTGCCGCCCGCCAGGCGCTGAAGGACCAAGATCTGCTCATGGAGATCGGGGACCAGCAGCCGTCGCTGCCGGAGTGCACGAATCCGTCTCGGGTCGTCGCGCAGGACACGCCTGCCGGGCAGAGCGTTGATGCTGGCTCGGTGGTCGTCGTGCATCAGGGTGGTGCCGATGAAGGCGAGTGAGCCCGGCCACACGGTGGAGGCATGACGCTCTCGTTCGTCTCGGAGGAGTTCACGCCAGACGAACGAGCGGTCCTGCATCGACATTTCACCAACCTGGAAGGGCCGGTGTTCGCACTGGTGAACCTGCCCGAGGCGGTGAAGGGCGCGCTGTTCGCGCGTTACTCCCGCACCACCAAGTCGCTGCGCCGGTTGTTCCTGGATGAGTTCGCCGAGGGCGCGGAGGCGTTCGCGAGCACGGCCGATGCCGGCGCTCGGCCCGGCAGCGAGCGGGCCGCTCGCCTCTACGAGAACGTCTTCGTCGAGTACGGCGACGACTCGGTGGCACAGCTTGGCGGCGTCCACCTGGCGTGCGAGCAGTCGTCACAACTGCTCGCGAAGGCCCTGGAGTGGGGTCGGCTGGCGGCCTACCTCGAACAATCCACCAGGTACATGCGCTACGACGATCGGCCCGGCGGCACCTGGCGCGCCACGGTGCCGCCGGAGCTGATCGGCACCCCGCTGCACGATCGTTACGTCTCGTTCCTGGACGAGGTCTTCACCACCTACGGACGCATGTACGAGCCGATGGAAACCTGGTTCAAGGAGCGCTTCCCGAAGGAGCCGCATGACAGCGACTTCGTGTATCGCCAGACGATGCTGGCCAAGACCTGCGACACGCTGCGGGTGCTGCTCCCCGCGGGCACCCGTTCGAACCTGGGGATCTACGCGACGGGGCAATCCTACGAGCAGCTGTTGATGCGACTGGCCGCGCATCCGAACGCCGAGATGCGCGAGTACGGCGAGCTGATGAAGCCCGAGCTCCGCACGGTCATCCCCGAGTTCCTCACCAGGGTCGATGTCGCGGAACGGGGCGTCGCCTGGTCGCGCTACTGGCAGGAGAACCACGAACGCGTCGACTCGCTCACGGCACGGGTGCTTGCCGACGAGAAGCCGGAGGCGCGGGACGAGGTCACGATGATCGACCACGATCCCGAAGGCGAGCTGAAGGTCGCCGCCGCCGTGCTGTACGCCTCGTCCGATCTGCCCGACGATCAGCTGCTGTCGGCCGCCCGCGACATGACGCCCGAGCAGCGGGCCGAGATCCTTCGCGCGAGCGTGGGCGAACGCGGCAACCGCCGCCACAAGCCGGGTCGGGCATGGGAGCGCACGGGCTACCGGTTCGACGTGCTCTGCGACTACGGAGCCTTCCGCGACCTCCAGCGGCACCGACCACTCACGATCGAGTGGCAGCGCCTCACCACGCAGCATGGGTTCGATGTGCCATCCCAGATCGACGACGCCGGGTTGCGCGCCGATTGGGATCGCGTCATGGAGACGAGCGCCGGCATGGAGCACGAGCTGCTCGAAGCCGGCATGCCCGACGTCGCGCAGTACGCGGTGTCCATGGCCTACCGCATCCGGTTCGTGATGCAGATGAGCGCGCGCGAGGCGATGCACCTCACCGAGCTCCGTTCCCAGCCCGCGGGGCATCCGGTGTACCGCCGCGTCGCGCAGGCGATGCATCGAGCGATCGCGGCCGTCCATCCAGTCATCGCCGAGACCTTCACGTACATGAGCGAGGACGAGGTGGACCTGGAACGCCTGGAAGCCGAACGTCGCACCGAACAGAAGCGTAAGGCCCTGCAACAGCGGTGACCGGATACAGGTCGGTGTCCGTGGTCCTGCGCGATGGGGCACGGGTCGCGCTGGAGCCGGAGGGATCGAGCCGCGACATCTTCTATGTGGGGTCGATCGCGAAGCAGTTCACCGCGGCGTGCGTGGCGCTGCTGGAGCGCGAGGGGACGCTCGACCTGGATGCGTCGCCTGCCGACTGGGTCGGCGACCTTCCACCGTGGGCAGACCGGATCACGATCCGACAGCTGGTGCATCACACCGCGGGCGTGAAGGAACGCTCGCGCACCGGGCCGGGCGTGCCGGTCGACGGGGTGCCCGCATGGGGGAACGCCGACCTGCGTGGATCACCTGCGAGCGATCGACGACCTCGACTCCGAACCCGGCACCCGGTACGCCTACTCGAATCGGGGCTATCTGCTGCTGGCCGAGGTGGTCGCGGGAGCATCCGGCGCATCGCTCGCACAGATCGCCCGGAGCCGCATCTTCGAGCCGCTCGGCATGCAGGACACCTTCTTCCGGGACACCGAGACGCCGTTGCCGGAACGGGCGCTGCGCGGGCACTTCCGGGCGACCGATGGTGGGATCCACGTCGAGCCGGCGCGGTTCCACGCGGTGGGCGCCGGAGGCCTGTGGACCACGGCGGACGATCTCGCGCGATGGGACCGCAACTTCGACGACGATGCGCTCACCGGGGGGTGGCTCCCGGAACTGCTCCTCACCAGGGGAAGCCTGGGGGACGGCACACCGATCCACTACGCGTGGGGCCTGTCGATCCGCACCCATCGAGGGCTGCCCATCGTGAGCCACGGCGGCAACTTCCCAGGGTGGGAGTCCAAGATGGTGCGCTTCCCCACCGAGCGAACGACGGTGATCGTGCTGGCCGATGCCGAAGAGCTGGACGTCTCGTCCATGGCCCTCGACCTGGCCGATCAGGTGCTCGCCGACCGGATCGACCCCGGCGCACCGCACGCCGACGACACGTTCGGCATCTGAGAAAACTCCCGGAAATCCACGGGTTTCGGGCCGGTGGCGGGTAGGCTGCCCAGGTTCAACGACTACACCTGGGGAGGTGCCAGCATGAACAAGGCAGAGTTGATCGACGCCATCGCGGACCGGACCGGTATCGCGAAGTCCACCGTGGACGAGGTCATCAAGGGCATGACCGAAACCGTGGAAGCCCAGGTCGCCAACGGCGACAAGATCGCGATCCCCGGCTTCGTATCGTTCCAGAAGGTGAATCGCGCCGCTCGCACGGGCCGCAATCCGCGCACGGGCGAAACCATCAACATCCCGGCCAGCGCCACGGTCAAGGTGACCGCGGGGGCTCGCCTGAAGAGCAGCGTCAAGTAACCACCTCGTACCGAGCCTCACGAACGGCCCGGCCCTGCGCCGGGCCGTTCTGCGTCGCGCGCCATGGATGAATCGCGGTCGCTCCGGGTTGGGTGCGACGCCCATTCGGTACCCTGAGTCCCTTCCATGGACCGCGAAACCGCGTTGCTCGTCGCCGTCGTCATGCTCAGCCTCGCCGCATCGGCGGTCGGCGTGAGCGGCTGGCTCTTGCTGGCTCGCGACCGCAAGCTCTCGCGCAGCGCATCGGTCGCCGACACCGCCCACGAGGGCCATCACGAGGTACCCGAGGAGGCCTGAGTGCTTCAGCTCCTCGACCTGCGTGAGCGGGGCGAGCGTCTCGAAGCCACCAGGCTCGAGACCGACCCCACCGTTGCCGACACCGTGGCCGGCATCTTGCAGCGTGTCTTCGTGGAGGGCGACGACGTCCTCATCGAGCTGGCGCAGCGATTCGACGGGTGCGATCTGCGCCACGGTGGCGTGCTCGCGACCGAGGACGAGTTCGCGATCGCCGAACGCGGCACGGCACCGGAGCTGCGGACAGCGCTCGACGACCTGATCGAGCGGTTGCGCGACCTGGCCGCGCGACAACTCCCGGTCGAATGGTCCGAAGATCACGACGGCGTGCGGTTCGGGGAGATCGTCCGTCCGCTCGCGAGCGTGGGGTGCTACGTGCCCGGAGGCCGCGCGGTCTACCCCTCGTCCGTGTGCATGACGGTGGTGCCTGCGGTCATCGCCGGGGTCGAGGAGATCGTGGTCTGCACCCCGCCGCAGGCCGACGGGTCGGTGCCGGCACCGGTGCTGTACGCCGCACGGCGGGCGGGTGCCAACTACGTCGCCAAGACCGGCGGTGCACAGGCTGTGGGGGCCATGGCCTACGGCACGGAATCGGTCCCGCGGGTCGACCGCATCGTGGGACCAGGGAACGCCTACGTCACCGAGGCGAAACGGCAGGTCGCCGGCACCGTGGGTATCGATGGCCTGGCCGGGCCGAGCGAGCTCGCGATCGTTGCTGATGGCCACGTGGACATCGACATGGCCGCCCTGGACCTGATCGCACAGGCCGAACACGATCCCGAGGCTCGGACCTTCTTCGTCTCACCGGATCCCGACCTGATCGAACGGGTGTCCAAGGCTCTGGGCGAAGCGTTGGAGGAAGCGGGTCGACGCCCGATCGTGGACGCCGCCTTGCGCTACACGAAGGCCGTCTTGGTCCGGGACCTCGATCAGGCCGCCGACGTGGTGAACGATCTGGCCGCCGAACACCTGCAGCTGTTGCTGGACGATCCCGACGCCTTCCTGCCCCACGTGCGCAACGCCGGGGCGGTGTTCCTCGGTCGGTGGACGGCGGTCCCGTTCGGCGACTACGGCGTGGCCAGCAACCACGTCCTGCCCACGGCCGGTACGGCGCGATTCTCGAGCGGCCTGCGAGCCTCCGATTACGTGACCGTGTCGTCGTTCGTCCACATGGACGCGCGCTCGGCCACACGGTTCGCGCCCAGCACATCGGCCATCGCCAAGGCGGAGGGCCTGGTGGGTCACGCACGCGCCATGGATGCCCGTGCCGACGCCACCGAAGTGGTGGAACGGTGAGCCCGGCCGCCGAGCCACGGCCCGGCGTCCGCGACGTGCAGCCCTACGTTTCCCCCCAGCTCGACGTCCCGGTGCGTCTCAACACCAACGAGAGCCCGCAGCCGTTGCCACCGGCCTTCGCCGACGATCTCGCCAGGGAGGTCCGAGACCTTCCGCTCAATCGCTACCCGGACGGGCAGATGACGCTGCTCCGGGAAGGGCTCGCCGCCCACAGCTCTCACCCTGTCGAAGGAACGTGGACCGCGAACGGCTCGAACGAGGTGCTCACGGAGTTGCTGCTGGCGTACGGAGGACCGGGGCAGACCGCCGTGGTGTTCGAGCCCACGTACTCGCTGCATGCGAGGCTCGCATGGCTGACCCACACCCAGCTCGTCTCGCTCCGTCTCCCGGCGTCGATGCTGCTCGATGATGCCGCCGTCGACGAAGGCCTGAGCGCATCACCAGACGTCGTGTTCGTGTGTTCGCCGAACAACCCCACCGGCAACGGGCAGCCCGTCGACGCCGTCGCCCGGCTCGCGACCGAGAGCCAGGCGTTGATCGTCGTCGACGAGGCATACATCGAGTTCGGAGGCGAGAGCGCGCTGAAGCTGGTAGCCGACGAGCCCAACGTCGCCGTGGTGCGCACCTTCTCGAAGGCGTTCGCCTTGGCGGGCGCCAGGCTCGGCTACGTGCTCACCAGCCCCGACGTGGTCGCCGACCTGCAGCGCGTCCGGCTGCCCTACCACATGTCCTCGCTCGCCCAGACCGCCGGCATCACCGCGTTGCGCCACGCCGGCGAGGCCATGTCGATCCTGGAGGCGATCCGCGGACAGCGGGATCGCCTCGTCCGGGAGCTGGACGGCATGGACGGCGTCGTCGTGTTCCCCTCGGACGCCAACTTCGTGTTGTTCACGCCGCCCGGCGACGCCCGGGACCTCTGGCAGGCGCTGCTGGACCGCGGGGTGCTGGTCCGCGACCTCACCGCCGTCGTGCCCAACGCCTTGCGCGTCACCGCCGGTGCCGAGCACGAGGTCGATCGATTCCTCACCTCCCTTCGGGAGGTCCTGAGCTCATGAGCCGAACCGCGAGCGTGGAGCGCACCACGAAGGAGACGGACATCCGGGTCGAGCTGAACCTGGACGGGTCGGGCTCTTCGACGTCCGATACCGGCATCCCGTTCTTCGATCACATGCTCCAGCAGCTGGGCAAGCACGCTGGGTGGGACTTCGAGATCACATGCAAGGGCGACCTGCAGGTGGACGGACACCACACCGTGGAAGATTGCGGGATCGCGGTCGGCCAGGCGCTGGCAGAAGCGCTGGGCGATAAGGCGGGGGTGCGGCGGTTCGCATCCATCACCGTGCCGCTCGACGAGGCAGCGGTGGAGGTCGTGCTCGACCTGTCGGGACGAACCTTCGTCGTGCACGAGGTGCCGGTCCCGTACGAGACGATCGACGGGTTCGACACCGGGTTGCTCGAAGATTTCGTGCGCGCGTTCGCACAAGCGGCCAACGTGACGATCCATGTCCACCTCCGATATGGACGTTCCCCTCATCACATCTGCGAAGCGGAGTTCAAGGCGCTGGCCACGGCGTTGGGCGACGCGTGCTCCCCCACGGGTCAGCGCGGCGTGCCGTCGACGAAGGGAACCCTGTGACGGCGATCGCCGTGTTGGACTACGGCTCGGGCAACCTGCATTCGGTCTCCCGAGCGATCGCGGCCGTGGGTGGGGAACCCGTCGTGACCGGCGATCCCGCACGGGTGCTGGGCGCCGACGCCTTGGTGATCCCCGGGGTCGGCCATGTCGGTGCGTGCATGCGTGCCATCTGTCATCACGGACTCGACGGCACCGTGCGCGAGTTCGTGGCGAGCGGCAAGCCGGTGTTCGGCGTCTGCGTGGGCATGCAGGTGCTGTTCGAGGGGTCGGAGGAGGACCCGGAGCCCGGACTCTCCGTGTTGCCCGGTGCCTCGCGCAGGCTCCCCAGCGACGTCACGGTCCCCCACATGGGGTGGAACACGGTGACGTGGACGGGCCGGCATGCCTACGTGGCCGACATCGACGATGGAACCCGCTTCTACTTCGTGCATTCGTACGCGCCCGACGTGGCCGCAGATCTGACGATCGGTGTCACCGAGCACGGCCGTGCGTTCTCGGCCGCGGTCGCCAGAGACAACGTGTTCGCCACCCAGTTCCACCCGGAGAAGTCGGGCGTCGCCGGCCTCGCGATCTACGAACGTTTCGTGAACGCGGTGGCGGCGTGATCGTGATCCCGGCGATCGACCTGCGTGGCGGGCGGGCCGTGCGGCTCGTGCAAGGCGATCCGCGCGTGGAAACCTCCTATTCGGAGGACCCCGTGGACGTCGCGATCCGGTTCCAGTCCGAAGGGGGGCGGCGCCTGCACGTGGTCGATCTGGACGCCGCCCTGGGTGAGGGCGACAACCGGTCGGTCGTGGACGCGATCTGCCGCGCCGTGCAGGTGCCGGTGCAGGTCGGGGGCGGCATCCGCTCGTTGGAAGACATCGGGGAGCTGCTCGAGACCGGCGCGGCCCGGGCGATCCTGGGCACCGCGGCGGCGGCCGATCCTTCGTTCGTCCGTCGAGCTGTGGAGGAATTCGCCGAGGCCATCGTGGTCGCCATCGACACCCGGGGCGGCAACATCATGGTTCGCGGCTGGCAGGAGGAAGGCCCGGCGCTGGAAGAGGCGGTGCCCGCGCTGGACGACGCCGGCGCCCCTCGCTACCTGGTGACCTCGATCGCGCGCGACGGCACCCTGAAGGGTCCGGATATGAAGCTGTACGAACGGGTCCTGAAGCTGACGACGAACCCGTTGATCGCGAGCGGCGGGGTGCGAGACGCCGATGACGTCTGGGCCCTGCGCGACCTGGGCTGCGAGGCCGCCGTCGCCGGCAAGGCGTTGTACGAGAAGACGCTGAAGCTGTCCCAGGTGATCCGGGGCTAGGGCGAGGATCGGCGATCGTGCTGGCGACCCGGGTCGTGCCCTGCTTGGACGTGGACGCTGGACGTGTGGTGAAGGGCACCCGCTTCCAGGATCTGCGCGATGCCGGCGACCCGGTCGAGCTGGCCGCGCACTACGATCGAGAGGGCGCCGACGAGCTCGTGTTCCTCGACATCACCGCGACCGTGGAGGGCCGCGCCGCGACCCTGGATGTGGTCTCGCGCACGGCCGAGCAGGTCTTCATCCCGCTCACGGTGGGTGGGGGGGTGCGCCGGGACGACGATCTCGACGACCTGCTGCGCGCGGGCGCCGACAAGGTCTCGCTGAACAGCGCGGCGGTGCGAGAGCCGGCATTGCTCCAACGGTGCGCCGACCGGTTCGGCACGCAGTGCGTCGTGATCGCGATCGATGCCAAGCGTCGGCAGCGATCGAACGGGTGGGAGGTGTTCGTGGATGCCGGTCGGACCGGCACGGGACGAGACGCCATCGAATGGGCGGTCGAGGCCACCGAGCGACGCGGCGCCGGGGAGGTGCTGGCGACGTCGATGGACCGTGACGGCACCGGCGATGGCTACGACGTGGAGCTGCTGCGTGCGATCCGGGACGCCGTCGGGGTTCCGGTGGTGGCGAGCGGCGGTGCGGGCGAGCTGGAACACTTCGCCCTCGGGGTGATCGAGGGCGGGGCCGACGCGGTGTTGGCGGCGAGCCGTTTGCACTCCGGCCAGATCTCGATCGGCGACATCAAGGAGCACCTGCGCCAGCGCGGTGTGGAGGTGCGACTGTGAGCGGGGAAGCCGGAGGCAAGCCCCGGCCCGCAGGCGGATCCGTCGCCGTCGACGAGCTGAAGTTCGACGAGCGAGGGCTCGTCACGGTCGTCGCGCAGGATGCCGACAACGGTGACGTGCTCATGGTGGCGTGGGCCAACCGAGAGGCGTTGGAGCGAACACTCGTCGAAGGCCGCATGGTCTACTGGTCGCGTTCCCGGGGTGAGCTGTGGCGCAAGGGCGACACCAGCGGCCACGTGCAACATTGGACCGAGCTCCGGGTCGATTGCGACGGTGACGTGCTGCTCGCCAAGATCCACCAGGAAGGCGCCGCGTGCCACACCGGCGAACGGAGTTGCTTCTTCCGAACGCTCGACGGCGCCGGCCGTCCAGTGGCGAACGGACCGCCTGAGCGCGACGGCTAGACTCACGCCCCATGCTGACGTTGGTCATCCCCAAGGGGTCGTTGGAAGAGCAGACGCTGCGGCTGTTCGATGCTGCCGATCTGCACGTGCGCCGAGGGTCCAGCCGCGACTACCACGGCACCATCGACGACGACCGCATCGAACGGGTCAGCGTGCTGCGGCCCCAGGAGATCCCCATCTACGTGCAGGACGGACTCTTCGACCTGGGCATCACCGGTCAGGACTGGATCGCCGAGAGCGACGGTGACGTGGAGGTCTTGACCACGCTCAGCTACGCGAAGACGGGCACCGGCCACGGGACCACGATCGTGCTGGCCGTGCCCAACGAGCACCCTGCCAACTCCGCCGCTGAGATGCCGCACGGCTCACGTATCTCCACGGAGTTCGTGCAACTCACGGAACGCCACTTCGAGGCGTTGGGCATCCCCGTCAAGGTCCGATGGAGCTACGGCGCCACCGAGGCCAAGGTGCCCGAGATCGTGGACGCCATCGTCGACGTCACCGAAACCGGCAGCACCCTTCGCGCACACGGCATGAAGATCATCGACACGCTCCTGGTCTCCGAGCCGGTGCTGGTCGCCAACCGCGATGCAGCCGCCGACCCCGAGAAACGAGCGGCCATGGACGACATCACCACGCTGCTGCTGGGCGCGCTGCATGCCGAGAGCCGAGTCCTGATCAAGCTGAACGTGACCGAGGCCGATCGCGACGCAGTGCTGGCCGTCGTGCCGTCCATGAAGGCTCCCACCGTCTCGCCGCTGGCCGACGGTGGGTACGCGATCGAGACCGTGGTCGACAAGCGCGGCGTGAACCGCTTGATCCCCCGCCTGAAATCGGCCGGGGCCACCGACATCCTCGAGTTGCCCATCTCCAAGATCGTTCCCTGAGGCTCGCTGGCGGGCCTCTTGACCGTTCCACCCGAGCGCACCTACCCTCCACGAGCCGTCTGCAGCAGGAGACACGTGAAGGGCGCGATCCGACCGCCGACCGTCGCCATGTGCGCGCTCGCGATGCTCATCGCCGCGATGCCCATGGTCGCGATGCCCGTGTTCGCGGCCGTCAGCGCACGGGCCCCTGAGCCGGGCCAGCTCGATCCGACCTTCGCAGGAGACGGCAAGCGAACCACCTTCACGCGTGGGAGCACGGGCTACGCGGTCGCGATCGACGAGAACGACCGGATCGTGGTGGCGGGTTACACCCTGACCGGGCAGACCAACCTCGCCGTGGCCCGCTTCCTGCCCAACGGCATGCCCGACACGAGCTTCAGTCGCGACGGGCTGGTGACCACGAATCTGGGCGGCACCGACTACGCGTTCGACGTCGCGATCCATCCCGATGGCGGGATCGTGGTCGCGGGCGAACGCGACACGGCTACGGGATCGAGGGCCGCGCTCGTCCGGTACCTGCCCAGGGGCAAGCGCAACCGAGACTTCGGAGGCGGTGACGGTATCGTGCTCACCAGCTTCGGCAAGCAGTACCAAGGCGCCAATGCCGTCGTGGTCGGCGCGAGTGGCAACATCACCATCGGCGGGTTCACCTCGAACGGATCGACGGCCCGGTGGGCGCTGGCCAGGTTCGGTCCGCGAGGCACGCGTGACCGCAGCTTCGGTGGTGACGGCCGGGTCACGGTCGATCTGACGCCCGCCGATGAGCAGATCAACGATCTGGTGCTCGCCGAGCAGGGGCGCATCGTGGCGGCCGGCTACGCGGCCGGCGGCACCACCCCGCGATTCGCGATCGCCAAGTTCCGCCTGAACGGCTCGCTGGAGCGAGGCTTCGGACATCACGGCACGAACCTCGTGGACCTCTCCGCAGGCTCGGACATCGCGTTCGGCTTGGCCGAAGCCGACGATGGTTCCCTGCTGGCGGCCGGTTACGCCGAGAACGGCGGACGCGACGACTGGGGCTTGGCCGCGTTCGGATCGAGGGGCCGGCTGGACCGGCGGTTCGGCGGTGACGGCATCAGGATCCTGCAGCTCGGATCGCAGTACGAGTTCGCCTACGGGGCCGCCTTCCAGCCGAACGGCAAGATCGTGGTGGTGGGCCGGTCCTCGCGTGCCGGCCGCGGTGATGACTTCGGCGTGTTCCGATTGAAGGACAACGGCGCGTTCGACAAGAGCTTCGGCGGTGACGGCCGGGCGTACATCAGTTTCTTCGGCCGCAGCGACACCGCGCGCGACGTGGTGCTCCAGCCCAACGGCAAGGTGGTGGTCGCGGGCGAGGCCACCGACGGCCGGATCCGCAGGATGGCCGTGGCCCGGCTCGTGGGCCGGTAGGCGATGGGCCATTTGACAACGTGGGGGCCGTTTGTGGCAGGATGGGCCCGTGGAATCTGAATCGGCGTTCAACTCGGCGACCGTCCGAGTATCCAGCGCGTAGGGGCGCATCGGACGCGCGACGCGTCCAGCTGCGCCGGGGGGACCTCTCGCTTGCGGGGGGTCCCTTCGTTTCCACCAGCATCGCCCGGGACCGAAGGAGAGGCGCGAGATGAAGGCCCAAGAGGCAGCGGGGTCTGCCACCACCACCCAGGACATCGAAGAGCGGATCGGCCGGGAAGCCGCCCAGCTCGAACGCGAGTGGAGCACCGATCCTCGTTGGCTCGGGGTCGAACGCACCTATCGCGCCGAAGACGTCGTCCGCCTTCGCGGCTCGTTCAGGGTGGAGCGATCCGTGGCTCACGCAGGTGCCGAGCGCCTATGGCAGCTGGTCAACGACACCGAGTACGTCAGCGCGCTGGGCGCCCTCACCGGCGGGCAGGCCGTGGAGATGGTCAAGGCCGGCCTGAAGGCGATCTACCTCTCCGGGTGGCAGGTCGCCGCCGACGCGAACGTCGCGGGCCAGACCTATCCCGACCAATCGCTGTATCCCGCCAACTCCGTCCCGGAGGTCGTCCGCCGGGTCAACAACGCGTTGCGACGGGCCGACCAGATCGCATGGTCGTCCGGTGAGGGCACCGGCACGAGATGGATGGCGCCCATCGTCGCCGACGCCGAAGCGGGCTTCGGTGGAGCGCTCAACGCGTTCGAGCTGATGCGGTCCATGATCGAAGCAGGCGCCGCCGGCGTGCATTTCGAGGACCAGCTGGCCAGCGAGAAGAAGTGCGGCCATCTGGGCGGCAAGGTCTTGGTGCCCACCGACCAGTTCATCCGAACCCTCACGGCGGCGCGACTGGCCGCAGACGTCGAGGGCGTGCCCAGCCTGATCGTCGCCCGCACCGACGCCCTGGCAGCGACGTTGATCACCAGCGACATCGATGAACGCGACCGTCGGTTCACCGACGGCCAGCGGACGCGCGAGGGCTTCTACCAGGTGCGCAACGGCATCGACGCCGCCATCGCACGAGCCCAGGCCTACGCGCCCTATGCGGACCTGCTCTGGTGTGAGACGTCCACGCCCGACCTCGAGGAGGCCAAGACCTTCGCCGAAGCCGTTCACTCGATGAATCCCGACATGATGCTCGCCTACAACTGCAGCCCGTCGTTCAACTGGAAAGCCCACCTGGACGACGCCACGATCACGCGGTTCCAGAAGGAACTGGGCGCCATGGGCTACAAGTTCCAGTTCATCACGCTGGCCGGGTTCCACGCGCTCAACGCCAGCATGTTCGAGCTGGCCAAGGGGTATGCCGACGAAGGCATGTCCGCGTACGTGAGGCTGCAGGAGCGTGAGTTCGACATGGAGTCGGACGGATACACGGCCACGCGCCACCAGACCGAGGTCGGCACGGGGTACTTCGACCAGGTGTCCACGGTGATCACCGGCGGCGAAGGTTCGACGCTGGCGCTGAAGGGCTCCACCGAAGAGGCGCAGTTCACGGACTGAACGGTTTGTCGCGAGCGGCCGCCGGGTAGGCCACTCGTCGTGATGGCATCCGAACCCGAACCTGCGCCGGCTAGTCGGTGTCCCGTCTGCGATCGCGGCACCCTTGCCGATCTGTCGTTCGATGACGCCGACGGATCACGCCGGCCGGCGCAATCCGCCGACAGCCGGCAGGTCGCTACGTATTCCTGCGGGCACCGGGTGCGGGGTGCGTCGCTGGCGAACGCCGACCAGCGTCGCCTGGATGTGGAACGCCGAAGCGCCGAAGAGACCGTCGACCCTCCGGTGTCCGACGCAGGAAACGGTTGACCGACCGACCGACGAGGAGCGAGCGATGGCGATGCTGGTGCGGCACGTGATGAACGCGGAACCGAAGACGCTCTCCGCCTCCATGTCGGCGGCCGACGCCGCGGGCATGATGGCCAACCACGACATCGGCTCCGTGCCCGTGCTCGATGACGAGGGCCAGGTGCTGGGCATCGTCACCGATCGAGACATCGTGATCCGGGTGGTCGCGGAGCGAACGGATCCGACGCAGGTCTCACTGACGGATATCTTCACCCGTTCGCCGGTGGACATCAGTCCCGACGCCGACCTGGCTCACGCGAATCAGCTCATGGCCGAACACAAGGTGCGGCGGCTGCCCGTCACGAAGGACGGCACGCTCGTGGGCATCGTCTCGCTCGGTGACATCGCACTCGCGATCGCATCGAAACGGTCCGTCGGCGAAACCCTCGAAGAGGTCTCGACCTCCCAGAGCACCACCGCTCGCAACGACGGGCCCGACGCGGGCACGCCCGGGCGGGTCCAGGAACACCGCGAACAACACCCCTGAGTCCCCCGCTCACGCCCACGGCGCTACGATGCCGAGCGATGAACCCGGTGAAGGAAACACTGCTGTGGGCATCGCAGAACCCCACCCTGCGGGAACGCCTGCCCCGCCTCGGATTCGTGCGGCGTTCGGTCGAACGGTTCATGCCGGGAGAGACAGCGGAGGATGCGATCGAGGCCGCGACCCGCATGGCTCGCGACGACTCGATCCCCGCCACGTTCACGCGGCTCGGCGAGAACACGACCGAGCTCGGCAAGGCGGCGGAGGCCGCCGGCGACTACCTCCGCCTCCTCGACCGGATCGACGAGCTCGACCTGGACGCCGAGATCTCGGTCAAGCTCACCCAGCTGGGACTCGATCAGGATCCCCGCGTGACCGCGACCCACGTCGCGCGGCTGGTGGATCGCAGCGCCGAGCTCGGTCGCACGTGCTGGATCGACATGGAGGCCTCGGCTTACGTCGACGCCACGGTCGACCTCTACGAAGCGGAGGTGACACGCGATCCGCACGTGGGGTTGTGCTTGCAGGCGTACCTGCGACGCACCTACGACGACATCCAGCGTTTGCTGCCCGCCGGCCCCACGATCCGGCTGGTGAAGGGCGCCTACCGTGAGCCGAAGCACCTGGTGTTCACGTCGAGAGCCACGATCGACGAGAGCTTCTTGCGGCTGGCCCAACACCTGGTGCAGGGCGGCGCTCGCAGGGTTGCGCTCGGGTCGCACGACACGGACCTGATCGCCCGGATCGACACGGCGCTGGGTGGCCACGACCGCTTCGAGGTTGCGATGCTCTACGGGATCCGGGCCGGCGAGCAGCGACGGCTCACCCAGCAGGGCTACGAAGTCCGAACGCTCATCTCGTACGGCCCCTCCTGGTACCCGTGGTTCATGCGGCGCATCGCCGAGAAGCCCGTCCAGAACACCTTGCTCGCCTTGCGGAACCTCGTCTGAACTCGGTCTGGCTGGTCAGCAGTCGGCCCGGGCGGGTCCAGCCGTACACTCCCCCACATGTCATCCCGGCTGCGCGGCGCCATCGCTGCGTCGGTCACGCCGCTGGCCAGCGGCGGGAGCGCGGTGGACATCGCCGCGATCCACGACCTCGTGCCGTTCCTGAAGGACGGGGGCGTCGACGGTGCGCTCATCGCCGGCACGACCGGGGAGGGCGTGCTCCTCACGCTCGAGGAACGCCAAGCAGTCGCCGAAGCCTTCGTCGCCGCCGGCAACGATGGGTTCCAGGTCGCGATCCACACCGGCGCGCAGACCACCGCGGACACGATCGCGCTCAGCGCGCACGCACGCGACATCGGCGCGCAGGCCGTGGCGGTGATCGCACCGCCGTACTTCCCCCTGGATGCCGACGAGCTGACCGCACATCTCGTGAGCGCTGCAGAGGCGGCGGACCCCCTGCCCTTCTACATCTACGAGTTCGCGGGCCGCAGCGGGTACGCGATCCCCACCGCGGTGATCAGCGACGTCTGTGCCGCAGCCCCGAACGTGGCCGGCATGAAGGTGTCCGACTCACCGTTCGAAGCGGTCGAGCCCTACCTGGACCTGAGCCTCGAGCTCGGCATCGACGTGTTCATCGGGAACGAGCCGCTGGCGTTGCAGGGCATGGACCGTGGCGCCGTCGGGTGCGTGAGCGGACTCGCGGCCGCGTTCCCCGAGGCCACGGCGGCGCTCGTGCACGATCGCAGCGAGGCCGCGCATGAGCAGGTCCGCCGGCTCCGAGACGGCCTGGCCGGCATCCCGTTCCACGCGGCGCTGAAGGCGGTGCTCGCGGCGCGTGGGGTGTTGGGGGCCGCCGACGTGCGGCCACCGCTGCGTGGTCTCACCCAGGCAGAGCGAGACCGGGTCCTGTCGCTCGCATCGGCGTGGGGCGACGTCTGATGCGGGACCGCGAGGCTGCGACCCAGCAGAGGAATCGGCCCTATCCGCCCTTGCGTCCGGACCGGCGGTTGACCGCGCGGAGCAGTTGCTCCTTGTTCATGCTCGATCGACCCTCGATCCCCAGATCCTTCGCTTCCTCGTACAGTTGATCCCGCGTCCGTCCGCGAGCGCCGCTGTGTGACCGAAGCCCGCCCCGCCTGCTGCTGGAGATGTCCTCGCGCGAAGCGCGTGCGGACCGATGAGCTTCGCCGGACCTCGCGCGTTCCTTGTTGACCGTTCGAGCCGCGATCTCCTTCGCGGTGTCCTCCTTGCGACCTCCCTCGACCAGGCCCTCCTTGATGTGCTCGTACTGCCGTTCTCGTTTCGCGCTCCAAGCCTTCTGTGGCATCGCCCGCACCTTTCTGGCTGGCTGGTTCCGGCACGGAACGGCTTCCCGGGGACGGCGTGCTGCAAACGGAGCAGCGCCCCAGACCCAGCTATCCTCGATAGCGCTAGCGTCGAACCACGAAGGGATGGTTGCTCATGGATCCGCGGCTGATCGGGCGCCGCATCGCGGTCCTCGTGGCGGACGGGTTCGAGGATCTGGAATTCTGGGTGCCCGTCATGCGTCTGCGTGAAGAGGGCGCGACCGTCGTGGTCGCCGGTCTGCACGCACAGACTCAGCTCACCGGCAAGAACGGCCTGCACATCACGACCGAACACGCTGTCGCCGACCTCGACGACCGGTGGGATGCCGTGCTGGTGCCGGGCGGGTGGGCGCCGGACAAGCTCCGCCGATACGAAGTGGTCACCGGCCTGGTCAGCGAGGCACATGCCCGTGGGGCGGTGGTCGGGCTCATCTGCCACGCAGGCCTGGTCGGCATCTCCGCCGGGATCGTCGAGGGACACCGAGCCACCGGGAGCCTCGGCATCAAGGACGACCTGATCAACGCGGGCGCCATCTGGACCGACGAAGCGGCGTTCCGTGAAGGCACGGTGGTGTGGGGCCGGGTGGTGGAGGACATCCCCGCCTTCTGTCGCGAACTGGTCGATGCGATCGAGTCGCTCGGTTCGCCTTGACACCTATGCACGACCGTCGCTACCGTTTGCATCTGCAATTCCGACCTGAGAGGTACGAATCACGGTGATCCGCACACGCACCGCCGGTCTCGTGGGTGAGATGATCCCGTCCCGGCTGTGCGGCATGCCGTGTCCGTTCGGCGCCGGATGCGCCGAGGCCACCGTACGGCGCTAGCCCTTCGAACCTGATCGATCGCACGACCTCGAGGCCGCCGATCCGGCGGCTTCCTGCTTTTCCGGATCGGATCTGTTCCACCGCAGCCGTTCCTTCCTCATCACTCAGCGGGAGCACCGTGACCGACAACATCTCCTCATCGAGCACCCCCACCACCGGTGGAACCCGCGCGACTCCGAGACGGCGCGGCGAGGGCCAATGGGGATTGGGCTACCACGAGCCGCTCAACACCGCCGAGCTGATCAAGAAGGAAGACGACGGGTTGAACGTTCGAGAGCGCATCGATCGCATCTTCGCGCCCGGAGGGTTCCGATCGATCGGGAAGCAGGACCTGCGGAGCCGGCTGCGGTGGTGGGGGTTGTACACCCAGCGGACCCAGGGCGTGCCCGGGGAACGCACCGGCAGCGCGGAACCCGAGGAGCTCGAGGACGAGTTCTTCATGATGCGGATCCGCATCGACGGCGGACAGATGACCGCCGATCAGATGCGTGCCATCGCCTGGGTGAGCGAACGATTCGGACGTGATGTCGCCGACGTCACCGACCGCCAGAACGTGCAGCTCCATTGGATCCGCATCGAGGATGTGCCAGCGATCTTCGACCGCATCGAGTCGGCCGGCCTATCCACCCAGGAAGCGTGCGGCGACACGCCGCGGGTGATCATGGGGTGTCCCCTGGCCGGCGTCACCGCGCACGAGGTGATCGATGCGTCGCAGCAGATCCACGCCGTGGCGCAACGGTTCATCGGCGACCCTGCGTTCTCCAACCTGCCGCGCAAGTACAAGACCTCCATCAGCGGATGTGATGCGCAGTGCACGAACCCCGAGATCAACGATGTGTCGTTCGTCGGTGTGCTCGGCGGTCACGGTCGGCCCGGATACGACCTGCAGGTGGGCGGCGGGCTGTCGACCAATCCCATGTTCGCCCAGCGTCTGGGCGCCTTCGTCGAGCCCGACCGCGTCGCCGAAGTCTGGGCGGGCGTCACGGGACTGTTCCGCGAGTACGGCTACCGACGCTCTCGCAACCACGCTCGGTTCAAGTTCATGGTGAAGGATTGGGGGCCCCAGAAGGTTCGCGACGTGCTCGAACGCGAGTTCCTGGACGCGCCGTTGCCGGACGGGCCGGCACCGGTGCCGGCGCCCATCGCGCGACGCGACCACCTGGGCCTCATGGCCCAGCGTGACGGACGGGTCTCGGTGGGGTTCGCGCCCAAGGCGGGTCGCATCACGGGTCACGAGCTGCGGCTGATCGCGGACATGGCCGACGGGTTCGGTGACGGGCGCATCATGGCCACAGCGCAGCAGAAGCTGATCCTGACGGGAGTCGAGGAGCAGCGGACCAGCGCCCTGGTGGCCGAGTTGGACGAGCTGGACCTCCGGGCGCGTCCCAGCGCGTTCCGCAAAGGCACGATGGCCTGCACCGGCATCGAGTTCTGCAAGCTGGCGATCGGGGAGACCAAGGGCCGGGCACGATGGATCTACACCGAGCTCGAGCAGCGGCTCCCCGATTTCGACGAAGACATCCGCATCCACGTGAACGGTTGCCCCAACTCGTGCGCGCGATTCCAGGTCGCCGACATCGGCTTGATGTCGGCATTGCAGATGCGACCCGACGGCACCAAGTCCGATGCCTTCCTGGTGCACCTCGGCGGCACGATGGGAGGCGCTCAAGAAGCCGAAGGCGTAGCGCAAACAGGAGGCGCTCAAGGAGCCGAAGGCGTAGCGCACGCAGCGGGCGCCCAAGGAGCCTCGGCGTTCGGCCGCAAGGTCAAGGGCGTGAAGGTCTACGCGGAGGACGCGGTGGACTACCTGGAGCTGCTGGTGCGCCGGTACCAGCAGCACAAGAGCGAGGACGACTCGTTCAGCTCGTTCGTGAACGGGCTCGATGCCGACGGGCTGGCGCGGTTCGCAGCGCCTGCCCCCAGCCACGGAGAGCTCCGGTGAGCGGCATCGGCGCTCGGGCCGTGCCGTTCTACTGCCCGTTCTGCGGTGAGCAGGACATCCGTCCCGACGATGCGGGAACCACGTCGTGGCGTTGCGAATCGTGCGAGCGCCGGTTCGACCTGACCCTGATCGCGATCGGAGATGCGCTCAAGCAGCGAAGCGGTAGCGCCCGAGATGCGCTCGAGCAGCGAAGCGGTAGCGCCCCGGAGGGTGAGTCGTGATGGCCGACGCAGACCCACACGCACCATGGCATGAGCCGGCGATGCCGGTGCTCGACGAGGAGGCAGTCTGGGTCCACGAGGCCGCGGCCCGGTTCGAGCACGCCACGGCGTCGGAGCTGCTCACGTGGGCGCTGGAGCAGTTCCATCCCAAGATGGCGATCAGCGCCGCGGGCGGGGTGGACGGCATGGTCCTGATCGACATGGCGTGGCGCATCGATCCGTCGGTGCGTGTGTTCACGCTGGACACCGGCCGCCTTCCGCCCGAGACCTACTCGCTGTTCGAAGAGGTGCGCGACCGGTACGGCATCGCGGTCGAGTTCGAGTATCCCGACACGACCGAGGTCGCTTCCCTGGTGAACCGCGAGGGGCCCAACCTGATGTATCGGGGCGTCGATCTTCGGCTGGCGTGCTGCAGCGTGCGCAAGGTGGCACCGCTCAAGCGAAAGCTGGGCACCCTGGACGCATGGGTCGCCGGTCTGCGCCGCGAGCAGTGGGCCAGCCGCAAGAACATCGCCAAGGTGGAGCTGGATCGCGACCACGGTGGCATCGTCAAGCTCAACCCGCTCGCCGACTGGACGCTGGATCAGGTCTGGGACTACGTCCACGAACACGAGGTGCCCTACCACGAGCTGTTCGATCACGGCTACACATCGATCGGCTGCGCCCCCTGCACGCGACCGGTGCAGCCCGGCGAGCCCGAGCGCGCCGGCCGCTGGTGGTGGGAGCAGGACACCGCCAAGGAATGCGGCATCCACTGCAGCGTCGAGCTGGCGGGTTCCAAGTCCGATCGCGAGAAGGCCGATGAGGTGCGGACCTGATGCCCTTCGGCTACCCGGTCATGCTCGAGCTGGCGGGTCGGCGTTGCGTGGTGGTGGGCACCGACGCGGTCAGCGACGGCAAGGTGGAGGGCCTGCTGGCTGCGGGCGCCGACGACGTGCTGGTGATCGCCGAAGGCCCGACCGAGCGCCTGGACGAGCTCGAAACGATCGAGGGCGTCCGCGTCGAACGCCGCACGTGGCACGCCGACGATCTCAACGGCGCCTTCGTGTGCGTGGCGGCGAGCCGTGACACCGGTACGCGCGATGCGATCGCGCGCGAAGCACGCGGTCGACGCGTATTGGTCAATGTACTTGACGATATTCCGAACTGCGATTGGGCAACTCCCAGCGTGGTGCGTCGTGGTGAGCTGATCGTGGCGATCTCCACCGGCGGGGCATCACCTGCCCTCGCGAAGCGGCTCCGCCTGCAGCTGTCCGAGGAGTTCGGGGAAGAATGGTCCGAGGTCGTCGCGGTCCTGCGCCGGGTGCGAGCCGAGACCATGCCTGCGCTGCCGTCGTTCGCAGAGCGCGCCACGCGCTGGCACGAGGCCCTCGACCTGGATGAAGCCACGGCCTTGGTCCACGAGGGCCGAGGCGATGAGCTCGCCATCAGACTCCGCGCCCGCCTGCTTCCCACCCACGTCGGCCGGAGCGTGCCCCCGGCCGACGAGGCATCCTCGTGACCGGTCAGGTCCTCCTAGTGGGCGCCGGCCCGGGTGATCCCGAGCTCATCACGGTGCGCGGCGCCCGTGCGTTGGCCGGCGCCGACGTGGTCGTGTACGACCGCCTCGTGGCCCCGGCACTGCTCGACCTCGCGCCCTCGCATGCCGAGCGCATCTACGTTGGCAAGGAACCCGGCCTTTCGGCTCTTCCCCAGGACCGGATCGACGCCTTGCTGGTCAGCCGCGCACTGTCCGGCGACATCGTCGTCCGGCTGAAGGGCGGTGATCCCTACGTGTTCGGGCGAGGTGGCGAGGAGATGCAGGCGTGCATCGAGGCGGGTGTTCCCGTGCAGATGGTTCCGGGCATCACGAGCGCGGTCGCGGCTCCTGCCGCGGCCGGCATCCCCCTGACCCATCGCGGGATCGCCCGTTCCTTCGCCGTCGTGACCGGGTCGACGGCCCATGCGGATGACACCGTGGACCTGGCGCGTATGGCCACCGCCACCGACACCCTCGTGGTCCTGATGGCTGCGGGCAAGCTCGCGGACACGTGCGCCACCCTGGTTCGTGCCGGTCGCGACCCGGACGAGCCGTGCGCGATCGTCCAATGGGCATGGACCGACGATCAGCGGGTTGCGACCGGCACGCTGCGCACCCTGGCGACGGTGGCCGCGGATGCCTCCATCGGTCCTCCAGCGACCCTGATCGTGGGTGAGGTCGTGGCGCTGCCGGTCGAGCGCGTGGCCCACACGACGGACACGACGATGCGGGGCTCCCGGTAACCTGAGCTCGATGGCCCCTTCCGCGGCTCCGGCAGAGCGATGACGTGACGCGATCCGGGTGTGCCCGGCGCACCTCCAGGGAACCATCCGTTCCATGACCGACGAGCCCTCCACGAGCGGGACCCGCCGGCGCACCCCCGGCTCTGCCCGGCGGGACCCGAAGGAGGGTCGTCACCCGTTCGTGCCGAACATGGCCCGGGTCGACCCGCCGGCATCCGCCGAATCAGGACTGCTCGCATCGAACAACGCTCGGGAGAGCGTGCGCAGCAACCGCCGAGGCATCTTGTTGCGCTTGGCATTCCTGCTGATCACGTTGATCGCGCTCTACGTCCTGTGGCCCAGCCTGCTGGAGGTATTGGAGAGCTGGCCGAAGCTGCTCGACCTGGACCCCGCGTGGTTCCTGGTGATGCTGGCGTGCGAGGCGGCGAGCTTCGTCTGCATCTGGGGACTCCAGCGTCTGGCGCTCCGCTCGAAAGGGTGGTTCGGCGTGGCGACCGCGCAACTGGCGTCCAACGCCTTCAGTCGCGTGGTGCCGGGCGGGGCCGCAGCCGGTGGGGCGATGCAGTGGCGCATGTTGACCGATTCCGGGGTCGACGGCACGTTGGTGGCGACCAGCCTCACCGCCTCGTCCGTCATCAGCACCGGCACGCTGTTCATGCTGCCGCTGCTGACGGTACCGACCGCGCTGCTCGGCCAGCCCGTGCCTCAGGGCCTGTCGCAGGCCGCATGGCTCGGCGGGATCGTGTTCGTGCTGGGTTTCGTGCTCGGGTGGGTGCTGGTCACTCGCGACGGTGCGCTCCGCAAGCTGGCGGTCGGTATCCAGCGGCTCCGCAACCGTGTGCAACGCAACACGCCACCGGTGACCGATCTGCCCGATCGACTCCTCGCGCAGCGCAACGAGGTGCTGTCCGCACTGGGCAGGTCCTGGTGGAAGGCGCTGCTGTTCGCGCTGGGCAACTGGCTCTTCGACTACTTCGCGCTGCTCGCCGCGATCACGGCGACCGGATCACTCCCCCGTCCGACGCTGGTGCTCTTGGCCTACTCCGCCGCCATGGTGCTGGCCATGATCCCCATCACGCCCGGCGGGCTCGGTTTCGTGGAAGCCGGCCTCACCGGTCTGCTGACGCTGGCAGGGGTGGGAGCCGGCAACGCCGTGATCGCGGTGCTGGCATACCGTCTCGTGTCGTTCTGGCTTCCGTTGCCGCTCGGTGCCGTCGCCGCCTTCGCGCACCGCCGGCGCTACCGGTCGGCCCACTCGTCCGCCAGCACCGCGTAGGCCACCAGGTCCACGAATCCCTCGGGCACACGGCCGCCGCCGCGAGCCACGCCCTCCTGCGTCATGCCGAGACGCTCGGCCACAGCGCGGCTCCTGGTGTTGTCGGCCGCCGCATGGATCGCGACGCGGTGCAGGCCGAGCTCGTCGAACGCGAGCGAGCAGAACCGTTCGCAGGCTCTGCTGATGATTCCTCGACCCTCGGCACCCCGGTCGATCCAATAGCCGATCTCGGCGTTCCGGTCCATGACGTTCACGGTCATCCCGATGCTGCCCGCCAGCCGGCCGTCGATCCAGACGCCGTTGGCCTCACGGTCGTGTTCGGATGCCAGCCCTCGTTCGATGAACTGCCGCGTGTCCGCAGGCCCCGTCGTGGTGGGCTCCCAGGGCATCCAGGCGTGGAGCCGGTCGCGGTTGGCCTCGACGAGCTCGAACAGCTCCTGATCGTCGTCGGGAACGAACGTCCGGACGCAGACGCCGTCGCCCAGGTCCCAGTCGATCGGATCCACGGATCAGGGCGCGGGCGCGGTCGGGGCGCCCTCCCGATCTGCGCGTTCCTCCTCCTGGAGCACGCGACGCAGCACCTTGCCGATCAGCGTCTCGGGCAGCGACTCGCGGAACTCGATGTCCTTGGGCACCCGGTAGCCCGTGAGACCTTGATCGGGGTCGCGGCACCACGACGTGATCTCCTCGGCGGTGGCGGTCTCTCCCGGCTTCAGCACGATGTAGGCCTTCACCCGTTCCCCGGTGGTGTCGTCCGGCAACCCCACCACCGCACACTTCAGGATCTTGGGGTGGTGGAAGAGCACGGCTTCGATCTCGGTGGGGTACACGTTGAACCCCGACACCAGGATCATGTCCTTGATGCGGTCCACGATCTGGAAGTAGCCGTCGTCGTCCATGATCGCAACGTCGCCGGTGTGCAGCCATCCGTCCCGGATCATGAGGGCTGTCTCGTCGGGGCGGTTCCAGTAGCCCAGCATCACCTGCGGTCCGCTGATGCACATCTCTCCTCGTTCGCCCCGGGCGACCTCACGGTCGGGCTCGTCGAGGTCGACCAGCTTCACATCGGTGTCGGGGAGCGGCAGGCCGATGAAGCCCTCTTTGCGCTCGCCGACCAAGGGGTTGGCGTGTGTGACCGGCGAGCATTCGGTGAGCCCGTAACCCTCGACCACCTTGGCTCCGCCGGTGATGCGTTCGAATGCCTGGGCCACGGCCATGGGCAGCGGGGCTGCTCCCGAGATGCAGGCCTTCAACGACGCGAGATCGTGTTTGGGCGTCCGTGGATCCTGGTTGAGCGCCAGGTACATGCGCGGCACGCCCGGGAACAACGTGGGCTTCTCCTTGGACACGGCTTTCAGCGCCATGTCGATCTCGAACCTGGGCAACAGGACGAGCTTCGCCGCCTTGGTGATCGAGAAATCCATCACCAGCGTGCCGAACGAGTGGAAGAAGGGCAGAGCGGCCACGATGCCGTCCTCTCCCTGGCGTACCACGTTCAACCACGCCGATGCCTGGCGAGCGTTGGCGACCAGGTTCGCGTGCGAGAGCATCGCGCCCTTGGACAACCCGGTCGTGCCGCCGGTGTACACCAACGCGGCGATGTCGTGCTCGGGATCGTCGACCACTGCCTCCGGCGGAACCGGCCCGGCATCGTTCATCACATCGGCCCACCACCGCACCGCGTGACCGGCCGGCACGAACGGCATCGGGGTTCCCTGCTTCTTCGCGTCGGACTTGAACTTCAACGGCGCGAGCCACTTGATGGGTGCCGGCATGTAGTGATTGAGCTTGACGGCGATGACTTCGCGCACGCCGGTGGCCTCGCGCACCCGGCCGAACCGGTGGTAGATCTGGTCCAGCACGATCATGACCGTGGCACCGGAATCGTTGATCTGGTGCTCGAGCTCGCGCTCGGTGTAGAGCGGGTTGTTGCCGACCGCGACGGCTCCGATGCGCTGACACGCGAAGAACACGATGACGTACTCGGGGCAGTTGGGCAGGATCATGCCGACACGATCGCCCTGACGGACGCCCAGCCCGGCCAGCACCGCTGAGCAACGCTCCACCTCCGACATGAGCTCTCGGTAGGACATGTGCGCCCCGAAGAACGCCAGCGCGGGGCGATCCGGGAACCCCGCCACGGCGCTGCGGAGCAACGCGAACAGTGGTTCCTTCGGATAGGGCGCCAGCGAGCGCGGCACGTCGGACGGATATGCATCGAACCAGGCGCGTTCATCGGTCATGAGGCGCATCATCGCGGCGCCCGATGCAGGGTGCAACTTGGGGCAGGGGTTTACACCGTGGGCGTCGAAGTGGGACCATCGGAGTCGTGACCTGACCCTGCGCTCGCGATCGTGTCGAAGCGGCGCCCTCCGGCGCCGACCCTTGGTGCGTACGATCTCGAGCGCGGGCGCCTCCGCCGGCCCTGACTCCCACCGCTCGACTTCGTACGATTGCGGGTCGAGCGCGTTCCGATCGGTTCTTCGTTCCGTTTCCGAAAGGTCCCATGCAAGCGACGACGCCATCTGTGCAAGTGGTCGACCGTGCGATCTTCCGCCGCGGCATGCGGTTGATCGGCTCATACATCCGCATGCATCCGAAGCCGTTCGCGGCCTCGGTGACCGGTGCCGTGCTGTTCGCGTTCGCCTCCCTATGGCTCACCGAGGCCCTCGGACGAGCGACCGACGAGGTGCTGCGACCGGCGTTCGAAGGAGACCTGGACAGCTCGAAGGTGTGGGTCGCCGTGGCTGCCCTGATGCTCGGTGGGGCGGGGCGGGCGCTCGGCATCATGCTGCGCCGTTACTACTCGGGCGTGGCCGGCGAGCGGGTCATGGCCACCCTGCGCACCCGGGTGGCCGAGCGCTACCGCGAGCTGTCCCTGCGGTACCACCGCGAGACTCCGACCGGCGAGCTGCTGGCCCACATGGAGGCCGACGTCAAGGCCGCGGTCGACGTGTTCTGGCCGGTACCGTTCGCGGTGGGCATCGTCGTGCTCACCGTGCTGGCCCTGGTCGCCCTGGTGATGACCGATCCGTGGATGGCCCTGGTGGGCTTCGTGGTCTTCCCCTCGCTGGCCGTCATGAACCGTATCTTCGCCCGTCGCATGGAGGAGCCTGCGCAACGAGCGCAGGAGCGGATCGGTGAGGTGAGCGCGGTCGCGCACGAGTCCATCGATGGCGCCATGGTCGTCAAGACCCTCGGCCGCGAAGACGCCGAGACGCGCCGGTTGTGGGACCGCGCAGACGCCCTGCGCGACGCCCGCGTGGAAGGTGGCACGATCCGAGCCACCTTCGAAGCGGCGCTCGACGCCCTACCGACCATGGCCATCGTGCTGCTGCTCGCCGTGGGATCGGCACGGGTGGCCAGCGGGGACATCACGTTGGGCGACCTGATCGGTTTCGTGGCTCTCTTCCAGCTCTTGAGTTGGCCCATGCGGTTCATCGGCTGGATCCTGGCCGAGCTGCCGCGGGCGGTCGTGGGCTGGGATCGCATCGAGGAAGTGTTCAAGGAGCCGGTCACTGTGACGCCGGCCCGCGAGGGCACGCCGTTGCCCGACGGCCCGCTGGGCCTGCACGTGCATGACCTTCGCCTGGAGTACGAGGCCTACGCGCCGGTGCTCGAGGGGGTCACGTTCGAGGTGAGCCCCGGCGAGTCGGTCGCCATCGTCGGCCAGACCGGCGTGGGCAAGAGCACGTTGACCCAGCTCATGGTGCGCCTCGTCGACCCCGACCAGGGGCATGTGGAGATCGGCGCTGTGGATCTGCGTGGTGTCGACGTGGGATCCCTGCGTGAGTCGGTCGCCGTGGTCTTCCAGGAGAGCTTCCTGTTCGCCGAGAGCGTGCGCTCGAACATCGCGCTGGACTCGGGCGCGAGCGACGAGCAGGTCGTGCGCGCGGCCGAGATCGCCGTGTGCGACCGCTTCATCCGCGCGCTGCCCAACGGCTACGACACGGTCGTGGGCGAACGCGGCTACACGCTGTCGGGCGGGGAGCGTCAGCGCGTCGCGCTGGCCCGGGCGCTGGTGCGAGCCCCCCGATTGCTGATCCTGGATGACGCCACCAGCGCCGTCGACCCCTCGATCGAGGCGGAGATCCTAGGCGGGTTGCGGCGTGAGCTGGCGACGACCCTGGTGGTCGTGGCCTATCGGCTCTCCACGATCAGCCTCGCGGACCGGGTGATCTTCCTGCAGCGTGGACGCGTCGAGGCCACGGGATCGCATCTGCAGCTGCTGGCCACCCAGCCGGAGTACGCCGCGATCATCCGGGCCTATGAACGAGGTGAGCGGTAGTGGACGAGCTCACCATGTTGCGCGGACAGGATGCCGAGCTGCCGGTGCCCGAGGAGCTGAAGGGCTCGTTCGGGGTGCTCCGCCGAGGGGTGCGGGAGAGCCCGGAGCTGCGCAAGGGCCTGGGATTCACGCTGGTCGTGTCGCTGGGCTTCACCGTGGTGTCGCTGGTCACCCCCGTGCTGGTGCAACAGGTCTTCGACCACGGGTTCGACCCCGAGTTCAAGCCACGGTTCGTGTACGGGATCTGTGCTCTGGCGTTCGCGCTGGTCACGGTCGCGTTCCTGGCGGGCCGAGCCGCCGCGCGCCGATTGGTCCGCACCTCCGAAGAGGCGCTGCTGAACCTGCGGGTTCGGACCTTCGCGCACATCCACCGCCTCTCGATCGCCGAGCAGTCCGAGGAGAAGCGGGGTGTGTTCGTGGCGCGCGTCACGGTGGACGCCGACTCCCTGCAGCAGTTCACGGAGTGGGGCGGCATCGCGTGGCTGATCTCGTTCGTGCAGGCATTCGGGGCGTTGGCGCTGATGCTCTTCTATTCCTGGCAGCTGTCGATCGTGGTCGTGCTGCTCATGGTGCCGCTCGTCGTGATCATGGGGTCGATGCAGTCGCGGCTGTCGGCTGCATTCGATGCTGCCCGCACGCGGGTCGGCGAGATGCTCAGTGAGGTCTCGGAGAGCGTGATGGGCGCCGCGGTGGTGCGCGCGTACGGGTTGGACGAAACGATCCACGGCCGGGTCACCAGGGCGATCGGCCGTCGCTACGACGCAGAGGTGAAGGCGCATCTGCGCGCCGCGACGCTGTGGCCCATGTCCAGCGTGTTCTACGCGCTCACGCTCTCGGTGGTCATCGCGGTGGGAGCCTTGTTCGGCCCGGGATGGGGGCTGACGTTCGGCACCGTGACGGCGTTCCTGTTCCTCGGCGACGTCTTCCTGGGCGTGTTCGAGGACCTGCCCGAGATCTATGCCGAGACCCAGACCGCGATCGCGGGCTGGCGCAAGATCCTGGCCGTGCTGGATCTGCCGGTCGAGATCGAGGAGCCGGCGGACGGCGTGCGGCTGCCCACGCACGGCGCCCTCGACGTAGTCACGCGCGACCTGACGTTCGCCTACCGGGACGGACGGCCCGTGCTCCAGGAGATCGACGTCACGGTGCCCGCGGGCTCCCACATGGCGATCGTGGGCGAGACCGGGAGCGGCAAGACGACCTTCGCCAAGCTGCTCACCCGGCTGGCCGACCCCGCGGAGGGCGTCATCGAGGTGGGCGGCGTCGACCTGCGCCAGATCGAACCGTCGTCGCGACGGATCGCGATCCGCATGGTGCCGCAGGACGGGTTCCTGTTCGACTGGACCGTGCGGGAGAACGTCAAGGTGGGCCGCGAGGGGGCGACCGACCGTGAGGTGGACGCTGCCTTCGAGGAACTGGGGCTGAGCGCATGGGTGCGTTCGCTGCAGGACGGGCTGGAGACGCGGGCGGGCGAGCGCGGCGAGCAGCTCTCGGTCGGCGAACGCCAGCTGATCGCGTTGGTGCGCGCGCAGATCGCCGACCCGGGGTTGCTGATCCTGGACGAGGCGACCAGCGCCGTCGACCCTGCCACCGAGGCGCGCATCACGGAGGCCCTTCGGAGGCTCTCTGCCGGGCGGACGACGGTGACGATCGCGCACCGCCTGTCGACGGCCGAGCATTCCGACGGCGTCCTGGTGTTCGACCACGGGCGCCTCGTGGAGCAGGGCCTCCACGACCAGCTGGTGACCGCTGGCGGCGTCTACGCCGGGTTGTACGAGAGTTGGTTGGGCAACACCCAGGTAGAAGACGCCGGCTAACCCCCCTTCGAGTGGCTGGGCGAGAGCGGGCGCGCCACCCTGCGGGAGCATCCGCCCGCACGTCCACCCGGGTACCATCCTGGGCTGAGATGCCCAAGTCCAAAGGCCGCAAGAGACCGCAGGGCCGTCGATACCAGATCGGTTCGACCCCCAAGGCCAAACCGAAGTCCAGCCCCCGCTGGTACGGCCCCCTGCTCATCGTCCTCATGTCGGTGGGGGTGCTCATCATCGTGCTCAACTACATCGGCCTGGTGCCCGGCACCGACGGCTCGGCCTCGCCTGTCTGGCTCTGGGTCGGCCTGGGGCTCATCGGGGCCGGATTCGTGGGAACGACGTACTGGCGCTGAATCACACGTATGTGGTTCATTCCACAACGATATCCACACCGTGGATAACCACCTGCGTGTTGGCCTGGCGTTCGCGAGCGGTTCACTCAGGCGGGGCGCTGCACCACCTGCATGCGCTCACCGCAATGTCGCGGGATCTGCAGCTCGCCGAGCCGTGAGACCTTGAACTCCGTGCCACATTCACTGCAGACGAGGTAGACGTCCAGGTCTTCGACGTCCTCGGGCACCTCGGGCGGCGCCTCGACCTCGGGATCGATCGAAAACGACCGGATCGACGCGATCCCCACCCTCCAGATCAGGGCTCCGATCAAGACCGCGGACAGTATCAAGAGCCAGGTGGGCATGGACCCAGCCTAGATCACCCCGCACGCACCAGTCGCTGCAGCGCCAACCGTGCGACGGGTGCGTAGCCCGCGACCAGCGGCGCGGGTCCCTGGAGCATCAACACCGCCGCCCCGTCTCCAACCTCGTGCTCGATGCGGATCTTGGCAGGACCCACGGCGACGGTCCACGACCAGTGACCGCGAGCCGCGTCGACGGTCTGCACCTCGAACCAGGCACGGAGACCCACCGGGCCGATGACCTCGCCACGGAGCCCCGGTCGCAGACGACCGTCCGCTCGGACCTCGCGGATCTGGGGTGCCCACTCATGCCACCGGGTGGGGTCGGCATACCGTTCCCAGATCACCGCGCGCGTCGCCTCGCCGTTCGCGACCAATCGGATCGAGGCCACCGGGGGTCAGTCGCCCGCCTCGGCTCGGCGCAAGGCGTCGGCGAACCCCACGGGGTGCACGTCCGGGAACATCGTGGACGCGGCGGGGTCCTGCACGACCATGGGCGTCGACATGCCCTCGATCAGCGGGCGAGCGAGGGAGGACGAGACCGACGTCGTGAGACCGCACCAGAGCGAAGAGAGCCGTGGCGTGAGGAACGGAACGCCGACGATCACCGGATCCCGTCCGCGATGATCGGCCACCAGCTCGATCATGTCGCGGTAGCTCAGCACGTCGGGTCCACCGACCTCCACGATCGTGTGATGGCGATCGCTGAGCTCCACCGTCAGCGCTCCTTCCAAGTAGGTGAGCACGTCATCGACGGCGATCGGCTGTGACGGCGTCTCGGCCCAGGTGGGCACCAGCATGGCCGGCAGCCGGTTCACCAGGTCCGTCAACATGCGGTACGACGCGCTGTCCGAACTCACCACCATCGCGGCGCGCAGCTCGACGAGTGGCGGGCCATGCTCGGCCAGGATCCGCCCGGTCTCCTGACGGCTCCATAGATGCCTGGACAACGGGCCGGACTCATCGCCCAATCCGCCCAGATAGATCACGCGCTCGACGCCGGCAGCACGCGCCGCCTCCGCGAAATGCTGAGCGCCCTCCGCGTCACGTTCGCTGAACGAGCCTTCGGAGCCGGGTTCCATGGAATGGATCAGGTAGAAGGCCGCATCGACGCCTTCCAGCGCCGACCCCAGGGTGGCCGGACGCAGCACGTCGAGCTCGACGGCCTCGAGATCGGGCCATTCGGCGCCGAGCTCCTCGGGGTGCCGGGACGCCAACCGCAGCGCATGATCGCCGCCGTTCGCCAGACGCGCCACGAGCCGTCCGCCGATCGAGCCTGAGGCACCGGTGAGCAGGAGCATGCAAGGACGCTACCCGCCTGGAGTGTTCCCTATGCAGAGCACCTATGCGTGCTGAGCCAGGAACTCCATGACCGCCCGCATCTGGCGGATGGTCTCTTCGATGTCGTAGGAAGCATGGCCCGTGCCGAACAGATACACGCGGTGCGGATGGTCACGTGCCTTCAGTCTGTCCACGTAGGCCATGGCCTGGCGGAGCGGGCAGCGACTGTCGTTCTCCCCGATGATGAACATCACCGGCGCACGGACCTGGTCGGCGAAGTGGATGGGGTTGCGGTCCCGCATCAACTCGGGCACGTCGGCGGGTGCACCGCCCAGCAACGCACGATCGTAGGCCTGCAGCTCCGGCGACATGTCGTCGTAGGACAGCTCGTAGTCCCCCACCGGCACGCCGGCGATGCCGCACGTCCACAGGTCCGGGTGCTTACCCAGCTCCATCAACGTGATGTAGCCGCCCCACGACCATCCGCCGATCACCGCGTGGTCGGGGTCGGCGATCCCGCGGGCCACCAGGTCGGCGAGACCGGCGTTGACATCAACCAGTTCGGGGCCGCCGATGTTGCCGATCAGCGTGTCACGCCACTCACGCCCGTATCCGGTGGACCCACGGTAGTTGACCAACCCCACCGCGAAGCCGGCATCCACGTATCCCTGCACCTCGGGGCTGAACCGGTCGGTGTCGAGCCAGGTCGGACCACCGTGCACCAGCATGATCACCGGGAACGGACCCTGGCCCTGCGGAACCACGACGAAGCCGTGCACGCTGTCGCCTTCACCGTTGTCGAAGCGCCACGACTCGTACGGCCGGCCGCCGGGTGCTCGTTCGCCGTCGGCCCGAACGACCTCGTCACCGGCGTCGTCGAACACCATGGCCTGGCGGTCACCCTGCGACTGGCGGAACCACACCCGTCCGTCCGGCCGCACGCGCGCGGTGCTCACGGTGCCGGTGGGCGCCTCGATCGGCGCCAACGCGCCGTCCGCCAGCTCGTATCGGAACAAGCGGTCGCGTCCCTCGACCAGGTTGATCAGGAGCAGGGCATCGGCATGCGGCCACCAATCACCCACCTCAACGATGCCGTCAGATCGATGGGCAGATCGGTCCACACGCCGGTGGCGAGGTTCCACATGGCGGGGCGCTCGTCTCCCTGTCGTTCATGGATCACCACCAGGCGCTGGTCACCGGCAACGGGCGACCAGCCCGCTGCCCGCAGCGCCATGCCCGGGTCGGCCTGCTCCGCCACCACAGCTCCGGTGCGGGGATCGACCACGCGAAGCGCTGGATGGATGAGATCGCCGTGCTCGGCGTGCTCGAGACACAGCAGTGAGCCGTCCGCCGAGAGCCCGGCACGGTTGAACCCATCACCGGCGCCACCGAGGCTGATGGCCTCGGTGCTGCGCACCAGCTCCTTGGCAGGTGCACCATCGACCGAGACGAACACGGCGAACCCGTCGCGGTCACTGATCCCGGCCGCCACGACCTCCCCCGCCTGGGCCAAGCCCTGATCCCAGCCCTGCGGGATGCCCTCACGCAACGGCCGGGCTGGGCCCCCCTCGAACGGCTCCACGTACCAGCGGCCTGCCTCGCTGCCGGTCTCGTCCTGCCAGAAGACGACGCCGGTCCCGTCCAGGGTGGGCACGCCGGTGATCACACCGACGGGATGGTCGGTCACCTGGCGCTTCGTGCCGCTCGCTCGGTCCCAGCAGTGCACCTGCCAGACCCCGCTCTGCGTGCTCTCGAAGACCATCCGATCGGGCGCCTGGGGAGACCAATCGGGCATGGACACCGTGGGCGCCCGCCAGCGCGCTTCCCAGCGCGGAGATCCCTCGTCAGATGGCATGTCGCAGACGATACCGGCTCATGCTCCCGGCCGCGTGACCGAGGGCTCGGCGTGGAGCGCCGACCAGACGCGTTCGGGAGACAGGGGCAGGTCCAGGTGGCGGATACCGTACGGAGCCAATGCATCGACCACGGCGTTCTGCACCGCGGGGGTCGACCCGATGGTGGCCGATTCACCGATGCCTTTGGCGCCCAACGGATTCACGGGGGTCGGCGTCTGCATGCGTTCGGTCTGGAACCAGGGAAGCTCGGCCGCCGACGGCATCAGGTATGTCGTGAGGTTGCCGGTCGTCGGATTCCCTGACTCGTCGTAACGGACCTCCTCGAACAGCGCCTGCGCGATGCCCTGGGCGAGCCCCCCGTGGACCTGCCCTTCCACCAGCATCGGGTTGAGGACCCGGCCGCAGTCGTCGACCGCGATGTGCCGCACCAACCGGACATCGCCGGTCTGGGTGTCGACCTCCACGACCGCCACATGCGCACCGAATGGGAACGTCGAGGACGGTTCGCGATACACACCCTCGGTTCGCAGGCCCGGTTCCATGCCGGAGGGCAGGCGAGCGGCGTCGTTCGCGGCGGTGGCCAGATCCGCCCAGCCGATCGTGCGCTGCGGCGCGCCGGCCACCCCCACTCCCTCTTCGCCCACCTGCAGGTCAACCTCGTCGGCCTCGAGCAGGTGCGCCGCCAACAGCCGAGCCTTGGCGACCAACTCCTGGCTCCGTTCCAGCACCGACGACCCTCCTGCCTGGAGCGAGCGGGACCCCCACGTGCCAGCTCCCCTGCGCACACGGCCGGTATCGCTGTGCACCACGTCGATCGAGTCGAACGGCACGCCCAACACCGCCGAGGCGATCTGCGCGAACGCGGTCTCGTGGCCCTGGCCGTGCGGCGACGTGCCGGTTTCCACGGTGACCGAGCCGTCGTCGTGCACCTGCACCGCGCCGAACTCCTTGCTCATGAACGACGTGATCTCAACGTACGTGCAGACGCCGATGCCCAGCTCCACGTGGTCGCCGCTGCGACGTCGGGCTGCCTGGTCGGCCCGCAGATCCTGGATGCCGGCCGCTCGCAGGGCCCGGTCCAGGGAACCTTCGTAGTCACCGACGTCGTACTCGGTGCCCGAGGCGGTCTCGTAGGGGAAGGCGTCCGGGGGGATCAGGTTCGCGCGGCGAACCTGTACGGGATCCATGTTCAGCTCGGCAGCGACGAGGTCGATCGCGCGTTCGATGAGTGCGGTGGCCTCCGGTCGGCCCGCCCCGCGGTAGGGAGCGACCGGTGTCGCGTTCGTGACCACCGATCGTCCACGGCAGGCCGCATCGCGGATGGCGTAGACCCCGGTCAGCATCTCTTGGGTCGTCGTGGCCAGGAAAGCGCCGATCGGGTAGGCGCCCATGTCGGCGATGAGGTCGGCACGGACCCCAACGATCGTCCCGTCGTGTTTGGCGCCGATCTCGACGAGTTGCACCTGGGCACGGCCATGTGTGAGGCCGAGCATCGACTCCGAACGCGTTTCCACCCATCGGATCGGCCGGCCGAGGTGCGCCGCCGCCGCCGCCACCGCCTGATACTCGGGATAGTTCTGCAGCTTCGCACCGAACCCGCCGCCCACGTCGGGGGCGATGGTTCGGACGCGGTCCTTGGGCACGCGCAACAGCTCGGCGAGGTCGTCGCGAACATCGAAGGGCACCTGCGTCGAGACCCACACGGTGAATCCACCGTCTCCGTCCGGCTCGACCGCGATGGCGTTGGGTTCCATCGGCACCGGGGCCAAGCGCTGGTTCACGAAACGTCCACGCACGACCACATCCGAGCCGGCGAGCACGTCGTCGTCCCACCTCACCGCGAACGTGGTGGCGACGTTCGACCCCCGCTCGGGCCACAGCAGCGGGGCGTCCTCGGCGAGCGCGGCCTCCACGTCGGTGACCGCGGGAAGAGGGTCAAGGTCGGGGATCACGGCTTCGGCCGCGTCCATGCCGGTCGCGAGCGATCCCGCCACGACCAGGGCGAGGGGCTCGCCAACGAAGCGAACGATGTCGCGAGCGATCACTTCCCGGCCGAAGGCTTCGTCCAACGGACCGTCCTGGGCGCCCTCGACGTTGCCGCTGGGCGGCATCACCGGGATCGCCAGATCGTCTGCGGTGAAGACGGCCACGACACCGGGCATGGCACGGGCACCCTCCACGTCCACACCGATCACGCGAGCGTGAGGCATCATGGAACGGACGAACACCGCTCGCAGCACGCCGTCGATCGGCAGGTTCTCCACGTATCGGCCACGGCCGAGGAGGAACCGAGGGTCTTCAGAACGCAGGGCGGGCCGACCGAACATCGATGGAGGCACCGTCGTCACGAGGGCATGCTCCCAGACAGGCGATGCGGATCAGACGGGACGAGGAGGGGACAGCGCATGTCGCACCGGGCTCGAGCGGCGATCGTGGCGACCGCGGTGGTGGGGACCATCCTGGTCGCCGCCGCGCCCGCGGATGCGGCGGTCCGGGTCGTCCCGGTCGCGACGGTCTCGAACCCGGTGGGGTTCACCTTCACACCGGACGGGCGCATCGTCTACGTCGAGCGGGACACGGGCGAGATCCGCTTCCACGACCCGAAGACGGGCGCCGATCGACTGTTCTTCCGGATCGGCGGGGTCAACAGTGACGGTGAACGCGGCGCCTTGGGTGTGGCCCTGCACCCTGGCTGGCCGCGGCAGCCGTTCGTGTACGTCTACGTCACGCGCGGGCCCGGTTCGGCACCGCTGCGCAACCAGCTGGTCCGGCTCCGCAGCGTGCGTGGTCACGGCAGGAACATGCAGGTGCTGCTGCAGTCCCCCATCGGCTCCCGCCAGAACCACAACGGAGGGCGCATCGCCTTCGGACCCGACGGCAAGCTCCACGTCGTGATCGGTGACGGCGGCGAGGATCCCTCGACGGCACAGGACCTCTCCGGCGAGCCGCGTGGCAAGATCCTGCGGCTCAACCCCAACGGATCGGTTCCGGACTCGAACCCGTTCCCCGGCAGCCGGGTGTGGTCCTTCGGACACCGGAACTCGATCGGGTTCGCGTTCGACCCACGGACCGGCAACCTGTGGGAGACCGAGAACGGACCCGAGTGCAACGACGAGATCAACCGCATCGAAGGGGGCGGCAACTTCGGATGGGGACCCACGCAGGCCTGTCCCGACACGAACCAGGATGGCCCCGACCCCATCCCGCCCATCTGGAACTTCGACGAGCCGGTCGCGGTCACGGGCACGGCCTTCTGCGATCGGTGTGGACTAGGTGCGGCGCTCAACGGCGACCTGTTCGTCGGATGTACGAACGGCACCTGCAAGGACAGCTTGGCGCCGATCGGCCATGCCAGCCTCAACCAAGCACGCGATGACTTCGCGGGCGCGCTCCGCGCGGTCGCGCTCAGGAACTTCTCCGGCCCCGTGTACTCCATGGAGGTCGGGCCGCACCGGCGGCTCTACATCAGCAACCCCGATGGCATCTACCGACTGGCACCGGCCTGACATGCCCGTACGGCTCAACGCACCGACCGACACAGGAGGGAAACGACCCATGCGAACGACCCCAACCGCTCCCCGGCGACGTGCCCGACTGCTGCTGCTGACCCTGGTCGCCTCTGCGGTGGTCGCGACGAGCTTCACGCCCGCATCTGCGGGCTCGTCGATCGACGTCGTCAGGGTCAAGGGTGGTCTTCGGCAACCGGCGGCGTTCACGTTCCTGCCCGGCGGCAAGATCGTCTACCTGGAGCGAGCGAGCGGGCGGGTTCGCATCCTCGATCCGCAGACGAAGCACGTCCGGCGGTTCTTCACCATCTCGGGGGTCAACGGCGGCGGTGAGCGCGGCGCCCTGGGCGTGGCGGTCCACCCCAAGTGGCCCCAGCAGCCCTACATCTACGTGTACGTGACCCGCCAAGCAGGCGGCAACCTGCAGAATCAGATCGTGCGGATCCGGTCGCGGAACGGGCGAGGCGTGGGCATGTCGGTGCTGCTGTCGACGCCGGCATCCAGCTCGCCGTACCACAACGGCGGTCGGATCGCCTTCGGTCCCGGGAACAAGCTCTTCGCGATCGTGGGCGACGGGCACGATCCTACGAACGCCCAGGATCGCTCCAAGAACCTGCGCGGCAAGATCCTTCGGCTCCAGCCGGGAGGCGGCGTTCCGCGGGACAACCCGGTGATCGGCGGCAAGCGGTCCCGCGTGTACGCCTACGGCATCCGCAACTCCTACGGGTTCGCGTTCGATCCCGCGAACGGCCGCCTGTGGGAGACGGAGAACGGCCCTTCGTGCAACGACGAGATCAACATGATCCGCGCCGGCAGGAACTACGGCTGGGGTCCCAACGAGAGCTGCCCGAACACGAACCAGGACGGCCCGAACCGTGTGGCCCCGGTCTTCACCTATCCCAGCCCGATCGGCATCACCGGTGCGACCTTCTGTGACGGGTGCGGCCTCGGCGGCTTCGAAGGTGACCTCTTCTACGGCGCGTGCTGCGACGGTGGAAGCCTGCATCGCGCGGTCCTGAACCCCGGCCGCACCGATTTCGCGTCCGTGGTATCCGCGTTGAACGCCCCCGGCGGCTCGATCTACTCCGTGGAAAGCGCGCCCAAGGGTCGCATCTACTTCAGCGACGGCGGAGCGATCTACCGGCTGGCACCCATGTAACCCCTCGCCGAAGCACGCTCCTGGGAGTAGGCTCGTGGAAAGGCAGCGCCAAGAGCAGAGCAAAGCGCTGCTGCACGAGGAGGACCTCATGGACATCGGCCAGCCCAAGCGGATCATCGAGATCGTGCCGGCGACCCTGCCGATCCCCGGCGAGCTTGAACCGGCGGCGCCCGAGGCCGAGCCCGCCGTTCCCGAGCACGTCCCCGAAGCGCCTGTCCCCTCCGAGCGACCTGCATAGCCGTGACCGGGTCGTCCCTGGCCGCGCGTGCGCTCGAGGCCGATATCGGCACCGAGCCGCTCATCGCCTGGCGCGCGTGGGCCCTCACGGGCCGGCGCGATGGGACGCACCTGCTGCTGCGACCTGTGGCCGGAAGGAGCAGGCCGTGGCGTCCCCGTGAGGTCGCCGAAGCTACGTGCAAAGGCGGACGGTTCCACCGCTCACCCGACCTTGCCTGTACGTGTGGGCTGCACGGCACCGACGCCCTGGACTTGTTGCGTCGTGCTCGGTGCCCCGCGGTGGTCGGGCGGGTCGCCATGTGGGGGCGGGTGGTCGAGCACGAGCACGGGTTCCGAGCGGAGTTCGCCTATCCGCAGCGGCTCACGCTGATCTGTCAGTTCTGCTTCTGGTTGTGGGGCGCACGGCAGGCGACGCCTCGGCATGTGGCGTGGTTCGCCAAGGACCACCTCGTCCCGATGTGTGCGCAGCACCTGGAGGTCGCCGTCCGCCACGGGGTGCGAACTCGGAGGGTGCTCGATGCCGGCCCGGTCGGGCAGCGGCTGCTCGACGCCTACGCGGTCGACCCGCTCCCGATCTAGGCTCGCTCGCCGTCAGCGATCGGCGCCGCCGGCCTTCTTCCGCGACGCGGTGCGAGCCAGTCGAGCACGGAGATCATCCGCCTCGGACGATGGTGTGTCCGGCGGCCGCGCTGGCTCCGGAGGCGTCTCGAAGGTCCCTCGAGCGCGCTCGGCGGCTGCGACCTGGTCCGTCAGCTCCTGCAAGCGCCGCTCGGCGTCCATGGCGCGAGCTTCTGCCACGCGGAGGCGCTCCTCGAGTCCGGTGAGGACGCCGAGGCGCTCCTGGAGATCGCGAACCGTGGCGCGCAGGGCTTCCGTCTCGTCGGGGTAGGGATCCATCACCCACCATTCGGCACATCCTGGCGCGGCTTGACGCCGGGCGTGAGCCGCGTCACGGCGCCAGGCTCGTCCGTCGCTCAAGATTCTGGTTCCTCCCTGCCGATAGCCGGGGAACCCCTCAGCCCCTCGAATCCACAAGGACGGTCACCCCGTGTCCACCCGCGCCCTCCCGGCGTGGCGAACCCTCGCGGTCGCGACGCTGCTCATCGCCCTGCTCGCCGTCTCGGTGGGTCCAGCGCATTCTCGGTCACCGCTGCAGGAACAGCAGACCCAGATGCACCGGCTGGAACGGAGCGTGGCTCGCATCCGTCAGCATCGCCACGTCGTCGTGACGCGCTGGGGCGCCGTCATCGAGCGTTCCACCGAGATCCTGCAGCGCGGACCCGGACGCGGTGGCATGGCCAACCTCGGGCGCTGGTCGCACCTCGAACGTCATCTGCGGCACGAACGGTGGATCGCCACCGTGCACGTGCGCCGATCCGCACTGCGCTCCCGCCGGCGCGTGGCCTCGTTGCACGCTGAGCGAGCGTCGGTCCAGGCGTGGATCCAGACGTGGGGCATCTTCGAGGTGTGCCCGATCCAAGGATGGAACGAAGTGACCGACAACTTCGGTATCACGGTGCGGCTCCCTCGCGTGCCCGTGCACCGCCACACGGGCAACGACATCCTGGCCTTGACCGGCACGCCCATCGTGGCGCCGTTCGACGGCTACGCCAGCGCCTCACGCGGAGAGCTCGGTGGTCTCGAGGTACGGGTCCACGGCCGGGCCGGCTACGTGTACAACGCGCATCTGTCCCGCTACGGCACGCTGGGCGACGTGCGGACCGGCGACGTGATCGGCTACGTGGGGTCCACGGGAGATGCCACGGCGCCGCACGACCACCTGGAGTGGCACCCCGGCGACGGCGTCGCGGTCGACCCCTACCCCTACCTGTCCGCATCGTGCGACTGAGGGCCAGGACCTCCTCGGAGCGAAGTAGTCCGCGACGGACTAGTTACCGTTCGCGCTGAAGTGCTGGTAGTCCTTCTCGCCGGACCAGTTGCCGCCCCATTCCCAGCCCACCGCGCGGAACGCCCACCACACCGTGTCGTGATGATGCACCATGCCGGGCCGGTGGCGGCTCCGATCGAGGAAGGGCGCGCCGTTGGGCGGCGAGAAGCCCCCGTCGAACACGTACGGGTTCTCCACCGGGTTGAGATCGAGAGCTCGGCCGTACGCGTGCTGCGACCACGTGCAACAGATGCCGGCCCGCCATCGGCAGTTGAACGCCGAGGTGTTGTCGGCTCGCATCGAGCGCATGTCGTCGGCACCGAAGTGGTCGACCAGTTTCATCGAGCGGATCGGGTATCGCTCGTTGTACAGCCGCCGGAAGACCCGCACCATCTCGTTCGTGTACCAGCGGTGCACGACGAGCCGGCCCCAATGCCACCGGTGATCGAATCCCCGATAGGTCATGCGGATCACCCGAAGATCCCTCAGTGGCACGGGACAGCTAGGGCGCCACGACCGTCCCGTCATCAACGCACGGGTGGCGCCATGGATCGTGGAGACCGAGGCAGCGAACGCCCGGCCGCCACGGTCCGCCTCGGCTCGAGCCTGCGGAGCCATCAACACCAGGGCAGACACGAGCGCGAGCGCGATCGCCGCAGCTCGCATGGAGGCCCTCATCCTCGCGTACCGTCCAGGTGCTGCAGCAGGTCGTGGGCAGCCAACTCGATCTCCTTATGACGCCACTCCGCGGCCCGATACTGGCACGCGATCAGGCCCATGCGATGCACCCGCCGGAAGTCCCCGAAGACGAACGCGTACCTGCCCTTGGTCTCGTCGCTCGCACCCTCGGTGAGTGCGAGGTGCCATCCCGCGTACTCCTCCCAGGAGTGAGACTCCAGGAAGTCGTTCTCGTCCTCGGTGCTGGGCTGGACGTCGCCCCACGTGCTCTCCAACACGTACTGGTGCGCGTCGATGAGCGCACGCGCCTTCGCCACGGCGCGATCGTTCAGTTGATAGGAAGCCACGCGGATCGCCCTCTGAAGGATCTAGCCGCGGAGCTTGCTGAGCAACCGCAGGATCTCCAGGTACAGCCAGATCAGCGTGGCCAGCAATCCGAACGCGCAGTACCAGGACATGTACGTGGGCGCCCCCGCCTTCGCGCCCTGCTCGATGAAGTGGAAATCCAGGAACAGGTTGAGCGCGGCCACGATGCAGATGCCGACGCTGAGGGCGATCCCCAGCGGCGACGGGGAGTTGATGAAGGTGAGCTCCACGCCGAACAACCCCATCACGATCGCCACCAGGTACATGAGGAAGATGCCCATGGTGGCCATCATGACGACGGCGATGAACTTCTTCGTCACCTTGATGATCCGCGAGCCGTACAGGAACAGACAGGCCGCGAAGACCGACAGCGTGGCGAACACGGCCTGCAGCACGATGCCATCCTGGAACGACTCGTATCCGAACGAGATCACACCGGCCCAGAAGCCCATGACCACCGCATAGACCGGGCCGGTGAACGGAGCGATCTTCGGCTTGAACGCGGTCAGGATCGACAGCCCGATGAGTCCGAGCAAGCCGATCAGCATCACCGCGTTGAGCGCGCCACTGATCTGGTCGGCCTGGTCCCATCCGAACACCGCCGACACGATCGCGATCAGCAGCAGGAACGCCGCCCGGTTGATCGTGCCGTTGATCGTCATGACCTTGGTGCGCACGACCTCGTCGGGCCGGCCGGGGATCGTCACCGGCTGGAGGGTCTCGACGTTGGCGAACGTCTTTTCGTTCAGCATCTCTTTGGACATGAACCGCTCCCCATGAGCTCTCGGAATCGTTGCGCCAACGATGGTATCCCGGCACGGTCGTTTTCGGTGGTGGAGACGACCGGGTTCGAACCGGCGACCTCCGGCTTGCAAAGCCGGCGCTCTCCCAACTGAGCTACGTCCCCTCGTCCCCGCTGTCCAGGATAGCTGGGGAGTGGAGGCCCCGGTACTGCTGCATCTCGTATTCGATGAAGCTCGCAATCATGACCCGGTAGATCCGCTCGACGATATCCGGACTCATGCCGGACCTGGCAGCGAGGCTGCGCACGGTACTCACGATCTCCTCCACCCGAGCCGGCACTTCGATCTCGTCGGCGTCGTGCTTGAGCCTGGCGGCCCGCTCGATGTACCGGCTCCGATCCGTCAACAGCTCGACGATACGGCGGTCGATGGCGTCGATGCCGCCACGCACATCGTCCAGGTTCTGGCAGTCCTCAGGCTTCACGGCGGTCTCGCCTCAGCGCATGGTCCAGGTGGGCTGCTTGGCCGCGTCCAGGAACTGCACGAACGGTGACCCGTCGGCCGCCAGCCCCACCACCGCCCGGAGCTCACCATCGACGTCCAGCATGCGCAAGACGGGTGAACCCTCGGAGGCGAGCCCGAGTCGCACCCGGACCTTGCCGGCGTTGTCGTACAGGCCCAACGTGGGCGAACCCTGTTCGGCCAGGCTGTAGACCTGCGACAGCTCACCGTCCTTGACCTGCATGCCCATGGTCGGCGAGGCCTCGGGCGCCAATCCGAACTTCGCCCGGATCCTCCCGTTCTTGTCCCCGAACGCCAAGCTCGCGGACCCGTCGCTGGACAGCCCCACCGTGGCGCGCACCTTGCCGTTCTCGTCACCGATCGCCAGGCCGGCCGCGCCGTCGCCCGACAGGCCGAAGCGCATCCGCACCTGACCATCCGGCGACAGCAGCGAGAAGAACGGATCCTCGTCGTTGGACAGACCGATGCGCAGCCGGACCGCGCCACGCTCGTCCACGACCTCGAACTCACTCGCCTGCACGACGCGCTTCTTCATGACCGCTCCTGACCCGAAGGCGTCCGCCTATCGTGCCGCCTCGCGGCCACCACCACAAGCACGCGTTCGTCGGGTCGGTCACCCGATATGCAGGAACATGCGCACGTGCACGTGCTCGGGAGACTGCTCGGCACCGAGCACGAACGCGTCGAGTCGATCCAGGGTCTGTCGCGCGGACTCGAGCTCGGGCAGCTGCTCGGCCGGAAGGTTCCCGCCGATGACCTCAGCGATGCCGTCGATGTCGACGAACAGCGTGAACTCGCCCTGGGGCACCTGGGCCATCGCGTCCGTGTAGCCGGGCGACCGCGCGATCGAGCGACCGGCCCGCGCGTCGATGACGGCGCGGACGGCATCGGGTGAGAGGCCGACGACACCTGCACCCTCGATCACCGCGTAGCTCGGCGCGAACGGGGCCTCGTTCGGGTCGTCGAACGTCGTGATCTCGACCCCTTCGTAGGTTTCGGTGATCCACCGCCACCTGCCGACACGATCGCCGGCATGGTCGAGCAGGGAGATGGCCGCCGAGGCCAATGCCTCCGGGTCGTCGCTGCCGATCAACAGCACACCGGTCGGCGTTCCTGCCTCCGACGTCGGCAGCCCTGCCAGCGCGATATCGCCCGTGAGGGCATCGAGGGCCCCGCCCGGGCCGATCAAGCCCGACTTCGCCAGGGTGAGGGCCAGCTCCGCATCGAGCTGGGTGAGCTGGTCGAGTGCGGCGTCTACCTGTCGGTCGATGCCTTGCTGCTTCAGCACGACGACCGCGTCCTGCGGGATCGCGTCGGTAAGGGCGTTCTCGTGAGGGGCAGCTGCCAGGGTCGCGCGTTGGGACTCCGTGAGCCGTGCGGGGTCGATGGTCACCTCCACGTCCATCGCGAGACCGTCGGGCTCGGCCGACAGGCTGATGGCCGCACCGCGCACCGCCGCGAGCGCGTCGAGCGACTCCTCGACCGACGGGACGGCCATGCCGGAGAGCTGAGCCAGTCGATCGGCGATGTTGCGCGTCGACGCGTACGCCATCGCGAGCCTGCCTTCGGGCAAGCCCGCGACGGTGTCGATGAAGTCCGGGTCGTCCGCCATCGACTCCTGGACGCCGCTGGCGACGTCGATGACGTCCTCCACCATCGCGGCGTCGTTGCCCACCACAGCCACGCCGTCGACGAACGCATATGCGCCCTCGTCGTACGCCTCCGGTGCGCTGGCCCACATCTCGACTCCGGCGTGTTCGGTCCGTATCCACCGATCGTCGTCGTTGCTGCGGAGGGTCTCCAACGTCTCGACGGCGGCCGCTTCGTCGTCCGCATCGACGAGGGCGGCGATCGTGGGATCCTGGCCCGCTTCGTCGGGGAGCCTCATGGCGAGGGCGGCCTGGGATCCGATCCAGTCGAAGTCGGCCGAGGAGATCCCGGTACCGGTCAGCAGCTCGTCGACCCCCGTCCGCACCCTGGATGTCATGTCCTCACGAGAGCCGAGGGCGGGGAACCGATCTGCCAGCCGGAACAGGTTCACCTTCTGCTCGGCGGCGGGGTCGAGATACACGGTGACCATGGCGTCAACAGACGCCGGCACCTTGTCGAGCAGACGCTCCTCCGCTCCACGCAGGGTGAAGAACGCCGTGGCGCCTGCAGCGACCGCCAAGCCGAGGACGGCCGCGATCGCGACCAGGATGCCCTTGCCCACTTGTGCCCGGGCTGACCTCTCGGGAGTCGGCGGCGGGGGCGTCGAGGGCGTCCCCTCCAACGGGGGCGGCGGCGGGTGCTGGTCCACGTCGATCCTTCCGTGCGTTCGTGAGCGGTTCCCCTATCCCGCAACGTTCTCGACACGAAGCGTGCACGCCTGTAGACGGTCGGGGCGAGGTGTGACGCCGATGCCCGGGCCGGTCGGGACCGCCATGGTGCCGGTGGGATCCATGACGAAGGGTTCGGTGAGGTCGTCCGTGAAGTAGCGGGCCGAGGCGCTGGTATCTCCAGGCAGCGTGAACCCCGGCATCGCGGCGAGCGCCAGGTTGAGTGCTCGCCCCACCCCCGTCTCGAGCATGCCGCCGCACCACACCGGCACCCCGGCGGCGCGAGCCACGTCGTGCACCCGCCGCGCCTCCAGCACGCCGCCGACACGGCCCTGCTTGATGTTGATGATCCGGCAGGAGTCCAGACGCAGAGCATCCTGTGCGCGCGCGGCCGACCGGATCGATTCGTCCAGGCAGAGATCCGTTCGGATCCGCTCCTGCAGGTCCGCGTGCCGAAGCAGGTCGTCGTGATGCAACGGTTGCTCGATCATGACCAGGCCGAACTCGTCCAGCGCGTGGAACACGTGCTCATCGCCGACGGCGTACGCGGCGTTCGCATCGACCGAGAGCATGACGTGAGGGTTGGCCTCGCGCACCGCCCGGACCCGTTCCACGTCGAGGCCGGGTTCGATCTTGAGCTTGATCCGGCGATACCCGTCGGCAAGGTAGGCGGCCACCTGATCCATCAGCTGCTCGGTCGTATCGGTGATGCCGATCGAGACACCGCATTCGACCCGTTCCCGCTCTGCGTCCAGGAACGAGGCGAGGGACTCCCCTCGTGCCCGCAGGTGCGCGTCGACGCAGGCGTCGATCAACGCCGCCTTGGCCATGGGATTGCCTCGCACGAAGGCGAGCACGGCGTCGAGATCATCGATCGCTACGTCGCCGGCCCCGAGCAGCGCGGGCACCAGGAAATCGCGCAGGACCAGCCACGCCCCCTCATTGAACTCCTCGCTGAACCCGGGCTCGATGTCGGCGACGCATTCGCCCCACCCCTCGGCATCGTCGGTCTCGACGCGCACCAGCACGCAGACTTTCTCGGTCGAGGTGCCGAAGCTGGTGCGGAACGGCCGAACGAGCGCCAGCCCAACCATGCGAAGCTCCACCCGCCGAACCTTCACGCCTTTCCCAATCTGCGCGTCTTCACGCGACTCCGTCTGCGCGTCTTCACTCTTCCCCGTCTGCGCGTCTTCACGCGACTCCCTCGGGCCAGTCGGTGATGACGTCGGGGGCCGCCAATGCGTAGAGCGGATATCCGCCCTCCAGGTCGGCGTCGAACGCCACCACGTGCAGGCCGTGCACGAAGCACTGGGCCAAGACCTCGCCGGTGGCATCGCGCCACGCTCGGGCGAGTCCTTCGTCGACGCGACGCAGAGCGAGGTAGTCGCGGGGCACACCGACGCGCACCACTGAGTCGGTGGTCGGTTCGGTCTGACCGGAGGGTTCGGGCCTCGGCAGGTCCGCCGGGCCAGCTGCCCGCAAGAGCACTTGATCCCGGTCTTCCGGGAACGGCCACGGGCCGGGATCGCGCTCGAGCTCCCACCTGACCACCAGGCGATCGCTGCGGTCACCGGCGTTGAGCACGTCGCCCATGTCACCGTAGAAGTTCCGGTTGAAGCGGTCGCACTGCGCGCCGAGCTTCGTGATGTTGAAGTGCGCGTTCCGCGCGATCAACGGGTCGAAGGTCCACCGCACCAGCGACATCCCTTGATCCAGGGCCATCGCTCGTTGCGCCAGCTTCAACGCGAACCCCACGCCCGAGTGACGCCGTTCCGGCAGGGTTGCCAGCATGTGGGAGTGGACGTGGATGCCGTCGTCGGCGTCGACGCCGGCCCAGCCCAGGACGTAGCCGACCATGACCTCGCCCTCGAACGCTCCCCACGGGATGTTGCCGCTCTCGGCGAGCGCGCGCAGCATCTCCCTCGGCATCAACTCGTGGTCGCCCCACGTCGCACCCATCACGTGGATGATGCCGTCGGCATCTTCGAGCGAGGTCAGCGCCCGCAGGGTCACGCCGGCCGAGGCGGCGGCTTGGTTCGCGCGCTCCCACACGTCGCTCGGCATGCCGGCGAGTCTAGGACACGAAGAACCCGCGGCCGGAGCCGCGGGTTCTCGGTGGTGCACGCGTCGTGCGGGGTGGTTCAGCCGCCGGCGGGCGGTGGGAGCTCCTGCCACTCGACGTCGTCGAGGTCGTCGCCCTTTCGGCGACGGAAGAACTGCACGACCGCGGCAACGATCGCACCGATGATCGCGATCTTCATGAGCTTCCTGAAGAAACCACCCTTCTTCTCGCTGGTCTCTTCCGTGTCATCCGCCTCGTCTGTCATAGAGGTGTCCTCCTTCCGGGAGTGGGCCTGGATGGACTTGAACCATCGACCTCTTCCTTATCAGGGAAGCGCTCTAACCGAGCTGAGCTACAGGCCCTGGCTGGGCGTGATGCCCGCCGCCAGCCTAGGCGCGCGCCCATGCACCGTCAATCGGACGGCCGTGGGCTGCCTCAGCGCGACGGCTTCTCGGCCAGCGTGACCTCGACGCCGCCCACCAAGTCACTGATGAGGTTGTAGAGGAACGCCACGAAGACGTTGATGACGGACCAGATCAACGCGGATGCCACACCCATGACGAACAGCCACGTGAACACCTGCTGACCGTCGATCTGGAGCGGTGGCGCCTCGCCGGTGGTGGCGTTGGGCGGGAACACCTGACCCAGCAGGCGGGCGAGCGCGTCGATACCTCCGGCGGCCGACAACACGACCCAGATGATCAGCAGCGCCAGGTAGATGATGAGCATCACGCAGAAGTAGAAGACCAGGGAGAACTTCAGGACCGAGAGCGGACCCACCTTCCGCACGACGACCCGGGTTCGGCGGGCCGCTCTGCGAGGGGAGATCGTGGCGGCGTTGCGTGGGCGTCGGGGGATCGGCTGGGACGCCTGGCGAGGCGGAGGCTGGTCCGCTTGCTGCTCGGAGGTGGGCTGCTGGGGAGCGCTCTCGCGGACCGGGGGCTCCGGAGGCGGCGGCGGAGACACCGGTGCGGTCGCGGGGTCGCGCCAGACGGCGGCGTCGTCCTCGACGTCCGGAGCGGCCTGCACGGGCGCCGAAGACACACCCGCCGCCTTGGGCGTGGGCTCGGGGCTCTCCGCGGGGGTTGATCGCTCGACCGTGTGCTTCATCTCCTACCGAGTGAGTTTCTAAGGGTACGCCCTGCCGAGGGCAAGCACCTTCATCTCCCAGCGACTCGTGTTCGATCGCCAGCCCTACGTGCGGAGCGGACCCTCCCCCGCGAACAGCGCGGTCGTGTGCGCGACCGTGAGCCCCGCGACCACGATCGGGGTCAAGACCCACGATGCCGCGTCGACATCGTCGATGCACAGCAAGGCTCCGAGGCCCAGGCCCGCGCCGGCCGCGATCATCGTGACGACGGACGCCGGCATGCCGGCGCGCGGCCGGACCACCCACACCCCTACCCCGACCAGCACGAGCGACACGGCCATCACGAACGTTCCGAGTACGGGGTTCATGCAGACAGCGTAGACCCGTCGGGGCGGCTCGTGATGACTATCCGGATATCACCCTGTCGCTCAAGACCATCCCCTGTTTCGCCGATACCTCCGCAGACATGGACAGCGGACTGAAACGGCACGAAGGGGAGCTGATGAGCGCGAGGATCGGTCGCCGTGCAGCGGCGTTGGTGGTCGCGGGGATCCTCGCGATGGGCACTATCGCGGTGGCGAACGCCGGTTCGGCGGTCGAGGACGCGGTCACGAGCCGCAAGGATCTGCGACACAAGATCGTCGATCTGCACCAGCTTCGGCGTGAACGCCGGGTGGAGATCCACCAGGCGATCAAGGACCTCGAGGGGCGGCTCGACACCGCCACCCTGCGCGTGGCGATGGCGACCAACCGCGCACGCGCTCATCACACCCGGAACCACCGGCTCAACAGGATCGGCAAGCTCGAACGCCGTGAACGCGCCCTGGTCCGCTCCATCCGTTCCCGGATCAAGACCCTGCGCGAACGCCGGGTCACCATCACCGAGTGGATCGACGCCCAGGTGCTGCAAGCCTGCCCCGTGGACGGACCACACGAGGTGATCGACGGCTGGCACGACGTGCGCGAGATGCCGGGCACCCCGTACCACCTCCATCAGGGCAACGACATCATGGCCGCCACGGGCACACCGATCGTGGCACCGTTCCCCGGCGAGGCGGTCATGGAACCGAACGACCTGGGCGGCGAAGCGGTCAAGGTCTACGGCGAGGACGGTTACGTCTACAACGCACACCTTTCCGCGTACGGCAAGCTCGGACCGGTCCAGGCCGGAGACGTGATCGGGTACGTGGGCTCGACGGGCAACGCGACCGCGCCGCACAACCACTTCGAGTGGCACCCCGGTGACGGTGAGGCCGTGGATCCGTACGAATTGCTGATGACGGTCTGCTAGACCTCTCAGCGAGGGGGAACGACCGAGGGCGCCGGAAGGCGCCCTTCGTCGTTCGGTTGATCGGACGGCTCGACCCCGGCCCTACTCGTCCAGGTCTTCCATCTGGGTGATGACCGGAGCCAGGGCGACCACCGCGGCGTCGTCCTCGACACGCATCGTGCGGACGCCCTGGCTGGCCCGGCCGACGCGTCGGATCTGGCCGGCGGGCACGCGGACCACCTGGCCCGATGAGGAGATGACGAACATGTCGAGGTCCTTGGTGCCCACGTAGGCGCCCGCCAGCAGGCCGGTCTTGTCGGTCAGCTGGTGGCCGATGACACCCTTGCCGCCACGCCCCTTGGTGGGATAGTCGCCGAGCTTGGAGCGCTTGCCGTAGCCCTGTTCGGTGACGCTGATGACCTCTTCGCCTTCGGAGGTCAACCCCACCGCCAGCACACGGTCGTCATCGGCGAGGCGCATCCCGATGACACCGCCGGTGGCCCGGCCCATGGGCCGAGCGAGGGATTCCTTGAACCGGATCGCTTGACCCCGGCGCGAGACGAGCATGACCTCGTCCTCACCCTCGGTGAGCTTGACGTCGATGAGCTCGTCGTCCCCCCGCAGGTTGATGGCGATCAGGCCGGTGCGGGGCGAGTCGTATTCGGGCAACGCCGTCTTCTTGACGATGCCTCGGCGGGTCGCGAACAGCAGGTACCGGCCTTCGGAGTACTCCTTCAGGTCGATGACGGCGCCGATCTTCTCGTCACCGTCGAGTTCCACTCCCGGCAGGTTGGCCGCGTACAGCCCGCGCGCGGTACGGCCCGATTCCGGGATGCCGTGAGCCTTGACCCGATAGACCCGCCCCTTGGTGGTGAAGAACAGCATCCAATGGTGCGTGGTGGTGGTGAACACGTGCTTCACCACGTCTTCTTCCTTGAGGTTCTGTCCGCGCACGCCCTTGCCGCCCCGGCCCTGCGACTTGAAGGCATCGACCGGCAGTCGCTTGACGTATCCGGCCCGGCTGACCGTGATGATGACGTCCTCTTCGGCGATGAGATCTTCGACGTCGAGGTCGCCGACATCGGCCTTGACCGTGGTGCGTCGGCCATCGCCGTGCTTCTTCCTGATCTCCGCGAGTTCCTCCTTGATGACGCCGCGGAGCTTGACGGGGTCGTCGAGCACCCCCTGGAGGTAGCCGATGCGCTCCAGCAACTCCGTGTGCTCCTTCTCGAGCTCCGTGCGCGCGAGCTTGGTGAGCCGACGCAGTGGCATGTCCAGGATGTGGTTCGCCTGGATCTCGCTGAGCGAGAACGTGGAGACGAGCTTCTTGCGCGCGGCATCTGCGTCAGCCGACCCTCGGATGATCTTGATGACCTCGTCCAGGTGGTCGAGCGCGATGAGCAGCCCCAGCACGATGTGATCGCGCTCCTGGGCCTTGCGCAGGTCGTAGCGCGTGCGGCGCGTGACGACGTCGACCTGATGATCGATGTAGTAGCCGACCATCTCGGCCAGGTTGAGCGTGCGCGGGATGCCGTCGACCAGCGCGAGCATGATGACGCCGAAGCTCTCTTGGAGCTGAGTGTGCTTATAGAGCTGGTTGAGCACCACGTTGGGGTTGGCGCCGCGCTTGGTCTCGATGACCAGCCGCATGCCCTGACGGCTGGACTCGTCCTTCAGGTCCGCGATGTCGCGGACCTTCTGGGTCTTGACCAGGTCGGCGATCTTCTCTGCCAGGCGGGCCTTGTTGACCTGGTAGGGCAACTCGGTGACGACGATCTTGTTCTTGCCGCCCGTTCCCTCCTCGATCTGCGTGACGGCCCGCACCTTCAGCGACCCGCGACCCGTCTCGTACGCGTCGCGGATCCCCTGGCGCCCCATGATCGTGGCGCCCGTCGGGAAGTCAGGCGCCTTGATGAACTTCATCAGCTCGCCGGGGGTGGACTCGGGGTTGTCGAGGTAGTGGATGACCCCGTCGATCACCTCGTTCAGGTTGTGCGGGGGGATGTTGGTCGCCATGCCCACGGCGATGCCACCCGCTCCATTGACCAACAGGTTGGGGAACCGACTGGGCAACACGAAGGGCTGCTGCTCGTACCCATCGAAGTTGGGAACGAAATCGACCGTCTCGGACTCGATGTCACGGAGCAACTCCATGGCCATGGGCGCCAACCGCGCTTCGGTGTAGCGGTAGGCGGCTGGTGGATCGCCGTCGACGGAGCCGAAGTTGCCGTGGCCGTCGACCAAGGGATAGCGCAACGACCAGTCCTGGGCCATGCGCACCAGGGCGTCGTAGACCGACTGATCGCCGTGCGGGTGGTACTTCTTGAGCACGTCGCCGATGACGGCCGCGCACTTGCGGTGCGGACGATCGGGCCGGTAGCCGGCCTCGAGCATGGCCCACAGGATGCGCTTGTGGACCGGCTTCAGGCCGTCGCGCACGTCGGGCAGCGCCCGGCCCACGATGACCGACATGGAATAGTCCAGGTACGACCGTTGGATCTCGTCTTCCAGGTCGATGGGCTCGACGTTGCCGGCGAACAGTCCTTCCTGACTCATGCGGTGCGATCAGCTCCTCGGAGGTATCACACGTCCAGGTTCTGGACGTACTTCGCGTTGCGCTCGATGAAGTCCTTGCGGGCCGGCACGTCGTCGCCCATGAGCACGCTGAACAGCCGGTCGGCGGTGACGGCGTCTTCCAGGGTCACCTGCAGCAGCGTGCGCTGCTCCGGATCCATGGTGGTGCGCCACAGCTGCTCGGCGTCCATCTCGCCCAGGCCCTTGAAGCGCTGGGGATCGCCGATGCGCTTGCCGTTCGCGTTCTCGCGGTACTCGTCCCACTCGCGCTCGGTGTAGAAGTAGTGCTCCTGCTTGCCGTCCTTCAGCAGGTACAGCGGTGGCTGGGCGAGGTAGACGTACCCCGCGTCGATGAGCTGGGGCATGTACCGGAAGAAGTACGTGAGCAGGAGCGTGCGGATGTGCGCGCCGTCGACATCGGCGTCGGCCATGAGCACGATGTGGTGGTAGCGCGCCTTGTCAAGGTCGAATTCTTCGGCGATGCCGGTGCCCACCGCCGTGATGAGCGCCTGGATCTCGACGTTCTGCAGGATCTTGTCCAGTCGAGCCTTCTCGACGTTCAGGATCTTGCCGCGTATGGGCAGGATGGCCTGCGTGGCGCGATCGCGCGCGCTCTTGGCGCTGCCACCGGCGCTGTTGCCCTCGACGATGTACAGCTCGCACGCGGCGGGGTCGCTGAGCTGACAGTCGGCCAGCTTGCCCGGCAGCGAACCGGACTCGAGGAAGGACTTGCGCCGGGTGAGGTCGCGCGCCTGGCGAGCGGCGATGCGCGCTTTGGCGGCCCCGGACGCCTTGGCGAAGACGCGCTTGGCGTCGCCTGGGTGCTCCTCGAGCCAGGTGGTGAACTGCGCGTTGACCGTCTTCTCGACCAACGATCGCATGGAGGCGTTCCCGAGCTTGGTCTTGGTCTGGCCCTCGAACTGCGGGTCGCGAAGCTTGACCGACAGGATCGCGATGAGGCCCTCGCGAACGTCTTCGCCGATCAGGCTGTCGTCCTTGTCCTTGAGCAGCCCTTTGGCGCGCGCCCAGCGGTTGAGGACGTTGGTGAGGGCCTTCTTGAGCCCCTCTTCGTGCATGCCGCCCTCGTGGGTGTTGATCGTGTTGGCGAACGAGTAGAGCGACTCGGTGTAGGAGGTGGTCCACTGCATGGCGAGCTCGACCTCACCGTGGTCGGTGGGGCCGGTCTCGATCGCGATGGGCTTGTCGACCGGCTCCTTGCCTTGGGCAAGGTACTTCACGAAGTCGACCAGACCACCGTTGGCCTTGAAGGTCTCCTTCTGTGCCTGGTCCTCCCGCTCGTCCACCAGGGTGATCTCGGTTCCCTTGTTGAGGAAGGCCAGCTCGCGGAGCCGCTCACCCAGCGTCTCGAAGCGGAACTCCAGCGTCTCGACGAAGACCTCGGGGTCCGGCCAGAACTGCACCCTGGTGCCCGTCTTGGTGGTGGCCTTGCCCTTGGCCAGCTTGGCGAGCGGCTTGCCGTGCTCGTAGCTCTGGCTCCAGTTGAAGCCGTCGCGTTGCACCTGCACCTCGAGCCGGGTGGACAACGCATTGACCACGCTGACCCCCACGCCGTGCAAGCCGCCCGAGATGGCGTAGCCGCCGCCCCCGAACTTGCCGCCTGCATGGAGCACGGTGAGCACGACCTCGACCGCCGGGCGGCGATCCTTGGCGCCCGGGATGGGCCTGACCGGGATGCCACGGCCGTTGTCGGTCACGCTGACCGAGCCGTCGGCGTGGATCGTCACGACGATCTTGTTGGCGAAGCCCGCCATCGCCTCGTCGATCGCGTTGTCGACCACCTCGGTCACGAGGTGATGCAGCCCGCGGGAGCTGGTGGTGCCGATGTACATGCCCGGTCGCTTGCGGACCGGTTCGAGCCCTTCCAGGACCTGGATGTTGCTGGAGTCGTAGGTGGTGTCGGACTTCTTCGCAGCCTTCTTCCTGGTGCTGGGTGCCGTCTTCTGGGTTGCCAACGATCCTCCGATCGAGCCCGCGCAGCAGCCCCCAGAACGCGACGTGCGGAGGGCGTGCGCGGGAAGGTCGCACGAACCCCTCCATCTTACTCGACCGGGCCGACGGACGCCCCCGTTTCGGTGCCGAGAAATGGCTCTCTAGCTGCGGTTTCGCACGATGATGCGGATCGAGCTCACGCGCCCGCCGCCCAGCGCCTCGTCGGCGTTCCGGCGGATCTCTTCCTGCAGGAATCGGGCCTGCGCACCCCAGGGCCCGTTGCTCACACCGACCGTCAGCACGCCCTCGTCCAGGGCCATCGGCGCCGTTTCGCCAGCCAGTCGCTCCCCCACCACCGCGGGCCAGCGAGAGGCCAGCTCGGCCACGGGCATGCCTCGACTGAAGGCCTTGCGGGCCATGAGCGCATCGACGATGTCGCCGATGGCGACCGGGTCATCCGACCGCGGCTCCCTCCGTCCCCCGAACCCCTTCGCGTCGGGCATCACGCGCTCCGTGGTGAGACCGTGCCCGCGGCCACATCCCACACGGTGTGGGCGACCGCGGGCACGTCGGCTTCGTCGGCGACGGTGATCACGACCTGACCGGAGCGCTCCGCGAGGCGCTCCGCGATCTGGTCCCGACGGCGCGGATCCAGGGCACTGAACGGGTCGTCGACCAACAGGACGGGCGACTCGCCGAGTTCCCCGGCCACCGCGGATGCGAGCCCGATCCGCAGGCATAACGCGGTGGCCCAGGTCTCGCCGTGCGATCCCGCAGCCCTGGCGCCCAGGTCGCGCACCGCCAGGGTGAGGTCGTCGCGGTGCGGACCCACCAACGTGGTCCTGCGAACCAGCTCGTCGCGGCGGCGTTCGGCGAGCCGCTCGCGGAACGCGACGTCCGGATCGGCGGCGTCCCACACGTTCGGCGCGTAGGTGCACTCCAGCTCGTAGCCCGCCAGGTGTGTGAACTCCTCGGATGCGTGCGGGGCCAGCAGGGACACCGCCTCGTCTCGCGCTCGGCACAAGGCGACGCCGGCGCTGATCAGCTCCTCGTCCCACGCGGCCAACCCGGGCGGCTCGCCGGCACCTTCCCATTCCTTCAGGAGCCGGTTTCGTTGTCGCAGCGCCCGATCGTAGGCGGTGAACAACCCTTCCTTCAGCGGCCAGAGCGCGGTCACGGCCTCATCCAAGAAGGTGCGGCGCTTCGCGGGGTCGCCGATCACGATCGGCAGGTCGAACGGTCCGAACAACACGATCCGCACCTGACGCCGCAGGTCGCGCTTCCGCCGCACCGGCGAGCGGTTGACCTTCACACGGCTCGCTCCCTGCAGGGGGATCTCCACTTCCACCAACACCTTGCCGTGGTCGGTCTCGAACTCACCACGCGCATAGGCGGCGTCGGCGCCCTCGCGGACCAGTGCACCGTTCGTGGAGACACGGGGCGATCCCAGCGCGTAGAGCACGTACATGCCCTCCATGAGGTTGGTCTTCCCTTCGCCGTTCGGACCCACCGCCACGGTGAGGCCCGGCGGGACGGGGTCGAGCTTCGTCAACGCGTGGTTGCGGAAATCGCGGAGCTCGATCCAACCCAGACGCACAGGGAAGCCCTTCCGAGGTCCTCGCGGAGGGCGGGTTCGGCGTCCTCCGCGACTTCCGTCAGCTGACGGCGGCCGGCAGCCGAACCGGCATGACGAGGTAGGTGAACTCGTCCCCGTCGCCGCGCACCACACCCGGCTTGAGCCCATCGCGCACGTCGAGCCTGATCGACTCACCCGTGGCGGCGGTGAGGCCGTCCGCGAGGTACTGCGGGTTGAACGCCACGGTGAGGTCGTCACCCTCGTATCGCGCTTCCACGGTCTCGACCGCTTGGCCCAGATCCGGGCTGGAGCTGCTGAGCTTGACCCCCAAGGCGTTGAACTCCAGCCGGACCGGCGTGGTGTCGCGCGCCATGAGCCCGACCCGCCGGACGGCGTCGAGCAGCTGCTGGCGGGAGATCGTGAGACGGCTCTCGTGCTGGTCGGGCAACAGCTGGCGATAGTTGGGGAACTCCCCCTCGATGAGCCGAGAGGTGAGGGTCAGCTCCCCGATGCGGAATGCCACCTGGGCATCGTCCACGAAGATCTCGATCGAACTCTTCTCGTCGGCGGCTGCGGCGCGCCCGGCCTCGGTCAGGGCCCGCTCGGGCACGATCGCCTTGGCTTCTCCGTCCGCCGTGGCCACCAGGTCGCGCACGGCCAACCGGTAGGAGTCGGTGGCGACCATGACCACGCCTTCGCGGCTGACCTCGATCAGCACGCCGGTGAGCACCGGGCGGGCCTCATCGCGCGAGGCTCCGCGAGCCGCCTGGCTCACTGCCTCCGCGAACGCTCCTGCCTCGGCCGTGATGTGGGTTCCGGTCGGTTCCTGGAGGCCGGGGAAATCCTCGGCGGGCAGGAGCCTGAGCGTCCCTTCGTATGCCGCACAACGGATATGAGCCTGCGACTGATCGGTCTCGATATCGACAGGGGCTTGGGAGAGCGACTTGACCGTGTCGCCCAGCAACCGGGCCGGCACGAGCACCGTGCCCGCTTCGCTCACCTGCACCTGGGTCGCGAGGCGTGCCGACACCTCGAGGTCGGTCGTGGTCAGCGTGAGACGTCCGTCGTCACCGGCCTCGATCAGCACGCCGGTGAGCGCCGGGATGCCGGGTCGTGAGGAAACCCCGCGTTGGACGGTCTGGAGCGCCTCGGACAGTGCGTCGCGATCGCATCGGAACTTCATGTGTGTCCACCCCCTGCAGCTACTGATAGGAAAGAGAAAGAACAACGGTAGTAGTAGGCGCTGTGGAACCTTGCACGGAGACCCCGTTTCCGCAGCGTAGCGACCCTGTCCGACATGTGGACAACCGGTGGGGAAAACGTGTCGGACCGGCTCGGAGCTGCCGGCTCGGCCAACCTGTCCACCACCTGCGCATCGGTTCTCCACATGTTCCGTGCAGGGACGCCGCGCGTGTGGAAGGTGCTCATCCGTTCCCTCGCACACGGCCGCGGACGATCCTGGTGAGGTCCTGTACCTGCCGGAACGTGGCGTCACGGGCGCGCATCTCATCCTCGATCTTCTTGATGCCGTGCAGGACGGTCGTGTGGTCTCGCCCACCGAAGATCTCGCCGATCTTGACCAGCGACAAGCCGGTACATTCGCGGGTCAGGTACATGGCGATGTGGCGCGCGTGCGTCAACGGCCTCGAGCGTGACTTCGACATCAGGTCCGTGGTGGACAGCGAGAAGTAGGTGGCCGTCTCCTCCAGGATCAACGGGGGCGGGATCTCATTCTCGGTCTGCGGGATGAGATCCTCCAGGGCGCGCTCGGTCAGCGTCACGTCGATCTGCTGGCCGGTCAGCTCGGACCAGGCGACCACCCGCACCAGTGCGCCTTCGAGCTCCCGCACCGACTGGTCGAACTTGGAGGCGGCGAACTCGATGACCTCGGCGGGAACGGTGATGCGTTCCCGTTCGGCCTTGAGCTGCAGGATCGCGATGCGTGTTTCGAGGTCGGGCGGCTGCACATCGACGCACAAGCCCCACCGGAACCGGCTGACCAGGCGCTCTTCCAACCCGGACAGCTCGTGCGGAGGGCGATCCGAAGCGATCACGATCTGCTTGCCGGCACCGTGCAGATGGTTGAACGTGTGGAAGAACTCCGTCTGGGTCTCTTCGCGTTTGGCCAGGAACTGGATGTCGTCGACCAGGAGCACGTCGACCTCGCGGTACCTCTGACGGAACGTGTCACCCTGACGTTCGCGCACCGCCTTGATGAACTCCGTCACGAACTGCTCGGAGGTGACGTACTTGACGCGCAGAGCCGGGGCCAAGCGGTACATGTGATGGCCCACCGCGATCAGCAGGTGCGTCTTGCCCAGACCCACGCCCCCGTAGATGAACAGCGGGTTGTAGGCGGTGGAGGGAGGCGCCTCGGCCACGGCCATGGCGGCCGCGTGCGCGAACCGGTTGCTGGGGCCGGGGACGAAGGCGTCGAAGGTGTAGTTGGGGAACGGGAGCCCCGGCGCTCCGAGTGGCCGGTTGGGGACCAGGGAGGGAGCCGCCGCCGCCGCCGGAGCCCCGATCGCAGCGAACGACGCGGGAGACGAGAGTGGCTGGTGCGCAACGCCTTCGGGGGATGCGGGCGCCGACGAGGTTGCCACCGGGCCGCGCAAGGAGTCGTCGACCTCGATATCGATCTTGAGCGGCCGCCCCACGGAATCGGCCGCCGCCTCCTCGATCAGATGCAGGTGGTGGTGGTGCAGACGCTCCCTGATCATCGGGCTCGGAACCGCGAGCTCGAGGGTGTCGTCCGTGAGCGATATCGGCCGGACCTCGGCGAACCACATGACGACGGTGGCGTCCGGGAGATCGGCTCGCGCACGGGACATGACGCTCGCCCAGGCCTCCTGGGCTTGGGGCTTAGAGAACGCTACCGCCATGCGTATCCACAAGACCTTTCCACAACGGTGGATAACCCACACGGGAAGCTGTGTTGTCGCCGCGCCGCTGAAGGATCGACGTTGCCGGGGGGACGGCGGGGCGCACAGTAGCACAGCCGATTTCCCGCTCGCCCGGGTCCGGGGGGGTCTTGGCACTCTTTTCGATGTCAAGGCCTCTGGGCTGGTCTTTGTGCCGTCACGGCCATGCCCCGTATACTGGGTCCCTGCCGGCCGTTCGCGCCGGCTTTCGTCACGACACGAGGAACGACGCACGATGGCCAAGGGCAAGCGCACCTACCAACCCAACAACCGCCGGCGAGCACGCCGTCACGGCTTCCGGCTGCGTATGCGGACCCGAGCCGGCCGTTCGATCATCTCGTCGCGCCGCCGCAAGGGCCGGGCTCGCCTCACCCCTACACATTGACGCGCCATGCGCGCACGTGAGGTCCAGCGTGTCTACCGGCAGGGCACGCGATCGCAAGGCACGCGGGTGGTAGTGTTCCTCGCGCCCGGTGAGGGGGGCCTCGCGGTCGTCGCCGCCCGGCACATCGGGGGTGCGGTGCAACGCAACCGTGCCCGACGCATCCTGCGGGAAGCATGGCGACTGATCGACCCGCAGATCCACGACGCATCCGACGCGGTCCTGGTGGCTCGAGAGACCATCGGGGGCGCCACGACACACGACCTGGTGGCCGAGATGGAACAGCTCCTGGGTGCCGGGAGGACGGCATGACCGGCCTCCGTCGCTCGATGTGGGTCGTGGGGACGCCGGTCCGGGCCATCCTGATCGGCGGCATCCACCTCTATCAGACCACGCTGTCAGGCTGGATGGGCGGCCGATGCCGCTTCTACCCTTCCTGTTCGCAGTACGCGGAAGAAGCGATCCTGATCCACGGCGCCGCCAAGGGCTCCATGCTCGCCGCTTGGCGTTTGTTGCGGTGCAACCCCTATGGTCCTTGGGGGTTCGATCATGTCCCACCATCCTCACGCCGGCCATTGGCGGGGCCCGGCCCAGACGCGACCTCCCACGCTACGAGTGGCATGACGCCCTGTATGACGCCGTCGCACGACTCGGCCCTCGATGACTCAACGTCGGTGAACGCCTGATGCTGGGCGGCGCCATCCCCATCGTCTCCGATCTCTTTCAGTACCTGCTCGACGGGCTTGGCTGGGTCCTGGCGCGCATCTACGACGTGATCCCCAACTACGGGCTCTCGATCATCGTGCTGACGATCGTGATCCGATTCATCCTCTTCCCGCTGGGGATCAAGCAGATCAAGTCCATGCAGCACATGCAGGCGATGCAACCCAAGATCAAGGAGATCCAGAAGAAGTACAAGAACAACAAGCAGAAGGTCCAGGAAGAGACGATGCGCCTCTACAAGGAGGCGGGCGTCAACCCACTGGGCTCGTGCCTGCCCGTCCTGGCCCAGTTCCCGATCCTGATCTCCATGTACGCGGTATTGCGCGCGCCTGGTTACGAACCCGTCACGACAGACGGGCAAGTCAGTGCCTACCGGATCACGAATAACCACATCCCTGTTGACAGCGATCTGTTCGGGTCGGTCGTCACGCATGAGAACACCAACCTCCTGGTCGTGAATCTTCAATGCTCCGCCGATCAGGCCGGCAACCTCGAGAAGAGCACGATCAAGGACTCGGAGGGCAACCCGGTCGAGGCGGGGCTCCCACTGGAGAACGATGACGGCGCTCCCCTCGATTCCTTCACGTCGAAACCCGTCCTGGACTGTGGCGTCGGGGGGTTGGTCGACAAGATCCCGTACGTCGTTCTTCTGGGACTCATGATCGGCACGACCTTCTTCCAACAACGACAGATGCAGAAATCGAGCCCACCCGGTGCGGCCTCCCAGCAGCAACAGATGATCTTGAAGATCATGCCGTTGTTCTTCGGCTTCATCGGGTACACGTTCCCGACGGGACTGGTGCTGTACTGGACGACGTCCAACTTCTTCCAGATCGGTCAGCAGACGCTGCTCCTGCGAGCCGGCCATATCGGGCCGGACGCGGTTGAGAAGCGCATGGCGGAGCAGCGGGAGAAGCAGGCCAAACAGGCCGAGAAGGGGACCCCGCAGAAGAAGGGCTTCATGTCGTCGATGCTGGAACGGGCTGAGGTCGAGAGGAAGCGGCGTGATGCCGATGGAGGGGCCAAGCCGGCCAAGGGATCCAAGGGAGGCTCCGCCAAGGGCGGCGCGAAGGGCGGGTCATCGCCCGGAGGCACGGCCCGCGGAGGCACCGCGAAGGGCAAAGGTGGCAGCGGGGGCAATCGAGGGTCCGGAGGACCGAAGGGGTCGAGCTCGTCGAAGAACCCACCCCGTCGTCCCAAGAAGCCAGGATCGGAGGGTAGCGGTGGAACGCGAGGGTGAGGACAAGCAGCCGGCCGAGCGCGTCGACGACGACTCCGATCTGGAGGCCCAAGCCGACGCCGCCGCCGACTTCCTTGACGAGTTACTCGGCCATATGGATATCGACGCGATCGCCGAACCCAACCTCTCCGGGGGGCACATGTACGTGGATATCGTCGACGGCCCTGAGGACGAAATGTCGCTGCTGATCGGCCGCCACGGGCAGACCCTGGAGGCGATCCAGGAGCTCACCCGCATGGCGGTTGCCCGCCGACTCGACCAGCGCGTCCGAGTGATCGTCGATGTGGAGGACTATCGCAAGCGCCGCGAAGAGCGCCTGGAGGAGCGGGCGCGCGAACTCGCCAATCGCGCGCTCGAGTCCGGCCGCGAGCAGGAGCTCGAGCCCATGAACTCGTATGAGCGCAAGCTGGTCCACGACGCCGCCGCGTCCGTGGGAGGCGTCGAAACGTCCTCCAGGGGTGAAGAACCGGCCCGGTACGTGGTCATCACGCCGCTGTAACACCGCGTCATCACGGCGCCGGCAGTTCGGAACAACCTGGAACGATCACGGGGTGTGTTTCACGTGAAACATGAGGGTTGGTCAGATCTCGCTCGGATGGGGCTCGATCTGGATGAGGCCCAGCTCACGCGGCTCGAGGCCTACGAGCGGCTTCTGATCGGATCCGCTGTTCCGATGGGGATGGTGGCGCGATCCGACCAGTCTCGGCTTCGTGAGCGCCATATCCTCGACTGCCTCCGGGCCGTGCCGCTCATGAACGATGGAGACGAGACCGCCTTCGACATGGGTTCCGGAGCGGGTCTTCCCGGCATCCCCTTGGCGATCGCCCGGAGTGACCTTTCCTTCGTTCTTGTGGAGGTACGACGCAATCGAGCGGCGTTCATCGAACGAGCGGTCAACGAGCTCGATCTGGTCAACGTGCGGGTGCATGCGCGGCGCTTGGAGACGTTCCGAAGTCCCTCTGACGTGTGCTTCGCTCGGGCGTTCGCAGGGGCACGCTCGTCGTGGGAAGCGGCGAAAGAGCGGCTGTCCGAGAAGGGCCGCCTCATCTACTGGGCCGGGCAACGCTTCGCTGCCGACTCCGATGTTCCGGAGGACGTCCGAGTCGAGCTTTTCCCCAACACGGCGCTTGCAAGGTCGGGGCCGCTCGTTATCATGAGCGCGCAGTGATCAAGGCCTCCGGCGCCAGCGCCGCCCCGAGCTCTTCTCCAACGCGCTCCTCAGCCAAGGGCGGTTCGTCCGTGACATCCTCCGGCACATCGTCTGGGCGCAGATCCACACCCCGCGCGAAGGCGAAGCAGATGCCCGTCGTCCCCGAAACTCCAGGCGTCGCTCGCATCATCGCCATCGCCAACCAGAAGGGTGGGGTGGGCAAGAGCACCACTGCGGTCAGCTTGGGTGCCGCGCTTGCGGATCTGGGGTTCCGGGTGCTCGTCATCGACCTGGATCCTCAAGGCAATGCCTCGACCGGCATGGGGATCAAGCATGAGGCCCGCGAGGTCACCGTGTACGACGTCATCGTGGCCGAGGCGGCGCTCGCCGATTCCATCGTCAAGACACCTGTCGAGCGACTCCACGCCGTCCCGTCCACGATTGACCTCGCCGGCGCCGAGATCGAACTGGTGAGTCAGTTCTCCCGTGAGACCAGGCTGAAGAAGGCCCTGGCCGGTGTCCATGACGGTGTCTACGACTTCATCCTGCTGGACTGCCCGCCCTCGCTGGGCCTGCTCACCATCAACGCGCTGACTGCCGCGGAAGAGCTGATCGTTCCGATCCAATGTGAGTACTACGCGCTTGAGGGCGTGGGCCAGTTGCTTCGGAACGTGTCCTTGGTGCAGCAGAACATCAATCCCGGGCTCCGGCTCTCCGGCATCGTCATGACCATGTTCGACCCCCGCACCAAGCTGTCGGAACAGGTGGTCGAAGAGGTCCAGCGCTACTTCGGTGACCTCGTGTACGACATCATCATCCCGAGGACGGTGCGCCTTTCCGAAGCGCCGGGCTACGGTCAGCCGATCACCGTGTATGACCCGCGATCGAAGGGGGCCGAGTGCTATCGGGAATTGGGCCGTGAAGTCGCCTTGCGCCCACCGCCCCAGGAGCCCATGCCTTCGTTCGCCGACCTCCCCGAGGTCGTCCTGCCGGCTATGGACGGTGCTCCCTCGGCCGCACCCACACCGCCGATCGAAGAGTCCGAGTTGGATGAGATCCCGACCGTGCATGCCGTGGTCGACGAATCGCCTCAGGCTGAGCGATCCCCCCCAAGTCGAGAGCGGTCCACCTCAGCGCGATGACGATCCTCCGCCTGCAGGGCAGGCCGAACCCCCACCGACCGCTCCAGATCCCGAGATCCAGCCGGAACCCTCGCCGCGAGCCGTTCCCGAACCTCCACCAGCCGCACCGATGGCGTCGGCCGAGGCAACCGACGATGACGACGTCTGGGAGGACGACGACTCCCCATCCGTGCCAGCCGCTCGCGTGACGCCACCAGCTTCCCCCGCCCCGCCAGGGCAGCTTCCGGAGCGCCGTGTGGTGGTGATCGACGAGGGCGGCGGCGACCCGCCATCTTCCGAAGTCGGCCATGCTCAGCCGCTGACGTCCACCGACCCACGCCCAGCCCCGAGTCATCAGCCTGCCGTCGCCGACATCGGAGCGACCCTGCGCGATGAAGGGGACTCCCCCAAGCGTCGATGGCGGCTGTTCCGCAAGGGAGGCGAATGATGTCGAAGCGAGGCGGATTGGGCAGGGGATTGTCCGCATTGATCCCCGCCCCGGAGTCAGGTGAAGGGTTCACGGGTCTGCTTGAAGTGCCGGTCAACGCGGTCACCCCCAACCCCAAGCAACCGAGGACCCACTGGGACGAGGACGAGATCCAGACGCTCGCCGCGTCGATCCGCGAGGTCGGCATCTTGCAACCGATCGTGGTGCGCAAGTCAGGCGAACGATACGAACTGGTGGCCGGTGAGCGCCGTCTGCGCGCCGCCAAGGTCGCCGGTCTCGCGACGGTGCCGGTCGTCCTCCGCGACACGGGCGACTCCGACCTGCTGCGGGAAGCCCTCATCGAGAACATCCACCGCGAGGACCTGGGGCCGATCGAGCTGGCCGAAGCGTTTCGTCAGCTGTTGGAGGAGCTCGGCCTGAAACAGGAGGGATTGGCCGAACGTGTCGGTGTGTCGAGGTCACACATCGCCAACACGATCCGGCTCCTCCAGCTCCCACTCGATTCCCAGCAGCTGCTGACGGATGGAAAGATCCAAGCTGGCCATGCTCGGGCGCTGCTGGCCCTGGGCGACGCCGAGGCCGTCAACGCGCTGGCCTTACGGGTGGCCGCAGAGGACCTCTCGGTCCGCGAGACCGAGGAGCTCGTCCGGCGTTACGTCGAGGGTCCCCCGGTCAAAGTCGAGAAGGAACCGGCCGTTTCGACGCCCGATGAGGCGCAGATGGGCATGACCGAGGTGGAGGAGATCCTGTCCGAACAGCTCGCGACGCGTGTGCAGATCCAGATGACCAAGAAGCGCGGGCGCGTGATCATCGAATTCGGATCGCCCGACGACTTGGAGCGCATCGTGTCCGAGATCGTTGGCTCAGGGCCTGGCCTGTCCCCTGATTGATTGCCTCCCCCGAGGGAAGCTATCCTCGGCGGGCCATCGCCGACCGTACGATACGGTCACACATGTCTGGGAGCGATATGCCCGCGGCGTGTCCGGCCATCGGCAACAAGCTGGTTTCGGTCATCCCTGGACACACGTTGACCTCGAGCACCCACGGTTCGCCGTCGCGGTCGACGATCGCATCGACCCGGGACACCTCGCGCAGACCGAGAGCTTCGGCGGCTTCGCGTGCCGCTGTCACACACGATGCCGCCACCTCGTCGCCGACCCGTGCGGGGGCGAAGTAGTCGGTGGCGCCCGCCGTGTAGCGCGCCGCGTAGTCGAACACCCCTTCCTTCGGCACGATCTCGACCAGCGGCAGCGAGTCGGCGGGTGATCCGATCGCGCCAGAGGCGACCTCGGTCCCCACGATCTTCTGCTCCACCACGACCGCGCCACTGAACGACAGCGCGGCCATGACCGCCGCCGCCAGATCTGACTCGCGTTCGACGAACCCGACGCCCAGGGCCGAGCCGCTCCTCGAGGGTTTGACGACGCAGGGCATGCCGACGCGCTCCGCCGCGATCCCCATGGCAGCCCCGGCTCCCAGATCACGCAGGGCCCAGCCTTCGATCGTGACCCAGTCGGGCGTTCGAACCCCCGATCGGGCCAGCACATCCTTGGCCAGGACCTTGTCGAAGGCAACCTCACACCCGAACGCCGCCGTGCCGGTGTACGGGATGGCCAGCAGATCGAGGAGGCGCTGGACCGTGCCGTCCTCACCTTCCTTGCCGTGCAACGCTAGATAGCAGAGCTCGGGGCCGGCTTCCACGAGAGCCTCGACCAGGGGAGACTCGACGGGGTCGATGACGGCCGCGTCGTGACCGAGCTCGATCAGGGCGCTCATGACCCGATGACCGCTCCTCAGGGACACGTCGCGTTCGGGCGTCCGCCCGCCGGCGAGGACGGCGATCCTCACGGATGCAGGCTCCGATAGAGCTGTTCCTCGTCTTCGAGCAGCGCCCCGAGCCGTGCGATGCCTTCGCGGATCCGGTCTTCGGTGGGGTAACAGAAGGCCAGGCGCATCTGGTTCTTGCCGCGGTCGTCGGGGTAGAACGCGGTGCCTGGCACGTAGGCCACACGGCGTTCCACGGCCGCGGCCAGCATCGCCTGGGTGTCGAACCACGCAGGAAGGGTCACCCACACGTAGAAGCCGCCCGCGGGATCGGTCCAGGCGGCACCGTCAGGGAAGTGTTCCACGATGGCCTCGAGCATCGTGTCGCGTCGCGCACGATAGATGTCGACCAGCGTGGCGAGGTTCGCCTGCCAGCGGTCACCGGCCAGGTAGCGCTCGGTCATCATCATCGTGAAGGAGGAGCCGCAGAGATCGGCGGCCTCCTTGGCCAGGATCAGGCGCTGCACCACCGACTGCTCGGCCAACGCCCACCCCACCCGCACGCCGGGGGAGAAGACCTTCGAGACCGTGCCCAGGTAGATGACGTTCTGGGGGTCGAGGGTGCGAAGGCACGCCAGTGGTTGCCCTTCGAACCGCAGCATGCCGTACGGGTTGTCCTCCACGATGGGGATCGACGCCTCCCGGCACAAGAAGATGAGTTGCCTCCGCCGGTCGTGTGATAACGTCACACCGGACGGGTTCCCGAAGTTGGGACAGGTGTACACGAACTTGGGCCGCTCCCCCCGCAGGAGGGCTTCTTCCAGCTGATCGACGATCATGCCGTCATCGTCGAGGTCGATCTGCAGGTAGCGTGGCTCATACGCGCTGAATGCGGTGAGCGCCCCGACGTAGGTCGGAGCCTCCACCGCGATGAGGTCGCCCGGGTTCACGAAGATCTTGCCGACCAGGTCCAACGCTTGCTGGGCGCCCGTCGTGATCACGACGTCGTCGGCGTCGGCCTCGACGCCTTCGATGCGCATGAGCTCGGTCAACCGATCGCGGAGTCCCGCCACGCCCTGACCGCCGCCGTACTGCAACGACGCCGTGCCATGCTCGGCCAGCACCTGACGAACGACCTCCAGCACGTCCTGTTCAGGGATCGCGTGGACGTATGGCATGCCACCGGCGAGGGACACGACCTCTGGCCGAGCGGCAACCGCGAACAGCGCACGCACCTCGGACGCCGACATGCCGGAGGTCCGATGCGCGTACAGATCGACGAAGCGATCGATGGAGAATTCGGCCATCGCAGGGGCGCCAGCGTAGCATCGGCCCAGCTCCCACCCTCCAAGCCGTGACGACCAACCGTCAGTAGCCGGCGGTGACGCCCCAGTCCACCGGGAGACAAACCCCTGTGATCGGCGCGGATGCCTCGGAGGCCAGGAAGGCCACCACCGACGCGATCTCATCGGCTCTGATGAATCGGGCTCGCTCGCCTTGGGGGAGCGTCGCCTTGAGCGCGGCGAGGTAGCCGGCCTCGTCGCCATCGCCGAAGTCACGTGCTTGCCCGGCCAGCATCGGAGTGTCCACGTCGGTCGGGCACACGCTGTTCACACGCACCCCGTGTGGTGCTAGCTCCAGCGCCAGGGATCGCACGATGCCGTTCACGCCGAACTTCGACGCGGCGTAGATCGCGGCGCCCGGCCCGCCCACCAAACCGTAGTCGCTGGCGATGGCGACGATGGATCCCTCGCGAGCGATCAGATCCGGGATCGCGTGTCTGCACGCGAAGAACGTGCCCTTGAGGTTGACGTTGATCGTGCGATCCCACTGGGCCTCGGTCATCGCTGCGGTGGGACCCTCGACCCACACTCCGGCGGCGCACACCAGCACGTCCAGACCACCGTGGCGCGCGGCCGCGGCCGACACCATGCGCTCGCAGTCCTGGACCTGCGTGACGTCGGCGCGAACCGTGTCGACGCCGGGCATCGCATCGGCGGCCTCGGCGAGCGAGACCTCATCGCGATCGGCGAGCACGACGGCATCGCCCTCGGCCAGGAATCGAGCAGTGATGGCGCGACCCATGCCGCCGCTCCCACCGGTGATCAGCACGACCCTGTCCGGCATCGTCGGGTCAGCCCTCCACCCGTGGGAAGACTTGCTCCGCCAGCACCTCGAGCATCTCGACGTCGTCGTACAGCTCGTGGTTCAACACGATGCGTTGCACGCCCGCGGCGGCGTACTCGCTGATCCGCTCGGCGGCGCGCTCGGACGAACCCACGACGCAGGTCGCGCGCAGCTCCTGCAGTTCGTCCTCGAACCTGCCCGCACGCATGGATCGCTCCCGAGCGGCGGTGAGACGCTGCATCGCATCGGCTTCGGTCTCACCGACGTAGCACCACGTCATCACGGATGTGGTCAGCGAATCCTGGTCGCGTCCATCGGCGTCCAGCCGTTCGCGAACCCGCGCGATCCGCTTCCCCGCTTCCGCGGGTCCGACGCCGACGGTGTCGAACTCATCCGCCCATCGTGAGACGAGGGCAGCGAGGCGTGGACCACCCGCTCCTCCCAGGATGATCGGCGGATGCGGGCGCTGGATCGCTTTCGGGGCGAACGCCGCCGACTCCAGCCGGTAGTGGCTCCCGTCGAACGAGAACGCGTCCTCGGTGAGCAGCCCGTGGATCACCTCGAGCTGTTCCTCCAGCATGTCGAACCGGGTGACGGTGGGTGGGAACTCGAACCCGTGCGACCGGTGCTCCTCCTTCCACCATCCGGCACCCATGCCGAGCTCGACCCGGCCACCGCTGATGCGGTCGACCGTGACGGCACACTTCGCCAGGACGGTGGGGTGGCGGAAGGTGACGGGGGAGACCATGGTGCCCAGTCGGATGGAAGAGGTGACGGCGGCCAGTCCGCCCAGGTTGGTCCACGCGTCGGAAGAACCTCGGTCGCGCTCTCCCATCACGCTGAAGTAGTGATCGGAGGTGAAGATCGCGTCGAACCCCAGCCGTTCGGCGGTCTGGGCGGCGGCGACCCACTCCGGCCACGTCACGCCCTCTTGTCCCTCCAACATCAGACAGAAGCGCATCGGCGCGTAGCATAGCCATCGTGCAGAACGGACCCGTTCCGGCCCCTCCCACCGAGCGTGAACGCGCGATCCACGCCGTCTGGCTCGGTGTCGTCTTCGGCCTCGCGCTGGCGCTGATGTCCAGAGCTACTCGCCGAAGAATCGACGAACGCCGGTGACGATCGCGCGGGCGATCCGGTCCCGATGGGCCGGGTCGGCCAGTCGCGTGGCTTCGGTCTCGTTCGTGATGAACGCGGGCTCGATCTGCACCGCCGGCATGCGGGTCTCGCGGAGCATCGCGCCGGTCAGTCGCTGGAGCCGCCCTCGCGGGCCGAGCTCGGCCTCCAACTCGTCCAGGATCAGCTGCGCCAACAGCATGCCGGCGGGGGAGTGCGTGGAGGCACTGCCGAAGTAGGAGCACGTGGGGCCCGAGGCCTCGGGCAACCCGGTCGCAAGGTGCAAGGAGATGCACATCGTGGCGCCGAGTGCGTTCGCTTCGCGGGCCCGGTCTGACGCCGATGACTGCACGGCCGGCTCGCCGCCCAGCGTCGTCGGCTTGCAGCCCATCATCCCCAGGTGGTCGGCGACCGCGCCCGCGATGTCTCTCACCACGAGGCCGGCCGCCTCGAGCGCATCTGTGGCTCCGGCGTCGATCGCGACGATCTGCCCGATGCCCGATGCCCGCATCTGCAGGAGCTCCTCGGCTTCGCGGACCACGGCGCGACTCGGACCTTTCTCGTCCGGGCGCATGCGTTCGAGGGTGGTGATCGTGTGGAGCCCGACGATCCCGTCGGGTTCGTCCGCCACGTTCCGTTGGAACTCTCGCACGGCGCGATCGGTGTTCCGCCCGAAGAGTCCGTCTTCGCGCCCCGCGTCGAAGCCGAGGACGTTCAACTTCCGCTGCAGCGCGCGGACGTCATCGCCTCGGTGGAGCGGAGAGTGGAGATACAACGTGCGGTCGCCCAGGCGGTAGCCGGCCTCCACCAGCTGGCCCCAGGTGTCGGGCCCAACGAGCCCGTCGACCCGGAGCAGTCGCTCGCCCTGGAACGCGCGGACGGCGGCATCGGTGGACGTCCCGAAGGCGCCGCCGCGCTCGGCGTCTTCGATCGTGGCGCCCAGCCCGCACAGGCGATCCTGGATGTCGCCGACCTCGGGCCCGGCGTCTCCGAGTCGGAAGATGCGCACGGGGCCAGTGTGCGGCGAGAGAAGGATGAGCGGCAACCACCCGGGTTCGGCGGCGCGCGGATCTGAGGCCGGCGTGCCGGTCGGTCAGCTCAGGTGCGGCTCGAGGTCACGCAGGATGGCGTCCTTGGGCTTGGCTCCGATGACGCGGGTCACTTCCTGCCCGCCCTTGAACAGGATCAGCGACGGGATGCTCATGACACCGTACGTTCGTGTGGCTTGCGGGTTGTCGTCGATGTTGAGCTTGACGACCTTGAGGCCCTCGCCCTTCTCCTGGCCGATCTCTTCGACCGCCGGCGAGACCATGTGGCACGGCACGCACCACTCGGCCCAGAAGTCCACCAGGACCGGGGTGTCGGAGTCCAGCACCGAGGTCTGGAACTCCTGGTCGTTCACGTCTCCGAGATTGCTCATGTCGTCGTGCTCCTCGCGCTCGTTCGCATCGGTCGGGCTCGTCTGGTGTGACAACGCTCCGCGATATCGGGTGATTCCCGCTCAGGGAGCGGCGTGGCGCTCTTCCTCCAGGAATCGTTCGGCGTCCATCGCAGCCTTGCACCCTTGTCCGGCCGCGGTCACGGCTTGCTTGTAGATCGTGTCCGTCACGTCGCCCGCCGCGAAGACGCCGTCCAGGCTGGTGGCGGTCCGTGGCTCGTCGACCAGGACGTAGCCACCGTCGTCCAGCTCGAGCGCGTCGGCGAACAACGCCGTGTTGGGCGTGTGACCGATCGCCATGAACACGCCGTGGGTCGAGAGCTCACGCTCTTCGGCCGTCACCGTGTCGCGAAGTCGCACGCCGGTCACCGCGTCCTCGCCCATGATCTCGATGGGCACGGCGTTCCAGACGACCTCGATCGCGGGGTTGGCCAACGCGCGTTCCTGCATGATCTTGGACGCCCGGAACTCGTCGCGTCGGTGCACGATCGTGACCTTCGAGGCGAACTTCGTGAGGAACGTGGCCTCCTCCATGGCGGAGTCCCCGCCTCCCACCACGACCAGCTCGCGATCGCGGAAGAAGAAGCCGTCGCACGTCGCGCACGCGCTGACCCCGCGCCCGCGCAGCTTGTCCTCCCCGGGGATGCCCAGCCACTTCGCACTGGCGCCGGTGGCGACGATCAGCGACTGCGTCCGCCATGTCTGGTCACCGGCCTGCACGGTGAAGGGGCGCGAGGACAGGTCCACCGCTGTGACGTGAACGGGCAGGATCTCGGCGCCGAACCGAGCGGCCTGCTTCTCGAAGGCCTCCATCATCTCGGGACCCAGGATGCCGTCGACGTACCCGGGGTAGTTCTCGACGTCGGTCGTGAGCATCAGCTGACCGCCCGCCTCCAGCCCCTTCAGCACCAGTGGCTCCAGGTTGGCCCTGGCGGCATACAGGGCAGCGGTGAACCCCGCAGGGCCCGACCCGATCACGATCACATTGCGGACGTCGTCCATCCCTCACTCTTCCCGGCGCGACTGGAGAATCCTCTCAAAGATCGGTCTCTCCCCGGCATATGAACGTTGCACCGTCAGCGGGTTGTTCCCGCCCGTGCACCGTTGGTCAGGAGTCACACCGCGGCTGACGTGAGCGCCAGGCTCGCGCAGCCCTTCGACGAGGCGACCCAGATGGTCACGGTGTCGGTGGGCTGGCCGGCTCCGGGGCTCTCCAGGACGTAGGCCAGGTACGCGGGCTGACCCTGGAAGGAGGCGCTCACCAAGCGGACCGGTGTTCCGGGGAAGCCGGGGAATGCCGTCTGCAAGCAGGTGAGGGCCCGCGTCGACCGTGGCTTGCCGGCCAACGCGAACTGTTGCTCATCCGGTGCCATGGACGCCTCGCCTTCGACGGCGTCATCGGCCGTGATCTGGCCGCGGGCCCCCTCCCTCGCGAACTCGCCTGCTGCGGCCTCCAACGAGGTGGGGTCGAAGTCCTGGTCAACGATCTCCAGCCGCAGGTCCTTGGGCGCGACCGACGCCGAGGGAGCCGCCTGGTCCTCCGCCTGCGCGGCCACGCCGGCATCGTCGCTGCTCGACCCGATGTTCGGCAGCGTGACGGCGAGCAGCCCTACGACCGCGGCCGCGGCGAGCCATGGCGTGTACCGCACCCACGCGGGGGGCCCGCCCGACGCCGCGCTGCGGCGCATCTCGGCGAGGGCGGGGGTTGCGAGATCGTCCGGCGTCGCGGGCGTCCCCATCGAACGGAGCGCGTCACGAGCCGCCACCGCGGCGCCGACCTCGGCGCGGCATGACGAACAGGTCGAGAGGTGGACATCGACGTCGCTGCGTTCGGCGGGCGTCAGGGCGCCGTCCACGAACGCAGCGAGCTGTTCGGTGGGATGGGTCACGGTGATTCCTCCGACGCCTCGACCGTGCCGGCGGGTTCCCGGTCGCCGGATGCGGTGGAGTCTGGCTGTGCGATCCCCATGGCCTTCGCGAGCGCGAGCCGGCCCCGGTGCACCCGGGACTTCACCGTCCCGACCGGTACATCCAGCACCTTCGCGATCTCCTCATAGGGCAGGTCCTGCACGTCGGCCAGGACCAGCACCATGCGGTACTCCTCGGCGATCTGGGCCAGAGCCAGCGCCGCGTCCCTCGTGCCGATGACCTCGTCGGCGTGATCGGCCACCGGCGGTCCTGGTTCGGGTGACGCCCCCTCGCGATCGCTCACGACGTGCAGCGACGGCTGTCGTTTCCGGCGGCGCAGGCTGTCGTAACAGGCGTTCACACCGACGCGATGCAACCACGTAGTGAATGCCGCATCGCCGCGGAACTGATCCAGCTTGCGGAACAACGTGACGAACGTGTCCTGCGCGGCGTCGTGCGCGTCGTCCGGGTTGCCCATGATGCGCAGGCAGAGTCGGTAGACCCGGTCCTGATGCCGCCGCACCAGATCTGCGAACGCCGTCTGGTCGCCTCCGGCGGCCCGTCGAACCAGGTCTTCGTCGGGTTCAGGCGGGCTCACGGGGCGACGCTACACGTCGGCAGGGCCGTTGGTCTCGGAAGCGACGACGTTCGCGTAGTGCTTCGTGAACGAGAGCCGGCCGATGAGCACGGTGCCGGCCGTGGTCCGCAGGGTCACGGTGATCCGACTGGTCGAGAGGTCGACCTCGCAGAAGTTCTTGCCCAGTCGGAGATCCGGCTGCATCGACTCCACGGTGGTGCGGACGGCGGCGCATGCTGCCTCGGCGCCGGAACCCTTCCGGAACTCGACCGCGCCGTCGATGGCGGCTTCGGTCGCCACGCTCGAGAGTTTGAACGTGGTGAGCGCGATGGACCCGGCGTCGACCGCACCCATGGCGAGGACGGCCACCAAGAGCAGCCAGACGACCATGACCTTGCCGACCAGACCGCGCTGGTCTCGATGGAGTTCCGATATCCGCCTCACGAGCGGAACCTCCTTCGGACGATGCCCTTGACCTCTTCGACCTCTTGGATGTGCAACATGAGCGCCGCGGCCAGGTAGATCGCGAGCCCCGCCGCGGTCGCCGCCCCCACCTGGAGCACCCGGCCAAGCACGGCCTGGGTGTCGACGACCTCGCCGACGCCGGTCGCGGCCAGCCAGGCGCCGCCGCCCATCACGATCGCCGCGGGGACCACCCGCCCGATCGTGCCCCAGATGCGGGCTCCGTCCAAGGACCCGAGGCGTGGCCGCAGCATGCCCAGCCCGACGACGGTGGCGAACAGGTAGGACGCGGCATGGCCCAACGCCAATGCAGGCACGTCCCACCCGAGCTCACTGACGAGCAGGACGTCCACCGAGATCGTCACCATCGCCGCGCCCACGTTGATGAGCGCGGGCGTGCGGCTGTCCTGGGTGGCGTAGAAGGTGCGCGTGATGAGCTGGAAGACCGCGAAGAACGGGAGTCCGACCGCGAACCCCTGCAGCGTGCGTGCGATCAGATCGGCGTCGGGCTGGCCCGCGTTCCCGTACTCGAGGAGGAGCGCCACGATGGGCCCGGCGATCAGCACGTAGGCCACGGCCGCCGGCACGATCACCACGATCGTGTCCCGGACACCGCGTGAGAGCAACGTCACGACGCCGCCGCGATCACCATCGCTCCATCGGCCCGACATCCCCGGGAGCAGCGCCGTGAAGATCGAGACGCCGAAGATCGCGTACGGCAGCGAGTAGATGATGAACGCGGTCGCGTAGATCTGGAACCGGGCCTCACCGATGCCACCCGCGAGCAGGTTCACCACCAGGAACGCGACCTGGTTCGCGGCGACGTAGACGATGACCCACGCCGACAGCCTGATCAGCCGCCGCACCGCCGGGTGGTCCCAGTCCCAGGTGAGCCGCCACCGGAAGCCCAGCGAGCGCAGCGATGGCCACAGCGCGACGGTCATGGCCACGACGCCCAGCGTCGTGCCGGCTCCCAGGATCAACTTCTCGGTGGACGTGATGTCGGTGACCGAGGGCGCCGAGCCGCTCAGCACCGCCGCGTACCCCAGGAACGCCGCGATCGCCACCAGGTTGTTGAGGACAGGAGCGAACATGGGCGGCGCGAATCGTCGCTCGGCGGTGAGCAGGCCGCCGGCGATCGCTCCGATGCCGTAGAAGACGATCTGCGGCATGAACCACCGCAGCAGGTAGGCCCCCAGCTCGATCTGCTCCTGCCGGTCGGGTGCCTCCGAGAACGACAGGTACAGGCCCATGATCTGTGGCGCGAAGATCATGCCGATGGCCGTCACGACCGAGAGCACGATCAAGGCCATCGTGAGGACCCGACGTCCCACGTCCCACGCGGCATCAGCTCCCTGCGTCTGGCGCCATTCCACGAACACGGGCACGAAGATCGACGTCAAGATCCCGCCCAGGATCAGCTCGTAGACGATGTTGGGCGTGATGTTCGCGCGCAGGTAGGTGTCGCCGAGCGAGCTGACGGTGACCCCGAGCGCCGCCGTCTGTGCCACGATCCGCAGGTAGCCGGTGACACGTGACAGCGTCGTGCCGACGGTCATCACCGCCGTGTTGCGCGCGTAGGCGGCGCGAGAATCCTGTTCCGGCAGCTCGGCCGGTGGCGGCGTCACGATCTCGGGCGTCGGAAGTACCTCCTGGACCACAGGGCGACGAGCAGGAGCCCGGCCGCGCCGGTGATCACGAGGGCGATCGAGTTCACCGCGGTGGTGCGCACCGCGAGGTTGCGCTCGTCCAGCGGCCGTCCGGACGGCGCCCTCGTCCGCATCCGGATCGTCTGGGTGCCGGCGGCTTTGGCCTGGACCGTGAAGGTCACGATCTGGTCGGGCACCCGCAGCGTCACCGTCTGTTCGTTCCCGTCGGGGAACTCGAATTGGGACGATCGCAGCTGGATCTGCACCGTCAACGGGGTATCGCCCGGGTCGCCCATGCGCAGCGGCACCTGCCCCTGCCCCGACGTCAGCGTGAACGCCTGCGACTCCGTGGGCAACGCCCTCGCGAACACCTCATCGGTGACCAGGTTCACGTGGTCGATCCAGCGACGGCCGGCGATGACGTCCTCGTCCTCGTCCAGGTAGACGCCGGCCTCCGCGATCAAGAGGTCTCGGCGGAGCTGGTCGGGGGCCGTGGAGGGATCGGTCAACATCGAGCGGTATGCCTCGACGTCTCGTCGCTCGTCGCGGATCTGCTGGACGAACGTTCGATCGAAGCGCGCCAGTGACGGCGACGCCAGGACGTCCGCCGGTTGCAGGGGATTGACCGCCTCGACGAAGTCCTGGGCGTGCGTGGGCACCAGGAACGGAGCATCGGCGAGACGCCGGGTCATGGGGCCCCACATGCCCGGTGGCAAGGAGGCGGCCAGCGCCACAGCCACGCCGCGAACGGTCTCGGTGCCGTCGGGCTGATCCGCCGGCACTGGCTGTTCACGCCAGATCGTGGCCAGCTCGCCCAACACCGCCTGCGCTCCACGCACCGGGTCTGCCAGCAGGAGCGGGTCGGCCAGCAGGGCCTGCACGCCGGGATCCGGCAGCACCATGTCCAAGGACGAGCCCGTCGGCAGCGTGAAGCTGGCGGCCGGCAACGGCGAGAAGCCGTTGAGTTGCGCCGGCCGATCGACGGCATCGGCGTTGGCCAGGACCGCGCCGACACCGCGGATCGCGAGGTCATCCAGTGTCGGATCGTCGATCGCGCCCGAAGGCGGTCGCTCGAACGCCGTCACGGGTTGGCGGTCCAGCAGTTCTTCGACCGTTGCATCCCCCGCTACTCGTTGCTCGTCGAGGTCGCCCGAGAGACCGCCGGCCAGCATCGCCGGCAGGAGCGGCGCAGCGAACGGCATGGCCGCGATCTGGACGTCAACGTCGGCCGCGACGCCCTTCAGGATCCCGAGCACGGTGGCGGCGTGGGTGGCCGGCGGCTGGTCGGGTTCCACGACCGAGCCGTCGGCGCGCTCGTAGCCGCTGGCCATGCGCCGGAGCTGGTCCAGCAACGCGGGTTCCACGGAGATGTCGAGCGGCCCCTGCAGATCGGGGTCCTCGACCAGGGCTTGGAGTGCGGCCGCCTGCGTACCCAACGTGCCTTCGGGTGCTACCGATGTCTCGAGCGATCGGTCGCCGAGCCGGCCGTCGGGATCGAACGCGATTGGGCCGGTGATCTCGGTCCACCACGACAACCGCATCGGTCGCTCCGGCAGGCGCACCAGGTGGATCAGGGCTGTGTTGAGCGTCGCTGCGACCACTCCGTCGGCGCGGAGATCGATCTGGGCGGGATAGACGGCAGAGTCGAGCTCGTCGGTGACGTCGGGCACCTCGGCGAGCATGTCGAGGTCGATGTCGTACAGCCGTGACTGTCCGGGTTCCAGAGAGCCCTCCTGCGGCTCCGTCGTCACGAAGATCAGCGGGGACCCTGGGCCGTCCACCAACGACTGCTCGTACACGAATCGGGACGCGATCTGCTCGCCGATCGAGAATCCGAGCGAGATCCCCTCGATCACGCTTTCGCTCGTGTTGGTGGCCTGCACCCTCGTCTTGAGGAGCGGTTCGTCGTGCGTGGTGATGGCGGTCTGCGAGATGAGGGTGAGCGCCACGGTCGGCTCCTGGGCCCCTGCCTCAGGGTCGAGCCACAGCACGGCGCATGCCCCGATCACGATCAGCGATGCCAGGAGTGCGCGGACGGCGCGGTAGATGCTCATGCCAGCGACCCCATCGTAGCGACCGGGGCTTCAGCTCCGAAGGAGGGCCGCCAGCTCGGTGGCGCCGTACAGCAGGGCCACGAGCAGCAGGAAGGATCCCACCATGAGCCGGAGCGTGCGTTCGCGTGTGCCGAGTGCGAGCGAGGCACCCAGCCTGGCACCCGGCACCGCACCCAGGGTGACCACCAGGAAGATCGCCCAGTCGATGTGTCCCAGCGCCAGATGCACCACGGTGCCGGGGATCACCAGGGCGACGATCGTGAGCAGGGATGTGCCGAGCGCGCGCTTCAACGGCATCCTGAGCCACCCCACCATGAGTGGCACCATGATCAGGCCACCGCCGATGCCCAGCAGACCGCTCACGAACCCCGCCGCGAACCCGATGAGCAGCAGCTTCGACATGGGATGCTGGGGCGCCGCTTCGTCGGTGGCCCCATCCGGTCGGGTACGAGCGCCACGCAGGATGCCCACCGCTTGCCACGCCAGCAGCGCCGCCGTGATCACCAGCAGGACGTGGGTGTCGACCACGTCGGTCAGCGCCGCCCCCGCCACGGCGGCGACGATCCCCGGCCCCACCATCCAGGCCGCCGCCCGAACGTCCACCTGCCCGGCCCGATGGTAGGTGTAGGCGCCGGTGAGGGCAGTGGGCAGGATCGCCGGCAACGGCGTGGCCAGCGCAACGATGGGCCTGGCGCCCATCAGCACCTGGATGCCCGGCGTCATCACGATGCCGCCTCCAACGCCGAACAGTCCGCTGAGGACCCCGGACGTGAACCCCACGAGGACCCCGAGGGCCGCGTCGAGCAGCGTCATCGGAGCAGGTCGGCGGCGCGCTGGAGGACGTCCCGCTCACCGCGATAGGCGGCTCGCTTCAACGCACGATCGAGCGGGAACCACCGGATCTCTTCCATCTCGTCGTCGCGCTCATCCGGATCGCCTCCCGTACATCGCATCAGGAAGAAGTGCACCGTCTTGCGGATCCGCGTGTCTTCCCAGACGTAGAAGTACTTGGTCTCCCCGAGCGAGGCCTCGATCTCAGCGTCGTAGCCGGTCTCCTCGCGGACCTCTCGGACGGCGGCTTGTTCGTGGTCCTCGCCGTCCTCGATGCCGCCCTTGGCCAGTCCCCACGCCAGTTGCCCGCGACGCGTGCGCCGCGATGCCAGCACGACCTCGATCAGATCGCCTTCGCGGCGGTACACGACGCCGCCGGCGGAGACCTCCTTCTGCACAGGGGACCGGTGCCGGGCTTTCGCTGCTGCACCGGGCTTGACGGTCTTACTCGTCGTGGTCGTCTTGGCAGACGGGCGGCGCCGGCGCCGGCGACGTTTCCGTGGCGGCGGTTCCTGGCCGGAGGGTGGCTGTTCGTCGCCCATCGCCGGGATTCTATTGGGCCACCCGGGCGCAAAGCTCAGGTCGGGCCCGGACAGGACCGATGGTCTGGTCATGGAGATCGACGAGCTCCTCCGATTCGCCGTGGAACGCGGGTCCAGCGACCTGCATCTCAAGGTGGGCAATGTGCCGTTCATCCGCGTGGATGGAGCGCTGACACCCACGGAATTCGATGTGCTCACCCCCGCCGACACCGAGACGTTCGCGCAGGCCCTGATGTCCGAGCACAAGAAGCACGAATTCGAAGAGACCAGCGAAGCAGACCTGGGGACGACGCTGACGGGCGTCGGGCGATTCCGCGTCAACGTGTTCCGTCAGCGCGGTGTCGTGGGGCTCGCGATCCGACGCGTGCGCAGCGAGGTGCCCACGTTCGACGAGCTGCTGCTGCCCTCGGTCATGGAGACGCTCGCCGACTCGCCTCGCGGGCTGGTGCTCATCACCGGCCCGACGGGGACCGGCAAGACCACGACCATCGCGTCGATGATCGGCCACATCAATCGGTCGCGGCGGGCCCACATCGTCACGATCGAGGACCCGATCGAGGTCGTGCACGACGACGTGCTCTCGATCGTGCAGCAGCGTGAGATCGGGATCGACACCGACAGCTACGCCAACGCGCTGAAGCACGTGATCCGGCAGGACCCCGACGTGATCTTCGTAGGTGAGATCCGCGATGGCGACTCCGCGCTGAGCGCGATCCAGGCTGCGGAGACGGGTCACCTGGTCATCTCCACGCTGCACACGATCGACTGCATGGAGACGATCAACCGCATCCTGGACCTGTTCCCGCCCAACCAGCAGAAGGAGGTGCGCACCTCGTTCGCGGGGTCGCTTCGCGGGATCGTGTCGCAGCGGCTGGTCGCCAAGGCAGATGGGAAGGGCCGCGTGCCCACGGTGGAGGTGCTGGTCAACACCGGCCGGGTGTTCGACCGCATCGTGGACTCGAACATCACCGACCAGATCGTGGACGTGATCTCCGAGGGTGAGTTCTACGGCATGCAGACGTTCGATCAGTCCCTGGTGAAGCTCGTGAACGACGGGCTCGTCACCGAGGACGACGCGCGCCGAGCCGCGACCAACCCGCACGACTTCGACCTGCAACTGCGAGGGGTGCTGGACCGGCTCTCGTCGATGTCCGGCGGCGCGGACACCGGGCTTCCTTTCTAAGAGCCAGGCTCGGCCTTCTAGGAGCCAGGCTTGGCCTTCTAGGAGCCAGGCTCGGTGTTCTCGATGTGGGGGTCCGGGCGCTTGGGTGCCCGTTCTCCCGCCGCGATCTGCGCGCGGATCTCCATGGGGTGTCGCCGGTAGCCGAAGGGGATCGCCAGCAGGAAGTACACCGGGATGAACAGGGGTCCCCACGCGCAGAACTGACGGATGTGGTGCTGCTCATGGCTGAGCAGTCGTCCCGTCACCGGCGCTGCCGAGATGATCACGAACCCCACGGTCATGGCGGCCCGGTTGATGTGAGGCATCAGGGCCGCAAGACCTCGAGGGGGCTGGGCGTCGAAGATCAGGGCGCCGTCGGACCGACGCGGCCGCCGGAACGTGAGCAGGCCCAGGATCAGCCCGATCAGCGTGTTCGGCGAGGTCCAGATGAATCCGAGCCAGGTGGGCACGGCTCTGACGTTAGCGGCTCTCAGAGGGCCGGGCCCTTCCGACTATCCTCGTCGCGACATGGCAGAACCCGAACCCGCCGCCACGCTCGATGTTCCCGCCGTCGCCAAGGAGCTGGGCGAACGGTTCACGTCAGCGGGCCACGAGCTGTATCTGGTCGGCGGCTCCGTGCGCGACATGGTGCTGGGACGTGTCGCACCCGACCTGGACCTCACCACCAACGCCCACCCCACCCAGACGACGCAGCTTCTCCGTGGGTGGGCCGAGCGCCAGTACCTGGTCGGCGTGCGTTTCGGCACCGTCGGAGCACAGAAGGACGGGCAACGCCTCGAGATCACGACCTTCCGGCAGGAGGTCTACGCCGAGGAGGACCGCAAGCCGTCCGTGACGTTCGGCCACGATCTGCAGACCGATCTGTCGCGCCGTGACTTCACGATCAACGCCATGGCGATCTCGCTGCCCGACGGTGTCTTCGTGGACCCGTACGGCGGGATCCGCCACCTGGCCGCGCGCGCGCTGGACACGCCGCTGGACCCCGAAACGTCCTTCTCCGACGATCCACTGCGGATGGTGCGCGCCGCGCGGTTCGTCGCCCAGCTCGACGTCGTCCCGGCGGCCCGGGTCGTCCAGGCCATGGGCGAGATGCGTGAGCGACTGCGGATCGTCTCGCCCGAGCGCATCCGGGACGAGCTCGACAAGTTGCTAGTGAGCGAACATCCGGCCGCGGGCCTGCAACTCCTCGTCGAGACGCGGGTCGCCGACCTGTTCCTTCCCGAGCTCGCGGACCTGCAGCTGGAACAGGACCCGGTGCATCGTCATAAGGATGTCCTGCACCACACGTATGCGGTGGTCGAGCGCACCGAGCCCGATCCGACGCTTCGCCTGGCGGCTCTGATGCACGACGTCGGGAAGCCGGCGACGCGGCAGATCACGCCCGACGGGGTGCAGTTCCATCACCATGAGGTCGTGGGCGCCCGCATGGCGGAGGCCCGCCTGCGCGAGCTCCGCTATCCCAACGCCACGATCGAGGACGTTCGCACGCTGATCGCCCTGCATCTTCGGTTCCACGGGTACGGCGACGGCGACGGCTGGACCGATTCGGCCGTGCGGCGCTACGTCCGCGACGCGGGACCGCTGCTCGACCGTCTCAACGGGTTGACGCGCGCCGACTGCACCACGCGCAACGAGAAGAAGGCGGAGCGGTTCGCCCGGCTGCAGGACGAGCTGGAGGAGCGCATCGCGCTCCTGGCCGAGCGCGAGAACCTGGAGGCCATCCGTCCACCGCTGGACGGTTCCCAGGTGATGGCGCACCTCGGGATCGAACCCGGCCCGCTCGTCGGTCGGGCGCTGGACCACCTCATGGAGCTTCGCATGGAACGCGGTCCGGTCCCCGACGAGGAGGCGTACGAGCTGCTCGACGCCTGGGCCGTGGAGCAGGGGCTCGGACCGTAGCGCCGTTCAGATCGCCGGTGGGACCTCGGCCTCGTCGGGTCCGTGCTCGGCCGCGAGCCCTTCGCCACCGGTCCGCATGACGTCCAGCGTCACCGTGATCGCCAAGATCGCGAACACACCGCCCACCAACAACGCAGGGCCGAGCCCTCGGCCGAGCAGGGCCAGGAGCAGCAGGAGGCCGATCGCCACCACCCGCTGCGTCAAGACGAGGTCCCATGATCGCGTCGTGGCTTCGTGGATGGCCGCAAGTGCCAGCAGGAACGCGGCCGGTCCCGCACAGAGCATCAAGCGGGTCGCCAGCGAGAGCGCACGGTCCCCGTGCGCGCCTGCCTCGATCGCCAACTCCACCCCGACGGCGGTCGCGGCGATGCCGGCGAACGCGAACAGATGCCCGTATCCCCACAGGAATGATGCCGCGAGTCGATCCCGGGACAACGACGACGACGACACGGTCTCGAAGTACGCGTACCAGATCTCGGCGGCGATCCCGAACCCCAGCACCGCGGCGGTCGACGACCCTCCGTCCAGCGACACGTCCGAGAGGGCCGCCGTCACCACGACGACGCCTTCGCCCAGCACGATGATCGTGAAGAGTCCGTAGCGTTCGGGGATGTGCCGCGAGTCGAACGGCTGGCCTTCGTAGGCGCGCACCGCGAACACCGGCGCGATCATGAGCTCGGCGACGGCCGCCGCCCACACCCAGTACCGCAGCGGAGGTTCGACGAAGAGCGACAGCAGCATCAGCGCTCCTCCGACTGCGTCGCCGATCATGTAGTTGCGCGCGAATCGATGTGCCGGTCCGGCGTGCGGCAGCACCCGGGCGAACATCACGATGAGCAACGCCTGCAGCCCCGCGTAGGCCAGGACGAACACGGCGTCGTCCTTGCCGTCCAGCATCTTGGAGATGCCGGCAGCCAGCACGATCACCAGCAGCATCGCGACCAGCATGGTCAGCCGGTGGAACAAGTCGTCGTTGTCCCAGGCCGTGGAGAACCACGTGAACTCCATCCAGGCCCACCAGACCGGCACGAAGAGTGCGCCGAAGTGCCAGAGCCCTCGCATCGTGGGATCGCCGTGCAGTCCATCGGCGAGCGCGGCCACCGCAGCCACGAAGACCAGGTCGAAGAACAGTTCGAGCCATGTCGACCGGCGATCTTCGACGTCGAAGTCCCGCATCGGGGCGGGCAGCATCCAGCGCGACGCGGTCACGGCTCAACGCTACCCGGGCGTCTGCTCCTCGAGGAAGTACTGCCCGTGCGCATGGTCCAAGCCTAGCCCGCTACCCTCGACAGACATGGCCGGCACGACGATCACGGACGAGTCTCAGGTCGACCCCGAGCTGGGGCTGACCACCGCGCAGGTCGAGGAACGTGTGGCACGCGGTGACGTCAACGACGTTCCCGATGCCCCCACGCGCACGGTGGCCCAGATCGTGCGCGGCAACATCTTCACGCGTTTCAACGCGATCCTGGGCGCGATGCTCGCGATCATCCTGGTGGTGGGGCCGCTCCAGGACGCCCTCTTCGGATTCGTGCTCGTCGCGAACTCGTTGATCGGCATCGTCCAGGAACTCCGTGCCAAGCGGACCCTGGATCAGCTCACGGTGCTCACCGCGCCGAAGGCCCGGGTGATCCGCGACGGTGAGCCCCTCGAGGTCGCAGTTGGCGAGGTCGTGCTCGATGACGTGCTCGCCGTGACCGCGGGCGCAGAGATCGTGGTGGACGGCGTGGTGGTGAGCGACGACGGCATGGAGGTCGACGAGTCGCTGCTGACGGGCGAATCCGATCCGGTGGAGAAGTCGAGCGGCGACCAGGTGCTCAGCGGGTCCTTCGTGGCCGCGGGCGCGGGCCGGTATCGGGCGAGCAAGGTCGGCAAGGAGGCCTATGCCGTGCAGCTCGCGCAGGATGCTCGTCGATACACCCTCACCAGGTCCGAGCTGCGCGGCGGGATCGACCGCATCCTGACCTACGTCACGTTCGCGATCGTTCCCACCGCGGTCCTGCTGTTCATCTCGCAGTTCCGGGCCAGCGATGGCGACTGGCGCGAAGCCGTGTCCGGAGCGGTGGCCGGCACGGTCGCGATGGTCCCCGAGGGCCTGGTGCTGCTCACGTCGTTGGCCTTCGCCGTGGCGGTGGTGCGGCTGGCGCGCCAGCGGGTGCTCGTGCAGGAGCTCCCCGCGGTCGAAGGGCTCGCTCGCGTCGACGTCCTGTGCATCGACAAGACCGGCACGCTCACCGAGGGCAAGCTGTCCGTCGAAGCCGTGGAGCCGGTGGCATCCGGCGACGACACGGCGGCGGCCGAGGTTGCACTGGCGGCGCTCGCCGCCGCCGATCCCTCGCCGAACGCCACGACGCTGGCCATCTCCGAACGGTTCGACGCACCGCCGCCCTGGGACGCTCGGTCCACCGTGCCGTTCTCCAGCGCGCGGAAGTGGAGCGGCGCCGACTTCGGCGGTGATGGCACGTGGGTGCTGGGCGCGCCGGACGTGGTGATGGGCTCGGTCGTCGGTCACGAGCAACTCCAAGCCCGTGTGGAGGAGCTCTCGAACCAGGGCAAGCGTGTCGTGCTCCTGGCGTCCGGCGGCGCACTCGCCGGTGATTCCTTGCCCAGCGACCTCGAGCCCACAGCGCTGGTGATCTTGGCGGACCGTCCCCGGTCCGACGCCGCCGACACCCTGCGCTACTTCCGCGAGCAGGACGTCACGGTGAAGGTGATCTCGGGCGACGATCCCAGGACGGTAGGTGCCATCGCCCGCGAGCTGGGGCTGCCCGACGCCGATGAGCCCGTCGATGCCCGGGGGTTGGATGTGGACGACCAGGACGAGCTTGCCGGGACGCTCGAGACGCACGGGGTGTTCGGGCGCGTCACGCCACAGCAGAAGCGGGCGATGGTGCAGGCCCTTCAGTCCCATGGACACACGGTGGCCATGACCGGTGACGGCGTGAACGACGCGCTGGCGCTGAAGGACGCCGACATCGGCGTCGCGATGGGATCGGGCAGCGACGCGACGCGCGGGGTCGCGCAACTGGTGCTGCTGGACTCCAACTTCGATGCGCTGCCGCCGGTGGTGGCGGAAGGACGGCGGGTGCTGGGTAACATCGAGCGCACGAGTGGCCTGTACCTGAACAAGACCGTGTACGCGATGCTGATCTCGCTGGCGACAGGCGTCGCCGGGTTCGTGTTCCCGTTCCTGCCGCGGCATCTGACGCTGATCGGGGCGCTCACGATCGGCATCCCGTCGTTCTTCCTGGCGCTGGCGCCCAACACCGAACGGTTCCGGCCGGGCTTCGTGAACCGTGTGCTGCGGTTCGCGATACCGACGGGCACGCTGGCGGCGATCGCGACGTTGCTGGCCTACCGCCTCGCGATCAACGAACCCGGCGTCACGCTGGCCCAGGCGCAGACCACGGCCGTCATGGTGTTGACATGGATCGGGTTCCTGGTGCTCACGATCCTGGCGGCCCCGCTCACCCGTGCGCGGCTCGTGTTGATCTGGTCGATGGCAGGGTTGTTCGTGATCTCGCTGACATGGGGACCCAGTCAGACGTTCTTCGCGCTGGACGACCCGCCGTTGGTCGTGTGGCTCGCGGGCTTCGGCATCGCGGCGATCGTGTGGTCGTTCGCGCGCTTGTTCGTGCCCGGTGAACAACCGGTGGGGCCCCGCAACCGCGCCGTGCCGCGCAGGTAGGGCTCACCCTACAGGGTGCCCAGGTCCCCCGGTGGCCAGATGATGAGCTCGGCTTTGCCGATCACTTTGTCCAACGGGATGAAGCCCAGCCCGAAGCGCGAATCCAGCGAGTTCGCGCGGTTGTCGCCCATGACGAAGAGCTGGTCGTCCGGCACGGTCTGCTTGTCGAAGTCAGAGGTCTTCTGTGTGAGGTAGGGCTCCTTCAGCTTCTCGCCGTTGACGATGACGACGCCGTCTTTGGCGGAGACGACGTCGCCCGGAAGGCCGATCACCCGCTTGATGAAGTCCTCGTTGTCGGGCTGCTGCACCCCCAGCCCCTGGAACATCCAGTGGAAGAAGCCACCCACGACACTTCGCTCCGCAGCTTCCGACGGGTCGGGATCCTCGAAGACGATGATGTCGCCCTGCCGTGGGTCGTGGAAGTAGTACGGCACCTTGAGCACCAGCACGCGATCGCCCGGCCGCAGCGTGGGCTCCATGGATCCCGACGGGATGAAGAAGGCCTGCACCAGGAAGGTCTTGATCAGCAGCGCCAGGACGAACGCCATGATGATGAGACCCGGCAGCTCTCCCAGGAACTGCAGGATCGGGTTCTTGTGCTTGTGTGGTGTGGGCGCGGCCTCGGGCTCGGGAGCCTCGAGCGACTCCCGCTCGGTCGTCTTCACCCGCTCAGGGTACCGGCTGGGGACGCCGCATCGTCGTCGCCCTCCACCTGCAACGACACCTCCACGGCCTTGAAGCTGGTCCACACGTCGCTTCCGACGCTCAGGCCCATCCTCGTGACCGATCCGGCGGTGATCTCCGCCGTCAGCGGAGGCCTGCTGGCGACCCGGACCCTGGCGCGCTCGCCGTCGACCGCGATCTCACCGATCGTGCCACGGAACCTGTTGCGCGCCGAGCCCTCCGGCTCGCCGCTGTGGAGCGAGATGTCGATGGGTCGCAGGCTCGCGATCGCATGCGTACCGGCGGACACGGGAGTGTTCGGTGCGACCGTGATCTCACCGAGGTCGGTACGGAGGGTTGCCGCGCCATCGGCCAGTGGTGTCAGGACGCCGGCGAACAGGTTCACGCCCACCAGGTCCGCGGCGTAGGCGGTTCGGGGCGCTGCGCGGATCTCGTCCGGAGTCCCAGACTGGGTCTGATGCCCGTCCTCCATCAGCGTGACCCGGTCGGCAAGGGTGAGGGCGTCGAGCGGGTCGTGCGCGATCAACACGGTGGCTCCACCGAAGGTGCTCGCCACCTCTCGGACCAATGTCCGCAGGCCGGGCCGCGCGGAGACGTCCACGTTGGAGAACGGCTCGTCCAACAGCAGCAGCCGAGGTTCCGGTGCCAACGCGCGGGCCAGAGCGACACGCTGACGTTGACCCCCCGACAGCGACCCGGGCGATGCGCCGGGGTCGACCTGTGGAGCGAGTCGCTCGAGCAGTTCCGCGGCTCGCGCCCGCGCGGTGGCCTTCTGGACCTTGCGTGCGCGCAGCGGGAACGCGACGTTCTCCAGCGTCGAGAGCTTCGGGAACAACAGATCGTCCTGGAAACACACGCCCACGGGACGCTGTTCGGGCGGCAGGCGCTCGACGCGTTCGCCGTCGAGCTCGATCAGCCCCTCGGTGACGTCCACCGTTCCCGTCAGGGCGTCGACGACGGTCGACTTGCCGGCGCCGTTGGGACCCAGGAGGGCCAAGGTCTCGCCGTCGGCGACGTCCAGCGCGATGACCACCTCGAACGTCCCGCGGCGGGCGGTGAAGTCCGCGTGCAGGCTCACACCGGCATCCTGCCAGGGTTCAACGTGCTTGCGTGAGGCGACCGCCCATCGCGACCAGCACGCCCACCGACAGCACGACCAGGATCAGTGACAGGAAGATCGCCCCGCCGGGGTCGGTGTTGCGCGCTTCGTAGACCGCGAGCGGCAGGGTCTGGGTGCGACCCTCCAGGTTGCCCGCGAACGTGATCGTGGCGCCGAACTCGCCCAGCGCTCGTGCCCACGCCAGCACGGCGCCGGCAGCCAATTGCGGTCCCAGCATCGGCAGCACGATGCGGCGGATCGCATACCTCGGACTCGCTCCCAGGGCCGCCGCCGCCCCTTCGTACCGCTGATCGATCGACCGCAGGCCCGACTCGGTCGCCAGCACCATCAACGGCATCGCGACGAAGGTGGTGGCCACGATCGCGCCCCAGATGGTGAACGTGATCTGGATCCCGAGTCCCTGGTAGAGCCAGTTCCCCACCACCCCGCCGCGCCCCAGCGCGGCGAGCAGGCCGATGCCGCCGACCACCGGTGGAAGGACCACCGGCAGGACGACGATCGCGCGCACAACGGAGCGGCCGGGGAGCCGCGAACGTGCCAGGACCCACGCGATCGGCACCCCCAGCAGGATGGACAGGGCGGTCGAGGCCAACGACACGACGATCGAGAGGCGGAACGCCGTACTCGCTCCGACCCCGCTGAGCGCAGGCCCCAGGTCGCCCCAAGGAGCACGGATCAGGAGGGCGACCAACGGCAGCGCCACGAAGACGGCGCCCACGACGGCCAGGATCCACATGAGCGGTGGGATCCTGGACCGCATGGTCAATCAGGCTATCGATTCGAACCCATAGTCGGTGAGGATGGCCTGACCCTCGGCTCCGGCGACATACGCCACGAAGGCAGCGGCCAGGTCGCTGTTCGGCGCTCCGGTGACCACGGCGATCGGGTACGTGGCGATGACGTTCACGTTTTCGGGGATCGCCACCGCGTTGACCTCGTTGCCCGCCGCCGTCGAGACGTCGGATTCGTAGACGATGGCGGCGTCGGCCTCGCCCGCCACGATCTTCGCGACGACGCTGGCGTTGTCCTCTTCGTTGGAGACGACGTTCGCCTCGGCGTCGGCGAGGATGTCCGCGTTGCAGAGGGCTTCGCGCGAGTAGTCACCCGCGGGGACCCCTTTGGCGGCGAGCACGAGCTGCACGCCGGGTGTCGCCAGATCCTCGATCGAGGCGATGTCGGCCGGGTTGTCGGGCGGGGTGATGATGACCAGCCGGTTCTTCACGAAGTCGGTGCGGTCGCTGACCCCGGGGTCCTTCTCCACCGCGTCCATCCATGTGCCGCTGGCGCTGGCGAACACGTCGGCGGTCCCCTCGCTCTGGATCTGCCCCGCGAGCGAGTCCGAGGCGCCGAAGTTCCACACGATGGTCGTGCCTGCATTCGCGGCCTCGAAGGCGGGACCGATCTCCTCTTCGAACGCGGCCGTCAGCGAGGAGCCGGCGAAGACGCTCAGCTCGGTGGTCTCCGCCGGTTCGGTGGCGCCGTCGGAGGTTGCGGGTTCGTCGGAGGAACACGCGGTGCCGAGCAGGGTGAGGCAACATACGCCGATGAGCAGTCGTTTCACGTCGGAATCAATCTCCCTTGAACGATGAGGCGCGTAGCCTAGCCGTTGTGGGCGAGTCCTGCCAAGGTAAAGCTAGCGATAGCGTGGCCAGAAGCTAGAGCAGAAGGAGCGACCATGCAGACCAGTGCCAGGAACCAGCTCAGTGGAACGATCCAGCGCGTGACGATCGGCGCGGTGATGGCCGAGGTGGTCGTCGACGTCGGCGGTCAACAGGTCGTGGCGGCGATCACGAAGGATTCGGCCGAGCGTCTCGGGCTGGTCGAAGGCGGTCAGGTCACGGCGATCATCAAGGCGACCGACGTCATGATCGGCGTCGGCTGAGCGGTCAGTCCTCGGGAAGGTTCACCATCACGCTGGTGGCTTTGATCGTGGCCACCGCGTCCATGCCCGGCTGCAGCTCGAGTTGATCCGCGGCTTCCCGGGTGATGAACGCGAGCACCCGGTGGGGGCCGGCCTGGATCTCCACGGTGGCCGCCAGGCCGTCGCGCTTGACCTCGGTGATCACTCCCGGGAACCGGTTTCGGGCGCTGGCGGCCGCGATGGGCTCGTCGTGGCGACGATCGGCCAGCAGCCTGGCGACCTCGGCGGCAGGCACCGTCCGCTGGCCCCCATGGGTGCGGTCGACCCGGAGCTTGCCCTCGCGCTCCCAGCGGCGCAGCGTCTCCACGCGCACTCCGAGCGTCTTCGCCGCCTCGCCGATCCGATAGTTCTCGCCCATGGTCGTTGGAGGGTACTCCGACCCGCACTGAGCTAGACGTTGAAGCGGATGTTGAGGATGTCGCCTTCGGCCACCTCGTAGTCCTTGCCTTCCTGGCGCACGGTGCCGGCGGCTTTCGCAGCCGACATCGAACCGGCCGACACCAGGTCGTCGTAGGCGATCACCTCGGCCCGGATGAACCCGCGCTCCAGGTCGGTATGGATCACGCCGGCCGCTTCGGGGGCCTTCGCGCCGCGGCGAACCTCCCACGCTCGTGTCTCGTCCTCGCCGGTGGTGAGGAACGTGATCAGGTCGAGCGCGCGGTAGCTCGCGGCGATGACCGTCTCCAGCCCCGGTTCGGTGACTCCGAACTCCTCGAGCAAGGCTCGTGCTTCGGCAGGTTCCATCTCGGCGGTCTCGGCTTCGATCGATGCGTAGACGCCGACGGCATCGTCGGAGGCGAGTTCTCCGGGAACCTCGAGTCCTTCCTCCAGGTTGGCGATCACGGCTTCGGGCTTCAGCGTGAGCGGAGCGATGCCACGGAGCTGTGCCGCATCCTCGACGGACACGCCCGCAGCGCGCAACGGTGTCTCGGACTCGAGCGCTTCCTTGGCGCGGCGCAGCGCGTCGACCTCGATGCCGGGCTTGCCCCGGGCCTTCTTCTCCGCCTTCTCCAGCGCGCTCTCGATGACCGCGAGGTCGGCGAGCAAGAGCTCGGCGCGGACGGACCTGAGGTCGTCGTCGGGCGCCGAGTCGGCTCCGAAGCAGCGGAGCACCACGGCGAGCGCGTCGACCTCACGCAGCTTGGCCAGTCCCTGCGCGCTCGACACCCCGCCCGGTACGTCCACGAATCGAACCTGGGCCTCGACGGTCTTGGCTGAGGACTCCATCTCGGTGAGCACCTGGAGTCGAGGATCGGGCACGGGCACCACCGCCACGTTGGCCTGGCCTCCGAGCGAACCGGCCCGGGTCATGGCGGTGAACAGGGTCGATTTCCCGCTGAACGGCATGCCGACCAAGCCCACGTCTTTCACGGTCGGCGAGCCTAGCAGGGGTGGTTGCGGCAGCCGTTCGACCGGTGACCGGTCCACCGTTCGGCCCACACAAGCAGTCCTTCGGCCGGTGCGCCGGGCATAGCGGCGATGCCGATGTAGCCATGGAGACCGGGCGGGGTGGGGTGCCGCCAGACCCACTCCACTCCGCCGGGTCCTCTTGGCTCGATCGGATGGACCGGCCTGGCGATGGAGCGTCCCGGTGGGTGGGGGATCCGACGGCCCCGCCCACCGGGCCTCTGTGGTGGGCGGGCGGGGGCACGCCCCCGCTCACCTGGTTAGGACTTGGTCTCCCAGAAGATCTTGGCGAGTTCGTCCACGGCGTCCAGGAGTTGCTGGCCCTGCGCCGGGTCGGTCGACTTCTTGGACTCGCCGGCGAGCTTGGTGGCCTTCCAGAACTTGTCGTGCAGGTCCGGGAACTTCTCGACGTGCTCAGGCTTGAAGTAGTCGGTCCACAGGATCCACAGGTGTTCCTTGACCAGGTCCGCGCGTTCCTCTTTGATCGATACCGCCCGGTCGCGGAAGATGTCGTCGTCGCTGCCCTGGTACTTCTCCTGGCATGCCTTCACCGACTCGGCCTCGATGCGTGCCTGCGCCGGGTCGTAGACCCCGCAGGGCAGGTCGCAGTGGGCGTGGACGATACGTCGCGGCCTGAGGAATGCTTCAAGCATGGAAACCCCTCCTTCATCCGATCCCGGCCCGATCGGCCCGGAACCCCGAACCTACCACCGCGGTCGGAGTCGCAAACCGTTGTCGGGCGCCGCGGCGGTCGCCGTCGTGACCGCCGGGCTCGCGTGGGCGGTCATGCGCCGGAAACCGTCGCGCATCTCGATCGAAGGCGGTTCGATGGCGCCCTCGCTGGCCCCGGGGGATCAGGCGTTGGTGTTCACGCCGACCCGGTACGAACGAGGCGACGTCGTCGTGGTGGGACACCCCCATCGGCCGGACTACGAGATGGTCAAGCGCCTCGTCGCGCTGCCGGGCGATCCGGCGCCGGACCGGCTCGAGGCCGATCAGGCAAGCCGGATCCTGCGTCCCGGCGAATACTGGGTCGAGGGCGACTTCGCCGCCGCATCGACGGACAGCCGACAGTTCGGGCCGGTCCCCGCCGATGCATTGAAGGCGAAGGTCGTCCTGGTCTACTGGCCGAAGGACCGCCGCCGAAGGGTCCGCTGAGTCGCACCGAAGGAGCACCCACGTGTCGACGCTTCCCCCACCGATCCCGCCTCGGCCCGACCTGGGCGAGTGGTCGCCGGCATGGATCCCCCGCGCGCCCGAGCCCGCTGGACGGCGCCGGTTCCCGGTGTGGGTGGTGGCTTCGGCGTTGCTCACGTTGTTCTTCATGGCGATGGCGGGCCTGGTCTCGTTCGCCACGCGATACGACCCGGCCGAGCACGCCGACGAGTATGAGTTCCTGGCGCGGGACTTCCGGGGTGACCCGATCCGCTGGAACCCGTGCGAGCCGATCCACTACGTCGTGAACCTGAACCTCGCGCCCGAGGGCTCAATGCAGGACGTGCACGAGGCGGTCAGGCGGATCTCCGTGGCGACCGGTATCGAGTTCGACTACGACGGCCTCAGCAGCGAGTCGCCCATGCGACGCCGGCCCGTCTACCAGCCCGAGCGCTACGGCGATCGATGGGCTCCGGTCCTCATCGCCTGGGTCGACCCCGATACCAGTGACATCTCGTTCGCCCGTGAGGGACACACGGCGGCGGGGGTCGCGGCACCCTCGACCGCGTCCTCCGACGGCGACGTGTTGGTGAGCGGCTGGATCGCGATCAATCTGGAGGACCCGAACCCCCCGGGGTTCGAACTGGTCGGCGCGCAGGGGCCGGTCGTCCTGCATGAGCTCGGCCACATCGTTGGGCTCGATCACGCGAAGAACTTCGGCCAGATCATGGAATCGTCGGGCGGGGGGATGACCGATCTCGGCCCGGGCGACCTGGCGGGGCTCGAGCGCCTCGGCCGGCCGGCCGGCTGCCTCACCACGCCCGACACACCGGGCTAGCGGACGCCGGAAGCGTCGAAGTCGATCGTGCGCGTGATGCCGATCGTTTCCAACAGTCGCCGGTCGTGCGTCGCGATCACGAACGTGCCCTCGTAGTCGGCCAACGCGCGCTCGAGCTGCTCGATGGCGGCAAGATCCAGGTGGTTCGTGGGTTCGTCCAGGAGCAGCAGGTTGGTGCGCCGGGCGGCGAGCACCGCCAGGGCCGCCCGGGTGCGTTCGCCGGGAGAGAGCTCGGTCGCGGGCCGCTGCACGTCGTCGGCTCCGAGCTCGAACTTCGCCAGCAGTGAACGCGCATCGGTCCCCGTGGAACCCGTGGTGCGTTCCATCATCCCGAGGAGATCTTCGCGGGGGCGGAGCAGATCACGCTCCTGCGCCAAGAGCCCCGGGACGACGCTGGGCCCGAGCGTTCTGGTGCCCTCGGACATCGGCAGGTCACCCGCGATCGCTCCGAGCAATGTGGACTTCCCGGTGCCGTTGGGGCCGACGAGGGCGATGCGTTCCGTCCTGACGATGTCCAGGTTGATCGGACCCAGCCGGAACGAGCCCCGCGTGATCGTGGCGTCGAGGAGACGAACGACCAGGTCGCTCCCGCGCGAGGCCGGCGCCAGGTCCATCTGCAGCACCCATCGATCACGAGGCGCGTCGGGCACCTCGATGCGTTCGATCTGGCGTTCCAGCTTGGCGGCTCCCGCGGCGTGGCGTTGAGCGCCGGAGATCTTGGCGAACCGCACGAACTTGTCCTTTTCGTCGGAGCGCTTCACACGACCGACCGCCGCGGCGGACTCCTGACGCACCTGGTGGGCGCGTCGTTGAAGTCGATCGCGCGCGGCCTCGGCCGTATCGTGAGCGCCCTGTGCCTGTCGCCGTCTCCGCTCGCGATCGGCGACGTACTCGCTCCAACTACCGACGAATTCCGAAGCTCGGCGCGTGAACGGATCCAGTTCGAGGAACCGATCCACGCACGCGTCCAGGAACGCCCGATCATGTGAGACGACCACGATGCCACCGGCGAACCCTCGCACCATGGACTCCAGCCGCTCCAAGGCTTCCGCGTCCAGGTTGTTGGTGGGCTCGTCCAGCAAGAGCACGTCGAATCGGGCCAGCTCGATCGCGGCGAGCGCCGCCCGGGTCCGCTGCCCTCCGGAGAGCTGATCGACGCGAACATCCAACGAGCGGAAGCCCAGCCCGGCGGCGACGGTGGCGGCACGAACGCCGAAGTCGTGACCACCGAGCCGATCGAACAGCTCGAGCGTCTCGGTGAAGCGCTGGATCGACCCGAGATCCTCGGTCATGCACCGCGTAGCGCGGTGCAGCGCGTCCGTCGCCTCGCCGACCCCTGTGGCGGACGCGAGGAACGATCGCAGGGTTCCGTGCGACTCGCCGCCTGGCTCCTGGTCGAGGAGGCCCACCGTCATGGTGGCGGGCGATCGCCGGACCGTGCCGGCGTCGGGTCGATCCTGGCCCGCCAGGATCCGCAGCAGGCTGGACTTGCCGACGCCGTTGGGCCCCAGCAGGCCGACCCTGGAGCGTGGCGCGACCAGCACGCTCACGTCGTCCAGCACGAGGGCTCCTCCATGCGACTTCGAGACGGAGCGAGCGGAGAGCTGACATCGGGACGAGACGAAGGTCATGCGGTGACTCCAGAAGGACGAGCGCGCCGTGGGCGCGGGGACGGGTCCTGGTCGGGTCAGCGCTTCGTCATCGTGTCGGTCATCCTACCGGGCCGTGCCGGGCCGGTGGTGGGAGGCCGAAGGTCGCTTGTCCGGAACAGATCGGGGTGGCTAGACTGTTGCACCTGCGAATGATCTGCACACGCGAAGCCGGCATCGTGGGGGCCATGATCCCCGATCGCATCTGCTGTTCCTGCTGACCAGGGACGGCCATCGCGCCGAGCGCTCCACCTTCCTTCGTCCCACCACCGCACCGGAGGTGCACCCGTGTCTGCTTCTGCTTCCACTTCCACCACCATCCCCATCACCGTCGACGCGCGAGGGCAGTCATGCCCGGGGCCACTCGTCACGCTCGCGAAAGCCCTGAAGGACGCCCAGAGCGGCGAGACCTTGGAGTTGCTCGCCACCGACCCCGGGTCCCGGTCCGATGTCCCCAGCTGGGCCGAGATCAGTGGCAATGAGCTGATCGGATCGACCGAGTCCGAGGGCGAGTTCCGCTACCTCATCCGGAAGACGTGATCGAGATGGCAGCGCGAACGGTCGCCGCCGAAGCCCCCACGTACGCCGAACTGCTGAGTCGCATCGAGGCCCTGGAAGCCGCCCAGCAAGGCGCGGTGAAGAAGAAGAACAAGCTGACGATCATCGCCTGGGGCGGCGACCTGGATCGCATCTGGCCCACGACCATCCTTGCGACGACCGCTGCGGCGAGCGGCATGGAGTCCAGCGTGTTCTTCACGTTCTGGGGGCTGTTCGCGATCGTGAAGCCGGACGTGCGCATCACCGGCGAGAACTGGATGCAGAAGATGATGAGCGCCATGAACCCGGGTTCGGCCCAGAAGGCCAAGCTCTCCCGGTATCACTTCGCCGGCGCCGGCCCCACGATGTTCAAGAAGCTCGCCGACGATCGCCGGGTTGCCAAGCCCGAAGAGCTGATCTCCACCGCGCAGGAGCTGGGCGTACGCCTGATCCCCTGCCAGATGACCATGGACCTGCTGGGCCTGAAGCACGACGATCTGCTCGACGGCCTCGCCGAACCGATCGGCGCCGCCACCGCGATCGCCGAGATGCGCGACGCCGCGGTGTCCTTGTTCATCTGAGGGGCGGGCGGCGGCAAGCCCCGGCCTGCCGGTATCTAGACTGCGGCCGTGGTTGAGCACGGCGGAGCCGCCCATCGCGTGTCGTTCCGCGAGGCTGCGGGCTTCTGGGTGAAGCTGGGGTTCATCAACTTCGGAGGCCCCGCCGGACAGATCGCGCTGATGCACGAGGAGATCGTCGACCGCCGCCGCTGGGTCTCGAACGGGCGCTTCCTGCACGCGCTGAACTTCTGCATGCTGCTGCCCGGCCCCGAGGCCCAGCAGCTGGCGATCTATCTCGGATGGCTCCTGCATCGCGTCAAGGGCGGGCTCGTCGCCGGCATCATGTTCGTGCTGCCGAGCGTCTTCGTGATGTTCGCTCTGTCGTGGCTGTTCGCGGCGCATGGCGACGTGACGTGGGTCAGTGCGGTCTTCGCGGGCCTGGCGCCGGCGGTGATCGCGATCGTTGCGGCGGCGACGATCCGGATCGGCACGAAGGCGCTCGCGAACGGGCTGATGCTGACGGTCGCGGCCGCCGCGTTCGTGGGCATCTTCGTGGTGCATGTGCCGTTCCCGTTGATCGTCGCGGCGGCGCTGCTGGTCGGCTTCATCGGCGGTGCGGTACGGCCCGACCTGTTCGACGTGGGTGTGGCGGCCGAGCTCGAAGAACAGGAGCGGATCGCCGTGCGCGACGACGCGCCTCGGGCGACGCACACGATCCCGTCCAGAGGCCGAGCTGCCGTGACCCTGGTGGTGGGCATGCTCGTATGGCTCGTGCCGATCGCGTCGATCGCCTGGTGGCGAGGGAGCGGCGACACGCTCACGGAGATGGGCTGGTTCTTCTCCCGAGCGTCTTTGGTGACGTTCGGCGGCGCCTACGCGGTGCTCGCCTACGTGAACGTGGCCGCTGTCTCAACCTACGGGTGGCTGCTGCCGGGGCAGATGGTGGTGGGGTTGGGACTGGCGGAGAGCACGCCCGGCCCGCTGATCATGGTGTTGGAGTTCGTGGGCTTCGTGGGGGCGTATCAGAACCCGGGTGACTTGGACCCCCTGGTGGCGGGCTCGCTCGGCGCCTTCGTGGCGGTCTGGGCGACGTTCGCGCCCTGCTTCCTGTGGATCTTCCTCGGGGCTCCGTTCATCGAGAGCTTGCGCGGGAACCGTCGGCTCGCAGCGGCGCTGCAGACCGTCACGGCGGCTGTCGTCGGCGTCATCGCCAACCTGGCGGTGACGTTCGCGATCGCGACGCTGTTCGAGGAGGTGGGCGTGGCGAGGGTGTTGGGTCGCTTCGACGTCGTGTCGCCGGTTTGGTCGAGTGCAGATCTGTTCGCGGTGGCGGTCGCGGCGGTGGGGTTCGTCGGGCTGTGGCGGCTGCGGTGGAGGCCCCTAGCGGTGATCGCGGCGAGCGCGGCGGCAGGCCTCGTCTGGTACGGGATCCTGGGACGGTAGGCGCCGCGCGACGCCGCGGACACCGCCAGGGTCTTCCGACGGGGTGCCAGCATCAGGTCGACCCGGGGTCAGCGGCGGCGAGCTCTGATGTTCAGCCGTACGTAGTCGATCACCGGTTCGCCCATCCGCCTCGCGACCTCGCCGACGAAGGCCCGCCGCGCGGCCGGGTCCATCCCATCCACGTGGTCGCCCAGGCAGATCGCCTCCAGGTAAGGCTCGAGGTCGTCTCTAGGCACCTGCGTCGGCTCATCGGTCAGCCAGCATTCGACGTCGACGAATCCGGCCGCTTCCAGCCGCGAGCGGGTCGCCTCCGGCGTAGCGAAGTGCTTGCGTCCCCGGAAGTCTTCACCCATCTCATGCAGGGCGGCCTCCACCGATGCGATGTTGCCCCACCCGCCGCACTGCGCCGCCAACTGGCCGGCCGGCAGCAGCACGCCGGCCAGCACCCGGAACAGCGCATCGTGGTCCACGATCCAATGGAACGTCGCCGTCGACAGCACCGCGTCCACCGGCCGGTCCAGCGGCAACGGGACCTGCAGATCCGCCACGACGTACTCCACCCGGTCCCGCCCCAGCCTGGACTTCGCCTGCTCGATCATCGATGCCGATCCATCGAGTGCGATCACCTGGCCACGAGGGAGCCGGTCCCGCAGCAGCGCCGTGACCTGCCCGGTCCCGCAGCCGGCGTCGAGCACCCGCTCGTCTCCGCGCAGGTCGAGCCAGCCCAGCACGGTCGCACCCCAGGCGGTCATGGGGATCGGCAGGCGGTCGTAGGCCACGGCGTCCCAGTCGCGTGGCCCGTCCGCGCGCATCAGGGCAGGAACTGCTGGGAGATCCGGACGACCTGCCCGCCCCGCACCGTGATCCAGTAGGGCGCGTCGGGGTCGTAGTCGGTCTGTGCGGTCTCGTTCACGGCCTCGGCCAGCGGCGGGAAGCTTCCCGACTTGAGGGCGCAGCACGAGCCGGTCGGGATGTAGCGCACCGTCACCGATTCCGCAACCGGCAGCGTCCGAAGCTTGGCGTTGTCGTTGACGATGCAGTACCCGTTCGGCACGTCAGGGCCACATTCATCGATGGCCTCCTGGTCCACGTAGAAGTACGCCAGATCGAACGTCAGCGACCACGGGTCCTGCGAGGAGCCGTCCTGCAGAAACACGAAGTGTCGACCTTCCTCCAGCACGGGGCTCGCGCTCGCAGACGCCGACGGAGTCACCGTCTCCGATGGACTCGCACTGGGCGTTGTGGTCGGTTCCTCGGTGGGATCGGGCGTGCGGGACGCCGTCGGCGACGGCGACGCAACGGTATCGCCGTCGTCCTGGGCAAGCAGGATCCCACCGCCGAACGCCAGGATCGCCAGGGCCGCGACCCCCGCGATCAGCAGGTTGCGCCGTCGCCTCCGTTCGCCGTCGCCGGCCCCGGTTCGACCTCCGTGCCCGTTCTGACTCGCCATGGCTGCACGATACCGGCCGGGTACCATCGATGGGTGAGTCCCCGTTTCAGCGCCGCGGTCGGGCGCACCGTCTCGTCGGTCCGTGAGTCACGCAACTTCCGCCTGTACCTGACAGGCCAGACGATCTCGGCCATCGGCATGTGGATGAACTTCACCGCGTCGGCGTGGCTGGTGCTGCAGCTGACGGGCAGCGGCACGGCGCTCGGCACCCACGTGGCGCTGTACTTCCTTCCGGTGCTGCTGCTCGGGGCGTATGGGGGCGTGCTGGCCGACCGGTTCGACAAGCGGCGCATCCTCATGCTGACCCAATGCGCGTACGGCACGGTCGCCGCCGTGTTGTTCGTGCTGGTGGCGACCGACGTGGTCGAGCTGTGGATGGTGTACGTCGCATCGGTCGCGTCGGGCATCGTGACGGCGCTCGACAACCCGTCACGCCAGAGCTTCTACGTGGAGATGGTGGGCGAGGAGCACGTCCGCAACGCGGTGAGCCTGAACAGCGCCGCGTTCACCGGATCGCGGGTGTTCGGCCCAGCCATCGCGGGCCTGCTGATCACCACGGTGGGCATGGCGACGTGTTTCCTGATCGATGCGGTCAGCTACATCGCGGTCCTGATCGCGCTGGCGCTGATGCGGACCGCCGATCTCCACCCGCAGAAGCGCAGCTCGCGCGATCGTGGGCACCTGGTTGCAGGCCTGCGGTACGTGTGGCGGACCGACGACCTGCGCCGGCCGCTGATCGCCATGGCGATCGTGTTCACGTTCGCGTTCAACTTCGCCGTGTTCGTGCCCTTGCTCGCCGAGCGTACCTTCGGTGGGGACGCGGGGACCTTCGGTCTCCTGTCCGCGCTTGCGGGTGTGGGCTCGTTCCTGGGCGCCATCACCATGGCCAGCCGGTCGGCCCAACCCGGGATCAGAGGTCTGGCCTGGTGGGCGGTCGCCACCGGCGTCGCGATGATCCTGCCGGGCCTGGCACCCACCTTGCTCGTGGCAGCCATCACGATGATCCCCATGGGGTACACGCTCATGGCGTTCATGATCACGGGGAACACGATGCTGCAGCTCTCATCCCGGCCCGAGGCCCGCGGCCGAGTGATGGCGCTGTACGGCATCGTGTTCCTGGGCTCCACGCCGATCGGGGCGCCCATCGCGGGACTGATCGGCGAGCACTTGGGTGCCCGGGTCGGGTTCGCGCTGAGCGGTCTCGTCGCGGCGGGGCTGGGCGTCGCGCTGCTCGCGATCGGCCGCGCTCGCGCGGAACGCGCGCAGCTGCAGGACAACGAAGGGCTCGAGGCGAGCGCCGGATCGCCGCTCGCGGCCCGGTAGGCGCCGAGGCAGAACCCGGGCCAGGGATGCGAACGAGGCCGGGAGCTCGCGGGAGTCGGCGATGCCGCGTTCCCGGTCGTCCCGGCCTCTGTGAGCCCGCGAGGGGGATCCCGGGCTACGTCGGTGAGGAACCGCTGTTCGCTACGGAGCCACGACCAGGTCCGTGAGGCGGATGAGGCGATCGAGGTTCCGCTCCTCGAGTCGTGCTGTCATCGTCATCTCCCCGACCCTTTCCGTCCGTCGTGCCGTGGGCACATGGTGGCTGGTGATGGACCGATGGTCGATACCCGAGTCACGTGGAACCTGGCTACCGCCCCAGGCGTAAGGAGAACTACGTACCGCCCCCTCCGGGATCCGGGGTACCCCCGCGGCGCGCGCTGTCCGGGCCGGACGCGGCTCAGTCCGTTATCTCGCGATCGATGCGCCACTGGCCGTCGGGTTCGTCGTGGCTGACGTCCAGCTCCGTTCCATCCGCCAGCGCGAGTCGGAACCCGCCACGCGACCGTCCGTCCGGTGGCGTTGACCACCGACTCATCACGGTGACCTGCTCCTCGACCCCGCCCCAGATCACCGCGCTCGGCGGGGCACCGGCGGGCGCATCACGAGCGAACCGCAACCGGATCTCGGGCGCCCGCCGCAACCATCGTGGCAGCACGGGCACCCACAGCAGGAACGCCACTCCCACCAGCGCGGCGGCGCCTCGCACTCCCACCGTGGGCAGCAGCACGACCGCCAGCAACGCCGCGAGCAGCCGAGCCAGGTTGTAGACCACGTCGTACACCGCGAAGACGCGGCCGCGCAGGCCGTCGGGGACCGCTTCCTGCACCATCGTGTCGATCGGCACCTTCTTCCATGCGAACGAGAGCCCGACCGCGAAGCTCGCGATCAACACCGAGTAGCGGTTCAACACCAGGGCGACGAAGAGGACGGCGATCCCGCCGAAGGCGAACGATGCGGCGACGATGCGAGCCCGTGGGAACCGCCGGTCCAACGAGTTGATCGTGGCCAGTCCCAGCATCACGCCGACGCCTCCCGCACCGATCAGCCACGAGAACGAGCCCACGCCCTGGCTGAATCGATCCCTGAACACCACCAGTGCCAGCACCAGGACCAAGCCCTGGCCCAGCTGATCCAGCGCGATCGAGGTGATGGGAGCCACCGCACGAGGGGTGCGCGCCAGCGAGCGGATCCCGTCAACGAACTCCACCCCGACCCTGCGAAGCTGATGGCGCAGCAGCTCGGGAGCCTCCGGCAACTGGTGCGGGACCAGGGTGCTGCGGATGCGGGAAGCCACCGCCGACGTCGTGACCCACATCACGGCCGCCGCCGTCACGATCCACGTGTTGCCGAAGGCGTCGGAGATGAGCCCGCCCGCGAAGACGCCGACCAGCAACGCCACGGTGCCCCCCACGGTGGCGACGCCGTTGGCGACCAACAGATCCTCGGTCGGCACCAACCGCGGAACCACGGCTTGCGCGGTCGCCAGGAAGAACCGGTTCACCGACGTGACGAACAGGGCCGCGGCGTAGAACCACGCCGCCTGTCGGACCGGGTCGGCCAGGATCAGGAACGCCGGTGCCGCTCGGATCAGCGGCGCCACGATCAGGATGCGCCGCCGCGACCATCGGTCGATGAACACGCCCGCGAACGGACCGATCAGCGAGAACGGCACGATCACGATCGCCGATGCCAGCGCGAACCCAGCCGCGGTCGTCTGTTCCTCAGGCGAGAACACCAGGGATGCCACCAGCGCGGCCTGGATCAGTCCGTCGGCGCTCTGGCTGATCAGTCGGATGGCCAAGAGTCGCCGGAAGTCGCTGTGGCGCAGGGCGTCACGCGCACTTCCCGGGCGGGCATCGGTGGCACTCACGGTTGCAATCTACGGGTGGTGCTTCGGGAACGCAGCGCTGCAGCCGATACCGAGGGTGTGCGACGCATGCAGCCGAAGGGGTTCATCGCGGGAGCGGTCATCGCCGCAGTGGGTGCCACGTCGTTCGGCGTTCCCGCAGCAGCGATCGGCCGGAGCCCGCACGCGCCCGGCGCGCCGGCGGTCCAGCGGGGCACGAGCACGCCGAACTTGACCCATGTCGACGTGGTGGATTTCCGGTTCGAGTCCTCGGATGTTTCCATCGGCCGCGGGGATACCGTCACCTTCGACTTCGTGGGTCCAGAGACCCATCACACGGCGACCGACGGCACCGGCATGGAGCTGTACGACTCGGGTTCGGTTGCTCCGGGCGGACCAAGCTTCTCGTTCACGTTCGAGTCCGCGGGGACCTTCCGATTCATCTGCAAGCCACACATCGAGATGAGCGGGCTCGTCCGGGTTCCGATGAGGGTCTCCCCGATCCGTGGCGGCATGCATCGCACGTTCACCGCGACGTGGGCGAGCCAGACCGCGCCCGGGGGGTTCGTCTACGACGTGCAGATCCGGCGACCCGGCAAGGCCTGGAAGCACTGGCGCACCGGCACCGTCGATCGCCAGCGCGGCTTCGTGCCGACCTCAGGAACGGGCACGTACCGGTTCCGAGCACGGCTGCGCGGCCTGAACGGCGGACGGTCGATGTGGTCGACCCAGTCTGCGATCCGCGTGGGTTGAGACCCCGAGTCCCGGGTAGGTCCGTCTGAGCACGCCGGCATCGATGTCGGAGGCTCGGACGAAAGGGAAACCCACGTGGCCCGCTTCAAGGTCGGCGCACAGTTCCACCCGCAGCACACGTCCATGGAGATCCTCCGCCGAGGCTGGCGTGAGGCGGACGCGATGGGTGTCGACTCGGTCTGGACCTGGGACCACTTCTTCCCGCTATACGGCGAGCGCGACGGAGCGCACTTCGAGGGCTGGACGCTGCTGGCGACGATGGCGTGTGACACGCAGCACGCCCGGTTCGGCATGTTGGTGACCTGCAACTCCTACCGGAACCCGGAGCTGCTCGCCGACATCGCTCGCACGGTCGATCATGTGAGCGGTGGGCGGCTGAACCTGGGGATCGGCTCCGGGTGGTTCGAACGTGACTACGACGAGTACGGCTACGAGTTCGGCACCGCGCTCCAGCGACTGCAGGCATTGGAGAAGGCGTTGCCCAGGATCGAAGCTCGGTTGCACGCGCTGAACCCGCCGCCGATCCAGTCGCCGCTCCCCATCATGATCGGTGGCGGCGGCGAGAAGGTGACGCTGCGTATCGTCGCCGAGCACGCCACCATGTGGAACGGGTTCGGTCCCGCCGAGCGGTTCGCGGAGAAGAACGCGATCCTGACGGGATGGTGCGAGAAGATCGGCCGCGATCCATCGGAGATCGAGCGCACAGCCCTGGTGGAGGTGGCCGAAGCCGAGAACGCTGATGCGTTCGTGGAGGCCGGTGCCGAGCACCTCATCGTGGGCCTGGGCACCACCGGAGACACGCCCTTCGACCTGTCTCCGGTCCAGCGGCTGTTGGAGCTGCAGGAACGACCCTAGGCCGGGAGCAAGCCCCTGCCTGGACGGAGGCGCACGTCAGACGTCCGCGCCTTGGCTGTCGAAGAAGGCGGTCCAATCGGCGCTCGCGGCTTCGCCGGTGCCCACGATGAACTCCTCGACCATGTCGTGCGCGCCCTCATCGCTGAACTGCACGGGCGGCGACTTCATGAAGTAGGCGCTGGGCCCGATCAGCGGACCGCCGACGCCTCGGTCCTTGGCGACCTTCACGCAGCGGACCGCGTCGATGACGATGCCGGCGGAGTTGGGTGAGTCCCAGACCTCGAGCTTCATCTCGATGTTGAGGGGCACACCGCCGAACGACTCACCTTCGAGCCGGATCATGGCCCACTTGCGGTCCTCGAGCCACGGCACATGGTCGGAGGGACCCACGTGGATCTCCTGCTTGTCGAGGGGCTTCTCCAACTGCGACTGCACCGACTGCGTCTTGGAGATCTTCTTGGACGTCAGGCGCTCGCGTTCGAGCATGTTCATGAAGTCCATGTTGCCGCCGAAGTTGAGCTGATAGGTGCGGTTGAGCTTGACGCCGCGATCCTCGAACAGCTTCGTGAGCACGCGGTGCGTGATCGTGGCGCCCACCTGCGACTTGATGTCATCGCCGATGATGGGCACGCCCGCGTCCGCGAACTTCCTGGCCCACTCCGGGGTCGAGGCGATGAACACCGGGAGGCAGTTGACGAAGCCCACGCCGGCGTCGAGCGCGCACTGCGCGTAGTACTTCGCGGCCTGCTCCGAGCCCACGGGCAGGTAGCACACGAGCACGTCGGCACCGGTGTCCCGCAGCACCTGGACCACATCGGCTTCGGGTTGGTCGGCCTCGGTGATGACGTCTCGGTAGTAGGTGCCGAGCCCGTCCAGCGTTCGGCCCCGCTCCACCGTGATACCGGTGATCGGCACGTCGGCGAACCGGATCGTGTTGTTCGGCTCGGACAAGATCGCATCGGCGAGATCGGTGCCCACCTTCTTGGCGTCCACGTCGAACGCCGCCACGACCTGCACGTCGCGAACGTGATAGCCGCCCAGTTCCACGTGCATCAAGCCGGGAACCCGGGTCTCGGGGTCTGCGTCCTGGTAGTACTCCAAACCTTGGACGAGCGACGACGCACAGTTGCCGACGCCGACGATCGCGATACGAACGTTGCTCATGATGCGCGCTCCTTCCTGTGGAGCGTCGAGGTGCGACGCTCCGTCCCCCCTCGCTCAGAAGACTGGCGAAGATTCCCGTTCGTCGACTTCGACTGTTCGGCCTGGATCAGGGTGCCGAGCCATTCGATGTCGGACCGGGTGACGCTGCGACCGTGTTCGATCAGCGCCCTGGTGTAGTCGTCGTCCCGCGGACGCGCCGTCCGCTGGGAGTCGGCGATCGTGTTGAGTCGTTCCTGCAACGCCGCACGGCGGCGTTCGAGCAAACGGATGCGGGTCTCGGGCGGCAGGTACCGGAAGAACGCCAGCCGAACCCGGAACCGCGTGTCCTCAGAGTTGGTATCGCCGGGTGCCTCCTGGAGCAGTTCCAGGAACGCGCGCTCGCCCTTTTCGGTGATGCGGTAGACGTGCTTGCGGCGTCCGGAGCCGATGGACTCGTCGGGCACCGTCTCGACCTCGCCCTCGCGCTCGAGTCGGCGCAGGGTCGGGTAGAGCGAGCCGTAGGACACCCGCCAGAAGCCGCCGAGGGCCTCGCCCATCTCACGGGAGAGCTGGTAGCCGTGCATCGGCTGGTCCTTCAGCGATCCCAAGATCGCGAGCTCGAGCATGGCCTGGGTATCCTTTCCGCGAGATCCGTCCGCGAGGTGATGCTGCGCGAGGCGTCCTTATCCGAAGGGCTCCGCGATATATCGACTCGATATATCTACCCGACATAGGGCACCTCCGTCAAACCCATGCGGACGAGATCGCCGGCTCGACCGTCGCGCTCATCGGCCATACGATGGCAGCGGAGGTGCCCCCCGATCCAAGAGCTCACGGTCCGTATCCCTCGCGAGGTCGGCGACGTCCTCGATACCCTCACCCGTGTCAGTGGTGAGCCGTCCGACGTGCACGTCCAGCGTGCGTTGCTCCAGTACCTGGACGGCGCCGGCCGACGATCGCTGGTGGACGGCTTCACCGAACGGATCCGCGAGCGGTTGCGCGGGCCGTTGGATGAACTGGGGGACCTGTAGCCACGTTCACCGCCCTCTCCGCCGACGACATCCTCTCGATCGGCGATGCCGAGCTCGGTCACAGCATCGACGTGGACCTCGACCGGCTCAAGGTGGTGGTGGAGGAACCGCTGCGCATCGACGAGGGACGCGATGTCTATCCCGGCTTGCACCTCAAGGCCGCCGCCCTGTTCCTGGCCATGATGCGCGAGAGCCCGTTCGAACGAAGCAACGCTCGCATCGCGCTGCTGGCGACCGCGGTGCTCCTCAACCTCAACGGTGAGGACCTGGCGGTCGAGGAGGGAGACCTGTTGGCGGTCGTGGCACTGGGTTCGAACGGCGACCTGTCGGTTCTCCAGGTTGCCGCCGTGATCGAACGCCTCACCGAACGACTGGGCTCCGTCCAGCCGCAGGGCTGATCGGAAGGGACCCGGTCAGCCGGCGTTCCCGGGTCGGTGGTACCGCGTCAGGTAGCCCGGCGTCTGCAGCCCCGGCGTGTTGCGCGGATCGGGGATGGGCTCACCTGGCACCGTGCGGAGCGGCAGGATGCCGGCCCACACGTCCAGCTCGTAGTCGGCCTCAGCGTCCTCGGCCTGGCCGGTGCTCACCTTCGCGGACGCTTCGTCGAGCGGGATCTTCAGGAACAGGGTCTGCCGCAGTTCGTCGTCGTGCGGGGCGCGGGCATCGGCCGCCCGGCCGTCGGCGACGTGATCGGTGATCGTGTCGAACACCGATCGCAGCTCGTCGGTGTCGGTGACCTCCGCCGCCTCGCCGTAGACGATCACCGAGCGGTAGTTCATCGAGTGCTCGAACATCGACCGGGCGAAGCGGATGCCGTCGATCAGCGTGACCGCGACGGCGACGTGCGCGCCGTCGCGGAGCGCGCGCAGCGTTTGGGATGCCCGGGAACCGTGCAGGTAGAGCGTCTCGCCGATCCGCGCATGGATCGTGGGGATCACGCGCGGGTCGCCGTCCTCGGCCGTGTAGGCCACATGGCAGATCAGCGCCTCGTCCAGGATGGTGTTCAGCTGCTGCCGCTCGTACACGCCCAGCTCAGGGAGCCTCCGAACGCGGGTTCTGGGGGTGGGGGCCTGCGACGACATGGCCGGGATGCTACCCGCGGGGGCGGCTCCGGTCATCGTCCTGGCGGCCCGGCTTGGCCGTCAGTGCTCGTCCCAGTGGTCGTGGTGGAACCAATGACGATGACCGTCGTGCACGTAGTCGACGTGGTCGCCATGGGGGACCGCTTCGTGGCCGCAGTCATCACCATGTTCGTGATCGCTGTGGTCCTCGTGACGCTCGTGTTCTTCGATCTCTTCGACCTCCTTGGGCTCGAAGGCCTTGGGATCCTCGAAGAACGAGGGCGGGAACCCTGACATGGTTGCTCCTTCCGGAAGGATCGGCCGCGCAGGTGGCGTTGTATCACGGACCCACGTCGAGGCGCATGCGGCGCGCTGCGCGGTCGAGCGCCCCCAGCAACGGCCGGCCCAGCACCAGGACCAGCACGGCGTTGCCGACGGCACGGAACGTATCCCAGGCGAACGAGGTCGCGGCGTAGAACGTGGCGTAGTGGCGGAGATTGGTGCCTGCACCGGCGTCGGGATCCCAGCTGATCGCGGAGCCGGCGGTCAGGAACGGCCACGACCACAGGTTCATGATCGCGCCGAACACGTAGCCGCTGACGACGCCGTAGAGGGCAAGCGAGCCGATGCGGATGCGCCAGTCGTCCTTGGGGAGCAGCCCGGCGCCCAGTCCCACCCAGCCCACCGCCACCATCTGGAAGGGCAACCACGGTCCGAGCCCTCCCAGGAACAGCCCGCTCGCGAACGTCCCGACCATGCCCAGCAGGAACCCGAACCCGGGCCCGAACGAGTTGCCCGCGACCAGCACCACGATGAACATCGCGCTGAAGCCGGCCACGAAGCCCGGCAGCCGGAGCGCCACCATCGCGGCGCCCAACACACCGAGCAGCGCGATCGTCTTCGGGCCCAAGCCACCGCGTCCCAGTTCGACGAAGAGCACCGACCCCAGGCAGAGCAGCAGGACGACCAGGATCAGCGGCCCGTCGGCGCGGTGGTTCTCGTTGACACCGGGCGCCAGCGGGAGCACGAAGGGCCACAGGAACGCCAGCAGCCCCAGCACGTTGACGCCGACCAGCACCGCGAGGCGGATGCGGGTGCGCTCCCGGTAGGCACCGAGCCGGGGGCGGGGAGCCCCCACGGCGGTGCGCCCAGTCGTGGAGGCGCGGATCACACCAGCGCCTCCGCGACCTGTTCGGGCGTGAGCCAGCCCGGCCCGAACGCTCGCGTCATCTGCGGCGAGAACACCGTCGAGTCGCCCAGGACCGCTCCGGTGGAGCCGTCGGCGACGATCTCGCCGCCCGCCAGCATCACGACCCGGGTCGCCAGCGCGGCGGCGAGCTCCACGTCGTGGGTGGCTACGATCGCGACGCCGCCGCTGGCCGCCACGCCGCGCAGGAATCGCATCAGTCGTTCCTTCGCGTCGGGGTCGAGCCCGCGAGTGGGCTCGTCCAGCTCGATCACCGGTGTCATGCCGGCGGCGACCGCCGCGGTGGCGACCAGCAACCGCTGGCCGGCGCTCAGGTCACGCGGGTGCCGGTCCGCGAGGTCGGCGATGTCCAGCGCATCCAGGATCGGCTCAGGACCTTGACCGAGCCCACGCGCCGTCAGCGTGGCACGCACTTCGCCGGCCACGGTCTCCGAGAACAGGATCGTGTCGGGGTCCTGCGGGCAGAGACCGACGTCGACGCCGGGCTCCGGCGCATGGCCTCCGATGCGAACGGAGCCCTTCTGGGGCTCGTGTACCCCGGCCACCGTCCGGAGCAGCGTCGTCTTGCCCGCGCCGTTGCGGCCGATGACCGCCACGATCTCGCCCGGGGCGATCGTGAGGTCGATGTGTCGCAGCGCGACCTGTTCGCCGTGACGCGCCTCCAGCCCCCGCAGCTCGATCATGGGTGCGTCGTCGGTGCGTCGGTGTTCCGACGAGCCTGCAACGGTGCCCGGCAGTGACCCGCCCATCCGGCGAGCGTCGCGAACGGTGAGGGGCACCGGGTCCCAGCCGGCAAGCCGCCCCAAGCGCGCAACGGGCGGGCCCAGCGCGAGACGCCTGATCACTTCGGCCGGCGCGCCGGCGAACGCGCGACCCGCCTCGAACCCGATCGCGCGATCGACGAAGCCCGCTACACGCTCGAGTCGATGCTCGGCCAGCACCACGGTCATGCCCTGGTCGTGCACGAGGCGCTGCAGTGCTGCCACGACATGCTCGGCGGCCTGAGGGTCCAGCTGTGACGTGGGTTCGTCGAGCACCAGGATGCGCGGTCCCGCTGCCAGCGCGGCCGCGATGGCGACGCGTTGTCGTTCGCCGCCGGACAGGGTTCGCACACTGCGCGCGCGCAGGTGTTCGATGTCCAACAGGTCGAGCATCTCTTCGACGCGGCGCCGCATGTGCGCAGGGTCGACGCCCAGGTTCTCCATGCCGTAGGCGAGCTCGTCCTCCACGCGGTCCAGCACGAACGACGCCCCTGGATCCTGCGGCACGAACGCCACGACGTCGGCGAGCTTGCGCGGCGGGAAGTCCAGCGTGTCGCGGGCATCGACCGTGACGTGGCCTCGGAACGTCCCGCCGGTGAAGTGCGGTACCAGGCCGTTCACCGACCGCAGGAACGTCGACTTGCCCGCACCCGTCGGCCCCACGGCCAACACGAACGTGCCATCGTCGATCGAGACGGTGACATCGTCGATCGCCGGGCGGGCGGTCTCGGGATAGACGAACGTGACGCCCTCGAACCGAACCGCCTCGCTCATCGCCGGTCCTCGATGAGCGCTCGTTGCGCGGGCAGCACGCCCGGAACCGCCAGCAGGGCGATCGTCGCGAGCAGCACCGGATCGGCCTCAGGCCAGGTCAGCGGGAACGTCGACGGGTGCAATCCACCTCGGCCGCTGAACGCCGCCGCCAGGAACACCGCCGCCGCGACCAGCGCGCATGCGGTCATGACCACCGCCCCCGTCGTCCATCGGGCCGGGCGGTATCGGGTTCGCCGGCCCCGCCCGTGGCCGCGTGCATCCATGGACTCGGCCAGCGTGACGGCCTCGTCCATGCCGGTTTCGAGCACCGGCATGGCCACGGCCGGCAGGGTCCGCCAGCGAGACGTGGGGAAGCCGCGCAATCGTTGGGCCTCGCGGACGCGGCCGACCATGGAGATGGTCCGGGGTGCGATCGACAGCGCGAGCGCGGCGGCCAGCGCGGGCTCGTGGAAGCGCCTCGGCGCCAGCCGAACGACCCCGAACGGGTCCGTCACGGCGTTGAAGGTGCCGAAGACGATGAGCAGCGTCGCGAGGCGGGCCCCTTCCAGCGCCGCGAAGGCCACGCTCCCCGCGTCCACCGTTCCGAGGAACACCAACGCGGTGCGCACCACCATGGTCATCAGCCCCGCGATCGCGAACAGGCGGAAGGAACGGGAGGTCTCGCCCGGGATGTGCTGGGCGGCGTAGACGAACCACGACGCGGCCACCACCATCGCCAGGTAGAACGGATCGGTGGTGGTGAACGTGACCAGGCCGGCCGACGTCGCCCACACCAGCCACGCGGCCGGATGCACCGGTCTACCAGTCCCCCCTGGTGTCGGCCGACGCGGATCGGGCGGCAGCCGTCTGGCGGCGACGCAGGAGCCATCCACCGGCGCCGAGGACCAGGACCCCGATCGCGGCGACCAGCGCTCCGGCGGGAGGCCCGCCGCCATCGTCGCCGGTCCTTCCACCTGCGAGCGCGGTGATGGGTGTCGCCGATGTGATCGACGGTATCCCCGGTGTGGCCGCTGACGCTTCCTGGTCCTGCGGGTCATCGCCCCCGGCACGATCGCGGCCGGGTTCCTCCTGCTCGTCGGCGCCGTCATCGGGGTCATCGGACCCCGAGCCCACCTCTGGGCTGGCCGTCCGGTCGTCCTGGGACCCGGGATCGCCCGTCCCGTCGCCGCCGCCGGGATCGCCGCCTCCCGGTCCTCCCCCGTTTCCACCGCCATCTCCGCCTCCACCGTCGCCGGGTGGAGGTGTCGGTGGTGGAGGGGTCGAGCTGTCGTCGCAGACGTCGTCAAGCGCGAGCGCCGGGGGGGCCTCGTGCGTGGCAGCCGAGTCTCCTGAGCCCCACACCCAGCCCTCCATGTCGCCGTCGCCGATGGACGCGGATGCCGCCCCCGAACCCGCCCAGCTCCAGCCGCCTCGTCCATCACCGTGCCAGTAGCCCCAGAAGTCCGGGTAGTCGGCGAAGCAGTCGCCTCCCGACGGCCCGATGCCAGAGAGCTGGCACACGGCTTGGCCGCCGAACCCCAGTCGGTAGCGCAGCCCGAACTGGCTGCCGGCGAGCTGGATCAGGCGGATGCCGCTGACGCTGGTGGCATCGAGCGCCACGCAATAGGTCGTGGTGCCGCCGCCGGTGTCCACGACCAACGCGGCGTGGCCCACGCCCGAGGCCTGGGCGGCACACACCGGCGCCGACCCCGCCGCGGCCGGTGCGAACACCGACGCGGCGAGGACGGCGACCAGGGACAGGCGCAGTCCGGCGCGCATCGCGTCAGCAGGCCACGAACGGAGGCAGGAGCTTGGTGACCGGACCGGTCACCGGGATCGCCGTCCCTAGGATGCCCGGCACCGCGCCGATCGTTGCGCCGACGTCGGGCGCCGTGGGGACGTCGCCACGTCGCGCGCGAACATCGTCCAGGCCCGGCGCCGGGGCAGCTTCCCACGTGAACGACCAGGCGCCGCACGCCGTGTTCTGCAGCTGCCTCAGCGCTTTCTGCCCGCCGGGCGGCACCTCCACGCCGGCCGCAGCGTGCGCCTGCAGGACCAGCGCCGTCGAGTTGGCGTCGGTGACGATGAACCCGGCGGAGTAGGACCAGCCCCGGTGCACGGGGTCACGGACCGTCTCGAAGAACGCGAACGGATCGTGCGGGTAGCTGCCTCGACCCGCCGCTTCCAAGGCCTGCACGGCGTAGGCCGTGGTGTTCGAGTCCGACGTGAAGAAGTCCGTGCCCGAGCCGTCGTCGCAATGGTCGTCGTCGGTGGCGGGTGCGTAGCGGGCGTCGAACGCCCACCCTCCGTCGGGGCACTGCCCGTTGCGCAGCCAGCGCGTGACTCGCGCCGCGGGCTTCAGGCCCGCCGACTTCAACGCGAGCACTCCCAGCGCCTGGTCGAACACCGTGGCGTCACCGATGTGACCGGTCGCCGCGATCTGCGAACGCAAGTCGGCGACCAGGTTGACGTCGCCGAACACGCGTGGATCGCGTCCCGCCGACGAGACCGCCATGACGACCTTGGCTTGCAGGCCGACCCCCGTGACGTTGCCCTCGATCACCTGACGACGCAGGAACCGCAGGGCGTCCTGCATCGCAGGACGTCCGATCCCCGTCGCGACGAAGGCGAGCACGGCGTCCGCGGTCGATCCGATGGGCGAGAACGCCGGGATCGACCCGTTCGGCCGCTGCGCGTGCTCGAGGTAGCTGACTCCTTGCTGGGCCCGCCCCTTGTCGTTGATGGCCGAGGCCGAGGCCGGTACGGCTAGGACGACGGCGATGGTCAGGACGGCGGCGATCGATCGCCTGGTGGTTCGGCCCATGAGGGGCTCCCTTCCGGGCGTCCGCGCGCCCTACTGGAACGATCCGACCCGGAAGAGGAGGGTGTCGTCGGGGCTCGGAAGCCGCCGGCGGCCGTGCCCTATCCGCGAGGGTCGTTCAGCCGTGCGTCGCGCAGGGCGGCCTGGCTCGCCGACATGCGGAGGGCCCATGGAGCGGTGGGGCACCGTAGACGGCCTACAGTTGCGGGACAGCGCCGGAATCTGACCGGCTTCGCCTGTTCGACGCGTTGCACCGCGCACGCTAGCAGAACCCGGGCTCCCGCCGTTCGGCGAACAACCGACTTTCGGCCTAGGTCCAGGGGTATCCAGGCCGACGGCCGAAGGTATACCGTTCGGCGGACGGCTCGCCTCTCGATATGCACGGTCCCGACGGCCCCGAAGGAGCACCCCGCATGACCCGATACCTCTGTGTCGACCCCGGTCATTCGCTCGGCGGAGACGCCGGAGCGATCGATGTCACCGCACAGGTGCGGCTGGAACGAGAGTTCCTCCCGCGTGAATCCGCCTATCTCGCCGAGACCGGCGACGTACTCCGCCGGATCCGCGACCTGCCGGAAGACTCCCTCGACTCGCGGACCGGCGACGTCCGTCGGATCTTGACCGGCACGACGGCCCCGTTGGACGCACCGGTCGTCTTGATCGCGGGCGACGACATGGCCCGGGCGCCCGGCCTGTATGAGATGGACGAGCTGCGACGCTCCGACCGGCCGATCGCGCTCCTGCTTGATCGATACGCCCAGCCCGGTCTCTCCCGCGAGGGATCCGAGGACGTGGTGGTGCTGCGAGAGGAAAGCGGCACGCTCCGGCCCGACGGCACCTTGATCCAGCCCGCGGCGGGGGCCGAGATGACCACCGTCGAGCAGACCCAGCGGACCGAGACCGCCACCGTCCTGCCCCAAGGGGTGTTCCCGGTGTTGGAGCTGGCATCGAAGCTGGCCGCCGCCGGCCGGGACGACGCAGCGATCGTCGAGGCCATCCACGACACGCCCAGCGCGGCCTCCATGACGCCGCTGCGGTCGACGCAGCCATGGCGCGTCATCGTGGAGTGCCCGGTCGCGACCGGTGAACCGCTGACACGCCATCAGGTCGCGTTCTCCGGCGATGGTTCCATGGAGCCCGTCGAGGTGCTGGGCACGCCGGCCGCCGGGGTCGATTCGGTCCTGGACGGCGCCGCGCAGAGCGACGCGGTCATGCCGTTCCCCGCGCGTCGGGCCGAGCGCCGGTTGGGCATCGCGGTCCTCGCCGCGCTCGCGATCGGGACGCTGGTCCTGGTGCTCACGTGGATCTCTGGCGCGCTGGCGCTGGCCGCTCGGGAAACGCCTGAGTGGCTGGGTCTGTCGATCACCCTGGCCGTGGCAGCGATCGCCATCGGAGCGGTCACGCTGGCATCGCGTTCCCAGGCCGAGGGCAACGCCAACGACACGCTGGTGCTGCGCCGCCACTACGACAGCCGCATCGACATGCTGTGGTACGCGACCGTTGCGATGGGCGTGATCTTCGCCCTCGCGCTGGCCGCGGGCATCGTGCCGCCCATCCTGTCCTCGGACACGCCGGTCCCCGCCGCCGCGGTGACGTTCCAGGCGAGCCAGCGGGCGGTGAGCGCAACGGTCTCGGTGTTGCCCAACGGCGTCCCCACGGACGAAGCCGTGACGGTGCAGATCCGCCAGTATCCGAGTGAGACGAGCGGCGGTGTCTTGATCGGTCTCATCACCGCCACCGGCGATCCGTCGGGCCGGAGCGCGATCAGCGAGACCGTGGCGCTCGATCGGGGCGCTCGCTACATGACCGTGACGGTGACGGTCGGAGACGCGACACCACCGACCTGCACGCCCACCGGGGCGAGCGGCGCCGGCTGCACGGTGCTGTCGGTCCCGCCGCTCGGTGCGGGAGTGGTGCGACTCGTGCCGGCCACCTCGGCGTTGGACGCGACCCTCGAGCCGACCTCGACCGTGGCCCCGACGCTGAGTCCGGCCCCCTCGACATCGGTGGTTCCAAGCGCGCCGCCGTCGACCACGGTGTCACCGACGGCGCCCTGACGGATCCCTCGCCGCTCCCCCCGCTTCAGCTGAGGCGGGGTGGCTCGTCACCGCCGGATTCCCCCTGCAGGAAGCGTTCGATCTCGGAGGCGAGCTCCTCGCCGCTGGGGATGGTGCCGTCGTCGCCGCCCATCGATTCCAGGCGCTCCAGGTACTCGCGGGCGTCGTCGTCGGCGCCGACGGCGGTGTCCAGCCGGGTCCGTTGCGCCAGTGCCTCATCGGCCAGGCCACCCAGCGGGAGGTCCACCGAGAGGTGGCGACCCAGCTGATCGAGCAAACCGATCGCGGCTGGAGCGAACGGTCCACCCACGTAGTGGGGCACCTGCGCGTAGAAGCCCACGGTGGGGATGCCCACGCCGGCCATGGCCATCTCGATCACCGACAGGGCGGCCGACGGCACCCGCAACAATCCCGCCGGGCCCTTGTCGACGTCCTCGAGGAGCAGCCCCTCTGCCGACGCCGTCCCGAACACGGGCACCGGGCGCGTGTGCGGCACTGCAGCGGGGATGGCGCCCAGGCTGACCCACTGCACGACGCCGAGCCGCAGGGCCACCTCGGCCGCGGACCCTCCCAGCTCGTTCCAGCGGAAGTCGGGTTCGGGCCCGTGCAGCACCAGCACATCGCGTTCGTCCAAGGCTCGCCGGGTCAAGGTGATCTGGGGCCACGAGAGATGGGCCAGCGTCCCGTCGATGACGTCGAGCACGGGACGGCGTGAGCGGTAGTCGAACAACGCATCGGGGTCCAGCGTGGCCACGGTCTCGGCGCCGTCCGCCAAGCGTTCGGCTGCGCTCGACGCCGCACCACCCGCATCGATCCACCCGTCGAACGCTCCCACCAACACGGGGGCGCGCAGCACGGGGATGTCAGCGCGGAGTTCGAACAGGCTCACCGACCCAGCTTAGCCGCGGTATGCCGTTGGGGCGTAGGGTTGCCTCCCGTGAGCAGCCAGACGTCCGATCGAGGGTTCGACGCATCGTACGTGGGCGTCCCGCCCTGGGACATCGGTCGTCCGCAACGCGAGATCGTGAGCCTCATCGAGGGTGGAGCCTTCGCCGGTGAGGTGATCGATGCCGGGTGTGGAACGGGTGAGAACTCACTGGCTTTGGCGGCACATGGCTCCCGGGTCCTGGGCATCGATGCCTCCCCGCGTGCCGTCGGCAAGGCGATCGACAAAGCTCGTGAACGCTCGCTCAGCGGCTCCGCCGAGTTCCTGGTGGCGGACGTGTTCGCGCTGGAGGGGCTGGGCAGGATGTTCGACGCCGGGCTGGACTGCGGCTTGTTCCATGTGTTCGACGATCACGAGCGCCCGGTGTACGCCGCCAGCGTGGCCGGAGTGATCCGCCCGGGTGGTTCGCTGCACCTGCTCTGCTTCAGCGACCGGCAGTCTCCGGGTCGCGGGCCACGCCGGGTCAGCGAGCAGGAGCTGCGCGACACGTTCGGCGACGGGTGGCGGGTGCGCGAGGTCGTGCCCGCGATCTTCGAGACCAACTTCGACCAGCCCGAGGTGTTGGCCTGGCGTGCGTCCATCGACCGGGTCTGACCTCAAGGGCTCGCGTCTCTGCGTCGATGGTGAGCGCATGCCCCGATCCCCATGGACGACACCGCGCTCGCAGGGTGGGAGCTCATCCATGGAGGTGGCACTGATCTTGGCCCTGGCCGTCGCGATCGGTAGCGCCGTGGTGTTGTTCGTCCTGCAAGCCTCTCGCTGAACGCGACCGGCCCGCTCTCGGTATCGTTGACGATCATGACCGATGCCTTCGTACCCGCGCGCTTCGAGCCGCCGACGCAGCTTCGTACGACCGATCTCCTGTTGGAACCGCTGGGGCCTGAGCACAACGAGCCGGATCACGCGGCGTGGTCCTCGAGCATCGAGCACATCCACGCGACGCCGGGCTACGACGACGACGATGCCGACGACGACCCGTGGCCCGTGCCCATGTCCCTGGAAGAGAACCTGCGCGATCTCCAGGCCCATGCCCGTCACTTCCGCGACCGGGAAGGCTTCACCTACACGGTCCTGGATCCCTCCGATGGTGACGTGATCGGGTGCGTCTACATCTATCCGCCGCTCGATGCGGACCACGATGTCCGGGTGCAGTCGTGGGTGCGCGTGTCGCACGCCGAGCTGGACACGGCACTGTGGCGGGCGGTGCGGGATTGGCTCGCGACCGACGCGTGGCCGTTCGAGCGGATCGACTACGCGGCTCGGTCCGAGAGCTGAGCCACGGCCGACGCGGCGTCAGCCCCAGTGCATCATGGCCGGGTCGGCCAGCTCGCACCGGACCACGACGTTCCCTTCCTCCAGCTTGAACGCATCCACGACCGCGGTCGCCACGACCTCCAGCAAAGGTTGGACATGAACGGGGTCGCGGTTGGCGAACACTCGAACGATCGCGGGATGGGTGCCACGCGGCTGGGAGTCGGGCGCGTCCTCAGCTTCTGCGAAGTGGCCCGGCGCCACCGGATGGAAGATCGCCCATGTCCCCCGCGGCTCCTCATCGAGGAAGGTCGCCACGCGGGTGGTGACCTGCCCGAGCGCAGCACGGACGTCGAACGGTTCGGCCGGCGAGAGCGCCTCGATCTCGATGATGGGCATGGGCCAGCCTAGCCAGGCGCCGGATCCGGCGGAGGAATCGCCTCGCCGACGCGCCCAACATGACGGAAGCCGACCCGTTCGTACACCCGCGCGATGGCGTCGTCGCCAGCGGACAGGCACACGGTGTCGACGCCCTGGGCGATCGCGTCGGCGACGAGTGCAGACGTGACCGCGGTCGCCAGACCACGGCGCCGGTACGCCGGGAGGCAGGCGACCCCTGTCACCTCGGTAACCATGCCACTGGGCTGGTGGCTCCCGCTGGCGACCGGCACGCCGTCGACCGTCGCCACCACGAGCCGGGTCATGCCCAGCGCCATACGCCCGCGTGCGAACTCGATCGTCCGAGCATCCTGGGCAGCGGCGACGCTCCGAACGTGCTCGGATGGGGTGTCGTCGACCACGGCATCCGGTGAGCCGAACGCGATGACGGCCACGGCGGTGGCGGTCGCGATGTCGTCGTCGGGGGCCAGGATGCCGATCCGCGCTCCCTCGGGCGCAGGCGCGAGCTCGACATCGTCGGCGTGCAACGCCATCAGCGGCCGGTCTGCCGTCACGAGGCCCGCGTCGGACACGGCAGGCATCACGCCGGGCGCGACGTCGGCGACCCATTCGAACTGCCGCGGCTGATCGAGCTCGCGTTGACGCTCCAGCACCGCCCGAACGTCGTCCGCGTCGAACACGTCCTGCCCGGGCCGCGGTCGGGCGTAGTAGCGCCAGCCGTCGCCTTGGTTGATGAACAACGTGAAAGGCCCGATCTCCTCGGTGCGGGTGACGCTGCGGGGAACGGCGTCGAAGTAGCGGTCGATACGAGCGAGCACGTCCCGTCGATCACCGGTCATGGCTCTCAGGCTACGAGGTCGCTACGATCGATCGATGCCGGTTCCCGCACGCCTGTCCATCGTGACGCTGGCCGTCGAGGACGTCGCGCGTTCGGTGGCCTTCTACGAGGCTCTGGGGTGGTCCCGGTGCGATTCGTCCAACGACGACATCGCATGGTTCCGCACGGCTGGATCCTACGTGGGGCTGTTCTCACGAGGATCGCTCGCGCAGGATGCGAACCTGCCGGCAGAGCCCCGGGCCCCCTTCGGAGGCATCACGCTGGCGATCAACGTGGAGACCGAGCCGGAGGTGGTGGACGGCTTGGACGCGGCGGTCACCGCCGGAGGCTCGGTGCTGAAGGCGGCGGAGCGCGCCGAATGGGGTGGGTTCTCGGGATACTTCGCCGATCCTGACGGTCATCCGTGGGAGATCGCCTGGAACCCGTTCTTCCCGATCGACGAGCACGGTCGGATCGAGATCCCCTGACGCTGCGAACCGTCGCTCAGTAGCGAGCGCCCGAGGCCTCCGGCAAGGAATCCAACGCAGCGAGGTCGGCCGGTTCCAGGGCCAGTGAGGCCGCGGCTGCGTTCTCTTCGAGGTAGCGGAGCCGCTTGGTGCCAGGGATGGGGACCACGTGATCACCCTGTGCCAGCGTCCACGCGATGGCGACCTGCGCCGGGGTCGCATCGAGGCGTTCGGCCACCACGCGGAGCGCATCGACAACGTCCTGGTTCGCGCGGATCGCCTCGGCGGTGAACCGAGGGTTTCGGGACCGGAAGTCGGCGTCGTCGAAGGAGGCCTCGGTGATCGTGCCCGTCAGGAACCCACGTCCGAGCGGTGAGAACGGGACGAACGCCACCCCGTTGGCGGTGCACCACGGCACGACGTCGCGCAGGGCATCGCGCGTCCACAGCGACAGCTCGGATTGCACCGCGGCCACGGGATGGATCGCATGCGCCACCTGGAGCTGTCCCACGTCGACCTCGCAGAGACCGATGCCGCCGACCTTGCCCTGTCGGACCAGCGCCGCGAGCGCCCCCCACGAGTCCTCCAGCGGGGTCTGCGGGTCGAGTCGATGCAGGTAGTAGAGATCGATCCGATCGGTCCGGAGTCGGCGCAGCGAACCGTCGATCTCCGTGGCGATCCGCTGGGGTCTGGCGTCGTTCGACAAGGGGTAGCCGCCGTTGGCCCCCACGAGGAGCCCGACCTTGGTCGCGAGCGTGACCTCCTCGCGCCGGCCACGCAGGGCTGCACCGACGGCCTCCTCGTTGGTGAACGGCCCGTAGACATCGGCGGTGTCGAGGAACGTGACGCCCAGATCGATCGCACGATGGACCAACGCCACCGGGTCATCGTCCGTCGGCGCATCGACGTACGCGAAGCTCAGCGGCATGCAGCCCAGCCCGATAGCGCCGACGACCGGACCGTCTGCACCGAGCCGGCGGGACGGCACCATGGGTGGGTTCGCGTCACCGTTCATGCGCTGACCCCTGCGTCGTCGGGTGCATCACCGAGCAGGTAGCGGGGCCCCGTACCCAGCCGGGTGGCGGCGTCCTGCGGGTTGTACAGCGCGCAGGTCCGCAGGGAAAGGCACCCGCATCCGATGCAGTCGGCCAGATCGTCCCGCAGGTGCTCGAGCGTTTCGATCCGCTCGTCCAGCCGTCGTCTCCACGCGCGTGACATCCGGTTCCATTCACGCGCGGTCGGCGCGCGGTCCGCGGGAACGACGGCCAGGGCACCACCGATCTCCTCCAAGCTGAGGCCCATGCGCTGCGCGATGCGGATGAACGCCACCCGCCGAAGGGTGTGCCGAGCGTACTGGCGATGACCGCCCCGGGTCCGTTGGGACACCAAGAGCCCCTCCGCCTCGTAGAAGCGCAGCGCCGAGGCGGCGACGCCGCTGCGCGAGGCGACCTCCCCGATCGTGAGGAGATCGTGCCGGTCCTTGTGTTCGATGCCTGATCGGGTCATCGCCCCACGGTACGCCGCGAGGGTGCTTGACTTCAAGTGAACTTGAAGTTGTACGGTGCTGGCTCCATGACCGACTGGATCCCCACCGTCACCGTCTCGAGCCTGCCCGACGAAGGCGGGCGGTTGTTCACCTACCTGGACAAGCGCATCGCGCTGTTCCGCACGCCACGCGGGGTCTCCGCCTCGGACAACCGTTGCCCGCATCAGGGCTACGCGCTGGTGCGAGGCGACGTGAAGGGCGACGTCCTCACCTGTGCCTGGCACAACTGGAAGTTCGACCTGGCCCAGGGCGGGACCTGCACGTTCGGCGGTGAGGCCGTGCGCACCTACCCCGTCAGGGTGATCGACGGGCTCGTCCATGTCGACGTCCAGGACGCACCGGCCGAGATCGTGCGTCCGCAGCTGTTCTCGAGCTTGCTCGAGGCGATGGGCGAGGTGGACCTGGGTCGACTGGCTCGCGACACGATGCGGCTGCAGCGGATCGGCACGCCGCTTGACGAGATCGTGCGCCATGGCGTGCGGTACGCGGCCCCGCGAGCGGAGTACGGGTGGGATCACTCGCTGGCCACCTTGGCGGACTGCTTGCGACTCGCCGCCATGTTCGAGGGTCCGCTCAAGGCCATGCCGGTCGTGCAGGGGCTGGCGGTGGCCAGCGAGGACCAGGTGCGGCGGCCCCTGCGTCCCCAGCCCGAGCCCATCGATCCCGTCGCCGTCTATGGCTCGCTGAAGGATGGCCTGGCGGCCTTCCCTCGTCTGGTCGACGTCGAACAGGTCGACGACGCCGAGGCGTTGTTCCGAGGGCTGCTCGCCGCCGGTGCCACGCGCGAGCAGCTGCGTCATGCGTTGCTGGAAGCTGTCACCGATCATTTCCTGTCGTACGGACACGCCATGATCTTCTGCCAGAAGGCGTTCGAGCTGGTCGACGCGATCGGCTGGAGCGAGGCCGACACGGTGCTGGCGCCGCTCGTGCCCGACATCACGTGGGGAACCCGCTACGACCGTCTTCCGTACATGCGCCGGTTCCTGCGGGCGTGGGACGACGCCCAGCTGGACCTGACCGATCTCACGGCACGGCAGAACGGCGGCAGCCTGGATCGCGCGGGGTACCGGCGCGACCTGCTCGATGGCAGCGCCGACGACGCGTTCTCGGCGCTGCGGACGGCCCTCGAGGCCGGTGTCGGTGTCCCGGCGCTCATCGACGAAACCTCGCGAGCCGCCTCGGAGCGCCTCGCCCGCTTCGACATCGACCTGGACATGGACGACACGAACGACTGGGGCTGGCTCGACGTCACCCACACCCTGACCTACACCGATGCGCTGCGATGGGCATGGTCGGTCGATCCCACGCCCAAGGTCGTTCGAGGGCTGTTCCATGCGGTGTGGTTCGTGCAATGGACCGGACAGCTCGACGCGAAGGAGGTGGCGCCGCCGATCGCTCCCCACGTCACCGACGACCCCGAGGAGGTCTTCACCGCGATCGTTTCGCGTGACCCCGTCGCGGCGGTCGCCACGATCAACGGCTACGAGGGTCCCCGCCAGCCGCTGGAAGCCGCGCTCGGCCGCGCTGCCGCAGAGGACCACAGCGTGGCGCCGATCATGGTGGCCCACACCGTGAAGACCGCGCAGGCCTCGATCGTGGAGAGCCGCGCGCTGGGCGAACATCCCGACGCCCGCGCTCCCATGGCGGCAGCGGCGCGGTTCCTGGCCTCGCCGAAACGGGAGCGCTTCGTGTACCAAGCCACCCTGGAGGCGATCTCGTTCATCGAGGGCCGCAGCAAGGGGGAGACCTCGGCCGACGCGGAATAGCCGAGCGCCGCGAGCGTGTTCCACCCGCATGGCCATCAAGCGGATGAATCACGCGGTGCTATATGTGCGCGACGCCGAGCGCACGTTCGCGTTCTACCGGGACGTCCTGGGGTTCCGAGCGGTGGGTGAGATGCCGGGAGCCACGTTCCTCCAGGCGCCGGATTCCACGAACGACCACGACCTGGCGCTGTTCTCGATCGGTGCCGAAGCCGGTGATTCCACGGCTGGACGCAGCACCGTGGGGCTCTACCACATCGCCTGGGAGGTCCAGACACTGGGTGACCTGCAGGAGATCGCGGTCAAGCTGGCCAACGCCGGCGCGCTGGTGGGTGCCACCGACCACAGCACCACCAAGGCGCTCTACGCGAAGGATCCCGACGGGCTCGAGTTCGAGGTGTGCTGGCTGGTGCCGGAACGCTTCCTGGACGAGGAGACGGTCGGGGCCAAGACCACGCTTCGCCCGCTGGACCTGGACGCCGACATCGAGCGGTACGGCCTGGAGACGGTGGGCGGCTACTCGTCCGCGGCCGGAGCAACCAGCGAGCGCTAGCGAACCACCTTCACGTTGAAGGCCGGCGTGCCCAGCACGCCGACGATGCGGATCCACAGGGTGAGATAGGACTCCATGGCTCTGGCGCCGGTGAGGTCGCCCACGTCCATCACGTCGCTCCACCCGAAGCCTTCGAGCAGCGAGGTCACCGCAGCCTTCGCCGCATCGTCGTTGCCGCAGAGCATGATCGTGTGGTCCCCATGGGCGAGCGAAACCGGCTCGCACATCAGCTGCGCGTTGACCGTGTTGAGCGCCTTCACGAACCGTGCTCGGGGGAACTCGGCCTGGAGCTGCTCGGCCAGCGAGTCCGTGTTGGCCACGAACAGCGTGAATGGTATCCCGGATGCGTGGTCGATCGGGTTGGAGGTGTCGAGCACCACCTTGCCGTCCAGGTGCTCGGCACCGGCTTCGGTCAGCGCCGCGAGGGAGACCTCACCCGGCGTGGCGTTGACGACCAGCTCTCCGTGCTCCGCTGCTGCTGCCAGGGTCAGCACCTGCACATCGGAGTGGTCGGCGTGCCAGATCGCGAACGGAGGGTTGCCCCTCGTGTCGGGTTCAGATCTCGCCATCAGCGCGCCCACGTCGCGCGTACCGATCGCCACGTCGTGACCCGTCGACGCGAACCCCTGCGCCAGCGTCCGCCCGACGACCCCGGTCCCGATGACCCCGATCCGCATGTCCGATCCTCCCGATCAGTCGACGTGGGCGCCAACCCGCACGCGGCACCACCTATTCCGGCTGACGCGCCTGATGCCGCGGCCACGCGTGAAGGCAGAGGTCTGCGGGTACACGCGTCGCGCAGATGCCACTAGCATCGAGTCGCGGGCGACACGAGCCGGCCGCGGACGAGGAGGGAGCGTCATGACCGACGATGACCGCACCACCGAGCTCACCGATGAGGACATCACGACCGTGATGGAGAGCCCTGCCGGTACGCCGGCCCGATCCAGCACCGAGACCCAGGGCACCGACGCCGATGGCACTGACGCCGATGGCACGGATGGCGACGGCACCGACGGCACCGATGGCGACGCAGGAGACGGCGACGGTACGGACGCCGACGGCACCGACGCGGACGGCACGGACACCCAAGACGCCGGGGCGTGAGCCTTTCCCCGATCGAGCACCAGGCGTCCGGGCCGAGCCCGCTGCAGCGATGCACGGGCGACGCCCGGACGTTCGTGGTCTCGACGTGGGGGAACAGGGTTGCCGTGTGTTCGGGTGCCGATGCCGGCGGGTTCGACGACCTCCTCACCCTCGACGACGTCGATCGGTTCCTGACGACCACGGCCCTGCGCACCCCGTACTTCCGGGTGGTGAAGGCGGGTGCCCGGATCGATGAGTCGGTCTACACACGGTCGGGCCGCACCGGGTCTCGCGACGTGCACGGCATGGTGGACCCGGCGGCGCTCACGTCGCTGTTCGACGATGGCGCCACGATCGTGCTCCAGGGTCTGCACCGTTGGTCCGAGCCTGTCACGCGGTTCAATCGCGACCTCGAGCTGGAGCTCGGCCATGCATGTCAGGTGAACGCGTACATCACCCCGCCGGGTGCCCAGGGACTCGATCTGCACGCCGACCCGCACGATGTGTTCGTGCTGCAGGCGTTCGGACGCAAGCGGTGGGAGATCCACGCGGCACCCGCGGAAGGTGACCGCCAGCCGGTCGACGTGGAGGTGTTGCCGGGTGACGCCGTCTACATGCCCACCGGTACCCCCCACGCCGCGGCCGCACAAGAGGTCGTGTCGGGCCATCTCACCGTGGGGGTGCACGTCACGCGGTGGCGTTCGGTGGTGGGAGCGGCGGCCTCCGCTGCCACCGAGGACCTTGCGGGCTCGCTGCCGCCGGGCTGGCATGTCGACCCGGGCGCTCACGCGGACCAGCTCGCCGGCATGTTCGAGGAGATGGCCGACCGGCTGCGGTCGGCGGACGCAGCGGCGATCCTGCGGTCTCGGTCGGAGCGCTTCTGGTCTCAGCGGGCGCAGCTCGCGCGCGGAACGATCACCGACCGCGCAGATCCTGTCGTGATCAGCGACGAGACCCGGGTCGGTCACCGCGACGGATCGGTCTGCAGGCTGAGCGTCCGTCCCGATCGGCTGGTCGTGTTGCTCGGCGATCGAAGGCTGGAGATGCCGGTCTGGTTGGAACCCGCTATGCGTCGCGTCGCGGATGCCCAGACGTTCACGGTGGGGGACCTGTCCGGCGAGATCGCCGGCGCCTCGAGCCGCGTCGTCCTCATCCAGCGCCTGATCCGCGAAGGGCTCCTGACGATCCACCGCCCAGCTGCATCGACATCGACGTGAGCACCCCCGCAGATCGCTGCTCGCTGCGAAGCGAACAGGCGAACGAGCCGCTCGCCGGTTCTGCATCCACCGTCCGGCGATGGTTGCTCGTCGAGCATGCGGGGCCGTGGGGGCGGCAGGGGCTGCTCGACGGACGCCTTCCCGATGGTCTCGGCGTGCGGCTCCAAGCGATGGGCCATCGCACACAGACGCGTGTGCTCTTGATCCGGCGCCCCGATCGACGTCGGGGCCCTGGTGTCACCTGTTTCGCGTTGGATGCCGGGCCTTCGGATCCATGGATGGGCACGGTCAGCCTGGACCGGATCGAGGAGGCGGATGCCCTCGATGCTCGTGAACGCGGCGTGTTCCGCACCGTCAACGGTCCTCTCGTGCTCGTGTGCACGCACGGTCGCCGCGATCCGTGCTGCGCCGAGCGGGGCCGTCCGCTCGCGAACGCGACGGCGGCCGTGTTCCCGGCCGAGACCTGGGAGAGCACGCACGTGGGGGGCGACCGGTTCGCCGCCAACATGGTGGTGTTCCCCCATGGCCTGTACTTCGGCCATCTGGAGGCCGTGCGCGGGCCGGAGGTGGTCGAGACGTACCGAGACGGGCGCATCGTGCTCGAGCGATTCCGCGGCCGCTGCGCCGTGCCGATGCCGGCGCAGGCGGCCGAGCATCACGTCCGGTCCCTGCTCGGACTCGACGGCATCGATGACGTGATCCCCTTCAGGACCGTCGCGGGCAGCGATGAGGTCGTGGTGTCGTTGCGGGTCAGCCCCGGTGGCAGCGCGGCCGGCGGATCGGTCTACGTGGTCCGCATCCGCCCCGATCTGGCCGCGCCCATGCGACTCACGTGCCACGCTGGGACCGAAGGAGCGCCGCATCGCTGGCTCGTCGAAGGGGTCGACCCGCTCACCTCGAGGTGAGCAGACCGATCCCCAGCGCCACAACCCCGGCGGCCAGCGACGCAGCGCCGATCCACACCAGGGCGATCCACCGGTTGGGCTCGCTGCGGCCGCGACCGGCCGAGGAGAAGAAGAAACCGGCCGACATCGCGATCGCGGCCAGCGCGACCCCATCCCGCGCCAGGAAACCGGCGATCCCCTCGAGTCCGGCCGCGTCGACGTACAGCTGGCATACGAGGGCCAGGATCACGAGCACCCCGGCGTGGGCATGACCGGCGCGCGCGAACGCGAGCTGGAACGGCGTTGCGGGCGCGTCCCCGCGAACGATCTTCAGCAGGTAGGTCCCGCCGAACTCGATCGTCACCAGCGCCAGAAGCAGGACACCCGCGGTGAACGCGGTCGCGTCGGAGATGATGATCGTGGGATCCATGGTCCGTTCCGCCCCTCTCGTCCGGATCAAGATAGTGTCACTATCCATGTAGGGATAGTGCTACTATCCGGCACGGGTGTCAACCGCCTCGCGAAAGGAGCCCGCGTGCAGCTGTCCGAACTGAGCCGAGCGTGCGGCCTGCCGATCGCCACGATCAAGTACTACCTGCGCGAAGGCCTGCTGCCGCCCGGTTCGGCGACCGCCTCACACGCCGAGTACGGCGACGCCCATGTGCATCGCCTCCGCCTGATCCGCGCTCTGGTGCAGGTGGGGGACCTGCCCCTGGCGACCGTGGGGCAGGTCCTGGACGCGATCGACGACGAGTCGATGTCGATGCACGACGTGTTGGGAGTGGCTCACTACGCGCTCGCGCGCAAGGGGGCGCACAACGCCGGCAGTCCCGAACTGGAGCAGACCCGGCGCGAGGTCGACGCGTTCCTGGACGAACGAGGCTGGCAGGTCGAGGCGGATGCGCCCGATCGCGATGAGCTGGCTTCGGCCCTCCTGACGCTGCGCCGTCTCGGGTGGGAGGTGAGCAGCGACGTGTTCACTCGGTACGCGAAGGCGGCCGACCGGTTGGCCGAGTGGGAGCTGAGCCGCGCCTCGACGGATCGACCTCGCGAGGTCACCGTCGAAAGCATGGTGGTGGGGACCGTGGTCTTCGACTCCGTCTTGAGTGCGCTGCGTCGGCTCGCCGAAGAGCATCACTCGAAGGTGCGATTCGGCACGACGCGGTGCACCTCGAGCCACCGGCCCGCGGAGGGTTGAGCGGTGCCACGATCCCCGAAGACCAGCGACTACCCTCCGATCGGCGTGGTGAGCCGGTTCCCGCGCACCGTCGATGAGGTCGATGGTGGACCTGCGCGCAAGGCTGCGGTGATCGCGGCGGGTACCGTGGGCGATGTGATGGCCCGATGGCCCAGCATGTACGGCTACGACGGCGTAGGCCTTCGAGGTGGCACGTTCACGACGTCAGGGCTGGCGACGCCGACCTGGCGCCTGCGGGGCATCCGCTGGGTCCGGGGTGTGCCCGTCGACGGCAGCTTCGACACGAACCTGGCCACCGGCGTTTCCCAGGCCCGGATCACGCTCGACGCAGCCGGGCTGCCGCCTTCGAGCCTGCGGATCCACTGGAACTCGCGCCGGCCCCTTCGTGCCGCCGTCGTGACCGGCACGGTCGGTGGCGCGCGCGTGCGTCTACGCGTCCCGGCCCCGTAGCCGCGGCAGGGCCGGCATGCGCGTCCTGCTGTGGCACGGGTACCTGCTGGAGGGGTCGGGCTCCAACGTCGGCGCGGCTCGGACCGCCCAGGCACTGCGCGCGACGGGCCATGATGTGTTGCTGCTCTGTCAGGAAGGCCACCCCGACCGGTACCCCTGGATCGACGCGTGGGGGGTGGTCGACGAGCACGGAGCGTCCGCGATCGTGCCGAACCCGCGCGCGGTGCCCCCGCCGGATGGGGGACGGTGCACGCTGCTGCGGCCCGACATCGGATCGTTGCTGCCCGTGTTCGTCGTGGATGAGTACGAAGGCTTCCAGGTCACTGCGTTCCCCGATCTGACCGATACCGAGCTCCTTCGATACCTGTCGTTGAATGCCGGCGCGCTGCGCGCGGCGGCCGCCTGGCACGACAGCGAGGTGGCGATCGCGGGGCACGTGATCCCGGGGGCCCCCGTCGCGGCGCGAGGGTTCGACACGGGCCGGTTCGTGGTCAAGGTCCATGGGAGCGACCTCGAGTACGCACTTCGGCCACAGGAACGGTATCGCCGGCTGTCGGCGGAGTCGCTCACGTCGGCACGCGCGATCGTCGGGCCGAGCGAGGACGTCCTTCGTCGGTGCGGCGACCTGGTCGGTGGGATCCAGGTGCCGACGCACGTGATCTCGCCGGGTGTCGACATCGACGATTTCCATCCGCGGGACCCTCGCACCGCACTGCTCGAGACCGCGGCTCTGCTCGACCTCGATCCGGCGTCGGCGGCCGGTCGCCCCTCATCCCTCGACGTCGCGGTCGCCCTCGCGTTGACGGACCGCAACGCTGAGGCGCTCGGCGCGCTGGCGCTCGAGTACGACCAACGCGTCGCGGATCCCGGCGCCGCGGACCGACTGCGGACGTTGGCCGATGGGGACCGTCCGCTCGTGGGGTTCTTCGGCAAGCTGATCCCCCAGAAGGGCGCCGAGCTGCTCCTGGAGGGCACGAGACGCTCACGGACCAAGCCCCACGTCCTGGTGGTGGGTTTCGGCCTGCACCGCGAGTGGCTCGCGGCGCTGGTTCAGGCCCTCGAGAGCCAGGACCGGCAGGCCCTCGGCTGGCTGCGGGAGCACGGCCTGGTTCCGGCCGACGTGCCGATCGGCGAGCTCGCGGTGCACGGTGGGGGCGTCACGTTCACCGGGCGACTCGACCATCGCTTCGCGCCCGGCGCCCTTGCCGCCTTAGACGTGCTGGTGGTGCCGTCGATCATGGATGAGGCCTTCGGCATGGTCGCGGCCGAGGGGGCGGCCTCCGGTGCACTGCCGCTGGTGGCCCGACACTCCGGTCTGGCCGAGATCGCGGCAGCGCTCGAGACCGAGGTCGGGCGGCCCGGGCTCTTCTCGTACGAACCGGGATCGGACGCCGCCGACGGGATCGCGGACGGGCTCGACCGGCTGCTAGGGCTCGAGGCGGACGAGCGCGAACGTCTCCGCGATGCGGTGGTGCGGTTCGTGGCGCTGACCTGGTCGTGGCGACAGACCGCCGAGCAGCTGCTCGCCGCCGCGTCAGGCTCCGGGGGAACGCCGGCCTGATCACCAGGCCGTGTCACCGAACGGTCTCCCTCGCGGTCCTCGACCGGGGGATGGCCGGGACCATGAGGGAGACGCGTTCGAGGGGGGGAGGGTCAGATCAAGGCCCGACCAAGGCAGAGTTCGCCGGTCTCGATGTTGCGAGCCTTGGCCCGCACGTAGTCGAGTCCGCGGGTGTTGAGGACAGGACGCCGCACCGCGATGACGCCGTCCGGGTCGGACGTGCGGCGGAGATCCTTGAACACCGTGCGCCGCCCATGATCGATGCGGACGCGCCAGATCTCGTTCGGCACACCCGACTTGACCTGGAACCCCACGCCGATGAACCAGCGGTGCTGCACCAGATGCAGGCGCCAGTGGCTGTCTTCGCTGCACGGTCCGCGAACGATCACATGGCGCGCCCCGCTGCCGCCCGGCTTCGCGGTCGCGGCAGAGCTCATGACGAGCAGGCAGACCACGCTCATCGCCGCCACGAGCCAGCGTGCTCGCAGTCGCTTCGAGTCGACCATCGTCCCTCCTTCGCTTGCGTGTCCGGGTGGTTCCGAACACGGGGACGATGCTCCAAGCCGTGAGGTCCTGCGGGCAATCAGACCTTGGTCGTGCGACCCGAACGGTCCCTTACGTGCGGACCCGGCCTCTGCACGACTCGCCGGTCACGGTGTTGTTCGCGGCCGCGCGGAAACGGTCGACGCCGGGCAGGTTCGTGGCGGTTCGACGGACACCCACCACGCCGCGAGGGTCGCTGATGCGAGAACCTGCGAAGAACCCGCGCTTGTTGTGATCCATGAACACGTTCCAACGCTGGTTCGGTGTCCCGCTCCGCACGATCAGGGTGACCAGCAGGCTGCCGCTCTCTCGCCGCGCCGCGAGGCGCCAACGGCTCGAGCCGCTGCACCCCCCGCGGACGATCGTGAACGCCTGGGTTCGTTCGACGCTCACGCCGGGGCGCGCCGGACGGGCGGATGCGACGGGAACGAGGCATGCGAGCGTGAGCGCCGTCGCGATCGCCACGCAGACGACCGATCGCACGAACACCTTCGGTCCGTCCATCCACCGAGGGTGCGCCACGCATGCGGCCCACGGCAATGCGACTTCCGTCGTGCGACCACCAGGCCGTCCGAACCCGCTCACGGCGACAAAAGCCCGTTGCGCTCGGCCCAGAGGGCTGCCTGCGTTCGGTCGGTGACGCCGATGACCCCGAAAACCTTGGTGAGGTGGGTCTTCACGGTCTTCTCGGAGATGCCCAGCCGCCGGGCGATCTGCTTGTTGGCCAGCCCGCTTCCCACCAGGATCAGGACCTCTCGCTCGCGCGGAGACAGCTCGGTCCTGGTCTTCGCGCTCGCCCCGGCGCGTTCCTCGAGCATCGCGGCCGCGGCCGTCGGATGCAGCGGGACGCCCCCTTCGGCAGCGGCTCGGATGGCGGAGTGCAGCTCTCGCGGATCGGCGTCCTTCAGCAGGTAGCCGGTGGCCCCGGCATCGATGGCCTTCATGATCCGTTCCCTGTCCGAGAAGTAGGTGAAGACCACGACGTTCGTCCGTGGGGAGGCATCCTTGATCCGGCGTGTCGCCTCGATCCCGTCCATCTCGGGCATCTCCAGGTCGATCAGCGCCACGTCGGGCGTGGCCCGGGTGCACTCGTCCACCGCCCGGGCGCCATCGGACGCCGCGCCCACGATCTCCACGTCGTCGAAGCCGTCGACGAGCTGTTGCAGCCCGGCCAGCACGACTTCGTGGTCGTCGACGATCACGACGCGGATCATCGTCGGCCGTCCGACAACGGTGTCTCCAGGCACAGTGCGGTCCCGCCGTGCTCGCCGGGACCGACGGTGAGCGACCCTCCGGCCTGCCTGGCGAGGTCATCGAGCATCATCAGGCCCAGGTGTCCGTTCGCGGACGCCTGTGCCGAACGCTCACCATCGAAGCCGATACCGTCGTCGGTGACCCGGAGCACGGCGCGACGGTCTCCGGTGGTGACCTCGATGTCGGCGCGCCGAGCGTGCGCATGGGCCGCGACGTTGCGGACGGCTTCGCGCGCGCCGTTGAACAGCAGCGCGTCCACCGATGCCGGCAGATCGCCGGTGGTGGGCAGGTCGACGTTGACCGTGACCTCCAACCCCTGCGCCCGGAGCGTCTCGCCCAGGTCGTCGAGGGCGAAGGCCAACCCCGTCCGCTCCAGGTTCCGGGGGTAGATGCCCATGAGCGCGGAACGAAGCGATCGCATCTGCTGTCGCGTGCGGTCGGCGGCATCCCGGAGACGCACGGCGACGGCCGGATCGTCCGATTCGATGGCATCGGCCTCCGCCGACAGGGTCATGGACAGCCCCACGAGCTGTTGGCCCAGCCCGTCGTGGAGCTCACCGGCGATGCGACGACGTTCGACGTCGGAGGCCTCGATCGCGTGCTGGAGCAGCTGCTCCCGCTCTCGCTGGGAGCGGCGGATCCGACGCTCGAGCCGCACCGCGAGCGGGATCTCCAACGCCGCCAGTGCTACGAGCGTCACGGCCAGGACCGGGATGAAGGCGGTCCACAGCTGTCGGCCGCTCGCCGCTACCGAGTCGAACCGCAACCTGGCTTGGAACAGCAACGTCTGCCCCTTCGGCGTTGCGATGGGGAGGGAAACCTGGAGGAACGGGTCGTCGGAAGAGGTCACTTCCGTGACGGCGGTCGAGCCTCCTTGCAAGATGGCGGTCTCGCCGGGGCCCAACGAGACGGTGGAGCCGATCCGTTCCGGTTCGTTCGAATAGACCATGTGCCCCTGGCCGGTCCGCAGCGACACGGCGTCGATCGGGTCCTCCAGGACGCCGGCACTCACCAGGGCGTCCAGTGGCTGCAGGTCCACGAAGCTTCCACCGTCCACCATGCGATCGGTGAGCCGATCCTGGACCGCACGAGCAGCGACCACGGCGGTGTTCTCTGCCTGTCGCATGGCTTCGTCGGTCCCCACGCGGCGCAACACCAAGACGGCGCCCACGCCGACGACCGCCAGCACCAACAGGCTGGCGACCACGAACTGCGCCACCGCGCGCGCGACCGGGTCCGGCTCCCTCATCGGCGCTCACCGTACTCCGAGCGATGCCGTCAGCAGCGCCCACGCCAGTTCGCGGGAAGGGGTCGCGAGGTCTTGATGTCGGCGGTCTCCAGGCCGCACTCGGCGCACATCCAGCCGGGCGACTTGCCGTCGTCGGAGCGGCGGGGGCGGAGCATCACCTGCCCGTCAGCCCACAGATGCAACAAGGTCGGGTCGGCAGGCGTGCCGTACACGATGTCCTTCAGGTCGCGTGACCCACACCGTGGGCAGTGCTCCGGGAAGCGGCTCACGATCGCCGACCCCCTCCGTCGGATCCACCCGAGGACATGAACATCCAGCGGTGTCCCTCGAGATCGGCTGCGTTGTACAACCGGCCGTACGGCTCGTCCTGTGGCTCACGCAGGATCGTCGCGCCGGCAGCACGCGCCGACTCACAGTGCGCGTCGACGTCGTCGACCGTCATGTGCACACCGTTCACGATGAAGGGAACCTCCGACCAGGTGCGCGCGTACTCGCAGACGGTGGCGTGCCGGGCCGGGCTCATGTATCCCTCACCGGGCCATCCCAGGTAGACCAGGGCTCCGTCCAGCTCGAGTTCTGCGTGGCTGACCCGCCCGTGCTCGTCGGTGTAGCGCTCGCCCGTCTCCTTGAAGCCGAACGCTGCCTGCAACCAATCGACCGCCGCGCCGACATCCTCGTAAGACAGCATGGGGACGGCAGCTCGCGGAGCGGGATCGGTCATGTGACGAGCATATCCTCGACCCTGTCAACCATGGACGGCTCCGGAGACCGACAGGAGCTCGAAGGCTTCCGTGGGCTCGGCCTTGCCCTTGAGCTCCGTGAGGCCGAGCGGCCGGACGTCGATGATCACGTCCGGCTCCGTGTTGACTTCGTCCAGGGTGCGGCCCGCGATCGTGATATGCCCAGGTGTGGCCAAGCCCTGCAATCGTGCGGCGACGTTGGTGGTATCACCGATCACCGAGAAGGAGCGCTGCGCACCCGCTCCCACGTTGCCGATGACCACTACGCCGGTGTTCACGCCGACGCGGAAACGCGGCCACTCGTCGGAGCCTCGCACGTCCGCCGACCGATCGCGGATCGCGACGGCCGCCCGAACGGCCCGGGCCGCGTGGTCGGGCTGATCGCCCAGCGCGTTGAACACCGCCAAGACGCCGTCGCCGGCGAAGCGCTCGATGAAGCCGCCCTCCTGATCCACGACGAATGGGACCACGACCCCCCAATAGGCGTTCAGCATGTCGATCACCTCGGTGGCCGACCTGCCTTCGGCGAACGTCGTGAATCCCGACAGGTCCGCGAACAGGACCGTGACCTCTCGTTCCTGTCCTCCCAGCCTGGCCAGCTCGGGATCGGCTCCCAGCCGATCGGCCAGGTGCGGTCCGACGTACTGTCGCAGCAGTCCGTCCATGCGAGCCAGCTCGCGCGCCGAGTCCGTCATGACCGCGACCTGATCGCCGGTGAAGCCGCGACCGCGGAGCTCCTGCGCCGTCGTGCCCAAGGTGCCGTTGGCATCGGCGCGCACCAGCTCCGCCAGCGCGGTCGATTGACGGCTGTCGAGTCGCTCGAGGGTGCGCTCCAGGTAGATGCCGCCGAAGGTGCCCGACATCGAATGGCCCCGTCGATACTCGTGCCGAGCGGCGAACACGATGACGGCGAACGCGATCGCCATCAGCACATGCCATTCCCACCACGAGGCTTGCCAGGCGCGCCCGAACGCCATGGCGACCAACGCTTCGGCCAGGAACACGAACGCCACCGCCACGGCGAGCGGCAGCGGTCGACGGCGTTCGCGATAGATCGACAAGTAGCGCCACGCTGCGAACCCGTACGCGGCAACGCCGAACGGGAGCAGGACCAACAACCAGGGAGCGCGTTCGGACTCGATGACCCGGTCCAGCGGCGGCACTCCGGCCAGCGATGCGATCGCCCACGCCAACAGGACCACGACCAGGCCGATCCGCATGGGTGTCTGCCATCGGCGAAGCGTGCTCTCGGTCCGATCGTCCATCTCGATCGCCGACAGAGCTGCGAAGCCGGCTGCGAGCACCAGCCCGATCGGGGTCGCCAGGACGAAGCCGGCGTTCGGCCCGCCGAGCACCACACCCGGGGTGGCCAGAGCGTGCAGCGCCAAGAACCCCGCGCTCGTCAGCAGCACCATGGAGACCAGGAAGAGTCGTTCGTCTGCGCTCCGTCGCGCCACCTCGCTGACGATCAAGCCGAGCGCGACGTTCACGAACGCGACGCCGAACACCAGCCAGAAGTGGGAGGGATGGTGTTCCCATTGGATGTCGAGCGAGGGCACACCGAGCAACAAGGCGAGTCCTGCCATGGGGATCGCAAGCGCGACCGCGAGGAACCACGGAGACGGGCCCACGATGCGTCCCTCAGCATCCATCCAGCCATGATGCATCGCAGCACTGGCCGCTGTCGATGGGTCTCGCTACCGCGCCTTGCCCTGACGCAGCATCGCGATCGACTTGTCGATGCGCCGTTGACGGGTCTCGGGCGTCTTGGCGCCTTCGATCGAGAGCACATGCCACTGCTGTTTGCTGAACGACAATCCAGCGAAGAACCGGCCGGCATCGACGTCGCCCTTGAGCGCCTCCGCGAAGTCGGGGGGAACGGTCACCTCGCGTGGTTCGGTGTCGAGGCGGAGTTCGACCTCGACCTCATCACCGGCGGCGACCCCGGCCGCCCCGCGGTTCTCGCCGCTGAGCGGCAGCATGAACACGTCGCCATAGGCCGCGACGGTGCTCCGGTACGTGTGGTCGCCGATCGTGACGTGCACGGGCGGCCGCTTCCCCTTGCCGAGCTCCTCGACCACAGCAGCAGGGACCGGGATCCCCGTCGCGGTCTTGCCGTTCAACTGGATCGTGGCTCGGAACTTCACGGGACCGCCTTCGGCAGCCTATGACTTCGAAGCGTCGGTCCGGCGTGGCGTGAACTCGTCACATGTGTCGCCGGCGTGGATCACGCCGCGGACGAAACGACATCCGCCCACCGACAGGCGAGGAAACATGAACTTGCACTCAGCGCATCGGACCGCCGGCTTGGGAGCCGGCCGGTAGTGAACCTCCGACTTCGACGATCCCTGGACCTTGGGCATCGCACCACCCTTCTGTGCCTGTGCCGAGGCACCCTACTCCGCTTCATCGCTCGGTGTCGTGTCGGCTCTTCAGGGCTTCCCTCGCCGAAACGGCCCCCTCGAACCGGTCGAGGAAGCCTGGCAGGCCCCCCGAGTACGTGTCCCGAACCTCCGCGTTCGGGAAGCCACTCATCACCATCGTGACCAGCGTCTTGCCGTCACGCTCCTGCAGCGTCATCTCGAACTTCGTCTGCAGGACGGTCCCGTCGAGCATCGTCATCGTCGACGTGCTCACCAGGCGTGCGGGCCGCTCGACCACCTCGAACACGCTGATCTCGCGGACCATCGCTTCCTTCGATGCTCCGAACGAGATCGTCCATCTGCTGCCGACACTCGGGTGCCCGAACTCCTCGAGTTCCACGATCGGTGTTTCATCGTCCGCGTAGAGCTCCCGCTGCGTGTCGGGATCGACGTAGGCATCGAACACCTCGAAGGTCGATGCATCGAACGTCCGTTCAACCTTCAGCTCGTGACTCATGATCTGGCTCCTTTCGCCTTCTGCTTGCGTTCGACGATGGCGCCGAGCCGATCGAGGCGACCTTCCCACCGACGGCGGTACCGCTCGATCCAGGCCTGGGCATCGTCCATGTCCCCGGGAACCACCCGGCACTCGCGGGTTCTCCCCAGCTTCTGGGAGGTCACGAGGCCCGCCCCTTCGAGGACGTGGATGTGCTTCATGACCCCGGGCAGGGAGATGTCCAACGGTGTCGCTAGCTCCGTCACCGAGGCCGGCCCGGTCGAGAGACGCTCGAGGATGTCGCGCCGGGTCGGGTCTGCGAGTGCGGCGAAGGTTCGATCGAGTCGCTGAGACTGAACCATATGGTTAAGTATTTGCTTTGGCTCACGAGGTGTCAACCCGCATCGGGTGCAGATTGCTGGGGTCGCAGCCGAGGAATACGCTCGCCTCCTTCATGGGTGACGATCGGATCCGGGCGCTCGAGCGCGATTTCCGGCATCACGACCAGGGTCTGGATGTCGCGTTCGACGTGTACCGCGAACTGCGCGAGGGCTGTCCGGTCGGGTTCAGCGATCACTACGGCGGCTTCTGGTTCGTCACCCGGTTCGAGGACATCCATCGCATCGAGCAGGATCCCGAGACGTTCGCCGTCTCCCCTGGCATGCTGCTGCCGCCGATGGGCAATGAGCGGCCCGGGATCCCGATCGACATCGACCCTCCGATGCACGGGAAGTACCGGAAGGCGATGCTGCCGGCATTCAGCCCCCAGCAGGTCGACCGGCTCGAGCCGATGGTGCGGCGCACCGCGATGCAGCTGCTCGACGCCTTCGAAGGTGAGTCTGAGGTGGACATCGCCGCGAACTACGCCGTGCCGTTCCCGATGGTGGTGTTCTGTGAGCTCGCCGGTCTCCCCACCGATGGATCGGACAAGCTCCAGGACTGGATCAACCGGATCTTCTACGTGAGGACGCACGACTACGACTCGACGATGCGAGCCGCCGCCGAGCTCACGGCTTACATCACCGCCATCCTCGAGGCCAGGAAAGGGCAGGACCCTCGCGACGACCTGTTCGGCAGGCTGCTCACCGCCGAGATCGATGGTCGCCGCCTCACCGATGAGGAGCTCGCCGACTATGGATTCATCCTGGTGGTGGCCGGCCTCGACACCACGGCATGGGTCTTGCGCAGCAGTCTCTGGTACCTGGCGCAGCATCCCGAGGACCGGACGAGGCTCGCGGAGGAACCGGAACTGGTGGAGTCGGCCGTGGAGGAGTTCCTGCGGTGCCTATCCTCGGTGCAAGGCATGGCGCGAACGGTGACGCGCGACGTCGATCTCGACGGCCAGACGCTGCGCGCCGGCGATCGCGTGTTGCTCGTGTTCGGGGCAGGCAACCGCGACGAAGCGAAGTTCCCAGACGGGGATCGAGTGGTGATCGATCGCCAGCCGAACCCGCACGTCGCGTTCGGGGCGGGGATCCATCGGTGCATGGGGTCGAACCTCGCCAGACGCGAGCTGCGCGTGGCCCTGGAGGAGTTCCTGATCCGCTATCCGGATTTCTCGTTGGTGCCTGGCTCGAACCCCGCATGGCACGGCATCGATCCTCTGCCGTTGGTCCTGGATGGAGGTGGTCGCCGGTGACATCCGTGCACGTGGAGGTCGACGGGAAGCGGTGCCAGGGTCACAACCGCTGCGTCGTCACATGCCCGGAGGTGTTCGAGGCGGACGGGTACGGGTACTCGGTCGTGAAGCTGGCAGACGTCGGCCCCGAGCTCGAGGGGAAGGTCCAGATGGCAGAGGCGAACTGCCCGGAGAACGCGATCTCGGTGAAGCGATAGGGTCGAGCAGAGAGCTGCACGTCCGCCGGGAAGGAGCGTCAGACATGGACAAGATGGTGCACTTCGAGATCCCTGCCGACGACATGTCGAGGGCGACGGAGTTCTACGCGTCGACCTTCGGGTGGCAGCTCAACACCATCGAGGAGATGGACTACACGATCGCGATGACGACGGCGATCGACGAGGCGACGCAGATGCCCACGGAACCCGGCGCGATCAACGGCGGCATGATGAAGCGTTCCGCCGACACGCCCTCGCCGGTCCTGACGATCGGCGTTGACTCCATCGACGACTCGATGAAGAAGATCGAAGCGGCAGGTGGCAGCGTGGTGCAGCCCAGAACCGAGATCCCCGACATGGGAGCGTTCGCCTACTTCAAAGATCCCGAAGGCAACGTGCTCGGGTTGTGGGAGAGCTGACCGGCGAGCCGCGTTCTATCCGCTGTTGATGTGCAAGATGTTGCCGTCAGGGTCCTTGAACCAGGCGGCCTTGAAATCGTCCGCGGTATGGACATCGCCCTCCAGGGTCATCCCGGGCAGGTCGTAGTGCTCGAACGTGACGCCCTTGCCGCTGAGTGACTCCATCACCTCGTCGAAGCGATCGCCCACTCCCCAGGCCAGGGCGTTCGCCTGATTGGTGCCGGCGTACTCGGATTCATAGACCAGCACGGGTGTGCGGCCCATGGTGTACGTGACCATGCCGTCCTGCGCGCTCCCCGAAGGCTCGAACCCCAGGGTCCCCTCGTAGAACGTGGTGGCCGTCCCGATGTCCTTGACCGCGAGCATCGCGGTTGCATCCGTGTCGTTCAGCATGACCGTCCCTCCCGTTCATCGCCGTGCTGCGATCTACCCCACGGCCCCCACCCACAAACGATGGCCGGGCCACTCGCTCTGCGATCACGGGGGTCATGAGACGATGAACCTCGTGAGCACGAGCATGCACCCGAGGATCCAATCGGTCTCCGAGGAAGCTCGCGTGACGCCGATCGAGCTGTTCTTCGATCTGGTGTTCGTGTTCTCGCTGACGCAGGTCACGGCACTGATGTCGGAAGATCTCTCGGCACGTGGTGTCGCGCGAGGTTTGCTCGTCTTGACGCTGCTGTGGTGGTGCTGGGTCGGGTACGCCTGGCTCGCCAACGTGGTGCAGGCGGATGAGGGCATCGGGCGGGTCACGATGTTCGGAGCCATGGCTGCCATGTTCGTGATGGCGCTTACGGTTCCTGAGGCATTCGTGGACCTGGAAGGCGGTCTCAGCGGACCGGTCGTGTTCGCGTTCGCCTACCTCGCGGTGCGTCTGCTGCATCTGTCGATCTTCTGGATCGCGGCCGGCGCCAATCATGACTACGGGTTGCGGGGACAGCTGATCCGGTTCGCGCCGTCGGTGCTGGGCAGCACGGCGCTCTTGCTCGTCGCGTCGGGGCTGGAGGGGCGAGCGCAGACGATCACGTGGGTCGCGGTGCTGGTCGTAGATCTCGGAGGCACGATCCTGGCCGGCGCATCCGGATGGCGACTGAACTCGGCGGCGCATTTCGCGGAACGGCACGGGCTCATCATCATCGTGGCGCTCGGTGAATCGATCGTGGCGATCGGCGTGGGGGTGGCGGCGCTGCCGATCTCGCTGCCGATCATCGCGGCCTCGGTGCTGGGTCTCGCGCTCGCCGGCTGCCTGTGGTGGGCGTACTTCGATGTCGTTGCACTCGTGGCCGAACGGGTCCTGCGGCGGCTGCACGGCGAAGAGCAAGCTCGCCTCGCGCGAGACTCCTACACCTATCTGCATCTGCCGATGATCGCCGGCATCGTCCTGCTCGCCCTCGGACTCAAGAAGGTGCTGGTGTGGGTTGCCGATAGCAGCGACCATGCGCTGACGGATGCTCTGGAGCTGCTGCCGTTGGTCGCCATGTTCGGCGGGGTCGCCCTGTACCTCCTGGGACACGTCGCGTTCCGGTACCGCAACGTTCACAGCGTCAACGTCCAGCGCGTGGTGGTGGCCGCGCTGCTGCTGGCTCTGATCCCGGTTGGCGTCCGGATCCCGGCGCTGGCCGCCCTCGGGCTGGTGACCGCCATCATGGTGGCGCTGATCGCCTTCGAAGCGGTGAGGTTCTCCGATCTGCGGGACCGGGTTCGACACGAGGACGACATCGCCGTCTCGCGGCTCAGTGCCGGCGACGGCGACAGCGAGGCGAGCGAGGCGATCGGCGAGGAGGCATAGCGAGCTGACCGGACCGAGCCCGTCCGCGGACGTGTCAACGGACGATGCAGCGGAACCCGATGTGACCGGTCGACCACGAGGCTTGCGCGTCGTCGCTGCATGCTGCGGGAACACCGATGAGATGCGGAGCGTTCCGTCGTCTGAGGAGTGAGGGCCCGGGGGCGACCATGTCGAGTACGAACGGAACCGTCGAGGGTCCGCAGCTCACGCCGCGCACGATCCAGCGGACCTACTACTCGCTGATGCTCGGAAACACGCTTGCGGCCTCGCTCATCTGGGGGATCAACACGATCTTCCTGCTGGACGCCGGCCTGACCAACCTGCAGGCCTTCGCAGCCAACGCGTTTTTCACCGCCGGCATGGTGCTGTTCGAGGTACCGACCGGCATCGTCGCCGACACGGTGGGCCGGCGGGCCTCCTACCTGCTGGGAACCCTCACGCTCAGCGCGTCCACGTTGCTGTACGTGCTGTTGTGGCAGATCGAGGCGCCCTTCTGGCAGTGGGCCGCGGTCTCGGTCCTGATCGGGCTCGGGTTCACGTTCTTCTCAGGTGCGGTCGAGGCCTGGTTGGTCGATGCGCTCACGGCGACCGGATACACGGGCGACATGGAGTCGGTGTTCGGTCGGGGACAGGTCGTCTCCGGCGTGGCCATGCTGACCGGCTCGGTCGCCGGCGGGTTCATCGCCCAACAGGTCGGCCTGGGGGTGCCGTTCGTTCTCCGTGGCCTGATCCTGATCGTGATGTTCATCGTGGCGTTCCGCTTGATGCACGACGTGGGGTTCACCCCCGAACGAGGCCAGGGACTGGTGACCGAGATCAAGAAGGTCGCGGGTGCCTCGATCCGCTTCGGGTGGCGCGTGCCCGCCGTCAAGTGGCTCATGGTGGAGGCGCTGTTCACCGGCGGGGTGGGGTTCTACGCGTTCTACGCGTTGCAGCCGTATCTGTTGGAGCTGTACGGCGACCCGGAGGCCTATCAGATCGCCGGGCTGGTGGCGGCCATCGTCGCCGGCGCGCAGATCGTGGGTGGGCTGGCGGCGCCGCGGATCCGGCGGCTCTTCCATCGACGGACCTCCGCGTTGATCACCACCTCGTCCCTGAGCATCCTGGCGCTGGTCCTGATCGGGCTCATCGAGAGCTTCTGGGCGGTGATCGGCTTCATCGCGGTGTGGGGACTGCTGTTCGCCGCCTCCATGCCGATCCGCCAGACCTACCTCAACGGGCTCATCCCGTCACAGCAGCGGGCCACGATCTTGTCGTTCGACTCGATGATGGAATCGACCGGCGGCGTGTGGGCCCAGCCGGCGTTGGGTCGCGTCGCGGACGTGTCCGGCTACGCCCCGTCCTACCTGGTCGGCGCCGGCATCTCGCTGCTGTCCTTGCCCTTCCTGGTGCTGTCGAGGCGGCAGCATGCGCCAGCGGACACCGTGGAGGTAGCGGAGGCCGAACCTACGCAGGCCGCGGATCCGCAAACCGTCTGAGCCGGTCGGCGATACGCTGGCCTCATGCCTGAGCACACGTTCTCCTTGGCCGGCGCCACGTCCATCGATCGGCTCGGATTCGGCGCCATGCGGATCACCGGCACGGGCGTCTGGGGTGAGCCCGACGACCCGGACGAAGCACGGCGGGTGTTGCGGCGAGCGGTGGAGCTGGGTGTGGACTTCATCGACACGGCCAACTCCTACGGCCCCGAGGTCAGCGAACGCCTCATCGGGGAGACGCTGGGGCCCGACTACGACGGGGTCATCGTCGCCACCAAGGGCGGCATGACCCGTTCCGGCCCGGACCGATGGAAACCCAACTGCGAGCCCGGCTATCTGCGTGAAGCCTGCGAGGGGAGCCTCCAGCGCCTTGGCGTCGAGACCATCGATCTCTACCAGCTCCATACCGTCGACCGGACGGTGCCCTACGAAGAGTCGGTGGGCGCTCTCAAGGACCTGCAGGACCAGGGCAAGATCAGGCACATCGGCGTGTCCAACGTGTCGGTGGCCCAGCTGGAGCAGGCCCGTGCCATCGTCGAGGTCGTCTCCGTGCAGAACCGCTACAGCGTCAGCGACCGGGACGCCGAGGACGTGCTGGATGCCAGCGAGCAGGCAGGCATCGCGTTCATCCCCTGGTATCCGATCGCCAACGGCGACCTCGCCCGTCCGGATGGCGCGCTGGGTCGGGTCGCCGAGGAACACGATGCGACGCCGGCGCAGTTGAGCCTGGCATGGCTGCTGCACCGCAGTCCCGTGATGGTGCCGATCCCCGGCACCTCGTCCGTCGTTCACCTCGAGGAGAACATGGCCGCGCGCGACCTCGACCTCAGCGAGGAGCAGATGGCCAGGATCGAGGAAGCCGTGAGCGGCTAGCTCGCCGACGCCTGGGAGCCATCCTTCGACAGGATGCGTCGCAGCGCGGGCTCGAGCTCCGGGTCACGGAAGGTGAATCCTGCGTCGAGCAGCGCTTCGGGCACGACCTTGGCGTCGGCCATCAGCACCTCGTGAGCCCGCTCCTTGCCGGCGATGACCTCGAGGACCGGCCCCGGCGCCCACCATGGCGCCGGTCGATGCAGCACGCTGGCCAGGATCTTGGTGAAGTCCCGGTTCGTGACGACCCCCGGAGCGGATGCGTTGACCGGCCCTCGAAGCTCGTCATGGTCCATGGCGAACCGCAAGACCGCCACCTCGTCGTCGAGACTGATCCAGGGGAACCATTGGGAACCGTCGCCGAAACGCGCGCCCAGGCCGAATCGGAACGGCGGGACCATGTAGCGCAGCATGCTCTTGCCCGGCGTGAGGTAGGCGGCGGCACGAACGAAGACGGTCCTGATCCCGGCGTCGATCGCCGCCTGCGCAGCCGCCTCCCATGCCACGACTGTCTCAGCGAGGAAACCCTCCCCGGCGGGCGACCGTTCGGTCAGCTCTCGGCCGCCGCCGTTCCCGTAGTAGCCGACCGCCGAACCGCAGACGAACACCGACGGCGGCGTGGTGAGCGCTGCGAGCGTCGATGCCAGCAGTGACGTGCCTTGGACCCGGGACCCTCTGATCGCCCGCTTCCGCTCGTCGGTCCAGCGCTTGCCGGCGATGTCGACGCCCGCCAGATGCACCACGGCGTGGAGGCCTTCGAGCGCGGCGGCGTCGATCGTGCCCGCGGCGGGATCCCATGCGATCGAGTCGGGGTCTTGCGACGAGGTCTGGGGGCGTACCAACGGCCTGACACGATGGCCATCACGCTCGAGGGAGCGCGCGAGAGCGCCGCCGATCGTGCCGCTGGCGCCGGAGATCGCGATATGGATGGCGTCGACCTTCCTGTGTGGGTGCTCGATGGATGTCCTGCCCCTTCGTTCTAGCATGGCTGCGATGGAACGGGCCGGGATCGTGCAACTGTTCGACTACAGCTACTGGGCGAACGCGCAGATCCTTCGGGCGGCGGAGGCGCTGAGCCCGGATGGTTTCATGGCGACGAGCGACATCACGTATCGGGGTGTCCGCGCCACATTGGTGCACAGCCTGGACGTGGAACGCAGCTGGCGCCTTCGCCTGATCGGCGAGCCTCCCGAGGTGTGGGACGTGGAGCTCGCCGCCGAGGACTTCCCCGATCTGCAGAGGCTTTCGAGCGCCTGGCACGACGATGAGCTCGAGATGCGGGCCTGGGTCGATGGTCTGGAAAACGCGGCGCTGCACGAGGTCGTCGATCTGGGACCACGCGATCGCTTCCCGCTCGAGTACTTCCTGTTGCACATCATCACGCACAGCGCTCAGCAGCGGCGGGACGTCGTGATCCTCCTGGAGCAGGCGGGTCACTCGCCGCCGGAGATCGAGTTCCTCAACTACGCTGATTCACTCGCCGGATAGGTCTTCGGCACGAGCGCCGTTCCTCCGCACGAACTTCATGGGTGATTCACACCTCGGCGCCAGCATGGGGGTGCGGGCAGAGAGCACGAGACGATCGCCCGCAGGAGGAGGTCGGAACGATGCGACGAGGAACGATGATCGCGGCCGTGGTGCTGATCGCGCTGGCCGGAGTCGGGATCGGGGTCGGTGCCTACAACGCCGGACAAGCCCGCGGTCTCGAGGAGCAGGTGCAGACGATCGAGACGACCGCACCGGACGGGACCGAGGTCGTCCGGGTGGTCGGCCCGGGATCCGGGTTCGGATACGGCGGCTGGCACGGTGGTCATGGCGGGTTCTTCCCGTTCGGGTTCCTGTTGTTCCCGCTGTTCGTGATCGGCACGATCCTGCTGGTGCGTTCGTTCATGTGGCGCGGAGGCGGCTGGGGGCCCGGCGGCCGCGGCGGACCTGGGGGACCGGGTGGCCCTCGCGAGGAGTGGCGCTCCAGGGCCGAAGCCTGGCACCGGGAGATGCACGAGTCGGGGGAGAGCGGAACGAGATCCGGTCCTGAGGCGCCACCGGCGCCGGCGCAACCCGCCTGAACTCCGTCCAACGCGGTACACCGTGCGGGGCAGGCGCCCGGGAGCGGAGGCGATCGGCTTCCGCTCCCGCCCCGCGTTCGCTGCCAGACTGACCATCGTCATCAGCAGGAGGCCGACCGTGCCCCGTCACATCCTGGTCGTCGAGGACGAGATGAAGATCTCGCGCGTCGTGCGCGATTACCTGCAGGATGCGGGGTTCGATGTCAGCGTGGCAGCCGACGGCGATGCCGCGATCGCGTCGGCACGCGGCGTGAGGCCCGACCTGGTCATCCTGGACCTGGGCCTGCCCACGACGGACGGTCTCGATGTGGCACGAGAGCTGCGCCGGACCTCCACCGTGCCGATCGTCATGCTCACCGCTCGGGGTGATGAATCGGATCGCATCGTCGGTTTGGAGCTGGGAGCCGACGACTACGTCGTGAAGCCCTTCAGTCCGAAGGAATTGGTGGCCCGGGTGCGAGCGGTGCTCAGGCGCACCGATCCCGCGACGGGAACGAAGACCGAGCACCTGCGAGCGGGCGAGCTCGAGGTGGATCTGGCACGGATGCGGGTGGTGATCGGCGCTCGCCCCGTCGACCTGACCCCTACGGAGTTCGACCTGCTCGTGACGCTGGCGCGCGAGCCCGGACGCGTGTTCACCCGCGGACAGCTGCTCGATGCGATCCACGGGGTGGCGATCGATTCGTACGAGCGGGCGATCGACGCACACGTCAAGAACCTGCGGCGCAAGATCGAGCCCGACACGTCGAAGCCGCGCTACGTGCTTACCGTGCACGGCGTCGGGTACCGGTTCGCCGATGCCTGAGGACACCCCCCGCCAGGGCGGCGAGGCCGGCGGCCAGCCATGGCGCGGAGGGAAACCGCCATGGTGGCCACAGGGGGAGCCCTTCCCGCCGGAAGGGGGATGGCACGCCTGGGGCGGTGTACGCCGTCGTTTCCTCCGTCGGATGCTGATCGGGGCAGGAGCGCTCTTCCTACTGCTGATGGTGACCGGGTGGGTGCTCGGCGCCGTGTTCGGGTGGGGGTGGGACCGCGGCCCTGGTGACGGCCGCGGGCGCTTCTTCCCGTTCCCGTTCTTCCTGCTGATCGGACTGGTCGCCACGGCTGTGGTCGTGGCGCGAGGCATCCGTCGGACCGCGGGTCCGGTCGGCGACGTGATGGAGGCAGTCGGACGCGTGGCGGACGGCGACCTCACCGCTCGGGTCGAGCCGCGCGGCGGGGGCGATGACCGCCGAATGGCGCAGGCGTTCAATCGTATGGCCGAACGCCTCGAGACGGACGAGGCTCGACGCCGCGAGCTGCTTGCCGACCTGGCACACGAGCTGCGGACCCCGCTCTCGGTGATCCGCGGCAACGCCGAGGCGATGCTCGACGGCCTCTACCCCGCGGACCGGCAACACTTGCGCACCCTGATGGACGAGACCGACATCCTGGCTCGGCTCCTGGACGATCTCCGCACGTTGTCGACGGCCGAGGCCGGCGCCCTTGTCCTGCACCGCGAGCCGATCGCGCCCGGAACCCTCGTGGAGGATGCGGTCTCTGCCTACACGAGCCGCGCGGATGAGGCGGGGGTCGATCTCGATGTCGACGTCACGCCGGATCTGCCGGTGATCGACATCGACCCGATGCGGATCGGCGAGGTCCTCGCGAACCTGCTCCAGAACGCCCTGCGCTACACGCCGAGCGGCGGTCGTGTCCTGGTGAGCGCGCACCGGGGTTCGCTCGGTGCCGTGCCGGCCCTCGCGATCGGGGTTGGCGATACGGGGTCGGAAATCGCCGAGGAGCTGCTGCCACACGTGTTCGATCGCTTCGTCAAGGGTGCCGACTCGGGAGGCAGCGGGCTGGGGCTGGCGATCGCACGCACCCTGGTCGAGGCGCACGGGGGCACGATCGCCGCAGCTCGCCGGGCCACGGGCGGCACCATGATCACGGTCGTGCTCCCTTTCGTGCCACCGCAGCCCGCGTGAGCGGGATCGCCGTCCTTAGCCGTGCTCTGCTTCGGACGCGTCGGCGTCGGCCTTGGTGCGGTGGACGGTGCCGTCCGGATGCTCGGGAGGGGAATAGAGCGAATAGAGCTTGACGTCGTCCGATCCGATGTTGACGACGTTGTGCCACAGGCCGGCCGGCACGATCGTGGCCCAGTCGTCCTCCACGTCGTGCGTCTCGTCGACGGCATCCTCGGTCTCGCCGAACTCCACCCGTGCCCGCCCCCGTTCAAGCCTCAGGAACTGGTCCAGGTGCCCGTGGCGCTCCCAGCCGATCTCCTCGCCTGGCTTCAGGCGCATCAACGTCAGCTGCGCGTGATCGCCCGTGTACACGACCGTCCGGAAGTTCTGGTTCTCAAGGGTGAGCCTGGTGATGTCATCGAGCCATCCGAGCATCGATCCCTCCAGCGTCGTCAACTCGATCGGTGAGCATCAGGAGCCTAGCGCGAGTCGATCCCATCACGGGCACGCCCTGAATACGGCCACCCAGTCCCACACATCCAGGTCGGTGGGCCGAGCATCGACACGCAGGCCACGCTCGCGAGCGAGGCGCTTCCAGTGCATCGGGGTCAGTCTGTCGCGCAGGGATCGCCGGATGGGCGTCGAGGCGTGGTCGAAGGCGATCCGGAGTAGCGTCGTGTAGTCCGAGCGCTCATCCAGATGAAGTAGGAAGGGCCGACGCGTGATGACGAGCAGCCCCGCGTCCACGTGAGGCGGTGGCTCGAACCCGAACCGAGGAACGCGTCGCGCGAGGGTGAAGTCCCACCACGGTTGCCAGCCGAGCGTGAGCAGCGTTGCCGGATGGACCGCAGCGCGTTTGCGAGCCGCTTCGTACTGGACCAGCAGGTCGGCGCGTTCCGGCCCGGCCGATGGCGCATCCAGTAGCCGTCGCAAGACCGGTGTCGTCACCGAGAACGGGATGTTGCCGAAGGCGCGCCAGCGTCCCTCAGGCAGCGGGACCTGCAGCACATCGCCCTGGACGATCCGAACGTGGCGCTGCCCGACGAATGAGCGACGAAGTCGTTCTGCGAGCACCGGGTCCAGCTCAACGGCCGAGACATGCACCGCTCGCTGGGCCAGCGGATGCGTGAGGCGCCCGGTGCCTGCCCCGATCTCCAGGACGTGATCGTCCGGCTCGATCTCGGCACCTCGAACGATCTCGGCTGCGATCAGCCGGCTGCGCAGGAAGTGCTGACCGTCAGGCCGTGCACCCCCGGCCCGAGACGAGCGCGAGCCCGCGCCCACGGACCATCACCATGGAGCTACCCATCTGTTTCTCCCTCGGAAGGCGAGTCGCGAGCGTATCAAGCCAACATCGGCACCGATGTCGATCAGTTCGGACAGAGCCAGCGATCGTCCAGTACCCAGCCACGCACGGTTGGTTGCTCAGTCGGAGACGGCGACGCCTGCCGGGGTCACATCATCGTCGCTCGTCTCGCTCTCGGTCGATCCCTCTGTCGCCGCGATCGGCGGCACATGGCGAAGCATCGCGACGGCGACGGCGGCGACGCCCAGCGCCACTACCGCGGCGATCGCCGAGGTGACCCGCATGCCCTGGACGAACGCGTCTCGGGAGGCATCGAGCAGCTGCGTGCCGATGGGTCCGGGCAGCTCCTGAGCCACCCCGACCGCGGCGCCCAGGGTGTCACGAGCGGCGTCCGCTGCCTCGGGCGGGGTACCGGCGGGAAGCATCTGGGCCAGCTCGCCGCGATAGACGGCGGTGCCGATGCTGCCGAGGATCGCGATGCCGAGCGCACCGCCCAGCTCCGCTCCGGTTTCGGAGATACCCGAGGCCGCCCCGGCCTTCTCGGGAGGAGCCGCACCCACGATGAGATCCGTCGTCGCCGTGAACACCGGTGCGAGTCCCAGCGAGATGATCAGTGAGGCGACGACCAACGTCGAGAGCGCCGACGAGGTGTCGACCTGGGTCAACATCCCGAGCCCGATGGCACCCATCACGAGTCCGACACCGATCACGTACGCCGGCCGGAACCGCCGGAGCAGAACCGGCCCGACCTGCGAACCCACGATGAACCCCGCCGCCGAGGGCAGTGACCACAGCCCCGCCTCCAGTGGGGACAAGCCCAGCACCAGTTGCAGGTACTGCGCGACGAACAGGAAGTATCCGAACGCGATGAAGATCCCGAGCACGTTGGTGGCCAGCGCGGCGTTGAACCCACCATCGCGGAACAGGGCGAGATCGATCATGGGGTCCTCCAACCGGCGTTGCCGCCGGACGAAGACGATGCCGATCACCAGCCCAGCGAGCACGGCGCCGACGGCGATCGTCCCGATGCCGTCCTGCGCGATCTGCTTGAACCCGAAGATCACGGCCAAGATCGCGAACAACGACAGGACCGCGCTCTTCAGGTCGAGGCGCCCGGCGTTCGGATCCCGGTACTCGGGCAGCAGCCTGGGCCCCAGGATCAACAAGAGCGCCATGACCGGAACCGCCAACAGGAACACCGACCCCCACCAGAAGTTCTCGAGCAGCAGGCCCCCGAGCACCGGGCCTACGGCGCTCCCCGCCGAGAAACCGGCGATCCACACACCGATCGCGATCGAACGCTGCCGTGGATCCAGGAACATGTTGAAGATCAGCGACAGCGTCGCGGGCGCGAGCGTCGCGCCGGCGATGCCCTGCAACGCCCTCGCCGCGATCAGCATCTCCGGGCTCGTCGAGAACGCCGCGAGCACCGAGACGGCGGCGAACGCGGCCGCCCCGAGCATCAGCAGACGACGCCGGCCGATGCGGTCGCCGAGCGTACCCATCGTGATCAAGAATCCGGCGACCATGAAGCCGTAGATGTCGACGATCCAGAGCAGCTCGGCGCTGCTGGGCTCAAGATCGGCGCTGAGCGAGGGCACCGCCAGGTGCAGCACGGTGAGGTCCATGGCGTAGAGCAAGCAGGCGATGACCAGCACGGCGAGCCCGATCCACTCTCGCCGCGTTGCCCGCTGCACCGGCGGGTTGTCCGTCACGCTCGCCACGTCCTGCCTCCTGTCGTGCGCCTCACCGATACGACGACCCTGGAGTCGGGAACTCATCGGCGGATGCCTTTCTTCCCGCGCTCGTAGAGTGATGCGCATGGTTCGCGCACCCGAAGATCTCGAGTTGCGGCTCGAAGAGCATCGCAAGGAGCTCACCGCCTACGCCTACCGCATGTTGGGTTCGGCCTTCGAAGCCGAGGACGCCGTGCAGGAAACGATGCTCCGGGCATGGCGGGGGTTCGAGGGGTTCGAAGGACGCTCGGCGTTGCGTTCGTGGCTGTATCGCATCGCCACCAACGTGTGCCTCGACATGCTGACCGGCAAGGAGCGCCGCGCTCGCCCGATGGACCTGGCGGCGCCGACGACCGCCGATGCATCGCTCGGGGACGCGCTGCCGGAAGCCACGTGGATCCTGCCGGTCCCCGACACCAGCGTGCTGCCGGCCGATGGCGATCCGGCCGAGGTCGCGGAGGCGCGCGAGACGATCCGGCTCGCCTTCATCGCGGCGTTGCAGCATCTTCCACCGAAGCAACGCGCGGTCCTGGTGTTGCGCGACGTGTTCCGGTGGAAGGCGCTCGAGGTCGCGGAGCTGCTCGACACGACCGTGGCTTCGGTCAACAGCGCGCTCCAGCGGGCGCACGCGACGCTGGAGTCAACCGAGGTCGATGTGGCCGAACCGCGGCTGCCCTTGGACGAGCAACAGCGATCGCTGTTGGCTCGATACGTCGAGGCGTTCGAGCGGTACGACATGGACGCACTGACGTCGCTGCTCGCCGAGGATGCCGCCTGGTCGATGCCGCCGTACGAGCTCTGGTTGCAGACCCACGACGACGTCCGACGCTGGTGCCTGGGGCCCGGCATCGGGTGCAAAGGGTCGCGCCTGCTCTCCATCGACGCGAACGGGTCGCCGGCGTTCGCCCACTACAAGCCGAGCACGACGGGTGGTCATGAGCCGTGGGCGTTGCAGGTCCTCGAGATCTCAGGTGACCGGATCACCGGGATCACGTTCTTCCTGGACGCCGCCCATCTGTTCCCGCTCTTCGACCTGCCCGACCGGCTCGCGTGACCGCTCGATCGACGGGAACAGATCGACGAGTCCCACCAGCTGGAGGAGATCGACGAGGTCCTCACCCGCGTCGCGAAGCAGGACCTGGCGGCCGAGCCGTCGCGCGACGAGTTGCAGCCGGGCCAGCGCGTCGATCGCCGCGGCGTCGAGCTGGGTGAGCCCGCCGACATCGATGATCACCGGACCCCGGCCGCCTCGTCGGAGCGTCTCATGCAAACGGTCGCACAACGCGCGGATGTCGTTCCGGACGATGGAGCCCCGAAGAGCCAGCGTGATCGCCATCCGCAAGCACAGACCGCACGGACATGGCGAACTCATCGCTGAGGTCGGCAGGGCGGGCACGAACGGAGTTGGGCTGTGGTAGGACGACATGGAGGTGGTCGCTTCGACTGACAACACCCTCCACTACGGTCTGTACCTGCCGCCGTTCGGCCCGTTCGGAGACCCAACGGTCGTCGTCGACCTCGCCGCGCGTGCTGAGACCTCGGGGTGGGACGGAGTCTTCCTGTGGGACCACCTCGTTCGCGATGACATGCCGATCGTCGATGTCTGGGCCACGCTGGGAGCGATCGCGCATGCGACCCAGCGCATCCGTCTCGGTCCGATGGTCACGCCGTTGGCCCGACGTCGACCGTGGGTCGTCGCCCGTCACGCCTCCACGATCAGCCGGTTGTCCGGCGGGCGGCTCATCCTCGGCACAGGCCTCGGGTCCGACGAGTCCGGCGACTTCACCCGCTTCGGTGAGCCTGGAGATGTGCGGGCACGCTCGGCTATGTACGACGAAGGGCTCGACGTGGTTCGTGCAGTGTGGTCCGGGCGGTCATACCGGCACGACGGTCCGCACTACCGGGTCACCCTGGATCTTGGCGCGCCGGAGGAACACGCGATCCCCATCTGGGTGGCGAGCTCGACCGCCGACCCTCGCGTCATCCGTCGTGCCGCATCCAGCGACGGCATCTTCCCCAACCCGGCCACGGGGCCTCCGACCCCCGAACACGTCGCCGAGATCATGGTCGCCGTGCACGACGCTGGCCTGCCCGACGACCATCCGTTCGCGGTCGCCGTCGCCGGCAACGCCAGTCCGGCTTGGAGGGAACCGATCACGGTCGACATGGCAGGGCTCGCCGATGCGGGCATGACCTGGTGGATGGAATCGCTGATCCATCACGACCCGCTGGAACTCTCCCTGGAGATCGTCGACGCCGGTCCGCCGAAGGTACGGACGTGAGTTCGTCGCGATCACCCGTGGAGTGTCAGTCCTTCGAGGCGGGACGTTCCTGCAGGACCCAGCCGTTTCCGTCGGGGTCGCTGAAGTTGACGAACGAGTTCCAGTCGCCGCCCTTGCCGTCGACGAGGCCGACCTCTTCGAAGTGCTGGACCGGGCTGACGTCGACGCCCCGGCCGGCCAACTCTTCCCGCGCCGCTTCGATGTCGTCCACGACGAGCTGCGGACCCTGCAGGGAGCCGGGTTCGGACCGGGTGATCCCCGTGCCGACCATGATCGAGCATGCCGAACCGGGCGGGGTCAGCTGCACGACCCGGATGCTCTCCATGGGCTGATCGTCCACATCGACGTGGAATCCGAGCTGATCTGCGTAGAAGGCTTTGGCACGGTCCACGTCGGTGACGGGGACCGGCAGCAGTTCGAGTTTCAGGTCCATGGCTGTCCTCCTGTTGGGGGCGGGCGCGTGGATGGTCATCCTAGAGTCATCCAGCGAGTCGCGGCCGATCACGTATCGCGGACAGCGAGGAACTCCCTGACGGCGGCGTTGAACCGCTCGGGAGCTTCGATGTTGCTCATATGTCCGACGTCGGGAAGCGTCACGAGCGAGGATCCCGGGATCGCCTCGTGCATCCGCTTCGCGACAGACAGGGGCGATCGCTGATCCTCCTCACCGTACAGCAGCAGGGTGGGCACGGCGATCGTCGGCAGGACGTCGCGCAGATCCGCCTCTGCGATGGCGTGCAGCATCGGCCGCACGCCGGATCGGTGGTAGTCGGCCATGACGGCGACGTACCCGTCCACCACCTCGGTGGGGGCGCGCTCGGTGAACAGTGACGGGACCCAGGTGCGGACGAAATCCTCGCCCGGACGCTCCTCCATATCGCGCAGCGCAGACTCGAGTCGCTCGGCGACCGTCGCCGGAGGCAGCGAGCCTGCCCATCCCGCATAGGCCGCGGTCAGGATCAGCGTGCGCGGGATGTCCGGTCGCTGCCGGTAGAGCTCTAACGCCAGGGTCGAACCCCACGAGAGTCCCAGGACGTGGGGATGTTCGAGGCCGAGCGTTTCGATGAACAGGGCGAGCAAGCGTGCGTAGTCGGGCATCCGGAACGACTCGTCAGGATCGCTCGAAGCACCGCAACCGGGCGCATCCCATGCGACGACCGTGAACGACATCGGAAAGATCGACGATCTGGCGTTGCCACTCCCGATGATCCGACAACCCACCATGGAGCAGAACCAGCGGCGGGCCGTGCCCGGCGCGCTCGTATCCGATCGTGATCCCTTCGACGTCGACCTGTTGCATCCCTCAGCCTCCCCTGGTGGCAAGATACGCCGATGATTCCGGAGCCCGATCTCCTTCAGCCCCCGACCGCGGACCTGCTCCTGGACACCAGGACGCCCGCGGAGCTGGCCTTGTCGGCCAGCGGCCTTCGGATGGCGTTCGCACTGCACGCGACGGTCGCCGACGAAGGCTCGTTCACTCCCAGCGATCTCTACGTCCTCGACATCGAGCCCGGCGCGCTGCCGGAGCAGTTCACGACCGGCGCGTGGGCCGACGCTTCGCCGGCGTGGTCACCGGACGATGCGCACCTGGCGTTCCTGTCCGACCGCTTGCACCCTGGGCATCAGCTGCCGTACACGATGCCCGCCGAAGGCGGTGAACCCACCCTGGCCGCCTCGTTGCGTGGCTCGGCCGAGAGCGTCGCGTGGTCGAGCGACGGAGGCCGCCTCCTGGTGGTGGCCGCCGATCCGGGTTCCTACGGGCTGGACTGGGGTGCGCGGGCCGTGAAGGGTGCCGGCCCAGAGGCCGATCCGATCGTCCGCCGGCCCGGCGACGCTCGACGTCGGCTGTTCATGATCGACCTCTCCTCGGGGGACGTCGACGAGGTCGGTCCGCCCGACGTCAGCGTGTGGGAGGTGGACTGGGACGGCGGCGATACCGTGGTCGCCATCATCTCGAGCGATCACACCGGCTCCGGTTGGTACCAAGGGGTGGTCGCGCGGCTGGACCTGAAGACGCGAGTCGCACAGACCCTGTACCGCCCCCGGTGGCAGATGGACGGTCTCGCGCTCTCCCCGGACGCCGCTTCGCGCCATCGTCGTCGAGGGCTATGCGAGCGACCACGGTCTGCTCGCCGGCAGCGTGATGGTCATCGATCTCGAGACAGGAACGGCCACCGACCCATGGCCCGATCTGCAGACGGTGGGCCTGGCGTCATGGTGCGACGGCGATTCCCTGTGGTACGCGCGAACCGATGGCACCGGCAACGCGTGTGGCCGCATCTGGTTGGACGGCCGGCAGGACGAGCCCTGGCGAGATGACGCGTTCATCGGTGATTCCATCACCACCCCCGCATGCGCGATCACCGACGACGCGGCAGAGGTGTGGACCACGCACCAGGCGCACGGCGTTCCGCCCGAGCTTGCGCGCTTCGATCACGCGAGCCGAACCTGGACCCGGCTGTCGATGTTCAACGACGACATCGTGGACGGGCGAGTGTTCCCTGATGCTCGGACGATCCGCTGGATGGGTGAGGGAGGCGTCGAGATCGAGGGCGTGCTGATGACGCCGGCCGGCGCTCGCGGTCCGCTGCCCATGATCGTGTGCGTGCACGGCGGTCCCACGTGGAACTGGGGCTCGTACTTCTCTGACTCCGAGCCCAACGCGGTGCTGCTGGCATCGGCGGGCTACGCGTGCCTGCTGCCCAACCCACGCGGGAGCATCGGACGCGGACACGGGTTCGCGCAAGGGGTCATCGGAGACGGGGGAGGCATCGACTTCCGAGACATCATGGCCGGCGTCGACCATTGCATCGCCGGTGGCATCGCCGACCCGGACCGGCTGGGTATCAGCGGACTCAGCTACGGCGGCTACATGGCGGGATGGGCCATCGGGCAGACCGATCGGTTCGCGGCAGCCGTCGCCATGTCGGTCGTCTCGAACTACGTGTCGTTCCACCTGACCTCGGAGGTGTGGTGGTACGACCACGCGATCCTGGACGGCGACTGGCACGATCCGGCCAGCCAATACGCCGATCGGTCACCCGTCATGCACGCACACAACGGCTCGACACCCACGCTGATCATCCAGGGCGCGGCCGACCGATGCACACCCGTCTCGCAGGCGGACGAGCTCTTCACGGCGATCGCCGAAACGGGGACCGAGGTCGAGCTAGTCGTCTACCCCCGGGAAGGCCACGTTCCGTTGGAGCGCGCCCACGCACTCGACGCGATCCACCGAACGCAAGCCTGGTTCGACCGCCACCTGTGAGCGGGCGGCGCCGGTCGACCCCGGTGGGGTCGACCGGAGCCACCGACTACGCGGCGTCCGCCGCGTCCTCGAGCGTCTTGATCTCGATCTTGCCCATCTGCAGCATGGCCTGCATGGCGGCGCCGGCGCGGGCTGGGTCGGGATCGCTCAACAGCTCCATGAGGCGGGTGGGCACGATCTGCCAGCTGAGCCCGTAGCGGTCCTTGAGCCACCCGCACTGGCTCGGCTCGCCGCCCCCATCGGTGAGCTGGGACCACAGCCGATCCACCTCGTCCTGGTCCTCGCAATGGACCATGAACGAGGTCGCCTCGGTGAAGTGGAACTCCGGCCCACCGTTGAGCGCGATGAAGTGCTGGCCCGCCAGCCGGAAGTCGACGGTCATGACCTGGCCGGCCTGGCCGCCGGGGACGCCTTCCGGGTATCGCGACACATCGCCGATGGACGAACCCTCGAAGAGGGACACGTACAGGTTCGCGGCGTCCTCGGCCTGGTCGTCGAACCAAAGGAACGGACTGATCTTCTGGTCGATCGTTGTCATGATCGCCTCACTTCCCGGACGCGATGTCCGGCTCGGTCAGTGCCTGGTCTTGAGGGTGCTGTTCAGCAGTTCGTCGAGCTGCTCGTAGCCCTGGGACATGCCGTCGGCCATGCCCGACTGGACCATGCCGTCGCGATCCTCGATCGACTGGAACACCGTGTTGGTGCGGACAACGGTCTTGCCGTCCCGTTCTTCGAACGTGACGGTGTCCAGCGAGACGTGGCCGGGGACACCCTCGTACTCGAAGGTCTGCACGATGCCGTCCTGCGACGGTTCGCCGTGGAAGACGCCGTGGAACCCGTACTCGTTGCCGTCGGGGTCGATGTGCAGGTAGCGGTACGTGCCGCCATCCCCCAGCTCGAACCGGTCCACCTTCATCTCGTACCCATGTGGTCCCAGCCACTGAGCCAGCAAGTCCGGCTCGGTGAACGCGCGGTAGAGCAACTCTCGAGGGGCATCGAACTCCCGCTCGGTCAGGACCTGTGGAACGCCTGGCTCCGCGGTGACCTTCAGCTCGGTCATGGGGTGCTCCTTCCTGTCGGATCGCTCCCCGGGTCGGGGGTCCGCGATCGATCGGTCTCTTCTCGTTGCAAGGCGATGAGCAGTTCGTCCAGTCGTTCGTAACTCTCTTCCCAGTACTCCCGGTAGCCGGCGAGCCACACCGTGGCCTCGCGGAGCGGCTCGGCGCGCAGATGGCTGAGCCGAGCCGTGGCCCTGCGAGAGCGGGTGATGAGCCCCGCTCGCTCGAGCACCTTGAGGTGGCGCGAGATCGCCGGTTGCGACACGCTGAACGGCGCCGCCAATTCGAGCACGGATGCCTCGCCTCGGGTGAGGCGCGTCAGGATCGCCCTGCGCGTGGGGTCCGCGAGGGCTCCGAACACCTCATCCAGCTGAGCAACCGCCATAGATAACCATCTCCTTTTAGAACAAGATGATTATGCATATCGAACAGGGAGCCGTCAAGTTCGTGGGTGGGACCGCGTTACGGCCCCATCGGGCTCATGAGCTGGAAGTAGTTGCCGTCCGGATCGGCGAACGTGCAGATCGACATGTCGTCTCCCTCGCCGGGATCGTACGGCTCCTGGATCACCGTGGCGCCTGCTGCAACCAGCCGGTCGAACTCATCCTTCACGTTCGGTGTCTCGATGTTCCAGATCACCCGGCCGGGCTCGGGATTCGTGCCCTTCACCTGGTCGTGCGGTCCGACGGTGAATCCACCCCCGCCGACCTGCCAGCCGATGTAGCCGCCCTCGTTCCACCCGGGCTCCCCGAAGAGCTTGGTGTAGTAGTCGGCCAGGCGCTGCGGATCCTCCGAGCCGATCAAGATGCTGTTCAGGTTCATGACTCCCCCTCCTGTCGTCCTCATGCCATACCGACGACCACCGTCGCCGAAACTCATCGGTGTGAGGATCAGGGGAATCGTCCGCGCGTCGGCTCCAGACTCAGATGTGGGCCACGAGGAGGTCCAGCGGCCGAGGAACCCGGGTCAGATCCAGGGCTTGGACCAGGAACCCCGCGTAGTCGACCTTGCGTCCGCTGCGGGTGCCCATGAACCGCCGGAGTTGGGCTTCGCGGCTCCACCCTCGCTGGGCGGGTTGTCGCTGGAGGGTCCGGAACGAGCCCAGCTCGCCATGAGCCTCGATGACCGCCTCGACGGCTTCGGCGCCGAGGGCGCGGATCAACTCGTCCTCGAGGTCGGCATCGCACACGAAGAAGCCCAGCCGCTCCATATCGGCGAGCGCTAGGTCCGAACCCATCCCGGCACGCTCCAGCCCGCGCCGGAAGTCCCCTTCCTCCGCTGCGTCGCACAGGCCCGCCACCTTGCGATCGAGTCCCATCGGACCGAACCGCTGCAGGAAGCTCCCGATGTTCTTCGAACCACCGATCGGCATGATGGACACGCCCTCGCCCTCGAGGCTGCGACCTCGGCGCCTGGCCAGCGTCTCGAGAGCTCGCTGGTCGCTGACCCCTTCGACGAGCACCGCGGTGTGCGCGTCGGAGCGCCAACCGTCGACGACGTCGCGATCGAGCATCCGTCTCAGGGACCGAGCCGCTCGTCGAAGAACTCCACGATCGGCCATGCCCCCTCGGACGTGTTGGAGATGGCGGTGGCGATCGTCTCGGCCCCTGGATCGAATGTGCTGCAGAACGAGATGCCGGGGTCGTAGCCTTCCAACCACACGGCGTCGCTGGTCGCGTCCAGCCAGAAGCCCAGCCCGTATCGCTTCTCGCCGTCATCGGTGACGCTGCGCGGACGCACCATCTCTTCGACGCGATCGGTCGGCACGATGCGCCCGGCGAACAGAGCGTTCCAGAACGCGCTGAGGTCGGCCGCGGTCGAATAGATGCCGCCGTCCCCGAGGCCGCGAACGGGCACGTGCAGGACGTTCGTCCTGGGGCCTTGATCGAGGTAGCCCAGGGCGGCTCTTCCGGGGAGCTCGTCCGAACGGGGGAACCCTGTGTCATCCATGCCCGCCGGCTCACACACCCGCAGATGGACGAGCTCGTGGTAGTCGATGCCGCTCGCGCGCTGCGCGATCAACGCGAGCACGACGTAACCGCCATTGATGTATGCGAACCGCTCTCCGGACCCGAAGACGGTCTCGTAGCCGCCGAGCACCGCGCGGTAGTCCTCGGCCGTGGCCAACTGGTGCACGGGAACCGACAGCGCGTAGTCGGTGATGTCCCCCATCGCATCCTCGTCCAGGTAGTCGCCGATCCCCGACCGATGCCCCAGCAGATGCTCGATCGTGACGTCGTCGGCGATGAGCGGCAGGTCGTCACCGAGCACGGAACGGGCCGTCGTGGTGAGCTGGAGCGTTCCGTCCTCGACCAGGCTCATCACCGCGAGCGCCGTGAGCCCCTTCGTGCCGCTCGCTATCGCGAAGATCGTCTCGACCGAGTTCGGGATCCCGTGGGCACGGTCGGCGAGCCCGTACGCCTTGGCCAGCTCGGTGCTGCCCGAGCGGTCCACGCGCACGACACCGGAGAACCCGCAGGTCTCCACGAGGGAATCCATCGCCGCCTCGATCTGCTCCATGGTGCGAACGCTACCAAGCCTCTGTCGGCGGCGGTCGGTCGATGGGGACCAGGATCTGCGTTGGCGTGCTCACCCTGGTCGGGCGTATCGTCCATGGCCTCGGAGGGAGTGCATGACCGGGATGATCGACGCCGCGGCATGGGGTAGGACTGCTGCCGCCGCCGGGGATCGGGCGGGAGCCTACGAAGCGCTCGGCTCGGTCGACCCGGCTTCGCGCGGTGTGAACATGGACGCGGCGGGATCCATCCGGTGATGCACGAACCACCACCGATCGACCGAAGAGCATCCAACCAGCAGCGCCGACGGCAGTACGCCAGGGAGGCCGCGACCTACGATCGAGACACCGACCGGGTCGAGCGCTGGCTCCTGGGCACCGACCACCGCAGCTGGGCGTGTGCAGCCGCCGAGGGCCGCACGCTGGAGGTCGCGATCGGCACCGGCCTGAACCTGCGCCACTATCCGCACGGCGTGCGGCTCACCGGCGTCGACCTCACGCGCGAGATGCTCGATGTGTCAAGGCGCCGTTCGGCCGACCTCGGCGTGCCGGTCACGTTGATCGAAGGCGATGCGCAGGATCTTCCCTTCGATGATGCGGTGTTCGACTCCGTCGTCTGCACCTACGCCCTGTGCAGCGTGCCCGACGAACGCGCGACCGTGCTCGAGATGCGTCGTGTCATGAAGCCGGGAGGGAAGCTGATCCTGGTCGATCACATCCGGAGCAGCGTGCGCCCTCTCTACTGGTTGCAACGCGTGATGGAGCGGGCCTCGACACGCAACCATGACGAACTCACGCGCCGCCCACGGGACCACGTGGAAGCGGCGGGCTTCACGATCGAGGCCGGCGACCGGTTCCGGGCAGGGGTGGTCGAGCGGGTCGTCGCACGCAAGGCGGAAACACCGTAGACGCCCGGCGCTTCAGACGGTCATGACGATCTTTCCTCGGGCCCGGCCGGTTTCCATGTACCGGATCGCCTCGCGGACCTCGCTCAACGGGTAAGTGCTGTCGACGACGGGGGTGATCCTCCCGGCTTCGATGAAGGCGGTGACGACCGCCAGCGGGTCCTTCTCCGGGTCCTTGAACGAGCGCACGCCCGGGATCCGCTCGTCGAACAACGACAACACGAGCAGCCTGAGGAAGCGACCCATGCTTCCGATCCACCGGTTGCTCGATGCTCCGAAGTGGTCGTGCCCGATGAGCACGTACGTTCCGTCGGACCTGAGCGCTCGCCGGCAATCAGGCCATGTGCGGTTCGACGCGATGTCGAGGATGAGGTCGTACGGTCCTCCGCTCCGGGTGAAGTCCTCCGTGGTGTAGTCGACGACGCGGTCTGCACCGATCGATCGGAGCATGTCCGATTTCTCGGCGCGGTCCACCGCGGTCACGGTCGTTCCGTACGCCTTCGCGATCTGCACCGCGAACGTCCCCACCCCTCCGCCCGCTCCGTTGATCACAACCTCCTGACCCGGTCGGATCCGGCCTTCGCCGCGGAGCGCTCGATGGGCGATGAGTGCCGACGTGGGCACGGCCGCGGCCTGTTCGAACGAGAGCTCGGCGGGCTTCGGAGCCAGCGCGTCTTCGCGTGCCACGGCGAACTCGGCATAGGCACCGCCGTTCCGCCATTGGTTCCCGTGAACGATCTCGCCGAACACGTCGTCACCCGGTTGGAACCGGGTCACGTTCGTGCCGACCGCCTCGACGCGCCCTGCGAGGTCGATCCCCGGCACACGGACCCTCGGCTTCCGGAGCCCGGAGCCCATGAGGCGGAGCACGTACGGCACGCCTCGCACGGTGTGCCAGACGTCGGGGTGGAGCGATGCCGCGTGCACGCGCACCAACACCTCGCCGTCCTTGGCCACCGGACGGTCGATCTCGCGGAGCTTCAAGACATCGTCGGGTCGGCCGTACGCGGTCTGCACGATCGCTCTCATGAGGCGTCTCCCGTCCGGTCCCAGCGACCGCACACATCGTCGATGCTGGTGGTGGTTGTGCCAAGCTTGCTCAATGGGGACCACGCTGTACTACACCGCGACCAGCATCGACGGGTTCATCGCCGACGAACGCAACTCACTCGATTGGCTCTTCCAGGTGCCTGCGGGTGACGACGACGTCGGTCACGAGGATCGGTTCGCTCGGTTCTTCGCCGATGTCGGAGCCCTGGCGATGGGATCGACCACGTACGGATGGATCCTCGAGCACGAGCAACTGCTGGAGCACCCCGAGAAATGGCACGGGTCCTACGGCGACACCCCGTGCTGGGTGTTCACGCATCGCGAGCTCCCGGTGATCGAAAGCGCCGATCTGCGGTTCGTCCAGGGTGACGTGACGCCGATCCATGCGTCGATGGTCGAGGCCGCTGCGGGCAAGAACATCTGGATCGTGGGCGGTGGCGAGCTGGTGGGGCAGTTCGCCGACGCCGGCCTGCTCGACCAGATCCAGCTGAGCGTTGCCCCGGTGACCCTCGGCTCCGGCGCCCCGCTGCTGCCTCGACGGCTGCTCTCCGCGGACCTGACGCTCGAGAGCGTCGAACGCCACGGGCAGTTCGTGGCCGCGACCTACCGGGTCGGCGCGAAGACCTGAGGATCGTCGTGGTTCGGCACGACGGTGCTGCCGAACGGCCACAACGCCAGCAGGCTCAGCTTGAACGCCTGGATGCCGAACGGGATGCCGATGATCGTGATGCAGAGCAGAAGGCCGGCGACCAGGCTCGCCAGGAACAGTTCCCATCCCACGAGCAGCAGCCAGAGCACGTTGAAGACGATGTCCAGCGCGCCCAACGCGTCGGGCTTGGCGACGACGTGCCGTCCGAACGGCCACAGCACGAACCCGGCCAGCTTGAACGCCTGGATCCCGAACGGGATGCCGATGATCGTGATGCACATCACGAGGCCCGCGACGGTGTAGCCGATCGCCAGCCAGATGCCTGCCAGGATCAACCAGAGGATGTTGCCGACCGTCTTCATGCGCCCATCGTCGCAGCTCGGTCGATGCCGTGGTCGACGCCGTACCGCAGGTACACGGTCCCATTGCCGAAGCGACGTTCGTCCAGGAGTCGCAGGTCCAGGCGGACATCGTCGGGGAGCCACGCCGTGCCGCCTCCCACGACCGCGGGTGCCATGATCAGGCGGTACTCGTCGACCAACCCGGCTCTGATCGCGTGGGAGGCGAGACCTGGCCCACCCACGCTCAGTTCGCCGGTCGTCGACGCTTTCATCTTCCGGATCGAGCCACCGTCGAAGGTTGGCTCGATCCGTGTGCGCGCGCTTGCGACCGAATCCAGCGTCGTGGAGAACACGACCTTGTCCGCCGCGCGCCAGATCTCGGCGTAGTCGCGCATGAACGACGGCTGACCGGCGAGGTCCATGGTCTCCCACGCCACCATCACTTCGTACAGCCGGCGCCCGTACAGGTGCGTGCCAACCGGGCGCTCGAGGTCGTTGACGAAGGCGTGCACCTCTTCGTCCGGTTCGGCCCAGTCGAAGTTGCCATCGCGGTCGGCGACGTAACCGTCGAGCGAAGCGACCACCGAGTAGATCAGCGGGCCCATCGTGGGTCGATGGTAGACGCCCGGGGGTAACAAGGCTCGGGGCGGCAGCTCGGGAGGCGGGCGCGTACCTGGTGATCGGGGTCGATGAACGAGAGCCGACGGGAAGCACGATCTACAACGCGCTGCTGTACTTCGACGCCGAAGGCAACCTCCTGGGCAAGCACCGCAAGCTGGTGCCCACCGGTTTGGAGCGCACCGTGTGGGGGATGGGGGACGGCTCGACGCTGGACACCTACCCCACGCCCTTCGGGCGCATCGGGGGACTGATCTGCTGGGAGAACTACATGCCGCTGGCTCGGTTCTACCTGTACTCGCAAGGTGTCGACGTGTGGGTGGCACCGACGCCGGCGACCGGTGACGGCTGGGTCGCGACCATGCAAACACATCGCCCGCGAGGGTCGCTGCTACGTGATCGGTGTGAATCCGTGCGTGCGCGTCGACCAGATCCCGGAGGACTTCCCCGATCGCGACCGCGTGTGGCGCATCGATCCGGAGGACCCCGACTGGATGGAGCCCGGCAACACGGTCATCGTCGACACGAACGGGGAGATCCTCGCCGGACCGGTCCGCCACGCCGAGACCATCCTGACCGCCGAGCTGGATCTCACCAACGTGCTGTCGGCGCGGCGGTTGTTCGACCCGGTCGGCCACTACCACCGACCCGACGTCTTCCGGCTCGCGGTCGACACTTCACCGCGGCCCGTGGTCACCACGCTGCGGAACGGCTTCGCCGACGACTAGCGAACAACCCATCCGGCAGGTTGGCGACGGGATCGGGGTGGAGGATCAGCGGCGGGCGGCGAACGTGGAGACCTCTGCCGCGAAGGCATCCCCAAACGCGTGCGCGATCTGACGGTATTCGTGCCAGCGCTGGGCGGTCTCAGTCGCCAGAGCATCGAGGTCGACGCCCTGTCCCCGCATCTCGTCGGCGTAGGTGCCGATCCACGAGTAGATCGCGCCTGGGCTCACCTCGATGTGGAACTGCACAGCCCAGGCGCGATTGTCGATGCGGGCCACCTGGTTGAGGTCGCCGGTTCGTCCTTGGATCTCGCCGTCGATGGGGATCCCGAACGTGTCGTAGTGGAACTGGAACACATGCGGACGAGGCCCGAGGGCGGCCAGGACCGGGTCGTCGGCCGCTCGGGTCTCCATCTCGACCTGCGCCCACCCGATCTCGGCGGATCCGGATCTGTCGATCGGTGCCCCCGCGACGCTCGCCAACAGCTGACCCCCGAAGCAGACGCCGAGCGTCGGGATGCCCCCCGCGACCGCCTTCTCGAGCACCTGCCGCTCGACCGACATCCACGGGTGGTCCGACTCGTCCTTGACGCCGACGAGCGCCCCGAGCGACAGCACCCCGTCATACTCGGACGCGTCGAGCAGGGGAGCAGGGTGTGAGTACGTGAACCACGGCTCGATCGTCAAACCGGCGTCGACGAGTGGACCGCCCAATTCGCTCAGGTGGGCATCGAGGTTGTGCTGGATCACCAGCAGCCGCGGACCGTGCATCGAGGCAGGATAGGCGGTCGTAGACTGGCGACCATGTCCGAACCGGAGGGCGCGGCCGGCGTCGATTTCCCCATCGCGGGGAGCGAGACCGAAACCCTCCTTGGTTCGCTCGATCGCCAGCGCGCGACCTTCGCGTGGAAGTGCGGGGGACTCGACGCGGCCGGCCTCCAAGCGAGGGTCGGTGCCTCGTCGATCACCCTCGGTGGCCTGCTCAAACACATGGCCCTCGTCGAGTACGACTACTTCGTTCACCGGCTGCTCGGCCAGGCGCCTGGGCCCGGTGCTCCATGGGCCACCGTGGACTGGGATGCCGATCCCGACTGGGAGTGGCGTACCGCCGCAGAGGACACGCCCGATCAGCTCATGACGCTGTGGCAGGACGCCGTCATCCGTTCCCGCTCTGCGGTCGGCGAAGTGCTGGCCGACGGCGGCTTGGACCAGCTGGTCACCCGGATCACGAACGACCGAGGTGAGTCACCGAGCCTGCGGCGAACCCTTATCGACATCATCGAGGAGTACGCGCGTCACGTCGGCCACGCCGACCTGATCAGGGAGTCGGTCGACGGCCTCGTCGGCGAGGATCCGCCCGGTTGAGGCCATGACCGAGAAGATCACGCCGAGACGGTTCCACGAGGCCGCCGGGGTCGAGGACTGGCGGGTGGTGTTCGAGGGGGCATCCGCGTATTTCCGCACCGGCTCGTTCGCGAACGGCGTTGCGCTGGTGGCTGAGATCGGCACGCTCGCCGACGCCGCGAACCATCATCCCGATGTCGACCTGCGATACGCCGGTGTGACGGTGCGTCTGATCACGCACAGCGTGGGCGGGCTGAGCGAGCACGATGTCGCGCTCGCCCAACAGATCTCGGCGGCAGCACGCCAGCTCGACGTGCCCGCCGACCCGACCGCCGTCCAGACGGTGCAGGTTTCGATCGATGCGCTCGTCGGGGCCGACGTCATGCCGTTCTGGCGCGCCGTGCTCGGCTACGAGGAGATGGGTGAGGAAGACCTGGTCGACCCTCGCGGGCATGGGCCTTCCCTCTGGTTCCAGCAGATGGACGCTGTGCGGCCGCAGCGCAACCGCATCCACATCGACGTCTGCGTGCCGCACGATGAAGCCGAGGGACGCGTCGCTTCGGCGATCGCCGCCGGCGGCCATCTGGTGAGCGACGAACACGCGCCCGATTGGTGGACGCTGGCCGACGCCGAGGGCAACGAGGTCGACGTCGCCACCCTGATCGGCCGCGGCTGATAGCGTGCCGGACATGGCGACCCATTGGACGCTGGGGTGCGACGCGGCCGACCCGGATGCGATCGCGGCCTTCTGGGCGAGCGCGCTCGGGTACATCGCTGAGCCGGGCTACGACGACCCGGACGGCGCCTCCATCATCGACCCGGACGGCGTCGGTCCGGCCATCGGCTTCCTCAGGGTGCCCGAGGCGAAGACCGCGAAGAACCGGATGCACATCGACATCCGGGTGGCAGGCGAGCCACCGTGGGACATGGCTGAGCGCGAGCAACTCATCCGCGCGAAGGCAGCCGGATTGGTCGGCGCCGGGGCGACGATCGCCCGCGAGGAGTCCTATGGCGAGCACCTCGGCCACATCGTGATGTTCGACCCCGAAGGCAACGAGTTCTGCGTCGCCTGACGCGAGGGTCGCACCGACGAGGGGTGGCTACGCGATGACGACAGCGCTCAACACCGGCACCGTTCCGGTGAACGGGCTCGAGATGTACTACGAGATCCACGGTGAAGGGCAACCGCTGGTGCTGCTGCACGGCGCGTTCTCGGCGATCGGGACCTCGTTCGGTGCCTTCATCCCCGGCCTGGCGGGAGGTCGACAGGTCGTCGGGTTCGAGCTGCAAGGGCACGGGCGCACGGCCGACATCGACCGCCCGCTCACCTACGAGGCGATGGCCGGCGACGTGGCGGCCGCGATCGAGCAGCTGGGGCTCGGGCGGGTCGACCTCTTCGGCTACAGCATGGGCGCGTTCGTGGCGCTGCTCGTCGCAGTCCGTTCCCCACACCTGGTGCGCAAGCTCGTCTTCATGTCGGCGACCTATTCGATGAGCGGTGTCCACCCGGGTCTGATGGACGGCTTGGGCGAGATGGAGCCGGCGGCGATGTACGGCTCGCAATGGCACGAGGAGTACGTGCGCATCGCGCCGCGACCCGAGGACTTCGACACGCTGTTCGCCAAGAAGTCGGCGATGGACCGAGGGTTCCAGGATCTGCCGGATGAGGACATCCAGGCGCTCGAGGCGCCGACGTTGGTCATGATCGGGGATTCCGACCTGGTCCGTCCCGAGCACGCGGTGGAGATGTTCCGGCTGCGCGGCGGCGGCGTGTTCGGCGACATGCCGCCAGGTCTCCCGGCGTCGCAGTTGGCGGTGCTGCCCGGCACGTCACACGTGTCGATCGCGTCCCGCGCCGACCTCGTGGTGCCGATCGTCACGTCGTTCCTGGACGCCCCGATGCCGGAGCCGGACCCCGCCGGATAGGGCTGCCGGTGGCCTCGTTCAGGCCGTGGCGGTCGGTTCGAGCACGAAGACGGGGATCTGCCGGGTCGTCTTCGTTTGGTAGTTCGCGTAGTCGGGCCACGCTTCGACCGCGCGATCCCACCACACCGTCTTCTCGTCGCCGGCGACCTCGCGCGCCGTGTAGTCGCGCTTGGTGGCGCGGTCCTGCAGCTCCACCTGCGGGTGCGCCTTCAGGTTGTGGTACCAGACCGGGTGCTCGGGGGCGCCGCCCAGCGACGCGACCACCGCATAGGTGCCGTCGTGCTCGACGCGCATCAGCGGGGTCTTGCGGATCTTGCCGCTCTTCGCGCCGAGGGAGGTCAGCACGATCACGGGCCGCCCCTTCATATCGCCGCCCTTCGCGCCGTCGGTCGCCTCGTACCGCTCGACCTGCTTGCGCGCGTAGCGGGCCGTGCTCGGTACGTACTCACCGGTCAGAGGCATGTCGATCTCCTTCCTCGATCGATGCCGCTTCGAGGTGCTCGAGGCCGTCGAGCATGAGGTCCAGTGCGAACTCGAACTCGAACTGGTCGTCACAGCCCGGGCCGACGACCGACGTGTCGTCGTGGGAGACCGTGAGGAACAGCTCGTAGATGGAGGGGTAGACCTCCGCCATCGAGCCCCACATCTCCGCCTCCGCCGCCGGGTCGGTGTCGGCGCTGTCGTTGAACAGTTCCTGCGAGAAGCCCATCAGGCGGCTGCCCATGGCATGCACCGCATGGTGGGTCAGGTCCATCGAGAAGCCCCCGGCGCGGAACATGCCGATCATCGAATCCAGATAGGCGAGCACCGTGGGAGTGGGTTCGGTGCGCGATTCCATCACGCGGGATGCCCACGGGTGCCGCAGGAGCGCGCGCCGCGCCGACAGGATCCGCTGGCGGATCGCCGTCTTCCACCCGAGCTCGGTCGCGGGCGGGTCGATCTGCTCGACCACGACGTCGATCATGCCGTCGAGCAGTTCATCCTTGTTGGCGACGTGCTTGTAGAGCGCCATGGGCACGACGCCCAGCTCCTGCGCGATCTTCCGCATGCTGACGCCCGCGACGCCGTCGCGATCCGCCAGGGTCACGGCGGCGCGCAGGATCCGCTCCCTGGTCAGGGGCAGGCGGGGAGCGGCCTGGTCGATCTGGGTCGCCATGCGGCCAACTTTCTCTCATCGGGCGTCTGCAGCACCCGCTTGACAGAGTGTACGCCGTACACCTAGGGTACCACCAGCAAGTGTACGGCGTACACCCTCAACGAAGGAGACGCCCATGAAAGCGATCGTGCAGGATCGGTACGGCACCCCCGACGTACTGGAGTACCGGGACATCGATGAGGCCGTGGTGGGCGAGGACGATGTGCGCGTCCGGGTTCACGCGGCCGGGGCCGGCCCCGACGTGTGGCACTTCATGACGGGCGAGCCGTACCTTGCGCGGCTCATGCTCGGACTCCGAGCGCCGAAGGCTCGCGTCCGTGGCTGGGATGTCGCCGGCACCGTCGAGGCGGTCGGGCCCAACGTCACGCGCTTCCAGCCCGGCGACGAGGTCATGGGCACGTGCGAAGCAGGCTCGTTCGCCGAGTTGGCGGTCACGCCGCAGGACAAGCTGGTGCCGAAGCCGGCCAGGCTCACGTTCGAGCAGGCCGCAGCCATGCCGGTGTCCGGCTGCACCGCCTACCAGGCGGTCCACGATGTGGCGAAGGTGCAGCCGGGGCAGAAGGTGTTGGTGATCGGTGCGTCCGGTGGCGTCGGGAACCTCGCCGTACAGATCGCGAAGGCGCTCGGCGCCGAGGTCACCGGCGTGTGCAGCACGTCCAAGGCGGACGTGGTCCGATCGATCGGCGCCGACGACGTGATCGACTACACGCGCGAGGACTTCACCGACGGCACGCGCCGTTGGGACGTGATCATCGATACCGCCGGACGTCGGCCACTGCGGGAGCTGCGGCGCGCCCTGACCCCGAAGGGCACCCTGGCGATCGTCGGCGGTGACGGCGGTGGCCAATGGACCGGAGGGTTCTTCCGCGGCATGCTCCGAGCACCACTGGTGTCGATGGTCGTCGGCCAACGGCTCGTCGGCCTCAACGTGAAGGAAGATCAGGAGACCCTCCAGGCGCTGTCGGCGCTGATCGAGGCCGGCGGGGTCACTCCGGTCATCGACCGGACGTTCCCGCTGATCGAGGCTCCCGATGCGATCCGCTATCTCGAGCAGGGACACCCCACCGGGAAGATCGTCGTCACGGTCTGATCAACCGGCTCAGGGCACCGGGTCATCTCTTCGTCGGCAGCGTCCGGGCGTATCCGGTGCCGACGCGAACCCACTTCTCGAGCTGACGCTTGGTGCGGACGGCTTCCGTGTCGACGCGAAGCCAGCCCTGCATCTGCCGGCCACGCATCTCCATGGGTCGGACGCCCTTCGTGGCGAGCAGGGTGTCGGAGGATTGCGGGTCGGCGCGCACCAGTAGACCGCCCTGACCGCTGGCGGCGACGGCCATGTTGCCGTCGATCAGGAACGCGAGGCCGCCGAACATCTTCTTCTCGGCCAGACCGTCCTGGCCTTCGAGCAGCACTCGGATGCGGTCGGCGAGGTGCTCGTCGTACGCCATGGCGGGATGCTAGCCGGTCGGGGTGACGTGGCGGTACCGTGGCTGAGCAGCGAGCGAAGGAGCGCATCGATGGACCAACCCACCGCAGAGGATGCTCTACGCCGGCTCGAGCCGCTGGTCGGTGAGTGGAGCCTGGAGGCCACGTGGCCCAACGGCGAGCGGTGGCCAGGGCGGGCGACCGTGGAGTGGCACGGATCCGGGGCACATCTGGTGCAACGCGGCACGCTCGAACATCCCCAAGCACCCGACAACGTCTCGGTCATCGGCTGCGACGCGGCAAACGGGACGTTCTTCTATCTGTACTCCGATGAGCGCGGCGTCTGCCGCGTCTACGAGATGAGCATCGGGGATGGCGAGTGGAAGCTCTGGCGCCAGGGCGAGCCGTTCGCCCAGCGATTCAGTGCGAACCTCAGCGACGACGGGAGCACGATCGCCGGACGCTGGGACATCGCCGAGGACGGCACGACATACGAGAAAGACTTCGACATGGTCTTCCGGAGGGTTGGCGCCTGAGGGTTCAGTCGGCGGCGGCCCAGGCGATCGCCTGGTCGCGCCCGGCGACCGGGAAGCGCTTCAGTTCGCCCGGCGTCATCCACCCGAACAGGGACGTGACGGTGATCATCCAGTCGATATCGGTGACGAGGGCGATCCGCCGCCACTTCGTGAGGTGCTTCATCCCCGTCTTGAGGTCTTCCCACGCCGCGCCGGAGGACATCCCGCTCCAGCGTTCGAACACGAGGACGATGCGGACCTCCTCTCCGCGCTCCCAGACCGCCTGCACGGCGGGCATCAGCACGTCGCGGTAGTCGGAGGCATGGATCTCGCCCGTCGCCTCGAACCCGAGGACGCCGTTCGGCAGGTCCGCGATCGGATGGAGCATGTCGCCGAGCGTACCGCCGCTCGAGCGTCGGCGTGACCCGGGCGGTCCTATGATGCGGACCGGGATGACCTCTCGACTCGACTCCGTCTGCTTCGATGCGAACGATCCGCTCCGGCTCGCGCGCTTCTGGGCCGGCGGGCTGCGCTGGGAGATCGACGACGAGGATCACGATGTGATCGAACTCGTGCCGACCGATGGCACCAGGTTCGCGATCCTCTTCCTGCGCGCCCCGAACGAGAAGACCGGGGCGAACCGAACCCATCTCGAACTGACGACCACCTCGCTCGAGGACCAGCGCGCGACGGTGGAGACCCTCCTCGAACTCGGCGGCCGCCACATCGACATCGGTCAGGGCCCGGACGACGAACACGTCGTGCTCGCGGACCCGGAGGGCAACGAGCTCTGCATCATCGAGCCGACCAACAACTTCCTCGCCGGCTGCCCTCGCCTCGGCAACATCAACGGCGACGGGACGCAGGCGGTGGGGTATTTCTGGAGCGCTGCCCTCGGGTGGCCGTTGGTCTGGGATCAGGACCAGGAAACCGCGATCCAGGCGCCGGACGGCACCGGTCCCAAGATGGCCTGGGGCGGTCCACCGGTCCCCCCGAAGCGCTCGAAGAACCGGCTCCATCTCGACCTCAAGCCCACCGACGGCGACCAGGCAGCGGAGGTTGATCGGCTGATCTCGCTCGGAGCGGCCCGGACCGACATCGGCCAAGGCGATGTCGACTGGGTCGTCATGGTCGATCCCGACGGCAACGAGTTCTGCGTGCTGAGTCCCTGAGTCACCTCGGTCCGACGAGGTACCAGGTCTCCATCTCGCCTTTGCCCTTGATCGGGATCGTGCCGCGCGGCGTGCAGACGAACGCGTCTCCCAGCAGCTCGTACGTCGAGCGCGTGATCTGGATCTCTCCCGTTGTGCCGTTGGACTCCATGCGGCTCGCGGTGTTCACCGCGTCGCCCCACAGGTCGTAGAGGAAGCGCTTCGTGCCGATGACGCCGGCCGTGACGGGTCCCGAGTTGATGCCGATCCGCAGTTCGAGCCCTCCATAGCCGGCGGTCTGCGAGGTCGCGATCGCCTCGCGCATGTCGAGCGCGAGCCGGGCAGCCCTCATCGCGTGGTCGTTGCACGGATCTGGCACCCCAGCCGCGGCCATGTAGGCATCGCCGATCGTCTTGATCTTCTCGAGCCCGTGTCGCTCGACGAGCGTGTCGAAGTGGGAGAACAATCGGTCGAGGGTGCCCACGACCTCTTCCGCCGCCATCTGCTGCGCGAGCGGCGTGAAGTTCACGAGGTCGGCGAACAGGATGGTGGCGCAGTCGACGTGATCGGCGATCGAGCCCGTCGAGTCCTTCAGCCGTTCCGCGATCGAGCTCGGCAGGACGTTCGTGATGAGCGCCTCGGACCTCCCCTGCTCGATGCGCAACGCCGCGAGCGCTTCGTTCCGTTGGTGGGCGAAGGACGCGAGCACGGTGAAGGCCACCGCGCCGGTCCCGATCACGTTGAGCGCCAGCATCGTGGTCGTGAACCACGCCGGCACGTCGACGTCCGGGAAGACCAGCTCGCCCACGATGCCGAAGACCACGAACGTCATCACGAACGCGACGAACCACCCGATCGCCCGGCGCACCTCGAGGAAGACGAGGGCGCCGAGTGGCGCGAGGAAGCCCCACAGCGCCACGCCTCCCGAGGGTAGGAACCCGCCCGACAGCATCTGTCCCAGCGCCGTCATGACCATGACGTCCAGGAGCTGGACGACGAGGAACGGCATGAAGCGCTTGGTCTTCGCGAAGAACACCAACGATGCGACCGAGATGGCGAAGTAGATGAACGGCAGGATGCCCACCGGCGAGCCGAACGCGAGGTAGGACGACCCCCACACGACCGACACGGGCAGGATCAGGACCGCGAGCAGCACCAGCAGCGACTTCCTCTGCCGCAGGTCGTCGTCGTCTCGAGGATCCGCGCCGATCGTTCCGATCCGGGCGGCCGCTCGTGCCGGAACCCTCATGCGGGGCATCTTCCCACCGAGGAGGCGAGGGCAGGGCGCCCGGCGTTCAGACCAGGCGGCGGCGGACCCACCAGACGGTCGCGACCGTCAGCGCCAGCGCGAACGCCAGGAAGATGCCGGCCTCGATCGACTGGAAGGTCCAGAACCGACTCGCCGGGTGGAACAATTCGAGGTTGATCGCGTCGCGACCCACATCGGCGAAACACGCCGTGTCGACCGGCGGACAGATGCGCTGGCCGCCGCCTACCCGTTCGCCGTTCGCGCGCAGCACGACGCCGACGCCGGGGCCGCCGCCGCCGTACAGCCAATCGTTCAGCAGCCGGTTGGGCACGCGGCTCGTCACCACCGGATACGTGCGTTCCATCCCCGCCATGAACCGGGGACGCCACCACACCGCCACGCTGAAGCGGGTGACGATGAACACCACCGCGACGATCGCCATCGCCCGCACGGTGCGACCGGTCACGGCACCGATGAACGCGGCACACGCCGTCGCGAAGATCGCGTACCCCACCGGCACCACGCCCTGCTGGTCGAAGATCAGCCACTGGAAGCGGTCGCCGGTGGCGGCGTTCAGCGGCCCGTACCACCACGTGATGAGCGCCGCGAGCGCGCCCATCGTCAGGGCGGCAACACCGACGGCGAACGCGAGCTGCGTCCAGGCCCATCGTCGCCGTGACACGCCCTGCGTCCACACCAGCGACGTCGTGTCGTCCTCGAGGTCTCGCGCGATCGCCGGCGCGCCCCACGCCATGCCGATCACGAGCGGCAGGAACGTGAAGGACACCAGCCCCAGCAGCCGCAGGTTGAAGTACCGCGCCGCGAACGTCTGCGCCTGATCCTGGCATCCACCCGCTGCCGGCACGAACCGCGCACCGTGCAGCCCGTCGATGCACGACGCCAGGCCCTCCCAGCGGAACGCGCTCCACATCGAGGAACCGGTCACGACCATCAGTCCCCCGACGACGGCCAGCGCAACCCCGGTCGCTATCACGGCGCCACGACGTCGCCGCCACGCGAGCCAGATCACACCGGACCCTCCGGCCCCGGCAGGGTGCCCGCCTCCGGCTGTCCCAGGTAGGCGAGCACCAGGTCCTCCAGGGAGATCGGCTCGGCGTCCCACCCCGGCGTCGGAGCGTCGAGGCGATCCGTCCGGACCACCAACGTGCGCTGCCTGCCCGTGCTCCGCGATCCGATCACGGAGCCGGCCGGCGGCGACGCGTCGGCCGGTCCGACGAGCACGCGATGCGTCGTCAGGAGGTCGTCGACGTCGCCCAGCACCTGCACGCGGGAGTCAGACAGGATCACCAGGTAGTCGCACCGGTGCTCCAGGTCGGCGATGAGGTGGGAGGACAGCAGCACCGTGAGCTCTCGGTCCGCGACCTCGCCCATCAGTTCCGACAGGAACGTCCGGCGTGCCAGTGGATCCAGGCTGGCGACGGGTTCGTCCAGCACCACCAGGTCGGGACGCTTGGCAAGCGCGATCGTGAGCGCCACCTGCGCGCGCTGACCGCCGGAGAGCTCACCCGCGCGGCGGTCGAGCGGGATCGCGAGCTTGTCCAATCGCACGGCGGCCGATGCCTGATCCCAGGCGTCGCCGTTCAACCGGCGTCCCATCTCGAGGTGGTCCGCGACCGAGAGGTCCCGGTACAGCGGCGTCTCCTGCGCGACGAAGCCGACCCGCGCCAACGAGACGGCGTCGTCCCGCGGCGACCTTCCGAACACCGACACCGACCCGCGGGTGGGCCGGCGCAGGCCGACCGCGAGTCGCATCAACGTGGTCTTGCCGGCGCCGTTCGGACCGACCACCGCCGCCACCCGCCCCGCCGGTACGGACAGGGTGCAATCGCGCAGGGCCCAGGTGCGTCCGTACCGCTTGGCCAGCCCGGTGGTCTCGATCGCCGTCGTCACGCGATCTCCTCGGACTCCACCGCGTGCATCGTCGTGTCGAATAGCGCCTCGATGTCCTCGGGTTCCAGGCCGGCGTCGCGGGCCGCGTGGAGCCACGTTCGGAGCTGGCGGCGGAGCTGAGCGTGACTCCCGAGCGAGGGCCCCGCGAGTGAACCGATCACGAACGTGCCCTGCCCGGGTCGTCCCTCCACGAGTCCTTCGTGTTCGAGCTGTCGGTACGCCTTCAGCACCGTGTTCGGGTTGATCGAGACGGACTCCGCGACCTCGCGCACGGTCGGCAGCCGGTCACCGGGTTCCAGCAGCCCCGTCCGCAGGGCTTGTCGAACCTGTTCGACGAGCTGCAAGTAGGGCACGACGTGCGAACGCGTCTCGATCCGGAGGTCGAGCATCGACCGGTCCTCTCACTATTGTCCTAGCATCATAGGACAAACGCCCCCGGGAGATGGATCACGCTCGGACCGAGTGGATCAGCTGAGGCGGCGAGCCTCCGAGAGGCGCACGGGCTGCGCGACCCCTTTGAGCTCGACCGGTCCGATCTCGTCGAACGCCACATCGGCGTCGGTGGTCGCCAGGCTCGTCTGGTCGTCGACGAGGACCTGGTTGGCACTCGCGTGCGAGGCGATGCGCGAGGCGAGGTTCACGGTCCGTCCGAAGTAGTCGCCGCTCTGATAGATCAGCGGCCCGGCCGCGATCCCGACGTGCACCGGCGGCAGCCCCACGGTCGGCACCTCGTCGCGCATCTCCAGGGCGAACCCGACCGCCTTGGCCGGTTCCTTGAAATGGACCATCACGCCGTCACCCAGCGACTTGACGGGTCGCCCGGCCCGATCGAGCGAACCGCGCCGAACCATTTCACCGAGCCTGGTCGAGACCTCGGCGGCGGCCGCATCGCCCTGCTCCTCCGTCAGTTCGGTGTAGCCGCTCACATCCAGGAAGCACATCGCTGGCGGATGGATCCCGCTCTGATGCAGACCCGCCTGCTCCAGTGTCGCCTCGACCGCCTCGACGACGCCCGCCATCCACGTGTGCTCCGATCGGGCGTGGTAGGTGGAGAGCAGCGCCGGGTCGAGCAAGGGGGCGACCACCCCGGATACCTCGCCCGTTGCGGCGAGCATCTGTGACTGGCTGAGGCCCGCCTCCAGCATCGGCACCTCGACCTGTTCATGCCAGAAGGTCGCATCGGCATCCGCGATCCGACTGAGGTTCTCGCCCCAGACCCGCAGATGACTCTCGGCCGCCTCGGCGCTCACCCCCGAAGCGATCGTCACCTTCAGCAGCTCGATCGCGTCGAACTCGTCCATCCGCACCCGGTCCTCAGGCGATGGCTTCGCGTAGCCGCTCGACTCCCGGACCGCGGCAAGCAGATCGTGGTCGAGCCCCGTCTCCTTGCTGACGTCCGCGAACGTCGCATCGCTCAGGCCGCCGAACCGATCCCAGTAGTCGTCGTCGAAGAAGTCGAACGAGAGGTCGCCGTTCCGAACCACCTCCGCGACCGCTTCGAGTGGTATCCCGCCCTGCTCCAGCCCTCGGAGGAATCGCGCCCGCCATACGTCCCCGCCCGTGAAGGTGGACGCGCCGTCGGACCCGATCAGTCCGGTCTCGACCAGGCGGTCGACATCGCCGACGGCGACGCCGACCCGATGCGCCAGCGCTTCGCGAGAGATCGTCACGGCCACATCATCGCAGTCCGTCTGCGAGAAGATGTCCGCAGGTCCGAAGGAGGGCGGTCATCGTGACCACGTTCGTCTTGATCCATGGCGCCGGCGACTCCGGCTGGTACTGGCACCTCGTCGAGGAGGAACTCCGCGCGCGCGGTCACGAAACCGTCGCTCCCGATGTCCCGGTAGACGGCTCGACGCTGCTCGAATGTGCCGACGCGATCGCGGAGACCGTCGGAACCCCGACCGCTCCCGTCGCTGTGGTCGGGCAATCCTTCGCGGGGTTCATCGCCCCGCTCGTCGCCGAGCGACTGCCGACCGACGTGTTGGTGCTCGTCGCGGGGATGGTTCCGAGACCGGGTGAGGCGCCCGACGACTGGTGGGAACACACCGGCTACGGGCAAGCCGTGCGTGAGCAGGCGGCGATCGACGGAGGCCTCACGGGCAACGAGGATCCCTTCGTCAGCTTCTACCACGATGTGCCCCGCCAGATCGCTGAGGAGGCGATGCGGCGGGGGCGCGACGGGTCGATCGACGGCCTCGACAAGCCGTGGCCTCTGGACGCGTGGCCGGATGTGCCGACCCGATACGTGCTGTGCACCGAGGACCGGTTCTTCCCGGCCGCGTTCAGCCGGCGGCTCGTCGACGAACGGCTCGGCATCGTGGCGGACGAGATCGAGGCCGGCCACTGCGTCGCCCTCAGCCGTCCGGTCGAGCTCGCAGCACTCTTGGACGGCTACGTGCGATGAAGGAGTCGACGCGATGACGAAGTACCTGATCTCGTTCCCGAGCGGTGCCATGGACGTCTCCGAAGAAGAGCTTCCGGCGGTATCGGACGCGTCGCACGCCGTGGTGCAGGAGGCGAAGGACGCCGGCGTCTGGGTGTTCGGTGGTGGGATCGACGAGAGCATCCCGCCCGTCATGGTCGGTGGCGACGGCACGGTGACCGAGGGCACGTACCCGCAGACGAAGCAGCTCGAAGGCGGCTACTCGGTGCTGGAGGTGCCCTCCCGCGAGGCGGCGCTGGAGTGGGCCGCGAAGATCGCGGTCGCCTGCCGGTGCGCGCAGGAGGTGCGCGCGTTCATGTTCGATCCCGCCAGCTGAAGAGAATCAGGCGTCGCCTTCTAAGAACGACTTCAGTCCTTGCAGACGTCGGTCCCAGGTGGCACCGATCGCGCGCATCCAGGTCTCGGCGTCGGCGAACGGACGGGTGTCGAGCTCGAACCTGGTCTCGCGCCCGACACGTTCGCCGGTCGCGAGCCCCGCATCGGCGAGCTCGAGCAGATGCTTGGAAGCTGCCTGACGGCTGATGCCGACACGAGCGCCGAGCTGGGTCGCGGTGAGCGGACCGTCGGCGGAGAGCTCGTAGACGATGCGCCGACGCGTGGGGTCGGCGAGCGCGGCGAACACCGCGCCTGCGTCGTCCCCACGGTCGGCCATCGTCGTCGCGATCCTTCCGACTCAGTGACGCGTCTTGAGCGTCGTCGTGAGGTACTCGACCAGTTCGCCGAGCTCGCTGGTCCAGCCCTCGGTGTTGTCGGCGTGGTGGTTGGCGGGCAGCTGCGCGAAGCCGCGCTCCACGACGGTAAGCATCGTCCCCGTGCCGTCGGCCAGTATCGGCCAGCGTGAACTCGACGGTCGTCGCGGGGTAGTCGTCGCCCGCCGGATGCCACTGGTAGACGAGTCGGTTCGGGGGATCGATCTCGTCGAACGTGCCGGTGGCGCTCATGTCGCCCCAGTCCAGGTAGAGCTCGCCGCCGGGTCGCAGATCGACACGGGCGTCCTTCGTGGGGAACCAACCCTTCAGTTGGTCGGCTTCGGTGAGCGCCGCCCACACCCGCTCACGCTCGACCTCGATCGTGACCTCTTTGCGGATCTCGTCGGGAACCGGTGTCGTGCTCATGGGGGTCCTCCTCCTCTGTCGGTGCGCGGACCGTGTCCCGGAACGCGCAGCTATTCGGTTGCGCATAGGATACGCAATCAAACGGTTGCGCGTCAAGCGCGACCCCCGAGCATGCCCCCTCCGGTACTGGAGTGGCCCAGCGCCCAAGCGCCGTCCGATTGACGGTCCGAGGAGTGCCCGTAATACTGAACCTTATGGTTCAGTCTCAGGTGCTCGATCGGACGTTCTCGGCGTTGTCGGATCCGACGCGGCGCGAGATCCTCGAGCGTCTCGCGGTCGGGCCAGCCTCCATCACCGAGCTGGCTCGCCCGAGCGGGATCTCGCTGCCGGGGGTGCTGAAGCACGTTCGCGTGCTGGAGGCAGCGAACCTCGTCACCACGGTGAAAACCGGGCGAACGAGGGAATGCCGGCTTGGCCCGGGGGACATGGATGAGGCAACGACCTGGATCGAGCATCATCGCGATATGTGGGAGCGCCGGTTCGACCGGCTCGAGGCGCTCGTCGAGCAGCGGCGGGACCATGTCACGCCCAGGCGGGGTGCTTCGTCTCGTGCGAGGCACGGAACGGCACCACCGGAAGACCGCGACCGAAGGAGAAGGATGTGAGCATCGAACTCAGGGTGGAACGACTGATCGACGCCCCACCGGTGATGGTGTTCGACGTCTTCGTCGACCCGGACCTGCAGGGAGAGATCCACGGGAGCAACGAACCGGACTGGGAGGTGTCGAAGGCCGAGACCGACGTTCGCGTCGGAGGCACCTCGGTCTATCACATGGGGAAGAGGGGCAGCGAACCTGACAAGGAGCTTCGCGTGTACTCCGTGGTCGATCGGCCGCACCGACTCGTGTTCACGCACCGGATGGACGTGGCCGATTGGGATACCCCGGTCGAGACAGAGATGACGGTCACGTTCGAGGAGCAGGACGGCAAGACGCTCGTCAGGATGGTCCAGACCGGGTTCGAGTCCGCAGAGATCCGTGATGGGTTCATGGAGGGCTGGCCCGAGTACCTCAAGACGCTCGAGAGGGTCGTTGGCGACCAGCTCAAGGCTCGTCACGACACCGACGGCTGAGCGGCGTAAACGGCACAACGAGGAGGAACGCACATGACCGCAGCCAGCCCGATCTCGGTCGAGAAGCTGCAGATCGACATCACCGGCCGCGTCATCGGACCCGACCACGCCGACTACGACCAGGCGCGCCAGGTCTTCACCGGCGGCATCGACAAGCGACCCGCCGTGGTCGTGCGGGTCGCGGACACCGACGACGTGGCTCGGGTCATCGCCCTCGCACGAGAGACGGGACTCGAGCTCGCGGTTCGTAGCGGCGGCCACAGCGGCGCGGGGCACAGCGCCTCTGAGGGCGGCATCGTCCTCGACCTCAGAGACATGCGCGCGCTGAACATCGACGTCGACGGCCGGACCGCGTGGGCCGAGACCGGGCTGGCCGCCGCGGAGTACACGGCCGCCGCGGCCGAACACGGCCTCGCGACCGGGTTCGGCGACACGGGTTCGGTCGGGATCGGCGGGATCACGAACGGCGGAGGCATCGGGTTCCTGTCGAGGAAGTTCGGGATGACGATCGACAGCCTGCTCGAGGCCGAGGTCGTGACCGCCGACGGCGAAGTCCATCACGTCGATGCGGCGTCGGAACCCGACCTGTTCTGGGCCCTGCGAGGAGGCGGCGGAAACGTCGGGGTCGCGACCCGGCTCCGGTTCCGGCTGCACGAGGTCGGCGAGGTCGTCGGTGGCATGATGTTCCTGCCGGCCACGCCCGACTCGGTCGCCGCGGTCGTTGCGGCGGCGGAGGACGCGGACGACAACCTCACGGTGATCGCGAACGTGATGCCCGCCCCGCCGATGCCGTTCGTGCCCGAGGAGCACCACGGCAAGCTCGTGGTCTTCGCACTGATGACCCACGCCGGCGGCGGCGAGGAGGGTCAGCGCGCCGTCGCCCCGTTCCGCGAGATCGCCACGCCGATCGCGGACTTGGTCCGGCCGATGTCGTACCCGGAGATGTACATGCCCGAAGACCCCGACTACCACCCCGCGGCGGCGCTCCGGAACATGTTCCTCGACCGGTTCGACCGAGACACCGCGAGCCTCATCCTCGAGCACATCGAGGCCTCCGATGCTCCGATGCGCGTGGCACAGATCCGCATCCACGGAGGGCATATCGCCCGCGTGCCGAGCGATGCGACGGCGTTCGCACATCGTGAACGCCGCATCATGCTGAATGTCGCAGCCCTGTACGAGGATCCTGCGGAGCGGCCTGCACGGCAGGCCTGGGTCGACGAGACCTGGAGGGCGCTGGACCCCGCGCCGGGCGCCTATGTGGGGTTCCTCACCGACGAAGGCGAGGCTCGGATCCACGAGGCGTATCCCGACCCGACCTGGGAACGACTGGCGACGATCAAGGCTCGGTACGATCCTACGAACCTGTTCCGCCTCAACCAGAACATCCCGCCCGCCGCGGCGTGACACGCTGCGAACGGCCCGCGGAGGACGCGAGCACCGTGAAAGCCACGACGCCGGTCCCGAGCACGTTGAGCGCTCAGGCCGTTTCCGGTCGGCGGATCAGCAGGTAGGCCTTGCAGCCCAAACACAGCCCGGTGGATGCGTTGAGAGCGGATACTCCGAAGGCGAGCGCAGTCAGGCCGTAGCCAGGGACATCGATGCCCACCACGAAGAAGATCAGCGCCAGGGCAGTGAACACGAAGCCGAAGAACTGAGCGAACCTCGCCGGCCGAGCATCCTCCAATCCAGTCGGTGGTTCGATCCGCGGCCAGATGAAGCGGGCGAAGATCTGCGCCCACAACGACCATTGAAAACTCACGAACGCGGTGAACGCGAAAACTGCGACCTGCGAGGCGAGCAGGCCGACACCCAACGGTCGAGCAACATCCATGATGAGCAACACGACGGCGAGCGTGCAAGCAGTGGCCCCGGCACTGAATCGCAAGAGGCGCGGATCGACCCGACCGCGGAGCGGGCACACGCTAGGTCTGAGGCTGGGCATGAGGTCTCCGAAGAGTGGGCCAAGCTGATCTGATCCGGAACAGGCTACCCGGTGAGGCCAGCTGAGGCGCTAGGCCGCTTAGCGCTTCCCGGCAACCTCGGCGAGCCGCGTCTTGACGACCGCCTTCACGAGATTCACGGGCAGGCGCGAGCCGTAGTCGAAGCTGATCGTTCCCTTCCCCGTCACGAGATCGCCGAGCTCGTCGCGGTGCGCGTCGATCGCCGCGGGGCTCATCGGGAAGAAGCTGTAGTGGCGGTCGAACCCCATGTAGCCGACCAGACCGCGACCGTCGAGCAGGAACCCCGGCATGCCGTAGGTGATCCCTTCTTCCGCTCCAGGCGCCGCCGCCGCGATCGTCTCACGCAGCTTCTGCAGAGGGGCGCGGCGCGACGGCTCCAGGCTCGAGAAGTAGGCCTCGACACTCTCCGGCTTCTCCATCGGCTCCGAGCCTATCCGGCGCCGCGACGGTTGATTGTCGTTCAGGCGCGAGCCTAAGGGGTGCGCACCGCAGGACCAAACGCTCCAGCGTGAGTTTCGCTGGAGCCTCTGACACGTCAACCATGGAAAGCTGACCAGCCACCAAGCGAGGATTGGATGTCGGCTGGACAACAGCCGATCCCGACCCTCGTTTCGATACCCGAACACCATACGTACGCAGGTCAGTGGCCCTAAGCGCTTCGGTACACTTCTCGCGTTCCCTGACCTGCGGAAACGAGGCTTCTACCTATGTCACGAGTGATCTTGATCGCGTGGGACGGCGCCGACTGGCGCATCCTCGACCCCCTGCTCGAGCAGGGCGCCCTGCCGAACCTGCAGGCGCTCATCGACCGGGGGCAGAAGGACGTCCTGCGCTCCACGGTCCCCACGCACAGCTGGGCGGCCTGGCCGTCCTTCCTGACCGGGGTGGACCCGGTGGACCACGGCGTCTACGACATCCTGGAGACGGTGCCCGGCACCCACAAGGCCTACCCGGTCACCTACAAGTCGATCAAGGCGCGCACGTTCCTGGATGACCTGACCGCGGCCAAGCAAGAACCAGCTGCTGCTGGACGTTCCGCTCACGTTCCCGCCGCCCATCGCTCACCGGCAACCTGGTTGCCGGCGGCGTGCTGCCGAAGGGCCGCGCGGTCAGCCAGCCCGCCGACCTGCAGGACACCCTGCAGAAGGCCGGCCACGAGTGGCCGATCAACGGCATGAGCTGGACCACGTATCACAACAAGCCCGACGCCTACCTGGACGAGGCGTTCGAGGTCACGGGCAAGCGCATCGCCGCCAGCGAGTGGCTCATGGACAACACCGAGTGGGACATGATGGCCAGCGTCTGGGTCAGCATCGACCGCACCCAGCACTGCCTGTCTAACTACATCGCTCCCGACCATCCGGACTACGTCGAAGAACAAGGACACGCGCATCGGCAAGAAGGTGGCCGACATCTTCCGCCAGACCGACGACGCGATCGGCGCGTTCGTCTCCCGCGCCCGTCCTGACGACATCATCCTGTTCATCAGCGACCACGGGTTCCAGTCGTGCACGCGCGCGATCAACATGGACCGCATGCTCCACGAGATGGGCTTCCTGGAGTTCAGCGCCTCGAACGCCGTGTTCGGCCCGATGCAGTGGGGCCCCGTGCGCACGGTGGCGCGCAAGGTCTACGACACGCTGGGCCTGCACGGGAAGGTCTCGCTGCCGCAGTCGATCAACTGGTCCAAGACGAAGGCGTTCACCACGATCCGCTCCACCGGCGAGGGCGTCTCGATCAACCTGGCCGGCCGCGAGATCGACGGCATCGTCGACCCCGCCGACTACGAGAAGGTGCGCGGCGAGGTCATGGACCGGCTCGCGAGCTACGTCGACCCGAAGACCGGCAAGAAGCCGATCAAGGAGATCGCGAAGCGCGAAGAGGTCTTCAAGGGTAAGTTCGCCGACGAGGCGCCCGACATCATGATGGTGCCAGAGGAGGGCTACTCCCTGACCCACGCGAAGGCCGCGATCGAGGACGCCGACTGGGTGAGCGGAGACCACCGCATGGAAGGCACGATCGTGGCGGTCGGTCCCAACGTGAAGCCATTCGAGTCGACGCCCGCCTTGATCGACATGGCCCCGACGCTGGTGGCCGCGCTCGGTGCACCCACCGCAGTCAAGCCTTCCGGCCGAGTGCTCCACGAGATCGTGGGCTCGGATGCCGCACTGGTCGAGCGCCAGCCCGCCGAGGTCTCGTCCGCCGGCGCCGGCATCCCCGGCATGGGCAACGAGGCCAACGTCACCGACACCGAAGCCGACGAGATGGAAGCCCACCTCCGAGGCCTCGGCTACATCGAATAGCTCAGGTCGACCGAAGAACGGGATCGCCATCCCGCCCGCGAGGATCGGAGGGCAGTGACGGCTCGGGTCGTGCTCGCGGTCCTTCGGCTCGGGTTCGCCGGGCTGACCATCGCGGCGATCATCACGCAGCTCGCGAACCAGATCGATCGGGGTGCCAGCGTCGTGAACTTCCTGGCCTTCTTCACGATCGAGAGCAACATCTTGGGTGCGGCGGTCTTCCTGTACCTCGGAGTGCGGCCCTTGCAGGGTCGCTCCCGCCGAACCGAGGTGGTCCGCGGCGCCGCGGTGGTGGCGCTGGCGACCACCGGTGTCGTCTTCGCGCTGCTGCTTTCGGGATCGGACGTCGCCCTCCCGATCCCGTGGGTGAACGCAGTGCTGCACCAGGTGATGCCGATCGTGATCGTGCTCGATTGGTTGGTCGACCCGCCGGCCGACCCGATCCCGATGCGACAGGCCGTCTGGTGGCTGGCCTTCCCGTTGGTCTGGGCCATCGTGACCATGATCCGCGGGCCGATCGTGGATTGGTATCCGTACCCGTTCCTGGATCCGGGCCTTCACGGGGTCATCGGTGTCGCTGGATACGTTGCGGGCATCGCGGTGTTCATCGTCGTGATGATCGCCGGTGTGCATTGGGTGGGGAACGCGCGCAGCGCGGGCGTGCGACCCTCGGCCCTGGCATGAGCTCCGGCTGTAGCCCTCCCTCGAAGCGATCACCGCGCAAGCCCGGCGAGTAACTGTCGCAGGTGGGCCGGGGTCAAAGCCCCGGCCCACAACCTGCGGGTGTTACATGATCTCGTAGACCTCGTGGACGGTGATGGTCGAGCCGCTCTCGGTGGCGGGGCAGTTCTTGGCGAGCCCCACGGCCTCGTCGAGCGAGTCGGCGGTCAGGATCGAGTAGCCCGACGCGTTGACGGCCGCACCGTCGGACACGGCGCCGTCGACGGCGATGGTCTTCGCCTGGCCGCTGGTGGGGTTGCCAGCGTCCTTCACCGAGGAGCCCAGGCTCGTGAACCACGAGGTCCAGGCGTCCATGGCCTGCTTCTGCTCCTCCTCGGACTCAGGCGTGGATCCGCCCTGGAAGAGCAACAGGTAGTCGCTCATCGTTCCCTCCTCTCGTCCTGTGCGCGACCCGATAGCCGCGCTTGCATCCCTATGACGAACGGGAGGGCGTGCTTCTCGACACCGACGGCTACCCGGTCTCGGCCGCACCTCCGAAGCGTTCCTCGAGGATGTAGCCCCAGCCGGGGTCGTAGCCCTCGCGCATGGCCTGGCCCAGCTCTGGGCCCAGCAGCTCCCACCCTCGGTGCTCCAGATCCACGCGGGTACCGCCCGCCTCCGAGGAGAAGGTCACCTCGACCTCGGTGAACGGTCGCTCTTCGCGGCTGGGGTTCCAGTCGAAGACGATCCGGTCCGGGGGTTCCCACTCCAATACGTGCCCCCAGGGGCACTCCTCTCCGGTGGAGAGCACCTCGACGATGCGACCGCCCCGGCGCTCCTCGAACACGACGCGCTCGGTCTTGACGTTCGTCCCGTCGTCGGCAGCGATGCTGTGGGTTTCGACCGGCCACCATCGGTCGATGCCGGTGGTGAACAAGCGGAACGCATCGTCCTGGTCGATCTCCACCGTGATGCTGCGTCGAACCGGTTCGATCATGACCTGCTCCTTCCTCGCGACGGAGTTGTCCGTCTGGCGGCGCCGGCGAACGCGGCGAGCGCGTCGTCCCAGAACCCGTCCACGTACCGGCGCAGGGCATCGAGCCCCGCGGGGTCGATCGAATACAGGCGCCGTCGTCCATCGGCCTTGTCCGTCACCAGACCGGCGTCCTTGAGCACACGAAGATGTTGTGAGACGGCCGGCCGACTGACGGGCAGCTCTCCTGCCAAATCCACGACCGCTCGCGGCCCCTGACGGAGCATGGTGAACACCGATCGCCGGGTCGGATCGCCCAGCGCGTCCAGGACAGCGCCTTCGCGATCCCTCTGCTCGGTGCTCATCGAACGGTAAGTTAGCACTTACCGATACTCGGGCGCAAGCCCCCGCCAGCGTGACGCTCGCCGTACGATGGGACGTCGTCACGAACGGAGGGCACCGATGCACGGCACGTCGACCACCGCGACCACACCGCAGGAGTACATCGCCGAGCTCGAGGAGCCGCGCCGCGAGCAGATCCAGCAGCTCCACGACCTCATCCGGAAGGCGGCACCCAAGCTGCAGCCGCACATCGACATGGGCATGATCGGTTACGGCACGATGCACTACGTCTACGAGTCCGGACGTGAGGGCGATTGTGCCGTCATCGGCCTCGCCAACAACAAGCGAGCGATCTCGCTGTACTTCAACACCCAGGGACCGGACGGCGGCTATCTGGTTGAGGAATTCAAGGATCAGCTGCCCGGTGCGGACGTGGGCAAGGGATGCGTGCGGTTCACCAAGCTCGAGAAGGTCGATACCGCCGTCCTCCGCGAGATGGTCGAGACGGCTTCGAAGTCCAGCTTCAATCCGCGTTCCTGATGGCGGCGATCAACGGCCGCGCCAGCCGGTAGGTGGCATAAGCCAGGAGCACGAAGCCCACCGCTGCTTCCACCTGTTCCTGTGTGAAGCGAGTGCGCTTGGCCACCGGCTTCGCGATCGCTCGCCCTGCGGCGCCCCGCCAGCCGGTCAGCGCTGCTTCACCGAGTGTGACCATCTTCCCGTTCGAGCCAGAACTCGCCATGGCCTTCCGATGCCTCCTTCATGCGTCGCTGTCGAGCGGAGCCTCGCGATCCCCGTGTTCGAGGTCCGCACGGATCGCGTCCAGGCCGACGGCGCCGACATCCTCGGATGCCGTCGCGTCACCATCTCCCCGCTCGACCTGCCGCGCGATGCGACCCAGGTCAGTGCGGATGCGCTCCTCCAGATCGGCCGCCGCGCTCGGGTCCGCGGGGGAGTCGGCGACCAATGTGATCAATGTCCCATCCTGCGCGTCGGGCGCGATCAGGACCAGGGCACGACCGCCTCGCCAGTCCTGCGCCAGGTCGTCGACCAGGCCGAGCCCTTCGACCTTCGCGACGTGATCGAACACCACCTCCGGCGGTGCGTCCGCAGGCACGGTCACCTCCACCTGCGCGAGCGGGACCCCTTCGTCGGTCATCCGCCCACCTCGACCTTCCCGTCCCGGATCCGCACGCGATAGGTCGGCTGCGGAGCCGTGGCCGGGCCTCGTTCGATCTCACCATCGGCCAACCGGAAGCAACTCCCGTGCCACGGGCAGACCACGGTGTCGCCTTCCAGTGTGCCCTTGTGCAGAGGCCCGCCACGGTGTGTGCATGAATCGTGCATCGCGACCAGCTGCTCGCCGCGCTTGAGCACCATGACGGGGACGTGCCCCACATGGACCAGGGTCGGCGTGCCGTCCTCCAGATCGTCGGCGTCCATGACCGCCTGATACTTGGTGGGTACCTTGTCGAACGCGGTGACGTCGACACCGACGCCCTCGCGGTAGACCAGGTGTCCGCCAAGGGAAGCGGTGACCGACGCCATGCCCGCGCCCAGCATGCCCAGGGTGATGCCGAGCCCTCGGTGGCCGCGCCGGCGCGCCAGCCACGACGCCCCGAAGACGACGGTCGCGGCGCTGTTGCCGAGCGCGTGCGCGACCCCCACCCGCCGCTGTCGCCGGTTGCCGACGTCGACCCAGTCCGACCAGCCGGTGAGTCGCCGTCGGTCCCGCCGACAGCACTCCCAGCCCGACGAGCCGCTGAGCGGCCGGGGCGGCGCGCTTACCGCCGACCAGGTCGAGGAGGGTCGCGCTGGTCCATGCCCCGATGGTGGCGTCGGTCAGGACGGGATGCAGCGGGTGGCCTTGCCAGGTGCCGCTGAGCAGATCCTTGACCTGCCCCGACCCCAGGCGTTCGCCCAGCGGGGCGAGCCTGTTCGCCACCTCGTCCAGGCGCGGGCCGAAGCGCTCGACCAAAGAGATGGGCAGATCGCCGATCGATGTCATCATGCCCGCGGCCTACCCACGTTGGGCGCGCTTCGAACCTGCGCTATGTCTGTGTGGCGACGTTCCGCAGCCCTGAGGGCTTGACCATGAACCAGAGCGTGTCGACGCCTTGGCCGTTCTGGTCCCCGGCCTCGACGTCGCCGGTGTAGCGGTAGACGGGCTGTCCGTCGACGGCGAGCTGCTTCGAGCCGTCGTCCAAGGCACGCCGGCTGAAGAGCGAACGATCCAGGCCGTCCGCCAGCGCGAGTCGTCCTTCGATCAGCACCGGGGTCCAGGTGTCCCGGCACCCGTCGAGGCAGGAGATGTCGTCCGCGGTGTCGGGCAGGTAGACGTACAGCGACCTGCCGTCCCCGTCGACCAGCACCTCACCGATCGCCGAATCGTCCACTTCGATGCCTCACCGGTCCCGCCTGGGGGGCGGGTGCGGCCGACGAACCCCCGTCGGTCGACGTGCTCGTGCTCTGTCCTCCCGAATCGTCGGCACAGGCAGCCGCGATCAGGACGAAGACGATGACCGATACCGCTCGGCGCATGGTGGTCGAGCCCCCTCTCTGCTCCGCCTTTCCCCGTACATACGGGGACCGGTCGCCTGGAGGCTCTCGCCGTCGCAAGAGCCGCCACCCCGGGATGCGTGAGGTTGCGCGATCCGGGGAAAGGACCAGGACGCTGCCGCCGTCGTGCCGCAGGAGAGCGAAAGGAGATCGCATGCCGAAGAGCAAGAACATCACCCAGCCGGTGGTCAAGGCCGGCAAGAAGGTGCTCGCCACCGATACCGCGCAAGGGGTCATCGGTGCCGTCGTCGACAAGGTCGAGGAGATCGCCGTCGACAAGGCGGATGACGCCGCCGAGATCGTCAAGGGCAAGGCCGCCAGCGCAGCCGGCCGCAAGCCGGCCGGTGCGAAGACCAAGCGTGCCACCACCCGCCCGGCCAAGAAGAGCGCCGCCAAGAAGAAGAGCGCCGCCAAGAAGAGCCGAGCCAAGAAGTCGACCGCGAAGAAGTCGGGCGCCAAGAAGTCGGCCGCCAAGAAGGTAGCGGCCGCCAAGAAGAAGAGCGGCGCCAAGAGGAAGAGTGCCGCCAAGAAGAAGAGCGGCGCCAAGAAGAAGAGCGGCGCCAAGAAGAAGAGCGGCGCCAAGAAGAAGAGCGGCCGCCAAGAAGAAGGGTGCCGCTAAGAAGAGCGGGGCGAAGAAGTCCACGACCCGGCGGCGTTCCTGACGGGAGCCGTTGGTAGGGTTTGGGAGATGTCGTCCCCGGACCCCGTCAGCGACCCGCAGGGATACCAACAGCATCTCCTCGGGTTGTTGGGTGACGACGATCCGGCCGTGGTGCAGGCCGCGACCCCGGATGCGCTGCGCACCCTGATCGCCGAGGCCGGTGAGGACATCCGGTCGGTACCGGAGCCGGGGGAGTGGTCGGTGTTCGGCTGCCTCGCACACGTGGTCGACGCCGAGCTCGTCATGAGCGGCCGGTATCGATGGGTGGTCGCGCACGACGAGCCGCCGCTGCTCGGCTACGACCAGGATCTGTGGGTCGACCGGCTGCACTCCTCCGACGATGACCCTGAGACCACCGACGAGCTGTTGGCTCTCTTCGTGCCGCTGCGTGAGTCCAACGTGGCGTTGTGGAAGCGCACACCCGCCGATCTGCGTTCGCGCGTGGGGATGCACGCCGAACGCGGACCGGAGAGCTACGACCTGGCCTTCAAGATGATCGCCGGTCACGACCGGTTCCACCTGGCGCAGGCCGAACGCGCACTCGACGCCGTCCGCGGCTGACGGGCATGACCGAGCCCGCGATCGTCGTGGAGGGCCTCGTCAAACGCTTCGACGAGATCGTCGCTCTCGACGGTGTCGATCTGGACGTTGCGGAGGGAACCGTGTTCGGCCTGCTGGGGCCCAACGGCGCCGGCAAGACCACCGCCGTCCGGGTGCTCGCGACCGTGCTGCAGCCCGACGCGGGGCGGGCCATGGTGCTGGGTCACGACGTCGTGAAGGAACCCGATGCCGTCCGTCGTCGCATCGGCATGGCGGGTCAGTTCGCGGCCGTCGACCCCAACCTCACCGGCAGGGAGAACCTGCAGATGGTGGGCGTGCTGGGGCAGTTGTCTCGACCGGCCATCGCGCCGCGCGCCGACGAGCTCCTCGGTCGGTTCGACCTGCTGGACGCCGCCGATCGGCCGGCGCGGACGTACTCGGGCGGCATGCGACGCCGGTTGGACATCGCGGCGTCGCTGGTCCCCCGGCCGCCGGTGTTGTTCCTGGATGAGCCCACGACGGGCCTGGATCTGACCAGTCGCAATGAGCTGTGGGACATGATCCGCGAGCTGGTCGCCGACGGCACCACCGTGCTGCTCACGACCCAGTACCTGGAGGAAGCCGATCAGCTGGCCGGGCGCATCGCGGTCGTGGACGGAGGCAAGATCATCGCCAGCGACACCCCGAGCGCATTGAAATCGCAGCTGGGTGACACCGTTGTGGAGCTGGGATTCCTCGACGAGGCCACCGCCGAGCGCGCCCAAGTGCTGCTGGGCGAGGGCATCCCAGGCTCGGTCGAACGTGAAGGAAGCTCGCTGCGCGTCTCGTCCGATCAGGGTCCGCGCGTGCTGGTGGAGGTCCTGCGCCGATTCGACGGTGACGACATCGAACCCGCGACCCTGTCGGTTCGCGAGCCCAGTCTGGACGACGTGTTCCTGTCGCTGACGGGCCGGCACGCGGAGACGGGAGACGCTGCGTGAGCGCATCGTCCGTCGCGTCGCCCGCGCCGGTGGACGTCTCGCGCGATCAGCGCATCCCCTTCAGCGTGGTGCGCGACACCGCAGCGATCGCCAAGCGCAACCTGATCGCCTACCGCAGGGTTCCGCAGCTCCTCGTGTTCTCCACGATCCAGCCGGTGATCTTCGTGCTGATGTTCCGCTACGTGTTCGGCGGTGCGGTGGGCGAGAGCTTGCCGCCCGGCGTCACCTACGTCGATTACCTGATGCCGGGCATCTTCGTGCAGACGGTGACGTTCGGCGCCATCGCGACCGCGATCGGGCTGGCCTCGGACGTGAAGTCGGGTCTGATGGAACGGTTCCACGCGCTGCCCATGGCCCGGTCTGCGGTGCTCACCGGTCGAACGACGGCCGACGCGACCCGCAACGTCTTCGTCGTGATCTTGATGATGGTGGTGGGGTTCCTCGTCGGTTGGCGCATCCACACCGGCGTGCTCCCCACGATCGCGGCGGGCATGTTGGTCGTGCTGTTCGGCTTCTCCATGTCGTGGATCTTCGCCACGGTGGGGTTGGCGGTCGGCGATCCCGAGACCGCGCAGGCTGCGGCGTTCCCCGTGCTGGCGCCGCTGATCTTCGCGTCGACGGCGTTCGTGCCCGCGGACACGATGCCGGGGTGGCTGCAGGTCTTCGCCAACCATCAACCGGTGTCGGCCACCGCCAACGCGGCGCGGGCGCTCACGCTGGGCGGCGAGACAGCGACCTACGTCTGGCAGGCCCTGGCGTGGGACGTGGGGCTCCTGGTGGTGTTCGGATCCATCGCGGTTCGGCTCTACCGGAAGGCCGTGTGAGCGGTGGCAGCCGACGAAGCGGAGCGGGTCCGAGCGAAGGACCGAGCCGCCTGGCGGCGATGGCTGGCCCGCCACCACGAGCGTGCGGGCGGCCTGTGGCTGGTGATCCACAAGAAGGGCAGCCGTTCCGGGACGCTGTCGTATGAGGACGCGGTGCTGGAGGCGCTCTGCTTCGGGTGGATCGATTCCAAGGCCAACTCGCTGGACGATGAGACCTACCTGCTGTGGATGGCGCCCCGCAAGCCCGCGAGTGGGTGGTCGGCCATCAACAAGGAGCGCGTCGACAGGCTGATCGAGGCCAACGCGCTGGCGCCTCCGGGACTCGCCGCGATCGAGACGGCGAAGGCGAACGGCTCGTGGGACGCGCTGAACCAGAGCGACGCGATGATCGTGCCCGACGACCTCGAGGCGGCGTTCGCCGCGCAACCGGCGGCCGCCAGGACCAACTGGGACGGGTTCCCGCCGGGCGTTCGTAAGCAGATCCTGGAATGGATCAACACGGCGAAGCGTGCGGAGACCCGAGCCAAACGGGTGGACGAGACCGCCCGATCCGCGACGGAGAACATCCGCGCCAACCAGTGGCGCAGGTAGGCGAAGGCATGGATCCCGAGCTCACCGACGAAGTCGCCGAGGTCGTCACGCCTCGCGGGCCGTCGCGGCCGGGACCCCCCGGCAGCGACCAGCGGATCATCCTGGGCAACACCGCACAGAACGTCGTGGGCCTGGGCATCGGCGCCGTCGCCACCTTCGCGGCCCAGGTCTTGATGACCAATCGGCTCGGTGACGATTCCTTCAGCGTCGTCACCCTCACCACGCAGTTCGCGTTCATCGCCGCGGCGGCCACCCGCTTCGGCATGGACGTGGCGAACGTTCGCCTGGTCGCCATCCTCGTCGGTCGCGACGAGGCCGATCGAACCCGAGGGCTGGTCCGGCGTGCGGTGGCCATCGCCGCCGCGGTGTCCCTGCCGTTCGCGCTCGTGGTCTGGTTCGCATCGGGCTGGCTGGCCGAGGCCTTCAGCGGCCTCCCCGCGCAGGCGGCGCCCGCCTTCCGTGCGGCGGCCGCCACGATCCCGTTCGCCGCCTTGGCGTTCACCTACATGGGCGCCACGCGCGGCCTCAAGATCATGCGCTACACGCTGTTCTCCCAATGGATCGGCCAACCCATCGGCTGGATCGTCTTCACCCTGATGTTCTGGGCCGTGGCGGCCACCACCGCGTCCGCCGCGTCGTGGGCGTTCGGCGCCTCATGGGCGCTGGCGGGCGCCGTCGCCGTGTGGGGCTGGGAGAAGGAGAAGCGCCGCTTCCCGGGAACCGTGGACCCCGCCACCGCTCACTGCGACGGCCGACCGCGCCGGAAGCGCGGGCATCCCGGAAGAGCACACCGGCGCCCTGCTCCGCTTCGGCGCCCTGCGCGCTCCGGCCACCTTGTTCTCCCAGCTCATCTTCTGGGCCGACTTCTTCGTGGCCTCCGCGCTGTTCAGCCCCCTGGGGGCGGCCGGATCGGCCGAGGTCGGCATCTACGGCGGGGTCCTTCGCGCCGGGCAGTCCCTGTTCCTGTTCTTGACCAGCGTCTCGCTGACGTTCAGCCCGTTCGTCGCCGACCTGCATCATCGGGGCGAGCACGACCAGCTCGACGGTCTCTACAAGCAGGTCACCCGTTGGACGCTCGCCGCGACGATCCCGGTCCTGCTGGTGCTCGCCGTGCTCCCGGGACAGGTGCTGCGGGTGTTCGGCCCCAGCTTCGTCGCCGGCGCCGACGAGCTGCGCATCCTGATCGTCGGCATGATCGTGCCGGTCATGGTGGGCACGGTGGGATTCATCCTCATCATGGCCGGGCGCACCGGATGGGATCTGCTGGTCTACGTTGGCGGCTTCGCCATCGACGTGGGTCTGGCGCTGGCGCTGGCGCGCCCGGAGGTGCTGGGGATCCGCGGAGCGGCCATCGCGCAGGCGGTCACCCTGACGATCAGCGCCCTGGCCCGGTTGTTCCTGGTGCGACGGTTCCTGAGGATCTGGCCGTTCGACGCCTGGTACCTGCGCTTGCTCGTGCCGACCGTGGTGGGCGGGGTGGTCATGTATGCCGTGCATCTGGTCGTGCCCGATGCACGGTGGCTCATCAACCTGGTGCTGGCCTCGGCGGTCGGCACGGTGGCCTACGTGGTGCTCCTGCTCGCGATCGGGCTTCGGCCGAACGAGCGCGCATCGGTCGTGCGCATCGCCCGCACGCTGACGAAACGGGACGCTGCCCCGCCATCGGCGCCCGCCGGCGAACGCTAGGAGGGCCGGTCTGGACTCGGGCTGGTGCCCGCCACCGGCGTGGGAGGACGTTCGGAGCTCGACCAGGCGTCGACCGGTGCCGGAGGGACCTCCGGATGACCGGGACGGCGCCCGCCGACGAGGTGGTAGGTCTCGTCGGGAGTCGAGCTCCGCGGCCATCCGGCGCTCGAGCCCTCGTCCGCGCGACCGAGTGGTCACGGCGGTCCAGGCGAGCACGGCGGCGGCCACGAGGGCGATCAAGATCCATGGACCGGCAGGACTCCCGGGTGAGAAGAGCGTGTGGCCGAACAGGATGATCTCGCGCGCATCGACCTTGGCGCTCTCCACGACCGCATCCACGGCGACGACGGACAGTGCCATCGCGACCGCGACCATGAGTAGACCGACCAAGGCCGATGGCCTCCTTCTGGGGGGATACCACGGGAAATCTCGGCGGATCGGCGTAAGGCTATGCCCGGGGTCTGACACTTGCGATACGTCGGATGCACGAGGCCATGTGCCCCTCACGAGCCGACACGGTCATCCCCACCGTTCACCCAGGATCGCGGCCAACAAGGCCACCGCCCCGGTCTTGTCGAGCGGTTCGTTGCCGTTCCCGCACTTGGGCGATTGCACGCACGATGGGCATCCGGAGCTGCAGCGGCACTGGCGGATCGCCTCCAGCGTGGCCCGGAGCCACCGATCGGCATCTCGCGCTCCCCGCTCCGTGATGCCGGCCCCTCCCGGGTAGCCGTCGTAGATGAAGATCGTCGTGAGCCCGGTATCGGGGTGCAGCGGCGTGGACACCCCTCCGATGTCCCATCGGTCGCACGTGGCGACGAGTGGAAGCAGGCCGATGGCCGCATGCTCGGCCGCGTGGATCGCGCCGGGCACGTCACGCGGTCCCACGCCGGCGCGGTCGAGCACCTCGCCCGGGATCGTCCACCAAACGGCCTTGGTCTCCAGCTGGACCGGCGGGAGCGGCAGCGGCACCTCGTCCAGGATCTCACCGCCGGCCACCGACCTGCGGACGTAGCTGGTGACCTGGTTCGTCACGCGCACATCCCCGAACGACTGATCGACCAGACCCACCGTCGAGCTCGCGACGATGTCCCCCACCTCGATGTCGGTGATGTCGCGGGCCTGCGTGTAGTAGTCGGGGTTGGCCTGTGTGACGACGGCGACGCGTTGCGCCAGATCGAGCTCGGACACCAGGTACTGCTCGCCCATGTGCAGGTAGACGGCTCCGGGGTGCAGCGTCGCGTACGCGCGGTGCTCGTCCGCCGTTCCCAACAGCTCGCCGGTCTCGGCGATCACGATCGAATAGACGTGCCCTCCGCCCGCGCGGACGTCGACCGTGCGATGGGGTGCCTCCTTCCCGCGATCGTGCCACGCCTCGCGTCGAGCCACCAGTTCACCGCGCTCGGTCATGCGGTCCACCGCTGTGCTCACGGCCGCGGGCTCGCCGAAGAACCCGAGCTCCGGTTCGCGGAGCGGGAGCTCCCGGGCGGCGCACCGCAGATGCGGCTCCAGGACGTACGGGTTCGTCGGGTCGATCACGGCGGCTTCGGCGGGACGTTCGAACAGGTCGGTGGGGTGGTGCACGAGGTACTGGTCCAACGGATCGTCCTGGGCCACCAGGATCGCGAGCGCATCGGTGTCCCGACGACCGGCTCGCCCCACCTGCTGCCACATGGAGGCTCGGGTGCCGGGGTAGCCGGTGAGCACGGCGGCGTCGAGCGAGCCGATATCGATGCCCAGCTCCAACGCACTGGTGGATGCGATCGCCAGCAGCTCGCCGTCGGCCAGCTCGCGCTCGATGCGACGCCGGTCCTCGGCGAGGTAGCCGGCCCGGTAGCTCTTGATGCGCGCCCGCGTCGCCGGCTCGGCCACCTCCCGGCGGGCGAACTCGGCGAGCAGCTCGGCGGCCCGACGGGACCGCGTGAACCCGATCGTGCGGACCCCGTCGACGGCGAGCCTGCCCATCAGCCACGAGGCCTCGCTCAGCGCGCTGCGCCGTTGCCCCGTGTCCTCGTCCACGATCGGCGGGTTCCACAGGACGAAGAGCTTCTCGCCGCGCGGCGACGCGTCGTCCGCGATCACCTCGAAGCTGCGTCCGGTGAGCCGCGTCGCGAGCTCGCCGGGATTGCCGACGGTGGCGCTGGCCAGGCACCACCGCGGGGACCCGCCGTAGTGCGCGATCAGACGCTGCAACCGGCGCAGCACCATCGAGACGTGCGAGCCGAACACGCCTCGACACACGTGCGCCTCGTCCACCACCACCATGGACAGCCGGAACAGGAAGTCCGCCCACCGCGCATGATCGGGGAGCAGCGACAGGTGCAGCATGTCGGGGTTGGTCATGACCAGGTTCGCGTTCTTGCGGATCAGCGGGCGCTCGGCTCTCGGCGTGTCGCCGTCGTAGACGGCGGCCTTCACCTGGGGGATCTTCAAGGCCCGCACGGCCCGTAGCTGGTCGCGTGCGAGGGCCTTCGTGGGGTAGAGGTACAGCGCCGTCGCCTTGGCCTGGGTCAATGCCGTCTCGGCGAACGCCGTGTTGTACACCAGCGTCTTGCCGCTGGCCGTTCCCGTGGCCACGATGACGTCGCGACCCTCGCGAAGCGCCGCGAGGCCGTCCACCTGGTGCGCGTACAACCCGCGGACGCCCTGCAACCCCAGCCGCGACACCAGGAGCTCGGGCAGATCGCCGGGGAACGGCTCCACCGCGGGCCGCCGCGCCGGCAACTCCTGCACGTGCACCAATGACGGCGCCACCTCGGGATCGCGGGTCAGTTGCTGCAGGAACACGCGGGGATCCACGCGCGCAAGCCTTTCATGCGAGCCGACGTTCGACGCTACTGCGCGAGGTCGTCGTAGGAGGTTCGGAACCCGTCCCGGAACAGCCCTCGAAGCGTTCCCCGCCCGCGCACCAGCACCCAGGCCCCCAGCAGCAGGTAGACGATGCCGACGCCGATCCGCTCGAGGGCGTGGAGCGACTCGGGCACGATCGCGCCCAGCAGGAACTGGACCCAGAACAACGAGAAGAGGAACACGGCCTCGCGCAACGTCATCGTGAGGCTCGAGAGCACCGCGACGGCGAAGAACGACTGCGCGGCCGTCAGGAACAGCTCCTCACGCTGCACCGCATCCAGCGGCAACCCGTGGAAGCCGCCCGCCGCGATCGCGAACACGATCGGCAGCGTGCCCACCAGCAGCGTCCACTGGTTGACCTTGGAGCTGACCAGGGTGCCCAGACCTGCGCTGGTGTTGAGGCGCCATGCGTACAACCCGGCGACGAGCAGTTCGGGCGCCTCGGATGCGAGCGGGGCGATCCACTGCACCAGCAGGAACTCGCTGACCCCCAACGCCTCGCCGCTGGCGACCAGGGCCTCGGCGAAGCGTTCGGCCACCAACAGGATCACGACGGCGGCGAACACCGCGATGGAGATGACCGTCGCGCGTCGTCCCACCGTCGAGAAGGTGCCCACGTAGGCCGCGGGCCCGACCAGGTGCGGCTCCTCGGCCGGCGCGCGCGAGACGCGGAGCGTGTAGAGCACGAAGATCAACACCAAGATCGCGGAGTCGAACAACGTCACCGAGTCCTTCAAAGGCAACGTCAGCGAGTAGATCGTGGCGACGGCCAGGAACGCGATCTCGATCGAGTTCCGGCGTTCCAACCGGACGCCCTCCCATTTGCCCGTCGTAGGCAGCATTCCCTTGCTCCGCAGCCGGATGAACGCGATGAACACCACCATGGTCCACCCGATGCCGATCAGCAGCCGATTGGCGCCGGTCATGTTGGCCAGGGCCAGCGAGCAGGGCGATTCGGTTCCGCCGTCGATCGGCAGACACGCCTCACCCGTCTGCGCGAACGACTGGCCTCCCTTGTACGCGAAGACGAAGTCCACCGCGTACTCGGGCAGCACGGCGATGAGGGCCAAGATCGCGATCGCGAGGCCGGCGGAGATGTCCAGCTGTGCCACCTCCGCCCCCCACGACAGCAGGAACGCGGACCCGACGATGGCCAGGCCGAAGATCAACCCCTCCAGCGGGTGGGGGATGTCGGGATGGGTGAACCGCACCACCAGACCGGGCATCGTGATCAGGAGCGCGGCCAGGATCTGCACGCGCGAACTGGTCGGATGAACGTCGATGAGGTCGCCCTTCGGTGTCGCCACGTGTCCCTTCGCCGTTCAGCCTCTTCGCCTCAGGCAGAAGGTCTCGTCCCCGCGGTGCGGTGAGGCGCCGGACCGCGGTGGCGCGATCGTGATGACGACGTCCTGCTGTTGCGGACTACTCCCCTTCGTGCCCGGCGAGCCTATCAAGGTCTTCCCCGAAGCCCGGCGGACCTATTCCCCGGCGGTGGGGCTGGGAGGGACGTTCTTCTTCAGCAGCATGGCGTCCTTCTCGGCGTCGGTGAAGATCGCTCGGGCCCGAGCGGTGTCCAACGTCACGACCGACATGGTCCCGGCCGTGCCCACGCCACCCGGCAGCACCACGTTCTGGACGTTCTTGACGGGGATGCCCGATGCGGTGAACGCCAGCGGCATGATCTCGCCCAGCGACATCGTGGTCTCGATGTTCCGCAGGCCTGCGCCCAGCCATTCGATGAGCGAGCTCGGATCCGAGCGATAGGCCCGCTGGAAGTTGGCGAGCGAGGCCAGGAAGAGCCGGCCTCCGTTCTCCTGGCGGGCGAAGTCACCCATCTGCAGATCGTGGCGGGTGCGCGCGAAGGCCAGGGCGTCCCTGCCCGAGAGGTCTTGGACACCGGGCTGGAAGTCGGCCCGGGCGTAGGAGTCGTTCATGGCGAACGGCACGTTCATGGTGAGACCGCCCACCGAGTCGACCATGTCCGTGAACCCCCAGAAGGTGGTGATGGCCCAGTAGTCGATCTGCACGTTGGCCAGGTTCTCGACCGTCTGCACCATGAGCTCGGGTCCCCCGTAGAACAGCGACGAGTTGATCTTGCCGCTGCCGCGCCCTGGGATCGGCACGTAGGAGTCGCGCGGGATCCCGACCATGACGGATCGCTTCTTGGCAGGGTTCACGAACACCAGGTGGATCGAGTCGGCCAGCGAATGCATCACGTCGTCGCCGGGGCGAGCGCCACTGCCGACCATGAGCAGCACGATGGGCTTGGAACCGGAGAGCGACGGGGTGAAGCCCGCGTGCGCCTTGCCCACGGCCAGTCCGGTGCCTTGGGCCGAGGCCGCCACGGGACCGTCCAGACCGCCGAGGGCGGAACCGGCCGTCCATGCGAACAGCGCCAACACCGCGAACACGGCCGCCCGCCTCACGGTGACGACTCCGAAGCGGTGGGGGACGCCGAACCGGACGCGGGACCGTCGTCCTTGGCTCCGCGGTCCTTATCGGAGCGAGTGACCGAGAAGCTCACGATGGTCCATTCGCCGTCGATCTTCTGCAGCACGAACTGGCCCTTGCTCACGAACAGGTGCGAGCCGCTGCTGCCGTCTCCGGTGGCTTGGAAGTTGGCGATGCCCACGACCGAGGCCGGTACTCCGTTGGGATCCAGCAGCACCTTGGTCCGCACGACCGAGGGCATCGGCTCGATCGTGTCGTAGGCGAATCCCGCCTCGCTGCCGGCGGTCATGATCTCGAGCTGGGATCCGGCCTCGTCACGAGCCTGGTTGGTGAAGCCGGCGAAGACGTCGTCGTAGACCGCGTCCTGCCATGCGCCGGGATCGAGGAACGCTGCGGTGTAGTAGGTGTCGAGAGCCTCCACCGCCGCGCCCGCTGCAGGTTCGGCGGCCTGCAACGCCTTCTTCTCAGCCGCCTGGATCTGGGCGGGCGTGCGCTTGGGCGCCTCGGGGTTGGGGTTGCGGGCGGTGGTGATCACGACCGGTTCGGACGCTTCGAACGAGAACGCCGGAACGGCCGGTGCGTCGCCGCCCACTCCCAGGCCGCCCAACGGACCGTCGGATCCCCCGGCCATCGCGACCACCAACCCCACGACGAGTGCAACCACCACGACACCGCCGATGACGAGCGGAGCCTTGCGGGGGGACTTGGATGCGTGACGGCCTTCTTCTGCCAAAGCGCTGCGAGACTACCGGGGGTTGAACGCCGCGCCAAACATCTGGGCGTGTCGGTTCCATGAAGCTCGTCACGTGATGCGGGAAGATGACGCATGGCCGCGACAACCCCAGGATCGGATTCGACCGATCGCGCGCGCGATCTTGAGCGGGCGACCGTGGCGTCGGTCATCACGATCGTCTGGGATTGCGTGCTGGGTGTGCTGGCGATCGCGACCTCGATCGTCACCGGGAGCGTGGCGCTGGCGGCCTTCGGGCTCGATGCCGCGATCGACGGAGCAGCCTCCGTGCTCCTCGTCCGACGGTTCCGCGCCGAGCGCCGCCATGCCCACCTGGGGGAGCGACACGAGCGTCAGGCGCTCGTCGTGGTGGGGATCGGGCTGCTCTCGTTCGGTTGCTTGATCGCGGCGGGTGCGATCCACTCGCTGGTCACCAACCGCGCTTCCGAGGTATCGGGGTTCGCGCTGGGCCAAGCCGTGGCGTCCGTGATCTTCCTGCCGGTGCTCGCGGTCTGGAAGCGGCGGCTGGCGACACGACTGGACAGCCGTGCCCTTCGCGGCGACTCGATCTTGACGGCGGCCGGGGCGGTGCTGGCCTTCCTTGCCTTCCTGGGGCTGGTTCTGGAACGGACCCTCGGCTGGTGGTGGGCGGATCCGGTGGCCGCATTGTTGATCACCGGGTTCCTCGTCTGGGAGGGGCGGCGGGCGGTCTCGGAGTGGTACTCGACCCGCGACGAGTTCGGCTGAGACCGCGCCGTATCTGTGCAGGTCAGCCCCTCGGCCGTTCCCTATACTGCACGGGTTCCCGGCCCGGCTGGGGATGAGAGAGACCCCAGATCCTGACCGTAGGAGGTTGCATGCACGGCGTGCTTGCCCAGGAGGGCGGACCGCTTGACGTCGTTTTCAAGCCGTCAGATACCACCGCCCTGTGGGTGATCCTCGGCATCTCACTGGTCGCGTTGGTGTTCGCGTACTACCTGGTTCGGGCCGTGCTTGGCGGCCCCCGAGGGCACCGAGCGCATGAAGGAGATCGCCAAGGCGATCCAGGAGGGCGCCTCCGCCTACCTGTCGCGCCAGTTCCGAACCTTGAGCATCTTCGTCGTCATCATCGGCGTCGCGCTGTTCTTCATCCTGCCGGTCTCCGAGGATGCCGTGCACTCCGGGTTCTCGATCAGGTTCGGCCGTTCGATCGCGTTCATCCTGGGCGCCGGGTTCTCCGCGGTCACGGGATACGTCGGTATGTGGCTGGCGGTCCGTGCCAACGTCCGCACCGCCAACGCCGCCCGCGAATCCGGGTTGCGCGAGGCCGTGAAGATCGCGTTCCGCGCCGGAGGCGTCGCCGGCATGTTCACGGTGGGCCTGGGCCTGTTCGGCGCCACCGCGATCTTGATCCTCTACAAGGAAGACGCCACCGGCGTGCTGGTGGGGTTCGGGTTCGGCGGCGCGCTGCTGGCCATGTTCATGCGGGTCGGCGGCGGGATCTTCACCAAGGCGGCCGACGTGGGCGCCGACCTGGTGGGCAAGGTCGAGCAGGGCATCCCCGAGGACGACCCGCGCAACGCGGCCACCATCGCCGACAACGTGGGCGACAACGTGGGCGACTGCGCAGGCATGGCGGCCGACCTGTTCGAGTCCAGCGAGGTCACGTTGATCGCGTCGCTGATCCTGGGGGCGGCGGCGTTCGCGGACTCGGAGCAGGGCGCGATCGCCGGCGTGATGTTCCCGCTGTTCATCCGTGCCGTCGGTGTCATCACCTCGATCATCGGCATCCTCATGGTCACGCCCAGGACCGAGACCGAATCCGGCATGAAGGCCATCAACCGCGGCTTCTTCGCCTCGGCGTTCATCTCTGCCGCCGCGGCGTTCGTGATCTCGGGCATCTACCTGGACAGCTACAAGCCCGCCGTCGCCGTCTCGATCGGCCTGGTGCTGGCGGCCGTGATCCAGGTGATCACGCAGTACTTCACCGACACGAAGTTCAAACCCGTGCAGGAGATCGCGGAATCGACGGTCACGGGCCCGGCCACCACCATCTTGTCGGGGTTCTCGGTGGGGCTGGAATCGACGGTCTACTCCGCCCTCATCCTGGCGGGGGCCATCGTCTCGTCGTACTACCTGGGCGGGACCACCGCCGAGCGGCTGTACTTCATCGCCCTGACCGGCATGGGCATGCTCACCACGGTGGGCGTGGTGGTGTCGATGGACACCTACGGCCCCATCTCGGACAACGCCCAGGGCATCGCGGAGATGTCGGGAGAGTTCGAAGGCAGGCCCGCCGAGATCCTGGGCGGGCTCGACGCCGTGGGCAACTCCACCAAGGCCATCACCAAGGGCATGGCCATCGCGACCGCGGTCCTGGCGGCGACCTCGCTCTTCGGCTCCTTCGAGGAAGCCTTGCGCAGCGCCGGCCTGCTGTTCGAAGGGATCCGCATCGACGAACCAGACGTCCTGGTCGGCTTGCTGATCGGCGGCGCCGTGCCCTTCCTGTTCTGTTCGTTGGCCATCCGCGCGGTCGGACGGGCCGCGGGCCAGGTCGTGCAGGAGGTCCGCAAGCAGTTCCGCGACCACCCCGGGATCATGGACTACTCCGAGAAACCGGACTACGGCGCCGTGGTGGACATCTGCACCAAGACCTCGCTGCAGGAGCTGCTGACGCCTGGTCTGCTGGCGGTGCTCTCCCCGATCTTCGCCGGCTTCTTCCTGAAGGGCGAAGCGCTGGGCGGGTTCCTGGCGGGCGCCATCCTGACCGGTCAGCTGTTGGCGGTCATGCTGTCCAACTCTGGCGGCGCGTGGGACAACGCGAAGAAGTTCATCGAAGAGGGCAACTACGGCGGCAAGGGGAGCGAGAGCCACAAGGCGGCGGTGATCGGGGATACCGTCGGTGACCCGTTCAAGGACACCGCGGGACCGGCCATCAACCCGTTGATCAAGGTCATGAACCTGGTCGCCCTGTTGATCGCACCGCTGGTCGTCTCGCACGCCGGCAACACGGCTCTGCGGGTCGCGATCTGCCTCGTGGTGGCCGTGGTCCTTGGTGTGGCCATCTACATCTCCAAGTCGCGCGAGTCCGAACTGCGTGACGACATCGCTGCCGCCAATGCGCCCACGGGGTCGGTCTAGGCTCACGACGGGGCGGGGACGAAGCAGGAAGGATCCGTCATGGGCGCGGTGCGTCGCTGGCTCGATCGTCTGACCGAGAGCGACGAAGCGCGCCTCGCGACCGAGATCCACGATTGGGCGTGCGCGATCCCCGGGACCATGCCGATCGAGGATGCTCCGACCCGCGAGAACGTGAAGATCGCCGGCGTGATCCGGCGCATCACGGTGTTGCCGGTGGGCGGGCATGAGTCGCTCGAAGCGATCATCACCGACGGCACCGGCGAGGCCGTCGTGGTGTTCATGGGCCGCCGCGGCATGAGCGGCTTCTCGCTGGGGACCAAGGTCGTCGTCGAGGGCGTGCTCGGCGAGCAACGGGGCGAGCTCCGCATGATCAACCCCCGGCTCGAGTTCAGCGCCTGAGCGCCGTTCCTGCGACGCGCCAACAACGCGTCAAGGTTGGCCCCGCTCGGCGTTAGGAACCAGTCAAGACCCCTGGCGCGCAACGATGCCGGGGCTACGGTGGGCACCATGAAGGAAGGAGCCCGCCGTGGCTGATGTGGTGTTCGTGGTGCTGATGCTCGTGGGCTTCGGCCTGCTGATCGCGTTGGCTCGAGGGGTGGACCGGCTGTGATCGACACCGTCATCCCGCTCGTCATCGCCGTCGCGCTGGTGCTCTATCTGGTGTTCGCGCTGATCTTCCCGGAGCGGTTCTGACCATGGAGTTCGATCCTTGGGCCGGCTGGGTGCAGCTCCTCGTGCTGGTGGTGATCCTGGTGGTCGCCTACCGGCCGCTCGGTGACTACATGGCCTGGGCGCTCGATTCGAAGCGATCGCTCCGCGGCGAGCGCTTCATCTATCGGTTCGCCGGCGTGAATCCCGATGTGGAGCAGCGGTGGACCGCCTACGCCGTGTCCCTGCTGGCGTTCTCGCTCCTCTCGGTGCTGCTGCTGTACGGGCTGCAGCGTGCCCAAGGGTCGCTGCCGCTTTCGCTTGGATTCCCCGGCGTGAAGGCGGATCAGGCCTTCAACACCGCGGTCTCGTTCGTGTCCAACACCAACTGGCAGTCCTATGCCGGTGAGTCGACCATGGGCCACCTGGTGCAGATGGCCGGGCTGGCGGTGCAGAACTTCGTCTCGGCCGCCGTCGGCATCGCGGTCGCGGTCGCCCTGATCCGCGGGTTCACGCGTCGCGAGTCCGACACGATCGGCAACTTCTGGGCGGACCTGGTGCGCAGCACCGTCCGCATCCTGCTCCCGATCGCCATCGTCGGCGCCGTCGTGCTGATCTCCCAAGGCGTGGTCCAGAACTTCAGCGAGGCACAGACGATCACCACGGTGCAGGGCGCCGACCAATCGATCCCGGGCGGGCCGGTGGCCTCACAGGAGGTCATCAAGGAGCTCGGTACCAACGGCGGCGGGTTCTACAACGCGAACTCGGCGCATCCGTTCGAGAACCCCAACCCGTTCACGAACCTGCTCCAGATGGTCCTGCTCCTGGTGATCCCGTTCGCGCTGACGGGCACGTTCGGCAAGCTCGTCGGCAACCGCAAGCAGGGGTACGTCCTGGCCGCGGTCATGGCGCTGCTGTGGATGGGATCGGCGTTGCTCGTCTGGCAGTTCGAATCCCAGCCCAATCCTCAGGTGGAGGCGGTCGCCGGCTCGGCTGTCAGTGGTGGCAACATGGAGGGCAAGGAGGTGCGGTTCGGCATCCCGGCGAGCGGCGCGTTCGCGGCCTCCACGACCGGGACCTCCACCGGCGCCGTGAACTCCTCCCACGATTCCCTGGCCCCGTTCGGTGGCGGCACCGTGTTGGTCAACATGATGCTGTCCGAGGTCTCACCCGGCGGTGTGGGGTCGGGGCTCTACGGCATGTTGGTGCTGGCCATCGTGTCCGTGTTCATCGCCGGGCTGATGGTGGGGCGTACCCCCGAGTATCTCGGCAAGAAGATCGAGCCGCGCGAGATGAAGCTGGTCTCCATGTACATCCTGCTCGTGCCGGGGCTCGTGTTGTGCCTCACCGGGGCGGCGCTCGTCATGGAGTCAGCGGTCGCATCCATCTTCAACCCGGGGACGCACGGACTGTCGGAGGTCCTGTACGCGTTCACCTCGGGCGCCAACAACAACGGCAGCGCCTTCGGCGGCTTGTCGGCCAACACGCCCTTCTACAACACCGCGATCGGGTTCGCGATGCTGTTCGGCAGGTTCGCCTCGATCGTGCTGGTGCTGGGCGTGGCTGGATCCATGGCTTGCAAGAAGCACGTGCCCGAGTCGGCCGGCACGTTCCCCACGACCTCGCCGTTGTTCGTGGGGCTGCTGACCGGCGTGATCGTGATCGTCACCGCGCTCACGTACTTCCCGGCGCTCTCGCTAGGCCCGATCGTGGAAGGACTGTCCTAGATGTTCGACGTCGACCTGCTCTGGCGTTCCCTGCCGGACGCGTTCCGCAAGCTCGATCCGCGGCGCATGTGGCGCAACCCCGTGATGTTCGTGGTGGAGATCGGTTCGGTCCTGACCACCCTGCTGTTCGCGCGTGACCCGTCGTTGTTCGCGGGTCTCATCGCGGTGTGGCTCTGGCTCACGGTGCTCTTCGCCAACCTCGCCGAAGCGGTGGCCGAGGGGCGGGGCAAGGCGCAGGCCGCCGCGTTGCGTGCCACGCGCACGCAGACCATGGCGCGGCGCCTCCTGCCCGACGGCCTGGAGGAGTCGGTGCCCGGAACGGATCTGCGCCCGGGGGACCGTGTGGTCGTCGAGGCCGACCAGGTGATCCCCGGCGACGGGGAGGTCGTCGAAGGAGTCGCCTCGGTCGACGAGTCGGCCATCACCGGCGAGTCGGCGCCCGTGATCAGGGAATCGGGCGGCGATCGCAGTGCCGTGACCGGGGGCACCAAGGTGCTGTCCGACCGCGTCGTCGTCGAGATCACCTCGAAGCCGGGCGAGACCTTCATCGACCGCATGATCGCGTTGGTCGAAGGCGCCCAGCGTCAGAAGACGCCGAACGAGGTCGCCCTCAACATCCTGCTCGCGAGCCTCACGATCGTGTTCCTGCTGGCGACGGTCACCCTGCAGCCCCTGGCCATCTACTCAGGGGCCCGCCAGGCCGTCATCGTCCTGGTGGCGTTGTTGGTCTGCCTCATCCCCACCACGATCGGCGCCCTGCTGTCGGCGATCGGCATCGCCGGCATGGACCGGCTGGTGCAGCGCAACGTGCTGGCGATGTCGGGGCGCGCCGTCGAAGCGGCCGGTGACGTCAACACCCTGCTCCTGGACAAGACGGGCACCATCACCTTGGGCAACCGGGAAGCCGCGGAGTTGTTGCCCGCCCCCGGCGTCACCGTGGAGCAGCTCGCCGACGCCGCGCAGATCACCAGCCTGGCCGACGAGACCCCCGAAGGACGATCGATCGTCGTGCTCGCGAAGGAGCGCTACGGGCTCCGAGCCCGCGACCTGCAGGGTGCCGACTTCATCCCGTTCACCGCGCAGACCAGGATGAGCGGCGTCGATGTGGACGGACGCCACCTGCGCAAGGGGGCGGCCGACTCGGTGCGTGCCTGGGTCGAAGAGCAGGGCGGCGGGGTCTCCGAGGAGATCGACACGATCGTGGCCGGGATCGCGGTGCAGGGTGGGACTCCGCTCACGGTGGCCGAGAACGATCGCGTGCTGGGCGTGATCTACCTGAAGGACATCGTCAAGGAGGGCATGCGCCAGCGGTTCGACGAGCTGCGACGCATGGGCATCCGCAGCGTGATGATCACGGGCGACAACCCCCGCACGGCCGAGGCCATCGCCGAGGAGGCCGGCGTCGACGACTTCCTGGCCGAGGCGACGCCCGAGGACAAGATGGCGCTGATCCGCAGCGAGCAGGAGGGCGGCAAGCTCGTGGCCATGACGGGCGACGGCACGAACGACGCGCCGGCGCTCGCGCAAGCCGATGTCGGCGTCGCGATGAACACCGGCACCTCGGCCGCCAAGGAAGCCGGCAACATGGTCGACCTGGACTCCAACCCTACGAAGCTGATCGAGATCGTGGGCATCGGCAAGCAGCTGCTGATCACACGCGGGTCGCTCACGACGTTCTCCATCGCGAACGACGTGGCGAAGTACTTCGCGATCATCCCGGCGATGTTCGCGGCGGTCTATCCGGGGCTCGACCGGCTCAACGTGATGCAGCTGGGCAGTCCCAGCTCCGCGATCCTTTCGGCGGTGATCTTCAACGCCCTGATCATCGTGGCGCTGATCCCGCTGGCCTTGCGTGGCGTGCGATACACGCCCAGCTCGGCGGCGTCGATGCTGCGGCGCAACCTCGGCATCTACGGACTTGGGGGGCGTGATCGCGCCATTCATCGGCATCAAGGTGATCGACCTGGTGGTCAGTCTGGTGGTGACGTGACATGCGACGTTCGTTGATCGCAGCCCTGCGGATGCTCGTGGTCATGACGGTGCTGCTCGGTATCGCCTATCCCGTGGCGATCACGGGGATCGGTCAGGGCCTGTTCGGAGCCCGCGCCGACGGCAGTTTCGTCGAGGCGGGTGGTTCCGTCGTCGGGTCCGAGCTGATCGGCCAGGCGTTCGAAGGGCCCGAGTGGTTCACCGGACGTCCCGATGCCTTCGACCCGACCGCGAGCGCCCCCTCCAACCTCGGTCCGACGAACCCGGAGCTGGGCGCGGCGGTGCAGGAGCGCGTCGCCGCCATCACGGAGGCCGACGCACCCGAAGGTTCCATCCCGGTCGACGCCGTCACCGGCGGCGGCAGCGGGATGGACCCGCACATCAGCCCCGCCTACGCGATGCTCCAGGCCCCCCGCGTCGCCGACGCGCGCGGTCTCGAGCTGGGCCAGGTCACCACACTGATCGATGACTACACCGAGGGACGGACGCTCGGCTTCATGGGTGAAGCGCGCGTGAACGTCCTGCTGCTCAACCTCGCCGTCGAGGGGCTAGCCTCGCAGCCATGAAACGCGGCGAGCTCCGCATCTACGTCGGGTACGCGGCCGGGGTCGGCAAGACCTTCGCGATGCTCGGCGAGGGGCACCGCCGGCGAGACCGGGGCACCGATGTCGTGGTGGGGTTCGTCGAGACCCACGGGCGGCCGCTGACGGCCGAGGCGCTGGGCGATCTCGAGACGGTGCCCAGGCGCTCGATCGAGTACCGGGGATCGGCGTTCGAGGAGATGGACGTCGACGCCATCGTGGCCCGAGCCCCCGAGATCGCATTGGTGGACGAGCTCGCCCACACGAACGTGCCCGGCTCGCGGAACGAGAAGCGCTGGCAGGACGTGCACGAGATCCTGGATGCCGGCATCGACGTCATCTCCACGGTCAACATCCAGCACCTCGAGTCGCTGAATGACGTGGTCGAGCGCATCACCGGGGTCCTTCAGCGCGAGACGATCCCGGACGAGATCGTGCGGGCGGCCGATCAGCAAGAGCTGATCGACATGACGCCGTACGCGCTCCGCCGCCGCATGGCGCACGGCAACATCTATCCGCCCGAGAAGATCGACGCGGCGTTGGGCAACTACTTCCGCGAGGGCAACCTGGGGGCGCTGCGGGAGCTGGCCCTGCTCTGGATGGCGGACCGGGTCGACGAGTCCCTGCAGGACTACATGAAGGAACGCGGGATCGAAGGTCCCTGGGAGACGCGTGAGCGGATCCTGGTGGGGATCTCGGGACGTCCCGACGACGAGATGCTGATCCGTCGGGCCGCGCGCATGGCAGCGCGTCGAGGCGGTGATCTCATCGCGGTGAACGTGATCCCCGAGGACGGCCTGGCGGAACCGGGCACGATCGCGGCGACCCGTGAGCTCGTTCGGTCGCTGGGTGGGACCTTCCGCGATGTGATCGGCCGAGGCGTGCCCGAAGCGCTGCTCGACGTCGCCCGTGCCGAGAACGTGACCCAGATCGTCATCGGCGCCAGCTCGCATTCGCGATGGCGGGAGTTCTTCCGGGGCTCGGTCGTGCATCGCGTCATCCGCGATTCCGGGCCGATCGATGTGCACGTGATCAGCCAGGACACGCCGTCATCGGGGGAGCGCCTGGGTGCGCCGCCCTCGCCCGGACTCAGCGTGAACCGGCGGGTCGCCGCCGCGCTGGCCGGGGCCGCCGGGCTCGCGCTCCTCACGATCGCCTTGACCGCTCTGAGGGAACAGCTGGGGCTTCCGAGCGTCATGCTGCTCTACCTCACGCTGGTCGTCGGCGTGGCCGCGGTCGGCGGGCTGTGGCCCGCGGTGGTCTCGGCCATCGCATCGGGACTGCTGATCAACTGGTACTTCACGCCTCCGATCGACACGTGGACCATCGCCGAAGCCGAGAACGTCCTGGCGATCGTGGTGTTCGTGTTCGTGGCCTCCGTGGTCAGCGTCTTGGTCGACCGCGCCGCTCGCGCACGAGCCGAAGCTCAGCGGGGCCGAGCCGAGGCCGAAGCGCTCGCGCGGCTCTCCGGCTGGCTCGCCGCCGAAGAGGATCCGCTCCCCACGCTCCTGGTGCAGCTGCGTGACACGTTCGGCCTGCAGGCCGTCTCGGTACTCCGTCCGCACGAACAGGGCTGGGTGCTGGAGGCCGCCGCCGGCTCGGAGCCCCCGGTCGAGCCCGCCGGCGGTTCCGATGTGATCGAGCTCAGCGACGGTGCCGTGCTGGTGCTGCGAGGCGACCGCCTGCCGGCCGAGTCGCGCCGGGTCCTGTCGGCGTTCGCCGCGCATCTGGCGGTGGCGGTCCGCGCCCGCGATCTCAGCGAGGAAGCGGCCGAAGTGGCCGAGCTGGTCGAGGTCGATGAGCTGCGCACGGCCATCCTGCAAGCGGTGTCGCACGACCTGCGGACCCCACTTGCCTCGATCAAGGCGGCCGCCAGCAGCCTGCGCCAGGACGATGTCCCTTGGAGCGCTGACGAGACCGGCGAGTTCCTCGCCACGATCGAGGAGGAGACCGATCGGTTGAGCGTGATGGTGGGCAATCTCCTCGACATGAGCCGCATCCAGAGCGGCGCCCTGCATCTGGTCTGTGGCCGGGTGGGGCTGGACGAGGTCGTGCCTCGTGCGCTCGCGAGCCTGCCCGACAACGGACGGTCGATCGAGACCGACGTGCCCGAGAGCCTGCCCCGGGTCGACGTCGACGCGGCCCTGCTCGAGCGCGCCATCGCGAACGTCGCCGGCAACGCGGTGGCATGGACACCGCCGGGGAAGCCGGTCCGCATGATCGGCTCAGGTGTGTCCGGCAGGGTCGAGCTCCGCGTGGTCGACCGAGGACCGGGCATCGCTCCATCCGACCGCGACCGCGTGTTCGAACCGTTCCAGCGGCTCGGTGATCGCTCGGCTGCCGATGGGGTCGGACTCGGACTGGCCGTGGCCAAGGGCTTCGTCGAAGCGATGGGTGGCGAGCTCGCGATCGAGGACACGCCGGGCGGCGGCCTCACGATGGTGATGTCGTTCGGGGAGGCGCCATGACCCGGGTGCTGGTGGTCGACGACGAGCCGCAGATCCTGCGGGGCCTGCGCACCAACCTGCGTGCCCGTGGGTACGAGGTCGAAACGGCGGCCGACGGCGAGACCGCGCTCGACCTGGCGGCCGGCCGCCTCCCCGACATCATGATCTTGGACCTCGGCCTGCCGGGCATCGACGGCATCGAGGTGATCCGCGGGATCCGGGCGTGGAGCGCGATGCCGATCATCGTGCTCTCTGCTCGTGAGCAGGAACCCGAGAAGGTCAAGGCTCTCGATGTGGGCGCGGACGACTACGTCACGAAGCCGTTCGGCATGGACGAATTGCTCGCGCGGCTCCGCGCCGCCGAACGGCGGAGCGCGCCCACCCCCGACCAGCCCTCGATCACGACGGAGTCATTCGTGGTCGATCTGGCAGCGAAGCGTGTGCTGCGCCCCGGCGCTGACGACGTGCATCTCACGCCGACCGAATGGCACCTGGTGGAGATCCTCGTCCGCAATCCGGGCAAACTGGTCAGCCAGCGCCAGCTGCTCCACGAGGTGTGGGGTCCCCGCTACGAGGACGAAACCAACTACCTCCGCGTCTACATGGCCCAGATCCGGCGCAAGCTCGAACCCGACCCCACCCATCCCCGCTACTTCATCACCGAGCCCGGCATGGGCTACCGCTTCGAAGGAGAACACCCATGAACAACAGGCAACGCACCATCGCCGGCTATGCGTTGGCGGTGGTCGGGACGGCCGCGCTCGTTGCCATCTTCATCCAGATCCGCGATGACATCGATCCGGTGAGCAAGGGGTTCGGGTTCCTGGTCCTGGTGGTGGCCGTGGTGGCGGTTGGCGGGTTGGGACCAGGCATCGCGGCAGCCGTGCTGTGCTTCGCCGTCTTCAACTACTTCTTCCTGCCGCCGTACGACACGTTCCAGGTCAGCAAGTCTGACGATGTCGTCGTGCTGTTCGTGTTCCTGGGCGTCGCGGCGCTGATCGCGCTCCTGATCGCCCGCGCCGACGCGCGAGCGCGATCGGCGGAGGCGCGAGCCGCGGAGCTCCGTTTGCAACAGGATCTGAGCCGCGCGCTGGTGGAGCCGCAAGGCGATGCGGATCGCTACGGCGGCGTGCTCAGGCTGGTCGTGACGACGTTCCGGTTCGAGGACGGGGCCCTGTTCGAACAACCCGGAGCCGACCTGGCCGGGCTGGTGGAGATGTCGGTCGTCAACGCGTCACCGGGCTCGATCCCATTGACCGCGGGAGAGGGGGTCGAACGGTTCCCGCTGAACGTGGGACGGCGGAACCTGGGGCTGTTGGTGCTCCGTGGATCCCGACCGGAGCTCGATGCGTCGGAGCGGCGCATCCTGGAGGCCTTCGGCAATCAGCTGGCCCTGTTGCTGGAACGTGACCGGGTGCTCCGCGCAGCGATCACGAAGTAGTCTGGGCTGGACTAGCTGCCCACGGTGGAGGCGCCGTCGATCCCGTCGCCCGGCAGGCCACCGGAGGTGGTTTCGCCCACCACCGCATCGCGCAAGGCCCTCTCCGAGGGAGCGCTGGCCAATGCCAAGACTTCGTCGCCGGCCGACAGGACGGTCTCGGGCTGTGGGATCACGACGTGTCCTTCACGCAGGATGCCCACCACCGCGGCATCGGCAGGCAGCCGCAACTCATAGATGGCCTTGCCGACCGACGGAGAACCGTCGGGCAAGGTCATCTCCACGATCGACACGCGTCCACCTTCCAGGCGTATCAGACGCACCAGGTCGCCCACGGTGACGGCCTCCTCGACCATGGCGGTCAAGATGTGCGGCGGCGACACGGCGGCGTCCACGCCCCACTGCTCGGTGAACAGCCACTCGTTCTTCGGGTGATTCACGCGCGCCAGCACCCTGGGCACGGCGAATTCCTGCTTGGCCAGTAATGAGGTGACCAGGTTGTCCTCGTCGTCGCCGGTGGCCGCGACCACCACCTCGGCGTTCGCCATGTCGGCCCCTTCCAGGACCGATGGCTCGCACGCGTCCCCGAAGACGACGGTGACGCCGGGCGCCCAGCTGCGAAGCTTGTCCGACAGGTCCCGTTCCTGTTCCACGAGCGACACGTCATGTCCGCGCTCGGCCAGGTCGACGGCCAGATGCCGTCCCACCGCTCCGCCGCCCGTCACGATGACCTTCATCTAGGCATGCTCCCCGGTGGGCGCCGCGATCATGTCGTCCAGGGTGTCGGTGCCGTCCTTCGTGAGCATGACGACCAGGAAGTCGCCGGCCTGCAGCGAACTCTCGTCGGTCGGGAGGAATCCGCCTCCGCCCCGGGAGATGCCGGCGATCAGGATCTTGCCGTCCACGTTGAGCCCCGACGGCTTGGTGCCGACCAGGTGCGCCGGTACCGGCACGCGCATGCGCAACAGGTCGCCGCCCCCCAACGACTCCCGGATCTCCGCCCGGTCGTGGAAGAGCATGAGCTGGATCTGCTTGATGCCCCACGTGGTGGTCGCCACGGTCGGGATGTTGAGTCGCTCGTAGATCTCGGCGCGTCGCGGGTCGTAGATGCGCGCGATGACCTTGGGCACGTGGTACATCTCGCGCGCCACCCGTGCCGACACGATGTTGGAGTTGTCACCGCTCGAGACCGCCACGAAGGCGTCGGCGTCCTTGATGCCGGCTTCCTCCAGCACGTCGCGATCGAACCCCAAGCCCACCACGGTCTTGGTCCCCTCGCCCGGCTGATACCGATAGAACGCCTCGGGATCCTTGTCGATCATCGTCACGTCGTGCTCACCGACCAATTGGCTCGACAGCTCCGAGCCGACCCGGCCGCAGCCCATGATGATGACCTTCATGACGGCGTAGCCTACCCATCCTCGTTTGACCTGGCACCGTACCGAGCGCAACCTTCACGCCTTCTTAGCGCTGCTTCTGACGCCGAAGACCATCCGCGCTCGGCGGGGAGGCTCCGGGACCGTCCTGCGGCCTGCGCTTCCCTCTCTGGCTCGCTTCGCTCGCTTCGTTCAGTCCAGATGCAGTCCTCCGGACGGCACCCGGATCCTTCGCCGGTTCGGCCCCTCACGCCCCGGCCACCAGCGAACCACCACGCACACGGCCGGTGGTGGGAACGACGCGGGGTCGCGCCAGAGGCAGCATCTGGACTGAGCCATGCGAGCGAAGCGAGCGAACGAGGGAAGCGCTGCCGCCGGCGCGCGCCCCGCGGCGACCAACGTCGAGCGAGATGGTTCGACGACCCTGGGAAGGACGGAGCCCGGAGGTCCACCGGGCTGGAGGGCAACCGGTGGGCCTCCGGGCTAGATCTCGGAGATCGGGGTGACTCCGGACATGCTCAGCATCGTCGCGTCCGTGTGAGCGCGGCGTGAAGGATCGCGGGCTCGTCGTGAAGATCGCGTGAAAGACGGGTCTTGCCGCACGGCCGTGGCACGATTGGCCCGACATGGGGCAGGGATCGTCCGACATCGAGAGCCGTCCGTGGCGCGGTCTCACGCTCCGCGGGGTGTTCTTCGCCGTCGTCTCGCCTGCGGCGGCAGCGGTGGCCTCGATCCCGTTCGGGCGATCCGGACCCGCGTCGGCCATCTCGCTGTTCCTGCTGGCGATCGTGATCGCGGCGGTGGCGGGTGGCCTGTACGCGGGGCTCATCGCCGCCCTGCTCTCGTCCTTCGCGCTGCCGTTCCTCTTCGGATCGCAGCGGTTCCGCCTGCGGCTGGACGGCACCGAGGAGATCGTGACCGCCATCGTCTTCTTGTCCGTAGCGGTGGTGGTGGGATTGCTCGTGGGCGGCGCCGCCGACGAGCGTGCCAGGGCGGCCCGGCACGAACGTGAGTCCCGATTGCTCGGAACCCTGTCGTCCACGCTGCTGTCGGGCGAGGTCCCCGACCGCGTCCTCGATGACTTCGCTTCAGTGCTCTTGGAGCCCTTCGGCCTGTCGACGTGTGAGATCACGGTCGAGCTGGACGGCACGCAGCTGGTCGCGCGCTCATCGCGCCCGGAGCTCGAGCCCGGAGGGCCCGACGCGGTCGTTCCGTTGGTGGCGGGGACGGTCGCGTTCGGCACGCTGCGGGTCGAGCGGCCCCGAGGCCGTCGTGCCCTCAACGCCGACGAGCTGCTGCTGCTGGAGGCCGCCGCCCGGCAGGCCGCGGCGGCGCTGGACCGTGCTCGCTTGGACGCCCGCGCCCGCATGGCTCAGCTCGACGCCGAGACCAACCAGCTGCGTGCCGCCATGTTCAGCTCGGTGACCCACGACCTGCGCACGCCGTTGGCATCGATCAAGGCGGGCGTCACCAGCCTGCTCGACCCCAGCGTCGAGTACGACACCGTCCAGGAGACCGAGCTGCTCACCACGATCTTGGAGGAGACCGACCGGCTGAATCGATTGGTGGGCAACATCTTGGACCTGGCGCGGATCCGCGCCGGTGCCCTGAGCCCGGTCCGCAGCGACTCGTCGTTGGAGGAGACCTTGGAAGCGGTCGTGGCCCGCATGCGGCCGCGCATCGACCTCGTGACCGTGGACCTGACCATCAGCGACGACATGCCCGACGTGCCGGTCGACGGCGTGCAGATGGACCAAGTGCTCACGAACCTGCTGGAGAACGCGGCGCGCTATGCACCCGCCGGCTCCACGGTGCGGGTCTCGGCCCAGGTGGTCGGTGACCGGGCGCAGGTTCGCGTGGTCGATCAGGGCCCCGGGGTTCCCGAAGACGACCGCGAGCGGGTGTTCGAGGCGTTCTATCGCGGCGAGCGGAGTCCGGAGATGCCGGGCAGCGGGCTCGGGCTCGCGATCGCCAACGCTATCGTGACCGCCCATGGCGGCCGCATCTGGATCGACGATGCGAGTCCGGGAGGCACGGCGGTAGTGTTCGAGATCCCGATCGAGGGGCCCCGATGAGTTTGGTGCTGGTGGTCGATGACGAACCACAGATCCGCCGCGCCTTGCGCACCAGTCTGGAGGCACACGGCTACCAGGTCTCCACGGTCGGTACGGGCGAGGAGGGTGTGGTGGGTGCGGCGGACCAGGATCCAGATCTCCTGCTCCTCGACCTCGGCCTTCCCGACATCGATGGCACCGAGGTGATCCGGCGCGTCCGAGGGTTCTCCGATGTGCCCGTCATCGTGCTCTCGGTGCGCGAGAGCCAGGGTGACAAGGTGGCGGCCCTCGATGCCGGCGCCGACGATTACGTCACGAAGCCGTTCGGTATGGAGGAGCTGCTCGCACGAGCACGAGCGGCGATGCGTCGCAAGCAACCGGAAGAACCCGCCATGCCGGTGCAGACCTTCGACGATCTCGAGGTGGATCTCGCTCGCAGGCTGGTGAGCCGGGGCGGCGAGCAGGTGCACCTGACGCCCACCGAATACGGCCTGTTGGAGGCGCTGGTGACGAACCCTGGCAAGTTGCTCACCCACCAGTGGCTCTTGCGGAAGGTCTGGGGCCAAGGCTACGGCACCGAAACCACCTACCTCCGGACCTACGTCCGCGCGTTACGCAAGAAGCTGGGCGACGACGCACAGGCGCCCGGCCTCATCGTCACCGAGCCCGGCGTCGGATATCGCTGGGTCGCCGAGGCGGACTGATCCGATGGTCGAACGCGACTCCCAAAGTGGCGGCTTCATCGACGGTGTGAAGCGCCTCGTCGTCGGCAGAGCGTTGGCGAGCCACAAGGCCGACCACCAGCTGTTGCCGAAGTTCTTGGCGCTCCCGGTCTTCTCGTCCGACCCGTTGTCCTCGGTTGCCTACGCCACCGAGGAGATGATGCTGGTCCTGGTGCTGGCGGGGGCCGGCGCGTTGGCGTTCAAGATCCCGCTCGGCATCGCCGTGGCACTGCTGCTCACGATCGTGGTCACCTCGTATCGCCAGACCGTCCGGGCCTATCCGCTGGGCGGGGGCTCATACATCGTGGCTCGCGAGAACCTGGGCACGATCCCCGGCCTGGTCGCCGGCGCGGCGATCCTGACCGACTACGTCCTGACGGTGGCGGTCAGCATCACGGCCGGCACGGTGGCGATCGCATCGGCGGCGCCATCGGTCGAAGATCTCCGGGTGCCGATCGCGATCGGCTTGGTCATGCTCGTGATGCTGGCCAACCTCCGAGGCGTGAAGGAAGCCGGCACGTTGTTCGCCATCCCGACCTACGGGTTCGTCGCGATCGTCGCCTTGACCCTGGTGGTCGGCTTCGCTCGATGCCTCGGCGGCTGTCCGGTGGCGGCGACGGCCGAACCTGGACGTGCACGCAGAGACCGGGATCACGGTGTTCCTCTTGCTGCGTGCCTTCTCGTCGGGGGCGACCGCGCTGACGGGCGTCGAGGCGATCGCCGACGGGGTGCCGGCGTTCCGGCGGCCGCAGTCGCGCAACGCTGCGGCGACGTTGGCCATCATGGGCGCCATGGCCGTGACCCTGTTCCTCGGGATCACCGTGATGGCCCAGCTGCTCCAGGTGCGTGTCGATGAGGAGATCGCAGCGTCGAACTCCGTGCTGTCCCAGATCGGCAGGACGATCTACGGAGACGGCATCTGGTTCATCCTGCTGCAGGTGTTCACGGCCGGCATCCTGATCCTGGCCGCCAACACCGCGTTCCAGGACTTCCCGAGGCTCTCGTCGATCCTGGCGCGGGATGGGTTCCTGCCTTCGCAGTTCAAGAACCGCGGAGACCGACTCGTGTTCTCCAACGGGGTCGTGATCCTGGCCGGACTCGCCGCGCTGCTGATCTGGATCTACGACGCGAACCTCACGCGCTTGATCCAGCTCTACGTCGTCGGAGTGTTCACCGCCTTCACGTTGTCGCAGTCGGGCATGGTGCTTCGCTGGTTCCGGCTGAAGGGGCCGGGGTGGCAGCGGAGCGCGCTGGTCAACGGGATCGGCGCATTCACGACCGGCGTCGTGCTGGTCATCGTCACGATCACGAAGTTCTCTCGGGGCGCCAAGGTCGTCGTCGTGGCCATCCCCATCATGGTGCTGATCTTCCTGGCGATCCACCGCCACTACCGTCGCGTGCGAGAGGTACTCGGGCAACGCAGGGTTTCGGCCCGAACCAAGGCCACCGGTTCGGCGCTGTTCCTGGTCGACGATCTCGGCCAGGCCACGCTCGACGCCATCGCCTACCTCCGAGCGGTTCGTCCTGAGCGCGTCCATGCGCTGTACGTTGGCCCCGCCGATCGGTTCGACGAGGTGGCGGCCGGCTGGGAAGTGGCGGCTCCACGGATCGGAACGCTCGAGCGTCTCATCGGCGCGGACCGCCACCTGGTGAGGGCCGTGCGCGCGCGGATCCGCTCGATCGAACGTCGGCCGGAGGACTTCGTGACGGTGATGATCCCCGAGGCCCTCACCCGGCGCACGCTGTGGCAGTTCCTGGTGCACCGCGAAGCGTTCCTGTTGAAGACCGCGCTCCTGTTCGAACCGGGCGTGGTCGTGACCGACATCCCCTTGGTGCCGGGTGACGATCGGATCGCCACCGACGGGCGGCCGGTCGAACCCGAACGGAGCGTGGTGTTGATCCCCGTGTCCGGGGTGCATGACGCCACCGTCCGCGCGGTCGTATACGCGCGCTCCCTCCGACCGGTCAAGGTGGAGGCGATCTTCCTGACGACGGATCCAGCCGAGGTGCCGGGTGTGATCGAAGACTGGTACGCGAGCGATCTGGACGTCCCGCTCGTCTTGGTCGAGGCCCCGTTCCGTGACATCGGGACGCCGCTGCTGGACGAGATCCGGACCTACACCGAGCGTGGTGACACGATCGTGACCGTCGTCCTGCCCGAACTGGTGCCGCGGCATTGGTGGGGCAACGCGCTGCACAACCAGACGGCCCTGTTCTTCAAGCGACTCCTCCTGTTCGAGCCCAACGTCGTGGTGACGAGTGTTCCCTTCCACCTCGGCGCTCCGGAAGCTCCCACACCGAACCCGGCCGAAGACCGTGTCTCGATGTAGGTGAGCTGCGCTAGGTTGGCAGCACACCGGCCCAGGTTCGAGAGAGGAGGGAGCTCCGATGAACATCCGCCCGGCCACCAAGGACGACGATGAATTCCTGAAGGCCATGCTGTACGAGGCCGCCCGGTGGAACCCGGACTGGCCGCGTGAGCCCATGGAAGAGGTCCTCGACGAGCCCACGCTGCGCCGCTACCACGAACACTGGGGGCGAGAGGGTGACGGCGGGGTCATCGCCGAGATCGAGGGCGTGCCGGTGGGCGCCGTCTGGTACCGGCTCTTCACGGAGGACCAGCCCGGGTTCGGGTTCGTGGACGAGAAGACCCCGGAGGTCTCGGTGGCGGTGGCGCCGTTGCATCGCCGGAAAGGTATCGGCGGCACCTTGCTCCGCGCGGCGATGGTGCAGGCCCGCGAGGAGGGCTACCGGTCGCTCTCGCTCTCGGTGGCCGTGCACAACCGCTCACGCATGATGTACCAGCGGGTGGGATTCGAACAGGTCGGCGAACGAGCCGAGAACTGGACCATGCTGGTCAACCTGTGATCGTCGGCCCGCTCTCTGGATCCGGCAGCGGGGCGGCGTCGGCGGCGGCGGCAGCAGCGTCGAGCGCCGCATACTCCGCCCGCACCGTCGTCCACCGGCGTCGCACGTACCACACCCCCGCCACCACGCAGGCCGCAAGGATCACGTACGAGAACGGCTCCAAGGCGGTCTCCACCGTCTGCCACCGAGCGCCGAGCACGTAGCCGAACCATGCCAGCAGGAACGTCCACGGCACGCAGCCGATCACCGTGTAGGCCGTGAACCGCCAGAAGGGCATGCGCACGACCCCCGCCGGCAGTGAGATGAAGGTGTTGAGCACGGGGAGGATGCGCGAGAAGCCAACCGTCACGTCACCGTAGCGTTCGAACCAATCGTGCGCCGTGTCGACTTCATGGGGACGGATCAACAGATACCGTCCGAACCGGTCGATCAGCGGCCGGCCACCCACGGCCCCGCCCCAGTACGCGACCCAGGACCCCACCAGAGTGCCGAGGGAGCCTGCCGTACCTACCCCCAACAGGGAGAGCTGCTCGCCCTCGGCCGCGAACCCGGCCGCCGCGAGGGCTCCGCCGAACAGCATCGTGGCCTCGCCGGGGATCGGCACGCACGCCGAGCTCAGGGCCATCAACACGAACACGGCCAGGTAGCCGTAGTCCGCAACGGCGGTGATCGCGATGTCGTGGAGCCAGCTCAACACAGGCGTTCGAACTCCAGGGCGGGGGTTCCGGACGAGACTGTACACCGGGTTCCGAGGCGTCCCGATGGACGGATCGGCACGCGTGGGTGCCGGGTCGAACGCTGAGCCGGTGGTACGGTCGCCGTCGGGCTCCGGCTTGACAACTCTCCCCATCGACCCGTAAAGGTGCCCCGCCATGGCCAACGGAAAAACGCTCGTGGTCGTCGAATCGCCCGCCAAGGCGAAGACGATCGAGAAGTACCTGGGCGGCGACTACGCCGTCCGAGCCTCGTATGGCCACATCCGGGACCTGGGCAAGGGGTTCGGCGGGCTGGGCGTCGACATCGAGCACGACTTCCTGCCCGACTACGTGGTGCCCGAGGACTCGGCCCGCCACGTGGGCGAGCTGAAGAAGGTCATGAAGCTGTCCGGCGACGTCATCCTGGCGACCGACTACGACCGCGAGGGGGAGGCCATCGCCTTCCATGTCGCCTCGCTCTTGGGGGTCGACCCAGCGCGAGCCAAGCGGGTGACCTTCACCGAGATCACGCGAGACGCGATCCTGGCGGCGTTCCAGGAGCCGCGTGAGATCGACCTGCAGCTGTTCGACGCCCAAGAGGCCCGTCGCATCCTGGACCGATTGGTGGGGTTCCGCATCTCGCCGATCCTGTGGAAGCGTGTCCGCCCCGGCCTGTCCGCCGGTCGTGTGCAGTCGGTGGCCGTGCGGCTCATCGTGGAGCGCGAGCGCGAGATCCGCGCGTTCAACCCCGTGGAGTACTGGAGCGTCGACGTTCGCCTCACGCCCGACGACTCGGAGCAGCCGTTCACCGCCCGGCTCAACCAGATCCCCGAGGGCAAGCTCGCCGCCTCGCCCGACAAGAAGGGCGTGCTGCTCGCCGCCGAGGCCGAGGCCGCCGCCCACGTCGAGCGGCTGGGCCGGGCCGCCTATCGCGTCGCCAACGTCGAGCGCAAGGAGCGCAAGCGCTCACCCTCGCCGCCGTTCACGACTTCGACCCTGCAGCAGGAAGCCGCGCGCAAGCTCGGGTTCGGGGCCCGAAAGACGATGTCGGTGGCCCAGCGTCTGTACGAAGGCATCACGCTGCCCGGTGAGGGCAGCGTCGGTCTCATCACCTACATGCGAACCGACTCGGTCACGATCAGCGACACCGCGCTCCGGGAGATCGCCGAGGTGGTCAAGGCCGACTACGGCAAGGAGTACTCGCTGGCCGAGTTCCGCCGGTACAAGACGCGGTCGCGCAACGCCCAGGAGGCGCACGAAGCGGTGCGACCCACCAGCGCGATGCGATCCCCCAGCCGCATGGCGAGCGTGCTCGATCACGACCAGCTCAGGCTCTACACGTTGATCTGGCAGCGCACGATGGCGACGCAGATGGCCGACGCCCGCTTCAACCAGGTTGGGGTCGACATCGCCGCGGTCGTGGCCGACCCGCAGAACGGCGATGCCGGGGACGTCACGTACGGGTTGCGCGCGACCGGCCAGACCATGATCTTCGACGGGTTCATCCGTGTCTACAAGGAAGGCCGAGACGAAGGTCCCGACGAGGACGCCGAGAAGACGTTGCCCGAGCTCACGGCCGACGAGCTCCTGCGCATGCTCGAGGTGGTGCCCGAGCAGCACTTCACCCAGCCACCGCCGCGGTACAGCGAAGCTTCGCTCGTCAAGACGCTGGAGGAGCTCGGCATCGGCCGGCCGTCCACCTACGCCTCGATCATCGACACGATCCAACGGCGTCAGTACGTGACGCTGGAGGACAAGCGCTTCACGCCCACCGACACGGGCGAGGTCGTCACCGACAAGCTGATCGAGCATTTCCCCGACGTCGTCGACGTCACCTTCACCGCGTTCATGGAGAAGGAGCTCGACGACATCGCCGTGGGTGAGCTGGGCAAGGTGCAGATGCTCCACGAGTTCAACGGCCCGTTCGAACGCGCGTTGGAGAAGGCCGACCACGCGTTCGAGCGGTTCAGCGAGGAGCTGGACGAGGAATGCCCGCTGTGTCCCACCGAGGGCCGTGACCCCGGAACGCTCGAGGTCAAGCTGGGGCGATACGGCAAGTTCGTGGGGTGCACGAACTACCCGGACTGCCGGTACATCCGCAACATGGACGGCAGCGTGCGCCCCGAACCGGAGATGCTGGACGAGACCTGTCCCGAGTGCGGCAAGCAGCTCCAGAAGAAGGTCGGCCGCTTCGGTCCGTTCACCGGATGCAGCGGCTACCCCGACTGCAAATACATCAAGAAGGACCCGCCCGTCTCGACCGGCGTCACGTGCCCCCAGTGCGGCCAGGGCGAGCTGATCGAGAAGCGCAGCCGGTTCGGCACGATGTTCTACAGCTGCAGCCGCTACCCCGACTGCGATTGCGCCGTGGGCAACCCTCCCGAGAAGGACCGCCCATGTCCCGAATGCGGGTCGTTGCTGCTCCGCCGGCCCAAGTCGTTCCGATGTTGGGGCTGCGGCGCCGAGCTCGACCTGGAGTTCAACGTGACGAAGTCGGGTGACGTTCAGGCCGAGACCGCCGCACGCGAGGCGAAAGCGGTGGCCAAGGCGGCCCGCGCGGCTGCCAAGAAGCCGACAGCCAAGAAGCCGACAGCCAAGAAGAAGCGCACGACGAAGAAGAAGACCACCGCCAAGACGCGGACGGCGAAGACGACGTCGGCGGCTCGCAAGAAGCCGGCGGCGACGGAGGGCTAGGCGCTCGTGGCTTCCGTCGCCGACGAGGTTGCCGCGCTCCGCGGGACCCGTGCGGCGACACTGAAGGACCTGCTCACCCACCCGGCGTTCTCGCGGCTGCTCGCCGCGATGAGCATCTCCTCGCTGGGCGATTGGGTGGGGTTCGTGGCGGTGACCTCGCTGGTCACCACCTTGTCCGGGTCCGTCGCGAAGGCCGGGTTCGCGATCAGCGCGGTGATGGTGGCCCGCATGTTGCCGGCGATCCTGTTCGGGCCGATCGCGGGAGCCTTGGTCGATCGGGTCGATCGCAAGCAGATCATGATCGTCGCCGACATCGGACGTGGCGTCATGTACGCGTCGATGGCGTTCATGGGGCAGCTCTGGGCGATCTTCCTGTTGTCGTTCGCGATCGAGTGCCTGTCGCTGCTGTGGTCGCCCGCGCGCGACGCATCGCTCCCGAACATGGTGCCGCGCCGCCAACTCGCCAACGCGAACTCGATCGGCCTGGTGAGCACGTACGGCACGTTGCCGTTGGGCGGGGCCGTCTTCGCGGCACTCACGGCCTTCAGCTCGTGGATCGGCGGGCGCGTCGCGTTCCTCGGGGACCGTCCTGAGACGCTGGCCCTGCTGCTCGACGCCTGCACGTTCGCCTTCTCGGCGTTCATGGTGAGCCGGATCGAGTTCCCTCCTCCGACCCGAGGGCTCACGGGTCGGTTCGATCTGTCGCGCGTGTGGCGCGACGTCGTCGACGGCGTGCGCTTCCTGCGAGAGGACTCGATCGCCTCGGCCATGACGGGCGGCATCGTCATCGCGTTCGCGGCGGTCGGGGCGGTGCTGGCGTTGGGGCCGATCTTCGTGGGTTCGCTCGATGCCGACGCGGCCGCGTGGGGGGTCATGGTCACGGCGTTCGGCGTGGGCATGTTCCTGGGCATGGCCACCGCGAACCAGCTCAACAAGATCGTGGAACGCGACGTGGTCTTCACGTGGGCCTTGTTGGCGGCGGCCGGCACGCTGTTCGTGCTCGCGGCGATGCCCAATCTCGCGCTGGCCGCGGTCGTGGCGGTGTGGCTGGGGGCCTTCTGCGGCCTGGCGTGGGTGAGCGGGTACACGCTGCTGCAGGAGAACGTCGAGGACGAGTTCCGGGGGCGGACCTTCGCTTCTCTCACCACCTTGTCGCGGCTCGGACTGTTCCTGAGCCTCACGGTGTTCCCTATCCTGTCGAGCGTCTATGTCGACTACGACTTCAACATCGGTGGGCAACGCATCGACCTGTCAGGTCCGCGCCAGGCGATGTGGACCGCCGGCGCGCTGGCGATGGTGGCCGGGCTCAACACCCGTCGTCTGCTCAAGCGCCACCGATTGTCCCGGCCCCAACCTCTCACGCTCGTGCCCAAGCTGAGGCGGCCCCCCGCCACCGGGGTCTTCATCGCTTTCGAGGGCGTCGAAGGATCGGGCAAGGGCACCCAGATCGAACGGGCCGAGGAGTACCTGCGCGCCCAGGGCGCCGACGTGCTGGTCACGCGCGAGCCGGGCGGCACCGACCTGGGGGAGAAGGTGCGCCAGATCCTGCTCGACCCCGGCACCGGAACGCTGGACGCGCGCAGCGAGGCGTTGTTGTTCTCGGCGGCGCGCGCCCAGATGGTCTCGAGCATCATCCGGCCTGCCCTGGCCGACGGCAAGGTCGTGATCTGCGACCGATACGTGGACTCCTCCCTCGCCTATCAAGGGTGGGCACGAGGACTGGGCGAACAGGACGTGCTCAACCTGAACACGTGGGCCACCCAGGGTCTGTTCCCGGACCTGGTGGTGCTGTTGCACCTGGAGCCCGAGCGGGGCCTGCTGCGATCGACCGAGGCTCCCGACCGTCTGGAGATGGAAGGACAGAGCTTCCATGCCAAGGTCGCGGACGCCTATCTGAAGATCGCTGAAGAGCACCCCGAGCGCTTCGTCGTGGTGGACGCGGACCGCACCCCCGACGAAGTGTTCGACGACGTGCGAGGAGCGGTGCAGAAGGCCGTGTCGGATCGCGACGATAGCATGGGGTCGTGACCTCGCAGATCCCGGTGCTCCAGCAGGTTCCCGGGCAAGACGACGCCATGGCGTTCCTGGCCGGGGCCGCCGCCCGGCCACATCACGCCTACGTGCTGGCTGGTCCGGAGGGCAGCGGCAAATCGCTGGCGGCGCGGGCCTTCGTGGCTGCGTTGCTGTGCTCCCACGGTGGGTGCGGGCAGTGCCGCGATTGTCGCCTTGCCCTGAAGGACCAACACCCGAATCAGTTCGTCATCGAACCCGAGGGCCGCGACATCCACGTGGACACGATCCGTGAGGAGGTCTGGCAGCCGGCCTCGCGCACCGCTCCGGAGCCGGGCCGCAAGGTGTTCATGATCCGAGAGGCAGACCGTCTGTCGCCGGCCGCCGCCGACACCCTGCTGAAGGTCCTGGAGGAGCCTCCCGCCGATGCGGTGTTCCTGCTGATGTCGGCCCGTGCGCACGAGCTGCCCGAGACCGTGATGTCGCGGTGTCACTCGGTGGCCTTCAGCGCCTTGTCGGAGGCGTTCGTCATCGAGTCGCTCACGACCGAGGGCGTCGATCCGGTCAAGGCGGCGCTCGCCGCCCGCCTGACCGGCGGCAACATGGGCCGTGCCCGGCGGCTCGCGGTGTCCCATGACGGTCTCCGCTTCCGCGACGCGGCGCGCGAAGCGATCGAGCTCGCAGCCCAAGGCCCTCCGGGAGGGCTCACCGCGGCCGACGTGGTCCTGAAGGCCGCCGAGGGCTACCAGGTCCTGCTCGACCAGGACAAGGAGCGCGATCTCGCGCCGTTCCTGGACGATCAGGGCAAGGAAGAGCCGGCCTACCGAGCGGCCATCAAGCGCATCCACGATCGGTACAAGCGCAAGGAGCGCCGCGCCCAACGGGACTATGTCGACTGGGTGATGCTGGCGGCATCGGCGCTTCTGCGCGACCGCATCGCGCTCGGCGTGGGCGTTCCGCCGTCCGACCTCATGAACCCCGACGTCCAGCCAGGCGACGCTCTCAGCATCCCTCGCGCGGCCTCCGGGCTGGCTGCCATCGAAGCCGCGCGTGCCGAGCTGGCCGAGGACTTCAACCTCAACGTGCGGCTGGTCTTGGAACGAGCGTTCCTGACGCTGGCAGACGTCGCCGCCTGAGGCGGTTTTCGCGCCATCCACCAACGTGGGGCGTTCGGGGCGTGCAGGAGTAGTGCTGGCACTACTGGCACCGGCATGGCACGGTGGGACGCTGGAGGTGGAAGGAACCACCCTGGGAGCCGATCACGTGTCCGTTCGAGTCCTCATCGTCGATGATCAACAGCCGTTCCGCATGGCTGCGCGCATGGTGGTCGATGCCACCGACGGCTTCGATGTCGTGGGCGAGGCCGAGACCGGCGAGGACTCGGTCACCATGGCCGCCGAGCTCGACCCCGACCTCGTGCTCATGGACGTGAATCTGCCGGGCATCAACGGGCTCGACGCCACGCGGCAGATCTTGTCCGGGTCCGACACGGTGGTCGTGCTGTTGCTCTCGACCTACGAGGAAGACGAGTACGCGCCGAGAGCCGCCGAGTGCGGTGCCGCCTCCTATATCCCGAAGGCGGTGTTCGGGCCGGATCGCCTCGAAGACGCGTGGACCGCCGCGAACGAGCCCGCAGGCAGCGACGCCAGCTAGTCTGAGCCAGACGTCGTGGGGTCCATCGGCACGATCCCGGTGACGGTGGTGCCCGCACCAGGGTGCGATTCCAGGCGCAGCACACCACCGGTGGCGTCGAGCCGATCCTGCATCCCCTGGATGCCGGTGCCCGCATCCACGCGCGAGGGATCGAACCCCCGTCCGTCGTCGCGGACCTCGAACCGCATCGCGCCGTCGACATCGGCGAGGGTCACATCGACGCGCTGGGCATCCGCGTACTTCGCCACGTTGTTCAGCGCCTCGAGCACGCAGAAGTAGACCGTGGCCTCGACGTCGGCCGGGTACCGATCCACGCCGTCGGCCTCGATGTGGATGGGGAGCGTGGTCTTGCGGGCTTGGGCCTGCAGCGCGGCCGTCAACCCCTTGTCGGCGAGCAACGGCGGGTAGATACCGCGTGCCAAGTCTCGCAACGTCTCCAGGGCATCGTTCGTGTCCGTCTGGATCTGCGCCAGCATCTCGTGTGCCTTGGCGGGGTCGCGGTCGACCATGGAATCGGCGAGCCGGGTCCTGACCGAGAGCGCCACCAGCTGCTGCTGCGCTCCATCGTGGATGTTGCGCTCGAGCTTGCGCCGCTCCTCGTCCTGCGCGGCGACCATCCGCTGGCGAGAGGCTCGGAGTTCCTCGATGAGCCGCACGTTGCGGAGCACGGGGCCTGCTTGCGCGGCGAGGTCGCGCACCAGACGTTCGCGTGCCGGGTCCAGCGGATCGTTCGCCGGCATCGTGACGGCCAGCGCGCCGAGCAGCTCACCCTGCTGTCGCACCTCCGCGGCGAGGTCGCCCGGCATCGCAGGCATGGTGTCGTCGATCGAGGGGACGGGGACACGCGGCCGTCCGCCGTTGGGCGAGGAGGCGCTCGGGCGAAGCTCCCGTCCCACGCGCAACCAGACGTCGGCAGCCTCGGCGCCGGTCGCGCCCTGCAGCACCGCGGCCATGCGCGGAAGCACGTCGTCGGTGGAGTAAGTCTCGGACATGCGTTCGGAGAACTCGCTCATCACCTCGTATGGTGTGGCGCGCCGCCCGTACACCACGCGGTCGGCGATCGACCGGGCCGCCCGAAGCACCGGCCGGAAGGTCACCACGAGCAGGAGCAGACCCACCAGGAGCCGCGACACGTTGCCGAGCGTGGCCACCGCCAGCACGGCGAGGTAGAGGCCGGTCAGTGCGACCGCCACCAGCGAGTAGGCCACCGTCTTCTTGACGACCAGGTCGATGTCGAAGAGTCGCCGCCGCAAGATCGCGTACCCGATCGCAACCGGGAACGCGACCCCCACGATGAAGAACAACGCGTAGAAGAGGGCCCCGCTCACCGGGTTGTTCTCCACGGAGGTGCCTCCCAGGTTCGTGGCCCCGATCGCCGCCACGACGAGCACGGCCGAGATCGCGGCCAGATAGGCAAGCGCACGGATCTGCCGCCGTTCCGTTTCGTCCGAGGTTCGATAGCGGACGACGAGCGCCGCAGCGGATCCGAACGCTGATACGAGCAACGCGAGCGATCCGACGGTCGACAGGACGTCGGACACCGGCTCGAGCGCCTCCACGCCCGTGGGGTTGGCGACCACGACGTCCGCGTCGACCACTCCGGGTCGGATCCACGCACTGATGGCGAGTGCCACGGCGGCTCCCACGATCATGTAAGGCACGAAGCGCCACCGCGGGGACGGCACCCGGCCCGTCGGGAACAGCAGCAGGATCAGGAGCAGCGGCGAGAACACCACCACGTACGTCCAGTTGGAGAGCCATGCGGCCACAGAGACGAACGGCGCGTCGATGGGCACGGCCCACACCACGTACTCCGCGCTGAGCCCCGTGACGCCGAAGCTCACCCCGACGACGAGCATCAACCAGCCGAGTGGGTTGCCGGGAACCCGCGACGCGACGAAGGCGCCGATGGTGCCGTACCCCAGCATCATGGGAACGGCGATCGTGACGAATCCGTCGAACGTGTCGTTGACGAACGAGAGGACGGTCGCGCCGCCCAGGAAACAGAGCAGGAGCCCCCAGATCGCCCACGGCCAACGGGTCGTACGGACCTCGTTCACGAAGCCGGCTCCGTCGGGATCGAGCCGCTCAGCGTCGTGCCGGATCCGACGTTGCTCTCCACCCGCAGCGCCCCGCCGATCGCATCGAGACGGTCCGCCACCCCTTGCAGACCGGTCCCGTGCCCGGCCTCGGCAGCGTCGAACCCACGCCCGTCGTCGGTGACTCCGAACTCGAGCGAGCCGTTGCGTTGCGTGAGGGAGATCGAGACGGATGAGGCACCCGCGTACTTCGCGATGTTGTTGAGCGCTTCCAGGCACGAGAAGTACACGGCGGACTCGACCGCCTGCGGGTAGCGAGCGACACCGTCCGCCTCCACGGTCACGGGGACCGTGGACTTGCGGGCCTGGGCTCGCAGCGCCGTCGCCAGCCCCTTGTCGGCGAGCAGAGGCGGGTAGATCCCGCGCGCGAGGTCGCGCAGATCCTCCAGTGCTTCGTTCGACCTCGACTGCAGGCCAGCCAAGAGCTCGCGCGCTTTGGCCGGATCGCGCTCGGTCATCTGCTCGGCCAGACGGAGCTGCACGGTCAGGGCCACCAGCTGTTGCTGGACCCCGTCGTGGATGTTGCGCTCGAGCTTGCGGCGTTCCTCGTCCTGGGCGGCCACCAAGCGTTGTCGCGAGCCGCGCAGGTCTTCGATGAGTCCCACGTTGCGCAGCACGAGCCCTGCTTGGGCGGCCAGGTCTCGAACCAGCGTTTCCTTGGCCTGGTTCATGGGATCGTCGGGTGAGGGTTCGAGGGTGATGGCGCCGAGCAGGGTCCCTTGGTGGCGGACCTCGGTGCGATGCTCGCCGGCAACCGGGTCGATGACGTCGTTCGTGAGGGCTCGGGGTGCGGGCACCTCGACGTCGACCGGCCACGATGCCTCCGGGCGAAGCTGCGAACCGACGCGGAGCCACACGTCGGCGCGACGTGCGCCGGTGGCGTCGGCCACGAGCTGCGCCATGCGGGGCAGCACGTCATCGGTGGAGTAGGTGTCGCCGACTCGCTCGCTGAATTCCGAGAGCACCTCGTAGGGCGTCGCCCGTTTCCCGTACACGACGCGGTCGGCGAGTCGGGTTGCCCGGGGTCGCAGCCACAGGAAGACGACCGTCAGCACGGCCGCGATCACCAGGGTCGGCACGACATCGGTCGTGGAGCCGATGCCGAACACGAGCGCCGGCACGGCGCCCACGACCAAGAACCCGAGCAGCATGAAGGCCACGACCAGCACCGCGAACTGCACGGTCTTGCGGATCACCAGGTCCAGGTCGTACAGGCGGTAGCGATAGATCGCGACCAGGTACGCGAGCGGCACGCCGGCCGCGAGCGACAACGCCGTCACCGCGAAGAAGATCTCGAAGACGGCACCTTCCTCGTTCCCGAGGAGCACGTAGACCAGTCCAACGACCCACTGGAGCGCGAACGAGGTGCCGGCGATCGCGGCGACGAAGACGAGCACCCTCATGCGCTGGCGATCCTCGCCGGTCGACCGACGGAACCGCAGCACCACCGCCACGACCGACGAGAGCGCAGAGACCAGGGCGATGATCGTGCCGATCGTGATGATCACCGGTGAGATGCCGGCCGCGGCATCGATGCCGAACGGGTTCTCGTAGACGATCCCGTCGGTGATCCAGTTGTTGTACGGACCGGGTCGAACGACGAAGCCGAGGGCCGCCAGTGCCGTGCCACCGATGAGGCCTCTCACCGCCCACCGCCACCGAGGCGTCGGCGGATGGCCATCGGGATAGAGCAGGAACAGCAGCGGCAGCAACGTGATCGGGTAGAGCGCGTACTCGCCGACCGTTGCCCACAGCCCGATCAACGGCACCGCACCGGGGTCGGCCTTGACCCCGTAGATCATGAGGGCCTGCAGGAACGCGATCAGCGGGAAGGGCACGCCGGTCACGATGAACAACCATCCGGCCCAGTTGTCGGGTTGACGTGAGATGACGAGCACGCCGACGCTGATCCAGAGCAGGAGCAGGATGATGATCAGACCGAAGAACGGGTTGAGGTTGCCGTCGGTGGTCTCCTCGAGGTTCCCGCCGGCCTCACGCTCGGCTGCGAGCTCGTCGATGACGCGTTGCATCCCCGCCGTCGTCGGGTCGCCGACGACGACGATCTGGCCGGGCTGAACCCGGTCTCGCGAGGCAAGGTTGATCGGGATCGAGATCGCCGTCACCGCGATGCAGAACACCAGGATGGACACGCCCAGCACGCGTGCGGTCCGCGTGCTCACGGGTCGTTCCCTGCGCCCTTCGATGTCCGCTCCATGGAGGCATCATCGCCCGTTGGACCCTCGCCGGGAAGGAGGCTGACCGCACGGTCGGCGGTACCGAACCTCCCCAGCGCCCGAGTGGTGGCATCCCGCCGGTTCCGCATGCTCTCCGGGTCGTCTCCGCGGGCGCGGAGGCATACCGTCGACTCGTATACGACCGCAAGGAGATGACCCGTGATGACGACGATCCTGGTAGGAACCGACACCTCGGCTTCGGCCGACCTGGCGGTGGAAGACGCGGCCGCACTCGCGGATGCCCGTGGAGCCGAGTTGCTCGTCCTGTACGTGCGAGGCGAGAAGGAGCTCCGCGCGGTGGTCGACCCGTCGAAAGCAGCCGACCCCGCCGGCTATCTCGCCAGCATGGGCCGGCGGTTCCCGGGCCTGATCACACGAACCAGGACGGAGTCCGGCGATCCCGCGGAGCGGATCGTGGAGGTCGCGGCCGAAGAACGAGCCGAGACGATCGTGGTCGGCAACCGAGGAGCCCAGGGCAACTGGTGGCGCGTGAAGGACAGCGTGCCCAACCTGGTGCTCCGCCATGCCCCCTGCAGCGTCTACATCGTCGACACACGGCGGGCCCAATGACGCGAGGTCTCAGACGTGATCGGTCTCACGCAGGAACGCCAGCACCGCCATCACCCGGCGATGCACGTCCGGTTCTTCGGTCAGGTCGAGCTTGTGGAACAAGGAGTTGATGTGCTTCTCGACAGCCCGTTCCGTCAGGAACAGCGACTTCGCGATGGCGGCGTTGTTCTGACCCTGCGCCATGTGCGAGAGCACCTCGCGCTCTCGGTCGGTGAGCGAGGCAAGCGGCGAATGGGCCATGCGGTCCTTCGCCGCCACGAGCGTTTCGACGACCTTCGGGTCCAGCACGCTGCCCCCGCGCGAGACCTCGTTGAGCGCGCGCACGACCTCGTCCACGTCGGCCACACGTTCCTTCAGCAGGTAGCCCAGGCCGGCCGCGCCGTCCTTCAGCAGCTCGTAGGCGTACTCCTCGTCGGCGAACTGGGACAGCACCACGACGCCCACGTCGGGATGCTCGGCCCGGATCGCCTTGGCCGCCCGGATCCCTTCGTCGGTCCCGGTCGGTGGCATGCGGATATCGGTGAGCACGGCGTCCGGGCTCTGTCTCTGGACCGCCTCCAGCAGCTCGTCGTAGGCTTCGGCCGTGCCGACGATCTCCACGTCGTCGACGCTCGAGAGCAGAGCCACCGTGCCCTCGCGAACCAAGTAGTTGTCCTCCGCGAACACGACCCGAAGCATGCGCGGATGGTACACGGGCACCTCGATGCAGGGAGGCGAACCGGGTGAGCATCACCGTGGTCCTGGGCGAAGACAACGTGCTGGTGCGCGAGGGCGTGCGTGCGCTACTCAACTCCTACGACGACATCGATGTCGTGGGCATCGCCGACGACGCTCCCACCCTGCTGACCGCGGCCGCCGAGCACGTGCCCGACGTGGTCGTCACCGATATCAAGATGCCGCCCAGCTTCCAGCTGGAGGGCATCGACTGCGCGCACGAGATCCGCGACAAGCATCCTGATACGGGGGTGGTCGTGCTGTCGGCGCATGACGACGAGGAGTACGCGATCGCGTTGCTCGGACGCGGACACAGTGGACTCGCGTACCTGTTGAAGGATCGCATCGCCCAGGGCGACGAGTTGGCGCGCGCGATCCGGGAGGTCCACGCGGGCGGCAGCACGGTCGACCCCTCGATCGCCGAACGTCTGTCGGACCGTGGCGATGCGGCGGACCGCGATCGCGAGGTCCTCGACATGATGGCGAAGGGGCTCGGATACGCGGAGATCGCCGAGGCACTGGGCACCACCCAGGAAGCAGTCGACCGCCAGGTCACGCAGCTGTTCCGCGGCATGGCCGGCGGCGACGGCGCGACCGCGGGGCTCGTCGATGAGTTCAAGCGCATGCACGCCGCGGTGGTCACGCAGACCACCTCACGCAACACCCTCGCCTCATTCGTGCCCCAGCAGCTCGCCGACCGTCTCGCATCCCAGCCCGAGACCGCCATCGAGCCGCAGGAGGTCGAGGTCACGGTGCTCTTCTCCGACATCCGCGGCTTCTCGACCATGGCCGAGCGACTCGGGGCACGGGAGGTGGCTGCGGTCGTCGGGCGCCATCTGACCGCCATGGCCGAGGTCGTCGCCGCACACGGAGGCACGATCGACAAGTTCCAGGGCGATGCCGTCATGGCGGTGTTCGGCGCCCCCGAGCCGCTGGAAGGTCACGCCGAGCGCGCTCTGCTGTGCGCGATCGCGATGCAGCAACGCCAGGCCGATCTGAACGCCGACGGGTGGGAGGTCGTCGACCTGCCCGACATGGGGGTCGGCATCGGGGTCAACACCGGCCACGTGATCGCCGGCACGGTGGGCGGCGGCGGACGCCTCGAATACACGGTCGTGGGCGACGCGGTCAACGTCGCCTCGCGCTTGCAGAACGAAGCCGAAGGTGGCGAGATCGTGGCGACCAAGAGCACGGTCGCGGCCGCGCCCGGCGTCACCTGCCAGTCGATCGGCACCCGGCAGGTCAAGGGCCGGGAAGAGCCCGTAGAGGTCTTCCGCGTGACGGGAGGAGCCCCATGACCTGGAGTGAGCGGTCGCTGCGCCGCCTCATCTGGGCGTCGTGCACGTTCATCGTCATCGGCTCCACCGCAGGCGTACTGATGGAGATTGCGGCCGGCTTCCCGTCGGAAGCGGCTTTCTCGCTCGGTCTGCTGACGTTTCCCGCGGTAGGGGTCTTCATCCTGTACCGCCGACCGACGGCTCGCCTCGGATGGCTGATGGTGTCGATGGGTTTCCTGGTCGCCGTGCCGTTGGGGGCATATGCGGATTACGCGCTCACGCACGATCTGCCGTTCGGGCCGCTCGCGCTCGCGTTGGACGGCCCGTCGTGGGTGCCGTTCATCGGCATCTCCGGCTACCTGCTGCTGCTGTTCCCAGACGGCCATCTCCCGTCGCCGCGTTGGCGTTGGTTCTCCTGGGCGTGCGGCATCGGGCTGGCGCTCGTCATCGTGGCCATCTGGTTCATCCCGGGCCCGTTCACCGATTCGTCGTTCCCCGAGGTCGTCAACCCGATCGGCATCGAGGCGCTCCGGCCGGTCCTCGACGTGGCGATCGTCCTCATCATCTTCGCACCGGCCCTCCTGTTCGGGGGCGCGGTGGGGCTCGTGCTCCGGATGCGTCGCACGACGGACGACGTCGTGCGACATCAGATCCGATGGCTGGCGTACGTGGCCGCGTGGATCGCGGCGATCTACGTGTTGGCTTTCATCCCAACGCTCGGGAACGACGCCACGTGGACCGGATGGATCCAGACGATCGCGGTGACCAGCTTCGCCCTGATCCCTATCGCGATCGGCATCGCCGTCCTGCGCTATCGCCTCTATGACATCGACGTCGTGATCCGAAAGACGGTCGTGTTCGCGGTGATGGCCGCGGTCATCGCCGTCGTCTACGTCGGCTTGGTCGTGGGGATCGGCACCCTGGTCGGATCGACGAGCAGCCCGCTCCTGTCGGCCCTGGCGGCCGCGATCGTGGCGCTCGTGTTCCAGCCGGTGCGAACGCGGGCCCGAAGGTTCGCCGACCGAGTCGTGTACGGAAAGCGAGCCACGCCGTACGAGGTGATGGCCGAGTTCGGCGGACAGCTCGCTGGGACGTATTCGGCAGACGACGTCCTCGCTCGCACGGCGCGGATCCTTGCCGAAGGGGTCGGGGCCGAGAGCGCTCGGGTCCTGCTCCAGGTCGGCGAAGACCTCCGAGAGGTCGCCGCGTGGCCCGAGGACCAGCGCGTCGCGGAGCGAGAGGGCGAGTTCACGACCGAGGTGCGGCATCAGGGAGAGCTCCTCGGCGCGCTCTCGGTCTCGATGCCCCCGAGCGATCCGATGAACCCGGCCAAGGAGACCCTGGTGCGGGACCTGGCGGCGCAGGCGGGCCTCGTGCTTCGGAACGAAGGCCTCACGGCGACACTCAAGGCGCGACTGTCCGACCTGCAGGCTGCACAGAAGCGCTTGATTAGCGCTCAGGACGAAGAACGACGCAAGCTCGAGCGCAACATCCACGACGGCGCACAGCAACAGCTCGTGGCGTTGCAGGTCCGGCAGCGGCTCGCGGAGCAATCGATCGACCGGGACCCGGCCAAGGCCAAAGAGATGCTCGCCCAGGTTCAGGCTGATACGGGCGCCGCACTCGACGACCTGCGCGACCTCGCGCGTGGCATCTACCCGCCGCTGCTGGCCGACAAGGGTCTCGCGGCGGCGCTCGAGTCGCAGGCCCGGAAGGCCACCATCCCGGTCCATGTCGAAGCCGACGGCATCGGGCGGTTCCCGCAGGACATCGAAGCAGCCGTCTACTTCTCCGCGCTGGAAGCGCTGCAGAACACCGCGAAGTACGCCCAGGCGAACGCGGCCACCGTCGTCGTCCACCGCAGCGATCATCAGCTGACGTTCTCCGTCAGCGATGACGGGCGTGGATTCGATCCCGCCTCGAACGGCCGCGGATCGGGCCTGCAGGGCATCGCCGACCGGCTCGGCGCGCTCGAGGGCGAGGTGACCGTGGAGTCCTCGCCCGGCCGGGGAACGACGGTGAGTGGCCTGCTCCCGCTCGATGTCCACACGATGGAAGGAGCTTCTGCGTGAGCGTGGCGGAGAACGCCGACCCGGATCGCGGTCCTTCGGCGCGTTGGCCCTGGGCCGTCGTCGCGATGTTCCTGGCCGTCGCGATCGTCGGGATGCTCCTGGTCGTCGCCAACGACGAGGTCGTCGGCGGGCAGCTGCCGTTCGTGGTCGCCTTCTCCATGTTCGGCGTCGTCGGTGCCCTCATCGTCAGCCGCGAGCAGCGGAACGTGATCGGTGGCTTGTTCCTGTACGGATCCTTCGTCATCGCGTTCTCGTTCATGTCAGGCGAGCTCTTGACGTGGCTGGTTTCTCAGGGCACGAGCGGTGCCTTCGCACAGATCATGGGCCTGCTGTCCAACACCGGCTGGCTCCTCGGGATCCTCCCCATCGTGATCCTGCTCCCGCTCCTCTTTCCGGACGGCCACCTGCCATCTCGTCGCTGGAGGCCGTTCCTCTGGTTCTTCCTCGCCACGCTTGTCCTCCTGTTCGTCAGTCTCACCTTCGGCGAGCCGGAGGTCTCCGGATCGAGCGAGGATGTCAGCCTCCCCAACCCGCTCTACATCAGTGAGCTCGACGGGTTCGGCGTGCCAGATCCCGTGTTCTTCGCCGCCTACTTCGTCACGTTCGCGATGTCGCTGACTTCGCTGTTCCTGCGGTTCCGGCGTTCGACGGGGATCGAGCGGCAACAGATCAAGTGGGTCGCGTTCGGGTTCCTCGCGGCCTTCATCCTGACCCTCGTCGGTGACCTCGTCGCCGACCCCACGCTGAACGCGATCGTGGTCGCGAGTGGATTCCTCACCTTCCCGGCATCGGTCGGTATCGCGGTCCTGCGGTTCCACCTCTACGACCTCGATGTCGTGGTCCGCAAGACGCTGGTCGTCGGCGTTCTCGCGGGGCTGATCGCGCTCGTCTACGTCGCGGTCGTGGCAGGGGGGACGGCGCTGCTCGGCCGAGATGATCCCTCCCTCAGCGTCGGCGCCGCCGTGGTGCTCGCCCTGGCGTTCCAACCGGCGCGTGCCTGGGCGCGGCGACTCGCCGACCGGCTGGTGTACGGCGTTCGGGCGACTCCCTACGAGGTTCTGACCGAGTTCTCGGGCCGCGTCGGCGAGGCGTTCGCGACCGATGACGTGCTGACACGGATGGCACAGATCCTGGCCGACGGGACCGGTGCCTCGACGACCATCGTCTGGCTGAAGACCGGCGGCGAGCTCCGAGCGGTCGGGGCGTATCCGTCGGACACACCGATGCCGGCGCCGGTGCCGGTCGTGGGCGGGGACCTGCCGGCACTCCCGCTAGGCCACTCCGTCGAGGTTCGCGATCGCGGTGAGCTGTTGGGCGCCCTGTCCGTCGACATGCCTGCCGCCGATCCCATGACCCCCACCAGGGAACGCCTCGTGCACGACCTGGCTTCCCAAGCCGGTCTGGTCCTGCGGAACGTGCGCCTCGTGCAAGATCTGCGAGAGTCTCGTCGGCGCCTGGTGGCCGCCCAGGACGAGGAGCGGCGCAAGCTCGAGCGCAACATCCACGACGGCGCCCAGCAACAGCTCGTCGCGCTGCAGGTCCGCCAACGCCTAGCGGAACAGCTCATCGATCGCGATCCCGCTAAGGCCAAAGCGATGCTCGAGCAGATCCAGACCGACACCGGTGCGGCGCTCGATGACCTCCGAGATCTCGCTCGCGGGATCTACCCTCCGCTGCTGGCGGACAAGGGCCTCGCCGCCGCCCTCGAGTCGCAAGCTCGCAAGGCGAGCATCCCCGTCACGGTCGATGCCGAGGGCGTCGGGCGGTTCTCGCAGGAGATCGAGGCGGCCGTCTACTTCTCGATCTTGGAGGCCCTGCAGAACACCGCGAAGTACGCGGAGGCCACGTGGGCCACGGTCACGCTGCAGAGCAGCGAACAGCAGCTGACGTTCTCCGTGACCGACGACGGCCGAGGGTTCGATCCCGCCTCCAACGGTTCCGGCACCGGGTTGCAGGGCATGGCCGATCGGTTGGGCGCCCTCGAGGGCGAGGCGACCGTTGAGTCAGCGCTCGGCCGGGGAACGGTCGTCAGCGGCCGCCTTCCCCTCGATGCCCACGTGATGGAGGGAGCTCCCGCGTGACCGGACCTCAGCGATCCAAGCCCGTCGGTCTGCGGCGCCTGGAACGGGCGCTCATGGGCACCCTCATGGGCGTCGTCGCGTTCATCCTCGAGAAGGTCGTGATGCGCTCGATCCGCCGTGAGGGCGGCACCACGCCCAACGACGTGGGCACCGCGGTCATCAGCAAGGGCGCCGAGATCGACGTCGAGGAACCCTGACAGCTAGGAGCTCAGACACGAAGGGGCCGATCCGTCCGGGACCGGCCTCCTGTCCCTCAGCTTGCTCATCCGTCAGTGCGGGGTCCCGCGGACCGAGACCTCGAGTACGTCCATGAACGCCGGGTCGACCGAAATTGGACAGCATCACGAACCGGATCGTGCTGCACGTTCTTGAATCCCTTCTCGGGCCTGTAGCCGCGCAGCACGCCGTCCTTCTTGGCCTTGGCATCCACCGCCAGTCGCCAGGCGCCGTCCGGCACCGGTCCGCGTCTGGATCTTGAAGTGCTTCATCGCCGCCTTCGGTACGTCCCCGCACGTGGGACCCGATGCGACCGCGAAGCCGACCACATCGACCGTCGCTCGCCAGCCGGACCACGGTCTTGCGCGGTCCGCCTACACCGCTGGCGTCGTTCTGCGCCGATCGGACGGCCAACCCCTGCCAAGGCTGAGGTCGAAGGCACCGTTGGCGTTGGTGCCGCAGAACTCGGCATAGTCTGGCGGGGTGAACGACTTCAGGGCGGCTCCACCGGACAGTGCGGCCCAATCGCGGAACAGGGAACGGTTGAGCATCTCATTGCCGTCGACCACCACGTCCGGCGCCATCTTCGGCTCGTAGCCGTCGGCCGCGAAAAGGAACCCGGGTAGGCATGTGGTGCGGCACGTCCGTGATCGTGTAGGTGCCGTTGGCTGCGGTCGTGTCCGACAGGCTGAACCCGAAGCCAGTGCCCAGGCCGGGGAAGGAAACGGTGGCACTCTGGATCGGCTCGTCTGTCAGCTTGTCGGTGACGGTGCCGCTGATCTCGTGGCCGCTGCAGGGTCCGCAGCTCGGGGGCGTGTCGAAGTCCTCGACCGGCTTGACGTCGTTGCCGTCCTCGGAGAAGGCGAAATAGCCCATGCCGCGATCGGCGAACACCTGCCAGATCGTGGTCCTCGTTCGCGCCGCCGTTCGCGACCTGGTCCGCCTGGAGGATGGCGTTGCGCATGTCCAGGAACGATGGGCTGGCGGACCGACAACTCCATCCCCCGCGTCACGAGCCGCTGCGCCATACCTGATCCGCCCGCGGCGGTGCCGTTGGTGTCCAGCGCGGTGCGCAGGTCCCACAGGGTCTCGAGCCAGATCTCGCCGTCCGCGTGCACCTCGGCGGGATATTCCCATCGAACGTCGCGATCTTCCCGAGTCTCCGTAGGTGAATCCGCCCGGACCGGTCCCGACGCCGCCGGGGCAACGACCACCGGCGCCCACCCCCGGCGCGCAGTCCACCGGCTGGGTGCGCAGCAGGCTGTTGAAAGAGAGCTCACCCATCACGAGGTTGCCGTTCTGGACCTCGTCATCCGGCTTGTACCCGCCCTGGTTGAGGAAATCCAACGCGTACCAGTCGCTCCAGGCTTCACCCATGGAGCCGGCCTGCTGGTTGTCCAGACCGCTGTTGCCGTCGGGGTAGGTCACCAGACGGTTGGACATGCCGTGCCCGTATTCGTGGTACACGACCTCGGCGTCGTCGCCACCGTTCGTCGACGGGATCGGCTCGGAGCCCGAACTCGGGGCAGCTTGCGGAACAGGTACATCTGCATCGTTGGTGGGATGCCGTCGGGCGGGGTCGACATGTTGGCGTTGTCGACGTGGTTCAGGTCGGGGAACCCTCTGCTCGGTGTTGGCCCCGTCCGACGTGTTGGCCAGCACCATGTCGGGGCCGCCGGTTCCGCCGAACTCGAAGTTGCCCGCCGCATCGTTGAACCCGATCGGCGCCGCCTCCAGGTGGTCGTGGAAGTGGTTGAGGAAGAAGAAGACCTGCGCCGCGTCGTGGCGCAGCTGCGCCTTCCAGCTCTTCTTACTTCGTCAGGTCCCAGGTGCAGACCCGTTCGTCGCTGCAGTTCTGGCTGCGGGTGGTCGTGTCGATGAACCCATTCACCGTTGAAGTCGAACTGGAACCCGGCGCCGGCCGAGCCGCCGGTCGGCTTGATCGCGTCGTCGACGTTGGGGAAGCTGTCGTCGAGCACGTCCTTGAACACCCACGCATTCGGTCCGAACAGCTGTGGCCCGTTGAGCCCGGTCGTGAGCGGGTTCATGTCGAAGATCGGACCCGAGGTCGACGTCGTCGGCGGGCACGCCGCCGCCGTTGGAGCGGGATGCTGCTGTAGTAGAAGGGCCAGATGTCGTCGCCCGTCGTGAGATCGGTGGTCGCGGCGCGCGCGCGTCCGGGACAAGTTGGTGCGGTACAGCACCTTGGCCGTTCTTGCGTCGACCACGGTAGGTTGGTCTCAGCTGGGGCTCACGGACGTGATCGTCTTGTACGCCGAGCGGCGTCCCCCGGCCGTCGGGAACAACGCCAGCTCGGCGGTGTCGCGCCGGACGGTGCTGCCGGTGGCCACCCTCCCAGCCCGGCCGCTCGGATCGCGGCATCGGCGCTCAATGACGCGGCGCCGCGTGGAGCACGCAGCCCGCGCACAGGGCCGCCGGTGATGTTGACCAGCCGCCCGTCCTCTGCTACGGCGGCGTGCATGCCCTGTCCGAAAACCGTGAGGCCTCCCGCCCGCTGCACCCAGGACAGATGATGCGTGCCGTCGATGTCCACGTAGTCGCGTCGAAGGCGGAACGACCGCAGGTCCGCAGACGAAGTCCGAACGCGACTCGGTTGTCACGCACGTAGCGCAGCGCGATCGAGGCCGCGGAGAGCGTTGCTCGCTCGCGTGAGGAAACCGTCGAGGCGTCCCACGAACCGCAACGAGCCCGAGGCTGGGTCGCTCTGGATGACCCCGAGGTGCCCATCGATCTCGCTAACGATGCCCGAGCGGCGAGGGTCCGGTCGGATGCGCCGACGGCGCGTCCCGCGTCACGGACGTCGAACGTCCGTTGCTCCCGCGCCACTTTCGCGCGATCGATGTGCTGCCTGCCGTGCGCGCTACCGATGGCGCGCGTCTCCAGTCGCGCCGAGCCCGCCGGCACCGCGGTCGCGAACAGTGAGATCGTCACCGCCGCGACCAGCGCGTGCGAGCGTCCGACGGGCGCCGCGGCACGGGGCCGTCCCTGCCTCATGCCATCGCCCTCCCGGGGCTTCCTCGTGGCCGAGTTGCGCGAAGGTATCACCGAGCCTGTTTCCCTGCAGACGGCCGTGAGCGCCGTGCTCCGGTCGCCCGGACTAGTGCTTGCGAACGATGTCGATCACGACGCCCAGCGTGAGCAATCCGCCCACGATGCCGAAGGAGACCGGGATCCACGGGGCGACGCGTTCGGACAGGCCCGTGAGCCCGCTGGCCAACACGGCTGCGCCCGCGATGAGCCCCAGTGCCAGCCGCCGTCCTGCCCGCCGGACCGTCTCTTCCAGTGATGCGGCGCGGAAGTTGACCTCCAGCTTCTGCCCTGGGCGTGCGCCTATCAGCCGCTCGACCGACTCCACCACCCGGAGCGCGCGAACCTTGAACTTCTGCACCTGGTAGAAGACGGCCTTGGGGTCCATCTTGCCGCCCATCTCCTTGAACACGCTGCGCATCAGGAACGCCCCGGCCACGTCGAACGGGTCCAGCTCGGGGTCCAGCGCGGCGGTGGCCAGCTGCATCTGGGCCAGCGCCTTACCGGTCAGCGTGAGCGAGGCCGGCAGGGGCACCCCGTGGCGCAGGGAGATCTCCGTCATCTCCTGCAGCACCGGTCCCAGTTGGATCTCGGCCAGCGAGGCGGTGCGGTAGGTGCCCATGAGGTCGCCGATCTCGGTGCGGAATGCGTCGACATCCAGGTCGTTCTGGTCGATCGCGCCGGACATGATCAGCGTGACGTCGGTGAGGAAGCCCGTGTCCTCCTGCCAGAACGCCATGAGCAGCAGCATCAGCTGCTCGCGCATCTCGGGTCCGACCTCGCCCACCATGCCGAAGTCCAAGAAGTAGATGCGGTCGTTCCACCACATCAGGTTGCCCGGATGCGGGTCCGCGTGGAAGAAACCGGCCACCAGGATCTGCTGGTAGTAGCTCTCGAGCAGCTGGCGAGCGGCCTCCTTCCGGGCTACTCCCTCGGGAGCCTGCGCGATGGCGGTGCCTTGGATCTCCTCCATCACCAACAGACGTGAGCTGGACAGGTCCCCGTAGACGTCGGGAACCGCCAGGCGCGGGTAGTTCTCGATCACGCCGCGCATCCGGTCGATGTTCGAGGCTTCCTGCCGGAAGTCCAGCTCCCGATGCAGCGACGACGACAGGTGTTCGAACACGGCGGCCATGTCGATCACCTGGTTCAGCCCGGGGCGCTCGCTGACCTTCTCGGCGAACAGCTCCAACAACGCCAGATCCTGCTCGATCTCCTCGCGCGCGTTGGGGCGTTGCACCTTCACGACGACGCGATCACCGGTGGCGAGCGTGGCCCGGTGCACCTCGGCGATCGTGCCGGCGGCCAGGGGCTGGGGATCGATCGTCTCGAACACGTCTTCCCACGGCACGCCCAGCTCGCGTTCCATGACCTGGACGACTTCCTGTTCCGACAGGGGATTGACATGGTCCTGCAGCGTGGTGAGTTCCTCGATGAACTCGGGCGGCAACAGGTCGGGTCGTGTCGACAGCACCTGCCCGAGCTTCGCGAACGTAGGGCCAAGCTCTTCGAGGGCGTTGCGCAACCGCTTGGCCTGGCGTTGCCGGCCCACCGCGCCGTCCTGGTCCGGACGACCGAACAGCTCCTTGGACCCGTGTTTGGCGAACACGGCCGCGATGTGACTGCCGCGCGCCATGAGCCGTGGCTGGATCTCGACCTGGTCGGCGGCACTCGAACGGATCGTGGCGCCTGGACGGAGGGTCGGTGGCTGCAGCGTTGCCGCACCGCCGGGAGCCGCCGTGTTCACGATGATGACCGTGCACCGAGCGTTGTGGCTGATGCGGTTGGGCACGTTGCCCAACAGGAACTCCTTGCGGCCTGCCATACCGGCGTTGCCCACCACCAACACGTCGATCGCGTGCTCCTCGGCGGCCTCCACGATCGCCATGGCCGGGTCGTCGTGCACGACCACGTGGGCCCGGCCCCGGTCGCCGGCCACTTGGTTCGTGTACGCGGACAGCTCCTCGGCTGCGCCGGCGGCGCGGGTCGCTTCCGCCGCCCCATATTGGGTCGCGCCGGTGTTCTGGGTCGTCAGGACGACCTGCACCACGTGCAACTCGGCACCGAACGCCTCGGCGAACGTGGCGGCCCATCGAACGGCGCGCTCGGCCGTCTCGGACCGGTCCGTGCCTACCATGACCCGGTCGATGGGGCCGGTGACCTCCGGCAAGGGGGCAGCATTCATGGACGCATCATGGCGGCTGGTTTCACTGCCGCCAAGGGGCCGTTGATAGACTCGGCGTTCCCTCGCCGGAGTAGCTCAGGGGTAGAGCAACCGCCTCGTAAGTGGTAGGTCATGGGTTCGAATCCCATCTCCGGCTCCCAGGCCGGTTCGGCGAGCGGCGGGTGCTACGATGCCGCGCGATGAAGCGTGGTCGCACGTCGGAGCGTGTCCGTGCGGTGGTGCTCGCTACCGCCAGCTCGGTGGTGTGGATCATGGTGATGGCGCCCGCAGCGCTCGCTCAGACGCCCATCGATCCATCGCAGACGCCCGCGAAGAACGAGAGCGCCACGGCGCCGATCACGCCGTTCGGCATCCGGGTCTCCTTCGCCACGTTGCTGCTGTTGATGGGTTTGGGCATGGTCCTGTTCCTCACGATCATGTACATGCGGTACGCGCCCAGGTTCTCCAAGGACGAGGAGTCGCTCAAGATGGTGCGAGCCGACCGCGTCGTCGTCGGTCAGGAGTTGCCTCGGCGCAACGTCGATCTGTCGCAGGCCGCGCCGCTCGTGGTGGCGCCCCCAGCCGTGCCGACCGCGCTCGCGGCGGCTTCGGCTCCGGCCGCGGCGCCCGCTGCAGCGGCCTCCACGACCGTCGCCGACGCGCCGGCGCCGACAGCAGCTCCCGCAGCTGAGGGGACCGAAGCTCCGGCGCCAGACGCCCCAGCGCCAGACGCCCCAGCCGACGATGCTCCCGACGCCGCGGATGCCGCCGAAGCCGCAGAAGCCCCCGCCGCCGCAGAAGCTCCAACGCCCGCCCCGGCTGCGCCAGCGGCTCGCGTCGAGGTGACGATGGACCAGGACGTCTTCGATGCCACGCTCAAAGAACTGCTCGACGCCGGCACCGATCGCCGGATCGCCGAGGGCAAGGCTCGCCGGGCAGGCATGATCGCCGCCAAGAAGGCTGCCGGCGAGGCTTGAACGGACATCCTCGTCGCCACGTGGCGACGAGCTCGAGGAGGCCCCATTGGACGCTACGACCGTCGACTGGTCCATGGGCTCCTCCTCGGCTCGTCTCGCGGACTGGGACGTGGCGTTGCAGTTCGGACGCAAGGTCGCAGGCCCCGGCATCCGTGTGTCGCCCGTGCTGCGGGCCCGCATGCGCGAGGACTTCGCCGAGCTGGTTCCGCATGCCGAAGATCTGATCACCGAACACACCGGTATGAGCGTCGACGGGTTCCGGTCGCGTGCGTGGGTCATGGCGCGCAGCGAGTGGATCCGCGCCAACCTCACCGGCCTGCAGCGCCTGCTGGAGCCGTTGGCCGAGCGGATGGTGACCGAACAGAGGATGAGCGGTCGGGGCTCGCTCAAGCGCAAGGCCGTGGGAGCGCAGGCGGGCGCGCTCTTCGGGTACGTCGGCAAGCGCGTCCTGGGCCAGTACGACGTGTTCCTGCCGCCGGACGATGAGGGGCTCCTGTACTTCGTGGGCCCCAACGTCGCGGAAGTGGAGCAGCGGTTCGGGCTGCCGCCGCGCGATTTCCGGTTGTGGGTGGCGATCCACGAGGTGACCCATCGTGTGCAGTTCGGGGCGGCTCCATGGTTGCGGGCGCACCTGCAGGGACTGGTCGACTCCTACCTGGCCGGCATCTCGCTCGACAGCCGCGAGATGGTGGAACAGCTCAAGCGTGCGGCCCGGGAGGCGCGCAGCGGCGCGGACGCACGCATGAGTGGCATCTTCCTCTTGCTGACCCCCGAGCAACGCGATCTGTTCACGAGGATGCAGGGTCTGATGTCGTTGCTCGAAGGCCACGCGTCCTACGTCATGAACGAGGTCTCGCGGGAGCATGTGCACGATGTCGATCGCATGAGGCGCGCGCTCCAGGCCCGCCGTCGTGGCTCCAACGTCGATCGCGGCATCCAGAAAGCGATCGGGTTCGAACAGAAGATCCAGCAGTACGAAGGCGGGGAACGGTTCGTGCGCGCGGTCGTCGAACGTGCGGACATGGAGGGGTTCAACCGCGTATGGACCTCCTCCGCGAACCTGCCCACGCTCGAGGAGATCCGCGAGCCGGCTCGCTGGGTCGAGCGCGTCACGGGATAGCAGGCGTGCGGCGCCCCCCCGCCGTCGCCCGCGTCCTGGAGCGAGTCACCGCCACGGTGCGCGAGCATGACATGTTCCAACCCGGCGACCTCGTCCTGGTCGAGGTCTCGGGCGGACCCGATTCGGTGTGCCTGCTCTACGCGTTGTGGCATCTGCGTCGGCTCTTCAAGATCTCGTTGACGGTGTTCCACTTCGACCACCGGCTGCGCGAAGGCTCGGCGGCAGACGCTGCGTACGTGCGACGTGTCGCGGGCCGACTGGGACTGCCGTTCCATGCACGAGAGGCCGATTCCGCTCCGGCGGCCGGTGAGTCGGTGGAGTTCTGGGCACGCGTTGCTCGTGACCAGGCCGCGGGCGAGACGTGGCAGGAGATCGGCGCCACCCGGTCCGCCGACGGGCATACACGCGACGATCAGGCCGAGACGATCCTGATGGCCCTGATCGTCGGCTGGGGGCTCAACGGCATGGGCGGGATCCAGCCGGTCAGCGGTGCGTTGGTGAGACCGTTGCTGGACGTGACCCGCGACGAGGTCGAAGCCTTCTGCCGCACACTGGGGCTGCGCCCTCGGCGTGACCCCATGAACGAGGACACCTCGCTACTCCGCAACGCGATCCGGTTGCAGGTCATCCCCTCGATCGAACGCGCGACCGGGCGGGCGGTCCGCGACACGTTCGCGCGCACCGCGGGGCTCATCCGTGCGGACGCCGACACCCTGTGGCAGCAGGCGACCGAATCCGCCGGTCGCATGGTCGAGGCCTCCTCGTCGGACGCTGCCGAGCGCACGTTCGCGATCCATGCCGATGCGCTCAACGCCCTGACGCCGCCGATGGCATCGAGGGTGGCGAGGCGCGCCTTCCAGATGGCTGACCTTCCCTGGAACGAGGCGTCGATCGACGCTGTGGTCGATCTGGCCGCTGGCCGGCCAGGTCGCAGCCGTGATCTGCAGCTCGGCTTGCGTGTGGTGCGCGACCGGGAGTACGTTCGAGGTTCCGGCCCTTCCCTCGAACGCTTCGCGGCCGAACACGATCCGGACCGCCGATCACAGGGGGCACAGCCGTGACAGCCACTCAGCAGTCGCTCGACGCTACACTCGCGGCCCACGTGGATGCCTACGAGCCCCAGATCGGGAAGACCCTCGTTTCCTCGGAAGAGATCCAGGCCAAGCTCGCCGAGATGGGCGAGCAGATCACCCGGGACTACGCGGGCCGGTCGCTCCTGTTCGTCGGTGTGCTCAAGGGCGCCTTCGTCGTCATGGCCGACCTGGCTCGTCACGTTGGCCTGCCGCTGGAGTTCGACTTCATGGCGGTGTCCTCCTACGGCGCCGCGACCAAGACCAGCGGCGTGGTGCGGATCCTGAAGGACCTGGACCACGACCTGGAGGGCCTCGACGTGCTGCTGGTTGAAGACATCGTGGACTCCGGTCTCACGTTGAAGTACCTGCTGAAGAACCTCGCCGCGCGCAAACCCGCATCGCTCGAGGTCGCCGCGCTGCTCCGCAAGACCGGCCTGCAGAAGGTGCCGCTGGACCTGAAGTACGTCGGCTTCGACATCCCTCCGGAGTTCGTCGTCGGCTACGGGCTCGACTACGCCGAACGGTTCCGCAACCTCCCCTACGTGGCGACACTGAAGCCCAGCGCCTACGGGGACGCTTGATCCACCGGTCCGGGAACCGGCCGACTTGCTCACCCCGTCCCACGATCATGCGCTCCGTCCTCATCGGTGCCGTGACCGTGGGACTGTCGCTGCTCGTGGCGTGCGGGAACGGCGACGGATCCGACGAGCCACCGCCATCCGATTCCGGCATCAGCGGCGTCGTCCTGGCGGGTCCGCAGTGTCCGGCGGTGACCGCCGTCTCCCCGTGTCCTGACCTCCCCTGGGACGGGATCGTTCGCATCAGCTCCGGAAGCGACGAGGTTGCCGAAGTCGCCACCGACGCCCAGGGCGAGTTCCGGCTCACGGTGGAACCCGGGACCTACGAGGTGACCCCGATCGTGGCCGATGGCATCGCCTCCGCCGAGGCGAAGAGCGTCACGGTGGTCGCGGGCAGGTTCGCCGAGGTCGCGCTCGGCGTCGACACCGGCATCCGCTGACCCAGCACCTGCTGGCCTCGTGCGTCCAGGCCCGGTGCTACCATCGGGCCCCGGGCTTCCTCGCCGTCCGGCAGGGAGCCTCGACGGTGTCCCAACCGTCCCGCCGGCCAGGAGCGCGTTCTGAGTCAGTCAGCACCCGAGAGCCCCTTCAAGCGGTTCCTCCGCGCTCCCACCATCTGGATCGTGCTGGGCACGCTGCTCGTCCTGGTGGTGTTGTCGTTCTTCGGCGGCGAGGGCGGCGCCGCCAAGCTCACCTTCACGGAGTTCGAAGACAGGGTGGCGGCCGGCGACGTCGACACCGCCATCATCAAGGAACGTGATCAGGTGGTCACCGGCGACCTCATCGACGGGTCGCCGTACGAGACCACCTTCGTGGCGGAATATGCCGACGAGATGGTCGACGAGCTGAAACGAGCCGGCGTCAAGGTCGAGCCCGACCCGCAGGCCCCCAACGAGCTCCTCGGCACTCTCGTCACCGTGATCCTGCCCGTCCTGCTCATCGGCGGGATCTTGCTGTTCGTCATGAACCGCTCCCAGGGCGGCGGGGGCCGGGTCATGCAGTTCGGTCGCAGCAAGCACAAGACCGTCAACAAGGACGCGCCCAAGACCTCCTTCAGCGACGTGGCTGGCGTCGACGAGGCCATCGAAGAGCTGCAGGAGGTCAAGGAGTACCTGCAGAACCCGGCGAAGTTCCAGGCGATGGGCGCCAAGATCCCTCGTGGCGTCCTGCTGTTCGGTCCGCCCGGCACGGGCAAGACCCTGTTGGCGCGAGCCGTCGCCGGCGAGGCCGGCGTGCCGTTCTTCACGATCAGCGGCTCCGACTTCGTGGAGATGTTCGTCGGTGTCGGCGCCGCGCGCGTCCGAGACCTGTTCGAACAAGCGAAGGCCAGCGCACCCGCCATCGTGTTCATCGACGAGATCGACGCGGTTGGTCGGCAACGCGGCGCCGGGCTGGGCGGTGGCCACGATGAACGCGAACAGACCTTGAACCAGTTGTTGGTCGAGATGGACGGTTTCGATCAGCGTTCCACCGTGATCCTCATGGCCGCCACCAACCGCCCCGACATCCTCGACCCGGCCCTGCTGCGTCCCGGCCGGTTCGACCGGCAGGTCGTGATCGACCGCCCCGACCTCGAGGGGCGGAAGGCCATCCTTCGCGTGCATGCCCGAGGCAAGCCGTTCGACGCAACGGTCGACCTCGCGGTGCTGGCGCGCCGAACCCCCGGGTTCACCGGGGCCGATCTCGCGAACGTCATCAACGAAGGTGCGTTGCTGGCGGCCCGGCGGAACCTGCGCGCCATCTCGCAGAAGGAGATCGAAGAGGCGGTCGACCGGGTCATGGCGGGACCCGAGCGCAAGTCGCGGATCATGGACGAGCAAGAGCGCAAGCTGATCGCCTATCACGAGGGCGGCCACGCCATGGTGGCGCACGTGCTGCCCAACACCGACGAGGTTCACAAGATCACGGTGATCCCGCGTGGGCGTGCACTGGGCTACACGCTCACGCTGCCCGAGCAGGACAAGTTCTTGATGACGCGCGAGCAGATGCGCGACGAGCTGGCCATGCTCATGGGTGGCCGCGTCGCGGAGGAGATCGTGGCGGGCGACGTCACCACCGGGGCGGCCAACGACATCGAGCGCGCCACCAAGGTCGCTCGCCAGATGGTCACCGAGTACGGCATGAGCGACACGATCGGCCCACGCACGCTGGGCGTGAAGCAGGGCGAGGTGTTCCTGGGTCGGGACTGGGGTTCCACGCCCGACTACTCCGACGCAGTGGCCTTCGAGATCGATCAGGAGGTGCGCGAGCTCATCGACGAAGCGCACGACGTCGCGCTGGACATCCTCACCGAGAACCGCGGCAAGCTCGACCAGCTCGCCGACCGGCTGTTGGCGGTCGAAACCATGGAGCGCGACGAGGTGGCCAAGTTCTTTTCCGAGGTGGAACGGCGGTCACCCCGAGAACCAGACGTTCGCTCGGCCGGCTTGGGGGTCTCGCGCCACTCCAAGCGTCCTGCGTCGGGACAGGGCCCGGGTGGCACCCTCGGTGGCAACCCGGGCCTCGCCCCCGCCTGACCAACCATGGGCGATCGCTGGGCCACGTTCGACTGCTACGGCACGCTCGTCGACTGGCTGGGCGGCACGCGCGCACAGCTCTCGCGGCTCTGGCCCGGCGAGGACGCCGACGTCCTGTTGGGCGCCTACATGCGGTTGGAGCCCGGGGTGCAGGAGGGACGCGGCATCGCGTACCGGCAGGTCATGGCCGAGACCCTGGCCGCGGTGGCCGACGCCGAAGGCCTGTCGATCCCGCAGGGTGAGGCTGATGCACTCGCCAGCGCGCTGCCCTCGTGGCGTGTGTTCCCCGAGGTCCCGGCGGCCCTCACCGAGCTGCGAGATCGCGGCTGGAACCTGGCGATCCTGTCGAATACCGATGCCGATCTGCTGGAGGCCTCGGTGACCTCGATCGGCGTGCCCATCGACCATCGCATCGTTGCCTCCGAGGTCGGTTCCTACAAGCCCGCGTTCGGCCATTGGGAGGCGTTCTTCCGCGAGACGAAGGCAGACCGGACCCACCACGTGCACATCGCGGCCTCGTTGTTCCACGACATCCAGCCGGCCGCGGCGCTGGGTCTGCCCGCCGTGTGGATCAACCGACAGGCCGAGACCAGCATGGTGCCTCGGTCGGCCGAGCTCCCAGATCTCCTCGACCTGCCGGCCACCCTCGACCGGCTGGTTCCGGCCTAGACTCCGTTCATGGACGGCCCCGTGCGTCCCCTGGCAGTGGGCGAGGATCTCTACGCTGTGTTGGGCGTGGCCGGCGATGCGTCTGCCGAAGCCATCCGCCAGGCATACCGCCGCAACGCCAGGTCATGCCACCCCGACGTCACCCGAAGTACCGAAGCCGCGGCACGGTTCCGCCGGCTGGCGGCCGCCTACGAAGTGTTGGGTCATGACGCCACCCGGCGGGTCTACGATCGTCAGCGAGCGTCGGCTGCGCGGATCGCCGCACGTGGCCCGGGTCCTTCCGCCACGCACAATGCCCCGGGACCCAGTTGGAATCCCGCCGTACGCGGTCCCGCGGCCGAGAGCTTCCGCCGGCGACCGGCCGATCGAAACGCGCCACCGCCTCGGCCCCAGCGCACCTCGACCGACGAATGGCGCTTGGCCACGACGCTCGGCAAGGTGTTCGCGGCGATCGCGGTGGTCATGCTCATCGCGTTCGGCACGATGGTCGCTGTCACGCTGACCAGCGAACGAACGCCGGCGCCGGTGCCCACGATCTACTGCAAGACCCCGGACGGGTGGCTCGACTGCCGCCAGGCGCTCGACCCCGGCTAGGATGCCCGGCGTGAACGAGGCACGCTTCGACCACGACAAGATCGAACAGGGCGTGCGCCTGATCCTGGAGGGCGTCGGTGAGGACGTCGAGCGCGGTGGCCTCAAGGACACCCCGTCGCGTGTGGCGCGCATGTACGACGAGATCCTGGCGGGCATCGGCCTGGACGCCACGCAGGTCGTCACGGTGGTCGACGGCGCCGACTTCGACGAGATGATCATGGTGCGTGACATCCCGCTCACGTCGCTGTGCGAGCACCATATGGTGCCGTTCAACGGACGCGCGCACGTGGCCTACGTGCCCAACAAGAGCGGCCAGATCACGGGCCTGTCCAAGATCGCGCGCGTCGTCGACGTGCTGGCCAAGCGGCTCCAGGTGCAGGAACGCCTCACGACCCAGATCGCCGAGACGATCGAGCAGGCGCTGGACCCGCGCGGCGTCTTCGTCGTGATCGAGGCCGAGCACCTGTGCATGACCATGCGCGGCATCAAGAAGCCGGGGGCGGTGACGGTGACCTCGGCGGTCCGTGGGCTGTTCCGAACCGACGCCCGGACGCGTCAGGAAGCCATGAACCACATCGGCATGCGTTAGGGACCGTCGCGCTCGACCGGTCGTTGATCACGAGGCGCCATGATCGTGCGGCTGTCGACGTGGGCCCATCGATCGACGGCGATGCCCAGAGGGATCGAGAGCAGCCAGCTGAGTAAGGCCACGGTGGGGCTCCAGAAGGCGATCGGGATCGAGAGCAGGAACAAGACCACGGGCGTCGTCGACTGGATCATGCCGACCCGGTATGCCTCGTGTGCGAGCTTCACCTTGAACAAGTCGTGACGGTGGGCGACCCGGAACACGATCGATTCCATGCCGCTGATCATCGCGAGGCAGAGGGCGAAGAGCACCACGCTCCCTGGATTGTGCTCGTACCTGCCCACCAGCTCTGTCGGGAAGGGCAGGAACGCCACGAACGCCAGGTACACCAGGGTCGCTGTCATCAGTGACCGATCGATGGCGCCCAAGGCGGCGAAGAACTCGTGTTGTGCCATCCAGTACCGGCCGAGCAGCAAGAACGCCAGGAAGAAGCTGACGAACTCCGGTGCCTTGTCGCGCAGTACCTCCCACAGCACGTCGGGCTCGTTCACGGCTCCGCGGAGCTCGGGCGCCCCGATCGAGACGATCAACAGCGTCATGGCGATGGCGAACACCGCGTCAGTGAAGAACGCCACCCGGTCGAACTCCAGGCCCTGACCACGCTCGTACCGCCACCTGGATCGCCGCGGGGTCTGGCCCGAGGGCTCGGGTGAGGTCATCGCAGGATTCTGGCACGATTGACCGCATGGGCGATCACGTCTGGCGCTGCCGCGAGCACGTGTTCCCGCTGGGGGAGCGGACGCTGGTCATGGGCATCGTCAACGTGACGCCCGACTCGTTCAGCGACGGCGGCATGTTCGACGGCACCGATGACGCGGTGAAGCACGGCATCGCACTGGTAGCCGACGGTGCCGACATCCTCGACGTGGGCGGAGAGTCCACTCGGCCCGGCGCCGACCCGGTCGAGCCCGAGCAGGAGATCGCTCGGGTCGTGCCGACGATCGAGCGCCTGGTGGCGGAAACGCCGGTCACGGCGATCAGCGTCGACACCAGGCGAGCCGAAGTGGCGCGCGCGGCGATCGAAGCCGGCGCCGCCATCGTGAACGACGTGAGCGCCGCGGCCGATCCCGGCACCCTCCCCTTGGTCCGCGACAGCGGGGCAGGTCTGGTGCTCATGCACATGCAGGGCGAGCCGCGCACGATGCAGCAGCACCCCCGGTACGACGACGTGGTGGCCGAGGTGCGCGACGCGCTGGCACGCCGGATCGGTGCGGCGGTCGCGGCGGGCATCACCCGTCAGCACCTGTGCGTCGACCCGGGTATCGGCTTCGGCAAGGAACTCGGCCATAACCTGGCCCTCCTGCACGACATCGCCGCCTTCCGGCAGCTTCGGGTCCCGTTGATGGTGGGAGCCTCACGCAAGCGATTCATCGGCCAGCTCACCGGCGTGGACGACCCGGCCGAACGTCTCGAGGGCACGGCCGGCGCAGTGGCGTGGTGTGCGGCGCAGGGTGTGGACATCGTGCGCGTGCACGACGTGCGTGCCATGGCTCGCGTGGTGGCCGTCGTCGACGCCATCGCCAGGGGCGAGCCGTCATGATCGAGACCGAGCGCCGGTTCACCACCGCCTCCGGGCAGATGGCGTATCTGGATGAGGGCGACGGACCTGCGGTGGTGCTGGTGCACGGGTTCCCGGCGTCGTCCTTCCTCTGGCGGGAGTTCGTGCCGCTGCTGGCCGGGCGGTCCCGAGTCATCGTTCCTGACCTGTTGGGCTCCGGCGATTCGACGGTGAGCGAAGGTGTCAGCCTGGACCTTCGAACGCAGGCCGATGCCGTCGCCGCGTTGCTCGCGGACCTCGGCGTCGATCGGTTCGCGGTCGTCGGTCACGGCGTGGGCGGAGGCGTGGCGCAGCTGCTGGCGTTGGACGACCTGGGCGCCGACGCGATGGTGCTCCTGGATGCGGTCGCGTTCGACGCGTGGCCGTGGCCGCTCCTCGACGCGGCCCGTCAGGCGGACGTGATGTCGGACGCCGACATGGAGATGTGGATCCGATCCTCGATCGAGGCTGGACTGCCCCACGGGTCTCGACTGCCCGACGCGGTGCTCGACGGCTACGTCCGGCCCTGGCGCACCGGCGACGGCGGCGCCCGGTTCGCCCAGGTGCTCGCCGGCCTCGACGGAACCGGGTTGGCCGAGCGCGAGCAGGAGCTCGCCGACATCGCGTTCCCGGTGCTCATCCTGTGGGGCGAGGACGACCCGTTCCTCCCGCCGGCGGTCGCCGAACGCCTCAACGAGGCGATGCCCTCTTCCACCCTGGGACTCTTGCCGGGCTGCGGGCATTTCCTGCCGGAGGAAGCTCCCGCCACGATCGGGCCGATGATCGCCGAGTACCTGCGGGCGCGCTTCCTGATGGAGCCCCACGGACACGACCAGAAGAACGGCGTGGTCATGCTGCAGCTCGAACGCCGTCCCCCCTGGGTGGACCTGGCCGACGATGAGGCAGACGATTGGTTCGACGTCGAGACCACCGAGGACACGGAGGACTGATCGGGTGCCCACGGCGAAGCTGTTCCTGTCAGGGATCCGGGCTGAGGGCCGTCACGGGGCGCGCCCAGGCGAGAAGGACCAACCCCAGCCGTTCGTCGTGGATCTCGATCTCGATGTGGACACGAACACGGAAGCCGACCGGATCGACTCGACCGCGGACTACCGTCGCATCCGCGACGCCGTCCGCGAGGTGGTCGAGGAAGGTTCGTTCGATCTGATCGAGGTCATGGCGCGACACGTCGCTGCGGCTGTTCTGTCCCTCGACCATGTCACGCGGGTGACGGCGGTGGTGCACAAACCGGGTGCCGCGGCCCGACTCGACATCGACGGCGTCGCCGCAGCGGTCACCCTGGAGGGATGACCCGTGTCCGAGGCGGCGTACCTGGGTCTCGGATCCAACCTCGGTGAACGCCTCGACATCCTTCAACAGGCTGTGAACTTGCTCGGCGCCGAGCCGGGTGTACGGCCGATCGCCAGTTCCCGGGTCTGGGAAACCGACCCCGTGGGCGGTCCTCCCCAGCCCGACTACCTGAACGCCGTGCTCCTCGTCGAGACCGACCTCACCCCGTTCGCGTTGCTCGACCTGTCGCAGCGGGTCGAACGCGAGCTGGGTCGTGAGCGTGAGGTGCGGTGGGGCCCGCGTATCGTCGACATCGACCTGCTGCTGTTCGGTGACCAGCAGTTGGATGTGCCGCTGCTGACCCTGCCGCATCCACGGATGACCTCCCGAGCGTTCGTCCTGCTGCCGCTGCTGGAGCTCGACCCAGCCGCACACCTGCCCGATGGCACCCGGCTGGTGGATGTCCGCCTCGGACCCGATGCCGCGTCGGGCGCCAGGGTCTTCGCTTCGCCGCTGACGATCCCATGATGTCGAAGCGCGCCCGACACGACGGTGTCTGCTTGCGGTGCGATTGGTCGGGGATCTCGTCAACGACCGCATGTCCGACCTGCGGTGCCGGTCTGTACCGCGTCCCGCCCCGGCCAGCGCCGGGCTCCCCGGCATCTGGGAAAACGCGGGTGTCGACGACCCGTGGTGACGCCACTCCCGACGCAGCCGAGCCTTCCGCGGTCCTGCTGGACGGTCGATCCCGGCGGCTCGTGGCGGCCGTCGTCGTGGTGAGTCTGTCGCTCGGGGGGCTGTGGTTCCTCGCGGACCGCAGGGGTACGGCGCCCCCCTCGAACGCGGAGGTGCTTGTGCGCGGCGGGACGTTGCTGTACGCGGTCGACGACGGCGCGGGATGGTCGCGGCTCTGGCGCTGGGATCTGGCCGATGGCTCCGTCCGTCCGGGCCCACGCGTGCGGCAGCCGGTCGAACTGGTCGATGCCCATGCTGCGGAACCCGGCATCGTCGGGGTCACCTCCCGCGCGCCCGACGGCGACCTGGTCGGATCCGTGCTGCGGTTCCTGACCTCTTCCAACGTGGCGACGCCCGTGGTTCGAGGCGATCTGGTCACGTGGGGCTCGCGCGGGGCGGACGTGGTGGTCGTCAAGCGCGGCCCGTTGCTCGGCCCATGTCGCCGTCATCTAGTGATCGTGCTGAAGACGATCGCCCCGGCGCTGGTCGAACAGGAGTACGAACGGACGATGTGCGGCGACATCCTGTCGGTGGGCCGGGACGCCAACTCGACCTACTTCACGCGACGCTCGCACGATCGAGTCGACGTGGTCCAGGCCAGCTACGGCCGGACCCATCATGTGCTGGCCGAACACGCGCTCCTGTCCATCTCTGCAGCCAGTGACATGCTCGTCGTCCCCGCGGCGGGCTTACCCATGACGTCGATGTCGCTGGCGACCGTGCGCGACCGCGGCGACGTGCCGCCGCCTGCGGTCTTCGGCACGTCGTTCTCCTACCGGAGGCTGCGTGGCGAGCCACGACCGTATCGGTCGGGCGACGAGCGGCTGTGGATCGATCGCGTGCTGGCCTGGTCCCGCGATTCTGCGGTGGCCCTGGTCGCCGGGCGTCTCGGTGATCGGGCGGGCCTGTACGAGATCGTGGCGGGGCCGGGGCTCCTACCCGAGCCTCCTCGCTGGGTGGGACCCATCCGGGGTGGGGCGTGGGCGACGTTCTCCGAGGACGGCCTGGCGTTCGTGTTGACCGACCATCGGCTGTTCGTGACCCGAGACGGCGGTCTCGAGCCGCTCCCGCTTCCCGACGGCGCGCCTCCGCCCGACGGACCATTGGTCTGGTTGGGCTGAGCGCACGGCGGACTTGCCATACTCGCGACCGATGAGGTCGGGCGCATGAAGGTCGGCGTGGTGGGCGCGGGTCGTGCGGGCACGGCGGTCGCCGTGCTCCTCCAGCGTGCCGGACACACCATCGTGGCCGTGTCCGGGCGAGGGCCGACCCGGGATCGAGCGGCTCGGTTCCTGCCGGGTGCCGCCGTCCTCGATCCCGCCGAGGTCGCGCGCCGGGCAGAGTTGGTAGTGATCGCCCTCCCGGACGATCTGATCGGTCCGTTCGTTGCTGACATGGCCGGCGACGGCGCGTTCCGCGGCGGACAATGGGTCGCTCATCTGTCGGGAGCGACTCCCCTCGAGGCGTTGGGTCCGGCTCGGTCCCTGGGGGCTGGGCCCCTGGGTATCCATCCGCTCCAGACGTTCCCTGACCCCGCAGCCGGCATCGCACGGATCCCCGGCTCGGTGATCGCCCTCGCCGCCGACGACGAAGCGGGCTTCTTCGTGGCCGAGCGGCTGGCCGACGATCTCATGGGTGTCGCCTTCCGCCTGGCCGACGAGCATCGAGCCCTGTATCACGCGGCGGCGGTGTTCGCGTCGAACTACGTGGTGGCCGCGACGGCCGTGGCCGAACAGCTCCTCGCAGCGGCGGGCGTGCCTGACCCCGCCGCGGCCATGGGGCCGCTGCAGCGGGCAACGGTCGAGAACGTGGCGTCGCTGGGTCCCGCCGCGGCGCTCACCGGTCCCGCCGTGCGGGGTGACGCAGGCACGATCGAACGCAATCTGGAAGCACTCTCTCGAGCGTTGCCCTGGGCCGTTCCGCCATACGTCGAGATGGCGCGCGTCGCGCTCGACCTCGCCCGGCGCAGCGGTCGCCTCGACGACCGGCGCCGCGTCGCCGTCGAGGAGGTCCTGGCGCGGTGGAGCTGATCGGCTCGCCGACGGATCTGCGCGCGCGCACCGACGCGCAGCGCGCCGCCGATGCGCGGGTGGGATTGGTTCCCACCATGGGCGGTCTGCATGAGGGCCACGATTCGTTGATCGAGCGCGCCCGCGCTGAGCGTGACCACGTCGTGGTGTCCATCTTCGTGAACCCGTTGCAGTTCGACGACCCCGACGACCTCACGCGCTACCCCATCGATCGTGAACGTGACCTGGCACGATGCCGTCAGCTGGGGGTCGACACCGTCTGGATGCCGTCGGCCGAACAGATGTATCCGCCCGGCGAGCACCTGGCCTCACCGCAGCCCGGACCCGTGGGCGAGCTCTTCGAAGGCGCCTCCCGCCCGGGCCACTTCGCCGGCGTGCTCACGGTCGTGCACCGGCTGTTCGACGTGACCGGTCCGTGCGCCGCCACGTTCGGCCAGAAGGACGCGCAGCAGGCGTTCCTGGTTCGACGCATGGTGGCTGAGGAGCGCCTTCCGGTGGAGATCGTGGACTGTCCCACGGTGCGTGAGCCCGACGGGCTCGCCCAGTCATCACGCAACGCGCTCCTGAACTCGGACGAACGGGAGCAAGCAGGCTGCTTGTTCCTGGGGCTTTCGGAAGCGGCAACGCTCGCACGCGCAGGAGAAGCTGATGCCCACGCATTGGTCGCAGCGATCGCGCGCGAGGTGGGGGCGACGCCGCTCGCCCAGCTCGACTACGCCGTGGTCGTCGACGACGCCACCTTCATGCCCATCGATTCGATCGACCAGGGCCTGCGTGCGCGTGCCTTGGTGGCAGCGCGGTTCCCCAGCGCCCGTCTCATCGACAACCTGCTCATGCCGCCATCGTGATCGCCACCTGGTTGCCATCGTCGTCGCCGGTGGGCGACGATGACCGTCGCTGACGGACCCATCCCGAGGGGAGATCGCACGCCGTGCTGTTGGCCGCCGACATCGGCAACACCGAGATCGTGCTGGGGATTTTCCATGGCTCCCAGCTCGAGCACACCTGGCGGCTGTCGACCCAGCCCGAGCGCACTCCCGACGAACTGGCCCTGGCGTTCTCCGGGTTCCTCGCGCTGCGCGGGATCTCCTTCGAGACCCAGGTGACGGGCCTGGTCGCTGCCAGCGTCGTGCCCGATGTCACCGCCGCCGTTCGGGACATGGCATCCGGCATGTTCCCCTTCGCTCCGGTCATCGTGGGACCGGGTGTCAAGACCGGAGTGGCGGTGCTGACGGACAATCCACGTGAGGTCGGTGCCGACCGTGTCGTCAACGCCCTCGCCGCATTCACTCGCTTCGGTGGTCCCGCCATCGTGGTCGACTTCGGCACCGCCACCAACTTCGATGTGGTCAGCGCCAGCGGCGAGTTCATCGGCGGGGTGATCGCGCCGGGCATGCAGGCGAGCGCGGCCAGTTTGTTCTCCCGCACCGCCCGTCTCACCCGGGTGGAGTTCGTCACCCCTCCGCAGGTCGTGGGCACCAACACCGTGGAGGCCGTGCAGTCCGGCCTGATCTTCGGCACCGCCGGCGAGGTCGACGCGATCGTGTCCCGCATCCTGCTGGAGCTCCCGGGTGCCGTCACCATCGCGACCGGCGGGCTGGCTCCGGTCGTGCTTCCGCACTGCACCACCATCCAGCACCACGAGCCCTGGCTCACGCTGGAAGGGCTCCGGCTGGTGTTCGACAAGAACGCGGCCGAGATCGAGGCGGGCTATGCTTCGCCTCGTATCGACGACGGAGGCACCGTGCATGGCTGACGACACGATGGAAGCGTTGCGGGCCGTTCCCTTGTTCGCGCACATGTCGGACAACGAACTGCAGCGCGTGGAAGCCATCGCCAAACGGGTGAACCATGCCGGCGGCAAGGTGGTCTTGGAAGAGGACCGGTCCGGCGTCGGTTTCCACCTGATCCTGTCGGGCACTGCCGAGGCATCCACCGGCGGCACCGTCGTCAGCACCCTGTCGACGGGGGACTACTTCGGCGAGATCTCGCTGTTGGACGGGAAGCCTCGGTCGGCCAGCGTCACCGCCACGACCGACCTGACCACCCTGGCGATCCCCACGTGGAACTTCAATCGGCTCTTGGACGAGCACCCCGAGATGATGCGGGCATTGTTGATCGCGCTGTGTGCCCGGCTGCGGAACCTGCGCGACCGCTGACTACAGGACGGCTTCGCCGGCGTCGGCTCCCTCGTCGTTGCACCGCGTCGTGCAGGGTGACCACCAGTTCCTGCAGGCCGGTCCCCTTCGCGAGGAACCCCACCGCACCGGCCTCGAGGGCTTCGCGCTCGACACCGTCGTCGGCGTGTGCGGTCAGGATGACGACGGGCAGATCCGGGCTGGTCTCGTGGATCTTCTTCATGGCGTCGATGCCGGACAGGTCGGGCATGGACAGATCCATGAGCACGACGTCGGGGTGCAGTTGCTCAGCACCGTCGCACGCTGCGATGCCGCCACCGGCCTCGCCCGCGACCTCGATATCGGCCACCATGCGCAGCGCGGACGTCAGCGCCTTGCGGAATGCCGGATGGTCGTCCACCACGAGGACTCGCAAGCCAATGTCTCCTTGCATCTCGGAGGCGTTGCGCACGCGGATCCCCCTTCGTGCCGCCGGGGTTTTGGAAGTGCCGTCATCCTGGCATCAAGCCTCGCCGTCCAACAACGGGCCAAAGGGGGGACATCTCATGGGCCGGATGGGGGATATCGGGCATCCGCCGGATGGCAGCTAATCCTTCTGCTCCCAACGTCCGAACAACCAAGTGTGAGGACGGAGACGGAGGGCATCGACGGTTTCAAGGGTTATGGATGCCCACGGGTATACTCCATTGCAGCGGGCGTCGCGGCCGGTCACCGGGAGCGACGCCCGAGGCGCCTGCGGGGTAGGACGTGGTCCGCTGATCCCATAGGCCCGGCATGCGAGGCGGGGGTCGGAGGACGCTGACATGTTCGAACGTTTCACCGACAGAGCGAGAAGGGTCGTCGTCCTGGCGCAAGAAGAAGCCAGGATGCTCAACCACAACTACATCGGCACCGAGCACATCCTGCTGGGCCTGATCCACGAGGGCGAAGGCGTCGCTGCCAAGGCCCTCGAGTCCATGAACATCTCGCTCGAGGCTGTCCGTCAGCAGGTCGAAGAGATCATCGGACAGGGCCAGGCGGCCCCCACGGGCCACATCCCGTTCACGCCCCGCGCCAAGAAGGTCTTGGAGCTCTCGCTCCGCGAAGCGCTGCAGCTCGGCCACAACTACATCGGCACCGAGCACATCCTGCTCGGCCTCATCCGCGAAGGTGAGGGCGTTGCCGCCCAGGTGCTGCAGAAGCTGGGCGCCGACCTCAACCGGGTCCGCCAGACCGTGATCCAGCTGCTCTCCGGCTACACCGGTGGCAAGGGCGAGACCACGCCCGGCGGCCAGAGCGAGCAGGGCGGTCAGGGCTCCATGGTGCTCGATCAGTTCGGCCGCAACTTCACCCAGCTCGCGCGCGAAGGCAAGCTCGACCCCGTCATCGGGCGCGAGAAGGAGATGGAGCGGGTCATGCAGGTGCTGTCCCGCCGTACCAAGAACAACCCCGTGCTCATCGGTGAGCCGGGCGTCGGCAAGACCGCCGTCGTCGAGGGCCTCAGCCAGGCCATCGTCAAGGGCGAGGTCCCCGAGACGTTGAAGGGCAAGCAGATCTACACGCTCGACCTCGGTGCGCTCGTCGCCGGTTCGCGCTACCGGGGCGACTTCGAGGAGCGCCTCAAGAAGGTCCTCAAGGAGATCAAGACCCGGGGCGATATCGTGCTCTTCATCGACGAACTCCACACGTTGGTGGGAGCCGGGGCGGCCGAAGGCGCCATCGACGCCGCCAGCATCTTGAAGCCCATGCTCGCCCGCGGAGAGCTGCAGACGATCGGCGCCACCACGCGTGATGAGTACCGCAAGCACCTGGAGAAGGATGCCGCGCTCGAGCGCAGGTTCCAGCCCATCGAGGTGCAGGAGCCCTCGGTGGCGCACACCATCGAGATCCTCAAAGGTCTGCGCGACCGCTACGAGGCTCACCACCGCGTCAACTTCACCGACGACGCCTTGGTCGCCGCGGCCAACCTCGCCGACCGCTACATCAGCGATCGCTTCTTGCCCGACAAGGCCATCGACCTCATCGACGAGGCCGGCTCGCGCATGCGCATCCGTCGCATGACCGCCCCGCCCGACGTTCGCGAGGTCGACGAGAAGATCGCGGAGGTCCGCCTGCGGAAGGAGTCCGCCATCGACGGCCAGGACTTCGAGCTCGCGGCCTCGCTCCGCGACGAGGAACGGCAGTTCCAGGAGGAGCGTGCCCGCCGCGAGGAGGCCTGGAAGTCCGGCGAGATGGACATCTTGTCCGAGGTCGACGAAGAGGAGATCGCCGAGGTCCTGTCGATCTGGACCGGCATCCCCGTCTTCAAGCTCACCGAAGAGGAGACCGAGAAGCTGCTCCGCATGGAGGACGAGCTCCACAAGCGCATCGTCACGCAGAACGAGGCCATCTCCGCGGTGTCGCGCGCCATCCGACGCACCCGATCGGGGTTGAAGGACCCACGTCGTCCCTCCGGGTCGTTCATCTTCCTGGGCCCCTCGGGCGTCGGCAAGACCGAGCTGTCCAAGGCGCTCGCCGAGTTCCTGTTCGGTGACGAGGACGCGCTGATCCAGCTCGACATGAGCGAGTACATGGAGAAGCACACGGTCAGCCGGCTGATCGGTTCGCCTCCCGGCTACGTCGGTTACGAAGAGGGCGGTCAGCTCACCGAGGCCGTCCGTCGCAAGCCGTTCAGCGTGGTCCTGTTCGACGAGATCGAGAAGGCGCACCCCGATGTCTTCAACACCCTGCTGCAGATCCTGGAGGACGGCCACCTCACCGACAGCCAGGGTCACAAGGTGGACTTCAAGAACACCATCATCATCATGACCTCCAACCTGGGAACCCGCGACATCCAGAAGGGCCCCGGTATCGGGTTTGCCGCCGCGGGCAACGAGGAGGTCACCTACGAGAAGATGAAGGACCGGGTCACCGAGGAGCTCAAGAAGTCCTTCAGGCCCGAGTTCATCAACCGTATCGACGAGGTCATCGTCTTCCGCTCCCTCACGCAGGACGACGTCAAGAACATCGTCGATCTCATGATGAAGCGGGTCACCGAGCAGCTGAAGACCAAGGATCTCGAGATCGAATTGACCGAGTCCGCCAAGGTGCTGCTCGCCCAGTCGGGCTACGACCAGTCGCTGGGGGCTCGTCCGCTGCGACGCACGATCCAACGCCTGGTGGAGGACCCGCTCGCCGAGAAGCTGCTCTACAAGGAGTTCCGTGCCGGCGAGACCATCATCGTGGACGCCGTCGACGGTGAGATCGTGTTCGAGAGCACCGGTGGCATGCTCCCGCCCGACGTTCCCCCCGTGGAACTGGCGGGCTCCACCGAGTGATCCACGTGGGCCGGGGCTCGTTCCCGGCTCATCCCGCCGCGTTCAGTGAGGCGCGGCATCAAGGCCGAAGCCCGGCCCCGTCAGGGGACCGGGCTTCTCGGCATCCGGGCTGGTGCGAGTCGCCGGCGATCAAGCGATCGCCGTCAGGGAGACCCGGTGATCCCCGATCGGTCAAGATGCGATCGTCCATTGCCGACCCTTCTGGGGATGGACGCGTCTCTTCCTCGGCCTCGGCGCCGGCTCCCACCACTGGATCTCGCCGGCTTGGCCGTCTACCTCGTCGTCCTGTGGGGGAGTGCGTTGGTGGTGCGGGGAGCCTTCGCCGCGTTGATCACCCCCGATGTGGTCGATGTCTGGCGTTCCACCCTGGTGGGCTCGACCTTGTGCGTCGGTGCCGCCGCTGTGTTGTGGAACCGACGCCGCCGCGTGGCGGCCCTCCTGGCGGTGGGACCCGGTCTGACGGCTGTGGTGACGTTGTTGCTCTCACCCCGCGGGGCGCTCGGGCTCCTCTGCCTGGGAGTGGTGCCGTTCGCGTGCGCAGCCGCCTCGGCGGCGAATCGTCTGCCCACGAACAGGGATCGAGCCCTGGTGCTCTGGGTGTTCGCAGCGTCGTCTGTACTGGGAGCGGTGGGCACGGGGTTCCTGGCGCTGACGGCGTCGATGGTCGTCGTGGTGTGCGCCCTCGTGGGTCCGGACCCGGAGCGCTTCGCCGTCAGCGCGCAGGACGTCGTGGTGCCCGACGACATCTCCGGCCTCTAGGTCCGCCTGATGCCGGACCCCGACGGGTCCGTAGGATGCAGCGATGCGATCCGGCCTGGGCGTGGTGGCGTGGCTCCTGTCGTTCCTCGCAGCCTGCGCGATCGTAGCCGGTGCGTACCTGTTCGGGATCGATCGCGGACTGTTCTCCCCTGGCCGTGAGGACGAAGTCGGGCGGCTCCTGCTGGCCGATGATCAGGTCCAGCGTGCGATCGCGGACCAGACCGTCGCGGCACTGACGGAGCAGATCCCGTTCGGTGATGCGGTCCGCCCACGTCTGGAGGATGCCGCGTTCCGAGTGACGCAGACCGACCGATACGCGGTGCTGTTCCAGGACACGGTGGACCTGGCGTACCAGCGAGCTTTGAAGGACGGCGCACCGAGCCGGTCGGTGGTGCTGACCGTGGATGACCTGATCGAGCTGCTCGGCGGGGACGTGATCACGCTCCTCGGCGGTGCCGATCTTGGGTCGGTGGGGGACGCTGGCATCGAGCTCGTCGGAGCTGACGACCTCCGCCGGATCAGGGATCTGCAGGATGCCGCGCATCGGTGGGCCCTGCCGCTGCTCACGATCGGCGTCGTCCTGGGGATCGTGGCGCTGGCGTTGCCCGGTCGTCGCGGTCCTCGCGCCATCGGGCTGGGGGCGCTGATCGCGGCGGGCGCGGCCACGCTGTTCCTCACGACCGGGGTGGTCGGGGAGCGGCTCGCAGACCGAACATCGCAACCGGCCCGAGGAGTGGTCGAAGCGCTCTGGGTGTCCGCCGCCCCGTCGGTGCGGGCGTGGCTCGGTGGCGCATTCATGGGTGGTCTCCTCGTCGTGATCATCGGGCTGCTGGTCAACTCCGAACGCGACTGACGCGGTGCCGGGGCTTCACATGGTGAGACCGCGAAGCTCCTCGGGGATCAGGTCGGCGAACTCCCACGATGTCCAGTAGTCGGCGGCGAGCCGTCCCGCGGGAGTCGGGGCGCCGTGGCGATCGGCCCATGCACAGATGCGCTCGATGTCGCGCTGCAGGAACGACAGGGCATGCCGGTTCTTCCGTGGGTCCACGGCCTGAGGCACATCGATCACGGTCACGACACCGTTCCAGATGAGCAGGTTGTAGGGCGACAGGTCGCCGTGCACGACGTTGAGGAACAGCATGCGCTGGATGGCGTCGAGCACCTGATCCACGATCGCGCGCGTTTCCTCGGGGTCCGACGGCCGGTACGAGCGCAGTTGCGGTGCGGCCAGGTGTTCGTCGCCGACGTAGGTCATCAAGATGGCGTCGCCGGTGCGCTCGATGGGACGCGGCACCGGCGCGCCGCCCTCGGACAATGCCCCCAGGGTCTCCCATTCACGGTCGACCCAGATCATGCCCTGGACCTCTCGACCGAAGGTGGTCTTCTTCTCCAAGGCGACTCGAACACGCCGTTCCTTGATCCATTCGCCATCGCGGTACATGGACTCGTCGCGGAAATCACGACGGTCGAGCGGATGGTAGAGCTTGAGGGCCAGGAGATCCTCGCCCGTGGTTCGCGGGTTGCCACGGCACAGGTGCACGGATGCTTCCTTGCCGCTCTTGATGGGTCTGATGACGCTCTCGATGAGCCCTTCGTCGAAGAAGTGCTCCAGCTGTTCGGTGACGGACAACGCAGTGCTCCTTATCCGGTGGTGGCACACGGTGGTGCGCGTCCTGGTGGAAGCGGTCGCGCAGCCGAAGGAGCAGCTAGGCGCAGGGTCCGGAAGGACGCGGCATGTGGGCGAAGTCGAGGACCGAGATCGCAGCCATGGCTCATCACTCCTTCCGGTCGAGGCGACGCCGACGAAGCATCGCGGAGATGTTTCTTCGCCGAGGATAGCAGCCCTGGGGCGTCGTTCCGAGTGCATCGGGCGATGTCAGTGACGGCCACTAGGGTCCGACCATGGCGAAGACGCGCACGATCAGGGCGTGCCGCGAATGCCGACAGCAGGTGTCGCAATGGGTTGGCCGGTGTCCGGGCTGCGGCGCGTGGGGCACCATCGACGAGATGACGCCCACGGGCGGCGGCAACGGGGTGACGGGGTCACCGTCGGTCCCGCTCGATGCGGTTGCCGTCGAGGCAGGTCGGGTCGACACCGGCATCGCTGGGCTTGACCGCGTGCTCGGTGGCGGTCTCGTGCCGGGGTCGGTGGTGTTGCTCTCGGGCGAGCCCGGCATCGGCAAGTCCACGCTCCTGCTGCAACTGGTGGCCAGCCTCGGTGCCGCTGGTCGGTCGTGCCTGTTGGTCTCCGGCGAGGAATCGCACGCGCAGATCGCCGCACGTGCCCAACGGCTCGGCATCACGGCCGACTCGGTGTCGTTCGCTCCAGGGCGCGAGCTCGAGGGCGTTCTCCAGGTGGCCGCCGCCGAGCGGCCGTTCCTGTTGGCGGTCGACTCGATCCAGACGCTCCGCGACGCCGGCGGGTCGCAGATGCCGGGCGGGGTTTCGCAGGTCCGCACCTGCACCGACGCCCTGGTGGGTATGGCGAAGTCGCAGGGCGCCGCGGTGATCCTGACCGGTCACGTCACCAAGGACGGCGACCTCGCGGGGCCCAAGACCCTCGAGCACGCCGTCGACGTGGTCCTTGCCTTCGACGGCGATGCCCGCTCCGGGTTGCGAGTCCTGGCCGCCGCCAAGAATCGCTTCGGTCCCGAAGGCGAGAGCGCCTGGTTCGAGATGGGGCCGGCCGGACTCACGCAGATCGATCCCACATCGCTCCTGGTCTCGGGCGAGCGCGTGCCGGGAGCCGCGACGGCCCTGCCTCGAGCGGGCAGGCGGGCGCTCGCGGTCGAGGTCCAGGCGTTGGTGGGCTCGGCCGACGGTCCGGCTCGTCGTCAGACCACCGGCATCGATGGCCGCCGCTTCCAACTGGTGGCAGCGGTGCTCGATCGAGCGACCGGGATCGGCCTGGGCCGGGCCGAGCTCTTCGGGGCCTCCTCCGGCGGTGTTCGCATCGACGATCCGGCATGCGATCTTGCGGTCGCGGCAGCGCTGGCCTCGGCCGCCACGGGTGCGCTGCCTCCCCAGGGGGCCGCCTTCGTCGGCGAGGTCTCGCTCACGGGCCTGGTCCGCTCGGCGCCCGGTATGGGTCCTCGCCTCGCCGCGGCCGAAGCCGCGGGTTGCTCCATCGTGTTCGCGCCCGGCGGTGACGGTGTGCCCACGAAAGGACTGCGGGTGCACGCTGTGCGCCACCTGCGCGAAGCCATCGAGTGGGCGAAGCCGACACCTTCTGCATAGCCCTTCGACCTAGTTCCAACGGACCGGTTCTGGGCCAGGATAGGCCCTCTGACCTGCGGTGATGGGTTGCGCCGCAAGCCCCCCACGTGCTACCCTCGTGACAGTCAGCGCGACCCCATCGCGATCTTTCCTCGAATCTGGGAGGTTCCGTGTTCCGCAAGGGCGACACCGTGGTGCATCCGGAACATGGAGCTGCAGTCATCGAAGAACTCCGCGAGAAGGAGTTCCTGGGAGAGAAGCGAACCTACCTGGTGCTGCGCGTCGCCTACGGCGACCTCACCCTGTTGATCCCCACCGATTCCACCGACCAGGTCGGTCTGCGCTCGGTCGTGAGCAAGGCGGAGGTCAAGAAGGTCCTGAAGGTCCTCACCGAAGAGGAATCCTCCATGGCCGCCAACTGGAGTCGCCGCTTCAAGAACAACATGGAGAAGCTGCACTCCGGGGATCCCTACCAGGTCGCCGAGGTGCTGCGGAACCTATCGATCCGCGATCGTGAGAAGGGTCTGTCCGCGGGCGAGAAGCGCATGATCACCAAGGCTCGCCAGATCCTCATCTCCGAGCTCTCGCACGCCACCGGCAAGTCCGAGGAAGATGCCGAGATCATGATCGACCAGGTCCTGGACGACGCTCACGGCGTCAAGCTCGCCGCTCAGGCCTAGGTTTCCGGCTCCCTTCGTCCTCGAACCTTCAGCGGTGCCGATCCTGCGCCGATGACCCTCCAGTCGGAGCTCGTTCGGTGTGCCCGCCCACCGAACGACCGGCGGAGACGAAGGAAGCGGGACCGCGATGAGCGAGCGCGAACAGGCTTCGCATACGGCGAGCGCCGTTCGAGGGCGCCTGGTCGAGGGTGTCCGGCTGATCTTCATCGCCATGTTCGGCACCGGTGGTTTCCTGCTGGGTGGGACCGTGTCCACCGAGAGCACCGGCCGGGCCCTGGCCTTCATCTTCCTCGGGGCTGCGTGCGGCTTCGTCGTGGGTGGCGTGGTCGGCCGTCTCACGCTCCGCGCGGTGAGCGGCATGGAACGCGAGCTCCGGCGCAAGCCCGCGCCCCAGCTCGCCGGCGGCGTGGTGGGTCTGATCGTCGGCCTCGTCGTGGCGGCCCTGATGATGCTGCCCATGTTGGTGGTGTCGGCCGCCTCGGCCTGGCCTGCGATCCTGTTCGTCTACCTCGTGTGCGGCTCGCTGGGCTTCCGGCTGGGCGAAGCGAAGTACGAGGACGTGTTCGGGCTGGTCGGCATGAAGCCGCGAGCCTCGGTGGCCGTGCGCGGCGACCTCCACGTGCTGGACACGAGCGCGCTGATCGATGGCCGGGTGGCCGACCTGGTGGCAACGGGGTTCGTCAGCGGCACCGTCCTGTTGCACGAGGGGGTGCTGCGCGAGCTCCAGGCGATCAGTGATTCCTCGGACCCACGCCGCCGAGGCCGAGGACGCCGCGGCCTCGACGTGCTGGTCGAGCTGCAGAAGGCCCCGACCGTGCAGTTCCAGTTGGTCGAGGAGGCCGGCGTGCTCGATGTCGATGCCGCCCTGGTGCGCCTGGCGCGCGAACGGGGTGCATCGCTGCTCACCGTGGACCACAACCTCGCGAAGGTGGCCGAGGCCTTGCGCGTTCCTGTGGCGCAGATCAACGCGCTTGCCTCCACGTTCCGCGTGCCGTACTCGGCCGGCGACGAGATCACGGTCCGTCTGGTGAAGGAGGGGCGTGAGCACGGGCAGGGAGTGGGCTACCTCGATGACGGCACCATGGTGGTGGTCGAGAAGGCCACCGACCAGATCGGCACCAGCGTCGAGATCAAGGTCACCAACGTGATCCAGACCACCACCGGCCGCATGGTGTTCGCCGCCCTGGCGCCGGAGTCAGCATCGGTCGACGAGAGCGAGCCGCTCACCCGACCCTGACCTGGTCCGGGGGAACGCTGCCGAGGAACGAGCGCTCTGCCATGCTTGGCGGCCATGGCATCGGAACCTGCCCCTGGCGCCGTGGTCATCCTGCTGGCCGCGGGCGCCGGCCGGCGTCTTGGCGTCGTCGATCAACCGAAGGCGTTCGTGCCGATCGGCGGTCGGCCCATGCTGTCCGTGGCCGCCGCCACCGCCGCCGCATCGCCGGCGGTGTCGCGGCTCGTGGTCGCCGTTCCCGCCGGCTGGGAGGAGTACGCCGAAGGATGCGTGGAGTTCTGTGGAGCGCCCACCACGATCGTGACCGGTGGACGTGATCGGCAAGCCTCCGTACGAGCCGCGCTCGCCCAGGTGCCCGACGGCACCGAGGTCGTCGCCATCCACGATGCGGCCCGGCCGTTCGCCACCCCCGATCTGTTCACCGAGATGATCGACGCGGTGGGGGGCGGGCCCAGGGCGCGATCCCTGTGATCCCCGTGAACGACACGGTCAAACGGGTGGAGGACGGCATGGTCGTCGAGACGCTGGATCGCGAGACGATGCGCCTGGCGCAGACCCCGCAGGCGTTCTCGGCGACGTTGCTCCGTGCGGCGCATCGACAGGCGGACGAGGAAGGTCGAGCGTTCACCGACGACGCCGCGGTCATGGAGTACGCCGGGCATCGCATCTGCGCGATGCCGGGGGATGCGATGAACACGAAGATCACGACCCTGCTCGACCTGGCGCAGGCCGAGGCTCGCATGAGCGGCCTCGATGGTTGACCCCTCGGGCGTCCCGAGGGTGGGGCTAGGATTCGACGTGCACCCTCGCGGTTCCGGCAGGGTCCTCATGCTCGGCGGGCTGCGGTGGGACGGTCACGACGGGCTGGCCGGCCATTCCGACGGCGACGTCGTGTGCCACGCGGTCGCGGACGCGCTGCTCGGCGCCTGCGCCCAGGGCGATCTGGGTCAGCATTTCCCGGAGTCGGATCCTGCGACCGCCGGGATCGACGGGCTCCACGTGCTCATCCGGACCCTCGCCATCGTGAACGAGGCAGGGTTCTCGGCGTCCTCCTGCGATCTGACCGTGATCTGCTTCCAGCCCGCGATCTCGCCGCGCCGCGACGAGATCGCCGGCGCGCTCGCAGCCGCGATGGGTCTGGGGACCGGTGCCGTGTCGGTGAAGGCCACCCGGCCCGAGGGGTTGGGCCTGCAGGGTGACGGGGTCGGATGCATGGCCGTGGTCGTGGTCGTGCCGGCCGACGCGCCGATGACCGGCGGGCGCGTCTCGGCATGAGCCGCGAGCGAGATCGTCGCCAACGCCGCCGGCCCCACCCCGTTGCCGACGGAAGCGTCGTGAGCGGCCGGCGCGCGGTCACCGAAGCGGTGCGCGCGGGCCGTGCGACCGAGATCTTGGTGGTGTCATCTCCGAAGGTCACCCAGGGGATGCGCAGCCTGCTCGATGCCGCCCAGGCGAGCGGTGTTCCCATCCGTGTCCAGCCCCGAGCGCGGCTCGACGCGCTGGCCACCGATCATCAGGGCGTGGTGGCGCGGCTGCGCGTGGCCGAGCCGGGTGCCCGCGTGACGACCGGCCCGAGCGATGGTTCCGTGTCCACCGCCCAGATGCTGACCGAACGTGATCTGGCCGACCTCGAGGACCAGCCCGATGCGATCGCCGTCGTCCTGGACGGCATCAGCGATCCGCAGAACCTCGGCGCGGCCGCCCGATCCGCCGAGGCCGCCGGCGCCGCCGTGCTGGTCACCAGGACCAAGCGTGCCGCCGACGTCACGCCCGCCGCGGTGCGCGCTTCGGCCGGCGCCCTGCTGCACCTGCCGCATGCCCGCGTCGCCAACATCGCGCGCTCGATCGAGCGGTTGCAGGACGCCGGCTTCTGGGTGGTAGGGCTCGACGGTGACGCACCGGTGTCGATCATCGGACGAGCCATGTCCGCCGGGGAAGGTGGCCATCGTCATCGGCAGCGAAGGCGAAGGCATGGCCAGGCTCGTGCGCGAGCGGTGCGATGCGCTCGTCGCGTTGCCGATGCGAGGGCAGGTGGCTTCGCTGAACGCGGCAGCGTCGCTGGCGGCGGTGCTGTACGCGTGGGTCCTGCCTTCACGGCAGCGATGAAGCTGGGGGCCGGCGCCGAGATAGACTCAGCTTACCGGCCGGCGTGGCGCAGTCCGGTAGCGCAAGCGATTTGTAATCGCTAGGTCGTCGGTTCGAATCCGACCGCCGGCTCCACCATCAGACCCCCAAGTTGCGGCCCCTTCACTCAGCGGCTAGCGTTCCCAACGCGGAGGGCTCCAACAGGAAGCCCGAGCGGAAAGGGGAACCGATGCTGAAACGGATCATCGCTGCAGCGATCAGTGGGGTCGTGCTCGCCGGAGGTCTCATCGCACCGGCGATGGCAGGTGGGCACGTTCGAAACTCGGACGGCGCCGTGGCCGCCACGGATGCGAAGCCGGCGCCTGCCAGCCCGGCACGCGGGCTTCCCAAGCTGAAAGTCTTCAACAACCCCGCTCCCGCATACCTCTCAAAGACGTGCGCCATCAACTTCACGAGCATCCCTGACATGACGGACGTGACTTCCGTCACGGGATGCGGCGTGAGGGTCAGGTTCTCCGTGCCGTTGGAGAAGCGGACGGTGCCCGACACTTGGGCGACGTGGGCGAGCCCCCCCTTCACCGAGACCGCAACACCGAGGGTGCTGTGGACCCAGGCCGAGCTTGCGGTCACGCTGACGTTCTCGGTGCGGAGCGTGATCGCCGGTGTGGAGATCGAGCCTGATTCAGGCATCCATACGATCAACGCAACCTTCCGACGCTTGAGCGGTGCGTCGCTCGGAACGATCTCCCGTGATGTCAACTCCAACGCTGGTGCGCGACTGTTCGCCGGCAAGGTGAGGAGCGACAAGAAGGCGAAACGCGTGAAGACGCTGACGATCGAGAGTGACGGCGACTTCGCCATCGCCCGCATCAGAGTGATCCGGCCGTAGGTCCATCGACCTCAAGGTTCTCGGGGGGTGGAGCCGACACCCTCGTCATGAAGGGCGCCCGCTCAGCCGTGTTCGTTGCGCTCGCGTTGCTCTGTGCCGCCATGTCCGCGGGGCCGATGGCCGGTGCCACCCTTTCGATGGCACGGGCGGGCGGGGATGGCTGTGGCCCGGGGTTGGTGGCGGTCGGCAACGGCATGTGCAGTCATGGGGGCGATCGGGTTCCCGATGCTCTGGACGAAGCGGCCCGGCGCGTCTCGATGCGGGCGGGTACCCCGGCGAAGCAGCTCTGCGCCGCCGATGGGAGGAGCGGGCGACGGATCCGCGTGCTCTACGGGTTCCCGGCCGACACGACATCGCGAGCCGGCACGTTCCTGTCCTGGATCCGCAGTTCCGTCGCGCTGGCCGACGCGAACCTCGACGCGCAGACACCCCACGCCGCGGGCCAGCATCTGCGCATGTTCTGCAAGGACGATCGCAAGGTGACGGTGTCGGCGATCAGGCTGCTCCCCATCGGCGGAGACTCGACGTTCACGTTCGGTGACGTGATCGACTCGCTCGTCGATCGGGTGTCGCTCGGGCTCGGCAACGCCGATCTGGAGTCGCCGCGCGTGACCTACGTCGTGTTCGTCGACAACGTGGCGTGCTGTTACGGCCCGGCCGGGCAGGGCACGATCTACCTCGACGATCGCGCCGATCCGAGAGTGAACGCCAACAACGTCGTCTCCTACGGCCCGCGGTTCGCGATGGTCGAGATCGGCGGGTCGACGTTTTCAGGTGCCTACGTCTTCCTGCATGAGACGGGTCACACCATCGGCGCCGTGCAACTCGCCGCGCCGCACTCGTCGGGCGCCGGCCACTGCTACACGGCAGCCGACGTGATGTGTTATCCGGACGGCGGGCCGTGGTTCCAGGAAGGTGGTTCGATGGAGACGGTCTGCGCTGCGATGCCCGACGGCCAGTACCCATTCGATTGCAACGGCGGCGATTACTACGACCCGTCACCTCCTCCGGGCGATCACCTCCGGAGCCACTGGAACACCGCCGACAGCGGCTGGCTCACGAAGCCTCCGTAGCGCCTGGAGTCTCCTCCGTCGCCGTTGGCAGGTTGACGCGCGACATCGGACGCAGATGGCTCGACGCTATCCCCACGTGAATCCGGGTGGGGTCGGATCGCACAACGCCATCGCTTCGTCCCTCAGGGTCTGGGTCAGCGCCGGACGGTTGCGCGCGATGTTGTCGAGCTCCCATGGGTCGGATGTGTAGTCGTACGTCTCCTCGAAGCCGTCGGCGTAGTGCACGAAGAGGTACCGCCTGCTCCGCACGCCGCAATAGGAAGGCACACCGCCGCGGGGGCCCATCACGTGCTCCAAGAGCACGTACTCGCGCACGATGCCTCCCGTCTCGAGACTGGTCACTAAGGACCGACCCTCCACCGGGGGATGAGGTACGCGGGTGATCCCCGCGATCGTCGGCGCGATGTCGATGTTCGCGACCACGCCATGTCTGGTTCCGGTCCACCCTGCCCTGTCGAAGCGCATCGTCAAGGGGACGTGGGTCGATGCATCGTACGGAACGCTCTTGGCCCGCAGACGATGCTCTCCCCATTGGATCCCGTTGTCACTCGTGAGCACGAACAGGGTGTTGTGGAGGCGACCTGCGCCGGCCATGGCTTGCATGATGCCCGCAACGGCGCGATCTGCCGAGCGCAGCGTCTCATGCTGATCGATCCTGAAACGATCCGTCGCCTCTCGCTGTTCTGGGCTCCACGGCCTGTCGAGGAACGGGGGTTGGTCGGTTGGTTTGACGTTGTAGGACGGAGGCCGCCAGGGCCGGAGGTCGCTGAAGGTTCCGGCGTCGTGAGCTGCGGGTTCTGCAGGCGCGTGGACGGCATAGGGCGCGAAGTAGACGAAGAGCGGACTGCGGGTAGGAGCGTTGCGGATGAAACGTCCCGCTTCGCGGCCCAGGAATCTGGTGGCGTAGCCCTCGCCGTTGTGGAGCCGACCATCCTGATCGATCCAGTCGTATGACGAGAACCCCGGCCTGCGGAAGGCGACCCAACGATCCCAACCTGAAGGCAGGTAGCGCCGGAACCGCCCTCGGCCGTAGCCGTTGAGGTACTTGCCGAACAAGCCGGTTCGATAACCGGCTCGGTGGAGCCATACCGGCAGGGTTCGCCGATCGTTGTCGAACGACCCGATACCTCCCCTGTACGACCCGGTCGTGTGCGAGTACATCCCGGTGAGCGTGCTCGTCCTGCTTGGACAGCAGAGCGACACCGGAACCATCGCATGCGAAAACGTCACTCCTCGCCGGCCCAGCCGTCGCATGATCTCGGGCGCCGTCTCACGTGAAAGGAGATCCGCTCTCGCATCGTCGAGCATGATCAGCACGATGTCCGGGGGCTGACGGGCTGCGGCTAGCGACGGAGTAGAACAGAGCAAGCCGGCGATCAACAGGGATGCACCGATGGCTCTCATGTGCCTGCTCCTTCCTTAGGTCGAAGGGGTGGAGCCGTCCGCTGGCTCCACGAGGAGGTCGAGGCGCCAGTCGTTGCAGCGCATCATGGTCCCCGGCGGGTACTCGAACTCCATCTCCTCGATCAGGGTGAAACCGAGCTTGCGGGCGATGGCGTTCGACGGGGCGTTCTCGACCGACGGGAACGCATGCAGGAACCGATGCTTGCCGTCGGCCCTGGCCAAGGTGATGGCCTGCGCCGTGCCGGCGGTGGCGATCCCGCGCCCGTGGTGGCCCGGGATCACGAACCATCCCGTCTCGTAGACCTCCTCCCCACGCACGGTCTTGTCCCAATAGCCCACCGACCCAACGGCCTCGCCGGTGGCGATGTCGACGATCGTGAACATGCGGCCGGTGCCGGACTCGGCGAGGTGCTCGAACGTGACCTGGCGCTCGGCGAGCTTCTCATCGCTCTCGGGGCCGCCCAGGAACTTCGTCTGCTCGGGGTCGCCCAGCGTCTTCTGGAGGAGCGGAAGATCTCCGGGCCCCCACGGCTCGAGTCGCACGGTATCCCGCTTCGCCGGCGCGCTCACGTCCGCCCACCGTACCGCCCGAACCCGTTGGCCAACAGGCCCAGGCCGCATGGACCGCCGATTCCACCATCGGGCCGATACGCCAGTGCCGGCCTCGATGCCGATGTTGGTGGCGGAACCAAGGCCTGGCTCGAGCACACGAGGGGGAACGCGGGATGACGCCGTCCGGCCGGGCACCGGCGATCGACTCCGATGGTCGTGCGACGTTCGGCCGTGCTGTGGGCCCTTCGACCCAGGACCCGCATCACCCGAATGGGTCCCGATGGCCGATTCGCTCGCTCAAGCCCTGGTCCCACACTCCCGACATAAAGGTGTTGACGGGTTCACCGATCGACTGGAGCACTGCGTGAAGGACCGAGGAAGCCGGAACCGGCGTCGTCATGACGAGGACGGCGCCGCCGCGATCGAGTTCGCGATCGTGGCGAGCCTGCTGTTCATGCTGGTGTTCGGCATCATCGACTTCGGGTTCGGCTTCCACACCTGGAACGGCACCGCGCACGCCGCCCGCGAAGGGGCGCGCTATGCCGCCACCGAGCCCGATCCGGACTTGATCCGCCGACGGACGCTCGACGCCGCCGGCTTCCTGGACGAGTCGAGGATGAACGTCACGGTGACCTGCAGCACCGGGGGCACGGTGTTTGGGGCCTGCGGCGGCACACTGGAGGCTGGTGAGTACATCCGCGTCACCGTTGACTATCTCTACTCCTACATCACCCCCTTGCCGGGGTTCGTGCCGGGGGTTGGCAGCGACATGACCCTGCACTCCGAATCCGAAGTCCGGTTCGAGGGGGTCTGAGCGTGGGTCGCATGGCGAAGCGCGCTGGCAGCCGTGCCGGCGAGGAATCGGGGGCCGTCGTGGTCCTGTTCGCGCTGGTCCTGGTGGTGCTGTTCGGAGCGGTGGCGTTCGCGATCGACCTCTCCCGTCTCTTCCACGAACGGCAGGTCCTGCAGAACGCGGTCGACTTCGGAGCGCTGGCCGGTGCGCAGGAGCTGCCCGCACAGGGTGCGACCGCCGGCGCGATCGCCGAGGCCGAAGCGCGGAAGGTCACCTTGGACAACGCTCCATGGCTGGACCCGGCCACCATCTCGATCTCGTTCAAGTGCGTCGTGGGTGACCGCGACGGCGACGGACAGGCCGACCTGGCAGACATCCCGTACATCTGTGGTCCCGCCACGGGGACCTGGACCACCGACTGGAAGGTGAAGCGCGGTCGTGCGCAGCACCTGTGCAACCCGTACGCCGGCGACAAGTGCAACACCGTGGTGGTTCGCACCAGCAACGTCGTCGACTACATCTTCGCGCCGGTGATCGGGATCGAGCAGGGCAACACCGGCTCGGTGAGCGCCGCCTCCTGTCGCGGGGCGTGCGGGGCCGAACCGAGTCCGCTCGACGTGGTGATGGTGATCGACCGGACCGGGTCGATGACCTCCGCCGACCTGGTCAACGCCAAGAACGCAGCCCTGTCGGTGCTGGACTTCTACGACTCGTCCCAGCAGCACGTGGGTGTCGTGGCCCTGCCGTACGGTCGTCCCGGCGACCCGTGCAGGGTGAACGACCCCCAGCTCTACCCCCAGCCAGCCGCGTCCTACTGGCAGGTCAGCCCGCTCAGCTCCGACTACGACAACGCCGACAGCACGTTGAACACCTCGAGCTCGATCGTGACCAACATCAACTGCCTCCGCATCTCGCCCAGCATCGTGGTCCGGGTGAACGGCATCGTGCGCACTGGGGCGGGCCACACCAACCTGGGCGATCCGCTGGACGCGGCACGCGAGATGCTGCTGACCCAGGGGCGGAGCGACGTGGAGGACGTCATCATCTTCATGACGGACGGTGAGGCCAACCAGCCCGACACGCTGCTGCCGTGCAACTACCTCAACACCAAGGCGACCATCGCCAAGAACGAAGGGCAGACGATCTACACGATCGGCTATGGAATCGCGGGCGCCCGCTGCACCCGGGACACGAGCGGAACCTTCCGCAACGCCTTCGCCACCACCAACCTGGCCAGGGCGGCGACCCAACCGTCGCTGGATGAGCTGGCGGGAACGTGCCCGGTCGCCGAGAACAGCGACGGTGACTTCTACTTCTGCGAATCGGGCAGCAGCGACCTGGAGCCGGTGTTCAGGCAGATCGCGGCCGAGACCGTGGGTAACTCCCGCCTCGTCGAAGACCTCTGACGCTCGGGGCCGGCCTCGGCGGTAGCCGTGCGCCCGGATCACGCACTGACGCGAAGCTCTTCCAGCCCCCGGATGATGTAGTTCGGCTTCCACGCGGGTTCCTGGTCCAGTACGAGGTCGGGCAACTCCCGCAGGATCGTCGTGAACGAGGTCTCGAGCTCCAGGCGAGCCAGTGGAGCTCCCAGGCAGAAGTGGATGCCGGCGCCGAACGTCAGGTGCGGGTTCGGGTGTCGCTCGAGCCGCAGCGCGTCGGGCTCGTCGAACACGGCCGGGTCGCGGTTGGCCGACCCGAACAGCAATCCCAGCTCCGCACCCTTCGGGATGAGGGTGCCGTGCACCTCGACGTCCTCCAGCACCCACCGTTCGAACATCTGCAACGGGGTGTCCCACCGCATCAGGTCCTCGATCGCGGTCCGCACCAGCGAGGGCTCTGCACGGAGTCGCTCCAGCTCGGCCGGGTGACGGAACAGCCCCCACCACCCGTTCCCGGTGACGTTCACCGTCGCCTCATGGCCGGCGTTGAGCAGGAGCACGCACGTGCCGATCAGCTCGTCCTCGGTGAGGCGTTCCCCTTCGTCCACGACCAGGGCGAGCTCGCTGATGAGGTCGTCGGTGGGTGCCGAGCGCCGTTCGCGCGACAGCGCCCGCAGGTAGTCCGAGAACTCGATGCTGGCACGACGCGCCAGGCCTGCATCCTCGTCGGTGGGGTGCAGCTCGTACATGCGGCAGATATCGGCGGACCAGGGCCGCAGCAGATGCCGGTCTTCCTGAGGGATGCCCAGCAACTCGGCGATCACCGCCACGGGCAGCGGCTCGGCGACTGCGGCGATCAGGTCGAACGATCCCGAGCCGCGAAGTCCGTCCAGCAGCTCGTTCATGAACCGCTGGATGGGCTCGCGCAGGCTCTCGACCATCCGCGGCGTGAACGCCTTGGCGACCAGCCGTCGAACTCGGGTGTGATCGGGCGGCTCCATGTCCAGGATCCCGTGGTTGATCAGATGCCAGAACGCCTCGTGGCCGGGCGGCGGAGCGTCGTGACCCATCTGTTCGTGGCTCTGGACATGCAGGTAGGTGCGGCCGAACCGGCGGTCGCGCAGCAGCGTGTTCACGTCTTCGTACCGAGAGATCAGCCAGTGGGCGGTGGCCTCGTCATGCATCACCGGTGCACGCGCGCGGAGCTCCTCGTACACCGGGTACGGATCGGCGATGAACCCGAGGTCGTCAGGGGCGAATCCGAGATCCACGAGGCTACGGTAGCGTTCCCCGGTGCGACCGTCGTGGCTCACCGTGTGCTTCCTGCTGCTGATCGCGACGGTGGCATCCTCGTGCGCTGATGACGCCCGTCCCGACGGTCCGCCCGGAACGGATCCGCCCGTGACCGTGGCGAGGGTCACGAGTGTGATCGACGGCGACACGATCCGTGTGTCGCTGGACGGACGCGACACCACCGTCCGGATCATCGGCATCGACACGCCCGAGAAGGACGGCCCCTACACCGAGGAAGAGTGCTTCGGGGCACAGGCATCGACCTATGCCGAACGCGCCATGGACGGCGCCACCGTGGGTCTGGAGTTCGATGTGGATCGCACGGACCGATACGACCGGACTCTGGCGTACGTGTGGATCGACGGAGAGCTGTTCGAGGAAGGCATCCTGCGCGATGGATACGCGGTCCTGCTCACGGTGCCGCCGAACGTGAAGTACGTCGAACGCCTCACCGCCGCGCAGGCGGCAGCGCGAGCGCGCGGAGCCGGCTTGTGGGGAAGCTGCCCGGTCCCACCGTAGGCCGAGCGACAGGCTGAACGACGGGAGCGGATCATCCCCGGCGGAGGACGTGACCTGCGCGATCGATGGGTGCCGAAGGCCGAGCCGCGTTCCATGCGATGGTGCCGTTGAGGATGACCGCTTCGATCCCGTCCGGGAACGCATGCGGGTCGCCGAAGTCGGCGCGATCGTTCACCGTGGTGGGATCGAGCAGCACCAGGTCGGCCCGGGCTCCCTCCACGATCCGGCCGCGGTCCACCAGGCCGAACCGATCGGCCGGCAAGGAGGTCATCGTTCGCACGGCGGCCTCCAGTCCGATGGCTCCCTCACGCACGTAGCGCCCCAGCACGCGCGGGAACGTGCCGTAGTTCCTCGGATGGACCGGCACGCCGCCCAGCGGACCGTCCGGGGACATCGCGATCGCGTCCGAGGCGACCATGACGTCGACGTCGGACACGATCGCTCGCACGTCATCCTCATCCATCGCGTGCCCGATACAGCTGGTGTCTGGGTCGGCCTCCAACAGATCCAGGCACGCGTCGACCGGCTCGATCGACCGGCTCTGCGCGATCGCCTGCACGCTGCGCCCGTTCCAGCGGCCGTCGCCGCAGGATTCGATCACGATGCGATCCCATCCCACGCCGTCCACGGACGATTGGAAGGTGTCGCCTTCACCGTGCTCGATGCCGTCGGCCAGGCGCGAGCACGTCGCCGGATCGGCCCGCAACGCTGCGATCTCGGCGACCGGCGCCCACGGCGGAAGCAGCGACCACAGCTCTGAGGCCCACGCTGCGTACGGATACTGGTCCGCGGTGACGTCGTCGTCGCCGTGGAAGCGGTCCAGCAGCTCCGAGGTCCTGCCCCACGCCACCGACGACTCGCACTTCAGGTGGCTGACGTGGGCGGGCACCCCCGCTCGCCGTCCGATCTCGATCGCTTCGTCCACGGCCCGGAACAGGTGCGCTCCCTCACCGCGGATGTGGGACGCGTACAGGCCGCCTTCCGCGCCGGCGGCCTCGGCCAGCGCCACTACCTCGTCCGTTCCGGAGTACAGACCGGGCACGTAGATCAAGCCCGTGGACAGTCCCACCGCGCCCTGCCGCACGGCCTCGGCCACCTCCCCGCACATCGCGGTCAGCTCTTCGGGCGAGGGGGCCCGTCGCTCCGACCCCATGGCCTGGAGGCGAACCGCGCCGTGGCCGACGAGCGCGGCCACGTTGACCGCCGGCCCCGCCGCCTCGATGCGATCCAGGTAGTGGCCGAACGAGGTGAACGCGGGGTGCATCGCCTCGGGGTCGCCGCCGGCCATCAGCACGCATTCCCGGGCGCCGGCCGGCGGCCACGGCGACGAGCCGCAGTTGCCGACGACCACGGTCGTGACGCCTTGGCGCACGGTGGAGACCATGTCCGGGTCGACCAGCGGACTCAGATCCGAATGGTTGTGCACGTCGACGAACCCCGGGGTCAGCACCGCACCTCGACCGTCCAGGCGATGCTCGGTCTCGAGGTCATCGGCCGACTCGCTCCGGCGGATCCACGCGATCCGGCCGCCGCGAACGCCCACCGAGCCGACGAAGCTCGCCGCGCCGCTGCCGTCGACGATGGTGGCGCCCTCGACGATCAGCTCGTGCACGGGGCGATGGTAGTGGGGGCTCAGCCCCCTGGCAGGAACACGTGGAAGGACGCGCCACCACCGGCCCGCTCGTCCAGCCAGGCCCGTCCTCCGTGCAGCTCGGAGAACCGGCGGACCAGGGACAGGCCCACACCGACCCCCGGGGAATGCTCCGAGGACGAGCCCGGCGCCTGGCGGAACGGCTCGAACACGGCTTCGCGAAGGTCGGATGGCACCCCGGGACCTTCGTCTTCCACGACCAACATCATGCCGCCGTCCTTGCTGGACGCGGTGACCCAGATCCTGGTCTCGGCAGGCGTGTGCCGGATGGCGTTCGAGAGCAGGTTCTCCAGGATGCGTTCGACCTTGGCGGCGTCGATGGACACGGTGACGTCCTCCACGTCCAGCTCGATCGCATGAGCCGCGGGGTCCTCCAGCTCATCGACCGCCCGGCGCACCAGGTCGGAGATCTCCGTGGGGCGGCGCTGGGGCGACACGATCCCTCGCTGGAGACGATCCAGGTCCAGCAGGTCGGTGAGTAGGCGTTCGAGCTTGCGTGCGTTGGTGGCGACACGGTGGACCAGGTCCAGCGCCTCCGCGCGTGGCAGCTCGAACCGTGTCTGCTCCAATGTCAGCGCCGAGCCCAGGATCGAGGTGAGTGGTGTGCGGAGATCGTGCGAGACCGCTTCCAGGAACGTGTTCTTCATCTCGTCGAGCGCCCGCAGTCGCTGCGCCGCCTCGCGTTCGCGGCGGAACGCCTCCGAGTACTTCCGCTCGCTCTTGCGCAGGGCCTGTTCGGCGCGCTTGCGGCCGGTGATGTCCACCATCAGCCCACGGAGCTGACGGACCCCCCGGGCTCTGCGGACCACGTGGACCTGATCGCGGATCCAGACCGTGGTGCCCTCAGGGCTGATCACCCGGTACTCCACCGACCGATCCTCGCCCGCCTCGGTGGCTTCGCCGATGGCCTCGAGGGCCGCGGCGCGGTCGGCGGCCGCGATGTGGTCTCCCCACCCCCGGCCTTCGTCCGTCCACCTGGTCGCCGCGGGTCCGAGCAGGTCCTCGACCCGTCCTCCCAAGAAGGTGAACGCTCCGTCGGCGTCGGCTTCCCAGAACACCGCTTGGAGGCTCTCCACCAGCTCGTGGAACCGTTCGAGCTCGGACAATCGCCGGGCGTTGCCGAGCGCCAGTGAGGTGATGTCGGCGATCCCTCTGCCGAGCCGGATGTCGCCGTCCCTGAACTCGCCCGCGGGGTCGTCGGCGATGATCACGATGGCGCCGAACCCGTCCGGCCCCCAGCGGAGGGGCACGATGAGCGTGGGGAGGGCCTCGTTGACGATCCAGAGGTCGCGGGGAACCTGTTCGACGAGGTCGACCCCCAAGGCGAAGGGTTCGCTCTCGCTCTGCAGCATGGCCACCGCGAGCTCGGCTGGCACCTCACCGATCTCGGCTCGAGGCCGAAGCTTCGATTCGTCCACGGCGACGAGGCGGGCCGCCCGGAAGTTGCCCGTCTCCACGTCGCGGATGTACGCGCCCACCGCCGCGCAGGCCACCAATGACGGGATGGTTTCGAGCGCTTCCTGGAAGATGTCGCCCACACCGTGCTTGCTGGTGAGCACCTGCGACAGCTCCAGCAGCGCCGCGGAGGTTCGAGCCGCCGCCCGCTCCTGGCCCAGCACCGTGGCGTTCTGGAAGGCGACGGCGGCATGCGGGGCCAGCACCTCCAGCAGGCGTTGGTCTTCGAGGTCGAACTTGGCGTAGCCCAGGCTCGACAGGACGATCACGCCGATGACGAGCTCCCCGATGAGCATGGGCACCAGGAGCATCGATTCGACGATGTCGTCGGTGCCCTCGATCTGGACCGCGAACTCGACCTCCTGAGCGTTAGGCGTGAGCAGCGAGGTGCGGTGTTCGGCGACCCAGCCCGTCATCCCTTCACCGATCTCGGTGACGAGCTCCTCCAGGGTCTCCTCCTCGTACTCGTGGAAGATCTCGCCACGGAACGCGATAGGGAGCAGGGTGTGACCGTTGGGCTGCAACAGGTACACGCGGCAGTTGTGGTAGTCGATGATCGTGCGCAGCTCGTCGGTGATGGCGGCGCCCACCTCTTCCACGCTGCTCATGGTGTTCAGGGCGGCGGCCAGGCTGTGCAGCATGTTGAGCTGGGCCACCGAGCGGAAGCCCTCGGTCGATCCTGGTGCAGACACCACGTCCATCCTTTGACCGGGTGCTGCTGACCCGCCTGTGGTTCCGACCACCACGCGCGCTTCCTTCCCGGCGCTGCCTCCCGCCGTCCTTCGCGGATCGATGGGCCACCATCGTCTCACCCCGTGTGGGGCACCCTATGAAGTGTCGGCCGTTGGTCGCGTGGGCTGAACGTCTGGCGCGGAAGGTCTCAACGGCCCCTTGACGGTGCTTGAACCCGCGTCCCCCGTGGCTACGCTTGATGCTGTGAGCAGCGTGAACCCCCCGGCAGAGCTCGGCGACCGTGATCGAGAGATCCTGGATTTCGAACGCGAGAGCTGGATGCTGACGATCGCCAAGGAGCGCGCGATCCGTGAGCGCTTCGGGTTCTCCGCCGCCCGCTATCACCAGTTGCTCAATCGGCTTCTCGAGACGCCGCAGGCACTCGCCTACGATCCGATGCTCGTTCGGCGGCTCCGCCGTGTGCGGGAGGTCCGGCGCCGGCGACGCGTCGCGGGCCAGCTGGGCGTTCGCCTCTAGGCGTCCAAGTTCGGCCCGATCACTGCGGTAGTATCGAGCCCGTGAACCTGTCCCCCGCTCGTCTGGCGATCATCGTGGCGTTGGTCGTCGGCGGTGTCGCCGTCCTCATGAACGGGTTCGATGACTCCACCGGTGCGGCCACGGCAGACACGACCCCCACCTCTCCGGTCGCACCCACGTCGTCGGCGCCGACGACCTCGGCACCGACCGACGAACCCACCGAAACGCCGAAGCCGCAGACCGACGACGTGACCGTCATGGTCTTCAACGGCACGTCGACGACCGGCCTGGGGGGAACCGTCCAACAGAACCTCGAGGCCGAGGGCTACGTCTCGCCGGAAGACGCCGCCGACGCCCTCACCAAGCCTGTGGGCAAGACCCTCGTGTACTTCCGAGGCGGTCCCGACTCGGCTCAGAACGAGTCGAACGCCGCGTTCCTGGCAGAGGAGTTTCTCGGGGGTGCGGTGGTGAAGGTGCTGGGCGAGGAGTACGAAACCGAGGTCGCGGACGACACGCAGCTCGTGGTCATCGTGGGCGAGGACTACTCGGGGCCCGGGGCCCCTGCCTAGCAGCCCAGCGACTCCAGCGCGGCTTCGCGGCGCGCGGTCCGTTCGACATCGCCAAGTGCCAGGACGTCCTTCACCGCATCGGACAGGACCTCGGGTGAGAAGGGCTTCGTGAGGAACGCGTCGGCACCCAGCTCCAAGCACCGGCGGTGGTCCTCCATCTGCACCTTCGCCGTGAGGACCAAGACTGGCAGATCGCGCGTGCGTTCGTCGGCGCGGAGCTCGCGGAGCACCTGATAGCCGTCCAGGTTCGGCAGCATCAGGTCCAGCACGATCGCGTCGGGCCGAAGGTTCACGGCATCGGCGATGCCATGCTCTCCGTCCTCCGCCTCCAACACCTCGTGCCCCGCGTGCTGCAGGTTGACCCGGCAGAGCAGCAGCACATCCGGCTCGTCGTCGATGACCAGCACACGACCCATGTCGGTCCAGTTCTCCTTCCGGGGAAGGGTGGATCCCCTACGTTGCCTATCGGAATCACCCTCGGTCCCGTTGATACCCGGAACGTGGGAAGTGGGCTGTCTGCTTGGGGGCTACCGCTCGCTGTCGCTCGCTGCTTGAGCCCCAAGGCTTCTTGTTTGTCCGGGGGCTACCGCTCGTCCGGGGGCCGTTGACGAGAAGGGGTACCCTTCCTACGCTGGCGGGACGGGAGGTTTGCCGGTGCTGAAGGTTTCGCAGAAGCTCGAGTATGCGATGCGCGCCATGATCGAGCTCGCGCAGCGTCGCGAGGATGGGTCTCTGCTGCCGGCTCGCGAGATCGCCGAGCGCCAGCAGATCCCGCTTCGGTTCCTCGAGCAGCAGCTGGGGGCGCTCTCCAAGGCGGGGCTGGTGGAAAGCTTCCGGGGCGCGGGGGGAGGGTGCAGGCTGGCCAGGGCACCCGAGGAGATCACGATGGCCCAGGTCGCCGACGCGATCGAGGGCCAGATCTTCCCGATGTTCTGCCTGGAGCCCAGCGATCACACGTGCTTCGCCGACTCGAACTGTGGGCTGCAAGGGTTCTGGGCCGACGTCGCGGGCGCGGTGCAGCGCGTGTTCCAAGAGACGACGGTGGCGGACCTCGCGGCCCGCCACCGGGGTAGCGCCTCAGGCACCACGGTCATCGCGCCCGAGCAGCTGCTGTCTCGCTTGAACTGAGGCCGCGGGCTCCTCGCCCGACGGCCGCCGGCGACCCTAGGCCGACCAGCCCCGGGCCTTCGCGGCATCCATGCCCATGATCTTGGTGAGCTTGGTGCCACAGACCGAACACGTGCCCTGTGCGGCGGGACGCCCGTTCTTCAGCGTCACGATCTGGCCTTCGAATTGCCGCTTCTCGCGGCACTTCATGCAGTAGGCCTCGTCGGCCATGGGCCTGCCTCCTTTCCCTCGAGGCCGCCCCTGAAGGCGGCCTCACCAGCGATGGTGGTCCTCGTCACCCCATCTTGCAAGCACATCGCCCCAGGTCGCACGCACGGATCCAGCTCGAGGATCGATCACCCGGACCGTCCTGCGGACCCGCCTCGGCACGGTCTCGGCATCCTGCGTACGATGCATCTTCCGCCGTGGTGACACCTCAGGAGGATCGATGAGCGAGATCGAGCAGAACATCGAGGCGCTGCTCTCGGAGGAACGCACGTTCCCGCCGCCGCCGTCGTTCGTCGAACGAGCGACCGTGTCCGACCCGGAGATTTACCGACGAGCCAACGCAGACCACGAGGCGTTCTGGGCTGAGCAGGCTGAACGGCTCACGTGGTTCACGCATTGGGACTCGGTCATGGAATGGGACGCGCCGTGGGTGAGATGGTTCTCCGGTGGCACGCTCAATGCCTCATACAACTGCTTGGACCGGCACGTGGAGGCGGGTGGCGGGGACAAGGTCGCGTTCCACTGGGAGGGGGAGCCTGGCGACACGCTCACGATCACATACCGCGACCTCTACGAACAGGTCTGCCGGTTCGCGAACGGCCTGAAGTCACTGGGCGTGACCAAGGGCGATCGGGTCAACATCTATCTGGGCATGGTGCCGGAGCTGCCGATCGCGATGCTTGCGTGCGCGCGCATCGGTGCGGCGCACAGCGTGGTGTTCGGCGGGTTCAGCGCCGAGTCGCTCCGGGACCGCATCAATGACGCCGAGGCCAAGGTCCTGGTCACGGCCGATGGCGCGTGGCGCCGGGGTACGGTCGTGCCGCTGAAGGACAGCGCTGACGAGGCCGTGGCCGACTGCCCCTCCATCGAGCATGTCGTCACGGTGCGACGCTGCGGCAACGAGCACTCCTTCGAGGCCGGCCGCGACGTCTGGTACCACGAGCTGGTGGCCGACCAGCCGGCCGAGTGTGAACCCGAGCCCATGGGCGCGGAGGACCTGCTCTACCTGCTGTACACCAGTGGCACCACCGGCAAGCCGAAAGGGATCGCGCACACCACGGGCGGCTACATGACCCAGGTAGCGGCCACGCACCGCATGGTCTTCGACCTCCACGAGGACGATGTGTACTGGTGTGCGGCCGACTGCGGCTGGGTCACCGGGCACTCCTACATCGTCTACGGGCCGCTGGCCAACCACACCACCGGCGTCATGTACGAGGGAGCGCCCGACTGGCCGGATCAGGACCGATGGTGGTCCGTGATCGCGAAGTACGGCGTCTCGATCCTGTACACGGCACCCACGGCGATCCGGGCGTTCATGCGCTGGGGGACCGAACCCGTCGAGCGGCACGACCTGTCCTCGCTGCGGCTGTTGGGATCGGTCGGCGAACCGATCAACCCGGAGGCGTGGGTCTGGTATTGGAAGGTGATCGGTGGCGAACGCTGCCCCATCGTGGACACCTGGTGGCAGACCGAAACGGGTTCCATCCTGATCACACCGCTGCCCGGTCTCACCACGCTCAAGCCCGGCTCGGCGACCAAGCCCTTCCCGGGTATCGAGGCCGACGTGGTCGATGAGCGCGGCAAGAGTGTTGGCCTGGGCGGTGGCGGCTACCTTGTGTTGCGGCACCCCTGGCCCTCGATCGCTCGCACGATCTGGGGCGATGCTGACCGCTACGTCGACACCTACTTCGGACGGTACGGCCCCGAGGTCTATGTGGCCGGCGACGGCGCGCGCCTGGACGGCGAGGGGGACTACTGGCTGTTGGGCCGCATCGACGACGTCATGAACGTGTCGGGCCACCGCCTGTCCACCTTCGAGATCGAATCGGCACTCGTCGACGACGAGAAGGTGGCGGAAGCGGCCGTCGTCTCGCGACCGCACGACGTCAAGGGCGAGGGCATCGTGGCGTTCGTGACGCTCAAGAGCGGGTTCGAGGGCGACGACGCGATGCTGGCCGAGCTCCGCGAGCACGTGGCGCAGGTGATCGGGCCCATCGCCAAGCCCGACAACATCATCTTCACGCCCGACCTGCCCAAGACGCGGTCTGGCAAGATCATGCGTCGGCTGCTTCGCGACGTGGCGCGCGGCAACGTGCTGGGCGACGTCACCACGCTGGCCAACGCCGAGATCGTCGACCAGATCCGCGAGCAGGCAACCTCGGGCGTCGGCGACGAATGATGGAAGCTCACAGGGTCGCATGACGGTCGAGGGCAACGTGCTGCAAGGGCAGGAAGCCGAGTTCATCTCGGTGGCTCGGGAAGGGTCGCTGGCAACCGTGTATCCGGACGGCCGTCCGCACGTCGTGCCCATCTCCACGGTGCTCGACCTGAACCGCTTGATCTTCGCGAGTGAGCTCGACACCGGCAAGATCCGCAACATCGAAGGCAACCCGAACGTGGCGATCTGCTTCGACGAGTACCACGAGGACTGGTCGCAGCTGCTGCAGGTCGTGGTGCACGGCGAGGCCTACGTGCTGGACACAGGGTTCGAGTTCGAGCGCGATCGCACGCTCCTGTACGAGAAGTTCCCTCAGTACGAGGCGCTGGCTCCGATCGAGGAAGGGTCGGCGGTGATCGTCGAGGTGCGCATCGACCGAGTCACCAGCACCTGGCGCGATCGCGAGCCGCCGGGCTAGCGTGGCGGTGTCGGGCCTCCGTGCTCGGCGAAGAAGTCCAGCACCATCTCCATGTGCCGGACCTGGTCCTCTGCCTTGTTGGCGTGGTGACCGGCGGGGTACAGATGCACGCGGACGTCGCCGCCCTGCGCTCGAACCGCATCCACCCACGGGTCGATCCCTTCGACCGGGCACCGTGAGTCGTTCTCGCCGGCGATGATCAGGACTGGAGCTTCGACACGGTCCGCGTAGGTCATCGGGTCGCGCTCACGGTACATGTCGGGAACCTCGTTCGGGCTACCCCCATACATGGCGTCGTCCCACGCTTGCAGCGGAGGGGCGCTGGCCCAATGCGCCGCCACGAAATCCCCAGCTGGGATCCCCGCGAAGATCGCGCGCCAACGTTCCGGGTGCAGGCCGGCATTGAGGCATGCCAGGCATCCGCCCCACGACCAACCGCTCCAGTACACGCGCTCGGGGTCAGCGATGCCGTCGGCGATGACACGATCGAGACCGGCCAGGACATCTTCGGTTTCGGGCAAGCATGGGTTGCCGATCAACGCCTCCCGGAACGCGATCCCGTAGCCCGTGGAGCCGCGATAGTTGACCAGGACCACCGCATAGCCGGCGTCGATGAACGCCTGTGCCTCCACGTCGAACCGGTCGCGTTCGTTCCACTCGGGCCCGCCGTGCACTGACATCACGGTCGGGAACGGGCCGTCACCCGGCGGCACTCCCACGAAGGCGTGGATCGGCTGGCCGTGTGGGTTCTCGAACCACAGCGGGCGAAGTGGTGTGCCGTCGGGGGCCGGAGGATCGGGATTTGCCAGCACCACCATGCCCCGCGTGTCGACGATGGTGGGCGGGTGGACGGCGTCGCTGGCCTGGATCCAGATCGCACCGTCAGGCCGCATGGCGGCCGCGTCGATGTCGCCGTGCGGGTCGGCCTCCATCTGGTGGGCTCCCGAGGCGACGTCGACCGTGAGCAGTTCCGCGGTGCCTTCGTGCTCGTGTCGGACGAGCAACGCGCTCCCGTCGCCGTGCCATGTCACCGGGAACACCGCTCCGGGCAGGTCCTGGAGCGCCAGATCGCGGCGTCCGCCGCCATCGACGTCCCACAGCCCCGGTCGCTCGAACTCGCCCAGTTCGCTGACGAACGCCAACGTGTGTCCCACGGGTGACCACACGATCGGGTTCAGCGTGTGGCCGGGGTCGGCCAGGTCGGCGATCGCCGTTCCCGATGCCGCGTCGAGCACCCGCAACGCGTGATGCAGGATGTCCCCGTCCTCACTGTGGCGGATGCACAGGAGGGCGCCGTCCGATGAGAGCCCGCCGAGCCCCTCGGGCCACTCCGCCCCCACGCCGGCGGGGTTGTCGTGCCGATAGACCTCCACCGCCGTGGCGTCTCCGTCAGCGACGTAGACGCGGTAGTCGTCGTCGGTGGCCAGGCCCACAGCAACCCGGGGACCGATCATGGAGATGCCCATCGACCACCCGTCGGGCACGCCGGTCACGAAGGGCTGTGGCTCGCCTCCCTCGAACGGCGCCGCGACCCAGTGACCGCGTTCATCGCCGGTGGCATCGACCCACCACACCACCCGCCCGTCGGGAGCCACGTGGACCGCCTCGATCCCCACCGCGTCGTCGGTGATCTGACGCCAGGTGCCGTCGGCGAGATCGTGCGTCCAGACCTGGGAGGCGCCACCGCGGTTCGTCACCAGGGCGATGCGATCTGGCGACACGTTCGACCATGCGGGGAACCCCAGCTCCGTGGCGGTGTACCGCAGCTTCCAATGGGGGATGTGCGCCATGTGCGATGTGCCTTTCGATCGGTTCGCCGAGCCTATCGCCGGTGTGCGCCGACTTGTCACAGCCACCCGCTTTGCCGTTAGAATCGTTAGCACTCGGCACGTCCGAGTGCTAGCAGTCTGAGACCGAGGCTGAGAAGCCCATCGACCATGAGGAGGGAAGGGATGGCTGCAAAGATCATCACCTTCGACGAGGACGCGCGGCGTTCGCTCGAGCGAGGCATGGACCAGCTCGCCAACGCCGTCAAGATCACGCTCGGCCCCAAGGGCCGCAACGTGGTCCTCGAGAAGAAGTGGGGCGCCCCCACGATCACGAACGACGGCGTCTCGATCGCCAAGGAGATCGAGCTCGACGACCCCCAGGAGAAGATCGGCGCCGAGCTGGTCAAGGAGGTCGCCAAGAAGACCGACGACGTCGCCGGTGACGGCACGACGACGGCCACCGTGCTGGCCCAGGCCATCATCAAGGAAGGCCTTCGCAACGTTGCGGCCGGTGCCAACCCCATGAGCCTCAAGCGCGGCATCGAGCGCGCCACCGAGCTCGCGGTGGAGGCCATCAAGAACCAGTCCAAGGAGGTCGACGACAAGGAGCAGATCGCCAACGTCGGCGCCATCTCCGCCGCCGATCCCGAGATCGGCACCACGATCGCGGAGGCCGTGGACAAGGTCGGCAAGGACGGCGTCATCACCGTCGAGGAGTCCAACACGTTCGGCATGGAGCTGGACTTCGTCGAGGGGATGCGGTTCGACAAGGGCTACATCTCGCCGTACTTCGTCACCGACTCCGAGCGCATGGAAGCCGTGCTCGAGGAGCCCTACGTCCTCATCGCCAACTCCAAGATCAGCGCCGTCAAGGATCTGTTGCCGGTGCTCGAGAAGGTCATGCAGGGCGGCAAGCCCGTGCTGATCCTGGCCGAGGACGTCGAGGGTGAGGCGTTGGCAACGCTGGTGGTCAACAAGATCCGCGGCACCTTCCGGAGCGCCGCGGTGAAGGCCCCCGGGTTCGGCGACCGTCGTAAGGCCATGCTGCAGGACATCGCGATCCTGACCGGCGGAACCGTCATCTCCGAGGAGGTCGGGCTCAAGCTGGAGAACGCCGACATCAGCCTGCTCGGTTCGGCTCGCAAGATCATCGTCACCAAGGACGAGACTACGATCGTGGAAGGTGCCGGCAAGGACGACGACGTCCAGGGCCGCATCAACCAGATCAAGGGCGAGATCGAGAAGACCGACTCCGACTACGACCGCGAGAAGCTCCAGGAGCGGCTGGCCAAGCTCTCCGGCGGCGTCGCCGTCATCAAGGTCGGCGCGGCCACCGAGGTCGAGCTCAAGGAGAAGAAGCACCGCATCGAGGACGCCGTGCAATCCACCAAGGCGGCCGTCGAAGAGGGCATCGTGCCCGGCGGTGGCGTGGCGCTGCTCAACGCGCAGTCCGCGCTCGACAAGGTCGACCTCGACGGTGACGAGCTCACGGGCGCGAACATCGTGCGCCGTGCGCTCGAGGAGCCCATCAAGCAGATCGCCGTGAACGCTGGCCTCGAAGGCGGCGTCATCGTCGAGAAGGTGCGCGCGTTGGACCCGGGCAACGGGCTCAACGCGGCCAACGGCGAGTACGGCGACATGCTGAAGTTCGGCGTGATCGACCCCACCAAGGTCACACGCTCCGCACTGCAGAACGCCGCCTCGATCGCCGCGCTGTTCCTGACGACGGAAGCCGTCGTCGCCGAGCGGCCCGAGAAGGCTCCGGCCATGCCTGCTGGTGGCGGCATGCCGGGCGGTGACATGGACTTCTAGTCCGATCCAGCGTCGCAGCACCTCGATGACGGGGGCCCTTCGGGGCTCCCGTTCTCGTTTGACCCCTCCGCGGCCTCCCTGCAGGATGAGGGCGTACCACGTCCGATCCGAGGAGTCCGTTGACCGCCCGCGAGGCCGCTCGCGTCTTCGCCGCCGTGATCCGGCGCGGATCGCTGCGCCGAGTCTTGTCGGCCTTCTTCATCTTCAATGCGGCGGAGTGGGCGACCTGGATCGCCATGCTCGTGTACGCGTTCACACGAGGTGGGACCACGGCCGCCGGTCTGGTCGCCCTCATCCAGCTCGTGCCGGCGGCGCTCGTGGCGCCGTTCGGCTCGGTGCTCGGCGACCGGATGCGCCGTGACCGGGCGCTCGCGACGGGGTATGCCGCGCAAGCGATCGCGATGGCCCTGACAGCCATCGCTCTGTGGATCGAGGCCCCGCTGCCGGTGATCTACGCCGCCGTCGCCGTCTGCGCATGCGCCATCACGCTGACCCGACCCGTGCACAACGCGATCCTGCCCGAACTGGCCTCGACGCCAGATGAGCTCACCGCCTCGAATGCGGCCTCCAGCGCCCTGCAGGGTCTGACGATCTTCGCGGGGCCCGTCGCGACCGGCATCCTCCTGGCGATCGCTGACGCATGGCTGGTGTTCGCGGTCAGCGCGGCGGTTTCGGTGCTGAGTGTGCTGTTGACCGTCCGGTTGCCACTGCTCCAGGTCGAACGACACGCGGCCGTCGGGACGGCGAGCTCGATCGTGGCTGAGGCGGTGGAGGGGTTCCGGCAGTTGCGGCGACAACCAGGAGCCCTGTCGCTGACCCTGTTGGTCGGCGCACAGTTCGTCGTGCTCGGCCTGCTCGATGTGCTCTACACGGTGACGGCGATCGATGTGCTGGACATGGGCGAGTCCGGGACCGGGATCCTCGCCGCCGCGGTGGGTATCGGTGGGGTGGTGGGCGCCGGTGCGACCGCGGTGCTCGTGGGCACACGCCGACTGAGCCCGGCGTTGGCCGCCGGTATCGTGATCCTCGGCTTGCCGCTCGCGGCTGTGGCCCTGGCACAGACGCCACCCGTGGCCTTCGCGTTGCTCGCCATCAGCGGTGTCGGCGGCGCGTTCTTCGACGTGGCGGGGCGTACGCTGCTGCAGCGCACGGTTCCCGACGAGATCCTGGCCCGCATCTTCGGCGTGCAGGAAGGCCTGCTCATGGCCGGTCTGGCCGTGGGAAGCATCGCTGCTCCGGTCTTGGTGGCGCTGGTCGGCCCCAGGGGCGCGTTCGTCGCCGCGGGAGCGATCCTGCCGGTGATGGGACTGCTCGGCTGGGGCCGGCTCCGTGCGTTGGAGGCACAGGGCGTCGTTCCCGGGCCGGAGCTCGAGGTCCTGGTTCGCATCCCGATGTTCGAGCCTCTGGCCCAGCCGATCCTCGAACGTCTCTCGTGGAACCTGCAGCCCACGCGGGCGCGAGCCGGTGACCACGTGATCACCGAAGGGGAGTCCGGGACACGCCTCTACATCATCGAGGAAGGCACCGCGTCGGTCTTCTCCGGTGGGATGCCGGTCGCCGACCTTGGGCCAGGGGACTACTTCGGGGAGATCGCGCTGCTCCGCAACGTGCCACGGACCGCCTCGGTGGTCGCCGACGGCGACCTCAGCCTGCTGGCCCTGGAGCGCGACGAGTTCCTGGCCGCCGTGACCGGATCTCGACCCAGCTCTCGTCGGGCGAACATGGAGATCGACCGGCGGATGGACGAGCATCGACCGGGTGCGGGGATCTGAGGTCGAACCGATCGTTCCGACTCCAGGCCTGACACAGAACCGCCACATGCGGCGTCGAACCACCGCCCGGGCTGAACCGTAGTAGGGGTGGAGCCCCTCTCTCCGAAACGAGAAGGCCCCGGACCCCCCGTCCGGGGTCTTCTTCATTCCCGATGACCGAACGCAGAGCCCCTGCGGGAGGCCGAGGCCCTGAGCCCGGCGTGGCAGGATACGCCCCATGCACGAAGTCACGATCCGTATCCGCTGGCGCGACATCGACAACTACGGGCATGTGAACAACGCCGTGTACCTCAACTACCTGGAGGAATGCAGGGACCGGCTGGTCGACGACCTGTTCGGGAGCCAGCAGGCGTGGGATTTCGTCCTGGCCAGGGTCGCGATCGACTACCGCAGCGAGCTCACGCAGGCCGACGGCCAGATCCGCGTTCGCTGCGGGGTCAGCGGTTTCGGCACCTCGAGCATCAGAACCTGGGAACGCATCGACAAGGCCGACGGATCGCTCGCTGCCGAGGCGGAGTCGGTCATCGTGCCCACCGATCCGGAAGGCGGCGGAAGCCGGGCGCTCACCGATGCGGAGCGAGCAGCCCTGCAAGCCGATATCGACGCGGATCCGTCTCACGACGGCCGGGCACGAGGCGCTACTTCTTCGGGATGACCCTCCGGCCATGCACGAAGTGGTCCCGGTACCAACTGCCGGGGCCCACGTACATGAGCGTGACTCCTCCCACGCTGGTCGAGGAGTCCAATGCGTAGTCGTTGCCGACGTACACGTCCACGTGGTCGACCGTGCCGTCGTCGTTGCCGTCGTAGAAGGCGAGATCTCCCGGCATCAGCGCGTTCCACTTGATGTTGCCGAAGCGCGCCATGTCGGCCGACGACCGCTGTGGCAGCGACCACCCCGCGTAGGGACGGGGCGGCGAGATGTTCCACGCACCCTCATCTGCCCGCAGCTCCCACCACGCCAGCCCCGAGCAATCGAAACCGGGGATCGGCTGGCCTCCGAACGAGGCCGGCGGCGGGCTCTCGAAGCCCCATTCGCCTGCCCACACGTACGGGTGACCGACGTAGCGCAGGCCCCATCGGACGATGTCGCGGCGCACCGGGTTCATGTTGGGCAGGACGACGCGGTCGTACTGGTCGCGGACCCATCCCACGACCCAGCTCTCCAGGGTCGTGGCTCGATACAACGAGTACGCGACCTGGGTTCGGGGCAGCGGCGTCGAGGGCAGGACATCGTGCTCAGGACCGGAGCTCGGGTAGCGCAGCCCCAGACGCATCCCCAACATCGTGCTCCCGAACCGATTCGATCTGTTCAGGGTCGTGCCATCCTGCATGTGCAATCCGTTGAGCCGCACGGCGGTGCGTCGCAGGCCGAGCGCGTGGACCAACGCTCGATGCAGCACGCTGGTCGTGATCGGCTGGTCGGGCCGGAAACGACCGTCGGCCGCACGGCCGAGCCACCCTCGCTGCACCGCGATGTTCGCCCATTGATAGAAGGATTGGGTGGGGTCCAGGTCCGGGAACTCGATGCGTGGATCCACGGTGGCACCGGGTGCGAACGCTCTCACCATGGTGCGGGCGAAGTACTTGCGCGTCTCGATCATGTCCGGCTTGAACGGATAGGAACCGTTCCTCGCCGGGGCGAAGTCACGCATCCACGGATGATCTCGGCCCACGAAGTTGATCGCCGCCTTGGCCCAGGCGTGGGACGGATCCAGATCGTTCCACCGCATCGACGTGCCCCGCGAGGCCGAGACCGGCACCGAGATCGGCACCGGTGGAAGGCCGGTGCCGAGGTCGCCTTGCGACGCGTAGTCCTTCGAGGCCCCGCCGGCATCCCCCGCGCCCGCGTTCGCCCTAGGGCCGCCGGGGAGCAGCGCCATCCCCAGCGCGATCACGACGGTGACCGTGCCCAGGCGTCGTCGAAGCCGAGATCCCCCTCGATGCATGGGGGAAGGTTCGGCAATCCGGCGTCCGTGCTTGAGCCGGTTGCGGTGGGGCCGCATCGCGTCGACCCTAGCAGTCAGCCCCCGGGCAGGGGCGGGGTGTCCGTCCCTACGACCGCTGCGGTAGGGTCGCCACGTGTTGGGGGAGTCCGAGGCGTTGGTGGTCGAGGTGGGCCCCCTCGAGGTGCATGGGGTGGGCTATGTCGACGTCACCGTCGCCTATCGAGATCGCTCCATGGAAACCGCCCGTCTCGGCGTGGAAAGCGTGCCGGCCGATCTGGCCGGCGGTGAGCAGGTCATGGTCACCAAGGCCGTCAACATGATCGTGTCGATCCGGCGGGTCTAGTCGTGAGGGCCGTCCGCACGGACGGCTTCCACCTTCTCCAGGGCTTCGCGGAGGTCGGCGAGCCAGTCGTCCTGCCGCTCGGCGACCAAGCGGACGCACCACGCCAGCGCGTGGCTGCGGCTGCGAGCGACCCCTGAGTCCACCAGCGTGTCCAGGACCTGGCGTTCCGGCATGCGTAGACGTGTCATGGCCGGCACGCTGAGGGTGGTGAACAGCACCTGCTGGTCCGAGCAACGCACCCCCCAGCTCACGGCCCGAGCGAATCGGTGCTGTGCCTCGTCGGCGATCCGCATGCGCTGCCCGCGGGTGTCTTCACGGAATCCGGAGATGCGCGCTCCGATGGCGGCTGCTCGAGCTTCGGGGGATGTGTCGTCGGCGAGCTCGGGTTCGGCGATGGTGCCCACGACCAGGATCTCGTCCCGATCGACGTCGACCGATGGTGACCCTGCGAACCAGTCGTCCGGAAGCCTGCCGGCGAACCATCCCTGGATCTGCTCGGTCGTGGCCGTGTCGTGGTGTGTGCGGTGTCCTCGTGATCGTGTCATGTGATGAAGATTACATCATTACATCTATGCGTCAACGGTCCACCTTCATCGTCCTCGGACGAGGGTGGCCGCGATGTGTACGCTCCGCGCTCATGGAAGGGTCGGGGGCGTACGGTGGAAGCCGGGTACCGGGCGCCGCAGAGCCTCCGGATGAGCTCGCGTTCGATGGGCGCGCCACGGCGCTGGCGGGCGTGGAAGCGCCGAACCCCGCTGCGGAGGATGACGCGATCGCGGAGGCCATCGCCGACCAGACCGATTGGATGGTCGACCTCCTGGCCCGGCTCGTGAGGATCCGCACCACGTTAGGCGAGGAAGAGGCGGGGCAGGTCCTGATCACGCAGGTCATGCGCGACGATCTGGGATTGGAACCGATCGACGTGCCGATGGACGAGCGGGCTCTGCGCGACCATCCTTTGGCTGCGCCGTTTGACTGGAGCGTCGAAGGCAAGCGCAACGTGGTGGCGACGTGGGCACCCGCCGCCGGGGTGGGGGGCCGTTCGCTGATCCTGAACGGTCACATCGACGTGGTGAGCCCCGAGCCGCAGTCGCAATGGGGAGAGCACGCTCCCTTCGACGCCGACATCGAGGACCGATGGATGATCGGCAGAGGGGCCGCGGACATGAAATGTGGCCTCGCCGCGATCCTGGGTGCGGTGCGGGGACTGCGTTCCATGGGGTTGACGCCGCAGGCGCCCGTCACCCTGCAGTCGGTGGTCGAAGAGGAGTGCGGCGGCAACGGGACGCTGCAGACGTTGCTGGCGGGCTCCACCGCCGACGCCGCCGTGATCGCGGAACCGTTCGGGGCGGCGGTCACGACGTCCCAGGTGGGCGTGATGTGGTTCAACGTGAGGATCACCGGCGTGGCTGGCCACGCGGCCGAGGGCCTGCACGCGGCGAACGCGATCGAGCAGAGCTTGGCGGTGATCGGCGCGCTCCGATCACTGGAGGCCGAGCTCAACGCGGCCCCTCCCCCGCCCTTCGGCCTGTTCGCCCACCCGATCAACCTCAACGTGGGCACGATTCGAGGAGGCGACTGGCCTTCGACGGTTCCCGGCGAATGCATCACCGGGTACCGGATCGCGCTGTACCCGAACATGACGTTGGAGGGGCTCCGAGGTCGGATCGAGGACGCCGTCGCCGACGCCACGCGCGACCGGCCCGGATCGGCAGAGGTCACGTACAACGGCTTCGCGAGCCGCGGGTACGAGATCGCCCACGATCATGAGCTGGTCACCACGCTCGCGGGATCGTTCGCTCGTCAGGCCGGATCACCGCCGGCCCTCGTCTCCACCACGGGCACCACGGACGCTGCGGTGTTCGGCAACGTGGCCCAGATCCCGGCGGTGTGCTTCGGGCCGTACGCCGAGGCCGCGCACGGTGTGGGTGAACGGGTGTACCTTCCGTCCGTGATCCAAACGGCGCAGGTCCTGGGCATGTTCATCCGGGATTGGTGCGGGCTCGCCGGGTAGCCATGGACGTGGTCCCCTCGGCCCCGCTCGACGTGCCATGAGCCGCGAGCCGCTGCGCGGCATCGCCGAGATCCGCAACTTCTTCCGCAGGAACGAGACGCCCGTCTACTTCGTGAGTGCGACGGCGTTCAACCTGCTGGGTATCGACCGCTGGGTGCGCAACTTCAAGTTCATCAACTACTACGACTCCTTCGACGGATGGCACCCGAACGTGTTCGTGCCCAAGGAGCAGACGCCGAGGTCGTTCATGTCGATCGAGGAGATCTGCAACTACCTGCTGGGCCACAAGGAGGTCGTGGACTACGTGGGGGGTCGGGGCGGCGGCAAGGTCGCGTTCCTGATGTTCGACGAGGAGACCGAGACGCTGGCGAATGAGCTGGGGTTGCAGGTGGCGTTCCCGCCGGCGGAGCTTCGCCACCGCATGGACTCCAAGATCGAGACCACCCGACTCGGCAACGAAGCGGGCGTCCCCAGCGTGCCCAACATGATGGGCCGAGCTACCACCTATCGAGAGGTGCTGGACCTGGCGACCGAGGCTGGTCTCGGGTCCGACCTGGTGATCCAGACGCCGTACGGCGACTCGGGTCAGACCACGTTCTTCGTCGCGACGGAGGACGACTGGAAGGCGAACGAGAAGGACATCGTGGGACACGATCTGAAGGTGATGCGGCGGATCGACCCGCGGGAGTGCGCGATCGAGGGCGTCATCACGCGGCATGGCACCCTGGTGGGGCCGCTCATGGCTGAGCTGACCGGGTTCCCCGAGCTGACGCCCTACGACGGGGGGTGGTGTGGCAACGACGTGTTCGCGGACGTGCTCACCGAAGCGCAGCGGACGTTGGCGCGCGAGCGGACCTACGCCATGGGGGAACGGCTCCGGGCGAAGGGCTATCGAGGCTACTTCGAGCTGGATTTCCTGGCTGATGCCGGCACCGGTGAGATGTACCTGGGGGAGTTGAACCCCAGGGTGACCGGAGCATCCAGCATCACGAACGTCACCTCGGTGGCGTACGGCGACATGCCCTTGTTCCTGTTCCATTTGATGGAGTTCATGGATGTCGAGTACGAGATCGACGTGGACGAGCTGAACCGTCGGTGGGCACATCCCGGCAACGTGGATGAGTGGACGCAGTTCATCCTGAAGCAGACCGAGGACGCCGTGGAGCTCATCACCGACGCACCGGCATCGGGTATCTGGCGTGCGGATCCGCAGGGTGAGATCGCGTTCGACCGACGCGACACCGACTGGCACACGATCTCGGACGGATCCGAGGCCTTCTACCTGAGGATCGCCACGGCGGGAGGCTATCGTTATCCCGGGGCCGACCTAGGCATCCTGGTGAGTCGCGGCCGGTTCCTCGACGACGATCACGAGCTGGTCGACCGGGCGCGCGGCTGGATCTCCGGCATCAAGGAACAGTTCCGAAGCGTGCCGCCCGAACAGCCTGCCGCCGTCCAACCGGAGCCCTTCGGTTTCAAGATGCTCTGATGGCGCCGTTCACCTTCCGCTCCATCGAGGACCTCGAGCCGGGGTCGGTCTGGGCCAGCGAGTTCGAGTCTCGGTGGCCGCACTACCGCGAGTGGTTCCTGCAGGAAGGTGAAGGAGCCCGGCCCTCGTACGCCACCGGCGTGCGCATGTTGCGGGCGCACATGCCGGAGCTGATGCCCGCGTACGAACGACTGGTCGACCTGGCCGGCGGCGGCGATCTGGCGGCTCGGATGCTGTCGCTGTACAAGCCGCCGCCGTTCCTGGCGGCGTGCTCGCAGGGCGTCTGGTCCCGGGACGGAGGCCCGCTCCTGGTTCGCAACTACGACTACGCGCCGTCCAGGTTCGAGGGCGTCATCTGGTCCACCGATCTGCTCAAGCCGGTGATCGGGTCCAGTGACTGCCTGTGGGGGCTGCTCGACGGCATGAACGCTGCCGGCCTGGCCGTCTCGCTGACCTTCGGTGGGCGTCGCGTCATGGGTGACGGCTTCGGTATCCCGCTCGTGGTGCGGTACCTGCTCGAAACGTGCGACCGGGTCGAGGGGGCGCGGGAAGCACTCGCTCGGCTGCCGTGCAGCCTGGCGCACAACCTCACGATCGTCGATGCCGGTGGTGCGCTGCTCACCGCCTACCTGGCACCCGACCGAGAACCCATCTTCCGCTCGTTCCCCGCCGCCACGAATCACCAGGGCATCGCCGAATGGCCGGCGCAGGCGGAGGCGACCCACACGATCGAACGCGAACGGTGCATCGTGGAGCGGCTGGAGGACGAAAACGAGACCGCGGAGGGATTCACTGCGTCGTTCCTGCGTCCGCCGCTGTTCAGCACGGCCTACTCCAGCGGCTGGGGCACGCTCTATACCGCGGCCTACCGCCCTGCCGACGGTGTCGTCGACTTCCGGTGGCCCGGCCACATCTGGCGGCTGGGCTTCGGCGAGTTCGACTCGGCCGAGCACACGGAAGAACTGGCCGAGGACGATGACGGTGACGCCGCCGCAGCTGATCCCACCGGTTGAGGAAGGATCCTTCGTGCGCACCGAGACCTTCCAGATCGACACCTCAGACCGGCGGGTGGTGGACGTGACGGACCGGGCGCAGGGTTTCGCGGCCGGAGCGGGCACCGATGGGCTGCTCAACATCTTCGTCCCCCACGCCACGGCCGGGGTGGCGATCATCGAGACGGGCTCGGGCTCCGAGCAGGATCTGCAGGACGCGCTCGAGCGGCTGCTTCCACGGCAGGACCGGTACCGGCATCGTCATGGGAGTCCGGGACACGGTGGCGATCACGTTTTGCCCGCCTTCGTCGCTCCCAGCATCGTCGTTCCCGTCCTGGGCGGTGTCCTCGCGCTGGGGACGTGGCAGCGCCTCGTGGTGGTGGACCCGAACGTCGACAATCCGATCCGCACGGTGCGGCTGTCGTTCGTGGAGAGCTGACGAGCCCTAGAGGTACTGCCCCGGCACGCGTTCGTTCTTGGTGCCCGCGGTGGTGACCGCCTGGACATCCCGTTCCCGCAGCAGCACCAGGTCCTCACCGTCGAGTTCGACCTCGAGGCCCGACGACGGCAGGAACAGGACCCGGTCGCCGCGTGTCGCGACGCGGACGTCAGGTCCCACGAGCGCGACGTCGCCCCAGGCGAGACGCTTGGGGGCGGGCATGGCGGTGGCGGGGATCAGCAGTCCGCCCGCCGATGTGCGTTCCCCACTGCCGGGAATGCGCACGATCAGTCGGTCCCCCGTGAGCCGCACGTCGCCGCCGATGGCGCCCTTCGTGGCGCGCGACTTCTTCGACGTGGTGGCCTTGGGCGGGGTCGCTGTGGACTTGTCGGCCTTCGGCTTGTGGGCCTTGGGCGGGGACTTCTTGGCTGGCGGGTCCTGCGTGCGCGTCATCGCAGGGAGTGTAGCGAGCGTCACCGGGTACGATGCCTCGCCATGGAAGCCCGGTGGCTCATCGCTCGCGCGGTCAAGACGCTGAAGGCGTCCGACGCCATCGACCACTGGCAGAAGGGTCGTGAACGGATCGAGGCCGACGACCTCATGATCCACGTGCTGGGGTACGAGCCCGAGCCCAAGGACGAGATCGCCGGCAAGGACAAGCGGGCGTTCGAGGCCTTGGTGAAGCGGCGCGCGACCGGGGAGCCGATCCCCTTCATCAAGGGGTACGCCGAGTTCCGCGGCATCGAGCTGCTCACCCGCCCCGGCGTGTTCGTGCCCCGCGATTCGTCTGAGTTCCTGGCGGAGCAGGCAGTGCGTCGGTTGCGTGGCCGGAAGCGACCGGTGCACGTGGACCTGGCCACCGGTGGCGGCACGATCGCGCTCGCCGTCGCTGACGAGGTTCCCCGGGCGCAGGTGTGGGGAACGGATGTGGCGGCCGATGCCGTGAAGCTGGCGCGCAAGAACGCCGAGAGCCTCGACCTTCGAGCTCGGTTCGTGAAGGGTGACCTGTTCGGTGCCCTGCCCTCGAAACTGGAGGGTGCCGTGGATGTCATCACCCTGCACCCTCCGTACGTACCACTCGATGAGATCGACGATCTTCCCGATGAGATCCGGGACTGGGAACCGCCGCACACCCTCACCGACCGGAGTGCCGACGGCATGGGTCTGATCCAACGCACGGTCGACTCATCGCCCCGCTGGTTGCGCAAGGACGGCTGGCTGCTGGTTGAGGTCAGTCCCGACCGCTCGAAGGACGTGAAGAAGGTGTTCGGCGCCCGAGGGTTCCGGGGGGTCGAAAGCACCAAAGGAGGGGAACTCAAGGTGACGCGCGTGATCGTGGGCAGGAGACCGAGATGACCGACCGTCGCGTGGCTCCCTTCGGGTCGTGGTCCTCACCGATCTCCGCCGACATGCTGGCCAGCACCGAGGTGCGGCTGGCGGAGCCGTTGCTCGACGACGGACAGGTGTACTGGCGCGAGATGCGTCCCAGCGAGCGTGGCCGCGGCGTCGTGATGCGCAGCGACCCCTGGTCCTCACCCACCGAGGTCACGCACGACGGTGTCAACGTCCGGACCACGGTCCACGAGTACGGTGGCGGTGCCTATCAGGTTCACCGCGGCGTGATCTTCTACTCCGACTTCGACGACCAGCGTCTGTACCGCCAGGATCCGGACCGCGAGCCCATCGCGCTGACACCCGAGACCGACGGGAAGCATCGCTTCGCGGACGGCACCACCACGGACGACGGTCGGTGGTGGATCGGTGTTCGTGAACGACATGAGGGTGCGGGTGGGCCACGCGATGTGGTGAACGAGCTCGTCGCGCTGCCCGCGGACGGCTCCGGTGAGGCCCACGTCATCGCGTCGGGACGAGACTTCTACGCCGACGCGAGGGTCTCGCCCGACGGTTCGATGCTGTCATTCCTGGCGTGGGACCTGCCGTGGATGCCGTGGGACGGCTGTGAGCTCTTCGTGGGGACCTTCGATGGCGACCCAGCGGTCCTGACCGATGTCCGGCACCTCGCCGGCAAGGACGGCGAGGAGTCGATCTGGGGACCGGCGTGGAGCCCCGCCGGCGACCTGTGCTTCGCGAGCGACCGCTCCGGCTGGTGGAACCTGGAACGGTTCCGGGACGGTGAGCGTCACACGTTGCATCCCGCCGAAGCCGAGTTCGGGTTCCCGCAGTGGGTGTTCGGCTCTCGCTCGTTTGGTTTCCTGGACGACGGACGCATCGTGTGCTGGTACGACAGCATGGGAGTGCAATCACTGGCGGTGTTGGACCCCGAGAGCGGTGAGCTGCTCGACCTGGACCTGCCGCATTCCGCGCTCAGCTTCGGCCCGCACCTGGCCGTGGACGGGTCGACGATCGTGTTCATCGCGGGCGCGCCGGGCCTTCCGGACGAGCTCGTGTGGCTGGACTTCTCGTCGCGATCGGTCGAGGTGATCCACCGGAGCGGCGAGGTGCCGGTGGATGGAGGCTTCCTGTCTGCGCCGCGACAGATCGAGTTCCCCACCGATGGTGACCGGACGGCGTTCGCTCACTTCTACCCTCCGGCCAACGCAGCACATGAGGGGCCGCACGGCACCCTTCCACCACTGATCGTCATGAGCCATGGGGGTCCGACCGGTCAGTCCACCCAGGCGTTCGATCTGGGGATGCAGTTCTGGACCAGCCGCGGCTTCGCGGTCGTCGACGTGAACTACGGCGGCAGCACCGGGTTCGGCCGCGAGTTCCGGCAGCGACTGAACGGGACGTGGGGCATCACGGACACGAACGATTGCCTCAACGCGGCGCGGTTCCTCGCGGCCCAGGGCGAGGTCGACGGCGCCAGGCTGCTGATCCGCGGGGGCAGCGCCGGCGGCTACACCACGCTGTGCGCGCTCACCTTCCACGACGATTTCGCGGCTGGCGCCAGCTACTACGGCATCAGCGACCTGGAGCCGTTCGCCACGGGCGACACCCACAAGTTCGAGTCGCGGTACGAGCACACGCTGGTGGGCCCCTGGCCCGAGGCCGCCGACGACTACCGTGCGCGCAGCCCGATCCACTTCGTGGACATGATCTCCACACCCATGCTGCTCCTGCAGGGTGCTGAGGACGAGGTGGTCCCGCCATCGCAGTCCGAGATCATGGTGGACGCGCTCGCCGCCAAGGCGTTGCCGTACGCCTACCTGTTGTTCGAGGGTGAACAGCACGGCTTCCGGATGGCCGAGACGATCCGGACCGCCGCCGAGGCGGAGCTGTCGTTCTACTGTCAGATCCTGGGCATCGAGCCGGGCGACGACATCCCGCGGCTCTCCATCGAGAACCTCGCCGGCTGATCCACCCGCGGGCTCCCAGCAGGGGAAGGGGTCCGCGGGAGGCCGGGCCGTGCCCGGCCTCCCGCGCCGAGGAGGGGGCGCGACCTCTCGGCACGGATCATGCTGACAGCGGCAGATGAACGCCTCGTGACGCCGCGAAGACCCGCAGACGAACGTGTCGGGCGGGCGGTCAGCCGCCGATCATGGACATGCTGCGAGCGGGCTGCACGAAGTCCGGATGGTTGATGCGGTGGCCGGACCACTTGCCCCACATGGCCTCACGGATCAACTGCTCGAGCTCGTCGTCGGAGGCCCCCGCCCGCATTGGCGTGCGCAGGTCGGTCTCCTCCAGGGCGAACAGGCAGCTGCGGAACTGCCCCTCGGCGGTGATCCGCATGCGGTTGCACGAATCACAGAACGGTTCGGTGACGCTGGGGATGACCCCGATCGAACCGGGGGCACCGTCGGCGAACGTGAAGGTCGTTGCCGGCTCGCCGTCGGCGGCCGTCGAGACCAACGGGTAGACCGCGCCGATCCGTTCGAGCATGGTCGCTGCAGGCACGACCTTCTCCCGCTCCCACGCGTGCTGGGCATCGAGCGGCATGTACTCGATGAACCGCACCTGGTACCCGGTCTCGCGTGCCCAGCCGGCGAACCCCACGACCTCGTCGTCGTTGGTTCCGCCGATCACGACGCAGTTGATCTTGATGGGTGTGAGCCCCGCGGTCTCGGCCGCCCGCAGACCTCGCAGGACCTTCTCCAAGGCATCGCGCCGGGTCATCTCCGCGAACCGATGCGTGAGGAGGGAATCGCATGAGACGGTGGCACGGTCCACGCCGGCCTCGGCCAGCGGCGCCGCCAAGGTGTCGAGCAACACGCCGTTCGTGGTGATGGAGATGTCGAGTGCGGGCCCGGCGTCTCGGAACATGCTGACCAGCGTGGGCAGGTCCGCACGGACGGTCGGCTCTCCGCCCGTCACCTTGATCGAATCCACACCGAGACGGACGAAGAGCGAGAGGAGCCTGGTGAGCTCTTCGAACGTCAGGATCTCGTTCTTGGGGAGCCACGCCACGCCTTCAGCGGGCATGCAATAGGTGCAGCGGAAGTTGCACCGATCGGTCACGGATATGCGCAGATCGCTGCCGATCCGGCCGAACGTGTCCAGCAGCGGGCCAGTGAGAGGCCGCAGGGTTGGCGAGGAGGTGACCGACGTTCGCATGTGCCCGTCAGCGTACCCCCGCAGGCGATGAACGAGCTATGCGGGGGCCGCTGGAGGATCGGGCAGGATGCGCGCCAGGTCCTCGAACGCGTCGTCGATCGCGTCCTCACGGGCCGTGCCGGCCGCTGTGAGCATCCCCACCGAGACCCCCATCAGGAACGCCGACACCGGTGTATCCCGGCGTTCGACCCGGTGGGCGATCTCGCGCGCAGCGTCCAGCAGACGCACTTCTTCGTCGGGGTCCAAGGGCGCGACCGCTAGGGCGGCGGCGAGCTGATCCGACCATGTGCTCATGCTGGTTTCCCCTCCCGTGCGTCGGGATCCGACGGTACCGCGTGGACCCGCCGCCCCGCGCTGTGGCCACCCTGGCAGGCTCACCGACGCGCGTCTGATGCGAGAGGATATCGAGATGCAACGGAACGCGGTCGCGGCGGTCATCACCGTGTCGGACGGCGTCAGTCAGGGCACCAGGACCGATGAGTCCGGCGACCTTGCCCAGGCGCTGCTCGAAGCCGCGGGGTACGGGGTCTCCGCGCGCAGCGTGGTGGCCGACGAGGTGCCTGCGGTCTCGGCGGCGATCCGCGATCAGGCGCTCGCCACCGCCCTCGTGGTCACGACCGGTGGGACGGGTTTCGGGCCGCGCGATGTCACGCCGGAGGCCACCCGTGCGGTGCTCGATCGCGAAGCGCCGGGTCTGGCCGAGTTGATGCGCGCCGCCGGGCTCACGCACACCCCCATGGCGGCGCTGTCGCGAGGGGTGGCCGGCACCGTGGGGGGCGCCGTAGTGCTGAACCTTCCCGGCTCGCCGACGGGCGTGCGCGAGGGACTGGAGGCGGTGCTGCCGGTCCTGGCGCACGCAGTGGAGCTCGCGGCCGGCGTCACCGGCCCCCATCCGACCGGCCACGCACACCCGTCGGCGCCACCAGAGCGAACGGATGCGACCGCGAGCGCCGAGGGGCCGCGGCGACCCTCGCCGCGGCGGGTCGAGGTCAAGGCGATCAAGGTGACCGGCGACCCGCCGTGCTCGGTGGGCAACGTCATGACGATCGAGGCCGGTGGGGCCGTCCACGGCACGTTGGGATGCGCCGAGTTCGATGCGGGAGCCGTGGCGGCCGCAGCGGAGGTCGACCTGTCCGGCGCGCCCGCCACCCGGGTCCTCGATCACGAGCTCGGAACGGTGGAGATCTATCTCGAGCCGCACCGTGCTCCCGATCGGGTCCTGATCGTGTCGGCCACGGATGTTGCCCGAGCGCTCCGCGGGTTCCTGGGCTCACTCGGTCGCGATGTGGTCGTGGTGGAGTCCCGGTCCGACCGTCTCGAGCCGACAGATGCGCCGTGGGTTCGGTCGCTGGAGCAGGAGCCGCTCGATGAGCACACGGCCGTGGTCTTCACCGACCACGATGCACCGGATGTGACCGAGATGCTGGCGATCGCGCTGCGTTCGTCGGTTCGCTTCATCGGGGTGATGGGGAGTCGCCGCCATGTCGCGCACTACGTGCAGGAGCTCCGCGATCTGGGGTTCGACGACGGGCAGCTGACCCGGGTCCGATCCCCGCTGGGGTTGGACATCGGTGGCCGCGAGCCCAACGCGATCGCCCTGTCGATCGCGGCCGGGGTGGTGGCCGATGCCAACGGGCGGGACGGTGGTTGGCTGGATCGCGACTAGGCGTGCTCGCATCGCGTTGGCCGTGGCGTTGCTGTGCATGTCGGTCGCCACGGCGCTACCGGGACTCCCGTCCCCGGCGCCCGGCGAGCTCGCGCCCAACATCCTGATCGTCCTGACCGACGATCAGAGCGCCGACACGATGCCGGCCGGGTCGGGTCCCCTCGGGATGCCGTGGCTCCAAGCCCAGATCGAAGATCCCACCCAGCCGTGGGTTCGGTTCTCGAACGCGTTCCTGGATACGCCGCTGTGTTGTCCATCCAGGGCATCGATCCTGACCGGCCTGACCTCCCCACACACGGGTGTTCGATCCAACACCGATGGCGACGAGCTGGACGAAGAGGCGACCCTGGCCACGTGGCTCCATGATGCGGGCTACACCACCGGGTTGGTCGGCAAGTACCTGAACGGGTATCCGTGGGACCGTGGGCCGTACGTGCCGGTGGGGTGGGATCGGTTCGTCGCCAAGCGGAACGCCACGCTCGAGACCACCTACTACGACTTCGACCTGATCGATCAAGGCGTTCCGCGGCACGTGGCCGTCAGTCCGCAGGGCTACGCGACGACATGGCTGGCAGATCAGGCGTTGTCGTTCCTGCGGGCCGCGCCCGCCGACCGTCCTTGGTTCTTGGTGTTCTCGCCTCCTGCCCCCCACTCGCCTTGGTTGCCGGCCCCGAGCGACCTCGGCGCGTTCGCGAGCCACCACGTTCCTGGACCCTCGCTGAGCGAGTTGAACGACGTCCGGGGCAAGCCTGCCTGGGTCCGGAACCTGCCGCCGCTCTCACCGTCGCATCGTGCGCTGCTCCTCACACAACGGCGCCAGGCGCGCGAGACGCTCCTGGCGGTCGATCGCTCGATGCAGGAGTTGACGTCGCTGGTGAGCGCTCGAGGCGAGCTCGACCGCACGATCATCGTCTTCCTCACCGACAACGGGTTCGCGTTCGGTGAGCACCGATGGACGGGCAAGCGCTGTCCGTACGACCCATGCGTGCGGACCCCGATGGTCATCCGTTCCCCGTGGGCTTCGCATGCGACCGTCGAGGATCCCGTGCTGAACGTCGACCTGGCGCCGACCTTCCTCGATCTCGCAGGATCGTTCGGCCTCGTGGCCGATCCTGCGACCGACGGCGTCAGCCTGCGGCCGTATCTGGACCGCAGCACAACCGATCCTCCACCGGCACGAGCGGGGGTGTTGATGCAGTACGCGGGTGACTCGGCGGTCCCGCCGTGGCGGGCGATCAGGACGAAGGAGTTCGCCTACATCGAGAACGACGATGGCTGGCTGGAGCTCTACGACCTGGCCGGGACCCTCGGACGAGCCGATCCGGGGGAGCTCCACAATCGGGCCGGCGACCCCCGGTATGACGATGTGGTATCGCAGATGGCCGTGATGCTCGATGCCTTCGTTCGAGCGGAATCGCCCGGGTAGACTTCGGCATCGTGCAACCGCAGTCGGGCCCTCCCATCCGTCCCGCACGTGCGCGTCGGCCGACCCGGCAGGAGATCGCCAGACGTCGCGCCTTCGCCGCGCTCGCGGTGGTGCTGGTGCTCCTGCTGGTGTGGTTCGTGTGGCCGCGTGGGGACCCCACCGAGGCGGCCGGTGGTCAGACACCTGGCGGCCAGGGGGATGGAAACAACGGCAACGGCACCGGGGACGGCGGTGGAGGCAACCCTGGCGTCATCGTTCCCGGCCAGAACCCCATCGAGCACGTCGTGTTCCTGATCAAGGAGAACCGCAGCTTCGATCACTACTTCGGGCGCTACCCCGGCGTGGACGGAGCCACCGAGGGCGGCACCATGAACTGCTCCTCGTTCGCCGACACGGGCACGGTGCCGCTGTCCGACGCCCCGGCGATCATGCCGCACGACCTGGGTCACGCCTTCTATCCCGGCTTGCTGTCGATCAACGGCGGCAAGATGAATGGGTATAACTGCGTCTCGTTGGGCGAGGACATGACCGGCTACTCTCAGTACGACCGGGAGTCCCTGTCGGCGTATTGGGCCTACGCGGACCGGTACGTCATCGCGGATCAGTTCTTCACGTCGATGTACGGACCGACGTTCCCAGAGCACCTGTACACCGTGGCCGCGCAGTCATACGGCATCGTCGACAACAAGACGACCACCGACACCGAGGGCAACTACTGCGACGATCCGCAGGAGTACACACAGCGGTTCCCCATCGAGGACCTGTCCGATGCCGACGTGAAGCGCATCATGCGCCTCGAGCAGAACATCACCGCGGGCCCCAGCCAACTGCTGGAGATCGCGGAGTACTGGGAGAGTACCCGCACCTGCATCAACATCCCGGTCCTGCCCGATCTGTTGGAGAAGAACGACATCAGCTGGAAGTACTACGCCAACGCGGACCAGTGGATGAACGCGCTCCAGGCGATCCGTCACGTCCGGTTCGATCCGACCATGTGGGACAAGGTGCAGCCTCCCGAGACGATCCTGCAGGACGTGAAGGCGGACAACCTGCCGGCCGTGTCGTGGCTGATCCCGCCGGAAGGAGGTCCCAACGAACATCCCGGATCGGGAGCCTCGATCTGCACCGGCGAGAACTGGACGATCGAGTACGTCAACGCCCTCATGAAGAGCGACGCATGGGCCTCGACCGCCGTGGTCATCGTGTGGGACGACTTCGGCGGTTTCTACGATCACGTCGAGCCGCCGCACTACGACGTGATGGGGCTGGGCCCGCGCACGCCGGCGCTGATCCTGTCCCCGTGGACCCGGCAGGGAGACAATCCCGAGGGCGGCGCGATCGATAGCACCGTCTACGAGTTCTCCTCGGTGCTGAAGTTCATCGAGGAATTGCACGGCCTCAAGCCGATGACCGAGCGCGACGCGCAGGCCGACCCGCTCTCCGGGGCGTTCGACTTCACGCAGGAGCCCCGGACCGAACCGTTCCTGCTGGACGAGCTGGACTGCTGACGATGCGTTCGGGGCCGCGCCTCATGGCGGCGCTGGCGGTCCTGGTCGTCCCACTGCTGACGTCGGCCTCGGACCCATCCGGCGACGTCGCGCCCTGTCCCGACGCCGGCGGTGCCGGCGGCGCGGCCCCCGACCTGGTCTCGGCTCGTGGTGAGATCGTCGAACTGGGCACCTCGGCCCTGTGGACGGTGCGGTTCGCCGACCCTCTGGAGGTGCCCGATCGGATCGGCACGCCGTTCCGGGTCGACCTGGTGCTCCGAGACCCGGCGGCGCCCGTGGTTCGCTTCGCCTACTACCGCCGTCTGAACCGACTGATCCGCTACGACGCGGTGCGTGATCCATCCCTGGAGATCCTGCTGATCCCCGAACGTGCCCAGAACGTGTTCCTTCCTCCCACGATCGAGGGTGACACGATGACGTTCCAGGTTCCCGGACGGATCCTGTCGGCCGATGAGGACGAAACCGGCACGTCACCTGGCATCGCCGAGGTGGCGTGGAGTGTCATCGTGCGGGATGAAGACTCATGCGACTTCCTGGGCGTTGGACGACCGAGTGAACCGATGACGATCCTCGACGAACCATCGACCGGGTCGCAGGCTCCGTCCACGTCCACGTCCCCGCCGCGCCGAGCATCGGGCCAGGACGGAGCGACGCCCTGGATCGCGATCGTGGCGGGTGCGGCGGTGGTCGGTGGCCTCGCCTACATGTTCAGGAGGCGGACCGCCCGTTAGCGGAGCCGCACGCGCTTGGGTCCGTGCTCAGCCAGTTGCCACAGCAGGCGATTCATGCCGCGCGTGCCGCGCTCCCGGACCGTGGTGACCCGGTCGAGGTCGAGCACCTCACTGAAGTACTCCTCCCCCGTGCCGCCCTCGAACAGGATCCTGCCCTCGGGGTCGACCCCGATCGAGCGGCCGCCGCCGACCTGGAGCGAACCGTTGACGTTGAGGACGTAGCACTGGTTCGCGATGGCGTTCGCGCGTGCCAGCACCAGTTCCTCTTCACGATCGGGCGTGCTCGTGAGGGTGGGGTGCAAGATCACCTCGGCGCCTCCGAGTGCCAGGGCTCGCGGCACCTCTGGGAACCAGCCGTCGTAGCAGATCATCATGCCCGCCAGCCCGATGCGAGGGAGCTCCACGACCGGCGGAGGCGCGGATCCAGGGTCGCTTTGTTCGAACGGCATCCACGGGAACAGCTTGCGGTAGGTCGATGCGAGCGTTCCGTCGGGAGCGAAGAGCAGCGCCGTGTTGTACGTCTTGGCGCCCGCCGACTCGTAGATGGAACCGGCCTGGACCCATCGCCGAGCGCGCCGAGCCACCTCGCCGATGCGCTCGGTCAGCGGGCCCGGCACCCGGTGGCGGTTCTCCGCGAGCGGCACGGAGGACCGGAACGGGGCGTCGGCCGCGAGGTAGAGCTCAGGGAACAGGTAGAGCTGAGCGTCCGGGAACGATCCACGCATGATGCGAACCTCGTTCGAGAACTTCTCGAACGTCGCATCCGGGTCGCCGCCGACGGGGGAGATCTGTGCGCCGACGACGTGCAACAAGCGCGTCATGGCAGCTCCTTCAGGCGCCGATCTCGATGCCCTGCTCGGTCGCGAGGCCGGCGAGCAGCTCGTCGAGACCCTCGTGCATCCGGTCCCGCCACCACGCCTGACCCTCCTCGGGAAGCGTGTAGATGGGGTCGTAGTAGTGGTACTGCCGGGTCAGCGCCTCTGGGTCGTCGGATTCGATCCCGGTGCGGTAGTTCTTGGTCCAGTATGAGATGCCACGGGTGCGGTCGTACTCGCCGGCCATGTGCACCCAGCGCTTGCCCACGAATGGCACGTCGCACACCATGCGCGGCGTCGCGAACCCAGGCATGTACCCCAGCAGGCCGTACTGAAGCGCCTGCGTCTCGGCAACGCTGGTGCGCCAGTGCTCGGCGTTGGGGATCATGTCGCACATGTAGAAGTAGTACGGCAGGATCTTGCCGTGATCGAGCAGGGTGAAGCACAGCTCGAGCAGGTCGTTCAGGTTGGAGTTCACGCCCCGTAACAGGACCCCTTGGTTGCGAACATCGCGGAAGCCCGAGTCCAGCACCATCTGCGCCGCGTCGCGGACCAGCGGCGTCACCGAGTTGGCATGGTTCACGTGCGTGTGCACCGCGATGTCCACGCCCCGTGCCACGGCCAGTTCGCCCATGCGACCGAACGCAGCGCGCACATCGTCCTGCAGGAAATGCTGCGGCAGGCCCATGAGCCCCTTGGTCGCGATGCGGATGTCGCGGACGTTCTCGATGTCCAGGAGCGACATGATGAACGCCTCCAGGCGCTTGACCGGCACGTTGGCCATGTCACCGCCCGACACCACGACGTCGCGGACCTGCGGGGTGCGGCGCAGGTAGTCGAGCATGTTGTCCCAGCGCTCGTTCTGCTTGGTCTCGAACTTGTACTTGAGGACCTGGAGCGTGTCGTTGCCCACCAGGTCCATCCGGGTGCAGTGGCCGCAGTACTGGGGACAGGTGGGGATCAGCTCGGCGAGCACCTTGGTGGGGTAGCGGTGCGTGAGCCCTTCCACCGCCCACATGTCGGCCTCGTGCAACGAATCGCGAGCCGACAGCGGGTGGCTGGGCCAGTCCTGCTCCCGCTCGGACAGCGCCGGCGCCATGTACCGGCGGACCGGGTCGCCGCGCAGGTCATTCTCGACCATGGTGTTGATCATCTGCGGCGGAAGCAGCATCGACATCGTCGCGCGCTCTTCCTGGTCTCGGCGGATGTCCTCGAGCAGCTCCTCGTCCAGGAACTCGCCCAGGGCTCCGGAGAACTCCTTCAGGTTCTTCACGGTGTGGGCCCGCTGCCACTGTGCCGACTCCCATTGCTCCTTCGTGACGTCGCGGTAACCGGGGAGGCGGGTCCAGTCGGGCTCGGCGAACTCGCGGAGCAACGGATAGGTGAAGGGCTGTTCGGCGGCGTGCGCGTGTGGATCGCGGTGGCCGGGCCGAACGCTGGAAGGCTGAGGAGCCTCGACCTGGTCGGAGTCTTCGATCGTGGAATGGAACTCGACGCTCACGGTGGCACCCCCTGCTTCATGGGAACTCTCCCCGCGGCGCTCACTTCGGCGCGCGGTTCGAAAGACCTGTGTTCAGCAGCGATAATACCCGGAAACCATCCGGTAGGAACGCGGTCAGACCGAAGGATATTCGGCTGGCGCCGACTGGCGTTCCTGGATGCCCAGCTAACGCCGGCCGCCACCACGACGGTTGTCGTCGCGGCGAGGGCGCCGTTCGATGCGGATCTCAGGCCCTTGCTTGGGCAGTCGCGCCTTCATGGGGGCGTGTCCGGTGCGCTCGAACTTGATCATGATGTGATCGGGTCGCTGGTCGCGCTCCAGCTCTCGCCACCCGTTCGACTCCAGGTGCTTGAGGCGGTTGGCCGCCGTCTTGCGCAGCTTGTCGCTCCCCGGCACCTTGAGATACAGGCGTTCGTGCAGGATCTCGCGATAGTCAGCCATAGGCGACCAAGGGTAGCAGGCCCCCGTTCCGCTTCAGGGCCGCGGGCGCAAGGCCGATACCCAGACCGTATGAGGGCTCCCTCGGCTCGCGGAGAGGCCGTGCTGGCAGCCGCCGGATTCACCCTCGATCAACTGCTCCAGGGTGAAGGGTGGATCGACCGGCTGGATGAGGTGCTGGGGCACCTCGGCTCGGCTGCGCACGCCGATCGCGCCTTCATCTTCCAGAACATCCGTTCACCGGACGGAAGGCTCTGGATGGACCTGGTCGGTGAATGGGACGCCGACGGGGTCCGGCAGATCTTCGAGGATCCCGGCAACCATCTGCATCCTTACGCCCCCGACTTCTCTCGGCGGATCGAGCTGTACGGCTCTGGCGAGGGCATCGTGGGACCGGTCGACCAACTCCCCGAGCCCGAGCGAGGGGTGCTGGCCGCTGAAGGCGTGCTCTCGGTGGCCTCGGCCCCGATCTTCATGGGCGAGGAATGGTGGGGCTACGTCGGGTTCGACGACTGCACCGACGACCGCGCGTGGAGCGAGGAGGACATCGAGAGCTTGCGGGTGGCCGCCGCGGCGGTCGGCGAGGCGCTCCGACGTGATCGGCACGAGGAGACCGTGCGGTTCGGTGAGGATCAGTTCCGTTCCATGGTCGAGCAGGGTCCCGCGGTGGTCTACATCGACGGGCCGGATGAATCGGCGTCATCGGTCTACATCAGCCCGCAGATCGAGCAGCTCCTCGGGTACACGCCGCAGGAGTTCTATGCCGACCATGATCTGTGGCCCAAGGTGATGCATCCCGACGACAAGGCCCGAGCATTGGCCGAGAACGCTCGGCACAACGAGACCGGCGAGCCGTTCTCGCTCGAGTACCGAATGTTCCACAAGGACGGGCGGGTGGTGTGGGTCCACGACGAGGCCACCATGGTCCGGGACGCACGCGGCATGTCCCGCTTCTCGCACGGCGTGATGATGGACATCACCGACCGAAAACGCGACGACGAGGCCGTCGCGTTCCACGCCTATCACGACGAGCTCACCGGGCTGCCGTCGCGGTCGATGTTCGAGGAGCTCCTCGAGCTCTCGCTCGCCCGGGCCCGTCGTCACGAGGGATCGGTGGCGGTGGCGTGTGTCGATGTTGACGACTTCCGCTTGGTCAATGACTCGCTCGGGCATGCGAGCGGGGATCAACTGCTGAAGATGGTGGCCGACCGCCTCCGCGAGGCGACCCGAGAGACCGACCTGGTTGCTCGCCGGGGCGGCGACCAGTTCCTGATGCTGATCGCCGACCTCGAACGAGAGACCGCGGGCGACATGGACACCGCCGTCGTGCGCGCCGAAGCGGCCGCCCAGCGGGTGCAACAGGCCATGACGGCCCCGTTCGAGGTCGGGGGCACCGAGGTGTATCTGTCGGTCAGCGTCGGGTTGAGCCTGTACCCGCAGGACGCCGAAGACGCGGGCGGCCTCCAGCGCAATGCTGACGCAGCGATGTATGAGTCGAAGAAGGCCGGCCCGGCCGGCTACGTCGTCTCTTCGCACGGCGCCTTCGACTCAGCAGCCAAGCTGCAGTTCGTGACACGACTGCGCAAGGCGGTCGAAACGCAGCGGTGGGCCCTTCACTACCAGCCCGTGCTCGAGCTCGGGTCGGGCACCATGACAGGCGTCGAAGCCCTGATCCGGTGGATCGAACCGGATGGCACGATGGTCCCCCCGATCGAGTTCATCCCGCTCGCCGAAGAGCTGGGCCTGATCGAGCTGATCGGTGACTGGGTGGTTCGCGAGCTCGTCTACCAGGCGCAGGCCTGGCGTGAGCTTGGCATCGATCTGGAGATCGGCTTCAACCTCTCACCGCGACAGTTCTGGCAGCCCGACCTGTCCGAACGCATCCTGGCGCGCATCCACGAGGGCTCGATCGACCCAGCTCGTGTGATGGTCGAGATCACCGAGACCTCCGCCATGATGGACCCCGATCGGGCACAACGGATCCTGTCGCAACTGCACGAGGGCGGCCTGCGGATCGCGATCGACGACTTCGGCACGGGGTACTCGTCACTCTCGCGCCTGCGAGAGATGCCCGTCAGCGTCCTGAAGATCGACCGGTCGTTCGTGAGCAACGTCGACACCGATGGGCAATCCGCGAGCATCGTCAGTGCGTTCCTGGAGCTGGCCCGCGGACTGGAGATGACGACCCTGGCCGAAGGTATCGAGACCGAGGCCGAGCTGGCGTTCCTCATCGACCATGACTGTCAGCTGGGCCAGGGCTTCCTGTTCTCACGGCCGGTCCCTCCGGAGGAGATCATCGCCCTGGCGCTGGGTGGCCTGCCGCGGCTCCAGGCCGCCGCCCCGGTTCGGTAACCCCGCGATCAGCGGACCGCGATCGCGTCACGGGCGCGCGCGGCGATGGAGGTGCCGTCGATGCCGGCCCAGGCGCGCATCTGCTCCGCGGTGCCCGACCCCGGCATCTCCGTGACCCCGAGCCCGATGACCGAGCCGTTCATGGGGCCGGTCGCCGCGAGCGCGCTGAGGACCGCGTCACCCAGGCCACCTTCCACCCGGTGATCCTCGGACACGATCAGGATGCCGGTCTCGTCGAACGCACGCCGGAGCGTGGCAGCATCGATGGGCTTCACGCTGTACGCATCGATCACGCGGGCAGCGATCCCTTCGTCGGCGAGCGCGTCGGCCGCCTGCATGCATGCGTGGAGCGTCACTCCCGCACCGATCAAAGTCACCGTATCGGCGTCGGACGCGCGCACCGTCTTCGAGCCGCCCACCGGGAAGTCCTCGTCCGCCTCGTACACCAGCGGCGTCGCCTCGCGGGTGGTGCGCAGATAGGAGATGCCCGGCAGGTCGCACATGGTGGTGACGAGCTTGATCGTGGCGTGACCGTCGGCCGGGTACAGGACGGTGGAGCCGTGCAGTGCCCGGAACATCGCCAAATCTTCGACCGCCATCTGCGACGGACCGTCTTCGCCGATCGAGACGCCGGCGTGCGACCCGCAGAGACGCAGGTTCGCGCGGCTGATGGCACCCATGCGCACGAAGTCCGCGGCGCGGCTGATGAACGCTCCGAAGGTGGCGGCGAAGGCGGTCTTGCCCAGCGCCTGGAGTCCCGTCTGCGCGCCCACCATGGCCTGTTCGGCGATGTACATCTCGATGAATCGCTCGGGGGCGACCGCTTGGAAGTCCTCCGTGTGCGTGGAGTTTCCGACCTCGCCGTCCAGCACCACGAGGTCGGGCCGATGACCGGCGAGCCACGCCAGCGCCTCGCCGAACGCCTTGCGCGTGGGCACGGCATCGGTGTAGGTGGGAGCGGGCTCGGAGTGCAACTCCCCGAGGATCAGCGGCTTGAGGTCCGCAGGGCTCGACGGCGTGATCGTGAGCGAACGGATGCCACCCAGCTCCTCGATCGCGGCGCCTTCCCGATCGGCCGGGACCGCCTTGCCGTGCCACCCCTCCTGGTTGGCCAGGAACGAGACCCCGTGGCCCTTCTCGGTGCGCGCCACGATCAGCGTCGGCCGTTCAGCTGCGCTCGCTTCCGTGTACGCGGCGTCGATCGACGCGACGTCATGGCCGTCGATCTCGATCGTGTGCCAACCGTATGCCTGCGCGCGTCTGGCGAACAGGTCCGCGTTCCATCCATGCATCGTGGGACCGCGCTGGCCGAGCCTGTTGAGGTCGAGGATCGCGACCAGGTTGTCGACCTCGTGGAAGGCCGCAGCCTCCATCGCTTCCCAGACGCTGCCCTCCGCGATCTCGGAATCACCCATGAGCACCCAGGTCCTGCCGGGGAGGCCGTCCAGCCGCATGGCCAACGACATCCCGAGGCCGACCGCGAGGCCTTGGCCCAACGAGCCGCTGGCGACGTCGATCCACGGCATCTCGGGGACCGGGGCAGGGTGGCCTTGGATCGGTGAGCCGAACTGACGCAGCGTGAGGAGCTCCTCATCGCTGATCGCGCCGATGGCCTTCAGCACCGAGTACAACGCCGGGGCCGCGTGTCCCTTCGACATCACGAACCGGTCGTTGGCGGGCGACTTGGGGTCACCGACGTCGAAGCGGAGGTGGTCGGTGTACAGCACGGACAGCAGATGCGCGCATGACATCGAGGACGTCGGATGACCCGATCCTGCCTTGGTCGTGCACCGGATGCTGTCCACCGCGATCTGTGCGGCCACGTCGTTCCAGAGCTGGGTACGGTCGTCCATCGATCCCCTCATCGGTCGGTGCGTCGCCCGTCGTCGCGAACGCGTGGACCGGCCCAGCGTACCGCCCTGGGCGCCACGCCGCGGACCCCAGGAGCGCCCGCCGCTGCCGGCCTTCGGCCGCTGAGAACGGGTACGCTCGATGGTGCATGGCCACCCCGTACCGTTCCTTCCGCGACCTCGGCGTGTCCGATGCTGTCGTGGACACCCTGGCCTCGCGCGGCATCGAGTCCCCGTTCCCCATCCAGGTGATGGTGATCGAGGACGCCACGCAGGGGCGCGACACGCTCGCGAAGTCTCAGACCGGATCGGGCAAGACCTTGGGCTTCGCGATCCCCATCGTCGAGCAGCTCGACCCCGGCTCCGTCGATCTCCCCCAGGCGTTGGTGCTGGTGCCGACCCGTGAGTTGGCGACCCAGGTCAAGGACGACTTCGTGGACATCGCCAAGGCCAAGCACCTGCGCGTCAAGGCCGTGTACGGCGGTACCAACGTCAAGGAGCAGGCTCGGGGAGCGGACAAGGCCCACATCTTGATCGCCACGCCGGGGCGCCTCGACGATCTGGTCGATCGCAAGCTGGTGTCGCTGCGGCACGTGCGCATCTTCGTGCTGGACGAGGCGGATCGCATGCTCGACATGGGGTTCCAGCCGCAGGTGGATCGGATCGTCCGCCACGTGCCGAAGGAACGTCAGACGATGTTCTTCTCGGCCACCCTGGACGGTGCCGTGGGCCGCATCGCCGAGGTCTACACGCAGAACCCGGTCCGCCACGAGATCGAGTCCGAGGGCTTCACGGTGGATGAGGCCGACCATCGCTTCATCCCCGTCGAGCAGGCGGAGAAGCTGACGACGCTGATCCGCTTGGCTCGCCAGGAAGAGGCAACGGGTCTCACCCTGGTCTTCGTCAACACGAAGCGTCACGTGGAGACGCTCGCACGCCAGCTGCGGAACGAGAGCGTGCCCGCCGTGACGATGCACGGCGACATGACCCAACAAGCTCGCGAACGAGCGTTGCAGCGGTTCGAGGACCGGCATGTCGGCGTCTTGATCGCCACCGACGTCGCGGCGCGAGGTCTCGATCTGGACGACATCACGCTGGTCGTGAACTTCGACCCTCCACAGGACGACAAGGGCTACGTGCACCGCGTCGGTCGCACCGCACGTGCCGGGCGCGCGGGCACCAGCGTGACGTTCGTCACACCGCAGCAGCTCGGTGACGTGAGCCGTATGGCCGCCAGACTCGATCTGCATGCCGAGTTCGAGCTCGAGGGCATGAAGGTCTCGCCGCCTCGTACGGTGTTCAGCGGGAGCAGCCGTGGGCGTCGCAGCGGCCTTCGGGCGCGGAAGAAGCGTCGCTAGGTCGCACGTCCCACGTGCGGCGAGCCGGTGGAGCCGTCGATGACCTGCAGCCCCGAACGACGGTGCATCGCCAAGATGTCGGACGCCGGCACCGGGCGTGAGAAGAAGAACCCCTGACCCAGGGTGCATCCACGGCTCGCCAGGAAGTTCCACTCGCCTTTGGTCTCGATCCCTTCGGCCAGCGGGATCATCCCCAGGTTGTTGGCCAGGGAGACCATGGCGCTCACCATGCTGCCGGCGTTGTCGTCCTGATCGACGTCGCGGACGAAGGATCGATCGATCTTCAGGATGTCCACCGGCATGTGCCGGAGGCGCGCCAGCGACGAGTACCCCGTTCCGAAATCGTCGATCGCCAGCTTGAGGCCGCGATCGTGCATGGCGCTCAGGAGCTCGACCGTGCGATCGGGGTCGGTCATGGCGGTCGACTCGGTGATCTCCACCGTGACCCGCGTCGGGTCCATGCCGGCGACCACGATGGGCGAGACGATCTTGTCGACCAGTTCCGGCTGCCAGAGCTGGCGAGGTGACAGGTTGAACCCGATCTCCAAGGTGAGACCCTCTGCCCGCCACTGCGCGTCCTGACGGCAGATCTCCTCCACTACCCAATCGCCGATGGCTTCGATCAACCCCATCTCCTCAGCGAGGGGGATGAACTCGCCCGGAGGCACCAAGCCTCCGTTCGGCTCGGGCCAGCGGATCAGCGCTTCGACGCCGAACATCCCGCCGGTGTCGAGCTCGATCAACGGCTGGTAGTGCAGTGTCCATTGCTTGAGTTCGACGGCCTTGCGGAGGCGGGTCGACATCGACAGCCGGTTCATCGCGTCGCCGTGCTCGTTCGTATGCACCAGGTAGCCACCGGGACCGAGCTTCTTGCTCGTGAACATGGCCGTGTCGGCGTTCTTCAGCAGACCTGCCGGATCGATGGCGTCCTTGGGGAACACGCTGACCCCTTGGCTCGCGGAGACGTAGAGCTCGATGCCCGACACCTCGAAGGGGTCCTTCAACGCATGCTGGACCCGAACGGCCACCGATTCGGCGGCCAGCGTCGCGCCGTCCGTGCCGCCTTGGAGCGGCGGAGCGAGATCGAGGTCGGCCAGCAGCAGGAGGAACTCGTCACCGCCGGGTCGCGCGACCAGGTCGGTGTCGCGCGTGGCATCCCGCAACCGTTCGGCGAGTTGCAGGATCAACGCGTCACCGACCTCATGGCCCAGCGAGTCGTTGACCAGCTTGAAGTCGTCCAGGTCGATCGAGACGACGGCCACGCCGAGGTCGTTGCGCTTGGCCCTGGCCATCGACAGCTCGAGGAGCTCGTCGAACATGGCCTTGTTGGGCAGGCCGGTGAGCTTGTCGTGGTAGGCGAGGTAGGCGACCTGTTCCTCTGCCGCCTTGCGCTCGGTGATGTCGAGCATGACGCCCTGGATGTAGCGCGGCCGCCCGTCCGCATCGGGCAAGACGATGGCTGAGTCGCGGAACCACACGACCGTGCCGTCCCTGGAGAGCAGCCGGTACTCGAACACGAACGGCTCACCGGACTCGCGGCCTCGCAGGTAGGTGTCGATGGCCGTTGCGCGGTCGTCTGGATGCAGCATCGCCTCCCAGAGGCCGGGATCGTCGATGTACTCCTGAGGGCTGAACCCCAGGAGTGGCCCGATCTGGGGGCTGACGTAGCTGGTGGTCATCAGCTGGTCGGCAACATCGATGTACACGATGGCGGGGATCTGCTCGACGAGGGCCCCGAACTTGGTCTGCACCTCGTGCAGTTCGCGCACGGTTCGCATCGACTCCGTGACGTCCAGCATCAGACCGAGCCAGTACGCAGGTTGACCGCGCATGCCCGGCGCGAGGACCCGATCTTCGCGGATCCATACCTCCTGGCCGTCACGGTGAAGCGCTCGGTACTCCAGACGCAGGGACGCTCCCGATCGGTTGGCCTGCTCGGTGGCCTCGACGACTCGAGCCGCGTCGTCGGGATGGACCGCCTGGCTCCGGACAGCGGGACTCGACAGCCATCGTTCCCGGCTGATGCCCAGTGTGTCTTCGACGGAAACGCTCACGTCCACCATGGAGCCGGCGGCACCGGTCTCCTCGACGTAGATGATGGCGGGCAGCCGGTCGATGACGGCGCGGTACCGGTCAGCGAACCGCTGGACACCATCCGGGTCGGCTGATCGGGTGTGGCCGTCCTCGTGGTCGTGGGTCAAGACAAGCTCTCCGTCGATGCGAGGGGCGATCCTCCTTCTCTTCGGTTGGGGCGGCTCAGTCCTTGAACCGCGTCGCGAAAGCGGTTTCGCCGCCAACAGGTCTCAGCAGTCCTGGGCTCCGACCTCATCGGGCAGCAGCTGTCGGAACAGCACGGTGAACCGCCGGTCTTGACTGCGCCACGGTGTCAACTGGTTGGCCTGCTCGGCCAGGGGCAGCACCTGCTCGGTCCAATCGGGTCCGTCGACCACCTCGCACCCATATCCGTAGGTCTCGTCGGTCGCCGGGAGCGAACGCAGGGGCCGATCGAGCGGCCACCGGGAGACGGGCTGTGTCAGATCGCCATCGTCCCGGTACGCGCTCGCGTAGACGCGGGCCCCCGGCGCTTCGTAGGTGGTCTGGTCGCCCTGCAACGCCGCCGACGGCAGCCAGGACGGCAGGTCACCCAGGTCGCGCACCAGTCGAGCGAGCCGCTGGCGGGCGTCGAACTCTTCCTGGTTCATCCCCTGGGGGCGATCGGGGCCCATCTCGGAGAGCGCGTAGACACGGATGGTGCGGTCGGTGTCGTCCGTCCGGATCGTGAACACGGTGTCGGGCGCATCGGCGATCATCACGCTCCCCATGTCGGTCATGTCGCCGGCATCGCCCAAGCCGGCGTCGAGCGCTGCCTGCAGGATCGCTTGGACACCGTCCTCGTTCACGGCCTGCTCCTGGATCGAGGCGAGGGCGGGACCTGGGTAGATGTCGATCTGCGGACCGGGAGTCAGGATCGTGCCGTCGCCGTAGAGGGAGAAGAACGGGAAGTTGGTGAGCTGGTACTCGACCGGCGTGAATCCGCCCTCGTAGCCCACCTGCAACACCAGGTCCGACGGTTGGGTGCCGTGCGCGATCGCGCCGGTGCCTCCGGTCCCGCCGTCACCCGGGCCTGGATCCGCTGGGTCGGCGCACGCGGCCAGGGTCACGATCACCAACATGGTGGGGATCAACGTCCGTCGGGTCATGGGGAGTCCTTCCTGGCTGCTGCCCTCGGTGGGCGCCATCGACCAGATGTACAGACGGCCGGATGGCGCCCATGGGTTCCCATGAGGCGCAGGGTAGTCTTCGGCTCGTGGGCGGAACGATGCGAGCGCTGCGGAAGGTCGAACGCCGGGCCGGCGCCGAATTGGTCGAGATCCCCGTCCCCTCGCCGCGCGAGGACGAGGTGCTGGTTCGGGTCCACGGCGCATCGATCTGCGGCACCGATCTGCACATCTACGAATGGAACGAATGGGCAGAGACCCGTGTGCCGACCGTGCCGATGACGTTCGGCCACGAGGTGGCCGGCACGGTCGAAGCCGTCGGAGACGAGGTGCATCACCTGCAGCCCGGCGCGTTCGTGGCCGCGGAAACGCACATCGCCTGCGGGCATTGTTCGACATGTCAGACAGGCCGAGCGCACATCTGCGAGAACCTGCGGATCCTGGGGGTCGACACCGATGGTGCATTCGCCGAATACGTGGTGCTGCCGGCGAAGAACGCGTGGCTGGTGGGCGAGGGGATCCATGCCGACGTCGCGTCGATCATGGAGCCCTTCGGCAACGGCGTGCACGCGACGTTCGGCACCGGAGGCGGAGAGGACATCGCCACCAACGCCGTCGCGGTGATCGGCTGCGGACCGATCGGCCTGTTCGCGGTGGCGGTCGCGCGCTCGTTGGGTGCGTGGAAGGTGATCGCGATCGAACCCAACGAGTACCGTCGAGCCAAGGCAGTGGAGATGGGCGCCGACGTGACGATCGATCCGGCCGCCGCCGATCCTGTGCAGACGGTCATGGATCTGTCCAAGGGGTCGGGAGCCGAGGTCGTGCTGGAGATGAGCGGGAACGCCCGGGCGATCGACCAAGGGACGCGCATGCTTGCCCGTGGAGGACGGATGTCGTTGCTGGGTCTGCCGGATGGCTCGGTGACGCTGGACCTCAACGATCAGGTGATCTTCAAAGAGGCGCGGATCCAGGGGATCACGGGACGCGAGATGTTCCGGACGTGGCAGCAGACCACCACGCTGCTCTCGACCGGGCGCGTCGATGTGACGCCCGTCATCACGCACCGGTTCGGCCTGGACCGGTTCGAGGAGGCGTTCGAGACGACGGCGTCGGGCAGCAGCGGCAAGGTCATCATGTTCCCGTCGTCGAGGACGGATGAGGAGGCCACATGACCGGAGCCCTCGACTTCCTGAAGACCGAACTCGAGACCCTGGAAGCCGGCGGACTGCTGCTGCAGCCGCGAACACTCGAGGGGCCGCAGGGAGCCCGTGCCATCTACGACGGACGCGAGGTGATCAACCTGGCGTCCAACAACTACCTGGGATTGGCGAACCATCCGCGCGTGAACGATGCGGCGTCCAAAGCAGCGGCAACGCTGGGAGCCGGCTCGGGTGCGGTGCGAACGATCGCCGGCCAGATGAGCGAGCACCTGGAGCTAGAGCGCCGGTTCGCGCGGTTCAAGCACGCCGAGGCAGCGTTGATGTTCCAATCAGGGTTCACGTCCAACTCGGGCACCGTGGCGGCGATCCTGTCGAAGGACGACGTCATCGTGTCGGATCGCCTCAACCACGCCTCGATCATCGACGGTGCCCGGCTGTCCCGAGCCGAGATCAGGGTGTTCGAGCATCGGGACGCGGAGCACGCGGGGCGCCAACTCGCGGACTCGGCTACCCCGGGTCGGCGCCAGCTCCTCATCACCGACGGGGTGTTCTCGATGGACGGTGACATCGCACCGCTGCCGGACCTTGTGGAGGTGGCCGAGCAGCACGGGGCGATCATGATGGTGGACGACGCCCACGCCAGCGGGGTGCTGGGCACCGGCGGCGCGGGCACCGTCGATCACTTCGGGCTCCACGGTCGCGTGGACATCCAGGTGGGGACCCTGTCGAAGGCGATCGGCGTGCTGGGCGGGTTCATCGCCGGGCCGGCGCATCTGACCCGATGGCTGCAGAACCGGGGTCGCCCCTACCTCTTCTCCACGAGTGCCCCGCCCTCGGTGACGGCGGCATGCATGGCCGCACTCGATGTGATCGCCGACGAGCCCGAACGTCTCGAACGTCTCTGGACGAACACCGCCGTGCTCAAAGCCGGGTTGCACGAGCTGGGCTTCGACACCGGCGCGAGCGAGACCCCGATCACCCCGGTGATCACCGGAGACGAGGAGCGAACCCAGGAGTTCGCGCGCGCGCTGTTCGACGAAGGGGTGTTCTGTCCCGCCATCGTGTTCCCGACGGTCGGCAAGGGCTCGGCGCGCGTGCGCACGATCGTCACGGCGGACCACACCGACGCCGACCTGTCCGAGGCGTTGGAGGCGTTCGGACGGGTGGGAGCGTCGTTGGGCCTTCGTTGAGGCCAGCGCCCGGAACTCAGTGACGTCCGACGCGGGCTTGGATCCCCGCCAGCATCAGGTCGAGCCCGAACTCGAACTGTTGATCGGGGTCACAGTCGGCGAAGTGCGGGAGGGCCGCAGTGATGCACGGCAGCCGGTCCGCCGGAACGAACGAGGAGAACACTTCGTCTCCCATCTTGGCGTGCATGTGGGCCGTCTTCCCGCCCGCCGCCGTGCCGCCTGCGAACATGGCGCCGACCTCCATCATGACCACGCCCATGATGTAGCCGCCGAGCACGTTGAAGACCTGCACTCCCTCGCGGGCGTCGATCCCACTGCGCGCGATCACGCGGAGCGCGAACTCCATCGGCATCAGGCCCTCGAGGTCCGTCATGGGTCGCTGGCGATCGGCCCAGACCGCCATGACGTTGGGATGCATCCTCAACACGCGGCGCCATTCACGAGCGCCGTCTCGCGCGACCTCGATCCACGGCCGGTCCTCATCGGGAAAGCGGAAATCCTGCATGACTCGCGCGCAGACGCCGTCGAGCAGATCGTCCTTATCCTGGACGTAGTGGTAGAGCGACATGGCTTCGACGCCCACATCGCGAGCGACTCGCCGCATCGTCACGGCATCGAGCCCTTCCGCGTCCATGATCGCCATCGCGGCCTCGACCACACGGTCACGCGAGAGACGCTCCCGCGGGACAGCGGTGGTTGGCATGGCGGACTTCTCGGTTCGAGCAGGCATGATCCTCGTTCTCTTCGCCCTCCGGTGTGTTCCCCGGATGTTCACGCGGATCGGGGTTGACAGGCTTACGGTGTATGCCTATCCTCCGTACATCGTAAGCATACAACGTACGTCAAGGTCGGCTGGGAGCCGACCGGAGAGAGGGGGAACACCGGGATGAAGCTCAATCCCGAAACGCTCGCGAAGGCGAGCAGCCGACACCCGTGGAGAACCGTGATCGTCTGGGTCGTCCTGCTCGTCATGGGGATCGCGTCAGCGGCCACGCTCCTCGGCCCGGCGCTGACCACCGACTTCGACTTCACGAACTCGCCGGAGGCCAAGCGCGCGCAGTTGCTCCTGGAGGAGCGGAACCTGACCGAGGACGTGATCAGCGAGACGTTCGTGCTCGCGGCTGAGCCAGGTGCGATCGAGGATCCGGCGTTCGCCGAGCAAGTGAACGCATTCATGACCGAGCTCCGGGAGCTCGGTCCAGACGTGTTCTCAGCGCTGCCGGCATCCTTCCCACTGACCGAGGAGGAGGCCGCCGATCCACAGGTGGCGGCCCTCGGCCCGATCCCGTCCGAGGACGGGTCCGCCGTGTTGTTCACGGGCATCTACGCCGGTGACATCGATGAGGCGACCCCGCACTTCGAGGACGTGGAGGCAGCCCGAGAAGCGGCCTCCACCGACGGTGTCGAGGCCTACATGCTCGGCGCCGTGAGCTCATCCGAGGACTTCCGGGTCATCTCGGAAGAGGACCTGGCCTTCGGGGAAAGCATCGGCATCACCGCTGCGATCATCGTCTTGCTGATCGTGTTCGGAGCGATCGTGGCCGGGCTCCTGCCACTGCTGATGACCGTCATGTTCACCCTTCCCATCACGCTCGGGATCGTGGGCATGTTCGGCGTGTTGTGGGACTTCAGCTTCTTCACTCCCAACCTGATCACGATGATGGGCATCGCCGTCGGGGTCGACTACGCCTTGTTCATCGTCTCCCGATACCGCGAGGAGCGGCACAACGGTCGCGTCAAGCATGATGCGATCCGGGCCTCGGGCGCCACGGCCTCCCGCGCCGTGTTCTTCAGTGGCCTGACCGTCGTCGTGGCGCTGGCCGGCATGCTGTTGGTGCCGACCACGATCTTCCGGAGCTTGGCCGGCGGTGCGATCATCGTCGTGCTGGTGTCGGTGGCGTCGTCCATGACGCTGCTCCCGGCGGTGTTGTCGCTCCTGGGCGATCGCATCAACTGGCCGTACCTGTCCCGCATCCCCACGCTGCTGGTGTTCATCGCGATGCTGATCGGCGGCGCGCTGATCGGCGGCGTCCTCGCAGCTGCGGGACTGTCCGCGGTCGCGCCGATCGGTGGGCTCATCGGTTTCGTCGCGGTGGGCGTCATCATCGGCCGCATGATCAAGCGAGGGGCGTTCGCCCGCTACTCGAGGCCGGAAGGTTCCAGCCTCAGTAGCGAGGGCGGCTTCTGGGACCGTGTCACGAGGGTGGTCATGGGCCGCCCGGTCGTGTGGCTCGCGATCGGTGGTTCGCTCATGATCGCGTTGTCCCTGCCGTACTGGTTCCAGTCCCACCCCGACGGCGAGGGCCGCGGGATCAAGACGGGGCTCGCCGGCATCAGCACGCTGCCGGACGGCATCCAGAGCAAGGAAGCCTTCGACGTCATCGTCGAGCGGTTCCCCGAGGCAGGAGCGCAGTCGTCGGTCGACATCGTGGTGCAAGCCGAGGGTGTCGGGACGGCGGGTGCAGCTCCGGGTGCTCCGGGCGAGCTCGCTCCCGAGTACGCGACAGCGGTCCAGAACATGGAGGCGGCCTTCGCCGACGACGACCGGTTGGGCTCGCCGGCCGCACCGATCGTCAGCGAGGACGGGTCAGTGGCGTTGATCGAGGTGCCCCTTGGCGGGGCCGCGACCGACTCGCAAGGCGAGGTCGCGGTCGCGACGATCGCGCAGCTGCGTGATTCCTACGTGCCGGATGCGTTCGCGGACACGTCGGCGACCGTGCTGGTCGGCGGGGACACCGCGTTCGTGAAGGACTTCTTCGACATCTCCGACGCGTACACGCCGTTGATCATCTTGGTGGTGCTGGGCCTGTCGTTCCTGCTGCTCACGGTCGTGTTCCGTTCGATCGTGGTGCCGATCAAGGCGATCATCATGAACCTGTTGTCGGTGGGTGCCGCCTATGGGCTCATCGTGCTGGTGTTCCAGAAGGGAGGACCGGCGTTCGGCGAGTCCATCGCGAGCTTCCTGGGCTTCCAACAGGTCGATGCGATCGAGTCATGGTTGCCGCTGTTCCTGTTCTCGATCCTGTTCGGTCTCTCGATGGACTACCACGTGTTCCTGCTGACGAGGATCCGGGAGCAGTACGACAAGACGCATGACAACGCCGAGGCGGTCGCCTACGGGCTGCGCACGACCGGTGGCATCATCACCGGCGCGGCCATCATCATGGTCGCCGTGTTCGCGGGCTTCGCGGCCGGGCGGCTGACGTCCCTGGAGCAGATGGGCTTCGGCCTCGCCGTGGCTGTCTTCTTGGACGCCACGGTGGTGCGGTCGATCCTGGTGCCGTCCACGATGCGCCTGCTGGGTGATCGCAACTGGTACCTGCCGCGCTGGCTGCAGTGGCTGCCGAAGATCGACGTCGAAGGCCACGAGGTGGCGTCGGACTCCGTGGTGATCCCTGACTCACCGGCCGAGCTCGTCGAGGCCGGGGAGGGCGCCAAGGAATAGGTCCAGCGAACGACCAGGACCCGGAAGGAGGGAGCGTTCGCGCTCCCTCCTTCTTGCTCGTTCTGCTCGTTCTGCTCGCTATCGCGGCTTGAGCGCTGTTCACCTGGAGGGTTCGGCGTTCCGCGATCGGGTGATCACCGGCTCGCTTCGGAGCTCGCGCAGCGCCTCGCGTCCGATCCAGCGGGCGTTCCTGTCGTCCGAGGCCATCAGCCATTCGGCTTCCTCGATCACCGAGAGCCGAAGCGTTTCGTTCCGTTTGCCGATCTCACGCAGTGCCCAACTGACCGCCTTCTTCACGTAGTTCCGCTCGTCGCGCGTCCCGTGGCGGATCACGGGCAGCCACGTCAGCCACACCTCGTTCGGGCTGGCGCGATCGCGATGGGCCCGCTCGGCGATGAGGACGAACCCCGCGCGCTTCACGAACTCCTCGTCGCGTTCGACCCAGTCACGTGCCGCGCCCTCGGCGATCGGGATCCGATCGAACAGGTTGCCGCAGACCTGATCGCACAGGTCCCAGGAATCGAAGTCGAGGACCCAGGATTCCATCTGGTCGCGCTCGACGATCCCGGGGTCATCCACCATGGAGGCGATGATCCTGGCCTCGTGGATCTCGCTGGCCCACAGCCCCATCGCCAGCTCATGCTCGTTGCGATGTCGCCGGGCGAGCGTGCGGCACTGGGGGATGCTGACCCCCAGCGCACGCGTCACGTTGATGCCCACTCGCGCCATCCCCGTCAGCCGTGATGGGTCGGCGGCCTCGCGGAGATCGGACAGGACCAGGTCGGTCGAGGTCGTCATGGCGGATCTGACGTCCCGGCTGGGTCGACCGAGCAGGCATGCTGGCCGATGGCACGGCCCAGCACGCCGCGGTTGCGGGCCACGAGCCGGTACGTGCGCTCCGTGAGATCGGGGAACGCGCCGGTGAGGGCGGCCAACGGCCTGCCGGCCGGCAGGTAGCGCAGCATCCTCGTGAGCGCGGCTCCTGCCGACCACACACGATCGTGTTCCACCAGGTGCCAGGACGCGTATCGTGCGTCGGGGTCCAGGCCTCCGAGCGCCCGATCGCCGTCGCTGCCTTGGATCGAGGCGAAGCGCAGACGCCCGCCGTGGTCCCAGGCGCGCACACGCCCGGCCGACCACCGGCAGAACCCGCAATCGGCGTCGAAGAACACCACGGGACGATCCACCGATGCATGGTAATCGCCGTCTCCGCCCGCCCTTGGCCCGCCGCCCCAACTGACATCATGGGATCCATGGCGCCGCAGAAGATCGCTGATGCGGCCGCACTCGTCCTGTTCGTCGTGGTGGGCATGCGGTCGCACGACCACGGCACGCTCGTCGGCATGTTCCTGCGCAACGCGATCCCGCTCCTCGGTGCGTGGTTCATCGTCGCGGCGATCATGCACACCTATCGAACGGCCGGCCTGGCGGCGCTGCTGCGAACGTGGATCGTGGCCGTCCCGATCGGGCTGCTGGCCCGCACGCTCTGGGTGGGCTCGCCGCAGGGAGTGCGCATCATCGTCTTCCTGGGGATCGGGCTCGCGTTCACCATGGCGTTCCTGCTGGTGGGCCGCGCACTGATAGCCGCCGTCGCGGGTCGCGGTATCTCGCGACGACGTCGAGCCGGGACGCCATCGGCATGAAGCGACCACTCGACATGCCTGACCCGGGCGCGGCGCGGAGCTTCTGGCTGCAGGAGGCGCTCGCCGACGATCCCGGTGAACCGACGCCGCCTCTCACCGCCAACCTGGTCGCCGATGTGTGCATCGTGGGCGGCGGGTTCGCCGGTCTGTGGACCGCCATCGAACTGAGCGCGCGGGCCCCGGATCTGCGGATCGCGCTCGTCGAGCAGGACATCTGCGGCGGAGGAGCTAGCGGGCGCAACGGTGGCTTCTTCTCCTCGTCGTGGTGGGACGCACCGTCGATCTGCGGCCTGTTCGGCGACGAGGACGGTCTGCGCTACCTGCAGACGGTCGCGGACACCGTGGACGAGCTCGGCGGTTGGCTGCGCGAGCACGACCTCGATGCCTGGTTCCACCGGGATGGCATCATGGGCATCCAGACGGGCGCATGGCAGGAGGGACCCGGCGCCACCGGCCCAACTGACTTCCTGGTGGAGCGTGGCCTCTCCGACCGCATCCGGCCGATCGCCCTCGAGGATGCCCACGGGATCGCGGATTCGCCCCGGATCAGCAGCGCGAGCATGATCGACGACGGCGCGGTGGTGCAGCCGGCCAGGCTGGCCCGCGGGCTCCGTTCGGTGGCCCTAGAGCGGGGGGTGCGCATCTTCGAGCGCACGCGTGTCACCGATCTCGAGCGATCGCGGCCGGCGGTGCTTCGGACCGAGCACGGCGCCATCAAGGCTGCGCACGTGGTCCTCACGATCGGCGCGTGGGCCGCCGGATGGTCCGGGTTCCGCAGGAGCTTCGGCCTGATCGCCGACCACATGGTGGTGACCGAGCCCATCCCGGATCTGCGACGCGAGATCGGCTGGACATCGTTCACCGGTATCGCGGACGGCCGCGAGCTGCTGTTCTATCTGCGGCCCACCGACGATGACCGCATCGCGATCGGCGGCGGTGCTGCCTCGGTGGTGTTCGGCGGCAGAGCCGGCGGCCGGGCTGCGACGCACGACCGCCGGGTGGCTGCCGTGGCGGCGCGCGGGCTGACCTGGTTGTTCCCGCAGTTGGAGGGCGTGCGGTTCACGCACGCGTGGGGTGGGCCGATCGATATGACGGTGTCGTTCCTGCCGTTCTACAAGACCTTGGAACCCGGCACCATCCACGCGGGGCTGGGGTTCTCAGGCCATGGGCTCTCACAGACCATGGTCGGTGGCCGCATCCTGGCGTCGCTGGTCCTGGGTCTTGACGACGCGTGGACCTCGCTGCCGGTCGTGGGGCCGGAGATCTCGAGGACCCCGCCCGAGCCGTTGCGGTACGCCGCCACGATGGCCGCGGAACGCACGCTGGAGTGGGGCGATCGCCGCCAGGACGCAGGGCACCGTCGAGGCGTGATGCCCAGGCTCATCGGTGATGCGCCTGGACGGTACCGAGAGCTCTTGGCCGCTCGCGGTTCGCGCCCGTGAGCTGACGGACCTGGTCAGTACCGGTCGTCCCGGTGCGGCAGCTGCGTCGGATCCGCTTCGTTCGGCTGGAAGCGAGTCGTGCCGCTCGTCGATCCCTGGTCGATCTGGCGCTGGAACTCCCGGGCCTTGCGTTTCAGGGCCCAGTAGCCGAGCGCTCCCAGCACCGTGATGGTCAGCAGCAGCGTGATCACGAGGAAGGCAGCCGCCTTCAACACCGCACCCAGCACGCCGAAGATCGCGGCCAGCAACAGCAGGATCAGGATGAAGACCAGCATGGTCCAAGCCTACGACGACGTGACGGCTTCGACCTACCGAGCGTGTTCGGTTGCCAGGCGGCTCGTCGATCGCTCCCGCATACTGCGGTCGATGATGCAGACGTACCGCTCGCCGCTCACCACCGATGCCAACGAAGGCCGTGCCGTCTTGGTCACCGGCGGTGGCACCGGCATCGGTCGCGCTACCGCTCGCGAGTTCGCTCGCACCGGGGCGTGGGTCGCGATCTGCGGGCGGCGGGAAGAGCCCTTGGAGCAGGTCCGGGCGGAACTGGAAGCCGACGGCCACGGCGTGTTCGCACAGGCCTGCGACGTGCGCGAGCCCGACCAGGTCGATGCGCTCCTGGATGCGATCGGTGAGCAGACCGACGGCCTCGACATCCTGGTGAACAACGCCGGTGGACAGTTCGCCGCGCCGGCCGAGGACATCGCACTGAAGGGCTTCCGCGCGGTGCACCGCCTCAACGTCGATGCGCCGTGGATGCTGACGCACCAGGTCGCGACGCGATGGATGATCCCACGGCGCCGAGGCGTCATCTTCTTCGTTGGGTTCAGCCCTCGGCGAGGGATCCCCATGATGGCTCACGCATCGACCGCGCGCAGCGCCCTGGAGACGATGGCCGCGTCGTTGTCGAACGAGTGGTCGCGCTTCGGAATCCGCGCGATCTGCGTCGCCGCCGGTTTGATCCAGACCGACGGGGTCCTGCAGTACGGAGGTCAGGAGGCGGTCGACGCGTTCGCTCGCGAGGTGCCCATGAAGCGGCCGGGCTCGGCGGAGGAGGTGGCGGCGACCATCGCATTCCTCGCGACCGCCGGGGGTGGCTACGTCACCGGCTCCACGGTGCTGGTGGATGGAGGCGCCGATGCGTGGGGCATGGGCGCGATGCCCGCCGACCTCGAATAGCCGGGGATACGATTTCCGGCGTTCACCCTGGTCGTAGTAGCGTTCCTCCAGACCTCGGCAGCCGGCGCCTCAGGCACGACGATCCCTGGGAGGGAGAACCCATGGCAGATGCCCTGCAGAACTACATCGACGGCAAGTGGGTGGACTCGATCGACGGCGGTCGGTTCGATGTGTTCGACCCGGCGACCGGTGGGGTGATCGCCACCGCGCCGGACAGCCAGCCCGCCGACGTCGAGCGCGCCGTCGATGTCGCGCGTCGCACGTTCGACGACGGCACGTGGTGGCCCGGCGCCACCGAGCGCGAGCGGGGTCGCATCCTGCTGCGCGCGGCCGACATCATGCGGCGTGAGCTCGACCGTCTGGCCGAGCTGGAATCGATGGATTGCGGCAAGCCCATCGGCGAAGCGCGCGACGACCTGGAAGAGGTCGCGTTCATGTTCGAGTACTTCGGAGGCTGGGCCACCAAGATCTACGGCGACATCCCGCCCGTCGGCCCGGACGCGATGAGCCTGGTGGTGAAGGAGCCGATGGGCGTGGCGGCGCTCATCACCCCGTGGAACTACCCCATGCCCATGGCGGTGCAGAAGGTGGCGCCGGCGATCGCGGCCGGATGCACCATGGTGCTCAAGCCCGCGGAGCAGACGCCGCTGACCGCGCTGGAGATCCCCAAGATCCTGGAAGAGGCGGGGCTGCCGGCCGGCGTCCTCAACGTGATCACCGGGTTCGGCGAGACCGCCGGAGCGCCGTTGGTGACCAACCCCAAGGTGGACAAGGTGGGCTTCACGGGGTCGAAGGATGTCGGGAAGATCATCATGAAGAGCGGGGCCGACACGCTGAAGCGCGTCACCTTGGAGCTCGGCGGCAAGAGCCCCAACATCGTGTTCGCCGATGCCGAGTTCGATGCCGCGATCGAGGGCAGCGCGAACGGCATCTTCTGGAACCAAGGCGAGATCTGTTCGGCGGGTTCCCGCGTGTTCATCCAACGGGAGATCTACGACGACGCGTTGAGCGCGCTGGTCTCACATGCCGAAGCGGTCAAGATCGGCGCCGGCCGCGAGTCGGGCACCACCATGGGGCCGCTCGTGTCGAAGGAGCAGCAGGAGCGCGTGCAGGAGTACATCGAGATCGGTAAGGGGGAGGCCACGCTGGCGGTCCAGGGCGCGATGCCCGAGGATCCCTCGCTGTCCGGCGGCTACTTCGTGCCGCCCACGATCTTCGCCGACGTCGACAACTCCCACCGCATCGCGCGGGAGGAGATCTTCGGACCGGTCATGTCCGTGATCCCGTTCTCGAGTCCCGACGAGGTGGTGGAGCTGTCCAACGACAGCGAGTACGGACTGGCCGCGGCGGTGTGGACCCGGGACATCAAGAAGGCCATCAACACGGCGAAGGCGTTGCGGGCCGGCATCGTCTGGATCAACGACACGCAACCGGCCCCGACCGAGGCGCCCTGGGGCGGTTACAAGCAGTCGGGGATCGGGCGGGAGCTGGGCCGCGATGGCGTAGACGACTACCTGGAGGCCAAGCACATCTATATCAACCTGGCGGAGTGAGCACCCGCGGAGATATCACTCACGAACGGTCATACGGCGAGGGGCAAGCAAGCCTCCTGCGATGATGCCCATCGTCGCGATCACGATGACGCTCACCGAGGCTCTCAGGCTGAAGCTGTCGGCCACCCACCCCAGGATCGGTGGGCTCCAGATGAACCCGGTGTAGCCCACCGTCGACACGGCCGCCACCGCGTTGGTCGCCTCCGCGTCCGGCACGTCGATCAGGCTGAATCCCGCCGGTGCGGCCGCCGCGATCGTGAACCCCATGAGCAGGTAGGCGAAGCCCACGACCAGCGGACTGCTCGTGACTGCCGCGATCGTGCCGCCCAGCGCAGCCCCGACCCCGGCCACCAAGATCGTGGCTCGGGGGCCCAGCCCGAAGAGCACCCGCCCCGCGAACAGCCGACCGAAGAACAAGGCCGCAGAGAACGCGATGAAGACGCTCGCCGCCACCGCGGGTGAGGCACCGAGCTCACTGATGAGGTAGCGGCCCGACCACGTGTCCATCGAGCCTTCCACCAGGAACGAGGACAGGACCACCAGCGCGGGGATCCACAGCAGGGGGTTGCGGAACAGGGCGGAGATCGAGAACGAGGTCCTGGCGCCGGAGCCGACGCGCTCGTCCGGCACCATGCGCGCCGCGATCACCGCCGTGACGGCCAATGCGACGGCCGCGTAGATCATGGCGACCCGGAAGTCGACGTCCGCCGACAGCGTGAGCCCGGCGAAGGCTGCGCCGGTGACGCCCCCCAGCGCGTAGCACGCGTGCATCAACTGGAGCACGGGCTTGCGGCTCTTGACCTCCGAACGTTGTGCCGCGACGTTGGTGTAGACGTCGATCAGCCCGTTGCCCAGCCCGACGAGGGCGAACCCGATCACCAAGAGCGCCGTCGGCTGCAACGCGATGACGGCGGTTCCCACGGCCAGGGACGCCAGCGACAGCGGCACGCTGACCGAGAGGCGAAGCGTCTGCAGGCGGGGCGCGAGGAACGCCATCACCAGCACCGCCACGATCGAGAGCAGGGTGTAGAGCACTCCGATCCGGCTGTCCGGGACGCGATGGAAGAACTGGAAGTCGGACACCACGATGACCCAGACGCCCCAGAATTGCCCGAACGCCCAATAGCCCAGCAGGAGCGGCAGCACGTCGGGACGGAGCGCGACGCGGGGCGAGGTGGACCCCGACGGCTCAGGGACGGGCTCGCGGGACATCGACGCATCATGCCATGTGCTCGACACGCCACCGGGGCTTCAGGCTCCGGCAGGACGAGATTTGACCCGACCTAGCCCGGGTGGGCTAGACTCCGCGCACCATGGCGGGCGGACAGGTGCAACTGGTCGATCTGGTCAAGCGATTCGGCGATTTCACGGCCGTCGCCGGCATCAACCTGGACATGCCCTCGGGAGAGTTCTTCTCACTGCTCGGTCCGTCGGGCTGCGGCAAGACCACGACGCTGCGCATGATCGCGGGGTTCGAGAAGCCGTCCGAGGGCCAGATCCTGTTGGACGGGGTCGACATGGCCCAGACCCCGCCGCACAAGCGCAACGTCAACACCGTGTTCCAGAACTACGCCCTGTTCCCCCACCTGACGGTCGCCGACAACGTGGCCTTCGGCCTGCGGTATCAACACGTGTCCAAGGACGACGCCAAGGATCGGGTGGGCAATGCCCTGGAGCTGGTGCAGATGAGCCAGTTCACCGGTCGCCGGCCGTCTCAGCTGTCCGGGGGTCAGCAACAGCGGGTCGCGCTGGCGCGTGCCTTGATCTTGAACCCCGCCGTGCTCTTGCTCGACGAACCGCTCGGTGCTCTGGACGCGAAGCTTCGGAAACGCCTGCAGATCGAGCTGAAGGCGCTGCAGGAAGAGGTCGGGATCACGTTCATCTACGTGACCCACGACCAGGAAGAGGCGCTCACGATGAGCGACCGCATCGCGGTCATGAGCCAGGGCCGGGTCGAACAGGTCGGGCCCCCCAAGGAGATCTACGAGGAACCCGCCACCGCCTACGTCGCCGACTTCCTGGGCGTGTCGAACCTGATGGACGGCACCGCCAACGGCGCCACGTCCGGCGGATGCGCGGTGCGGCTGGGTGAGTTCGACCTGGTCGCCGGACAAGGCGAAGAGGACCACCGCGGTGAGTGCAAGGTCACGATCCGCCCCGAGCGGGTCGGCTTGGAAGCGCAGGGTGCCACCGGCCAGAACCGGATCCCCGCCATGGTCGAGCGCACGGTCTACGTGGGGTCGATCCTGCAGCTGATCATCCACTTGCCGTGGGGCCAGACGATCCAGGCGTGGCAGCAGAACGAGGGCGACACGACCCAGCACCCCTCGGGCACACCCATCACCGTGCATTTCCCGGTCGAAGCCCTGCGGGTCCTTCCACAGGGCGGCACCGCGATCATCGCGGGCGAGCTCGACGACGACGAGGGTTGAGGCACGGGATCGTGGGCAGGTGAACCTGCGGTCGGGCCGGTTCGTCCGCTGCTAGAGCTGCGTGAAACTGCCCATGTCGGCGTCGCTCGTGCCCTTGGTGAACCGTCGGTACGCCAGGTAGCCGAGCACGATGATCAGCAACGTCGAGATCAGCATCACGGTTGCAGCGGCGTTCACCGCGGGAGTGGGCGAGCCCCTCGCGGCTCCGTAGATCTTGACCGACAGCGGCTCGGACGTGGCCTTGCCAGACAGGTACCGAACCGTCACGAAGTCGTCGACGGTATCGGCGAACGTGACGGCGATGCTCGCCAGGATCGCGGGAAAGAGCATCGGCAGCAATGACCTACGGATCGCCTGCGTCGGCGTGGCCCCCAGGTCCATCGCCGCTTCTTCGTACTCAGCGCCGATGGTGAGCAGCCGCGCTCGCACGATGATGACTGGATACGAGATCTGGAACGCGATGAGACCGATCCATTGGGCACCCGTGCCTAATGGGAAGCGGTTGTCGAGCAGCTGCGTGAACAACAGGAACAACGACACGCCGAGGATGATCTCCGGCACGACGAACGACAGCAGCATCGTGAAGTTCGCGGTGCGAGCGGGCCGGCCATGCCATCGGTCGATACCGATCGCGAACAATGTGCCAAGCACGACCGCCACCAGAGCGGTCACGGTCGACAATCGGAAGGTCTGCTTCATCGCATCGAAGAGCGCGTCGTTGTGCAGCAGTGAGTCGAACGGGTCGCCCGTCCACCAACGCATCGAGAAGCCCTGCCATGCGCTTCGAGATCGCCCCGCATTGAATGAAAAGATCACCGCGATCAGGACCGGCAGGAGCGACCACAACAGATAGGCGGCCGTGATGCCCTGAAGGAAATAGGGCTTCCGCCAGGGGTCCTTGAGCCAGCTTCGCTTCGCGCGAGCTGCTGGTACCGCGATGTTCGACGAACGATCGGCCCCGATCTCGCTCATCTGGCCGCCGCCGCTCGCTTGGTCTCGTGGAGGTAGTAGAGCATCGGGACGATCACGATGATCATGAGGATGATCACGAGTGAACCGGCCTCCGGGCCTCGCCCCGCCTGCGTCACGGCGTTGTCGATTAGGTTGCCGAACATCGAGGTCTGGGTCGAACCGAGAAGATCGTTCGTGTAGTAGTCGCCGAACATCGGCAAAGACACGATCACGAGACCAGCCAGGATCGCAGGCCTCGACAGGGGCAAGGTCACGCGCCGGAACGTCTGGAACGGACTTCCACCCAGGTCACGGCCGGCCTCGAGCATGCTCTGGTTGATGCGATCGAGCGAGCCGAATAGCGGCAAGATCATGAACGGGATGTATCCGTAGACCAAACCGAGGATTACCGTGATGTGTTTGCCCGCGAGCCAGTTGACCGGCTCACCGACGATGTTGAGGCCCGTGAGGATGTCGTTCACGTAGCCATCGGGCTGAAGGAGGCTCTGCCACGCGTAGATGCGCATCAAGTAGCTGATCCAGAAAGGCGAGATCAGCAGGACCAGCACCAAGACCCGGTATCTGCCTGCGTAACGCGCCGCGTAGTAGGCCACGGCGTACCCGACCACGAGACAGATCATGCTCGCCGTGAACACGTAGCCGAGGGTCCGGACCAGTGGGCCTTGGTAGATCCCCTCAGCCGCGTAGAACCGCGAGAGTGTGTCGTTGAAAGTGGATACGCTCCAGTACCAGGGTTGATAGACCGGCAACGGTTGACGGAACACCGGATCCACCGTACCGAACGCCACCGAGAGCACGGTGTAGAACGGCAGGACGAACCACAACGCCAGCCAGAGGATTCCAGGGACCGAAAACGATGGCCAGTACCACCGTGGATACCAGGCACCCTGGGACTTGGCGTCCTTCGCTCGGTCGCTCCTCTTCGACCCTGCCGGGGGTTCGCTGCTCGTGGTCTCAGCCACGCGACGTTAGCTCCCGGCTTGGATCTGGTCCCACGCGTCCAGCCATAGGTCGTCGACTTCACTCTGCAACTGTCCCTGCACGTACGCGGTCGAGAACATCTCCTCCGTCACGACTGCTCGGCTCAGCGCCTTGGGAACGACGCCGTCGGAGATCAGTGCGTCCGGCTGGATCGTCGTGAACGGCGGCTGGTAGCCGTTGTAGTTCACGAAGTTCTGGTACCCCCACTTCTTGTCGAGCATGAAGTTGAGGAACTCGTGCGCGAGGCGTGGGTTCTGTGCCGTCGTCGGGATGGCGATGGTGTCGTTGCCGATCAGCCCCTTGTTGTCGTCGGGGTACCAATATCCCAACACCTCGGTGCCGGTGCCCTTTGGCAGGTACCACTTCGCACCGACGATGTCGCCCGACCAGGATTGGCTGACCCAGTACTCGTCCTCGGGCAACTTCGCATACGTTCCGTTGATCGTCAGCTTCCCTCCGAGCGGCCCCACGATCTCACTCACGGCCTCGCGGGCTCGATCGATGACCGCGGGGTCCCCGCTATTGGGGTCGGTATCCCCGTTGCGGAGCATCGCCATGCCCAACGCGTCGCGGTAGGAGTTGTAGTAGCTGATCTTGTCCGTGAAAGCGGTGTCCCAGAGGAGCTCGTACCCTTTCGCCTGGGCATCCTCGTCCGAGATGTGGTCGCGTCGGTAGGCCACGCCGGTCGTGTAGATGGTGTAAGGAACGGTGTACTGCCAGCCGACGTCGTACCACGGACCAGGGTCGGAGAAGGAGGGCCATACGTTCTGCTGCATGTTGGGGACCAGTTCGTGGTTCAACGGCTGCAGGAGGTCGGACTGGACGAGCCTCGACACATAATCGGTCGTGGGGAAGAAGACGTCGGGCTTCACCTGTCCGGCGACCACCTTCTGGATGCCCTCTTCCATGTTGTTGAACGTGGTCCATTCGACGGTCACGTTGAACTTCTCTTCGAACTCTGCGAGCACCCGCTTGTAGAAGTAGTCGATCCAGTTGTAGACCTGCAGCGTGGCCCCCGCCTCGATCGGAGTGTCGGTGGGGATCGATTCGCCGTTCAGCGGCAGGGTCACAGGATCGCCCGGCCTCGCGATCTTCACGGGTCCTCCGGTGGCGTCGCCACCGGTGGTGCCGGGCTTGGAGCATGCGGCGAGGAGCGCGCCGAGGCTGGGTACCCCGATGGCTGCGCCTCCTGCTCGGTGCAAGAACTGCCGCCGCGAGAGGTTCCGGCGTTCCATCGGATGTCCAGGCATGATTCCTCCTCCGCTCACGCGGTCCTCGTCGGTGTCGGCCCGATGGCGCTGAGTACCATAGGCGAACCGTGCTATGCAAGTTCCCGTCCAGACAACTCGAACTACCTAGCCCGAACGGACCGTCTCGATGATGGATACGTCGCGGAGGGTGGTGGTGGTTGGGGCGGGGCTCTCCGGGCTGATGGCGGCATCACGATTGACGGACCTCGGGAGGCGCGTGACGGTGCTGGAGGCGCGCGAGCGGGTGGGCGGCCGCGTCTGGTCCTCGACCCTGTCGAACGGGTCCGTCGTGGAGCTCGGCGCGGAGTGGATCATGGCGGATGACCGCGAGATCCGCTCGGTGGCAGCAGGGCTGGGTATCGATCTCCTGGAGACAGGCGCGGACTACCGGCGCCGGGAACCATGGGGGCCGGGCGCGGCTTCGCTGGAAGCCCAGGCGACCTTCGTGGCGGGTGCCCGAGCAGCCCACGCGCGGCTCTCGCCTCAAGCGTGCCGTGCCTTCACCCTGGGAGGATTCCTGGACTCGGTGCCCGCCCAGGACGAAGCTGCCCGACGCGTGGTGAAGCGCCGGCTCCAGGGAACGTGTGCGCATCCGTTGGACGACGTGGCTCTGGACCCTCCCGGCGACAGCGACGCGTTCACGATGGACGGTGGTCCGTACTCGCGAGTGGCAGGTGGCAACCAGCGGCTCGCGATCGCCATGGCCGATGTGCTCGACGACGTGCGGACCGGCGCCGTGGTCGAAGCCCTCGATGTCGACGACACCGGGGTGACGGTGCATCTGGGTTCGGCGACTGAGCTCGGGGAGGCGGTCGTGATCGCCGTGCCGGCTCCGATCGCGGCGCGGCTGCGCTGCACCCCCGCCCTGCCGAGCGCGCTGACGGAGGCCCTGACGGCGTTGCCGATGGGCGTCGCGTCGAAGTTCGCGGTGGCGACCCATGAGCGACCCTCGCCCCGCACGCGGCAGTCGACCGAGGTCTCGATGTGGTGCTGGGCGGCGAACGGTGAAGACGGCGTGCCACGCTCCTGCGTCGCGGCGTTCGCCGGCTCCGACGAGGCGCATCGGACGCTGGGCCTCGATCGCGGGCAGGTCGGGCCATGGTTCGCACGCATCCGCGAGATGAACCCGGATGTCACCGTCGAGGGCGAGCCGCTCATGTATCAGTGGGCCGACGACCCCTTCACGATCGGCGCCTACTCTGCGTGGGATCGCGGGTCGGTGGAGCGTGCCGAGGCGGGTGTGTTCACGCGTCCGGTCGGTCGCGTCGTGTTCGCCGGCGAGCATACGGCGGGCTCGTATGCCGGCACGATGGAGGGGGCCCTGCGCAGCGGCATCCGCGCCGCCGAACAGGTCGCCGCCGTGCTCGGGTAGCATCCGGCCGCACGCCGACCGAAGCGAGGGGTACTTGTGACCGACGCATCTTCCACGACCGAACCGGTGCTGTTGATCGAGGACATCGGTCCGGTCCGATGTCTGACGATGAACCGGCCCGATGCACTGAACGCCCTGAACCGACCCCTGGTGGACGCGATGTCCCAGGCGCTCGGCGCGGCCGCCGACGATGACGACGTTCGCGTGATCGTGTTGCGGGGAGCAGGCCGTGCATTCTGTGCTGGCTACGACCTCACCGAGGACGCCGATGAGGGCGAGCTGGACGCCGCCAGTTGGCACGCGGGGTTGGCGGAGTCGACCCAGCGCATGCTGGAGTTCACCGATCACCCCAAGCCCACGATCGCCCAGGTGCATTCCTATTGCCTGGCGGGGGGAACCGACCTGATGCTGGCGTGCGATCTGGCCGTGGCGGCCGATGACGCGAAGTTCGGGTACGTCGACGTGCGGTTCGGCTCCGGTGTGGTGTCGATGTTCCTTCCCTGGGTGGTGGGGGTGCGCGAGGCCAAACGCATGCTGTTCACCGGCGACGATCGGATCTCGGCCGACGAAGCGCTCCGGATCGGTCTGGTGAACTCGGTGGTGCCCGCCGACCAGCTGGGCGATGCGACTCTGGCGCTGGCGAACGAGATCGCCAAGAACGAGCCCTTCGTCGTGCAGACGTCGAAGCGTGCAGCGAACCGCGCCTGGGACGTGGCTGGGTTCCGCGCGGCGATGGCCGCCAACACCGAGCTCGACGTCATGATCGAGACGGCGAACCTCCCGGCGCGTGACGAGTTCCGACGCATCACGAACGAGGAAGGATTGAAGGCGGCGATCGCGTGGCGGGACGCCAGGTTCCGCGGCGACAGCTGATGCCTCGCTGGGACCTGCGCCCCCTGTTGGCTCCCAGGTCGATCGCCATCGTGGGAGCGTCGGAATCGCCCGACAGCTGGGCGCCCGAGATCGAACGGTCCCTCCGGCACGTGGGGTTCGAGGGTGATCTCTATCCGGTGAATCCCAAGTACGACCGTGTGTGGGGCCGCCCGTGTTCGGCGTCGGTGCGTGCGCTGCCCAGCGGCATCGACCTGGTCGTGTTCGTCGTGCCGGCGCGTGTGGTCGTGGACATGATCGATGACTGCGCCGCCCGTGACGTACGGGGGATCATGGTGGTGTCGTCGGGCTTCGCCGAGGCGGGTGAGGAAGGCCGGGCGCTGCAGGAGGAGCTTCGCGCGGCCGCCCTCGCGCATCGCATCCCCGTCCTGGGGCCCAACGTCGAAGGATTCGTCAACTACCTTGACCATATCGCACCGTACGGCACCACGCCGCCCGCGCACCCGGTCGCCGGGTCGATCAGCGTCATCTCCCAGTCCGGCACGGTCGCCTGGGCGATGAACCAGATGGCATCGGACCGTGGGGTGGGTCTCCGGATCATCGTGGGGGTGGGCAACGAAGCGGTGTTGGGCCTCGGGGATCTGTATCGCTGGGCGGCCGAGGACCCCGCGACCAGGGTCGTCGCCAGCTACATCGAGACGATGCGCGACGTCGAGTCGATCGGCGCCGGGCTCGACGCGTTGCGGGCGGCGAACAAACCGGTGCTGATCTGCGCGCCCAAGGGCACGAGCGAGGCGGCCCGCCGCTCGATCGTGGCGCACACCGGCGCCCTGGCCGGCGATACCGCCTTGCGCGACGCCTGGCTCCTCGGGCACGGCGCCGTGCTGGTGCAGGACCCCGTGACGATGTTCGAGGCGGCGGTGCTGTGCTCGCACGTCAAGAAGCTGCGCACGACCGGGGTCGCGGCGGCGCTGCAGTCGGGCGGCGCGTGCACCTTGTTCGCCGAGGCAGCGGGTGACGCTGGGTTGGCGTTGCCCGAGCTCGCGCCCGCGACCAGGCGATCCCTGCGAAACGTGCTCCCCTCGTTCGCCTCGCAGAACAACCCACTCGATGTCACCGGTCAGGCGGCGGTCGAGACCGCGATGTTCGAGGGAGCGTTGGAGGCGCTGGCGACCGATCCCGCCGTCGGGTTGGTGGCGTTCGACGCGTTCCCGCCACGGTTGCCGGGCGAGGTGCCCTGGGCCGACGGCGTCTTGACGAAGGCGGTCGGTCTGCAGCGTCGGACCGGCGTGGTGTTCGTCAGCGTGGCCATGAGCCCGCTCGCATACATCCCGGAAGCGGTCGCGTACACGAAACGATGGAAGCGGCTGGCCTTCCTGCAGGGACACCGGGCCTCCGCGGGGGCGATCCGGGCGCTGGTCGATCACCGGTCGGTGAGGTCTCGCGCCGTCGTCGAGCGAGCGCCACATGCGGCGCGAGGGGCAGTCCGCCGGACACTGCGAGGGCGCAGCGGAGCGGTGGACGAGGCCAGAGCGGCGATCGTGTTGGCACGCTACGGCGTGCGGCGTCCCAAGGAGACGACCGTCGCCTCACCGGCCGCCGCCGCCGAGGCCGCCACCCGCATCGGGTTCCCCGTCGTGATCAAGGCGCTGGCGCCGGAGATCCCACACAAGGCCCGGCTCGGAGGGGTTCGCCTGGGGATCGAGACCGCCGGCGACGCCCGGCAGGCAGCCGAGGACGTGCGGGAAGCCGCCAGACTCGCCGGCGCGGCGCGCCCGAAGATCCTGGTGCAACAGATGGTGACGGGCGAGGAGGTCCTGGTGGGGGCCGTGGTCGACGATCGGTTCGGACCGTTCCTCACGATGCGACCGGGTGGCGCGCTGGCGGATGCAGGTCCGGCAACGTTCGTGCCGTGTCCGCTGACACCGAAGCAAGCACGGGCATTCGTGATCGACCAGTCGTCTCGCTGCGGTCTCGACCCTGCCCGCCACCACCTCGGCGCGGTTGCGAAGGCCGTGGAAGCGATCGCACGCGCCTCCTGGGACCTGGCGGACCGGCTCACCTCGCTGGAGGCGAACCCGCTGCTCGTCGACGATCGCGGTGCGGTGGCCGTGGACGCGCTCGCCGAACTGCGCACCCCGTGATCTTCGGCCTCGCCGCCGCGCTGGGGTGGGGGCTCGCCGACTTCGGCGGGGCCCTCGCCGGACGCAGGATCGGCAGCATCGTCACCGTCATCGTGGGCCAACTCCTGTCGCTGTCGTTCATGACCGTGCTCCTGCTCGCGACCGGGGAGTCGACGGCCGGGATCGGTCCCATCGCCGGGTGGATCGCCCTGAACGGGATCTTCACCGCGATCGCGTACATGACCCACTACCGGGCGCTGGAGCTGGGTCCGGTCGCCGTCGTGTCACCGATCGGCGCGGCGTATGCGGTCGTCGGGGTGGCGCTGGCGATCGTCGTACTGGACGAGCGCCCGGCGGCGCTGCAACTGGTCGGCGCGGCCGTGACGGTGTTCGGCGTGATGCTGGTCTCCACCGATCTTCGGAAGCTGCGAGCCGGCACGCATGGCATCCCCCCCGGGCTTCCGTGGGCGATCGTCGCGGCGTTCAGCTTCGGCGTCGCCGCGTTCCTGTTGGGGTTCGCCTCGCAGGAAGCCGGTTGGATCGCGGGCCTCTGGGCTTCGCGGGCGGCGCAGGTGGCGTGCTACGTCCCGTTGGCGTTCGTCTATCGCCGGCAGCTGGCGGCGCTCAGACCCGGACCGGGCCTGTGGATAGCCCTGGCGGCCGGCGCCGCCGACATCCTGGGCGTGACGACCTACTCGGCCGGTGCCGAACGCGGCTACCTGTCGATCGTGCTCGCCGCCAGCGCGATCTTCCCCATGGTGGCCGTCCTGCTGTCGATCCGGTTCCTGCATGAACGGCTGGTGGCCAACCAGGTGGTCGGCCTCGTGCTCGTCGTGGGTGGCCTGCTGCTGCTGGGCGTCGGCGATCGCATCGAGGCTCCCTTCGGCTGACCGAGGCAGGCGGGCGACTCAGCCGTCCTTCGCCTCGCTGATCTCGAGCAGGTGGCCGTCGGGGTCGCGGAAGAAGCCGCGGATCTCCCAGTCCGACTCGACCGGAGGCGCCAGGAACACCGCCCCTCGCTCGATGAGCACCTCGTACGCATGCCGGCAGTCGGGCACGCGGAACGTCATCGAGTGACTCACCCGGTCGGTCTCGTGCGGTGACTCGAACGTCACCGTGGGCTTGTCGTCGGTGGGCGGGCCGCCGGTGACGAGCAACAACCACCCCTCGAACAGCTGCAGGACCGCCGAAGTGCCGCCGTACTCACGCACGATCGTTGCACCGAGCACGTCCCGGTAGAACGCGGTGGCTCGGGGCAGTTCGTCGACCACCAGGATGTGCGTGAGCGCGTTGCCCCAGTCTGCACGATCGGTGGCCTCACTCATGACGGGTGTGCGTCCCGGTGCCGGTAGAAGTCGACCTCCTCAGGTGGCAAGGGGGTGTTGCCCAGGATCAGATCGGCGGCCTTCTCGGCGGTCATCATGACCGGCGCATAGATGTTCCCGTTCGTCACGTACGGCATGACGCTGGCGTCCACCACGCGCAAGCCGTCCGTGCCATGGACCCGCATCGTGAGCGGATCCGTGACCGATCGGTCATCGATGCCCATGCGCGCGGTGCACGACGGGTGCAGCGCCGTCTCGGCATCGCGGGCCACCCACTCCAGGATCTGCTCGTCGGTCTGCACGCCGGGCCCCGGCGAGGTCTCGCCGTCGTTGAACGGACCGAACGCGGGCTGGTTCAGGATCCGGCGGGCGACGTGGATGGCCTCGATCCACTCTCGACGGTCCTGCTCGGTCGACAGGTAGTTGAACGTCAGGGCGGGATGCACGCGCGGGTCGGCGCTCTTCAGCGTGATCGACCCCCGCGCGTCGGAGTACATGGGCCCGATGTGCACCTGGTAGCCATGGTCGCCGGCGGGGGAGGAGCCGTCGTAGCGGATCGCGATCGGCAGGAAGTGGAACATCAGGTTCGGATAGTCCACGTCGTCGTCGCCTCGAACGAACCCGCCTGCCTCGAAGTGGTTCGTGGCGCCGAGGCCGCTGCGGAAGAGCAACCACTGCGCACCGATGAACGGTCGGCGCCACATCTTCATGCCGGGCGCGATCGAGACCGGCTGCTTGCAGGCGTACTGGATGTACACCTCCAGGTGATCCTGCAGGTGCTGACCCACGCCCGGCAGGTCGTGCACGATATCGATGCCCAGCGCGCGCAGATCGTCGGCGTCGCCGATCCCCGACAACTGCAGCAACTGCGGCGTGTTGATGGCGCCGCCACACAGGATCACCTCGCCGGCGCGGACCAGTTGCGTGGCTCCCGAGCCGTGCGCGTACTCGACCCCGACGGCCCGGTTCCCCTCGAACACGATCTTCGTGACGAACGCCCGCGTCTTCACCTCCAGGTTGGGACGGGACATGACGGGGTGCAGGTACGCGCGCGCCGCGGACAGCCGCCGGCCCTTGTGGATGTTGCGATCGAACGGTGCGAATCCTTCCTGACGGAACCCGTTCACATCGTCGGTGAGCGGGTAACCGGCCTGTTGCACGGCCTCGAAGAACGCGCCGAACAGCGGACTGGTGGCGGGGCCTCGTTCCAGCACCAACGGGCCCGCGTGCCCGCGGAACTCATCGTCACGGCCCGCCGCCAGGCACCGTTCCATGCGCTTGAAGTACGGCAGGCAGTGCGCGTAATCCCACGTCTCCATGCCGGGGTCGGACGCCCACCGTTCGTAGTCCAGGGGGTTGCCGCGCTGGAAGATCATGCCGTTGATGGAGCTGGAACCGCCCAGCACCTTGCCGCGCGCGTGGTAGATGCGCCGCCCACCCATGTGGGGCTCCGGTTCGGACTCGTACTTCCAGTCGTAGAACCGGCTCCCGATCGGGAACGCGAGGGCCGCGGGCATGTGGATGAACGCGTCCCAGATGTAGTCGGGCCTGCCGGCTTCCAGGACCAACACCCGGCTGGCGGGATCGGCGCTCAAGCGGTTCCCGAGCGCGCTTCCCGCGGAACCGCCCCCGATCACGATGAAGTCGTACGCCCGGCCGGTCATGCGTGGGAGTCTGCACCAGGCCGCTCGTTCATGCACCCGTCCGTTGCCGAAGCCGCAACCCTTGACTTGCACGCATCCGCACAGGCGTCGAGTTCACGCCGGTGAGTGACGTCATCGAGCAGATGCGCGGTGGCATGCCGCGACGTCTGGAAGATCTACGGTCCCAAGGCCGACCGCGTCGTCGGCACCCCCGACGCAGAGCTCCCGCGGGCCGAGCTCATGGACAAGACCGGGCTGCGTCGTGGCCGTCCGCGACGTCTCGTTCGATGTGGCACCGGGCGAGGTCTTCGTCGTCATGGGTCTGTCGGGCTCGGGAAAGTCCACGCTGGTTCGCATGTTGAACCGCATCCACGACCCCACGGCCGGTCAGGTGCTGCTCGATGGCGATGACATCCTCACGCTCGACGAGGATCGGCTCCGCCAGGTGCGCCGAGAGAAGATCTCGATGGTGTTCCAGCATTTCGGGTTGCTACCGCACCGGCGGATCGTGGAGAACGTGGCGTTCGGCTTGGAGATCCGAGGCGTGGACAAGGACGAGCGCACCGCCACCGCCAACGAGGTGCTCGAGACCGTGGGTCTGGGCGGCCTGGGCGATTCCTTCCCCGATCAGCTGTCGGGGGGCATGCAGCAACGCGTCGGTCTGGCGCGGGCGCTCGCGACCGATCCGCAGATCATGCTCTTCGACGAGCCGTTCAGCGCGCTCGATCCGCTGATCCGTCGTGACATGCAGGACGAGGTGATCCGCCTCCAACGCGATCTGCGCAAGACGATGATCTTCATCACGCACGACCTGGCCGAGGCCCTGAAGCTGGGCGACCGCATCGCGATCATGAAGGAGGGTGCGTTCGTCCAGGTGGGCACGCCCGAGGAGGTGGTGGCCCACCCAGCCGACGATTACGTCGCCGACTTCACGCGTGACGTGCCGCGAGCCCATGTGCTGACCGCACGAACGATCATGCGCGCCGGCCACGGGGTCACCGATGTGGCGGGAGACGTGAGCGCCGCCACGATCATGCAGGACCTGCTGCCGCTGGTGGTCCGTGACGACCGGCCCTACCGGGTGGTCGACGGCGCCGATGCCGTGGGAGTGATCGACCGCACCATCGTGCTGGAGGCCATGATGGAGGACGCCGGCTGATGGCGGTGGGTCTCCCACCCGCAGATCGTCTCGAAGCGATCGGGGCACCCGCCCTGGACACGGCCGCCGCCCCGCACCGGGGCGCGTCTCCCTGGCGGGCGCGCCTCGTGATCGCGGCCGCCGTCGCGGCCGTGGTGGCGGTGGGTCTGGCCCTGTTCACCGGGGGTTTCCCGGCGAGCCTCACCGTCGATTCGGCCAGGCCGTTCAACGCCTTCGTGGACTGGGTGGTCGAGAACCAGCGGTCGAACCCGTTGTTCGTCAACGTCATCACCCCGTTGAAGGACGGCATCAACGTGGTGTTCGACAACGTCGTGCTGGCGCTGTCCCGCATGACCTGGCTCGGCGTCGTGGCGCTCGCCACGGCGATCGGGACGGTCCTGGCCGGCATCCGTATCGGGTTGCTCGCGGGGGCGGGCTTCCTCCTCATGGGCACGCTCGGCGTCTGGGAACAGAGCATCGAGACGTTGGGGCTCGTCCTGTTCGCCGTGACGGTGACGCTCGTGATCGGCATCCCCGTGGGGATCTGGGCCGGCCGCCATCCCTCGGTCGAACGCGCCCTTCGCCCGGTGCTGGACGCGATGCAGACGATCCCGGCGTACGCATATCTGGTGCCGCTGTTCCTGCTGTTCTCGATCGGGGTGACGACCGCCATGATCGCGACGGTCATCTTCGCGTTGCCGCCCGCGATCAGACTGACGTCGCTAGGCATCCGGAGCGTCCCCGAGACCTCGATCGAGGTCGCGCGCTCGTTCGGCTCGACGCCGAGCCAGATCCTTCGCAAGGTGCAACTGCCCTTGGCCAAGCCCTCGATCATGTTGGGCGTCAACCAGGCGATCATGATGGCGCTGGGCATCATCGTGATCGCTGCTTCGGTGGGGTTCAGCGGACTCGGCCGAGAGGTGCTGAACGGACTGCAGTCCAGGCGGATCAGCGCCGCCCTCATCGGGGGCATCGCGATCGTCGCGATGGCCATCGTGCTGGATCGCATCACCCAGGGGTGGAGCGTCCGTGAGCGGGCCAGCACCAGCACTCCCCGCCGCACCGGTCCTCACCTGTCGCGCACCTGGGTACTGGTGATCGCGGTGGCCGTCGTGATCGCCGCGGTGTTCATCGGACGTCAGGTCCTGCGGCAGCAGGAATTCCCCGACTCCTTGGTGTTCCAGGCGATCACCGCCGCACCCGACGAGAATCCCATCGATCAGGCCGTCACCTGGCTCACGCGGACGATCGGCGACGTCACCCGGGCCTTCAGCGACTTCGTGATCAAGGTCGCGCTGGACCCGCTGCGCGACCTACTGCTGGGCCTGCCGTGGTGGTTCATCTGTGGCGGAGCGGCGGTGGCGGCCTGGGCCGCCTCCCGGCGCATCGGCCTGGCGATCATGAGCTTCCTGTGCCTGGCGACGATCGGGGTGATCGGCATGTGGGCGAACGCCATGGACACCCTCAGCCAGGTCGCCGTCGCCGTGGTGCTCTCGGTCGCGCTCGCGATCCCGATCGGGATCTGGTCGGCCATGAACGATCGAGTCCAACGTGTGTTGAAGCCACTGCTGGACGCGATGCAGACGATGCCGCAGTTCGTCTACCTGGTGCCGGTGGTGGCGATGTTCAACGTCGGCAGGGTGCCGGGGATCATCGCCGGTTTGGTCTACGCGCTGCCGCCCGGGATCCGGCTCACCGACCTGGGGATCCGGCAGGTGCCGGCCGCCACCGTGGAGGCCTCCGTCGCGTTCGGTGCGACCAGGGGCCAGACGCTGCGCAAGGTGCAGCTGCCGCTGGCGAGGCCTGCGATCCTGCTGGGTGTCAATCAGACCATCATGATGGTGCTCTCGGTCGTCATCATCGCGGGGCTGGTGGGCGGCCAAGGGTTGGGCTACCAGGTGATCCTGGGTATCTCGAAGGACCCGGGCCTCGGCATGGTGGCGGGTATCAGCATCTTGCTGCTCGCCATCGTGATCGACCGGATCACGCAGGCGCTCGGCCAACCGGTCGCGGCCAGGCACCCTGGACGGAGCGACCGGACGGTGCCATGGTTCTTCGGTACGTCCAAGATGCGTGCCACCGCCGTAGCACAGGGTGTATCCACGATCCCGAACGAACAAGGAAAGGGGGAAGCATGAGGCGTACGCGCAGAGGCGCGTTCCTGGCGACAGCGATGATCTTGACGCTGCTCGTCGCCGCATGTAGCGATGTCGCAGACGAGCCCAGTGGAGATGGAGATGGATCCTCCGCTGCGGCAGTGCCCGACAACAGCGGCACCACCATCAACATCGCCGTGAGCCCGTGGGTCGGCTCTGCGGCCAACGCGAACGTCGCGAAGGTCCTTCTCGAGGAGAAGCTGGGCTACACCGTCGAGCTGACCGAGATCGATGAGTACGCGCAGTTCCCGTCGCTCGCGAACGGTGATCTGGACGCGACGCTCGAGGTCTGGCCTTCTGGACACGCCAAGGACTACAAGAAGTTCATCGAGAGCGGGAACGGCGTCGTCGACGGCGGCCAGCTGGGCGTGATCGGCCAGATCGGGTGGTGGGTGCCGACCTACCTGGTGGAGGAGAACCCCGAGCTCGCCACGTGGGAAGGTCTCAAAGGCAACGAGGCCATGTTCCAGACCGCCGAGTCGGGCGATTCGGGACAGCTCTTGGACGGTGACCCCAGCTTCGTCACGTTCGACCAGCCCATCGCGGACAATCTCGGCCTGGACTTCAAGGTCGTCTACGCCGGATCGGAAGCGGCTGAGCTCGAGGCGCTGGACACCGCCTACAACGAGCAGGACCCGATCTTGATGTACTTCTGGACGCCGCACTGGGCGCAGGAGAAGTACGACCTCACCATGGTCGAGCTCCCGGAGGTCACCGCGGAATGCGAGGCGGCGGCCGCCGATGACGCCAACGCCTACGCGTGCGCCTACCCGCAGGACGACCTGTACAAGGCGTTCAACCAGGATCTGGAGACGAAGGCGCCCGAAGCGTTCTCGCTCCTGTCCGCCATGAGCTACACGAACGACGATCAGAACGGGATCGGGCTGGAGATCAGCAACGGCACCGACCCCGAGGAGGCCGCCCAGGCCTGGATCGACGCCAACCCCGACGTGTGGCAGTCGTGGGTGGACGCCGGTCTGGCCGCACAGGCCTGATCACCGAACACTGAGCACGAACGGATGAGGGCGGCCCGATCGGGCCGCCCTCGCCGTGGGTGGAGGGGTCATGAGCGAGCACGTGCAGATGTGGATCGGCGGAGACCGCGTCGACGCCGAGGCCGGGGAGACGTTCGAGGCCCTGAGCCCGTCGACGGGCGAGGTGATCGCCACCCTGCCGGAGGGCACCCGTGCCGACGCTCAGCGGGCGGTCGATGCAGCGAACGCTGCCGCGCCCGGCTGGGCCGCGATGAGTGCGTTCGACCGAGCGGCGGCGATGCGGCGGGTGGCCGAGGCGATCGATGGTCGCCGCGACGACCTCGCCCACACGCTCGCGCTGGATCAGGGCAAACCGCTCGCCGCGGAGGCACGTGACGAGGTCGAGGAGCTGATCGCCTACTTCGACATGGCGGCCGCGGACGCCACCCGCATGGAAGGGCTGATGCCGCCGTCGGTCGATGCCAACAAGCGCGTGCTGCTGTACCGCGTACCGCGGGGCGTGGTCTCCATCATCAGCCCGTGGAACTGGCCCTACACGATGCCGGGGGAGATCCTCGCTCCTGCGATCGCGTATGGGAACGCCGTGGTGTGGGCCCCGGCGCCCACCACTAGTGTGTGCGCCTCGAAGCTCGCCGAGTGTCTGGAAGCGGCCGACATGCCGCTCGGGGTCGTGAACATGGTGACCGGCCCGGGGCCGGTGGTCGGCGACGAGATCGCCGCCAACCCGGGCACCCAGGCCGTGGGGTTCATCGGTTCGATCGCGACCGGCGAGACCGTTGCCGCCCGCGCGGCGGGCAAAGACCTGCTGCTCGAGATGGGCGGGAACGGACCGCTGGTGGTGCTGGAGGACGCCGACCTGGGAGCTGCCGTCGAGGCGACGGTGGTGGCCTGCTTCCTGAACGCTGGGCAGAGCTGCACGGCCGGCGAACGGATCCTGGTGCACGAGGATGTCCGCGAGGAATTCCTCGGACGGTTGACGGCCGCGATCGACGAGCAGATCACGTTGGGCGATCCCTTCGACGAGATGACCACGATGGGGCCGGTGAACAACGCACCCACCGCCGACAAGACCGAACGCCATGTGCGGGACGCCGTCGACCGAGGCGCGACGATCCTGACCGGCGGCGATCGCGCCCCCACACACGGCAGCGATCTCTTCTACGAAGCCACCGTGCTGGACGGGATCACCGATCAGATGCAGATCGCTCGGGAGGAGACGTTCGGCCCGGTGGCGCCCGTGTCCACGATCACCAGCGAGCAGGAGGCGATCGACCTGGTCAACGGCTGGCCGTACGGTCTGCTCACGGCGGTGTTCACGAAGGATCTCGGCAGGGGACTGCGCTACGCCGAGGCGGTGCGCGCCGGCTGGGTCAACGTGAACGAAGGAACGAACTATTGGGAGTCGCACCTGCCGTTCGGCGGACGCGCCGGTTCGCACAGCGGCGTGGGTCGGGTCGGCGGACGGTTCTCCATGGAACGCCTCACCGAGCTCAAGACCGTGGTCATCGACCTGGGCTGAAGGGTCGTCTGAACCGGTTGCGGGCAACGCAACCATCGCTTTGCTCCCGCAACGGTGGGTGAGAACATCCGAGGCCAGAGCGGAACGGGAGCGGAGAGCAGCATGCGCGATCGCGCACAGACGGTGGTCATCGGCGCCGGCATCGTCGGTGCGAGCGCGGCCTATCACCTTGCCGAGCTCGGCGCGCCCGACGTCGTCGTGATCGACCAGGGTCCCTTGTTCGAGACCGGTGGATCCACATCGCACGCGCCGGGCCTGGTGTTCCAGACGAACGGCTCACGCACGATGTGCCGCATCGCGCAGGACACCGTCGCTCTCTACGGGCACCATGGCGAGGACGACCTGCCTGCCTGGTTCGGGACCGGGTCGATCGAGGTCGCCACCACGCCGGAGCGCCTGCGGGAGCTGGAACGCCGGCAGGGGTTCGCGCGCTCGTTCGGCATCGACGACACGGCCCAGCTGACGCCCGCCGAGGTCGCCGAACGCATCCCGCTGGTCGATCCGTCACGGGTCCTGGGTGGCTATTGGGTTCCCAGCGACGGCGTTGCCAAGGCGGTGCGTGTGGTGGCCTCGCTCGCACGCACGGCGGAGGCGCGAGGGGTCGCCTTCGAGGGCGGCATCACGGTGACGGGTTTCGACATCACCGACGGGCGGGTGCGCGCCGTCCACACCGATGCCGGTTCGATCGAGTGCGAGCGGGTCCTGATCTGCGCCGGCATCTGGGGGCCCAGCGTCGGAGCGCTGGCGGGCGTCCCGATCCCACTGATCGCCGTGCAGCACCAGCTGGTGTGGACCGATCCCATCCCGGAGCTGGCCGGGGAGACCCGCGAGATCGTCCATCCGATCCTTCGTCACCAAGACATGGCGATGTACTTCCGGCACCGGGAGGACCACTACGGTGTCGGGAGCTACCGGCACGAGCCGATCGTGACGCCGCAGGATGCGATCCGTCCGCCGGGTGGCGCGACGCAGCCGTCGCTCATGCCGTTCACGCCTCGGGACTTCGATGTCGCCGAGGCTGAGGCGAACCGCCTGCTGCCCGCGCTGGCAGGCCACCTGCATCCATCCGACCCCACGCGCTCGATCAACGGCATGTTCTCGTTCACGCCCGACGCCGGTTCCATCGTGGGTGAGAGCACGTCCGCTCGCGGTGTCTGGGTCTGCGAAGCCGTGTGGGTCACACACGCCGGCGGCATGGGGCAACAGGTCGCCGAGTGGATGGTGAACGGTGAGCCCACCTACGACCTGGCCGAGGCCGATGCCAACCGGTTCTACCCGTTCCAGATGTCGCCGCCGTACGTGGTGGAACGCGGCAAGCAGCAGTACCGCGAGGTGTACGACATCATCCACCCGCTGCAGCAGATGGCGCGGCCCCGCAAGATCAAGCTGGCCCCATGGCATGAGCGGCAGCGGGGGCTGGGAGCCGAGTTCTTCTCGGGGGCGGGCTGGGAGCGGCCACAGTGGTACGCCGTCAACGAGGGGCTGGTGCCCGCCGACGCACCGTGGGCGACGCGCGATGCATGGGCCGCCGAGCAGTGGTCGCCGGCGGTCGGTGCGGAGCACATCGCCACCCGTGAGCTGGTGGGGCTGTTCGACATCACCGCGTTCGCGAAGTTCGATGTGCACGGGCCGGACGCGCTGGCAAGCCTCGAACGGATCTGCGCGAACCGGATCGACCGGCCGGTGGGCTCCATCGTGTACACGGCGATGCTGACGCCCCGCGGTGGCATCCGGTGTGACCTCACCGTGATCCGCAAGGACGAGGATCTGTTCCGCGTGGTGACGGGCGGCGGCAGCGGACAGCACGATCTCGCATGGCTGCGTGCGCAGATCGATGACGACGCCTCCGTCGCGATCACCGAGCGGACCGGCTCGCTCTTCGCGTTGGGACTGTGGGGGCCCCGCGCCCGGGACGTGCTGCAGGCCGTGACGGTCGCCGACCTGTCGAACGAGGCGTTCCCGTACATGACGGCCCGCTACCTACAGCTGGGCGAGGTCAGCCCGGTCTGGGCGCAGCGCATCTCCTACGCAGGTGAGCTGGGCTACGAGTTGTACGGCCAGATCGCCATGGGGGACCGGGCATGGGACCTGGTGTGGGAGGCCGGGCAGGAACATGGGATCACCGCCGTCGGCGGCGGCGCCTTCGACTCGCTGCGGCTGGAGAAGGGCTACCGCCTGTGGGGCCAGGACATCGACACCGAGCACGATCCGCTGGAAGCGGGCCTGGGCTTCGCGGTGAAGTGGGACAAGGACTTCCAGGGCCGGGACGCCCTGGAACGGATCCGCGATGCCGGCGGTCCGGAGCGAAAGCTCACGTGCATGACGCTGGACGATCCCGCCGATGTCGTGATGGGCAAGGAGCCCGTGTGGTCCGGCGATCGATTGGCCGGATACGTCACGTCGGCCGCCTACGGCTACTCGATCGGCCGGTGCGTCGTCTACGCCTACCTCCCGGTGGAGCTGGCCGTGGAAGGCACCCCGATGCAGGTGGAGTACTTCGGACGCCGGCTGGCGGCGACCGTGAGCCCCGATCCGTCGTGGGATCCCAAGGGCGAACGCCTCAAGAGCTGAACGAGGAGGGCTGGAAGAGATGACCGACGAAGAGCTCGATCTTTCCTCGCTGTCGGATGAGGACCTCACCGCCCAGATGCACGACGACCTCTACGACGGCCTGGCCGACGAGATCGCCGAGGGGACCAACATCCTGTTGGGTCGTGGGTGGGGCGCCGACCGGGTGCTCAACGAAGCCTTGGTCGAGGGCATGCGGATCGTGGGCATCGACTTCCGCGACGGCATCCTGTTCGTGCCCGAGGTGCTGCTGGCCGCCAACGCCATGAAGGCCGGCATGGCGATCCTTCGCCCGCTCCTGGCGGAGACCGGGGCCGAGCGCATGGGTACGATCGTGATCGGCACGGTGAAGGGCGACATCCACGACATCGGCAAGAACCTGGTGGGCATGATGCTGGAAGGCGCCGGGTTCGACGTGATCGACCTCGGCATCAACAATCCGGTGGAGGACTACCTGGCCGCGCTGGAAGAACACAAGCCCGACATCTTGGGCATGAGCGCGCTGCTCACCACGACGATGCCGTACATGAAGGTCGTGATCGACGAGCTGGTGGCCAAGGGCATCCGCGAGGACTACATCGTGCTGGTGGGCGGCGCGCCGCTCAACGAGGAGTTCGGCGAGGCCGTGGGCGCCGACGCCTACTGTCGGGACGCCGCCGTGGCGGCCGAGACCGCGCAGGCCCTGGTGTTGGCCAAGCGTGCCGCCACCGCGAGCGCCTGAGGACGTGGACCGATGGCAGACCTCACGGTGATCTGGTGGCGAGACATCCCTGCGCAGGTGAACGTGAAGGGTTCCGGTCGTGCACGCGCCGCGGCGCCTCTGTCCGAGCGGTTCCAAGAAGCGATCGACATGGCCGCGACGCGCGTGGGCCTGATCGGCACCGACGAGTATCTGGAGCAGTGGCGACGAGAGACCCGCGGTTGCGGCGACGATCTCCAGGGTGAGGCAGATGCCGAAGCGCACCGTCTGGAGCAGGCGTTCGGGGATGCGATGCTGGATTCGCTCGTCCGAAGCGGGGGCATCCGGGCGGAGTCCGACCAGGGCCGGTCCTCGTGACCGACACGGTCGTGTCGTCGGCGACCCGCGAGGTCGTGATCGGAACGGGCCGGCCGTTCGTGGTGATCGGCGAGCGGATCAACCCCACCGGGCGCACGAAGCTGGCCGAGGAGATGAAGGCCGGTGACTTCTCGACCGTGGTGGCCGACACCCACGCGCAGGTCGCCGCCGGCGCGCACATGCTGGATGTCAACGCCGGCATCCCGTTGGCCGACGAGCCGGCGATCTTGGCCGAGACCATCCGGTTGGTGCAGTCGCTGACCGACGTGCCGCTGTCCATCGACTCGTCGATCGTCGCGGCGTTGGAGTCCGGTTTGGCTGCCTACCAGGGCAAGCCACTGGTGAACTCCGTGACGGGAGAGGACGAGCGGATCGAGAGCGTGTTGCCGCTCGTGGCCAAGCACGGCGCCGCCGTCGTCGCCATCACGAACGACGAGACCGGCATCAGCGAAGATCCCGACGTGCGGTTCGCGGTGGCGGAGAAGATCGTCCGCGCCGCCGCGGACCACGGCATCGAGGCACACGACATCGTGGTCGACCCCTTGGTGATGCCCATCGGCGCCATGGGCACCGCCGGCCGACAGGTCTTCGCCCTGGTGCGACGGCTGCACGACGAGCTCGGCGTCAACACGACGTGCGGGGCCTCCAACATCTCGTTCGGCCTGCCCAACCGCAACGGCATCAACGGGGCGTTCCTGGCCATGGCGATCGCGAGCGGCATGACGAGCGCCATCACGAGCCCGCTGCATGCCGAGGTTCGTCAGGCGGTCATGGCGGCCGACGTGCTCATGGGCAACGACCAGGACTGCGCCGCATGGATCGCGCGATATCGCGAGGGTGGGTCGGGCCAGTCCGAAGGTGGTCGTCGCCGCGGCGGCCGAGCCGGCCGGCGCGGGGGCAACATCGAGGCGCCGGCGTCGTGAAGGGGCCGGGGGGTTCGCTCGTCGTGTTCACGCCGTCGGGGCTTCGAGGGCGGTTCGAGGAGGGGACCAACTTGTTGGACGCCGCTCGCACCCTCGGGGTCGACCTGGACTCGGTATGCGGCGGTCGAGGCATCTGTGGCCGATGCCAGGTGGTGGTGAGCGAAGGCGAGTTCGCCAAGCACGGCATCACGTCGACGTCGGACCATCTCACGACGTTCAGCGAGCCCGAGGAGACCTACCGCGAGCGCAGCGGCCTGGCTGCGGATCGAAGGCTCGGGTGTCACGCCCGCGTCTGCGGCGATCTGGTCGTCGATGTGCCGCCGGAGAGTCAGATCCATCGCCAGGTCGTTCGCAAGGAAGCGGATGCCCACCCGATCGAGGTCGATCCGGTCGTCCGCCTGTACTACGTGGAGGTCCGCCAGCCCGACCTGGCCGAGCCCAGCGGCGACCTGCAACGGTTGCAGGAAGCGCTCGCCCGCGACTGGTCCCTCGAGGCGCCGGCATGCGATCCGCACGTGCTGGCTTCGCTCCAAGGAACGCTTCGGGCGGGGGAGTGGACGGCCACGGTCGCCGTGCACGACGGGGACGCGATCACGGCGATCTGGCCCGGATTCCATGACGTGGCGCTGGGCGTGGCGTTCGACATCGGGTCCACCACGGTGGCCGGGCATCTGTGCGACCTGTTCACCGGCGAGGTGCTGGCCAGCGCCGGTGCGATGAATCCGCAGATCCGCTTCGGCGAGGACCTGATGAGCCGGGTGAGCTACGTCATGATGAATCCTGGCAGTGAGGCCGAGCTCACACGCGTGATCCGCGAGTGCGTCGACGGACTGGTCGCCGACCTCTGCACGCAGGCCGGCACCGACGCCGCCGACGTGCTGGAGCTGACCGTCGTCGGCAACCCGATCATGCACCACCTGTTCCTGGGGCTGGATCCCACGGAGCTGGGTGGTGCGCCGTTCGCGCTGGCGACCGACGAGCGGGTGCGCCGACGCGCCAGGTCGCTGGATCTCGCCACCACCAACGCCGGCGCGCGCGTCTACGTGCTGCCGTGCATCGCGGGTCATGTGGGTGCCGACACGGCTAGCATGATCTTATCCGAGGCGCCGCACGATCAGGAGACCGTGAACCTCTTGGTCGACGTCGGCACGAACGCCGAGATCGTGCTGGGCAACCGCGATCGGCTGCTGGCGGCCTCGAGCCCAACCGGTCCCGCGTTCGAGGGCGCGCAGATCTCGTGTGGCCAGCGAGCGGCGCCCGGTGCCGTGGAGCGGGTGCGGATCGACCGCGGCACGCTGGAGCCGCGGTTCCGCGTGATCGGCCAGGATGCATGGTCGGACGAGACCGACTTCCACGCTGGTGCGGTGACCGGCGTGTGCGGCAGCGGCATCATCGAGTTGGTGGCCGAGCTGTTCCTGGCAGGCGTGCTCACCTCGGACGGCGTCATCGACGGCACCATGGCCGGGCGCACCGATCGCGTGGTTCCCGACGGCAGGACGTACAGCTACGTCCTGCACGAGGCGCCGGGCTCGCCACGCCTGGTCCTCACGCAGAACGACGTGCGCCAGATCCAGCTCGCGAAGGGGGCGCTCTACGCCGGGTGCCGGCTCCTGATGGATGCCTACGGCATCGAGACCGTCGATCGCATACGGCTTGCGGGAGCGTTCGGCGCACATATCGACCCGGTGCACGCCATGGTGCTGGGCTTGGTGCCCGATTGCGATCCCGAAGGCGTGACCAGCGCTGGGAACGCCGCAGGCACCGGGGCGCGGATCGCGCTGCTCAACGTCGCTGCCCGTGACGAGATCGAGTCGGTGGTTCGTCGCGTCGAGAAGCTGGAGACCGCGGTGGAACCGCGGTTCCAGGAGCATTTCGTGGGGGCGATGGGCATCCCGCACGCGATCGATGCGTTCCCCCGTCTGGCATCAGCGGTGGATCTCCCATCACCACGCGTCGCGGGTGGCGAGGGAGCCGTCCGCCCGCGACGGCGTCGTCGCGGTGCCGCACCCCCGGCCAACCATGACCGAACCGAGAGGAGCACCTCATGAGCGAGGACGCACCGCGCCGCCGACGCGGTGGCGGCCGCGAGGCCCGGCAGGCCGCGCGCCTGCACGCTGTGGTTGAGAAGATCCCCTTCATCACGCGGACGCTGCGTCCGGTCGAAGTGTTGTCGGACGAGGGTGTCTCGCTGATCGAGCAGAACGCCGAGACGATCTTGGAGCAGGTCGGCATCGAGGTGCACGGTGCGCCCGATGCGCTCGAGCTGTTCAAGCAGGCCGGCGCCGACGTGGTCGAGGAGCTCGTGCGATTCCCGAAGGGGATGTGCCGCCAGATCGTGCAGGCCACCGCGCCGTCGACGTTCACGCAGTACGCGCGCGATCCGAACAACCACGTGCAGATCGGTGGTGACGCCACGGTGTTGGCGCCCGCCTACGGCTCGCCCTTCGTGCGCGACCTTGACGGCGGCCGCCGGTACGGCACGATCGAGGACTTCCGCAACTTCGTGAAGCTGGCGTACGCGTCGCCGTTCCTGCACCACTCGGGAGGCACGGTGTGCGAGCCGGTCGACCTGCCGGTGAACAAGCGCCACTACGACATGGTCTATGCGCACATGCGCTACTCCGACCGTCCGTTCATGGGCTCGGTGACCCATCCGATGCGAGCGCAGGACACGGTCGATATGGCTCGGATCCTATTCGGCGCCGACTACCTCGAGGACCACTGCGTCGTCATGAGTCTGATCAACGCGAACTCACCGCTGGTGTGGGATTCCTCCATGCTTGGCGCGGCTCGAACCTACGCGCAGGCGAACCAGGCCGTGATCATGACGCCCTTCATCCTGGCGGGAGCCATGTCACCGGCCACCGTGGCCGGAGCCGCCGCGCAGACGCTGGCAGAAGCGCTGGCGGGCATGGCCTACGTCCAGTTGGTGCGTCCCGGGGCGCCGGTGGTGTTCGGTTCGTTCGCCTCGTCGATGTCGATGCAGTCGGGCGCGCCCACGTTCGGCACGCCCGAACCGGCGTTGGTCCTCTACTCGCTGGCGCACTGCGCTCGCCGGCTGGGTGTGCCGTTCCGTAGCGGAGGCTCGCTCACCGCGTCGAAGGTTCCCGACGCGCAGGCCGCGTACGAGTCCGCCAACACCCTGCAGCCCACCATCTTGGGCGGGGTCAACTTCGTGCTCCACGCGGCGGGGTGGCTCGAGGGCGGACTGACCATGGGTTACGAGAAGTTCGTCATGGACCTGGATCAGTGCGGCATGATGGCGGCCATGGCCTCCGGCGTCGACCTCAGCCCGAACGGGCAAGCCGTGGAGGCCATCATCGAGAACGGACCGGGTCAGCACTTCTTGGGCACGGCGCATACGCTCGCCAACTTCGAGACGGCGTTCTTCCGCAGCTCGGTCGCCGACAACAACTCGTTCGAGCAGTGGGAGATCGAGGGCGCGCAGGACTCGATCGCCAGAGCGAACGCCATCTGGAAGAAGACCTTGGCCGAGTACGAGGCTCCGCCGATCGACGAGGCGGTCGATCAAGAACTGCGTGACTGGGTCGACCAGAAGAAGGCGTCCTTCCCGGACTCGAACGTGTGAGGCGAACCAGCACGATGGCGGTGCGAAGGAAACGAAGTGGCAGCGGGCTCACCTCCGAGCAGCGAGCGGTGCTGCGCGGGATCGTCGCCCGTCCCAAGTTCGAAGTGATCCCGCTCTCGAACGTCATGGAGGCCGCCGAAGCGCTCCCGCACGGAGCCACGGTGACCGTCACCGCCAGTCCCAGTCATGGCATCGAGTCGACCCTGGACGTGGGCGAAGCGCTCGCCGAGCGCGGGCATGTCGTGGTGCCGCATCTGTCGGCGCACATGATCCGCGATCATGCTCATCTGTCCGAGCTGCTGCAGCGATGCGAGGTCGCAGGGATCACCCGCGCGTTCGTCGTGGGCGGCGACGCGAAGGACCGAGGCGTCTACCACGACGGTCTCGCCCTGCTCAGGGCTATCGATGAGTCCGGCCATCCGTTCACCGAGATCGGGGTGCCGGGCTATCCGGAAGGACACGTCGACATCGCTGACGCGCGTCTGCTCGAGGTGCTGTTGGAGAAGCAGCCGTTCGCCAGGTACATGACGACGCAGATGTCGTTCAACCCCGGTGCGATCGTGCGGTGGATCGGGGACATGCGCGCCCGGGGCGTCACGCTGCCGGTGCACGTGGGCACCCCTGGGGTCGCCGAGCTCACGAAGCTCATGACGATCAGCACCCGCATCGGCATCGCCGACAGTGCGCGCTATCTGAAGAAGAACCGGCGCCTGGTGGGCTCGCTGCTGACCCCGGGCAAGTTCGGGCCCGACGCACTCCTGGAAGGCCTGGGGCCGGCGTACGTCAACCCCGACGCGTGCGTCGAAGCGCTGCACCTGTTCACGTTCAACCAGGTGCAGGCGACGGTGGACTGGCAACGACGCATGCTCGTGTCGCTGGACGACGTCGACGGCTAGGGCGCTCGGCCCTCGAACGTCTCTGCGGCCGCAAGGAGCCAGTCGACCAGGTAGTCCGCGAACGAGGTCCTGACCAAGGCGGTCGTGGTGTCGGCCCGTTCGTGCAGGATGACCTGCGCCTTGCCCAGCAGCGTCTGGGCGCACCGACCGGCCGCCCATGATCGCGGGTGCAGGTCCAAGGAGCAGCCTCGCGCCAGCAGCTCCATGCGCCGCGGGCCGGCAAGCTGGAATGCGACCCGGTTGGCGCTGACGTCGACCACGGAACGGTGCGCATCCCCGAGCTCGTTCCCGAGCATCCGCATGATGTCGTCGCCGTCATGGCGTTGGCCCAGGATCAACCACTCGGCCGGCCCCAGCCACAGGACGACCCGGCCGTCCCCCTCCCACGCGGTGTTCGGCTCACGCGGGAGCAGGAACGGCAGTGCGCCCACTGTGGAGGGATCGAGCTGCAGGTTCACCTGTGCCATGAACGGTCGATGACTCACGCGGACCGACCCGCCGGTGAGGCTCTCGATCCGAGGCAGGTCGGAAAGGCGAGACGTCAGCGGGTCGCGAGCAGCGCCGATCGGATCGAGGAGGGCCGGCGCCGCGCCATGCGTGAAGGTGCCGCCCGGGACGCCCTCACGCCGAACGTTCTCCGGATCGAAGAACGCGGGCTCGGAGATCGTTGCCTCGATCGCGTCGCCGCCGGGGATCGGAGCCACGACGGTCGAGCCGCGGAGTGCGCGCCCCCCCGCCACCATCGCCAGCGCGAACGTGCGACCGTCGGCGGCGCTGCGATAGCTGGACGTGACGTGGCCGAGCATGGGCACGGGCGGCGCTGCTTCCGAGTGCTCCGGTGCCACTAGTTGCGCGCCTTCGGGGAGCAACGACTGGGGGTCGGTCGGGAGCACGCCCACCAGTTGCTTGCGCCCCGAGCGGGCCGTATCGGGTCTCGCGAGGGATCGCCGGCCGATGAAGTCGGAATCGTCCGTACGGACGAGCCACGACATGCCCAGGTCATCCGCGGTCACCGTGCCGTCGGTGTCCTGGCCGACGATCACGAACCCCTTCTCGGCACGAAGCACGTGCATCGCCTCGGTGCCGTACGGTGTGATCCCGGATGGCGCCCCTGCGATCATCACGGCTTCCCAGATGGCCGGCCCGTGCCAGCCCGCAACGTTGATCTCGAACGCCAACTCTCCGGTGAAGCTCACGCGTGCCACGCGGGCGGGCAGTCCGGCCACGGTGCCGTCGCGCCAGGACATGAAGCCGAACGCCGCAGCATCGAGGTCGAGATCGGTCCCGACCGCATCGAGCACGTCGCGTGCGCGCGGGCCGTTCACAGCCACGGTCGCCCACTGCTCGGTGATGCCGGTGCAGTGGACCCGCAGCTCCGGCCATTCGGTCTGGAGCCATTCCTCGAAGCGGTCGAGCACGGCGGCTGCGCCGCCGGTCGTGGTGGTCACGAAGAACCGGTCGGTGGCCAACCGCATCACGACGCCGTCATCGACCACCATGCCGTCCAGGCCCAGCATCATGCCGTACCGGATGGAGCCCACCGCCAGGGTTGACATGCGGTTCGTGTACATCCGGTCGAGGAAGGACGCGGCGTCGGGTCCGGTGACGTCGATCTTGCCAAGGGTCGAAGCGTCGAGGACCCCGGCCGTCGTCCGAACGGCGGCGCACTCACGAAGCACCGCATCCTCCATGGGCTCACCGGGCCGGTTCGGGAAGTACCAGGGCCGCTTCCACTGCCCCACGTTCTCGAACACCGCACCGCGCGCGACATGCTGTGCATGGATCGGGGTCGTGCGCACGGGATCCAAGAGCCGGGGTCCTCGGTCGCGGCCCGCCAGCGCGGCGTACGGGATCGGCGTGTAGGGCGGCCTAGCATTCGTGGGTCCCTGCCCTCCGGGGCCGGACCCCCACGCCTGGTTCACGATGGCAGCGGTCAGCACACCGCTGGTGCGTCCTTGGTCGATGGCCGTGCCGATGTAGGTGGCGCGTTTGACGTGCTCGGTCGAGCGCAGGTCGTGTCCCACGGCGTCCAAGACGTCGGCGACCGTGGAGTCTCGCTGCAGGTCGATGAAATGGCGAGAGAGATCGGGCGCTGGGGTGTACCAGAACGGCGCCGACGTGGGCACGTCGCCCGCAGCGGCGCCCACGATCTCCAGCCACGGCGGTGCGCCGCCATCGGGCACGAAACAGGCGCGCTCCTCGTCGTATCGCAGGCCCCCACCGATGCCGCGCCAGAGCTGGGCAGCCGGGTTCCAGCCGCCGGACACCGCCAGCAGGTCCGCCTCGATCGTCGCCCGGGCTCCGCCGGGCCCCGCGACGTGCACGGCTGAGACACGAGGATCGCCCTCGGTGCCGGTGACCGCCCACCCGGTCCGGACATCGATGCCGCGAGCGCGAGCTTCCTCCGTGGCGGGGCCGCCGGTTCCGACATCCACGATCGCGGCGATCTGCACCCCATGTGCACCCAACGCGGCCGCCACCTCGTGTCCGGTGTGGTTCGTGGTGAAGACCACCGCTCGCATCCCCGTCCGCACGCCGAAGCGCTCCGCGTAGAGCCGGGCGGAGGAAGCCAGCATCACACCGGGTCGGTCGCAATCCGCGAACGAGATCGGCCGTTCGTGGGCTCCGGTCGCGAGCACGACCCGGGCTGCACGCACGTGCCAGACTCGTACCTTCGATCCCAGGCGTTGCACCACCACCACGTACCCGTCGTCGTAGATCCCGGCGGCCGTCGTTTCGGTGAGCACGGTGGTGTCCGGGTCAGCGGCCAGGCGCGCCGTCATGTCCTCGACCCATGCGAGTGCCGGGCTGCCGGCGATCGTGTCGTCGCGGGTGGCGGTGCCACCGAGCCAATGCCGCTCGTCCACGAGCAGGACCCGATCGCCCCTGACCGTTGCCTCGAAGGCCTCGCGCAGACCCACGACGCCGGCGCCCACGACCAGCGTCTCGACGTACAGGTGCCGATGATCGCTGGTGAGCGCCCCCCGGTCGTCAGCGGGGAGCGTCCCGACGCCGGGCACGCCCGCCAATTCATGATGGTCAAGTAGCTTGATCGTCGTGGCAGGCATGATCGGTTCGAACCCAGGCCCGGACACCTGGACGAACGCGCATGGCTCCTCCGGGCCTGCGGAGAACACACCGCGCGGCCTGCCCAGGATGGGAGAAGGGCACACGACGTCGACCCCGTTGGCCAGCAGCGCGCTCGCGACGGTATCGCCCTGATAGCCGGTGAGGTCCTGCCCATCGAACGAGAAGGCGATCGGTGTCGAGCGGTCGATGCCGTGGCCGCCCTCGCGCTGTCGGTGGCTCACGGCGCCTGCGTCTCCGGCGGCGCCCCACCCATGGGGGAGGAGCTGAGGATGCGGTTCGTGAGGGTGTCGCGCACCACGTTGCACCAACGGCGGCACCCTGCCGCGTGCACCCAGCGCTCCGACCACGGTCCACGCGGGTTGTCGCGCATGAACAGGAAGTCCGCCCACTCCTCGTCGGTCAGCGTCGCGGGGTCGTCGGGGTAGGCCAGGTGCGCCTGACCGCCGTAGCGGAACTCGGTTTCGTCGCGCGGCCCGCACCACGGGCACGGGATCAGCAGCATCGAGCGGTCACCCGCCTGCGCCCTCGTCGCCAGTGCCCTCATCGAACGCCTTCACCAGGCGCTTGGGAGCAGTCAAGCGCCAGGCTTCCACGGTCAGCTCGCGAACCTCCTCGCCGTCCGCGGCCGCGATGACCGCGCCGATCCATCCCTTGGGACCGACGTACGGAGGCGCGAAGTATGCGACGGGATCCTGGGCGATCACCGCCCGCTGTTCCTCCTCGACGGCCTTGATCCAGAGGCGCCGCTCGTGGTCGGAGAACATGCAGAAGATCTTGTTCCGCACGCGGAACGTGGCCGTCTCCCAGGTCTCCTGCTCTTCGGCGTCAGGCAGCGAGAGTGCGAACCGCCGCACGGTCGAGGCACGGATCCCCATCGCGACTAGCGAGCGTCCATGATCGCGCTCATGTCAGTGCGCGACCGCCGCCGCGCCGTGTTCGTCGATGAGGGCCCCGGTCGCGAAGCGCTCCAGTGCGAAGGGCCGCGCGAGATCGCTCGGTTCGCCGGTGGCGATCGTGTCGGCATAGACCCACCCGGAGCCCGGCGTCGCCTTGAACCCGCCGGTGCCCCAGCCGCAGTTGAGGAACAGGCCCGGGACGGCTGCCGGACCGATGATGGGCGAGGCGTCGGGGCACACGTCGACGATGCCGCCCCAGGTGCGCAGCATCGATGCGTGGGCGAACATGGGGAACAGCTCCACGGCCGCCGCCATCTGGTGCTCGATCACATGGAACGAGCCACGTTGCGCGTAGCCGTTGTAGGTGTCGATGCCCGCGCCCATCACCAGCTCGCCCTTGTCCGCCTGTGAGACGTACACGTGCACGGCGTTCGACATGACGACGCAGTCCAGGACCGGCTGATACAAGGCGCTCACGAGCGCCTGCAACGGATGCGACTGCAGCGGCAGGCGGATCCCCAGCATCGACGCGAGCACGCTGGTGTGGCCCGCCGCGGCCAGCGCCACCTTCTCGGCTCGGATCGTGCCACGCGTGGTCTCGACACCCTGGACACGACCGCCGTCGCCCCGCAGGAAGCCGGTCACCTCGGCGTGTTCGACGATGTCGACCCCCAGGCGATCGGCGCCGCGCGCGAATCCCCACGCCACCTTGTCGTGGCGCGCGACGCCTCCCCTTCGCTGCAGGGTCCCGCCCAGCACCGGGTACCGGACGTCGGGCGAGACGTTGATGAGCGGGCAGAACTCCTTCACCTGGGCCGCGTCGAGCCATTCCGCGTCGACGCCGTTGAGCGCGTTGGCGAACACCCGCCGTTGGGAGCTGCGCACGTCGCCGAGGTCGTGCGCCAGGTTCAGCACGCCGCGCTGGGAGAACTGCAGGTCGAACGCCAACGCGTCCTCCAGTCCTTCCCACAGCCGCAAGGAATGCTCGTAGATCGCCGCCGACTCGTCCCACAGGTAGTTGGAGCGGATGATCGTGGTGTTCCGGGCCATGTTGCCGCCACCCAACCATCCCTTCTCCACCACGCAGACGTCGGTGATGCCGTGGTTGGCGGCGAGGTAGTACGCGGTCGCGAGCCCGTGGCCGCCTGCGCCCACGATGACGACGTCGTACGCGTCCTTGGGTTCGGCGGCGCGCCAATAGCGGGAGCTCTCGCTCATCGGCGACAGGGTAGCGGGGATCGACAGGCAACCACCGCGCGGCGTACGATCCCGCGCGGTGTTGCGGACACCTCTGGGGTGTTGCGGTATGCGAGACGAAGCGGGCGCGAACCTCCAATCGGTGCGGCGCGCCCTTCGGGCCCTGGAGCTGATCTCCGAAGGCGAGTGCGGTGTCACTGAGCTCGGCCGCAAGCTCGGCGTGCACAAGGCCACCGCCTCTCGCCTCGTCGCGACCCTGGCCGAGCGGGGCTTCGTCGAGCGCGATCCGATGACCGAGAAGTACCGCCTCGGGTTCGGGCTGATCTCGCTGGCGGGCGCCGCGATGGGGGGCAACGACTTGGTCCGCACGGCGAGGCCCATCATGGAAGATCTCGCCGAGCGCACCCATGAGACCGTCAACCTGGGGGTGCTCTCCGGCGACGCGGTCGTCTACATCGACCAGGTGACGGGCACCCGCTCGATCGTCAGCGTCAACTGGGTGGGCCAGCGCACGCCCCTGCATTGCACCTCGAACGGCAAGGTGTTGCTCGCCTCGATGAGCGCTGCCGAGCGTGCCCGGCTGCTGAAGGCCGGGATGCCGCGCCTCACCCCCAAGACGATCACCGATGCGAAGACCCTGCGTGCGCAGCTGCCGGAGATCCTGGTGCGCGGGTACGCGCAGACGATGGAAGAGCTCGAGGAGGGCCTCAACGCGGTCGCCGCGCCGATCCGTGGGATGAATGGCGACGTCGTCGCGGCGCTGAGCGTGTCGGGACCCGCCTTCCGGATGCACGGGGTGGATCTGCCCCGATTCGGGCGGGCAGCCGCGGAGTCCGCCGCGTCGATCTCGCGCCGGCTGGGACACGTCGACCGGAACCGGCCGGCCGCAGGGTGAGCGGATGAAGGAGACGCGCGACATGCCGATCGGCTGGGACGCCAACCGTGGCGAGGTGTCGACCTTGCTCGAAGCGATCGGAAGAACGCCCTTGGTGCGCCTGCATCGGGTCGCTCCCGACGGCGTAGAGCTGCTCGCGAAGGTCGAGTGGTACGGGCCGACGGGATCGGTGAAGGACCGCATCTACGCCGCGATGCTGACGAAGGCCGAGGAGCGAGGCGAACTGCGACCGGGCATGACGATCATCGAATGCACCACCGGCAACGCCGGCATCGCATGCAGCGCGGTCGCCGCGATCAAGGGCTACGCATGCACGATCGTGATGCCCGAAGGCATGAGCGACGAGCGCAAGCGCATGATCGCCGCCTACGGCGCCGACCTGGAGCTGACGCCCGGCGCCGGCACCGACATCGACCTGTCCCTGCTGCGCATGCGCGAGATCGTGGACGCCGACCCCGACCGGTACTTCTTCCCCGGCGAGTTCGAGAACCCGGACAACCCCGAAGCCCAGCTCGCGAGCGGCGAGGAGATCTGGGAGCAGTCCGGCGGCCGCGTGGACGCCGTCATCGGCGCGCAAGGGACCGGCGGCTGGATCACCGGGGTGGCCCGGGCATTGAAGGCACACGACGAGCATGTGCGGGCGTTCGCCGTGGAGCCCAGCGAGTGCCCGCTGATCACCGAGCAGCGGTGGGGCACCCACGGCGTGCCCGGCATCGGCGACGGCATCATCCCCCCCAACCTGGACCTGTCCTGCATGGACGGCATCGTGATGGTGCCCACCGACGAGGCCCTCGAGACCGCTCGGCGACTGGCCCGCGAAGAGGGCATGCTTTCTGGGCCGTCATCGGGCATCAACGTGGCCGCCGCGCACAAGCTGTCGGCTGCCCACCCCGAGATGCGACGCATCGTCACGGTGATCTGCGATACGGGCCAGCGCTACCTGTCGGGCGAGCTGTTCGGCGAGCGCCCCGATTCGGACGAGCCCGATCGCGAGCACGCGATCGATCCGGCGGTCCTTGCCGGCCTGGACGCCAACCGCGACCGCCTGGAGTTCATCAGCTGATCCCGCGCCAGCTCCGTTAGATCTCGCAGGATACGTAGCGTGCTGGCGTCGCCCCGACGTGACGCTTGAAGTGTCGCGTGAAGTGCGCCTGGTCGTAGAAGCCGACGCCGGCCGCCACCCGCGCGACAGACTCCCCGTCGAGGAGGCGGCGTCGGGCGGCGTCGATGCGCCGCGCCAACAGATAGCGGTGTGGAGCGATGCCGAACCTTCGAGAGAAGCACCGAACGAGATGCCCCGGTGACACGTGGAGTATCCGGGCCGCTTCCGTCAGGGTGATCGGGTCGAAGCGACGCTCGTCGAGGAGGTCGCGGAGAGCGGCCGCCACTTCATGGTCGGATCGTTCGGCTCTCTCGTCGGTTCGCTCTCCGAGGTGACCTCGGATCCGCGTCGCGATCGCTGCGAGCATCGCCTCAGCCTCGAACGTGTCGTGGGGATCGCCCAGCAGGCTGTGGAGCCGATCGAGTGCTCGCAGGAGCGTGGGATCCTCGATGTCGGGGTCGTCGACCGCTCGGCCGATCAGCTCCTCGTCCAGGACCTCGGTCCCGACATAGAGAACCCGCTTGCGGAAGCCGGATCCGGTCGCGGCCCTTCCGTCGTGGACGACGTGCGGCGGCAGGATGGTCACTCGGGCGCCGGCGGCACCACGGTGCCTGGCTTCGAGGTCGTAGCGGATCGCTCCTTCGTCCACGACGAAGACCGTCCAGGCGTCGTGCGTGTGCGCGGGGTACGCGTGATCGACGAAGTGCGCGTGGAAGACCTCGCGGATGCCCGGCACCGCTGGCTTCCAGGCGCGAACCCACTCACCGTGCGTGGCCAAGAGGCGTCGATCGTACAAGACCCCCACACGACACGCGGCTTGGATAGGCCCATGGATATCGGGGCGAACGGGTGAGCGAGTTCTTGGCGCTGGTGGGGTTCGCGTTCGTCGGTTCGGTTTCGCCTGGACCGAACAACACCCTGCTCTGGGCTTCAGGCATACGGTTCGGGTTCCGCGGAACCGTGGCGCACGTATTGGGGACCGGCGTCGGCATCGGGACGCTCGCACTGATCATGGCCGCCGGTGTCGGTGCGCTCCTCGAGGCGCTGCCCGCGTCCGGGCTCGTGTTGAAGCTCGTGGGTTCCGTGTACCTCTTGTACGTGGCGTTCCTGGTGCTCCGGAGCGGGGGGATCGGACGCGCGGCGGTCTCGCATCCGATGGGCCTGCGGCAGGCGATCGTGTTCCAATGGGTCAACCCCAAGGCCTGGATCTTCTCGATCGCAGCGATCGCCACCTTCCTCCCGCCCGACCTCTCGCGGTTCGTCGGTGTCGCCGTGGTCACCACCACCCTCATGGTGGTCGTGGTGGGGTCGTCCGCGATCTGGGCTGCCGGCGGGGCCGCGATGGGCCTGGTGGTCGAGAACGATCGGACACGTCAAGCGGTCAGCGTCATCCTCGCCGTGCTGCTGGTGGCCTCGGTCGGGCTCATCTGGATCTAGATCTCCGCGTTGAAGGTGTCGCAGGTCGCGGGGTCACCGGAGTCGAAGCCGGTCCGGAACCACTGCGCGCGCTGCTGGGACGAACCGTGTGTCCAGCTGTCCCGGTCGATCCGGCCGGTGGTCGACTCCTGGATGCGGTCGTCGCCCACGGCCTCGGCGGCGGCGAGTCCTTCTTCCAGGTCGCCGGCTTCCAGCTCGCCGTCTTCGAACACCGAGTGACCCCATACGCCGGCGAGGCAGTCGGCCTGCAGCTCCAATCTGATCGACAGATCGTTCGCCCTGCCCGGGTCCTCCTGCGACAGCCGCTGCACTTCCGCGTTGACGCCCAGCACCGTCTGGATGTGGTGCCCGTACTCGTGCGCGATCACGTACGCCTGCGCGAAGTCGCCGGGGGCACCGAACCGGTCGGCGAGTTCGCGGAAGAACCCCAGATCGAGGTACATCTTCTCGTCGGCGGGACAGTAGAAGGGGCCGCTGGCCGCCGAGCCCGTGCCGCACTCGGTGCCGGTTTGGTTGGAGTAGACCACGGCCTCGGCTGGACGGAAGCTGCTGTCGCCTCCCTGGAAGATGCCCGTCCAGGTCTCCTCCAGGTCGAACACCACGTCGTTCACGAACAGGAACAGCTTGCGGTCCGGGTCGGTTGCGGGGTCGAGCCCCGCTCCATCGGCGGGCGCCGGGTTCAGTTCGGAGAAGATGTCCCCGCCCAGCGGTCCACTTTCGCCGCCGAAGATCCGTGGCGCGATGCATACGGCGAAGAGCACGATCACCAGCAGCAGCCCGATGCCGCCGCCGGTGCCCATGGGGATCGGGAAGCCGCCGCCCCCGCCACTTCGCCCGAGGCCGCCACCACCGCCCAGGCCGCCGAGACCGGGGAAGCCTCCCGAGCCTTGGCCTCGTCGGTCGGTGACACGGGCGCTGTTTCGTCGTCGCAGTTTCATCGCTGCCCATCTTGCTTCCCCGAACGCCCCCATGTCGAACCTCCGGTCACGTCCGTGCCGGGCGCGGAGGGCACACAACGTTAGGGTGCGGCCCGATGTTCCCTGCCCAGCTTCCCGCTCAGCTGCAGCGATCCGCTCCCTCGTCGGGTACGAGCGGCTGGGGCTTCGTCACACGTACCTGGAGTCCATCGAATCGGAGCCCGTCGATCTGCCCCCGCTGTCGCACCAGTACGAGCGGGACGTGGACATCGCCGGCATCGATCCGTCGATCGACCTGTACGGAGGTGGTGGCCTCATGTCGACCTGTGGCGACCTCGCGCGGTTCTTCCGTGCCTTGTTGCGAGGGGAGGTGTTCGAGCACGCGGCGACACTGGACCTCATGACCACGCGCTCGACCGGTGTTCCTCGTGCCCCGGAGGTGGGCATCGCCGACGATCCGGATGACGCCGCGCTGTTCCTGTTCCGGGCCCAGATCGACGGCTCCGAGTGGTGGGGCCATGACGGTTGGTGGGGGACCACCGCGTACACGTGCCCGGCGCTCGATCTGACGGTGGTCGCATGCCACCAGCAGGCGTACGTGCAGGGAGGCTTCGACCGGATGGCCGTGATAGCCGAGGTGCACAGGAGCCTGCTCGCCTCCTCGGATTGAACGACCATTCAGCTCGGACGGTATGCTGCGCGCCATGACGACCTATCCCCTCTCCGACGAGGATCGTGAGATCCAGGCACGTGCGCGCGGCTTCGTCGAGGACGACCTGATCCCGTGGGAGCAGCACGCCGAGGAGCACGGCGGCGAGATCCCCGACGAGGAGAAGGCGACACACACCCAGAAGGCGAAGGATCTGGGGCTGTTCGCCATGAACATGCCGGTCGAATTGGGCGGCACCGGCATGACCACCCTGCAGCAGGTGCTGGTCTCCGAGCAGATCGGCCGGGTCACGAACGCCCTGGGCTGGGTCGTGCACACCCCGCCGGCGTGGGCGCCGTCCGTGGCCAGCGACCATCAGATGGACACCTGGATCCTGCCCACGATCCGCGGCGAGATGCACGAGTGCTACGCCATCACCGAGGAGGGGGCCGGCTCCGACGTTGATGCGATCGAGGCCACCGCTCGCCGCGACGGCGACGACTACGTATTGAACGGCGTGAAGATGCACGTGACGTCGTTCAACCACGCGGGCTACGCCTTCTTCCAGGCGAAGATCGTCGGTGGCGAGCACGAGGGTGAGCACGCGATGTTCTTCGTGGACATCGATGCGCCGGGCGTCCGCGTCGTTCGGGTGCCGGCCTACACCCACACCTACGCCGACCATCACCCGTTGGTCGCCTTCGAGGACGTCCGTGTGCCGGCCGCCAACCTCGTCGGCGAGGAGGGGGACGGCATGGCGTTCACCTACGAGTGGTTCCGGTACGAGCGGCTGATGATCGCGGCGCGTTGCTGCGGCGCAGCCGACCGGCTCATCACCGAAGCCACCGCGTTCGCGAAGGAACGCGAGCAGTTCGGCTCACCGATCTTCGGATTCCAGGTGATCCAGCACATGCTGGCCGACTCGCTCACCGAGCTGTGGGCCGCGCGGCTCATGACCTACCGGCTCGCCGAGAACATCGATGCCGAGGTCGACGTGAAGCTGCAGCACGCCCAATGTTCCATGGCCAAGCTTTACGCCAGCGAGATGGCGGGGCGGGTCGCCGACCGCGCCGTGCAGATCTTCGGCGGGCGGGGATACATGCGCGAGAATGTCGCCGAACGCTTCTGGCGGGAGGTCCGGGTCGATCGGATCTGGGAAGGCACCTCGGAGGTGCAGCGCAACATCATCGCCGACCAGCTCGGCAAGCGGGGCGTCGAGCCGCTCGTGGGCTGACGGGACCCGGTCGCCGGGTCTGGCTCGACGCACACGTACTGTGTGGCGATGTCCCAGCGTCGCCCGTCCTTGTGGACCGCCGGCGCCGCGGTCCTGTCGGTCGCGCTGTGGTCGTCGACCTTCACGATCTACAAGGTGGCGTTCCGGCGGTTCGACCCGCTGGCGTTCACGGGAGTGCGGTACCTGATCCTGGTCCCGCTGGCGGCCGGGTTCGTGTGGGTGACGCGCGCCCGACGGGTCAGCTCCCGGGCCGATCTTCGCCGCGCGGCGCTGGCCGGGGTCTTCGGGTACTTCGTGCTGGAGCTGACGTTCGTGTTGGGGCTGGACCGAACCAGCGCGATCGCGAGCGCGATCCTGGTGGCGACCCATCCGATCTGGGGCGTCGGCTTCGCGGCGGCTGCCGATCGGCGGATGCCCGCGAAGCACGAGATCGCCGGCCTGCTGGTCGGCATCGTGGGCATCGTCGTGTTCTTCGGAGGCCCCGATGCGCTGAGCGAGGTGAAGGCCGGAGATCTGCTCTCACTCATCGCGGCGATGGCGTTCGGCGCCTATGGGGCCATGACCGATCGGCTGAGCGAACGGATGCCCGCCGGTGAGCTCATGGCCGCGAGCCTGATGACGGGCGGCGTGCTCCTTATCCTGGTGTCGGTGCCCGCCCTCGCGTCGCAGGAATGGTCGGCGGTCCTGCCGGTGGACTGGCTGATCGTGGTGTACACGGCCGCCGGACCGATCCTGACCGGGTTCGCCCTGTGGAACTTCGCGTTGCGACGGCGTGGGATCGGCCGCACGGCGCCCTTCGGCTACCTGGAACCGCTGTTCGCCACCGCGTTGGCGGTCGCGGTGCTGGGCGAATCGTTCTCTCCGGCCCAGGTGGTGGGTGGTGCACTGGTGCTGGCCGGCATCGTCCTGGCCGCCGGACGTCGAGCGGAGCCCAAGGCTCCGCCGCCGCTCTGACGGCCGTTCGCTGCGGGTACCATCGGGCTCAGCGGACCACGTCCACGTCGCGTGCTGAAGGAGCTGACCAGCATGGAACGTCTCAGTCATTGGATCGGCGGCAAGCTCGTTCCCGGCGAGAGCGGCCGCACCGGGCCCGTGTTCGATCCCGCGACCGGCGAGCAGACGCACGAGGTCGACTTCGCCACGGTCGAGGAGGTGGACGCGGCGATCGCAGCGGCCAGGGAAGCCTTCGTCACCTGGCGATCGACCTCGCTGTCCAAGCGCGCCGACATCATGTTCGCCATCCGCGAGACGGTTCACGAGCATCGCGCCGATATCGGGCGCATCATCACCTCCCAGCACGGCAAGGTGCTGTCCGACGCCATGGGCGAGGTCGCGCGCGGTCTGGAGAACATCGAGTTCGCCACCGGCATCCCGCACCTGCTGAAGGGTGGGTTCACCGAGCAGGCGTCGACCGGCGTCGACGTCTACTCGATCCGCCAGCCGCTCGGCGTCTGCGCCGGCATCACGCCATTCAACTTCCCCGCCATGGTGCCCATCTGGATGTTCGCCAACGCCATCGCGTGCGGGAACACCTTCATCCTGAAGCCGTCCGAGAAAGACCCGGGAGCCTCCCTCTATCTCGCTCAGCTGCTGCAGGAGGCGGGCCTCCCGGACGGGGTGCTCAACGTCGTGCAGGGGGACAAGGTCGTGGTGGATCGGATCCTGGGCCATCCCGACATCGAGGCCGTCTCGTTCGTCGGCTCGACGCCGATCGCGAAGTACATCTATTCGACCGGCACCGCCAACGGCAAACGTGTGCAGGCGCTCGGCGGCGCCAAGAACCACATGGTGGTCCTGCCGGATGCCGACATCGACATGGCTGCCGACGCCGCCGTCTCCGCCGCCTACGGATCGGCCGGCGAGCGCTGCATGGCGATCAGCGTGGCCGTCGCGGTGGGCGATGCGGGCGACCGGCTGGTCGATGCCATCAGGGAGCGTTTGCCCCAGGTCAAGATCGGCAGCGGGAGCGATCCGGATTCGGAGATGGGCCCGCTCGTGACGCGTGAGCACCGCGACAAGGTCGCGGGCTACCTGGACTCAGCCGCCGATCAAGGCGCCACCGTCGTCGAGGACGGCCGACAGCATGAGCTCTTCCGCGGATCCGACGGGTTCTTCCTGGGCGTCTCGCTCCTGGACCACGTCACGACCGACATGGATGCGTACCGGGACGAGATCTTCGGGCCGGTGCTCGAGGTTATGCGCGTGGAGACCTACGACGAAGCGCTGCGGTTGGTCAACGAGAACCCGTACGGCAACGGGACGGCGATCTTCACCCGTGACGGCGGGGCGGCGCGCGCGTTCCAGTTCGACGCGCAGGCCGGCATGGTGGGCGTCAACGTGCCGATCCCGGTCCCCGTGGGCTACTACTCGTTCGGAGGCTGGAAGGATTCCCTGTTCGGCGACAGCCACATGTACGGGCCAGAGGGCGTGAACTTCTACACCAAGGGCAAGGTCGTCACGGAGCGCTGGCCTGACCCAGGCACGTCCAGCGTCGATCTCGGCTTCCCTCGAACCCGATGAGCGGGGGATCGCCGATGACGACCGTGCGTGAGTTCCTCGACCGCGAAGCCGCATCGTGGGAGGCCTTCGACGAGCAGGTGGCTCTCGTCTCCGAGGATCGTCGCGACACCCCCGGCGTGGTCGGGGACTGGACCCTGAAGGACGTCGTGTGGCATTGCGCCTACTGGGCTCGGTTCGCCGCCGAGCATCTGCAAGCCGTGGGAGCCATGGATGCGGAGCGCCCGTGGGCAGATCCGTTCGATGCCCATCCCGACGAGCACTGGGACGCGGTCAACGACGAGGTCGCAGAGATCTCGGCCACCATGTCGTGGGAGGACGTGCGGATCGGGGCTGAGCAGGCTCGCGCCGAGCTTCGAGCGGCCATCGCTCGCCCCGGATTGCCACCGGAGCCGATCGAGTGGGCCGGCGACGAGTCGTGGGTCCACTACGACGAGCACACCGAACAGGTGAAGACCTTCGCCGCCGCGAACGGCGGCTGACCCACGGGCAGACCCGGTCACGTCCGGCCAGCTCGATCAGGGCGTCCGCTCCCGCTCTCGGAGCGCGTGGAAGGCCCGCACCTGTCCTTCGTGGTACGAGCTGGGCTGATCCTTCGTGACGGGATCGAGGAACCACATCGTCGCCTCGCGTCGCAAGCGCTGGCGGATCCACGGGATGTGATCTGCTGGAGGCAGGACGTCGGCGGGTCCGCCTGCTTCCGCATAGGTGGTGAAGAAGCTCAGCACCTCGTCGTCCGATAGATCGTCGCCTGCCGCATTCTGGCAGAACTCCCATGCGGCCCAGCTGACCTCCTGCACCTGGTGTTCGATGCGTGCCTCGAGCCAGTCGATCACTCCCACGATGTGCCCGTCACGGGCAAGGAGGTTTCCGGCGTAGAAGTCACCGTGGATCGGGGCCGTCGGTGCTGAGGTCGAGGCCACCTCGAGCTCCCACCGATCGAGAGCAGGATCGACCAGGATCGGCAGAGGTTCCCCCACGGGAGCGCCGTATCCTTCGTGTTCGTGGGGTCGAGGAGCACCGTGCCACTCAGCGAGACCTCGATGGATGCGAGCGAGGAGCTCGGCAGCCGAATCGGCGAGACGGTGACCCCTCTCCGGGTGGACGCCCTCGAGGAAGGGGAAGACGCAGAATGGACCTTCCTCGCTCTCGAACACGATCGTGCCGTCGGCAGAAGCCCTCGCGCTCACCACCTCGTCGGCGTGAGTCTCCGCAGCTCGCGCGACCAGGTTGCACCATCCGAGCTCCTCGACCGAACGCCAGCGAGGGAAGCGCTGCACGAACACGGGGCCGTCAGCGGTTTCGGCCCGCCAGCCCACTGACTCCTCGCCCTTCCACCCACGCTCGTCGGGGTTGATCCGTGCGCCGAATCGATCGAGCGCGATCGCGATGAGCGAACCCGATGGTCGTTCGTCTGTTCTGACGCCGCCACTCATCGACTGGATCGGGGTTCGCCCGCCCGGCCGAGGTCGGTGTAGCGGAACGTGCCCTTCGCGATGCGAAGACCGACGAAGGAGTCCACCTGGGTCACGTCGGGGACCTTGCGGATCTCGTCCTGCATCACGCGCAACAGGTCGTCGCCGTCCTGGGCCACGATCTCGACGAGCACGTCGTACTGACCGGTGCACTCGATCACGTACACCGCCTCGGGGATGCGGCAGATCGCGTCGATCGATCGGCGAACGTCCCGGCCACCGATCCGCACCCCCAAGTAGGCGAACAGCAATCCAAGCTCGTGTGGTTTCACATCGGTGACGAACCGGATCGCGTCGATCCGCTGCAACCTCGCCACGCGTGATCGGATCGTTGCCTCGGCAACCCCGAGCTCGGACGCCACCGACGTGTAGGGACGACGGCCGTCCTCAGCGAGGGCGTCGATGATGCGTAGATCGAGGTCGTCGAATCGTGGCTGCTCTTCCATCCCGATACGATTCTCGCAGACGAACTGCTCCTCGCCTGCGATATCCGTACTCGACTGACCTCGTCGCCGCTGTTCCCGCGGAACGACGCCGACTATCCTTATCACCACCCGCACGACCGACCCGGAAGGACGCCCCGCGCCATGGCCAAGACCGAGAAGGAGATCAAGATCCGCAACGACGAGGTCGAGTGGGAGCCGCGTCCTACCCTGGGGAGCGCCGACTACTCCAGCTCCGAGGTCTGGCACGACGAGCAAGAGAAGATCTGGTGGGGTGAGTGGATCTGCGCCGGCCGTGCCGAAGAGGTGCCCGATCCCGGCGACTACATCGTCCGTGACATCGCCGGCGAAAGCGTGTTCATCGTGCGGAACGATGAGGGTGAGCTGCGGTCCTTCTACAACGTGTGCAGTCACCGCGGCACGAAGTTCCTGGATGACGCGGATGGCACACAGAACGTCCGGAAGGCGTTCGTGTGTCCCTACCACGCATGGACCTTCAACCTGAACGGCCAGCTCATCGGCTCACCCAACGTGCGCGAGGACGAGCATTTCAACCGCTCCGATCACCCGCTGTACGAGATCGCGATCGACACCTATGCCGGGTTCGTGTTCGTCAACCTCACCACCGGCGGACCGAAGGAGTCATTGCTCGAGTCGCTGAACGACGGCGCCGAGACGATCACCGCGTTCGACCGGTTCCGGATGGACGAGCTGCGGGTGGGCGTGCGCATCGTCTACGAGGTCAAGGCCAACTGGAAGATCGTGGTCGAGAACTACAACGAGTGCCTGCACTGCCCGCAGATCCATCCCGAGCTCGTGCAGGTCATCCCGTTGTTCCGATTCGGTGAGGTGTGGGACGAGGAGATCCCCGACGACGGCAACCGCATGATCGACGGGGCCACCTCGTTCACGAAGTCGGGCCACAGCCAGCTGCCGAAGCTGCCCGACCTGGAGCCTGACGACTACGAGATGTACTACGGCACCTATCAGTTCCCGAACCTGCTGCTGAATCTGCACCCCGACTGTGGCATGTACTACATCGGCTACCCCAAGGGCCCGAACCACACGACCGTGGTCAGCGAGTTCCTGTTCCGGCCTGAAACGATCGCCGATCCCGAGTTGTTCAAGCCCGAGGCCACCGTCGAGTTCTGGGACCTCATCTCCAAGCAGGACTGGGAGGTGTGCGAGCGCGCCCAGACCGGGGTCAGCTCCCGCGCGTTCACCCGAGGCGTCTTTCCCCGGCAGGACCGGTTCCTCTACTGGTTCAACGAGGAGTGGCGTCGCGCCATGGGGCGGCCCACGCTGGGCTGAACTCCGCTCTGGACGGTCGGGTCTACTCGACCGCGCGGTAGACCCGAGCCGTGAGTTCCTGCGCGGTCTTGAGGGTGCCGTCCAGATCAGCCACGAATCCCACATGGCTGTCGGTGCGCCACATGCAGACGCCCGCCTGCTGCCCCCCGCCCACCGCGGAGACGCATCGATAGCTGGCGCCCTTCACCTCGCCTTTGCGCTCCTGTTGTCCCACGACGGCTCCGCCCTGCGTGAAGCCTCGCGTGAACGATCGGAACATCTCCTCGGTGGCCTTGCCGGCACCCTCGTTCACCACGACGACCAGGAACTCTGCCTTCCCCCGCTCGCCGAACGCCCCGGTCTCGACCTGCAGGTCGAACCGCTCGGCATCGGTCCGCATCTGTTCCGCGAAGTTCCTGGCGAGCGCGTCGTGAAGACGGGAGACCCCCCCGACCGACTCGGGGATCTCCACCGGTCGCTGCAGGAACGCCTGCACGCCGACGTAGGCCACGGCGGCGATCATCGCGCCCAGGAACACGCGAAGCAGCAGCACGCGACCACGGCGGGCTGACGGGGCAGCCGCCATCACCGGCACCCGAGTCTGCTCCGTGTCCACGAAGGAGGTATCGGCGCGACCACGCGGGGCCTGAGACCGGCGGCGAGGACGGTGCCTGGGGTAGCCTGCTCGCCGTGACGGGCGACAGGGAACCGACCATCGCAACCGCCGCGGACCTCGGGTTGATGCTCGGCTCGCCGCCGCCGGACGACCGGATCGTGAGCCTGGACAACTGGATCAGGCCTCCGTTCAACCGATGGGGGCTCCAGCACCTCCAGGAGTTGGTCCCGTGCGCGCCGATCCCCGCTGCATCGACGGTGTGGGAGCTTCCGCGCGACGAGCGGGATCTGGGATCGCTCACGGTGGAGCTCGACGACGGATCAGCATCGTCCCTCGAGGACCTGCTGGACCGCCTGGCCACTGACGGCATCGTGGTCCTGCACCAGGGCACGATCGTGTGGGAGCGGTACGCGAACGGCATGGAGCCGGCGACCCGGCACCTGTGCTTCTCGGTGTCGAAGTCGGTGGTGGCGTCGGTGGCGGGCATCCTCGTGAGCCGTGGCCAGCTCGACCCCGGCCAGCTCGTGACCGAGGTGATCGAGGAGCTTGCCGGCACCTCGTGGGAGCTCGCGACCGTGCAGCACGTGTTGGACATGCGCACGGGCACGACGTTCAACGAGGTCTACGAGGAGGAGGGCGGCGACGTCGATGTCTTCGGGCGGGTGATCGGTTGGTTCCCTCGGCGGGATGGTTCAGCGCCCCGGGACACCTACCGCTACCTGGCGGAGCTGCCCGCGGACCGCGATCACGGCGGGCCATTCGACTACCGCACGCCGTTGACGTCGATGCTCGGGTGGCTCTGCGAACGCGCGAGCGGAGAGCGGCTGGCGCCGCTGATCGGCCGTGAGCTGTGGTCGCGCATGGGTGCAGAGTTCGAGGCGTCGCTGGCCGTCGATGCGATCGGCACCGGGTTCGTGGGCGGAGGGTTCAACGCCACCGTGCGCGATCTGGCTCGGTTCGGGGAGCTGTGGCGTCGAGGTGGCATCCTGCCCGACGGTTCCCAACTGGTGCCATCCGAGTGGGTGGTGGACACGCTGGCGGGAGGCCCCGACAGCGTGCAGGCGCGACGTGATGCGCCGGAGTTCGAACCCGACGCGGACTACCCGGATGCGTTCTACCGGAACAAGTGGTGGATCTATGACCCGGAACGTCCGTTGTACTCCGCGATCGGCATCCACGGTCAGTTCGTGACGATCGACGGGGCGACCGATCTGGTCGTGGCACGGTTCTCGAGTCTGCCGGACGCCGACGAGCCGCCGGATGAGTACGCCCACATGGCTCTCGTCCGGGCGTTCGCCGATGCCCTGAGCGGATAGGCTCGCCTGACCGATGACGATCCCCGAGCACCTCGCCAACTCGGCGCTCTCGGCCGACATCCTGGATCCCCTGGCCGACCCGCCGTCGCGCGCCCGAGTGGTGATCGTGGGCGGCGGCATCATCGGTTCATCGATCGCCTACCACCTCGCGAAGCTGGGCATCACCGACGTGGTCGTGGTCGAGCGCGGCACCCTCACCAACGGGACCACGTGGCACGCCGCGGGCCTGGTCTCCCAGGTCCGCGGCAACCATGCGTTGACCGCGCTGTCGCGCGTGAACGCCGCCCTCTACGAGTCGTTGCCCGCCGAGACCGGGATCGAGACCGGCATGCGCCGCCACGGGGCCGTCACCGTTGCGCGGACACCCGGCCGCATGGCCGAGACCCTGTACGGGGTTGCCATGGCGCAGGATTTCGACATCCCCGCCGAGATCCTGACGCCGGCCGAGTTCGGTGAGCTCTGGCCCGCCGCCGCCACCGACGATCTGGTCGGCGCCGTCAACTTCCCCACCGACGGCACCGTGAATCCGGGCGATGCCGCGTTGTCGCTGGCCAAGGGCGCGAAGGACCGAGGAGCACGGTTCGTCCAGGGCGCGACGGTCACCGGATTCCTGCGCGCTGCCGACGGCGTACGGGTCACCGGCGTCCAGACCGACCGGGGTGGGATCGAGGCCGAGACCGTCGTGCTGGCGACGGGACTGTGGACCGGAGAGCTCGCTCGCCTCGCCGGTGCCAGCGTGTCGTTGTACCCGGCGGAGCACGTGTGGGTCATGACCGAGCCCACCGAAGGCGCTCGCGAAGCCGCACCGTTCCTTCGCGACCTGGACGGCTATCTCTACATCCGCCACCACCGGCGGTGTTTCGTGATCGGCGCCTTCGAGCCCAACGGCAAGCCGATGGCCCCCGATCGCATCCCGACGACCGGCTTCGTGGAGTTCGGTCCGGACTGGGACCATTTCGCGCCCGTGCTGGCCAACGCCCGGCTCCGGGTTCCGGAACTGGGCACGATCGGCTTCTCGCACTACCTGCGGGCTCCCGAGAGCTTCACGCCCGACGCCGCGTTCCAGCTGGGGGAGCTGCCGGAGGTGCCGGGCTTATGGGTGGCGGCCGGCCTCAATTCCCAGGGCATCATCTTCGGTCCCGGTGTCGGCATGGCCCTGGCGGAATGGATCGTGGAAGGTCATCCCACGTACGACCTGGCAGACGTCGACGTCGCAAGGATGGGCCGGTGGGCCAACAACCGCTGGTGGCTGCACGAACGCACGGTGGAATCGCTGGGCGGCCTGTACGAGATGCATTGGCCCGGCAAGCAGCCGATCACCGCACGTGGCGTTCGCCGCATCCCGCTGTACGAACGGATGCGAGCCGCGGGTGCGGCGTTCGGTCAGGCCGATGGGTGGGAGCGCGCCAACTGGTTCGAACCCGGCGCGGTGGATCCCGGGGTGACCTACGATTTCGAGGAGCCGTCCTGGTTGCCGTCGGTGCGGGACGAGGTGGCCGCCACCCGCGAAGGGGTCGCCCTCTACGATCTGTCCACGTACTCCAAGTTCGTGGTCGAGGGCCGGGACGCCTTGAGCGGACTGCAGCGCGTGTGCGCCTCCGAACTGGACGTGCCGGTGGGCCGTGTCGTCTACACCGTGATCTGCAACGAGCGCGGCGGGATCGAGATGGATCCCACCGTCACACGGCTGGGCGAGGACCGGTTCCTGGTGCTCGCGCCCACCCTGGCGCAGCGGCGCACCGAAGGGCTGTTGCGCAACGGTTTGGCGGCGGGTGGATCGGAAGCGGTCGTCTCCGACGTCACGAGCGGCTGGGCGACCATCCACCTGGCGGGGCCTTCGTCGCGCGAGCTCCTGGCGCGGCTCACGGACGAGGATCTCTCCAACCACGCGTTCCCGTTCCTGAGCGCTCGCCGGATCGAGGTGGGGTGGGCGAGTGCCTGGGCGTTCCGAGTCTCGTTCACGGGCGAGCTGGGTTGGGAACTCTCGGTGCCGACCGAGTTCGCGACCGATCTGTACGACCGTGTCGTGGACGCGGGCCGTGATCTGGCGCTGCGGCATGCTGGCGCGTTCGCGTTCGACGCCGCCCGCCTGGAACGAGGGTTCCGCTCGTGGGGTCACGACATCGGCCAGCTCGACGATCCGTACTCGAGTGGCCTCGGCTTCACCGTGCATCTCGGGAAGGGCTCGTTCGTCGGACGGGATGCCCTGGCGGCCATGAAGGACGCGCCGCGCCAACGCCGGCTGGCCTCGGTCCACGTGCCCGGCGCCACGCTGTGGCACGGTGAGCCGGTCCTCCGCAAGGGACGCCGGGTCGGCCACGTCACGTCGGCAGGGATCGCGCCGACCCTGGGCTCTGGCTCGGTCGGGCTCGCGTGGGTCCACGGTGCGATCGATGGTGAGGACTGGACGGTGCAAGTTCGTGATGGGCAGGTCCCTGCGAACGTGCAGCTGGCTCCCTTCCACGACCCGAAGGGCGACCGGGCAAAGGCCTGAGCCGGTCAGAGGGCACTACGCGCCCGGCCCGATCTGCTCAACGACGCGAAGCTGCGTCGATCTGGTCGCGCGTGGGCATGCCGTCTCGCGCGCCGGCAACCGTGACGGACAGGGAGGCCGCGACGCATGCCCGTCGGAGCGCATCGGCCAGGGGGAGTGATTCCAACAGCCCCGCTGCCAGCACGCCGTTGAAGCAGTCGCCCGCACCGGTGGAGTCGACCGCCCGCACCTTCAGGCCTGCGACCCGCATGGGTCCTTCGGGCCCGCCCGCAACGGCGCCGTCCGCCCCGATGGTTGAGATGACGGTCAGCTCCGGATAGGCGGCGGTCAGCCGGGCCACCGCGCCGCGCGGTTCCTCTGCCTGCGCGGCCACGATCAAGATCTCGGCCGCGTTGGGTGTGATGTGGGTGGCGAGCGGCAGCAGGTCGTGCACCTCCGGCCTGGCCGGCGCCGGGTTCACCACGAACAGGAGCGATCGCGCCCGGCACCACCGCCCGGCGGCGCGCACGGTGTCCAGCGGCACCTCGAGGCTGGCCACGACCCCTCCGAGCCGCGCGCCCAAGGAGGACAACGCCGACTCCACGTGGTCCGGCGCAAGCCCCGCGTTGGCGCCGGGAGCCACGGAGATCTGGTTCTGCCCGTTCGCATCGACCGCGATCAGCGCCACGCCGGTGGCGTTGCCGCGGTCCACGGCGACGTGCGTGACATCCACCCCTTCGAGCGCCAGCACGTCACGGGCTGTCTCGCCGAACGGATCGTTGCCGACGGCGCCGATCATGGCGACCTGGGTCGTGGCGCCCACGGCGCGAGCCGCGGCCACGGCTTGGTTGCCGCCCTTGCCGCCTTGATGCTGGGAGTACGCACCACCCACCACGGTCTCGCCCGACGTCGGCAGGCGCGAGCCCTGGACGACGAGGTCCACGTTGATGGCACCCAGCACGGCCAGGACCGGACCGGTCATGACACCACTGCGGAGCCCTCGACCAACGAGCGCAGCCGATCGATGAAGGCAGTCATGAACGCGGGCGCGTCCACCTCGAGCGCCACCACCGCGTTCTCCTGAGGCTCCCAGCCCACCGGCCACGGGCTGTGCCGGATGCCGTCCAGGTCGGTAACCGTCATCCCCCTGGTCCAGGTGCCGTCCGATTCCACCTCGACCCGGGTCGTGGTCCAGGTCGCCATCGACGGGTCGAGCGCGAGTGCGAGCGCGAGGGGGTCGTGCATGCATGCCCCTCCGTAGCTCCGGGTCCGTTCGTAGAACTCGATGTAATACGGCACCGCGTCGGCCAGGAACCGCCCGATGGGTGAGGCGGGCGCGGGGGCGATCATCGCTTCCAGATCGGTGCGGGAGAGCTGGACCTGTTCGGTGACGTCCAGCCCGACGCACCGAGGCAGCTTGGTCGTGGGGTGTCCCGCGAAGCCACGGAACACGGCCTGGGCGGCATCGGGGTCGACCCACGTGTTGGCCTCGGCGGCCGGGGTGGCGTTGCCTCCACGAGCGTATGAGCCCCCCATGAGCGCGAACCCCCGCAACAGATCGGGAAGCCCCGGTTCCTCGGCCAGGGCCAGTGCGATGTTGGTGAGCGGGCCGGTGGCGACCACGACGACCTCACCCGGTCGGGCACGGGCGGTCTCCACGATCAATGCCGCGGCCGAACGGTTGGACACGGCGGTGGCCGCTTGGGGGAGGATCGCATCGCCCAGACCGAGCTCACCGTGCACCACCGGGAACGGCTCGTGATCGCGGATCAACGGACGAGACGCACCCCGCGCAACCTCGACCCCAGTCAGCCCCAGCAGCTCGAGGACCGCGAGGGTGTTGGTGACGGCGGTGTCCACCGTGACGTTGCCCATCACAGCCGTGGCTCCGATGAGCGTCACGCCCGGCGTCGCCGCCGCGTACAGCAAGGCCAGCGCGTCGTCGACGCCGGTGTCGACATCCAGGATGAGCGGGACGGAGCCCGGCTCGTCCATGGGGTTCCTACCTCGCGGGGGCGGGTTCGAGTTGGAACCCGATCAGGCGCGCCGAGACGTCCATGCAGACCTCGTACATGCGCTGCGACGAGAACGCTGCCTCGTTCATCAGTGTCTGCACGGCCAACCCGTCGATCATGGCGCCCAACTCCAAGCCCAGCTGATCCGCATCGCTGCCCTCGGGGAACTCGCCCGTCGAGCGTCCGTGCCGGATGATGTCGGCGATCGACTGACGCCAGCGGCGGTCCAGCATCTCGCGCTCGTGCGCCAGCTTCTCGTCGCGGAGCGCACGCACCCAGATCTCGATCCACAGCGCCCAGTCGTCCAGCCGATCGAACTCGGGGAGCAGGCCCGGCACCGAGAGCTCGATCAAGCGTTGCAACTGTTGGCGAGCGGAGGTCATCCGGCGCATCTCCCGCGAGAGCCGAAGGTAGAACTGGTCGTTCGCCGAGGTGAGCGCCTCCACCAACAGCCGGTCCTTCGACTCGAAGTAGTACAGGATCAGGCCGGGGGACACGCCGCATCGGTCGGCGATGTCGGAGATGCGGGTGTCGGCCAGGCCTCGTTCGGTGATGACCTGCGCGGCCGCCTCGAGGATCTCCGCGTGACGGTCCTTGCCGTTCTTCTGTCGCGTGCGCGCCACTCGATGCTCCTGGAGACGAAGGGACGGGGCCGGGGCCTGAACGACGTGCAAAGCGACGCGCTCATATGGCTCATGCTTGGTTGAATGGTCAGCCAACTCTACCCGCGTGGGCAACGAAATCAAAATCCGCCGTCAGCAGCCGGAGCTGTTCGGCGAGTTGACTGGTGATTCAAACTCCGGCCATACTCTTCATGGTCTCGCAGCACGCTCGAGGGGTCCGAAGGAAGGCGGAGGGAAGGCGATGGTCTCCAACACCTACGACGCGATCGTGATCGGTGGCGGTCACAACGGGCTCACCAGCGGTGCGTACTTCGCTCGTCATGGCGCGCGCACCGTGGTGCTGGAATCCCGGCACAAGACGGGCGGGGCGGCCGACACCAGCGCGCCGTTCGCCGACCACCCCGACATCAACGTCACCACCTACAGCTACGTGATGTCGCTCATGCCGCCGACGATCATCCGCGAGCTCAACCTGAAGCGGCACGGGTACGACGTGACCCCCTTCGGCCCCTACTTCCAGGCCTTCCCAGACGGCCGCGCCATCACGGTGTACGCCGACGACGCCCGGAAGAGCCATGACTCGATCGCGCAGTTCTCCAAGAAAGACGCCGAAACGCTGCCCAAGTGGGAGGCGTGGATGAAGGGCGTATCGGACGTGCTCGGCCCACTGCTGCTGTCGGTGCCGCCGCACGTGGGCTCGACCAAGCTGGGCGACCTGCTGCCCCAGGCGCAGAGCGCTTGGAAGATGCGCGGCCTCGGCCAGCGCGGTGTCGCCGATGTGACGCGGTTGTTCACGATGAGCGTCACCGATCTGCTGAACGACTGGTTCGAATCGGATGCCATCAAGGCCATGCTCACCGTCAACGGTGTGATCGGCACCTGGGCCGGCCCCGATGAGCCCGGCACCGCCTACGTCATGCTCCACCACTCGATCGGCGACGTGGGGGACGGTCACCTCGGCAGCTGGGGGTTCCAGCAGGGCGGCATGGGCGCCGTGAGCGACTCGATCCGCCGCAGCGCCGAGTCGTTCGGAGCTGAGATCCGCACCGAGGCCCGCGTGAAGAAGATCCTCACGCGCGGCGGGCGCGCTGTGGGTGTGGCGCTGGAGAACGGCGAGGAGCTCCGCGCTCCGGTCGTCGTCACCACGATCCACCCGAAGATCGCGTTCCTGGACCTGCTGGATCGTCAGGAGCTGCCCGCCGACTTCGTCTGGGACATCGAGCGCTGGAAGTCGCGCTCGGGGACCGTGAAGATCAACGTGGCCATCAGCGAGCTGCCCGACTTCGCCTCGATGCCCGGGACCAATCAGCAGGACCACCACACCGGATCGGTCGAGCTGTGCCTCAGCCCCCAGTACGCGGAGCGCGCCTTCCAGGACGCGCACATCGACCGCAAGCCGGCCGACGCTCCCTTCGTGGACGGCACGATCCCCACCACGCTGGACAAGAAGCTGGCGCCCGAGGGCACCCACGTGTTCTCCATGTTCACCCAGTGGGTGCCCGACGACTGGAACACCGAGCCGCACCGGGAGGAGCTCGATGCCTACGCCCAACGCATCTTCGAGGGCTACGACGCGCTGGCTCCCAACTTCAAGAGTTCGATCATCGATTACCAGGTGATCGGTCCTCATGACATGGAGCAGGAACTGGGCCTGATCGGCGGCAACATCTTCCACGGCGAGCTCAGCGTGGACCAGCTGTTCCACATGCGTCCCGCGCCTGGGTACGCGGACTTCCGCACCCCGGTCCGGGGCCTGTACCACGGTTCGTGTGCGACACACGGCGGCGGCGGCGTCAACGGCATCCCCGGGTGGCAGGCGTACCGGATGGCCGTCAAGGACAAGGCCGTCGGCAAGAAGTAAGGGTAGTTGACTACTTCTGCCACTGCCTGATCCCGACGTGAGCGACGCGCCCACCCCGCTCGAGCGCATGCTCGAGGCGCGATCCGTCGCGGTCGTGGGCGCGTCGGTGAAGCCCGGCTCGCTCGGCCACCAGATGCTGGTGGAACTGCGACGTGGCGGATTCGACGGCGAGACGTATCCCGTCAACCCCGGCTACCGGGAGATCGACGGACTGCCATGCTTCGCGTCGATCGGCGACGTTCCCGATCCGGTCGACCTGGCCATCTTGGGTGTGGCGAACCACCGGATCGAGACGGCGCTCCGCGAATCGATCGCCGCCGGTGTCGGGAGCGCCGTGACCTTCTCCTCACTCCACGACGATGATCCTGTGACCGCAGGGCCGCCGATGTCCCATCGGATCGCCACGATCGCTCGTGAGGCCGATATCGCGGTGTGTGGAGGCAACGGCATGGGGTTCTGCAACCTGGAGTCCAGCGTTCGGGCGACGGGGTTCGCGACGCCCGACGACGTCCGGACCGGACCGGTCACGTTCATCTCACACTCCGGTTCCGCGTATGCCGCAATGCTGTTCAACGATCGCGGTATCGGGTTCAACCTGTTGGTCTCGAGCGGTCACGAGATCGTGACGACCATGGCGGACTACATGGAGTACGCGCTCGGCCGACCGAGCACGAAGGTCCTCGGGCTGTTGCTCGAGACCGTTCGCAACCCTGTGAAGTTCCGTGCGCAACTGGCGCGAGCTGCCCAGGCGAACGTGCCCGTGCTGGCGTTGAAGGTGGGCCGGACCGAAGGGTCCAAGGCGCTGGTGACGGCGCATTCCGGTGCGCTGGCCGGCGAGCACGGCGCGTTCGAAGCACTGTTCGACGCGTACGGGGTGCACGAGATGCGCACGCTGGACGAGATGGCCGACGCCATGGAGCTGTTCTCGAGTGCGCGACGCGTGACTGGAACCGGCCGTGGCATCGCCAGCGTGCACGATTCCGGTGGCGAGCGCGCCATGTTCGTCGATGTCGCGCACGACGTGGGAGTGCCCTTCGCGCAGATCCAGCCCGAGACCGAGGCCGCGATCGAGGCCGTCTTGGACCCGGGCATGGAGGCGGCGAACCCGCTCGATGCGTGGGGGACCGGGATCGATGCCGACCGGATCTTCCACGAATCGTTCATGGCGCTGCACGATGACCCCGACACCGCTGCGGTGGCGTTCGTCGTCGATCTGACCCGCGATGGCGAGCCCTACGACGAGGGGTTCCTGGGCGTGGCGCGAGGGGTCTTCGCCGCGACGAGCAAGCCGTTCTGCGTGGTGTCCAACCTGGCGAACGCGATCGCCTCCGAAGAGGTCGCGATCCTTCGGGATGAGGGCATCCCCGTGTTGGAGGGGACTCGTTCGGGTCTGGTGGCGCTTCGAGCGCTGCTGGCCGATCGCGATGAGCGCGCGCGGTCTCCGGTGATACCGCCGCCTCCGGTCGATGCGGCGGTGCGAGACCGATGGCGCGCTCGCCTCGCCGACGGATCCGGTATGGACGAGGCAGAGAGTCTGCGCATGCTGTCCGACTACGGCGTACCGGTGGTCAAGACCCGGACCGTGGGCTCAGTGGCCCACGCCGTAGGAGCGGCGGGTGAGCTCGGCTGGCCGGTGGTGCTCAAGACGGCCGCGCCGGACGTGCATCATAAGTCCGACGTCGGTGGTGTCGTCCTGGGCCTCGGGAACGACGCTGCCCTCCGGGTCGCCTACGACGAGCTCGCCACGCGCCTGGGACCGCAGGTCGTCGTGGCCCCCATGGCACCGCCGGGTGTCGAGGTGGCGCTGGGCATCGTGCGTGACCCCTCGCTCGGGCCACTGGTGCTGGTCGCGGCGGGCGGCATCCTGGTGGAGCTCCTGCATGACCGGGTCTTGGCGCTGCCACCGTTGGACGATGAGCATGCTCGCCGCCTCGTCGACCGCCTGCGTTCTCGCGCGGTGCTGGATGGGGTCCGCGGCGCGCCTCCGGCCGATGTGGGATCGCTCGCGACCGCGATCACGCGCATGTCGGTGCTGGCCGCCGACCTTGGCGATCTCATCGGTGCCCTCGATGTGAACCCCATGATCGTGTCGCCGCACGGCTGCGTCGCTGTCGACGCGCTGGTGATCCCCGCATCGGGGTAGCGTTCGAGGGACGGGTCAGTCTTCGCGGGTGAGGTTCTCGCCCGACTCGGGGTCGAACAGGTGGATCTTGGCCGTGTCGATGTACAGTTCGGCCTCTTCGCCTTCCTTGATCTGGCTCGCGGAATCGATGGAGGCCACCAGCTGTGGGCGGAGCTCCTCGCTATCCATGTCCTTCTTCAGCTGGGCGATCTGCTCCTCGACCTCGGGTGGAGCGTCGAACGGGATGTAGGCGAACTGCTCGCTCCCCAGCCACTCGATCACGTCGACGGTGGCCTTGAACGTGGAGGCACCGTCGACCTGATCGGAGTCCATGACCGAGACGTCCTCGAAGTCCTCCGGGCGGATGCCGGCGATGAGCACATCTGTGCCATGCGCCTTCTCGGCTTTCTCGTGGGGGAGCGTGAAGGTGCCGAACGGCACCGTGACCTCGTCGCCCTCGACCGTGGCCGGCAGGAAGTTCATGGGAGGCGAGCCGATGAAGCCCGCGACGAACAGGTTCTGGGGCTGGTCGTAGAGTTCGCGGGGGGTGGCGAGCTGCTCCAGCACTCCGCGCCGCATGACGGCGACCCGGTCGCCCAACGTCATGGCCTCCGTCTGGTCGTGGGTCACGTAGACCGTCGTGATCCCCATCCGTTTCTGGAGGCGGGAGATCTCCGTACGCATCTGTCCGCGCAGCTTGGCGTCCAGGTTCGAGAGCGGCTCGTCGAACAGGAAGGCCTGGGCGTCGCGCACGATAGCGCGTCCCATCGCCACGCGCTGCCGCTGGCCGCCCGACAGGTTGGCCGGCTTGCGCTCAAGGTGCTCGTCGAGCTCCAACGTCTCGCTCGCTTCGCGCACCTTCTTGTCGATCTCCTCGTCACTGAACTTCTTCGAAAGACGGAGCGGGAACGCGATGTTCTCGTAGACCGTCAGGTGGGGGTACAGGGCGTAGTTCTGGAACACCATCGCCAGGTTCCGATCGCGCGGCGCCTCTTCGTTGACCCGCTCACCGTCGATCACGATGTCACCGGAGGTGATGTCCTCCAGACCCACGATCATCCGCAGGAGGGTGGACTTGCCACATCCTGAGGGACCCACCAAGATCACGAACTCGCCGTCGGCGACATCGATGCTCACGTCGTTCACGGCGGGGAACCCGTCGCCGTACTCCTTGACGATCCTCTTCATCTCGATGGTGGCCATCTGCATCAACCCTTCACTGCGCCGGACGTGAGCCCGGCGACGATCTTCCGCTGGAACAACAGGACGATGATGACGATCGGGATCGTGACCAACACCGCGGCCGCCGCCAGCGAGGAGGTCGGCGGGTTGAACTGGTCAGGCCCCACGAAGAAGGCGAGCTGGGCCGGAACGGGCCGCGCGGCGGTCGTCGACGTCAGCGAGATGCCGAACACGAAGTCGTTCCACGCGAAGAAGAACGTCAGGATCGCCGCCGTGAACACACCGGGCGCCGCCAGCGGCACGATCACCTTTCGGAACGCCTGCCACGAGGTCGCCCCGTCCACTTGGGCTGCCTGCTCCATCTCCCAGGGGATCTCGCGGAAGAACGCGGACAGGGTCCAGATCGCCAAGGGCAACGTGAATGACATGTAGGGGATGATCAGCCCGGGCCACGTGTTGAACAATCCCAGCACGCGCCACTGGTCGAACAGCGGTCCGACCAAGGACACCACCGGGAACATGGCGATCGCCAGAGCGATCGTGAGCACGACCCGCTTGCCCTTGAAGTCGAGTCGCGCGATCGCGTAGGCGGCCAACGTGGCGAGCATCACGGACAGCGCGGTCGCGATGAAGGAGATGCCGAAGGAGTTGACGAGCGCCCGCCGGAAGTCGGGGTTGTTGAAGACCTCGATGTAGTTGTCCCACGTGTAGGACTGCGGCAGGAATTGTGCGCTGCCGGCGGTCGTTTCGGCGACGGGCTTGAGGGACAGGGAGAAGATCCACGCCACCGACGTGAGGCACCAGAGCATGATGAAGATGAAGCCGACCGTGGTCCACAGGCCATGCCTCTTCATCGCTCACCCCTGGCGGCAGCGAGGTCGACGCCGAAGAGCTTCACGAGCAGGAACGCGATGGCCAGCACCGACAGGAACAGCAGGACGGACAGCGCCGAGCCCATGCCCAGCTCGAACTGCGTGATGATCTGCCGGTAGGTCAGGAACGATGCCGATTCGGTGTCCTGGGCTCCCCTGGTCATGATGTAGATGTTGTCGAAGATGCGGAACGCGTCGAGCGCCCGGAACAGCACGGCCACCATGATCGCGGCCTTCATGTTGGGCAGGATCACCTTGTACAGGCGCTGCCACCAGGTGGCGCCGTCGACCTTGGCCGCTTCGATCGTGTCCTCCGGGATCTGTGCCAGTCCGGCGAGCAGCAGCAAGGACATGAACGGGGTGGTCTTCCAGATCTCCGAGACGCAGATGGCGAACATGGCCGGCCAGTGACTGCCGAACCAGTTGAAGTCATCGCCCACGAAGGGCAACCATCCGTTCACGTACCCGTTGTTGAGGCTGAACGCGAACTGCCAGGAGAAAGCCGAGACCACCGTGATGATGCCGTAGGGGATCAGGATCGACGTGCGGATCACCCCGCGCCCGAAGATGATGCGATGCATCACCATCGCGAACGCGAACCCGATCACCAATTCCACGGCGACCGTCAGCACCATGATGAACACGGTGTTGCCGACGTCGCGCCACCACAGTCCGTCGGTGAGCACCGTGGCGTAGTTGGCCAGACCCACGAACTCCCGGTCGTCCGGCGCCGTAAGCCGGTACTGGAACAGCGACAGGTAGAGCGCACGCAGCATGGGGTAGGCGGTCACGAGCAGCATCACCACGACGGCGGGCGCCACGAGGCGACGACCCAGGCGGTTCTCGTCCCGGGAGCGCTCCGAGCGCTCCCGCGCCGCCGTGCGTGGGGCGGTCGCAGTCGCCGAGCTCATGGCCGTGGCCTCCTCATCGGTCAGCTCATCAGATCAGCGCGTCGCCATGGAGGGCTTTGTCGATCAACGACGCGGAGTCCTGGGGGGTCGATCCCGGATCCACCGAGTCGGCCGGATGCCACTGGCTGAGCGTGGCGTCGACGACGGTGCTCCAGTACGGCGATGCGGGGCGCGGACCAGCGGTTTCCATGCTGTCCTGATAGAGCTGCAGCAGGTCGGCCGGGAACTGGTCGGTGAGAGCCGCGTCCTCGTACGCCGCCTGGCGAGCCGGCATGTTGCCGGTCTCGACGGCGTACTGGACCTGGTTCTCCTGCGACGTGAGGCACTGGACGGCATCGAACGCCAGATCGGGGTCGTCCGTGAATGCGCTCACGCCGATGTTGATCCCACCGATCGGTGGCCGCGATTCTTCCCCTTCGACCGTCGCCGGGTACCTGGCCCATCCGAGATCGTCGAAGGTCTCCTGGTCCGGCTTGATCGTGTTGTACGCGAAGGTCCAATTCACCATGAAGCCACCAGGGTCGGCGAGCGGTGGGAGCACCGTGCCCTCGTTGGAAACCGACAGATCGGGCTGGGCGGCAGGTGAGCCGGCGAGCTGCTCGATGACCTCGGCGGCTGCGACACCGGCGTCCGACGCGATGTCCACCGATGCCTCACTCCCGGCCTGCGTTTCGGTGAGGATATTGCCGCCGGCGCCGGTGATGAGCGCGTTGATCCACACCACGTAGCCCTCGTACTTGTTCGCCTGGACGCCCACCTGGCCACCCTGGTCAGCGGCGGCATCGATGATCTGCTCCCAGGTCACGGGTTGGCTCATGTCGAGCCCGGCCGCCTCGGCCATGGACTTGCGGTACCACAGCACCTGGGTGTTGGCCCACAGTGGCGCGACCACCAGCTTGTCCTCCCACGAGGCCCCCTGGATCGCGCCTTCCAAGACGTCCTCGGAAGCGGCGTCGGTCACGTCCTGGGTGAACGGCAGCAGGTAGCCCGCCGATGCGAACTCGGCGGTGAACACCGGATCCAGGCTCATGAGGTCGATCGAGGTGTCTTCGGCCGCGAGCCTGCGCAGCAGCTGCACCCGTTGCTCGGTGGCGCTGGTCGGGAGCAACTGCACCTCGATGTCGTACTCGTCGGTGCTGCACCGTTCGGCGATGCCGGCTTGGCCGAAGCCCCCCTTGAAGTCCGCAGGGGCCGGTGGGTCGGGGTTGATGTACCAGGTGATCGTTCGGGGCCCACCATCGTCGCTGCATGCGACCAGGAGCGATGCGGCGACGACGATCGCCGCCAAGGGCGCGAGCACGCGCCGAGGTACTCCGTCTGCACGTCGTCGAGTTGGTGGTCCAGCCACAGCGCCCCCCTTCGGCCACCGTGTACCTCGGGCGCGACTTCGTGAAACGTATGTTGGCGATGTTGAACGGTCAAACCCGATGGGGTTGGACCGCGGTCGTGACGAGGGCGTGAGGATCGTCGGTCGACTGGTATCGAACTGGTATGTAGGCGAGAGGTCGCTCACGTACGCTTGCGATGTGAACGCCGGTTCCGTCGTCCTCGGCATCGACCAGGGTCTCAGCGGAGCCCGGGCGGCCGTCATGACGGGAGACGGACACGTGGTGGGCCGCGGGCGTGCCGAGTGTCGCGACGTTCGCGCCACGCCCGGGGGGCTCGAGCACGATCCCGCCCGGTGGATCGACGAGATGACGGCGGCCGCCCGCGATGCGATCACCGAGGCCGGCGTGGCATCGATCGACGCGATCGGGGTCGCGGCGCTGGGGCCCGCGCCGGTCCTGCTCGATGATGCGTTGCAGCCACTGGCGGCGGCCCCGCTGTTCCCGCACGACGATGCCGCGCCCTTCCGACGATGGGCAGCGGATGATCCCGGTTTGGTCGAGCGCGCGACGTGGCTGACGGATGTGTGCGGCTTCCTGGTGTCGACGCTGGTAGGAAGACCCGTCCTCGACCGGATCTCGGCCGCCGATCGGCTCGCGCCCGACGGGTGGCCCGGGCTGCGTGTGCCCGGTGTTGAGGAGCCGTTCGCTCAGGCGGGGGGATTGACCCGGACAGCGGCCTCGAGGCTCGGCCTGGCCGCCGGCACTCCGGTCACCGTGGGGACCTACGACACGTTCGTCGACCTCGCCTCGCTCGGTGTGCGGGAGCGGGGTGATCGGGGGATCCTCCTGGGCAGCACCTTGATCGTGGGCACGGTCCGGGACGACGACCAGGCGCCGGACGGTCTGCGAGCATCGGCGCACGCCGGACACGGCTGGTTCGTGGGTGGTTGGACGCAGGCCGCGGGACGGGCGCTCACGTGGTGCCTGGGCCTGTTCCCGCCGAACGCACGAGCGGCGATCGCGCGCGAGGCGGCCTCGCTCCCGCCGGGTGCCGGGGGGCTGCTCGCGCTGCCCTCCCTCGATGGGGAACGCGCGCCGGTGTGGGATCCGGATGCGCGCGGCGCCCTCATCGGGCTCAGGACGTCCAGCACCGCGGCCGAGCTCTATCGCTCGATGATCGACGCGGTGGCGCTGTCGGCCGCGGATCTCGCCGACCGGTTGGCCGCGCTGGAGGGGGAGCGGCGTCCGTGGCTCGTTGCGGGGGGTGGGGTTCACGACGCTGCGTGGATGCAGGCGACCGTCGATGCGGTCGGTGAACCGATGCTGGTCGCCGATCTAGCCGGCGCCGGCGGCGCCGCGCGGTCAGCCTTCCAGGCGCTGGGCGAGCCGTCGCCGGATCTTGCGACCCGGCGGATCGAGCCGGATGCCGGGCGGCACGAGACGTACGTCCGACTCCTCAAACCGTACCGAGGTCTGCACGGCGCGCTCGCCTCGACACTGCGTGCGCTCCGGCCGGACGAGCCCTCGTGAGCGCACCTGCGTCGATGCGTGCCTGTCGCCTGCACGGCCTCGAGGATCTCCGCGTCGAGCACGTCGAGGCGCCGGCCGCTTCTCCGGGCGAGCTGCTGGTGAAGATCGAGGCCAACGGTGTATGTGCCACCGATGCACGGAAGTACCGGGTCGGGGTGAACGACGGCACGTACCCGTTCAACCCCGGTCACGAATGGGTCGGGCGTGTCGCCGCGCTCGGCCCCGGCGTGGACGGCTGGGCGGTGGGCCAACGCGTCTACGGAGACACGTACGGCGGCTACGCCGAGTACGCCACGATCGCGGTCGAACCGGGCGAGTGGTCGTGCGGCCCCACCGCCCTGCCCGACGATGTGCCGGTCGAACGCGCCGTGTTCCTCGAACCGCTCGCCGACTGCCTGCACGCGGTGATCGATCAGGCACAGGTGCGGGCGGGCGATCACGTCGTGGTCGTTGCGGCGGGCTCGATGGGTCTGCAGATGGTCGCGGTCGCCGGCCGCATCGGGGCTCGGGTCACGGCCGTCGAGCCGCAGTCGGAGCGCCGAGATCTGGCCCGTCGATTCGGGGCCACCGACGCGTTCGAGCCGCAGGGGTGGCCCGAGCGCGTTCGCGCCGGCGCCGACGGGGCGCCGCGCGCGGTGATCGTCTGCGCCGGCGACCCCGCCCTGGTCCCAGCGGCGATCGAGGCCTGCGCCACAGGGGGCCGGGTCGTGCTGTTCGCGGGATTCGGAGACCGGCCGATCGCACCCGTCGACGTCAACGCGATCCACTACCGGGAGATCGCGCTCGTAGGCAGCGAGTGGATCGGGGCGCCGCCCAACCAACGTCGGGAGCGCTACGCGGAGGCGGCCGAGATCATCGCGTCGGGATCGCTGCCGCTCGAAGACCTGGTCTCGGCCCGGTGCTCGTTCGATGACCTGGAGGATGCGCTGCTCGGCCGATCGGAGTTCCGTGTGCTGAAGACGATCTTCGTTCCGGGCACCGGTGGCGCAGGCGTGCAGGAGAGGGAGCTGGCATGAACGACCTGGAAGGACGTGTCGCGCTGGTGACCGGCGCGAGCTCAGGGATCGGCCGGGCCACCGCTGCGCTACTCGCGCAGCGAGGTGCTCGCGTCATGGCCACCGGACGCGAGCAGGATCGATTGCAGACGCTCGCCGAAGAGACCGGTGTCGAGACCGTCGCCGCCTCGTTGGAAGACCCCGCCGGCTGCGAGTCGATCCTGGCCCGGACCAACGAGCGGCTCGGGCCGGTGTCGATCCTGGTGAACAGCGCCGGTCGCGGCGCCGATCTCGACCGGCCCATCTGGGATCAGTCCGTCGAAGACTGGCGGATGAGCATGGCCGTGAACCTGGACGCGCCGTTCCTGCTCTCCAAGGCGTGCGCCGGGCAGATGCGCGAGGCCGGCTGGGGGCGGATCGTGATCGTGAGCTCGACCGCGGGAGAGATCGGGGCGGCGTCGATGTCGCCGTACTGCGCATCGAAGCATGGGGTGCTCGGATTGATGCGATCGGTCGCGCACGACGTCGGCTCGTTCGGCGGCACGTGCAACGCCGTCCTGCCCGGGTGGGTCAAGACCGCCATGGCCGATGCCTACGTGCAGAGCGAGGCCGAGGAACGCGGCACCACCCTGGAGGCCGTGTGGGCTGAGCACGATGCCGAGTACCCGCGCGGCTCCGTGCTGCAACCCGAGGAGGTGGCCCGCGTCATCACGTGGCTCACAACCGACGATGCGGCCGCAGTCAACGGCGAGGCACTGACGGTCGCGCTGGGCGGCCTCTGGTAGCGATGCGTATGACCGCACCACTCACGACCGCGGACGGTCTATCGAGCGGTCGTGCCGCCGTCGACCAGCATCGCCGAGCCGGTGACGAACGACGCCTCGTCCGAGGCCAGGAACAGGATGGCGTTGGCGACCTCGCGGGGTGTGCCCATGCGCCGCATCGGCGACGTGTCCGCGAACTCGATCTCCAGCGCCGCCGCATCGTCACCGGTCAGGAACGACCGCGTCAGCGGGGTATCGATGACGCCGGGGCAGACGCAGTTGGCTCGGATCCCACGTTCCGCGGTTTCCAGCGACAGCGCACGGGTGAACTGCAGCACCGCCCCTTTGGTGGCGGTGTACGCCGCGTCGTCGGGCCAGGCGATCAACGAGTTGATCGAGCCCACGGTGACGATCGACCCGCCTGCCCGCATGGTGGGCAGCGCGGCCCGGCACAGGCGGAAGATCCCGCCGACGTTTACGTCGAAGATGTGCGCCCACTCCTCGTCCCGCGTCTGCTCCACGGTGGGAGCGTGTGTGAGTTCGACGCCGGCGTTGGCGACGAGGACGTCGATCCGTCCGTGTTCGGTAGCTACCCCCTTCACGACCTCGTCGATGCCAACCGCATCGGTGACATCCAATCCTCTCGATGGCGGCCGAGGCAGGCCGGCCGCCTCGATCAGATCGCACGTCTCCTCGGCGTTGGCCAGGGTCCGGGAGGTCACCACGACATGGGCTCCCTCCTCGGCCAGCCGGAGCGCCGTGGCTCGACCGATGCCGGCGCCCGCACCGGTCACCACGGCGACCCGGTCCTGCACACGCCCGCTCATGCGAAGCTCACCAGCACCTTCCCTTCCTTGCCCGGTTCGGCGAGGCGATCGAACGCGTCGGCGACGTCGTCGACCGCGAACACGGAATCGACGATCGGCCGTGCGCGTCCCTCTTCGAGCAAGGGGACGGCCTCTCGGGTGAACGCTTCGACCGCGGCAGCCTTCTCGTCCAGAGGCCGCGCTCGCAGGACCGTGCCCCGGATGGTGGCCCGGCGCACCATCAGCCGGAGCAGGTCGACCTGCGCTGACGAGCCGGTCGCGATGCTGACCACCACGATGCGTCCCCGCAGGGCGAGCACGTCGAGATCGCCCTGGAGGTTGGACGCGCCGACCAGCTCGAGCACCACGTCCACGCCGCGGTCGTCGGTGCGCTCGAGCACGATCGCCGCGAACGTCGCGGCATCGACCGGCTCGGCGCCGAGTGAGCGCACGAGCCCGGCCGCCCGTTCGCTGCGAACCACGCCCATGACCTCGGCACCCAGTCCACGCGCGATCTGGAGGGCCGCGCACCCCACCGCTCCGGAGGCACCATGCACCAGCACGGTCTCGCCGGCTCGCAACCCTCCCTGGGTCGTGAGCGCGTCGTGGGCGGTGATGAAGACCTCGGGGATGGCGGCTGCCTCCCGGTCGTCGAGATGCTCTGGGATCCTGGTCACACTCTGCTCGTGTACGGAGACCCGCGAGGCCAGGCCACCTCCCGCGACCAGCCCGAAGACCCGGTCGCCCGGCGACCAACGGGTCACCGCAGCGCCCACGTCGACCACGGAGCCGGCGACCTCGAGGCCCGGCACGTCCGGCACGACGCCAGCCGGCGCCGGATAGCGACCTTCACGCTGCTGCAGGTCGGCCGGGTTCAGGCCGGCGACCGGCACGGCGACGAGCACCTCATCGTCGGCCATCGTGGGATCGTCGCGTTGCACCACCTGGACGACCTCGTTCCCGCCCGCACCCGTGAAGACCACGGCCCTCACGCAGCCGCCCTCTGCAGCAACGAACGGACGACAGCCATCGCGGGTCTCAGCCGTTCGACCTGATCGTCCACCTCGGCCCGGCTGTCGAGCCCTTCCACCAGCAGGTCGTACGGACGATCACCCACCGACGTGGCGAGTGCCTCGATCAAAGCCCTGAGTGGGGCGGCGCCCTCTCCCGGGTAGCGATAGCGGACGTCGAACCCCCGACGATGGTAGGCGTCGGGTTGCTGCACCGAGATCAGCTCGTAGTCGCGGATGTGTCCGCTCCGTGCGAGTGGCGCCAAGGTGGCGATCGCTCGGAGCGGGTCGTCGAAGGTCATGATCGGGTTGATCAGATCCAGGAACACGCCCACCGTCTCCTCGCCCGCATCGGCCACGATGCATGCATATTCGTCGATCGTGAAATCGGAGTGGTTCTCCAGGATCAGCCGCACCCCTGCGGCCGAGGCGGTGTCGGACGAGCGGCGGAGGACCTCGGTGACGTACTCGCGTTCGCGCTCGATCAGCTCCGGTTGGGCCGCCAGGTCGGCGCGGTAGAACCCCGACGCCAGCCGCAACGTGGGACTTCCCAGTGCCACGGCGCCTTCGAGCCACCGTTCGATGCGCCCGACCCCGACGGCAGGTTCGTCACCCCGTCGCGGCGAGCCGACGAAGTCTCCGGACGCGAGCAGTCGGATGTCCAAGGAGGCCGCGAACGCGGCGAGCTCGGTCAGCTGTGCCGTCGATCGATCCCGGACGTGGTGCAGGTTCACCGCGATGACCGGGGCGTCCAAGGACGCTGCCTGCGACAGGACCTGCTCCATCGTGATCGCGCCGGCCTCCAGTCGCATGTGCCAACAGAGCGTGTCGACCCCGAGCGCGATCGTCACGATGCTCCCTTCCGTTCCCGGGGAGCCACCGGCTGCGCCGTGGCCGACCAGTCGCTGAAGCGGAACCCGGCGGTCATGCCGCCGTCGGCGACGATCAGCGACCCGGTCACGTACGAGGATGCGTCGCCCAGCAGGAACGCCACGACGTTGGCGATCTCGTCGGGCTCGGCGGGGCGATCGAGCGGGATATGCGAACGATGCTTCGCCCATTCGGCGCCGTCGGCCACGATCTCGGTCGTCAGGGGGGTGCGCACCCACCCGGGGGCGACCGCGTTGACGCGGATGCCGTAGGGCGCCAGGTCGATCGCCAGCGAGCGAGCGAGTTGGCTGACGGCGCCCTTCGAGGCGTTGTACGCGACCTGATGTTCCTCTCCGGCGATCGACGCCGTGGATGCCGTGCACACGATGGTGCCGCCCTCGTGCGCCGCCATGGCGCGGGCGCTGGCATGGGTCATCAGGTACATGCCGCGCACGTTGACGTGCATCGTGTGATCGAAGTGCTCGAGCGGCTCGGACAATGCCTCGTCGAAGTAGGCGATCCCTGCGTTGGACGCGAGGTGATCAAGGCGTCCGAACGCCTCGAGTGTGTCGCCGACCGCCCGCTCGGCGGTCTCGGGATCGCCGACATCCGCCGCGAGCGCGATGGCCCGCACCCCGGTGGCGGTCATCTGCGCGGCCGCCTCATCCAGGTCGCGGCCCGCGTTCGGCGCTGCGACCAGGCAGAGATCGGCACCCTCGCGGGCCAGGTGGTTCGCGATCGCCCGTCCGATGCCCGACGAGGCCCCGGTCACGATGGCGGCTCGGCCACGGAAGGCGCCGTCGGTCACAGTTGCTCCTGGCCGAAGTCGGCGTAGAACGACGCGGTCACGAGCCGCACCGGGTCCTGCACGTCGTCGAGGTCCTGCGCGATCTGGGCGACCGCTCCCCACGACGGCACGCCCCAGACGGCGAGCCCTCGGGGATCGGGACCGAGCTTGCCGATGCGGTCGACCAACAGGTTGAGCTCCAGGTCCGGATGCGTCTTCGCGCGGTCTTCGTACGCACCGCGGACCGCGTCATGATCGGCGCCGGGGGCCAGGTCGAACCATTCGGCGTAGTAGCGTCCCGCGCTGCCCACCACGGGCTCGATCAGCGGCGCGTAGCAACCGGCCGCATCGATCCGAGCCGCCAGCCGGAATGGCTCCTCGAACAGGTCCGCCTCGCCCGAGCGGAAGACCCGTTCCCATTCGTCGATGCGCTCGATGCCGGCGTCGCGGCTGTACCACGCGGTCAGATACTCCGGCTCTGGACCCATGCGCCAGGACCGCCCGAGGTTGAGCACGGCGACGTCGTCGTCGTATTCGCCCGCCCACCCCGTCTGCCCTCCGCCGGCCACCGCGTGGAACTCGTGCAGCCCGACGCCCGGCCGCCGGCTGATGTATTCGATGTAGACGAGCATCCGATCCTCCGTTCGTGTTGAGCGATGCCGTGTCAGTGCTCCGCCGTCCGTCGTATCGCGCCGGCGATGCGTTCGGTCGAGGGCAGCCAGCATCCTTCGAGCGCACCGGCGTAGGGGACCGGCGTCGCATCGCTCGCCACCAGCAACGGTGGAGCGTCGAGCCGATCGAACGCGCGCTCGACCACCGCCGCGATCACCGTGGACCCCCAGCTTCCGGCCGGTTGCGATTCCTGGACACAGACGATCCTTTTCGTGCGTTCGACCGATGCCATGATCGTTTCCAGGTCGAGCGGTGCCAGCGTCCGAGGATCGATCACCTCGACCTGCACGCCAGCGGCCCCGAGCGCCTCGGCCGCTTCCACCGTTCGCCACCGCATGAGCTGGGTGGCCACCACCGTGACATCGGAGCCCGCTCGCACCACCTCGGCGACGCCCAGCGGTATCGTTCGACCTCGTTCCACGTCGCCGCGCCGTGTGAACAGCGCCTTGTGCTCGAACACCAGCACCGGGTCGTTGCTCTCGATCGACGTGCGGAGCAGACCGTAGACGTCCGATGGTGTGGCCGGCACGACGATGTGAACGCCGGGAACGTTCAGGAACCAGTTCTCGGTGGCCTGAGAGTGTTGCGCCGCGAACCCGAGCCCGGCACCCGACGCCATCCGGATCGTGACCGGGACATCAGACTGTCCTGCGGACATGTACCGATACTTCGCGACCTGATTCGCCACCTGGTCGAAGGCCACGCCGGCGAAGTCCGCGAACATCAACTCGGCGACGGGGCGGAGCCCCGTCACGGCTGCCCCCAGCGCCGCACCGACGATCGCTTGCTCGGAAATCGGCGTGTCACGAACACGGTCACCGCCGAACCGCTCGAAGAGCCCGTCGGTCGTCTTGAACACGCCGCCCGCGGCACCGATGTCCTCGCCCAGGCACAGCACATCGGGGTCGTCGTCCATCGCGTCCGAGAGAGCGGCTGCGACGGCCTCGCGGTAGGTGAGCGAGACCGTGCTCACGCGACCACATGCTCCAGCCGGGAATCCAGATCCGGATCGGGCCACGTCAGTACGCGCGCAGAGATCTCCTCGATCCACGCCTGCGACCGATCACGCATGGCCGAGAGTTCGGCGGCCGACGCCGCGGCACGGTCGATCAGCGCCTGCTCAGACACCTTGATCGGATCACGTTCCAGCCACCGTTCGAGTTCCCCGTCGGGGCGGTAGGCGTTCGGATCAGACCGTGAGTGACCACGGTGACGGTACGTGAGCGCTTCGATGAAGGTCGGACCTTCGCCCGAGCGCGCGCGTTCGACCGCCGTGGCGGTCGCCCCATGGACCGCGACGACGTCGTTGCCGTCGACCCGGTCCGAGACCATGGCGTACGCGTCCGCCCGCCCCGCCAGCCGGGTGACCGGCGTGGTGGAGGCAAGGGGCGAGTATTCGCCGTACAGGTTGTTCTCACAGACGAAGATCACCGGAAGCTTCCACACCGACGCGAGGTTGAGCGCCTCGTGGAACGCGCCGATGTTCGTAGCGCCGTCCCCGAAGAACGCCAATGAGATCGACCCGGTGCCCTTCATCACGGACGTCAGCGCCGCGCCGCATGCGAACGGAAGGTGGGCTCCGACAACGGCGAACGAGCCCAAAGCGCCGTGGCTCACATCGGTGAGATGCATGGAGCCGCCCTTGCCGCCGCACAGCCCATCGGCCTTGCCCATGATCTCGGCGAGGCTGCGATCGGCCGGCGCGCCCATGGCGAGGACGGCGCCATGGCCCCGATAGGTGCAGGTCATCGTGTCGCCGTCGCGCAATGCCATGCAAGCCCCGACCGCGACCGCTTCCTGTCCCTGGTACAGGTGGGTCGAGCCCCGGACCAGGTTCTGCAGGAACAGGCGAGCGACCTCGTCCTCGAACGCACGGATCTCGAGCATGGACCGATGCGCGGTCAGCCGTTCCTCGGTCGAGAGCCCCGGGACGTTCACGCGGATACCTCGCTGGTCCCGACCTCGGTCCGGGCTTCGAGCCCGGCCGCCGCCGCCGCGGCCAGCACCGCAGCGATCAGGGCTGGCCGTTCCTGGTCGAATCGCTCACGCGGCACGGACACGGTGTAGGCGTAAGCCGCGACCCCACCGTGCAGCACCGGGGCCGACACGCATCGAACGCCAAGCGTGAACTCTTCCAGATCCACGGCATAGCCCTGGGCGCCGATGCTCGCGAGCTCTGCGTCCAGTGCCGACGGGTCGGTGATCGTGTTCGGAGTGAGCGGTTCGAGCGGGTGACTCGACAGGTATCGCTCGCGGAGGGCGTCCTCGGAGAAGGCCAGGAAGACCTTGCCGGACGCTCGAGCGTGCGCGGCCCCGGCGAAGCCGGTGTGGAGCCCATGCACCCGCACGGCGTGCGAGCCCTCCATGGTGGCGAGCACGATCGCTTCGTCGTGTATCCAACCGCTCAGATATGCGGTCTCACCGGTTTCGGCCGCCAGGACGTGAAGGGGCTCGAGGAGCCATCCAGCAGGTCCGGGTCGGCGCCCGTACGCCTCGGTCAGCGCTCCGACCAGGGGACCCAAGTGGTACCGGCGCATCGCGTCCTTGGAGAGCATCCGCTCGGCGAGGAGCGTGTTCAGCAGGTGGTGGGTCGTGGCGATCGGCATGCCGAGGCCGTCCGATATCTCCTTGGCGGACGCGCCCATGGCGGCGACGCCGTCATCGGCGTCCGCGACACGGACGAGGATCCGCACCGCCTTGGATACCGAGCGGATCCGGCTCCCAGAGGATCGCGCTGCCGCCCTGGCCACCCCGCCCTGACTTTCATCATGTGGAGTTGCGTTCGACATCGTGCGACGCTACCATCGGCGACTTCATGGGTGCAACGCCGCACTTCAACGCGCAACCGCTCCCCACCGATCTTTCCGACCTCGCCATCTCGGCGCGCGATCTGCCATGGGTCCCGAACGGGCAGGGTCTTGCCTTCAAGCCGCTCCATTACTCACCGTCCACCGGCATGTGGGTGAACCTGATCCGTGTGGCGCCAGGGGGTCACATCTCCCGACACCTGCACACAGGGGGATCGGTGCACGGGTACGTGCTGAAAGGAAGCTGGCGCTATCTCGAGCATGATTGGGTGGCCGAGGAAGGCAGCTATGTCTGGGAGCCTCCCGGCGATGTGCACACCCTTGAAGTGCGCGGGGACCAGGAGATGATGACGCTCTTCTTCGTACACGGGGTGATCCAGTATCTCGACGATCAGGACCGGCTGATCCAGCAGGACGACATGCGCAGCCGGCAGCGGCTCTACCTCGACCACTGCGCCGCGGAAGGCATCGAGCCGCGCGCGCTCATCGGGTAGCCGGGCGGTGAGCCGGCGTCGTCATTGGTCGTCGGCGGGACGGGTGTGATCGTGCAGGTGATGGCGCGCCGTTCCGAGTCCGACCGCCAAGTCCAACGGACCGAACGTCGACGCGAGGTCGACGGGGCGGTGTTCGGCAGCGGACACGCGTGCAGCGTCGATCACGTCGAGCAGGTGCAGATCGTGGTGGGCGTCGGTGAGGGGCGCACGGTCTTCGGTGATCGCCACCACCGCTTCGCGGAGACCGTCGGCCCAGAGCCATGTCGCGTCGGCCGGGTCGATGCAGGTCCACGCGGCGTCGCGATTGCGCCAGATCTCGATGCCGGTGGGGTCCCAGTCATCGCCCAGCAGGTTCGCGGTGCCGTCGGTCCCGTACAGCTCGAGCCCCGGCCTGCGATATCGCTGCACGGCTTGGCCGGAGGTCACCACCGACAACGCGCCGTCCGCGTGGCGGAGGATCACTTGCGACACATCGGGGTCGGGGTGCTCGATGCGCCGGCCGCCCGCCGCTCGGACGGCCACGGCCAACCCGTCGGCCGCGTACACCTCGGTCACGGGTCCCACCAGCGCCGTCAGGCTCTTGAGGTTGTACACCCCGGCTTCGGCCAACGGTCCCACCCCGCCGTCGTGGAACCATGCGGACCACGTCGAACCCGGGTTCCCGTAGAGGCCGCGGGCGCTGTGCACGTGCCCGATCTCGCCTCCTTGCACCCGGGTCCACAGCTCCCGGAACGTGGGGGACAGCTGCACGAAGGGCGCAGCCAGCAGATGCAGCCCGCGCGAGGCCGCCAGCTCGAAGACGGGCTCGGCCTCGACTCGGCTCATGCCCACCGGCTTCTCGCAGACGACGTGCTTGCCGGCGTCCAGGGCCGCCCGCGTGTAGGACGCGTGGGAATCCGGTGGCGTGATGATCACCACGACCGAGACGTCGGACTCCAGGACGTGTCGGGCATCGTCGACCAGTTGAACGCCGGGACGACGGCTCTGGATGTCCGACCAGGTGTCGCGGCGGTGCGCGTGGATCGGGCCTTCCCACGCCAGTCCTCGCGGGATCAAGCGGTCCAGCACCTGCAGGTAGGCCCAGAGCACGTTGCCCGCCCCGATGATCCCGACGCCGACGCCGCTGCTCCGACCCTGGGAGCTTCGATCCTGAGCCGCTGTCGTCGACGTATCCACCGGAAGAAGTGTCCCTTGCAAACGCGGAAGCACGAGCCTAGCATCAGCCCGCGGTGGTATGGATACCGGTATCTATCCGGTATCGAACTGCGCGGGGCCGCCATCATGGTTTCAGGCACGTTGGGAGAGGAGCAGCAGCATGAGGAAGCGGGCAGCGAGCAGTCTGTCGAGGCGTGAGTTCTTGCAGCGAGCCGGATTGACGGTCGTCACGGTGGGCGTCACGCCCGCTGTCCTGTCGGCGTGCGGCAGTGACTCGCCCACCGCCGATCCGGCAACGTCCGCACCCGGTGCGTCAACGACGCCCGGCGTGCCGAAGGCCAGCGGCACCCTCGACTATTACTCCTGGGAGGGATACGACTCTCCCGTCAAGGGCACCAAGGCGTGGCTGAAGGACAACAGCGTCAAGCTCAACGCCAGCTACATCGGCAACCACGACGACATCCAGGCCAAGCTGAAGGCCAGCGACAACTCCGAAGGTTTCGACCTCACCACCTACTACCAGGGGTACAAGCCCCTCTATGCGGAGCTCGGCATCCTGGGCGCCATCGATGACGACAAGATCCCCAACCTTGCCGGATTGAACGAGTTCTGGTCGACCGACCCACGTCACCAATGGATCGACGAGGACGGCACGCGGACGGGTGTGCCGTGGACGTTCGGCGCCATCGGCATCACGTACGACTCCGCCGAGATCGATGAGATGTCGTCGTGGTACGACCTGCTCGATCCGAGCTTGAAGGGCAAGATCTCGTTGCCCGATGACCCGGTGGGCCAGTTCACGCTCACGGCTCACATCCTCGGACTGGATCCGGGCGCGACCCCGAAGGCCGACCTGCAGAAGGTGGTCGATCTGGCGAGCCAGTTCGTGGCGCAATGCGAGTCCATCTCGCCGTCGTTCGGTGACATGACCACCAAGCTCGTGGCCGGCGACATCGTGGCGTGCTACCAGGGGTGGGCTGCCATGAACAGCTTCGCCGCCGCCGAGGGCGTGGACACGATCAAGACCAACCTCCCGGAGGAGGGAAGCTTCACCTTCGCCGACATGTACGCGATCCCCGCCGGCGCGGACAATGTGGACACGGCGCACGCATGGTTGAACATGGTTCTGGATCCCGTCATCAACGCGCAGAACGCCGAATACCTGGTCGGCGCCGTCACGGTGGACGCTGCCGTGGATCTGCTGAGCGAGGAGACGAAGGCGCTCTATCCGTACGACGACATCGGCGGCTTCCTGGAGCTGGCTCCGCTCTACAACAACCCTCCGGTCGAGTCCGACGAGTTCGTCACGCAGACCGATTGGACCGACGCCTGGCAGGAGATCAAGGCGGGCGCCTGATCCGGCCGGCCCACTGCGGCTCACCGTGACGACCACCGAGGGCGAACGCACCGCACCCCCGCCCAGGCGACGCGGTCGCGGCACGCACGGCGGTCGCGCCGTCTTCACCACCCTCCCGGCCGCCGCCGGGATGGTGGTGTTCTTCCTGATCCCGCTCCTGGTCTTCGCTGTCTACAGCGTGCTGTCTCGCAGCCTTGCCGGCTACGACGTCGAGCTGCCGTTCAGCCTGGAGGGCTATCAGGACGCGATCACTACCACGGTCAACCGAACGCTGGCGAAGAACTCCGCGTGGGTCGGACTGGGAACGGCGATCGTGACCGTCGCGCTGGCGCTGCCGATCGCCTATTGGCTCCGCCGTGCCGCAGGACGGTGGCGGCTGCCCGTGCTGTTCCTGATCACCGCGTCGTTGTTCGCCGGCTACCTCGTCCGGATCTATGCGTGGCGCAGCATCCTGGGTAGGAACGGGCTCATCAACAAGGGGTTGATCCAACTCGGGGTCATCGACGAGCCGGTCGGGTTCCTGCTGTACAACCTGTTCTCCGTGACGGTCGCGCTCATCCACATCTTCCTGCCGTACGCGGTGCTGGTGCTGTACGCCGCCATGGGACCGCTGGGGTCGGGGATCATCGAGGCGGCCCAGGACCTGGGTGCCAAGGCGCCCGTCCTGTGGCGGCGCGTGATCCTGCCGCTCGCGGCGGCGCCCGCCGCCAGCGTGTTCCTGTTCGTCTTCATCCTGTCCTCGGCGGACTACGTCACGCCGCAGTTCCTCGGTGGTACGTCGGGTTCGACGCTCGGCGTGCAGATCCAGACGAACTTCATCACCCTGGGCAACTGGCCCCTCGCCGCCGCAACGTCGTTCCTGATGCTGGCGGCGTTCCTGGCGTGCTTCGCACTGACCACGGTCGTCTTGCGACTCGCCGGCTTGCGTGATGTCAGGTTCGTGAACTGATGGAGCGCGCGCAGCGAAGTCCGATCACCGGCGCGATCACGGTCCTCGCGTTGGTGTTCCTGTTCGTGCCGTTGATCGTGGTGGTGCTGTTCTCGTTCCATGAGACCTCGGGGCTCTCGTTCCCGTTCCAAGGGTTCTCGCTCCGGTGGTATCGCGAGGTGTTCGATTCTCCGCAGATCAGGGAGACGGCGCGCAACAGCCTGATCGTGGCGACCGCCACGGCGGTGGTGTCGCTGATCCTGGGCACGCTCGCGTCCTACGGCCTCAGCAGAACGTCGTCGCGCTGGCGCGCTCCGTTGGCCTTGCTGTTCTTCCTTCCGCTGACCCTGCCGGGGCTCTTCATCGGTCTGTCGCTCTTGGTCTTCTTCAACCTGGTGAACGACCAGGTGCTGGATTTCAAGCTCTCGCTGGTCAGCGTGACCGTCGCGCATTTCGTGTACGTGCTCCCGTACTTCCTGCTGATCGCCATCGCCGCGCTGGACCGACTCGACGTCGCCCTGGAGGAAGCGGCCGCCGACCTCGGCGCCACGTCGTGGACGGTGTTCCGGAAGGTCACGCTGCCGCAGATCTGGCCCGTGCTGCTGGGTGCCACGAGCCTGGCGTTCGCCCTCAGCTTCGATGAGTTCATCATCACGTTCTTCGTCATCGGGCCGCAGTCGACGGTCCCCATGTTCATCTGGTCCAGCCTGCGGCGCACGGTCAACCCCACGATCAACACGATCTCGACGTTGCTGCTCGTGACGACCTTGGTGATGTTCACGATCGCGTTCGTCCTGACGCTGCGCGGCAGCCGCCGGCACGGTCAGGACGCCGACATCCTCAGCGATGCCATCGGCGGAACATCGTGAGCACGGACGTCACCCCCCGCGTGCGCCTGGAGTCGGTCACCCATCGGTTCGGCGACGTCACCGCGTTGCACGACGTGGATCTCGACGTTCGCGACGGTGAGTTCATCACGCTGCTGGGTCCTTCGGGCTGCGGAAAGACCACGCTGCTCAGGATCGTGGCGGGGTTCGAACGGCCCACCGAAGGGCAGGTGCTCCTCGGCGGCGTCGACGTCACGACGACGCCGCCCTACCGTCGCCCCGCGAACATGGTGTTCCAGCGGCCGACGCTGTTCCCCCACCTGGACGTCTTCGAGAACGTCGCCTTCGGCCTCCGCATCGCGAAGGTTTCCCGCCAGGAGGTTCGCGAGCGGGTCCGCGAGTCCCTCACGCTCGTGCGACTGGATGGATACGAGGACCGGAAGAACTACGAGCTCTCCGGTGGCCAGATGCAACGCGTCGCCCTGGCTCGAGCCCTCGTCAACCGGCCACAGGTACTGCTGCTGGACGAACCGCTGTCCGCGCTCGATCTGAAGATCCGTCTGGAGATGGAAGCGGAGCTGCGTCGCGTCCACCGTGAGACGGGGGCCACGTTCGTCTACGTGACGCACGACCAGCGCGAAGCGCTCGCGCTGTCCGACCGCATCGTGGTGTTCAACGAAGGACGGGTCGAGCAGGTCGGGGCGCCCGGGGTGGTGTATCGGCGTCCGGCGACGCCCTTCGTCGCGCGCTTCGTGGGCGACTCGAACGTGCTGGCGGTCGTCGTGGAGCCGACGCCTGAAGGCCGGCGGGTCAAGGTGGGCGACCATGCCGTCACGGTCCAAGCTGATGGTGTGGAGGAAGGTCCGGCGTGGCTCGTCCTTCGCCCCGAAGGCATCCGCCTCCACAGCAACGACGCCGAGGACGGTGCGGATCAGGACCAGCGCCTCCGTGGGGTCGTCCTGGACCATGCGTTCCGAGGAACCGGACACTCGTATCGGGTCGAGGTGGCGGGCCTCGTCGAGCCCATCAAGTGCGAGATGGGAGGCCGCGAGCCCTTCGAGCTCGGCGACGACGTGGCTGTGTCGTGGGACCAGGACGCGTGCGTCCTGCTGCCGCGGTTGGCCGGGGAGCCTGGCTAGCGTCCGTGGACCTCGGCCTGCATGGAGCCCGCGTCCTGGTCACCGGCGGGAGCCGCGGCATCGGACGCTCGATCGCGGCGGCGTTCCTGCGCGAGGGATCATCGGTCACGATCTGCGGCCGCGATGAACGGAACCTCGCACGGGCACGCGCTGAGCTCGGTACCGGCCGTGTCCGGGATGTCGTCGCCGACATCTCGGTGCTGCATGGCGTCCAGCAGCTGGTCGCCGGTCTCGTCGAGCGCGACGGCGGCGTCGATGTCGTCGTGGCGAACGCTACGGCCGCCGCTGCGGGCGGCTCCGAGCCCGAGTACGCGGACTCGTTCGCGGTCGACCTGATGCAATCCGTTCGCCTCGCCGAGGAGCTGCGGGCCGCCCAGCCGGAACTCCCGTTCACCATGGTGTGCCTGGGGTCCGTGGACGGTTTGACCGGCGCCACCCCGCACCACGCGTACTCGGTGATGAAGGCCGCCCTGCTGGCCTGGACGAAGAACGCGGCGGTGGCGTTCGGCCCTGACGGCATCCGGGTGAACGCCGTGTGTCCCGGCGCGATCTGGTTCGCAGATGGTTGGTGGGACGACGTGCAGCGGAACGACCCGGCCATGTTCGACGCTCACGTGGCATCGATCCCATCGGGACGGCTCGGCACGCCCGAGGAGGTCGCCGACGTCGTGGTGTTCCTGGCATCGGGACGAGCCTCCTGGGTCACGGGCGCCACCGTGCTGGTCGACGGCGGCGAACACGCGGCCACGATCTGACCGTGCAGGTCGCGCTCGCACTGCTGACGGCCCTGACGTGGGGCGTCAACGAACTGCTGCTGCTGCGTGCGGCCAAGCAGATGCACGCGCTGACCTTGGGGCTCTGGCTCATGATCTTCGGAGCGCTGCTGATCGTGCCCCTGGCCTGGGTGGTGGATCCGGTACCCAGCCTGGGCGACGTGCCCTATGCCGTCGCCCCCGCGCTCATCGCGCTGGCGGGCACCTTCGCCTACTGGCTCGCGCTACGAGAAGGGTTGCTGTCGATCGTCTCGCCCACCGTGGCGACCAGCGGTGGCATCGGAGCGGTGATCGCGATCGTGGCGCTCGGAGAACGGTTCCCACCTTTGGGTCTGCTGGCCCTCGGCATCGCGGTCGCCGGCGTGGTGCTGGCGACCTTCTCGCGGACGGGCACCGCCAAGGGCATCTGGTGGGCCGTGCTCTCGGCGATCCTGTTGGGTTGCTACAACGTGACGTTGGCCGCGTCGACGGCTCGCATCGGGCCCGTGTGGTCGGTGGCGTCCTACCGGATCACGGGGCTGCTGGTGTTGGTGCCCATCGCGCTCGCCACGCGGGTTCCGGTCGCGGTCGACCGTCCGCAGCTGCGCCTGCTCGGGGCCGCGACGTTGTTGGAGACCATCGGCTTCGTGGCGCTGACCTCGGCGTTGGACATCGGTCCGGTCGCCGTGGCTTCGGTGGTCATGGCGCAATTCTCCACGGTGGCGGTCCTGCTCGCGGCTCTCGTGCTGCACGAGCGACTCCTTCGCCACCAATGGATCGGGGTGGCCATGATGATCGCCGCGACCACGATGCTGGCCGCCCTGCAGTAGACGGTCACCAGACCAGCATGGGACCAGTCATTGACACCGAACCGCTTCGGCGCACAGGATGACCGTCATGCCGTCGACGGTCATCCTCGCCCTGGATCCGACGCGCAAGGACATCCCCCTCTACCAGCAAGTGCAGCGGTCGATCGCCGAGCACATCGCGGCCGGCCGGCTGGCGCCGGGGGAGCAGTTGCCCTCGGAGCGTCGGCTCTGCGCCCGGTTCGGCATCAGTCGCGTCACCGCGCGGCGTGCCTTGGCCTCGCTGGTCGAGGAGGGCTTGATCGAAGCGTCTCCCGGCAAGGGGTGGTTCGTCTCCGACGGGCCGCTGAGTGAGCCACCCAACGCATTGTTGAGCTTCACGGCGCTCGCGCACGAACGGGGCCTGAAGCCGAGCGCCACGGTGCTGCTGCAGGATATCCGTGATGCCTCGATCGATGAGGCGGAATCCCTGCAGGTGGCTCCCGGGGCCGAGGTGCTGGAGCTGGAGCGCGTCAGGCTCCTGGATGGGCTCCCCGTGGCCGTCGACCACGCCCTGATCCCACTAGCCCAGTGCCCCGCGCTCGCCGACGCGGACTTCACGGTGGACTCGGTCTACGAGATCTTGAGGACGACGTCTCGGATCGTCCCGTCTTCGGCGGATTGCACCCTGGAGGCGGCCGCCGCCGGACCGGTGATCGCCCCGTTGCTCGACCTGGACCCCTCGGCGCCCGTGCTCGTCTCGCGTCAGACGACCTTCGACCAGCGTGGCCGACCGGTGGAGAGTTCGCGGCTCGTGTACCGCGGGGATCGGTACCGGTTCCGGACGACGCTCACGACAGGATCGCGATAACTGGTATTGCTACTGGTATCCCCGCGTGGGCGTTCGGGGGTATGATGGTCGCCGATGGCGGTCGGGAGCGAACCCAGCGTAGGGAAGGGCTTGCAACACAACGGCCCCGGGACCGTGGCGGCGGTCGTGCCCGCGTCGTCGCCACGCCCCAGCTTCGACCAACCGACCCACATCCCGTACGCCGACGCCACCCTGCACCTGTGGGGCGACGCGGATTCCGGACAGGTTCCGGACTGGATCTACGTGTCCAGCGAGAAGATCCACCATCTGGTGTTCGGCCTGCCGCCGGGTGGCATGTTCCGCCATTCCCAGGAGTTCCGCACGGTCTTCGCTGCCGACGAACTGATGTACGTACTCAGCGGCACGATGGTGATCGCCGATCCTGAGCACGGGGAGGTCCATCGCGTGGAGCGCGGCGACTCCATCTTCTTCCGGCGCGACACCTGGCATCACGCGATGAACTTCGGTGCCGACCAGCTTCGCGTCCTGGAGTTCTTCGCGCCGCCGCCTGCGGCCGGCACCTCGAGCGCCTACGCGAGGACCAAGGACTACCTGGCCGAGCCGACCTACCGCGACCGACGATGGAACGGGCGCTGGCCGATGGCGTCGGCCGAACGTGCGAAGGCCTCCCGGATGACCGTCCTCGGCCCCGCCGACCGGCTCGCCAGCTTGGACGGTGACGGTGCGTTCGTGGAGACCCTGGTGAGCACCGAGCACATCACCGCAGGCACCGTGACGATCCCCGCGGGTGGACGCACCCAGCCTCGCCGTCACGGTGGCGACGCCACGTTCCACGTGCTGGAGGGCAGGATCAACGTGTTGTTGACCGACGGTCCGGACCGGAACGGGAGGCGGTGGTTCGAGCTGCAACCCGAGGACGGCTTCTTCGTTCCGCAGGGGTCCGGCTACGAACTGCGCAACGTCACCGCTGCCGCGGGTTCGGTCATGTTCGCCGTCGCACCAACCTACGACGAGGACTGACCTCACCGACGTGATGACCGGCGGGGCGGACCGGGCGATCGGCGTCGATGTCGGCGGGACGAAGATCGCCGCGGGCGTCGTGGATCTGCGTGACGGATCCGTGTCGGACCCCCAGCACCGGCAGACCCGCCCGGAACGCGACGGCGCCGAGATCCTGGACGACGTCGTGACCATCGTCTCTGCGCTGATGCAGGACCAGAGCGCCGTGGACGTCGGTGTGGCGGTGTGCGAGCTGGTGGACTTGGATCGCCAGGTGACCAGCGACCAGACGCTGGACTGGCTCGGGCGCGACGTCGTGGGCGCCATCGCGGGCGCCGTGGCGGGCGCGGGTGCCGTGACGGTGTCCTCGGACGTGCGGGCCGGTGCCCTGGCCGAAGCGCGACTCGGAGCAGGACGGTCGCTCGACCCGTTCCTCTACGTGTCGGTCGGGACCGGGGTCAGCCACACCTTGGTGCAGGCGGGCACACCCTACGCGGGGCGGCACGGGTCGGCCCTGGTCGCCACGAGCGGCAGCATCTCCGCGGTCTGTCCCCACTGCGCCGAACCGATCGACATCGTGCCCGAAGCGATCGCGTCGGGGCGGGGGATGGTGGCCAGGTACTCCGCGCAGACGTCGACACCCGCACCCGAACGAGCCGAAGACGTGCTGGCTGCTGCCGATGCCGGCGATCGGGTCGCGCAGCGGATCGTCGACGAGGGTGGTTCCATGCTGGGGACCGTGGTGGCCGGCCTGGTCAACGTCCTCGACCCCGAGGCGGTGGTGATGGGTGGGGGGCTGGGGCTGGCTCGCGGCCGCTACCGCGATCGGTTCCTCACGTCGTTCGCAGCACACATCTGGGCGCCCACCAGCCGGGACATCCCGGTCGTCGATGCTGAGCTCCGGACCGACGCGGTCCTGGTGGGGGCGGCGCTGAGTGCCATCGACCGGTCCGCGTCGCACGGTGTTCGCCCGTGACGGACACCGATGGGCGCGTCCGCGTCGCGATCCTGGGTCCCGGCGACGTCGCGACCCGCGACTACCTGCCCGAGTTCCATCGGATCGCCGACCGCGCGAGGATCGTGGCGGTGTGCGGCCGTGGTGAAACGCGGGCTCGGGCGGTAGCCCACGAGATCGATGTGCCCTGGTTCACCGACCAGGAGGAGATGACGCGCCGGGAGACTATCGATGCCGTCATCAATCTCACCCCCATCTCCGTCCATGAAGCCACCACGACGAGCGCCCTCCGCGCCGGGCAGCATGTGTACTCAGAGAAGCCGTTGGCCGGCTCGGTCCATTCGGCGCAGCGCCTGCGTGCTGAGGCGGCCGAACGAGGGTTGGTGCTGGTGGCGGCGCCGAGCGTCATGCTGTTCCCACAGGTCGAGCTCGCGCGCCGCATGCTGGCGGACGATTCGATCGGGCCGGTCCACACCGTCCGCGGACTGGGGTTCGGCGGCGTGCCGCCGTGGGACGGCTACGGATCGGATCCCTCGCCTTTCTTCGCCGACGGAGCCGGTCCGTTGGTCGACCTCGGCGTGTACCCGCTGCATGCCATCACGGGGCTGCTCGGCCCCGCCCGACGTGTCGTGGCGATGAGCGCCCGCACCCGTGACGGGTTCGACGTGGCCGACGGCCCGCTCGCCGGCACCCGGATCGAGGTCCGAGCCGATGATGCCTGGGCGGTGACCTTGGACCTGGGGTCGGCGCGGTTGGCTACGGTCGAGGCGAACTTCACCGCGCACGGCACCCGGTCGGCCGAGCTGGAGCTCATGGGAGAGCGCGGCACGATCGCCCTGAGCCTGCTGGACGTCGGTCAGCCGCTGCAGGTGCTCGACACGCGCGGAACATGGCGTTCGATCGATGTCGACGCGGAACGAGTCGACGGGGGACCCGATCACATCGTCGGGGTTGAGCACATGGTGGAGTGCATCCTCACGGGCGAGCCCCCGCGGCTGCATGCCGATCATGCCATCCACGTTCTGGAGATCCTCGATGCGTCGGTCCGCTCGGTGCGCGACGGGATCGCGGTCGATCTCGAGACCACGTTCGGCGTGACGCACCGCTCAGCTCGATCCCTGGAACGCGACGAACACAAGGAGTATCCATCGTGATCTCGACGGACCCGCTCGGCATCGGCGTCGTGGGAGCCGGCATGATCGCCCAACGGGGGATCCTTCCCCATCTCAGCCAGGACGACATCGCGGATCGCGTGCGGCTCGTCGCCGTCTGCGATCCCGCCCCGGGGCGTGCTCCCGCGTCGGCGGAGCGCTTCGGCATCGCGACGTCGTACGACCGCCTCGACGACCTATTGGCCGACCCTGCCGTGCATGCCGTCTCGATCGCGTCGCCGATCGGACTGCACTTCGCGCAGGTGAAGGCGGCGCTCGAGGCGGGCAAGCACGTGCACGTCAACAAGACGATGGCCACCACGACCGCCGAGGCCGACGAGCTGATCGCCCTGGCAGCCGATCGGTCGCTGAAGCTCGTCGCTTCGCCCGGCGAGGTGCTCAGACCGCAGCTCACGGCGATCCGACGGCTGATCCGTGGCGGCGCCATCGGCCGGCTGTGCTGGGCCATCTGCGGATGCTCGCTCGGCGCCTACCACGAGAGCGACGAGGAATCGGAGCGGACGTCGGTGCCCGGCGGGGTTCCCGCCGATCCCAGCTGGTACTTCCGCAAGCCCGGCGGTGGGCCCATGTACGACGTCACGGTGTACGCGCTCCACCAACTCACCAGCGTGCTGGGCCCGGCGCGGCGCGTCACCGCCATGTCGGGCACGGTCGTGCCGAGCCGGACCTTCCTTGGCGCCGAGATCGTGACGGAGGTCGACGACAACACGATCGCCCTGCTCGATTTCGGCGATGGGGTGCAGGTGGTAGCCCACGGAACGGCGGCAGGCGCCCTGATCGATGATTTCGCGGCGGCGCAGTACTTCGGCACGGAGGGCACGATCTCGGGCCTGCTCCACGATGGCGAGCCGATCGAGTTTGAGGGCCGCGAGCTGACCGTGGACCGGCCGACCTGGGACTGGGACGCGCAGATGCGCGTGCTGCCCCACGTCACGGGCGCGCATCGCTCGATCCCCGAGGCGCATGTCTTCGAGGACATCATGCAGCTGGTCGGTCTGGTCCGGGACGGCACGCCGACGCCGGTCACGCCCGAGCACTCCAGACACGTGATCGAGATCATCGAGGCCGCCTACCGAGCCGCCGAGACCGGTCAGACGCAGGAGCTGCGGACCACGTTCGATCTGGGAGACGAGGGCTGAGCGACGCTCAGACGAAGTGCTCGCGCTCGGGCACGGTGCCCGGCAACCAGCCCTGGAACCCCTCGGGGAAATCGAAGGGGTTGCCGTAGACGGGCGCCCTGGTGCCGAGCACGGGCTTGCGGGGCTTCTGCTTGAAGTCGAAGACGTGCTCGAAGCTGTGGGTGTTCGCGATGCGGGGTGTGAGGTAGTCCAGACCCCAGTTGTCGGAGATGAACCGCAGGGGAGTGGAGAACTCGCCCAGCTCCGTATCGATGATGCCGCGCCGCGTGTACGGACTGATCGTGAGCAGCGGGACCCGAACGCCCAACCCGATGGGGTCGATCTCGGGCGGCAGGACCGGATCGTAGAAGCCACCCCATTCATCCCAGGTCACGAAGATGGCCGTGTGCTCCCACTGGTCCGAGCGCATGACCGCGTTCACGATGTCGGTGACCCAGTTGTGCGCGTGCCCGCTGGACTGCGGCGGGTGGTCGGACAGCTCGAACCGCGGCGTGACCCACGTGACCGCGGGCAGCGTGCCCGCGTCGATGTCCTTGACGATGTTGTCGACCGGACGGACGTGCTGGTGCCACTGGTCGGTGTGGAAGACGTTCGAGATGCCGTTGTAAGCGTTCCAGAAGTATCCAGGCTGGCCCGGCACCGCGGAGTAGAAGGTCCAGTCGACGCCGATGTCGGTGAGCTGCTCGCCCACCGTGGGGAACGTGAAGCACGTGTCGTGCTTGGACAGGTTGCCCTGGTCGTCCTTCACGAACACGTACACGTCGTCGCCGATCGCGTCGCATCCCCAGCTCTTGAATCGCTTCCCGTTCTCGAACCGGGTCTCGATGTTCTCGGGATTGTCGATCACCCCGCCCGACTGACCGGCGATGAAGTAGTAGTGGTTGGCGTAGCTCGGCCCGGCCGCCGAAGCGAAGAAGTTGTCCGAGAGCGCGTACTCGCGCGCCCAGAGCCAGTAGTTGGGGATCTGGCGCTCCTCGAAGGTGGAATAGGCGTACGACGGGCCGAACTGCCCGACGCTGAACCCGTCCATCGTGCCGCCGTTGACGCAGCTGAGGTAGGCGGACAGATCGTGTGGCAGATCGCCAGGCAGCCATTCGGGGCAGGTCATCAACGGACGTTCCTTGCCGTACTCGACCCCCACGGTGGTGCCTTGCACCCCGGGGAACCGGCCGTACACGTTGTTGAAGCTCCGGTTCTCGAGCATCACGTAGATCACACGCTTGATCGGTGTGTTCGTGTCGATCGTCGGGGTGGGATCGTTCACCTTCGTGATCGTGCGTCCCCCCGTGCACGAGAAGAGCACCCCACCCGCCACGGCCATCGCCGAGGCCTGCAGGAAGCGGCGTCGAGGGAGCGGCAGCGGATGCGTGTCGCCATGTTCGTCGTCGAGGGGATGCAGGCGATCGCTCACTCGAACAGTTCTACCAGTCCGAACTGCTGCGATGGCCTCGAACGGTCGACATCACGGCTTCGCCACAGCACATGCGTAGGATTCGCAGGTGCGCAGGGTTGTGGTGGTGATCGCGGTACTCGTCGTCGTCGCGGGGTCGGCAGCCGCGTTCGTCATCGTGCGCGATGACGGCGAACCGGATCCGGCATCGTCGACCGGGGCCTTCCCGAATTCACCGGTCGCTCCGACACCCCAGTTCACGCCGTCGGTGGAGCCGGCGGCATCCCCGACGCCTCCGGCCGTACCCGCGCAGGAACCGGCCACGAGCGGTCCGGTCTCGGAGAGCTGCGTGGAAGGGTGGGTCACCCCCCCACGGAGCTCCCCGATGTTCTCCGACCCGCTCGGCGTGATCAGACGCGCCGCGCCCGTCCGCGGGGAGCTGGTCGTCGTCGACATGCGACTGTTCGTGGGGCCGGAGTCCCCTCCGTCCGTCGGCGACAGCGCCAAGGGCTACCTGCAGGTCGTCCGTCGCTGGTACGTGAAGCTCTACGCGGCCGACGAGCTCGACTACCAGGGCCGGTTCCTGGTGGAACAGCGTGCGTTCGGCAAGGGTCTGTCGGCCGTGGCTCCCTACGACAGCGAAGGGTTCACCTCACCCGACTGGACGGGCTTCCAGTACGACGCTGGACAACCCGCCCGCCGCGCCTACCCGGGACTGCCCGGCCGGTGGTTCGGCGAGCCGTACGACTTCGCGAAGGGCGGCGGCGGCCTCACGAATCCGGGCCTTCCCGCCGAGGTAATGGGCTGCATGCGGGGGACCTAGACGTGCTCGGGACCGGGCCACCCCGTGAACCGGTCCGAGCCCCGCTTCCGCAGCTCGTTGCCGATCACGACGCGCTGGATCTCGGAGGTGCCCTCCCAGATGCGGTCGACCCGCAGCTCCCGGTAGAGGCGCTCGACCGGTTGCTCCCGCATGTACCCGCGCCCGCCGAAGATCTGCACCGCTCTATCGGCCACCCGCCCCGCCGTCTCGCTGCAGACGAGCTTCACGACGCTGGCCATGGCGTGGGTCTGCTTCCGTGCCGACCCGCCGCGCGCCGCTTCCCAGCACACGCGGTACAGCAAGGACTTCGCCGCCATGATCTCGGCCGCCATGTCGGCGAGCATGAACTCGATGGCTCCGAACTCCACGATCGCCGTGTCGAACTGGCGTCGGGTCCGCGCGAACTCCAGGCTCAGGTCCAGCGCCCGCGTGCTGGCGCCGATCGTGCGAGCCCCGATCATGAGGCGTTCCTCCACGAACCAGTCCTTGGTGAGATCCAGCCCCTCGCCCACTCCGCCCAGCACCTGGTCGTCGCTGAGCCGGACCTCGTCGAACGCGTAGATCGGATGCTCGAACACGAACGTGTGCGTGTACTTGGGTGTGCGCACCAGGCGGACCCCCGGGCTGTCCTTGTCCACGAGGAACACGGTCGCCTTCGACGCATCGCCGTCGACGTGCGCGTGCACCAGGAAGAAGTCCGCGACGTCGCCGCTGGTGACGTGCCACTTCTCACCATCCAGCACCCAGCCATCGCCATCACGCCGGGCCACCGTCGCCACCATGGACACGTCGGATCCGGCTCCTTCCTCGGTGATGGCGTAGGCGTCGCGCCGTTCACCGCGGATGGCGGGCCGGAGGTATCGCTCCTTCTGATCCTGGGTCCCGGCCTGGAGCGGGATGGATGGCCGCCACGGGATGTCCCACAGCGCCCCGGTTGCGTGCCCCCACTGCTCCTCGACCAGCATCTGTTGGAACAGGTCGAAGCCCTGGCCACCGTCGGCGACCGGCTGGTTGATCCCGTTGAATCCGGCGTCCAGTACCTGGCGCTTGGCTGCGGCCGCGCTGGCCTCGGTGAGCCCGTCGTGCTCCTCGCACTCGTCTTCCAGTGGGATCAGCACGTCGTTCGTGAACGCTCGTGCCTTCGCTTGCAACGCGGCATCAGCCACGTCGAGTCGCATGTCCACTGATTCGCTCCTGGGTCCGTCGGGCGGGTAGCCTCGGCCGGAAGTGTAGGGGTGGAGGGAGTGAGCCGGTGAGCAGGACGGTGTTCCGGGGGGCGAGGATCTTCGACGGCACCGGCGCCGGGCCCGACGCTGTGAGCGAGGCCGACGTCGTGATCGAGGACGGGCTGATCATGGACGTGGGTCGCGGCCTCGACGGCGATGTGGCTGTGGACTGCGACGGCAGCGCCATCCTGCCGGGCCTGTTCGATTGCCACGTGCACATCGCGTACCGATACGAGGACTTCGACGAGTACGCCCGCATGCAGGAACCGTTCTCCTTGCCCTTCTTCCGCATGGCCGACAACCTGCGATGGACGCTGGCGCTCGGCATCACCACCGTTCGCGACGCGGCCGGCGCCGATGCCGGGCTCAGGGCCGCGGTCGACGAAGGAACGCTCGCCGGCCCACGCATGCAGATCTCCGTGACGATGCTCTCGATGACCGGTGGGCACAACGATGCGTGGCTGCCGAGCGGGGCGCAGGGTGCCTTCGGCGTGGAGTACCCGGGGTTCCCGTCCGGCGTGTGCGATGGCGTCGACGGGGTCAGCCGGAAGGTGCGCGAGGTCATCCGGGCCGGCGCCGACGTGATCAAGATCGCCTCCTCCGGCGGGTTCCTCTCGCCCGCCGACGACCCGATGGAACCCAACTACTCCCAGGAGGAGGTGGACGCGATCGTGCGGACCGCGGCCGACCTGGGGACGTGGGTCATGTCGCACGCGCATGGGCCGGAGGGCATCAAACGTGCGATCCGAGCCGGGGTGCGCTCCATCGAGCACGGGACGTACCTGGATGAGGAGGCGGCGGCCATGATGGTCGAACGAGGCACGTGGCTCGTTCCCACGCTCACGGCCGGCGATGCGACCGAGGCGATCGCGAACGATCCGAAGGTGCAGCCCGCCGTGCGTGAGAAGCTGCGTGACCTCGGCAGGCCCGAGCTCCGCGCATTCGGCTTGGCCGCCGATGCCGGAGTGAAGGTGGCGATGGGCACCGACTGTCCCGTGGCGCCGCACGGAACCAACCTGAACGAACTTCGCCATATGGCGGCGAACGGGTTCACACCGGCCCAAGCGCTCCACGCGGCCACGCGCAGCGCCGCCGAGCTGATGGGGCTGGCGGACCAGCTGGGCACGATCGAGCCCGGCAAGCGGGCCGACCTCGTCCTCGTCGAGGGGGACCCATTCGACTTCGATGGCTACGAGTCCCGGGTGCACCAGGTGTGGAAGGACGGCGTCCGCGTCGTGCCGTTCGCCTGACCGGCATCGATCCCGGCCTCTCGGTTCTCGGCTAGCCTCCCGCGATGCTGGGGATCGTGCTTGCGTTGGGTTCCGCGGCGGGGTGGGGGACGGCCGATTTCCTTGGCGGGCTCGCGACCAAGTCCCTGCCGATCTGGGTGGTCAGCGTGGTGTCCCAAGTGGCGGGGTTGATCTTCATGGGCGCGGTGGTGCTGGGCCTGGGCCGCGGGCCGGATGACGTGCAGGTCATCTGGCTGGGCATGGCGGCGGGTGTCTGCGGTGTGATCGGTCTCTCGTCGCTGTACACGGCGCTCGCCCTCGGCCCGATGGGTGTCGTGGCGCCCATCTCGGCGCTGTCCGTGGTGGTCTCCGTGGGGGCCGCGTTGGCTCGGGGCGATCGACCCGCGACGCTGCAATTCATCGGGATCGTCGTCGCGATCGTCGGCGTCCTGCTGGCATCGCGTTCGCCCGTCGGGCACGGCCAGCCGGTCACCGCGCGCGCCGTGATGTTGTCCGCGGTCGCCGCGGTGGCGTTCGGCATCCTGGTCATCTTCCTGGACCGTGGAGCTCGGATCGACCCCGCATGGACCACGGTGTCGGTGCGCGTGGGGGCGGTCGCGCTGCTGGGCGTGATCGTGGCGGCCGCTCGCCCCGCATTCACGATGACGCGCCCCCAGATGGGCTCGCTGATCCTGCTGGGCCTGCTCGACAACGGCTCCAACCTGCTGTTCGCCGTGGCGGCCTCCACCGGCCAACTGCTCAGCGTGATCGCCGTCTTGGCCGCGCTCTATCCGGTGGCCACCGTGCTGCTCGCGCGAGCGGTGCTCCACGAACGGCTGGCCAGGTCGCAGAGCGCCGGTGTGATCGCGGCGTTCGCGGGGATCGCGCTCATCGCCGCGGGTTAGCGCATGGACGGGCGGGCGGTCCTCGGGAAGGAGCGCACCGTGCCGGCGGCATCGTGACCGCTGATGACGGCGCCCTCCATCCACCCGGCGCCCGTCCTCGCGATGTCGGCGCCGGCGAAGGCGAGCCTGCCGTGCGGCGATCCGTACGCGCCGGTGCCGGCGATATCCCATCCCACCGGTGGCGCGAGCCACGTGCCGCGCGAGAACGGGTCGGCGACCCAGTCGTGCCCATCGCTCAGCGACACCGTCGCGCCCGGCAGGTACGCACGGACCGCGCGATCGACGGCATCGGTGTCGATCGGGTCGATATCTCCCATCCCGGAGAAGCCGTAGAGCACGCGTTCTGCGCCGATCTTCCGGCCACTCACGATGGCCTGCAGACCACCGGGCCAGCCGAGCGCCTGGAAGTCCGCGGGCACGCCACGTGCGACCGCGAGCACCTTCGTCGACGTTCCCGCGTGTCCAGCCTGAGCGATCCGGCGTTGCTCCGGCGAGAGCGGAGGGTCGAAGTGCACGTCGCGCCAGACGTTGACGGGGAGCGCGAGCACGCCCGCTTCGGCCCGAACGATGCCGCCGCCATCGAGCTCGACCGTGAGGCCATCCGTGCCATCGGTGATACGTCGCACCACGGTCCCCAGCCGGATCTCACCGGCGATATCGGCTGCGAGCGCATCGACCAGGCTCGCGGTGCCGCGATCGAACGTGTTCCCCAGCGATGAGAACGCATCGCTGAACCGGTAGCCGGTCGTCGCGGCGTCGGTGAGCAGGCTCAGCGCCGAGAGGCGAGCGGGATCGCCGCCACCCATGGCGGCCGCGAAGCCCAAGACATAGTTCACGGCGTCCTGGGGCAGTCCGAGCCCTTCGATCCAGGTAGCCATCGGAACGTCGAGGTCGGCCAGGGGAGTCCGGTCGCCGTCCCAGGCCGACATGATCCGCTCCGCGTTCGCATCGAAGATGGATTCGAACGGGGCGAGCGCCTGCGCGAGACCGACCGCGGCGTCCGGTCCCGTGCGCAGCGTGTCACCTGATCGCCACGCCGTTTCGACCGGCGGCCCCGCGTCGTGCACCGGGACGTCGTATCGCGCGGTCTCGGCGGCCAGCGCCACGTGCAGCTCCGACCAGAACCAGGTGGCGCCGTATTCGACCCGGATGCCGGTGCCGGGGAGCTCGCGGTACCACACGCGTCCGCCGAGGCGGTCACGTGCTTCCAGGACCACTACGGAGCGCCCGTCCTCACCCAGGTCGCGAGCCGCCACCAGTCCTGCGAGCCCACCACCGATGACGACGACGTCCGCATCCATCGGGGTGACCCTACCCAACCCTGCGCGGCACGCGCGAGGATCCGTTGCCCACGACGCGGAACCCTCGGTAGGCTCGCCGACCATGGGGCTGAACGAGCGCGACGTCGTCATCGTGGGTGGCGGCCACAACGGGTTGGCCTGCGCCATCTACCTGGCGAAGGCAGGCCTCGACGTGCTGGTCCTGGAACGTGGGGAACAGGTCGGCGGGGCCGCCGTCACCGAGGAGAGCTTCCCGGGCTACCGGGTCTCGACCAACTCCTACGTGGTCTCGCTCATGCCCGACCGCATCGTCGCCGAGCTGGACCTGAAGCGGTTCGGATACGAGGTCTCGATCATCACGCCGGACTACTTCGTGCCGTTCCCGGATGGCTCCTCCCTGACGCTATGGGGCGACCTGGAGCGCGACGCACGCAACATCGCCGCGCTCAACAAGGCCGACGCCGACGCGTGGGTGGAGTTCGACACCTACTTCGAGCACATCGCGGATCTCATGAAAGCACTCCTGTACGTGGTCCCGCCCAACATGAGGCTGTCCGAGTTCCTCAACTGGGCTCGGACGGGTGCGCGTTTCCGCGGGTGGACGGGGCGTGACATCCACGAGCTGGTGCGCCTGTTCACGATGAGCGCGGCCGACTTCCTGGACGAATGGTTCACCGACGAACGCGTGAAGGGGGCGCTCGCGACCCAGGCGGTGGTGGGGGCCTGGGGCGGGCCCATGACGCCCGGCTCCGCGTACACCCTGATGCATCACTGGATCGGCGAGATCGACGGTCACTTCGGCGCGTGGGGGTGGGTCAAAGGCGGCATGGGCGGGGTCTCGACCGCGATGCGGCGTTCCGCCGAGCACGCGGGGGCCGAGATCCGAACCGGCCAGCAGGTGGCGAAGATCGCGATCAACTCCGAGGGACGAGCCGTGGGAGTGGAGCTGGATGACGGCTCCATCGTTCGAGCCGGCCGGGTCATCTCCAACGTCCATCCCCGAACCACCTACCTCGACCTGGTTGGTCGCGAGCAGCTGCCCCGAGATGTCGTGCGCGACATCGAGCGATACCGCTCGCGCAGCGGCAGCGTGAAGGTGCACCTGGCCTTGTCCGCGCTGCCGGTCTTCCCGAGCTGGGATCAAGATGGCGATCCGTTCCGAGGGCTGGTCGCGACCTCGCCCTCGATGGAGTTCCTGGAGCGAGCCTTCGACGATGCGAAGTACGGCCGGGCCAGCGAGCATCCCTACACCGAGATGGTGTTCCCCACGGCACATGAGCCCACCGGGCTCGCGCCCGACGGCAAGCATCTGGCGATCGGGTTCAGTCAGTGGGGGCCATACGAGCTGCGGGACACCGACTGGGGAACAGAGCGACAGTCGTACGGGAAGCGCGTGATCGCCGAGTTCGAACGCTACGCCCCCGGCTTCGCCGACCTGGTGGAGGACATGGAGGTGCTGGCGCCTCCCGACATCGAAGCTCGCACGGGACTCGTGGGAGGCAACATCATGCAGGGCGAGCTCACGCCGGATCAGATGTTCTCGTTCCGCCCGATCCCCTTCTACGGCGACCATCGGACGCCGATCACGGGCCTGTACCTGTGCGGCGCCGGCACCCACCCCGGGGGCGGGGTCATGGGGATCGCTGGACGCAACGCGTCGACCGTGGTGTTGAAGGACGCGAAGCGTGGCGACCTGGAGGCCAAGCTCAACGACGCGGGCGCACGGTTCGCCGACGGGTTCGAACGGGTGCGTGACCGGCTGGGCCTGCGCCGATGATGCTCGCGGCGCTCGCAGCGGCCGTGCGAACCGGCCGCATCACCTCGGAGTCGCTGGTGGCTACCTCGCTGTCACGGATCGAGCGGCACGACGGGCCGGTCAACTCGATCGTCCTCACGCGAGACGATGACGCGCTCGCCGACGCCGCGGCGCTCGACGAACGGGTTGCATCCGGGGAGGACCCGGGCCTGCTTGCCGGGCTTCCCCTGTTGGTGAAAGACAACGAGGAGTGCGCGGGGCTGCCCACGACCTACGGCTCGCTGCTGCATCGGGACGCCGAGCCGGAGGAACGTGACTGCGACGTGGTGGGCCGTCTCCGAGCTGCGGGCGCGATCGTCGTCGGCAAGACCAACCTGCCGGAGTTCGCGCTCGCCGGATTCACGTCGAACCGGCTGTTCGGCGACACGAACAACCCGTGGGCGCTGGACTGGTCGCCGGGCGGATCGAGTGGAGGGAGCGGTGCTGCGCTTGCGATGGGCCTGGCGCCGTTGGCCACCGGCACGGACGGCGCCGGTTCGATCCGGATCCCGGCCGCGTACTGCGGGCTGGTGGGGCTGAAGCCCACGAACGGACTGCTCGGTCGCGATCCGATCCCGACCTGGATCGACCAGTCCACCAAGGGGCCGATGGCGACGAGCGTCGCCGACGCCGCGCTGCTGTTGGGGATCCTCGCCGGTCCGACGCCCGGTGATCCATCGGCGCTCACCCGCTGGGTCCCACGGGCCGGCGTCATGCCCGCGCGCCTGCTCGTCACGCCTCGTCTGATCGATCACGGCCCCCTTCCCGTCTCGATCGCTGCGCTCTTCGATGACGCGGTCGAGGCTATGGAGGATGCGATCGGCGTGACGGCGGAACGCATCACGCCTCCATGGACGACGAACGCCGTCGCGGACTGGTTCGCCACGGTCGGGGTCGAACAGCTGACGTCGATCGGCCGCGATGTCGTCGCCGAGCATGCGGAGGAGTTCTCCGCGAACGCCCGGCGCGCGATGGAGCACGCAGCGACGCTCTCCGTCGACGACTACGTCGCGGCACGTCGCCACCGGTTCACCATGGTCAAGCAACTTGACCATCTGTTGGGCGACGACGCGGTCCTGGTCTGTCCCACGATGTGCGTCGAAGGCTTCTACGCAGACGGCCGCATGCCGGGGAGCGAGGAGGCCGGCACCGACGACGACGACGCCTACAACACCGAGACCGCCAACATGACCGGGCATCCGGCGCTCAGCGTCCCGGCCGGACGCTCGCCCAACGGCGTGCCGTTCGGCATCCAGATCACGGGTCCGAGGTTCGCGGACGATCTCGTGCTGGCGGTCGGTGCGGCGTGGGAGGCGGCCCGGCCTTGGCCACTCTTGGCTCCCGGATACACGCCGTTCGACGCCGGCGAGCTCCTCACCCCCAACACACCCGGGGCGACCTGAGGTCTTCATGGAAACCGTTGACATCAGCATGCTGGCGGGTGACGTGAAGACGGGGCCACTGTTCGAGCGCCAGGCCGCGCGAGGAGCGACGTTCTACGAGGACTACGGGCGGTTGTGGACCGCATCGTTCGGCGATCCCATCGGCGAGTACGAAGCAGCCCGCGACGGCGTCGTGATCTGGGATGTGTCGGCGTTGGCCAAGTGGCACATGACCGGGCCCGACGCGCTTGTGGCCGTGGACCGGCTGACCACACGGTCGACGACACCCGACGGCCCGGGCCAGGTCCGCTACGTCTTGCTACTGGATGAGCACGGGCTCCTGGTGGACGAGGGCACCCGGTACGTCTTCGGACCACACGACGTATGGCTGATCGGCAACGAGGACCGGCCACCCATGAGCGCGCATATCCGAGGGTCTGTGGCCGATCTGGACGTACGCATCGCCAACCGGACGGACGAGATCGCGAGCATCGCGGTGCAGGGGCCACGATCGTGCGACCTGCTGGCTCCCCTGGTCGAAGCGGATCTGACAGCGCTGACGTACTACCACGCGATCTCGCGCACGGTGGTCGCCGGGGCCGAGGCGATGGTTTCGCGTACAGGGTTCTCCGGTGAGCTTGGGTATGAGGTGTTCGTGTTCGGAGGCGCGGAGGCGGCGGGCGCCGTGTGGGATGCGGTGGTCGCCGCGGGCGCGCGACCCATCGGCCTGGACTGCGTGGAGATGCTCCGGGTGGAAGCCGGCCTGGTCGTGGCCGACGAGGACTACGTGACGGGCGAGACCGATCCCGTCGAGCTCTCGCTCGAACCGTTCATCGACCTCACCGACACGGACGGCGGATTCATCGGTCGTGAGGCGGTGGCGGCTCGGATGGATCCACCCGCCAGCCGCCTCGTGACGCTGGTGTTCGAAGGCGACGACCTGCCGGAGGCCCCGGCGGCGGTCACGCTCGACGGGGCGGTGTTGGGAAGCCTGCGGAGCGTGGAGCGCACCCCGCGGTTCGGGGTGATCGCTCTCGCGGTCGTGGAGACGGCTCACGCCCAGGACGGCACCTCAGTGGCGGTGGGCGAAGAACGGCGCCCGGCCACGGTGCGGCCGCGCCCGATCGACGATGGAGACCGAGCCCGTCGGGCGCGGCCCTGATACGTCAGGCGCGCGCTCTTCTCGGAGGATGTGGCCGATGGTTTCGCGCATGGCTCGTTGTCCTCCTAACAGCTGCGTCCTAGGACTTCGTCGTTAGCCCCCAACGACCCCGCCGGAGGAGAGACGTGACCGGCGGAGGCGAGATGCCCCGGCGGGGACCTACGGCCCGAGGTTGTAGCCCAGCCGTCGCGGGAGCTTGGCGACGAAGTCCACCAGGGGATTGGGCTCCTCGCCACGGTCTTCGAACTCGTCTTTCCGACGGATCGCTTGGTTGGCGATGAGCGCTCCCGGCGAACGGATGGGCTCGGGCGGGAATCGCAGCGGGTCCGAATCCACGATCGGGAGATCCAACACCTCGTCGTGGCGGCCGAGCGACCGCAACGCCAGGATCCGGCCGCCCAGGTGCGCCGGGCCCACGCCGTTGCCGGTGTACCCGAGTCCGTAGTGGACCGAGCCTCCTTCCAGCGTGCCGAAGAAGGGCAGGTGCGAGCCCGACACATCGATCGGCCCGCCCCACCCGGCGTCGATCGGCACGTCCGAGAACGTCGGGAACATCCGATGCAGGTCCCGGATCGCCACCCGGATCGCCTCCTGGTCGTAGGCGAATCGCGGACCGATGTGCCGAGCCAGGTTGGGCTGCATACCGCCGATGCCGAACGCGATGCGCCCGTCAGGTGTCGTTCGCAGGTAATGCAGCGCCGCCCGGTAGTCCGACAGGCCGGAGCCGTCGGTCCAGCCGATCTCCTCGAGCTTGTCCGGCGCCGGAGCCGTCAGCACGATGTAGCTGCCTCGCACCGTGATGTGGCGGCGGAACCGCTTCCAGTGGCTGGCCCAGGCGTTGAGCGCCACCACCGCGCTGCCCGCCCGGACGGTGCCTCCGGTCGTCTGTGCGATCGCCGGCGAGCCGGCGCTGAATCGGGTCACCGCTGTCTGCTCGTAGATCCGCACGCCCTGTTCCATGAGCACACGCCGCATGCCCAGCGCCAGTCGGGCGGGGTGCACGGTTGCGCCGTGTTGGGACGTCACTCCACCCAGGAACGTGGGGGAATCGACCCTGGCCCGCATCTGGTCGCCGCTCAGCACCTCGAAGTCGGCTGATCGCCCGATCCGGTCCGCCGTCACGATCAGGTCGGCCCATGCCCCCACCTGGGCGGCGGAGGCAGCCGCGTTGATGTCGCCGTCGGCTCGGAACCACGCGTCGATCCCGTGCTCGTCGCAGAACGCGCCGATCGCGCGCACGCTGTCCTCACCTGCTTCACACAGGGCGAGGCCGGCCTGATCGCCGAACTCGCGCACCAGATGTGGGAGGCCGGGCCAGAAGCTGCTGACGAACCCACCGTTGCGTCCGCTCGGCCCGCCGCCGCAGATGTCCTGTTCCACGATCACGACGTCGATGCCCGGATCGAGCAGCTTCAAGTGATGCGCGGTCCACATGCCGGTGTAACCACCGCCCAGGATCACGACGTCCGCGGTGGTGTCGGTCGTCAGCGCCGGCGCAGGCTCGCCGGCGAACTCCGGATGTGCCATGGCTTCGTTGAGCCACCAGCTGCGGCCCGCGTCGGGCGGGATCGTGATGTCGCGCGCCATTCCGGCGATGAGCGTACCCGGTCAGGTCACCGCTCCCGTTGCTACGGTGAGGACCCCGCTCACGCCGAGGAGAGACCCACCATGGCAGGCTCCGAACGTCCTCGCAGCAAGGACGTCACCGAAGGTCCCCAGCGCGCTCCTGCTCGCGCCATGCTCCGTGCTGTCGGGTTCTCCGAAGAGGACTTCGGCAAGGCGCAGGTGGGGGTCGCCTCCAGCTGGAACGAGGTCACACCCTGCAACTACCACCTGGACAAGCTGGCGGCGCTGGCCAAGGAAGGGGTTCGGCAGGGCGGCGCCGTTCCGCTGGAGTTCACGACGATCTCGGTCAGCGACGGCATCGCGATGGGCCACGAGGGCATGAAGGCGTCGTTGATGTCGCGCGATCTCATCGCCGACTCGGTCGAGCTCGTGATGCACGCAGAGCGATTCGATGCGCTGGTGGGCATCGCCGGCTGCGACAAGTCCGAGCCCGGCATGTTGATGGCCATGGCGCGCCTGAACCTGCCTTCGGTCTATCTGTACGGAGGCACGATCCTGCCCGGCACCTACCGAGGCCGTGACATCACGATCCAGGATGTGTTCGAGGCGGTCGGTGCGCACGCGAAGGGCACGATCGACGACGCGGAGCTGAAGAGCATCGAACGCGCGGCGTGCCCGGGTACCGGCTCATGCGCCGGCATGTACACCGCGAACACGATGGCCGCCGTCGGGGAGGCGATCGGTATGTCGCTGCCCGGCAGCGCGTCGCCGCCCGCGGTGGACTATCGCCGCGAGGTGTTCGCCCGTGAGAGCGGTCTTCGCGCGGCTGCGTTGGTGTCCGAGGGCGGTCCGGTCCCGCGAGACATCCTGACCAAGGACGCGTTCGAGAACGCCATCGCCGTCGTGATGGCGGTGGCGGGCTCGACCAATGCGGTCCTGCACCTGCTGGCCATCGCGAGGGAAGCACACGTCGATCTGCAGCTGGACGACTTCGACCGGATCGGGCGTGCGGTGCCGCACCTGGTCGACGTTCGCCCGGCCGGCCGGTTCGTCATGAGCGACATCGATCGGGTCGGCGGCGTGCAGGTCGTGATCAAGGAATTGCTCGATGCCGGGTTGCTGCATGGTGACGCGATGACCGTGACGGGCTCGACGCTCGCGGCCAACATCGAGGCCATGGACGTGGCGGCGCCCGACGGGGACGTCGTGCATGCCCCCGCCGACCCCATCCACCCGTGGGGCGGTCTGGCGATCCTCCGCGGCAACCTCGCCCCCGACGGCGCGGTCGTGAAGGCCGCCGGCGCCGAGGGGCTGGTGTTCGACGGCGTCGCGAGACCGTTCGATTCGGAGCAGGCGGCCTTCGACGCCCTCACGAGCGGCGCTATCGAAGCGGGCGACGTCATGGTGATCCGCTACGAGGGGCCGAAGGGCTCGCCGGGCATGCCGGAGATGCTCGCGGTCACGGCGGCCGTCGCCGGCGCCGGGCTGGGCAAGGACGTCGCCCTGATCACCGACGGTCGCTTCAGCGGCGCGACCAAGGGGTTCAGCGTGGGCCACATCGCGCCCGAGGCCTGCGTCGGAGGACCGATCGCTCTCGTCCACGACGGAGACCGGATCCGCATCGACGCGGACGCCCGTACGCTCGAGCTGGTCGTCGACGACGCCGAGCTCGATCGTCGCCGCGGGGAGTGGTCGGCTCCCGAGCCCAGGTACACGCAGGGCGCGCTCGCGAAGTACGCGCGCGCCGTGGGCAGCGCCGATCACGGGGCGGTGACCTGGTGACCCACCCGGTGATCACCTCACCGACGGCGTTGCAGTGCCGGATCTGTGGGCAGCAATACCCGGTCGAACCGCTCACGATCTGCGAGGAGTGCTTCGGTCCGCTGGAGCCGGCATACGACCTGCAGTCGGTGGACGGAACCGATTTCCGCAAGCAGGCCGAAGCGGGACCGTCCACGTTGTGGCGATACGAGTCGCTCCTGCCGGGCGGACCGGGCATCGAACGCGTCGACCTGGGCGCCGGCTTCACGCCGATGCGTCGAGCGGACGACCTGGCGGCCGCGATCGGACATGACGGTGTGCTCTGGGTCAAGGACGACAGCGTGAACCCGTCCAATTCCTTCAAGGACCGGGTCGTGAGCGTCGCCACGACCATGGCACGCGCGTTCGGCTTCGAGGCCATCAGCTGCGCCTCCACCGGCAATCTCGCCAACGCCACCGCCGCCCACGCCGCGAAGGCAGGCATCCCGTGCTACGTGTTCGTGCCGGACGATCTGGAGCGCGCCAAGATCCTGGCGACCGAGGCGTACGGGGCCAAGGTCGTGGCGGTCAAGGGCAACTACGACGACGTGAACCGTCTGTGCAGCGAAGTCGCCGACGCCCTGCCGTGGGCCTTCGTCAACGTGAACATGCGTCCGTACTACGCGGAGGGCTCCAAGTCGCTGGGGTTCGAGACGGCCGAGCAACTGGGCTGGCGCCTTCCCGACCACGTCGTGGTGCCGGTCGCGTCGGGGGCGCTGCTCACGAAGATCCACCGGGCCTTCGGGGAGCTCATCGCGATCGGTGCCGTCGAAGAGAAGCACTACCGCGTCAGCGGCGCTCAGCCCGAGGGCTGCCGGCCGGTCGCCCAGGCGTTCCTGGACGGTGCCGAGGACGTGACGCCGGTCAAGCCGGACACCATCGCTCGGTCGCTCGCGATCGGTGCGCCCGCCGATGGGTTCTTCGCCATGAAGGTCTCGCGGGAGACCGGCGGTCACATCGAGTGGTGCACCGAGCAGGAGATCCGCGAGGGCATCTCGCTGCTCGCCTCGACCGAGGGCGTGTTCACCGAGACGGCCGGCGGCGTCACGATCGCCAACCTGAAACGGATGGTCGAGCAAGGCATCGTGAAGCCCGGGGAAGAGGTCGTTGCCTACGTGACCGGCAACGGGTACAAGACCATCGAGGCCCTCGAGGGATTCCTCGAAGCCAGTTACCACGTTGCCCCTGATCTCGACGAGTTCCTGGCCACGCTGGGGTAGGCGATGAGCCGAACCGTCTCACGGCGGGGATTCTTGTCTTCTGGCCTTGCCGGGCTCGGGATGGCGTCCATGGGGTTGGCGGCATCGTGCGACGTGAGCGGGAGCCAGGCAGGATCCGAAGCGCCGGTGACCCCAGGGGCGAGCGCCGACCTGGCCGTGGTGCCGCTGGAGACCGAGCCGCATCGACGATGCTGGATGGCATGGCCCGCCAGTCGAGCGATCTGGGGCGAGTTGCTGCCGGGCATCCAGAGCGACATCGCGCGGATCGCCTCCACCATCGCGCGGTACGAGCCGGTGGTGATGTGCGCGAACCCGCAGGATGCGAGTGCTGCGGCCACGATGTGCGGCGAGGGCGTCGAGGTCATCGATGAGGTTCCCGTGGACGATTGCTGGATGCGCGACTCCGGCCCGGTGTTCACGATCGATGAGCGCGGCTCGCTCGGGGCCGTCGGCCTGAACTTCAACGGATGGGGTGGCCGCCAGATCCATGATCGTGACGCAGCGGTCGCGCGGACCATCGCGGAACGGGAGGGCGTGCCGTTCACGACGGCGGATCTCATCACCGAGGGAGGCGCGGTCGAGACGGACGGAGCCGGGACGTTGCTGGCCACCGAGAGCAGCATCATCAACGACAATCGCAACCCCGGCCGTTCGAAGGACCAGCTCGAAGCGGCGCTGTGTGCGGCCTACGGTGCGAACGACGTGCTGTGGGTGCCCGGTCTGCGTGATCGCGACATCACCGACGATCACATCGACGCGACATCCCGCTTCGTTCGTCCCGGTGTGGTGATGGTGCAGGTGCCGCCTGCGGCTCGCACCGACGTCTGGGCGAAGGACGCCCGGCAGCAACGCGAGCTCCTGTCCCGCGCGATCGATGCGGGAGGTCGAGCGCTCACGATCGTGGACGTCCACGGTCCCACGTCCGTGCGATCCGGTTCGCCGGACTTCCTCGATTCCTACGTCAACTTCTATCCCGCGAACGGTGCGGTGCTCACCGCCCAGCTCGGCGACGCCGAGGCAGACCGGGCGGCGGCTGCCGTGCTCGCCGACGCGTTCGGACGTGAGGTCGTGCAGTTGAACGTCGATCGCCTGCACGCCGGCGGTGGCGGCATCCACTGCGTCACGCAGCAGGAGCCGATGACGTGATGCTCAGCGCACCGGTGCCCTCGCGGCGCTGAGCCGATCCGCGAACCCCTCGACGCGGGCGTTCGTGAGCATGCGCTCGAAGTGCTTCGCCGCGTAGGCGACATAGTCGAAGTCCAGCGTGGAGATGCTCTGCTGCACGACCGCCCACATGGCTTCGCGGAAGTCCGACATCAGCTGCATCAGGGCCAGCCGGGCGCGATGCACATCGTGCACCGTGCCGAAGTACAGCCGCAACAGGATCTCCTCGGCCTCCTGCGTGAGCCCGTTGTTCACCGAAAGGTTGCCCAGGTCGAAGAACACGTCGCCCATGCCCGCGTACTCGTAGTCCACGATCCACACGTGGTCGCCATCGAGCAGGAAGTTGGCGTTCAGCAGATCGTTGTGGCACGGCACCGACGGCATCGGGGCGATCGAGAAGGTCTCTTCGATGCGTGCGGCGACCTCGTGCGCGGCGCCATAGTCGTCGGGCACCGTGACGCCCCGTTCGGTGGCGATGCGCCTGTAGCTCTCCACGATCCGGAACACGGGGAACTCCGCGTCGATCGGCGGGCAGGCATGGAACGCGCGCACCGACCCCACCACCGAGGTCAGGATCTCCTCGCGCAGCAGATCTGGGCCCGGGATGTGCTCGCCCGGCACGAAGCGTGTGATGAGGCAGTCGTGCAGGGGCAGCCACGCGAAGATCTCGGGTCCCACCCCGGCAGCTGCTGCGGCCCTGCCCGCTTCGTTCTCGGCCGCGCGATCGATGCCGAGCAGGTCGGTGTCCTTGCCGGCAAGGCGGAGCACGAACGCCTCGTGCCCCGCCTCGATCAGGAAGTTCCGATTGGTGATGCCGGTCGTGATGGGGGTGACGCCGATCTGCCGACCCTCCCATTCGGGAACGGCGGCGATCGCGGCATCGAGTTGCGGGTCGTTCGAACCAGAGCCCATGGCCGCGAACCGTACTACGCGTTCGCGCCGAAGGTCTCTGCCACCTTCTGCAGCATCTCCTGCTCACCGTCGCTGACCCGCTCTGCTCCGAAGCCCATGAATCCGCCTTCCTTGGCCGCGTCGGCGGCTGCCTGCGTGACGGCGACCATCCATCGACCGAACGCCTCGGTCTCCTCGGTCGTGGCCTTGGCGGCGACGATGTCGTGGACACCCCGGAGCTCCTCCAGGACCTGTCCCCCGGCCGGGGACGACTTATCGAGCTTGTAGTCCCCCATGGGGTTCTGCTTCTGCTGGGTCATGGACATGATGTCCTGAGAGACGGCGGTGAGCAGCTCCTCATTCGAAGGGGGCGATGACGCTGCCTTCATGGACGCCATCGTCTCTTTCGTGAGTTCGATGGGGCCACCGGGGTCGGCGATCGAGATCGCCATGCCCGCGACCATGGGTGCTCGGCGCAGCCGAACCCATTCATCCTCGGTGAACGCATCCTTCGACGTCATGCGGGATCCTCCTCGTTTCTTGGCCTGCCGTTCGTCAGCACACTAGTCGGCCGACTTGCGCCCCGACCCGCCGGAGGCTAGGTTCCCCCTGCATTCGCCTCGGCGGCCACGAGGCCGGACTCGCGAACGAGAAACCAACCAGAGGGAGGGAACAATGGCCATGTCTGGGGTCAAGCGCCCCGGTGTCGTCACGTTCATCGGGGTGGTCCTGTACATCCAGGCGTTCATGGCGGCCGTCGCGGCGGTCGTCTCGATCGCGTTCAGCGATCGTCTCGAAGACCTCACGGTCAACGGGGTCGAGCTCAGCGGAAACGGCATCATCGCCAGCGGGATATGGGAAGGCATCATGGCGGTGATCCTGTTCGCCGTCGGGTCCGGCATCATGCGTGGCAGCCGCGGCTACCGCATGGTCGTGGCGATCGTCGAGGGCCTGCGGATCGCGTCATCGCTCGGCTTCATGATCTTCCATCACGGCGGGGCGTACGTGGAGGCCGGCCTGGTGTCGATCGCGATCAGCCTGTTCGTCCTGTGGGCGCTGTTCCACGAGCGTTCCGACGAGTTCTTCGAATCCACCGTCTGATCGATCTCGCGCCTCTCGCGTTCTCGGCGCGCGAGGAGGCGAACGATGGCATCGGAGAAGCACCTGATCGCCGGGGCGAAGAAGGCCACGGGCGACGACACCATCACCCTTGGTCGGCATGTTCTCCCCGAAAGGCATGGCCGGCAAGGAGATGGGCGGCTTCGTCGCCGGCGAAGCGGTGGGCGGTGCCATCGGCGGTGGCGGCAGCGCATTGGAAGCAACAGGCATCCTCGGCGGTGCGCTCGCCAGCGACAAAGGCGAGGGGATCAAGCCCATCGTCGCCGTGAGCCCCAGCAACATCTGCATCCTGCGACCGAATGAGCTCGTGGGTGGGGTGTTGAAAGAGGACCTCTCGCTCCTGCACACCTTCGACCGAGCGACGGCGCATGTGACCGTGGTCGCCAAGGTCACGGTCAGGACGATGGTGATCGAGGACCCGGAGACGGGCGAGAAGGTCGAGCTCGAAGGGGACCGGGTGTGGGGCAAGCATTCCAAAGAAGTCATCCACGCCCTGGTCGGTGACGGCGAGGTCGAGGACGACACGCAGGACGACGGAGAGACCGCCTGACCTGATAAGCCCATCACCGTTCTGATACGGTATTCAACCGAACGGTTGACTATCGTCCGGACGGGAGAGAGGGGACGCCAGCATGGCGGTCGATGAGCTCAGCAGCACCTTCTCGGCGCTCGCCGATCCCACCCGTCGCGACATCCTCGCTCGCCTGGCCGGTGGAACGGCGACGGTCAACGAGCTGGCAGAGCCGTTCCCGATGAGCCTGCAGGCCGTGTCCAAGCATCTCAGCGTGCTGGAGTCCGCCGGCTTGATCAGCCGCAGCCGCTCGGGACAGTTCCGTCCGTGTCGACTGCGCGCCCAGCCGCTTCAAGACGTGACCGGCTGGCTGGAGCACTACCGCCGGTTCTGGGAAGCAAGCTTCGACCGGCTCGACGAGCATCTGCGACAGGTCCACGACATGGAAGGAGCGAACGATGGCTGATCCCACGCCCCCCGAAGGAGTGGTCTCCGCATCCAGCGACGCCGACGGGATCGTGATCGTCCGGGTCTTCGACGCGCCTCGGGAGCTGGTGTTCAAGGCGTGGACCGAGCCCGAGCGGTTCGCCACGTGGTTCGGTGAGCACGGCTCGTCGATCCCGCTGGACAGGGTCTTCATGGACGCGCGGCCGGGCGGAGCGTGGAGCGCCGTCATGCTCCACGGCCCCGACCAGATCGAGATCCCGTTCGCGGGCGAGTTCCGAGAGGTGGTCGAGCCCGAACGCGTCGTCCTGACGCTGGTCGACCCCGCGAACCCCGACAGCGGCAATGCTGAGGTCCTCACCGCCGAGTTCCGGGATCTGGGCGACGACCGGACCGAGATGACGTTCACCCAGCGCGGCGGGAATCTGCCGGCCGACGAGTACTCGCGAGCGATGCGCGGTTCGCTGATCTTCTTCGATCGCCTGGCCCAGCACCTCAAGACCAGACACGACAGCGACTGAGGAGGAGCACATGGACCAGGCCATCTCGAACGACGGCACCACGATCGCGGTCGAGCGCTCAGGCGAGGGGCCGGCGGTGGTCCTGGTGTGCGGCGGGTCGGTGGATCGAACCTCGAACGCGGGAGTCGCCTCACTCCTGGCCTCGCGTTTCGCCGTGCACAACTACGACCGCCGAGGCAGGGGTGACAGTGGCGACACGCAGCCCTACGCGGTGGAGCGCGAGGTCGAAGACATCGCGGCGGTCATCGACGGCGCCGGCGGCTCCGCGTGCCTGTTCGGCTCCTCGTCCGGAGCCGCGCTGGCCCTGGAGGCGGCTGCGAGCGGGTTGCCGATCACGAAGCTGGCGCTGTGGGAGCCGCCCTTCATCCCCGAAGGCGTGCCGTCACCGCCGGCCGACACCGCCTCGACGTACCGTGGCATGGTCGGGGCCGGCCGTCGTGGCGACGCGGTCGAGTTCTTCATGTCGAAGGTCGTGGGGTTGCCCGATGAGTTCGTCGCCCAGGCGCGTCAGTCGCCGTTCTGGGCGCAACAGGAAGCCTTGGCACACACGTTGGCCTACGACGCCGAGATCATGGGGGACTACTCCCTGCCCACCCAGCGGGCTGCCTCCGTCACGATCCCCACCATCGTGATGGCGGGTGACGCCGGCCCCCCGTGGATGAGTGACACGGCCCGCGCGCTGGCCGACGCGATCCCGAACGGGCAGTTCCGCACCCTGGAAGGTCAGACCCACGACGTGTCGGCCGAGGCGCTGGCCCCGGTGCTCGAGGCGTTCCTGGATGCAGAGAGCTAGCGGAGGGCTTCGCAGACCCCCAGCCGGAAGATGTTCCGGAGTTGTGCGAAGACCTCCGGCGCCTGCTTCAACGTTGTCTGACGGTTGATCGAGACGACCACCGAGCGGTGTCCTCCGCGTGAGGCCGCCATGAACTGGGTGTAGCCGAGCGTATTGCCGGTGTGGCCGAACATCGTTCCGCAACCGGTGCGGTAGCGGAAGATCGCCAGGCCGGCCGCGTTGTGGCCCGGGCCCGGCGGCTCCGACCCGCCCCCAGGGATGAAGTCGAACTGTGCTGACTGCGTTGGTCCGTCGAACAGATGACGACCCACGTATCCCCGGATGAACCGGTTCTGGTCGGCCGGGGTGGACACGATCCCGCCCGATGCCCACGCGTAGCCGGCGGCGATCAACTCGCTGACGTCGACGGACGTGCCGTCGTCCTCGAAGTCGTAGCCGCGGATGAACGGCTGGGGCATCTCCACGCCTCGTGGCAGGCTCGTGTCATCCAGGCCGAGGGGCTCCAAGACCTGCGTGGCGAGCTCGCGCTCGTACGCATGTCCCGTGGCAGCTTTCACCATCAACGCCACCACGATGTTGTCGGAGTTGGAGTAGCCGGTACTCGGCGTCGGGCTCGAACTCCAGATCCTGGTCGAAGACGAATCGGAGCAGGCGCTTGGGAGGCGGCGCATCGTCCAGGTTCGCGACGAGATAGTCCAGGAACCCGGTGTCGTCGGAGAAATCGGGCAGGCCGCTCGTGTGATGGAGTGCCTGCGCCAGGGTGACGCGCTTCCAGTCTTGGGGCGCCCAGGGCAGTAGGTCCCCGATGGTGTCGTCCAGGGCCAGGACTCCCTGCTCGACCAGCGAGAGAGCGACGCCGCCGCTGTAGGCCTTCGCCGTGCTGGCGATGCGCATGTGCATGCCGGCACGCATCGGGGCGCCGGTGGCGACGTTCGCCACACCGGCCCGGAAGATCTCCCTATCGTGCCCACGCTGCACGATCACGATCACGCCGGGAGGCCCGTCGCGGCCATCCACCAAGGCGTGAAGAGCCGATCGCAACCGGTGAGGCGACGGATACCCGTCCGAACCGGACGAGGCGGCAGCAGGGATCGCACCGCTCGATGCCACGAGACAGGCGACGATGGCCAGGGCAGAGAACGTTCGACGGGGGGTCATCGTGGGACGGTACCGTTCGCCGTTTCGTCAGGTCAAGGTGACGAGCCATAGGCTGGTGGCGTGACTCGAGAACGCTCCGGTATCGCAGCAATGACCGACACGCCGGACATCGCCCGGTCGGGGCGTTGGCTCGCCGCCGGCGTGCTCGGCGGGTTCGCGACGGGCGCCGTCATCGGAGGGGTCGGCGGCCGGGTCGCGATGTTCGCGTTGCGGTTGACCTCATCGCCGACCCTGAGCGGGGTCGAAACCGACGACGGCTTCACGATCGGTGTCGTGAGCGGAGCGACGGTGTTCCTCGTCGCGCTGACCGGGTTCGCGGGAGTGCTCGGCGGGATCGTCTATCTCGGCGTCCGCGGTTGGCTGCCAGCGCGATGGAGACCGTGGATCACCGGGGTGGCCATGGGCATCGTGGGCGGCGCGGTCGTGATCCGACCGGACGGTTTGGACTTCACGCTCCTCGAACCGCTCCCGCTGGCGGTCGCGATGTTCATCGCGATCCCGGCCGCCTACGGCGTCGCTCTGAGCCTCATGGTGGAGCGCCTGCTGCGTGGCGATTCGATCGTGCGTCGGTCCCGGGCGTGGATCGTGGGGCTCGTGCTGCTCGCCCCTCTGGCGCTGACCGGCGCGCTCGGCGTCGGCCTGATCGCCGTGATCATCGCGATCTGGCTGCTCCATCGATGGAAGCCCTGGACGGGCGTGCTCTGGCATTCCACGGTCGTCACCTGGGCGGGGCGAGCGATCCTGGTCGCACTCGTCGCGTTCAGCCTGATCGAGCTGGTTCGCGACGTCTCCGAGGTTCTCTAGCCGAAGGGAATAGCTCGTTCGGGAAGACACAAGCGGCATGGGATGGTCATGAAGGGCGCACACTTCCGGGCAAGGTCTCCCGCTACCGTCGCGTCGAGGAACTCAGAAGGAGCGACGTGGCAGAGCTCAGCGAACACCGGGACCGGGCCGATCATCACGAAGCGACCGTTGCCGGCTCGTCACTCGTCTGGCCCATCGGTCTCGTGTGCCTGGTCATCGCGGTGTTCGTCAACGTCGGACTGTTCGAGACCGCGGGGGCCGCTGGGGTGTCCTTCCGTCTGCGTGGCAACCCCGACGTCTTCATCACGTTCCAGGAACTGACGACCGGTTGGCGAACGGTCCATGTCACGAACGTGCTCATCAACACGACCGCCCCCTTCTTGATAGGGCTCGCGCTCTTCAGCTCCGCCCTGCGCCGATCGTGGATCGCAGCAGCAGCGGTGGTCGTTGCGGGTGTAGCGCTCGCGGTGGCGACCACCATCGTTCCGCTGTCACTCGAACGAACAGCGGCCGAAGCACGCGATCTGCTCATCCGCATGCACCTGATCACGGGAGCGCTGTTCGCCGCTTCGGTGATGCCTGCGTTGATCATGAGAGCGCGCAGTCTGCGCTAGCGGCTCTGCTCGTCCCACGCGACGGGTTTGGGATCGATCTCGGTGGGCGGGGCCAGAATAGAGTGACGACATGGACTCGATCGGATCAGCGCATGAGCTGCCTGACGCTGACTATCTGCCGGCCCGCACGCTCGCGCAGCGCATCGCCGTGGGCGAGGAACTGCGACGCTCCGTCCCGCACGAACTCCATGCGTCGTGGCTGCCTTCAGCCGAGCGAGCGGACCCCATCGCGATCCTGGAGCAGCAGTCCGCCGAGCGGGTCCCCGAGCTCGTCCCGCTCCGCTACGGCCGGATGGCGTTGTCGGCATTCTCGTTCTATCGAGGCGGCGCCGCGATCATGGCTGGCGACCTCGCCCCGACCGCCGCGTCCGGTCTGCGGACCCAGCTGTGCGGCGACGCGCATCTGTTGAACTTCGGCCTGTTCCAGACACCGGAGCGAACGCTCGTGTTCGGGCTCAACGACTTCGACGAGACGCTGCCGGGTCCCTTCGAATGGGACGTGAAACGGCTGGCCGCCAGCTTCGAGATCGCGGGCCGGCAGCTGGACTGGGGCCGATCCACCCGCGCGAAGGCCGTCCTGGCGACGGTCCGCGCCTATCGGGAGGCCATGATCGAGTTCGCGGAGCGTCGGGATCTGGAGGTCTGGTACGCGCGATTGCCCGCGGAAGAGCTCCAGGAGAGGCTCGCAACCCGAGCCGATACCAAGACTGCCCGGGAGGTCAAGCGCGAGCTCAACAAAGCCCTGCATCACGACCACCTGCGGGCGTTCGAACGACTCCTCGAGGACGTGGACGGGCGCATCCGCTTCGTGAACGTGCCGCCGCTGATCGTGCCGGTCGAGGAGCTCTTGGTGGAGGAGCAACGTGCGCGCTACGTGGAGGTGATCCAGTCGTTCCTGCATCAGTATCGCGAGTGCCTGCCCCCGCACCTCCGTTCCCTCCTGGAGGGGTATCGATTCGTCCACATCGCCCGCAAGGTCGTGGGGGTCGGCAGCGTCGGCACCAGGGCGTGGGTCGTGCTCATGATGGGCAGGGACTCGAACGATCCCCTCCTCCTGCAGATGAAGGAGGCCACCCGGTCGGTGCTGGAGCCCTACACCGAGCGATCGGTCTATGAGTCGCAGGGACGCCGGGTGGTCGAAGGGCAGCGATTCATGCAGGCGGCGAGCGACAGCCTGCTCGGGTGGTACCGCTTGAAGGCCTGGGACGACCGGGAGCACGATTTCTACGTGCGGCAGCTCTGGGACGGGAAGTCCTCGATCGACGTCGGGCGCCTGTCTCCAGCCGGGCTGCGCGCCTATGGCGAGGCCTGCGGCTGGACCTTGGCGCGTGGTCATGCTCGCTCGGGCGATCGGGTCGCAATCGCTGCCTACCTCGGCTCCGACGATACGTTCGATCGTGCCATCACCGAGTTCGCCGTTCGGTATGCCGACGCCACCGAGGCCGACCACGCGCGCCTCCTGGAAGCCATCGACGAGGGCCGGATCGCCGCCGCCGCCGATCCTTGAGGTGCTGTCGGAGGGCCGAGGTCGTCACGTCAAGAACCATCGCGGATCTGCATCTCAAGGGCAGCGAAGTAGTTCACTCGCATCGCCGCGTCGGGGCCGGCAAGATTCCTCTGGTCGGCCCACGCTTGCTTCCAGGCAACGATCCGGGGGTCGTCCAGCGCGCGAAGGACCAGCCGGTCGTTACCGCCGGACAGTCGTTCGATCTCGGCCTCCATGGAGCGCAGTTCCGCGCCCGTGAACGATCCTGGACGCTTCTCGTTCTCCACGAGCCGGTCACCGATGCGAAGCACAACGTCGGCGATCGATCGCGCCTGCGCAGCGAGTGCCTGGTCGTGGGCGAGTCGCTCCGCGCGTTGTACGCGCCTGCGGTCCAAGCGCTGACGCACGCGTGCGCCGATGTCGGATATGCCCATGAGCGCGATCCTCGTCACCTACCCTCGCGCACCGTCTCGCCACCCGGTCCCGGGTCTCGCGGCCCCGCTCGCGGTTGACGCCAACGCTCCCATCCCTACAATGGCGTGACCATGTCGAACCACACGCTGTTCGGACGCAGCACCCTCGTACTTATCACCTAGGCGCGGCCAGGCCCAAGAGGCCTGCTGACCGCGCCGCCCACCCCGCGAACCCCGCGGGGTTTTTTCTACCCGCGATCAGGCCAACGCAGCAGCAACGTCGGGTGATGAGCCGGCAGACAAGGAGACCACCATGCGGTACGAGTTCGAGCGAGACGGCACGGTCGTGGCCAGCGTGCTCTGGGAGGGTCCCGGCCAAGTGACCATGGAGGCGACAGACTCCTCCACCCGCGCGGTCGTCGATCGCTACCTCAGCTCCGACGTGGTGTACCTGGGCTCGGGATTCGAGCTGGGCCAGGAGCAGGAGCAGGACGTGTTGCAGATGCGCCGCCGCGACTGGACCCCGTGGGAGTTCGAACGAGCGTGCCGCAACCTGGCGCATCGTCTGCAGGCGCGCGTCCGCCGCGTCGAGACCGGCCCCGTCGAGGCGCGGGATGGAGCGGTGCCATGACCACGATGTCCGGCGCCGACGCCGTCCTCAAGGCCCTGGAACAGGAGGGCGTGGAGGTCATCTTCGGCATCCCGGGCGGCGCCAGCATGCCCATCTACGACCCGCTGGTCGACCGTTCTCCGATCCGACACATCCTGTGCCGGCACGAGCAGGGTGCCGGCCATGCGGCCGAGGGGTACGCCTGGTCCACCGGCAAGGTCGGCGTGTGCATGGCCACCAGCGGCCCGGGTGCCACCAACCTGGTGACACCGCTCGCCGATGCCAAGATGGACTCGGTCCCGATCGTGGCGATCACCGGCCAGGTCCCCACGCCGGTCGTGGGCAACGACGCCTTCCAGGAAGCCGACATCACCGGCATCACGATGCCCATCACCAAGCACAACTTCCTGGTGAAGGATGGACGGGACATCGCCGAGACCGTGCGCGAGGCATTCCACATCGCCTCGACCGGCCGGCCCGGCCCGGTCCTGATCGACCTGCCCAAGGATGTGCTGATCAACGAGATCGACTACCACTGGCCCGAACACATCACGCTGCCCGGCTACAAGCCCACGACCAAAGGCAACAACCGTCAGGTCGCCGAGGCGGTCAAGCTCATGATGCGCGCCGAGAAGCCGGTGCTGTACGTGGGCGGTGGTGTCATCAAGGCCGACGCCTCCAAGGAGCTGTTCCAGCTGGCCACCCTCGGCAACCTGCCCGTGGTGACGACGTTGATGGCCCGCGGGGCGTTCCCCGACTCCCACGAGCTGTGCCTCGGCATGCCGGGGATGCACGGCAACTACACCGCGGTCACCGCCATGCAACAGGCCGACCTGCTGGTGGCGCTGGGCTCCCGGTTCGACGACCGCGTCACGGGCAAGCTGGCGGGGTTCGCGCAGCACGCCACCATCGTGCACGTCGACATCGACCCCGCCGAGATCGGCAAGAACCGCGCGGCGGACGTTCCCATCGTGGGGGATTGTCGCGACGTGATCGGCAAGATGGTCGCCGAGCTCACGAAGCGCCAGGACGACGCAGGCGGCGTGCCCGATCGCAGCCCGTGGCTGCGCCAGCTGCAAGCCTGGCAACAGGAGTTCCCGTACCGCTACGACCAGCAGCCCGACGGACCGTTGAAGCCGCAGTTCTGCGTGGAGCGCCTTCGTGACCACGCCGACGCCGACACGATCGTGGTCTCGGGCGTCGGGCAGCACCAGATGTACGCCTCGCAGTTCTGGCACTTCGAGCACCCGCGGAAGTGGATCAACTCCGGCGGGTTGGGCACGATGGGGTTCGCGGTGCCCGCCGCCATGGGCGCCAAGGTGGGTCAGCCCGACATGCGCGTGGTGGCGATCGACGGCGACGGCTGCTTCCAGATGACGGCGCAGGAGCTCGCCACCAGCTCCACGGAGGACATCCCGTTCGTCACGGCCATCTTGAACAACGGGTACCTGGGCATGGTGCGTCAGTGGCAGGAGCTGTTCTTCGACGAGCGGTACTCGGGGGTCTGGCTCGACCCGAACGTCCCCGACTACGTGAAGCTGGCCGAGGCCTACGGCGCGGTGGGACTTCGTGTCGACAGCCCGGGCGAGGTCGACGCGGCCATCGAGAAGGCGTACTCGATCACCGATCGCAGCGTGGTGATCGATTTCCGCGTGGACCCGGCCGAGATGGTGTTCCCCATGGTGCCTTCGGGCGCTTCGAACGACGACATCATCGTGAGCCCCGACGCCATCCGGCCCACCTCCGATCCCGCGGAGGCACCGATCGCATGAGCAACGGTGACGCACTGCACACGATCTCCGTGCTGGTCGAGGACCGCCCCGGCGTGCTCACGCGCATCGCAGGCTTGTTCGCCGCGCGGGGGTTCAACATCGATTCGCTCGCGGTCGGTCCCACCGAAACCGAAGGCCTCTCGCGAATGACGATCGTCGTGAACGTCGACACCAAGCCGCTGGAGCAGGTCACGAAGCAGCTCAACAAGCTGGTGAACGTGATCAAGATCCTGGAACACGAGCAAGGCTCTGCCGTCGAGCGTGAGCTGATGCTGGCCAAGATCCGAGCACAGGGCGACGCGCGCGCCCGCATCATGGAAGTCTGCGAGGTGTTCCGGGTGAACATCGTGGACGTCACCGCGACCACGCTCACGGTGGAGGCTGCAGGCAAGCCCGAGAAGCTGGAAGCGCTCCGCGAGCTGCTGTCGGAGCATGGCGTGGTGGAGCTGGCACGGACCGGCCGCATCGCGCTCTCGCGTGGCGAGCGCGGCATCCGCGAACGAACGCTCAAGACCGCGAGCGCGTAGGACGTAGGCCGGGGCTCGCCCTCGGCCGGAAGGCAGAGCGGGGGCATGCCCCGCCCTGTCGACCGACAACGGGAGATGACATGGCGACGATCTACTACGAGAAGGACACCGAGGCGGGCGTGCTGGCCGATCAGAAGATCGCCGTGCTCGGGTTCGGGTCGCAGGGCCATGCGCACGCGCAGAACCTGCAGGATTCCGGCTTCGACGTGCGGGTGGGACTGCGTCCCGGCTCGCCGTCGCGTCGTCAGGCCGGCGATGCCGGCCTTCGCGTGCTCGACACCGCCGATGCGGTCGCCGAAGCGGACGTCGTCATGTGCCTGCTGCCCGATACCTCGCATGCGTCCGTCTACACGAGTGACATCGCCCCGAACCTGAAGGACGGCGACATGCTCATGTTCGCGCACGGGTTCTCGATCCATTTCGGCACGGTCGTGCCACCCGAGGGTGTCGATGTCACGATGATCGCGCCCAAGGGTCCGGGCCATCTTGTCCGGCGCACCTACGTCGAGGGCAACGGAACGCCGGGGCTGGTGGCGGTGCAGCAGGACGCCACCGGCACGGCGAAGCAGCGCGCCTTGGCTTACGGCAGCGCGATCGGCTGCGCCCGGCCCGGGATCATCGAGACGACGTTCTCGGAGGAGACCGAGACTGACCTGTTCGGCGAGCAGACCGTGCTCTGCGGCGGCATCGGGGAACTGATCCGCAACGGATTCGAGACGTTGGTCGAAGCCGGCTACCAGCCCGAGATCGCATACTTCGAATGCCTGCACGAGCTGAAGCTCATCATCGACCTGATCTACGAAGGTGGCCTGTCGTGGATGCGCTACAGCGTCAGCGACACCGCCGAGTACGGCGACTACGTCAGCGGTCCCCGTGTGGTGGATGAGCACACCCGCGAGCAGATGCGCGCGGTGCTGTCCGACATCCAGGACGGGACGTTCGCCAAGCACTGGATCGCCGAAGCCGATGCGGGCTTCCCGGAGTTCCTTCGACTTCGGGGCCAGGCGCGCACGTCCCAGCTGGAAGACGTGGGGCGGGAGCTGCGCCAGATGATGCCCTGGTTGGAGAGCGACAGGAAGGTCCCACCGACATGAGCGACAGCGACACCACCACACGATCGGAGCCTGAAGTACCGGCCGGCACCGTCCGGATCTTCGACACCACCCTGCGAGATGGCGAGCAGGCCCCCGGGATCGCCCTCACCAAGCCCGAGAAGGTCGAGATCGCCGAGCAGCTCGCCCGGCTGAACGTGGACATCCTGGAGGCCGGGTTCCCGATCTCCTCGCCGGGGGAGTTCGACGCGGTGCGCGAGATCGCCGACACCGTGAAGGGCCCCGTGATCGCTGCGCTCGCGCGGACCGCCACCGGTGACATCGAACGCGCCGCCGAGGCCCTGAAGGGCGCCGATCGCTGGCGCATCCACACGTTCATCTCCACGTCGGATGTGCAGCGCGAGTCGATGCTGAAGATGAGCTACGACCAGGTGCTGACCGCGATCCGAGAGAACGTGAAGCTGGCGAAGAGCTACACCGACGATGTGGAGTTCAGCGCGCAGGACGCCACCCGCACGCCCTTGGACTTCCTGTTGCAGTGCTTCGAGCTGGCGGTCTCATGCGGTGCCACCACGGTCAACGTGCCCGACACGGTGGGCTACGCGACGCCCTCCGAGTTCGGTGAGTTGATCCGCATCGTGCGGGAACGCACACCTGACCACGTCACCATCTCGACCCACTGCCACAACGACCTGGGGTTGGCGGTCGCCAACTCACTCGCGGGCATCGAGAACGGCGCGGGACAGGTCGAGGTCGCGGTCAACGGCATCGGCGAGCGTGCGGGCAACTGCTCGCTCGAAGAGATCGCCATGATCGTGCGCACCCGCGGCAAGGCATTGGACAAGGCTCACCGCCTGAACATCGCAGAGATCGTTCGGACGTCGCGCCTGGTGGCCATGACGACGGGCTACGGCGTGCAGCCGAACAAGGCGGTCGTGGGCTCGAGCGCCTTCGCCCACGAGAGTGGCATCCACCAGCACGGCGTGCTGAGCAACCGAGCCACCTACGAGATCATGGATCCCGTCGAGATCGGCCTGGAGGGCAACTCGCTGGTGTTGGGCAAGCACTCGGGCCGGCACGCCTTCATCGACGCCTTGTCCAAGATCGGCGTCACGCTCGACGACGGGCAGCTGGATCGATCCTTCGCGCGGTTCAAGGATCTCGCCGATCGAAAGATCCAGCTGACCGATCAGGACCTGCAGGCGATCGTGACCGAGGAGGTCGGTGCCGGATCGGAGGAAAACCTCACCCTCGAAGCGATCCAGGTGGGTGGAGGCACCCATCTCGCTCCCACCGCCACGGTGAAGCTCCGCCGAGGCGAGGAGATCTTCGAGGAATCCGCCATGGGCGACGGCATGATCGATGCCGTCATGGGTGCGATCCAGCGAGCGAGCGGCGTCGAGGGCCGCCTCGTGCATTTCCACGTCTCGAGCGTGACCGGCGGCACGGATGCCTTAGGGGACGTGGTGGTGCAGATCGATGTCGACGGCCGCAGGGTCAGCGGTCGTGGGGTCGCCACCGACGTGGTGGAGGCGAGCGCACGCGCCTACCTCGCCGCCGTGAACCGCGCCCTGCAGGTCGCGGGCGGCGAGGACCTGAAAGCGACCAACGAGGAAACCCCATGACCGATGGACGTCACCGGATCGGGGTGATCCCGGGTGATGGCACCGGTCCCGAAGTGGTGGCCGAGGGACTCAAGGTGCTCGACGCGGTCACCGGCGAAGCGGACGTCGAGCTGGTCGAGTTCGATCTGGGGGCGGATCGGTACCTGCGCACGGGCGACGTCCTGCCCGACGCCGAGCTCGAACGGCTCCGTGGTCTCGACGGGGTCCTCCTGGGCGCCGTGGGTGACCCCCGGGTCAAGCCGGGGATCCTCGAACGAGATCTGTTGCTGAAGGCCCGCTTCGGGCTCGACCAGTACGTGAACCTGCGGCCGGTCGTGCGCTACCCGGGGGTCGAGACGCTCGTGCCCAGCCACACCGAGGACGACGTCAACTTCATCGTGGTGCGCGAGAACAGCGAGGGGCTCTACACGGGCGCCGGAGGGTTCCATCGGAAGGGCACCGCTCACGAGGTCGCCGTGCAGGAATCGATCAATACACGTCACGGCGTGGAGCGCATCGTGCGGTACGCGTTCGAGCTGGCGATGCGACCGGACCGCCGCCGCGCACTGACGCTGGTCCACAAGACCAATGTCCTGACGTTCGCCGGCGACCTGTATCAGCGTGTGGTCGATGAGGTCGGCGCCGAGTTCCCCGATGTGCAGACCGACTACGTGCACGTCGACGCCGCGTGCATCTACTTCCTGGACTGGCCGAGCCGGTTCGACGTCATCGTCACCGACAACATGTTCGGCGACATCATCACCGACCTCGGCGCCATGATCCAAGGCGGCATGGGCATCGCCGCGGGGGGCAACATCAACCCCCGGGGCGTCAGCATGTTCGAGCCGATCGGCGGCACGGCCCCGGACCACACGGGCAAGGGCACGATCAACCCGCTGGCCGCGATCGGCGCCGTCGAGATGCTCTGCCGCCAGCTGGGACGCGATCGTGCGGCCGATCGCATCGACCGCGGGATCCGGGCCGCCACCCAGCAGATGAAGTCGATGCGCGCCGGTGAGATGGGCATGTCGACGGCCGAGGTCGGCGATCTCGTCGTGGAAGGTGCGACGGCATGAGCACTGCCGCCCCTCCCACGGTCGAGCTGTACGACACCACGCTGCGCGACGGCGCCCAGCAGGCAGATCTGTCGTACACGGTCGAGGACCGGCTGCGCATCCTGCACAAGCTGGACCAGGTCGGGTTCCCGTTCGTCGAAGGCGGATGGCCGGGCGCCAACCCCCGCGACACGGAGTTCTTCAAGCTGGCCACCAAAGAGACCCTCACCTCCAGCACGCTCACGGCGTTCGGCATGACCCGCAAGGCCGGCGAGCGTGCCGATGGGTCCCAGGTGCTGCGCGACCTCCTCGATGCCGACACCGAGTACGTGTGCCTGGTCGGCAAGGCCTGGGACCTGCACGTCACCGAGGCGCTGCGCACCGACCTGGACGAGGGGATCGCGATGGTGCGCGACTCCGTGGCGTTCCTGCGGGCGCAGGGACGGCGCGTGTTCTTCGACGCCGAGCATTTCTTCGACGGCTTCCGATCCGATCCGGTGTTCGCGATGGCGGTCTTGGCCGCTGCCGAGGAGGCAGGCGCCGAGCGACTCGTGCTGTGTGACACGAACGGCGGCATGCTGCCCTTCGATATCGCGCAGATAGTCAAGCATGTTGACCAACGATCGGATGTGGCGCTGGGGATCCATGTGCACAACGATGCCGGCTGTGCCGTGGCGAACACCCTGATCGCGGTCGATGCCGGCGTGGTCCAGGTGCAAGGCACGATCAACGGCTACGGAGAGCGAACCGGCAACGCCGACCTGATCCCCATCACCGCCGACCTGATGCTGAAGATGGGTGCGACGGATGCGCTTCCGGACGGGGCGGTCGAGCACCTCACCGAGCTGGCGCACTACGTCGCTGACATCGCCAACCTCGCTCCCGACGCACGTCAGCCGTACTCCGGGCGCTACGCGTTCACGCACAAGGCGGGACTGCACACCAGCGGCGTCGCGCGTCTGTCCCGCGCCTACGAGCACGTGTCGCCCGAGACGGTGGGCAACCGCCGCGGCATCGTCGCTTCGGACTACGCCGGCGGCGCGACGATCCGCATGAAGGCTGCAGAGCTGGGTTTCGACGATCTGCCGGACAGCGCGATCCCGGCGGTGGTGGAGCAGATCAAGGATCGGGAGTCGCGCGGCTACGCGTTCGATGTCGGGGAAGCGTCGCTCGAGCTGCTGATGCGTCGTGCCACGGGATGGACCCAGCCGTTCTTCGATATCGAGAGCTACCGCGTGCACGTGGAGGAGCGGATGGGCGACGACGAGCCGCCGCTGGCCGAGGCCACCGTGAAGGTGCGCACGAAGGGCACGCGGCACATCGAGTCGGCCGAGGGGGCAGGCCCGGTCGGGGCGCTCGACAACGCCCTTCGCAAGGCGCTCGTCAACGACTACCCCGAACTCACCCACATCGGCCTGAAGGACTTCCGGGTGCGTGTGTTGGGAGAGACCACCGGCACGGGGGCCGTCGTGCGGGTGCTGATCGACACATCGAACGGTGAACGCGAGTGGACCACGGTGGGCGTCAGCGAGAACATCCTGGAAGCCTCCTGGGAAGCCCTGGTCGAGGCCTATACCTTCGGCCTGCTGCACCCCCGCGAGCACGCCGAGGACTGAGCCGGTCCGTCAGCGAGGGGCGGCGTTCGCGTTCACCACGCGCACGATGGCGTTCTCCATGTGGATCGCTTCGGTCTTGGTGATCCCTTTCGACAGGATCGAGAACGTCGCCCACGCATGCTCGCGCTGGAGCCACACCCAGCCTGAGAGCGCGGAGATCTCGATCAGCGTGCCGGTCTTGGCTCGGACCCGCACGTCGTCCAAGCGATCCTCCAGCGTGCCTTGGCCTCCGCGAGGCAGTGTGGAGCGCAACGCTTCGCCCCAGGGCGCCGCCTCGGCGGCCCAGAGCGCACGCACGATCGTGTCGGCGCTCACTCGGTTCCGGTATGAGAGCCCTGAGGAATCGTGCGCGATCGTCGGGAAGCCCCGGGCAGCCAGGTAGGCCTCGATCGACGACGCTCCCTTCGCGATCGATCCCGGCGCGCCACGGATGCGCGCGCCCAGGAACTTGCCCAGCACCTCGGCCCGGAAGTTGCTCGACACCACGTTCATGCGATGCACGATCTGGATGAGGGGATCGCTGTGGATCGTGGTCAACCCGGTGAGCCGCCGAGGCGCTGAGCCCATACCCGGCCTGCCGCTGACCCGCACGCCCCGAGCCCGGAGCTGCTTCGTGAGGGCCTCCGCGGCGCGCCGCTCGGGATCGCGGATCGTCTGGCCTCGCGGGCCACGGTTGTCGCGATAGGTCAGCGCCGTCGGCAATGCGATGTAGTAGGTCGGGAAGTAGTCGCGCCACCCGGGTGCGAACCAGTCGCGCCGGAAGGGCCCCATGGCGCCCAGCACCCGGCCCCGGACGCGTTCGAGCCCACTCGCCTGCAGCCCCGCGGCCAGATCCTTGATGTCGCGCGGCCCGATCTCGGGATCGCCGTGACCCATGATCCACAGGTCGCCGCTGAGGATGCCGTCTGGACCCACGGCCCGCGTGGCGAGCACGCGGGTGGGGATCGTCGCCGCCACGTCGAGACGGTCCAGCAACGCCATGGAGAGCAGGAGCTTCTCGTTGGACGCTGGTGCGCGCGGCACCGTGTGTTTGTGGCGGTAGAGGAGCTCGCCCTCGTACCCGATCACGACCGAGACGGGATCGTTGCCCACCACCCGGTCGATCCGTTGCACCCACGCAGGCGGTGCGGCGCCGGCGGGGATGGCCCCGGAGGCGGCGATCGCCGCTGCGAGCAGGCAGATGAGGAAGGCTCGTCGGGCTGTGCTCAAGTGCCAGATGCTACGACCCGTGCACACGCTCTGCCAGGGCGTCGGCTTCCTGTTGCATCGAGTTGCGCTCCGTCAGCAGCGCTTGGAGCTCGCCGGCCGGCAGCGGCTTCGCGAAGAAGAACCCCTGTCCCATGTCGCAATGCAGTTCCAAGAGTCGCTCCAATTGGTCCGCTCGTTCGATGCCCTCGGCCACGGGCTTCAGGTTGAGGATGCCCGCGAGCTCGATGACGGCCGCGGTCAGCGCCGATGCTTCGCCGCCCTCGCTGACGCCGTCGACGAAGGACTTGTCGACCTTCAGGATGTCCACCGGGAACCGCCGGATGTAGTTCAACGATGAGTACCCGGTGCCGAAGTCGTCGACCGCGAGCCGCACGCCCAGTTGCTTCAGCGCGCCCAAGCGTTCGATGGACAGCTCCATGTCTTGCATCATCACGCTCTCGGTGATCTCCAGGATCAACGAGTCCGGCTCCAAACCGGTCTCGACCAAGATCTCGTGGACCTCGTCGACCAGCTCCGGCCGTGCGACCTGCCTCGCGGACAGGTTCACCGCCATGTGGAACGGCGGGTCCATGGGGTAGTGCTCCTGGAGCGACACGGCGTAGCGAGCCGCCTCGTGGAGCACCCATTGCCCGATGGGCACGATCAGGCCGGTCTCTTCGGCCAGCGGGATGAAGTCCAGGGGGGGCACCAGACCGCGCGTGGGGTGGATCCAGCGGATCAGCGCTTCGACGCCGGTGATGTGCCCGGTCTCCAGCTCGATCACGGGCTGGTAGTAGAGCTGGAACTCTCCGTGCTCCAAGGCGCGCTGCAGGTCGGCCTTCAGCTCGAGCCGCTTGAGCGCGGTGTCATGCATCGCGGGTTCGAACACCTGGTAGCGGCTCTTTCCGCGTTCCTTGGCCATGTACATGGCGACGTCGGCGTTGCGCAGCAGTTCCTCCGCGTCGCCATCCACCCCGCCTTCGGACACGGCGATGCCGACGGATGCTCGGACGTAGACCTCCTTGCCTTCCAGCTCGAACGGTTCCTCGAACATCTGCATCATGCGATCGGCGACGTCGACGGCCTGGATGCCCTCCCCGCCGTCCTCCAACAGGATCGCGAACTCGTCCCCGCCCAGACGGGCGGCCGTGTCAGCGGAGCGCAGGCACTCCTTGAGCCGTTCGCCGACCTCGCGGAGCAGCTGGTCGCCGGCGGCGTGGCCGAGGGAGTCGTTGATCGTCTTGAAGTCGTCGAGGTCCATGAACAGGACCGCGATGGGTTTGGCGTCTCGTTCCTGGCGCTCGATCGCGTGGGTCACGCGGTCACGGAACAGGGCACGGTTGGCGAGCGAGGTGACGGAGTCGTGGAACGCCTGGTGCGAGAGCTGCTCCTCGAACTCCTTGCGCTCGGAGATGTCGCGGGTGTTCAGCACGATGCCCCGGAGGTTGGGATCGTTCAACAGGTTGGTTCGCAGCGTCTCGACGAAGACATGATCACCCTCCCGATGCCGCAGGCGGAACTCGGCCAGTCCAGGGTGACCCTCGTCATCGCCCGCCGACGTGAGGAACTGCATGACCCGGGTCTTGTCATCCGCGTGGATCAGCTCGGAGAACCGCTTGCCTTCCAGGTCGTGTGGTTCGAAGCCGAGGACCCGCGCTGCGGAGGGGCTGGCGTAGGTCACCGTAGTGTCGGGGTCGATCACCGTGACGACATCGGAGGAGTTGCTGACCAGCGACGCGAACCGTGCTTCGCTCTGCTTCAGCAGCAGATCCTCGGTGAGTGTCGCCGATTCGAGCGCCAAGGCCACCTGCGAAGACAAGGCGCGGAGAGAGTCGGCCACGCCGCGGGGCATCTCTTCGGGCGTGGCGACCACCATGAGGCCGTGCAGCTCCTCACGGATGAACAGCGGGGCCACGAACACGCTGCCGTCTCCGCTCGGGAGACCGAGTGGTTCGCGAAGGATGCTTTCATAGGCCCGGACGACGTACGCGTCGTTGTCGAGCAATCGTTCGCGCTTCCATTGCTGCAATGTGGTGAACGGGAACCGGGCGCCCAGGACCTCCCGTTCGCCGCCTGCCGAGGACACGACGATCAATTCGTCGTTGCCGTCGGGTTCGTCACAGACGCGGATCGCAGCGTCCTCACCCGCCAGGGAGCGGCCGGCTTCGATGGCCGCTTCGTAGATGCCCTCGCGGTTGGTCACCGTCACCAGCGCGGCGCCGGCCCGACGCAACGCCTGTTCGCGCAGCACCAGTTCCTGTTGCGCCCGCACCAGGCCCCACATGCGGGCCACGACCAGCAGGAACAGGATGATGGTGGCGCCGATCAGCACCTCCATGTCCGTGTCGTGGTTCCGGGCAACCTGGAAGGCGATGATCGCGGGTGCCATCAGCGACGTGCTGGCCAGGACCAGGAGCCGCCCGAACGACAGCTTGGTGGCCAGCTCGGGCGCCGGCTCGGTCAGCTCCCGCATCGATGGATGGAGCGCGGCGGTACCCAGCAAGACGTAGAAGGTGGCCCAGCCCGCCTCCAGCCAGCCACTGCCCGGCTGGTAGCCGGCAGCGCTGTACAGGCCGAACCATCCGTAGATCGCGTCGGTCGTGAACAGCGCCCCGATCGCGGCGATGATCAGGTAGAACGACGTGGGCCTGCGGCCGGCGCCGACCGCCAAGCGGATCGCCACCGCGGCGAGCAACAGGTCCATGGTGGGATAGGCGACCGCGGTGAGCTTGGTCTTCAGATCCAGATCGCCGGTGTGGATGTACGGCGCCACCAGCAGCACCCACGTCAGGGTGCCAACACCGATGGCCACCATCAACGAGTCCAACAGGCTCGCCCGGTCGCGACCGGGTGTGCGAGCTCGGATCATGAGGAGCAGCCCCGCCATCAGGCACGGGTACACAGCGAGGTAGAGGGCGTCGGCGATGCCCGGGTACGGCACGTCGCCCGCCGGGTTGAAGGTGTAGTCCAACCAGAACACCTGAGGCATCGCCGTCGCGAACCGCTCGTAGTTGTAGGACACCACGTCGCCGGCGATGAACAGAAACTGACCCAGTGCGATCAGTTGCCACGCGCTGGGGGTCTTCGGCTGGTGGAGCCGGACCGCGACCACGATGAGGATCGGAGAGCTCAGGCCGATGAGGTTGAACAGCGTGCTGCTGTGACCCACCATGAAGTAGACGGCCAGCGCGACGACGGCCAGCGCGGGGTACACGAGCCAAGCTCTGTTCCTCATCTCAGGCGTTATCGGTTGTCCGCCCGATTGGCTGATACCCAGAACCAGGTACGCCCCGCCCCTGATCTGGCCGGAGGGGTGGGATCGAGGCGCGAGGAAGGAGCGAGGGTGGCGACCGAGCGTGCGGGGGTGCTGAGCGGCAGGACCGCCGTGGTGACCGGTGGAACCAGCGGGATCGGAGCCGCAGTGGTTCGCAGGTTCACGGCCGAGGGTGCAACGGTGGTAGCCCTCGCTCGGCACCAGTCGTCTGGGGTTGAGGAGGCCGGGGCCATGTTCGTCGCCTGCGACGTGGCCGACGGCGAGCACGTGTCGCGCGCGTTCCAGCAGGCGAGGGACCTCCTGGGTCCGATCGATGTGGTCGTGCTCAACGCTGGGATCAGCGAGCTGGACGGTGGGTCGCTCCGAGCCGCGCGGGCGGAGTCGCTTCGCCGACAGTTCGAGGTGAACGCCATGGGCGTCTTCCACGGACTGCGCGAGGCGCCTCCTCATATGCGGGATGGAGGCAGCATCACGATCACGTCGACCGCCGCGTTGGGCTGGCCCTTCCCCGATTACCTCACGTATTCAGCATCGAAGGCGCCGATCTCGGCGATGGTCTCGCACGCCGCCATGGAGCTCGGGCCTCGAGGCATCCGCGTCAACTCCGTCAGCCCAGGCACGATCATCACGAGCATGCAGCCCGACGACGATCCCGAAGCTCGAACGGCTCGGATCGCGACGTGCCTGGGCAGGGTGGGCACCGCCGACGAGGTCGCCGGCGCGTTCGTGTTCCTGGCATCCGACGATGCGCGCTACGTGAGCGCCACCGACCTGCGTGTCGACGGAGGGTGGATCGGCGGCGTGACCCCTGCCCAGCTGAAGCGGTTGCTCGACTAGGCCCGTCGCTCGCTCACGGCGTGGGCTGCCACCGGTTCCAGCTGGAAGCGTTCGTGCAGGTTGCCGAGGACCATCACCAGCTCCTCGATCTGTTGCGGGGTGTTGGCGGCGGTGACCTGGATGCGGAAGCCGACCTCGTCCTTGGGCACCAGCGGGTAGGCGGCCATCGTGACGTACTGACCGTGGTCGAACAGGTACCGCCCCACCTCGTCGATGTCGTCGTGGTTGGCGAGTGGGATCTCCACGATCGGGAACCCGGACGTGTTCGGGGTGTGGATCCCGATCTCGCGCAGGCCGTCGAGGAGCCGGTGGGTCATGCGCCACAGATCCGTCCTGATCGACTCCCCGCGCGTGCGGTTGACCTTCAGACCGGCCTGGGTCGTGGCGAGCGAGGCCACGGGGGAGGGGCCTGAATACAGGTAGGGCGGCGCCAGCACCTTCAGGGCTTCCTTCAGCCGAGATGGCAGCGCGATGAACGCCAGCAGGGACGAGTAGGACTTGGAGAAGCCGGCCACCAAGACGGCGTTGTCGTACGGCACGTCGAGGTGCCGGTAGACCCCGTTGCCGAGCGCACCGTAGTCACACGCTTCCTGCGGTCCGCGTTCGCCGATCACCCCGAAGCCGTGCGCGTCGTCGACGTACAGCAGCGCGTCGTACTCGTTCGCCAGTCGCGAGAAGGCGGCCAGGTCGGGCGCGTTCCCGGTCATGGAGTTGACGCCGTCCATCGCGATCACCCTGGGCACGGCCGGGTCGCTGCTCCGGAGCAGCTCCTCCAGGTGCTCGACATCGTTGTGCCGGAAGCGCTGCATCGTGGCTCCGTGACCCGCGGCGACCATGGCGCCGTCGTAGATCGTCTTGTGCGCCCTGCCATCGAGGAAGATCGCTCCGTCTCCGACGAGCACAGGGATCACGGACATGTGGATGTGGGTGATCGTGGGCAGGACCAATGCGTCCTCCGAACCCACCAAGCTGGTGAGCTCCTCCTCGATCTCGGGGTACAGCGACGGACTGCCCAGCAGTCGCGACCACGAGGGATGCGTCCCCCAGCGCGCCAGGTACTCGGGGACCGCGGCGATGATCTCCTCATCCAGGTCGAAGCCCAAGTAGTTGCACGATGCCCAGTCCGTGAGCCACTGATCCCCGATGCGGATCGACCGGCCCACCTGCTCGTCGATCACGGCGTCCATCATGGGATGTGTGCGCGTGAGGAGGCCGAGGTCGGTCGTGGTTGCCGCCCACCGGTCGAGCCAGCCGTCGTAGCCGCGCCTCCGAGGCTTGCCGTTCGGCGATGGTTCCGTGGGTAGATCGGACCGTCGGCGGCTCAGGCCGTCCGCGACCGGGCGGCGGAACGGTTCTGCGGGTTCGGTTTCCATGGCTCACTTCCCATCGGACGGGGAGCCACCCACCTTTACTGCGTACGCATCGGCCGGAGCCGACCAGTCTTCCTTCCCGGGGGGTCGGCCGAACGGCCGTCGTCCATCGGGAGTTTCAACGGGCGTTCGCGGTGCATTAGCGTTGCCCCCGATGTCTTCGCCACCCAGCCCGGCCAGCCCCGCCGTCCGATCTGTCGCCGTGGCGACATGCCTCGCCGTCGCGGCGTCCGTGGTCGTCGGCCTCGTCGCCGATCCGGTGCACGCCACCAAGCGCCCGATCCGCCGGCACACGTATGAACTTGGTACCGGAACCCGTCTGATCACGGTTCGCGATCCGGACGCTCCGAACGAGGTCCGGATCGTTCGCGTCAACCACGGGGCCAGGTCGCGACCCGTCCTCGAGGTGCTGACGGCATCGGACCACTACCCGGGGTATCGCCAGCCGTCACTGCTTGGCAAGGCGGCGGGATCGATCACGGCGATCAACGGAGACTTCGTGGCTCGTGACGGCCGGCCCAAGCACCTGTCGATGGTCAACGGCGAGGTCTGGACCTCGGGGATCCAACGAGGCCCTGTCTTCGCCGTCAGTGCCGACGGCCATCACGCGTTCATGGGAAGGCCGCGCCTGGAGATCACCGCGAGGTCGGGGGCGGTGACCTTCCCGATCGGCTCGTGGAATGCTGGCGATCCGCGCGGGATCGAAGTGGCGGGGTTCACCTGGCGGGGTGGCTCGGTGGAATCACCCTCGGGAGATCGCTCCCCCGAGCCCCGTGATCCACGGTACTGCGCCGCCCGGCTGATCCCCGCCGGGTCGGGTCGCACCGACGCCGACGCCGATCCCGACGCCGCCGCCAGGCAGCGGTACTCGGTCCAGACCCAGCCCGAACCATGCCTCAAGACCCCCGTCTCGCTGGCGGGCGATCGAGGCGCCGTGGTCATCACCGGTCTGCAGGGCGCCCCCGGCGGCAACGCCGTGGAGCGATTGGAGGTGGGTGATGCGGTGTCGATCTCCACCCGCCTCCGTGGCTGGCCAGGCGTCGCCGACGTGATGGGTGGCTCGCCGCTGCTGGTGAAGGACGGCCGCAACGTTGCGCCCCGATTCCACCCGGGTGCCAGCTACCTGTTCAACTTCAATCCTCGGACGGCGGTGGGTCTCGCCGACGGATGCTTGGATCGAAGCGTTGACACCGACTGCATCACCTACATGGCCACGGTCGACGGTCGGCAGTCCGAGCGGTGGTCCAAAGGCATGCGCATGCCGCAGTTGGCAACCGCGCTCATCCGGGCGGGCGCGACCTGGGCGCTGAACCTCGATGGCGGCGGTGGCACCGTCATGTGGGTCCGGCCCGAGCGTCGCGCCTACTGCGAGGATCGGCTCGCCTCCGGTGGCTGCCTCGTGACCCGCCCGTCGGAGCGGGGCAGAGAGCGGGGCACGTCGGTGGCGCTGGCGGTTCGCCTCCGAGCGTGAATCGGGGCCCCGAGCAGGCCTGGGGGCTCCGTCGGTAGACTGTCGACCACAACAGGTATTCACCGACCTGGGAGGCACGGCCGTGGAGACGATCGACCGGACGAGGCTGGCAGACCTGATGGAGCGGGAGCGCGGAACCTTCCGCGATCGCCATCCGCGTTCGGGGGAGCTTTCCGACGCAGCCAAAGCATCGCTGCTCTTCGGGGTGCCCATGAACTGGATGATCCGCTGGCCGGGTGACTGGCCCGTGTTCGTCGACCACGCCGACGGTGCGCGTTTCACCGACGTCGACGGCAACGAGTTCGTCGACTTCTGTTTGGGGGACACGGGGGGGATGGCCGGGCACGGACCCAAGGTGTCGGTCGATGCGATCGCGGATCAGGCGGCCAAGGGCATCACGCTGATGCTGCCCACCGAGGATGCGGCCTGGGTGGGCGCCGAGATGACCCGCCGGTTCGGGGTGCCGCTGTGGCAGTTCGCGCTGACCGCGACGGATGCCAATCGGTTCACGCTGCGGTGGGCGCGTGAGATCACCGGCAGGCCGTTGACCGTGGTGCACAACTGGAACTATCACGGGTCGGTCGACGAGACGATGGCGCAGTTGGACGAGGATGGAGGCCTTCGACCTCGGGCGGGACTGATCGGCCAAACCGTGCCCCTGGAGCTGACCACCAAGGTCGTGGAGATCAACGATCTCGAGGCCCTGGAAGCGGCGCTGGCACCGGGCGACGTCGCGGCTGTGCTGTTCGAGCCAGCGCTCACCAACATCGGCATCGTGCTACCCGACGAGGGCTATCACCAGGGCGTACGTGAGCTCTGCACGAAGTACGGCACGCTGCTGGTGATCGACGAGACACACACGATCTGTGCGGGCCCCGGCGGCTGCACGAAGGCGTGGAACCTGCAACCCGACATCGTCACGATCGGCAAGACCCTGGGCGCCGGCATCGCGAGCGCGGCCTTCGGCATGACCCAGGATGTCTCGGATCGGATCATCGAGCACACCGACTGGCGCAACTCCGACGTGGGCGGGACCGGCGGCACCCTGGCCGGCAACGCGCTGAGCCTGGCGGCCATGCGGGCGACCTTGGGCGAGGTGCTCACCGACGAGGCGTTCGAACGCATGATCGGCTTGGGCGAGCGGTTCGAACACGGGGTGCAGGGGGTGATCGAGAGCCGATCGCTGCCGTGGCACGTGACCCGCCTGGGATGCAGGGTGGAGTACCTCTTCCGGCCCGACGTCGCTCGCGACGGTGCCATGGCGGCCGCCGGACAAGACGAGCATCTCGACGCATTCATCCACCTGTACATGCTGAATCGAGGGATCCTGATGACCCCGTTCCACAACATGTCGCTGATGTCGCCCGCCACCACGGCGGACGACGTCGATCGTCACACCGAGGTCTTCGGTCAGGCGGCCGACGAGCTGATCGGCGCCTGAGGGATCCGCACCTCGAGGGTAGGGGGGAGCACGACATGGCAGGCGTGGGCAGTTTCCTGTACGCGACGATCGACTGCACCGATCCGGCTGCCGTCGCGGCATTCTGGTCGGCGGTGCTGGACACCGAGGTCGAGCTCACCATGGACGACGGGCGATACGTGTTCCTGAAAGGCAGCGACCGTCTCCCCGTGCTGTGCTTCCAGCGCGTGCCCGAGCCCAAGCGTGACAAGAACCGCATCCACCTGGATCTGTCCGTCGAGGACCTGGAAGCCGCCACCGCTCGGGTGGTCGAGCTCGGGGGGTCGTGGCCCGATGAGACCGAGCGAACGCTCGACACCTTCCGGTGGAGGACGCTCGCCGACCCCGAAGGCAACGAGTTCGACGTGGCCACCGGCGCCTGATCGAGCGAACTTGCGTCGAGCGGTTTCTCGTGGGAGCATCCTCGTTCGGCCATCTCGATGGGGGACCGCATCATGAAGCGCATCGTCGGGCTCGGGGTGTTCCTGTGCGTGATCTCGGGGCTCCATCCGGCCACCGCGGGAGCGTTGGTTGCTGAGCCGGTCCTCACCGGACCGGAGAGCCAGATCCTTCCAGCGGCCGATGACACCCATCTGGCATGGACCCAGTTCACCAAGAGGCGCCCGGCGTTCGCGCGCATCCGCAACATCGGCAGTGCCGGGCCGGGGATCAAGGTGAACGATTCCGATCGAGGCGCTTCCTTCACTGGAGGGTTCAACGACGGGAACTTCATCTATCAGCAGGTCAGGCCCTCGGGCAGTCGGTTCCGATCGGACGTCCGCGTCTACGACCCGGACACCGGCGACTACCGTCCGCCACCTCAAGGTGTCAACACCGACCGATGGGAATGGGCGCCGAGCTGGACCGATACGCACGTTCTGTTCGGGCGGAACCACTTCGCTCGGCCGACCTCGCCCTGGCGCGTGATGCTCCTGGATCGAGCCACCGGCGACGCCGTGACGCTCGATCAAGCACCCGGGAAGTGCGGATGCATCCGGCCAGGCAACCTCACGGACCAGTACGCGACGTGGACCAAATGTCGGCAGCTCTGTCGCACCTACGTGTACGACATCGGGACGCAGGACCAGTTCACCGTGCCCCACCAGCAAGGCAAGCACGAGTACTACGGAAGCGTGACGGCGGACGACGTCGTGTACTTCGCCCGGAGCGGGAACGCATGTGGACGAAGCGTCAGGATCTTCCGCTGGACGATCGGGGACCCCTCGGTCGTCCTCGTGCATGCGCTGCCGGCCCACCTCGACGTCGCGTATCGCCTGGGCTCCGTCGTCAAGCTGGACACGCACACGGACGTGTACTTCGATCGCTTCGACTGCCGCCGGCGCTTCAGACCCGACATCTTCGTGGTGCGCGACGCGGATACGGCGGTCACGGTCGCCGGCCGGCCCGATGGCGGGGCGCGTGCGCATGCCGGCGGCAAGCGCCTGCCGATGTTCGGGTCGGCTCCCGATACCCTCGGAGGCCGTGCTGGTCGCTGACGCGCTTCAGCCGTTCCGCCGGGCGAACGCGCGCATGAAGGCCGCGAGTGCGTCCGCGCCAGCCTGCGGCATGGCGTTGTACAGGCTCGCGCGGATCCCGCCGACGCTGCGGTGGCCTCGCAGCTCCTTCAGGTCTGCATCGGCCGCTTCATCGATGAACCGTCGGTCGAGCTCGTCAGTGGGCAGGCGCCACGTCACGTTCATGAGCGAGCGTGAGCCAGCACTGGCGTGCCCCCGGTAGAACCCGTCGCTGCCGTCGATCACGTCGTAGATGGTCGAGGCCTTCTGTCGGTTGATCCGATGCTGCGGTTCCAGTCCGCCCGCGTCCTCTCGAAGCCACCGGGTCACCAGCATGAGCACGTAGATCGCGAACACGGGCGGGGTGTTGAACAGCGAACCGTGGTTCACGAACGTGCGGTAGTCGAGCATGGCCGGCAACCCATCGGGGATCGTCGCGAGCAGATCGTCGCGGACGATCACGATGGTGACGCCGGCCGGCCCGGCGTTCTTCTGCGCCCCGGCGTAGATCAGCCCGTAGCGCTCGACGTCGACCGGCCGAGACAACAGGTCCGATGACATGTCGGCGACGACCGGCACGTCGGCATCGATGCGAGGATCGGCGGCGAACTCCACGCCCTCGATCGTCTCGTTCGTGGTGAGGTGGATGTAGGCGGCATCGGGAGCCGAGGCTCGCTGTCAGCTCGCGGGTCGTCCGGGACGCGAACGAAGTGCTCGTCCTGTCCCGGTCCAGGCGAGTGCGGGCAGAGCCGCATCTCGCGGCTTCGCCCATGGCCTTGGTTCCCCACTGACCCGGTGACGACGTAGTCGGGAGGACCCGGTGCGGTGCGCCCCGAAGTTCATGGGAGCCATCGCGAACTGCATGGTGGCGCCGCCCGCGCAGAACTCGACATGGTGGGTGTCCGGGATCGCCAGCAATGCCCGGAGGTTGTTCCGGGCTTCCTCGATCACTCCCTCGAACCAAGCGCCGCGGTGCGAGACCTCGAGCGGCGAGGCGCCCACGCCGGGAAGGCATACCAGATCGCGCTGCACCTGCTCGAGCACGGGCAGCGGCAGGGTCGCCGGGCCCGGTGAGAAGTTGAACGTCCTTGTGGTCATCGCGCCCCAGGCTACCGGGGAGCCTCCAGGACGAGCGGAGATGGCAGCAGGGCCTCGCGCGTGTAGCGTGACGCGCCCGGGAGGCTGAACGACGTGGCATACAAGCGGATCCTGTTCGGAACGGACGGCACCGATCGAGCCTCGGCGTGCACGCAGGTGGCCACGGCCCTGGCGAACGCCGGCCAGGCCCAACTCGTGATCGCCCATGTGTGGGAACGGCCCGACGGCGCTGAGCAGGTGCTGCAAGCGGCCTTGGCGGATGCGGAAGCCTCAGGGGTGAAGCGGCTCGAGGGTGAGCTCCACGGCGGGCGTTCGCCCGCCGACGTCCTGATCGAGCTGGCGGAATCGAAGGATGTCGGGATGATCGTCGTGAGCGGAGGGCGGAGCTCGACGGCGCTGGGACCCACGGCCGACCGTCTGTCGCATCACGCGCCCCGTGATCTGTTGATCGTCATGGATCAGGCGCGTGGCCAGGACGAGCGGCTGTATCGGCGGGTGTTGATCGCCACCGACGGATCGCCGACGGCCGATCGAGCTGCGCGCAAAGGCTACGATCTGGCAGCCGCCGTCGGTGCCCCGGTGACGCTGGTCTTCGTGGGGCATCCCGCGACCGGTGCACTGGTGACCCAGGACACCGCCGCCGTCTACGGGACCGAGGTCGAGACCGAGGTGGTGCTGCGCGAGGGGGATCCTTCCGCTGAGATCGTGGAGGTGGCCCGCGAGATCGATGCCGATCTCATCGTGGTGGGCAACAAGGGCATGCTGGGCGCGAAGCGCTTCTTCCTGAACCCGGTGCCCGAGAAGGTGATCGACCTCAGCGACCGTGATGTCTTGATCGTCCGCACCGTGGCACAGGTGGCGTCCGAGCTGGGTCAGGGCGAAGGCGGCATCATCGTGCAGGCGGGAGAGCGACTCGCCGCGTTCATGGACGATCAGGGAGCGCTGCACCTCATGTCGGCGCGATGCACGCACATGGGATGCACCGTCGCGTGGAACGGCGGCACGCACCTGTTCGAATGCCCGTGTCACGGCTCGAAGTTCGGCCCGTCCGGCGAGGTCGTGAACGGGCCGGCGGCACGCCCGCTTCCGCCTGCCTAGGAGACGCGGGTCGCGGCCGAGGGTGGCGAGCCCAGGTCGCTAGAAGGTCTGTCCGGGCTTGAAGATCATCAGGTAGAGGATCACCAGGATCCCCACCGAGCCCACGATCGTGATGAGCGTCGTGGTCGGGCCTCGCAGGAGCGAGGTGAGCTCCTCGTCGCTGGTCCGCGGCACGCCGGAGGGACGAACGCCGCAGGCCTCGGTGATGCGGCGGAAGTAGGGCGCCGCGATGGCGGTCATGAGTCCGGTCGTGATGAGCAGGGCCACCACCGCGAGCCAGATCCACCAGTCGTCGATCCACTTGCCCTGCACCCCGGCCACGAAGCCCGCACCCACCAAGACCACCAGGGAGACGTACATCGGACGCGTGGTGGTGCCCGAGAACGAGATGGTATCGGCGATGCGGGCACGATCGAGGTTGAGGTTGCGGATCCGGTACAACGTGAACATGGAGACGCCATGGATCGCCATGAAGGCCACGACTCCCACGATGTGCAGCATGAACCAGTAGCGGTACATCGCGCGGGACTATATCGGGTCGGGATGCCCCTCGGGCTCACCCGCGCTCCAACGGACGGGTCAGGCACGTGGGGCCGCCGTCACCCTTGCGTGAGATCTCCCGGCCCTCGTACGTGCGGACGTCCACACCGGCATCCTCCATGTTCCGGCGGGTCACCGGATTGCCGTCCAGTGCCAGCGCCACGCGGGGGGCCAGGGCCAGCACGTTGGGGCCCTGCGTGGCGAACTCGTCGGCGGGAACCTCCACCAGGCGGACCTCGCGTTCGCGGAGCATCTCCATGAGTCTGACCGGCATCATGGGCGAGAACACCACCGCCAGGTCGGGAGCCAGTGGCGAGATGAACGACATCAGGTGCAGGCACTCGGATGCGCCGGCCGCGTGCGGGAGATCGAACCACACCACGTTGCATCCGGCAGGCGCGAGCACCGCCGTGAGCTGTGCGATGCCGTCGTCGTTGGTGCGGTAGCCACGTCCGATCACCAGCGTTTCCTCGTCCAGCCAGAACATGTCGCCGCCCTCGGCGGTGCCCGGGGCCTCGAGACGCCCTCGGGCGGGGATGCCCGCGGCCTCCAGGTCGTGCATCGTGGCCTCGGGCTCCGCACGCCGGCCCACCTTGCCCGGGCGAAGCAGGATGGCGCCGGCGTTCGTCAGCAGGGTGGGGTCATAGGTGTAGATCGCATCGATGTCGCCCGGCACCGGGGTGGCGGCCGTCACGACGTCAGCGCCTGCATCCTCCAGGATCGCTCGGAACGCCGCGTGCTCGTCGCTGGCTCGAGCGGGATCGGGCGCGTCGCGCCACCCGTAGTCGCGCCAGGCAGCCGCGTGCGCGGCGTCCGGCGGTCGGACCAGCACGCGTCGGAGCCTGGACGTTGCGCTCTGGATACCCACGCGCAGGATGCTCCGCGCTCAGCCCTAGCCGTTGGCGTTGCTCTTGCCGTTGCCGGAACGCGGCTTGCCCTTGTTCGCCTTCCCTGCGTGGCGCGATCCACGGGCAGGCTCGTCGGAGCCGCCTTGACCACCGCCCGTCTCGAGCGAGGGACCAGGGCCGCCGGCGACCTGAGGGAAGGAGGCCTCCGGCAGGAACGAAGAGAGCACCGGCTGGATCGGATAGAAGGCGGCGAACGATCCCGAGTACCCGCTCTCGCCTCCCGGCGTTCCATCGCCCGTGCCGCCGCCACCTGGGCGATCGCCACCGTCGCCTCCGAAGGACCCGGGACCGCCCGGTCCGGCGATGCCGTCCGTCCCTACGCTGGGGCTGGGTGCGGCCGGCGGCGTGTACGTGTACGCCTCACCGCTGACCTGAGCGATCGGCACCTTGGCGCCGCCGAGGGCAAGCGCCAAGACGATGGCGCCGGCAACCGCGGCTCCACCGAGCGCGAGGGTGCCGTATCGCCGATTGAGGAGGCTCTGTGCACCCCGAGGAGCCGATCGAGCGCTTGCTGCACCTGCCGCCCCGACGGCGGCCGCACCGGCGAGCGCCGCTGCGGAACCGGCGACGGCACCGGTTGCCTCTGGCACCGTCACGACCTCGTCGTCGACCGACGGCGTGACGGGGAGGATGACGACGGGGGCATCGTTGGATGCGTCGATGATCGCCCCGGCCGCGAGCGCCGCGGCTGAGCTCTCACCCACGCCCCGCAAGGTCCGCTGGAGGGCATCGGGATCGCGCTTGGCTCGATCGACCATCTCGGCGCCCGTGACCGCCGCCGTGGCGCCCGCCACGCCTGTGACCTTGGCGACGGCCGGGCCGAGCTCCTGCAGCACCTGAGACGGCGGAACCTGGGCGGCTCCCCCGATGGGCGCCACCGCTCCCGGCCACACGAGGACCACTTTGGCGGCCGGCGCCATCTCGTGGACCATGTTCACCGCGGTGGCGCCGATGCCGTCGTCGAGCACCACGACATCGGGCTTGTGCGTGGCCAGGACGCGCGCGAGCTCGGCTGGATTGGCCGCGTCGGCGACGACGTCGTAGCCTTCGCCGTCCAGGACGAACCGCAGCAATCCCTGCTGCGATGAGCGTCCCTCACCGACGACGATCCGCACCTGCTGCGCGTTCATCCTGTCGCTGTCTCCCAAACTGCCATCCTGGAAGACGAGCCTACCCCAGAGCACGTGCGAGGGAACGCGAACGACTGACCCAAACTTGCTGACCCGCATGCACTAGTCCCCTTGCAGCGCTTCAGGTCCGCCGCCCGGTCACTTCGACCGAACCATGCGATACAGGGAAGCCGGGACAGTGGAAGGATATGGTCACCGATCCCCGGAACGAGTCCACCAACCAGGCGTCCTCGACGCCCTGGGCGGTCGCCGATTCCAAGCGGAATCGGGTGGGAGCCGGCACCGTCGTGGCGGCGCCGCACCGCGCATCGGGGCCCGCCACCGTGCCGGCCCAGGACCGTCCGTGGGGCACCAATGGACCGTCCAGGCCCTCCCATCGCGCTGGGCAGCCGCTCATCGGGGGTGTGCACACGGGCTCGAACGTCCATCGGTCGCTGGCGCTCACGCCCGGCCGAGGTTGCTCGATAGACAACATCGAGCTCAGGGAACGTGCGTCCGTCACGGTGAGTCGCACGGCGTAGACGCCGTCCAGCTGGGCGCTGGTCGCCGGCGGGCGGGGCAGCCGTGCCGAGACCGGCGCCGATCCAGCGGAAGCGCCTGCCGAGCTCAGCGCTACGACCTGGTACTCGTAGCGTTCGCCGAAGGTGACGCTGCGATCGGTGAACGTAGCGGTCGCCTCATCGAACTGGCCGCCGAGCGGCAGGGGAGTGCCGTCGCGCCACACCTCGTAGCCCGATGGGTCGGCGCCGTCCGTGGGTGGAGCCCAGCGAACGGTGATGGCGGCGTCGAGCCGGCGGCACGGGTCCGTGCATCGGAACGGATCCGCCGACACGTTCGCGGGCGGCCCGGGCGTTCCCGGCGCGCGGGTCAGCAGGAACCCCGTCACGACGCCGGCGGCGATCGCGAGCACGAGGAACCCGACGAGCCGCTTCCGCCCCGGATCCGAGTCCGAGCCCTCGATGGGGTCGTCGCTCGCCACCGCTCACCGCTCGTTCGGAAGGACGCTGGTGACGTTCCATCGGATGGACGCTGTACTGCATCCCTCCCATGACGAACGCTCCGTGATGGTTCCTTCGACTTCGGTCGCCAGCCACCGTCGACCCTGGGATTCGGCGCGGAGCACGCGGAAGCGAGCGGTCACGTCCTCATCGACCACGTCTCCCAAGCAGTTCCGGATGAGCAGCGGAGTGCGGGCCTCGCCTCGATAGCGGCGACCTTCGCGAGTGAGGGCTACCTCGGTGCGGTGACCCAGCACGGTCCAATGGACCGAGCACGCACCAAGGGTGCACTTCGGCGCGAATCGGAACACCACTCGTCCGTTGTCGACCGAGTCGACGATCCCGCTCGATCGTTCGGCTCGCAGCTTCACGGCGAAGCGGCCCTCGAGCCTGGCATCGGCGACGTCCGGGGCGCGGTCGTGATCGATCTACTGCCGGGCAGGGTTCGCCGACTCGTCCGGGTGCGATGCCGCACACCAAGTAGTCGTATCGAGTATCTGGTTCGCACCTCCTGGTCGGTCCACATCAGACCGGTGACCCGCTCGGCCACCACCTGTCCGTCGCGCCGGACCTCGAAATGGTCGACGGTCGCGCCGATCGGTGGGTCCCACATGAGGATCAGCGCCCAGTTCGATCCGTCCGGCCGCCAGGTGGGCTCGGTGATCGTGAGATCGCCGACGGTCGGAGGAGCCGAGGGTGAGGCGCCCGAACCGCGTCCGCCCTGGGACGTCGACGTGCAGGAGCCCGCACTCATCGCGAGCACCGCGACCACGAGCACGCGGGCGAGGTACCGGGGAAGGAACCCGACAGACCGTCGCATCTGCGTTCGATGGTAGCCGACCTGTCTCGTAGCCTTGCGAACGATGGACTCCGACGATCTCCGCGCCTGGGTGGCCGAGGGGCCGATCGTGGCCGATGGCGGCATGGGCACAGCCCTCATCGCGCTCGGAGCGCCGGTCGGGTCGTGCCTGGAGGACCTCAACGTGGATGCACCGGATCTGGTGGAGGCCGTCCACCGCTCGTTCGTACAGGCGGGTGCGTCGATGGTGCTGACCAACACCTTCGGGGCCAACCGATTCCGGCTAGAGGAACACGGCGCCACCTCCGGCGTGGAAGCGGTGAACGCGGCCGGCGTCGATCTCGCACGACGTTCGGGAGCCGACGTGGTGGCAGGTTCGATGGGGCCGTTGGGGATCCGGCTCGCACCGTACGGCCGGGTCGGAGGCGAGGACGCCCGCGAGGCTTACCGTGCTCAGGTCGCCGCCCTGGCGTCCGCAGGCGTGGATCTGGTGGTGGTCGAGACCCAAACCGACCTGCGTGAGATGGAGCATGCGGTGGCTGCCGTTCGCGATGTGGCACCGGGTCTGGCCCTGGCGGTGAGCGCCACCTTCACCCGTGACGATCGAACCCTGCTGGGGTCCACGCCCGAGCAGGTCGCCACGCGCCTCGTCGCGTTGGACGTCGACGCCATCGGCGTGAACTGCGGGGAAGGTCCGGCGCAGGTCTCTCGCATCGTCGAGACGATGGGGCGGTTCGTGGGAGACCGGCCGCTGATCGCCCGTCCCAACGCCGGTGGTCCTCTCGAGATCGGAGGTCGATTCGTCTACCCGGCAACCCCCGGCTACATGGGCGAGCAGGTCGGGGCGTTGATCGAGCGCGGGGTGTCGATCGTGGGGGGCTGTTGCGGCACAGGTCCCGATCACACCGCCGCGATCGTGGCCGCCCGAACGAGGTCAACGGTCGAGCGGACGCCCCGGTCGAAGGCGGACGGCCCCGCGATGACGGACTCGACGGGGGTCGTGACGGCAACGACGCCACCCCCGGCCCCCGTGGCGTCTGGGCCAGAGGCGGTGCCGACCCACCTACAGACCGTGCTGGCCGAAGGCCGGTTCGCCGTGGCGGTGGAGATGGAGCCCCCGCGCTCGTGGGATGCCGCCACCCTCGTCGCGGCGGCGCAAACGGTGCACGAGGCGGGCGCCGACGTCGTGGATGTCGCCGATTCCCCCATGGCCCGGATGCGCATGAGCGCGTGGGCGGCGTGCCGCCGAGTGCAGGAGCAGGCTCGGATCGAGACGGTGCTGCATTTCCCGACGCGGGGACGCAATCTCCTCCGGCTGCAGGGCGATCTGCTGGGAGCCTACGCGTTGGGCATCCGGAACCTGTTCGTGTGCGTGGGCGACCCGGTGTCGATCGGGGAGTATCCGCAGGCCTTCAACGACGTGGACGTCACGGCCACCGGTCTGCTCTCGTTGATCACCCAGGAATTCAATCGTGGTCGTGATCGGCGTGGTTCCTCGATCGGGGAGGCGACGGCGTTCTTCGCCGGCGCCGCGCTGGCTCCCGAGGCCGCCGACCTGGCCAGGGAGGTGCGTCTCACCGACAGGAAGGTGCGGGCGGGCGCCTCGTTCTTCCTGTCTCAGCCCATCTACTCGGTCGAGCCCCTTCGGCGCTTCCTCGAAGCCTTCGAAGCCGCCACCGGCGGCCCGCTCTCGATTCCCGTCTTGGTGGGGGTGCTGCCGCTCGCTTCCGCCCGCCACGCCGAGTTCCTGCACAACGAGGTGCCGGGGATATCGATCCCCGAACCGGTGCGTTCGCGCATGGACCGGGCAGGCGATGACGGGTGGCGTGCGGGGGTCAAGCTGGCCGAGGACCTCATGGTCCAGCTCCGTGAGGCCGGCGCCGCGGGTGTCTACGTCATGCCGCAGTTCGGCCGGTTCGACGTGGCCGCCGAGGTCGTCGAAGCGGCCCGGCGCTAGCCGCGGCCGCCGGTCAAGGGATCGGCGGCTGCCGTCGATACCCTCCACGTCCCCATGCGACGCCTCTCCTTCCTCCTCGTCCCGATCGTGAGCATGTTGATGCTTGCGGCGTCGCCCGTGCTCGCCAGCGCCGATGCGACGCGGTCGCCGGAGGTCAGAACCCTCGACCGGAAGATCCGTACCGCCGAGCATCGCATCCGACTCTGGAACCATCGCCTCGACCGCTGGCACGGCCGGATCGCCGGGATCGCGGTGACCATCGGACGGCTGACCGAGCGGGTCGAGGAGAGCGAACCCATCACGCTGGAGGGCGGGATGCACGGATTCCCGACGCGCGAGCTCTCGGTCGCATCGGCTCGACAGGGCCCACGAGCGCATGCGTGCCACACTGCGAAGCCGGATCGGCCGTGTCGGCCGGCGCGAGCTGGATGCCTGGTCGGCCACGCTCAGCGAGCGGATCCGGGAACGAGAGCGCGTGCTCCGCCGCGATCACGATCCAGCCCCTCAGGTCGAGACCGAACCGGCGCAGGAGCTGTGGGGTCCGCTCACGTATGAATCCTGGGCACGGGGGTTCCTCGCGTATGTGAGCGCGCCCGACTGTTCGGACAACCTGCTCGTCGTGGTCGCCTGGGAGACCTCCGAATCCACCGATGCCGCGTTCAACCCGCTCGCGACCACGCACGACATGGAAGGCGCGACGGACTTCAACAGCGTCGGGGTCAAGAACTTCCGCTCGCTGGAACAGGGGCTCGACGCGTCACGCGACACCCTTCAGGGCGGGGCCGACTCCTACGGCTATGCCGCGATCCTGAGCTCGCTGCAGGCGTGTGCTCCCGCGAAGGCGACCGCCGAGGCCATCAACGCGTCCGCCTGGTGCCGTGGCTGCACGGACGGTGCCTACCTGACGGGGCTGCTCCCCATCGTGCGCGCCGACTACGGCTCGCATGCGGCGCGGATCGTCGCTACCGGCGCCTGACCTCGCCTTTGCCACAGGTCTCCGGACCTGCCACGATGAGCCGTCGTGGACCCGCAGTCCCAGCTCGACGCCCCTTCGATCCTCCAGGCCATGGCCGAGCGCATCGATGAGGACGTGCCGCCTGATCACCGCGAGGTCCTGCACGCGTTCGCCAAGAGCTTCCTGCGCCGGCTGAGCGACGACGAGATCGTCGAAGCCGGCTCCGACAAGCTCTTCGGCATCGTCACATCGGCCTTCCGGTTCACCGACGAGCGCGGCATCAAGCCGTGGACCGTGCGGGTGTTCGATCCATCGGAGGACGCCGACGGGTACACGAGCCTGGGCAGCGTGATCGAGACGTGCACCGACGACTCGCCGTTCTTGGTCGATTCCGTCAACGAGGAGCTCCTCGCGCGTGGTCTCACGGTGACCAGGCTCCTGCATCCGGTGATCGGCACGGTGCGGGACGAGGACGGCAGGATCGAGCGGGTCCTGGCCGGCCGCGATGCGAGCCATCGCGAATCCGTGATGCATTTCCAGGTGGACCGGCTGCTGTCCGATCCCGAGCGGGCGGACCTGCAGCGGCGTGTGCGCGAGATCCTGCACGACGTGCGGTTCGTCGTCCGCGACTTCGAGCCCATGAAGGAACGCGTCCGGCACATGATCGCGCTGGCACGCTCGGGTGCGGTCCGGTACTCACCGCAAGAGGTCGGGGAAACCGTCGACTTCCTGGAATGGCTGCTCCAGCTCAACTTCGTCCTGCTGGGCTATCGCGAGTACGAGCTGACCGGGGACGAGGACCAGCGTGCGATCCATGCGGTGCCGGGCAGCGGCCTCGGCATCCTGTCCGACGTGGAGCATTCCTCGTTCCGCGAGCCCACCCCGTTGACCACGTTGGATCCGGTCGTGCGCCGCCGCATCGAGGACGGCGATCTGCTGGTCTTCTCCAAGACCAACTCCTACTCCACGGTGCACAGGCGCGGGCGCATGGACTACATCGGCGTGCGCATCGTGAACGCCGCCGGCGAGATCCAGGGCGAGGCCCGGTTGATCGGTCTCCTCACGTCCAAGGCCTACATGGAGCCGGCCGCCAAGACGCCGCTGCTGCATCACAAGCTCGAACAGATCCTGACCGTGGAGGACCTGATCCCCGGTTCGCACGACTACAAGCAGGTCGTGGAGCTGTTCGAGTCCTTCCCCAAGGACGAGCTGTTCCAGGCATCCACGCAGGAGCTCCGGCGGCTGGTGGTGGGCCTGCTGCAACTGGAGAAGCACGGCGGCATCCGCGTGCTCGTGCGCAAGGACCTGTACGGCAGGAGCGTGTCGATCGTGGTTGCCCTGCCTCGCGACCGATTCAACGCGGCCCTGCGCAAGCGCCTGCAGCAGTTCTTCCAGGAGAAGTTCCACGGGGTCACGGTCGACTACCACCTGTCCCTGGGCGAAACAGAATCGGCCCGGATCTTCTTCACGGTGCATGTCGAGGCCGGAACGCAGATCCCCGAGGTCCCCTACGAGACGCTCGAGGCCGAGGTGGAACGGCTCGCGCGCACGTGGGACGACGACCTGCGCGATGCCCTGACCGCCCGCGTGGGCCACCAGAAGGGCACGGCGCTGGCCGACAAGTACTCACCTCGTTTCCCCGCCTACTACAAGGCGTCGGAGGAATGGGGCCTGATCGTCGACGACGTGGTGGCGCTCGAGCGGCTGGAGCGCACCGAGGAAGGCTTCCTCGTCGGCATCGGGAACGAGAGCGAGGGCGAGCGACTCACGCGCGTGAAGCTCTACAAGACGGGCGGCAAGGTCGATCTTTCCGCCTTCATGCCGATCCTCGAAGCGTTGGGCCTGCGGGCGGTCGAGGAGATCCCGACCGGGATCCTGGGCGAGGGCAAGGTCTACATCCACGACTTCGGGGTGCTGGACGGCCGCGGTGCGGTGCTGGAACTCGGCGCCAAGGCCAAGCACGTCGCGGACACCGTCGCCGCCGTCTGGCGCGGGCAGATCGAGTCCGACTCGCTGAATCGGTTGGTCACGTTGAGCGATCTCAACTGGCGCAAGGTGCAGATCCTTCGGGCGTTGCGCAAGTACCGCATGCGCGTGTCCAGCCGCTACACCGAGGAGTATCGCAACGATGCCATGGCGGCCCACAGCGAGATCGCCGCCCACCTGGTCGAGATGTTCGAGGCCAAGTTCGATCCCGAGCGCATGGCCACCGAGGAGGAGATCGACGAGATCCGTCAGCAGATCCACCAGGACCTTCGACAGGTGACCTCGCTCGATCAAGACAACATCCTGCGAAGCCTGCTGGGCACGATCGAGGCGATGGAGCGGACCAACGCCTATCTGCCCGACCGGCCGGCGGTCAGCTTCAAGCTGCGTTCCGCGCGCGTGCCCGAGATGCCGAAGCCGTTCCCGCTGTTCGAGATCTTCGTCTACTCGCCGCAGATGGAGGCGATCCACCTGCGAGGAGGCATGGTGGCCCGAGGCGGCATCCGGTGGTCGGATCGCAAGGAGGACTATCGCACCGAGGTGCTCGGCCTGATGAAGGCCCAGAAGGTGAAGAACGCGGTGATCGTGCCAGACGGATCCAAGGGCGGCTTCATCCTGAAGCGCCCCACCGCGTCTCCCGAGGAGCTGCGCGCCGAGGTGGCCACCCAGTACGTGACGTTCATGCGGGGCATGCTCGACATCACGGACAACCGCGTCGACGGCGAAGTCGTGCACCCCGAAGGCGTCCGGATCCACGACGTGCCCGACCCCTACCTGGTCGTGGCCGCCGACAAGGGCACGGCCGCCTTCAGCGACACCGCGAACGCGATCTCCGAGGAGTACGGCTTCTGGCTCTCCGATGCGTTCGCCAGCGGTGGCTCCCAGGGCTATGACCACAAGGCGCTCGCCATCACCGCACGCGGGGCCTGGGAATCGGTGAAGCGCCACTTCCGAGAGGTGGGGATCGACGTGATGACCGAGCCCTTCTCGGTGGTGGGCATCGGCGACATGTCGGGTGACGTGTTCGGCAACGGCATGCTCTACACGCCACAGATCAAGCTGCTCTGTGCGTTCGACCATCGTCACGTGTTCATCGATCCCGAGCCGGACCCAGCCGCCTCGTTCGCGGAACGTCAGCGCCTGTTCGCCGTCCCACGATCGTCGTGGAACGACTACGACCGCGCCCTCCTGTCCGAAGGGGGTGTCATCATCGACCGGACGGTGAAGTCGGTGACGTTGTCACCGCAGGCACGGGCCGCGCTGGGCATCGACGACGACGCTCCCGCCGAGATGTCGACCAACGAGGTGATCAACCGGGCGCTCCAGGCTCCCGTCGACCTGCTCTGGAACGGCGGCATCGGCACCTACGTGAAGGCCTCCGACGAAGGGCATACGGAGGTCGGTGACCGCGCGAACGACCCGGTGAGGGTCAACGGCGACCAGGTCCGCGCCCGCGTCGTGGGCGAGGGAGGGAACCTGGGGTTCACCCAGCGCGGGCGGATCGAATACGCCATGGAGGGCGGGCGCATCAACACCGACTTCATCGACAACTCTGCCGGCGTCGACACGTCCGACCACGAGGTCAACATCAAGATCCTGCTCGGACTGGCCGTGCAGCGGGGCGAGCTGACCACGGAGGAGCGCAACGTGCTCCTGCAGGCGTGCGCGGGCGACGTGGTGGCGCACGTCCTGTACGACAACTATCTGCAGGCGCAGATCCTGTCTCAGGAGATGGAGGTCAGCGCACAACGGATCGAGAGCTACGAAGACCTGATGCAGCAGCTCGAGGTCGAAACCGATCTGGAGCGATGGGTCGAGTTCCTGCCGTCCGGCGAGCAGATGGGGGAGCGCCGGGGCGCCGGGCGCGGCCTGGTTCGTCCCGAACTGGCGATCCTCCTGGCCTACGCCAAACGAGCGATCGCCGCCTCACTGCTCGATTCCGACCTGCCCGACTCTCCGTACCTGTTCCAGGACGTGGAGGCCTACTTCCCGCCCGCCATCGTCGAGCGGTTCGGGCACCTCATCGCCGATCACCCCCTGAAACGGGACCTCATCGCGACCCTGGTCGCGAACGACGTCGTGAACGCGCAAGGCGTCACCTTCGTCTCGCGCATGATCACCGAAACGGGCGCGGGCATCCCCGACGTGGTGCGCGCTTTCCGCATCGCCAGAGACGTGTCCGGCGCGATCGAGCGGTGGGCCGACATCGAGGCGCTGGACGGCACGATCGACCCCTCCATCCAGAACGAGCTGCTCGGCGGCGTCGACTGGCTGGTGGAGACCACCTCACGCTGGTACCTGGTCCGTGCGGCGGGACAACGCCTGTCCGAGGCCGTGGGCGCGGCGCGTGACTCGTTCGCGGAGCTGTCCGACGTCATGGATCAGATCGGGTCGGAATCGTGGCGTGACGAGCATGAGCATGCGGCCCGTCGCCTGGTGGCGGAGGGCGTGCCGGTCGAGATCGCCCGCCGGCACGCGTTCCAATCGGAGCTCGTGCACGGTCCGGACATCATCGCCGTCGCGCACGCGACCGGCCGGTCGGTGCTGGAGGTCGCTCGTGGCTTCTTCCTGCTGGGCGAGCGCTTGGAGCTCGACTGGCTCGAACAGCAACTGGAAGAGATGCCCGCCACGACCCGGTGGCAGCGCTGGGCGCAGCAGTCGATGGAGGACGACCTGTTCAACATCCGCCGGCAACTGGCCGAGACCGCCTTGGCCGAGTGCGGTCCGCTGCCCATCGACGAGGCCATCGAGAAGTTCCTGGAGTCCCGAGCCGACACCTACGGCAGGCTCCAACGATTCATGAAGGGCCTGTCGGTCGACGGGGTCACCGACATCGCGCCGCTCACGGTTGCGCTCCGGCAGATCCGCGCCCTGGTGGGCTAGCGAGAAGGCGTCAGCCGTAGAAGTCGACCGTGACCCAGACGCCGCGGTGGGTCCGCTGCACCCCCACACCGACGCGCTTGTACGAGCGGTTGAGGACGTTCGCCCGGTGGGGGGCGCTCTTCATGAAGAGCGTGTGCATGCGCCCGATCGTTCCCGCCATGCCCACGTTCTCGCCCCAGATGTGCGGACGGTAACGGCGCACCAGGGAGTAGAGGCGGGGGTTGTGGTAGATGCTGTTCCGTCTCACCATGCGCCGGGAATGCTCGAGGGCGCCCTTTGCCACGCGCCAATTCATCTTGAGCGGCTTCACGCTGTTGTTGCGCCGCGCCTTGTTGATCATCTGGAACATGTCGCCACGCATCACGCGAACCTTCTTGGTCAAGGCCTCGGCTGGTGTGGCCTCCACGGCGTTCACCGGTCCTGCCGACACGAGCACGGCGGCGGCGATGGCGGGGATCAGATATCGAAAGAAACGCATACGGTTCGGCTCACCCTACCCAGGGGTATCGGACCCGTCACGCAGATGCTGTAGCACACCGAGGAAACGATTTCCTGATGACCTCTGGGGCGTAGGAAGCCTCAGAGAGACAAAAAGTTGCTCAGGGCAGGGATGTGAACGCGATCGAGTCGCGGACGAGCCCATGGAAGCGGCGCCCGTCCGATCCGAACCACACGCCGGTGGACGTTGGGTAGATGAAGCTCAGCCCCACGCCTCGGGTCTTGGACGGGTTCCAACTCAGCGCCAGGCCGGTCGTGGGGTTCAGGGCCGCGACGCCCCTGCGCTCCACCGCACCTGGGCCGGCGTCGTCCCTGCCCTGGGGGTTGTTCATCCAGCGCTGGTGTCCGCCGACGTAGACCGCCGATCCGACCGCCGCCACCGACAGCAGCGTGTCCCCACCGGTGTAGTTGATCCAGGTCGGCTGGGACGGCGATGCGATCGAGGTCTCGAACCGGGCCGCCGCGTCGCACACGGTCGAGTTCAGGTCACCGGCCTGGGAGACGAATCCGGTCGCGACGACCACGAAGTACGAGCCGTCAGGGGAGAAGTCGACGTCGCGAAGGTAGTCCGCCAGGCTCGCGGCCTGACACATCTCGGTGAACGGCTGGTAGTACCAGGCGTTCAGCGTGGTGCCCCCGGCGTTGAGGTTGAGCATGAACGCGCGCGTGCGCACGGAGCCGTTGACCGTCGTGAAGTTGCCGATGCCCACGAGCCGGGTGGCTGCCGGGTTGACCGCGAACCGGTAGACGGCGATCCGCCCAGCCTGCGGCGCCACGCTGCCGGCGATGGCCAGGTTGATGTAGCCGGTGTCGGCGCCGGTGTTCGGGTCGAGAGCCACGATGCGCCTGCCGAACGAGCCCGACACCAGCAGCCGGCCACCGACGTACTGCAGATCGGTGACGGCGCCGTTGCCCGAGGTCACGTTCGGTGAGAAGGACTTGTCGATCTTGCCCGTGGCCCGGTTGTAGCGCACCAGATGGTTGGCGACCCCGTTGGCGGTGGAGAACCGTCCACCGACATACAGGAACCCGCCGATCCGCAGGGTGCGGTTGACCTCGCCGTCGACCGAGGGATCCCACGAGGTCGGTTTCCCGGTGTCGATGTTGAAGGAGAAGAGGTTGGAGCGGACGTAGTCGACCGAGCGATTCGGGTTCTGGATCGTGTGGAAGCGCCCGCCCGCGTACATGGTGTTCCCCACTCGGGTGAACGTGTTCACCTTGGCGTTCTGGACGACGGCGTCGTCGACCGCGTGGGGTGTCTTCGGGGACGGGTTCACCGAGGTGACCGTCGGGTGGGCGATGGAGGCCGAAGCGGGTGAGACGCTCGCCATCGCTGCAACCAACGACAGGGTGAGGGTCAACGAGGTCGCAGTGGCGGCTCGAGCGAGCGGCGCACGCGGGAACGTGAGGCGGTTCATGGTCGGGGGGTTCCCTTTCTCAGATATGTCGAAACGAGAGACTACCGCGACGCCCCGATTCAGAGCCAGTCGATGCGTCGGAACAATCGGTACAGCCCCACGGAGAGCCCCACGATCAGGACGGTGGAGGCAACGGCGCCCCAGGTGCGGCCCGACCCCGGGTACGGCACGTTCATGCCGTAGTAGCCGGTGATCAGCGCAGGGACCGCGATGATAGCCGCCCAGCTGCTCACCTTCTTCACGATCTGGTTCTGGCGGTAGTCACGCAGGCTGATGTTCGTCTCCACCAGAGAGCTCACCAGGTCTCGCATGGAGTCCGAGGCTTCGCTGACGCGCAAGATGTGGTCGTAGACATCCTGGTAGTACGGGATAGAGCTCCTCGGACACGCCAAGCATTCTCGCGCCGCATGATGCTGCTGACGGCCTCACGCATCGGAACGACGAGGCGGTGGAACTTCACCATGGCCTGGCGCATGTCGAACCACTGCCGCTGTTCAGCAGGCTCGAGCGGTCGCTCCTGGAAGATCCCCTCGCCGACCTGCTCGTAGTAGTCGTCGAACGATTGGATCGCGTCGAAGTACGTGTCCACCACGGCGTCGAGCAGGCCGTAGAGGAAGAAGCCGACACCATGGGCAGCGAGGTCGGGCGAGCGATCCCAGCGCTCGAGCACGGGCTCCATGGCGAACCCGTCGTCCTTGCGGACGGTGATGAGCCAGCGCTCGTTGATGAAGGCGTCGATCTCCGTCTGGGCGAAACTCTCCCCTTCGGGATCCACGCGCACGGCGTGCACGGACAGGAACAGATGGCTGGTGTAGCGGTCGAGCTTCGGGCGCTGATGGGGACCGAGCGCGTCTTCGACGGCCAGCTCGTGCAGTCCGAGCTCGTCCTCGAGCTCGAGCAGCTGATCCTTGGACGGCCCGCAGAAGTCGACCCACACCACGGTGTCGGTCTCGGCGAGGTGATCGGATACGTCGGAGACGGCGAAGCCCTCCGCCTCCAGGACGCCCTTCCGGTACACCCTGGTCATGGCATCGCCCATACCCGTCCTCCCTGCAGGGATGGTACGACGCAGATCATCGGGCTCGGGCTAGCGGGCGGCGTCCTCGAGACGGTCGGGCTCCACACCGACCAGCAGGGTGATCGGCGCGCCTTCCTCGACGACCGTCCCCACCGCTGGCCGGGTGCCCACGACCGTGCCGGGCGGTCCAGCCGTGGGTTCGGCGGCAGCCAGCGTGAACCCTGCATCGAGCAGGGTGTCTCTGGCGTCAGTGACCGACAGGGAGGCCACGTCCGGAACGGGCATGCCGTCCGCCACCACGCCGGTGTCGGTGCCGGCCGTCTGGCCGGTCGGATCGAGCGGCTGTTCCTGTGCCGGCTGATCGTCGGTCGCGATCGTCGAGATGCCGATCGCCGACGCGGCGACCAGGGCGACCACCGCGGCGGCCCCCGCCGCCATCCGCCACCACCGACGGCCGGCGCCCGGCCGGCGACGGGACGGCTGCAGCATCAGGGTGTCTGCCGCTCCGCGCTCGCGAGGAACGGCTCGTTCCAGGAGGCGAAGGGACTGCGCGATCTCCCCCGCCGACGGAAGATCCTGGCCCCGACCCCGTCCACGTTCGAGGAGGCCGGCGAGATGGATGCGCTCGTCCGACCAAGAGGCCGCCGACCTCTGGGTGTCGGACCCCCCGAGCAGCTGGTCGAGCAACCCGCTCAAGGCAGGCACGTCGCACCGGCGGTGTGTCTGTTCCGTCGTCGACGACGAGATGTCGTCCTCCACCCCGAAGCCGAAGACCACGGCGCGGCGGCCGTCTCGAGACACGAGCACGGATCCGGCATCCAGCCAACGGTGGCACGCACCGGCGTCATGCGCCGCCTCGACGGCGGCCGCGATCTGGACCGCGAGACGGATCCCACGCTCCAACGGGAGCGGCCCTCCCTTGGACAGGAGCTCGGACAGCAGCTCCCCGGGGAACGGCTCCAGGATCACGTAGCCCGCGCCCCGTCCGTTCCCGACCCACTCGGTGGCGCGCAAGACGTTCGGATGTTCCAGTTCTTGCGACAGTCGGACGTCCTGGGCGGTCGGCGTGCCTGCGCCCGAGCGATCGTCCACGAGCTGGACCGTGGCCCTTGCCCCGGATGTGTATTCGGCCGTCCAGACATCCCCGAGATCGTTGTGACCCAGACACCGAACGAGGGTGAACCGATCCACCTCGTTCTCGTGTGGCGCGTCGCGGGACGTGGCGCCGCTCACGTCGCGTCGCTCCCACTGCCGTGAGCCATCGGAACCGCATAGATCACGACGTTGTCGGTGTAGTGGAGGCTCGACAGGTCGAACGTTCCTCCGCATGTCACGAGCGTGAGCACCGGTCGGCCCGAGCGCCGGAACACGGCGTCGGGTAGGTGCTCCTTCAGGTACTGACGGCGCGCCACCACCTCGAAGCTCCGCCGCTTCCCGCCGTCGAACTCGACGCTGATCACGTCTCCAGGGACGAGTTCGCGCAGGTGGAAGAAGGCGCCGTGCCCTTGCGACTTGGAATCCACGTGGCTCAACAGCACCGATGAACCCGGCCCGCCCGGCGTCGGCCCGAAGCGATACCAGCCGACGTCGTCCACGTCGCTGGGCACCTGCGTGGTGCCGTTCGCCACGCCGACCGGCACGATCGGCGCGTCGAGGCCGATGGCTTCGATCCGGACACGACGCGGGATCGGCATCGGTGGGGCGGGGCGCACGTGGTCGATGCCGGCCGGGTACACGGTGACCTGCATCGGTCCGTCTCGGGTTACCCGTTCGCCCGAACCCAAGCGACCCGGAGTCGGAGCCGGGTCAACCGAGCGGATCGAGCCCAGTGGGATCACGTCGGACCCCGAGCGCGATCCGGTCAGGACCGCCATCGCGACGGCGCACACCACCCCCACAACCATGACGGCGAGTGCCGACGCCGTCCGCGACGCGGAATGGCGCCCCAACGTCACCGACGAACGACCACTCTGCGCGCGATCACCGAGGCCACTACCAACGTCAGTGCGGCGGCGAGCAGGTTTGCGTGCCGCTGATCTGCGAGGCCGCCAGTGCCCGTCAACACGCCGCTGGGCGGCGAGGAAAGTCCCCCGACGATCTCGGTCATCAGCTCGATCGAGCCGTCGTCGGCCGAACCGATCACGTAGACGACGGTCGCTGTGCCTTCCTGCAAGCGAAGGTTGCTCGAGGGGGCGAGACGCTCACCGCGGCTCTCGATCAGCAGCGTGTGGGCGGACGCCGGGAGCACCTCGTGCACGTCATCCCCCTGGTCGGCTGCGGCGCCGATCTTCGAGCCGTCGACGAAGGCGGTGATCGGGCCGGCATCGGCCACGGCTCGCACGACCAACCGCGCATCGCCGGCGTCGACATCCTTGAAGTCGTTGGGGAACGCGGTCAGGGTCGGATCTCCGTCCGGGTCGAGGCCGGCCACCACGGAGATGTGCTCGCCCTGGCGAAGGGTGAGGCTATCGGACAGGACCGGCTCCGAGTCCGCGGGCGCGCCCAGCTCGCGGATGTCGACGTCGTAGGTGCCCGCGTTCAGCTTCATAGGGTCGGTAGCCTCTGTCGGCCGGAAGCCGTCGAGTAGGAGCTCGTCATCCAGATAGATGTCGGCCGTGAAGCCCGGCAGGCCGTGGATGAGGGAGACTGACGGCCGGTCTTGCGAGGCGGAGGCGGCAGTCATCGCGGCTCCCAGAGGCAGCGTGGCCACGAGCACGACGAGGGGGAAGATGCGTCGCATGTAGGGGCTCCTTCTGTCCGGGGCCAGGCTTGTAGGCCAGGTTTCGGGAGTGTATCCCCAAGGTGCCCTACAGCGAAACCCCCATGAGGCCACTGCGGCCGCCCTTCGATCGGCGCCGAGTAGGTTATGGCGATGAACCTTTCTGGGACACTCATCACCCTCCGGACCGCGACGGATGGCGACACCGAGCGATTCGCATCCATCCTGACCGAGCCCGAGGTCGCTCGGCGATGGGGCCCGTTCGATGATGCCGATCTTGATGAGCTGGTCAACGGCGACGATGAAGTGTTCGCCGTGGAGGTTGACGGCGAAGTCATCGGCGCCATCCAATTCAGCGAAGAGCACGACCCGATGTACCGGCACGCAAGTGTCGACATCTTCCTGTCGCCGGCGCGACACCGCCAAGGGTTTGGCTCCGACGCGATCCGCACCCTCGCCCGGTACCTCTTCGACGAGCGCGGGCATCATCGGCTCTCGATCGACCCGGCCGCCGACAACGACGGCGCGATCGCTGCGTACGAGTGCGTGGGCTTCCGGCGCGTCGGCGTGATGCGGAACTACGAGCGAGCGCCCGACGGCACCTGGCACGACGGACTCCTCATGGACATGCTGGTGGGAGAGCTGGTCGAGGCCCCCTCGGAAGACGCACCAACACGAGGCTAAGCGGGCAGGACGATCGAGAAGCGATCGAACCGGGCGATGCGCGCCGGTCCTTCGCCCAGGGAATCCTCGATCGAGTCGATCGGCGCGGACCCGTCGACGGTGGCCTCGGCCCCGTCCGCAAGCTCGCGCAGGTACTCGCCTTCGGCGCGGTACCGCGAGCCGTGGGCCATGAACACCTCACGCACCGAGCCGGCCAGCTCATCGGCGAGCCGCCGCGTCGAGCGCGCGAAGTCTTCGAGCGAAGACGTGGGATCGTTCACCAGGATCGAGGCACTGTTCACCGTGTCCCCACCGAACAGCAGTCCCCGGCGCTCGTCCACGAAGCACACGCTGTCGGGGGTGTGGCCCGGTGTGTGCAGCACCCGAAGCACGACGCCTCCCAGGTCGATGGCGTCACCCTCGCTCAGCGTTCGCGTGGCGATGGAGGGCTCGACCGTCCAGCGGTCCCAGCTGAAGCCGTCCGGCACCGGTCGCAGCCTCGCCACGTCATCCACCAGCCCGAAGTAGTCGTCGTCCATCTGCTCGAAGGCGGGCCAGGCCTCGTACATCCCCTGCACCCAGCGGCGGTAGGCGGCCAGTTCCCATCCCTCGGGCCCTTCGGCCAATGCCTCCGCACCCGCGTGGTGGATCGCCACGTCATCGAATCCGGCATTTCCTCCCACATGATCGTAGTGGCGGTGGGTGTTGGCGGCCTTGGCGGTCGGTGCGGCGCTGAGTTCATCACCGACGGCCCGGATGTCGGACACCCCCAACCCGGTGTCGATGTGCAGCCGAGCGTCCGTTCCCTCGAGCAGGTAGGAGTTGACGTGGCACGGTTCGGCGATCAACCACACGCCGTCATCGAGCGGTCTCGTCGAGAACCAATCCACGGAGCGCGAACGTAGCAGACGGCCGGTCACGCCCGGTCTTGTGCGGCTCGGCGCGGCGCTGTTATCGTCCGCCGCAACCCGATCCCCCCGGAGGTGGATACCAGTGAAGCGAGCCATCCGACGTGCGGTTCCGCTCGTGCTCTTGATCTTGCTCGCCCCAACGGCGCGGGCGCTTGCTGCGCCAGACGATCCGGCTCGCGTGCAGGTATTGCGCTCATCCGGGTATCTGCGTGCGGACGGTCGGGTCGGCATCTCGGTCCGAGCCAACTGCGATCCCGGGCTCCAGGCGTTCGAGCTCGATGTCACCCTCCGGCAGGGAGACGTGCTCGGTTTCGTCTCCATCCTGGAGCGCGATGTGGTGCCGTGCGACGACGCATGGCACAACGTGCGCGTGAAGATCTCGCCCCAGGACGGTCGCTTCCGTCACGGTCTGATCGACGTCGACGTCTTCTTCGGCGTGTTCGACCCCAACCAGGGAGACCTGGACGACACCGCCACCACGACGGTGCGCATCTAGGCCCGAACGAACTGATCGAGCAGAACCACTCTCTCCGACTCGACGATCAGCCGAGGTCGGCGGGCTCAGTCCTGCGGCCGGGTTCTCGATCGGGCGGTTCAGGCAGCCGCACGTGTGAACGTCACGTGCGTGACGCCGCTGGGCGAGGAAGTGGCCTCGACCTCGTAGTCCTTCTCGAGGCCCTCCAGTTCGTCCCAGAGGCGTACGCCTCGACCGAGCAGGATCGGGACCACCACGATGTGCATGTGGTCGACGATCCCGGCAGCAAGGAAGTCGCGGATCACGGTGGGACCTCCGCCGATGCGAACGTCCTTGCCGTCCGCGGCCTCGCGGGCTGTCTCGAGCGACCCCGCAGGCGACGCGTCGATGAAGTGGAACGTTGTGCCCCCTTCCATCTCGACCGAAGGGCGCGGGTGATGGGTGAGGATGAAGGTCGGTGTGTGGAACGGCGGGTTTGGACCCCACCAGCCCTTCCACTCCCGGTCCTCGTGCCATCCTGGGTAGCCGAACTTCCCGGCACCCATGATCTCGGCGCCGATCCCGGGGTTGTGCAGCCGCGCGAAGGCGTCGTCGAGGCCGCGGGTGCCGCCGGGCTCGCCGATCATCTCGCGCCAGTACCGGGTCGTGAACATCCATTCGTGCAGTCTTTCGCCGGCGTGGCCGAACGGTGCGTCGTGGCTCTGAGGTTCGCCGCTCCCGAAACCGTCGAGTGAGATGGAGAAGTTGTGGACGCGGGCGAGTGACATGGCTCGTGCTCCCTCGGTTGACCTCGCTGAGCCTCGTGACCGTAGAGTATCGATGAACGGGAGGGCGGGTCAGAGCGTGGACCCCATGATGGAGTACCACGGCGCGACACGAACGGGGATCGGATCGCTCAAGCATGAGCTCGTCGCCCATGTGCTTCGGCACCTCCGTCCTCAACCGCACATGGCGCGACACCTGGTTCGACGAGTCCCCGGTGCAATGGTGGCTGGCCTGGGACCGACTCCCCACGCTCCCGCCCGGATTCACATCCAACCTGGCCCGTGGTCGCAGTCAGGTGGCGCCAGGCTTCGACGAAGCCGCATACGGCACAGGCGGCGCGCCTACCGACCGTTCACGACGGACGATCTCATCGACGATGTGGTCGCGGCGCAGGACATGATCGATCGAGCCACGCTCGAGCGCTGGCTGTACACGAGACCCAACGCGAACGAAGCGGCCTGAGACGGATGGGCAGCTACGTGCTGGGTTTCGAGCAGATCGACCAGACGCAGGTCGCGGTCGTCGGCGGCAAGGGCGCGCACCTCGGGGAGCTGTCGCGGATCGAAGGCGTACGTGTTCCGGTTGGCTTCTGCGTGACGACGGACGCCTTCCGGCGGATCATGGCGGAAGCGCCGTCGATCGACGAACGGCTCGCTCGACTGGTCGGCCTGAACCCGGAAGAGCGGGAGGCGATCCGCCGCTCAGCGCGGAGATCTCACCGAACCCTGGAACGGGTCGCCATCCCCGACGATCTGGCGGCGGCGATCACCGGCGCGATCGTCCGGCTCGGCGAACACGCCGCCTACGCCGTCCGATCGAGTGCGACGGCGGAGGATTCGCAGACGGCCTCCTTCGCGGGCCAGCACGACTCGTTCCTGAACGTCGTGGGACCGGCAGCGATCCTTCGGCACATCAGCCGGTGCTGGGCATCGCTCTTCACCGAGCGGGCTGTGATCTACCGCCTGCGCAACGGCTTCGACCACCGCAGCGTCCACATGGCCGTGGTCGTGCAACAGATGGTCTTCCCGCATGCGGCCGGCATGCTGTTCACGGCCGACCCCGTCACGTCGAACCGGAAGGTCGCCTCCGTGGAGGCGACCTTCGGCCTCGGCGAGGCCCTGGTCTCCGGCCTTGTGGATCCGGACATCTACACGGTGCGCGACGGCGAGATCGCCACCAAGACAGTCGCCACCAAGCAGCGTGCCATCGACGCCTCGCCGGCAGGCGGGACGCAGCAACACGTGATCGAGCCGGAGCGGCAGGATCAGCCGGCGCTGACGGATGCGCAGGTCGTGCGGCTCGCGCGACTGGGCCGGCGGATCGAAGCGCATCTCGGCCGCCCCCAGGACATCGAATGGTGCCTGGTCGACGACGGCTTCCAGATCGTCCAGAGCCGGCCGATCACCACGCTGTTCCCCATCCCGGAGGTCGGCGACCGAGACAACCACGTCTACATCTCCGTCGGTCATCAGCAGATGATGACCGACCCCATGAAACCCCTGGGGCTCTCCTTCTGGCAGATGACGACCCCCGCGCCCATGGCCGTGGCCGGCGGCCGCCTGTTCGTCGACGTCACACGAAGGCTGGCCTCGCCGACGAGCGGCGTCGAACTCCTGGAGCTCATGGGGAAGTCCGATCCGCTGATCGGGGACGCGGTGAAGACCATCCTCGAGCGCGACGGCTTCATCCGTCCGCTCCCTGACGAGGGTTCCCCCGGGCCCCTGCCTGGCGGCGCGCCGGACCCGATCGAGACCGATCCGGCCATCGTCACCGAGCTGATCGAGCGCACCCAGGCGTCCATCGCCGCGTCGAAGCGCGACATCCGGACGAAGTCCGGATCGGCGCTGTTCGACTTCATCCTGGAGGACATCCAGGAGCTGAAGCGGATCTTGTTCGATCCGCGACAGCCATCAGGTGATCATGGCGGCGATGGAGGCCACCTGGTGGCTCAACGAGCAGCTGCAGGCGTGGCTGAGCGAGAAGAACGCGGCCGACACACTCACACGGTCCGTCCCCCACAACGTCACGTCGGAGATGGGGCTTGCGCTCCTGGACGTCGCAGACGCGATCCGCCCACACCCGGAGGTGGTGGGTTTCCTCGCAGACGTCGAGGACGATGGCTTCCTGGACGAGCTGGGCGATTTCGATGGCGGACCCGACGCCCGCGACGCTATCCGGGCCTACCTCGATCAGTACGGCATGCGCTGTGTCGGCGAGATCGACATCACGAGACCGCGCTGGAGCGAACGGCCCACCACGCTCGTGCCCGCGATCCTCGGCAACATCGAGAACTTCGAACCGGGCGCCGGCGAGAGGCGCTTCGAGCAGGGGCGGCAGGAGGCTGAGAAGAAGGAGCAGGAGCTGCTGGAGCGCTTGCGGCTCCTTCCGGACGGGGATCGGAAGGCCGAAGAGACCAAGCGGATGATCGATCGCGTCCGGACCTTCAGCGGATACCGGGAGTACCCGAAGTACGGCATGGTCAGTCGCTACTTCGTCTACAAGCAGGCTCTGCTGGACGAGGCCGAGCGCCTCGTGCAGGCCGGCGTGCTCCGCGAGCAGGAGGACATCTTCTTCCTCACGTTCCAGGAGCTCCACGACGTCGTGCGCACGAACCAGGTCGATGACGTGCTCATCCGGCAGCGCAAGGACGCATTCAGGTCGTATGAAGCGCTGACGCCGCCCCGGGTGCTCACGTCGGACGGCGAGGTCCTCGCCGGGGCGTACCGACGCGACGACCTGCCAACCGGGGCGCTGGTCGGTTTGCCGGTCTCCGCCGGCATCATCGAGGGGCGGGCACGCGTCATCCTGGACATCGCTCAGGCCGACCTCGAAGCGGGCGACATCCTGGTCACGGCCTACACGGACCCCAGCTGGTCGCCCCTGTTCATCGCGATCAACGGCCTGGTGACCGAGGTCGGGGGCCTGATGACCCACGGCGCTGTGATCGCGCGGGAGTACGGCCTGCCGGCCGTCGTCGGGGTCGAACACGCCACGCAGCTGATCCAGGATGGACAGCGGATCCGTGTGAACGGAACGCACGGGTACGTCGAGATCCTTCCTGCGACGTGAGATAGCCCGGAGGGGTGACTCGTTCTCTTCGGATCGGGAACGTTCACAAGTCTGGCGATGTATCAGTGATGATGGGCAAGCTCCTCACCTCGCTCGCCGCTCTTGCCGTCGTGATCTCGTGCACGGCGGAGCGCACCGGTCCGAGGCCGACGACGATGCACGAGCGCGACGATCCGGCTCCGATCGAGGTCGACGTCCACCTGAACGGGCGCCTGGTCTTCTCGGCCGAGGGCGACATCTGGACGATGCACGCCGACGGGTCGCGACGCCGGAAGCTCACCTCCCACCCGGCCGAGGACTTCGACCCCGTATGGTCGCCGGACGGCATGCGGATCGCCTTCCGCACCCATCGCGACGGGGACGAGGAGGTGTACGTGATGCGCGCCGACGGCTCGGGCGAACGCAACCTCACGCGGAGCCCCACGTCGGAGTACTCCCCTGCCTGGTCGCCCGAAGGCACGATGATCGCGTTCGCGTCCGATCGTGACGGTGATCCGAACGAGATCTACGTGATGGACGCCGACGGATCGAACCCGACGAGGATCACGGACCAGCCTGGGATCGACGAGTACCCGGCGTGGTCGCCCGATGGCTCCCGTCTGGTGTTCCACTGCTCGATGGGCGGCGTGAACCTCAACGGGACCGCGGACTTCGAGATCTGCATCGTGAACCTGGACGGCAGCGGGCTCGTGCGGCTCACCGACACGATTGGGGAGAACACGCAGCCGAACTGGTCGCCGGACGGGGAGTGGATCGTGTTCGAGTCGAACCGCCTCGGGTGGCCGACCCTGCACGACGCCACGCCCGAGGGATACGAGCCGGACGCGTTCGGCGACGAGGACGTGTGGATCATGCGGCCCGACGGTTCTGCCCAGCGGAACCTCACCCGCAACCCGTTGCAGGACGACGGCTTCCCGATCTGGTCGAAGGACGGATCGTGGATCCTGTTCACCCGGTACGGCACGCTGCATGTGGTCGATCCGGACGGGAGGCGCCAGGCCGAGGTTCCGAACAGCCCCGGTACCGACGGGTTCCCGGACTGGATCGCCTACGCCCGGTAGCTGAGGCCCTAACTACTCGGCAGCCGCGATGACCGCGTCCACGACGATGGGCAGCGGCTCCGTCGCGTCGACGATGACAGCGCCGAAGCTTCGGTACGTCTCGGCGTAGCCGACGTTCCAGCCGAGGATCCGCTCGAGCTCGTGCGGTCGCGTGCCGAACCAGTCGTCGACTCGTAGGTCGATACGGGTCCTGATCGTCGCGTCGTCGATCTCGAGCGCGCAGACGACGTCGAAGTGCTCCCACGCCTCGGCATCTCCGGCTGCGACGCCACACAGGAACACGAGGGTCCCGTCGCGATCCGCTCGTGCCTTCAACTCCGCGATCCTGTCGACGTCGAGGACCCAATCATGATCGGCGTACCACACGTGAGGATCCAAGGTCTGGTCGTCGGCCGGATACGTTCGCGCCTGACCCGTCCGGGAGTCGAGCCAGCCGCCGTACCCGTCCTCGTCGACACCGACGGCTTCGTAGCCTCGTCTGCGCAACTCTCGCAGGACGCTGGACTTCCCCGACCCCGAGATCCCCGTCACATACACCAGCGTCACGACGACACCTCGTTCTCCCCGGTCCACCAGTCGATCATCACCGCACGTGATGATGTTGCAGTCGGAAGGGTGAGACCGCTCGATCAGGAGCGGGGGACCGGGAGCGGCGGGAGCGTCAGCCCGTGCCGTTCGCACACAAGCCGCGTCGCCTCGAGATCGACCTGCGTCCCGTACCGAGCGTCGAGCTCGTCGGCCGAGCTCGATCCCTCGACCGTGTCCTCGAAGTAGTGCTCGAACCCGGCCGGGGAGATGATCTCGAGGATTCGGCACGTGGTCTCGCCTGCGTTCCAGAACGTGTGCCACTGGTCCCGGGGCTTGAAGGCGAGGTCTCCCGCTTCCGCGTAGACCTCGTCGTCGCCAAGCAGCGCTCCCAGCCTGCCCTCCAAGACGAAGCTGTACTCGTCCTCCAGCGAGTGGCGATGCATCGGCGCCGCCAGATGACCCGGCGGGATCGGATGCTCCACGAGAGAGAATCCGCCGCCCGACTCCTCGCCGCGGATCATGAACCGCACCCCGGTGCCGCCGAGGTCGAGGAACGCGCCGTCGCTCGGACCCACGACCCGCGGCCCATGCGATGCGTCGAAGCGTCTCATCCCGCAGACCTCACTGCGTCGCGATGCTAGCGAAGTCAGCTGTCCGGGACCAGGTCGGTCAGCTGGTTTCCATCAGGTTGAGCAGTTTGGTGGTCGTGTTCCAGTTGCGGATCGTCATGCTCTGGTAGATCGGCAGCCCCACGATCTTGCTCACCCGGCTCGACGACGCCTTGGCGGTCAGGCGTTGGAAGTAGATGACCCCGCTCCCGGCCCAGACCTGGTCGACGCCCTCCTTGGTCTCAACGCTCCGAACGGCGATCGCCGCCCTGATCGGGGACTTGAGGAAGACGACGTCGGAGCGGTATCGGCCGGGGTCCGCGCCGAACCCGTGGGGAGCCTTCTCGACCACGGTCTTCATCTGCCGAAGGCTCCGAAGCACCACGTTGGCCTCGTAGTGGTCGAACTGGGCAACCAGCATCCGCTCGATCCGATCGGTCAGGGACGTCGCCGAACCGCTCGCGGAGAACAGCACGTTGCCACTCGCGATGTACGTACTGACGTCCTCGAACTTCTCCTCGAAGCAAGAGCGAAGGGCCGGCATCTTGATCAGGTTCTTGCCGCCGACGTTGATGCCCCGGAGCAGCGCCACGTAACGGGCCATATCGCTACGAAGGTGGGACGAACTTGCTGGCCGTGAACGCCGCTCCTTCCGGATCGCGGATCACGGTCATCCGGACCCACGGCGCGTCGGAGGGTGGGACGAGCACCGATCCACCCAGGGACCCGGCTCGCTCGGCGATCGTGTCGGCGTCGTCGACCGCGAACGTCACGCTCCAATGCGGCGTTGAGCGAGGGACCTCGGTCGCGCTCGACGTCGGGATCAGCCAGGCGACGGCGTCCTCGAAGCCGTCCGGCGCCCCCACGTCGGCCTGCCGTTCCCGCACCTGCGGATCGCGTCGTTCCAGGAAGTCGCCGTAGCCCGGCATCCGGAAGAACCCTGACCCACCGGCCTCGGGGCCCATCATGCTTGCCTCCCAGCCGAACACCGCGCCGTAGAACGCCGTCGCGCCGTCCGGGTCCGGTGTGTTCAGCTCGCTGAAGTTCCAGGTGCCCGGCTCGTTGACGAGCTGGGCGCCGGCGTGCGTGCCCGCCTGCCATACGCCGAAGTCGGCGCCAGATGGATCGGCCAGGACGGCGCCGCGGCCCGGATCGGCGTCATCGGACGGCTCGACGATCACGCTTCCGCCTGCCTCCAGGGTGGCCGCGACCGCCGCGTCGGCGTCGTCGACGGCGACGTAGGAAGTCCAGCCGGGTGTGGACAGCGCATCCTCCCTCGCGGAGTTGACGCCAGCGACGTCGAACCCGCGGATCGTGGCGACGAACGACCGCCGACCGGACCCCTCGACGGTTCGATCGTCGAACGACCACCCGAACAGGCCGCTGTAGAACGCGAGTGCAGCCTCCAGGTCTGCCTGGCCGGTCTCGACCCAACACGGGACGCCCGCCGGGTAGCTGTCTCGTTCCAGCATGCTCCGATCCTTCCGGTCGCTCGACACCACCTTGTCATCAGCCGACACCGTTCGTCAGCCACGGCGGGGTGGCGTTGATCATCGACCGATCTTTGGGATGCCTACCCGCGAGTCGCTCCCGCGGCTCGGTCGCATCAGCCGGACTCCACCGGCGGGATGTTCTGGTTCTTACGGAACAGGTTGGTCGGGTCGTACGTCGCCTTGATCGTTCGCAGTCGCTCCCACGTCTTCCCGGGGTACGCAGCACGGATCCGGTCCTCGCCCTCGTCCTTGAGGAAGTTGACGTAGGCGCCGGTGTCGCCCTGTTGCATCGCCGCAGCGAAGTCAGTCGTCCACGCCTCGTGCGTTGCCACCTCGCTGGCGTCCTCGAAGACCGCCGCGACCGTGAGCATGATCCGGCTCGCGCGGTGTGCGAACGCGGTGGCGCCGGCGGGGACGCACGCAATGGCGCCTCCCAGGACCCGTATCTGGGCGACGCTCATCATGGCGGTCGACGCCTCGATGTGGCGGATGATCGTCTCCGCTTCGTTCCTTTCAAGCGAGTCGACGAACATCGTTCGATCCGCGGTGATCGGGTGGAAGTCCTCCTCTTCCTCCATATACATCTCCGGGTAGGACATCGGTCGGACCATGTCGGCGATCGGTTCGGCGAGCGCTCGGAACGGGGCGATGGCGCGCTCGCCCGCCTCGACGTCGCCGGCGTAGCAGAGCATGCCCATGATCATGAGCTTGCCGTGCGCCTCGGCCGGCACGAACGGCATCGGCGGGGCGACCATGACGTTCGCGATCGTCGAGAGTTCCTCCGGTGCGGCCTCGGCCTCGACGACGAACGAGGCGATGACGTCGGGCGTCGCCGGCAGGAAGAGGATGCCGCCGACGACCGTGGGGACCTCGAACAAGCGGAACCGCATCCGGGTCACGACCCCGAAGTTGCCGCCTCCCCCTCGGATCGCCCAGAACAGGTCCGTGTTCGTGTCCGCATCCGCGTGCAGGACCTGTCCGTCCGCGGTCACGACTTCGGCCTCGAGCAGGGCATCGATCGTGAGGCCGTGCTTACGGGCGAGGAACCCGATCCCCCCGCCCACCGTGATCCCGCCGATCCCGACCGAACCGGCATCGCCGAACCCGGTCGCGAGGCCGTGCGCCGCAGCCGCCACGGAGTATTCGCCCGCCGTCAACCCGGGTTCGACCCAGGCTGTCCGGTCCTCGGCGTCGATCTCCAGTGACCGCATGCCGGAGACGTCGAGCATGATGCCCCCGTCCGATACACCGTGGCCAGCGAGGCTGTGACCACCGCTTCGTACGGAGAGTTCATGCCCCGAATCGCGGGCCACAGCGATGACGTCGGCGACATCGATCGCGTTGGCGGCTCGGATGATGACCGATGGCCGGTGGTTCATCCCGCCGTAGAACGTCGCTCGCATCTCGTCGTACTGGTCGTCACCGGGCGCGATCGCCTTCCCGTCGAACTGCACGCGGAGCTTGGGGATCGAGAGTTGGGTTGGCACCGATCTCATCCTTCCGTTCCGTCACTCGCCTTGCGAAAGCCGGAATGGCGCTCGAGGGAGACTATTCAGCCTAACGCGGCTGCGTACTTCGACGGGCGGCAGGTCCCGCGGCGGGCTGCCTGGTCAGCCGTGATCGCTCCGGCGCGTGTACTCGACGCACAGCCCGCGTCGGCCGTACTGACGGGTGGGACGAGATAGTCCCAAGCGGGACGGAGAGTCGACGGCCCGGCGGACTCAGCGAGGGGAATCAGCTGGGTCAACTTCGATTTCGATGGTTGCCGACCGGCGTGGCGTCCCTCCATCGCCTCAAGGGTCATCCCGACATGCCAGCCTTCGTCCCCGCTGTCCACCGGACCCCACCCCGGCCGCTCACCTATCAACTATGCTCAGGCCGCCTGAGCAAGTTCGAAATCACCACCGAACGTCAACGCGAAGCAACATCTTCGGGCCCCGACGGCGATGAGATCTGCTGGTGGTCCCGGTCAGCTCGCACGCCGGTCAACAACCGTTCGTGAGGAGACGACATGACTGCTTCGTACACCTTCGACATCTTCTCCACGCTCGACGGCTACGGCTCCTACGGCCCCGACGGCGACTGGGGAGGCTACTGGGGCAAGCAGGGCCCCGAGTTGCTCGACCGCCGCATGTCCCTGTACGACAACGAGCAGCGGATGGTCGTCGGTGCAAGAACGTTCCGGCAGTACCTGGAGATGCTGGGCTCGAGCGTCGACACATCCGGCGTGGATGCCTGGAACCTGCGGATGAGGGAGATGCCGGCAACGGTGGTGTCATCGACCCTTCAAGGCCCGCTCGACTGGCCGAACGCGACCGTCGTGAGCGGAGACGCCGTCGATATCGTCGCTCGGCTCAAGGAGGAGTCCGCGGTGCCGTTGCGCTCGCACGGCAGCCTGTCGTTGAACCGGGCGTTGATGGCCGCTGACCTCGTCGACCTCGTCCACGTGACGATCTTCCCGGTCATCTCCGGCAAGACCGGGACCGACCCGATCTTCGGAGGCGCGGCCGATTTCGATCTTGAACTGGTCGAGAGCCAGACGCTAGACGGTCACACCCAAGAACTCATCTACCGCCCCACCCTCCATTGATCGCGCTCCCACCTTTGAGAGGTCTGTGTGGAGCCCGTCGTCTGTTCGAGAGTTGCCGTCGCATGTCGAGCTAGAGCGGAGGACACGATGACGACCACGCCCGGAAACGCGAGCAGCAACCTCCCCGACAAGCCGCCAGTCGTCGACCTGGCCACCTGGCAGGCGGCGCGCGAGGAGCTGCTGGTCCGCGAGAAGGCGCACACCCGTGAGGGCGACGCGATCGCCGCGGTCCGGCGACGGCTGCCGATGGTCGAGCTCGACGGCGCGGTCGAGGTCACCGGCGCTGACGGGCCGGTCCCCTTCCTCGACGTGTTTCAGGGGCGCGACGAGCTCGTGGTCTACCACTCCATGTGGTACGACGGCGCCCCGCATCAGGGTCAGTGCGAGGGCTGCACCTTCAACCTCTGGCACATGAAGGATGTCGTCTACCTCAACGCCCGGGGCGTCTCGTTCGCCGTCCTGACCTCAGGCCAGTGGGACGAAGTGGCCCCCTACGTCGATTTCATGGGTTACACCCAGCCCTGGTATTCGGTGCGGGGCGTCGAGGAACCCGTTTCTGCAGAGGAGGGGCACATCATCTGCTACCTGCGCGACGGCGACCGCGTGTTCCTCACCTACTCCACGACCGGCCGGGGCAACGAGCCGGTCGACGGGTCCCTGGGTCTACTCGACATGACGCCCTACGGCCGCCGTGAGGGGTGGGAGGACAACCCCGAGGGCTGGCCCGACGCGCCCGACGCCGACTCGCCGGTGGGTGGGCATGGCGCGCCGATCTGCTGGTACTGGCGCTCAGACGCCGACGGCGTCGCCACCTGGGGCCCGACCAGCCGGCCGGTGCCGCAGTGGACCCGCCCCGGTGCGACCCCCGTGGATACCCTCGGCCGCCAGGGCAACCACCACTGACGCGGGTTCCGTTGGGCTGGACGTGCTCGGCCCCCCCGGCAGACGTCTCGCTCGTGGACGGTCTTCGGGTCCCATCACCTAGGACGATGAGCTCATCAGGGAGCTGATCGTGGACCCGAATCGCGACGACCAGGCCTCACGGCACGACCTGAGACGTGGAACGATGCTCGTGAGACGTCACAAAAGTGCCCCGTCAGGAATCGACCTGCGACACCCGGTTCGGTGGGCAGCGCTCGGGGTCATCGCCGACGAACGAAGCCTCGCGCCGTGAATGTCGTCCTCGCCATCATAGGGTCAGGGGGCCATAGGAGTGTGCCCCCGGCAGGAATCGAACCTGCGACACCCGGTTTAGGAAACCGGTGCTCTACTCCACTGAGCTACGAGGGCTTCGCAGCAGCTTAGTGCGGAGGCAGCGGTGTCCGGATCCTCACGACATCAGGGAGTCGAGCTGCTCGGCGAGAGCGTCGGGGTAGAACGGCTTGGTCATGTAGGCGTCGGCACCCATCTCGTGACACCGGTCTCGATCGCTGCTCGAGGTCTTCGCGCTGAGAACCAGCACCGGAACGTCGTGTGTGCGAGCGTCCTCGCGGAGGCGGCGCAGGACCTCGAATCCGTCCATCTGAGGCATCATCAGGTCCAGCACGACGGCGTCGGGCGTCCGGTCGAAGGCAGCCTGCAGCCCGTCGAGTCCCGAATCCGCCGCCCTGACGGCCATGCCGGACTTGGACAGGTTGATGCGACAGAGCAAGAGCATGTCGCTCTCGTCGTCGATCACCAAGACGTCGCCCATCGGTGTTCCTTCCATGTGGTTCGTGCCGTCACGACTTCCATCGGCAGCACGGGCGACGCGGTCAATGGTCCCTTCGGACTATCTCGACTAGGACGAGGAACGATCAGCACGCGTCCAGGCTGAACTCATGCCTGGCGCCGTCCCAGCAGGGGTGGTGCGAACGCTAGGGCGATCGCACCGATCGGACCGTCTTGCTGGTGTCCGCCGCGCAGGTGGGAGTGCGTCGCACCAGGGAGTAGACCTTGCCGAACGTCCCGCTGTTGCCGGTGGACCATTCGTACCGGTTGCCGTTCAGCGATGCGGTGTCGCTGCCGACGCGCTCGTCATTGCGTGGATCCTGCTGCGGACCCAACTGCTTGAAGACGATGACCGTGCGCCCTTCCGCGCAGCGGCGCGGCCGTGTGCTTTTCACTTGACCCGAGAGATCCCCGTTCTGCGCCCGGATGGTGACCTTGGTGGGAGCCTGGGTACCGGCGCCCGCCGGCACGGACAGGGCGACCGCGCCGCACAGGGACAGGGCCACGAGGGCGACCCCTCTTTTCGTGTTCACGCTCTTCTCCTTCGCTCGGTGGTGGTCGTCTTACCCCTGCCGTGCCGCTCCTGGTCAATGGTGCGCCGGGCGCGCAGTCGGGGCGACATACTTCCTGCATGCTCGGTCCACTGCAGGTGACGTCCTCGATCGTCGTGCCGGAGCGCGAGCTACGGTGGCGGTTCAGCCGTTCCTCCGGCCCCGGGGGCCAGCACGTCAACACCGCCGACACACGGGTGGAGCTGAGCGTGGACCTGCGCGCCACGACCGCCCTGGACGACGCGCAGCGGACGCGGGCGCTGACGCATCTCAGCGGACGTCTCGTCGACGGAGTCATCACGGTGACCGCGTCGGAACATCGGTCCCAGCTCCGCAACCGGGAGGCCGCCGCGGATCGTCTCGCCTCGGTACTCCGCGACGCCCTCGCGCCACCGCCTCCCGCTCGCCGCCCCACGCGGGCGACCCGCTCCTCGGTCGAACGGCGGCTCGACGACAAGCGCCGCCGCGCTCGGACGAAGAAGCTTCGGAAACCCGACGAGGATTGACCGCGCCGTCAGGCCGGCGTGTCCAGCCGGTAGAACCGGAGGAAGTCGTGCTCGATCGGCAGGACCTGGACCTCATCGAAGCCCGCCCTGCGCGCGTAGTCCTCGAACGTCGAGCGGCGCATGACCGTGCCGGTGCCCGCCGCGGTGTGGTCCTCCATGCCGGACGGCAAACAGCACAGCACGCTGTAGGCGTAGAACACCCGCTCGACCTCGCCCGCCGGCGCGGTGAACGAATCCTCGACCCGCTCGTCGGCAACGATCAGGGCCCCGCCGGGCCTCAGCATGCTCCGGATGCTGGCCAGCACGTCGACGGGCTGGGCCATGTCGTGGATCGATTCCACGACGATCGCCAGGTCGTACTCACCTTGATGCCCGGCCGCCGCAGCATCTCCCGTGTGGAAGGTGACGCGATCGCCCACCCCCGCCTCGTGCGCGTTGATCCTGGCCAGGTCGATCGACAACTCGTCGAGGTCGAACCCATCGACCGTGACCGAGGGGTAGGCCTGCGCCAGGGCGATGCCCGCCCATCCCACACCGCAGGCCACGTCGGCCACCTTCCCGGGACCGCTCGAAAGCCGGTCATGCAGGTCGGGGATGGAGGGTAGGTACGCGGTCCCCAGCGAGCCCAGCAGCCACGGCCGGTTGAAGTCGCCCTGCGCTTCGGTCATGACACGGCCGTATGCGCTCCACGGCACGGCGTTCCCGGTACGGAACGCGTCCTCGACCGCCGGCATCGCCGCGGCCAGCGCCACGAACGACCGGGCGAACGGTTCGATCGAGGAAGGACTGTCCGGATCCAGGAGCGGTGTGGCATGGCCGTCGGGCAAGGCGTATCGACGCCGATCGGCCGACGCACTCACATCGTCGACGGTCAGGATGCCCGCGGCCGCCTGTTGCTCGAGCCATTCCCGTGTGTATCGCTCGAACGTCGTGGTCTGTTCCGAGAGCTCGGGTGCGCTGAGCGGCCCTCGATCGCGCAGCGCGCGATAGAACCCGAGTCGCACCCCGAGATGGATGGTGAGGATCTCCCCCATGCCGAGCCCGGCGGCGAACACCCGCTCGACCAGCGCCTCTGTGCTGTGCTCCGTCGTCGCCATGACCTCTCCCTTTGCTCCTTCGCGATCGTCGCATTCTCATCGTTCCTTCATCTGTTGACAGCTAGCCTGCCCTCCGTTGGCGGCACCCACCGTCGACGAGCGGAACGGAACAGGAGGACACGGACATGGACACGAAGCGGAAGCTGATCGCCGGTGGCACGCTCGCGCTCGGACTGGTCGCCGGTGGTGCGACGATCGCCGTGGCGGGGGGAGCGACCGACTCCGATGCACCGCTCACGGGCTCCGATCTCGATCGAGCCTCGACGGCGGCGTTGGCCGAGGTCGGTCAGGGCACGGTGGTCGATTCAGAGGTCGGTGACGACGGAGCCGCCTACGGCGTGGAGATCCAGCTGGAGGACGGATCGGTCGTCGAGGTGAACCTCGACCAGCAGTTCCGCGTGACCGGGTCCGAACCCGATGAGGACGACCCGAACGAGCCGCAGAGCGAGGGCTCCGCGGGCGATTCCTGATCCAGCGTCGATCGCCTCCACCGCTGGGCGCGAGTGCGGGCCTGCGCTCTACGATGCCTGCTGGAGGTGCGCGTGAGGGTCCTCGTTGTGGAAGACACGGTCCGCATGGGCAGGCTGATCCAGCGTGGCCTTCGCGAGCAGGGGTACGCGGTGGACCTGGCGCAGACCGGCGAGGATGGTCTGTGGCTCGCCTCGGAGAACCCGTACGACGTCGTGGTCCTCGATGTGGGGCTCCCCGATCTCGATGGGTTCGAGGTCTGCCGCCGGCTTCGCGAGGGTGAGCGCTGGATGCCCGTCCTGATGCTCACGGCCAGGGACGCGGTCGACGATCGGGTCACGGGCCTCGACTCCGGCGCCGACGACTACCTCGTCAAGCCGTTCGACTTCATCGAGCTGCTGGCTCGGGTTCGAGCATTGGTCCGACGGGGGGCGCCGGATCGCCCCGCGACGTTGCGGGTCGGGGACCTCTCGCTCGACCCGGCGACCCACCGCGTCGCGCGTGGAGATGTCGGGGTCGAGCTGACCGCCAAGGAGTTCGCGATGCTGGAGCTGTTCATGCGCCGGCCCGGCGAGGTGCTCAGTCGCATGTGGCTCCTGGAGCACGCTTGGGACTTCGCCTATGAGGGCGGTTCCAACATCGTGGACGTGTACATCCGCTACCTGCGGGGCAAGATCGACCGGCCGTTCCATCGGCATTCGCTCGAGACGGTCCGAGGTGCGGGCTACCGGCTGCGAGACGACCTCGATGCCGCCGATGCTGTCTAGGCTGCCGCTCCGCTGGCGGCTGACGCTGGCGTTCGCTGCGGGCATGGCGGTCGTCGTGGTCGCTCTGGGAGCGTTCCTGCAGTACCGACTCCACCGCGACCTCACGGAATCGATCGACGAAGGCCTGATGTCCCAGGCACAGTTCGTGGCTGCCACGGTCGAACGAGGTGACACGCTGACCGCCGATGCAGCCATCATCGACGCCGACGACGCTCTGTCCCAGGTGGTGGGTTCGGACGGCTCGGTGCTCGACTCGGCGTCGGCATTCGCCGCCGAGCCGTTCCTGCCCGTGGATCGGCTTCCGGGGCCGGGCGGCATCTTCGTCGAGACGCGCGTCCCGGCCATCGATCACCCACTCCGCGTGTTCGCGATACCCACGACCTCGGGCGAGCCAAGAAGCCCGGAAGCCTTCATCGTGACGGCCCGGACCCTGGACGATCGCGAGGAGGCGGTCTCCACGCTCCGGGCGGAACTCCTGTTGGGTGGAGCCTCGGCCCTGCTCATCTCGACCGGCCTGGGGTGGATCGTGGCGGGCGCGGCCCTTCGGCCGGTGGAGCGCATGCGACTGGAGGCCCAAGCGATCTCGGTCTCCGAGCCCGAGCGCCGTCTGAGCCTGCCCCAGGCGCACGACGAGCTCCGGCGTCTCGCCAGCACGCTCAACGAGATGCTGGAACGGCTCCAGCGCTCCATGCAGTCGGAGCGAGGGTTCTTGGATCGGGCGAGCCATGAGCTCCGCACCCCCCTCAGCGTCCTGAAGGGCGAGCTCGACCTGGCGTTGTCACGAGCTCGGACGCAGGATGAGCTCCAGGCCGCGCTGCGGAGCTGTGCCAACGAGGTCGACTCCCTGGTGCGCCTCGCCGAGGATCTGCTCGTCCTCTCGCGCCTGCGAGGCGGCGCCCTGCCCATCCGGCGGGAAGCGGTCGATATCGGCGCGTTGCTCAACCGGGTCGCCGAGGGCTTCCAGCCTCGAGCCGACGAACGAGGCGTCTCGCTCGAGGTGGACGCTGCCGCCGGACCGAACGCGCAGATGGACCCAACCAGGATCCGCCAGGCCGTCTCGAATCTGGTGGACAACGCGATCCGGCACACGCCCCAGGAGGGCCACGTCACGATCGCAGCGCGCAGTAACTCCCACGGTGTCGAGATCAGCGTGCTCGATACAGGCCCGGGGTTCGGCAACGGTCACGATCTGGAGGGCAGCGCCGGCCTTGGGTTGTCGATCGTGCAGGCCGTCGCCAAGGCTCATGGAGGGACCGTGCGGATGGGGACGCGCGATGGCGGAGGAGGCCTGGTGACAATCCTCCTGCCATCGTGAACGTGCCCTGTACCGCGAGTCCTTCCCGCGATCCCCAACGATCCCCAATAGGAAAGGACCCGAGTCCGGGAGGGGTGGACTCGGGTCCTTCGCTGTGAGATCGGGTCACCGAGGGGGTGGTGGCCCGAGCTTGTCTGACTCTCTATTCGGCTCGCAGGGCCCTCTGTATTGATTCCCAGGCGTCGGTAATCGTAGATACCCGGGTCGGGGTAGAGGCCTGGGGCGAGGCTCAGACCGCGATGGCGCCGTGCTTGACCGCGAACGCGACCGCTTCCAGCTTGGAATGCACGCGCAGCTTGCCCAAGATGTTGCGCACGTGCGTCTGCACCGTCTGGGGGCTGATGAAGAGCTTGGTCGCGATGTCGTCGTTGCGCATGCCCTCCGCCAGGAGCTGGAGGATCTCCCGTTCGCGATCGGTGAGGTCGTCGAGCAGGCTCTGGGCGCCCCGTTGCGCCTCGCGTTCGCGGGCGACCTGCGCCAACAGGCGGGTCAGGGTGGTGGGGTCGATCAACACCTCACCGTCGGCGGCAGCCTTGGCGGCGGACAGCAGCTCCTCGGCCGCCTCGTCCTTGCCCAGGAACCCGGACGCCCCGGCCTCGACGGCCTCCACGAGCAGGCGGTCTTCGTCGTGCGCCGTCATGATGACGACCTTGGTGGACGGCGAGACCTCCTTGATCGCTCGCGTCGCCTCGATGCCGCTCATGTCACCGTTGCCCTCGCCCTTGAACACGATGTCCATGAGCACGACGTCGGGGAGCTGCTCGGTGCACACCGCGATGGCGGTGATCGGATCGTGGACCGGCGGGGCGACCATGACCAGGGTGGGATCCAGGCCCACGACCGTCGCCAACGCGTCGGTAAGGATCTTGTGGTCATCGCAGATCAGCAGCGTGACCTTCTGATCGGATGCGCCCACCTAGACTCCCTCCAGTGGCAGCCTGACTCGGAGCATGGTACCCCCGGCCTGGCCGTCCTCAACGGTGATCTTCCCTCGGTGTTCGGCTGCCAACCCCCTGCAGATGAAGAGACCGAGCCCATTTCCCGGCTGTTCTTCGTATCCCCGGGGCCGCCACCGCGTGAATCGAGTGAAGACGGCTTCTCGCTGGTCGTCGGGGATGCCGGGGCCTTCGTCGATGACCTCGATGAGCGCAACGTCTCCATCGACGACGCCGCGCACGATGATGGGGGTGCCCGGTGGCGAGTACTTGCCCGCGTTCTCGACCAGCTGGCGGACCATCTCGGTGAGCCTGGATGCGTCGGCGACCAATGAGACATCTTCCTGCGCCAGCACGTGGACCGTATGCAGGTCTGCCGGAACACCGGCTGCGTCCACGCCGGCCCGCACGATCGTGGCCAACGGCGCCGGCGCCTTCTGGTAGGTCAGCGACCCGGCATCGATCTTCAGGGCGAGCGAGGTCTGGTCGACGGCGCTCAGCAACCGTCGCGACTCCTGTTCGATGAGATCGAAGAACTCGCGGCGCTCCTCGTCACTCAGGCCCTGGTAGTGGGTGGATGCCGTCGATGCGATGCCACGGATCGTGGTGACCGGCCCGCGCACCTCGTGGGCGATCATCGAGGCGATCTCCGCCCGGCCTTCCAGGATCTGATCCGCCCGGTCGGTGGAACGCCGCATGGAGGACACCGTCGTTCGAGTGGAAGCGAGCGCTGCCATGAGCACGAACACCCCGACGATCGTCGGAACAGCGACGTACCAAGCCGTCGCCATCTGGAACGACCACCACCCCGACCCCTGGCTCAGCAGCCAGACGCCAGGCCCGCCCATCGCGGAGACGGCCGCCGCGCAGAGCCATCCCGACGAGTGCGCCACTCCTCGCATCCAGCATGCACCGTGCCCCGGCGACGGCGAGTGCGCCGACCACCGCCCACGCGATGATCACCCCCACCGGCCCCGCCGTCACGGTGTCGATGACCCCTCGGGGGTCTGGATCTGCACGGTCGTCACGTCCGTCCTCGTGAGGAACACGGCGAGATCGACGACCACGAGGCTTCCGAGCCACGACCCGACGAAGATCACCCACGGGTTCAGAGGTCTGTCGCCCTCGACGATCCCACCAGGGCGACGGCGAAGATGCAGGCAGACCGCGAACAACAGCCACGCGGCCAGGCCGGCGAATGCTGGAGCGCTGAGGTCGGCGATCTGCAACGTCGATGTCCCTCGTAGCCCTCCACGACCTTCTTGCCATGATGAGGTGCGAACATCACCAGATCGCCAGGGCCACGCCAGCGGTGCCCGTCGAACGAAACCCATGGCGAGTCGCCGGTGAGGCGGTAGCTGCGCGAACGCCGCGAGTGCGGCGACCGCGATGGCGCCAGCCGTAGCGCCGGCGAGGAGCGGGCCCGCGTCTGCCCCGCCAGCGAAGTGCGTGCGAGGGCCGCGAGGACGAAGGTGGCCACGCCGAGCAACACCATGCGATGCGGCGAGGCACCACGACATGGCCGAAGTCTAGGGCGTGCAGTGAGTGCCGACGCCCCGGGCTCCGTCGTAGCTGTGATCCGCGTCGGGGAACGTGCCGGCCTCGACATCGTCGGTGAATGACTCGACGGCGCGGGTGATCTCGCCCCGGAGATCCGCGTAGGCCTTCGCCAGCTTCGGCGGCTTCTCGGTGAGTCCGAGGAGATCATTGATGACCAGCACCTGCGCATCCGCGCCGGGACCGGCGCCGATCCCGATGGTGGGGATCTGCAAGCCGCCGGTGATCTCGGCGGCCAGGTCGGCGGGCAGCGCCTCCAGCACGAGCGCGAACGCCCCCGCCTTCTCGAGCTGGTGTGCCTGCTCCAGCACCTTCTGGGCGGCTTCGCCTCTGCCTTGCACCTTGTAGCCACCGAGCCCGTAGACCGACTGGGGCGTCAGGCCCACGTGGGCCATGACGGGGATCCCGATCTCGGTGAGGCGGTGAACCAGCTCCGGTTGCAGCCCCTCGAGCTTGACGGCATGGGCGCCGCCTTCCTTGACGAGTCGGCCGGCGTTGCGAACGCCGTCTTCCAGAGACGCTTGATACGACATGAACGGCAGATCGCCGATGACCATGGCGTGGCTCGCCCCGCGAGCGACGGCCTTCACGTGGTGGAGCATCTCGGCCATGGTCACCGGGAGTTCGTTCGAGTAGCCAAGCACATTGCGGCCCAGTGAATCTCCCACCAGTATCACGGGAACGCCGGCGGCATCGAGGATCTGGGCGGTGGGGTAGTCGTACGCGGTGAGCATCACCCAGCGGCGGCCCTCACCCTTCCACGTCCTGAGATCGTGGGTCGAAACGGTCATCGCTCGCGCCTCCTTCAAGTGCACGGCAGTGCATCAGTCTAACCGGCCTCGAGCGCCAGAGCTTCCCTGTCGTAGCCCGGTGCTAGCGTTCTGGCCGTTCCCGTACACTGCTGGGCGACCCTCATTCCCTTTCTGCTCCCTCTCGTGTGAGGGGGCCGTCCAGACCAGAGGAGGTGGATGTTTGAGGGAGTACGAGATCATGTTCATCGTGCCCGCCGAGGCCGACGAGAGCGTCGTCGCCACGGCGGTCGATCGCATCACCAAGGTGGTTGGCGCCACCGGTGGTGAGGTTTCCAACATCGATCGGTGGGGCCGTCGACGGTTCGCCTTCGAGGTGGATCGCCAGACCGAGGGCTACTACGTCGTGGCCAACTTCACGGCCGAGCCCGAAGCCCAGATCGAATTGGAGCGGGTCCTCAACCTTGCCGACGAGGTGCTGCGGTTCAAGGTACTGGTGCTGCCCCAGAAGCGTGAGAACTCCCGCCCCAACCGGCGCGACAAGAAGGAAGCTGCTTCTTCCCCCGCCAAGGCCCAGACCGCCTAGGCGTGGACCGAAACTGAGGTGAGGCAACATGGCGAGCGATAACCAGGTGACCGTCGTCGGCAACCTGACCGACGACCCCGAGCTGCGCTACACGCCCAACGGAGCGGCCGTGTGCAAGTTCCGGATCGCCGTGAACCGCCGCATGCCCGACGGCGCCGGAGGCTGGAAGGACGGCGAAACGTCGTACTTCAGCGTCAACTGCTGGCGCAGCCTGGGCGAGAACGTGGCCGAGTCACTGACCCGTGGTTCCCGCGTGGTCGTGGCCGGTCGTTTGAATTACCGAGCTTGGGAGAACCAGGACGGCGACAAGCGGTCCGCCATCGAGATCGAGGCCGACGAGGTCGGTCCCAGCCTGCGGTGGGCGACGGCACGGGTCGAGCGTCAGTCCCGTTCGAGTGCCAGCTCGTCATCCGGCGACTGGGGCGAGCGTGTCGCGGCACCGGTCGGCGGTGGCGGCGAACAACAAGAGGAGAACCCACTGGATGGCGGCTAAATCAGGTCGCGGCCGCGAGCCCAAGCGGCGACGCGATAAGGAAGAGAAGGCCTGGCAGAAGAAGGGCAAGCGCAAGTTCTGCATCTTCTGCAAGGACCGCATCGACTACGTCGACTACAAGGACACGATCACGCTTCGCAAGTTCGTGTCCGAGCGTGGCAAGATCCGGGCGCGTCGCGTCACCGGCAACTGCGTGCAGCACCAGCGTGACGTGGCGTCGGCCGTCAAGAACGCTCGCGAGATGGCCCTGCTGCCGTATTCCAGCCGATGAAGATCATCCTGCAGAAGCCCGTGGACAAGCTGGGAGACCCCGGCGATGTCGTCACGGTCGCCGACGGCTACGCGCGCAACTTCTTGATCCCGCGCGGCGAGGCGGTCAAGGCCCACAAAGGGGCCGTCGAGCAGGCCGACACCCTGCGGCGTGCGCACGAGCGGCGTCTGTACCTGCGCAAGGGTGAGTACGAGGCCATGGCCTCCAAGATGATCTCGGGCGGACCCATCGTCGTGCAGGCCCGAGCGGGCGATGAGGGCAAGCTGTTCGGCTCGGTCACGGCTGAGCACGTCGCGGCGGCGATCTTCGCCCAGTCCGACGTCACGGTGGACAAGCGCGATGTTCGTCTCGACGAGCCCATCCGCTCCACGGGCACCCACGAGGTCAAGATCCATCTGTTCCTCGGGGTGGAGCCCATCATCACGGTCGAGGTCGAGCCCGAGAGCTAGATCGTCACGGCGATGCCGATCCAAGGGCCGGGCTCACGCCCGGCCCTTCGGCAACATCGCGTGGGCGAGCCCCACGACCCCGAAGACGCCGGCTGCGCCGATCAGGAAGACGGTCCGAGCCGACGTGGCGTCCAGGAGTGGCCCGCCGGCGGCGTAGGCAAGCCCTCCCCCCACGAACGAGGCGGTGGACAAGAGCCCGTACATCCTGCCCAGCATCTCACGCGACACACTGGACCCGATCAGCGTGCTGGATGCCACGTTGTCCACGCCGTTGCCGGCTCCGCTCAGCGCCTGCGCCGTCGCAGCGAACCAGGCGGCGGGCGCGACCGCTGTGAGGACCGTGCCGACGCCGCTCATGGCCCAGCCGCCGAGGTAGAGACTCCGGGGGTTCACCCTGGTCGATGCCCGGGACAGGCAGGCGGAGGCCACGAGCATGCCGATCCCGAACGACGACGCGATCGCCCCGAAGACCGCCGGCCCCGCGCCTAGGGTGTTCCGCGCCAGGAACACCAGCGCGACGTTGTCGATCCCGGCGAAGGCCACCCCCAAGAACAGGGTCACGACGACGGCTCGTGCGATCGGATGGACACGCGCGTAGGCGAGTCCCGCCCGCAGATCGTCCCGGAACCGAGCGGGCGATCGTTCGGGACCGGGAGGGAGCCCGGGTACCCGGAGCAGCACCAGCGCCGACAGCACGAACGTGACCGCGTTGACGGCAAGCGCGCCGCGGATGCCGAGCGTGGCCATCAAGATCCCTCCGAGCAGCGGTCCCAGAGCCGCCTGGAGGTTCAGCGCGGTGCCCATCCATGCATTCGCGCTGACGAGGTCGTCGCGATCGACGAGCAAGGGGACGGCGCTGTTCCCCGCAGGCCCGAAGAGCGTGTCGAGGGTCGATGCCAGGGCCATGATGGCGACCACGCCGGCCATGCCCGGCAGGATCAGCGCCGTCGCCGCGAACAGCGCGGCTCGGGCCAGGTCGCAGCCGATCATGAGCGTCCGTCGATCGACCCGGTCGGCGAACGTTCCTGCGACGGGTCCCAATACGTGAGGCAGAGCCTGCGCCAGCAGGAGGGCGGCCACCGCGGTTCCCGTGCCTTCCACCGTCTGGACGTGGAGCACCAGCGCCGTCAGGGCGATGCCGTCCCCGGTGAACGAGATGGCCCGCGCCAGCCACAACCGGCGGAACCGCCCATTGGCGACCAGCACGTTGCGCCGCGCCGGCTTCATGATGTCTCCTCCGCAGGCGTGCGGAAGACGAACAGGCCGATCGTCGTGGGCTCGGCCTCGGTCTCGGCCGAGCCTCGCCGGTCGAGAGCCAGCAGCTGCTGCAACGCCCCATCCACGATGGCTTGGGCCGCGGCCCGATCGCTGCGGCGGATCGCGATCTCCCGGAGGGAAAGCAGGTCGTGCATCGTGTCGTCCGGGCGTTGGTTCACGGCGGCTCGGGCAAGCCTGCGGCCCAGTTCCGAGACCACGGCACCGTGCATGGCGGCTGTCAGCTCGACTGGCGCATCGGGGTCGATGTCGATCCGCAGATCGTCGGGCACCGAGAACAGCAACGCTCGCCCGCCTCGTCGCACCCGTTCGCCCGCGGGGTCAGCGATGCCGGCCTCCACCAGCTTGGCCAGATGGAACCGGGCGCTCCCGGACCTGATCCCCAGCCGTCGAGCCAGGTCCGATGCTGAGAGCGCCTCGCCCCGCAACAGGATGAGCATCCGTACACGCACCGGATGCGCCAACGCGCGCATCGACCCAACCCCCGCCGCCCCCATCCGCCAACCCTACAACAACTCTTGCAGGGTCACGGGGAGCCTTGGCTCTGGCAGCGTAGCCCCCACTGGGGCGCCCCGCCTTGGGGGCTCAAGCAGCGAGCGAGCGAAGCGAGCGAGCGTAGCCCCCACAAAATGTCAGACGTGTGATTCACACTTGTCCACATGGGTTTCCACATGTGGAAAGCGCAGGTCAAAGCCGGAGTGACAAGGAATCTCCGCCTTCCACCTGCGTCGGAACAATCCACAGGGGTTATGCACTGTCACCCCGCCCGCCGGCGTCGTAGCGTCGGCGGGTCGAAGGCGGGTTCTGGCCAGGGGGGACGGTAGGCATTTTGGCGCGTGCGATCCAAGACGTCCGCCCGGTTGCCCTCGACGATCGGCGCGTCCCCCCACAGAACCTCGAGGCCGAAGAATCGGTGCTCGGTTCCATGATGCTGTCGGGCGAGGCCATCGCCGATGTCGTCGAGGTGCTCGAAACCGACGACTTCTACCGTTCGGCCAACGCCAAGATCTACGCGACCCTGCGAGATCTGTACGCGCGAGGCGAGCCGGTCGACATCCTGACCGGCGTCGAGGGCCTGCGCATGGCCGGGCTCCTCGAAGAGGTCGGCGGCCAACTGTACATCCGCGACCTCATCGATCAGGTCCCCACCCCCGCATCGGCGGGCCACTACGCGCAGATCGTTGCCAAGGCCGCCCTGCGTCGCCGGCTCATCTCGGCCGCCGCCGACATCATGGATCTCGCCTTCGCCGAGACCGAAGACGCCGAGACCGTTGCCGACGGCGCCGAACAGCGCATCTACGACGTGGCGCGGCGCGACGATCGTGAAGATGTCGCCGTCCTGCGCGACCTGGTCAGCGATGCCATGGCCGACCTGGAATCGATCCAGAACCGCGACTCGGCCTACACGGGCATCCCCACCGGATTCGTCGACCTGGACAACCTCATGTCGGGTCTGCAGCCGGGCAACCTCATCGTGGTCGCGGCCCGCCCCGGTATCGGCAAGAGCTCGCTGGCCATGAACATCGCGCGCAACATCGCGGTCGACAGGCAGCCCGTCGCCATGTTCTCGCTGGAGATGTCGCGCATGGAGATCGGCATGCGGCTGCTGTGTGCCGAGGCTCGGGTGCCGTGGGACCGCATCCGCAACAAGCGGGTCGGTCCCGACGACTGGCAACACGTCGTGCACGCCGCCGAAGTGCTGCACGACGCCCCGCTGTCCATCGTGGATTCCGGCAACGTTAACATCGTCGACATCCGCGCCAAGGCTCGCCGCATGCGATCGTCCAGCGAGGGTCTCTCGTTGATCATCGTCGACTACCTGCAGCTCATGACCAGCCCGTCGGTGCGCCGCCCCGACAATCGTCAGCAGGAGGTCGCTGAGATCAGCCGGAACCTCAAGATGCTGGCCAAGGAACTGCACGTGCCCGTCATGGCGCTGTCACAGCTCAACCGCAACCCCGAGGCGCGGGCCGACAAGCGACCGCAGCTGTCCGACCTGCGCGAGAGCGGCGCGATCGAACAGGACAGCGACGTCGTCATGTTCATCCACCGCGACGACAACGACCCGGAGAAGAAGAAGCAGGCCGAGCTCATCGTGGCGAAGCACCGGAACGGACCCACCGACACCATCCGGCTTACCTTCGAACCCTCGCTCACTCAGTTCCGGAACGCGGCGCGCGACCTGGGCGCGTGAGCCCCGCGCACCCCACCCGCGCATCGACGGGGGGATGGACCCCACCCACGAGACGGCGGATCCGCGCCATCTTCGATCGGCTCACCAAGCATTTCGGTCCGTTGACGCCGCCCCGGGCGGTGGATCCGCTGGACGAGCTGATCCTGACCGTGCTCTCCCAGCACACCAGCGATCGCAACGCCGAACGAGCCTTCGCGGACCTGCGCCGGGAGCTCCCGGGTGGATGGCAGCAGATCGTCGATGTCCCGATCACGGCCGTGGCTGACGCCATCCGCAGCGGCGGCCTCGCCGACTCGAAGGCGCCCCGGATCCAAGCGATCCTGCGAGAGATCCGCGACCGGGAAGGGGGTTTCGGGCTCCAGCGGTTGCGACGGATGAGCGACGACGAGGCTCGTGACTACCTGATGTCGCTTCCCGGCGTCGGGCCGAAGACCGCGGCGGTGGTCCTGAGCTTCGCGCTGGGTCGCGACGCGATGCCGGTCGATACCCACGTGCATCGCGTCGCGACGCGCCTGAGCCTGATCCCGCCGACGGCCAGCGCCGAGCGCGCCGACCGCGTGCTCCACGATCTGGTGCCCGACGGCGTGCGCACGCCGTTGCATGTGGCGTTCATCCGACTGGGACGGGAGATCTGCAAGGCGTCCACCCCTCGCTGCAGACAGTGTCCGCTGAGGGATCTGTGTCCCGCAGCGCCGCGATTCCTCAACGCTGAAGGGTGATGTTCGGAGCGGGTGAGGGGAATCGAACCCCCGTCTCGAGCTTGGGAAGCTCACGTTCTGCCATTGAACCACACCCGCCGGTGCCCGCCGGACCAGCCGCCGGACAGGCCAGTCTAGCGACCGATCCCGCGCGTGGACGACCTGCTAGGTTCGCCCAACCATGAGCCAGCCCGACCCCGATCCCGACTTCTGGCCCCACATCCTGCTCCGGCTGGCGGCGCACGACGCACTGACCGCGGACGAGACCGCCGAGGCGATGCGACAGATCATGGCGGGGGAGGCCACGGCGGGCCAGATCGGCGGGTTCCTGATGGCCCTGCGCACCAAGGGAGAGACGGCCGACGAGGTCGAGGGCCTCGCGCGCACCATGCTGGAGTTCGCGCAGCCGGTGCGGGTCGCCGGCCCGGTGATCGATGTCGTGGGCACCGGGGGTGACCGCAGCGGCACCTTCAATATCTCGACCGTCGCGGCGATCGTCGTGGCCGCGGCAGGCGCCGCGGTGGCCAAGCACGGGAATCGGGCCGCAAGCAGTCATTGCGGCTCGGCCGACGTGCTGGAGGCGCTCGGCGTTCGGATCGACCTCGACGCCGAAGGAGTGGAACGCTGCATCGCCGAGGTAGGTATCGGATTCCTGTTCGCGCCCGTGTTCCACCCGTCCATGGCACACGCCGGACCGGTTCGCCGCGAGCTCAGGGTGCCGACGGTGTTCAACTTCCTGGGCCCTCTCACCAACCCGTCTCGGCCCACCGCGCAGGCCGTTGGGTGCTCGGACGCGCGCATGCTGCCGTTGATGGCCGAGGTGCTCGCCCGCCGTGGCACCCGGGCCATGTTGTTCCGAGGCGAGGACGGGCTGGACGAGCTGACGACCACCGGGCCTTCCACCGTCTATGACGTGCGCGATGGGCAGGTCCGCGAGCGGCAACTGGACCCGGCCGAGCTGGGTCTGGCCCGTGCCGCGGTCGAGGACCTGCAGGGCGGCGACGCTCAGGAATCGGCGAGCATCGTCCGGGCCATCGTTGCCGGCGAGCCCGGCCCGCGACGGGACGTGGTGGTGCTCAACGCGGCCGCCGCCTTGGAGGTGGCGGGACGGACCGACACGATCGAGGAAGGCCTCGACCTGGCCGCGACGGCGATCGACTCGGGTGCAGCGGCCGCGACGCTCGAGCGGTGGATCGAGGTCAGCGGCCCTGCCCAGGAGGCGGCGCCCCGAAACCGATAGCATCGGCGCCCATGATCCTGTCGGACCGCACCATCCGCGAGGAGATCGACGCCGGGCGGGTCGTCATCGACCCCTTCGACGCGGCGTGCATCCAGCCGTCATCGGTGGACCTGCACGTGGACGCCCAATTCCGCGTGTTCGCCAACAACCGCTATCCGTTCATCGACGTGCGGCAAGAGCAGCCCGACCTGACCGAATTGGTGGAGGTCAAGCCCGATGAGCCGTTCATCCTGCACCCTGGGGAGTTCGTGCTGGGCTCGACCTTGGAACGGGTGGCGTTGCCGGATGATCTGGTCGCCCGCCTGGAGGGCAAGTCCTCGTTGGGCCGACTGGGCCTGCTGATCCATTCCACGGCCGGCTACGTCGACCCCGGCTGGGACGGCTACCTCACGTTGGAGCTGTCGAACGTCGCGAACCTGCCCATCACGCTCTACCCGGGCATGAAGATCGGCCAGATCAGCTTCTTCCGGCTGAGCACACCCGCCGAAACCCCCTACGGAGCGGCTGGGAACAAGTACCAGGGCCAGCGAGGCCCCACCCCGAGCCGGTTCTACAAGGATTTTGCCAGCGACTGAACGCTGGACGACTTCGCCGACTGACGCTGGCTACTCGCCCATCACCAGGGCGCCGGGGGTGGGTCCGACTCCCATCTGCACGGCCATCATCGCCGCCTGCGTCCGGTTCGTGACCCCGAGCTTGCGGAAGATCGCCGCCAGGTGCGCCTTCACGGTCTTCTCGCTGAGGAACAGCGCACCCGCGATGTCGCGGTTGGACCGACCCTCCGACAACAGCGCCAAGATGTCGTTCTCGCGCTGGGTCAGGCTGTACTCGTTGCGTCGCCCGTTGTGATGGTCCCCGCCCGCTTGCTGATCCTCGAACAGGTTCTGGATCACCCGGGGGCTGAGGACGTTGCCGCTGCCCGACATGGCGACGTTGATCGCCTGCGACAGATCCTCGGGAGTGGCGTCCTTCAACAGGTAGCCGGCGGCGCCGTCGGAGAGGGCTCGCTTCACGTACGGAGCGTTCTCGTAGGTCGAGAGCATGATGACCGGCATCTCGCTCCATTCGGCCTTGATCGCCCGGAGCAGCTCCAGGCCGTCGAGGTCGGGCATGCGGACGTCGACCAGTGCGAGGTCGACCTTCGTGCCGGTGTGCAGGCATTCGAGCGCCGCGGCAGAGCTCTCGGACTCCACGACGTCTGCGTCGGGGAAGCCCTCCTTCACGACGTAGCTCATGCCGCGCCGCACCAGCGCGTGGTCGTCAACGATCAGGATCCTCATCGTTCCTCTCCTTGCCCTCCGACGGGGAGCACGGCGATCAAGCGAACGCCGCGTCCGGGGGTCGACTCGACCGTGATCGAGCCTCCGATCTCTCGTGCCTGGACCTGCATCAACTTCAGTCCGAAATGGGGATCGTCATCGGTGGCCGCGGCGAGTCCCTGCCCACGATCCTCGACCTCGATCCGGAGCTCCCCGTTCGCGGCCCGCACGCGGATCGCGACATCCTTGGAACCGGAATGCTTGACGGCATTCGTGAGCGCCTCGCCGATGATGTGCTGAGCGACGTCGAGCACGGCGTGCGGCACCGAGTCGACGTCGCCTTCGATCGACACGCGCGCCGGCAGCCGCCAGCGCTCGACGAGCCCCGAGATGAAGGTCGCGAACGACCGATCGTCGCGGACGCGCCCTTCTTGGAGCTCGAACAAGACCTCTCGGATGCCCGTGAGGTCGTGGCGGATGGCTTCTTCGACCTCACGCAACGCATCGACGGCCACGTCCGGGTCGGCCTCGATGCGGTGTCGGAGGGTCTGGATCTCCAGCACCGCGCTGGTGACCGATTGGGTCAGCCCATCGTGCACGTGCATGGCCCACCGGGTGCGCTCACGCAGCAACAGCGATTCCACCGTCTCGGCGACGGGTCGGAGCGGCTCGCTGGCGCGCTGGTGGGTCTGTGGAACGCTCACGGGGTGGTTCGTCCCTTCGGTCGGGGCCGTTGGTTCTAGTCCCTTTTCGGCAGATGGGACCGCTGGCTTGATACGGGTGGCCAGGGAACGCGGATCAGCTCTCGCGGCTTGCGATCCTGTGCTGCCCGCGAAGACGGCCTGCGGTGCAGCGTGTATCGAGTAACCTCCTGCCTCTCGCTTATCAAACTTGTCAATGGAATAGTCAAGTTCTATCCTGCGTTGTCTCAGAGGTATCGAGCGGGAGCCAGGCTCCCCGACCACGAGGAGATGTGCGATGACGCGAGCAGTAGGGATCGACCTCGGCACCACGAACTCCGTGGTCGCCGTCTTGGAAGGCGGCGAGCCGGTCGTCGTGCCGAATGCCGAAGGCAGCCGTACCACCCCGTCGGTGGTGGGCTTCTCGAAGAACAACGAGATCTTGGTGGGCGAGGTCGCGAAGCGCCAAGCCATCACCAACCCCGATCGAACGATCCGTTCGGTGAAGCGGCACATGGGCGACAAGGACTGGTCCGTCGACATCGACGGCAAGGCGTGGACCCCCCAGGAGGTCAGTGCCCAGATCCTGTTGAAGCTCAAGCGTGACGCCGAGAGCTACGTGGGAGACACGGTGAGCCAAGCGGTCATCACCGTGCCCGCCTACTTCGACGACGCGCAGCGCCAGGCCACCAAGGAATCGGGACAGATCGCCGGGCTCGAGGTTCTCCGCATCATCAACGAGCCAACCGCCGCCGCGCTCGCCTACGGCCTGGACAAGCAGGACACCGAGCAGACCGTGCTCGTGTTCGACCTGGGCGGCGGCACGTTCGACGTCTCGCTGATGGAGATCGGCGACGGCGTTTTCGAGGTCAAGGCCACCCACGGCGACACGCAGCTCGGCGGTGACGACTGGGATCAGCGCGTCATCGACTGGCTGGTGAAGGAATTCAAGAACGCGCACGGCGTGGACCTGTCCGGCGACCGCATGGCGTTGCAGCGCCTGAAGGAGGCCGCCGAGAAGGCGAAGATCGAGCTCAGCCAGGTGGCCGAGACCACGATCAACCTCCCGTTCATCACCGCGACGGCCGACGGCCCCCTCCACATGGAGCAGAAGCTGACGCGCGCCGAGTTCGAGCGCATGACCGAGGACCTGGTGCAGCGGTGCAAGACGCCGTTCGAGCAGGCCATCGCCGATTGGGGCAAGGGCTCCAGCGAGATCGACCACATCATCATGGTGGGTGGGTCGACCCGCATGCCCATGATCCAGGAGCTCGTGAAGTCCCTCACCGGCGGCAAGGAGCCGCACAAGGGCGTCAACCCCGACGAGGTCGTTGGCATCGGCGCCTCGATCCAGGCCGGCGTCCTCAAGGGCGACGTCAAGGACATCCTGCTCCTGGACGTCACGCCGCTGTCGTTGGGCGTCGAGACCAAGGGTGGCATCTTCACCAAACTCATCGAACGCAACACCACCATCCCGACGCGCAAGTCCGAGATCTTCACGACGGCCGACGACAACCAGACCACGGTGGAGATCAACGTCCTGCAGGGTGAAGCCGAGACGGTCATGTCTCCGGCGGTGAACTCCCTGGGCAGGTTCCACCTGATGGGCCTGCCACCGGCGCCACGCGGCATGCCGCAGGTCGAGGTGGCCTTCGATATCGACGCCAACGGCATCGTGAACGTCAGCGCCAAGGACCTCGCCACTGGCAAGGAGCAGGCCATGACGATCACGGGTGGCACCGCCCTGGGCAAGGACGAGGTGGAGCGCATGGTGGCCGACGCCGAGAAGTTCGCGGCCGAGGACCACGAGCGTCGTGAGGCCGCCGAGGCCCGCAACCACGCGGACCAGCTGCACTACCAGGTGAGCAAGTTCGTCGAGGAGAACGCGGACACGATCCCGGACGCCGAGAAGACCGAGCTCACCGCCAAGAACGAGGAGCTGCAGAAGCTGTTGCAGGACGAGGGCTCCGACGCAGCCTCACTGACCGCCGCCGCCGACGCGTTGATGGAGATCTATCAACGGGTCGGTCAGGCCATGGTCCAGAACCAGCAGGCCCAGGCCGCCGAGTCACAGCCCTCGCCCGACGGCGGCGACCCGTCCGCGGATCAGCCTCCGACCGACGAAGAGGACGACGTCGTCGAGGGCGAGATCGTCGATGAAGGGGAGGCGTCGTAAGTGGCGCCGGACCACGACGAGCAGGAGCCTCGGATCCGCATCACCGACCGCCGCCGCTTCGCCGACCTGGGCGCCAGTGAACAGGGGGCCACGTCTCCTGCTCCTGGCGAGCCACCGGCCGGTGATGACGCTCCGTCGGCCGGACCGATCCAGGGCGCAGCGGCGACGGAGTCCGACGGCGACGATGTGGCGGTCGATCTCGAGACCGTTCGGGGTGAGGCCACGCAGTACCTCGATCACCTGCGCCGACTGCAGGCGGAGTTCGACAACTACCGCAAGCGCGTCGTCAAGGAGCAGACCGAGCTGGCCGAGCTGGGCGCGATGCCCGTGGCTCGCCGCATGCTGGAGGTGCTCGACGACTTCGACCTGGCGCTGATGTCGGCGGACGAGACCACCGACTACGAGCGCTTCGTCAAGGGTGTCGAGCTCGTGTACGCGAAGCTCGTCGATGCGCTGAAGGCCGAGGGTCTGGAGCGCATCGAGGCCGAAGGCACGCCGTTCGATCCGGCGCTGCACGAGGCGCTCCTGCAGACCGGCGAGGGCGACGGCGAACCGGTCGTGGCCGACGTGCTCCGCCCCGGATACACGCTGAAGGGCCGCGTGCTGCGGCCCGCCGGCGTCCGGGTCGAACGAAGGTAGGACGTCGATGTCGGATGAGGTCCGCAGGGAGTGGTTCGACAAGGACTACTACCAGGTCCTCGGCGTGGCCAAGAACGCCACGGCCGCCGAGATCAAGAAGGCCTACCGGAAACTCGCCCAGCAGTTCCATCCCGACGCCAACCCCGGGAACGCCGACGCTGAGGACCGGTTCAAGGAGATCTCGGCCGCCTACGACGTCGTGGGTGACGAGGACAAGCGCTCGAGCTATGACCAGGTCCGCGAGATGGGCGCGTCGGGGTTCGGAGGCTTCGGACCCGGTGGACCGGGCGGGCAGGGTGGTCCCACAGGGTGGCCGGGGGGCGCCGGCGGCGGCACGCGGTACGTCAACGTCGAGGACGTGGGCGATCTCGGCGACCTGTTCGGTGGGTTGTTCGGTGGCGGCGGAGGCCGGCAGCCGGGACGAACGACCCGTCCTCAACGAGGGACCGACCTCGAGACCGAGGTCCGTGTCTCCTTCGACGACGCCATGGCCGGCACCACGGTGCCCGTCAAGATCACCGGGCCAGCCGTCTGCGACACCTGCCACGGGTCCGGCGCAGCGCCCGGGACCAGTCCCATCACGTGTCCCGAATGCCACGGTCGTGGGGAGATCGCGGTCGACCAGGGGTTCTTCTCCATGGCCCAGCCGTGCCGGCGCTGCGGGGCCACCGGTCGCATCGTGGAGACGCCGTGTCCCACCTGCAAAGGAAGCGGATCCCGGCGGCGCTCTCGCCGGTTCCAAGTGAAGATCCCTGCGGGCGTCAAGGACGGTGCGCGGATCAAGCTGGCCGGACGCGGCGAGCCCGGCCCGGCCGGGGGCAAGGCCGGTGATCTGTTCGTGCGGGTACGCGTGCAACCGGACCGGGTGTTCGGCCGCAAGGGAGACAATCTGACCCTGACGCTTCCGGTGAGCTTCTCCGAAGCGGCTCTGGGTGCCAACGTGCAGGTCCCGACGCTCAACGGGCCGGTGACGCTGAAGGTGCCGGCTGGCACGCCCAGCGGCAAGACCTTCCGCATCAAGGGCAAAGGGGCGCCCACCAAGGGTGGGCACGGGGACCTGCTGGCGACGGTCGAGGTCGATGTGCCGGGCAAGCTCACGAAGCAGCAGAAGCACCTCCTGCAGCAGTTGCACGACGAGCAGTCGTCCTCGCCTCGTGCCGGCTTGGGCGTGTCGTGAATGGGCGGCGTGTGACGATGGCCGAGGAACGAGGTGCCGTGACCGGGGGTTCGAAGGACGATCACGAACACACCCAGCGGGCGGTGTACATCATCAGCGTCGCCGCCGAGTTGGCAGGCGTCCATCCACAGACGCTCCGGATCTACGAGCGCAAGGGCCTGGTCGCGCCGCAGCGAACGTCGGGCAACACCCGTCGCTACTCCGACGCCGACATCGAACGACTGCGTGCGATCCAGGCGCTGACCGAAGAAGGCGTCAACCTGGCCGGCGTGAAGCTGATCATGGAGATGCAGGCGGAGATGGCCTCGCTCCAGCGTCAGATGGACTCGCTGCGAGAGCAGTTGGAACGGCGCCGGGCCATCGCCATGCCGGGCCGGCGCGGCGACGAGATCGTGCCGCTGCGCACGGTCCTGCCGCTCCCGTGGCAGGGAGGCGCTCCCCAGTGACCCGGATCGTGGGCGACCGCGTCACGCTCCGTGCGTTCCGCACCGATGAGCTCGACCACCTGCTCGCGATCAGTCACGGGTGGCCGGCCGACGACGGCGTCCACTGGGGGTCCCGCGATCGCGATGAGCTTCGCCGGAAGGTCGACGCGTCCGGACGATGGACCGATGCGGTGGCGCTCGACATGGCGATCGAGGTCGATGGGCGGCTCGTGGGTGAGGTCCAGGCGCGTCAACCTCGGGGTGGGCTGCCACCGGGCGTGTTCGAGCTCGGGATCGAGATCTTCGAGGGCACCGATCGTGGTGGGGGACTGGGCGCCGCGGCGCTGCGGTCGATGGTGTCGCATCTGTTCGATGATGAGGATGCTCATCGAGTCCAGTTGTCCACCGATGTCGACAACGCCGGCATGCGTCGATGCGCCGAACGGGTGGGCTTCGGCTTCGAAGGCGTCAATCGAAGCTTCATGCCCACGTCCGCGGGCCCGCGTGATCACGCCATGTACGGCATGACCCGAGACGATTTCCAGGAGGTGAAGGCTCGATGGACATGAACAAACTCACGATCCGGTCGCAGGCCGCGCTGGCGGATGCGCAACAGCAGGCCGTCGCCCGCAACCATCAGCTCATCGAGCCCGAGCACGTGTTGTTCGCCTTGCTCGGCGACCCCGAGGGCATCGTGTTCCCGCTGCTCCACCATGTGGGCGCCAACCCGTCGCAACTGCGGGCACGGGTGGGCCAGGCACTGGACGTCATGCCCAAGGTCTACGCACAGGGTGAGGCCGAACCGCGGGTGAGCGCTGCGACCGCGCGCCTGTTGGAGGCTGCCCGTACCGAAGCCGAGGCGCTCACCGACGAGTACATCTCGACGGAGCATCTCTTGCTGGCGATGTTGGCGGCCGGCGACGCCGGGGTGGCCCCGGTGCTGCTGGATGCCGGGCTCACGCGCGACGGTGTCCTGGCCGCGCTCGCCGAGGTGCGGGGTCGCCAACGCGTCACGACGCAGAACCCCGAGGAAACCTTCCAGTCGCTGGAGAAGTACGGCCGGGACCTGACCGATGCCGCTCGCGACGGCAAGCTCGACCCGGTGATCGGCCGCGACGAAGAGGTCCGACGCACGATCCAGGTGCTGAGCCGCCGGACCAAGAACAATCCGGTGCTCATCGGCGAGCCGGGTGTCGGCAAGACGGCCATCGTCGAAGGGCTCGCGCAGCGCATCGTGGACGGTGACGTTCCGGAGTCGCTCAAGAACAAGCGGGTGATCGCGTTGGACCTCGGCGCGATGGTGGCGGGTGCCAAGTATCGCGGCGAGTTCGAGGAACGCCTGAAGGCTGTGTTGAAGGAGATCACCGACAGCGAAGGCGAGATCGTCACCTTCATCGATGAGCTGCACACGATCGTGGGGGCAGGGGCGGCGGAGGGCGCGATGGACGCCGGCAACATGCTCAAGCCCATGCTGGCACGGGGCGAGCTGCGCGCCATCGGCGCCACCACCCTGGACGAATACCGTCAACACATCGAGAAGGACCCTGCGCTGGAGCGGCGGTTCCAGCCGGTGCTGGTCAAAGAGCCCAGCGTCCAGGACACGATCGGCATCCTGCGTGGTCTGAAGGAGCGGTACGAGGTCCACCACGGCGTGCGGATACAAGATCCCGCGTTGGTCGCCGCTGCGGTGTTGAGCGACCGGTACGTGACGGGCCGCTTCCTTCCGGACAAGGCGATCGACCTGGTGGACGAGAGTGCGTCTCGGCTCCGCATCGAGATCGACTCCATGCCGGTGGAGATCGACGAGGTCGAACGGCGCATCCGCCAGCTGGAGATCGAGAAGGCGGCACTCGGCAAGGAGCGCGATCCCGCGTCGATGGACCGGCTCGCGCGGTTGGAGGAGGAGCTCGCCAACCTGGGCGAGGAACGCGCCGGCATGACGGCCCATTGGCACCAGGAGAAGGAGCGTATCGATGCGATCCGCGCCCTCAAGATGCGCATCGAGGAGACCCGCATGGAGGCTGACCACGCCGAGCGCGACGGCGACCTGCAGCGGGCTGCCGAGCTCCGCTACGGCGTGCTGGTGGACCTGGACAAGCAGCTCGAGGTCGAGAACGCGGCCCTGACCCAGCTCCAGCGCGACCGCAAGTTCTTGAATGAGGAGGTCACTGAGGAGGATGTCGCCGACGTCGTCGCCACGTGGACCGGTATCCCGGTGGCCAAGCTCATGGAAGGCGAGATGGCCAAGCTGGTGCACCTGGAGGACGCCCTGCACGAACGGGTCGTCGACCAGGCCGACGCCGTGCAGGCGGTCGCGAACGCCATCCGCCGATCGCGCGCCGGGCTCTCCGATCCCAACCAGCCCATCGGCTCGTTCCTGTTCCTGGGGCCGACCGGGGTCGGCAAGACCGAGCTGGCCAAGGCCCTCGCCGACTACCTGTTCGACGATGAGCGCGCGGTGGTCCGAGTGGACATGAGCGAGTACCAAGAGCGGCACGCGGTGTCCCGGTTGGTGGGCGCACCCCCCGGCTACGTGGGGTACGAGGAGGGAGGGCAGCTCACCGAGGCGGTGCGGCGGAGGCCCTACAGCGTGGTGCTGCTCGACGAGATGGAGAAGGCCCACGCAGACGTGTTCAACATCTTGCTGCAGCTGTTGGACGACGGCCGGCTGACGGACGGCCAGGGCCGCACGGTGGATTTCCGCAATTCGATCGTCATCATGACGTCCAACTTGGGCAGCGCGGTGTTCAACGACGCCTCCATGGATCGGGAGAAGCAGGAGCAGGAGGTGCTGGATGACGTGCGTGGGTTCTTCCGGCCTGAGTTCGTGAACCGCATCGACGAGATCGTGGTGTTCGAGCCGTTGGGCAGAGATGAGATCGGGCAGATCGTCGACATCCAGCTCCGAGGGCTCCAACGCCGCCTGGACGAGCGCAACCTCCGTCTCGAGCTCACCGAGGACGCCCGTAGCTACCTCGCGAACAAGGGCTACGATCCGGCCTTCGGCGCCCGTCCGCTCAAGCGGTTGATCCAACGCGAGATCCAGGATCCGCTCGCGCTCGGCCTGCTGTCCGGAGACATCCGGCAAGGTCAGGTCGTGACCGTGGACACCGGTGACGATGGCCTGGAGTTCAGCCCGACCGATGGGGTGCCGACCCCTCAGGCATGAACTGGGTCATCGCGGGTTGTGCCGCCGCCGCCGTGATCGCGGCGGTGATGCGAGCGCGACGGCACCGATCGAGGGCTCGCGAGCTGGCGCTGCTGTGTCATCGCGCCGGGCTCGCGTTCGCCCCGCTCGACCCGTTCCCCGACACGAAGTGGCTGCCCTTCCGCTGGCTCGATGGTGCGCCCTGGGTCAAGACGGAGAACGTGGTCTGGCTCGCAGGCGATCCCACCGGAGTGCGAGCGTTCGACCTCACGACGGAACAGCCCTCGACCGCCCAGGACGGGGAACCGACCCGGCAACGGTACGTGTGCGCGTCGGTCTCCTTGCCGTTCGGATGCCCTCGCCTCGAGATCCGCCCGCGCGATCCGCTCGACGGCGTCGCCGGCGCGATCATGGGCGATGAGGTCCGCTTAGAGTTGGAGACCTTCAACCGCAGGTTCCACGTGGCGACACAGGATCGACGGTTCGCCGTTGCGTTCTGCTCCCCACAGATGATGCAGGCGATGCTGGCGATGCCGCGTGAGGTGACGATCGCGGTGAACGAAGACCGCATGCTGTTGCGTGCGCCCGAGCTGTCCGCGGCACGAACGCTGTTGCTCTTCGAGGCGGCGCGCGCACTCCGGCCCCACGTTCCCGACGTGGTGGCGAGCCTGTACCCGCCGCGCCCATCCAAAGGCCGGCATGAAGACCGATGGTTGCAGGGACACTGGTCCCCCGACCCCGTCGGGGAGATGGAGTCGCCGCCGGGCTAAGCTGTCGGCACGCTTCGACCGTCGTACCGTTCGAGGGAGGAACCTGATCGTGTGGCCGTTATGGATCGTGTTGGGCCTCGTGGCGCTGCTGGCCATCGTCGGCGTCGTTTCCTACAACCGCTTCGTCGCCCAGAAGAACCTCATCAAGGACGCATGGGCGAACATCGATACCGAGCTTCGCCGCCGGTACGACCTCATCCCCAACCTGGTGGAGACGGTGCGCGGATACGCCTCGCACGAGAAGGAAGTGCTGGAGGAGGTCACCCGCGCCCGCGCGATGGCGGCCAGTTCCACCGGGTCGCCGGCCGAGCAGGCCGCCGCGGAAGGACCGCTCGTGGCTGCGCTCCGCCAGCTCATGGTCGTGGTCGAGAACTACCCCGACCTCAAGGCGAACCAAGGGTTCCTGCAGCTGCAGAGCGAGCTGACCAACACCGAGGATCGCTTGCAGACGGCCCGCCGCTTCTACAACGCGAACGTGCGTGAATACAACCAACGCGTGAAGCAGTTCCCCAGCGTGATCGTCGCCAGCGCTTTCCATTTCGAGGAAGAGGAGTTCTTCGAGGTGGAGGACGCGATCCGCGATTCCGGCCCGCCAACCGTGGACTTCGGGTCTGCGGCTGGGTCCGCGGCCGGCGCGGGCACTCCGTCGGTGAATGCGCCCCCGTCGACCGGCAGCGTCGCCACGCCGCCACCCCCGGGCGACACCGTGCCGGAGCCCCCCGACCAGCCCGCCCCGCCGACCCCGTCGGGTTAAGCGCCGTCCTGGGCGGGCGTCGCCGCGTCCAGCACCAGGTCGCGGCGGACGTTCCTGGTGAGCACCCACCAGGCGCCCGCCCAGCACACCGCGAGCCCGCCGAGCACGAACGCCGCGACCCGAGCCCCCGCAGCGTCGGCGATCGCCGACGCGACCAGGCTCGAGACGCCCAACGACAGCGTGATCAGCGCGAAATCCACCGCGAAGATCCGTCCCCGGATGCGGTCGGGCACCAGGACCTGCAGCCCGTACGTCGACAGCGCCCATTGCGATCCTCCGCCCAGGTGCGCCACGAAGATGACGATCGCGGCCACCCATAAGGATGGTGCCAGGCCCAAGGCCATGTAGGAGAGCCCGAACAGCGTGAGGGCGAGGCCGATCGCACTGAACAGCCGACGATGTCCCGGTCCGCTGATCCGGTGGCCGAAGAACGGTCCCACCAATGCGCCCACGCCACGCGCCGCCATGAGGACCCCCACCCCGATATCGCCGTCCTCGAACACCGACACGCCGAACACCGGGATCAGCGCCAGGACCCCGGCCGCCAGACCGAATCCGCCCTTCACCGTGATGAGTGCCAGCACCCGATGGTCACGGCGGGCGTACTGCACGACCTCGATGGTCGCGTTCAGCATGGATGGGTGCTCGTGATGGGCCTCGCGTGGCTCGGCGAACGGTCGCCGGACGCCCGAGAGGAGCAGGGCCGACACCCCGAACGAGATCGCGTCGATCACGAACGCGGTGTCCCGGCCGAAGACGGTTGCGACCACGCCGCCCAACGCCGCACCGACCGCCAGCATCGTTCCCCACAGCGAGCCGCCGACCGCGTTCGCCGTCGCCAGGTCGCCTGGGTCGACCAGGTTCGGGATCGCGGCCGTGGATGCCGGCTCGAAGGGGGCGCTGAACACGGCCAGCGCAGCCAGCAGCGGGTAGGCGAGCCACACCGTCTGCGGTCCGACGAGGAGGAAGGCCCCGCACAGCACGACCCGTGCCAGGTCGCACACGATCATCAGCTTGCGTCGGTCCACGCGGTCCGCCAGCACCCCGGCGGCCGGGGATGCCACGAAGAAGGCCGCCTCCTGCGCCAGGATCGCGAGCCCGACATCGATCGCGTTGCCCGTGGTCTCCAGGATGAGTGTGGTGATCGCCACGAACAGGAACCAGTCGCCGCCCAGCGAGATGACCGACGCGAAGAACAGCCGTCGGAAGTCGCGGTTGCGACGCAACAACGAGATACTGGCGCGGAGACCCGCCTGCGCGCGCAGCTCGCGTTCGCGGATCTCGTCGGGGTCGCGCGTGGGCATGGTGGTTGGCCAGCCTACCCGTGAGTTCCGGATCGGAGAGGGGTGGGCGTGCTCGAGGGCATCACCTGGTTCAGCCAGTCGGCGTTGCGATGGGCCGTCGACGATCGAACGGTGTACGTCGACCCGTGGGGCACCCCCGAGGATGCCCCGCCGGCCGATCTGATACTGATCACGCACGCCCACGACGACCACTTCCGGCCGGAAGAGATCGAGCGGCTGCGCACCGACTCGACCCCGGTCGTCGCTCCTCGTGACGTGGCGGACGAGTTGACCGGCGATGTGACCGTGATCGAACCAGACGGGTCGTACGAGGTCGCGGGCGTCCGGTTCGCCACCGTGCCTGCCTACAACATCCGCGAGGAAGCGCTCGAGTTCCACCCTCGTGAGAAGGGTTGGGTGGGCTACATCCTGGAGTTGGGCGGTACCCGCTACTACCACGCAGGGGATACCGATCACGCGCCGGAACTGGACGAGGTTCGCACCGACGTTGCGTTCCTGCCCGTCGGTGGTCACTTCACCATGAACGCCGACGAGGCCGCGGGACTGGCGCGATCGATCGCTCCCACACTGGCCGTTCCCATGCACTACGGCTTCAAGGTGGGCTCAGCGTCGGACGGCGAGCGCTTCCGCCGCGCTGCCGACCCGGTGCCGGTCGAGCTCATGGAACCCACGAACCCGTTCGAGCGCCCATGAGGGAGAACACGCGATGACGATCGGCTACGACGGCTCGTTGTACATCCTGGCTTTCGACCATCGGGGGTCGTTCCAGAAGAAGTTCTTCGGTATCGACGAGGCGCCCGGACCGGAGGACGCCCTGCGCATCATCGATGCGAAGAAAGTGATCTTCGAAGGCCTGGAGCGCGCGCTTGCCGACGGGGTGGATCGAGCGGCCGCCGGTGTGCTGGTCGACGAACAGTTCGGTGCCGACGTCGCCATGCAGACCAAGCAGCTCGGCATCGCGCTGGCCATGCCGGTCGAGAAGTCGGGTCAGGACGAGTTCGACTTCGAGTACGGGCCGGAGTTCACCTCGCACATCGCCTCGTTCGAGCCCACGTTCTCCAAGGTGCTGGTGCGGTACAACCCGCAGGGTGACGGCGTGTTGAACGCTCGACAGGCGATGAAGTTGAAGGAGCTGTCCGACTGGCTGCACCAGACCGAGCGACGCTTCCTGTTCGAGCTCCTGGTGCCGGCAGAGCCCGAGCAACTGGCAGAGGTCGCCGGCGACGTCGGTGCCTACGACCGTGAGCTTCGCCCGCATCTGATGAAGGTGGCCATCGCGCAGCTGCAGGAGGCCGGGATCGAGCCCGACGTCTGGAAGATCGAGGGTATCGACGATCCCGACTCGTGCGCCGAGATCTCCGAGCAGTGCCGGATCGGTGGCCGGGACACGGTTGCCTGTGTCGTGCTCGGCCGGGGGGCGGACGACACCGCGGTCGATGGTTGGCTCAGGGCTGCCCGAGACGTGGAGGGGTATCGAGGGTTCGCGATCGGCCGGTCCATCTGGTGGGATCCCTTGAAGTTCTTCGTGGACGGCGCGATGCCGCGCGAAGAGACCGTCGTCCAGATCGCGGGCAACTACCGGCGGTTCGTGGCGGTCTGGGAGCAGGGCTGACCGCGACGGATCAGCCCTCGACCAGCAGCCCCCGGCGTGACCGAACCCTGCGCTCGATCCGGTTGAACACCAGGTAGTCGACCGCCACGCCGATGGCCACGATGACGCCCAGCACGGCGAGCAAGGCCGGCATGTCTCGCTGCTCCTGAGCCAAGAGGTGGCCGAGTCCGGTGGCGCCCACCGCGCTGATGATCAGCTCGGCGGCCATGAGCGCCTTCCAGGCGAAGCCCCACGCTTGCTGCAGCCCCGCGATGAACCCGGGCAGGGCGGCCGGCACGACCACCTCGCGGTAGAGCGTCCACCCCGAGGCACCCATCGTGCGTCCGGCCCGGGTGAGGATGGGCGGCACCTGACGCATGGCCGACATGGTGGCCAGGGTCATGGATGGGAAGGCGCCCACGACGGTCACGAAGACCACCGCTCGCTCGGTGGCCCCGAACCAGATCACCGCGATCGGCAGCCACGCCACGAACGGGGTGATCTGCAGCGCCACGACCAGGGGACGCAACGACCGGCGCGCGAACTCGTTCAGGGCCATCCCCACCCCGAGCGCCACGCCGATGGCGATGGACGCGGCGAAGGCGAACAGCAGCCGGATGAGCGTCTTGATGGTGGCCTCGGGGATCGTGCCGTCGCGGATGCCGTTCACGAACGCGGTCCAGACCTCCGACGGCGACGGCACGCCTTGCGAGTCGGTCAGCGCAGCCACGATCGTCCACACGACGATCAGGGCCGCGATACCCGCCAGGGGTGGCCCGATCTGCGACCACAGCCGTTTCACCGATCCGCTCTCTTCCCGACCTCGCTCATCAACAGCTCGTGCACCTCGGAGACGACGCGCGCCACCAGGACGTCGTCGAGCTGGCGCGGACGTGGGGCGCTGATGCGCACCTCTTCCAAGAGCCGTCCCGGGGCGGCGGTCATCACCAACACCCGGTCGGCCAGCAGCGCCGCCTCGCGAACGTTGTGGGTCACGAACACGAAGGTCTTGCGTCCTGCATGCTCGACCCAGACTCGCTGCACCTCGTCCTGGAGGAGCTCTCGCGCCTGCGCGTCGAGCGCCCCGAACGGTTCGTCGCCGAGCAGCACGTCGGGCTCGGCCGCCAGCGCTCGTGCCAGCGCCGCGCGCTGACGCATGCCGGCGGAGAGCTCGTGCGGTTGCGCCGATCCGACCGGAGCCAACCCGACGCTATCGATCCACCGGCGGGCGCGTTCGGGTCGCTCGGGTGCCGGGACGCCGACCAGCTTGAGGGCCAGCTCCACGTTGCCCGCGACCGAGAGCCACGGGAACAGGGCCGGCTCCTGGAACATCACCGCGCGATCGGGCCCCGGTCCGGTGATGGGCCGGCCATCGAGCGAGACCGTGCCCGAGGTTGGCATCTCCAGACCCGCCAGCATGTTGAGGATCGAGGTCTTCCCGCAGCCGGACGGTCCCAGCAGACAGACGAACTCGCCCACGGCGACGTCGAACGAGACGTGGTCGACGGCCGTCACCGTGGCACCGGCGCTGTTCGTCCTGGTCTTGACCAGGTCGCGGGCAGCGAGCTTCGATGGTCCGTCGGCTCGGATCGTGGCCAGGTCCACGACGTTGGAGGCGGCGTCGCTCATCGCAACCGGAACTTCTCCGCCATCTCGATCTGCACGACCTTGCTGTCCTGGATCACCAAGACCACGGTGCCGTACTGGATCTTTCGGACGATCTCGGACACCTTCGCCAGGACCGCGCGCTCCTCCGCGGACAAACCGGCCAGGCGCTCATCGGCGGTTGGGTCGGTCTCGGGTCGGTCGCTCACGTCGTGGGATCCCTCTTCCGGGAGCCGGAAGCCTAGCCGCCCGGCGAGTACACCAGCCCGGAGAGCATGAACGTCACGGGCAGGATGAACAGCACGCCGACGAACACGGCGAGGCGCAGGTTGCTCGACACGAGCCAATCGTCCAGCCCGATCACGGCTCGTTTCACGGGCTGGAAGAAGAATGCCAGGATGATGAGCGAGATGATCGTGACGCCGATGGCTTCGGCCAGCACGACCTGCGCCGCGACCGGCGTGGGCTGGAGCATCGCCACGACCAGCGTGTCGGCCAGCGTCGTGATGTTGGCGCCCATGATGTACGGGATCGCCTCGTCGCGCTTCACGTAGCCCTTCGCAGCCAGGGGAACCAAGACGGTCAGCGCCACCGAGACCGACAGCGTCAGCATCGCCACCACGCAGCCCAACGCGAACATCGTCCACGGGTTCTTGAGCCACTCGGCGCGCTTGGACGCGGTGGCATCGCTGCTGACCTGTGGCAGCACGCGGTCGATCAGGTTGAAGGCCACCAGGATCACGCCGAGACCCGCGAGGAACAGCGCCCACCCGGGCAGATGACGCTCGGCGAGGTCGACGAAGGGACCCCAGAGCTTGCCGAGGACCGCGTCCAGCTTGCCCGACGCGTGCAGGTTGAGGCCGTCCAGCCACCCCGCCCGGATGATCGAGTAGCCCAACAACATGCCCGGGATGTACGTGATGGCGGTCATCGTCATGGCCTGGATGCCGATCCCGATCGAATCGCCACGCGGCCGGTCCTTGTGCTTCATCGCGTACAAGAAACCGGTCAGCAACACGATGAACGAGGCCCCGAGGCGCGACCCGGAGAGCATCGCGAACGCCTCGAGCTTGGAGATGGCGTCGGCGCCGAACAGGCTGATGGCCGTCGCGGCGACGGGCGAGCCGGACAGCACGAAATAGGCTCCGAGCCACCCGGTGCCCAGGCTGGAGAGCCCATTGGCGAACGGGAACTGGCCCTCGATCGAGGGTCCGACCGCCGACGCTCCCGACTTCATGAGCTGGATCGCGAGGATGAACAGGAACATCGCCGGCAGGAACAGCAGGATCTTCTTGACGACGTACCACGGGCTGCGCTCGACCTCGAACGGACCCAGGTCGATGTAGTGCCGTGTCTGGTCTTCCTCGAAGGGGACGCAGAACTCACCGTCGACCTCGACGAGCCGCGCCTCACGTTCGAGGTCACGCTTCGCCTCAGGCGAAGTCTTGGCCATGCTCTCTCCTGAACGAAAACGGCCGCAACGCGCACTCCGGGGATCTCCCCCCTCGATACGGCGTTGCGGCCTCCGGTCTGTCCGGTCAGCTGCTCGTCGAGGGTATCCGAGGCCCAGCTCAGTGGTCAACGGGACTTTGGTTCTATCCCCCGTTGGCATCGGTCGAGACATGTGTCGTTCCTGTGTCCGGGCCGTATGTATCGACCTTCGCTGCTTGACAGTGCGGGGGGCTGGCCGTTACTTCTATCCGCGTCGCGCCGCCGACCGGACCACCGGAGGCGAGCCCCGCGTCACACCCGGGCCTCTGCCCGGAGCCTCCCCACCCACCTTTCGGTTGACCGGACCACCGGAGACCGAGCACCACGACGACCACCGGCGTGTGCCGGTCGTTCGAAAGGAGCTCGGATGTCGACCCGTTCCAAGATCTGGCAGGGGTTCGCCCTGTTCACCGCACTCACCCTGAGCCTGGCCGCGTGCGGATCCGACGGCGGAAGCGATGGTGAGGCCGCCGATGGAGGCGCGTGCACGCCCGCCGAAACCCCGGTCATCAACTTCGCCGCCTACTCAACGCCTCGCGAGGTGTACGGCAAGATCATCCCCGCGTTCGTGTCACAGTGGAAGGAAGATCACAACGACCAGAACGTGATCTTCCAGGAGTCGTACGCGGGCTCGACCACCCAAGCCGCGAACATCGTCGCCGGCTACGAGGCCGACGTGGTTGCGCTGTCGCTGGCCCCTGACGTGGACGAGATCGCCGAGGCGGGCCTCATCACGCACGACTGGACCGACACCGCCGACAAAGGCATGGTCTCCAGCTCGGTCGTGGTCTTCGACGTCCGTCCCGGCAACCCGCTGGGCATCGCGGACTGGAACGACCTGGAGTCCGGGGTCGAGATCCTCACGCCCGACCCGGCCTCCAGCGGCGGTGCCCGCTGGAACCTCGTGTCTGCATGGGGAGCCGCGCTGCGGGGATACGCCGGCGTGACCGAGGACGACAAGGCGGGCGCGACCACGCTGCTGCAGAACATGCTCGGCAACGTGATCGTGTTCGACAAGAACGCTCGTGACTCGATCCAGAACTTCGAAGCCGGCAACGGCGACGTGGCCATCACGTACGAGAACGAGGTGCTCACGGCACAGGAAGCCGGCGAGGAAGACGAGGCCGTCTACCCGCCGTCGTCCGTGCTGATCGAAAACCCGGTGGCCGTGGTCGACAAGTGGGTCGATGACCACTGCGTCCGAGAGGTCGCCGAGGCGTTCGTGGAGTACCTGCACACGCCCGAGGTCAAGGAGCTCTACACCGACGTGGGGTTCCTGCGCTCGACCGACCTCAAGGAAGCCCAGAAGGGCGGCGGGCAGTTCCCCGCTATGGACGACCTGTTCACCGTCGAGGACATCGGCGGCTGGGACGCCCTGACCGAAGAGCTGTTCAGCGACAGCGGCATCGTCACCCAGGCGATCGCGAGCTGAGCGGACAGCCCCCAACGAACGAGCAACGGAAGGACCCGAAGACGCGATGAGCAGCGCCGCGCAGGTCACAGTGGAACGCAGTCGGACCCGGCTCTCTCCGAGGTCAGCTGCACGGCTGCGACGCATGACCTTGCGCGGCGCTGCCATCGTCTACCTGGGGGCGATGGTGGCGGTGCCAGTGGCCGCGGTCATCACGAAAGGGTTCGGCGATGGGCTGGAAGGCATCCGCACCGCTCTGAACGTGCCGGGAGCGGTGGCAGCGATCCGGTTGACGCTGATCACCTCGACGCTGGCCGCCGGGATCAGCGCCGTCATGGGCACGACGCTCGCGTACGCCTTGGTGCGGTACTCGTTCCCGGGTCGACGCACGCTCTCCGCGATCGTGGACCTCCCTCTCGCGATCCCGACCCTGGTCACCGGCGTGATGCTGGTGGCGTTGTACGGACCGAACTCCCCGATCGGCGGCTTCCTGGCGGACCTCGGTATCGAGGTGATCTTCACGCCGATCGCGATCATGCTGGCGCTGCTGGTCGTGACCCTGCCGCTGGTGGTGCGCAGCGTGCAGCCCGTGTTGCAAGAGCTCGATCCCGCCGAGGAAGAAGCGGCGGAGACCCTCGGCGCCACCTCGTGGACCAGTTTCCGGCGGGTCGTGTTGCCCGCCATCCGGCCTGCGATCGCCGGCGGCACCCTGCTGACGTTCGCCCGGTGTTTGGGCGAGTTCGGCAGTGTCGTGCTGGTCGCCGGCAACGTCCCCAACAAGACCCTGACCGCACCCGTCTTCATCTTCCAGTTGGCCAACCAGTTCCGACCCATGGAGGCCGCGGCGGTCGCCACCGTGTTGTTCGCATTGTCGTTCGTGCTGGTGCTCGTCACCGGCAGACTGCTCCGCCGGAAGGAAGAGGACTGATGAGCGCCTATCCACAGACCGCCAAACCGGCGACGGGCGCCCAGATGCCCGGCACAGCGCGGCGCCGACTCGTGCGCGGCGGCATCGTGGGGCTGTGTTTCCTCTACGTGGGGGCGCTCCTCTTGCTCCCGCTCATCGGCATCGTCTGGACGGCGTTGGAGCCCGGCTTGTCGACGATCGTGGAGACGTTCCAACGACCCGACGTGCAGCACGCCTTCTTCCTCACGGGGGTCATCACCGCGATCACGCTCGTGGTGACCACGGTGTTCGGGGTCATCACGGCGTGGGTGCTCGTGCGGCAACGGTTCCCCGGCAAGTCACTGCTGAACGCCATGGTCGACCTGCCGTTCGCCCTGTCCCCGGTCACCGTCGGCCTGGCCGCCGCGATCCTGTTCGGGCTCGACGGCTGGCTATATGAGTTCTTCGACGCCCGCGGAATCAAGATCCTGTTCGCGGTGCCGTCGATGGTGCTCGTCACCATCTTCATCTGCATCCCGTTCACGATCCGCGAGGTCGTGCCGGTGCTGCAGGAGATCGGCAAGGACGAGGAAGACGCCGCCAGGACGCTGGGCGCTTCCATCATGCAGACGTGGCGCAAGGTCACGATGCCGAACATCCGATGGGGGCTGCTGTACGGCGTGGCCCTCACCACCGCCCGCTCGATCGGTGAGATCGGCGCCGTCCTGATCGTGAGCGGGCTCATCAAGGGCAAGACCGAGACGGCAACCCTGTTCATCTTCACGGCGATCGAGGAACGGCAGGACGCCGAGGCCTACGTCGTCGCGCTCACCCTGGCCGCCGTCTCGATCGTCCTGCTCGTGACGATCGAGGCAGCCCGCCATCGCATCGAAGGAAGGAAGGTACGCGCATGAGTACGCCGATCGTGGTGGAGCAGCTCACCAAGCGGTTCGGCTCGTTCGAGGCCGTCAGCGACGTGTCGTTCACGGCACCCGGCGGTGCCATCACGGCGTTGCTCGGCCCCTCGGGCTCCGGCAAGAGCACCGTCCTGCGCATGATCGCGGGACTGGAGCGGCCCAACGAGGGGCAGATCTACATGGGCGACGTCGAGCTCACCGCCAAGAGCGTGCAGGAGCGCCGGGTGGGGTTCGTCTTCCAGCACTTCGCCCTGTTCCGTCACATGACCGTGGCCGACAACGTCGCGTTCGGGCTGACCGTTCGCAAGCAGCCCAAGGCCGCACGGGCGGCCCGCGTCGAGGAGCTCCTCGAGCTCGTGCAGCTCGCACCGTTCGCCAAGCGCTATCCCGACCAGCTCTCGGGCGGTCAGCGGCAGCGCGTGGCCCTTGCGCGCGCGCTGGCTCCCCGTCCCGACGTGTTGCTGCTCGATGAGCCGTTCGGTGCGCTCGACGCCAAGGTGCGCCAGGACCTGCGCCACTGGCTCGACGGCCTGCACCGGGAGCTGGGTGTGACCAGCCTGCTCGTCACCCACGACCAGGAAGAGGCGCTCGAGCTCGCGAACCAGATCGTCGTGATGCACGAAGGCAGGGTCGAGCAGGTCGGTTCGCCCGCCGAGATCTACGACGAACCGGCGACCCCGTTCGTCGCCGGGTTCGTGGGCTCGGCCAACGTGCTGCACGGACAGGTCCGCGGGGACCACGTGCACCTGGGCGCCATCCGTATCGGTGGCGCGGCGCACCTGGCGGATGGGTCCGCGGCGACCGCGTTCGTGCGGCCGCACGATGTCCGGGTCCGCCAGAGCGGTGATGACGGTGACCTCACCGCCACGATCGAGCGCACCGCCTCGCTGGGCTGGCTCGCGCGCTTGACGTTGCGTCTGCCCGACGGTCACACCTTGGTGGCCCACGTGCCGCAGGAAGAGCTCGACGGGGCCAGGGAGGGTGACACCGTCACGCTCGATCTGCGTAACCCCAAGGCGTTCCTTCGGGAGGTGCATGCGTCCGACCCCGACGAGGTCGATCCGGACGCGGTCGCCGCGCCGACACCGTCCGACCGAGCAACCGCCGGCACGGGAACGGGATGAGCGCCGAGCACGCCGCCGAGCTCCAGGTGGTGAGCGCGGGTCGGCATGGAACGCCCATGTCGCTTGCCGACGCACCACCGACCGGGTCGATCCCGGCCGACGTGGTTCGGTTCGCCGGCCTGCCACCCGAGCAGCGTCATCTGTTGATGCACGTCAACGAGCTGCTCGCCGACATCTCCTTCGGCACGGTGGTCATGGTGATGCAGGACGGCAAAGTCATCCAGATCGAGACCTCCGAGAAGATCCGTCTGCGGTAGCGGCTCGTCCCGCCATGCGGTGACCCACCGCCCCGGCCGCGTCTCGGACGGCCCGTCCCAACCCCGGCAGATCGCGGGCCGGGACGCGGAAGGTGGGCCCGGAGATGCTGACTGCTGCCACGGCGCGATCGCCAGCCAGTACCGGCGCCGCGATCGTCACGAGGCCGGTCTCCAGCTCGCCGCTGCTGGTCACGTACCCGCGCCGGCGGGCGTCGTCGAATACCGCACGCAAGGCCTGGGGCTCGACCACGGTTCGGTCGGTGATGGGCTCCAGACGACGGCGCAACAGGGCATCCCGTGCCGCCGGATCGCCCCACGCCATCAGGACCTTGCCGCTGGAACTGGCATGCACGGGGCTTCGACGCCCGACCCAGCTGGCCATGACGACCGTCTGCGCCGGCGTCACCTGGTCCACGTAGACCACGTGCATGCCGTCGAGGATCGCCAGGTTGGCGGTCTCCGACGTCTGTGCCGACAGGGCTTCGAGTTCGGGACGGGCGTGGCTGACGACCGGAAGGCGAACCACCGCAGAGGCAGCGAGACCGATCAGCCGAGCGCCCAACCGGTACGCCCGAGTGTGGGGGTCGCGTTCGACCAGCCCGCCGGCCGCGAGCGTGGCGAGCAGCCGGGAGGCGGTCGATCGGTGGACAGAGAGCTGCCGCGCGACCGCGGACACGCCGAGCCCTTCAGGCTCCGTTCCCAGCGCGTCCAGGACCGTCACGACGCGACCGGCTCCGTCGGTGGTCCGCATGCTCCGAGCGTACCTCGTGTTGCCGCCACGGCACGCTTACATTGTGCGGCCGCGATGCGAGTCGCTACCGTCGGCCCGTGACGGTCGGAAACCCGTTCGACGTAGACGGCGTGTGGCTCAAGTGCGCGTTCCACACCCACACGGCGTGCTCGGACGGTGAGCTCGACCCCGCAGCCCACGTCCGTCATCACGAATGGGCCGGGTTCGATGTCTGCGCGATCACCGATCATTGGACGCTCACGCGCGAGCCCGATACGGAGCACATCCTGGTGATCACCGGTGCGGAGCTGGCGGCCGATCCGTACGGCGGTGCCTTCACCGACAGCGAGATCCTGGCGATCGGCATCTCGGAGATCCCCGAAGACCCCGGCGGAGACCGAACCCGCTGGGGTCCCATCGATGCCTACCACTACAAGACGTTCCCGGACCTGTCCGCCGCCGCCGCCTGTATCGCCGAGCAGGGCGGGGTTTCGTTCGTGGCCCACCCGTACTGGAGCGGGTTGCCGCTCGAGACCCTGCTGGCCGTTCGAGGCGCGCACGGGATCGAGCTGTTCAATTCGAGCGCGCAGCGCGAGAACCTTCGCGGAGATTCCTCGTACGTGTGGGACCAGTGTCTGGAACGCGATCAACGGCTGTGGGCGTTCGGTACCGACGACTGTCACTACCCCGGCTTCGACATCGGCGATGCCTGGACGATGGTTCGGGCGGCCGATCGCAGCGAGGAGGCGGTCCTGGAGGCGCTGCGCCAAGGCCATCACTACGCGTCCGCGGGTCCCGAGCTCCGAGGGATCGCTCTGGATGGGTCCGCGCTCGAGGTCCGTTGTTCGCCGGCGCGAGCCGTCTGGATGGTGTCGCGGTACGAGCAGGGGTGGGGGTTGACGTCGGGCGACCGCAACCGCATGGAGGAAGCCAGGGTGCTCGAACGCGACGACCGAGGACTGATCGTGCGGGCACGCTTCGCGCCTGCAGAGGACCTGCCGTATCGGCGTGTCGTGATCGAGGATGAACGGGGGCGGCAGGCATGGTCCAACCCGATCTGAGCGCCGACCTCACGTTCGCACACGAGCTGGCCGATGTCGCGGCCCAGGTCACGATGGCCCGCTTCGGCGATCGCTTGCCCGTCGAGATGAAGCACGACTCGACCCCGGTGACCGAGGTCGACCGCGCGACCGAGCGGGCGGTCCGCGGCGTCATCGGGGCGAGGTTCCCCGGCGATGCGGTGCTGGGGGAGGAACTGGGGCTGGTGCCGGGCACCACGGGGCGACGGTGGATCATCGACCCGGTCGATGGTACGAAGCTCTTCGCCGAGGGCGTCCCGCTCTGGACCACCCTGATCGCGCTGGAGGTCGACGCGCGGCTCGTGGTCGGCATCGCCGACGTGCCCGCGCTCGGCGATCGGTACGTCGGTGTGGCGGACGGCGGGGCATGGCGCGGGCCGCATCGCTTGCACGTGTCGAACGTCGCTCGGTTGGACCAGGCGTTCATCGCTCATTCCGGCGTGGAGGAATGGGTCGCCGGTGGCCGGGCGGGGCAGCTGCTCGAGCTGGCGGGTCGGGCACGGAAGACGCGGGGGCTGAGCGACGCCTGGGCTCACCTGTTGGTGGCGCAGGGGTCGCTCGATGCACTGATGGAGCACGAGCCGTGCCAGGTCTGGGACCGGGCGGCCACCCAGGTCATCATCGAGGAAGCGGGCGGACGCATGAGCACCCTCGACGGACAGCCGCCGACCGCCGGCAGCGACCTCCTCGTATCGAACGGTGTGGTGCACGATGAGATCGTCACGACGTTGGGGTCCGTAGGGCGAACGTTCGCAGCAGATGGAGGAGCGCGATGAAGACTCGTTCGGTTCGGTTGCTCGTCATCGCGGTCGCGGTCGCCCTCGGTCCCTCGACGCTGGCCCTGGCGCAGTCCGAGTCGCCGGCGCCCCAGGACGAGCAGGAGCTGGTCCTTCGAGTCGGGACCGATATCGATCTCAACACGGACAACCCGTGGGCGGTCGAGGCCGGCAGCGATTGGTCCGTCGTGACCACGCAGTACGACATGCTGTTGAAGTTCGGCGCCGAAGACCTCAGCCCAGCGCCCAGCCTGGCAACCGGTTGTGAGGCCAACACCGATTCCACCGAATGGACGTGCACCCTGCGGGAGGGGCTTCGGTGGAGCGATGGTTCGCCGCTGACCTCCAGCGACGTGGCCTTCAGCTACCGCTTCGTCATCGACCACAAGATCCCGCAGTTCCGGAGCTACTTCGGCAAGGGCACCACGTTCGAGACACCGGACGAGCGGACGCTGGTCTGGAAGTCGAAGGCACCCACCTTCGCACCGGACATGCCGCCCTGGGTCTACATCGTCCCCCAGAAGGTGTGGGAGCCGTACGTCGGCGCCAGTCTGAGCGAGATCAGGGATGTGCGGAACACGCCGAGCATCGGGAGCGGCCCGTTCACGCTGACGGGATGGCAGCAAGGGCAAGGCTGGACCATGGAGCGCAATCCCTATTTCTGGGGACCCGAGCCTGAGGTCGACCGGATCGAGTACCAGCTCTTCACGAACCAGGAGGCCATGATCCAGGCCCTGCGCAATGGGGAGATCGACATCGCGGACGGCATCAAGCCGCAGCTCATCGAATCCGTGGACGGCATCGAGTCCGTCGAGGTCCAAGAAGTGGTCTCGGACTGGTGGTTGAACCTGGCCTTCAACTTCGGTGGGCAGAGCCCGCAGGCCGACCCCTTGCCGGCCCTGCGCGATCACGCCGTGCGTGAGGCCATCGCCATGGCCATCGACAAGCAGGCCATCGTCGAGAAGGTGTATCGAGGCACGGCCGAGACGGGCGACACGATCATCCGGCCGGCCTCCGCGTACTGGCATCTGGACATCCCCGCGGACCAAGAGTTGCCGTTCGACATCGCGGGCGCGAACACGCTCTTGGACGGCGCCGGATACGCCGACACCGACGGCGACGGAGTCCGCGAGGATCCCGAAACGAGCGAGCCGCTCGAGATGCTCATCCCGGCCTCCGATGACACGACCGGAGCCGTGGAAGCCGGCCAGCTCATCGTCGGCTACCTCCGCCAGATCGGCATCGCGGTCAACCTGGCCCCGGTGTCGGATGCGAAGATGGGCGACTTCTGGGGTGCCGGCGACTTCGACGCCTACATCTGGTACTGGAGCGGCGACCCCGACCCCAACTACCAGCTGTTCGTCTTCACGTCGGACCAGTGCGGCGCGTGGAGCGACGGGTGCTGGCAGGATCCCGGCTTCGATGCGCTGTACGAGGAGCAGGGAGCGACGTTCGACCGGGAGCAGCGGCGACAGGTGGTCTTCGAAGCCCAGGAGTACGTGTACGACCAGATCCCCGGCGTCGTGCTGGCCTACCCGGGCTGGCTGCAGGCATACCGGACCGATCGCTTCGAGGGCTGGGTGCCCGCGCCGGGGGCGGACGGATACCTGCTGCCCGGCTACAACTACGACTCCTTGGTCGAGTTGCGCTCCGTCAGCGCGTCCGCCGTCGAGACCGGCAGCGTGGGTATGCCGGGGTGGATCTGGGTCGCGGGGTTCGCGGCGGTCGGTCTCGTGACACTCGTGGTGGTGCGTCGAGGTCGCCGGGGCGAGGAGGACGAGGCGTAGGTCGGTCCCGAACGCCCCAGAGAGCGGCCCGGCACCGCCCGCTACACTGGGTCCGATGCCGGCCTCCATCGTGCTCGGGACCCAATGGGGAGATGAGGGCAAGGGCAAGGCGGTCGACTACCTCGCCGACGGCATGGACCTGGTCGTTCGCTATCAGGGCGGGAACAACGCCGGTCACACCGTCATCGCGGAAGGTCGTCTGCTCAAGCTGCAGCTGATCCCCTCGGGCATCCTCTACCCGCACATCACGTCGGTCATCGCCGATGGTGTCGTGGTTGATCCCCGGCACCTGCTGAAAGAGATCGACGCGGTCCGCGAGACCGGGGTGGACGTCTCGCGGCTGGTGGTCAGCGGGAACGCGCACCTGATCATGCCGTACCACCTGGAACTGGAGAAGGTCACGGAGCGCTTCCTGGGCACGAACGCGCTGGGCACCACGAAGCGCGGCATCGGTCCCGCCTACGGTGACAAGGCGGCCCGCATCGGTCTGCGCATCCAGGATCTGTTCGACGAGAAGATCTTCCGCCAGAAGCTGGAGGTCGTGCTGCGCGAGAAGAACCTGATCCTCACCAAGATCTACAACCGCCTGCCGCTGGATGCCGAGCGCATCGTCGAGGAGTACATGGCGCTGGCCGATCGGATCGAGCCGATGGTCATCGACACCGGCGCATTGCTGTACGACGCGCTCTCCGACGGCAAGCACGTGATGTTCGAGGGCGCGCAGGGCGTGCTGCTCGACCTGGACCACGGCACGTATCCGTTCGTGACCTCCTCGAACCCGGTGGCCGGCAGCGCGCTCGCCAGCGCAGGGGTGGGGCCGTTCTGGGTCGATCGTGTGATCGGCATCATGAAGGCATACCTCACACGTGTGGGGGCGGGCCCGTTCCCCACCGAGCTGCTCGACGATGTCGGCGAGCGGCTGGGCACCCGTGGGAAGGAGTTCGGCACCGTGACCGGCCGCCAGCGGCGATGCGGGTGGTTCGATGCCTGCCTGGGGCGCTATGCAGCTCGCCTCAACGGGCTCTCGGAGTTGCTCATCACCAAGCTCGACGTGCTCAGCGGGGTCGAGACCCTGAAGATCTGCACGGGCTACCGCGCCTATGGGCAGACCTTCGACGACATGCCGCCCCACCAGTCGGTGTTCCACGATGCCTCACCGATCTACGAGGAACTGGAAGGGTGGCATGAGGAGATCGACGACATCCGTGCGTTCGACGATCTTCCGAAGCAGGCGCAGGCCTACGTCCGCCGCATCGAGGAGCTGGTGGGCGTGCACGCGAGCGTGGTGAGCGTCGGCCCGGCACGCGACCAGAGCCTGCCGGTCGCCGGATGAAGACGCTGATCGTCGGCGGGGGAGGCCGGGAGCACGCCTTGGCATGGGGCATGGCACCGAGCCGTCGCATCACCGAGCTGCACGCCGCCCCCGGCAACGCCGGCATCGCGTCGCTCGCCACGTGTCATCCAGTGGCATCCGACGACGTGAGCGAGGTAGTCAAGCTAGTTGACTATATCGCTGCTGATCTCGTCGTCGTGGGGCCGGAGGCTCCCTTGGTGGCCGGTCTCGCCGATGCGGTGCGTGCGCACGGCGTCCCCGTGTTCGGCCCCGAAGCTGACGCCGCCCGGCTGGAAGGTTCGAAGGCGTGGGCGAAGGAGGTCATGGTCCGTGGCGGGATCCCGACCGCCCGAGCGGAGGTGTTCGATCGGGTCGAACCCGCCATCGGGTTCGTCGATCGGCTGGGCGGGGTCGCCGTCATCAAGGCCGATGGGCTCGCCGCCGGCAAGGGTGTCACGGTGGCCCGCGACCGCGACGCGGCGATCGCCGCACTCCGAGACTGCCTGGAGGGGCATGCCTTCGGAGACGCGGGAGCCGTGGTGGTCGTCGAGGAGCTCATCGAAGGCCCCGAGGTGTCGGCGTTCGCGCTCGTGGCCCACGGTGCGGTGGTGCCGCTGAGCCTGTCGCAGGACTTCAAGCGGATCGGCGACGGTGACACCGGTCCCAACACGGGTGGCATGGGCGCGTATTCTCCGCTGCCGTTCGTCGACGAGCGCATGGAGCGTGAGATCTGGACGATCGTCGCCCGGACCGTCGCGACGTTGTCATCGATGGGTGTCGACTACTCCGGTCTCCTCTACACGGGGCTCATGCTGACCGACGACGGCCCCAAGGTGCTCGAGTACAACTGCCGCTTCGGCGACCCGGAAACCGAAGCGGTGATCCCGAGGCTCCGCAGCGACCTGGCGGAGCTGCTGCTGGCGACCGCCACTGGGGAGCTCGCCGGCGTGGAGGTCGCACTGTCCAGCGAGGCCGCCGTCACCGTGGTGCTGGCGTCGAAGGGGTACCCGGGCTCGTTCGAACGGAACGTCCCGATCTACGGTGAGGACGACGCCGCTACGATGGGCGGCGATGCCCACGTGTTCCATGCGGCCACCACGCGAACGCCCGGCGGTCAGCTGACGACGGACGGTGGCCGGGTGATGATGGTGACCGGGATGGGGCCCACGATCGCGGATGCTCGGTCTTCGGCCTACCTGACTGCCGGCTCCCTGCTGTTCGAGAATCGATACTTCCGGTCCGATATCGCTGCGGCCGCTGCTCAGCTGCACAGGGAGGGCACGTGACAGAGGAGGCACCGCGTGTCGGGGTGCTGGCGGCATCACCGTCGGAACTGGGCACGATGCGGCAGGCGGGACTGATCCTGGAGAAGTTCGGCGTGGGCCACGAGATCCGGATCATGTCCAGCTCCCGCAACCCCGATCTGGTCGATGAGTACGCGCGCACGGCCTTCGAACGTGGGCTGAAGGTGATCATCTGCTCGACGGGGCTGTCGGGTCACCTCGCCGCCGCGGTGGCCGCCCGCACGGTGCTGCCGGTGATCGGCGTGCCCATCGCGACCGCACCGCAGATGGTGGGCAACGAGGCACTGGCGATCACCGCCCAGATGCCCACCGGAGTGCCGGTGGCGACCGTGGGTGTGGAATCGTCGGTCAATGCGGCGGTGTTGGCCGCCCAGATCGTCGGGATCGCCGACCCGGAGGTCCAGGCTGCGTTGTGGCGGTTCAAGGACGACCTGGCGGAGGGCCTCAAGCTGTGATCGAGCGCTACAGCCTGCCGGCGATGGCCGACGTGTGGTCGGACCGGAGCCGGCTCGCGAACTGGCTCGAGATCGAGCTCCTCGCGGTGGAGGCCTGGGCTGAGCTCGGCCGCATCCCTGCCGAGGACGCGATCGCGTGTCGCGAGCGAGGAGCGTTCACCGTCGAAGCGGTGCAGGAACGGGAGGAGGTCACCCGTCACGACATCGCGGCGTTCGTCGACGTGGTGGCGGCCTCGATCGGCCCCGAGGGCCGCTGGCTCCATTTCGGCATGACGTCCTCGGACGTGCTCGACACCGGGTTCGCGCTGCAGCTTCGAACGGCGGCGGACCTGTTGCTGGCCGGGCTCGAACGGCTGCTGTGGATCGTGCGGAGGCAGGCGCTGACCTATCGGGACACGGCCATCATGGGCCGTTCGCACGGTGTCCACGCCGAGCCCACCTCGTTCGGGCACAAGCTGGCCGTCATGGCGTTCGAGCTGGATCGCGAGCGTGAGCGGTTGCGCCGCGCGCGCGAGGCCGTGAGCGTGGGCGCTGTCAGCGGGGTGGTGGGCTCCTACGCAGCGATCGATCCGCGCGTCGAGGAGCTGGTCTGCGCACGGCTCGGCCTGCGCGCCGACGAGGCCAGCACGCAGGTGATCCAGCGCGATCGGCATGCGGAGTACATGACGACGCTGGCCGTGGTGGCATCGTCGCTGGATCGTTTCGCGACCGAGATCCGGCACCTGGCCCGCACCGAGGTGCGTGAGGTGCAGGAGCCGTTCGCGGAGGGACAGAAGGGCTCCAGCGCGATGCCGCACAAGCGGAACCCGGTCGTCTGCGAGCGGATCAGCGGGCTGGCCCGGGTGATACGGGGTCACAGTCATGTTGCTCTGGAGAACGTCGCGCTGTGGCACGAGCGGGACATCTCGCACTCGTCCGCCGAGCGCGTGATCTTCCCCGACGCCACCGGCCTGCTGGACTTCATGCTGCGCGACATGGCCTGGGTGATGGACGGACTGATCGTCTTCCCCGATCGCATGCTCGAGAACGTCATGAGTCATGGAGGCATCGCGTTCAGTCAGTCGGCGCTGCTCGCCCTGGTGGAAGCCGGCTGGTCTCGAGAGGACGCGTATCGCGCGGTGCAGCGAGCGGCGGCGGCGGCGTGGGACCAGGGGGCCGGGTTCCGCGACGAGTTGGAACGCGACGATGCCGTGCGCACGGCCCTGGGTGCGGACGGCCTGGCTGCCACGTTCGACCCGCAGCGGTTCCTGCGCAACATGGGCGGCGTCTTCGACGCGCTCGAGAAGCTGCCGGTGCAGGAGGTGCCGGCCCGGTGACCACGACCGGTGGCCTCCGAGCCCAGGGCAAGGTGCGCGATGTGTTCGACGCCGGGCCCGATGCCCTGCTGCTGGTGGCGACCGATCGCATCAGCGCGTTCGACGTGGTGCTGCCAGACCTCGTGCCGGACAAGGGCCGGGTGCTCACCGCGTTCTCGTCCTTCTGGTTCGAGCGCACCGCCGACCTGGTGCCCAACCACGTGCTCTCGATCGATCGCGCAACGTTCCCGCCGCCGTTGGACGCCGATGACTCGCTGGCCGGCCGCGCCATGCTGGTACGACGTGCGCGGGTGATCCCCGTCGAGTGCGTCGCGCGCGGATATCTGAGCGGGTCCGGCTGGGCGCAGTACCAGCGAGATGGCACCGTGTGTGGCGTCACGCTGCCCGCCGGGCTTCGTGAGTCCGACCGGTTGCCCGAGGCGATCTTCACGCCGACGACCAAGGCGGTCGAGGGGCACGACCTGCCCCTGACCTTCGACGACACGACCGACCTGATCGGACGGGGGCTCGCCGAGCGGCTGCGCGAGCTGACCATCGGCGTGTACGAACGGATCGCCGAGGTGGCGGAGCGACGCGGTGTGGTCGTGGCCGACACCAAGCTCGAGTTCGGATTCGCCGGGCGTGAGTTGATGGTGATCGACGAGGTAGGCACGCCGGACTCGTCGCGGTTCTGGCTCGCCGACGCCTATCAGCCCGGGCGAGCTCAGCCGTCGTTCGACAAGCAGTTCGTCCGAGACTGGCTGGATGCGAGCGGGTGGGACCGTGAGCCTCCACCTCCGGACCTGCCGCCCGACGTGGTCGCCAGGACGGCCGCGAAGTACCGGGAGGCGTACGAGCTGATCTCCGGCGAGCCGTTCGATGCCTACCGAGCGAAGGTGGGCGTGACCGAGGCCGGGTGGGAGAGCTCGTGAAGTTCCGGTTCGAGGTGTTGGTCACGTTGAAGGACGGGCTCGCCGACCCCGCGGGCAAGGCCGTCGAAGCATCACTCCCGGCGATGGGTTGGACCAACGTCACCGATGTGCACGTGGGCAAGCACATCCGGCTGGAGGTGGAGGCGCCGGACGAGGCCGATGCCATGGCACAGGTCGAGGAGGTCGCACACCGCCTGCTGTCGAACCCGGTGATCGAGGATTTCCGCATCCTGGAGACGAGCGAGGGCCGCGGTCCGTCATGAGGGTCGCCCTGCCGCGGATCGGGGTCATCACGTTCCCCGGGTCGTTGGACGATCGGGACGCCCTGCGGGCCGTCGAGACGATGGGTGGGAGCGGCGTCGCGCTCTGGCACGCCGAGCACGACCTGCGGAACGTGGAGGCCGTGATCCTGCCGGGAGGGTTCAGCTACGGCGACTACCTGCGGTGCGGGGCCATCGCCGGGCACGCGCCGATCATGGATGAGGTGAAGGCGTTCGCCGGCCGGGGTGGGCCCGTGCTCGGGATCTGCAACGGCTTCCAGATCCTGTGCGAGGCCGGCCTGCTCCCGGGAGCGCTGATCCGCAACCGGTCGATGCGCTTCGTGTGCCGCGAGGTCTTCCTCCGGGTGGAGACGAGCGAGTCCGTGGTGACGGGTGGCTCACCCGTGGGCGAGGTGCTGGCGATCCCGATCAAGCACGGTGAGGGACAGTTCGTCGCCGGTGCCGCCGACCTGCGCCGCATCGAGGACGAAGGGCTCGTCGCGTTCCGGTACTGCGACGACGCTGGCGCTGTCGATGACCATCACAACCCCAACGGTTCGATCGGTCACATCGCGGGCGTGCGCAATGCCGCCGGCAACGTGGTTGGGCTCATGCCCCATCCCGAGCATGCGGTCGATCCGGACGTGGGTCCCACCGGCGGTCAAGCGTTGTTCGCATCGCTGCTCGCTTCGCTCACGGGCGCTACCGACGCCGTCGGAGCAACCGTGTGAGCGTGGCCGAGGAAGCGCAACCCATGCACCGCCGTCTGGGCTTGAAGGATGACGAGCTCGAACGGATCCACGACACGCTCGGCCGCGATCCGCGGCCCGCCGAGCTGGCGATGTATGGCGCCATGTGGTCCGAGCACTGTTCGTACAAGAGCTCGAAGATCCATCTCAAGACCCTGCCCACCGAGGGTCCGGCCGTGCTGGTCGGCCCGGGTCAGGACGCCGGCGCCGTCGACGTCGGCGACGGGTGGGCGGCGGTGTTCAAGATGGAATCGCATTCCCATCCGAGCGCGATCGAGCCCTACCAAGGGGCCGCCACGGGCGTGGGCGGCATCGTGCGAGACATCATCTCGATGGGAGCGCGGCCGGTGGCGCTGATGGATCCGCTGATGTTCGGACCCCTCACCGAGGAGCGGAACCGCTGGCTGCTGCGCGGCGTGGTGGCGGGCATCGGCGGCTACGGCAACTGCATCGGCGTCCCCACCGTGGGCGGCGAGATCCGGTTCGCCGCACCGCATTCGGCCAATCCCAGCGTGGACGTCATGTGCGTGGGCCTCGCCCGCGCCGAGGACCTCATGACCGCGACCTCGCACGAGGCGCACGCAGGCTCATTCATGGTGCTCTACGGCGCCACCACCGGGCGTGACGGCATCGGCGGCGTGAGCGTGCTGGCGAGCGCCACGCTCGATGATTCCCGCGAGGACTCCAGGCCATCGGTGCAGATCGGCGACCCCTTCGCCGAGAAGCTCTTGATCGAAGCGTCGCTCGAGCTGGTCGAAGCGGGCCTGTTGGAAGGGCTGCAGGACCTCGGCGGTGCGGGCATCACCTGTGCGGTCAGCGAGTCGGCAGCACGAGCGGGCATGGGGGCCCGCTTGGATCTGGACGTCGTGCCGCTCCGCGAGCCCGGCATGGAGCCCTTCGAGATCCTCACCTCCGAATCGCAGGAGCGGATGCTCGCGATCGTCCACCCATCGAAGCTGGACGCCGTGCAGGCCGTCTGCGACCGCTGGGGCCTGCGGACGGCGGTGATCGCCGAGCTGACCGACGGAGGGGCACTCACCGTGACCCACCGCGGCGACGTGGTCGCCCAGGTGCCTGCGCGCTCGCTCACCGACGAAGGACCCGAGTACGACCGTCCGCAGCGGCCGGTGCAGGCTCCCACGGGAGAAGGCGACGACCCCACATTCGCGCGGTTCGACGGCGACCTGCGATCGGTCTTCCTGTCGGTGCTCACCTCCGCGAACGTCGCGAGCACCCGGTGGGTATGGGAGCAGTACGACTCCATGGTGCAGGGCCAGACGGTCGCGGCCTCGAGCAGCGACGCGGCGGTGATCCGGATCCCAGGCACGATGAAGGGCATCGCGCTGTCCAGCGACGGCAAGGGACGCTTCGGATCGCTCGACCCCTACCTCGGCGCGATGCACGCGGTCGCAGAAGCGGCCCGCAACGTGGCGGTCAGCGGCGCGAAGCCGCTCGCCATCACGAACTGCATGAACTTCGGCAACCCGGAGCGGCCCGAGGTCATGTGGCAGTTCGCCGAGTCCATCCGTGGACTGCGTGATGCATGCTCGGCCCTGGAGACCCCCGTGACCGGGGGGAACGTGAGCTTCTACAACGAGACGGGCGGATCGGCGATCTGGCCCACACCCGTGATCGGCATGCTCGGCCTGATCGACGATCACCGTCTGCGGATCCCCACCGCGTTCTCTTCCGCCGGATCGGCGGTGTACCTGCTGGGCGAAACGTTCGCCGAGCTCGGCGGCTCGGAGTTCGCCGAGGTGATCTGGGGCGCGGTCGCGGGCAGCCCGCCGGCGATCGACCTTCGTCGGGAACGCGCCCTGCACGATCTGTTGTTCGAAGCCGCGCGTGGCGATGTCCTGGCGAGCGCTCACGACTGCGCCGACGGTGGCCTGGCGATCGCCTTGGCCGAAGCCTCCATCGGAGGGGGACACGGCTTTGCGGTGACCCTGGAATCCGATCTCCCCGCGCACATCGCGCTGTTCAGCGAGTCAGCCTCCCGGGTGGTCGTCAGCGTGGCGCTCGGGCGCGAGGATGCGCTCCGCGAGCTCGCGACCGCGCACGGCGTGCCGCTCGCCCGACTGGGCGAGACCGGCGGCCCGCGCGCGGTGTTCGACGGACTGTTCGAATGCACGGTGCAGGAGCTGCAGGAGGCGTACGAGACCGCGCTGCCGCGCTTGCTGGGCGAGCCGGTCTGAGCTCCGTGTCCTCCCAGGTCCGCCAACCGATCGACGCGGTGACGTTCGACTTCTGGGACACGCTGGTCGCGATGGACGGCGCTTCCACCACCATGCGCGACCGGCAGATCGACGGGTTCGCCGAGGCGTTGTTCACGCACGGCCACAGCTACCCACGGGCGCGGCTGGTCGAGACGTTCGCCGCCAATTGGTCGCGTTTCGAGGAACGCTGGGAGGCCAACACCGGCCAGTACACCCCGGCCGACGCGACCGATTTCATCGTGTCCGATCTCGAGGTTCCGGTGACCCCGGAGCTCCGCACGGATCTGATCGACGCATTCCGAGTGGTGGGGGAACGCGCCGACCTGGAACCGGCGCCGGGCATCACCGAGTGTCTCGGCGAGCTGCGGCGCGCCGGTTGTCTGCTGGGCATCATCTGCGACGTGGGGCTGACCTCGTCGCCGACCCTGCGCCGACGGCTCGAGGGGTTCGGGCTGCTCCGATGGTTCGCAGCGTGGTCGTTCAGCGACGAGTCTGGCTGGTTCAAACCGGCGGCCGACGCGTTCCTTCCCACCCTGCATGCCCTCGGGGTCGACGACCCGTCGCGGGCCGCCCATGTGGGGGACAATCCGAGGACGGACGTGGCCGGGGCTCGCGCCCTGGGCATGACGACGATCCGCTACACCGCGTTCCGGGACGTGCGGGCGGAGGGAGCGTCCGAGGCCGACCACGTCACGGACGATCACCGACGCATCCCCGCTCTGCTCGGCCTCTCGTGAGCGCCCGCTTTCACGCGGACGCGGCGTCCGTCGTTGTTCCCTTCAGTAGGTGATCGAAAGGGGAGAAGGTGCTACCACCGTTCCAGACCTTCTTGGATGCGCACCGCAGCACCGTCTACCGGTTCCTGACGGTTGCCGTGGGGCCCCAGGACGCTGACGATGCGTTCCAGGAGACGTTCCTGGCGGCCCTGCGTGCGTACCCGAAGCTCACGGACGGGTCCAAGCTGGATCGATGGGTCCTGACGATCGCGTCCCGGAAGGCCCTCGATCATCATCGGGCCCGCGGGCGCCGCGCGATACCTGTGGCCCAGGTGCCCGAACGGGCGATCGAGGACCACGAGCCGGTGGATCGCGACGATCCGATGTGGACGGCGGTGCGTGCCCTGCCGGCTCGTCAGCGGGTGGCGGTGGTGCATCGCCACGTGCTCGATCGGTCCTACGCTGAGATCGCCGAGATGATGGACAGCACCGAGCAGGCGGCTCGGGCAAACGTGTACCAGGGAACGAAACGACTCAGGGAGTTGATGACATGACGCTGCACAGGGACTTGAAGCGGCTGGCGCCCAGCGCCGTCGCCGATCGCACGGCCCGTCACGCCGCCACCGGGTTCGCCGACGTGGCCGTGGCCGAGGGGCTCGTCGACGTGGCCGTCGCCACCATGGATTCCCCGATCGGCGAGCTCACGGTGGCGGTCACACCTCGTGGTCTCGCCGCCATCTCCTTCCAGGATGAAGACCACGACGCGGCGATCGAGCGGTGGGCTCGTGAGCTGTCACCCCGCGTGATGCTGGCGGCCGCCCCGACCGACGAGGCTCGCCGAGAGCTGGAGCAGTACTTCGGCCGGACGCGTGAGCGGTTCGAGCTGCCGATCGACCGGCGCTTGATCGGGCCGTTCGCTTGGGATGTCTTGAAGGCGACGCGCCGGGTTGGGTTCGGCCGGCTCGCGACCTATGGCCAGATCGCCGCCCGCATCGACCGGCCCACGGCGGCCCGCGCCGTGGGCCGGGCGCTGGGCTCCAACCCCATCCCGATCGTGATCCCGTGTCACCGCGTGGTGGGGGCGAGCGGCACCCTCACCGGCTACGCCGGTGGTCTGGAACGCAAGGAAATCCTGCTCCGCCTCGAGGGTTCGCTGCTGTGAGCGCTTCCTCGCAGCGCGCGGGTACGCCGGTGCGGCGCAGTGTCCTGTCGACCAGCGTGGGCACGCACGGCGGAGCGTTCACGCCGCTCGATTGGGCGTTGTTCGCCGGCATCGGCATGATCTGGGGGTCGTCGTTCCTGTTCATCGAGCTCGGTCTGGAGGTCTTCGAGCCCGGCTTGATCACATGGCTCCGCATCGCATTCGGCGCCGCGGTGCTGTGGCTGGTGCCCGCGGCCCGGGCACCGGTCGCGCGGGACGATCGCGCCCGTCTCGTGGCGATCTCGGTCCTGTGGGTCGCCATCCCGTTCACCCTGTTCCCGCTGGCGCAGCAGTGGATCACGTCGGGGCTGACCGGCCTGCTGAACGGCGCCCTGCCCATCTTCGCGACCGCGATCGGTTCCCTGATGCTCCGGCGAGCACCGGGCCGGGCGCAAGCGATGGGCCTGGCTGTGGGGTTCGCGGGAGTGACCGCGATCGCGGCACCCTCGCTCACGGCGGGCTCCACCGAGGCCCTGGGCGTGGTGCTGCTGCTGGTGGCGGTCATCTGCTACGGGTTCGCCATCAACATCTCCGCTCCCCTCACCCAGCGGTACGGAGCGCTGCCGGTCATGGCACGCATGCTGGGCCTGGCTGCGATCTGGACGGCCCCGTTCGGCGCTGTGGGCGCGGCCGGCTCCTCCTTCGCCTGGGGACCGTTCGCGGCCATGATGGCGCTGGGAGCCGTGGGCACCGGCATCGCGTTCGTGATCATGGGCCGGCTCGTGTCCAGGGTGGGGTCCTCGCGCGCGTCGTTCGCGATCTACCTGGTCCCGGTGGTGGCGGTCCTGCTGGGTGCCGTCTTCCTGGACGAGAAGGTCCGGGCGCTCTCGCTGTTGGGGATCGGCCTGGTGATCGCCGGTGCGGTGCTGGCATCTCGCAAGGACACCGCGGCGTGAGGTCCAACGACGACGGACCTCCGATCCTGGAGTTCGACCCGTCGCCCACGGCGGTGATCGAGCCCGGCGAGGTCATCGAACCGATCGACGTCGCGCCCCACGCCGTCCTGTGCTTCTTCCAGGACGTCATCGCGACCGTCGTGGACGAGTTGGACGGTCGCGTGGTCGATCACGTGGTGAGCGAGATCGGTCGCAACCCGATCTACGAGGTCGTCCTGGCCGGGCAACGGCTCACGGTGGTGCATCCAGGGGTGGGCGCACCGCTGGCGGCGGGCTTCCTGGAGGAGCTCATCGCGCGGGGATGCCGGGCGTTCGTTGCGTGCGGCGGCGCCGGCGTCCTGGTGCCCGATGTCGCGCTGGGCCATGTCATCGTGCCGACCTCGGCGATCCGCGATGAGGGGACGTCCTACCACTACCTGGAGGCGGGACGGCATTCCCACCCGTCGTCGCCGGCGGTCGCCGCGATCGAGGAGACGTTGACCGAGCATCGCGTCCCGTACGTCACGGGCACGACGTGGACGACCGACGCCCTCTACCGGGAGACGCGCGACAAGGTGGCCCGCCGTGTGCACGAGGGCTGTCTCACCGTCGAGATGGAAGCCGCGGCGTTCTTCGCGGTGGCGGCCTTCCGAGGCGTCTCGTTCGGCCAGCTGTTGTACGCGGGCGATGACCTGTCGGGTGAAGCCTGGGACCAGCGGGCGTGGGATCAGCACACCTCCGGACGCGAGACGTTGTTCCGGCTGGCCGCGGAGTCCGTGCTTCGCTTGCCACCGACGCCGCTCGCCGTTCCCCCGGGCGGGGCGACGTCGAGTAGGATTCCGCCGCCATGAAGGGTCAGAACCTGGTCACCGCCGCCGATCTGGGCAAGCGGGTCACGTTCCAGTTCGAGCTGCCCAACGGGTACATCAGTGAGGCGGTTGGGATCTTCGAGCGATGGGACGACGATGCCCAGACCTACTTCGTGCGCACGAAGGACGGCACCGAGGTCCGGGTCCCGGCTCGCGGCGTCAACCACGGCAAGGTCATCCCCGATGCGCCGCCCGCAGGCGCTCGCCCCGCGCCACAGAGCCCGTACATCACCTGATCCGTCCAGGAGGCTCGTCATGTCCGACCTGCCGACCGCGTCGATCCGATTCCGGTTGGGGCAGGAGGATGCCCACTACGGTGGCAACCTGGTGGCTGGCGCCACGCAACTGAAGGTGATCGGCGATCTCATCACCGAGCTGGCGATGCGCTACGACGGCGACGAGGGGTTGTTCCGCGCGTACGAGTCGGTCGAGTTCCTGGCGCCGCTGTACGCGGGCGACTGGATCGAGGCGCGAGGACGGATCGTGAGCGTGGGCGCTTCCAGCAGACGGTGCGAGTTCGAGGTCTACAAGGTCGGTGCCGCTCGGACCGATATCAGCGACAGCGCAGCGGAGTTCCTCGACGAGCCGGTCCTCACCTGCACGGCGGTGGGCACCACGGTGGTCCCGAAGGAGCACCAGCGCTTCGACCACTAGTGGGTGGTCGGTATCAGCTGGCTTGCTCGAGGTCTTGGAGCACCTCGAGGAGGTCTTCCACGTTGAACGGCTTGGGCACGTAGGCGTCGGCGCCGAGTTCGGCGGCCTTCGCGCGGTCGCTGAGCGTGGCGAGCGCCGACACGATCACGACTCGAGGTCGCTGTTCACGGGGGAGTTCGGTCATGGCCTCCAGCACCGCCCAGCCGTCCATGGTGGGCATCATGATGTCGAGCACCATCAGGTCGGGACTGTGGAGCGCGATCTCGGCCATGGCGTCGATGCCGTTGTTCGCGGCGAAGGTCGTGTAGCCCTCCGCCTCCAGGCTGAACTGGAGCACCCAGACGACCTGGGGCTCGTCGTCGACGACGAGGACGCTGCTAGCGGGCGTGGTGCCGTTTTCCATCGTTACCGGAGGTTACGGCCTGACACCGAGAGGACTGAATCGGTCGCGCGGGGAATTCTGGATGCCGACTTCGGACTGGGTCGATGGCCGTTGGTCGTGGGTATCGCGGGGAATGGGACTAGTCACGGGTGGCCAGTGGCACTCGAGATCCGCACGCCCGAGCCAGGGGTGACCGTGCCGACCCGAAAAGCCCGTTCATCGTTGCGGTGCATCACTTCCTGTGCATGTTGGGGATCGACAACCAGCACCATGCCGATCCCCATGTTGAACGTGGAGAACATCTCGTCATCGGATGCCCCCGCTGCCCTCTGTACGAGCGAGAAGATCGCGGGCTCGGGCCAGGCACCGCGCTCGACGGTGGCCCCAAGGCCCGGCGGCAGCGCGCGCGGGATGTTCTCGAAGAAGCCGCCGCCGGTGATGTGCGCGGCGGCGTGCACCAGTCCGTCCCGGCTCAGTTCCATGACGATGGGCGCATCGATCCTGCACGGCTCGAGGAGCTCGTCCCCCAGTGGGCGCGACAGTCCGTCGGGCGTCTCGGCAAGGTCGAACCCGGGGAGCAGCGCCGAGCGCACCAGCGAGTAGCCGTTGGCATGCAAGCCCGTCGACGTGAGCCCGATCAGCACGTCGCCCTCGTGCACGCGGTGCGGTCCGAGCAGGTCTGCCTCGTTCACGAGACCCACGCAGAACCCCGCCATGTCGAACTGGTCCTCGGGCATGATGCCCGGGTGCTCGGCGGTCTCGCCGCCCAGCAACGCGCATCCCGCGCGGCGGCACCCTTCGGCCACGCCTTCGACGAGCGCGGCGACCCGTTCGGGCACGACCGAGCCGACCGCCAGGTAGTCGAGGAAGAAGAGCGGCTCCGCTCCGGTGCACACGACGTCGTCGGCGCACATGGCGACCAGATCGATGCCGACGGTGTCCAGACGACCCGTCATGCGGGCGATGTCGAGCTTGGTGCCGACGCCGTCGGTGGCCGCCGACAGCAGCTGATCGTGTCCGATCCGGAACAAGCCCGCGAAGCCACCGAGCCCGTCGGCGACCTCCGGCCGTCGGGTCCGGGCGGCGAGATCGCTGATCAGCGTCACCGCCTTCGCGGCGGCCTCGAGGTCGACGCCGGCGTCGCGGTAGGACGTCACGACGTGGGAAGCCGGAGTTGATCCTCCAGCACGAACTTGCCCGCCGCATCGGGGATGGGGATCGGATACTCCCCGTCGAAGCACGCCCGGCAGAACGTGTCCTGCTCACCGCCGGCGGCCTGGACCATGCCCTCGAGTGACAGGTAGCCCAGCGAGTCGGCCCCGACGTATGCCTGGATCTCCTCCACCGTGAGATCGGCGCCGATCAGTTCCTGTCGCGTGGGCATGTCGATGCCGTAGAAGCACGGCCACTTCAGCGGCGGGCAGGTGATGCGCAGGTGCACCTCGGTGGCACCGGATTCGCGCAGCGCCGCCACGACCTGCTTCGTCGTGGTGCCGCGCACGATGGAGTCGTCGATCACCACCAATCGCTTGCCGCGGATCGAGTCGGGGAGCGGGTTGAGCTTCAGCTTGACGCCGCGATCACGCAGCGCCTGGGACGGCTGGATGAACGTGCGTCCCACGTAGTTGTTCTTGTAGAGGCCGTCGCCGTACGGCAGGCCGCTGACCTCGCTGTAGCCCTGCGCCGCGCTGTGCCCGGTCGTGGGCACCGCGATCACCATGTCCGCCTCGACGCGGTGTTCGCGCGCCAGGATGCGCCCCATCTCGCGACGGGATTCGTGCACGCTTGTGCCTCCCAGCCGTGAGTCGGGACGGGCGAGGTAGACGGATTCGAAGACGCACAGTGCGCGCCGCGGCGACTCGGCGAATCGCACCGAGTGCAGCCCCCGGTCGTCGAACCGGACCAGCTCGCCGGGCTCGACGTCGCGCAGGAAGACCGCCCCGACGATGTCCAGCGCGCACGTTTCCGACGCCACGACGAACCCGTTCGGCAGTCGGCCGATCGAGAGCGGGCGCACCCCGTAGGGGTCGCGGGCTGCGTACACGCTGCGCTCGTCCATCATCACGAAGCAGTACGCCCCGCGAAGCGTCGGGAGCACCCCCATGGCCGCCGGCTCGAGGCCGCCGGTCACGGTCATCTCGTTGGCCAGGAGCGTGGTGACCAGGTCGGAATCGGTCGTCGCGGCGCCGGCTTTGCCCACGCGCTCCGCCAGATCGGAGGTGTTGACCAGGTTGCCGTTGTGGCCGAGGGCCAGCGCGTGGATGCCGTCGGTCTTGAACACCGGCTGCGCGTTGTCCCACGTGGTCGATCCGGTGGTGGAGTAGCGCGTGTGGCCGATCGCCAGGTCGCCGTGCAGGGTGGTGAGGGTCGCCTCGTTGAAGACCTGGCTGACCAGCCCGAGGTCCTTGTAGACCAGGATCGTGTGGTCGTCGCTGACGGCGATCCCGGCGGATTCCTGCCCCCGGTGCTGCTGGGCGAACAACCCGAAGTAGGTGAGCCGAGCGACGTCGTCACCCGGTGCCCAGACGCCGAAGAGCCCGCACTCGTCCTTCGGTGATTCGGCCCCCACGAGGTCTCCATCCTACCGGGTCAACCCGAGCGGATCGGGGCTCGAGACGAGGAGAGCCGGCCGCGCGAGGCGGCCGGCTCTCCGTTCGACTCGCGTGATGGCCTGGTCAGGCCGTCGGCAACACCTGCAGCAGCGGGTTGAAGTTCCCCTGTGCGTCCAGGGTCGCGTAGATGATCGTGTTGGTGTCCTCCGCGAACGAGACATCGGCATCGAACACCGTCGGTCCGCCTGCCACCTGCACCTCGATGTTCAAGGTGGTGTCCGGGATGTCCAGGACCGCCTCATGAGGGTTCTTGAGGCGGTTGATCACCTTCGTGCCGTCGGCATAGACGTTCACCGGTCCCACCGCGGCGTTGTGACGGACCGTCACGCGAGCCCCCGGGTGAGAGTTGCTAACGTCGTTACGGTAGGCCGACAGCGTCGGCGAACCGTTCGAACGCAGATGCGCTACCACCGACTTGTTCGTGCCGGGCCACAACCACACCCACCGCTTGAGCAGCGGCTTGGAGTAGATCGGCGAACCGGCTGCGCGGACCGAGACCCGATAGATGCCGGGCTTGACGTCGATCGGACCGGCGACCGTGCCGTAGGTGACGTCTTCGAACCGAGTGATCTTGCCACCCAGCCGCCACAACGAGATGTCGACGGGGAAATCGTGCTTGCCGTCGATCCCATGGACCAGCGTGACCTTCGCCGGCTGATGCTTCTTGACCTGCGACTGGCTTCGCTGGCCTGCGACGGCGGTGGTGGCCATGAGGCCGATCGCCAGGAATGCGACGATCACCGCCCGAGTTGCCGTACGCGTTCTGCGCATGGCTATCCCTCCCTGTTGCCTTTCGGCCGGATCCCCTCGACCCGGCCTTGGTGATACGGGTTAGGCCAGGTCACGGCACCGGATCGACCGCGCGGATTCATGCATAGGTTCGGGCACGAGACGGCGGGTCGCGTCGGGCGCTCTACAGCCGGGCGATGGTGCCGTCAGGCGGTTGCGGGTAGGCCTCCGGATGAGCGGCCCAGGCCAAGATCTCGAGCCCGTCCACGATCCGGGGGCCCGGCCGTGAGAAGAACGACGTGGCGTCGACCGCGAAGACGTTGCCGTTGCGCGCCGCCGGCGTATCGGCGATCTCGGGATGGGCCACGAGCTGCGCGCCTTCCTCTTCGGCCTCCTCCAGGTAGTAGCCGCACGGCATGAAGACCAGCACCTCGGGCGTGGCGTCTCGGATCTCGCGGTGCGTGACGGTCCGCGAAGGCTCGCCCTTGACGTTGAGGAGGTTGATCGCTCCCACGGCTTCGACCATCTGGGGGATCCAGTGGCCGGCGACGAACGGCGGCTCGGCCCAGTCGAGGCAGAACACGCTCACCGATGGGAGGCGCGCCGCCTTCTGGGTGACCGTGGTCACGCGATCGCGCAGACTGCCGGCGAGCTCGCGGCCACGCTCCTCGGCTCCGAGCATGGAGCCGACGATCTCGAGCTGGGCGATCACGTCGTCCAGCGTGCTGGGGTCGAGCGAGACCACCTTCGTGTCATCGGCCACACCCAGTCGTTGCAGCGCCTCCTCGACGTGCCCCGTGGGAACCGCGCACACGCGGCACAGGTCCTGGGTGAGGATCACGTCGGGTTGCTCCCGGCGGAGCAGATCGGTGTCGAGCACATAGAGCGGCTGCTCCGCCTGCATCCGCTCGCGAACGGCCGAGTCGATCTCGCGCGAGGCCAGCGGACGGCCCTGCGGCAGGGCGCTGCGCGACACCACCGGCTTGGTCACGGCATCTGCGGGGAAGTCGCACTCGTCGGTGACACCCACCAGTGCATCCCCGAGGCCGAGCGCGTAGACGATCTCGGTGGCCGACGGCAACAAGGACACGATCTTCATCGTGGCAATCCTCCCAGGCCATCGGGATCTTCCAGCAGCTCGACCAGGTCGGTGAGCGCGCGTCCCACGGTGGCGCCGTCCAGCACCCGGTGGTCGAACGTGCAGCTCAACGTGCACGCGGGCCTCGCGACCACGGTGCCCTCGACCACCAGGGCGCGCGGCTCGATCACGCCGATCGCGAGCGTGACGGCTGTCCCCGGCGACAGGATGGGGGTGCCGGCCTCGCTGCCGTAGCTGCCCGTGTTGCTCACCGCGATCGTGGCGCCAGTGCGCTCCTCGGGCGAGAGCTCGCCCGCCCGGGCCCGTTCGGCGAGGCTGCGGATCTCCTCCCGAAGCTCCGCGATCCCGCGCCCGCGCGTGTCGTGGAGCACGGGGACGACCAACCCACGGTCGGTGTCGGTGGCGACGCCGACGGCGACCGAGGACGGGGTGGCGATGCCCCCCGCGTGCCACGCGGCGTTGAGGCCAGGGTGGTCCTCGATCGTGCGCGTGAGCGCAGCGATCACGACCGGCAGCGGAGAGACGTGCAGGTCGCGACGGAACGATTCGAGCGCGCTGCAATCGACGGTTCGGAACGTCGTGACCTGGGGGATCGCGGCCTGGCGCGTCAGGTTCTCGGCGATCGCTCGGCGGGTGGGAGACAACGGGACGACGTCGGCGGTCGGCGCAACAGGGTCGTCGGCGGGCTGCGCGTCACCGGCCGCTGCCGTCCGCACGTCGTCAGCCATGATGCGGCCGCCCGGTCCGGTTCCGGTCAAGGTGTCCAGTGTCACGGAGAGCTCTCGCGCCAGCTTCCGGACGGGCGGGGTGGCCGCGACCCGGCCCCCGGGGGCCGCATCCTCGGCCACGACCCCGTCGTTCACATCGAACGTCACGAGCGGTTCGCCGACGGGGACCGCGTCGCCCACGTCCCCGTGGAGACGCATCACCGTGCCCGCGAACGGTGACGGGATCTCGACGGTGGCCTTCGCGGTCTCGACCTCGACCATCGGTTGGTTCAGGGCGACGGCGTCGCCGGCGGCCACGAGCCAGGCGGTGATCTCGCCTTCCTCGAGGCCCTCACCCAGGTCCGGCATGGCGAACACCCGGTCCGCCATCAGTACTTCACCGTCTCCGTGATCGCCTCGGCGATGCGTTCGGCGCTGGGCAGGTAATGGTGCTCCAGCGCTGCGGGCGGATACGGGATGTCCCACCCGGTCACGCGGGCAACCGGGGCCTCCAGGAAGTCGAACGCGTGCTCCACGATGAGCGCGGTCACCTCGGCTCCCAATCCCAGCGTCCGTGGCGCCTCATGGACGACCACGGCTCGTCCCGTCTCGCGCACACTGGTCGCGATCAGGTCGACGTCCAGTGGGGACAGGGTTCGCAGATCGATCACGCGCGCCTCGATCCCGTCGGCCGCAGCAGCATCGGCGGCTTCCTTCGCGCGCGCGACCATCGCGCCGTACGCGAACACCGCGCAGCCATCGCCGGAGCGCAGGACGCGACCCTCGCCGATGCCGGGTCCGTCGACGGTGAGATCGCCGGTCTCCTTCGACCAGTAGCGAGCCTTCGGCTCCAACACGATCACCGGATCGGGGTCGGCGATCGCGAGGCGCAACAACCGGTAGGCGTCGAGGGCGCTGGACGGCGCGACCACCTTGAGCCCGGCCGTATGCACGTAGAACGTCTCGGGGCTCTCGCCGTGGTGCTCCTTGCCCCGGATGCCACCGAACGCCGGCATACGGATCACGATCGGTATGCCCACGGCGCCGCGGGTTCGCTCGCGCATCTTCGCCACGTGGTCCACGATCTGTTCCAGAGCCGGATAGCTGAACGCGTCGAACTGCATCTCGACCACACTTCGCCACCCTGCGAACGCAAGCCCCACGGCCGCACCCACGATGCCTGCCTCGCTGATCGGTGTGTCGAACACCCGATCGGCGCCGAACTCCGCCTGCAGGCCGTCGGTGACGCGGAAGACACCGCCCGAGCGTCCAACGTCCTCGCCGAAGACCAGGATGCGCGGATCATCGCGTAGCGCGTCACGCAACGCGGCGTTGAGCGCACCCGACATCGTGATCTCAGCCACCGAGCGCCCCTGCCCGCATGCGCTCGAACTGCGGTGTCGGTGCCGCGAACGTATGGTCGAACATCGCCTCGACGGGTGGCGCTTCCTGGCCGATCACGCCCTCGCGGATCTCGGAGACCTCGGCTGCGATCTCCTCGTCCCAGGTGGCGAGCAGGTCGTGCTCGACCGTGCCCTGCTCCAGGAGCCAGGTGCGGAACCGCGAGATCGGGTCGAACGTCCGTGCCAACTCCACGTCGGCATCGTCGCGGTATCGGCCCGCGTCGTCGGCGGTGGAATGCGCCCCGATGCGATAGGTCATGGCTTCGATCAGGGTGGGACCGTGGCCCGTGCGCGCGCGCTCGGCGGCCTCCTTCGTGACCCGGTACACCGCCAGCACGTCGTTCCCGTCCACGCGAACCCCGGGGAACCCGTAGCCCTCTGCTCGCTTCCAGATCTCGCCCGCGGTCTGCTGTGCGGCGGGCACGCTGATGGCCCACCCGTTGTTCTGACAGAACAGGATCACGGGGGAGCCGAACACGCCGGCCAGGTTGGCCGCCTCGTGGAAGTCGCCCTCGCTGGCGCTGCCGTCGCCGAAGTAGGCCAGAGTGCAGGCATCCAGGCCGTCCAGCCGCTGGCCCATCGCGTGCCCCACCCCGTGCGCGATCTGGGTCGCCACGGGGATGCAGATCGGACCGAACCTCGTGGCGATGGGGTCGTATGGCCCTCCGTGCCAGGTCCCGCGGTGATACGCCAGATAGGCGACGGGATCGACCCCGCGGACCAGGGCCGCCGCCAGCTCCCGGAAGGTCGGGAAGATGAAGTCCTCGGAGCCCAAGGCCGCGGCGCTGCCGATCTGCGCGGCCTCCTGGCCCTCGAACCCCGGGTAGACGGTCAGCTCCCCCTGGCGCTGCAACGCGATGCATTCCCGATCCAACCGGCGCGCCAACAGCATCCAGCGCAGCAACATCCGGAGCTCGTCCTCGTCCAGACCCACGTCCGGATCGCCCGTGAGGGAACCGTCCGGGGCCAGGATCCGCACGGGTTCGGTGCCGTGCCAATGTTCGGGTGTCGGGTCCACTCGAGTTCCTCCGCTCGGACGCCGAGAGCATACGGAAGAGGCCGAGGCGGGCCTTGGCCTCGCTCCGGTCAACAGGTGGGCCGGGGCCCGCCCCGGCCGGTCCGACGTAGACTCGGAGACCACCATGGTGCCAAGCGCATACCTCCGCGTGTACCAGCCGCTCGACGCGTTCGAACGTGAGGAGCAGCTGCACTGGGAGCGCTACTTGCTGGACGGCGGGCCGCCTCCGTCGATCCGCCCCAAGTACGCCGACCATCACACCGTGGGTTCGCTGGGCCTGCTCGCGCCGGCCGAAGGCGAGCATGCCGAGATCCGCGTCATCGACGGTCGCACGTTCGTCAGCCCGTGGCGGATGCGACTGCGGGTGTTGGGCGCGATGCTCTCGTTCCGCGAGGCCGAGCCCATGGAGCTCTGGGACCAGTTCGTGCCCAAGCGAGACGCGAAACGAGCTGCGCGCGACCTGCGCCGCTTCCGCCGCCACGACCCGAGCGCCGTCTCGTTCTGTCACCAGAGCCCGTGGCACGTGCCGATCCGGTGGTTCGTGCTGTTCCGGGATGAGGAACGCCGGCTCACCGACGACGGCGTGGGGGGCTCGCGCCTCTCCTATCGCACCAGCACGCGCAGGGCGATCCGGCGAGCCGAACAGGCGGTCGTGCCGTTGCGGCGCTCCGAGCTCGGACCCATCAGCGACTTGATCGTAGATCTGCATCAGTGGATGTCGGCCTTCGAACAGGGGTCGCTCCTGGAGCTGGATTACGGCGAGCTGTGCTCGTTCCTGACGTGGGACGAGATGGACGACGACCACAGCGCACGAGACGTGGCGGAGGCGCTGACCGCGTTGGAGCGACACGAGTATCCGCAAGCGGCCGAGGTGTATCAAGGCGTGCTGAGCCGGTGGGCCGAGGTCCGCAGCCGCGAGATCTTCAACTGACGGTGGCCAGGGGCAGGATCGAACTGCCGACACCGCGGTTTTCAGCCGCGTGCTCTACCAACTGAGCTACCTGGCCCTGCCACGTCTGAGTGTAGCGACCCAGTCCCGCCGGGGTCGATGACGCGAACATGGTACCCACGAAGGATCCTAGGTCGCGGCGCGCAAACCCATGTAGTGGGCACGCTGGGCCTGGTCGAGATGCTCGACGGCATAGCGAAGGGCCGTCCGCGGCATCGTCGCGGCGAAACGGTTCAGGAAGTCGAGCAGTCCGTCAGGGTCTCGCTTTCCGGCCTCACGCACCCATCCACCGACAGCCTTGTGGATGAGGTCCTCGTCGTCATCGACGAGCAACTCCGCGATCCTGAACGTGTCGGCGGTGTCGTCGTGCCGGATGAAGTAGTAGGTCGCGACGATCGCGGTCCTGCGCTCGCACATGACCGGGGATCGGGCCAGCTCGTAGAGGATCGTGCGTGGCTTGTCGAAGAGGTACCCCCCGACCACGTACGGAGCGCTTCGATCCACCAGATCCCAGGTGTTGATCCGGTCGTGGCGACCGATGTAGAGGTCGAACAGCTCCTTGCGCCGCTTCGCTGGGGTCTTCGTGCGGCGCGCTTGGAAGTCCATGATGCTCACCGCGCCGACACGCACCTCGTGCACCGGGCTCTCCAGCAGGATCGACACCTGGCCCAGTGGCATGTCGGTGCATTCCTTCGCCAGCCCGAAGACGTCGCGCATGCGAGCGCCGATGGCGATGTCGAGATCCGCTCGCGCTGTGGCACCGGCCGTGAGATAGCGCTTCGCTGCTTTCACGCTCTCGGGCGAACCCAGCGGCGTCAGCCGCTCGATGAACCGCTTCGCCGTGAGTTCGTCGTGGGCGTCGCTGACCTCGACCATCCCTCAGGATAGGGCTGGTGCTGTGATGGCGCGCCCGACGGGCTTCGATCCCGCGATCTCCTCCTTGACAGGGAGGTGAGGACGGCCGGACTCCTCTACGGGCGCACGTGCTATGTCGTGGATCCGATGGTGCGTCGGTGCCGTGCCCCCAACGGGATTCGAACCCGTGCTTCCGCCTTGAAAGGGCGGCGTCCTAGGCCGCTAGACGATGGGGGCGTGCGCCCGCAGCGTACCGGCCACCAGGGGCAGCCGACAGAGTATAGCGATGGGGCTCAACCGGAGCGGGTTCGAGGCCGAACACAGGGCATGATGCGCACGATGTTGGAGTTGCTCGGTCTGGTGGGTCCGGACCCGGCTCGCAAGGAGCCAGTCGCCGTGCCCGCATGGGCGCCCTACGTCGTGGCGGCGATCATCGCCCTCACGACGACGGCGCTGGGAGTGGCCCTGCGCGTGCTCATCGCCGCGATGGTCTGAGCCGCCGCCGGCGGCTTCCCCCCGGTGTCCCTCACACCTCGCTTCCATCACGAGGCACGAACCGGTCGCCGATGACGATCCGCTGATCGGGGGCGCACTCCACCAGGTGTCTGGTTCCCAGGCGCGGCACCAGCACACGCTTAGGCGGCATCGCCCGCACCCCTCGCACGGTGAGGTCGTCGTCGAGCATCACCACCGAGATCTCCATGGTCATCCCGAACGTGTGCACGGATCGGCATCGCAAGAAGAGCATGCCGCGGCAGGGTGTGAGCACTCGATGGTCGCGGAGTCCCCGGACGCGTTCTCGGCGGGAGGTCGGCACGTCGAGTGTCCAATCCGAACCGCGTGGTCCCTCGAAGCGTGCCGTTCGCACGGACGCAGGCTACCGGCCCCCACCGACGGACGGGGATCGTGAAGGAGGACTAGCTGGCAGGCGGGGTCGGCATCGGTGGCGGGACCGTTCCTGCCGAGGGAAGCAACGGAGGAGCGGGAGCAACTGTCGTGGACCGATCCCAGACCCCGTTCAGGTGTTCCTGGATGTAGAGCCCGTTGCCGATGGTGACCAGCACCATGATCACGATCACCAGCGCTGGCTCGAGCTGAGACGTGATCCCCATGCGCTCCTCGATCGTGCGGACGTGTTTGGCCGTGTTGTACATCGCGATGAACGGCGGCACGATGATGATCCAGCCGAACAGCAAGGCCATGAGCGAGCGACTAGGACTGATCGAATCGTCGTGCTCGAAACGCCTGATCTCGTCGTTGATCTTGTAGTACCAGTAGAGGAAGTAGATCCCCAGCGTGATGAACGACAGGCCCAGCACGCCTAGTGGCTCGCGCTTGCGGTAGCCCTGTCCTTCGATCGTGACCGTCGTCGCCATGTCCGGCCCACTCTACCGGCGAGGGAAGGAGGCCTCCTATCAGGCGAGACAATTCGGGTTTCGGTCGTGAGGTGCTGGGTAGCAGGGAATGTGACGATGTCGAACGATGTCGCTACCGGTCGTCGAGGAAGTGGAGTTCGGAAATGAACGTTCGGAAACGCCTGACCTTCGCGTCCATGGCCGCGACGGGGCTCCTGCTGTCTGCGTGCGGCAACGACGGTGAGGGCAACAACGACAGCTTGTTGACGGGCTTCTCGGCGGTCGTGATCGTCGCGATCGTCGTCGTGGTGATCTTCGTGCTCCTGCGCCGAAGGCGCTAACCCTGACTCATCAGCGGGGTTCTCGGCGGCCTGACGAGGAGGGCACCGGAAGCGACGTCGATGTTGAACATCGCCCCACGATGGCCCTGGTCCCTCTCCTTTGTGGGCCCGGGCAGGGATTCGAACCTGCGACGAGGCCAAGAGGCTGTACCCTCCTGACCTGCGCGTTCGCACACTTGACACAACCCGACGTTTCGCAGCGTTTCTCAGGGCGACGCGGGACCGATGCGGGACGAAACGAGAGCGATTCTCGGTCGACACAGGGTGGGCTCGACACGGGAGTGGCGGCTCCCGGGCGTCGTCGACGACACGGACGCGAGAGTACCTGCGAGGTGTGCGCGACGTTAGGCCGCGGTGCGGATGATGCACATCGCGATGACCAGAGTTCGGCATTTGAAATCGTCGGCGGGCTACCACCGAGCGCGTTGCCGACGGCGGGATCGCGAAGACGGCGACGAACAGATCCCGAGGGTGAGCCAGCGGCGGCGAGCAGCCGATGGGCCGAGCCGATACAGGAACGAACTCATGCGGGCGACCCTTCGTCGGGCAACGCGGGCGTCCGCACACGAATTAGGAACCTCTAAAGGTTCTGTCGGGTCGCGTCCGACTCACGCAGCTCCGCCTTCCGTTCGGACACGTGATCCGCGACCCCGAGTGTCGTGAAGGGGAGGATGGGGGCGATGATCAGGGCCGCCTCGGGCACGAGGCGGAGCGTGACGAACACCCACACGGTGACGACGAGCACGGCGACGACCCGCGCCCTCGTAGGGTGATGGAGATCCGAACGGAGCGCGACGATGCCCCCCGCTCCGATGCCGGCGACCAGGCCAGTCGCCGCGTCCGCCGCCAGCGCCGAGACCGGGATCCCGACGACGAGCGTCAAGACCATGGCCTTCAGCACCGCGCTTGGTACCCGAGGGTGCTGCGACCCCATGGCGAGCACGATGAAGATGAACGGTACGAGGCAGAGCCCGAAGGCGATCAGCGGGCCGGGGACACGTCCGACGTCGTCGTCGGAGGCCACGGCCACCACGCCGGCGAGCACCGACCAATAGGCGGGAAGCAGCAGCAGGGTGGCGAGGAGGATCGCCCGCCACTTCACGCGAGGCGTGATCGGCTGCAGACCCGCGGACGGTCGGCGCCGAAGCCGTTCCACCGATCAGCCCTTCACCGAGCCGGCGGTGAGCCCCCGCACGAAGTACTTCTGGAGCGAGAAGAACACCACGAGCGGCAGCAGCATCGTGATGAACGCGGCCGAGGTCAGCAGGTGCCAGCTCTCGCCGCGGGACCCCACGAGGTTCTGGAGCGCGATCGTCAGGACCCTGGTCTCCCGCGTTCCACCAAGGAGCACGTACGCGACCAGGAGGTCGTTCCAGACCCACAGGAACTGGAAGATCGCGAAGGCTGCCAGCGCGGGAACCGACAGCGGGACCACGAGCCGCCGGAAGATCGTGAAGTGGTCGGCTCCATCGATCTTCGCCGACTCGATGATCGACGACGGCAGTGATCGCATGTAGTTCGCAAGCAGGTAGATCGCCAACGGGAGGCCGAACCCGGCGTGGGCGAGCCAGATCCCCAGGAACGTGCCGTTCAGATCGAGATCCGGGAAGAGTTGGAACGGGCCCAGCTCGGCCCCTTCGACGTAGAGACGCAGGATCGGGATCAGTGACATCTGCAACGGCACGACCAGGAGTCCCACCACGACCACGAAGAGCACGTACCGTCCCCTGAACTCCATCCAGCAGAAGGCGTAGGCGGCGAACGCCGCGATGGTGATGGGGATCACCGTGGCGGGGATCGTCACCGCCAGGCTGTTGAGGAAGGCGTTCCCGAACCCTTCCGCCGAAAGCGCCGTCCGGTAGTTCTCCAGGGTCCACGCCGCGTCCTGGAACGGGTGCGCGAGCACCGTCCACCAGCCCGTGGATTCCACGAGGTCCTCGGGTCGGAACGAGGTGATGAGCACGCCGACGGTAGGGATCAGCCACAGGAGGACGATGACGAGCACCGTGATGCGGACGAACCAGCTCCCGCGGCGCCCCTCCTTCACGGTGGCTCCTCCCGCCGGTCGCACGGCCGGCGAGGACCCCGTGACCTCCGACGAGCTCATCGGAGCGCCTCCTCTTCGCGGAAGCGTCGGATGTTCCACACCATGACGGGGATGATGGCGATGAACAGCACGACGGCGATGGCCGCCGCATGGCCGTTGTTGTTGAGGAGGAAGAACCACCGGATCATCTGCTGCGCGATGACCTCCGTGCCGTCGTTCTCGGCGTTGCCCATCACGAAGACGATGTCGAAGATCTTCAGCGAGTTGATGACCATGTACGTCGTCACGACGACGATCGTGGGCCAGATGCTGGGCACGAGGATCCGCCGGAACACCTGCCACTCGGAGGCCCCGTCGATGCGCGCCGCCTCCACGATCTCGTCGGGGATCGACTTGATGGCGGCGGACAAGACCACCATCGCGAACCCCGTCTGGATCCACACCATGATCACCATCAGGAAGAGGTTGTTCCACGGCTGCAGGCCGAGCCAGGACACGGGTTCCTGACCGAGCCCCTGCATGATGCCATTCAAGAGCCCGATGTTCGTGCCGAACCCCTCCGGCCGGAAGCTGTAGATGAGTCGCCAGGTGACGGCCGCGCCGACGAACGAGATCGCCATCGGCAGGAAGATCATCGACTTCGCGACACCCTCACCCCGACGGAGCCGATCGGCCAGCGTCGCGAACGAGAGACCGATGCTCACCGCGAACAGCGGTACGAGGATGACCCACCCCGCCGTGTTGCGGAGGGACCGCAGCATGTGCTCGTCGGAGAAGACGAAACTGAAGTTGTCGAGCCCCACGAACTCTTGGCCTTGGGCGTCCTGCAGGCTGAGCATGACGGTGTTGATCAGGGGGTACACGAGGAAGACGCTCAGGATGACCAGGGCGGGCCCTACGAAGATCCACGGACGCACGCCCTCGCGGAACCGACCGGGAAGTAGATCCGCGACTTTGTTCGTCGCCCAGTACAGCGCGAAGACTCCCACGACCCCGACGAGGATCGCGACGAGGACAACGAGGCCGCGGTTCGCGTCCTCGTCGCGGAGGAACTGGAACGTGGCGGACAGGAGGAAGAACGCGACGACCGGGATCGCGAGCGCTGCGGCGACCCGCAGCACCCAGCTCCCGATGACGTGGGGCACCGAGGCCGGCGGGAGGGCAGGGGCGCCAGCAGTTGGGCCCGCGGCCGGATCACTCACGCGATCGACACCCTCCGGTCGTCGTCGAGGCGAAGGAGCGGCCGCCTGACGGCCGCCCCTTCCGACATGTCATCCGAGCGTAGTCGCCGGCTCTCAGGCTGGCCAGCTGGACTCGATCTCGTCGAGGACGTCCTGTGCGCTGTCCGGCCCCTCCTCCGTGTATTGCACCATGCCGTTCCAGAACGAGCCGCTTCCGACCTCCGCCGGCATCAGGTCCGAGGCGTCGAATCGCCCCGTCCCCGACGTGAGCGACTCGGTGAGGATCACCGATGCGTCGGCGAGGATGTCGTTCACGTAGCAGTCTGGTCCGACGTTGACGTTCGGCGAGATCCGGGACGACAGCTGGACGCCGCCCATCGCGCATTGGACCTCCTGGTCGACGAACTGGTCGAGGAAGTCCTTGACCTCGGGCCGGTTCCCGTTCGTGCCCACCACCGTCAGCTCACCCGCGTAGAGGGTCCCCTCCTGATCGATCGGCGGGAGCGGGAACCAGTCGTAGTCCTCGCCGGCGACCGTGTTCTCGGGGAAGAAGGCGTTGATGAAGCTCGCCTGGCGGTGTAGCCAGCACTTCGGCGGGTTCTCGAACATCGGCAGCGGCGCGTCACCGAATTCGATATCCGAGGTCGCGTCGGCCCCACCCAGCACGTACCCCTCCTTGAACAACACGTCGCCGAACGTCTGGGCGGCGTTCAGCACTGCCGGGTCATTGAAGGGGATCTCATGCGCATACCACTGGTCATATACGTCAGGGCCGGCCGTCCTGAGCATGATGTCTTCCATCCAGTCAGTGGCCGGCCAACCCGTGGAACCTTCGCTCTTGAAGCCGACACACCATGGCGTGCCCCCGTCCGCCACGATCTGGTCGCTGAGCGCGATCATCTCGTCCCACGTGGTGGGGACCTCGTACCCGGCCTTGTCGAAGTCGTCCTTCGGATACCAGACCATGCTCTTCAGGTTGATGTTCGTGGGCAGGCCGTAGTGCTCGCCTTGGTACTCACCGAGCTCCACGAACGACTCACCGAGCAGCGAGTTCAGCTCGGCGATGTCGAATCCCATGTCCTCGAGCGAGGTCAGAGAGCCGGCGTCGACCAGCGCGGGGATGGCGCCGGGCTGGGGCACCGCCGCCAGGTCGAGGGTCCCGCCTTCGGCCCGGATCTGGAACTGCTCCTCGAAGTTGCCCGAAGACTCGACTTCGGCGTTGTAGTCAGCATCCGCGTTGATCAGCTCGTCGAAGATCTCTTGATACGCCGCTACCTCTTCCGGTTCACCCGCACTGAGGAGGTTCACGTTGCCCGTGTCCTCCAATTGACCGCTCGCGCTGGGCGCGTCGGTCTCGGTCGAGTCGGGCTCATCTTCCCCGGCGCAGGCCGCCGCGACCATGACGAACACGATGACAGGCACGATCATCCGGAGTCGACTCATCTTCGTCCCTCCCTCTCTTCCGATCCTCTATTCCTTCCACAGGTTCCGGTTCCGGTCAACTCAACAAGCTCCTCCCTCCCTCGCCGACGGCCTTCATGACTGCGGCCCTGCAACGACATCGCATCGACCTGATGACTCCCTCACCACCAGATCGACGGGCACGATCTCCGTCAGTGGCGCGAACTCCGGATCGACGATCATCCGAACGAGTGCGTCGCCCGCCGTCGCGCCCAGCGCGGTCTTGTCCTGCCGGATGGTGCTGATCGTCGGACGGAGCAGCCGCGCGATCTGGACGTCGTCGAACCCGACCACCGAAAGATCGTCGGGACAGCTCAAGCCGCGGTCCCAGAGCGCCTGGATCGCACCGACGGCCATGAGGTCGGCCGCCGCGAAGACCGCGGTGGGCGGCTCGGGCAGGTCGAGCAGCTCCGCCATCTGGGTCCGGGCGCTCTCGGGGTAGAAGTCCCCCACCCGCTCGTACTCGGCCCGGCGTTCGAGGCCGGCGCGCTCGAGCCCGAGTCGGTATCCGCTCGTGCGATCGAACCCGGCCTTGGTCTCCTCCGGTCCGCCGATCATGGCGATCCGCCGGTGCCCGAGCTCCGCGAGGTGACACACGGCGAGCGCCGCACCGTGTGCGTTGTCGGAGGTCACGCACCCACACCGGCTGCCCTCGAGGTCGAGATCGACAGCGATCGTCGGGATCCCGGAGGCGGCCAGCTCCACTACCTGCGGGTCGTGCCGGTCGGCTCCCATCACGATCATGCCGTCGACACGGTGCTGTCGCGCCCGGGCGAGGTATCGGTGGGCGCCGCCCCCGTTGTGCGCGGACTCGACACTGAAGAGCAGCAGGTCGTAGCCGACGTCGCCGACCGTGTGCTTGAGGCCGACGAGCACCTCCTGGAAGAACGGGTGCTGCAGGTCGGGGTGCCCCACTCCCGTCTCCAGGATCACGCCGATCAGCTCGGTGCGACCGGTCACCAAGGTTCTCGCGGCACGAGCCGGCGCGAAGTCGTGCTCGCGGATGCCCGCGAGGACGCGAGCCCTCGTGTGCGGAGCGACGTCGGGGTAGTCGTTCAGGACCCGAGAGACCGTGGCGACGGACACCCCGAGCTGCTCGGCGAGGTCTCGGATCGTCGCGATGGCGCGCCCTCCTCCGGGATTCCGGAAACGTTTTCGGAGCGAACCTAGTCAGACCCTCGGGAGCCTGTCAAGGCAGGTGGGAGTGGCCGGATCAGCCGGCGGGGACGCGAGCGCCGTTCGCGCGGATCAGGTCGCCGTACCATCGAGCGCTGTCCTTGCACGTTCGCTTTTGCGTCTGGAAGTCCACGTGGACGAGGCCGAAGCGAGTTTCATAGCCTTCCGCCCACTCGAAGTTGTCCAGCAACGACCAGACCAGATACCCGGCCAGTGGAACGTCGGCATCGATCGCCGCCCGCATCGCCTCGACGTGCGCATCGATGTACGCGATCCGAGCATCGTCGTGGATGGTTCCGTCGACCGGCGGCGGATCGTGGAACGCGGCGCCGTTCTCCGTGACGTAGAGCCGCTCGGGTCCGTACTCTCGGTGGACCCGCACGAGCATCTCGGTGAGACCGTCGGGCTCGATCGGCCATCCGAGCATCGTGACGTCGGTCCCGGGAGGCGTCACGACCCAGGCGTCGAGTGAATCGGGCAGCTCGCTCGGACGTGATCTCGTTGGGGGGCTTCCGGTGATCGTGTGGACCGAGTAGTAGTTCACGCCCAGGAAGTCGACCGGTCGCGCGATCTCATCCAGGTCGCCGTCGCGGAGGAACAGGAGCTCGGCTCCCTGGAGGGGTCCGGGCGGATAGCCCCGGCCGAAGATCGGATCGAGGTAGAGGCGGTTGAGCTGCTGGTCGGCCAGATCGGCGGCCCGCTCATCTTCGGGCGAGTCGCTGGCCGGCCGGCACGGGTAGAGGTTCAGCGCGAGCCCGATCGGTCCCGTCGCCACGGACCGAAGCGCCTCGACCGCTCGGCCATGGGCCAGGAGCAGGTGATGGGTGGCCGCGAGTGCTGCACGTTCGTCTCGGCGTCCCGGCGCGTGGACCCCGTGCGCGTAGCCGAGCCAGGCGGCCACCATCGGTTCATTGATCGTGAGCCACATCGGCATCACGTCGCCCAGCGCCTCGCCGACGATCGCCGCGTAGTCGGCGAACCGGTCGGCGGTGCGCCGGGCCGGCCACCCTCCCGCGTCCTCCAGGGCTTGCGGAAGGTCCCAATGGAAGAGCGTGGGAACCGGGGTGATGCCGTGGGAAAGGAGGGCGTCGACCAGCTTCCGGTAGTGGTCGAGCCCCCGTTGCTCGGCCGGGCCGCGCCCCTGGGGTTGGACCCGCGGCCATGACACGGAGAATCGGTACGCGCCGATGCCGAGCTCGCTCATCAACGCGATGTCGTTCTGGAACCGGTGGTACTGGTCGCACGCGACATCGCCGGTGCTCCCATCGCGGATCGCGCCCGGCCTCCGACAGAACGTGTCCCAGATCGACGGGCCTCGCCCGTCCTCGTTGACCGCACCTTCGACCTGGTAAGCCGACGTCGCGGTGCCCCACAAGAACCCGCTGGGGAATGAGGACCCGGCTCCCCCCGTGGCACTCAGCTCCGCTCGCCCCCGTAGACCGCCATCCCGGAGTCGGGATCGAAGAAATGGAGGCGGCGGGCATCGACCACGAGTTCGATCGGCTGGCCCTTGGCGGCGTTGGTACGCGGGTTCAGACGTGCGACGAACTTCGACTGCCCCGATCGGGCCCCGAGCTCGACGGCGTCCAACGCCTCCTGACCGACATCATGAGCGAGCTCTCTCACGTCGTCGGTCATCACGGTGGGCGCCTGCACGAAGAAATGCACGAGGACATCGGCTCCGAGGGCCTCGCTGAGCGCCACCTCGGATCGGATCGTTCGATCCGGTCCCGCGTCCGTAGCGATGGAAGCGTCCTCGATGTCTTCGGGCCGCAGCCCCACGATCACCTGCCTTCCATCGAACTCCCCGAGGTCCGGTCGTTCGTCGAGGACCTCGCGTGGGACCGCGAGGTGGGTGCCGCCGAACTCGACGAACGCGGACCCGTTCGACCGCGTGAAGGTGGCCTCCACCATGTTCATCGCTGGAGAGCCGATGAACCCGGCGACGAACAGGTTCTTGGGGTGGTCGTACAGGAACTGTGGGGTGTCGACCTGCTGCAATACCCCCTTGCGGATCACGGCCACCCGATCACCCATCGTCATCGCCTCGACCTGATCGTGCGTGACGTAGATCGTCGTGACCGCCAGATCGTGTTGAATCCGCGCGATCTCCGTGCGCATCTGCACGCGTAGCTTCGCGTCGAGGTTCGACAGCGGCTCGTCCATCAGGAACGCCTTCGGCTCCCGAACGATTGCCCTGCCCATCGCGACACGCTGCCGCTGTCCACCCGACAGGGCCTTCGGCTTGCGCTCGAGGAGCTCGTCGAGCCCGAGGATGTCGGCGGCGCGTCGGACCCGTCGGTCGATCTCCTGCTTGGACAGCTTCCGCAGCTTCAAGCCGAACGCCATGTTGTCGTACACCGACATGTGCGGATACAAGGCGTAGTTCTGGAAGACCATCGCGATGTCCCGCTCCTTCGGGGGCACGTCGTTCACGACGCGATCGCCGATCCGGATCGTGCCCTGGCTGATGGCTTCCAGGCCCGCGACCATGCGCAGCGCCGTCGTCTTGCCGCAGCCGGATGGCCCCACCAGGACGATGAACTCGCCGTCGTCGATCTCCAGCTCGAGGTCGGAAACGGCCCTCGTCCCATCGGCGAACACCTTGGAGACTTCATCCATCACGATCTCAGCCACGGGCCCCTCCTCAGCGATGCATCTCCACATTCAACTCTAGGAACGGTCCCGCGGTCGAGTCGATCATGTCCGGGGCAGGACAGGCCTGACCTCATCTTGGATCCGGTGCGACACGCGAACACCGTATCGCTCTGCCAGCCGATCCCGCGCCGCGATGTAGTCGTCGACCGCGTGCGCGATCGTCGGAGGAACGTCGTCGACGCCGATGGGACGCAACAGATGGTCGCTCATCAGGGCGAGCTGCTCATGGACCACCTCGTGCTTGCCTCCCTGCTCCTTGGCCGCCATCCACAGGATCCAGTCCCAGAAGTGGTGGTCGATCGCCTCGAGGTCCTCGGCTGTGGCGATCCAGCGGGGCGCGGGCCGGTGTGGCACATCGGGAAGGATCAAGTCGATCTTCATGGGACCTCGCAGCATCAGCATGTAACACCGGTAGGTCGTCGGGCCGAGCCGGTCCCACTGCTGAGCGATCGGATCGAGCGGTATCACGAGGGCCGGCAGCGCCGAGATCACGGCAGGGGCGTCGTCGGTGGCGATCAAGAAGTCCCAGTCCGAGAGCGGGGACGGATCACCGCGAGCGCGCGAGCCCACGAGCGTGACCGAGTGCACCGCGGGGTGTCCGAGGAGGGTCCCGCTCACGGTGGCGGCGAGATCGGGTGCCTCAGGAACCGGTTCGCTCCATGACGACGGCCTCCCACGCTCCGAGTGCGGTGTCCGATCCGACGGATGCACCATCGCGGCCGCGATCCGTGCCGACTAGGATCCGGCCTGGGTCGAGCGTCACGACCGTGGTTTCCTCCGAAAGGTTGAGTGCGACGATCGTCTCGGCTCCCCGTCCGAACACCCAGGCGTCTCCGGACACGTCGACGGCGGCGTAGCCTCCGGATCGCAGGTCGTCGCGCCCCCGTCGCAGCGCGATCAGATCGCGGCACAGATGGAGGATCGATCCGGAGTCTGCGCGCTGGTACTCGACGTTGAGCTCGCCTGGATCACCGATCGGCAACCAAGGCTCGACGCCGGGAGGCGAGAATGCCCCGTTCGGACCGCCGGTCCACGGCATCGGCGTCCGTGCGCCGTCCCGCCCCCGTTCTCCGCGCTCACCTCGCAGTCCCACCGGGTCCCGCCATCGGTCGAGGGGCACGGCGATCTGCACCATCCCGACCTCGTCTCCGAAGTACAGGAGGGGCGTGCCACGCAACGTCAGGAGCATCATGAGCGCCGCACGGATGCGCCGTTCGTCACCGTCGCACCACCTGGTGGGGAACCGACCCGCGTCGTGGTTCGACCCGTTCCACATCGGCCAGGCCCCCGCGGGGAGCGCCGCCTCGGCGGTCTCCACGACCGTTCGGATATCCGGCCCCAACTCGGCGAACAGGAAGGCGACGTTCAACGTCAGCTGCAACTCGTCATCGCTCCCGTAGAAGCGCATGAGCGAATCGAGGTCGTGGACCCACGTTTCGCCGATCAGCACGCCCGGGGGGTCGTACTGGTTCGCGAGGGATCGCCAGCGGCGAAAAACGTCGTGCACCTCCGGCCGGTTCATGTTGTACACGGGCCGGAATGGCCCCTGGTTGCGGATCTCGAGGGGGTCATCGTCGGTGACGGGAGGGTTGTCCCTGAGCTCGGCATCCTTGACCAGGCCGTGGGCCACGTCGATGCGGAACCCTGCGACCCCGCGATCGAGCCAGAATCGAAGGATCGAGTCGAACGCGTCGCGCACGTCCCGGTGCCACCAGTTCAGGTCGGGTTGCTCGGGCAGGAAGTTGTGGAGGTAGTACTGGCCGGTGCGATCGTCCAGGGTCCATGCAGAGCCGCCGAAGATCGAACGCCAGTTGTTCGGCGGGCCTCCTCCCGGCTGGGCGTCGGCCCACACGTACCAGTCACGATGAACGGACGAACGGTCCGAGCGGCTGTCGACGAACCACGGATGCCGGTCGCTCGTGTGGTTGGGGACCAGGTCCAGGAGCACCTTGATCCCACGGACCCCGGCCTCATCCACGAGGCGATCGAGGGTCTCGAGGTCCCCGAATTCGGGAGCCACCCCGGTGTATTCGGCGACGTCGTAACCCCAATCCGCGTTCGGTGACGGGGTAATCGGATTCAGCCAGATCCCGTCGACCCCGAGCCACGACAGATGGTCCAGATGGTCGACCACGCCTTGAAGGTCACCGATCCCGTCGCCGCTCGCGTCGGCGAATGAGCGCGGATAGATCTGATAGAGCACCCCGCCACGCCACCACGGATCGCCGATGACGTCTTCGGAGTGGGACTGCCTCGGCATGCAGCCAATGTATCGTCCTGTCCTTCCGACCAGCTCGGATCGGGTCGGTGGGCCCGGCAGGATTCGAACCTGCGACACGAGGGTTAAAAGCCCCCTGCTCTAACCTGGCTGAGCTACGGGCCCGATCGGCCCCGGGATTGTGTCAGACACCTCAGCCCGGGTAATGATTCGTGATGGGCATGCGCCGGTCGCGCCCGAAAGCTTTGGGCGTGATCTTCACGCCGGGGGCCGCCTGGCGGCGCTTGTATTCGTTGCGGTCGATCATGGCCACGATGCGTTCGGCGAGGGCGCGTTCGATCCCGCGAGCCACCATGTCGTCGATGCCCAGGTCGTCCTCCACGTACGCCTCGATCACGGGGTCGAGTACGTCGTACGGGGGCAGCGAGTCGGTGTCCTGCTGGTCGGGCCGGAGCTCGGCGCTCGGGGGCTTCGTCATCGTGCGTTCGGGGATGGGCTGGGCGTCGCCGTCCGCGACGGCCTTCCCGTTGCGCCAGGCGGCCAGCTCGTAGACGAGCGTCTTCGGCACGTCCTTGATCGGCGCGAACCCCCCCGCCATGTCGCCGTAGAGCGTCGAGTAGCCCACCGCGTACTCGGACTTGTTGCCGGGAGCGAGCACGATCGAGCCGAACTTGTTGGAGAGCGCCATCAGCAGGTTCCCGCGGACCCTCGCCTGCAGGTTCTCCTCGGTGACATCATCGGAACGCCCGACGAAGAGCTCGGCGAGGGCGTATCGGTATGCGTCGAACACCTTCTCGATCGGCACCGTGTCGAGGCGGATGCCCAGCCGTTCGGCGCAATCGACCGCGTCCTCCACGCTCTCGGGCGATGAGTACGGCGAGGGCATCGCCACCACGCGGACCGCATCCTGCCCGAGGGCGTCCACGGCCAGCGTAGCCGTCAGGGCTGAGTCGATGCCTCCACTCAGTCCCAGCACCACATCGCTGAACCCGTTCTTGCGCACGTAGTCGCGCAATCCCAGTCGCAACGCGCCGTAGGTCTCGGCGGCGTCGGTGGGCCAGGCCGGCCGGTCATCGGCGAACGATGCGCTGCCGTGCAGATCGACCAGCAGCACATCCTCGTCGAACATGGCGGCCCGATGCCGCACCCCGCCGTCGGGTGAGACCACCATGGACCCGCCGTCGAAGACCAGCTCGTCCTGACCGCCGACCATGTTCACGTACACGATCCACGCGCCCGTCTGCCGGGCACGCGCAGCCAGGATGTCGGCGCGTTCGCCCGTCTTGCCTCGGTGATACGGCGATCCGTTGATGTTCACGATGATCCCGAGTCCGGCGTACCTCGCGAACGGCAACCCATCGTGCCAGGCGTCTTCGCACACCGAGAGACCGACCCGTTCTCCGCCGATCTCCACGGTGGTGCCGTCGGTGCCGGCTGTGAAGTAGCGCCGCTCGTCGAACACCCCGAAGTTGGGGAGCTGCATCTTGTGATAGCGAGCCGCGACGCCCCCTCCTCGAAGGAGGGCGGCAGCGTTGTGGATCCCTTCGTCGGTCCGATCGACGAAGCCGGTCACGACGTCGCAGCCGCTCGCGGTACGGTTGGCGAGCTCCTGCAGAGCGTCCAGGTTCTCGCTGACGAACTCGCCGCGCAGGACGAGATCCTCGGGTGGATAGCCGGTGATCGCCAGTTCGGGGAACGCGATCAGATCGGCTCCGGCTTCGGTGGCGCGTTCCGTGGCCTCAGCCATGCGCGCAACGTTGCCGGCGAGGTCTCCGACGGTGAGGTTCAGCTGGCCGAGCGCGATGCGAGCCACGGGTGGAAGCCTACCGGTGGCCCGGGGGCACGCCCCGACCTACGGGGGGGTGGGGCTACTCCGTGCCGCCGATGTCGACGTTGTAGGCCTCCCAGACAAGGTCGGCGCCCTTCTGTCGATGACGGATCACGGTGCCGATGAACCGTTGCAGGTCGTCGCGGGCGTCTTCCAAGGGCCAGGCGGGGGAGCCGATCTCCGCCTCGTTGAGGCGCATGACCATCACATCGACCTTCTCGGAGATCTCGGGATGCTCGTCCTTGAGCTTGCGGATCGTGCCGTCCAAGCGGGGCGCGCGCGTGATGATCTCCTCGTAGAGACCGCCGGGCTTCTCCGTCACCAGCACATGCTGCTCGAAGGCGTCGCGGACGCCGACCACCTCCTTGGTGACCAGCTCGGTCCACGCCGGGATGCGGCCGGCGGCGGGCGAGGAGATCGCGATCTCCAGATGCACGAGTGCGTCGTGCAGGGTCGCGCGCCGCTGCCGAGCCTCGGAGAGCGCGGGCGTCAGTTCATCGTCAGCGGCCATCCGCGCACGCTAGCCGAGGGCGAACGTTGTCTGCAAGCTGACCGGGCGGCCCACCCGTACTACCGTCAACGGAACCGATCGCTGCCGCCCGAGGGAGGTCCTGTCCATGTCGATCGCGCGCACGGGGCGAAACGTCCTGGTCATGGTCACGGTGGTCGCTCTGCTCGCGATCGCGACCCCCGCCGCAGCGGTGCAGGTGATCCGCGGAGAGGGCACGCGCTGGAGTCCTGCGTCGGCATCGGTGAGCCGGGGCGAAGCCGTGCGGTGGAGGGCCGTGGTCCGTGGTCACGTGGTGAAGTCCCTCGGGAGCAACTGGTCGTACCGCCGGACCATCCGGCAGGGCGAGTCGGTGCGCAGGGTGTTCAACGCACGAGGCACCTTCCGCTTCTACTGCACGATCCATGGCTCGCTGGATGGCGGCAGGTGCGTGGGCATGTGCGGCAAGGTCGTCGTCGCACGCTGAGCTTCGCTTGGTTCCCCTTGGCGTTCGCCGTAACGTCAGGGCGTGACCACGCACGACCCCGCCCCTGAGGGACCGCCGATCGCGCGAGAGCTCGTGCTCCCGTACGTCCCCAGGCTGGTCATGAGCCACCTGGCCACTGACCCGGGCGCCCGCACGTGGACCCTCGATGGATCCGTCGTGTTCGTGGACATCTCCGGATTCACCACGCTCTCCGAACGGCTGGCCCGCAAGGGCAAGGAGGGTGCCGAACTGGTCACTGAGGCGATCGAAGCCTGTTTCACCGAGCTCCTCTCGGTGGCCTACGCCAACGGCGGAGGACTGCTGAAGTTCGGGGGGGACGCGTTGCTCCTGTTCTTCGATGGCGACGATCACCAGGTCCGGGCTGCGGCGGCAGCGGTCGGCATGCGCACGGCGCTGCGGAGCGTCGGCAAGATCACCGTGCCGGGAGCCAAAGTGCAGTTGCGTATGTCCGTCGGTGCGCACAGCGGCTCGTTCCATTTCTTCTTGGTGGGCGAGTCCCACCGCGAGTTGCTGGTCACCGGGCCCGCCTGGACCAGCACGGTCCAGATGGAGCACGAAGCGGTGGCCGGTCAGATCCGGGTGAGCCAGGCGATGGCCTCCCACCTGCCCGAGCGCGCGCTGGGACCGACCGAGGGCCCGGGCGCGCTCCTCCTTCGAGAACCGGGCCCGGTCGAGGAACGCCCGATCGGATCGCCTCCATCGCTGCCGGGGGAGACGATCGCCGGGTGCCTCTCGGCGTTGATCCGCAGGCACGTCGCGGCAGGTGGAGGCGCTCCCGAGCATCGGCCGGTGGTGACGGCGTTCCTGCGGTTCGGTGGGACCGACGCGGTGATCGAGGGGGAGGGCCCCGAGTCCATGGCCGATGCGCTGCATGCACTCGTATCGGGCGTGCAGCATGCCGCCGACGAGCAAGGGGTGTGCTTCCTGGGCTCCGACGTCGATGCCAACGGCGGGAAGCTGATCCTCACCTCCGGCGCGCCGGTCAACACCGGGAGCGACGACGAGCGCATGCTGCTCGCCCTGCGCAGGATCGCGGATACCGACCTCGCGATCCCGTTCGGGATCGGAGTGCATCGGGGGGCCGTGTTCGCGGGGGACATCGGGCCTTGGTACCGACGCACGTACACGGTCATGGGCGACGACGTGAATCTCGCCGCTCGTCTGATGTCGCACGCGGGCTCACGCGAGATCTATGCCACGTCCGCCGTGATCGAGAATTCGGGAACGCGCTTCGAGGTGACGGAGATCGAGCCCTTCGCCGTGAAGGGCAAGAAGGAACTGGTCACGGCATGGTCCCTGGGCAGCGCCGTCGGGTCACGCTCGCGGGACGTGACGACGGAGCGCTCCGTGTTGCTCGGCAGGGACGAGGAGATGCGAGCCCTGAGCAACGCGTTGGACGCGGTGACCGCCGGCGACGGCCGTCTCGTGGAGGTTGTGGGGGAACCGGGCATCGGCAAGACCCGGTTGTTGGAAGAGATCCGGGCAGGCTCCGAAGGCCTGATCTTGTTGCGCGCGACCTGCGAGGCGTACACGGCGTCCACGCCGTACATCGCGTGGCGTGAACTGCTGCGTGAGCTGCTCGATCTGCGATGGGAGGAACCCGACGACGTCGTCTTGGAGCGGCTGTATTCCATCGTGTCGGCCTCCGATCCGGACCTGCTGGATTGGCTCCCGCTGATCGCCCTGCCGTTCGATGTCGAGATCCCGGCGACGCTCGAGGTCGAGATGCTGGGTGAGGAGTTCGTGCAGCCGAAGCTCCACGAGGTGTTCACGCGGTTCCTCCAGCTGGTGCTGCCGGACCCGGCCCTGATCGAGATCGAGGACGCGCACCACATGGACGATGCCTCTGCCGATCTGTTGCGCTACCTCGCGGACCACCTGGACGGCGCGCCGTGGCTGTTCTGTGTGACGCGGAGGCCCGAGACCCGCGGGTTCGTGGCTCCCGGCACGCCCTGGACCGTCGTGATCGAGCCCGGCCCGCTTCGGCCCGATGACGCGCTTCGGCTCGCCGAGGTCGCCGCCGAGCGCCGGCCCCTCCCTCCGCACGTGCTCGCGACGGTCGCGGACCGATCGGGGGGCAACCCACAGTTCGTGCAGGACCTGGTGCTGGTCGCCGCCGAGCGCGGCGGGGCAGAGGGCCTGCCCGATTCCATGGAGTCGGCGGCGATGGCCCGCATCGACAGCCTCTCGCCACAGGACCGACAGCTCGTGCGAAGGGCCTCGGTCCTGGGCCTCATGCTCGATCCGACCTCCTTGGCGTGGGTGCTCGATGAGGGCACCCCGCTGCCCGACGCGCAGACGTGGGACAGGCTCGGGGAGTTCTTCGAGCCCGAGGGCGAGGGGTACTTCCGGTTCCGGCGTGCGCTGGTGCGCGACGCGGCGTACGAAGGGCTGCCGTTCCGTTCGCGCCGTTCGTTGCATGCGGTCGTGGGGGCACGACTCGAGGCCGTCGCCAGCGGAGGAGAGGACCATACCGCGGCGCTGTCGATCCACATGTTCCTCGCAGGCTCCTACGACAAGGCGTGGCGCTACGGCCGTCTCGCCGGTGACCTGGCGCGAGACAAGTCGGCGCCCTCGGAAGCAGCGCGGTTCTACCGGCGGGCGCTCGACGCCGCGCGCAGGAGCGGTGCCGGCGTCGTCCCGAGCGTCGAGATCGCCGAGGTGACCGAAGGGCTCGGTGAGGCGCTCGTCCGAGCTGGGGAGCTCGGCGCCGCCCCCGATGCGTTCGCCGCGGCGCGCAGGCTGCGGAACGACGATCCACCGGCGCGAGCCCGCTTGCTGCTGCGCGAGGCATACATCGCCGAGCGCGTGGGTCGTTCGGACCTGGTCGTGCGTCGGGCCCGGCGGGCGCTGTCGGAGCTGCAGGACGTCCAGTCGCAGGCGGCGGCCGAGCTCCGCGCCAACGCCACGGTATCCATGGCCGCGGCGCGACAGATCCAGGGCCGCGCGGCGGAGGCCGTCCGGCTCAGTGGCGAAGCCGTCGAGCAGGCGGAGGCCGCCGGCGATCGCAAGGCGCTGGCGGACGCCTTCGTCGTCATGGACTGGTCGCTGCTGGAGCTCGGGCGGATGGAGGAGGCCACGCATCTCCAGCGGGCGATCGAGATCTACGAGGATCTGGGTGACGTCCACTCCGGGGCATCGGCCTACAACGCATTGGGCGCCGTCGCCTACTTCCAAGGGCGCTGGCACGACGCGATCGAGCTCTACGAACGCATGGTGGAGGCCAAGCAACGGCTGGGGGACCCGGTCCACGCCGCCAACGGAACCCTGAACGTGGCCGAGGTGCTGTCGGACCAGGGCCTGTGGGAGGAGGCGGAGGACCGGCTGCGGACCGTGCTCCGGGTGGCTCGTGGCGCCAGGGAAGAGCTCCTGGTCGCATACGCCACGGCCTACGTCGGTCGCGTCGTGGGCCGGGCCGGCCGACCTCGCGAGGCGGAGGCCCTGCTCTCGGAGGCCAGGGCGTTCTTCGTGAGCCAGGGCGCGGATCGCGAGGTCGAGCAGATCGGCTCGTGGCTCGCCGAGGCGGCGGTCTTCGACGGCCGGTGGCAGGAGGCACTCGATTCCGCTGGCTCGCTCGTGGCGGCCGAGGGCGCCAGCGCCGCGCTCCTGCAACGGGTGCGAGGCGTCGGCCTCGCGGCGCTGGGCGACGAGTCGGGCGCGCGCACCGCCATGCGGGAGAGCCTGCGCCTGGCCGACGACGAGGGCTCGGCCTTCGAGCGAGCGTGCACGATGACAGCGCTCGCAGAGATCTGGCCCGACGATCCCGAGGCACCGGCCGCACGCGAAGACGCCGAGGCTCTGTTCGCGAGCCTCGGCGTCATCCGTATCGCCAGACCACCCCGGGGAGTCGTCGAAGGAGGGGCTGCTACCCCCTCGTGAACTTCGGGTCGAAGCTGAGCGGTATGCGAACGATCTCATCGCCGTTCGCCAGCTTCTTGCCCGTGAAACACTCGGTCCTGCGGCCGGTTCTCCGGTAGTCGTCGTCACCACCATCCCCACACCGCGGGAGTCGTAGCACAGGGCTTTCGGGCGTCTTCTGCCAGAAGATCCGGAAACCCTCAACACCGTGGAGCACGGACTTGTCGTAGAGCAATCTAGCCACGACGACGGGCGAGGCCTCGCTCGACGCGCGGAGTTCGGTTCCTTCGGACGGTTCGAACATGAAGTCGCCCGCGACGCCACCGACCCGTGGGACGCTGCACAGACCGCCCTGTGTCCCGGTGCAGGGTTCCTCTTCGATCGTGACGAAGAGGGTTTGGTTCCCGACGTTCTTGAGCGCCACCGCGAAGGGGTCAGCCGCGTCCAACGGACCATCCTTCGTCGTGATCGAATCGCCCGGATCCACGAACCCGCTGGCGCTCTCGAACCCGGGTGGCGACTCCCCGGCGGTCGCGGCGGGCAGCACTAGCAGCCCGGCGAGGAGGAAAACCGGCAACGCCAACGTCGCGACGCCGAGCAGTCGGGAACCGCGCGAGCGGACGGTGCCATCCACATCCCTGGATCGAACGGTCATCGCGCCCTCCCCTTCCGGAATGCGCGGCCGATCGGCTGACCGCGCGCGGAGACCCAGCTTGGGTTGACCGTTCAGCGGTTGTCAACCCCCAGGTGCACCATCGAGGCGGGCCGAAAGGACTGGCCTAGAGGACTGGCAAGTAGCGGTCCAGCTCGAACGGGCTCACGTACGCCTTGAAGGCATCCCATTCCTCGCGCTTGTTGCGGATGAGGTACTCGTGCACGTGGTCGCCGAGCGCTTCGCGCAGCACATCGGATCGTTCGGCGAGGTGGATCGCCTCGATCAGGTCCTCGGGCAACGAGCGGATGCCGGCCGCCTGACGTTCATCGTCGGTCATCTCGTAGATGTTGTTGCTGGCCTCGGGGGCCAGGTCGTACTCGCCGTCGATGCCGGCCAGGCCTGCGGCCAGCATCGTGGCGAAGGCCAGGTACGGATTGCAGGCGGGGTCAGGACTGCGGTACTCGATGCGGGTGGCCCCTTCCTTGCCCGGCTTGTACATGGGCACGCGAACCAGCGCGCTGCGGTTGCGACGCGCCCAGCACACATACACCGGCGCTTCGAAGCCCGGCACGAGCCGCTTGTAGCTGTTGACCCACTGGTTGGTCACCAACGTGATCTCGGGCGCGTGGCGCAGCATGCCGGCGATGTAGCCCTTCGCCGTCTTGGACAGGTGGTACTCGTCGGCGGCGTCGAAGAACGCGTTGCGGTCACCCTCGAACAACGATTGGTGGGTGTGCATGCCGCTGCCATTGACCCCGGCGACCGGCTTGGGCATGAACGTGGCGTAGATGCCGAACTCCTGCGCCACCTCCTTCACGGTCAGGCGGTAGGCCATGACGTTGTCGGCCATCGTCAGCGCGTCGGTGTACCGCAGGTCGATCTCGTGCTGGCTGGGCGCCACCTCGTGGTGCACGTACTCGACCGGGATGCCCATCGATTCCAGGTACTGCACCGTGCGCTTGCGGTAGTCGGTGGCCACGTCCAGCGGCGTCTCGTCGAAGTATCCGCCCCGATCCAGGAACGAGGGATCATCCGACGATCGGAAGTAGAAGAACTCCAGCTCGGGACCGACGTAGAAGGTGAAGCCGAGGTCGGCGGCGCGCTGCAGCTGCCGTTTCAGCACCCCGCGCGGGTCACCGTCGAACGGCGTGCCGTCGGGGTTGTACACGTCGCAGAACATGCGCGCGACCGGCGCTTCGAGCTTCCATGGGATCACCTGGAACGTGGCGGGGTCGGGGATCGCCACCATGTCGGATTCCTGGATCCGGCTGAACCCCTCGATCGACGAGCCGTCGAACCCCATGCCTTCGGCGAGCGCGCCCTCCAGCTCCTGGGTCGTGATCGTGAACGACTTCAAGAAGCCGAGCACGTCGGTGAACCACAGCCGCACGAACCGGATGCCCCGCTCCTCGACCGTGCGCAGGACGTACTCGGCTTCCGCGGAGAGCACCATGGACCCAGCGTACGGGCGCGGTGCGCCGCAACGGTTACGACCATGTGAACTCTCCAACTCGCAGCGCAGGCGGGGCGTGTCTACGGCCGCGTCGTGGGCCGAGATCCGCGCCGGCCGCGCGTACGATGCCGGGGTGCTGAGCCCGGAGATCCTCGGCCGTACGTTCGCGGACGCACCTGATCCCGAGCTCGCGCGTGTCGCGTTCTCGCGAGTGGGGGACGACGCGGTCGCTCGCACCCAGCTCGCTCGTCCCGAGATCATGCCGGTGGCGGCCCGGCTGCTGGGGTTCTCGACGGCGGCCGCCGATCTGTTGGTGCGCCACCCCGGTGAGGCGGCCGCCCTCGAGGACGTGTCCCCCCGCTCGCGAGCTCGGCTCGACGCGGAGCTCGCCGAGGACGTGGCCCACCGCGGGTCGGTCGACGGTCTGCGGCTCTTCCGGCGCCGCGCCATGATGCGCGTCGCTGCCCGGGACCTCGGCGAGGCGACGGTGGAGGACATCGTCGCCGAGATCACCGCGATCGCGGAGTCATGCCTCGAGCTGGCGTGTCGGGAGGCGGCCGACGGTGCTCGCCTGGCGGTGATCGGTCTGGGGAAGCTGGGTGGCGCCGAGCTCAACTACGCCAGCGATGTCGACCTGTTGTTCATCTCCGAAGACGTGGATGCCGAACAGGCCGATCGCGCGGTGGCCCGGCTGATCGCTCTGCTCGCCGAGCCCAGCGCCGAAGGCATCGCCCTGCGCGTCGACCCGACGTTGCGGCCGGGCGGGCGTGGCGGCTCGCTGTGCCTGACCCTGGACGCCACCTTGGCGTACTACGAGTCGCGCTCGGCCACCTGGGAACGCCAGGCCATGATCAAGGCTCGCGGCGTAGCGGGTGACCCGTGGCTGGGCTCGGCCTTCGTGGAGGGTCTGGCACCGTTCGTGTATCCCGCCCACCTGGAACCGGCAGCCATCGACGAGGTCCGGCGCACCAAGGTTCGACTGGAGGAGTACATCCGCCAGCGTGGCAAGGAGCTCACCGAGGTCAAGCGCGGTCGCGGAGGGATCCGCGACGTGGAGTTCGCAGTGCAGCTGCTGCAGATCGTGCACGGGCGTCGCGACGCTGCGTTACGCGAGCCCAACACGCTGCGGGCGCTCGCTGCACTCGCACAGCAGGGCTTCGTGGCCGACGACGATGCCGAGGCCCTGGCGCGGGCCTACCGGTTCCTGCGGACGTTGGAGCACCGGCTGCAGATCGTGCGAGACCTGCAGACCCACGACCTGCCAGCGGATGGGCACGCACGCACCACCCTGGCGCGCTCGCTGGGCATGGCCGATGCCGCCGAGCTGCAGCGCACCTACGACGACACCACCGGCGAGGTCCGAACCATCCACGAACGGCTCTTCTACCGGCCGCTGTTGGAGGGGTTCGCCGGTCCGGCGGTGCCCTCGCCGGGCGTCGACCGGACCGCGACCCAGGAGCTGCTCGGCGGGTTGGGGTTCGCGGAGCCTGCCCGTTCCTACGAGGTGCTGCGGCGCCTGGTCGACCCGGCGACCCGCATGGGCAAGGTCCTCACCAACGTCTTCCCGGTGATGGCGCCGCAGCTGGCGTTGTCGGCGGACCCCGACGGCGCGCTGATGCGACTGGAACGGATCGCGGACGCGGTGGGGGACCGTCACGGCCCCGCCGACATCCTGGCGGCGGACCCTGCCGCCGCCCGACGGCTCGCCGCCGTGGCGGGGGCCAGCTCCTTCGCCACCGACCTGCTCGCGAGCGACCCCACTCGATTGGTCGCCCTGAGCGAGCCGGCCACCCTCCCAGTGGGCCGGGGCCTGGTCCCGGCGACCGACGCGCGCGGCGACCTGGCAGGCGCCATCGCGCGCGCTGCCTCACGCGAGATCCTTCCTCACCAGACGGGTGATGCCTTGACCGAGGTCGCCGAGCGCGTGGTGCGCGAAGCGCTCGCTGCCGCCGAGCCCGACGTCGACCTCGCGGTGGTCGCGATGGGCAAGTTCGGCGCGGGTGAGCTGAACGTAGCGAGCGACCTGGATCTGCTCTTCGTGTACGAGGGCGAGGGCGCGGACACGCTCAGCCTCGCGGGGGCTGCCGCAGAGCGCGCGATGCGAGCCATGCGCGACCAGGGCTGGGAGCCCGACGCCGATCTTCGCCCGGAAGGCCGCAATGGCCCGCTCGCCCGCTCGATCGCCGCCTACCTGGAGTACTGGGAGCGCTACGCCGAGACGTGGGAGTTCCAGGCGCTGCTGCGTGCGCGCGCGGTGGCGGGCGACGCCGACCTGGGGCGCCGCTTCGAGTCGAACGCGGCCGACTTCGCCTACCCGCCCGACGGGCTCACACACGATCGGGTCGCGCAGATCCGGCACATGCGCGAGCGCATCGAACACGAACGCGTGAAGCCGCCCGAAGCGGCCAAGTTCCACTTCAAGCTGGGGGTCGGGTCGCTCGCCGACGTGCAGTTCGCCGTGGAGCTGTCGTTGATGCGTTTCGGCGGCGCCCGCCCCGAGATCCGCAGCCGTCGCACCTTGGAAGCGATCGACCTGCTGGCCGAAGCTCGGTTCATCGAAGGCAGCGTGGCGCGCGATCTGGGCGAGGCGTTCGTGTTCCTGTCCGACGTCAAGAACGCGCTCGAGATGGACCGCCGCATCCATGTCGAGGCCGTGCCCCATTCCCCGCAGGAGCAGACCGCGTTGGCGAGGCGGCTCGGCTACCAGGAGTACCCTCGACAGAGCTTCATCGACGACTACCTGCGCGTCACTCGCCGGGCGCGCCGCGCCATGGAGCGGGTGTTCACACTCGAGGAGGACCCACCCCCATGACCGAAGACTCCGATGTCGGCCGGGCCTCGTCCACGGCCCCCCAACGTGGGCCGGGGCTTGCCCCCGGATCCACCACTCGCCGGACCGCGCTGATCACCGGCGCGTCCAGCGGATTCGGGGAGTTGTTCGCGGAACGGTTCGCGGGTGAGGGGTTCGACGTGGTGCTCGCCGCACGAAGCGTCGAGCCCATGGAACGCATCGCCGAACGCATCCGCACGCGGAGCAACGTGACCGCCACCGTGATCGCTCACGACCTATCGGCGCCGGGATCGGCCGCATCGCTGATGGGGGAGTTGGCAGAGCGCAGCCTCACGGTCGACGCGCTGGTGAACAACGCCGGCTTCTCCACCTACGGGCCGTTCGCCGAGACCGACGAGGCGACCACGACCATGATGCTCATGGTGAACGTGGTGGCCATGACCGAGCTGGCGCGCGCGTGCCTTCCTCCCATGATCGAACGCCGGTGGGGCCGGTTGCTGCTCCTGGGCTCCGTGGGCTCGTTCGCGGCGGCCCCCATGACGGCTGCCTACGCCGCGACCAAAGCGTACGTGCTGTCGCTGGGCTTGGCGTTGCACCAGGAGGTGCAGGGCACCGGTGTCACCGTCACGACGCTGTGCCCGGGACCCACTGCCACCGGGTTCCAGACTCGGGCCGACATGATGGATTCCGCCCTCATCCGATCGGGACTGGACTCTGCCGAGGACGTCGTCGACGCGGGCTATGCCGCCATGAAGAAGGGGCGCCCGTACCTGGTGACCGGCACCACCAGCAAGGTGTTCGTGCTGGGCAGCCGGCTCATGCCTCGGACCATGTCCACCAAGATCGCCGGCAACGCCCAACGCAGGGTCGACTGAGGGGGACCACAGATGCTGAAGGAGTTCAAGGAGTTCGCGCTCAAGGGCAATCTGCTCGAGATCGCGGTGGGGCTGGTGCTCGCGTTGGCGTTCACCGCGCTCGTGAACGCGTTCATCAACGGCCTCGTGATGCCACTGATCGCGGCCATCGTGGGCGAGCCCACGTTCGACGACATCGTGTGGACGATCGGCAGCGGTCCGGACGCCACCGACATCCTCATCGGCACGGTCATCACCGCCCTCGTGAACTTCCTGCTGGTCGCGTTCGTGCTGTTCCTCATCGTGAAGGCCGCCAACCGCGTGATCGCGAAGAAGGAAGCCGAAGAGGAAGCTCCGGCCGTGACCGAGATCCAACTCCTCACCGAGATCCGCGATTCCCTGGTCGAGCGCTGACGGTCCTTGGCCGTGGCTCCTCGCTGGTCCTTGCCCCTCGTGGGCGCCCAGGATCGCGTCTGAAGCTGGGCAAACCGGGTGCGGGGGTTCTCGAAGCTCAAGTCCTTGCCGAAGATGGTGTTACATGGAGATCGAAGCAGCGCCGGAGGTCAGATCCTTCATCCGTGAGCGGGGTGGATTGCTCTTCGTGCGTGCCCGTCGTTCGGCGGCCTGGCCCGGTGGCGGCGTGACGATGCTCGAGACCACCACCGATCCTCCCGACGATGCTCTGGACTGGCGACGCATCGAAAGCTACGGCTTCTTGGTGTTCGTCCCGACGGCGATGCGGCTGCCGAAGACGCTGACCCTGCAGGTTCGAGGCCGCATCCGGAGGCGTGTCGCCGCGCTCTGGAACGGCTGCGTCTACGTGGTCTGATCGGCCGGGTCGAACTCGGCTCGCACGCCGAGCAGCCGGACCGGGCGATCCATCTCGAAGCGGCCGAGGGCGACGAGCGTGGCCTCGATGATGCGCTCCGTGTCGGTGGTGGCCTCTGCCAGCTTCATCCCGTGGGTGGAGGTGAAGAACGGCGCGAACCGCACCTTCACGGTGACCCTCACGACCGCTCGACCCTGGGGGAGGTCGGCCACGAGCTCTCGCGCGATGCGTTCGGTTTCGCTCCGGATGTGGTCGGGGTCGGTCAGGTCCTGCTGGAACGTCCGCTCGTGGCTGCGGCCACGCGGCACGTAGGGCTCGGCACTGATCCGGCCGTCGTCCTCTCCCGTCCCGAGACTCCGTATCCACGGGCCCGTGTTGGGCCCGAAGCGCGCGGCGAGCACCTCGTCGTCGGCGTGCTCGAGCTCCTCGACCGTATCGATGCCGAGCTCGTTGAGCTTGGCGGCGGTCTTGGCGCCGATGCCCCACAGCGCCTCGACGGGACGCGGTCCCATGAGCGCCGGCCACTCGTCGCGTGTCAGGCGGAACACCCCTCGTGGCTTCGCGAACGCGCTCGCGAGCTTGGCACGATGCTTCGAGTCGCCGACCCCGATCGAGCACCACAGGTCGGTCCGCTCGAGCACAGATCGTTGCACGTCGGCTGCCAGCGCCTCGGGGTCGTCGGTCTCGACCGCCATGAACGCCTCGTCCCACCCGAGCGTCTGCACGACCGCCGGGAACGATCGCAGTGTCTCCATCACGCGCCCGCTCGCCTCCAGATAGTGGTCGGCGTCGACCGCCAGGAACACGCCGTCGGGACATCGCTTCAGCGCCGTTCGCAGCGGCATGCCCGATCGCACGCCGAACTCCCGAGCCTCGTAGGACGCCGTGGAGACGACGCCGCGTTTCGTGGGGTCGCCGTCCCCGCCCACGATCACCGGCTTCCCGCGCAGCTCAGGGCGCCGCAGTACCTCCACTGCGGCGATGAACTCGTCCATGTCGACGTGGAAGATCCAGCGCGTCACAGCCACTCACACAGGGCGAGCAGCCCCGCGTCGGCGAGTTCGGCATACTCGTCGATCCAGGGACGCGGCCAGCTGGAGAGGCGCGCGATGACCGTTCGCGACGGGTGGTGCACCAGGACCTGCTGCCCATTGATGCCGTAGCCGGAATAGACGCCCGCCTCGGCATCCCGCACCCACCACTGGTCGTGATAGAACGCGCCCTTCGGGAAGCCGGGGGCCTCCGGCGAGGAGGCGAACGCGCTCACGAGTTCCTCATCGGTGCTTCGCAACCTGCCGACCCAGCGTGCTGGCACCACCTGCCGGCCGTCGATCTCCCCCCCTTGCAGGTACATCTGGCCGAACCGAGCCAGGTCCTGCAGCGTCACGCAGAAGCCGCCATCGGCAAGGGGGAAGCCGGCCGGTCCGACCATGAAGTCGGCGTCCTGGGCGGCACCCATCGGCGCCCACACTTCGTCGGAGAACAGTTCCGCGAGGGCTCGCCCGGTCGCGCGCTCCATGCACCAGCCCAGCATGTCGGTCAGGATCGAGCGGTACTCGAAGTCGCCTCCGTGTTCGCTGTCGTTCTGCATCTGCGCGATGTAGCCGTGCGGCGTGGGATCGTCCGGCCGCCGGGGGAGCCACCCAAGGATCCGGAAACCACGGAAGGACTCCGATCCTTCATCCTCGTAGTCGGACTCGTCGAACGCCGTGCCGGCACGCATGTCCAACAGGTGCTGCATCGTGCAGCCGTCCCAACAGGTGCCGCGGAGCTCCTCGATGTGGTCCGGCACGGTCGTATGCAGGTCGAAGCGCCCCTGGTCCACCAGCACGCCGGTCAGCGTCGCCGTCAAGGACTTGGAGACCGACTGCAGGATGTGTGTCGTCGACGGAGTCATGCCGTCGACGTAGTGCTCGAACACCACCTGGCTATCCCGCACGACCATGAGGCCGTCGACGTAGGTCTCCTCCATCATCCCGCCGAGGGTGTGATCTCGACCGCGGTGGCGGAACGCAAACCCCGACAGATCTCGGATGGCTCGTGGCAGCGGCGACACGCGATCTCCACGGGCCACCCGGGCGGTCGGCGCGAGTTCGCGGATGTGGAGGAACGACCAGCGCTGGTGCGGCCCCTTGTCCCAGTTCGCGAACGTCACGACCTTCGCCGGATCAGGCGGGGAGCCCGTCATCAGCCCCAGGTCGATCCAGCTCTCAGGCACGTCGCTCCTCAGTCGCGTTCGACCACGCGGAACGGGGTGCCGTCGGGGTCGCGGAACGTGAACATCGGCGGCACATACTCGCCCATGCGGATCAGCTCTGCATCGGCATCGACGTCCCCGGCACGCAGCGTCGCATGGTCCGCCTCGGCGTCCGCGGTGGCGAAGCTCACCTCGATGCCGCTGGACGATCCCTGCGGGACCAATGCGATCGTGGTCTGCGCTCCGGGCGGCGCCACCTCGATCCACCGCTGTCCTTCGCCGAAGGAGCCGTCCATCCTCGTTTCGAAACCGAGCGTACCCACGTAGAACTTGAGGGCTCGGTCTTGGTCGGCGACGGGAAGGACCACGGTGCCGATGTGGGTGATGCGGGTCGTGCTCGCGGCTTCGGTCATCGTTCTAGCTCCTTCTGTAGGGCGTTGGTTCGCTCGTTCCAGTATCGCTTCATGCGATCGCGCTCCTTCGCGTCGGTGAGACGCTCGTGGGAGATGGTCGCGGTGCTCTTCTCCGCGTCCCTGGCGACGAACGTGACGTGGACACGGGAAGGGCCATCGTCCCAGTCGAAATGTGCGGTCTTGGGCCTGGTCGCGGTGCGTTCCCGAAGTTGTCCGTCCGCGATCCATCGCGTGCGCTCGGCGGCGTCGACGAACGCGTCGAACAGCCGATCGACCGGCACCGCAACGGTCTTCGTGACACCGGCGCGGAAGCCGTCTGGGTGCTCGCCGACCGCGCGGCCGCGTCGGGCCCGCTCGTAGCTCATGGTGATCGCCTGGGCGTTCCAACCCAACGGCTCGATCGTGAGTTGCTCGGCGATCCATCTCGCGATGTCGCGCCGCGGGCGGTCCGGAGCGCCCCACTCGTCGAGCGCGTCGAACCACTCCTCCCACCCTCTGCCGGTGCGTTCACGGATCGACTCGTCCGAGACGGGGAGCGGTGGCTTGACGTCGTCGGTGGCGGGCGTGCCCGCTCCGTTCAACAAGGCGGCGCGCGCCGAGGTGTAGCTCTCACCCGTCTTGGCCATGCGTGAACGGACGAGGAGCTTGAAGGACTTCTGCTTGGTCATCTCGTGCTCCCATCATGGCGGCGGCGTCGCGACTCACGCTCACGATGCCCCCACCGGATAGGGCAGCACGTCGACCGGCCGCTCCGAGGGCTCGAGGTCCCCTTTGCCCCCGCATGGCCGGCGGCGTGAGCGCCGGAACCGAGGGTTGGGCGCGGAACAGGCGCCTTGACTCCACGCTAGCGAACGTCTCGGATAGGTGCAAGCCGGACCGACCGATGAGTTCAGGCGTTCGGTTCCGTCCTAGGGGAAGGATGACACGACGAGAGGAGAAGACGATGCTGACCGATTCGAAGGCATTCAGCGGGTTCGCGGTCGACGACCTGCAGAAGGCGAACGAGTTCTACGCCCAGACGCTCGGCCTGCGCACGACCTTGCACGACGTCACGGACGGTCTGCTCACGCTGCACCTGGCGGGGGACCGCGACACCTTCGTGTATCCCAAGCCCGACTTCGAGCCCGCCACCTACACGATCTTGAACTTCCCGGTCGAGGATGTGGAGGCCACCGTCGACGAGCTCACGGCTCGAGGCGTCGTGTTCGAGCGCTACGAGGGCTTCGACCAGGACGAGAAGGGCATCGCCAGCGGCGGCGGCGGCCCCACGATCGCTTGGTTCAAGGACCCAGCCGGCAACATCCTGTCCGTGCTCGACCGGCCCTGACTCAGAGCACGGTCGAGATCCCGTCGGCGAGCAGGATCAGACCCAACACGGCGAACAGGCCCGCGATGAGGGTCGTGGCCTTCGTGACGAGCCACTCCCGCATGCGGTCGAGGGTCGGCGTCGCGCGCGAGCCCGCCAGGAGGTAAGGGTGAGCTTCGAGAACGCTACTCCGTCGCCCGGGACGTCGGGCGCAGTTGCACGCAGCACCGGTCCGGGGTCGGTGCGAGCACCGTCTCCAGGGTCCGGTTCCCGATGCCGTCCACCACCCCGGCGACGAGCTCACGGTTGAGGCCGCAGACGATGTCTCGGTTCTGCTGCGCGAGAGCGTCGAACGGACAGCTCCGCAGGGCCATCGATCCATCGTCGTCGATCGCGGGCTCGTACCCATATGCGGCGAGCAGGTGCGCGATGACCGACATCGCTCGCTCGGTGCCGGGAGGCGGCAGGCGGAGTCGCTCTCGCTCGTCGTGCCCGATCCGCGTGCCGGTGTCGTGGGCTACGCGCCGTGCCGCCGAGTCGGCAGGCTCGCCCGGCTGCTGCTCCGCGATCGCGTCGACCAGGATCGAGCCGATGACGTCGTAGTTGCGTTCGGGGATCGAGATGTCGAGCTGCCTATCGGAGGGCTCGTAGTACTTGGCGCTGCGTCCTGCCCCGCGCCCCGAGCGTCCGGGGGGACGGGCGTAGGTGGCGACCAAGAGGCCGCGTTCCACCAGCTTGTCCAGATGGAAAGCGGCGAGCTTCCTGGAGATGCCGACCACCGAAGCGACCTCCTCGCGCGACGCCGGCCGTCCATGCTCTCGGATGAACAGATACATCCGCCGCCGCAGGTCGTCATCGAGCGCTGCTACCGGCGCGACGTCTCGTTCGAGTCTCTCGAGCATGGTCTCAAACTACACCAAGATCTATAGGTGGAATGAGACGATGCGCATGCCAACGGTATCTAACGCTCAAACTTCCTAGCGAAATATCCTTGACGCCGACGCCATGTGAGGTGTATCAATCTCAGTCTAAGACCAACAGAGATGAGTCTTAGAAGGAGGGGATCGTGATGGCGGTCACAGAGACGACGAGTCATGCGAGGGCGGGGAGTGCGATGCGCACGGCCGATCCGGTGGACCAGGCGTTCTGGATCCTGCGGACGGGGTTCACGGTCGCGCCGATCCTGTTCGGCTTGGACAAGTTCTTCAACGTCATGGTGGACTGGCCCGTCTACCTGGCGCCGTGGCTCGACCGGATCGTCCCAGGCGACGCCCAGGCGTTCATGTACGCGGTCGGCGTGATCGAGATCCTGGCGGGCATCGTGGTGGCGGTGCGGCCGGTGTTCGGCGGCTACCTGGTGGCGGCGTGGCTCGGCGGCATCATCGTCAACCTGCTCACGGTCGACCCACCGCGCTTCTACGACATCGCCCTGCGCGACTTCGGGCTGGCACTGGCCGCTCTGGCGCTCGCTCGCCTGGCGACCGGCATCTCGCGGCGCGAAGCAGCGGCTTGACCGACGCCCACCGTTCACGATGAACTCGATCGACACTTCGGTCGACGGAAGGAGACGATCATGTGCCTGACCTGTGGATGCATGAAGGCTCACCTGCAGATGGGCGAGCACAACATCCGGTACGAGGACGTGAAGGCCGCGGCCGACGAGAACGGTCAGTCGGTGGCGGAGACGCTCGACATCATGGAGCGCACCGTCGCCATCGACCGTGACGAGCACGCCCAGGAGTACGAGCCGAGCGCCTAGGACCGGGACCCGTCGGGCGTGATCCGGCCGACGGCCACGACCAGCCCCTCGATCGAGTAGGCGATCATCGTGGCGATGCCACGCAGCCCGTCCACCTCGGACCGGTCGGGGACGAGCTCGGCGAGCCGGTCGAGCTGTTGGCGTGCCGCTCGGATGTTCGCGACGGCGCCGCCGAGCGAAAGCTCGGCGGCGTCCCGCGCATCCCTGAACCTACGAGCGTCCTGCATGTGTACCTCCCGATGGGGTCGGGAGAGGGAGTTACACTAGTGTGATTCAAGGGTCTGACATGCAACAGGTCCGCGGGGATCTGGGGAGAATGTGCGCACATCACAGGCAATCGAAGGCCGATCGGATCAATCTCAGGAGCGTCGCCGATCAAGGAGGACGCATGAGCAAGCGGAAGGCGAACCAACGCTGGGAGGTCAACATCGTCAGGGAAACCTTGGACGAAGCCACGATCTACGTGAGTGGTGCTTCTCGAGATGAGGCTTGGGAAGCAGCCGATCGCGAGTTCATGGAGGGCGGAGTCTTCGCCTTCGAGACCATCTGGTCGGAATACAACTTCGAGATCTCCGAGGTTGATCGACGGCACGAGGCGTACCCCGTGCACTGGTTCCCAGACCAAGGCGCGTTCTGCAAGATCTGCTTGAAATCAGTGGTCTGGACCGGCACCGCGGGGGACGATCCCGACAACCGAAGCGGCAAGACCATCCCGGGCCTGTGGATCCATCGGCGATCAATGGCGCGTGACTCAAGCTAGAGTGGCATCTCTCGAGCGATATCTGCTGGCTTGGGCCGGGCTGCACTCATGAGTCTGAGGTATGCGCTGTCAACCCAGACAAGTAGCTCGTGCATGGTCGCGTGTCCCAAAGCGTCACGAAGCTGTTCAGCTGCCTGGGCTAGACGCCAGCCGTTGATAAGGACAATTGGATACTCGTCGACGATGAGTTCCTTCTGAGCCGCGTCGGAGAACGCGGACGTCGTCACATACGCGCCGATCCAACCTCGGCGCAGCCTGGCGACGACCCGCGCCAAATCCTCGGCTGTAACGCTTGAGCCTCTTGGCCATGGCTTGCGGCATTTGGCCTGGCCAAGAATCACCAGCTTGGTTGACGAAAAGCCTTGGCCGAGGTCCATGCGTTGGACGAAGTCGACCCCTCCATCTGGGCCAACGGGAGTAACCCAGCCCGGGTAATAGGTAGTGCCGGGGCTTTCCAGTACCAGTTGAGTGGATAGCGCAGCCAAGGCTTGAAATCCATGCTTGTAGCTTCCCTCGTAGTGTTCATAGATTTGGCTGAGGGTTCCCCCAAGCGGGCTATCGCGGGGCGGCACTTGTTCCTCGTAAGGCAGGACGTCTTCAGTGATGACCGTTCGACGGACGCCTGGCGAGTCCAGACCTTCAAGCCCACTTGTAACCCACCGTTTCCAAGCCCGTGGAGCATTGCGATTCGCCGCGCCATCGGCGATGGATCTATCCCTCCGTTCATCGATCCAGTCAATGCTGATGAACTCGGCCCCTTCCCTCGTTTCGTCTCCGCGGAACAAGATGCAGTCAAAGGCATAGTTCGAGAACGACTTGCCTTTGTGTAGCTGAGTCATCCTGTGTGCCTCACGAATCACACCGAAGCCCAGAAACTCGGTTAAGGGGCCACCGCCCTGGTTACCCAGGTTCCTGAAGAACATCAGCGGAGCCGCCAAAGCGCGTGTGTCAGGATCGGACGATGAGTAGCGATCCATCTCAGCAAGCAGAACCCGATTCCCTGGAGAGTTCTCCGCGGTTAGCTCGAGTTCAGACTTGTTGTCACCGAAGTAACGGACGAATCCCGACTCGAGATCTACCTCATCGAGCCAGGGCAAACGGTGTCTCTCCCCGGCGGGTGTCAGAAAGATCACGACAGCTGGTCGCCGCTCCTGTCCCACGGGACGAGCGATGGGATTGATGCCCGCAGATTGCCGGATGTGTGTGCCATTGGCGGCGTCGGTCATCGTCCAGAAGTTTGGAAACCCGTTCCATTCCGGGTCCCGCATATTTTCTGAGGGTTTCCAGAGCTTCTGACCGAAGCGGATAAGTCGGGAAGCATGTGTCGGCTGCACCACAGAAGCATCGCGCATCGCCGATCGGTCACGCAAGGAGCCAGCGACTGACCCCGGGCAGACTCCTCGCTGTCAGTTGGTGCAACCTTCGGCGCTTGGAGAAATTGGCCTCGCTACGTCCCCGGGATCGTGAGCAACAGCAGTTGACCCCGCTGACCCTTCGCTGAGTCGATCTTCAGGTTGATGCCTTGTTGTCGGATCGAGGTTGCGTGGGCTTGGACGTCGACCAGCCAGGTGCTGGGGCCGAAGAAGTCGCTGACGTCGACGGCTCCGCTGGATTCCCAGACACCGGGGCCGCCGCCGTTCTCGATGGCGCGTTGGCCCGGATCCAAGCGGGCCACGGTCGTCAGTGTCTCGGCGGACAAGTCGTACACGTGGATGCGGGCGTATCCCGACTTCGCCTTGTTGCGGTCCTCCTGGATCACCAGCGACGTGGAGTTGATGCCCAAGTTGTCGGGGTTGACGATGTCGTCGCCGGCATCACCGTCGAGCACGACCTCCAGGGTCGCCTGGCGCGGGTGGGCCACGTCGTAGGTCATCCGGTACAGCCGGCCGTTCCTGGTCTCGGCAGCGTTGTGGCCCGTCTCGGAGATGTAGACGACGCCTGGGTTCGACGGGTCGGTGGCGGCGTCCTCGATGCGCACGAAGTTGAACGAGCCCAGGCGTTCGGCGCGCTCGTTCAGCTCCTTCCCGTTGTACCGCTCCACGTGCCGGATCGTCCGGAATCGTCCCGTCATGGTGTCGCCGACGGAGATGTCGTCGGCCGAAGGGTCGCCGTCGCCCTGGTCGTCGGGCACCCACACCGCGAACTTGCCGTTGCCCTTGATCGCCTTGGTGAAGCTGTCGGCGAAGTAGTTGTACGCCTGCGAGCGCAAGCGGAAGGAGTCCTCGGACAGGTACATCACGGCGCGGGACATGCCGTGGATCGGCACGACGTTCTCATGGTTGAGGGCGCCGAACTGGGGCGTCTCGCGGAGACGACCGGTCAGGACGTTGATCGCGACCGACATGCCGCCCTTGGGCGACGCGAACCATTCCTCGCCGGTCAGGTACCACGGCACGCCGTCGAGCACGTCCAGGGTCGAGGAGCAGAAGTACTCGTAGCGCTCGGTGCCGTCGACGACGTAGCTGGCGGCGGTCACCTCGGCGCCGGAGTTCAGCGTCAGATGGGAGACACGCGACCACGCCGGGTCTCCGTACCGATAGGAGAGCTCGTGGTTCGTGTAGACCTCGAGGTTGTCCGGCCCGCTCTGGTAGACGCCGATCCCGTCGGGGACACCCGTGAACTGGAACCCGCTCACGCGGCCACCGATCACGTCGCCCGCCGTCAGGATCGGCAGGATGTCGACCCCCGGCTGCAGCGCCACGATCATCGGCGGGGTCGATGTGATGTACGGCGCTCGAGGCCGAACCGCTCTGGCACTCGTCGCGGGTGCCATGCACACCAGGATCGTCAGCGCAGCGGCGATGGCCGCGATCATCCGTTTCATCACGATGCCCCTCCTGTCGGTACGGGCCATATCCTCACCCGCGGAGGCCGTTCGGAGCAAATGGGGGGCTGCCGCGGGGGCAAGCCCCGCTACGAGGGGCGGGAGATCGACAGCTCGCCGAGCGCCTTGCGGGCGAGCTCCAACGCTCCCTTGGGATCGGCACCGAGCTGGTGAGCCCTGACCGCGAAGGAGTCCGCCGCCTCGCGCAGCGCCGTGGTCGCACCGTCGCTGGCCGCAGGGCTCGGCTCGGCGACGAACGATCCGTGCCGCCCTCTCGTCACGATGACCCCATCGGCCTCGAGCTCCCGGAACGCGCGCGCGACCGTTCCCCCGGCCAGGCCCAGGTCCTTCGCGAGCTGACGGATCGTGGGCAACCGTGCTCCGACCTCGAGGACACCCGAGCTGATCATCGTCGCGATCTGCATGCGGATCTGCTCGAAGGGGGGGACGGGCGAGGACGGTTCCACCCGGACGATCATGCGTGGCTCCGGACCCGGCCTCGACTCCGATAGCGAGCGGGGTGCGCGACGTTGATCCAGCACATCAGGGAGAGCACCATCAGGAGCACGAGCAGCACGCCGGCGACGATGCCACCGGCCTCGCCGGGGATGGCGGCAGCGAGGGTGATGGCGACCAGAGGACCCGCGAACTGGATCAGCAGCGCCAGGCCCGCGCCGGCGACCACATGGAGTGAGGTGGATCGGAGCGCGTCGTCGACCTCCACGTCGGCGATGTCAGCCGCCGATTGACGCCTCGCCACGATGCGCCGCTCGATCATCTCGACGATCAACGCGATCGATGCACCGCCCAGGCCGAACAGCGCGATGGTGCCCACGCCCGGCAGGTCGACGTCGGCACCCGGCTGCACGAGTGCGTAGGGCAGGATCATGAACACCGCCAGGCCCCCCAGTGCCCGCTGGAGCGTGAGCAGCCACATCGGCAGGTAGTCGACGAGACGTCGAGGTCGCACTGCGGCAGCCGTTCCAGGTTCCCCGGCTCGGTCGACGGCGACCTCGGCCACGAGAGCACCCAGCAGATATCCGACGAGCATCAGGGAGAGAGCCCAGCCGCCCTCGTCGATCGACCTGCCCGAGATCCCGGAGAAGAGCCACGGCGAGAGGAAGCCGACCAGCGCACCGATCCGACGACAACGCCGGCCCCATGTGAGCGAGCGTTGGACGATCCGTGAGCTCTCGGGGGAGAGCTCGACACCCGTTGCATCGACCCACCGGCTCAGTTCGGCGTCATCGGCGTGCGGACGCCGGCCGATCCACGTCGCAACGATCACGACCAGCACCGCGAGGGCGATCAGCTCGGTCGGACCCATCAGGCGCGCCTCCTCCGTTCGATTGTATCAATGTATCGATACAATCATACGTATGATCATACGTATGGAGGTGCTGTCAAACCGACACAGGGAGGCCGGGGGCAAGCCCCGGCCTCCGTCGGTGGAGCACTACACGTCGTAGTAGAGGCCGAACTCGAACGGGTGCGGTCGCAGGGCGACGGCGTCGTGCTCCTCGATGCGCTTGTACTCGATCCAGGTGTCGATGACGTCCTGGGTGAAGACCCCGCCTTCCAGCAGCCACTGGTGGTCGGACTCCAGCTCGCCCAGCACCTCGAGGAGCGACCCCGGCACCTGCTTGACGGCCGCGTGCTCTTCCGGCGGCAGGTCGTACAGATCCTTGTCGATCGGGTCGGGCGGCTCGATCTTGTTCTTGATGCCGTCGATGCCCGCCATGAGCATGGCGCTGAACGCCAGGTACGGGTTGCACGACGGATCGGGCGTGCGGAACTCCAGCCGCTTCGCACCCGGGCCCTTGGTCCCGAGCGGGATGCGGACGCAGGCGCTGCGGTTCCGCTGGCTGTAGACCAGCTTGATCGGCGCCTCGTAGCCCGGCACCAGCCGGCGGTAGCTGTTGGTCGTGGGGTTGGTGAACGCCAGCAAGGCCGGTGCGTGCGCGATGAGCCCGCCGATGTACCAGCGAGCGGCGTCGCTGATGCCGCCGTAGCCCACCTCGTCCCAGAAGAGGTTGTCGTCGCCGTCCCACAGCGACTGGTGGGTGTGCATGCCCGAGCCGTTGTCCATGAACAGCGGCTTCGGCATGAACGTCACGGTCTTGCCCGCCTGGTAGGCCGTGTTCTTGACGACGTACTTGTACTTCATGACGTTGTCGGCCGTGGTCAGCAGCGTGTCGTAGCGCATGTCGATCTCGGCCTGGCCGGCCGTGCCCACCTCGTGGTGGTGCACCTCGATCGTCAGGCCGACCTTCTCCAGGTTGAGCACCATGTCGGTGCGCAGGTCCTGGTACTTGTCGGTGGGGGGCAGGGCGAAGTACCCGCCCTTGTAGCGCGGCTTGTACCCCAGGTTGCCGCCGACCTCCTCCTTGCCGCTGGTCCAGGCCCCCGCCACCGAATCGATGTGGTAGTAGCCCTCGAACTGGCTCTGGTCGTGGCGGATCGAGTCGAAGATGTAGAACTCGGCCTCGGGCCCCCAGTACGAGCGGTCCGCGATGCCCGTCTGCTTCAGGTACAGCTCCGCCTTCTTCGCGATGTTGCGCGGGTCACGGCTGTAGTCCTCGCCGGTCACGGGGTCCTTGACGAAGCACGTGATGTTGAGCGTGGGGTGCTTGGTGAACGGGTCCATGTAGGCCGAGTCGCAGTCGGGCATCAACAACATGTCCGACTCCTGGATCTCCTGGAACCCGCGAACGCTGGACCCGTCGAACGGCTGGCCCTCGGTCAGCTTCTGCTCGGTCAGTTCGTGCACCGGCACCGAGAGGTGCTGGACCTGACCCGGCAGGTCGGTGAACCGAAGATCGACGATCTGGGCCTCGTGCTCCTTCGCCATCGCGATGACGTCTTTCGGCGTTGCCACGCGCGCTCCCCCTTGTTCGTTCGACGGTCGTTCCAGCCTACGAGCGTCCGCGTGCCGGGAGCGTTACGCTGACCGTTAACTCTGCGTTACGCGCTCACCCGCGCAGCAGGGAGTACAGGGCCCAGTCGATCCGCCGCCCGCCCTGCCGCTCGTTGCGGCGGATCGAGCGCACCACGCCTTCGCGGGTGAACCCTGCCTTCTCGGCCACCCGACATGAGCCGACGTTCGTCGACGTCGGCACGGAGTTGGACGCGTTGGGCGCCGAGGGTGTCCAGCGCCCAGCCCGTGACGAGGATGGTTGCCCGTGTCGCGGCGCCCTTGCCGCGGCCGTCGGCGGCCACCATGTAGTCGATCTCGACGACATCGTGGCCTTCGTCCACCGGGTGCAGCCCGACGGATCCCAGCAGCGCGCCGGTCTGCGCGTCGGTCATGGCGAACGACGCCTGCTCGCCCGCTTCCCACGACCGCATCGAGCGCTCGATGAAGCGCGTCCCGTGCTCGGTGGTGAACGGTTGCGGGATCTGGTCCAGCCAACTGGTGATCACCGGGTCGCCGTCGATGGCAGCCACCAGTCCGCCCACGTCGCCCGGTCCCCATGGCCGCAGCACGATCACACCGTCCGAGAGCGCCGGGTCTGGACGCGCGATCTTCACCGCGAGCGAGCCTAACGAACGAGGCCCCGACCGATCGAGGGGGTGATCGGACGGGGCCTCACGGTGAACGAGGGGTCCTCTGATCGCGGACCGAGGGGGATGGCGTCCCGGGAGCGGGACTGGCTACGCGGTCTCGGACCCCTTCGTTCATGCGAAGGTCATCGGCGCTACAGCGTTCCGGCGCGCAGAGCCCGAACGAGCCATTTCGCATAGCCCGGTCCGACTACGTCTTCGGGCTCCCGCCGTTCGGCTCAGACCTCGGCGGCCCGGTAGCCCACGCTGCGCACCGTCTCGATCAGGTGCTCGTGCTCGGGGCCGAGCTTCGCGCGTAGCCGCCGGACGTGCACGTCCACCGTGCGCGTGCCGCCGTAGAAGTCATACCCCCAGACCTCGCGCAACAGCGTCGGCCGAGTGAACACGCGCCCCGGACGCGTGGCCAGGTACCGCAGCAATTCGAACTCCTTGAACGTCAGGTCCAACGCGCGTCCGCCGGCCGTGACCCGGTAGGTCTCGGTGTCGAGCGCGAGCGGGCCGAGCCGGGTCACCGAACCGTCGCCAGCTCCGGCCCGGCGCCGGAGCATCGCGAGGCGGACCCGGAGCTCGGCGGCCGGCGCCCCCGGGTAGACGAACTCGTCGGCGAGCTCGGCCCAGGGGTATCGCTCCAGCTGATCGCGCTCGACGATCAGCATCACCGGCATGATCGCGCCACGGTCGCGGAGCGCCTGGACCACGGACCACGCCTGTCCCGGGTTCTCGCCCGCGTCGGCCAGCACGACCTGCGGCTCGATCGCGACCAGGTGGTCCAGCGACGAGACCGCCAGCGGCTCCACCTTGAGGTCGGGGAGCAGGTCGCCGAGCGCGGGCAGGGCAACCTGGGGAGCGCGATCGGACAGCAGTGCAACGATGGCCATCGGCGCTTCCACGATAGCGGGTTCGGTTCCCCTGACGGTAGGCTTCACCTGCGATGACGTCGGTTCAAGAGTTCACCTCCCACCATTGGCGGGTGCCGGCGCACACGTTCGAAGTCGTCACCGAGGACGGCGTGCGCATCCAAGGAACCCGTATCGGCGAGGCGGGCCAGGCGCTGCCCGCGGTCGTCCTGTCACACGGGCTCATGGGGTGGCATCGCAAGCCGAAGTTCGCGCTGTTCGCCGAGCGGTTGACGCCCTGGTTCGCGGTCTACGCCATGGACATGCGCGGGCACGGGGGCAGCACCGGCATCTGCGATTTCGGCGGCGACGAGATGTACGACGTGGAGGCCGTCCACCGACTGGCCCGCGCGGATGGACACGACCTGGTGGTGACCGTTGGGGCGTCCATGGGCGGCATCGCCACGATCCGGCACGGCGCGTTGATCGGCGGCGCCGATGCGGTCGTGGGGATCTCGTCGCTGGCGTACTGGGACTGGCACGGTGACGCGCATCCCAAGGAACGACGCCACATGCACGCGCGCATCGGTACGCCGGCGGGGCGTGCGGCCCTGCGCGCCTATGGGGTACGACTTCCCGATCACTGGGATCCGCCCGACTCGCCGGAACACGTGATCGGCAAGATCGCGCCCGTCCCCATCGTGATCGTGCACGGCACCGACGACCGGTTGTTCCCCGTGGAGCATGCGAAGCGCCTGTTCGAGGCCGCGGGGGAGCCCAAGCGGCTGCTGCTGGGCGAAGGGTTCGGTCACGCCGAAGACGGCCTGCGTTCCGGATTCGCGCGCAAGCTGGTGGGGCTCGTCCACGAGACGCTGGACCTGCCGTGGTCCGAGTGAGGCTGTTCGCCGCGCTCCGCGAACAGGCGGGCGCCACGCACGTGGAAGCAGACGGGCGCACGGTGGGTGAGGTGGTGGATGCACTCGGTGCTCGCTTCGGCGACCGGTTCGCGCAGATCGCGGCGGTGGGCTCCTACGTCGTGGACGGCGAACGCGCGACCCGTGACACGGTGATCGCCGACGGCGACGAGGTCGCGCTGCTGCCACCGGTCAGCGGAGGCGACTCCCCGTAGGCGGGGGCTTGCCCCCCGGCACACATCTCCACCGTCCCTGCGATACTGGCGGCCGATGCATCTGCACCGGGTCCTCCTCGTCGTCAACCCCGTCGCCCGAACGGTGTCCAAGCCCACGCTCGCCGTCATCGAGAAGGCGCTGTCGGCCGACTTCCGGCTTGAGGTCATCGAGACCAAGGAGCGCGGCCACGCGAACGAGATCGCGGCCCAGGCCGTGGCCGAGGGTGTGGACCTGGTCGTGGTGTTCTCGGGCGACGGCACGATCAACGAGGTGCTCAACGCGCTGGCCGGCTCGGAGGTGGCGCTGGGTGTGATCCCCGGCGGCGCCACCAACATCTTGGTTCGTGCGCTGGGCATCCCCACCGATCCGGTGGAAGCCACCGGGGTGCTGATCGGGCGTGCCCTCGACGACGACGCGTTCAAGCTGCACCTGGGGCGCGCCGACGGCAGGTACTTCGCCGTCAACTGCGGCGCCGGCGTGGACGCGGCCGCGATGGCTCGCATGGACGCGAAGTTCCCCAAGACGAAGGCCAAGTTCGATCGGGTGGCGTTCCGCTCGGTGTTCTGGGAGTTGCTGGTTGGCTACGCGGGTCGCGCACCGGACCTGCAGGTCTCGGTGGACGGCCAGGAGGCGACGCCGTCGCTGTCCGTCATGGTGGGACGCACCGATCCGTACACCTATTACAAGGACCGAGGACTCCGCATGACGCCGCAGGCCTCGCTCGACAGCGGCCTCGACGTGCTGAGCGTTCGCAAGCTGGCGCGGCGGAGCATCCCCCGCATCGCGTGGCAGGTGTTCGGCTCCGCCCGCCACGTGCAGGGCCGTGACATCGACTACGTGCACGACGCGTCGAAGGTCGAGGTCACCGCCTCGGAGCCGTTCCCCGTGCAGGTCGACGGCGATTCCATGGGCGACCGCACCCACCTGGAGATCGAGCTCGCCCGCGAAGCCATCTGGGTCGTCGCCTAAGACCCCACCGTGGGCCGGGGCTTGCCCCCGCCCTACGTGGTGAGGTCGGTGATCGTGGGCTGGTTGGCGGCTTCGCGTTCGTGGATGCCGCACTCCCACTTGGCGCGGCCCGCCCAGCGGCCAGCGCGCTCGGGTTCGCCTTCCAGGTGCATGCGGGTGCACGGAGCGCAACCGATCGAGGTGTAGCCCAGGTCGTACAGCGGGTTGTGCGGAAGGTCGTGCTCGGCCAGATAGTCCCGGGTCTGCTGGCGGGTCCAGGCAGCCATGGGGTTCACCTTCACGATCCAGCGCCCAGGCTCCAATTCGTACTGCTGCACGAACGGCGCGTTGGCCCGGGTCGGCGACGAGTCGCGGCGGAACGCGGTGATCCACGCGTCCAGTCCGCGCAACGCCTCGAACATCGGCTGCACCTTGTTGAGGTCACAGCACGTCTCGGGGTCGCGTTCGTACAACCGAGCCCCGAACTCCGCCGTCTGGCGTTCGACCGTGTACTCCCCGTACAGATCGACGACGTTCAGGCCCAGCCGCTCCGTCATCTGCTCCTTGAACGCCAGCGTCTCGGCGAATTGGTAGCCCGTCTCCAGGAACAGGATCGGCACATCCGGCCGGATCTGGGTGGCCATGTGCATGGTCGCCGTTCCCTCCGCCTGGAACGCCGACGCCAGCGCCACCCGGGGGAACCGTGCGGCGTCCAGGGCCCACTGCAGGATCTCGCGTGGGTGCGCCGTCTCGAACGCCTGATTGCGTGCGACGAGTTCCTCGTCGGCGAGCAGCGTCTGCATGAGCGGGCGAGCATACCGCGGCTCAGGCCCTCGCGTTTGCGTACACTCCGCTGCGCGAGGCCCCGAACCACCCCCGGAACCGAAATGGAGAGAGCGCCCATGTCCGAGCACGACCAGATCGCACCGCACGGCGGCACCCTGGTGAACCTACTCGCCGAACCCGACGCCGCCGCGGCCCTGACCGCCGAGGCGGCGAACCTGCCCAAGATCGTCGTCGGTGAGCGCGAGCTGTCCGACCTGGAGATGCTCGCCGTCGGGGCGCTCAGCCCCTTGACCGGCTTCCAGGGGGAGGCCGACTACCACTCGGTACTCGACTCGATGCACCTGGCCGACGGCCTGCCGTGGGCCATCCCCGTCGTGCTCAGCGTGACCGACGATCAGGCGCATCAGATCGGCGGCGCGGGCAGCGTGGCGCTGCTGCCGGCCGACGGCGCCGACCCGCTCGCAGTCCTGCGGGTCGAAGGCACGTTCAAGCGCGATAAGGCGAAGGAGGCCCTCAGCGTCTATCGCACCGACGACGCCGAGCATCCCGGCGTGAAGGCGGTCTACGACGCGGGTGACACCTGCATCGCGGGCACCCTCGAGGTCATCTCGCTGCCCGTGCACGACGATTTCGCCCAGTACCGGCTGACCCCGGCCCAGACGCGCGCGGCCTTCGCCGAACGTGGATGGAACACCGTCGTCGGCTTCCAGACCCGGAACCCGATCCATCGCGCCCACGAGTACATCCAGAAGTGCGCCCTGGAGATCGTCGACGGGCTGCTCGTGCACCCGCTGGTGGGGGCCACGAAGGCCGACGATGTGCCGCCGGACGTGCGCATGCGGTGCTACGAAGCCTTGTTCGAGGGCTACTACCCCAAGGATCGCGCCATGGTCAGCGTGTTCCCGGCCGCCATGCGGTACGCGGGACCTCGCGAGGCCATCTGGCACGCGATCTGCCGCAAGAACTACGGCTGCACCCACTTCATCGTGGGCCGCGACCACGCCGGCGTCGGCACCTACTACGGCACCTACGACGCGCAGGCCATCTTCACCGAGTTCGAGCCGGGCGAGCTCGGTATCACGACGCTCAACTTCGAGCACTCGTTCTGGTGCCAGGCGTGCGAGGGGATGGCGTCCCCGAAGACCTGTCCCCACGGCGAGGAGACCCGCGTCTCGCTCAGCGGCACCAAGGTGCGCGAGATGCTCCGCAACGGCGAGCGTCCGCCCCAGGAGTTCTCCAGGCCCGAGGTCGCCGACATCCTGATCGCTGCGATGTCGGCAAGCTGACACCTCGTCCCTCCAAGGGCGATACGTCAGTGCATCACTGATGATACGTATCCGCTATCATCAGTCGGGATGATGGATGCCGCCGAGATGCTCAGCATGGCGCGACGGCGCGCGGGACTGTCCCAGCGTGAGCTGAGCCGACGCACCGGTATCCCACAGGCCACGATCTCGCGGATCGAGAACCGCGTCGTTTCACCCACGTTCGACACGCTCCAGCCGCTGATCAGCGCCTGCGGCTTGTCCCTGATCGTGAGTGAGAAGACCTCTGAAGGAGTGGACCGCACGCTGATCCATGAAGCCCTCCGGCGAACGCCGGCGGAGCGACTTCGCTACTCGGTCGCTGCGGCGCGCCGGCTGGAAGCCATGAGGCTCCGCGCTCGCGAGGTGGTGGCATGACCTCCGATGATTTCGATCCCGAACGGCTCCTGGTCACGCTGGTCGAACACGACGTGCTGTTCGTCGTGATCGGCGGTCTTGCCGGCAACATCCATGGCACCCCCGTCGTCACGCATGATCTCGACGTGTGCTACTCCCGAGATCGAGCCAACCTCGAGCGGATGGCTTCCGTCTTGGGTGCGATCCATGCCTCCCTTCGAGGAGCCCGAGAGGAAGGCGAGTTCCCGTTCCCGCTGGACGCGCAGGCGCTCGCCCTCGGCGACAGGTTCACCCTTCGGACCGATCACGGCCCGTTCGACATCCTCGGCACGCCGACCGGTACTCGCGGCTACGACGACCTCGCGGCAGACGCGACGCGGTTCGAGATCGCCGACGGGATCGTCATCATGGTCGCGTCGGTGTCCGACCTGATGCGCATGAAGCGGGCAAGCGCACGAACCAAGGACATCGCTCAGCTGGCGCATCTGGAAGCGCTCGAGGAGGAGATCGGCCGGAACCACGACGAAGGGTGAAGCCCAGCACGGCGAGTGAGCGCGGCCCTGCAGGTCGACCATGTGCGTTCTCGCTGGTAGCCTCGTGCGAACGTCCCGCCGTCACTGGAGGTGACGATCCACTCTCGACCATTCCTCAGCGTGCTCGTGGCTTCGGCGTTGCTTGCCGGTGCCATTGTCGCTGTGCCCGCTTACGCCGACACTGAATCCGATCTCAGCAGTGCAGAGAGCGAGCTGTCGAGCGTCCGGGCGGAGCTCGACCGGGTGAACCGGTTGTGGCTCGATGCCGAGGCGGCCCTGGCGCAGTCGCAGGACAAGGCGGCCCAGGCTCGCGAACGCATCGACGCACTGGAGGCAGAGCTCGCCACGATCCAGGTTCGCCTCAACGAGCGTGCGGCGTCGCTGTATGTCGCGGGAGGAAGCCCGCAGGTGATGGCGATCCTGACGTCCGACTCGTTGACGGACGCGGCAGATCAGCTGGAGTTCGCCTCGGCCTTGGCGCAGGGCGACACCGACCTGGCCACTCGGGTCGATTCGCAGACCCAGGAGCTGGCGTGGCAACGCGAACAGCTGGCCGAAGCGGCCGAGGAACAGCAACAGGCGCTCACCGAGCTGGGCAACCAGCAGGACGCGATCGACGCCCAGCTCGCTGAGTACGAAGCCCGCGTCGCAGAGCTCGAAGACCAGCTCGCCGCCGAGCAGGCGGCAGCAGCCCGCGCCGCGACCGATGATGCCGGCGGCGGGTCGACCAGCGGCGGTGGCGTCGATACGGGGGGCGGGGGCGGCGGCGGACCGATCACCGGATCGGGCTGGCTCATGACCTGCCCGGTGGCCGGAGCCAACTCGTTCGTGGACTCGTTCGGCGACCCGCGGTCGGGCGGGCGCTCGCACCAGGGTATCGACATGATCGCGGCGCAAGGTACTCCGGTCGTAGCCGTCCACGGTGGCACGGTGCATCACACGGGCAGCTCGATCGGCGGGCTGGGTGTCGTCGTGTTCCACGACAGCAGCTCCGACTGGACCTTCTACACGCACTTCAGCAGCTACGGTTCCTACGGCGAGGGCGCGCACGTGGGCGCTGGCCAGGTCATCGGCTACGTGGGCAACACGGGCACCACCGTCTACCACCTGCATTTCGAGTACCACCCGGGGGGCGGCGCCGCCATCAACCCGTACTCCAGCCTCCTGGGCGTGTGCTAGCCGCCAGCGGCTCACGACACGTGTTGCGCTGATAACGGCCGGGTATACGTCGATCAACGTCGCACGGAAAGCGAGGATCTCATGACGGATCACGTCGCCACCGCAGAAACCGAGATCAGTGCCTCAGCCGAACAGGTCTGGGCCGCGTTGACCGATCCGGACCAGATCGAGAAGTACATGTTCGGCTCCCACGTGGTGACCGACTGGGAACCAGGGAGCGCGATCGTGTGGAAGGGCGAGTACGAGGGCACGAGCTACGAAGACAAGGGTGAGATCGTCGAGATCGAGCCTGGGCGCCGCCTGAAGATGACGCATTTCAGCCCACTGAGCGGCCAAGAGGACGTCCCTGCCAACTACCACACGCTCGACTATCAGCTCGAACAGCAGGATGGGAAGACTCGCGTCTCGCTGAGCCAGGACAACAACGCGAGCGAGGAAGAGGCCCAGCATTCGAGGGACAACTGGCAGAAGATGCTGACCGGGCTCAAAGAGGTCGTCGAACGCGGGTAGCTCGCTCGATCTGGTCGGGCACCTCAGATCACTTCGAACAACCGTCTAGGATGGCGCCCGATGAGCGACGAGCTGAATCACCCCGCCAACCGCAGGATCGACCGGGTCCGCGACTCCGCGTTCATCGAGGGGCTGACCGACCTGCCCCTCGACGAGCTCCGCGAGCGTCGCGACGAATGCCTCGCCGAGCGCGAGTACCTGTCGCTGCTGCGGCGATTGGTGCAAGGGCGAGCCGAGATCCTGCAAGCAGAGCTGACGTCTCGGGGTGACGACATCGATCGCGGACCATTGGTGGAGCGGCTGACCCAGATCCTCGGATCGGAAGAACGACAAGGGCCGAGCCGCGGCGAAGCGGTCCGTGTGGGGGTTCCCGAGGACGAGCTCCTGTTGGCGCGGCGGCGCGTCGAGCGGCTCGTGGCCGACGCCGGCATCTCCGACCCCGGTTCGCTCGACGACCAGCAGCTCGCAACGGCCGTGGAACTGCTCACCGCTGAAGAGCTCACGGTCTCCGAAGCACGTGGCGCGGTGATCGATGCGCTCGACACCGTGCAGGCCGAGCTGATGCGACGCTACAAGGACGACCCCTCGCTGGCGTTGCGGTAGCAGCGGCCGGGGCACGTCCCAGCCCGCAGGGGTTGCGTTCGTGTCCCCCGGATGGGGGCATCCATGATGGGGCTGTCCGAGGCCGGTCGGACTATGCGCATCTGGGCCGCGCGACCCGCCGGGAATCGCTCGCCCGGGCGATGGTGCACAGAGGCGCGACAGGCCAAAGTGACGCGGACTTTCCCGACCGAGGTGAACGTGACCATCACTGGCATTCCCCATCCGGCGGGCAGGGAGGGGTCGCACGGAGACGCCGAACTTCCCACCATCCACGCCCAGCTCACCGTGTTCGCCCGTGAGCTGAGCGGGCTGTACAAAGCCGAACGCCTCCGCACCCGCGAGCTCGAAGCAGCCCTGGAGGACGTGCGCGAGATGTACGTCTCGACCATGACCTCGCTCGCCCAGATCGTCGAGGCGAAGGACAGCGGCACGCGCGGACACCTGGATCGCACCCAGCGCTACGGATTGGCCCTTGCCACTCGGGTCGATCCGCAGTTGGCGTCGCAACCCGAGGTTGCCTACGGGTTCTTCCTGCACGACATCGGCAAGGTCGGCATCCCCGAATCGGTACTGTGCAAGCCCGGCCCCCTCACCGACGACGAATGGAACGTCATGCGGGGCCACCCCGCGATCGGGGCAGCGATCGTGGAGCCCATCCGGTTCCTGCAGGGCGCCGTCGAGATCGTGCGCACCCACCACGAACGGTGGGACGGCGCCGGGTACCCCGCCGGGTTGGCGGGGGAGCAGATCCCGCTGGCGGCGAGGGTGTTCGCGATCGCCGATTCGTTCGACGCCATGACCAGCGACCGGCCCTATCGAGCGGCCCTCTCGTTCGAAGAAGCGCTCGAGGAGGTCCGGGCCGGGGCGGGGTCGCAGTTCGATCCCACGGTGGTGGGCGCGTTCTTCGACATGGTCGAGGACGGCGAGCTGGAGATGGAGCACGACCTCCTGCACGGAAGCCCCGAACCTCAGATCGCCGAGGCCGTCTAAGCGCCGGATCAGCGGTCGCCCTCGCTCTTCGCACTGTCCACGGTTCTCGCTATCGTCGCGCCCGTGAGAGCAGTCCCGTTGGCGCGCGTGGTTCGTTCCGGCCTCGAAGAATCCGTGCATGTGGGGCACGTTGCCGTCTGCGACGCGGAGGGCACGGTGGTGGCTCGGGCGGGCGATGCCTCCCATACCGTGTTCGCCCGTTCGTGCTTGAAGCCGCTCCAGGGCGCCGTGTCCCTGCACGCGATCGGCCCCGATCTCGATCACCCCGAGCAACCCGATCGCGAGGTCGCGGTCATGTGCGCCTCGCACAATGGTGAGCCCATGCACCTGGCGGCGGTCCGCGCACTGCTGCACCGTGCGGGATTGAGCTCCGACGCCCTCCAGACGCCGCCGGGCTATCCGCTCGATCCGGGCTCCATGGCACGCGCCCAGCAGCCGCGACCGCTGTTCCACAACTGTTCCGGCAAGCACGCCGGCATGCTGCTGGCCTGCGTCCGGTCGGGGTGGGATCCGGCCGCTTACCGGCGCCGTTCCCATCCGTTGCAGCGTCGCGTCGAACGGGCCGTCCAGGCCAGCACCAGCATCGATCGGCCGGCCACGGGCGTCGACGGATGCGGAACGCCGGTGTTCGGCGTGCCGCTTCGCTCCATGGCCACCCTGTTCGCGCGGCTGGCCAGGCCCGGCCGTCTGGGCGCGCTGGCACAGGACGCCTCGCGGGCGACGGCCGCCATGCTGGCCGAGCCCTACCTGGTCGGCGGCCGTGACCGGCTCGACACGGCCGTCATGCGCTCGTCGAGCGGCCAGATCATGGTGAAGGAGGGTGCCGAGGCGCTGGTATGCGCGGCCCTCGTCTCCTCGGGGTTGGGCGTCGCGATCAAGGTGGCCGACGGCGGTTCCAGGGCCTATGCGCCGGCGCTGGTCTCGGTGCTGCAGCAGCTGGACGCACTCGGCGCCTCGCAGACGCGAGAGCTGTCCCCGTTCGAACGGCCGAGGGTCCTGGGTGGTGGACGCACGGTGGGTTCCCTCGAAGCGCTCGTTCGCTTGCGGCGACGGTAGCCTTTCGGGTGATGAGCCCGAAGCCGCGCGTTGCCGTGTTGTCCGTGCACACGTCTCCTCTCGATCAGCCCGGGACCGGCGACTCCGGTGGCATGAACGTCTACATCCGGGCGGTCGCCGAGCGTCTGGCAGGCCGGGGCCTCGAAGTCGATCTGTTCACGCGGTGCCGTGGCGGCCGGGATCACGAGGTCAAGGAGTTGGGCCCGGGGATCCGCGTCGTTTCGGTCAAGGCCGGTCCCTGCATCCCGGTTCCCAAGGCGGACCTACCCCGGTTCTTGCCCGAGTTCCTGGGTGGCGTCCTTCGCATCGCCCACGAGGACGGACGCGGGTTCGACATCGTGCACAGTCACTACTGGTTGTCGGGGTGGGTGGGCCGAGCGGTGAGCGAGTCGTGGCGGGCACCGCTGGTGGCTTCGTTCCACACGCTGGGCAAGGTGAAGAACTACTCGCTCGCGCGAGGCGAGGAGCCCGAGCCCCCCGTGCGGTTGGCGGGTGAGCAGGCGGTGATCGCCCAAGCCGATCGCATCCTGGCGCCCACTCCCTCGGAGGCGTCCCAACTGGTGGGGCTCTACCGAGCCGACCCGCAGCACCTGCGGATCGTGCCTCCCGGGGTCGACCACACCCTCTTCATGCCGGGAGACCGGCGACGAGCGAGGGAGCGGTTGCACCTGTCGGGCTTGCGGCTGGCGGTCTACGTTGGCAGATTGCAGCCGCACAAGGGACCGGACGTGGCGGTCAGGACGGTGGCTGAGACGATCGCCCGCGATCCCGACGCGGCCCGCGACCTGGTGCTCGCGATCGTCGGCGGACCGAGCGGTGCCGAGAAGGGCGCGGAGGTGGCACGCGTCATGGAGCTGGCGACGGCCCTCGGAGTGGCGGAACGGGTCATGATGTTCCCGCCGATGCCCCAGTCCAGCCTCGCGGACTTCTACACGGCAGCGGACGCGGTGCTGGTGCCGTCTCGCAGCGAATCCTTCGGTCTGGTCGCGCTGGAAGCTCAGGCGTGCGGAACGCCGGTCGTGGCCGCCGAGGTCGGTGGGCTCCGCTACGTCGTGCTGGACGGGCGGACGGGGTTCTTGGTGGAAGGGCACGATCCGAGCGACCACGCTGAACGTCTGCTTCGTCTGCTGAACGACCCGGATCTGCAGTCCCGCATGGGCTCGGAAGGCGCGCGGATCGCTCCCCGGTTCACCTGGGACGCGACCACCGATGCCATCCATGCCGTGTACGACGAGCTCCTCGACGCGGGCAACGCCGGAGGGGACACCGCCCGTCATGGCTCCTGACCTGCGCGTTCACGTAGCGGTGTGACTCTCGTCACGCCTCGTTCAGAATTGTCACTTTTTCCTCCAAGCCTCTGACCTGCACGTATGTGTCCTGACCTGCGGAAACGCGAAGTTGACCCCATCGCCGTTCCGCCCGTAGTGTTCGCCTCGCTCCAAGCAGTCGAAGTAACGACGCGAGGAGACCGGATGAAGCGCCGGAGACGCCGCGAGGCGAGGAAGGTGCCGGGGTCGGGGGAAGGTCGCAAGACCGGAAGCCGACACCGATAGTCACCGAAGGCCGCAAGGCAGAGGTGACGCCCCGCCGGGAGCGCCGCAAGGCGAGTCCGGTCGGGGAGCCCGCCACCGGGCAGGGACGCCGCAAGGCGCGCCCACCAGGAGGCAGGTGGTTGGAGCGCCCTCGGGTGCGCCGCCATCGGGCCATACGGTCGTCGAGACGCGACGGTGCGGAGGTTGCTTGGGGCACCAGAGCCCGAGAGGCCGACGGTGGCTGGGGACTTCGGTCCTCGGCGAGCCGGTAGGTCTCTCGGGTTCTTTTTTCGCTACCGTTCCCGCCATGACTGACGGTCGAGCCGATCGCCGCGAGCGGACCATCTCCGTCGCCATGAACCATTTCGCCGAACACGGGTATCGCGGTGGGCGCGTCGAGGACATCGCCACGCAGGTCGGCGTCGCCAAGGGGACGGTCTTCTTGGATTTCGGTTCCAAGGAGGGGCTGTTCCTGGCGGCGTTCCAGCGAGCGGTGTCCAAGTTGCCTGCGTGGTTGGACGCGCCGGCGGACGTCGTGTCCCAGGGGTTCTGGGCCACGCTGGATTGGTGGCTCGAACGCACCGAGGACGATGTCGCATCCGACCCGGTGCCGCACCAGGTCGCCGTGATCGGCCGCTACGACACCGGCATGCGGCTCCGCGTGCCCATCGACCGCTTCATGCGGAGTGAGGACCCGTACGGCACCCTGGACTTCGTGGAGTTCGGCGTGGGGTCGGGGGAGATCCGCGACGACGTCGACCCCGAGATGATCGCCTCGATGCTGGACTGGGCTGCCGAGCGCTTCCAGGACGCGCTGGTCTCTGCCGATCTCGACCCCGGCCTGATCCATCGCCAGCCCGAACGCCGTCAGATGCGCATCAAGGAGTTCCTGGAGGTGCTCCGTGGCGGTATCCAGGCCCAGCCCGAGGGCTGGGCCGCCGGGTAGGCTTCCTCGTCATGAGCTCACCCCAAGCGCGACGGGTCGCCTTCCTCGGTGGCGGGAAGATGGCGGAGGCCCTCATCTCCGGGCTGATCCGCTCCGGCGGGCGCACCGTGGACGAGATCATGGTCACCAACCGCCGGGACGAGCGGGCCCGTGAGCTGGCGGGCAAGTACGGGGTCACGGCCACGCTCGACAACGCCGAGGCGGTTCGTTGGGCCGATGTGCTGGTGCTCATGGCCAAGCCTCAGGACACCGAGACGCTGCTGGCGCAGATCCGCGGGCACGTCACCTCCGACGACACGGTCATCAGCTTCGCGGCCGGGGTTCGGACCTCGTTCGTGCAGAAGCATCTGCCCGACGAGGTCGCCGTGGTCCGAGTCATGTCCAACGTGCCGGTCATGGTCGACGAGGCCATGTCGGTGATCGCCTCGGGTCAGACGGCGACCGAGGAGCACCTGGTCATCGCCGAGGAGCTGCTCGGGTACGTGGGGAAGGTGATCCGGCTCAAGGAGACGCACCTTGATGCCGTCACCGCCACCAGCGGCAGCGGCCCCGCGTACTTCTTCCTGCTCGCTGAGGCCATGATCGAGGCCTGCATCCTGTTGGGGCTGTCCCGCGACGTCGCCACCGAGCTCATCATCCAGACGATGCTGGGCTCCGCGAAGATGCTTCGCGACACCGGCAAGCACCCGGTGGAGCTGCGCGAGATGGTGACCTCGCCCGGCGGCACCACGATCGCGGCCATCCGCCACCTGGAGGAAGCGGGCGTCCGGGCCGCCTTCCTGAACGCCATCGACGCTGCGCGCAGCCGCTCGCTGGAGCTGGCACAGGGCGGCGACGACGACGACGAGTAGGCCGGGGCTTGCCCCTGCCACCACGGAAGGGAGACACCATGGGTAGAGGAGATCTCGCGAAGGTGCGGTCGGCCAAGGACCGTCAGCGCAAGAGGAAGGCTCGAGACAAGGCACAGGAAGCGGCTCGGACCGCGGCTCGCAAGGCGGCCCGCAAGAAGTAAGCTCGGCGACCGCGGCGTCAGTTCGAGCGTGTGAGACGTTCGACCGCGGCCCGCAGATCGTCGATCTTGCCCTCCACCCGTTCCAGGTCCATCTTGCTGGCATCGCGCGCCTCCTCGGTCAGGTCGACCCGGATGGCTCCGGACGGATACATGGCGGCTTGCTTGACGTCGCTCACATCCTCCGCCCCTTGGCTCAGCATCGTGGCTCGCAGGTCGGCTTCACGGATCCCGAGGTGCCTGATCGCGTCGTCCTCGATCCGGCCGTCGCGGACCAGCGTCACCATCTCGCCTTCGACCAAGCGATCGAGCCGCTCGTTGCGTCGCACGCCGCGAACCACCAACGTGTTCACCACCAGCAGCGTCACGACGCCGATCACTCCGCCGAGCAGGGAGTCGTCGGGACCGATGATCGCGTTCTGCACCACGTTGCTGAGCAGCAGCAAGACCACCAGGTCGAACGCGTTGAGCTGGGCCACCGTCCGCCTGCCGAGGACGCGCAACAAGATCACGACCACGAGGTAGACCACGATCGTGCGGGCGATCTTCTCGCCCACCGGGATCGGCATCGTGAGCAGGCTGTCGATCCAGTCGGTGTCCACAGGCATGAGGCCTCCTTCGTAGGTCGTGGTTGTGTCGGCGCGGGGCCGGACTCAGCGAGCGGCGACGCGGTTGCGGAGGGTCCCGATGCCCTCGGCGGCGAGTTCGACCAAGGCGCCCGGCCACAGACGGCGCGAGGGTTCGGCGTCGTCGTCCGCACGCGGGAACGGCCCCAGCGCGAAGGCGTCCCCTCGTTCCAGCACGGCGTGGGTCGACACCGAGGCGATCAGCTCGAACAGCGAGGCCGTGGTGCCGTTGAGGTTGCCCTTCAGCAGCTCCTGGTCGTCGACCTTCACGTGCACGTACATCGCCTGAGGATCGCCCAGCTCATCGGCGGTCACCACGCACGGGCCGATCGCGATGGGGACGCCGTCGGCGGACTCCACCGGTGAGCCGTCGCCGGAGCGCGCTCGCCAGTCGCTGACCAGCGTGTAGCCGAACACGTGCTCGCGCACGTCCCCGGCGTTCAGCCGCGATCCCTCGTCGCCGATCACCGCGGCCACCATGGGGTCGTAGTCGAGCCAGGCAGCGGTGGCGGGCCATGGGACCGGGTTCTCGGGTCCGACGATGCGCCGGTCCACGTCCATCGCCCGAGGAGACAGGAGCGACGTCGGGAAGAGCGGGCTCAGGATGCGAGGCTTCGGCACGCGCCAGTTCCACGCATCGTCACGCTGCAGGGCGGCACGAGCGGCATCCATGACGGTGCCTCGGCTACTCGAGACCAGGTCCTCGAGGGTGGTGGGGAACGCCGGGTGCCCGACGGCATCCGGCAGATCGATCACCTCTGCCTCGAGGATCGCTCCTAGCCGCCGGTGCCCCCCCCGGTCGTAGGTCACGAGCCTCATATGGGAGCCGAAGCATACGCCCGTGCCGGACCCATTTCCGGCTTTCGCCTCCCGGATGTCTCGAGTCTTCGGTCAGAGGGTGAGCTCGTACTCGAGCTCGTCGGTGATGGGTGTCCCGGCCTCGTCCTCGAGCGGGATCGATGGCTTCAGCCTCCGGCTCTCGTTCACTTGACCGGGCCTGACCTCGATCAGACGGAAACCCAGCGCGGCGTAGAACCGCTGGGCGCCGCGGTTGTCGTTCGTCGTGATGGCTCTGAGCACAGGACAGCCACGTGAGCGAGCATCGCCGGCGAGTGCCGCGACCAGCGCAGACCCGACACCTCGCCGGACACGGAGCGTTCCGATCACCCCGATCCACGCGACGTGGCCGATCACGCGCAATGCGGCGTAGCCCACGCGCTCACCGTGGATCGTCGCGATGAGGCATGGCAGGTCGGTCGGGCGATAGGACTTTCCATTGGCGACTTGGGTCGGGCCGCCCCACTCTTCGTCCATCATCTGCTCGAGCCACGCTCGATCCCCAGCGCCGGCCGTCCTGATCTCGATCGTTCGATCCACCGGCTCACCGCTCGACCGCGAAGAGAGTCCAGGTGCCGGGCACGCCCTTCAGTGCGTGCTCGCCGCGATCGTCGAACGTGTTCCCGGAGCCGGCGACCAGATCCTTCACGGTCCGTGACACGAGCACCTCACCTGGTTGAGCCTGGCCCAGCACTCGCGCTCCGATGTGCACCGCGACCCCGGCGAGATCCGACCCCATGACCGCGCACTCCCCCGTGTGGATCCCTGCGCGGACCACCAGCCCCCGCGCTCGTCCGGACTCGACGATCGCCCGGGCGCACGCGATGGCTCGTGCCGGTCCGTCGAACCGGCAGAAGAACCCGTCACCCGCGGTGTCGACCTCGACCCCTCGGAACCGTGCGAGCTCACGCCTGACATCGGCGTGGTGACGGACCAACACCCGGCGCCACTCCTCATCGCCGAGCTCGGCCGCCATCACGGTGGAGTCGGTGAGATCGGTGAACAGCAGGGTCGCCAGCACGGACTCGGGGATCTGCGGCAGTGTGTCCTGATGCGCCGCGCGGATGATCAGTTCCGTGAGCTGGTCGGTGTCGGTGTACGGGTCCAGGCCCTCGCTCGGGAGTTCCAGCACCGTGGCGTCGGGGATGCGTTCGGCGACCTGCCGAGCCGCGTCGCCCTCACCTGAGGGGTGCACGATCAACGTCGGCACGCGGACCGTCGGGAGGACATCGCCGATGTCGGTGTCCATCTGCATCCGAGTGAAGTCCGCGGCTGCGCTCGGGCTCGCCGCAGCGCGTTGCATCCACACGAACCAATCCATCAGCTCGGGATCGTCAGCGTAGGCGGGGTTGATCTCTCGACCGAACTCCTCCATCCAGGCGCGTTCTCCCCAGCGTTCACGGATCTCGCGGATCTCCGCGTTCTTCGTCTCCTCGCTCCCGTCCATCACGGCGTATGGCCAATGCAGGATGAGGTGCTGGCACCGTTCCGGATACGTGGAGGCGAAGAGCGCGCAGACATTGGCGCTCTCGGCGACCCCGAACAACGAGGCCGACTCCAACGCTGTGGCGTCCATGACCGCATTGATGTCATCCATCCGGGATTCAAGCGTGACGGACCGGGGGCGATCGGACAGACCCGTCCCGCGGGGGTTGAAGACGATCAGTCGGACGCGTGCAGCGAGCCGATCGAGGAAGGCCCTGGTGTGCGGAGCCTGCCAGAGTGCATCGATGGTGCAGAGGTGCGGGGCGTACACCACGGGCGGTCCATCGCCGACGGATTGGTAGGCGATGGCAACGCCACCTGCACGCGCATAGCGAACGTCGGGGATGTCCACACCGTGCATCCTGACATCCGTGTTGGCGCGTGGCGACGTGCGTGTTGACCGACCCGCGAATGGGCGGGGTTCGGGGCGCTCGGCTAGCATGGCTACCTGCGCCGATGACCTAGTTCAGCGTGCGCCCACGAGACGAGGAGGGTTCGGCGATGGCTGAGAAGTTCCGCATCACGTACGCCACCATGTCGGCCGACAACGAGGATCTGCAGGCTGCCTACGACGCCGCGGCCGAGCGCGCTCGCGCCGAGCTGGGCAAGGAGTATCCGGTCATCGTCAACGGCGAAGAGCGGTGGACCGACGACAAGTACGAAGAGCCATCGCCGATCGATTCCGACATCATCATCGGCCGGTTCTCGCAGGCCTCCACTCAGGACGTCGACGATGCCGTGGCGGCTGCCAAGGGCTTCCAGCTGGAATGGGATCGCATGGGGTGGCAGGAACGCGTCCGGATCCTGCGCAACGTGGCCGACATCATGGAGGACCGCGTCTTCGACCTGGCCGCGCTCATGGCCTACGAGGTCGGGAAGAGCCGGCTGGAGGCGCTGGGCGACGTGCAGGAGACCGCGGAGCTGATCCGGTGGAACTGCGACGAGATGGACAAGCACGATGGCTTCCGCGTGCCTATGAGCGGGCTCGGTGCCGAGGGCGACTACTACGACGTCCTGCGCCCGCACGGTGTCTGGGCCGTCATCAGCCCGTTCAACTTCCCCATGGCGTTGTCGGGCGGCCCGTCCTCCGGCGCGCTCGTCGCCGGGAACACGGTCGTGCTGAAGCCGTCGAACCAGGGGGCGTTGCTGGGGTACAAGTTGTACGAGTGCTACCGCGACGGCGGGGTGCCGCCCGGCGCCTTCCACCTGGTCAGCGGTCGCGGCGTCGTGGCGGGCGATCACCTGTGGCATCACCCAGACGTGAACGGCATCACCTTCACCGGCTCCTACCCGGTCGGCATGGACATCTACAAGCACTTCTCCACCGACGTCCCGAAGCCGGTGATCTGCGAGATGGGTGGCAAGAACCCCACGATCGTCACCAGGAACGCCGACCTGGACAAGGCCACCGACGGCGTGTTGCGCAGCTCGTTCGGGTTCGGCGGGCAGAAGTGCTCGGCCTGCAGCCGCGTGTACGTGGAGCGTGAGGTCTACGACGACTTCGTGAGTCAGCTCAAGGACAAGACCGAGAAGGTCAAGGTCGGCAACCCGATCGAGCGGGACGTGTACATGGGCCCGATCATCAACGAGCCCGCCATGGAGACCTACGAGGAGGCGTCCGAGGAGGTCCGCAAGAACGGCACGCTCGTGACCGGAGGCCAGCGCATCACCGAAGGCGACTTCGGACGCGGCTTGTTCGTCGAGCCCACCATCGCCGAGGTCCCCGAGGACAGCTGGATCTGGAAGAAGGAGCTGTTCGTGCCCTTCGTGGCGGTCGCGCCCTACGACGAGCTCGACGACGCGATCGAGAAGGCCAACGACACCGAGTACGGGCTCACGGCGGGCCTCTTCAGCGAGGATCGCGCCGAGATCGACGAGTGGCTGGACCGCATCCAAGCCGGCGTCGTCTACGTGAACCGCCGCGCCGGCTCCACCACTGGAGCCTGGCCGGGCGTGCAGCCGTTCGGCGGCTGGAAGGGCTCGGGCACCACGGGCAAGGCGGGCGGTGGGCCCTACTACGTGCTGCAGTACCTGCGTGAACAGTCACGGACGGTGATCGAGGAGTGACGGCCACCGAGCGCGAACTCACGTACGAGGCATTGGCGGCACACAGCGGTCCCACGCTGATCACCGACATCCCCGGACCGGAGTCGCTGGCGCGCGTCGCGCGGGACGTTCGCGTCACGTCTCCGTCGCTGCCTCGCGCGTACCCGTTCGTGCCTCGCCGTGGCGCCGGTTCGATCGTGGAGGACGTCGACGGCAACCTGTTCCTGGACATCAATGCCGGCATCGCGGTCGCCTCGACCGGCCATTGCCATCCGCGCGTGGTCGAGGCCATCCAACGGCAGGCTTCGCAGCTGCTGCACTACTCGGCCAGCGACTTCTACCTGCCCATATACGCCGAGGTGGCCGAGCGTCTCGCCGCCTCGGCGCCGTTCGGCGGTGCACCGGCGCGTGTGTTCCTGTCCAACTCGGGGACCGAGGCTGTGGAGGCAGCGATCAAGCTGGCGCGCCACACCACGGATCGGCAGTACCTGATCGGCTTCTACGGGTCGTTCCACGGGCGTTCGATGGGCTCGGTCACGCTCACGGCATCGAAGGCGAAGTACCGCGAGCGGTTCGGGCCGATGCTGCCCAGCGTCTACCACTCGTTCTACGGCGACTTCGACTACATCGAGCAGGTGCTGTTCCAACGGGTCGTCACGCCCGGGGAGGTCGCGGCGATCGTGGTGGAGTCCTGGCTCGGCGAGGGCGGGTACGTGCTCCCGCCCGAAGGGTGGTTCCGATACCTGCGCGACCTCTGCGACCGCCACGGCATCCTGTTGGTCTGCGACGAGGTGCAGTCGGGCGCCGGGCGCAGCGGCACCATGTGGGCCATCGAACAGGAAGGCGTGACGCCCGACATCATCACGGCCGGCAAGGGCATCGCGAGCGGCCTGCCGCTGGGGGCCATGATCGCGCGCGATGAAGTCATGACGTGGGAGCCGGGCGCGCACGGCTCTACGTACGGTGGGTCGCCGGTGCCGTGCGCGGCTGCGCTGGCCACGCTCGACGTGATCGAGGACGAGGGGCTCATGACGAACGCGTCGGCCGTCGGCTCGATCTTCCTGGACGGTCTGCGAGACATCGCCACACGGCACCCGATCATCACCGAGGTGCGCGGCCGCGCGCTCTGGATCGGACTGTCGTTCGTCGACCACGATCGGGCGACCGCGGTCGAGCACGCCTCGTTCCGGCGCGGTTTGCTGGCCCTTGGCTGCGGCGACGACGCGATCCGGATCTCCCCGCCGCTGGTCTTCCGCGAGGACCAGGCCCGGTGCGCGTTGGCGGTCTTCGAAGAGGCGGTCGCCGAGGTCGAAGCGGCCGGTTCCTGACGGGGCGCAGCCGGTGCAGACCTCGTTCATCAAGTTCGCCACCTTCGACTGCTCGGACGCATTGGTGGCGGCGCACTTCTGGGCCGGCGTCCTCGGTGGCGAGGTCGAAGAGGATTCGACCTCGGCGAAGGCATTCATGGAGGCGCCCGGGTGGGGCGGGCCGAGCATGTGGTTCAACCGCGTGCCGGAGCCCAAGACCGCCAAGAACCGGCTGCACTTCGATCTTCGCGCTCCCGACACCCTGCGGGCCGAGGTCGAGCGGTTGCGGGGTCTCGGGGCGCGCGTGCTCGACGACCAGGGGTCCTTGGTCGTGATGGCCGACCCGGAGGGGAACGAGTTCTGCGTCGAGCCGGGCCCCGGTGACGAGTCGTGAGGTCGACGATCGACACCCTCACCGTCGATTGCGCAGATCCCAGCGTGGTCGGGCCATTCTGGGCCGAGGTGTTGCGTTGGGGGGTCGTCGACGAGGGCGATGGCGAGATCGAGATCGTCGACCCTGCCGGCCACGACCGCCCGATCCTGTTTCAGGTTGTGCCCGAGCCGAAGACGGTGAAGAACCGGTGGCACCTCGACCTTCGGCCGACGACATCGATGGGCGCTGAGGTCGAGCGTGTCGTGGGGTTGGGCGCGGAGGTCCTCGAACGCATCGATGAACACGGCAGCTACTGGACCGTGCTCCATGATCCAGAGGGCAACGAGTTCTGCATCCTGCGGGGACCCCAGGACGGCTGGTCGCCCGAAAGGCCCGGGGACGCGTGACGACGTCCAAGGTCACGACGATGCAGGACGCCGTCCGCGAGTTGGTCCACGATGGTGACACCGTCGCGATCGAGGGGTTCACGCACCTGATCTGCTTCGCCGCGGGGCACGAGATCATCCGGCAGCGCCGACGTGACCTGACCCTGGCGCGCATGACGCCCGACGTGATCTACGACCAGATGATCGGGGCCGGCGTTGCATCGAAGCTGATCTTCAGCTGGATGGGCAACCCCGGCGTGGGCAACCTGCACGCCGTGCGTCGTCGCATCGAGAAGGCGGACCCTGCGCCGCTCGAGATCGAGGAGTACTCGCACTTCGGCATGGTGTGCCGCTACATGGCGGGTGCCGCGAACCTGCCGTTCTTCCCGATCCGCAGCTACTACGAGTCGGACATCCCGAAGGTCAACCCGAAGATCGTGCCGATGACGTCGCCGTACGATCCCGACGACCACGTGTTCGTGGTGCCGCCCCTGCGACCCGATGTCGCCATCGTGCATGCGCAACGTGCCGACGCCGATGGCGACACCCAGATCTGGGGGCTGCTCGGCTGCCAGAAGGAGGTCGCCTTCGCCGCGGACACGGTGATCGTGGTGGTGGAGGAGGTCGTTGCCGAGTCGACGATCCGTCGGGACCCGAACCGGACCGTGATCCCCGGGGCCGTCGTGGACGCCGTCGTGGAAGAACCCTTCGCCTGCCACCCGTCCTTCGCGCAGGGTTACTACGACCGGGACAACGCCTTCTATCTGGAATGGGACCGCATCGCGAAGGATCAGTCGACGCTGGACGCCTGGCTCGACGAATGGGTCTACGGCCTCGCGAACCACGGCGAGTACCTCGAGAAGTTCGGCGATGCCTACTGGGATGCGCTGCGCCCCGAACCCGCGCCGTCGGGTGAGGTCGACTACGGGAGATACGCGTGAGCGACTACTCGAAGTCGGAGCTCATGATCGCGGCGAGCGCGCGCCAACTGGGGGGAGCCACCAACTGTTTCGTGGGCGTGGGCTTGCCGAACATCGTGTGCAACTTGGCGCAGCGAACCGTCGCACCCCGCTTGCAGCTGGTGTACGAGTCGGGGGCCTACGGCGCACGTCCCGAACGGCTGCCGCTCTCGATCGGCGACCCCACCCTGGCGACCGGCTCCACCGCGGTGACCAGCATGTTCGAGTTGTTCGCGTTCTACCTGCAGGCGGGCCTGATCGACGTCGCGTTCCTGGGCGGCGCCCAGATCGACCGCTTCGGCAACCTGAACACGACGGTGATCGGCGACTACGCCAACCCCAAGGTCCGGCTGCCGGGGTCAGGTGGGGCGTGTGAGATCGCGATCCACGCCCGCCGGATCCTGGTGATCATGCGCCAGGCCCAGCGTTCGTTCGTGGACACGCTCGACTTCCGCACCAGTCCCGGGCACAGCGGTGATCCCGCACACGACGCTGCGCGCGGCTGGCACGGCAGCGGCCCCACCGCCGTCGTCACCGACCTGGGCACGTACGGGTTCGACGACGCGACGGGGGAGATGACCCTGGAGACGATGCACCCCGGAGTTGCGCTCGACGACGTGCGTGCCAACATGGGCTGGGAACCGAAGATCGCAGACGACCTGGGAGAGACCCCCATGCCCACCGCTGAGGAGCTGCGGCTGATCCGAGATGAGCTCGATCCCGCGGGCATCTACACGAAGTGATCATGCCGGACCGAGACGACCACTGGTGGCGCGACGGCGACGAGGAACCCGAGCCGGACTGGGCCGAGCAGATCCGCGCCGGCCGTAAGGCTCGAGGCGACCGCCTGCGCGACGTGTTCGCCACGTTCGATGACGACGGCGCCGAGCCGTCGGTGCCGCCTTCGGAACGACGTCGGCCGGCGGCGTCCCCCGCGCCGGAGCCCGAGCCGGAGCGACCATCTCGGGACGATGCGCCGTACGACCAGGAGCATGAGGCATCCTCGTGAGCCACGTCTTCCCCCGCGTGTTGGACCGTGAGCTCCCGACCGCGATCAGCGCCGACGGCGCCTGGATCACCGCCGAGGATGGGCGGCGATTCCTGGACGCTGCCGGTGGGGCGATCGTCGTCAACGTGGGCCACGGGCGAACCGAGGTGATCGACGCGGTCACCGAGCAGCTGCGACACACGCAGTACGTGCACGGCACGGCGTTCACGACCCAGGTGTTGGAAACCTACGCCGACGAGGTGGCGGCGGTGCTGCCCATGGACGGTGCACGCGTCTATCCGGTCTCGGGAGGGAGCGAGGCGGTGGAGACCGCCCTGAAGCTGGCACGTGCTTTCCACCTGGCCAACGGCGAGCCGTCCAGGTTCACGGTCATCGGGCGGCGAAGCGCGTATCACGGCAACACGATCGCCGCGCTGGATGTCAGCGGGAAGGAGCCGCTCCGCAAGCCCTATACCCCCTGGCTCGGGCGCTACCTCCACGCGCCGGCCGCCTACGAGTACCGGTGTGAGAACCCACAGCACCCGGATGCATGCGGTGCGTGGCACGCCGGCGAGCTCTCCCGGATGATCCAGCAGGCGCCGCCCAAGTCGATCGCGGCGTTCATCGCCGAGCCCGTCTCCGGCGCCACCCTGGGCGCGGCCGTCCCGTGCGAGGACTATTGGCCTGCCATCGTGGCGACCTGTCGTGAGCACGGCGTGCTCGTCATCGCCGATGAGGTGATGACGGGGATGGGCCGGTCGGGTCGCTGGTTCGGCGTCGACCATTGGGATGTGCGGCCCGATATCGTCACCGCGGGCAAGGGCACCACGAGCGGGTACGTGCCGTTCGGGTTCGCCGCCGCGAGCCAACCGCTGTTCGAAGCGGTGACCACCACCGGATTCGTGCACGGGTTCACGTGGTCGCACAACGCCGTGGGAGCGGCGGCGGCGCTGGAGGTCCTGCGGATCGTGCGCGATGAGGACCTCGTGCAGCGAAGCCGGGAGCTGGGCGATCGACTGCGGGCCTCCTTGCACGCCGAGCTGGACGACGTTCACGTGGTCGGCGACGTGCGGGGGCTGGGCACCATGATCGGCATCGAACTTGTCCGCGATCGTGAGACCAAAGAACCGTGTCCGCGCAGCCAGCGGGTCACCGAGCGGGTGCTGGCCGCGGCGCGCGCGGCGGAGCTGCTCCTGTACTCGTCGACCGGACACGTGGACGGCACCAACGGCGACCTGATCATGCTGGGACCACCGTTCGTGCTCACCGACGAGGACGAGTCCATCCTCGTCGAGCGCACCGTGGCTGCGATACGTTCGGTCGCGTGAGCGGGCTGGCCGGACTGGTTCGTGCACCGCAGGCCCGACTGTACGACCACGGTCCCGGCCATCCGCTTCGACCCGAACGGGTGCTCCTGACCTGGGAGCTCATCGACGCCTACGATCTGTCGGCCGGCCCCCTCGTCCACAGCCTCGCCTCGGAAGCGGCCGACGTGGCCACGCTCGGCCTCGTGCACACCCCCGAGTACATCGACGCGACACGACGGGCCGGGGACGGTGAGCACGGTCCGTGGGCTCGGTTCGGCTACGGCCCGGGTGACAACCCCATCTTCGATCGCATGCACGAAGCCGGGGCGATCGTGGCCGGCGCCACGGTGACGGCGGCCCAGGCCGTGTTCTCGGGGCGGGTCGAGCATGCGTTCAACGCTGCCGGCGGCCTGCATCACGCGATGCCGTCTCGGGCGTCGGGGTTCTGCGTGTACGACGACCCGGCGGTCGCCATCGCCTGGATGCTCGGCCAGGGAGCAGAGAAGATCGCCTACGTCGACGTGGATGTGCATCACGGCGACGGTGTGCAGGCGATCTTCTACGACGATCCGCGGGTGCTGACGATCTCGATCCATGAGTACGCGCCGCACATCGGGTTCTTCCCGGGTACCGGCGGGCCGGGTGAGACCGGCGGGGCGGCGGCGCCGGGCTCGGCGATCAACGTCCCGCTCGATCCGGGGACGGGCGACGACGACTGGCTGGAAGCCTTCCTCCACGTGGTGCCGCCGGCCGTGAGGGCGTTCGAGCCCGACGTGCTCGTGACCCAGCTGGGCTGCGACACCCACGCGAGCGACCCCTTGGCGCATCTTCGCCTGACCACCGCCACCTATCGTGCGACGGCGCGCATCCTGCACGAGCTGGCGCACGAAGCCGCTGCCGGGCGCTGGGTGGCCACGGGCGGCGGTGGCTATCAGTGGGCGAGCGTGGTGCCGCGCGCCTGGACGATCGCCTTCGCCGAGATGGCGGGCGCCGAGCTGGCCGACGAGCTGCCCGCGGGATGGGTCGAACGGGCGTCGTCGATCTCGGGTGCGCTGGTTCCCACGACCTTGTCGGAGCCCCGGATCGCCGAGGGACCGTTCTGAGCACGCGGACGAAGCTCGTGTGCACCCTGGGACCCGCGACGAACACACCTGCCTTCGTCCGCGGTCTCGTCGCGGCGGGCACGTCGATCTTCCGTATCAACTTCTCGCACGGCGCTCCCTCGGAGCATGAGCGCGCAGCCAGGCTGGTTCGCGAAGCCGAGTCCGATGCCGGCCGTGCCCTCGCCGTGCTCGCCGATCTGCCGGGCCCCAAGGTGCGATTGGGGATCATGGACCCCGACCCGTTCATCTTCTTGCCGGGGCAGTCGTTCCACCTGCGGCCGGGCGGTGACGGCGACGGGGGCGGGGCATCGACCACGTATCCGGAGCTGGCGTCCGATCTCCGCACCCGCGACCGCGTGTTGCTGGCCGACGGCGCCGTCGAGCTGGAGGTGTCCGCCATCGACGGCGCCACGGTGCACATGCGATGCGTGCGTGGCGGCACCGTGCGCTCGGGCCAGGGTGTGAACGTGCCGGCGGAACGTCTCAGCCTGCCTGCCGTCACCCCTCGCGATCGAGAGGGGCTGGCCCGCGCGCTCGACATGGGTGTCGATCTGATCGCGCAATCGTTCGTGCGTGGACCCGAGGACATCGTGGAGATGCGCGAGCTCATGGGCGAGCGCGTCGTGCCCATCGTGGCAAAGATCGAAACCAAGCCTGCCATCGAGAACATCGAGGCGATCTTGGACGTCAGCGACGCGCTGATGGTCGCCCGAGGCGATCTGGGCGTCGAGGTGCCCATGGAGCAGGTGCCGCTGTTGCAGAAGGATCTGCTCCGCGCCGCTCGAGGAGCCGGGCTGCCCGTCATCGTCGCCACCCAGATGCTGGAATCGATGATCCGGGCGCCAAGGCCCACCCGAGCCGAAGCATCCGACGTCGCCAACGCCGTCCTCGACGGTGCCGACGGCATCATGCTCTCCGGCGAGACCGCGATCGGCGACCACCCGTTCGAAGCCGCCGCCACCGCGTCCAAGATCGCCGAAGCGGTCGAGCGGCGAGCGCATGAGTACCGGGCCAGGCAACCCTCGTGCTCCCATACCGGTGAAGCCGCCGCCGTCGCTCACGCGGTCGCGAGCGTCGCCACGACCGAGCCCGACGTGGTGGCGATCACCTGCTTCACGGAGACCGGCCGCACCGCTCGGCTGCTGTCGGCGGAACGTCCGTCGTGCCCCATCTACGCGTTCATGCCCGATGCGGCGCTCCGGCGCGCCAACACGCTGAGCTGGGGTGTGGTGCCGCTGCCGTCCGATCACCCGGACGACACCGACGCCATGATCGCGCTCATGGATCGCGGGCTCCGCGATCACGATCTGGCCCGGCCCGGTCAGCTCGTCGTCATGGCCGCGGCCTCTCCGGCCGGACGGACCGCCACCAACATGTTGAAGCTGCATCTGGTGGGGGCGCCGGTTCGCTAGCCGAGGGCCTCGATGATCCACCCTTCGAGCCACGTGAGGTAGCGGTACATCTCGAACAGCCCCGCGGCCTGCTCGTCGTCGGCGAAGTCTCGCTCGGTCGATGTCTCCGTCAGGTCGAGCCGGGTGCCGACCACCAGGCGGATCGAGTTCAACGATCCGAGCCACGCCAGGACCTCGTCCTCGGTCAACTCGTCCTTGGCCAGGGTGGCGTCCACAGTGTCGAGTGCTTCGAGCTTGCCCAGCAGCAACTCGTTCCCATGTCGCTGCTCGTATTCCAGATTTGCCATGACGTCGTCGGGCACCGCGGCCGGGAACAGCCGTGCAACGGCGGGGTCGCTGGAAGGATCCTCGGAGGTCAGGAGTTGGCGCAGCTGCGCGACGAAGGTCGACACGGCGTCACGTTCCTGTGGTGACAGGCGCAGGCGGAACCGATCCGGGCCTGTGCGCCTCACCGGGCCTCGCACCGCTATCGATCCTTCTGCATCGTGGCCCACAGGCCGTAGGCGTGCAGCCGGGCCACGTCGCGCTCGGCCTCCTCACGTGAACCGCTGGAGACGACGGCCTTGCCCTTCGTGTGCACGTCCATCATGAGCTTCTCGGCCTTCGCCCGTGGGTAGCCGAACAGCTTCTGGAGCACCCAGGTGACGTACGTCATCAGATTGATCGGATCGTTCCAGACGATGACGATCCACGGGATGTCATGGTCCGGGAGATCCTCGGTGGCCGGGTCGCCGATCTCCACCGGTGCCTCGACGGGTGTGGAGGCGGTGTTCATCGGGCTCTGGTCGCCGCGTGCCCGGCCTTCCTGGTCTGTCGCACGCCCCAACGGTACAGCGGCGGGGTGAGGACCCGGAACGCCTGCAGCGGGCTGACCCATCGCGGCACCGAATACTCGGGCGCGATCTCGTCTTCGGCGACCTTCACGATGGCCTCCGCGACCCGGTCGACCCGCAACACCATCCACCGCGGGAGCCGGTCCTGCGGGAAGCCCTCGGTGTCGACGAACCCCGGATTGACCGACGTGACATGCACGCCTCGTGCCTCCACGTCGTAGTTGGCCGATTCCGAGAACGCGACCACCGCATGCTTGGTGGCCGTGTACAACGCGGCGCCGGGCGTCGCGAACCGTCCCGCCAGCGATGCAACATTGATGACGTGCCCGTGTCCGCGCCGCACCATGCCGGGCAGGAATGCGCGGGTGCCGAAGAGGACGCCCAGCAGGTTCACGTCCACCACGCGGCGGATCTGCTCGTAGCTCAGATCGGCGAAGGCACCACCGCCCGGGATGCCCGCGTTGTTGACCAGGATGTCGGTGGGACGCCCGTAGACCTCACCGACGATGGTCGGCAGCCCGTCCAGCTCGCCGGCGTCGGTGACATCGACCTTCAGCGCCAGGGCAGAGCCGCCCGCACCCTCGATGCGCCCAGCCAGGTCGTTCAGCCGATCGAGGCGGCGAGCCGCCAGCACCACCTTGGCTCCGCGCTGAGCGAACGCCACCGCGGCCGCTTCGCCGATGCCCGACGACGCGCCCGTGACCACGACGACCGCACCCTGCAGCTCCATCTGCTGATCCTCGCGCTGCCCCTCCGCCGTTCCCGGCTCTAGGCTTGCCTCCGATGGACGTTATCGAAGCTCACGTCAGCCGACTCCCGCCGCTGGACGAGCGCTGGGAACCGGCGATATACGCGCGGGACGCGCTGGCGCAGGCGCTGGTCGTGGGCGGCGTGGCAGGCACCGCGACGCATCCGCTGGACAACGTCCGGGGCAACATCTTGATGCTGATCGACGGCGACGACGACAAGCTGTTCGGCCTCTCGGGCCTGCCCGGCGGGTCCGATCTGGACGACATCCTGTCGATGGTGGAGCGAGGCGCCGGCGCATCGATCGACCACGACGCCCGGTTCGGCCCGGTCCAGATCGAGCCGGACCCGATCCTGTCGGTGTGTGAGGCGTTCGGTGATCGGCTTCGCGCGGCGTGCGACCGCAACGAGTCGGTGGTGCTGGCGACGGGCCACCCCACCGGTTTGGCGTTGTTCTATCACCGCCTCGATACGTGGCTCCGTGAGCGAGGCGCGCGCGTGCCCACGCCCGCACACGGTCAGCGATGGCGCGCCCCGGGGTTGGCCCACGACTGGATCGTCGACCATTGGGGCGGCGTCGGCATGCTCACCGACGGCCGCGAGCCGCGGCACACCCACCGGCCTCAGTCCATGGAGCGGATGCTCGCCGAGCAGGTTCCTGAACTAGTCGTGGCCGATCACGGGTTCGCGGGCGCCGCGATCGAGGCCGGTGTCGAGACCCTCAGCATCGCCGATGTGAATGATCCGGCACTCCTGGTGGCCCAGGACCAAGGCCGCACCGACCACGTGCTGGTGATGGACGACCATGTCGATCCCGCAGCGTATTGGCCGTGTTTCCAGGCGATCGCGAGCCGGTTCGACTGATGGAGCGGCGGCTCGCCGCCATCCACACCCCGGCTCGGCACACCGGGGGGTATCCAGGACCGTCGTCGACCCCCTACAATCCGCCTTCGTGAGGAAGGAACCATTCACCGAGGCTCGGCTGTTGACCGTGAACGAGGTCGCGGACCTCTTGCGCGTATCCAGGATGACCGTCTACCGACTGATCAAGACCGGCGAGATGCCCGCACTGCGGGTTGGCAGGAGCTACCGGCTCCGCGAGGAAGACGTCACGACCTACCTGAGGGAGCGCTACACCGAAGCCGGCTGACCGGCCCGAGCGATCCCGCGCATCCACGTGCAGCCGAACCTCCGTGAGGACACGGAGGGCGCGTTGTGAACGAGCACGACCGGCTCGTGGATCGAGCTGCCCGCCATGCGCACACGGTGATGTTCATCGGCGGCCTCGACGCGGGCAAGAGCACGCTGGCGCGCGCCACCGCGGCCTACGCGCTGCGGTTGGGCAGAACCGTGGCCTACCTGGACGCCGATGTCGCACAGAAGACCGTCGGGCCCCCCGCGACCGTCGGCCTCAAGCATGTCCGCGAGCCCGACGATCTCACCCTCGAGCGCTTGTCCCACGCCGACGTGCTCGGCTTCGTGGGATCGACGAGCCCGCAGGGCCATCTGCTCCCGCTCGCCGGTGCGCTGGCGCGGCTGCGTGACCGGGCGCGTGCCGAAGGCAGCGACCTGGTCGTGGTCGACACCAGCGGCATGGTCAGCGGGATCTGGGGCCAACTGGTGAAGTACTACAAGGTCGACATGATCGAACCGGACCTGGTGGTGGGTCTGCAGCGCGGCGAGGAGCTCGAACCCGTCCTGGGCGTCCTGCAGCGATTCTTCGGCGTCGAGATCGTGACCCTGCCGGTGCACCCGGGTGTCGTGCCCACCAGCGTGGAACAGCGTTCCGAGCAGCGAGAACGGGCCATGGCCTCCTACTTCTCCGGGCACCTGCAACGGTTCCGGGTCAAGCCCACCGTGTTCATGCCAACGTTGCCCGAGCTGTTCGATCTGCGCGAGCTGGATCGGTTGCTCGTGGGTCTGAGCGACGGGCACGGAGGATTCACGGGACTCGGCTACCTGGAGCACGTGCCCGAGGACGGTGGCCTGCGGCTGATCTCACCCGTGGCAGAGCCGCCGAAAGCGCTTAGACTGGGGTCCGTCCGCCTGGAAGCTGGCTTCCGTGCCAAGCGGGTGGACCTCCGTAACCTCTTCGGAACCGAGTGAGAAAGGGCTGACGCTTGGGGTCGCTCATCAAGAAGCGCCGCAAGAAGATGCGCAAGAAGAAGCACAAGAAGCTTCTGAAGCGCACGCGGCACCAACGCATGAAGCTGGGCAAGTAGCGCCCTCCGCTCCTGTGCGCCCTCTCCGCCTCCGGGTCCACGGCTTTCCGTTTCGGTCGGCCCTCATGTCGGTCGCGCTCGTCCTGGGCCTCGCGCTGCTCTCGTCGTGCACCGGACGAGCCGATGAGGTCGAGCGGTTCGCGCTCGAACGCTCGACACCCGTCACGTTCGAGTCCACCGATGGCGTGCAGCTGGCGGGCCGGGTGTTCGGTTCCGATGATGCGACCGCCGGCGTCGTGCTCGCCCACATGCAACCGGCGGACCAGACCAGCTGGTACGCGTTCGCCGAGCGCCTCGGGGATGCGGGCTACCGAGCCCTGACGTTCGACTTCCGCGGGTACTGCCCCGGCGGTGACGCGGGGTGTTCCGAGGGCACCACGAACGTGGGTGCGATCTGGCAGGACGTCCAAGGCGCCGTCGCCTACCTCCGCGATCAAGGCGTCCAGCGGGTGGGCCTGGTGGGCGCGAGCATGGGCGGCACCGCCTCGCTGGTGGTGGCCGGCCTTCCGGGGTCGGAGATCACGGCGGTGGCGACGTTGTCGGCTCCCGCCGCGATCGAAGGGTTGGTGATCACCCCCGAGACGCTGCAGCAGATGACCGCGGCCAAGCTGTTCCTGGCGGGCAACGGCGACGTCGCTCCCGCCGCCGACGCGCAACGGTTCTTCACCGACACGCTGCAGCCCAAGCGCGTGGAGATCTTCCCGTCCAACGATCACGGGACCGATCTGTTGACGGGCAACCAGTCCGAGAACGTCCGAACGCTGCTGTCCACCTGGCTCCAGCAGTTCCTGCCGGTCTCGGCGCCCAGCGCCGCCGCAGGGCCATAGCGGGCTGCGCGCTCACGCCGCCAGCGGTCAGGTCGAGACGGACGCGGTCTGACTCGGCAGCTGCCCGGGGCTCGCCGGGCCCGGCAGGCTCGGTTGCTGACCCGACGCGATCACGATCTGGAACGCCGCGGCCACGGCGATCACCACGAACAGCACGATCAGCATGATGAGGGTGGGGCGGCGCACGCCTCTCTCCTGTCGTCAAGCGGCATGGGAAGGCTACACAGCCCGCGCCTCGCGACGCCGATTCAGACGTCGACCGCCAGGCGCCGCTCACAGCGTTCCCGCATCGACACCATCACGCCGTGCAGCCGGTCGGCGTCGGTGAGGAAGCGACGGAGATCGACCTCCAGGGTGATGTCTCCGTCGTAGTCCGATGCCGCCAGATCGTCGAGGAAGCCGTCGGTGTCGAGCACCCCGTCTCCCGGCGGCAGGTGTGAGTCCCAGCCCTTCCCGGCATTGTCGGACAGATGCACATGACGCACGCGCTCCCCGAATCGCCGCCGAACCTCGATCGGGTCGTGACGCGCCACCGCCGCGTGACTGGTGTCCAAGACGAGGTGCGGAAGCCCCTCGAGCTCGTCCAGGTCCTGGTCGGAGTGCAGCGTGACGTCACGGCCGGCGACGCGGACCGGGAACATGTTCTCGATCGCGACGGTGACGCCGGTACGCGCCTCGATGTCCGGCAGCTGCTCTGAGAGCCACGATCGGTAGCCACGCTGCCACCGGTACGGCGGATGCATCACCACCACGGGGATCTCCGCTCGCTGCGCCACCTCGATGGAACGATCGATCTTCTCGATGGGGTCGGTGCCCCACACCTTCCTGGTCAAGAGCAGCGAGGGTGCGTGGATCGCCCCGATCGTCAGATCGTGCTCGCGAGCGAGCGTGCGCATGCGCTCCGGGTCCTGGCTCTCGGGGTCCTTGGTCACCATCACCTCGAGGCCCGCGTACCCGGCCTCGGCGACCAGCCGCGCCGTCTCGTGCAGCGGGCGCGCGAAGAAGGCGGCGGACGAGAACAGGATCCTGGGGCTCATGCTTCCATGGTAGGACTCGTGCCCGGGCCGCGGCGTGCTCGGCATGCTCCGTATGCTGAGGCGCATGTGGGTGTTGCCGCTGGTCGCGGCCGTGGTGGCGTTCGTGTTCGCGATCAGGCTCGCGGCCAGGTACGCACGCAAACGCCATGACTTCCAGCTGGCGTGGGCGCTCGCATTGGGCATGTACGGTCTGGCCTCGCTCATGGTGGTGCTGGGCGTGGCTCGCGGGTGGACCAGCTCGGAGTTCGCCGCCTACTGGGCTCTGGGGGCCGTGCTCACCGTTCCGTTCCTCGCCGGCGGCGAGGTGATGCTCCTGGCGCGGCGCCGCACCGTCGACGCCGTGGTCTGGCTCGTGCTCATCTTCATCATGGCCTACACGGTGGCGGTCGTGCGCGATGCATCCGTGACGACCGCCGCCCTGCTGGAGCGGCTCCCGTCGGGCAAGGATGTGTTCGGCGACGGCAGTGCCGCCCACCGCTTGCCGCAACTGATCTCCATCCCGTCCTACGCCGTCCTGCTCGCCGGCACGCTGTGGTCCGCGTGGACCATGCGAGGCCGGCCGGACCTGCGAGGCCGGTCCATCGGTACGCTGCTGATCGCCCTCGGCGCCACCATCGTGGCCGGTGGTGCAACCTTCGCGGCGTCCGGGAGCCTCGTCGGCTTCTGCGTGACGCTCGTGGCGGGGATCGTCGTGATGTACGCCGGGTTCCTGCGAGCGTCGTCGACCACGTCCGGCTCGTCCGTCGCCCGTACCGCTGATACGCAGGCCTGACGGGTAGCGACGAAAACTGCAGATGCAAGGCTTTGCAACTAAACCCGTGCATGATCCGTGGATTTCTGCGGCGCGAACCAGAGCCGCCACTTCCGTTGGGAGGAAAGGAGGGACCGCAACCAGCCCATCCGAGATCGTCTCGGTGGCCTGCAGGACGGAAGCGGCACGCACATCCGAAACTCCCCATCGAAAGGAGTGCACCTTGTCTCGCAAACGCATCCGCAACACGGTCGTTGCGGGAACCGCGACCCTGGCGCTCGGCGCCGGGATGTTCGCAGGGCTGGGACCGGTGGCGACCTTCGCCTCCAGTCACCGTGAAGCCCCGCTGACGTCCGCGGATCCACAGATCGACAACACGGATGTCTACGCGTTCGTGAGCCCAGATGACGACAAGAAGGTGACCTTCGTCAGTTCCTGGATCCCCTTCGAGGAACCGGCAGGTGGCCCCAACTTCTACAACTGGGCCGAACACACGAACTACGACATCAACATCTCGAACGATGGCGACGCTCGCGCGGAGATCGTCTACCGCTGGCGGTTCAAGACCCACTACCGCAACGCCAACTCGTTCATCTACAACAACGGCCCCGTCACGTCGTTGAACGATGAGAACCTGCTCATCTACCAGACCTACAACCTGTGGCGGATCAAGAACGGCAACAGCAAGAAGATCCTGACCCGTGAACCCGTTGCTCCGAGCAACGTGGGTGACGCGTCGATGCCGAACTACAACAGCGACCTGTTCGATGCCGCTGTCGTGCAGGACGGCAAGCTCAAGAGCTGGGTCGGGCAGTCCGACGACCCGTTCTTCCTGGATCTTCGTGTGTTCGACCTGCTCTACGGCGGGGACCTCACCGAGACCGGCGATGACACGCTGGAGGGCTTCAACGTGAACACGTTCGCGTTGCAGGTTCCGAAGGGTGCGCTCCGTGGTCCGAAGAACGGCGTGATCGGGATCTGGAACACCGCTTCCCGTCCCAGCATGCGCGTCGAGGGCAACGACGGTTCACAGACATTCTCCGGCAAGGACGTGCAAGTCTCGCGTCTGGGTATGCCGTTGGTGAACGAGGTCGTCGTGCCCGTGGGTGCGAAGGACTACTTCAACGCCTCCAAGCCCAAGAAGGACCAGCAGTTCCTGGGTGCCGTCAACGACCCTGAGCTGCCGTATCTGGTGAACGCGGTGTATCCGTCGTTCTTCCCGAACATCCCCGACTCGAACGACAACAAGGCCGGCATCCAGCGTGACGACTTGATCCAGGTGTTCCTCACCGGGATCCCCACGCTGAACCAGCCGAAGAACGTCGAGGCTTCGGAGATGCTGAGGCTGAACATGGACATCGCTCCATGCAGCTCGAGCTGCTCGACGCTCGGCGTCATCGATGGCGACGTGGCCGGGTTCCCGAACGGCCGTCGCTTGGATGACGATGTCATCGACATCGCGTTGCGCGTGGTCATGGGTGTGCTCTTGACACCCCACGACCCTGCAGCCGACACGCTCGGTGATGGAGTCGACTCGAACGACAAGCCGTTCCAGTCGGAGTTCCCGTACGTCGCATATCCGACGGCGGGCTCGGTGGCATCGCCTCACTAACCGAGGCGTATCCCGGGTTGGTCCGGCCGCGCGTCTCGCGCGGCCGGACCTTCCCACCACCTCCAGGGACGACGGATCGCCGGAAGGAGCAGGCACGATGGGACGAGTCGCACGGATCGCCGTGGTCGGTCTGCTCGCCGTGGCGCTGCTGATCGTCGCCGGCACCGGGGTGTTCCGATCGCTGCGTTCCGAGCCCGACGTCTCCACGACGGACCGTGCTCGTGCCGCTTCCGTGGAGCCCGATGATCTCCTCGCATCCACCGCGGGGGTGGGCAGCGGTCTCGATGCGACGATCGCCGGTCTCCAGCAACACCTGACCTCGGCGCCGGACGATGCGGTCTCGTTCGCCTCGCTGGGCCTGGCGTACGTGCAACAGGCCAGGGTCACCTCCGACCCCAGCTTCTACCCCAAAGCACAGGGAGCGCTCCGCCGGTCGCTCGATCTCCAACCGCAGGACAACGAGGGAGCCCTGGTCGGCATGGCGGCATTGGCCGCCGCCCGTCATGACTTCGCCGCTGCCCTGCGCCTGGGCACCCGTGCCCGTCAGATCGATCCGTACGACGCGAACGTCTACGGCGTGATCGGTGATGCCCAGCTGGAGCTCGGCCGCTACCAGGATGCGTTCGACACGTTCCAGACGATGGTGGACACCAAGCCCACGTTGTCCGCCTACGCGCGGGTCTCGTACGCGCGCGAGCTCCTCGGCGACGTTCCCGGTGCCATCGGCGCCATGGAGGCCGCTCGCGACGTGGCGGGCAGCGGTGCCGACCTGGCGTGGACCAGCTATCACCTGGGTGAGCTGCGGTTCAACAGCGGCGATCTGACCGGGGCCCTGCGTGAGTACCGCGCGGGAACGCAGGCCGATGCGGCCTACGTCCCGAACGTCGCCGGCCTGGGAAAGGTCGCGTGGGCATCGGGAGATCTCGATGGGGCGATCGATCGCTTCACCGAGGTCGTCCAGCGCTTCCCCTCGCCGGAGTACGTCGCCACGCTCGGTGATCTCTACGCGGCCCGAGGCGATCGGCAGGAGGCGCGGAACCAGTACGACCTGGTCCGCGTGCAAGCGGAGCTGTCCACCGCCAACGGGGTCAACACCGATCTCGAGCTTGCCCTGTTCGATGCCGATCACAGCGATCCAGAGGCGGCGCTCCGCGCCGCCCGCGCGGAGTGGAACCGGCGGCACAGCGTGCACGTGGCCGACGCGCTCGCGTGGGCCCTGCACGTGAACGGCCTCGACCGCGAGGCCGTGACCTACTCGCGACACGCCCTGTCGTTGGGGACACGGAACGCGCAGTTCCTCTACCACGCCGGCATGATCGAGCTCGCGTTGGGCAACACCGCGGGCGCTCGAGATCTGCTCGGACGCGCGCTCGCCATCAACCCCCACTTCTCGGTGATGCATGCCCCCAACGCAGCACGTGCTCTGGAACGGCTGGGAGGGGCGCCCGCATGAGGCGCCGGGCCTTCCTCGTCCTGACCCTGGCAGTGGTCACGGTGCTGTGGCCCGCCTCGGGCGCCATGGCCCATCCCCTCGGCAACTTCACCGTGAGCCGCTACAGCGGGATCCACGTGAGCCCTCAGGAGATCCGTGTCGACTACGTGGTCGACATGGCGGAGATCCCCACGTTCCAGGAGCTGGACGTGATCGACACCGACGGTGACGGAACCGGGTCGGCGGACGAGCTCGCCGCCTGGGCACGTTCGTCGGCGCCGACATTGGTCGAGGGCATCTCACTCACGATCGACGGACAGCCGGTGGCGTTGACGATCCGGGGCGCCCGCGCCCAGCTGCTGCCGGGACAGGGCGACCTGTCGACGCTCCGGTTCGAGGGAGACTTCGTCTCCGCTGCGCCGCCCGCCAGCGGGACCCTGGCGTTCACCGACACGAACGATCCCGATCGCCTCGGATGGCGAGAGATCACCGCGGTCGGTCAGGACGGTGCGGCGTTGTCGGGCTCGAGCGTTCCGGCGGACAGCGTCAGCGACGCGCTCCGTTCCTACCCACAGGACCTGCTCGCCAGCCCGCTGGACGTACGGACCATGACGGCGTCCTTCGCGCCGGGTGAGAGCGCGCCGGCGGCCGGTGATGACGGCGAGCTCACCGCTCCCTCCACGTCCCGGCCCGGCGTCGAAGGTGGCCCGTTCGCGGGGCTCCTCGCCAACCAGGGGCCGGGACTGGTGCTGCTGGGCCTGCTGGTCGCGATCGCGTTCGGTGCCTGGCACGCCCTGCTGCCGGGGCACGGGAAGACGTTGATGGCCGCGTACATGGTGGGGTCGAAGGCGCGCACGCGACAGGCCGTGTCCGTGGGTACCGCGGTCGCGGTGATGCACACGGCCTCGGTCCTTGCCCTGGGGCTGCTGGTGCTCACGCTGGAGCGGACGTTCCGTCCAGAGCTGGTCTACCCGTGGCTGGGGCTCGCGTCCGGGCTGGTGGCGCTCGCCCTCGGTGCCTACCTGCTGATCTCGAGGCTCTCGGTCTGGGGTGCGGAACGACGGGGCTCCGACCACGATCACGACCATCCGCACGACCACGAGCACGCTTCGGACCACACGCACCATCACGGGTTCGGACGCCACCGGCATGCGCTGCCGGACGGCGCTCCGCTCTCACCTCGGGGCCTGGCCGCCCTCGCCCTGGCAGGCGGCATCCTGCCGGCGCCCAGCGCGCTGCTGGTGATGCTGGGCGCGATCAATGCCCACCGCGTGGCCTACGGCTTGACGTTGGTGCTCGCCTTCAGCGTGGGCCTCGCGACCGCCCTCATCGTGATCGGTATGGGCGCCCTCAAGGCGAGGGACGTCATGACGCGCCGCTTGTCCAGCACCGCGGGACGGCTCGTGCCCGTGATGTCAGCGGCGGCCATCGTGGTGGTGGGTGGCTACCTCACGCTGCGCGGGCTCTCGCAGGTCTAGGGCTCAGGCCGCAGCGTCCGAGCCCGACGCCTGCCAACGATCGTCGCTGGGGACCGAAGGTTCGGAGCCGGCGGGCTCGATCGAGATCCACACATCGTCGTAGCGGCTGGGATCGAACGGCACCGACAGGATCACGTTGCCGTCGTCGGGCAGGAAGTCGGTGACGAACGTGGCCTGCCCGTCGGCCACCACCCACAGCCGGTACACCGAGTCCTCCGGAGGCTGGGGGCACGATGACCCGATCACGTAGAACTCGCCGACCCCCGGGGCGGAGATCTCATGCACCGGACCGACCGGCACCAGGTCGGCATCGGAACGCAACGCCATCTCGGCGGCCGCGCGCAGATCCTCTGCGGTGGCGTTGGCATCGCTGGCTCGCATGCCCTGCGTGATGGTGAGCCCGGCGAGGCCCACGACGGCCACGACGCCCGCCGTCACCGCCAGCACCTGCATGGGCCGGCGGCGGACGGCGCGCGGTTCGAGCTCGCGATGCAACCGTGGGAGCAGCGTCTCGGGCGGAGACAACGGCTCGACGCTGAGGGCCAGGTCGGCGGTGACGTCACGGAACGCCGTGAGCGTTTCTCGACAGGCCGAGCACGAGGGCACGTGATCGGTCAGGATCCGGTCGGCATGCGCGGCGTCATCGCCCGTGAGGCCGCCGAGCACGTAGCCCGCCAGCAGCGCCTCGATCGTCTCGTGATCGGTCGGGTGCTCCGGCCTCACTCGTCGTCCTTCCGTTCCAGCGCCCGGCGCAGCTTGCGCATCGCCGCGAGCGTGCGGGTCTTCACGGTGCCGATCGGGATCTGGATGTGTTCGGCGATCTGCACTTGGGTCATCCCTTGGAAGTACGCCAGTTCCAAGACCTGTCGCTGTTCTGCTGGAAGCGTCTCGAGGGCCGAATGGATCTCGATCCGCCGACCGGCGATGTCCGCCGCGTCGACGACGTCCTCCGCTACATCTTCGTCGACGAGCGTCTCGAGGTTCGATGCGCGTTCCTGCCGCTTGCGAAGGCGCTCCTCCCGCCGCACGGTGTCGACCGCCCGATGATGCACCAGCGACAGGAAGAAGGTGCGGAAGGCGCCTCTGGTGGGATCGAAGGCCTCGGGAGCCCGCCACAGCGCCAGGAACGCCTCATGAACCACGTCCTGGGCCAGGATCTGTTGGCCCGTGATCCGGTAGGCGAGGCCGTAGGCGGGGGGCGAGTAGCGTCGGTAGAGGTCGTCGAAGGCACTGCGGTCACCAGCCAGGAGGCGACGATGGAGCTGCAGGTCCTCAGGGTCCGCGTCCCGCATGGCGGGGACGGTAGCATCGCCCGATGCGCGTGCGGTTGTACTCGAGGCCGGGGTGTCACCTGTGCGATGTGGCGCGCGAGGTGATCGTGGCGGAGCGGACCCACACGCCGTTCGAGTTCGAGGACGTGAGCATCGAAGGCGACGACGCTCTGGAGCTGGAGTACGGCATCCGCATCCCGGTCGTGACGATCGACGGCGAGGAGCGGTTCGAGATCCAGGTGGCCGCGTCGGCGTTCTCGACCGCCGTGCGACACACCTGATCGGGCTTGGGCTCGCGCTTGTGAGCTTGTGAACGGCCGGTTCCAGCGGATAGGCTGCGAACCTATGCACCACGCGACCGAGCCCAGACCAGCCTCGTGGTGAGGGAGCGGTCGATCCCCGAGGCCACGGTGGGCCGCCTGCCGGTGTACCTGCGAGCGCTCGTCGATGTCGCGGCCGCTGGGACGTCCACGATCTCGTCCGATCAGCTCGCCGGCGCCGCCGGGGTCAACTCGGCGAAGGTGCGCAAGGACCTGTCGCATCTGGGGTCCTACGGCACGCGAGGGGTGGGGTACGACGTCGCCTACCTCATCCACCAGATCCGACGCGAGCTCGGCCTGACCCAACACTGGCCCATCGTCATCGCGGGTATCGGGAACCTGGGACATGCCCTCGCCAACTACCGTGGGTTCGCCGAGCGCGGGTTCCAGGTGGCGGCGCTGGTGGACGAGGATCCGGCCAAGGTGGGGGAGCGGATCGGCCCGCTGCGGATCCACCACATGGACGACCTGTCCGATCTTGTGACCTCGCACGACATCGCGATCGGGGTGATCGCGACACCGGCCGGCGCCGTGCAGGAGGTGGCGGATCGCATGGTCGAGGCCGGCATCCGCTCGATCCTGAACTTCGCCCCCGCCATGCTCGCCGTCCCGCCCGGCGTGTCGGTGCGGAAGGTGGACCTGGCTGTGGAGCTGCAGATCCTGGCGTTCTACGAACAGCGGAAGGCCACGCTGGCCGACGTGAAGCGGCGCGGCAAGGCCGTCGCCGACCTGAACGCTACTTCGCGATCGTGATCCACAGGGCGAACGCGGTCACCAAGATCATGACCCCGATCAGGATGAACTGCACGCTCCCCTGATCCAGCAGCGGGATCGATTCCATGCGGTCCTCCTTCGTCGTTCTTCGTGATCAGCGGGGCTAGGCCGGCCCGTACCAGGCGGGAGCTCCGCCGCCCGTCAGGAACTCCTTGCGCTTCTTCTCGGCGCGGTCGAGCAGGGGGAGTGTCCCCAGGAACACGATGATCGAACCGGCCAGGAACATGTACGAGTACCGGGGGATGCTGCCCGAGTCGTAGTACAACGACACGATCCACTGCGGTCCACCGCCGCTGAAATGCGATTCGACCACCGCCAGCTTGGTCTTCTCGTCCTCGGCGTTCGCGAACCGGATCGAGTCCACCAGGAACTGGGTCCCCTGGATCGCGGTGGGGTCGGTCTCGGCACGGCCGAGCTCCTCGTTGAGGTTCTCGGCCAGGAACGCCGTGACGGCCCCGCTGGCGCTCTGCACGTCGGCCGTCTGATTCTCGTCGGGCGGCGCCCACGGTTCGGTGGGGAACTCCGCGAACGTCTCATAGCGATCGGAGGTCTCGCCCGTGCTTGCCTCCAGCACCACCCACGCCGGCTCGGACCCGCGCGGGCCGAGGTTGGTGGGTGTCTCGAGGCCCTGGGACCAGAAGCCGAAGAGCCACAACGCCGACTGGACGATCATCCACCCGGAGAACGCCACCACCAGCACCAGGAAGCCCATGTACCGGCCCATGATGGCGCTGAGGAGCACGTACACGCTGCCCACGAACAGGATGAAGCCCATGATCGTGACGCCGGCACCCTTCCACAGGGTGGCGCAGTCGAGGGCGAACCCCAGGCAGCTCCTGGCCTCTTCCATCAGGGCTCCCTCGGGCTGTCGCTGAGGTTCTCGGTGAGTGCGCGTTCGGAGGCGTCGGGGTTGAGGCACACGTTGTCGGCGAAGGGCACGTCCTCCGAGCTCATGAACACGAGGTAGTTCACGAGATCGTTGATCTGCTGATCGTCCAGCGCACCCTCGTACCGGATGCTCCACGAGGGCATGTTGCCTCGGCCTTCCTCGATGACCTGATAGATGTCCTCGGTGGAGTAGATCGCAGGGTGCGGCGGGTCGCCGAACGGTCCGGCGCACAGGTTGGTGAGGTTGGGCGGATAGTCGTAGGTGGCTCCCACCTGGATCACGCCGCCGCGAAGCTCGGGCCCATGGCAGCGCACGCAGCCCACACCCAGCTGGTTCTCCTCGGAGAACAGCTGCACGGCTCGCTCACCTCGACTGATCGCGGCGGTCTTGAGCTCCTGGTCCTGTTGCAGGTTCTGCGAAGGTTCGCGGAGCCAGGTGTAGGGAACCCAGACCACCAGGAACGCCACCAAGACCACGCCCCACCCCTGGAGCTTCTGCAGGAGCGGCGTCTCGAGGGCGGTGTCGGCAGGGCCGGGACGCATGGCGTCGGGGATGTCCGGCGCCTGTTCCTTGCTGCGCCCGCGCAGGTACAGCGCCGCGCCGGCGGTGAGGGCCAACGCGCCGCCCAGAGCCAGCAAGATGACGCCCGCGGTGCTCGACGCTGCCAGCATGCCGGTTCGCCGTTCCCCTCTCGTCTTCTCGCTCGGACGCTTCGGTTCGCTCGCTCGGGTTGGGAAATGCCTAGCCCGGGGCCACGCAGTAGGGCCCTTGGGGCGGTTCGTTGATCGTGTCCGTGCCTCGCGGGGGCCCGGGGAGGCGCTCGGAGGTGTCGACCACGACGTTGCCACCGCCGTCCACCAGGATGGGGAAGCGATCCATGCCCGTCGGGGCCGGTCCCAGCTGATACTCGCCCGCCTCGTTGTACTTGGAACCGTGGCACGGACATTCGAACCACTTGGAGGTGAGGCAGAACGGTACGCGACACCCCAGGTGCACGCACCGCTGATACAGGGCCATGACGCCTTCGGCGACCGCGCCGACCGCGGCGTAGTCGGCGTCGGGTGTGGGTGTGCCCTCGTAGGGCACCAGATAGAACCGGCCGGTGCCGTTGTAGACGGGGGCGCCTGAGCTCCGGATCTCGTTCTTGATGTCCTCCAGGTTGCCCGCCACGATCTGGGACCCGAAGCCTCCGCGCAGGTTGGGCCACAGGAACGCCAGGGTGGCTCCGCCGAACTGCGCCCCGAAGACCAACAGCGACGTCAGCAGCGACGCGCGGAAGAAGTCCCGGCGCGACATCGACCGCACGGCCTTGCCGGGCACCTCGAGCTGGCCGCCGGGCGTGACACGCGCGGCGCGTTGTGCGCGCAGGAACGAGAGCCCGAACACCACCGCGAAGATGTTCAGCACGACCAGCACCACGATCGCCGCGACGAGCCCGGATGAGATGGCGACCAGCGCCACGAGCGAGGTCATAGGTCGAAGAACACCCCCTGGGCCCACGGCCAGACCCAGTTGTACCCCGGGCCCCGGAAGAACGAGCCGATGATCGTGAGCACCGCGCCGAACATGAACAGGATGGTCATGAGCGTGATGGCGATCTTGCGGTCACCGGGCTTGTTGCTGGGGTTGCGGTCCACGAACGGGACCGCCGCCAGGCCCACCAGGATGAACGTGGGGATCGTGATGCCGGCGACCATGGGGTGGAAGTAGCGCAGCAGCTCCTGCAGTCCCAGGAAGTACCACGGGGCCTTGGACGGGTTCGGCGTGAGGTTGGGGTTGGCCAGCTCGCGCAGCGGCGCGTTGATGAACGTGGAGAACACGGTCAGCGTCACCGTCAGGATGAACATGGCGACGAACTCTTCGATCAGCAGGTGCGGCCACACGTTGACGCGATCGCCCTGTTCGCGTTCGACGCGCTGGATGCCCTCGGGCGGCACCAGGGCAAGCAGGCGGTGCTTCTCGTCGGCGCCCTTCTTGGTGGGGGTGGGCACGTTGCCCGTGGGCAGGGGTGCTTCCCGCACCGGGGTCGTGACCGAGGCCGCCACCATGGCGGGGGCACCAGCTCCCACGGCCGCTCCCACCGGAGCGGCGCGGCGGCTGCAGCGGCCGGCGCGGCGTCGCCGTTGCCCGAGGCAGCGGCCGCCGGCGCGGCCTTCGGCGCCTTCTCCAGCTTCGCGGCTTCCTCGGGGTTGGCTTCGCGCCACACCCGGACGGCCTTCGAGCGCGCACGACCCTCGGCGATGCGCCGGTCGACCCCCGACGCGGTCTGCGCGTCGAGCATCGCCTGGTAGGCGTCCATGTCCTTGGGGGTCTCTTCCCAGCTCATCGTCGCCTCCCTACAACGGTCCCGAGATGCCGCCGTCCTTGCGGATGCGCCAGAAGTGCACCGCCAGGAAGATCACCAACACGAACGGTAGCGCGAGCACGTGGAGCACGTACCAGCGGAGCAGCGTGTCCGGCCCCACCACCACGCCACCCAGCAGCAGGAAGTTGGCCTGCTTGGCGATGAACGGTGAGTAGCCGGCGAGCGATGTGCCCACGGTGACGGCCCAGATGGCCAGCTGGTCCCACGGCAGCAGGTAGCCGGTGAACGACAGGCCGAGCGTCAGGAACAGCAGGATCACTCCCACCACCCAGTTGAACTCACGTGGAGGCTTGTAGGAGCCGGTGTAGAACACGCGAGCCATGTGCAGCGACACGCTGAAGACCATGAGGTGGGCTCCCCATCGGTGGAGGTTGCGCACCAGGTCGCCGAAGAACACCGACGTACGGATGGCCTGCATGTCGGTGTAGCCGACCGAGCCGCCCAGGTCCGCAACCGGCCGGTAGAAGAACATCAGGAAGATGCCGGTGATCGTGAGCAAGATGAACAGGAAGAACGACAGCCCGCCCAGGCAGAACGTGTAGGTCAGCTTCAGGCCGTGCCGCTTCACCTTGACGGGGTGCAGGTGGTAGAGCACGTTGTTCATGGTGGCGAGGGCGCGGTCGCGGGAGGTGTCCTTGTACCCGCGGCGGAAGATCGACCCCGGCCGGAAGATGGACTTCCAGACCTCCGTGTCGCGGATGCGGTCACCGACGTCGCTCGGTGACGGCGGTTTCAGCTTCACTCTGGCACCGCCTGCGAGGCGGGAACCTCGGCCATCGTGCGCTTGCCGCCCGAACCTTCGGGCAGCCGCGCGTAGTACAAGGTGTCCGTTGGGCAGCGATCCACGCACACCGAACAGCGCGTGCAGGCGATGTCGTCGACCACGAAGATCGCCGACGCCACGTCGACCTCCTCACCCACCACCTGTTCGGCGGCGTCGGTGACGATCCCGGTGGAGAGCATATAGATGCAGTTCCACGGGCAGACGTCCTCGCACGCCCGGCACAGGATGCAATTGTCGGGGTCGAGCATCAGGTGCTTAGGGGACTTCACCCCCTGGGACAGCCACGCCGGGTCGACCGCCTCCACGAGATAGTCGGTGCGGATGTCGACCTCGGTCTTGTTGAAGGGCATCGGCCAGCGCTCCTCTACCGGTACCCACCGGTCGGACGCACGTCGCCGCTCTGGCCGCGGATCTTGCGCCGCCAGTTCTGCATGATCGCGGCACCCACCAAGACGGCGATGATCGGCACCGTGGTCAGACCCATGGCGATGGCGTCGCGCAGTTCCTTGAGCCAATAGCCGTCGATGTTGAAGGTCCAGAGCAGCTGCTGCGGTGCGGCGCCGTCCCACTTGAGGGTCTGGTCGGCGAAGTAGAGCCAGAACGACGGCACCACCGAGGTGGTGATGAGCAGGAAGAAGACCAAGAGCAACGAGAAGACCACCGCCGTGGTCCAGGTCCACTCGAACGTCTTGAGGAACGACTCGACCTGCTCCTTGCGGGAGGGTGACGCCGTGGTCGGTGTGGTCTCGACTTTGCTCATCCGCTCGCTTCGTCGTGGGCGGGCCGATTATAGACACGTGACCCGCGAGCCCGGCGACCCACGGTCGCTCGTGAAATCGTTCACAAGCGCTCTTCTCACACTATGCGACCGGTGCTTCGGGTCTCGCAACCCAAACGATGCATACGGCGGGTCCCGGCCGCCTCGATCGAGGCCGGTCCTACACTTGGCCTGCGTGGTCGCCGACATCGTCGAACAGGGTCTGGCGTCGTGGTGGGCACCGGCGCTGGCGTTCCTGGCCGGATTGATCTCGTGCGTGAGCCCATGCGTCTGGCCATTGCTGCCCGGCTACGTGTCGTTCCTCTCCGGCGAAGGCGTGGTCGAGGCGACCGATGGCGGCCGGCCACGACCCCTGGTGCCGATCCTGCTGTTCATCGCCGGGTTCACGCTGGTGTTCACGCTTGCTGGGCGCGTTCGCCTCCACCTTCGTCCAGTACTTCAAGGGCAGCACGGGACAGAAGGTGGGCGGGGCCGTCGTGATCGTGTTCGGCGCGCTGATGATCGGATATGCGTTCCGCCGTGGCTCGATCGCGCTGTATGCGGAACGGCGCCCGTTCCTGCACAAGGTCAGGCCGGGCACGGTCGGGGCGCTGCCGCTGGGCATGGCGTTCGCGGCAGGATGGACGCCGTGCATCGGTCCGGTCCTGGGATCGATCCTGGCCATCGCTGCCTCGGGGAGCACGCCACGCGCCGTCCTGTTGCTGGTGAGCTATTCGATGGGTCTGGGTGTGCCGTTCCTGCTGGTGGGGCTGGGTGTCACTCGGTTCATGGGTGCGTTCGGGTGGGTGAAGCGTCATTACACGGCGATCGCTGCGGTGTCGGGCTCGCTCATGATCGCGGTGGGGGTCCTGCTGTTCACGGGACAATTCACGAGGCTGGTGGCACCGCTCGCCGATCGCTTCCAGCTGGGCCTGTAGTCCCCGGGGCACTGAGCGAACGGCCTTCGAGCGAACGCCTCTAGAATGACGCCGCTCCCATGCCTCCTCCTCGGATGACGCTCCGGCAGTCGGTCGCCCTGGTGTGGCGAACCCTGCGATCCATGCGGACGGCGTTGATCCTGTTGCTCCTGCTGGCGTTGGCCTCGGTGGCCGGGTCGCTGATCCCTCAGCAACCGAACTCGCCCGAGCGGGTCGCGCAGTACCTGACCGACCACGAGGTGCTGGGCACCTTCCTGCAACGGGCCGGCCTGTTCGACGTCTTCGGTTCGTGGTGGTTCACGTTGATCACGGTCCTGCTGTTCGTCTCGCTCGTGGCCTGTCTGATCCCGCGCACCCGGGCGTTGATGCGGGCGCTCCGCGCGAAGCCGGTGCATGCGCGAGAGATCGACGCGTTCCGCCACTACGGCGAGCGGGCGGTGGCGGCGACCCCGGCCGCCACGATCGAGGCCTCCCGGCGGGTGCTGCGCCGCCGTTCCTACCGCGTGGCCTCCGACCCCGATCGGGCCGCGCTCGCGGCCGAGAAGGGCGTGCTGCGCGAGGTCGGGAGCCTGGTGTTCCACTGGGCGTTCATCCTGATCCTGGCGGGCGTGATCTACGGCAAGGGCACGGGGTTCAGCGGCTACGCGGTGGTGGTGGAAGGTGGGACCTGGGTGGACGCCGCCGCCAACTACGACGGACAGATCCGCACCGGACGGTTCTTCGGGGGCGACTTCACGGGGACCGGCCTGCGGCTCCGCGAGTTCGAGAGCGCGTTCCGCGAGACCGGCCAGCCCATGGATTTCGTGTCGCGCGTCGACCTGCTCAACCCCGATGGGTCGTTCCTGCGTTCGCAGGACGTCCGGGTGAATCACCCAGCCGAGGTGAACGGCATCAGCATCTACCAGATCAACTTCGGCTGGGCGCCTCGCATCGTGATCGAGGATGCGGACGGCGTGGCCTTCGACGACACCGTGGTCATGGACCGAGATCCCGCCCCCGAAGGCGTCGTGGAGTTCGCGGTCCCTTGGCGCGGCGTCGTGAAGCTGCCGGGCGGCGGGCACGGGCAGGACGCGCCCGACCGAGCGATCGAGCTCGAGCTCTGGCCCGACAGCCGGGCCTTCTTCGCCCTCCTGGATGGGCGGGAGCCGCAGGCGATGCTGACGGAGTTCGACCCGATCATCCGGTTCTCCGTGTTCGATGGACGGCTCACCGAGCTCGCCACGAACACGCTCGACACGTCGTTCATGCGCGAGACGGAGACAGGGATCGTGGGGGCCGGGCGTACCGCGGACCTGCAGACCGGGAGCCAGCTCGCCGTCGGCGACGAGGGGTCGGGGGTCACGATGACCTTCCCCGAGCTCCGCCAGTACTCGGTCTTCCAAGTGAGTAGAGATGCGGGGGTGCCCCTGGTGTTGCTCGCGGCTATCCTCATCCTCGTGGGGCTCCTCCCGGCGCTGTACACGGCTCGTCGCAAGGTCTGGGTTCGAGCGGAACCGGCCGGCGATGGCGCGGTGCTCAAGGTGGGAGGCTTCGCCCTCCAACGCAAGCCGCAGTTCGAGGATGAGTTCGCCAAGCTCCTCCTGGCCATGACCCAGGCGTCGGGCGGAGCGGCGCCCACGGAGCAAGCACCGGAGCCAGAGGAAACGAGGCCGGAGAAAACGAGAAAGGTGCCGACTCGATGACCGTGCTGCAGTGGGCGCGCATCTCCAACGACGCGTTCACCGTGGCCCTGTTCTGCTACCTCGCGGCCATGGTGGGCTCCTTCGCCTACCTGGCGTTCCGGCGCGAAGGTCTGTGGAAGGTCTCGCGCGTCGTGGCGTTCGCGGGGTTGGCCGCCAACCTCGTCTCGATCGTCGCCAGGGGACTCGCCGCCGACCGGGTGCCGTGGGGCAACATGTACGAGTACTCAACGCTGCTGGCGATGCTGGTGGTGGCGGGATCGTTGTTCATCGTCGAGGGCGTCTACAAGATCCGCACCCTGAGCGGATTCGCGCTCATGTTCTCGGTGCTGACCATGGCAGTGGCGGTCACGTTCCTGTACGTGGGGCCGGGGCCGCTGGTCCCCGCGCTCGACTCCTACTGGATCAAGATCCACGTGCAGGCCGCCATCTGGGGTTCGTCGCTGTTCGCGCTGGGCGGCATCGCGACGATCCTGTACCTGGCGCAGGACTGGCGCGAGCGCCGGCAGGCGGATCGCTTCCGCGTGCAGGATCCGCCACCGATCATGGGCGGAGCCATCGACATGGATGCGCCCTCGGACCTGGACCCGGGCGTCGACGAGGTGGCAGGCGTGAGCGCCGCTCCTCGTCAGGGCAGACTGCCGTCGGCGCAGACACTGGACCGGGTCGCCTACCGCATCATCGCGTTCGCGTTCCCCATCTGGACGTTCGCCGTGATCGCGGGCGCCATCTGGGCCCAGGACGCCTGGGGTCGCTACTGGGGGTGGGATCCCAAGGAGACGTGGTCGTTCATCACCTGGACGGTCTTCGCCGGATACCTGCACGCCCGCGCCACGTCGGGGTGGAAGGGACGTCGCGCATCGGTCATCGCCATCGTGGGTTTCGTCTCGCTGCTGATCACCTACTACGCCGTGAACCTGTGGATCGTGGGGCTCCATTCCTATGCCAAGTAGGTGGCGCGCGAGGCTCCCGACGACGCTGATCGGGCGCGAACGGGCCGGTGATACAGTGCGCGCGTTCCGGCGTTCCGGGCACGCGGGGAGGCCGGGTCGAGAGAGAGGCGATGTGCCGAAGAAGGTCCTGTGGGCACTGGGCTCGATCACGCTCGCCGTGCTGTTCGCCGCATGCACGGCGCCCGACGCCACCCAGAGCACGCTGAAGCCGGTCGGCGACCCTGCGGTCCAACAGAAGGATCTGTTCACCTTCGTCTTCTGGATCGCCGTGGCCGTCTTCGTGATCGTCGAGGGCGGCATCCTGCTGATCCTGTTCCGCTACCGCCAGCGCAAGGGCCGCGAGCGCATGCCGCGTCAGACGCACGGCAACACCCGGCTGGAGATCGGCTGGACGATCCTGCCCGCGCTGGTGCTGGCGGGGTTGATGGTGCCCACCGTCTCCATGATCTGGGATCTGGCTCGGCCGCCCGATGCGAACGCACTCAACATCACCGTGAAGGGCTACCAGTGGTGGTGGGGCTTCGAGTACCCGACCCTGGTGACCAGCTACGGGGACCAGAAGCCGGTGCAGATCGCGGACGAGATGGTCGTGCCCACCGGCCGCGAGATCTACATGAGCCTGTCGGCAGAAGGTGGCGGCGCCAAGGATGCCGATGGGAACCCGGACTTCCAGGTGATCCACTCGTTCTGGGTGCCGGAGCTGTTCGGCAAGCAAGACGTCATGCCGGGCCGGACCAACCACATCCTGTTCTCGGTGGACACCCCCGGCACCTACACGGGCCAGTGCGCGGAGTTCTGCGGTCTGCAGCACGGCAAGATGAAGTTCCGCGTCGTGGCGCTGGCACCGGCCGCCTGGGAAGACTGGGTCGAACTGCACACGCTGTCGCCGGCCGCGACCGACGGCTCGCTCGCCGAGCAGGGCGAGGAGCTGTTCATGAACCCGCTGTCGGAGAACCGAGGTTCGTGCACGGCCTGTCATGCCGTGGGCGACGTCGGCGGCATCGCCGGGCCGAACCTGACGCACTTCGCCGACCCCACCCACTCGTGCTTCGCCGGGTGCAACTGGGACACGTTCCTGCAAGACGGCTCGCCGAACGAGGAAGACCTCGCAGCCTGGCTCCGAGATCCGGGCGCGGTGAAACAAGGCGCGAAGATGCCCGACTACCAGTTGACCGAAGACGAGATCGATGCCCTGGTCGCCTACCTCTACAGCCTGAAGTGATGATGTCGACGACACCGCCGACGATCGGAGGCGTATGGCCAGCGTGAGCGCGTCCGCGTCCCGCGGTGTCCGGCGTCCCGCGGCCCTCACCGGCTTCTGGAGCTGGGCCACCACCGTGGACCACAAGAAGATCGGGATCATGTACGGGGTCGCGGCGTTCGTGTTCTTCATCGTGGGTGGCGTCGAGGCCCTGCTCATCCGCACCCAATTGTCCGAGCCCGACAGCACGCTGCTGAGTGCCGACGCCTACAACCAGATCTTCACGATGCACGGCGTCACGATGGTCTTCCTGTTCGTGATGCCGATGTCGGCAGCGTTCTTCAACTACATGATCCCGCTGATGATCGGGGCGCGCGACGTGGCCTTCCCGCGTCTGAACGCCTACAGCTTCTGGGTGTTCGCGCTCGGCGGGCTGTTCCTCTACTCCAGCCTGTTCCTCGGCGGCCTGCCCAACGGCGGATGGTTCGGGTACGCGCCCAACTCCACCACCGATCCTTCGATCGGCATGACGTTCTACGCGATCGGTCTGATCATCACCGGCATCGCATCGTCGGCGGGTGCCGTCAACCTGGCCGTCACGGTCATCAACATGCGCGCGCCCGGCATGAGTCTGTTCCGCATGCCGGTGTTCGTGTGGATGGGGCTGGTGGTGCAGTTCCTGCTGGCGTTCTCACTGCCGATCATCACCGTGGCGCTCTTCGAGCTCCTGTTCGATCGGAGGTACGGCACGCTGTTCTTCGACCCAACCGAAGGCGGCGACCCGATCCTGTGGCAGCACCTGTTCTGGCTGTTCGGCCACCCGGAGGTCTACATCCTGGTCCTGCCGGCGTTCGGCATCATCAGTGACGTCATCCCGGTCTTCGCGCGCAAGCCGTTGTTCGGCTACCAGTTCGTGGTGTTCTCGGGCATCGCGATCGGGTTCATCGGCTTCGGCGTGTGGGCCCACCACATGTTCGCGGCGGGGCTGGGGCCGGTCGCCAACACCGCCTTCGGTGTCTCCACCGCCATCATCGCGATCCCGACGGGCGTGAAGATCTTCAACTGGATGGCGACGATGCACGGCGGGGACATCCGGTTCGCCACGCCCATGTTGTTCTCGATCGGCACCGTGATGATGTTCGTGATCGGCGGGCTCTCGGGCGTGATGCACTCGATCGTGCCCAGCGACTACCAGCAGACCGACACCTACTTCGTCGTGGCGCATTTCCATTACGTGCTCTTCGGGGGGGCCGTCTTCGGACTGTTCGCCGGTGCCTACTACTGGTGGCCCAAGATCTTCGCGCGTCAACTCTCCGAAACCATGGGCAAGATGCACTTCTGGATCATGCTCATCGGGTTCAACCTGACGTTCGGGCCCATGCACATCCTCGGCCTGGCCGGCATGATCCGCCGTGAGTACAGCTACCCCGCCTCGTTGGGACTCACCGGGTGGAACCAGGTCGCCTCGGTGGGTTCGTTCCTGATCGCGCTGGCGATCCTGGTCTTCATCGTCAACGTGGTCCGCACCCAACGGAAGGCCAAGGGCATGGAGGACGAGGACCCATGGGACGCTCGCACGCTCGAGTGGGCCACATCGTCCCCGCCTCCGGTCCACAACTTCGACGAGATCCCGCAGGTGCACGCGCTCGACGAGTTCTGGCATCGCAAGTACGTGCAGGACGAGAAGACCGGCACGCTGGTGCCGGTGCAGGCAGGCGGTGCCCCGCCGCACGACGAAGGACACGAGGGCGGCGGTCACAACATCCATCTGCCCAGCCCCTCGTACTGGCCGCTGGTCTCGGCGTTCGGCTTGCCGATCATGGGGTACGGCGTCCTCTACTCCTGGTGGCTCATCGGGGCGGGCGCGCTGGTGGCGCTGATCGGGTTCTATGGTTGGGCCATGGAGCCATCGGTGGCGGGGGACTAGGTCATGGCGCTCGCGATCGACAAGGGCCACGGCGACTCGCACGGGGAGGAGCATCAGACCACCACGGGGTTGCCCAACACCAAGTTGGCCATGTGGGTCTTCCTGTCGTCGGAATGCTTGCTGTTCGGCGCCCTCATCACGACCTACGTGCTGTACCGGGGGGTCAGCCAGACGGGGCCGTACCCGGCCGACGTGTTCGACATCCCGTACACCTCGGTGTCCTCCTTCGTGCTGCTCGCGTCATCGCTGACCATGGTGCTGGCGCTGGCGTCGGCGCAGAAGCGCGACATGGTGCGCATGCGGTTGTGGTTGCTGACGACCGCGCTGCTGGGCCTGACCTTCGTCGGCGGGCAGGTGTACGAGTTCACGAGCTTCTACGACGAGGGATTGGCCCTGTCGACCAACCTGTTCGGGAGCACGTTCTACGTGCTGACCGGTTTCCACGGTGTGCACGTGACGGTGGGCATCCTGATGCTGCTGTCGCTGGTGGGCATGTCGGCCGCCGACCGGCTGCCCGATGACGCCGCGTTCCCGGTGGAGATGGTCGGGCTGTACTGGCACTTCGTCGACGTCGTGTGGATCGTGATCTTCACGATCGTGTACCTGATCCCGACCGGCCCCGACGTGGCGAGGTAAGGCACCGATGACCGACATCGAATCTCGTTTCGAAGAAGAGCTCGGCGCCGAAGACCTGGCCGACCCACGCGAGGCCATGGCGCCGCACCGCGAGCATCCCAGCGCGAAGGAGTACATCCGCATCGGCGTGATCCTGGCGGTGCTGACCGCGCTGGAGGTCACCAGCTACTACGTGGACGTCAACACCTCGGTCCTGATCCCGTCGCTGTTCATCCTGGCGTTCGTCAAGTTCGTGCTGGTCGTGCTGTGGTTCATGCACCTGCGGTTCGACGACCGCCGATACGCGCGGTTCTTCGTGATGGGGCTGGCCTTGGCCGCCACCCTGTACCTGATCGTCCTCATCACCTTCAAGGCGTTCCTGGTCTAGCGGACGGCCATGACACTCCCTCCCTGGCACCCGCATCCCGACGTCTGGCTGTTATTCGGTTCCATCGTGGCCGCCTACCTCATCGCCGTCCGGCGGCATCTGGCGGCGACCGGCGAGGCGACGCCCGCGCGCAAGACACGGCTGTTCCTGCTGGGCATGGGTGTCTTGTTGCTGGGCGCCGACTGGCCCGTGCACGATCTGGCCGAGCGCTACCTGTACTTCATGCACATGACCCAGCACCTGTTGTTCACGCTCGTGGCGGCGCCGATCCTGATCGCGGGCATGCCGCCGTGGATGCTGCGGTCGCTGCTGTCGCCACGCCCGGTGCGCCGCGTGTTCCGGGTCATGACGCGCCCGCTCGTGGCGTTGCTGACGTTCAACGCCGTCCTGTTGTTCACCCACTGGCCCGAGGTGGTCGCGGCGTCCGTCAGTTCGGAGCCGATCCACTTCTCGCTGCATGTGCTGATCGTGACGTCCGCGCTGATCATGTGGTGGCCGGTGATGTCGCCGTTGCCGGAGATGCCTGCGCTCGCGCCACCGGGACAGATGGTGTACCTGTTCCTGCAATCGCTGGCTCCCACGATCCCGGCCTCGTTCCTGACGTTCGGAAGCACACCGCTGTACCCCGCCTACGCCGGGTTCGAACGGATCTGGGGCATCGGCGTGCTGAACGATCAGCTCATGGCGGGTCTGATCATGAAGCTGCTCGGGGGACTGCTGCTGTGGAGCGTCATCGCGGCGATCTTCTTCCGCTGGTACAACCAGGAGCAGCGTGACGGGCTCGATCGTTCCAGTTACCAGGATGTGCGACGACAGATCGGTACGGAGCTGAGCAGATGAGCGACACCGCGGAGCGACAGAGCTTGCTGTTGCCGGTGCTGATGCCGGTGGGACTGCTGGTGATCATCGCGCTGGTGCTTTTCGGTTTCTCGCGGATCCTGTTGGCCATCTCCCACGCGGCCGCCACGGTGGTCGCGCTGGTGGGCCTGGTCGTGGTCGTCGCGGTCGCGGCCTTCGTGGCATCCCGACGGCAGGTGAGCGGAGCCTCATTGATCTGGATGGTCTCGGCCATCGCGGGCGTCATCATCGGCGTGGGGGGGCTCGCCGTGGTGGCGGCGCCCCTGGTCGAAGAGCCGGAGCCGCAGGCGGTGACGATCGCCGCCGGCCCCAACGCCAGCGTCGACGGCTTCACGCCTGATGCGCTCGAGGTCGGCGCCGACGCGCCCATCGAGATGGAGTTCGACAACCAGGAACAGGGCGTGCAGCACAACGTCGTGGTCTTCGACGGCGAGGACGCTGAGGCGCCGCAGTTGTTCGGCGGGAGCTTGATCTCCGGGCCCGCGATCGCTACGTACGCGGTGCCCGCCTTGCCCGAGGGCTCCTACTTCTTCCATTGCGAGGTGCACCCCACCACGATGGTGGGAGAGATCGCGTCCGTGCCCGGCGCCGCCGAGGGCGAAGGCGAGGGGGGAGGCGCTGCCGGCGAGGGGAGCCCGATCGTGGCTCAGTCGCTGCAGTTCAGCACCGCCGAGATCGCGCTGCCCGCCGATCAGCCCTCGCCCCTGACCTTCGACAATCAGGATCCCGGTCAGCTCCACAACGTGGCGATCTACGGCGACGACACCCTGGCCGAGGTCCTGTTCCAGGGCGAGACCATCACCGGACCTGACTCCATCGACTACGAGATCCCCGCGATCGCGGAGGGCGAGTACTACTTCCAGTGCGACACTCACCCCGACGTCATGGTCGGCACGGTCGCCGTGGCTCCCGCGCCCGGAGGCGCAGAGGGTGGTGGAGGCGACGGCGGTGGAGGAGACGGCGGCGGTGGCGGCGGCGACCCGCCGGAGTAGCGTGCAGTCGTGAACGCGTGGAAGCGGACCGGCGCGCTCCTGCTCTTCCTCGTGGCCGCGGCGGTTTCGTGCACGGGCGAGGACCCACGCACCGACGGCGGTGTCGCAGAGGTGGAGGAACCGCTCCCCGCATTGACCGAGGTGGGGGCGACCGTCGAGGGCAGTGCGCTGCCGGCACAGGCGCTCGACGGCTCGGTGACGGTCATCAACGTGTGGGCCACCTGGTGTGAGCCATGCAAGGCGGAGCAGCCCGCCCTGGAGGCGCTGCATCGGCGGTATCTGGATCGCGGCGTCGCCTTCCTCGGCATCAACTACCGCGACGACCTGGAGAAGGCGAAGCGCTGGGTCGAGGACAACGACGTGAGCTATCCGAGTCTGTTCGACCCTGACGGGCGGACAGCAGCGCTGATGGGGTTCCCGTTCCTGCCCGACACCTATGTCGCCGACGGGTCCGGCACGATCCGCTACGTGGTCTACGGAGAGACCACCGAAGCCGAGCTGTCGGGCCTGATCGACGAGCTCTTGGAGGACGCTCCCTCGACCTAGCGGGCCAGCGGTCCCAGGGGAACCAGGGCGTCCAGCGCCACCGCGCCGAACAGGGCAGCCAGGTACAGGATCGAGTAGGTGAACAGACGCCAGCCCCGATCGGGATCGGGCCGGCGCCACAGCACCAGCGCGCGGTAGACGAACAGCCCGCCCAGCACGACCGCCGTCGACAGGTAGATCGCGCCCAGGTTCGCCGCGGGCACCAGCACCAGCGTGGTGGCGAACAGCGCGAGCGAGTACAGGAAGATCTGCCGGCGCGTTTCGTCATCTCCCTTGACCACCGGCAGCATCGGCACGCCCGCCGCCGCGTAGTCCCCCTGGAACCGGAGCGCCAGAGCCCAGAAGTGTGGCGGCGTCCACACGAACACGATCGCGAACATGATCCACGCGGGCAGCGCCAGTGACCCTGTCACCGCGGCCCAGCCGATGAGCGCCGGCGCCGCGCCCGCCGCCCCACCGATCACGATGTTCTGCGTGGTGGAGCGCTTCAGCCACATCGTGTAGACGAGGACGTAGAAGGCGATGGCAGCCAACGACAGGGTGGCGGCCAGCATGTTCACGGTGGCTCCCAGGAACAGGAACGAGCCCGCCCCCAGCCAGAAGCCGAACGTGAGTGCCTGCTGCGGGCTCACCTGGTGGGCCGGCAACGGCCGGGTCCTGGTGCGTTTCATGACCTGGTCGATGTCGCGGTCCAGGTACATGTTGATGCTGTTCGCCGAGCCCGCCGCGATCGTGCCGCCGACCAACGTCGCGGCCATGAGCCAGAGCGAGGGCATGCCCCGCTGGGCCAGGATCATCGCCGGCACCGTGGTGATGAGCAGCAGCACGATGATGCGCGGTTTCGTGAGTCGGACGTAGGCCTTGATCGTGTCGCGGAGCGACGGTTCGAGCGAGGGTTCGGCGGCCGGATCGGACATCGGTGTGGCGGTTCCGATGGAGTCGTCGGCGCCGCCGTGACCGCGCTGGGTCGTGCGCTCGCGTCTGGCCACGGTGGCGAGTGCGATCAGACTTGCCCAGATCAGGACCGACAGCGCCACGTGGGCCACCACCGCCCACGGCTTCAGCCGCGTGATCACGTTGGCGGCCCCCGACAGGATCTGCGCCAGGAACAGCGCGAACGCCAGCGTGGACAGCGTCACGGCGGCGCGCGAACGGTGGGTGGCGGTCCTGGCTCGCACCATCGTCCACAGGACGAACGAGAACCCCACCAAGGCCAACAGGCGGTGGGTGAACATCGCGATAGCACCTTCGGCATCGAATGATGGGATGAGCCGCCCATCCATCAGTGGCCAGTCAGTGAAGACCAGCTGCGCGTTGCTGGCCCGGACGAACGTGCCCACGAGCAACAGGGAACCCACCACGGCGGTGGTGACCAACGTGAGACTGGCGAACCGCGCCCGGTCAGGAGCCGGCTCGTCCGGTTCCCCTCCGAGCGGGAGCGACGCCGCCGCCAAGGCGGTGACGTCGGCGATCAGCGCCAACGCGGCGATGAAGTGCGCCGTCACCCACCACGGGTTCAGGTCGGTGGCGACCACGATGCCGCCCAACACCGCCTGGCTCAACACGAGAGGGAACGACAGCAGGGCCGGCCACAGGATGCGTGGGTCTCGCCGATGCGACCGGAACGCCGCCACGCCGCAGAGCGCGGTCAGCACGATCACGACGAACGCCAACGCCCGGTGGGAGAACTCGATCAGCGAGTGCACCGTGCCCGACGGGAACAGTTGCCCCGGCTCGCATTGGGGCCACGTGGAGCAGCCGAGGCCGGAGCCGCTGCCGCGAACCAGCCCGCCGACGCTGAAGAGCACCACCGTGGTGGCGGCCGTGGCCACGGCGAGCTTCGCGAAGCGGGTCATGGGGGTCATGGCAGGGTGTCGCCATGATAGGTGAACCCCGGCGCCCACCACCGTGCGAGATACTGCGCATCATGACCGCCCAGCCCTCGATGCAGGTCGGCGCCGGCATGCCGGAGTTGACGGACCGTGTGGACCGCGTCCTCACCGAGTTCCTGGACGGCTGCGCGGTCGAGATGGAAGCCGCGGCCCAGGGCGGTGGCACCCTGGTCGATGAGATCCAGCGCCTGCTCCGGGCGGGCGGCAAGCGCGTCCGACCTGCCTTCTGCTACTGGGGGTTCCGGGCGGCGGGCGGCGGCGATGCCGGCGGCGACGATGAGCCGATCGTGCGGGCCGCGGCCGCGATCGAGCTGTTGCATACGATGGCGCTGGTGCATGACGACGTGATGGACGGCGCCACCGAGCGGCGTGGCGCACCCACCACCGCGCCGTGGATGGCGCTGCGAGCACCGGCGATGGCATCCGGAAGCGGGGCGGAGTCGTTCGGCCTCGGCGCCGCGATCCTGGCCGGCGACCTCGCCGCGGTCCTCGCGGACCGCCTCCTGTTGGAGAGCGGGTTCGACCCTCCCGCGTTAACGCGCGCGCTCGCCGTCTATCACCACATGCGTATCGAGACGGCGGCTGGTCAGTTCCTCGACGTCGCGGATCGAGGCGACGATCCCGCCCGTGCGCGGGTGATCGCCCGGCTGAAGGGCGGCGCGTACACGGTGGAAGGGCCGCTGCTGGTCGGCGCCGCCTTCGCCGACGGTGAGACCGAGGTGCGGCAGGCATTGCAGGGCTACGGCCGAGCGCTGGGCGAGGCGTTCCAGCTCGCCGACGATCTGCGGGACCACGAGGCGGCACCCGGCGTGGATGGCGACGCGGTGCACGATCTCGTCCGTGCGGCCGTCGATGCCCTGTCCGACGCGCCCATCGGGCACGAGGCACGGAGCGTCCTCGAGCGCATGGCCCGTTCGGTCGCGGTGCCGTGAGCGACGACATGGATGCGCTGCGTCGGGCGTTCCGCGACCTGCCTTCGTGCCGGGTGGGCACGGTGCGTTCGGACGGCGGTCCCTACGTCGCCGTCCGCTGGTTCATCTGGCTGGACGAGGAGGTGTGGGTCTCGACCAGGGTGGGGGACAGCACGTGGCAGCACGTTGCCCGCGATCCTCGGGTCTCGATCGTGATCGATCGGGGCCGCGACTGGTCCGAGCTGACCGGCGTCAGGATCGAAGGCGTGGCCGAATGCTTCCCCGCCGAACATCCCGACCTGCGGGCGCCCATGTCCACCTGGCACGAGAAGTACCGCTCGATGCTGGGCGGGGATTCATTCGAACGCCTCGCCCGCGACGTGGTGACGCTGGGGTTCCTGCGTATCGCGCCGTCACGCGTCGACACGTGGGATCACCGTTGACCTGCTCCTGCTGGCCCCGGCAGGCGACGACCAGATTGCGGCGCAGTGAGGAGCCGTCGTAGCCTCAGCACGTTCGAGGGTGATGCGGTAGCCTCACCTTGTGAAACTTTTCACAAGGAAGAGTCTCATAAGGCGGAACGACGGGTCGTAGAGGATCCTCGACGGCGGAGCTGAGGGGACGCGCGGTGAGCGCACAGCGGATCGACACCGACGTGCTGGTGGTGGGAGGCGGCCCCGGCGGGGCGGCAGCTGCGTACTACCTCGCTCGGCAGGGCATCGACGTCACGGTCGTCGACAAGGCGGCGTTCCCGCGCGAGAAGGTCTGTGGCGACGGCCTGACCCCTCGAAGCGTCGCCGCGCTGCTGCGCATGGGCATCGACACCGGCGACGCGGGGTTCGAGCGGGTCAAGGGCCTGCGCGTGCACTCCCGTCGCACCACCATCGAGCTCCCGTGGCCCGAGCTGTCCTCGTGGCCGGACTACGGCCTGGTCATGCCCCGCGCGCAGTTCGATGCACTCCTGATCGAGCGTGCACAGAAGGCCGGCGCCCGTCTGATGGAGCGCACGGACGCCGTCGAGCCGATCTTCGATGCGGGCTGGGTCGTGGGCGCCACGACCAGGCCCGCCGACGACCGCGATGCAGAGCTCGGTGAGATCCGCGCTCGGTTCGTGATCGCATCCGATGGCGCCGCCAGCCGATTCGCTCAGCCCGCGGGGGTCAAGCGCGACGATTCCCGGCCGCTGGGCATCGCCGCCCGCCGGTATTACCGCACCGACTATCACCCGGGCCCGTGGTTCGAATCGTGGCTCGACCTGTGGGAAGGCGACCTGTTGTTGCCGGGGTACGGGTGGTTGTTCCCGGTGGCGGGAGGCCAGATCAACCTTGGCGCCGGCCTGCTGAACACCTTCAAGGACTTCAAGCAGATCTCGGCCCAGCGGCTCTTCGATGCGTTCGCCGGCATGTTGCCCGCGGAGTGGGAGATCTCGGAGGCGACCGCGGAGGGACGGGTGCTGTCGGGCCCCCTCCCGATGAGCCTGAACCGGGTGCCGCAGGTGGTACCTGGCATGCTGTTGATCGGCGATGCGGCCGGGGCGGTGAACCCGTTCAACGGCGAAGGCATCGCGTACGCGATGGAGACCGCCGAGATCGCCGCCGAGCTGATCGACGAAGCGTTGGTCAAGGACCGGCCCGGGATCGCGATGATGTATCCGGCCGTGCTCCGTGAGCGCTACGGCGACTATTTCCGCATCGGCAGGGGGTTCGCCAAGCTCATCGGGCGGCCCGCGATCATGGGCGCGGCGACGCGGGTGATGCTGCCCAACGCCACGGTCATGGGTTTCGCGATGCGCCTCATGGCCAACCTCACCGACGGCAAGGACGGCGACGCGCAGGACCGGCTCTTCGCCGCCATGGAACGGATCGTCCACACGTTATGACGGATAGGATTCGCCCGTGCTGATCGACTACCTGCCGATCGTGGCCATGGCCGTGCTGGCCGTCCTGTTCGGTGTGGTCTCCATGATCGTGTCCCGCTGGTTCCGGCCCAACCGGCCCAACCCGGTCAAGTTGTCGGCCTACGAATGCGGGAACGACCCCGTGCGCCTGCCGAGCGGCGAGAAGTTCAGCGTCAAGTTCTATGTCATCGCGATGCTCTTCATCATCTTCGACATCGAGACGATCTTCCTGTTCCCGTGGGCGGTCTCGTTCCGGCGGCTGGGGCTCTTCGGACTGATCGAGATGGCGATCTTCATCGGGCTGGTGTTCGTCGCCTACGTCTACGTGTGGCGCAAGGGCGGGCTGGACTGGTCCGAGACCGTGACGCCGGTGGAGTCGGTCGCCATGGCCGAGCCAGGCATCGACGCAGGGTCCGGCCGCGCTGCCGCCGAGGACGAGCCGGAGGTGGCCGGTGCCCGTTGAGCGGCTGGAAGGGGTCCGCCTGGGCACGACACCGGAAGAGGTCGAGGACGAGGTCGAGCGCGGCGTCCTGCTGACCCGGCTCGACCGTGCGGTGGGGTGGGCACGCAAGCAGTCGATGTGGCCCGCCACGTTCGGCCTGGCGTGCTGTGCCATCGAGATGATGTCCGCCGGCGCCGGCAAGTACGACCTGTCGCGATGGGGCATGGAACTGTTCCGCGCCTCGCCTCGCCAGGCCGACCTGATGATCGTGGCGGGCCGGGTCTCGCAGAAGATGGCGCCGGTCCTGCGCCGGATCTACGACCAGATGCCCGAGCCGCGCTGGGTGATCTCCATGGGGGTGTGTGCGAGCGCCGGTGGCATGTTCACCAACTACGCCATCGTGCAGGGCGTCGACACGATCGTCCCCGTCGACATCTACGTGCCCGGCTGTCCACCCAAGCCGGAGATGTTGATGCACGGCATCTTGAAGCTGCAGGAGAAGGTGCGAACCACGGAGCCGTTCAAGTGAGGCGGGGGTCGTGCCGGTGAGGGCTGAGCAGATGGCCGAGCGGCTGCGCGCTCGGTTCCCCGACACGATCGAGGCTCGCGGCGAGGTCACCGTCCTGGTCGATCGAGCCGACCTGCTGGACTCGCTCGTGTGGCTCCGTGACGAAGACGACCTGGCGTTCGGGTTCCTGTCCAGCCTCACCGCCACCGACTGGCCAGGCACGGACCCACGGTTCTGGGTGGTCTACGACCTGCGCTCCATGCAGCACCATCATCGGGCCCGCGTGAAGGTGGGCCTGGGCGAACGCGACGCCCATCTGACCACCGTGACGGAACTGTTCCCCACGGCCAACTGGCACGAGCGGGAGGTGTTCGACTTCTTCGGCATCGTCTTCGACGGCCACCCCGACCTGACCAGGATCCTGCTGCCCGACGGCTGGGAGGGCTACCCGCTGCAGAAGACCGAGGAGCTCGGCGGCGTCAACACGCGGTTCCACGGCGCCTTCATCCCGCCCGTCGACACCCGCACCGCCACCTGACCCATGACGACCCTCGACACCGGTACGGGTGATCTCCGACAGGAGACGATGATCATCAACATGGGGCCGCAGCACCCCTCGACGCACGGCGTGTTGCGCCTGCTGCTGGAGCTGGACGGCGAGACGGTCATCACGTGCAAGCCGATCATCGGCTATCTGCACACCGGTATCGAGAAGAACACCGAGTACCGAACGTGGATGCAGGGCGTCACGTTCGTCACCCGCGCCGACTACCTGTCCCCGTTCTTCAACGAGCTCGGGTACTGCCTCGCGGTCGAACGGCTGCTCGGCGTGGAGGCGCCGCCGCGCGCCCAGGTGATCCGGGTCCTGATGAACGAGCTCAACCGCATCAGCTCGCATCTGGTGTGGCTCGCGACCAGCGCCCTGGAGCTGGGGGCGGTCAGCGTGATGCTGTACGGCTTCCGCGAGCGGGAACTCCTGATGGACGTCTTCGAAGAGGTCACCGGCCTGCGCATGAACCACGCGTACATCCGCATCGGCGGGGTGATCATGGACCTGCCCGAGACGGGCGTCGCGGCCATGGACAGCTTCCTGGACGAGATGCCCAAGCGCATCGACGACTACGAAACGATCCTGAACGAGAACCCGATCTGGCTCGAACGCAACGTGGGCGTCGGCGTGCTGTCTGCGGAGCGGGCCTTGGCGCTGGGCGTGACCGGCCCGGTCCTGCGCGCCGCGGGCGTCGATGCGGATCTGCGCAAGGACATGCCCTACTGCGGCTACGAGACCTACGAGTTCGACGTGGTGACCCGCACCGAAGCCGATGCATACGCGCGCTACGCGATCCGGCTGGACGAGATGCGCGAGTCCATGAAGATCGCCCACCAATGCCTGGAGCGCCTGCAGGAGCCGGGCCCGGTCATGATCGAGGACCCGAAGATCGCCTGGCCCGCCACGCTGTCGGTGGGTCCCGACGGCATCGGCAATGACCCGGCGTACCTGCACCACATCATGGAGGAGTCGATGGAGGCACTGATCCATCACTTCAAGATGGTGACCCAGGGCGTGCAGGTGCCTCCAGGCGAGGTCTATCAAGGTGTCGAGTCGCCCAGAGGCGAGCTGGGGTTCTACGTGGTCTCGAACGGCGAACACCGTCCCTACCGCGTCAAGATCCGCGACCCGTCGTTCGCGAACCTGCAGGCGACGCCCGACATGGTGGAGGGCTGGCTCGTCGCCGATGCCATCGCCGCGATCGCTTCGCTCGACCCCGTCATGGGAGGGACCGACCGCTGATGGCCGTCTTCGAGGGGCCGGTGTTGGACGAGGCGAACTCCATCATCGCGCGGTACCCGAAGGGGCGAGATCGATCCGCCGTGATGCCCCTGCTCTACCTCGCGCAGTCACGGGAGGGTCACCTCACCCGCGAGGCATTGCAAGAGATCGGTGTCCTCCTCGACATCACCACCGCCGAGGTCGAGGCCGTGGCCAGCTTCTACACCATGTACCGGCTGCATCCGACGGGCGAGCACCTCGTCAACGTGTGCACCAACCTGTCGTGCCTGCTCCGAGGCGCGAAGGAGGTCTACGCCAGCGCCAGAGAGGCCGCGGGTGTCGACGCGGGGCAGGAGGTCAGCGAGGACGGGCTGTTCAGCGTCCACGAGGAGGAATGCCTGGGGGTGTGCGAGTTCGCGCCCGCGGTGCAGATCGACTTCGCGAACCACGACACCGTCTCGCCCGAGCGCATGAGGGAGCTGATCGCCGATGTGCGCGCCGGTCAGGCGCCCCAACCCTCCCGCGGCCCTGCGATGGAGAGCTTCCGGCACGCTTCGCGCGTGCTGGCGGGTCTCGAAGGCGAGGCCACGTGACCCTCGAGTTCGAACGCCGGCTCACCCGCGATTGGGATGACCCCGCAGTGATCGGGATCGATGGCTACGTGGCCAAGGGAGGCTACGGAGGGTTGCGGACGGCGCTCGATCTGAGCACCGCCGATCTGATCCAGCTGGTGAAGGACTCCGGGCTGCGAGGACGCGGCGGCGCCGGGTTCCCCACCGGCATGAAGTGGTCGTTCGTGCCGCAGGACACCGGCAAGCCCACGTACGTCACGGTCAACTTCGACGAGTCCGAGCCCGGGACCTGCAACAACCGGGAGCTGGTCGAACGCGATCCGCATCGACTGCTCGAAGGCACGGCCATCGCCGCGCGTGCCATCGCGTGTCACACCGCCTTCATCTACGTGCGGGGCGAGTACCTGTGGCAGTCACTGGTGCTGCAGCGCGCCATCGACGAGGCCTACGCAGGCGGCTATCTGGGCACCGGGGTCATGGGTGGCGACTACGACCTGGACATCGTGCTGCATCGCGGCGCTGGGGCATACATCTGCGGTGAGGAGACCGCCCTGCTCAACTCGCTCGAGGGACTGCGGGGTCAGCCTCGGCTCCGGCCGCCGTTCCCGGCGGTGGAGGGTCTCTACGCCTCGCCGACCGTGATCAACAACGTCGAGACGCTGATGAACGTGCCGGACATCGTGGCGCGCGGCGCCGACTGGTTCCGGGAGCAGGGCACCGAGAAGTCGCCCGGCACGAAGATGTTCACGATCAGTGGCAAGGTTGAGCGGCCAGGCAACTACGAGCTGCCCATGGGGACCCCGTTCCGCGTGCTGTTGGAGGAGATCGGCGGCGGCGTCCTCGGCGGTCACGCGCTGAAGGCCTTCACCCCGGGTGGTTCGTCCACCCCCCTGCTGGCCGCGCAGCACATCGACGTGCATCTGGACTACGAGTCGATCGCCCAGGCCGGCTCCTTGCTGGGCACGGGCGCGATCATGGTGATGGACGAGACCGACTGCGTCGTGGAAGCGGCCGAGCGCATGGTGCGGTTCTACGCCAACGAGTCGTGCGGCAAGTGCACGCCGTGCCGAGAGGGCAGCTGGTGGGCGACACGCGTGCTTGGCCGTCTCGAGGACGGCTACGGTCGCGACGCCGACATCCCGGTGATGCACGACATGGGCGCCAACATCATGTTCCGTGCCTTCTGCGCCCTGGCCGACGGCACGGCATCGGTCATCAACTCGAGCCTGCAGCACTTCGGCGACGAGTTCGAGGAGCACGTCCGCTTGGGCCGCTGCCCCCTCAAGCCGGAGCAGGAACCTGCCGCAGCCGAGGAGGTTGCCTCCTGATGGCTGCGCCCGAGAAACAGTCAACTACCTTGACTATCGACGGCAAAGAAGTCACGGTGCCGGCCGGGACGCTGATCATCCGCGCTGCCGAACAGCTGGGCATCGAGATCCCTCGATTCTGTGATCACCCGCTGCTCGAACCGGCCGGCGCGTGCCGCCAGTGCTACGTCCAGGTCGAAGGACAGCCCAAGCTGGCGACCTCGTGCACCGTGGCGGTGGCTCCCGGCATGGTCGTGTCCACCCAGAACACGAGCGACACGGTGCACGGCGCCCAGGTCGCCAACCTGGAGTTCCTGCTGCTCAACCATCCGCTGGATTGCCCGATCTGTGACCGCGGCGGTGAGTGCCCGCTGCAGGACCAAGCGCTGGCCTACGGCCCCGGGGACAGCCGGTTCATCGAGGCCAAGCGCGTGTTCAAGAAGCCGATCCCTCTCTCGCCGCTGGTCAACCTCGACCGCGAGCGGTGCATCCTGTGCGCGCGGTGCACGCGATTCTGCGACGAGATCTCGGGTGACCGGTTCATCGAGCTGTTCGAACGGGGTCCGGGGGAGCGTGTCTCGATCGCTGCGGGCGAGGACTTCACCTCACCGTTCAGCGGCAACACGATCCAGATCTGTCCCGTGGGAGCCCTGACGGCCGAGCCCTATCGGTTCGTGGCCAGGCCGTTCGACCTGACGACCGTCGACAGCGTGTGCCCCCACTGCAGCGCCGGATGCAACCTGAAGGTCGACGTCCGGCGGGGGGACGTGGTACGGCAGCTCGCGCGGGACAACTACGACGTGAACGACGCCTGGGCCTGCGACAAGGGCCGGTTCGCGTTCCGGTTCCCCGACGCGCCCGATCGCATCACCACCCCGCTGATCCGCGATCGCGGCCTGGAGCCCGCATCCTTCGGCGAGGTGCTCACACGCATCGCCGAGTGGACCGACGGCAAGCGTGTGGCGTTCCTCACCGGCGGACGTCTCATGGACGAGGACTACTACGCGCTGTCGAAGCTGGCGCGCACCGTCTTCCGAACGAACGACCTGGACCACCGGCGTGCGGGCGGGTCCGAGACCGTTGAGCGGATCGCCGCGGGGTCGCCCATGGGCGTCACGTACAAAGATGTCGAGACCGCGAAGGTCATCCTGGTCGTCGGACTCGACGCCGAGCAGGAGGTGCCGATCCTGCACCTGCGCCTGCGCAAGGCCGCGAAACGCGGCGCGAACATCTGGGTGGTGCATCCGCGCCGGACCCGGCTGCACGACGTGGCGACCCACGTGCTGTGTGCGCCGGGCGACGAGAGGCGCATGCTCGCCGGCGGCGCTGATCCGGTCATGGACGAGGCGATCGCCGCGATGAAGGAGGCGGGCGATGCAGCGATCGTGATCGCAGGCGAGCGCACCGGCGCTGCTGAAGCAGCATCCGCGGCCGCGCACGCCACCCAGAACGCTCGGGTTGCGTATGTCACGCGCCGCGCCAACGACCGAGGCGCGTTACGCGCCGGCGTCCATCCGTCGCTGCTGCCCGGGGGCCGCACGATCGATGATGAGGCAGATGACGTCGAGCGGGTCTGGGGCCCCTTGATGAACCGCGAGCCCGGCTACGGCTCCCACGACATCTTGCGTGCGTGCGCCGAGCACCTGATCGACGTGCTGTTCTGCGTCGGCGTCGATCCGCTGCGCGATCTGCCCGACGCCCAGCTCGCTGCCCGCGCCCTGGCCAACGTCGACCGTCTGGTGGTGCAGTCGCTCGAGCTCGGCTCTCTGGAGGCGTACGCCAGTGCGTTCCTGCCGGCGGCCCCCTTCCTCGAGAAGGATGGGCACGTCACCACCTGGGAGGGCCGCGGTCAGCGCCTTCGGCCGGTCCGCGGTGCGCAAGGCATCAGCCTCCCGGACTGGGAGATCTTCGCCAGCATGGCGCTCGCGTGCGGCGGCGATCTGGGATTCGAGTCACTGGACGAGCTCCACGCTGAGATGGGACCGCTGCTGGCACCTCGGAGCATCGGGTTCATGGTGGGAGAGCCGGACCCGTCGGCGCGAAAGCCCAGCCACCTCCAGCTCTTCACCTATCCGCTCTTGGTCGACGAGGGCCGCTTGTCGGAGGGTGCCGACGCCTTGAAGGCCGCGCTCGAGTCGGAGCCATTCATCGAGATCCACCCCGAGGACGCCGCCGAGGCCGGCATCGAGGACGGCGCACCCGCGGTGATCACCACCGAAGCCGGATCTGCGACCCTACCGGCGCGCGTCACCCAACACATCGCGAAAGGCGCGATCTTCGTGCCGTTCAACCAGCCCGGCTTCGCGGCCAACACGCTGCTGTCGGGGCAGATGGTGACGTCCGTGACCGTCGCAGCCGCCGACGCGCCCGCCGATGACGAGCACGCCGACCAGCCCGCGACGGTGGGGAGCGAGGTCTGATGGACTGGGTCGACTGGGCGATCCTGGCGGTCCGGGTGATCCTGGTGTTCTTCGTGCTGTTGATCGCGGTGATGCTCTACATCTGGATGGAGCGCAAGGTGATCGCCGACATGCAGACGCGCGTGGGCCCCATGCGCGCCGGCCCGCGAGGCATGCTCATCACGCTGGCCGACGGCATCAAGCTGTTCTTCAAGGAAGGCATCACCCCCACCAACGCCGACAAGCGCGTGTACCTGATCGCGCCGATCCTGGCCATGTTCCCGGGGTTCCTGGCGTTCTGCACCATCCCGTTCGGCGAACCGGTGACGCTGTTCGGGCGTGAGGTGCCGTTCCAGCTGACGGACCTGAACGTCGGCATCCTGTGGATCCTGGCCATGACGTCGATCGCGGTGTACGGCGTCGTGCTCGCCGGTTGGGCGAGCGGCTCGAACTATCCGCTGCTGGGCGCCGTTCGGTCGAGCGCCCAGATGATCAGCTACGAGGTCGGCATGGGTCTGGCCATCGTCGCGGTGGTCATGTACAGCGGTCACCTCTCCATGAGCCAGATCGTGGCCGAGCAGGGGTCGGTGTGGAACGTGATCCCGCAGTTCCCGGCGTTCGTCGTGTTCCTCATCTGTGCGCTCGCCGAGACGAACCGTCCTCCCTTCGACCTCGCCGAAGCCGAGACCGAGCTCGTGGCGGGGTTCCACACGGAGTACTCGGGCATCAAGTTCGCCATGTTCTTCCTGGGCGAGTACGTGAGCACGGTGACGATCGCGGCCGTGGGGGTGACGCTGTTCCTCGGTGGCTGGCGTGGGTACTGGCCGTTCGGCGGAGCATGGTCGTGGATCGGGCCGCTCCTGTGGTTCTTGCTGAAGGTGACCGCGGTGATCTACGTGATGATCCTGGTGCGGGCCACGCTGCCTCGCATGCGGTACGACCGGCTCATGAGCTTCGGCTGGAAAGTGCTCATCCCGTTCGGGCTGGCCTGGGTCATGATCACGGGCGTCGTCGTCGTGCTGCCGGCCGAGTACGGGAACCGTGGCCGGTGGCTGGCCGCGGCGGTCATCGTGGGGACGGCAGCGCTTTTCTCGCTCGTGGCACCCCTGATCGCTCGCCCGCATCCATCGGCCTCCGAGGAGGTGCGCGCATGACCGACGAGCGTGACCCCAGGGAACACGGGGGGATGTGGGACTCCACGGTCGCCATCGCCAAGGGCATGGGCACCGTGTTCAAGCAGACCTTCCGGCCCGACAACACCGAGCGGTACCCGAAGGAGATCGCGCCGAGCCCGGAGCGAGCCCATGTCGGCCGTCACCGGCTCAACAAGCACGAGAACGATCTGGAGAAGTGCATCGGCTGTGAGCTGTGCGCCTACGCCTGCCCTGCCGACGCGATCTGGGTCGAGGGCGCCGACAACGATCCCGAGGATCCGGTCAGTCCCGGCGAGCGCTACGCGAAGGACTATCAGATCAACTACCTGCGGTGCATCATGTGCGGCCTGTGCGTCGAGGCATGCCCCACCCGGGCGCTGACCTTGACCGACTACTACGAGCTGTCGTTCACCAGTCGCGAAGATGCGATCTGGACCAAGGAGCAGCTGCTCGAACCTCCGCCCCCGCTCGGAACCGACCCCGTGGACCGGGAAGGCTGAGCCGCCGGTGCCGCTCGACAACATCGTCTTCTGGGTCTTCGCACCCATCTCGATCGCCTCGGCGGTGGGCATGGTCGTCATGCGCAACGCCGTGCATGCCGCGCTGTTCCTGGTGGTGAACTTCTTCACGATCGCCGTGATGTACCTGCTGCTGGATGCGCCGTTCCTGTTCGCGGTGCAGATCATCGTCTACACGGGCGCCATCATGGTGCTCTTCCTGTTCGTGGTCATGCTGCTGGGGGTGGACCGGGGCGAGCCCAAGCGCGAGCCGCTCTTGGGACAACGCGCGATCGCGGCGGTGCTCGCCGTCGGCATCGTTCTGGAGGTGGGGGCTGCCGTGCGTGCCGGCGTCGGCTTCTCCACGCGGGCGCCCGACGGGTTCGACGCCGTGAACCAGGGCGGGAACGCCGAGGCGCTCGCGGAGGTGCTGTTCCGCGACTACTTCTTCCCGTTCGAGGTGACCTCGATCCTGCTGATCATCGCCGCCATCGCGGCGATGGTGCTGGCGCAGCGCCGCTCCCGTGCGATCACGCAGGCTGAGATCGACGAGCACCGCGGCGACCTGCGCAGCCTGGGCTCGGAGCCGCCCGGTGGGTCCGACCCCATGGGAACGTCCGGACCCGTCCGCCAAGGCTCGCGATGAGGACTCCCATCGCGTACTTCCTGATGCTGTCGGCGATCCTGTTCGCGCTGGGCACGACCACGGTGTTGGTTCGGCGAAGCGCGTTACGCATCTTCATGGGCGTCGAGCTCCAGCTGAACGCGGTGAACCTGACCCTGGTGGCGTTCTCGCGCATGCACATGGAGCTGGATGGCCAGGTCCTGGCGTTCTTCTCCATGGTGGTGGCGGCCGCCGAGGTGGTGGTGGGGCTCGCGATCATCGTCGCGGTGTTCCGGCGAACGGCATCGATCGACGTCGATGAAGCGGACGTGCTCCGGGGATGATCGACCGCTTCGGCCTCGTGATCGCCATCCCGCTGCTGGCGGCGGCCGTGAACATGCTCGTCGGGCGCCGGCTCGGCCGCTGGACCGGATGGTTCTCGACGGCGGCCATGGCGGCCGCGTTCGCGATCGCCGCGGGCGGGCTGCTCGAGATGCTGTCGCAGGCCCCGGACGAACGCACCCACGTGGTGACCGTGGGGGACTGGATCGTGGCCGGTGCCACGAACGTCACGCTGAACCTGCGGGTCGACCCGCTCTCCATCACGATGGTCATGGTCGTGACCTTCGTGGGGTCGCTGATCCATCTGTATGCGATCGGCTACATGGAGCACGACGCGCGGCCGTGGCGATTCTTCGCGTACATGAACCTGTTCTGCGCGTTCATGCTCGCGTTGGTCCTGGCGGATGACTTCCTGCTGTTGTACCTGGGGTGGGAAGGCGTGGGCCTGTGCTCCTACCTGTTGATCGGGTTCTGGTCGGATCGACCCGGCGCCGTACGTGCGGCGAAGAAGGCCTTCATCACCACTCGCGTCGGCGATGTGCTGCTCATGCTCGGCCTGTTCGTCATCTTCGTGCACTTCGGGTCGTTCTCGTTCGACGTGGTGCTGGGCGGCGAAGGGGAACTGCCGGTGATCGCGGCGAGCACGGCGACCGCCATCTCGCTGCTGCTCCTGGGCGGTGCGGTGGGCAAGTCGGCGCAGCTCCCGCTCCACGTGTGGCTCCCCGATGCGATGGCAGGACCCACGCCGGTCTCGGCGTTGATCCACGCGGCCACCATGGTGACGGCGGGTGTCTACCTGGTGGTGCGCACCCATGTGCTCTTCGAGATCTCCGACGTCGCGCTCGACGTGGTGACGATCGTCGGCCTGGCGGGCGCCCTGTACGGAGGGCTGTCCTCCATCGGTCAGTACGACATGAAGCGAGCGCTGGCCTACTCGACGATGTCGCAGATCGGGTTCATGTTCCTGGCGGCGGGGCTGGGGCTGTTCCCGATCGCGATCACGCTGCTGGTGGCGCACGCCTTCTACAAGGCGCTGTTGTTCCTGTCGGCGGGCAACGTGATGCACGGAATGCACGACGAGATCGACGTGCGGAGGCTGGGTGGCCTCCGCCGAGACATGCCGTGGACCGCGGCGCTGTTCGCGGCCGGTGCGCTGTCGCTCTCGGGTCTGCCGCCGTTCAGCGGGTTCTTCACGAAGGACACGATCGTGGAGCTCGCGAGCCATGACGGCGACGTGATCGTCTTCGTGCTGGGCTCGATCGCCGCGATGCTGTCCGCCTGGTACATCGCCAGGCCGTTCTTCCAGTCGTTCCTGGGTGAGCCTCGCTACGAAGGCCATGCACATGAGGCGTCGTGGCTCATGCGCGCACCGCTGTTCGTGTTGGCGGCCGGGGGCCTCTTCATCGGCATCAGCCTGGCGTTCAAGCCCGAGGGCCGCTTGGCCACCTTCCTCGAACCCACCCTCGGACCGGTCGTCGAGGGGACCGCCGGCCCCTCCACCGAGGTCCTGATCGCGATCGCCGTCGTGCTCACCGCGCTGGGCATCGCCATCGCGTGGCTGCTCTATCGCCCGTCCAGGGCGGAACGGTGGATCTCGTTCCCCGAGCGGGAGCCCGGCATGGCCGGGGTCTTGGCACATGGCCTCTACATCGACGACCTCTACGCCTGGGTCGTCACCCACGTGGGCCTGCGAGGGGCCGAGTCCCTGGCCTGGTTCGACCGGACGGTGATCGACGGTGCGGTCAACGGCGTCGGCTCCCTGGCTCGGTGGAGCTCGGGGCTCGCCCCCCTCTGGCAGACGGGGCGGGTGCGCCGGTACGCGTTGTCGTTCCTGGCGGGCGGCGTCGCACTGCTGCTGTACACGGTGGTGAGGGTGTGACCGTGGACGCTCCGTGGCTGACCCTCGTGATCGTGGCCCCCTTGCTGGGCATCCCGATGCTGGCGCTCTGGCCGGGGATGCCCGATCGGACGGCGCGCTGGGTCGGGCTGGGCACCGCCGTCCTCGTCTTCGTGGTGTCGGTGGGGATGCTCGCGCAGTTCGATCTGGATCAGCCAGGCTTGCAGCTGGTGTCCAAACACCCCTGGATCGAGTCGGTGGGTCTGTCGTGGTTCGTGGCCGTCGACGGGTTCTCGATCTGGCTCGTGATGGTGACCACCTTCATGTTCCCGCTGGCGATCGCCGCGTCGTGGATGGTCGACAAGCAGGTGCGCCTGTACATGGGCATGGCCCTGTTCCTGGAGACCGTGATCCTGGGCGCCTTCCTGTCCTTGGACCTGTTGCTGTTCTTCCTGTTCTTCGAGGCGCTGCTGTTCCCCATGTACTTCATCATCGGGGTGTGGGGTTCGAAGCGACGGATCTACGCCGCGACCAAGTTCCTGCTCTACACGATGTTCGGCTCGGCCTTCCTGCTCGTGGGCATCCTGTACCTGTACGCGCAGTCGGGGAACCAGCTCGGCGACGCCACGTTCGACCTGACCGCGCTGAGGCAGTTGGAGCTGTCCACCACGGCTGGCCGCTGGCTGTTCGTGGCATTCTTCATCGGGTTCGCGGTGAAGGTCCCGGTGTGGCCGCTCCACACCTGGCTGCCCGACGCCCACACCGAGGCGCCCACGAAGGGCTCGGTGGTCCTGGCCGCGATCCTGCTGAAGACCGGTCCCTACGGCATCTTGCGGTTCAACCTGGATCTGTTCCCCGAAGCATCGCGATACTTCGCTCTGTCCATCGAGATCCTGGCCGTCGTGGGGATCATCTACGGCGCGGTCGTGGCCATGATGCAAACCGATATCAAGCGACTGATCGCCTACTCCTCGGTGAGCCACATGGGCCTGATCATCCTGGGCATCTTCGCGTTCACGGCGGAATCCATGGACGGCGCCGTCCTGCAGATGGTGAACCACGGCCTGTCGACGGGGATGCTCTTCCTGGTGTTCGGCATGTTGTACGAACGAACGCACACACGCGAGATCGCCGATCTGGGCGGCATCGTGCAGGTGACCCCATGGCTCGCGGGTGCCTACGTCGTGGCGATGCTCTCCTCCATCGGCCTGCCGGGCTTGAACAACTTCGTGGGCGAGTTCCTGGTGTTGCTCGGCACGTTCACGGTCGACCGGGTGCTGGCCAGCATCGCGATCATCGGTGTGATCCTGAGCGCGGTCTACATGCTGTGGTCGTATCAGCGCACGTTCCAGGGGCCGGTCAAGGAGCGGTGGGCTTCGCTTCCGGATCTGACATGGCGAGAGGGCGCGATCGTGGCACCCATCGTGATCGTGATGCTGTGGATCGGCCTCCATCCCGGACCCGTGCTCGACCGCATGCGACCCACGGCCGAGCAGGTGTCCGAACGGGTCCGCACGACCCAGGTCGATGAGCCGGTGCAGCAGGTCGACGCCGCCGTGGCCAACGGAGGTGCGCCGTGATCCCCACGCCCGAGATCGACCTCCTGCCGATCCTGCCGGTCCTGATCGTGTTCGCGGGAGCGCTCATCACCCTGGTGGCCGTGCCGTTCGCCCGCCGTGGCACGCAGGAACCGTTCGTGCTGTTCACCGTGGCGGTCCTGGTGGCCACCGCCGCCGCCGCGGTGTGGCTGTGGGATCGAGAGCCGGCCGTGGTGATGGAAGGCATGGCGAACCTGGATCACCTGGCCCTTGTGGCCACGATCGCCCTGTGCGGTGTGGGAGTGTTCGCTGCCTACCTCGGATTCCACTACTTCCAAGCCGACCAGCACCGATGCAACGAGTTCTACGCGCTGTTGCTCTTCGCGCTGGGGGGCATGGTCCTGCTGGTGTTCGCCGCCGACCTCATCGTGGTGTTCCTGGCGGTGGAGACGCTCTCGTTGGCGCTCTACGTGATGACGGCGCTCACGTTCCGCCGAGGTCCCACCGAGGCCTCCATGAAGTACTTCCTGCTGGGGGCGTTCGCGGCGGCGTTCCAGCTGTACGGCATCGCGATGGCCTATGGAGCGGCCGCCACCACCAGCATCCAGGGCCTGGCCAACGCCCTCGCAGGCACCATCGACAGCCAGGCCCTCGCGTTGCTGGCGGTCGTGTTGCTGGTGATCGGACTCGGGTTCAAGGTCTCGTTGGTCCCGTTCCACATGTGGACCCCCGACGTCTATCAGGGTGCGCCGAGCCCGGTGACCGCGTTCATGTCGGCGGCGACCAAGATCGCGGTCTTCGTGGCGCTGGTACGCATCGTCGATGTCGCGTTCGTCGCGGTGCGGTGGGATCTGACCCCCGTGCTCGTGGTGCTGTCGGCGGTCTCCATGGTGGTGGGCAGCGTGCTCGCGATCGCGCAGACCGACGCGAAGCGCATGCTGGCGTACTCGAGCATCGCCCAAGCGGGGTTCATCCTGGCGGCGTTCGCCTCGTCCGATGCCGACGCGATCGGCGCCGCGCTCTTCTATCTGGTCACGTACGGGCTCTCCGCGATCGGCGCCTTCGGCGTCGTGATGCTGGCGTCGGGCGGCGTGCGCGAAGACACCGGATTCGATCGTTTCAAGGGCCTCGCCCGGCGTCAGCCGGTGCTGGCTGGGCTCCTCACGGTGTTCCTGCTGTCACTCGCCGGCATCCCACCCACCGCGGGCTTCGTGGGCAAGGTGGTGGTGTTCGGTGCTGCCATCTCGGCGGACCGGTGGGTGCTGGCGCTGATCGGGACCCTCGCGGCGGTGGCCGGAGCCTTCTTCTATCTGCGCCTCGTCGCCATCATGGCGATGCGGGATCCCGAGGGACAGGATATCGCCGACACCGCCCCGGCGCCGCGGATGGCGCTGGCCGTGCCGGCCCTGGCGGTCGTGGTGCTCGGGGTGATCCCGGGGTTGATCCTGCCGATCCTGCGGGACGCGGGGGTGCTGCGGTGGTGAGCCGATGAGCCGCCGGGTGATTCCGGGCCTCGAGGCTCCCGATCCCGTCCTGGAATCGGAGGTGCGCATGCACCTCGATCAGGTCGAGGCAGCCCTGGAGAAGTCCGTGCAGGCCGAGTCGTCGGGGCTGCTCACCGAGACGTCGTCCTACCTCATCGCCGCCGGCGGCAAGCGCTTCCGGGCGATGTTGGTCCTGCTGGCGGGCTACTTCGGTGACCCCACCGATCCCCGCTTGATCCAGGGATCGGTCTCGATCGAGCTGGTGCACCTGGCGACGCTGTACCACGACGACGTCATCGACGAGGCTGAGTCTCGACGGGGCGCGCCCAGCGCCAACGTGCGCTGGGACAACACCGTCGCGATCCTGAGCGGTGACTACCTGTTCGCCAGGGCCTCGGAGATCTCGACCGAGCTCGGCACCGAGATCTGCCGGCTGCTGGCCCGCACGATCGCCGTGCTGTGCGACGGTCAGATCCGAGAGGTGGACAGCTCGGGCAAGGTGGACCAGGCCATCGAGAGTTACGTCGCCATCATCCGCCGCAAGACCGCGTCCCTCATCGCCACGTCATGCCGGTTGGGCGGCATGCTCTCGGATGCATCCTCCGAGCACATCGAGGTGGTGGAGGAATTCGGTGACGCCCTGGGCATGGCCTACCAGCTGTCCGACGACATCATGGACATCACGTCGAGCCAGATGGAGCTGGGCAAGGAGCCAGGGCAGGACCTCAAGGAGGGCGTGTACACGCTGCCGGTGCTGCACGCGCTGGCGCACGACCCGCAGCGCGAGGAGCTGTCACGGATCCTGGCGCTCGGAGCTCCCGATGGCGAGATGCTGGATCGCGCCCTCGAGATCGTGCGCGCCGGCGGGTCCATCGAAGCTGCCCGCCGCGCCGTCACCGATGAGGTCATCAGGGCCACCGCGCTCGCACGACAGCTGCCGTCAGGAGCTGCCTCACACGCGTTGGAGCAGCTCGCGAAGTTCCTGGCGGTTCGGTGCGGCGCGCCGACAGGGGAGGAGACGACCGGATAGAAACGCGCTGCTAGGATACGGGCGCCCGAGGATCCGCTCACACGCATGACCACTTATCACGCCGACTACGCCGTCGTTCTCGCGGTCCTGGCCGCCGGTGCCCTGCTGGTCGCTGTGGCGTTCACCACGGCACGATTGGTGGCTCCTCACAAGCCCACCCGCGAGAAGCTCACCACCTACGAATGCGGGATCGACCCCGTGGGTCAGGGCTGGTCGCAGTCCCAGGTCCGCTACTACGTATATGGGTTCCTGTTCGTGATCTTCGACGTGGAGAGCGTGTTCCTGTTCCCCTGGGCGAGGGTCTTCGAGGACATCGGCTACGCCGCGGTGGTGGAGATGGCCATCTTCATCCTCATCCTGGCGGTCGGGCTGCTGTACGCCTGGCGCAAGGGGGTCTTGAAGTGGGCCTGATCACGGAGAAGACCTCGCTCACCAAGGTCCAACCGGTCAAGTTCATCCTCAACTGGGGCCGTCGCTACTCCCTGTGGGTCATGAACTTCGGATTGGCCTGCTGCGCCATCGAGTTCATCGCAGCCTCCACCGCCAAGAACGACTTCATCCGGCTGGGGGTGATCCCGTTCGCGCACGGACCTCGGCAGGCCGACCTGTTGGTGGTGGCCGGCACGCTGACGGACAAGATGGCACCCGCGCTCAAGCGTGTGTACGAGCAGATGCCTGACCCCAAATACGTCATCTCGTTCGGCTCCTGCTCCAACTGCGGTGGGCCCTACTGGGACAGCTACTCCGTCACCAAGGGTGTCGATCAGATCGTGCCCATCGACGTGTACGTGCCCGGCTGCCCACCGCGGCCGGAGGCGTTGCTCCACGGCATCATCACCCTGCAGGACAAGATCAAACACGAGGACATCCAGGACAAGTTCAACCAGGAGGCCGTGGGTGCCGAGCCCGTTGTCTCCTGATGATGCCGGGTCGCGGCTGCGAGCTCGGTTCGGCGACGACGTGACCGAGCTCACCGAACAGGACGGACACGCCGTGGCCACGGTGACGCGTGAGCGCTACCACGACGTGTGTCGGTTCCTGCGCGACGAACCCGAGTTCGCCTGCGATTACTGCGACTTCGTCGCCGGGGTCGACTTCGGTGAACAGGACGGGTTCGAGGTCATCACCCACCTGTTCTCCACCGAGTTCCACCACAACGTCCGGGTGAAGGTCCGGGTGCCCCACGACGACGCGGTGCTGCCCACCATCTCGGACCTGTGGCCCACGTGCGACTGGCATGAGCGCGAGGCGATCGAGATGTTTGGCATCCGGTTCCAGGACCATCCGCAACCCGTCAAGCTGCTGCTCTCCGAGCCGTTCGAGGGCCATCCGCTGCGCAAGGACTTCCCGCTCATGACCCGCGAGGCCAAACCCTGGCCGGGCGATTCCGAAGGCGAGGAAGACGCCGAGTGATCGCCGCTCTCGCTCAGGCTGCGCAGGCGGTGCCCACGTCGATCTTCAACGACATCTCCAACAACTTCTGGGTCGTGCTGATCCTCAAGGCGGCCGCCGTCCTGGTCTTCTTCTTGGTGGTGCCGCTGGCGGTGGGCTACATGGAGCACAAGGTGCTCGCCCACATGCAGGCGCGCGTCGGTCCCATGGAGGCCGGGGCCTTCCACGGCTGGGCCCAGCTGGTGGCCGACGGCGTGAAGTTCATCCAGAAGGAAGACATCGTGCCAGCCGCCGCCGACAACACGGTGTTCTCGCTGGCGCCGGCGGTGGCGATGATCCCGTACATCGCGATCTTGGTGGTGCTGCCGTTCAGCGCGAGCGCGTTCGCGATCAGCCTGGACGTGGGCGTGTTCTTCATCATGGCGATGTCGAGCGTGTCGGTGATCGGGGTACTCATGGCGGGGTGGTCCAGCGCCAACAAGTTCTCGTTGATCGGCGCGCTCCGAGCCGCGGCGCAACTGATCGCTTACGAGCTGCCGCTGGTGCTGTCGGCGGCCGCGGTGGTCATGGTCACTGGCGCCACGTCGATGATCGGCATCGTGGAGGGCCAGCAGGACATGTGGAACGTGATCCCGCTGTTCCCCTTGTTCATCATCTTCATGATCGCGGTGCTCGCCGAGCTCACGCGGCCGCCGTTCGACATGCCCATCGCCGATTCCGAGATCATCTTCGGCGCCTACACCGAGTACACGGGACTGAAGTTCGCGTTCTTCCTGCTGGCCGAGTACGGGGGCATCGTGGCGCTCTCGGGTGTGGCGGCGGTCCTGTTCCTCGGCGGGTATCAGGGGCTGCCGGGCATCCCGATCCCCGAGCCGATGTGGATGTTCGCCAAGATCGGCGTGCTGTCGTTCGTGGTCATCTGGCTGCGCGCCACGTATCCACGCCTTCGCGAGGATCAACTGCAACGGTTCGCATGGCTCGTGCTGATCCCGTTCTCGTTGGTGTGGATCTTGGGCGTTGCGGTCGTCAAGGTCGCGATCACGTAGCGCACGGAGAGGAGGACGGACGTGGCAAGAGGGGCGGGGCGAGACGGCGGAACGAAGGATCAACCGGAATCCGGCGTCGGCCAGGGCCTGCTGAAGGGTCTCACCGTGACGATGCGCACCATGCTCAAGCCGGCCGTGACCCAACAGTACCCGCACGTCAAGCCCGATCTCCCGGCCCGAACACGCGGGGTGATCGCGCTGAAAGAAGGCAACTGCACGGTCTGCTACAAGTGCTCGCGCGAGTGCCCCGATTGGTGCATCTACATCGAAGCTCACAAGGAGTCGCACGACCCGGCGGGCGGTGGCCGCGCACGGTCCGCAAAGATCCTGGACCGGTTCGCCATCGACTACGCCCTCTGCATGTACTGCGGCATCTGCGTGGAGGTGTGTCCGTTCGACGCGCTGTTCTGGAGCCCCGAGTTCGAGTACGCCACCTACGAGCTCGACGAGCTGATCCACGAGAAGGATCGCCTCGAGGAATGGACCTACACCGTCCTGCCCCCGCCCGAGCTCGAGGTCGGTGCCACCCCGGCACCCGACGAGGAGACCCTGGCAGCCGTCGCCGACGAGGGAGCGGCCTGACGTGACGGCGCAGGAGTACGCGTTCTGCGTGATGGCGGTGATCGGTGGGCTCGCCGCGATCGGCGTCGTCGCTGCGCGCAACGTGGTCCACGCGGCCCTCTATCTGGTCGTCACCCTGTTGTCGGTTGGCGGCGTCTATCTCCTGCTGGGAGCGGAGTTCGTGGGCTGGGTGCAGATCCTGATCTACGTGGGCGCCATCGTCATCCTGTTCCTGTTCGGCCTGATGCTCACGAAGGCCCCCATCGGGCGCGACACGCTGGACAACCAACAGCGTTGGCTGGGCGCCGTCGTCGGCGTCGGCGTGTTCGCCGGGCTGGTGTTCTTGATCCAGGATGCGTTCCCCGTGGCCGACGCGGTTGCCGAAGGATCGCTGCAGGGGGACACGGGCGACATCGGCACCGCGATCTTCACGGACTACGTGTTGCCGTTCGAGGCCATCTCGTTCCTGCTGCTGGCGGCGCTGATCGGTGCCATCGTCCTTGCGCGCAAGGACGATGTCTGATGGTGCGATTGCCGCTGGTGTTGTTCTTCTCCGCCCTGCTGTTCTCAGCCGGGGTCTACGGCGTGCTGGCTCGCCGCAACGCGATCATGGTCTTGATGGCGATCGAGCTCATGTTGAACGCGGTCAACGTGAACCTGGTGGCCTTCAGTCAGTCGTTGGGTCGGCTCGGTGGCCAGGTGTTCGCGTTGTTCGTGATCGCCGTCGCGGCCGCCGAGGTCGGCATCGGGCTGGCCATCGTGATCCTGCTCTTCCGAACCCGTGAATCGATCAACGTCGATGAGGTGAACCTGCTGAAGTGGTAGGCCTGCTCTGGTCCGAGGGTGGAGAGACGGTCGTCGAAGCGGCCACGATCGCGCCGAACTGGTTCGTGACCAACGCGTGGATCGTGGTGTTGCTGCCCATGGTCTCCGCGGTGCTCACGCTGGCGTTCGGCACGCGGACGCCCGGCCGCGGCTCGGTCTACGGCATCGCCGCGGTGGGCGGGTCCATGCTGGTATCGCTCGGCGTCCTGTGGCACTTCGTGCAGGGCGGGGCACCGTACGAGCACGCGGTCTCGTGGTTCGAGATCGGCCCCCTGCACCTGGAGCTGGGCATCCTGGTCGACGGGCTCACCGGGATCATGTTGGTGGTCGTCACGACGATCTCGCTCATGGTCCACATCTACTCGCTGGGATACATGCACGGCGACTCGCGGTTCACCTGGTTCTACGTGGTGCTGTCGTTGTTCACGGCCGCGATGCTGACCGTCGTCGTGTCCGACAACCTGATCCAGCTGCTGATCGGGTGGGAGATCATGGGGGTCTGTTCCTACCTGTTGGTCGGGCACTGGTGGGAGGAGAAGCAGAACTCCGACGCCGCCATCAAGGCCTTCATCACGACGCGCATCGGCGACGTGCCCTTCATGTTCGGCATCATCATGTTGATCGCGGCCACCGGGTTCACCACCACGAGCATCCACGGTGTCACGGAGGCGATCCAAGAACCGGGCGTGTCTGCCCTGTTCGTCTCGATGGCCGCCATCCTGTTGTTCGGGGGCACGGTCGGCAAGTCGGCGCAATTCCCGCTGCACGTGTGGCTCCCCGACGCCATGGCCGGCCCCACGCCGGTCTCGGCGCTGATCCACGCGGCCACGATGGTGGCGGCGGGCGTGTACCTGATCGGGCGCATGTTCGAGGTCTTCGTGCATGCCGAGCAGTGGGTGTTGACCACCGTGAGCATCGTCGCCGCCATCACCGCGCTGGGTGCCGCCCTCCTGGCGATCGTGCAGGACGACATCAAGCGGGTGCTGGCCTACTCCACGCTGTCGCAGCTGGCCTACATGGTGGCGGGGCTCTCGCTGGGACCGGAGGGTCTCACGGCGGGGTTCTTCCACCTGTTCACGCACGCGTTCTTCAAGGCCCTGCTGTTCCTGGGCGCGGGCTCGGTGATCCATGCCGTGCATTCCAACAACATGAGCGAGATGGGCGGGCTTCGGAAGCCCATGCCGGTGACCTTCTGGACCATGCTGATCGGCTCGCTCGCCCTGGCGGGCATCTTCCCGCTCGCCGGCTTCTGGTCGAAGGACGAGCTGTTGGTGGTGGCGCACGAGACCGGCACGGACTGGTTGTTCGTGGTGTTCCTGGTCACCGCGATCATCACGGCGTTCTACACGATGCGCATGGTGCTGCTCACGTTCTTCGGCTCCTATGCGGGCGAGGCACACCCTCACGAATCACCACCCACCATGGCCGGGCCGCTCGTGTTCCTCGCGGTCTGCACGGTGGGAGTGGGGCTCTTGGGCGCGCCCCAGCTGAACGCCGTGTTCGGCCAGTGGGTGTTCTTCGAGGAGATCCACGAAGCGGTCTTCGTGCCGTGGATCGCCGCGCTGTCCACCGTCGGTGTCCTGGGCGGACTCGCTCTGGGCTGGATCCTCTACCGAGAACGAGCGGCAACCGATCCATTGGAATCGAAGATGGGTCCGCTGTGGAACGTGTTCCAGCAGCGCTACTACATCGACGCCTTCTACATGCGTCGCATCATCTACCCCGTCCGCGACACATGGTCCAAGGGCGTGTACTGGTTCAACCAGCACGTCCTGGATGCCGTGGTGAACGGCGCCGCGATGGGTTCCCGGGGCCTGGCGGTCTTGGTGATGTGGTTCGACCGCAACGTGATCGACGGCATCGTGAACGGCAGTGGGCGGGCCGCGGGTCGTTCCGGCCGGGCACTGAAGTATCTGCAGACCGGCAACGTCCAGTGGTACGCCGTCGCGCTCTTCGTCGGCGTCCTGGCGATGACCATCGTGTTCATCCGGATCGTGTGAGAGGGAGCGTGAAGTCGAGATGACGTGGGAGAACTCGGCCATCACGATCACCACGCTGTTGCCCTTGCTGGGCGCGTTGGTGATCGCGGTGATGCCCAAAGCCAAGGACCGAGCGGTCCGGATGCTGGGCATCGTCGTCACCGGGGCCGCCCTGGTGCTGGCCGTGGCCATCGCGATCGGGTTCGACTACGCCGCCGACGGTCTGCAGTACGTGCTGGACGTCGAGTGGATCGGCGTGATCGGCGTGCAGTACCACGTGGGCATCGACGGCATCTCGCTGCCGCTGTTCGTGCTCACGTTCCTGCTGTCGTTCCTGTGCGCGATCTACAGCTGGCGCTACGTGCCCGACCCCGGACGGACCCGGGCATTCCTGGCCCTGATGCTGCTGCTCGAGACCGGCATGGCCGGCACCTTCATCGCGTTCGACCTGATCCTGTTCTTCGTCTTCTGGGAGATGGTGCTGGTCCCGATGTACTTCCTGATCGGGATCTGGGGTTCGTCCAACCGCGAGTACGCCGCCATCAAGTTCTTCCTGTACACGCTGCTCGGATCGGTATTCATGCTGCTGGGCTTCCTGGCCATGTACTTCCAGGGACCGGACCCGCACACCTTCGACATGGTCGAGCTGCAACGGTTCGGCGGCCTGGGCGGCTACACGGACACGTTCCAGTTGATCGTGTTCGGGGCCGTGGCGCTGGGGTTCGCCGTGAAGGTCCCCATGTGGCCCTTCCACACGTGGCTTCCCGACGCACATACCGAGGCACCAACGATCGGCAGCGTGTTGCTGGCCGGCGTCATGCTGAAGATGGGCACCTACGGGTTCATCAGGATCGCGCTGCCGTTCCTGCCGTACGGGGCCCAGCGGTACGCGCCCTGGATCGGCGCGCTCGCAGCGATCGGCATCGTGTACGCATCACTGGCCTGCCTGGCGCAGAAGGATCTGAAACGGCTGATCGCGTTCTCGTCGGTGGGCCACATGGGGTTCGTGATGCTGGGCATCGCCACGCTCACCGAGATCGGCATCCAGGCGGCGATCTTCGGCATGGTCGCGCACGGTGTCATCACCGGCATGCTGTTCTTCTGCGTCGGGTCGATCTACGACCGCTACCACACCCGGCAGATCGCTGAGATCGGCGGCGGCATGATGACGAAGATGCCCAAGTTGGGTGGCGTGTTCGCGTTCGTCGCGATCGCGTCGCTGGGCCTGCCGGGTCTGGCGGGGTTCTGGGGCGAGATCATGGCGCTGCTGTCCTCGTTCAATCCCAGCGAGATCTTCCTGGCCGACTACGTGGGGTGGTTCCGGTTGTTCATGGTCATGGGCGGGATCGGAACCGTGCTCACGGCCGGCTACTTCCTGTGGATGTTGCAACGCGTGAACATGGGGACCCTGCCCGAGAAGTGGAACGAATCCGGGCTTCGCGACATCCTCGCGGTTGAGTGGGTGGCATGGCTTCCCTTGCTCGCGCTGATCCTGGTGCTGGGCCTGTTCCCCAGCCTGGTGTTCGACGTCACGGACAACGGCGTGCGCAGCCTGCTGTCGCTGGTCGGGGGTTGATGGACCAGGCATGGACATCGACTACCACGCGCTGCTCCCTGAGCTGATCCTGTCCGGCACCATCCTGTTGGTGCTGATCGTGGACGTGTTCCTGCCCGAGCGCAGGAAGTGGCTCGCCATGCCGTTGGGCCTGATGGGGGTGCTCGCCACGCTGGCAGCCACGCTCACCCTCATCGGCGGCGACACCCGCGTGATGTTCGATGGCACCTACGTCGTCGACAACTTCGCGCTGCTGTTCAAGGTGTTCTTCATGGCGGTGGCCGTGGTGGTGCTCGCGCTGTCGCTGCGGTACTTCCGCGAGGGAGGCTTCTACCAGGGCGAGTACTACTTCCTGTTGCTCACCTCGTTCCTGGGTTGCGTCATGATGCCCAGCTCGCGCGACATGCTGTTGTTGTTCATCGCGCTCGAGCTGGTTTCGGCACCCGGGTTCTTGATGGCGGCGTTCCGCAAGGGTGACATCAAGTCCAACGAGGCCGGCGTGAAGTTCTTCATCATCGGCGTGCTGTCGACCGCGGTGATGCTGTTCGGCATGAGCCTGATCTACGGGGTCACGGGCGGCGAGACGCAGCTGAACGAGATCGCGGCGCAGCTCGCTCGGGTGCCGGGGGACCAGGAGCAGCTGGCGTTGGCGGCCATCCTGTTCGTGGTGGTGGGGTTCGCGTTCAAGGTCAGCGCGGTGCCCTTCCAGTTCTGGGCGCCGGACACGTACGAGGGCGCGCCGGTGCCCGTGGCGGCGTTCCTGGCGGTCGCCTCGGCGGCGGCCGGGTTCGCGGGGCTGCTCCAGCTCATGTTCGTGGCCTTCATCGGCCAGAACGAGTTCTGGGTACCGCTGTTCGTCTTCCTGTCGGTAGCCACGATGTTCGTCGGCAACCTGGTGGCGTTGCAACAGACCCAGGTCGTGCGGCTGCTCGCCTACTCGGGGATCGCACAGGCGGGATACATCCTCCTGACGTTCGCGCTGGTGACCGACAACCCCGTCACGAACCAGTCCGCGTTCTCCTCGGCCGTGGCCTACATCCTGATCTACGGCATCATGAACTTGGGTGCGTTCGCCGTGGCCGTGGCGGTGAGCCGGCGCCATCCCACGCTCCAGCTCAACGATTTCGCAGGGCTCGCGAAGACGGCTCCCTTGTTGGCGGTGGGCATGACGGTGTTCATGATCTCGCTGGCCGGCGTGCCGCCCACCGGTGGCTTCTGGGCCAAGCTGCTGATCTTCCGAGCCGCGATCGACCGGGGGGGTTCGCTGGGGCCGATCCTGGCCGTCATCATGCTGGTCAACTCGGTCATCAGCATCGCGTACTACTTCGCGGTGCCCAGGCAGATGATCTTCAAGGACCCCGAGGACGGCTCGCCGCTGCGGGTGCCCGTGCTGGTCACCGCAGTCGTCGCGGTGGCGATGGTGGCCTTGGTGGTCATCTTCATCCTGCCGAGCCCCTTCGCCGACCTCGCGGATCTGGCGACCTTGGTCGGGCTGAACCCGTAGCGTGTCCATCGGCGAACCCTGCCCGCCGTCGTATCGAAACCCCCGTGAGACGCTGGTCCCACGAGGAGTGATGTGACGTGACACCTGGCATCAATCGACTCAAGACGTGGATCCTGATCGCCGCCCTCATGGGGCTGTTCCTGGTCGTGGGTGCGCTCATCGGGGGCCAGACGGGCATGTTCATCGCCCTGGTGCTGGGCCTGGGGTTCAACCTCGCGATGTACTGGTGGTCCGGCTCGATCGCGGTGCGTTCCACCCGATCGCGTGAGGTCACCGAGGCAGAGCAGCCCCGGCTGTACGCGATCGTCCGTGAGCTCACGCAGGCCCACGGCATGCCCATGCCCGGCATCTACGTGTCCGACATGGCCCAGCCCAACGCCTTCGCCACGGGCCGGAATCCCGCCAACGCCAAGGTCGCGGTCACCAAGGGCATCGTGGAGATCCTGGACGAGCGCGAGCTCCGCGGCGTCCTGGCCCATGAGCTCTCGCACGTGGCCAATCGCGACATCCTGGTGGCCTCCGTGGCAGCGGCGATCGGGACCTCGATCAGCTACCTCGCGATGATGGCGTTCTGGTTCGGCGGCGACGACGACGACGGTGGCAGCCCCATCGTGCTGCTGGTGGCGTGGATCTTCGCGCCGCTCGCTGCGGGTCTCATCCAGATGGCGGTATCGAGGTCCAGGGAGTTCCAGGCCGATGAGTCGGGGGCCCTGCTCTCGGACGATCCCGATGCCCTGGCGAGCGCACTGGTGAAGCTGGATCAGACGAGCAGGCAGGTGCCGCCGCCGCATTCCCTGCAACCGGGCGAGGCCCACATGTTCATCGTGAACCCGCTGGCGGCGCTGAAGGGACGAGGCGTCCTGTCGCTGTTCGCGACGCATCCGCCCACGCAGGAACGCGTGGCCCGGCTCCAGGCACTCAAGGTGCGCTCGCAACCCGGACCGATCGGTCCCACGTCCTAGCCGCCTCGCTCAGGCCATGGTGTCCAGGACGGCCCGAACGTCGTCCATCGTGGTGCGCGGGTTCACGAAGCACAGCCGCGCCACCTTCTCCCCTCGGAACGACGTGGGCTGCACGAACGCGATCTGTTCGTCCAGGAGGCGGCGCCACCAGGTTTCGTACTCGTCGGCGTTCCAGCCCGTTCGGCGGAACAGCACCACGGACAAGTCCGGATCCATCAGCAGTTCCACGCCATCACGTGCATGGATCTCGCTGGCGGTGTCGCGGGTGAGCCGGAGCACGGTTTCGACGGCGTCCCGGTAGGCGGCGGTGCCGTAGGTGGCCAGCGAGAACCAGAAGGGCAGGCCGCGCGCCCGCCTGGTCAGGTGATAGGCGAACTCCGACGGGTTCCATTCGCTCCACGCCGCTCCCTCTTGGTTCACGGTGTCCAGGTAGCTCGCCTCCTGGCGGAACACGCTGCGAGCGCGGGCGGGATCGCGGTAGAGCAGGGCGCAGCAGTCGTAGGGTGCGAACAGCCATTTGTGCGGATCCACGATGAACGAATCGGCGCGTTCGATGCCGTCGTACAGCGGGCGGACGCTGGGAGCCACCAGGCCGGCCCCACCGTATGCGCCATCGACGTGAAGCCACACGTTTCGGGCGGCACAGGTGTCCGCGATGCCTGCCAGATCGTCGACCGTGCCGGCGTTCGTGGCGCCCGCGCTGGCCACCACCGCGAACACACCTTCCAGCTCGGCCGGCGCGAGGCCGTCGAGCGCGCCCTCCAGCGCCTCCCCGGTGAGCCGGCCCCGATCGTCACCGTCGATGCGCACGATGCCGACATCCATGACGCGCGCCGCCGTCACGATCGAGGAATGCGCGCTCTCGGCCAGGGCGATCTTCCATCCTCGTTCCGGTCGGTGACCCAGGCGCTCGGAGGCGGCGGCGCGCGCCGTCACCAGCGCCGAGAGGTTGCCCGCCGAGCCTCCCGACACGAACGCGCCGCCCGCGTCCGGTGGGTAGCCCGCGAGATCGGCCACCCAGCGCAGCGCCTGGTTCTCGGCCCAGATGGCCCCGGCTCCGTCGATCCAGCCGGCCGCGATCGTCGACGATGCACCGACGACCAGGTCGAAGAGCACCGAGGCCTTGGTGGGGGCGGCCGGAACGAAGGCCATCGATGACGGATGGTCCGTGGAGATCGTGGCCGGGGCCAGGACCTCCGTCCAGATCCGCAGCGCCTCGAGACCGCCCAGGCCCTCCTCGACGATCGTCCGGCCGGCTCGCTTCGTCAGGTCCGCACCCTCGGCCGAGTGGTCCAAGGGCTGCGCGTTGGCGATCCGATCACGGGCGTAGGCCTCGATGGCACGCGACAACGCTTCGGTCTCGTCCGTGTACCGATGCATCTGTTCGTGTGCCCTCTCGCCGTCGGCTGCGTGAGGGCAATGATGCGCTATGAGACGAGCTCTTGGCAGAACTCCCCGAACGCGTCGATGTAGGTCTGGACGTCGGTCTCGGTGTGTTGCACCGAGACCGTCCATTGCTCTTCATCGCCGGGCGTCATGAAGATGCCTCGGTTCACCATGAACGGATAGGAGGCCCAGTAGATGTCGGTGATGGTCTCCAAGAAGTCCCGATAGTTGGTGAGAGGCGTGGCTCGGTAAGAGACGCAACCCTTGGCGCCCAGGTCCACGGTGTGGGCCGGGATGCCGGCCTCGGCGATGGCTCGGTCGCATCCTTCGGCCAACATGGTGCCCAGCTTGCCCAGGTGATCGTAGGCGTCGCGCGTGAGCACCTTGGTCAGGGCCGTCAGCCCGATCGCCGAGGACAGGGGGTTGCCGTTGAACGTTCCCTGCTGGGCCGCTCCTTTGGTGACGTGATCCATGATGTTCGCGTCGCCACCGAAGGCGCCGATCGTGGAACCGCCGCCGATGGCTTTGGCCCATGCCGCCAGGTGCGGCACGACGCCGTACCGCTCCGCCGCTCCGCCGTAAGCGATCGTGCCGCCGCACTTCACCTCGTCGAAGATCAACACGGCGCCGTGTCGCTCACAGGAATCCTTCAGCGCCTGCAGGTATCCGTCCTCGGGCACCACGATGCCGATGTTCATCATCACCGGCTCCAGGATCACCGCGGCGATCGTGCCCGGGTTGTCGGTGAAGGCTGCCTCGACCGCAGCCGCGTCGTTGAACGGCGCGACGATCGTGGTGTTCCAGAGCGCCTCTGGGACCCCTTTGGATGTGGGCCGCGTGGTGTACCAGCTCTTGCCGTCCTGGTCCACGTCGAACCGCATGCCCAGCGTGTCCGCTTCGGGAACCACGGAGAACAGCACCGAGTCATGGTGACCGTGGTAGCTGCCTTCCATCTTGATGATCGTGTCGCGCCCGGTCGCGGCTCGCGCGACGCGGATCGCGTCCATGGTGGCCTCGGTTCCCGAGTTGACGAAACGCATCTGCTCGCTCTGGAACCGCTCGCAGATGGCTTCGGCCAACGCCACCGTGTTCTCGGTGGTGACGGCGAAGTGGATCGCGTCCTCGGCCGCCTTCTTGATGGCCTCGACGATGAGGGGGTGTGCGTGTCCCACCACGTTGACACCGAAGCCACCGTGGAAGTCGGTGTACTCGGACCCGTCCACGTCCCAGACCTTGGAGCCCTTGCCATGGGCTAGGTACACCGGATACGGATCACCCGCTTGGAAGTTCGAGACCACGCCGTTGGGCAGCGACTTCGTCGCTCGTTGGTACAGCTTCTCGGAGCCTTGGGTCTTCGCCCGCCACTGGGCGCCTTCCTTCTCGGCGAGTTCCGCCGCGCGCGTCTTCAACCGATCGAGGTCCACGCGTATCACCTCCTGAGGTCCGGCAAGGGTACCCGTGGGCCAACCGGGCCGCAATGCGACGGCGTGCGGCCGCGCAGCGCTCTCGTTGCTGGTCAGGGACGGTAGTTCGTGAACTGCAACGCCAGCCCGAAGTCGTGTCCCTTGACCGCGGCGATCGCCTTCTGCAGGTCGTCCTTGCTCTTGCCCAGCACCCGAACCTGCGCGCCCTGGATCTGGGTCTGGATCTTGGGGACGGCCTGGCGCACGAACTTGGAGATCTCCTTGGTCTTCTCGTCGCTGATGCCGGTGACGATCGTGACCGACTGCCGCACGCTGCCCTTGGCGGCGTCCTCGATGGCGCCGGCCTGCAACGACTTGAGCGGGATGCTCCGCTTGATCGCACGCTCCTGCAGCACCTGCCACGCCGCCTTCAAGCGGTCTTCGGTGGACGAGTGCAGCTCGACCTTCTCGTCCTTGAGCTCCACGCTGGTGCCGGTGTCCTTGAAGTCGAACCGCTGGGACAGCTCTCGCCCCGCCTGGTCCACCGCGTTGCGAACCTCCTGCAGGTCGACCTCGCTGACGATGTCGAAGGAGAACTGATCCTTGGCCATGTCGTCAGGATAGCGGGGTCGCGTGCGCCGTGGCGCGTCGGTTCGCTATCCTCGTCCGGCACTTGCGGGAGGATGCCCGAGTGGCCAAAGGGAGCGGCCTGTAAAGTCGCCGGCTCAGCCTACGGAGGTTCGAATCCTCCTCCTCCCACTCCGGGGTGTTCTCAAAACTGAGGCCCCTGACATCTCAGAACTCCGCTGAAGAAGGCGCCGGTGCTCGCTTCCCGCGATCGAGGGCCGGGTGCGGTGGTTCGGCTGTCGATGTGGCAGGCGATCGGCGCTCGAAAAGGCACGAAGGGGCGTCACCCGACCATGCCGGTGACGGCCCTCATCTACGGGAAACGGACCGACCGACAAACAGAGGGAGAAGTGGAGGGGTATCGCCGCGGAGTCCCTGGTCGCTTCGATGTGCGTCCTGGGCAGCGATGGCGAGTTGAACGTCGCCACCTCCCTGGTCGATGACGAAGGGGTCGACCTCGTCTTCTACCGGTCGGCCGGACGACCCACGCTTTCCGTCCAAGTGAAGTCCCACTTCTTCGACGCCCCGGAGAAGATCGAACGCAGGGGCGCGAAGGCCCTCCTCAATCCGGGCACGTTCCGTCCGCGCCCCGATCTGTATCTGCTGTTCTTGGTGGTCGACCAGTACGATGCCCGGATCCAGACCGCGTGGTTCGTTCCGAGCGTGGAGTTCAGCGAGAGCAAGACGGGCAAGAACCGCCGGTTCCAGGCCAGCCCTGATCCCGACTCGGGGAGTCCCTGGGCGGACTACCTGATGGATCACCAATCAGGAGCGCAGCAGCGATAGGTTGCCAACTGACCAGGTACTCCCACGCAATCACGCCGCTAAGCGAGCGCGGGTACCACCCCAAACCCCCCAGTGACGCAGATCATGATCACCGAAGATGAGGCGCTCACAGATAGCCACTCCCATTCGTTTGTGGACGTCCGACCGACCGACACACACCCTGATGACCGAGCATCCGCAACCTCAGCGGCAGGGTCAAGACGGGGGTCCCTAGGAACTGAGCTACGGCCGGGAGCATAATCAGCATATGGTCGGCGAGGGTCCGCATGCGGGTCTTACCGACGCGGGCACCGATAACGCCCACGTCCGCACGTTCCTAATCGCCGACATCCGCGGATACACCGCCTTCATGCAAGACCACGGTGACGAGGCGGGTGCCCGGCTCGCCGACAGGTTCGCGCGGATCGCGATCCCGGCACTCGAGGCGCGTGGTGGTACAGGGATCCAGCTTCGGGGCGACGAGGCCCTCGCCGTGTTCACCTCTCCGCGAGAGGCCATCCGAGCGGCGCTCGAGCTCCAGGCGCGCTTCGCCGAGCAGACCATTGCCGACCCCGCCCTTCCGCTGGGTGTGGGGATCGGTCTCGATGCCGGCGAGGTCGTTCCCCTCGAGGACGGGTACCGGGGCGGTGCGATCAACCTCGCAGCAAGGCTCTGCTCGATGGCCGGGGCGGCGGAGACCCTTGCGACCCGGGAGGTGGTTCACCTCGCGCGGCGGGTGGACGGTGTCTCGTACATCGAACGCGGCACCGCACGTCTCAAGGGGTTCGCTGACCCCGTCCCCGTGATCCGGCTCGCTCCCGAAGGCTCCGATCCTTCGCAGGATCTCGCCTACCTTCGAGCCCTGGGAGCCGTCGCGACCCCGCACGCCGGAGCTCTGGAGATGCGCAACCCTTACAAGGGTCTGCGCGCGTTCGAGGAGGCGGATGCCGCCTTCTTCTTCGGGCGTGAGGCGCTCACGCAGGAGCTCGTGTCGCGAGCGGGTGAGGCGCGGTTCCTCGCCGTCGTCGGCCCCAGTGGTTCCGGCAAGTCATCGGTCGTGCGAGCCGGGCTCGTCCCGGCGATCCGCAGCGGCGCACTCCCGGGCTCGGAACGTTGGTTGATCGCCGAGATGATCCCCGGCGCCCATCCGTTGGAAGAGCTCGAGGCGTCGCTGCTCCGGATCGCGGTGAATCCACCCGCCAGCCTGATCGAGCAGTTGGAACAAGACGAACGAGGTCTGCTCCGCGTCGTGAAGCGTGTGTTGCCGGCGGACGACTCGGAGCTCCTGTTGGTGATCGATCAATTGGAAGAGGTGTTCACGCTCGAACGAGACGAGGAACGACGTGTGCAGTTCCTGTCGGCGGTCCATCACGCCGTGACCGACCCGCGGAGCCAGGTTCACGTCGTGACCACGCTCCGCGCGGACTTCTACGACCGCCCTCTCATGTACCGGGGGTTCGCCGATCTGCTCAGGTCGTATGTGGAGGCGTTGGTGCCGCTGTCACCTGAGGAGCTGGAACGGGCGATCGTCGGTCCGGCGAAAGCGGTCGACGTCGGGCTCGAGCAAGGCCTGCTCGCCGAGATGGTGCGGGACCTGGCCGACGAGCCGGGTGCGCTGCCACTGCTCCAGTACGCGCTCACCGAGCTGTTCGACCGGCGAGAGGGAAAGGTGCTCACGCGCGAGGCATACCGTGATATCGGCGGGGTCTCGGGGGCGCTCGGACGACGAGCCGAGGAGCTGTTCGACGAGCTCGATCAGGGCGGCAAGGAGGCCGCCCGTCAGCTCTTCCTGCGACTCGTGACGCTCGGAGAGGGAGCCGAGGACACCAGACGCCGCGTGCCGCGAACGGAGGTCGCCTCGCTCGAAGTGGACCCGCAGGCCATGGCGACCGTCATCGACACGTTCGGCGCCTCTCGCCAGCTTTCCTTCGACCGGGACGCCCGGAACGGCGCCCCCACGATCGAACTGGCGCACGAGGCGTTGCTCACGGCCTGGCCTCGTCTTCGCCGATGGATCGATACCGCCCGCGACGAGGTCCGGACCGAGCGCCGCGTGGCCGCCGCAGCACACGATTGGATCGGGGCCGACCGAGATGCGTCCTTCTTGCTGGCGGGCTCGCGACTTGAGCAGGCCGAGGCGTGGCGGGCGGGGTCCGGTCTCGCACTCACGCCCGAGGAGCTCGAATTCCTCGGCGCCTCGGTCGTGGAGCGGGACCGGCAGCGGAAGGACGAGGAGTTTCGAAGAGCGCGTGAATCGGCCCTGGAGCGTAGGTCCGTTCGACGCCTCCGTGCCTTCGTGGCCGTGCTGGCGGTCGCCGCTCTGGTGGCGGGTGCACTCACCGTGTTCGCCACCGATCAGCGTGGGCGAGCCGAACAGGGAGAGCAGGTCGCGATCGCTCGCGAGCTCGCGAGCGCAGCCCGTGCCAACCTCGGTGTGGATCCGGAGCGAAGCCTGCTCCTCGCGATCGAGGCCGTCGAAGCGACCCGCTCGTCCGAGGGCATCGTCGTTCGTGACGCGGAAGAGGCCTTACACGAGGCGGTCGTGGCCCAACGGGTGGTGGCGTCGATCCCGCGGATGAACAGCTTCGACTACAGCCCGGATGGCCAGCGGCTCGTCGCGCACCCATACTCGGAGAGCGGCGAGTCTGGGGACGCGGTGATCCTCGACGCCGAGACGGGCGAGACACTCGCGATTCTGCACGGACGCGAAGGACCGTTGGGGGACGTCGCCTTGTGGGACGTCGACTGGAGTCCGAAGGGCGATGCCGTTGGGACCGTCGCCTTCGATGGCGTGCTGACGATCTGGGACCCGGAGGATGGCGGCACGGTACGAACGATCCGGTCCGCAAAGGCTGCCGGCTGGCTCGAGTTCAGCCCGGACGGCGACCGGGTCGCCGCGACCGGTCTCGATGGGGTAGCCCGCGTATGGGACGTCGTATCGGGACGTCTCCTCGCCTCGTTGGAGGTCAACAGTGGCTATGAGCCCGGTGGTCTGGCCTGGGGCCCAGATGGCGATGAGCTCGCCGTGGTCACACGTGATGTGAATACACCGGTAAAGGTCTTCGACGTTCGGTCGGAGCGCCTCGTGTGGGCAGGTCACGGGGGCTTCGGCTGGGACGTCGCGTGGAGCCCAGACGACCGGGTCGTCCTCACGAGCGGCGACACTGTCGACGTATGGAACGCTCGAACCGGCGATCATCTCTTCTCATTGTTTCCTCCCTCCGAGATCGTCGACCTCGAGTTCAGCCCGACGGGACAGCTCGTGGCGGGAGGCGGCGCCGACGGTGCGACCCGCGTTTGGGAGATAACTCGTGACGGGGGACGCGAGGTCCTCGTGCTCCCCAGCGACGCAGCCACGATCTGCTGCGTGTCGTTCAGTCCCGACGGCCACCGCCTGGCTGCCGGCAACGGCGGGTTCGCGGCGGGAGATGCGAACGTAGTCGGGAGGATATGGGACGTGTCGAAAGAAAGAGGCGGGGAGCATCTGACGTTCCCGGGCGGAGGAGGCGCCCTGGCCTTCTCGCCGGATAGTTCCATGGTCGCGACCAACAACTACGAAGGGTTCACGGTGTGGGATACGGCGACTGGTGATCGGCTCCGAACCTTCCCGGCTGACTCGTTCGTGACCGGTATCGACTTCGGCCCGGACGGCGCGACAATCGCCGCTTCGGGCGGGTTCGGCGTCGCGATGTGGGACGTGGCGACCGGCCGAGAGCGGGTTCGGTTCGATGGGCATAGGGGTTGGGTTGGCACCGTGGACATCAGCTCGGATGGAACGAGCGTCGTGACGACAGGCCTGGACGACGGAACGGTTCGGCTCTGGGATGCGACGTCGGGTGAAGAACTGCAGATCCTGGCTCGTTCTGAGGCGACGTGGTTCCCGGGCGCGAGTCTCTCCCCGGACGGCCTCTTCGTCGCCACGGCAGAGCAGGAGCCGGGGCGTATCCGACTTCACGATACGTCGACCGGCGAGATCGTCGAGGAGCTGAGCAGCACGGACGCGTTCGGGACTTCCGTGGAGATCAGCCCGGACGGGCGATCGGTCGCTGCCGGCCTGGGAGACGGAACGCTCCGCGTCTGGATGTTCTCGGGAAGAAGGGACTTCTCGGTGTTTGCCCACCGAGGCTCGGTGAACTCCGTCGCATTCGACGCCAAAGGATCACTGCTCGCGACCGGTGGAGAGGACGGGCTGGTGAAAGTGTGGGATCGGCGCACCGGCGACAACCTGCTCACACTCAGCGGTCACACGGGCGAGGTGGCATACGTCGAGTTCAGCCCGGATGGCAGGATCCTCGCCTCCTCTTCGTTCGACGGAACGGTCCGAACGTGGATCCTCGATCTAGACGAGCTGCTGACGGTCGCACGGGCGCGGGTCACACGCTCGCTGACCGACGAGGAGTGCGATCGGTTCCTCCATCTCGACCGCTGCCCTCCTCGCTAGCTCGGGTCACACCTCGGACCTGGGTCGCCATGGTCGGCAGGGAGTTACTACCTGCCTGGATGGGGTGGGTCGGGATCGTCGTGGCTGTCGGACTGGTAGCTCGGTCAACGTGACGACGGTGAGGCCGGGACAACATGTCGGCTCTCAGCCGCGATGCCTCTGACCTGCTGTGGGTACTACCCTCCTTAACCTGTGGGTCCTCACGCGAGAGGGTGTCGTTTCCCGTGGTCAGGGGGTTTTGAGATCACCCCACTCCCGACACCCACTCACCCCGACCAACCAACCGAGCGAGGGTGTTCTCAAAATGAGACTGTCATCTCAAGACTCGCTCTTCCTGGGCTCGCCAGCTAGGCGGGGAAGTGCTTCCAGTGCCCTTCTGACACGACCTCGACGGTGCCGTTGACCACCTTGATGGCGGTCTCGTCGTCGATCGCGTACGCCGGACCCGAGATGCCAGCCGCCCACTGTTCCGCCTCGGCCATCGAGTTGCCCGGCATGCCTTCCTGAGCCAGGTGTGGACAGATCGAGAAGTCAACGATGCCCAACGTGCTGTCGTCACCGGTGGGCGGCCTCCACTGGATGAAGTCCTCCCCGATCTTGGGGGTCATCACCATGCTCCCGGCGCTCAGTCCGACCCAGACCGTCTCGATCAGAGACGGAAGTAGGTTCGCCAACCCGGACTCCCGCATCCAGTGGCACAGATACAGGGCATCGCCGCCCGCCACCAGCAGGACATCCGTCTCCTGGACTATGGGCATCCAGCGCTCTTCATGGATACTGGGCAGCGCGGTGAGCTCTAGCACACCGACGGACTTCCAGCCCAGGTTGACCATAGGAAGGTCGGAATTTCCACTGATGAACTGCCAGGGCCCCGTTCCTGGACCAACCTGTGGGTGCCCGTACGCCGCGGTGGGGATGCACAGGGCGCTCGAGTCGGCGATCGGCTTGCCCAGCAGGTCGACCAGCGCATCGCGGATGCTCGGGTTCTTAACGCCCGCGGACGTAAGTAGAAGCCTCACGCTCGCCTCCTGCACTGAGCAGTCATGACGCTGTCCTTCGAGAGTCGGGACATTGGTTGCATGGGGACAGACAGATTGCAGACCATAGCGAATCCGACCTGGTCCAGGACGCCTTCGTAATGTCTCGATCGGGGGAGGCGTCGGCGGTCGCCGTGGGACGTCTGAGAACACCCCACTGCCAACCACCACACCCACCAACCAAGAACCGAACGCGCGGCGCGGATCAGCTAGAGGGCGATGCAGCTCCGGTACTACTTGCGAACGTGGAATCGGAGGATGGTGACGTCTCGCGACCGCGTGCTACTGACCGGTTCCAGGTCGATCCTGGGGAGGCCCGGGGGGGAGAAGCGGATGCCGTCGCCGAGCAGCACCGGCATCACATACACCAAGATCTCGTCGACGAGCCCCCGCCGCAGGCACTGGCCCGCCACGTCGGCGCCGAGGATTTCCAGGTTCTTCCCGCCCGCAGCGTCCAGCGCCGTGGCGACCGCCTCCCCGATATCGCCGCTGAGGAACGTGACCTCTGGATCCGGCGGGTCCGGCGGCTCGTGGGTCAGGACGAAGAAGGGTCCGGAGAAGGGGTAGTCGCCGCTGCCTGGCTCGTCGGCCTGCATCCTCTTACCCACCTCGTGGGTCCGCCGGCCGATGAGCATGGCGCCGGTAGCCGCCGCGATCTCCTGGACATCGTCCGGTGCCACGAAGTCGAAGATCCAGTCCATCGCGTCGCCGGGACCGGCGATGAAACCGTCCAGCGACATCGACCTGTTCACGACCACCCTTCCAGTGCTCGTATCGCTCACCCGTTCCTCCAGAAGGTTGGATGTTCCGGTGATCCGTTCCGGCCTCTTCGGCCGCCAAGAGCATGTTGGCCCGGCGACCGCCAGAGCCTGGATGGGGTGTTCAGGTGAACTCAAGTGAACCCCTCGCCGCGCATTGTTGCATGGAGAGCGATGCGGGGCCTATCTTGCGCGACTCCCTGCACCTTCTCGCAGGTGACCTCGCGTGGCGACACGCGCTTCCCTTCAGGCCGTATCTTGAGGACATGACGGTCCAGCGGATGGACAACGTCGGCATCGTGGTCGACGACCTCAAGGCTGCTATCGAGTTCTTCCTCGAACTTGGTTTGGAGCTGGAGGGCGAGACGACCGTCGAGGGACGGTGGGTGGATCGCACCATCGGGCTCGACGGCGCCAAGAGCGATATCGCGATGCTACGGACCCCGGATGGCCACAGCCGGCTGGAGCTGAGCAAGTTCCACGCGCCGCCGGTGATCCGCAGGACTCCGGAACCCGCCCCGGTGAATTCGCTCGGTTACCTTCGCGTGATGTTCGCCGTCGACGACATCGAGGACGTCCTTGCCCGCCTGCAGGCCCACGGCGCCGAACTCGTCGGTGAGGTCGTGCGGTACGAGGACATATACCGGCTCTGCTACATCCGCGGCCCTGAAGGCATCATGATCGGGCTGGCTGAGCAGATCGGCGACCCCACGGGGATACTCGAGCGATAGAGAATGCTGCGATCGGCATCGGCGCGATCCGTGAGCACGCCTCGCGCATTCTGTTGTCGTGGCGGAAGAAACCTTCGTGGATCGGCTACGAGCCGACATCGAACGTCTGCAGCAGCTCTTGATGGGCGTGGCACAGCACGGGCCGACCTACCCTCCTCCTCCCACATTCCGAGGGGGTGTTCCTCAGAACTGAGGCTCCGACATCTCAGAACTCTGCTCGAGAAGGCCGCGGACGCCGCGTTCGCGATCGTGGGGCGGTTGGCGGTGTTGCCGACGTCTTGCTTGACGCTGCCTTGATCCATATTCGTGGCGGTCTTGCCCCTGTGGGTGCCTGGGGGTGTGAGCGAGAAGCCGCGGACCAACGGCCTCGCGTGTCGCGCACGTAGTCGCGATGCCTACGTCTGCCGGTTGAACCAGATCCCTCCAGGCCCGGCCGAGAAGCTCGCGCCCTCGCCCCAGATCCCGACGGTCTTGCCGGTGTTCGTGATGTCGATCGCGCCGTAGTCGCCGTACTCCGACGCGAACCCCGCCGCCGTCTTGTACGAGGCGCCGGTGTCGGCGTCGGAGATGTCGGTCTCCGCGCTCCAACTCTGGCCTCCGGTCGTCGACGAGCGATACCACGCGTTCCACGAACCGGTCCGGTTGTCGCTGTAGTGCAGTCGGAAATCGCCCGGTGCACCACCCGCGATCGCGGGGAACGACGCGTTGGCCACACCGTTCCCGATCTCGATCGCGGGCGCCCAGGTCAGTCCCCCATCGGCTGAGCGACGCGTCCAGACGTGACCGTTCCCACCGACCGTGGTCGCGCCCGTGTACAGCGCCACGATCGTCCCGGCGGCGTCGCTCGCGAGGGCCGTCGTCGAGGACGTCTCGAAGTTGATCCCCGTGAACACGTTCGCGAGCACGGACCGTGACCACGCAGCGCCGCCGTTAGTCGACCTCCACGTCTCGATCGCGATCGCACCGCTTCCCTGCTGGCTGCCGGGATACATCGATGCCGAGAGGATCGCGGCGCCGCTCGACAGCACCTCCAGCCCGTTCGGGTAGCGGTAGTTGCCGCTGTCGGTGTTGAGCTTGACGGCGGCACTGAACGACGCGCCCGAATTGTGCGAAGCCGCGACCCAGACGTCCTGTGCCGTCGCGTACGCGACGTAGACGTGAACGCCGTCGGGGCTGACCCCGATCCACGGCTTGTCGCCCCACTGGTTCCCCGAGACCTTGATCGGCGCCGTCCAGGAAGCTCCGTGGTTCGCCGACTTCGAGAAGACGATCTCGTACTTGTTCATCCACGTCGCGTAGACGACACCGTTGTTCGCCACCTTGACCACCGGGTCGTACTGGAACTGCTTCACGCCCGGACACGGACAGGGGTAGGTCTCCGGCCCCCACGTCGCGCCGTTGTCGCTCGACACCCGCAGGAGCATCGGGATGGGTGGGCAGTTCTTGCATGCCTTCGGCCGGTTGAACCCGTTGTACATCGCGTAGACGTATGGGCCGCTCGGGTCCGCAGCGGTGGACGGCTCCCACGTATCCTCGGCGCCGAGCTTGATCTCGCCCGCCCAGCCGGGGGCTGCCGCAGCGGCGACCGCCGTCGCCGAGATGGGCTTCATCGCCCCCTTCGGCATCGGGGCGTTGCCGCGAGGGGCGTGCTCGAGGGCACGGTTCTCACGGAGGGTTACCGTCGCCGGGGATCCCGTTGCGAAGGCCACGGCGGCGATCACTGTCGCGAGGGCCAGGGCTGTCGAAGCGGCCGCTCGTAGCCTGCGCATCCGATACCTCCGGAGGTTGGTTGCGCGCGATGCTACGCCTCTCTCGCCGGGCGCGCTAGTCGAGGCGTCGGCGGATGCGGGCCCCGGAAGAGAAGCACCTTCTCCGGTCGGGTCACGTGGGTCCAGATCGACCTGGACGAAGCGTCGCGTGACGAGGACCACCTGATCTCGCCGGAGGACCGCATGCGGGTCGCCATGGCGCGACAATAGCTCGGCCAGTCGGAGCTCGAGCAGACTGGCAGCCGCCGGTCGAGAGGCCTCCCGAGCACCCGCTCCGTCAGTCGAGGTCGGGCCAGGCAGCGACGTCGACCTCGTTCCCTTCGGCGTCGGCCAGGGTCCACCAGCCCGGGGCGTGCTCGTCGTTGACGATGTGGCCGCCGGCGGCCAGCGCCGCCGCCACGCGCGCCTCCGCCTGATCAGCAGGCACGTACACATCGACGTGGAACCGATTGCGTTGCGGCCGTCGCTCGTCCATCTGCTGGAACCACACCGGCGGTCCCATGTGGCGGGGGTCCTCCAGGTCTTCATCTCCTACCTGGTCGTAGGCCAGCACCGCCTGCCAGAACGGCAGCACGTCCGGGATCACGAGCGCGTCGATCGCGATCTGCACGGACTGCAGGTGGCCGGGATCCGCGGACGCGCCACGCGCTGCGGCCGCCGCGGAGATCCGTCGCGCCAACTCGATCTGATCCTCGCCGAATCGTCCTTCGCGGTCCGACGGCAGGCGCACGGTGACGCCGTCCGGGCGGAGATCGACCCGCGGGCCACGCTGCGCCCCCTCGGCGATAGTCCCGATGTCGCCCGCCAGAGCCACGCCGTCGCCGAACGATCCCGTTCGGAGATGGACGGCTGCGTCGTCCCTCACGATCCGCCAGCCGAGCTCGTGCAACCGTGCGGGCGCGATCCTCGCGTTCATCCTTCCTCCTGCTCTCGATCCAGCGCTGGCTCCGCCGGAGGCGCCGCCCGAGGTCGGTGATGACCAGGGTCGGTCGGCCCTACCGCTTCCGGCCCACGAAGATGGCCCATCCGAAGAGATCTCGCTGCCAGCGGACGTAGCGATCGCGCGACTCGTCGAGCCCGGCTCGGATCTCCTCGGCTCCGGGATCGTCCGGGTGCTCGGCGAGCCAGGCTTCCCCGGTTCGCCACTTCAGGGTCTCGTAGGTGTCCCAGTCGTCCAGCGACGCATCGATCATCGTGATGGGCGTGAGGCCGGCAGTCGTGAATCGTCCCACGGTGAGGGCGAGCGAGGTGAATGGCTCCCGGTAGTCGTCGTCGACGAAGGACGGGATCGGCCACGTTCGCCAGTACGGCTCGCCGACCGCGACGAAGCCACCCGGCCGAACGGCCGCCGTCAGCGCAGCGAGGGTGCCAGCGAGCCCGGCCCACACGAAGCTGGCCCCCAGACACATCGCCACGTCGAAGCGTTCCACCCCGGCCGGGAACTCACGGGCGTCGGCGTGGACCAGTTCGATCAGCGAGCCGAGGCCCGCGTCGTGCACTCGATGGTCGGCTGCACTGTGGAACTCGTCTGCTCGCTCGACGCACGTCACCTGACAGCCGTACGCGCCCGCAAGCAGGATGGCCGGGCCCGCCTGTCCCGACGCGACGTCGAGGACATGCGATCCGGGCCCAAGCTCCATCCGCTCGCCGAGCAGCAGCAGCTTCTCCTTGCTGCTCGGGTTCTGGATGGTGTGCGCGCTCTCGACGACGGCGTGGAACCCGGGCATCGACGCAGCGTAGCGCGTGGTCCGCGGTGCTCGGGGTCAGTCGGGCAGGGTCAGGTCGAGCTCCAGCCAGCGAGCCAGATCCTTCAACTCACGGCGCACACCCGCAGCTGCCGACTTGGTGAACGGTTCGTCCTCGTGGATCGCGTCGACCCGGAGCACCCTCGCTGAGCGATCCGCGGTGGCGTCGATCTTGCCGATCAGCCGGTCGCGGTGCAGCACCGGCAGCGCGTAGTAGCCCCATCGGCGCTTCGCCGCCGGCTTGTACATCTCGAGCTGGTAGTCGAAGTCGAACAGCTCAACGGTGCGCTTCCGGTCGTGCACCAGTCGGTCGAACGGCGACAGCAGTGCGGTGCGTCCGGTGAACGATCGCCCCAACGCCGACGGGTCGACGCGCCACTGGCCCTTGACCCCTTCCACGACGGCCGGCTCGCCTGCCTCGCTTACGTCGACGGGCTCGACGGGGCACTCAGGACCGCGGGCACGAGCGATGCCGAGCGCTCGAAGCCGGCGCTCGTCTCGTGTTCGCCGTGCGTCCTCGGCCGGGAGGACGCGATCGTTCGGGTAGACCCGAGACGCCAGATCCCACAGCCGTTCGCGTCCTCGTCTGCCGGCGACCGCGACCTCGCCTCGCTGCACCATGAAGTCGAGCAGCTTCTCGACGTTTCGGTTGTTGGTCCATCCCGTCGACTGCCAGGGCTTGGCGAGCGAGGCAGGCAGCTCGCGCATGGTCAGCGGGCCCGAGCCCTCGAGCGTCGCGAGGATCTCTCGCCGGCCGGCGTCGTTGGCCTGGACCCAATCGCGTCGATACGCCTGCCAGTCGCGCAACTCGCCGCCCCCGGGCCATTCCGCCATGTCGGCTCGGTAGAGCGCGATGTCCTCCGCGGGGCGAACCATCGCCTGGAGCTCGACCAGCGTGCGTGCTTGCAGGGCGCCACGCAGTTGTTCGGAGGAGTAGGACGATCCGAGGCGGCTCCACGCGACCAGGTCGGCGCTGGGGGCCACCGCCGCGATCGGGTCGAGCTGGAGCAGGTTGAGATGTCGAACCATCGCCAGCAGCCCGGCCGGTCGCTCGGCGTCGAGCAGCTGGGCACGGACGGCGATCCGCCGCGCGTCCTTCCTGGACAGCTCGAAGGGGACCGTCACGTCACGAGCCTAGGGCTCATCACCGATCGCGGCAGGGTCGAGTGCGGCTGATCTCGATCTTGACATATCGTTTATCGATGCTATCGTTCATCGATAGTATCGATGAACGATAGGGAGGTTCCCCGATGGATCCGATGCCCACTCGCACCGCTCGTACCGCGTACGTCGTGCTCACCATCCTGTTCCTGCTCGCCGTGGTGGTCGGTCTGGTCGTCGTGGCACACCGCCTCGTCGGGTTCGGGCAGGATTCCTCCCGTCTCTCCGTGCCGGCCGCTGTGGCCGTCTCCGATGTCGAGTTGCCACCGACGCTCGAGATCGCGGGACCGCTGCCGGTCACGGTCGATGTCGTCACCCCCAGCATGGAGCAGCGTGTCATCGCGACCGTTCCGGCGCTCGCGTGGTGGGCGCTGACGCTGGCTGTCCTGTGGCTCGTGCGCGGAGTGGCACGATCCGCGGCGAAGGGAGAGCCGTTCCGGGCATCGAACGTCGCCCGGCTGCGCGGGCTCGGCGCCCTCTTCCTGCTGGGCTTCCCGTTGGCGTCGATCGTCGAACGCGCCTGCACGAACCGGTTCTTCTCCGACGGTGTGTGGACGGGCGGATCGCTCCCACAGGGCGGGATCGTGACCGATTCCCCCGTGGTGTCCGGCGCCTCGATCATGGCCGCCGTCAGCCTGTTCGCGCTCGCGGAGGTGTTCGCGTTCGGAGCCAAGCTGCGCGAGGACGTCGATGCCACGATCTGAGCCAGACGCGGAGCTCGACCACCGGATCGCCGTGCATCTGGATCGTCTCCTCGACGACCGAGGAATGACCCTCACGGAGCTCGCGGAACGGGTCGGCGTCACGGTCGTGAATCTGTCGGTGCTCAAGAACCGAAGGGCTCGCGCGGTCAGGTTCTCGACGCTGTCGGCGATCTGCGAGGCCCTGGGATGTCAGCCGGGAGACGTGCTCACGTTCGATCCGAACCCGAGCGGAGCACGCCGAACCCTGAACGGCTAGGTTGCGGATCCATGGTGACGAGGGGTCGACTCAGCCTTACGCGGGAGCAGATCCTCGCGTTCCGGCGGCACGTCGGATCGCTGGATCAGCGGCTGCCGCGCGGACGCCGTTCGCTCCGGCGTGCGGCATGGGCTGGCCTACAGGACAGCATGCCCCGAGCCGCGCTCCTGTCGATCCATGCGCGCGTCGAGGGAACCGAACCGACGACCTGGGAAGACCCCTCGCTCGTGCAGCTCTGGGGGCCGCGCCACCACGCCTACGTCGTCGCGAAGCGTGACCTCGCCGTCTTCTCGCTCGGGAGGCTGCCGGACGAGGCCGGTGCCCGCCACAAGGCGGAGAGCCTCGCCTCCCGACTGGCAGCCGTCCTCGGCGACGCGAGGATGAGCTACGGCGAGGCGGGCAGGGCGCTCGGCGAGAACCCCAACATGCTCCGATACGCGGCTCCGACCGGCACCGTCCTGCTCCGATGGGACGGTGCGCGACTGCCCACCGTCTGGGTCACGCCCCCACCCGAGGTCGAGCCTCGCGACGCTCGCCTGGAACTCGCGCGACGGTACCTGCACGTGTTCGGGCCCACCACGCCCGAGGCGTTCGCTCAGTGGTCGGGGGTCCCACGTCGGCGAAGCAGCGAGGCGTTCGACGCGCTCCGCAGGTCCCTCACCGCGGTGCGAACACCGATCGGCGACGCATGGATCCTTGCGCGCGACGAACCTTCGTTCCGGGTCCCTCCGGGGGCGGTGGCGCCGGCGCGATTCCTCCCGAGCGGCGACGCGTACTTCCTCCTCCAAGGACACGATCGCGAGCTCCTGGTCCCCGACGCGGATCGTCGCGGTGAGCTCTGGACCTCGCGCGTGTGGCCGGGCGGCCTCCTCCTCGATGGCGAGCTCGTCGGGACGTGGCGACGTGCGCAACGGACGGTGACGGTCCAGACCTGGCGCCGATTGTCACGCGGGGCACGCGCCGCCGTCGAGGCGGAAGCCGAGTCCTTGCCGCTGCCCGGTCTCAATGAGCGGATCGCCGTCCGCTGGGACGGCTGACGAGCTCTGGCGCCGAGCGGCGTCGGCGCATAGGGTGCTGTTCGCAGGCGAGCAGTCGTTGCCGTGGAGGGGGGCCATGGAGGGGGGGCCAGTGTCTGTTCGATCGCGAACCGGCGCACTGCTGGCGACCATCTCCGCAGGGGTCATCATCGGCATCGTCGAGGTCGTCCTCGCGATCTCGTTCGCGGCCCTGGTCTTCGGCGGGTATCTGGAGCAGTTCCTGCCTGCCGGGATCGGCATCTACCTGTTCGCGGCCACGGTCTCGCTCGCGATCATCGCCTGGAGGTCGGGCAGGCGAGGTGTCGTGGGAAGCGTCCAGGACGCGGCTGCCGCGGTCCTGACGATCGTCGCGGCGAATGCGGCCCTCGATACACAGGGCAGCATCTACGTGGCCTTCTATACGGTCGTCGCGGCCACCATGGTCATCACGCTCCTGACCGCGCTGACCTTCCTCCTGCTCGGGACGTTCCGGTTGGGCAATCTCGCGAGATTCATCCCCTACCCGGTGGTGGGGGGCTTCCTCGCCGGGACCGGGTGGTTGCTCATGAAGGGTGGGCTCCGGGTGGCGTCGGGCGTCGATCTGGAGTTGGCGAAGATCGACGAGTACATGGAATCCTTCCAGCTGGTCCGGTGGGTTCCGGCCCTGGCCTTCGGTCTCGTGCTGGTGGTCGCGACGCGGGTCGTGCGACGTCCGCTGGTGATCCCGGCCATGATGGCTCTGGGACTCGCGCTGTTCGCGGGCGGGATGCTGGTCACTGGGTCGTCGATCCAAGAGGCACGAGACGGTCTGTGGCTGCTGGGTCCGTTCGCTGGCTCAACGGAGCCGCTCTGGGAGCAATGGACGATGCGCGCGATCACCTTCGCGGACTGGTCGGCAGTGCTCGATCAGGGGGCCGGGATCGCGACCGCTGTGCTCGTCGCCGTGATGGCATGTCTGTTCAACGTGGGCGGCGTCGAGCTGCTCCTCCGCACCGATCTCGACTCGAACAAGCAGCTCCGAGCCGCGGGTCTGGTCAACGTCGCTTCAGGTGTCTTCGGGGGACTCCCCGGCTACCAGGCCCTCAGCTTGTCGGCGCTCGCACAGCAGATGGCCGCCGATGGACGAGTGGCCGGCCTGCTCGCTGCGCTCGTTCCGCTCGGAGTGATCGTGTTCGGCGCCACGCTCGTGGGGTTGATCCCGAAGATGATCGTCGCCGGCGTGCTGGTGTTCGTCGGTCTGTCGTTCCTGGTCGCGTGGATCATCGACGTTCGGAAGTCGCTGCCCGTGGGCGAGTACCTCATCGTCCTCGCCATCGTGGTGACGATCGCCACGAAAGGGCTGCTGGTCGGCCTCGTCCTTGGGTTGGTCCTGGCGGTCGTCGTGTTCGCCGTGAACTACGGCCGGATCGATCTCATCCATGAGGTCGCGTTCGGCACGACATATCGAAGCAACGTCGACCGACCTCCCGCAGAGCGTGAAGCGCTGCTGCGCCAGGTCGATCGTGTCCAGATCCTGCGCCTGAACGGGTTCGTGTTCTTCGGCACCGCGAGCGGACTGCTCGAACGGATCCGCAAGCGCGTGGAAACCGGACCGATCCGGTTCCTCATCCTGGATCTTCGGCGGGCCACCGGCGTGGACGCTTCCGGGGTGCTGGCCCTGCGCAAGGTCGCCCAACTCGCTGAGACGAGCGGTTTCGAGCTCGTGTTCGTGGATGCGTCCGATCAGGTGCAGGAGCAGCTGCGCCGGGGAGAGGTGATCGCCTCCGACGGGGCCGTGCGGTTCGAGCCCGACCTCGATCGCGGTCTCCAGTGGTGCGAGGACCGGCTCCTCGAGGAAGCGTTCCAGGCCGGGGGACCGGCGGGCGATGGCGTGGCCGAGCTCCCACCGCATCTGAGGACCTACCTCGACCGCACATCGATCGCGGAGGGCACCGTGCTGATCCACCACGGGGACCCTCCCGATGCGATGTTCATCCTGGAGTCCGGTCGACTGCGGATCGAGCTCGTCACGCCGGAGGGAGCACGGATCCGCCTGAGCACGATCCGACCGGGAGTGGTGGTGGGCGAGATCGCGATGTACACGGGCATGCCTCGGACGGCCGACGTGATCGCCGAGACGCAGAGCGTGGTGCTCGGGCTCAGCCGGGCATCGCTCGATCGACTGGAGACCGATGAGCCGGAGACGGCTGCAGCCCTGCACCGGTGGCTGGCGACCACCCTCGCAGCGAGATTGATCGACGCGCAGCGGGCGCAGTCAGCGCTGCTGGACTGACGCCGTCACCGCTCGGTCACCTTGCCGACGGTGGTCGGCGCGCCGGGTGGTCCGCCGGCCGCCGATTCGTACTCAGGCACCCCGATGCAGGTGAACAGCAGGGCATCGAGCGGCTCGCCCAGCAGCGCGGGCACCTCGCTGTCGAGGAACGTCATGCCGGAGGCACTGGCACCGAGGCTGTAGGCGAGCAGGTGGAGCCTGCCCTCGACGAGTCCGGCCGCGAGCTGCGCCTCCCGGTACTCCCGATCGTCCAGTTCGTTGACATCGGTCGCGGCGATCACGACGAATGCGGCGTCGCGCGCCAGTCCCTGCTCGAGGCACACCCGGTACAGCTCGTCTCGCAAGCCGCCGGCTCGCACCGGGGCCGCGAGTTCGGGCCAGCGGTACACACCGGGCGTCACGCCTTCGACGTCGTGCACGACGACGAAGTGCGCAAGAGCGACACCCCGCAGGGCGACATCCATGCAGGTGCGCAGCAGGCGCTCCGGCACACCGCGGGTGGGGTCCATCCGCCGTTGCGAACCGCGAGCGAGCACGACCGTCTCGACCGGACCCGTTGCCGGGACGGATACATCGACCGGGAGGCCGCGACCCCACGGCGGTCCCAGCGACTCGAGCATCCCCGCTCGCTGCGCCGCCGTGACGAGCGGGAAGGCCAACGGGGCCGCGTCGACGTCGCCCGGAACGGCTGCATCGGTCGCCTCGATCGCAGGAGCGCCCTCGCCGAGCGCGACGACGGCGACGGGCCACTCGTGTGAACCGTCCGCGCCGACGAGCGCTGCGACGGCCTCGTCCGGGAAACGACTGAACAGCCGCGCGGCGATCCTCGCGGAATCGGCTACCGCGAGCATGTGGGCGAGCATGGTGCCGGCGTCCCAGTACACGTGCCGGTACCCCCGCTCGCGGTAGCGCCATCCGGTGCGCCACGGAACGCCGGTGACGACCACTGCTGGTGTCTCCCCGGCCGGCGTGGGCCCAACCTGCACGAGCGCATGGTCCTGCGGGTCGTACCAATGCACCCCCGCGGGCAGCGCCGTGCCATCGGGCACGGCGACGTACAGCTCGAGCGGGAAACGGCCGCCTGCGGATCCTGCGGCGCGGAACAGCCACGTCGCATACGGACGTTCCATGGTGCGCACCACGCCCGCAGACAGGTGCAGCACGCGCGAAAGGTGGGGTAGGTCGGGTTCGGTCGGGTCCAGGTCGGCGGTGCCCGCGAGCACCGCCACGGCCGAGGCGGTCGTGGCCGGCAGGGTACGGGGGAGCCGCACCCGGGGCAGGGACTTCGCATACCGCTTGTAGAACCACGGGAAGCGATCGAGGTCGTTGACCTCGAGATCCTGCAGCACGCGTGGGTCTTCGATCGGGTCGTCCCACTCGCGTCCAGGCTCATACGAAGTGAGCCGGTGCAACGTGTGCGTCGCGCGTTCCAGGTCGCTCACCTCCATCGGTCAGGGCCGAGATCGACCGACCCCCGTCGGTCGTGCAGGACCGGTGGCAAAGCGTAGGCGCGCTACCCCAGCGGCGCGAGCAGGGACTTCTTGCCTTCGAACGCGAAGAGCAACAGGTCGACCATGCGGAAGGTAGCCCCGTCGGGGCCGAGGGTCGGGTGCCATGTGGGGTCGCGCACGATCGAGGTTTGCGAGCCCTCCATCGCCCGGTGGAACGTCTCGGCGACGATGCGGGCGCCGACGCCCTTCAGCTTGCCCTGGTTGAGCTCGGCCTCGCGCAGGATGTAGAGCCACAGGGGGGTGTTCGTGAGCACGGACTCTCGCTGCTGCGCCGTGAGCGCGTCCAGCGTGGCTCCGTCGTTGCCCTCCCGGATCTGGGGCTTCGTGAGGCTGGTGAGCGTCACCCCCTTGCTCTTGAGGAAGGCGGCCATCTGCTGACCGGTGCCCAAGGACATCATCTTCGCCCTGGTCAGGTTCCGGAACGCGAGGTTGTCCTGGTCCGCGGCGAAACCGGGGAGCCCGCCGAGCGTTCCCGCGAGCCGGCTGTCGATCCGCATGGCCCTGTTGAACTTGTCCGCCGGCACGACGAGACCGGGCTTGCCCGCTTCGCCGAAGTCGTAGAGCCTCCGGAAGTCCGCGATCCAGTTGCTCGGGAGACGAGGGTTGTCTCCGAGCGTCCCGCTGCCCGCCGAGAACGCGAACAACAGGAACAGGTTGCCTCCGCCGTCGTCGAAGATCTTGTTCCAGTTGTATGCCTCCCTGATCATGGAGTGGCCGAGCCGGAACGCTGCCACCGAGAACTCGATCGGCATCGTGGGGACGTCCGTGGGGCTCACGCCGACCTCGAAGGCCTTGCGGCCGTTGCTGAAGACGTCGTTGACGACCCCCGGCGCACAGATCCGTGGCAGGTAGTCGGTGCGGAGCATCCACTGATAGTGACGCGTGACGATCTTGCGAGCCCGGCTGAAGTGCTCGGTGAGGGGCACGGACGAGGGGATCGAGTCGACGACCCGGTTGTGGAAGCGGATGAAGGCGAGATGCGTCTGGGCGACCGCCAGGTTCTCGTCGTTCCGGGGGTCGGGGATCACGGCCTTCCGCTTCGCGGACGCGGTGCTCCCGCCTCCGCGAGGGAGGTCGAAGCCGTCCATCGCGGCGATGGCGCCCGCCTTGACCGTCGCGCCCATCTTCAGATGGAGGCCGTCGTTCTCGTAGAACTTCTCGGATCCGGGGTCGTCGGGGCCGGCTCCGTAGAGCGAGTCCAGGTCGAGGCTCGGCGATCGCCCCTGCAAGAGCTGGGTCGGCGAGATGTTCTCGCCCAGCATCACGCTGGTCTTGTCGAAGGTGAGGTCGTGATCGGTGAACTGACCCAGGTAGGTGAACCCCGCTGGGATCTGCGAGGCGCCTCCACCACCGCCGACCAAGGCGTTGCCGAGCTTCTTCCGGACGGCTTCGCTGAGCTGTCTGCCGGTTCCCTTCGGTCCCATCCTGGAGAATCGGAACGGTGCAACGAGGGCCTCGTCGGCGGCCGCCAACGTGGGCTCCCGTCCGCCGTCGCTCTCCGCGAGCAATCCCTCACCCAGGACGAAATAGCTCTCGGAACCATGTGCGTGCATCACGCCTGCCCTCCTATGAGGTGTTCCAGTCGAACGTGGGCACCGAGACGTCCTTGCGGGGTTCCTGCTTGGTCATGGCGCTCCTCAGAGCCCGGCCGGCTTTCAACGGGAGCACGAGAAGGAGCTCGAGCAGGTAGAAGGCGCCCAGACCGACCAAGACCAGGAGCGCGGGAGGAAGGACGAATGGCAGGGCCACGATCGAAACGAGCAGCACCTGCGGAGCGTCTCGGATCCACCCCTTCCTCCCGTCGGGCTTGGTCAACGCTGCCAAGCGCACGGCGGTCCACATGATCCATCGGCGGAGGAACGGAACGCCCAGCTCTCGCATGACCCGTCGGAACAGGCCATCGGCGTCGGCGCGGCTGATGGGCTCCGTCGGATCGTTCACCCGGAAGCGCCACAGGTAGTCGTGCAGGATCGCCGCCCTGGTGTAGCGCCCGTACCGTGGGAGGAACCACACGAAGGCTCTTGGCACGGAGGCGAAGTCGGTCGGCATGCCCGCGGGCACGACGAACTCATCCGTGGTCCCTCGGTAGGTCAGCGGTTCCACCACCTCCCAGTCTCGGTCCCCGACCTGTTTGACCAAGGGATTGGCGTCGCCGACGAACGGCAATGGGATCGCCTCCTTCAGGGCCGTCGTTGGTGGAAGGGTTGCACCCCCGGGAGCGGTCAGGCAGGTGTCTTCGACCGACGGTCGTTCGAGCTACAGAGTCTGATGGGAGCCCACGTTGACGATGTTGACATCGATTAACAAGACTCGCTAACCTCTGTCAACCCTGTCAATGTGAGCCGATGGATCCTCTGATCAATCCGTACACCCCGAACGCAGGAGCGAGTCCGCCGTTCCTGGTCGGCCGCGATGAGCAGCTCCTGCAGTTCGACATCCTGCTCGCCCGGCTGATCCGGGGGCGGCCGCAGCAGTCCCTGATGATCACGGGATTGCGAGGCGTCGGCAAGACGGTGCTCCTGGGTGCCTTCGAGCGATCGGCGCGTGCCAGCCGATGGGTGACCGCCGACACCGAGATCAGCGTCGGGGTCAACTTCGGGCCCCAGATCGCGTCGCTCGCTCGCAGGGCACTCCTCGAGATCGCACCGCGGGATCGATGGCGGGAGCTGGCGCGACGGGCAGCGAGGATCCTCTCCTCGTTCTCGCTCACGATGTCCACGGAAGGCTCCATCACGGCCAGCGTCGATGTCGAGCCATTCGAGGGATTCGCCGACTCCGGGGACTTCGGGGACGACCTCACCGACGTCTTCCTGGCGCTGGGGGAGGCGGCCCGCGAACATGAGACCGGCGTGGTCTTCCTCTTCGACGAGGTGCAGGCGCTCGAGCGCCACGAGCTGGAAGGCCTCATCCGGGCGCTGCACAAGACCGTGCAGCGAGAGCTTCCACTGACGGTGGTCGCGGCCGGACTGCCCAACGTGGCGCGATTGGTCGGTGAGGCGAAGTCCTATGCCGAACGACTCTTCCAGTTCCAGCGGATCGGGGCGCTCGCTCCGCAGGAGGCCGCCGACGCGCTCACGAAGCCTGCGGAGGAGCTCGGTGTGCGATTCGACCCCCGAGCGGTGGAGGCGGTCATCACGTACACCCAGGGCTACCCCTACTTCGTGCAGGAGTACGGAGCCGTCGTGTGGGATAGCGCCGAAGGATCACCGGTCGGTGCCGTCGAGACGATCGAGGCGCAGGCGTTGGTCGAGGCTCGCCTCGACGAGAGCTTCTTCCGGGTGCGGGTCGAGCGAGCGAGCCCGACGGAGCTTCGGTATCTCCGCGCCATGGCCTCGCTCGGCGATGAGCCGCAACGAGCGATGGATGTCGCCGCGGCGCTGGGGCGAAGTTCGGGCCAGGTGGCCCCCATCAGGGCCCGCCTCATCGACAAGGGGCTGCTCTTCCAGCCCGGGCATGGGCTCGCCGCGTTCACGGTTCCACAGTTCGACCGGTTCCTGCGTCGCGCGTTCCACGAGTGAGCGGATCGTCGCGCACGTAGAGCGCGCTCGCGGGGTCGAAGAACTCACCGGCCGGTCGCGCGTGCGCGTGCCAGTGGTCCGGGATCCGCCGACGCTCCGGATCGATCCAATAGCCGCCGTTCCCGTAGCGTTCGGTCGCGATCCGCTCCAGGTGCGAGAGCAGTGTGGCCTCGACCTCGGCCTCGGGCAGGCCGTGGGTTCGCCACACGATCATCGGGGTCCGGCACACCATGCACTCTGCCACCCAGCATTCCTCGTCGTCGTGGAACCACTCGGTGACCTGCTCCGCGTCGCAGAGCAGGCAGTCATCCGTTGACGAGTTGGAGCTCAACCCGATCTCCGATCTCGATGCCGCGAGCGCTGAACCATCCGGCGTCCATCTCCAGTGCGTGCGTGTAGGTGGCATCCGGCACGTAGACGGGACAGGGCTCGGCGGTGCACGGCTGCATCTCCAGGATATCCAGGACCCGACCGTCCTCCCCCCAGAACGCGATGGACAGCGGGATCAGCGTGTCCTTCATCCAGAACCCGCCCTCCTGCTCGCCGTCGAACACGAACACCATGCCTCGGTCTTCGCCAAGGGACCGCACCCCCATCAATCCCTGCTGGCGTTCCTCGTCGGAATCCGCGACCCCCAAGCCGTTCGTGCGCTCCTGCCCTTCGGCGCCGGGGAAGGTCGCGTAGCCCACCAGGTTGCCCTTGGGTTCGGCCGCGGGCGAGCCCGAGCACGCCGCCATCACGAGGGTCAGGCAGGCGGCAACGCGCAGGAGGCGCTTCATCATCACCCATGGTCGCACGGCGCGGGGTTCCAACCGGGCGTTGTTATCATCGCCGGGCCGCCGGAGTAGCTCAGTCGGCAGAGCGCCTCCATGGTAAGGAGGAGGTCCGGGGTTCGATTCCCCGCTCCGGCTCCACAGGAAGGACCGGACCGTGGCCAAGGACATGAGCCTGGAGCGGCGATCGACGAGGCACCACGCGGCTCCGGAGTCCTCTCATCCGAGGCGTTCGCGCTCGTGGACCCGCCAGGTCATCGCGATCGCCGGGCTGATCGTTCTCGCCATCGTCGTCATCGCCGCCCTGTTCCTCCTCCCCTACCTGCGGGGCGACAGCGTCGTCCCGTTCGGCTTCGACACCGCCCACTACATCTGGCGGGCCAACGTGACGATCGCCGACGGGCTGGACGCCTTGCGCACGTTCGCGCCCGAGCTCAACGCCAACGCTGAGCGGCCGGCCTTCCCCGTCCTGGCGTCACTGATCGATGCCGCGGGTGGGCCGTCCCCGTACCTTCTGGCCTTCGTGACGCCCGCGGTGTTCGCGACGGCCGTGGGCCTGGCAGCGGGGGCGTTCGCTGTGGACGTCCTCGACGAGCCGCCGTGGGCGTTCGCCGTGTTCGCGATCGTGGTGGGCGGCTCGCTCGCCGTGGTTCGCACCGCCGTGGGAAGCCTGGACGCGCTCCTCGTGGAATCGGTCGTGCTCGCCGGGGCGGCGGCGGCGATCGTCGCCGCCACGAACCGGCGGGCCATGGCAGGGGCGATCGTGCTCCTCGCGGCGGCGTTGGTGATCCATTGGGTTCTGGCCGCGCTGTTCCTGGTCCTGCTCGGATGCTTGGCCATCGCGTTGATCCCGACGTCGCGCCGCTCCATCCGTGACGGGTCTTCTCTCGGCACGACCCCTTCCGCGCGGATCGGCTCGGTGGTCGTCGCGTCGGTCGTGACCGGCCTGGCCGCCCTCCTCGCGGCCACGCCGACCTTCGACCTCGACGCGCCACGCGTGACCGTGGAGAAGGTCACGGGCAAGGTGGCACGGCGGGTTCCTGCCCTGCGTTTGTGGATCACGGGCCCCGCTGCGCTGCTGGGCGCATGGGCCCTGTGGTTCCCACGGATCCCGACGAGACGCTGGGCCACGTTCCTGCTGGTTGGTTGGTCGTTGACCCTCGCGCTGGCGATCGTCGCTCATTCGGTGCTCGGGGCCACATGGCTGCCGGCGTACCGCGTCGGGGAGTTCGCGCTCGCGATCCCGCTGTTGGGCGCGTCCGCCGTCGTCGCGCTGGGGGCCTGGAGCTTCCGGCAGGGGGTGGCTGTCAGCATCGCCGGCGCTGTCGTGATCGTCTCGATCCTGACGATCTCGTGGCAGGCGGGGGAGCGGTCGTGGGCGGCGTCACGTTCCCTGTTGGAACCTCAGGCCCGACGCGAAGTGATCGCGGCCGCCGACTACCTGCACGCGGCGCGACCCTCGGGTCCCATCATCTTCGTGGCGAGCAAGCGGGGGTTCACGGCCTCGGATCGTGCCGTGCGCGCATCGCTTCCCGGCGACCTCATCGCATCGGTGCAGACGTTCCTCGGTGACAGCGCGGACCTGCTGGCCGGCGAACCCATCAACGGGTTCCCGAACGAGGACGCCGAGCTGTCGTGGCAGAGGATCGCGCCGCTCGTCGACCAGGACTTCACGGCCATCTGGCTCGAGTCCCTCAATCCGCGTTCGTCCCCACCCGAGGGTTCTCTGTCCGGTGCGCCGGGAGTTTGGGTGGTGCGAGGCGCGCCGCCGCCGGCACTCGCGACCTTGGCACCGCTGGACGTCCCCACCGCCGGGGAGTTGATCTGGGGGAGCTGCCTGACGCTCGGCCTGCTGATGATCGTGGGCCTGGGGTGGGCCACCGCACTGGTGGACGTGTCATGGCTGGCCCGTGTCGGTCTCTCCGCCGCATTCGGCATCGCCGTCCTGACCCTGGGCGGGGTGGTGTTCGCGGCCGTGGGCTGGCCGCTCACCGGCGGTGGGGGACGTGCGCTCATCGCGGTGTTGGCTGTGGCCGGGTGGCTGCTGGCAGGTGTCGTGCTCGGGCGAGACCGTCACGAGAACGCGTCAGACGACGTGTGATAAGCAGGGCCCCAAGGTGTTGGGCCCGCCGGGTCCGACGATGAGCGGGTCTAGGAGGCCGTCGATGAGCGATGAGTTCGATGTGGTGGTCATCGGGGCCGGCCCTCCCGGCGAGAACGCCGCCGGGCGATGCGTGGACGCCGGGCTCAGCGTTGCGATCGTGGAAGAGCGGCTCGTGGGCGGCGAATGCTCGTTCTGGGGGTGCATCCCCAGCAAGACCTTGATCCGTCCGGGTGACGTGCTGGCCGCCGCGCGACGGGTGCCCGGCGCCGCCGAGGCGGTGACCGGGGATATCGACGTCGCCGCGGCGCTCGCCCAGCGCGACTACATGACCAACTCATGGAGCGACAGCACGCAGACCCCGTGGCTCGACGACAAGGGCATCGAGCTGATCCGTGGTCACGGACGCCTGGCCGGAGAACGGTCCGTCGAGGTCGAGACCGCCGAGGGCATGCGGACCCTGGCGGCGACCACGGCGGTCGTGTTGGCGAACGGAACGTCGCCCTTCATGCCGCCGATCGAGGGGCTGGCCGATGTCGGCGCGTGGGACAACCGCGCCGCCACGGAGGTCAAGGAGATCCCCACCCGGTTCGTCGTGCTGGGCGGGGGTCCGATCGGCGCCGAGCTCGCTCAGGCCTTCCGACGGCTCGGCTCGGACGAGGTAACGATCGTCGAGGGCGGGCCGCGGCTGCTGGCCCGGGAAGAGCCCTTCGCGGGCGAGGACGTGCGCCGGTCGTTCGAGTCCGAAGGCATCACCGTCATCACCGGGGCGACGGCCACGAAGGCGGCCCGGAACGACGACGGGCCCATCACCCTCACGCTCGACGACGATCGCGAGGTCGTCGGGGATGAGCTCTTGGTCGCGGTGGGACGGCGCGCGAACACCGGCGATGCCGGGCTTGACACGATCGGGCTCGACCCGGGCGCCAGGATCGAGGTCGACGATCGGCTGCGTGTTCGTGGAGTGGATGGTCAGTGGCTCTTCGCGGTGGGCGACGTCAACGGTCTGGCGTTGCTCACCCACATGGGCAAGTACCAAGGGCGGCTCGTGGGTGATGTGATCGCAGGCAAGGACGTCCACGACCTCGCCGATCATCGCGCCGTCTCGCGGGTCACGTTCACCGATCCGCAGGTGGCTGCCGTGGGACACACCGAGGAGACCGCGCGGGCCGCAGGCATCGATGTGCAGGTCCTCCGGGTCGGGACCGGTGAGGTCGCGGGCGCCTACACCCGCGGCAACGACATCGCCGGGAACAGTCAGCTGGTCCTCGACCGGAGATCGCAGCTGGTCGTCGGCGCCACGTTCACGGGCCCCGACGTCCAGGAGATGCTGCACGCGGCCACGATCGCCGTGGTGGGCGAGGTCACGCTCGACCAGCTCTGGCATGCGGTGCCCGCCTTCCCCACGGTCAGCGAGGTGTGGCTCCGTCTGCTCGAATCCGCGGGTCTGTGAACCGGGGAGCCGGCATCGGACGAGCCGGTCGGCGCGTGCCGACGCCGGGTCGCCCAGGGTAAACTCGTCGGCTGAACACGGCGGCGTAGCTCAGAGGTAGAGCAAGCGGCTCATAATCGCTGTGTCGGTGGTTCGAGTCCACCCGCCGCTACCACCCCGCACCGTTGGCACACACCGTCGAAGATCGCACGACCGGAAGGGATGCACGCGCGATGGCCAAGCAGAAGTTCGAACGGAACAAGCCCCACGTCAACATCGGGACGATCGGGCACATCGACCATGGCAAGACCACCCTGACGGCGGCCATCACGAAGCGTCAGGCAGACAAGGGCATGGCCGACTTCACTCCGTTCGATCAGATCGACAAGGCCCCGGAAGAGCGCGAGCGCGGCATCACGATCGCCATCGCGCACGTGGAGTACCAGACCGACACCCGCCACTACGCCCACGTCGACTGCCCCGGCCATGCCGACTACGTCAAGAACATGATCACCGGCGCGGCCCAGATGGATGGCGCCATCCTGGTCGTCTCGGCTGCCGACGGCCCCATGCCGCAGACCCGCGAGCACGTGCTGCTCGCTCGCCAGGTCGGGGTGCCCTACGTCGTGGTCTTCCTGAACAAGGCCGACATGGTCGATGACCCCGAGCTGCTCGACCTGGTCGAGCTCGAGGTGCGCGAGCTGCTCAGTAGCTACGAGTTCCCCGGAGACGACGTGCCGGTGATCGTGGGCAGCGCCCTGAAGTCGCTCGAAGGCGACGAAGTATGGGGTAGCAAGATCGATGAGCTGCTCACCTCCGTCGACACCTACATCCCGGAACCCACCCGCGACACCGACAAGCCGTTCCTCATGCCGATCGAGGACGTCTTCTCGATCACGGGACGCGGCACCGTGGTCACGGGCCGCGTCGAGCGAGGCACCCTGGCCAAGATGAGCGAGATCGAGATCGTGGGCATCAAGGACACGCGCAAGACCACCGCCACCGACCTCGAGATGTTCCGCAAGCTCCTCGACGAGGTGCAGGCGGGCGACAACGTGGGCATCCTGCTTCGAGGCATCGACAAGGAGGAGGTCGAACGGGGGCAGGTGCTGGCGCACCCGGGTTCGATCACGCCGCACACCGACTTCGAGGCGCAGGTCTACATCCTGTCCAAGGACGAGGGGGGGCGCCACACGCCGTTCTTCAACGGATACCGTCCCCAGTTCTACTTCCGCACCACCGACGTCACCGGCACGGCGAACCTGCCGTCCGGCGTTGAGATGGTCATGCCCGGCGACAACGTGGAGATGACCGTGCAGATGATCGCTCCGATCGCCATGGAAGAGGGCCTGCGGTTCGCGATCCGCGAAGGCGGCCGCACCGTCGGCGCAGGCCGTGTCACGAAGATCGTCAAGTAGCTTGACCATTCGATCCAGCCGGGAACCCAGCTGAGGGTACGAGTAAGGACACGACACCATGGCGAAGGCAGACAATCGACCGAAGATCACGCTCGCGTGCACCGACTGCAAGCGGCGCAACTACAACACGGTCAAGAACAAGGTCAACGATCGTGATCGCATCGAGCTCAAGAAGTACTGCCGGTGGTGCCGGGCCCACACCCTGCACCGCGAAACCCGCTAGCCGGGTTCGTCCTCGGGGGCTTCATCGGCGTCGTCCACCTCGATCAGGCCCACCAGATCGGTTTCGGGCGCCACCTCGACGGTCCGCACCTTGCCGTAGCGGATCGCCGCCACGATGGCATCCAGCTTGGAGTGCACCCCCAGCTTGGTCAGCACGTTCTGCGTATGGGTGCGCAGCGTGTGCTTGCTCATGCCGAGGTCGCGAGCGATCTTCTCCGGGGGATCCCCGTCGGCCATGCGTTGCAGGATCTCGGTCTCACGAGGGGTCAGGCGTTCGATGCGATGCGCCAAGTTGCCGTCCATCGCCCGTCGCCGGCGGAGCTTGCGCAGCGACTCCTCCACCTCGACGCTGGTGTGCAGCGGCTCTCCGCGGTAGGCGCGACGGATCGCGTCGGCGAGGCCCACGATGGCTTCGGTCTTGCGCAGGTAGCCGCGCGCGCCCGCCTGGATCGCCCTCGCCAACGACACCTCGTCGTTCTGGCCGGACAGGATGATCACGGCGGTGCCGGTCGCTTCGTCGTGGATCCGCCTGGTGGCCTCGATGCCATCGATCCCGGGCATCTGCAGATCCATCAGGACCACGTCGGGCTGGGACTTGGAGGCACTCTCGACGGCCGACTCGCCATCGGTGACGACCTCGATGACACGGAGGTCGCCTTCCTTGTCCAATGCCACCTCGAGCGCTTCTCCGAACGATCGGTGATCGTCGGCGATGACGACGGTGATGGGCTCCTCCGTGTGCACTCCCTGGCGTTGTGTCGGCATATCGAGCGGCATCGTATGGCCTGACCTGCGGTGTTTCACGCACCTTCCCACAAGTTGCCACGCGCATCAGCCCGAAGCTACGGTGCGCGTCGTGAATCCGGCCGCCGAAGGAACCACCTATCCCGAGGTGGCCTTCGAAGTGACCGCCGAGCGCGTCACGGCGTTCGCAGACGTGTTCGGCGGGGGGCCAGGCATCCCTCCGACGTTCCCGACGGCGGTGGAGTTCGCCGTCTTCCCTCGCATCGTGGCCGACCCCGGGTTGGAGCTCGATTTCAGCCGTGTGGTGCACGGAGGTCAGGAGTATCGGTTCGCGAGGCCGCTGCGCGTGGGCGAAACGCTCACGGTGCGCGCCCGGCTGGACTCGGTGAAGATCCGCTCCGGCAATGGGTTCCTGACGATCGCGCTCGATCTCGTCGACGACGGCGGTGAGATCGTGTCCTCCTGTCGCTCCACCATGATCGAGCGATCAGCATCGTGACGCGACGCTCGTTCGACGAGGTGGCGGTGGGCGATCCACTGCCCGAGCTGCGCCGCGTCGTCACACTGGGCGACGTCAAAGCGTACGCGGATGCGTCGGGTGATCAGAATCCCTTGCACCAGGACGGTGACTTCGCCCGATCGGTTGGGTTCGAGGGCATCATCGCTCACGGCATGTTCACCATGGGCCACATGGCGCAGTGCATCGTGGCGTGGGCCGGCGGCGATCCGGCGTCGGTGACCAGGATCAACGCGGGGTTCCGCGCTCCGGTCCTGATGGGAGAAGAGATCGTGGCCGGGGGCAGCGTGCGGTCGCTCGACCCACACACCCGAACCGCTGTGGTGGATGCGTGGGTCAGCGTGGCGCGACTCGGCACGACCGAGTACCCAATCAAGCGGGGCGAAGCCGCGGTGCAGTTGGTCTGACGCTGCCTCAGGCGGGGCGACGGACGGACGACATCGCCTGGATCGCATCGCCCATGCGATCGATCACGACCTGCAACTCGTTGCCGTACCCCTCGTCCACCCGTACGGACAGCCGGTCGATCTTGTCACCCAGGATCTCGGCCACCTTGATCATGGACTCGGTCGTCGACTGCGTTTCCTGGTGCAGCTGATCGCTCACCGACTGGAACCGCCCTTCGACGGTGGTCTGGACGTCGTGGGCGAGCCCGGCCTGCAACTCCTTGATGGCTCGCACGGTCTGCCGCAGGAGCTCGGGGTCCATCGCCTCGGCCGCGGGGGTCGCGTGCTGGTCCTGGAACGCTTGCGCCAACGCCTGGTTGTCGGCGCGGATCAGACGGGCGACGGCGGTGATGCGGTCGTCGATGTGAGCGCGCATGCGATCTTCGACCGCACCGTCGGCTGCTCCGCTTGCCCGGTTCGCCACCTGATCGGCAGCCAGCTCCAACTTCTCGTCGATGCGCTCGGCGAACGCGGCCATGCGCCAGTCGACGGCTTCGCGGAGCGCTTCCACCTGGTTGTCCGCCTGCTCGTTGATCACGCCACGCAGCGCTTCGGAGTCCGACCTGATCAGCTGAGCGAGCCCCATGATCCTGGCTTCGACCAGCCGCTCCACGGCCGCACGGACCTGGTCCTGGTCGCGCCCGTGCAGGCCGACCTTCTCGGCGAGGAGCTCGAGCTGTTCGGCGACGGGCCTGATCTGGGACGTCACCATGTCGCCGACATGCTCGGAGATGGTGATGTCCTGCACCGTGAACGCTTCCGTTTGCTCTTCCACGTGCCGGGCCAGGATGGCCATGGCCTCGGCTCCGGTCTGCACGTACTCCTGCATGGCCTCGACGAGCGCCGCGGTCTCCCTGGCGATGAGCTCACCGTGTGCCTTGACCTGCCCCATGACCTCGCCGGTGAGAGCTCGATCCCGTTCATCGAAGTGTTCGAAGGCCGCCGCGATGTGATGCTCCACCTGCTCCAGTTGCGTGCGCACGATGTCCACGCCGTGCAGCGTGGGCGATTCCGCGATCGTGCGGATCGCGCTCAGCGACTCCTGCATCGCTTCGCGAGAGGCACGGCCGGTGGTGGCGAGCTCCGTGAGCGAATCCTCCAGCCTTGCGGTGCGCAGCGCGAGTGCTTGGAACCGCTCATCGCTGGACGCCAGCAAGCCTCGGATGGCTTGGTCACGCGACAGCAGCGAGACGATGCGTTCTTGCTCGGGGCGACCGTCGGTGCCCGAGGCGCGCCAGACCTCGCCTGCGACCTCGCGCATCAAGCCGGTGGCCTGTTCTTGGATCGCCGTCAGCCCGTCGGTGAGCCGTTCGTCCACGACACGCTCGACGGATGAGGCGATCCGTTGCTCGTCCGCGTTCATGCGGAGTCCCTCGATGGGATCAGCCCGCCGCCACGGTCGGCGAGGCCCTCCCTGGGGCGGGAGTTCGGTGGGGCCGTGCTCTTCCATGACGTCGCTCGCGATCCGGGGCCGCCGCGGGGTGCGTCGCCAGGAGCATAGGGCACGACCTGGGCAGACTCACGCATCTCCCAGCGCGAAAAATGCGTCGGTGGAAGGAGCCTTGGAAGCCGGTGATCGGTCTTTGCCGGGCTTTCGCCGTGGACCCTATACTGGTGCCTCCGCAAGTCCCTCCGTGCTTCATACTGGGGTGAAGCGGATCGGCGGAGGCGCGTAGCTCAATTTGGTAGAGCACCGGTCTCCAAAACCGGCGGTTGGGGGTTCAAGTCCCTCCGCGCCTGCAAGGGAGCACCATGAACCGACAGATGAAGCGGATGCAGGAGCGCGCCGAGCGCCAACAGAAGCGCTCGGGCGGCGACCGTCCGTCCGCGCCGGCCGCCGCCAGCCGCCGAGCCCAGGTGCAGCAGGAGAAGAAGCGCAAGCGAACCGGCGCCCGCCAGTTCCTGAAGGAGGTCCGCCAGGAGCTCAAGAAGGTCGACTGGCCCAACCGCCGCGAGTTGATCTCCTACACCGTCGTGGTGCTGGCGACACTGGTCGTGACCACCGCCTTCGTCTTCGTGCTCGACTACCTGTTCGCGAGGGCGATCTTCAATCTGTTCTAGATCCCTCACCGATCCGCGACCCGAAGGAACCCATGGAAAACGCCACTGAACCGGACCAGCCGACCGCTGAGTCCGAGTACCTCGAGATGGAAGCGATGCAGGGCGACGGCGAGCTCCCGATCGACACGGGCGCGCAAGCAACCGCCGAGCCTGAGCCGACCCCCGAGCCCGAGCCTGAGCCGACCCCCGAACCTGAGCCTGAGCCGACCCCCGAGCCCGAGCCTGAGCCGACCCCCGAACCTGAGCCGGTGGAGGTCTCCGTGGATGAGCCCGCCAGCGACGACCCGTTCGAGGGTCCGGGCGACTGGTACGTGGTGCACACCTATGCGGGCTACGAGAACAAGGTCAAGACCAACCTCGAGTCGCGCATCCACACCATGCAGATGGAGGGCAAGATCTTCAACGTCCACATCCCCATGGAAGACGTCATGGAGATCAAGGGCGGCAAGAAGCAGGTCGTCCAGAAGAAGGTCTTCCCCGGCTACCTGCTGGTGAAGATGCTCTACGACAACGACTCGTGGTACGTCGTGCGGAACACCCCCGGAGTGACCGGGTTCGTGTCGGCCGGAACCGGCTCCAAGCCCACGCCGTTGAGCCGGCGTGAGGTCGAGAAGATCTTGGTCGTCAAGAAGGAAGAGGCCAAGCCGCAGATCCGTCTGGGGTTCGAGGTGGACGACGTGGTGCGGATCATCTCCGGCCCATTCGCCGACTTCAACGGCACGATCAGCGAGATCAACGCCGAGCAAGCCAAGCTGAAGGTCCTGGTCAACATCTTCGACCGCGAGACGCCGGTGGAGCTGGGCTTCGACCAGGTCTCGAAGGTGTAGCCCCGAAGGAGCAGTGGGGCTCAAGCAGCGAGGCGCCAGCCGAGCGTAGCCCCGAAGGAGAGCGAGACAGCGGGAGGCTCACCAGAGCCGTTCGAACCGCAGGAGGTAGTGCACATGCCACCCAAGAACAAGAAAGTGCTGGCGAACGTCAAGCTGCAGATCCAGGCCGGCCAGGCCACTCCCGCGCCACCGGTGGGGACCGCTCTGGGGCAGCACGGCGTGAACATCATGGATTTCTGCAAGCAGTACAACGAGGCAACCCAACAGCAGGCCGGCCAGGTCATCCCCGTCGAGCTCACCATCTACGAGGACCGCTCGTTCTCCTTCATCACGAAGCAGCCGCCGGCCGCTGAGCTCATCAAGCAGGCCGCGGGCATCGAGACCGGTTCGGACGTGCCCAACCGCAACAAGGTGGCCACCCTCTCGCAAGCGCAACTTCGCGAGATCGCCGAGGCGAAGATGGCCGACCTCAACGCCAACGACATCGATAACGCCATGAGGATCATCGCGGGCACCGCCCGAAGCATGGGGGTCGACGTGATCGGGGGCCGGGCATGAGCGAGCACGGCAAGCGCTATCGGGAGGCGGCCGGCACGTTCGACGCCGAGCAGGAGTATCAACCGGCGCAAGCCTTCAAGATCTTGAAGTCCCTGCCCGACGCCAAGTTCGATGAGACCGTGGAGGTCGCGTTCCGGCTGGGCGTCGATACGCGCAAGGCCGATCAGACGTTGCGTGGCACGGTCTCGTTGCCCAACGGCACCGGTCAGACCGTTCGCGTCGGGGTGTTCGCCACCGGCGAGAAGGCTCGAGAGGCGACCGAAGCCGGAGCCGACGTCGTGGGCGGCGAAGAACTCGTCGAGATCGTCATGAAGGGCGAGATCGATTTCGATGCGGCCGTCGCGACACCCGACATGATGGCCGCGGTCGGGAAGGCCGGCAGGGTCCTGGGGCCACGCGGCCTGATGCCCAACCCCAAGACCGGCACGGTGACCATGGACATCAGCAAGGCGGTCGCCGACATCAAGGGCGGCAAGGTCGAGTACCGGGCGGACAGGACCGGCAACGTCCACATGGTGATCGGCAAGAAGTCGTTCGCGGAACAGGAGCTGCTCGAGAACTACCTCACCGCCGTCGAGGAGATCCTGAAGGCCAAGCCGTCATCGGCCAAGGGCCGCTACATCAAGACCTTGGTGGTCTCGTCCACCATGGGCCCGGGGGTGCGGATCGACCCCACCCACCCCAGGGACATCGAGATCGCGGCATCCGCCTCCGGCTGATCCCATGTCTGCCGTTCGTTGAGTGCGCGATCCGCTCACTCACGAACCGCCACCGGCCTGACTCGTCGCGCACCGCTGGCCCTGGTCGGTGCCGCGGTCGTGTTCGGGTTGGTGGTGCTGTGGCCTGAGCAACGTGATGTCTGGTACCTGAACGACGCGTCGATCCATCGATCAATGGTCCGGTGGGCCGGGGATCGGATCCGCGACGGCCACATGCCATTCGATGGCTGGTACCCATACCTGTCCCTGGGTGCGAGCCGCTTCCACCACTATCAGTCGCTTCCCCACATCGTGACGGGCACGATCTCGCTCGCGGGCGGCGACGTGACGTTCCGGTGGTCGCTCTATCTCCTGCTGGCGTGCTGGCCGGTCTCGGTCTACGCGGGCGGACGGCTCCTGGGACTGGGACGGTGGCCCGCCGCGGCTGCCGCCGCGGTCTCGCCCCTGCTGTCGAGCGAGCCGGGGCTGGGGTATGAGTGGGGGAGCTACGTCTGGCGAGGGTCCGGGACCTGGGCGCAGCTCTGGGGCATGTGGGCGTTGCCGTTCGCCTGGGGTCTTGGCTGGCGCGCCGTGAGCACCGGGAAGTCACTGTGGCTGGCGGCGCTGGCGCTCGCGCTCACGATCTGCTTCCACCTGCTCACGGGGTACTTGGCGCTGTGCTGCATCCCGGTGTTCGCACTCGTCGCGCCGCGCCAGCTGTTGCCCAGACTCGGGCGCGCAGCGATCGTGGTGGGCGGCGGACTGCTGGCCAGCTCGTGGATGCTCGTGCCGTTGATCGCCGATGCCGGCTGGACCGTGAACGACGAGTTCAGCAGAGGCACCATCTACTACGACTCGTTCGGAGCCAGGCAGATCCTGACGTGGCTGGGGACCGGCGGCATCTTCGATCGGGGGCGCCTGCCGGTCGTCACGGCGCTCGTGTGCGTCGGGTTGGCGTTCGCGATCGTGCAGGCGCGGCGACGTGAGCCGGCGCGGGTGCTGATCGGCCTCGCGCTCGTCTCGCTCCTGTTGTTCTTCGGCAGGCCCACGCTGGGCCCGGTCATCGATCTGCTCCCCGGCGGCCCGGACCTGTTCCTGCGCAGGTTCATCAGCGGTGTCCACCTGGCCGGGATCTACCTCGCGGGCACGGGTATGACCCTCCTGGCCGTCCTCGCGTCTCGGTTGGTACAGCGCTGGACGCCATCACGCCGGCGTTCCCCCGCGATCGTCGTCGCGGTGGTCGCGGTCCTGGCCGTGTTCCTGTTGGCGCCCGCCGTGATCGAACGGTTCCGATACGAACGGCAGGGCGCGCGCTGGATCGATGAGCAGGCCGCGTTCGAAGCCACGGACGGCGTCGGATTCGAGGCGCTCGTCGAGCGCGCACGATCCGGGGAACCGGGACGGATCTTCTCGGAGATGCGAGGACCCGCCGCATCGAGATACCGCATCGGACAGGTGCCGTCGTTCGCGGCGCTCCTCAACCTGCAGGTCGACGCCATCGGGTTCACACGACCCACGTGGTCGATGGCATCCCCCGCCGAGTACCGGTTCGATGGCACGTCGCTCGATCACCGCCGGCTCTTCGGGGTCCGGTACGTGATACGGCCGCAGACCAACCCGCTCCCCGACGCCCAACCGGTGGCTCGGGCTGGCCGGCACGTGCTGTACGAGATGGCCGACGTGCGATACCTGGAGGTCGTCGACACGATCGCGCCGGTGGCTGCCGATCGCCGGAACCTGGGTCAGCAGACCGCTTCGATCCTCGACTCCGGTCTGTTCGCCCGGCGCTACCTGCCCACCATCGCGTTCGGCTCCGCGGCGGCAGCCGAGCCGACCCTGGGTGCTGACGAACTGCCGGGGCGGGCCGGTGACGTGCTCAGCGCAGCCGCCGAGCCCCAGGCCGGAACGTTCGCCGGCACCGTCGATCTCTCGCGCGACGCGGCGGTCCTGTTCAAGGTCTCGTTCGACCCCAGGTTCTCGGCGACGGTCGACGGCGTCGAGGTGCCGACCGAGATGCTGGCTCCCGCATTCGTGGGTGTCCGCGTGCCGGAGGGCCGTCATGAGGTCGCCTTGTCCTACGAGCCGTTCCCCTTCACGGGCCCGCTCATCGCCCTGGGGATCCTGGCGATCGTCGGGCTGTGGTTCATGGGGTCTCGAGGTCGTCGACGGGCTCGAACCGGAGCCTCGCACCGGACGGCGACCTCGGCCGTCGCCGCGCTCGTCATCGTCGGGCTCGCGGGTGGGGCGTCGTCGTGCGGAGAGGCCATCGACCCCGATCTGGCGCTTCGGGAAGGGATCGCCTTGGAGCAGGCCGGCGACGCACGCGGTGCATCGGAGCAGTACCGGGCCGTGCTGGACGCCCGTCCAGGGGATGAGGAGGCCAACTACCGGCTGGGTGCGATCGAGCATGACGCAGGCCGGGTCGCCTCGGCTGAACGCTATTGGCGGGCGGCCCTCGATGCCGACCCCGGCTCCGTCCCGGCCTTGTCCGACCTGGCGATGCTCCGAGCCGGTCTGGGGGCGACGCAGGAGGCGATCGACCTCCTCGAACGCGTGGTGACGGCCGCGCCCGACGATGCTCGGGCTCACCTGCGCCTGGGCCTGCTCTACCGCGATGCGAACGAGATGGATCTCGCGGTCAGCCATCTGGAGACCGCGGTGAGCCTTGACCCCCGGCTGGGGGTGGCCGCCGCCCATCCCCCCGATGACGCTGCGCCCCGCGCGACGCCGTAGCCGACCCGGCTGCTATCCTTCCCGGGCCGCAGACAGCAGGGGCGAGTGCGCACAATCCCCACCCGGGGTACCTGCCGAGGCTGAGAAACGAAGACGCTTCGCGCTCCACGAGACGCGTCTCCGCTGTCTGCGGGGACGCGTTCATTTCTGTCAGGAGGCGCGATGGCCGAAGTCCCATCCACACACGAGCCCAAACCGGAGAAGGTCCAGCGGGTCGCCGAGCTGAAGCGGCGGATCGAATCGTCCGACGCCCTGCTGCTGACCGAGTACCGGGGCCTCACCGTGTCGGAGATCACCGAGCTCCGCCGCTCTCTCGCCGAGGGTGGCACCAGCTTCGCGGTGGTCAAGAACACGCTGATGCGCCGAGCAGCCAATGATGCCGGTCTGGCGGAGATCACGAGCCTGCTCGATGGCCCGTCAGCGGTGGCGTTCGTCGACGGTGACCCCGTCGCGGCGGCCAAGTCCGTGGTCGACAGCGCGAAGAAGTTCCCCACGCTGGTCCTCAAGGGCGGGTTCATGGACGGCAAGATCCTGTCTGCCGATGAGGCGAAGGCGCTGGCTTCTCTGGAATCGCGCGAGGCGATGCTGTCCAAGATCGCCGGCCTGGCGAAGTCGGAGATGTCGAAGGCGGCGGCGCTGTTCGTGGGCGCTCAATCCAAGTTCCTCTCGGTCCTGGACGCCTACCGGGCCAGCTTGCCCGCGGCGGAGACCGCCGAGCCGGCCGCCACGCAACCACAGGATCCGGTGGAGGCCGCAGAACCAGGAGCGGAACCAGAAGCAGAAGCAGAACCGGAACCGGAACCGGAAGGGGCCACGGAACAAGCAGCCCCAGAACCGGGATCAGCCGAAGGAGAGGCGTAAGTCATGGCGAAGATGAGCACCGACGATCTGCTCGACCAGTTCAAGGAGATGACCCTCCTGGAGCTGTCCGAGTTCATCAAGCAGTTCGAGGAGACCTTCGACGTGACGGCCGCCGCCGCCGCGCCGGTCGTGATGGCTTCCCCGAGTGGAGGCGGCGACACCGGTGGTGCCGAGGAGCAAGATGAGTTCGACGTGGTCTTGACGGGCGCCGGCGACAAGAAGATCCAGGTCATCAAGGAGGTGCGATCCCTCACCAGTCTCGGCCTCAAGGAGGCGAAGGACCTCGTGGACGGCGCTCCCAAGCCCGTGTTGGAGAAGGTCACCAAGGAGGCTGCCGACAAGGCCAAGGAGCAGCTGGAAGGCGCCGGAGCATCGGTCGAGGTCAAGTAAGCCGCCCTCCAGGATGTCTGCACCGAGCAACCGGGCGGGGCCTGTTGGTCCCGCCCGGTTCGCGACCGTGGACGAATCGCACAGGTTCTCGTAGGCAGAACCCCCCTCTCTCGTGCGCAACCCCTGTGCTACGGTTCGGCGCAGAGGGAGCTTCGGTACCGAATGAACGAGGGGGGTTTGCCCGTGTACTACCAGGACGATGGCAAGCATTTCGGGAATCGGTTGCGAGAAGCGCGTTTGGGGGCAGGGCTCAGTCAGTCTGAGCTCGAGGAGTTGTCGGGCATCCCCAAAGCCCGGCTGTCGCGCTATGAGAACGGCCACGTCGAGCCCTCGATCCAGACGCTCGCTCGTCTGGCACGTGCGCTCAACGTTTCCGAAGCCTCCCTGTTGGGCGACCAGCGAGCGGTCATGGAGGACTTCTTCAACGTCTTGCACGATCGCGGCGTGACGATCTCTTCCAAGGAGCAGGGCTCGAGGCTGGCGCAGGCCGTCGCCGACATGGTCCAGGCACTGGGTGGCATCGAATCGGTCGCCGGACCCGCCGAAGGCGCGCCGGCGCCGTCAGGGTCGGACCCCTCCTGGGCGACGGTCTAGCTCGGCGACCGGGGCTTCCCGGGCTTCGAGGCTCGCGACCTCGCCCTCACCATCGAACCCAGAGAGGGATGGGCTCGCTGGGGTTGCCCACGAACTGACCCGATCCTCCGGCCACTCGCATCGCCGGCGATGCCTCGGCGATCGATGACCCGCTGGGTACGTCGATCTTGATGCGGACGGTCCCGGCATCCAGCGCGGGCTGTGGGAGCAGCAGCATCCGGAACTCCTGACCGTTCTTGGGCGTCGCTCGGGGGAGCGTGTACGTCACGGTCAGCGCCATCTGGTCGCCGGGATCGGTCGCAAGCGTGGCGACGGCATAGTCCCGACCCTGGTCTCGAACCACCGCCGTCTCGCTGGGGATGCTCGTCTCGGCCGCGACCCGGGTGGCTCCCCGCGGCAGGGCGACCTGCACCTCGCCTGCCCATCCGCCCACGGGGTCGACCCCGCCCGGTTCCGGCACCGTGGCGGGAAGCGGCAGGCCCAGGAACACCGAGGGCGGCTCCAGGGGAGACCGATTCACCAATTCGACGATGGTTCGAACCAGCGCAGAGCCGTCGGATCTGAGGGTCACGGTATGGGTCACCGACCGCCGGGCGAGGAGCACGGCGTGGTTGTCCACCAGGGTTCGCCATGTGAGCGCGAGTGGGTTGGCTCCAGGCTCGTAGATGCCCGCCGTCTCCAGCCGCTCCAGGATCACCTGTTCTTTCGGTCGGGTCGAGTACAGGATCTGGTGGCGCTGTGCGGCGTCGGTGGCCGAGCCGATCGCGAAGGCTTCGGTGGCCGGCCGGCGCTCCAGGTAGGCCTCGACGATCGCGTTCGCCAGGCGGGCGCGCGAGAGCGCTGCCTCGGTCCGATCCGTGACCTCGAAGACCTGACGTTCGAGCAGATCGCCTACGTTGTCCATGGTCAGCGGCTGCCGGCGCCCCGGGATCTCGAGCTGCCCGGAGACCCAAAGGGCGTCGCGGAGCCACACCGAATCGATCAACACCACGCCGTCCAGCTCACCCAGGCCTGAGGCCGCGGCGATCGACAGGAGCTCTCGCGCCGACGTCGGCCCGTCCGGATCGACGTTCGCTTCGCCGAAGGCCGGTCCGGCGGCGACCAGCGGCCCATCCAGGCTGAGCTGCCCACGCTCGGCCACCAACGTGCCGACCAGGTCGATCCGGCCGCCCGTCCCTTGGGGGAGCCCGAGCGATTGCACCGCCAACAGGTAGGAGCGCGAGCCACCCGCACCCAAGAACCCCGGCAGCAGTCGGGCGAGGTCACGGGCCTGGCTTGCGATGCGATACCTCCGGCGCAGGGTCGCGAGCGCGTCCTGGTAGCCGGTCGCGATGGGCCCCACGAGTCGCCCCGTGTCGGCCACCGACAGTTGCGCCTCGGCGACGCCGAGCCCTTTCGCCACCGCTTCCAGCAGGGGCGTCGCGGCCCGGAGCTTCGGAAGGTCGACCGATCCCAGAGCCTGCGTCGCGGGCAGCCTCACATCCTGCCAGTCCATGACCATGGCGGCCTCGACCATGGTCAGACCCGCGTTCGCACTGCGTTCCGACGCCCTGGCCACTGCCTCCACGGCCTTGATGTTGTCGCCGAGCCACGGGATCCGTTCGGCGAGCTCGATCGATGGATGCGCGGTGGCCCCCACCGTGGAGTCGGCTGCCTCGGCGGCGAGTTCGAACAATGGCCGCGCCGCGGCCGGATCGCCCGTGACCACCGCCACGGCGCCTTCCGTCAACGCGCTGCGGGCCTCGGCCACTCCCCGGAACATCGCCCGACCCGCCCACAGACCGTCGAGCACCAGGACGATCGCGGCTGCGGCCAGGCCGGCGAACACGGCGAGCACCACACGCTGTCCGGTGGTCCGATGCACCCGCCGGCGCCGCGGTGGCGGACCCTGATCGGAGGCGGGGAGGGGGTCGTTCACGCGCGCACCCTAGCGCAGATAGGCCGAACGATGGGTTGACCTCGCCGGTTCTGGGACGTACCCTTCCGGCGTCTGCGTCGAGGGGGCTCCGTTGGTTGGGGCCGACACCCGAGGCGGGGGGCGCTATTGACGGTGCCCATTTCCGTGCGTACACTATCTCTTCCCGTGCCGTCCACCCGCTCTGCTATGCGCCGCTCTAGTCTCCCTGGGAGGGGTATCTCTTGCCTGACCAGCTCGTCCCTGTTCGTGAACGTGTCAGTTTCTCCAAGCTCGACGAGGTTCTCCCGCTCCCCGATCTCGTCGGCATCCAGCGCGAGTCTTTCGATTGGCTCCTCAACGAAGGTCTGAAAGAGGTCCTCGAAGAGGTCTCTCCGATCGAGGACTTCACCGAGCAGTTCCAGCTCTATTTCGGTCGCCACGACTTCAAAGACGTCAAGGCATCCGAAGAGGAGTGCCGCGACAAGGACATCACGTACAGCCAGCCGTTGTTCGTCGAAGCGACGTTCGTCAACAAGGTGACGGGCGAGATCAAGGAACAGGAAGTCTTCATGGGGGACTTCCCGATCATGACCGAGCGCGGCACGTTCATCATCAACGGGACCGAGCGCGTCGTGGTTTCGCAACTGGTGCGGTCCCCCGGGGTGTACTTCTCGAAGGATCTCGACAAGACCACCGACAAGGACGTCTTCGTCGCCAAGATCATCCCCAGCCGCGGGGCCTGGCTCGAGTTCGATGTAGACAAGAAGGACACGGTCGGCGTGCGCATCGACCGCAAGCGCCGGCAGAGCATCACCGTGCTCATGAAGGCTTTGGGCTGGACCACCGACGAGATCTTGACGCTGTTCGACAACGCCCAGTCCATCAAGAACACGCTGGAGAAGGACCACGTCGAGACCCAGGAAGAGGCGCTCGAGGACATCTACCGCAAGCTCCGCCCGGGCGAGCCCCCCACCGCCGAGAGCGCCAAGACCCTGCTCGAGAACCTGTTCTTCAACCCCAAGCGCTACGACGTGGCCAAGGTGGGTCGTCACAAGGTCGACAAGAAGCTGGGCGCCGCGCAGGGCGTGCTCCTCAAGCAGCTCAAGGCCCACCACAAGGCCCTGGGCGAGCTGGACAACCCCGACAAGAAGGGGTGGGAGCAGTTCAAGTACCGCGCGTTCAGTGACCAGCTCAAGGACGAGCAGGGAGCCGGTGCGCCCAAGTACAAGGCGGTCCTCACCTACGAGGACATGCTCAAGACGGTGGCCTACCTGGTCAAGCTGCACGCCGGCGAAGAGGGTTACGACCCCGACGACATCGATCACTTCGGCAACCGCCGTCTCCGCTCGGTGGGCGAGCTCATCCAGAACCAGATCCGCATCGGGTTGAGCCGCATGGAGCGCGTCGTCAAGGAGCGCATGACCACGCAGGACGTCGAGGCGATCACGCCGCAGACGCTCATCAACATCCGTCCGGTCGTCGCGTCCATCAAGGAGTTCTTCGGGACCTCGCAGCTGTCGCAGTTCATGGACCAGACCAACACCCTTGCCGGCCTCACGCACAAGCGGCGACTGTCCGCGCTGGGACCGGGTGGTCTGTCGCGCGAACGCGCGGGGTTCGAGGTCCGTGACGTGCACCCCTCGCACTACGGGCGCATGTGCCCCATCGAGACGCCCGAGGGTCCCAACATCGGCCTGATCGGGTCGCTGTCCAGCTTCGCCCGTATCAACCAATTCGGGTTCATCGAGACCCCGTACCGCCGGGTCGAGTCCGGCAAGGTCACCTCCAAGATCGACTACCTGTCGGCCGACGAGGAAGACCGGCACGTCATCGCGCAGGCCAACACGCCCTACGAGTCCAGGTCGGGCAAGCTCGCCGAATCCGTGCTGGTCCGCCGCAAGGGCGGCGAGGTCGACTCGGTGCCCCCCGTCGAGGTCGACTACATGGACGTGTCGCCCAAACAACTGGTGTCGGTCGCCGCCGCGCTCATCCCGTTCCTGGAGCATGACGACGCCAACCGGGCGCTCATGGGCGCCAACATGCAGCGCCAGGCTGTTCCCCTCCTTCGCTCCGAAGCCCCGTTGGTGGGCACGGGCGTGGAGTTCCGCGCCGCGGTCGATGCGGGCGACGTGATCGTCGTCGAGGAGTCCGGCCTGGTCGAAGATGTCTCGGCAGACGAGATCGTCATCAAGGATCGCTCCGGCAGCCTCCACACCTACGACCTGCTCAAGTACCGCCGGTCCAACCAGGGCACCTGTCAGAACCAGAAGCCTTTGGTGCAGGCGGGACAGCGGGTCACCAAGGGTCAGGTCATCGCCGACGGTCCCAGCACCGAGGCCGGTGAGATCGCCCTTGGCAAGAACCTGGTCGTGGCCTACATGCCGTGGGAGGGCCACAACTACGAAGACGCCATCATCTTGTCCGAACGCCTGGTCAAGGAGGACGTCCTCACCTCGATCCACATCGAGGAGCACGAGGTCGATGCCCGCGACACCAAGCTGGGAGCCGAGGAGATCACGCGCGATATCCCCAACGTCTCGGAGGAGATCCTGAAGGACCTCGACGAGCGCGGCATCGTGCGCATCGGGGCGGAGGTCAATCCGGGCGACTACCTGGTGGGCAAGGTCACCCCCAAGGGCGAGACCGAGCTCACCCCCGAAGAACGACTCCTGCGCGCCATCTTCGGTGAGAAGGCCCGCGAGGTCCGTGACACCTCACTCAAGGTGCCGCACGGCGAGCAGGGCAAGGTCATCGGGGTTCGCGTCTTCAACCGCGAGGACGGCGACGAGCTGCCGCCGGGCGTGAACCAGCTCGTCCGCGTGTACGTGGCCCAGAAGCGCAAGATCTCCGACGGCGACAAGCTGGCGGGGCGCCACGGCAACAAGGGCGTCATCTCGACGATCCTGCCCGAAGAAGACATGCCCTTCCTCGAGGACGGCACGCCGGTCGACATCATCCTCAACCCCCTGGGCGTCCCGTCCCGCATGAACCTGGGACAGGTCCTCGAGGCCCACTTGGGTCTGGCGGCATTGTGGGGTTTCAAGAAGGACGGCACCGACCATGAGGGTCCGGCGTACGTGGCCACGCCCGTCTTCGACGGTGCGCGCGAGGACGAGATCCTGGAGGCCATCCGTTCGGTGCACTCCAACCGCGACGGCAACAAGATGGTCGACGAAGTCGGCAAGGCGATGCTGCTCGATGGGCGATCGGGCCAGCCCTTCGCCGAGCCCGTCACCGTCGGCGTCGCCTACATCCTGAAGCTGCTCCACCTGGTGGACGACAAGATCCACGCTCGGTCCACGGGTCCCTACTCCATGATCACCCAGCAGCCCCTGGGCGGGAAAGCACAGTTCGGCGGGCAGCGGTTCGGTGAGATGGAGGTCTGGGCCCTCGAGGCCTACGGTGCGGCCTACGCGCTGCAGGAGCTCCTGACGATCAAGTCCGACGACGTGCTCGGCCGGGTCAAGGTCTACGAGGCCATCGTCAAGGGCGAGAACATCCCCGAGCCGGGGATCCCCGAGTCCTTCAAGGTGTTGATCAAGGAGATGCAGTCGCTCTGCCTCAACGTCGAGGTCCGATCCTCCACAGGAGAGGAGATCGAGCTGCGCGAGACCGACGAGGACGTCTTCCGCGCCGCCGAGGAGCTCGGCATCGACCTGAGCCGCCGCGAGCCGGCGGGAGCCGACTTCGATTGACCACGTGGAATGCGAACGCGTTGACCCTGTTGCGGCAACGAAACGCTGAGGAGGCGACAGCCCAGTGCTGGACGTGAACTACTTCGATGAGCTCCGGATCGGCTTGGCCCAGGCGGACCAGATCCGTGCCTGGTCCAACGGTGAGGTCAAGAAGCCGGAGACCATCAACTACCGCACCCTGAAGCCCGAGAAGGACGGCTTGTTCTGCGAGCGCATCTTCGGGCCCACCCGCGACTGGGAATGCCATTGCGGCAAGTACAAGCGCGTGCGGTTCAAGGGCATCATCTGCGAGCGCTGCGGCGTGGAGATCACGCGCAGCAAGGTGCGCCGTGACCGCATGGGCCACATCGAGTTGGCGGCTCCCGTCACGCACATCTGGTACTTCAAGGGCGTTCCATCGCGCCTGGGGTACCTGCTCGACCTCGCTCCCAAGGACCTCGAGCGCATCATCTATTTCGCGGCCTACGTCATCACCCGCATCGACGACGACCGTCGTCACAACGACCTGCCCGAGATCGAAGCCGAGCTGGAGCAGGAGAAGAAGGGTCTCGACGCCGACCGCGACGATCAGATCAAGAAGCGCCTCATCGAGCTGGAGGACCGCCTCAAGGAGCTGGAGTCCGAGGGCGCCAAGGGTGCCCAGCTGTCGGCCGCCAAGCGCGAGGCCCAGCGCGATGTTGAGCGCATCACCGAGTCCATGGCACGCGAAACCCAGCACCTGGACGACGTGCTGGGTTCGTTCAAGGGCCTGTCCGTTAAGCAGCTGGTGGCCGACGACAACGTCTACCGCAGCCTGCGTGAGCGCTTCGGTGATTACTTCGATGGTGGCATGGGTGCCGAGGCCATCAAGCGCCTGCTGCAGGACTACGACGTCGAGGTCGAGGCGGCCGCGCTGCGCGACGTCATCGACAACGGCAAGGGAACGAAGCGGCTCAAGGCCATCAAGCGCCTGAAGGTCGTGTCCAACTTCGTCGACGGCAAGTCCAACCCCGTGGGCATGGTGCTCGATGCCGTGCCGGTGATCCCGCCCGACCTGCGCCCCATGGTGCAGCTCGACGGTGGCCGGTTCGCCACGTCCGACCTCAACGACCTGTACCGGCGCGTCATCAACCGGAACAACCGTCTGAAGCGACTGCTGGACCTGCAGGCCCCCGAGATCATCGTCAACAACGAGAAGCGCATGCTGCAGGAGGCCGTCGACGCGTTGTTCGACAACGGCCGTCGTGGCCGCCCCGTCACGGGGCCGGGCAACCGTCCGCTGAAGTCGCTCTCGGACATGCTGAAGGGCAAGCAAGGCCGGTTCCGCCAGAACCTGCTCGGCAAGCGAGTGGACTACTCGGGTCGCTCGGTCATCGTGGTCGGGCCGGAGCTCCGCCTGCACCAGTGCGGGCTGCCCAAGCAGATGGCGCTCGAGCTGTTCAAGCCGTTCGTCATGAAGCGGCTCGTCGACCAGAACCTGGCGCAGAACATCAAGAGCGCCAAGCGCATGGTCGAGCGTGCCCGTCCACAGGTCTGGGACGTGCTCGAAGAGGTCATCCGCGAGCACCCGGTGCTGCTGAACCGCGCACCTACCTTGCACCGCCTGGGCATCCAGGCGTTCGAGCCGGTACTGGTCGAGGGCAAGGCCATCAAGATCCATCCGCTCGTGTGCGCGGCGTTCAACGCCGACTTCGACGGTGACCAGATGGCCGTGCACGTGCCACTGTCCGCCGAAGCGCAGGCGGAGGCCCGCATCCTCATGCTGTCGGCCAACAACATCCTGTCGCCGGCGCACGGGCGTCCCATCGCGACGCCGTCCCAGGACATGGTGCTGGGGCTCTACTACCTGTCTCTGGCCAGCGACGAGAAGGCCAAGGACGAGCAGATCCCCACCTTCGGCAGCGAAGGCGAGGCACTGCTGGCGCTGGACCGTGGCTATTCCCTGCACGCCCCGGTTCGGATCCGGCTCCGCGACAAGGTGTTGCCCGAAGAGATGGTGCCTGAGGGGTGGGACCCGGACTCGGGCGTTGCACCCGTGGTGCGCACCACCATCGGGCGCATCATCTTGAACCAGGTGTTCCCGGCCGACTTCGAGTACCGCAACCACTCCATGCTCAAGGCCGATGTGGCTCGTCTGGTCGACGAGGCCGTGCACCGCTACGACCGAGCCACCACGGAATCCATCCTGGACGGCCTCAAGGATCTCGGCTTCCACTACGCCACCCGCGCCGGCGTCACGATCGGCATCGAGGACGTCACCGTGCCGCCCACCAAGCAGAAGATCCTGGACGAGCACGAGAAGTCCGCTCAGAAGGTGGAAGGCCAGTACCGCAAGGGCATCATCACCGACGACGAGCGCCGTCAGGAGCTCATCGAGATCTGGACCAAGGCCACCGACGACGTCAAGGTCGCCATGGAAGAAGGGTTCACCGCCACCAACCCGATCTACATGATGGCCAACTCCGGTGCTCGAGGGAACATCATGCAGATCCGCCAGCTGGCGGGCATGCGTGGGCTGGTGGCCAACCCGAAGGGTGAGATCATCCCGCGGCCGATCAAGTCGAACTTCCGCGAGGGCCTGTCCGTGTTGGAGTACTTCATCTCCACGCACGGCGCCCGAAAGGGTCTGGCCGACACCGCGCTGCGCACGGCCGACTCGGGCTACCTCACGCGTCGTCTGGTCGACGTGGCCCAGGAGCTCATCGTCCGTGAAGAGGACTGCGGCACCGATCGGTCGATCCCGATCCAGATCAACGTGCCTCGCCCCGACGGATCCCAGGCCAAGAGCGCCCATGTCGACACGTCGGTCTTCGGCCGCGTGCTGGCCGAGGACGTCAAGGTCGGGAGCAAGAAGATCGCCCATGCGGGCGACGAGCTCGACGACGAGGTCACGGCCATCGTGGTCGACTCGGGCGTCGACACCGTCCAGGTTCGGTCGGTCACGGCGTGCGAGGCCGAAGTGGGCGTTTGCGCCGTGTGCTACGGCCGCTCGCTGGCGACGGGGCGGATGGTCGACATCGGCGAAGCCGTCGGCATCATCGCGGCGCAGTCGATCGGCGAGCCCGGCACGCAGCTCACCATGCGAACCTTCCACACCGGCGGTGTCGCCGGAGAAGACATCACCCACGGCCTCCCGCGCGTCGTCGAGCTGTTCGAGGCGCGCAAGCCCAAGGGCGAGGCGCAGATCACCGAGCTCTCCGGCACGGTGGCCATCGAGGACGACGACGAGAAGCACGTGCGGCGCATCACGGTCACCGACGACTCGGGCGACATGGTGGAGTACCCGGTCTCCTTCCGGGCCCGTCTCACCGTGTCCGGAGGTGACACCGTCGAGGTCGGCCAGCAGCTCACCGAAGGCTCGGTCAACCCGCACGAGAAGCTGCGGGTCGAAGGTGTGCTGGCCCTGCAGCAGCACCTGGTGGACGAGGTCCAGCAGGTGTACCGCAGCCAGGGCGTCACGATCCACGACAAGCACATCGAACTGATCGCGCGACAGATGCTGCGCAAGGTTCACATCATCGAGCCCGGTGATTCCCAGTACCTGCCTGGTGACATGGTGGCTCGGCGACGCTTCGAAGAGGCGAACGCCGAGGTCGTCGAGAACGGCGGCGTGCCCGCCAGCGCCCGTCCGGTCCTGTTGGGCATCACCAAGGCATCGCTCGCGACCGACTCGTGGCTGTCGGCGGCGTCCTTCCAGGAAACCACCCGGGTCCTCACGGACGCGGCCATCAGCGCCAAGTCCGACCCGCTGTTGGGTCTCAAGGAGAACGTCATCATCGGCAAGCTGATCCCGGCGGGTTCGGGCCTGCCCCGCTACCGCAACGTCGGGGTCAAGATCAAGCCGGACGCCATCCCCGAGTACTGGCTCGCGCGTCAGCGTGAACTGGCGGAGGCGGCTGCGGTCGACTCCGGCGAGCCCGCCCTGGTGGGCCTCACTCGTGAGCAGGCCGAGAAGATGCTCGGTGGCTCGTTGTCGGCGGTCTCGGCCGACTCCGAGGAGTAAGCCCCTCGCCGAGGGGATCGGCACCACGGCATCGAGAAGGTCCGGGTCATCCCGGTCCTTCTTCATGCCGGCTTCGTGCTGGTCTGCGTTGCGTCTTCGGTGCCTTGCGCGATGACGCTAGCGGGGCCGCGTCATGGCGGCCAGACCCAGCAGCTCGGCGTGGACGGCGGCAGGGCCGGCCAGGATGTCGCCGGCGAGCCAATCCGGACCGCCTTCCCAGTCGGTGACGACGCCGCCGGCGGCCTCGATCAGCACGCCTCCGGCCGCCACGTCCCACGCGCCGAGCGCGAGCTCGAAGAATCCGTCGAACACGCCTTCGGCCACCCACGCCAGGTCCAGTGACGCGGCGCCCGGCCGTCGGAGGTCTTCGAAACGAGCTAGCGCCGCGGTCATCGTCATGAGGTAGCCCTCCAGCAGCCGGGCTTTCCGCCGGAACGGGAAGCCGGTGGCGACCACGGCGTGCGGCGGTTCCCGGTGCGACACGTGCAGCGGGACGGGCTCGTCTCCGCCGCGCGAGACCCATGCCCCATGGCCGTGGGCTCCGAAGTAGGTGGTGCCCAGGAACGGCGCACACACGCTGCCTGCCGTGGGCCGTCCGTGTTCGACCAGGGCGACCGACACCCCCACGGCGGGGAATCCGTGAGCGAAGTTGGTCGTGCCGTCCAGCGGGTCCACCACCCAGTAGCGATCGCCCGTCTGGCCGCCGCCCTCCTCGCCGTGTACGGGGATGTCGGGGGTCTCCACGGCCAGCAGCGCGACGATCGCCGCTTCCGATGCCAGATCGACGTCTGTCACGTAGTCGCCGGGCAGGCCCTTGGATTCGAGGGTGGTCGTTCCCTGCAGGCCCGCGTCCCGGACGATCTGGGCGCCGCGCTCGGTCGCGAGGGCCGCGATGGCAGCGGATCGAGAGGATGGAGCGGACGGGGAGGCCATCGGTTCGGTACCCTATCAACGGCCTTCGAGCCATTCGCGACGTCGGGGCGGCGGATCACCTCACACGGTCCGCCCAGGCATCCCGTTCGCGTTGACGCTCGTGTGTGCGACCTGTAGGTTTACGGGTCGCGCCCCGGCTCGGCGGGCCACCGGCGCGTCACACCCCGGCTCCGGGGTGAGATCCGAAGAGCGATCGGCGTGTTCGCTGCGCTCTCACGGGTTGCTCAGAACGGCCCGCGGGCTCGGCTCACGCGGAGCTCCGGTGTTTGACAACGACAGAGTGCAGACGAGAGATCTATGCCTACGATCCAACAACTGGTTCGCCAGGGGCGCGAAGCCCCCAAGAGCAAGACCAAGAGTCCCGCGCTGAGGGGTTCTCCGCAGCGGCGTGGCGTCTGCACGCGCGTCTACACCATGACCCCCCGCAAGCCCAACTCCGCGCTCCGTAAGGTGGCGCGCGTTCGGCTCACGACCGGGGTCGAGATCACCGCCTACATCCCCGGCGAGGGGCACAACCTGCAGGAGCACTCGATCGTGCTGGTGCGGGGCGGGTCCACCAAAGACCTGGCCGGTGTGCGCTACAAGATCGTCCGCGGCACGCTGGACACGGCGGGCGTCCGGGAACGCAAGCAGGCGCGTTCCCGCTACGGCTCCAAGAAGGTCGGGGAGTAGTCATGCCGCGCAAGGGACCTGCCGTACGCCGCGACATCGCGCCTGACCCCGTCTACCAGAACCCGTTGGTGACCCAGCTCATCAACAAGGTCCTGCTGGACGGCAAGAAGACCGTGGCCGAGCGCACGGTGTACGAAGCGCTCGAGCAGATCAGTCAGAAGACGGCCAACGACCCGGTCATCACGTTGAAGAAGGCCGTGGAGAACGTGCGTCCCATGCTCGAGGTCAAGTCTCGCCGCGTCGGTGGTGCGTCCTACCAGGTGCCGGTCGAGGTCAAGCCGCAGCGAGGCACCACGCTGGCGCTGCGGTGGCTCGTCAACTACAGCCGCGCTCGCCGCGAGAACTCCATGGCGGAGCGCCTGACGCAGGAGATCATGGACGCCGCCAACGGCGCCGGCACCTCGGTCAAGCGGCGTGAGGACATGCACAAGATGGCCGAGGCGAACAAGGCGTTCGCTCACTACCGGTGGTGAGCGAGGACAGTTCCGTCGGCCGGGCCTCGTGCCCGGCCGTTCGTTGGGCGGGGATAGACCCCGCCCCGAGAGCAGGGGTCCGCTGATGGCGGTTCCCGCGGAGACGATGCAGGTGGCAGCGACCGACCAGGACGTGAAGGCCAAGGGGGCGAAGGGATTGGACATCCGTGAGTACCCCCTCGCTCGCACGCGCAACATCGGCATCATGGCCCACATCGACGCGGGCAAGACCACCACGACCGAACGCATCCTGTACTACACCGGCAAGGCCTACAAGATCGGTGAGGTCCACGAAGGCACGGCCACCATGGACTGGATGGCGCAGGAGCGCGAGCGCGGGATCACGATCACGTCGGCCGCCACCACCTGTCAGTGGAAAGGCCACTGGATCAACATCATCGACACCCCCGGCCACGTCGACTTCACCGTCGAGGTGGAGCGGTCCCTGCGCGTGCTCGACGGTGCGGTTGCCGTCTTCGACGCGGTCGCCGGCGTCGAACCGCAGTCCGAGACGGTGTGGCGCCAGGCCGACCACTACAGCGTGCCGCGCATCTGCTTCGTGAACAAGATGGATCGCACGGGCGCCGATTTCGAGCGCACCGTGGGCATGATCGTCGACCGTCTGGGTGCCAACCCGCTCATCCTCCAGCTCCCATGGGGTACCGAGTCCGATCTGCACGGGGTCATCGACCTCGTGGAGATGAAGGGCCACTACTGGGAAGGCGAGATGGGGGAGGACTGGAAGGACACCGAGATCCCCCAGGAGTACAAGGCCGCGGCCGAGGCTGCGCACCACGAGCTGTTCGAGAAGCTCGCCGACCACGACGAAGCCCTCATGGAGAAGTTCATCGCTGAGGACGAGCCCACGGTCGAGGAGCTCCGCCGGGCGATCCGGCGCGCCACGCTGACGGGCGAAGGTGTCCCGGTGCTGTGCGGTTCGGCCTTCAAGAACAAGGGCGTGCAGCTGGTCCTGGACGCGGTCGTGCAGTACCTGCCCAGCCCGGTCGACGTGCCGCCGGTCGAGGGCCATCGCCCTTTCCACGAGGACGACCACATCGTCCGAGGCCCCGACGATGCCGAGCCGTTCTCCGCGCTCGCGTTCAAGATCATGAGCGACCCCTACGTGGGCCGCCTCACGTACCTGCGGATCTATTCGGGGGTCCTGCACTCCGGCTCGCACGTGATGAACTCCACCAAGGACCGCAAGGAGCGCATCGGTCGTGTCCTGCAGATGCACGCCAACCACCGCGAGGACAAGGAGGCCGCGTACACGGGCGACATCGTGGCCGTGGTGGGGCTGAAGCACTCCACCACCGGCGACACGATCTGCGATCCGCAGGACCAGGTCGTGCTGGAATCGATCAGCTTCCCCACGCCGGTCATCTCGGTCGCGGTGGAGCCCAAGACCAAGGCCGATCAGGACAAGCTGGGCAACGGCCTCGCCAGGCTCGCGGAAGAAGACCCCACCTTCGTCGTCAAGTTCGACGACGAGACCGGCCAGACGGTGATCTCCGGCATGGGCGAGCTCCACCTGGACATCATCGTGGATCGCCTCAAGCGCGAGTTCGCGGTCGATGCCAACGTGGGCAAGCCGCAGGTCGCCTATCGGGAGACCATCCGAAAGGAAGCGCACAAGGTGGTGGCGCGCTTCGTGCGTCAGACCGGTGGCAAGGGTCAGTTCGCCCACGTCGTCCTCGATCTGGAGCCCACCGGCCCCGGCGGCGGTTACGAGTTCATCAACAAGATCGTGGGGGGCAAGATCCCTCGTGAGTACATCCCGGCGGTGGACCAGGGCATCCAAGAAGCCCTCGACAACGGCATCATGGCCGGCTACCCCATGGTCGACGTGCGCGCCACGCTCACCGACGGCTCCTACCACGAGGTCGACTCGTCGGAGATGGCGTTCAAGATCGCCGGATCCATGTGCGTCAAGGACGCCGCCCGCAAAGCCGACCCGGTCCTGCTGGAGCCGGTCATGGAGTTCGAGGTCACCACGCCCGAAGATTTCCTGGGCGACGTGATGGGTGAGGTCACGGCGCGCCGGGGCCGCATCGAGAACATCGACGAACGCAGCGGTCAGAAGGTCGTGCGGGTCGTCGTGCCGCTGGCGGAGCTGTTCGGCTACGCCACGGATCTGCGGTCGCGGACCCAGGGCCGCGCTGCGCACAGTCCCATGCAGCTCCACGCCTACAACGAGGTGCCCGCCAACATCTCCAAGGAGATCATCGCCCGGGTGATGGGCGAGTAAGGCAAGGAATCCTTCAGAGTCACAGGAGAGGTCTCACGATGGCCAAGCAGAAGTTCGAGCGCAACAAGCCCCACGTCAACATCGGCACCATGGGTCACATCGACCACGGCAAGACCACGCTGACGGCTGCCATCACCAAGCGGCAGGCCGACAAGGGTTTGGCCGACTACACCCCGTTCGACCAGATCGACAAGGCGCCCGAGGAGCGTGAGCGAGGCATCACGATCGCGATCGCGCACGTCGAGTATCAGACGGACAACCGTCACTACGCACACGTCGACATGCCTGGTCACGCGGACTACATCAAGAACATGATCACCGGCGCCGCGCAGATCGACGGCGCGATCCTGGTGGTCTCGGCTGCCGACGGTCCCATGCCGCAGACCCGCGAGCACGTGCTCCTGGCTCGCCAGGTGGGCGTTCCCTACATCGTGGTGGCGCTCAACAAGTGCGACATGGTCGACGACCCCGAGCTGCTCGAGCTGGTCGAGCTGGAGGTGCGCGAGTTGCTCACCTCCTACGAGTTCCCCGGCGACGACACGCCGGTGATCCAGGTGTCGGCGCTGAAGGCGCTCGAAGGTGATGAAGCGTGGAACGCCAAGATCGATGAGCTCATGGAGGCCTGCGACACCTTCATCGCCGAGCCCACGCGCGACACCGACAAGCCCTTCCTGATGCCGATCGAGGACGTCTTCTCGATCACCGGCCGCGGCACCGTGGTGACCGGGCGCGTCGAGCAGGGCGTGTTGAAGAAGATGGAGGAGGTGGCGATCGTGGGCATCAAGGACACGACCAAGACCACCGCCACCGACCTCGAGATGTTCCGCAAGCTGCTCGACGAGGTGCAGGCCGGCGACAACGTGGGCATCCTGCTGCGAGGCATCGACAAGGAAGACGTCGAGCGTGGTCAGGTGCTGGCGAAGCCGGGCAGCATCACCCCCCACACCAATTTCAAGGCGCAGGTGTACATCCTGGGCAAGGACGAGGGAGGGCGCCACACGCCGTTCTTCAACGGCTACCGTCCCCAGTTCTACTTCCGCACCACCGACGTCACCGGGGCGGCGGCGCTACCCGAGGGCGTCGAGATGGTCATGCCCGGCGACAACGTGGAGATGGTGGTGGAGCTCATCGCTCCCATCGCCATGGAAGAGGGCCTGCGTTTCGCCATCCGCGAAGGCGGGCGCACCGTGGGCGCCGGCCGCGTCACCGAGATCGTCAAGTAGACGAGGACCGAAGGAAGAGGCGCAACGTGGCAGGACCGAAGATCAGGATCAAGCTCCGGGCCTACGATCACCGCATGCTCGATGTCGCCGCGCGCGACATCGTGGAGCACGTCACCCGCACGGGTGCCAAGGTGGTCGGACCGGTGCCGCTGCCCACCGAGCGCAACATCTACACCGTCATCCGGTCGCCGCACAAGTACAAGGACTCGCGCGAGCACTTCCAGATGCTCACGCACAAGCGGTTGATCGACATCGTGGACGCCACGTCGAAGACGGTGCAGGAGCTCCAACGACTGAACCTGTCGGCCGGGGTCGACATCGAGATCAAGCTGTAGAGGAACCATGACCGAAGAACATCAAGCCGCAGAACATCGACCAGGTATCAAGGGCATCCTGGGAACGAAGCTTGGCATGACCCAGGTCTTCGATGACACGCGGGCCATCCCCGTCACGGTCATCCAGGCGGGGCCGTGCGTGGTCGCGCAGGTCAAGACCGATGAGGCCGACGGGTACCAGGCCGTGCAGCTCGCCTACGGCGACGCCCGGGCGAACCAGCTCACCAAGCCCATGAAGGGCCACTACGACGCGCATGGGGTCGACGAGCCGCGCCGCCACCTGGTGGAGCTGCGCACCGACGATGCTGGCTCCTATGAGCCCGGCCAAGAGCTGCGCGCCGACGTGTTCGCCCCCGGTGACAAGGTCGACGTCGTGGGCGTGTCCAAGGGCAAGGGCTTCAGCGGCGTCATGCGACGTCACGGTTTCTCGGGTCTGCGCGCCAGTCACGGTGTGCAGAAGAAGCACCGTTCCCCCGGCGCCATCGGGGCATGCGCCACCCCCAGCCGTGTGTTCAAGGGCATGCGCATGGCCGGCCAGCACGGCAACTCCAGGGTCACCGTGCTGAACCTCGAGGTCATCCAGGCGGACGCCGAGCGCAACGTCCTGCTCGTGCGAGGGGCCGTACCGGGCGCCAACGGCGGCCTGGTCATGGTCCGTTCGGCCGTCAAGACCCCGGTCGCGGAAGGCGCGTGATGGCGACGATCGACGTCCTCGACCCGGCCGGCAAGAAGTCCGGCACCCGCGAGCTGCCCGCGCATCTGTTCGAGGCGCCGGTCAGCGTGCCGCTCATGCATCAGGTCGTCGTCGCCGGGCTGGCCGGGCTGCGGGCCGGGACGCATTCCACCAAGACCAGGGGCGAGGTGTCCGGCGGTGGCAGGAAGCCTTGGCGCCAGAAGGGCACCGGTCGCGCGCGACAGGGCTCGATCCGATCCCCGCAGTGGGTCGGTGGCGGCGTGGCGCACGGTCCGCAACCGCATGACCACGCGATGCGCGTCAACAAGAAGATGAAGCGTGGCGCCTTGCGCTCGGCCCTCACCGATACCTTCGCCAGCGGCAAGATGGTGGTCGTCGATTCCCTCGGGTTCGAGGAGCCCAAGACCAAGCAGGCCGTCGGGCTCCTCTCCGCGTTGACGCTCACCGGCAAGGTCGTCGTGGTTCTGCCCGAACCGACGCCGAGCGGCGACATCGAGAAGGCGTTCCGCAACCTGGCCGACGTGCGGCTCGCCTATGCAGGCGGGCTGGGCACGTATCAGCTCCTGTGGGCCGATCGCGTCCTGTTCACGGCCTCCGCCCTCGACGCCATGGAGGGCAAGGCGGCGCAGCTCGAGGCGACCGATGCCGGCGCGACCGACGAGGAGGAGGCATCGTGAAGTCACCTCGCGACGTCATCGTGCGCCCCGTCGTGTCGGAGAAGTCGTACGCGGGCCTCGAACAGAACACGTACACGTTCCTGGTCGACAAGCGTGCCAACAAGACCGAGATCAAGGAGGCCATCCAGGCGATCTGGGAGGTCCGCGTGGTCTCGGTGAACACGCTGAACCGTCGCGGCAAGGTCAAGCGGCGCGGCTACACGAAGGGCAAGCGGCCCGACGAGAAGCGCGCCATCGTGACCCTCGCAGACGGCGACGCCATCGAGATCTTCGAGAGTGGGTCCTAGTCATGGCCGTTCGCAAGTACAAGCCCACGACGCCGGGACGGCGAGGCGCCAGCGTCTCGTCGTTCGATGAGATCACGCGCACGACGCCCGAGAAGTCGTTGCTGCAGAAGAAGCACCGGAAGGCCGGTCGCAACGTGCACGGTCGCATCACCACCCGGCATCAGGGCGGCGGCACGAAGCAGCGCTACCGCGTGATCGACTTCAAGCGGAACAAGGACGGGGTGCCGGCCAAGGTCGCACATATCGAGTACGACCCCAACCGCAGTGCCCGGATCGCCCTGCTGCACTACGCCGACGGTGAGAAGCGCTACATCCTTGCGCCCCAAGGCGTGAAGCAAGGCGACATGCTCATGAGCGGTGCCGAGGCCGAGATCCGCGCCGGCAACGCCCTGCCGCTGCGCAACATCCCGGTCGGCACGGTGATCCACGCGATCGAGATGAAGCCCGGTGCAGGGGCAAAGATGGCCCGCTCTGCCGGAACCAGTGTGCAGCTCATGGCCAAGGAAGGCACCATGGCCACCCTGCGCCTGCCCAGCGGCGAGACGCGCCTGATCCCGGCCTCGTGCAAGGGGACGGTGGGTGTGGTGGGCAACCCCGAGCACGAGCTCATCTCGCTGGGCAAGGCCGGCCGGGCCCGTTGGAAGAACCGGCGCCCGTCGGTGCGCGGTGTGGCGATGAACCCGGTCGATCACCCATTGGGCGGTGGCGAAGGCAAGTCCTCCGGCGGCCGCCACCCGGCGAGTCCGTGGGGTAAGAAGGAAGGCCGGACACGCAAGAAGAACAAGGCGTCGAACAAGTACGTGGTCCGGCGCCGTGGGAAGGGTCGGGGCTGACGTATGCCGAGGTCCGTGAAGAAGGGTCCGTTCGTCGACGAGCACCTGATGGTCAAGGTCGACGACATGAACAAGCGGGGAGACAAGCGGGTCATCAAGACCTGGTCTCGCCGCTCCACGATCGTGCCCGAGATGCTCGGGCACACGATCGCCGTGCATGACGGGCGCAAGCATGTGCCCGTGTTCATCTCCGAGTCCATGGTGGGCCACAAGCTTGGCGAGTTCGCGCCCACCCGCACCTTCCGCTCGCACTCGCGTGACGAGCGCAAGACGGGGGTGCGGTAGGTGGAAGCCCGAGCCAGCATGAAGTATGCGCGCACGTCGCCCCGCAAGATGCGCCGCGTGATCGATCTGATCCGAGGGCAGCACGTCATCGAGGCGCGCCGCATCCTGCGATTCTCCCCGCTCGGGCCCACCCCCGAGGTCGAGAAACTGCTGAACTCGGCCATCGCCAACGCCGAGCAGAACCCCGGCATCATCGCTGACAACCTGTTGGTGGCCCGCGCGTGGGTCGACGACGGCCCCACGCTGCGACGCTTCCGGCCGCGCGCCTACGGTCGCGCCACCAGGGTCCGCAAGCGCACCTCGCACGTCACGCTGGTCGTGCAGAGCATGGGAGACGAGTAACTCGTGGGACACAAAGTCAATCCGTACGGCTTCCGGCTGGGGATCATCTATCCCTGGAAGTCCAACTGGTACGCAGATCGCGACTACGCCGATCAGCTCCACGAAGACATCTGGATCCGCCAGCACATCCGCACCCGCTTGTCTCGAGCCGGCATCAGCTCCATCGACATCGAGCGCAAGGGCGACCAGATCTGGGTGTTCATCCGCACGGCCCGTCCCGGCATCGTCATCGGCCGCAAGGGGGCAGAGGTCGACCGCCTTCGCAAGGACATCGAGCGCTACACGAAGAAGCGCGTCGACGTGAAGGTTGAGGACATGAATCAGGCAGCCAGTGAGTCTCGGCCCGAGACCGACGCGGCCCTGCTCGCGCAGGGCGTTGCCGAGCAGCTCGCCGGGCGGGTCGCCTTCCGGCGAGCCATGCGCCGCTGCGTCCAGACCGCCATGCGGTCGGGCGCGCTGGGCGTGCGGGTCGCCGTGGCCGGCCGCCTGGGCGGCTCCGAGATGGGGCGGCGGGAGTGGTACCGAGAGGGCCGCGTGCCGCTGCACACCCTGCGCGCCAAGGTCGACTTCGGGACCGCAGAGGCCAAGACGACGTTCGGGGTCTGCGGCGTGAAGGTGTGGGTCTACCACGGCGACGAGGTGCCCCGCCGCGAGCAGGACACCGAGCGCGCCCTGGCGCGTGCCCACGCCAGTGCGCAGAAGGTGGACACCGGCAATCGTGGGGGTGGCGCTCTCGGCGAGGACATCGCGGAGGCTCAGGCGGCCGTGAAGACCGCCGAACGGCCCGTCGAGCCAGCCGCACCGGAAGCGACGACCCCGACGCCGGAACCGACGCCGGTCGATCCGTCGGTGGAAGCCGCCACCGAAGAGCAACAGCAGGGTGGAACCGAGGAGGGCAGCGCCTGATGTTGGCGCCCAAGAAGGTCAAGCACCGCAAGGTCCACCGAGGCCATCGCCGCGGCATGGCCAAGGGTGGCACCGAGATCCACTTCGGCGACTACGGCCTGGTGGCCCTCGAGCCAGCGTGGATCACCAACCGCCAGATCGAGTCGGCCCGTGTCGCGATCACCCGGCACATCCGCCGAGGTGGGAAGGTGTGGATCAACATCTTCCCGGACAAGTCGGTCACCAAGAAGCCGGCTGAGACCCGCATGGGCTCGGGCAAGGGCAATCCCGAGGGCTGGGTGGCCGTCGTGAAGCCTGGCCGGGTGATGTTCGAACTGGCAGGGGTGCCTGAATCCCTTGCACGGGAAGCCATGAAGCGGGCTCAGCACAAGCTTCCGATCAAGACGAAGTTCATCAGCAGGGTGGGGGAGTAGCGATGGCCGGCCTGGCCGACGAGCTGCGTGAGCTGCCGGATGACGAGCTCACCGCGCGGATCGATTCCGCGAAGGAGGAGCTGTTCAACCTGCGCTTCCAGCTGGCGACCGGGCAGCTCGATAACCCCGCACGCATCCGCGAGGTGCGCCACGACGTAGCGCGCATCCACACGGTGCTGCGAGAGCGCGAGATCGAGTTGGAGCTCGACGCGCTGGCGGCCCAGATGGACGAGGCGGGCGACGACGATGAAGAAGGGTCTGCACAGTGAGTAGTCAGGAACGCATCGATCGGGACGACGTCCAGCGTGGACGCCGCAAGGTGCGCACGGGGTTGGTCATCTCGGACGGCATGGACAAGACCGTCATGGTCCGCATCGACCGCCAGGTCAAGCATCCGCTCTACGAGAAGACCGTGCGGCGATCGTCCAAGCTCGCGGCGCACGACGAGGCGAACGACGCACACGTGGGCGATACCGTCCGGCTCATGGAGACACGACCCCTGTCCAAGTCGAAGCGGTGGCGGGTTGTCGAAGTCATCGAGCGGGCCAAGTAGGCGACGCGCGAGAGCAGGTAGGAGCCAGCAGTGATCCAGTCCGAATCGCGCTGCAAGGTCGCGGACAACACGGGGGCCAAAGAGGTCCTGTGCATCCGCGTCCTCGGTGGCTCCGGGCGCCGCTATGCGGGCGTCGGCGACGTCATCGTCGGCACCGTGAAGGACGCCCTGCCGGGTGGCGGCGTGAAGAAGGGCGAGGTCGTTCGCGCCGTCGTCGTGCGCACGGCCAAGGAGCGGCGGCGTCCCGACGGTTCCTACATCCGATTCGATGACAACGCGGTCGTGATCATCAACGAACAGAAGAACCCGCGTGGCACCCGCATCTTCGGGCCCGTTGCGCGGGAGCTGCGCGAGAAGCGGTTCATGAAGATCATCTCGCTCGCGCCGGAGGTGCTGTAGATGCCCGGAGTCAACATCAGGAAAGACGACAACGTCCGCGTCATGAGCGGCAAGGACCGGGGCAAAGAGGGCCGTGTGGTCCGCGTGTTGCCGAGCGAGGGCCGTGTGATGGTCGACGGCGTCGCGCTCGCCAAGAAGCACCAACGTGCAGGAGGGCGGGCCAGCGGGTCGAGCCAGGCCGTGCAGCAGGGCGGCATCATCGACGTGGAGACGTTCATCGACATCTCCAACGTGCAGCCGGTGTGTGGCAAGTGCGGCCAACCCACCAGGGTCGGCTACCGCATCGAGGACGACGGCACGAAGGTCCGCATCTGCAGGAAATGCGAGGCAGACCTATGAGCGACTACACACCCAGGCTCAAGCAGGCGTTCCGCGACGAGATCCGGCCCGCGCTCAAAGATCAGATGGGGTTGGCCAACATCATGCAGGTGCCCCGACTGGACAAGATCGTGGTCAACATGGGCATCGGTGACGCCGTCAAGGACGGTCGTATGCTGGAGGCCGCCCTCGAGGACCTGACGACGATCACCGGGCAGAAGCCGGTGGTCACCAAGGCCCGACAGTCGATCGCCGGTTTCAAGCTGCGTGAGGGGATGGCGATCGGTGCCAAGGTCACCCTGCGGGGCGATCGCATGTGGGAGTTCTACGACCGCCTCGTGGCGCTCGCACTCCCACGGATCCGAGACTTCCGCGGCATGAACCCCGCGGCGTTCGACGGTCACGGCAATTACACGATGGGCGTCACCGAGCAGCTGATCTTCCCGGAGATCGACTACGACAAGGTGGCGAAGATCCGCGGCATGGACATCACGATCGTGACGACCGCCGCGTCCGACGACGAGGGTCAAGCCCTCCTGTCGGCCCTGGGCTTCCCCTTCACGGGGCAGACCTCGGCCGCGCAGGCAGGCTGACGAGGGATCACATGGCGAAGAAGGCACTCAAGAACAAGCAGCTGAAGCAGCCCAAGTTCCGCGTTCGTGGATACACACGCTGCCAGAAGTGCGGGCGGGCGCGAGCCGTGTACAAGCGGTTCCTGCTCTGCCGCATCTGCTTCCGGCAGTTGGCCCACGCCGGGGAGCTCCCGGGGGTGACGAAGTCCTCATGGTGAGCACCCAGCGAACGTTCTCGAGCAACGTCACGGACCCGGTCGCGGACCTGCTCACGCGGATCCGCAACGCCAACCTGGCCTACAAGGACGATCTCCTCGTCCCCGTGTCCAAGCAGAACCAGGCCTTGCTCGGCATCTTGGAGGCCGAGGGCTACATCCAGGGCTTCGAGGTCGAGGGTGAAGGCACGCATCGAGGATTCCGCGTTCGGCTGAAGTACGCGAAGAACCGGCAGCGCACGATCACGGGGATCAAGCGGATCTCCACGCCCGGGCGACGGGTCTACGTCGGTCGCAACGATCTGCCGCGAGTGCTCGGCGGGCTCGGCATCGCGATCGTGTCGACGTCTCAGGGCCTCATGACCGACCGCGATGCTTCCCGCAAGGGCGTGGGCGGCGAAGTGCTCGCCCACGTGTGGTGAGCTCACGAACGAGAAGAGCAGAGAACAGATGAGTCGGATCGGCAAACAACCCATCGAGATCCCGAGCGGCGTCGAGGTGACGGTCGCGGCGGCCAACGTCGTCACGGTCAAGGGCCCTCGCGGCTCGCTGACCCAGACCGTCCACCCCAACATGACCGTGGTGGTCGAGGACGGCAGCGTGCTGGTCTCGCGTCCCGACGACCAGGGGTTCAATCGCAGCCTCCATGGGCTCACGCGTTCCTTGGTGGCCAACATGGTCGAAGGTGTCACCAAGGGTTACGAGAAATCCCTGCAGATCATCGGCGTGGGCTATCGCGCCGCCATGAAGGGCAAGGATCTGGAGGTTCAGGCCGGGTACTCACACCCGGTCATGGTGTCGGTGCCCGACGGGATCGAGTTCGAGGTCCCCACGCCCACGCAGATCGTAGTGCGGGGCAACGACAAGCAGGCGGTGGGCGAGATCGCGGCCAAGATCCGCAAGATCCGCAAGCCGGAGCCATACAAGGGCAAAGGCATCCGCTACGAGGGTGAATACGTGCGCAAGAAGGCCGGCAAGGCCGCGAAGACAGGTGCTGCGTGATGGACGCGAAGACCAAACGACACGCTCGGCTGCGTCGACATTCGCGTGTGCGCAAGAAGGTGTCGGGCGGTGCTCAGCGCCCGCGTTTGGCTGTGTTCCGTTCCAACCGGCACATCTACGCCCAGCTCATCGACGACAGCCGCGCCGTGACGTTGGCGCAGGCGTCCGATGCTGAGGTGGCGGGCGCAGACCCCACGGCACGCGCGAAAGCGGTGGGCGAGCTGCTCGCCAGCCGCGCGAAGGAAGCGGGTGTCGACGCCGCGGTTTTCGATCGTGGTGGACGGCTATACCACGGTCGCGTGGCGGCGCTCGCCGACGGCGCGCGTGAGGGAGGACTGCAGATCTGATGCGACGGTATGACGCCAGGAACGAAGAGAAGAGCCCCTACGAAGAGCGGGTCATCTCCATCAACCGGGTCGCCAAGGTGGTCAAGGGCGGGCGACGCTTCTCGTTCGCCGCGCTGGTCGTGGTCGGCGATGGCGCGGGCCGGGTCGGCGTGGGCTACGGCAAAGCCAAGGAGGTGCCCGCGGCGATCGCCAAGGGCGTCGAAGAGGCACGCAAGAAGATGTTCGAGGTGCCCATGATGGGCACCACCATCCCGCACAAGGTGGTCGGCGAGGCCGGTGCCGGCGTCGTCCTGCTCAAGCCGGCTGCACCGGGAACGGGCGTCATCGCCGGCGGGCCGGTGCGGGCACTGGTCGAGTGCGCCGGCATCAAGGACATCTTGTCCAAGTCCATGGGGTCGTCCAATCAGATCAACATCGTGAAGGCGGCCGTGCAGGGACTGAAGGACCTGCGCAAGCCCGCCCAAGTTGCTGCGCTGCGGGGTCGCGACGTGCACGAGGTCGCTCCCAAGCCCATGCTCGAAGCGGTCGCGGCCGCCGAGGTTCGGCTCCAGGCGGCACGCACCGCGGCGCTCGAAGAGGTCTACAGCGACGCACAGCCACGCCAGCAACGTCAGCAGCCCGGCCGGGGAGGCCGCCGATGAGCCAGCTCAAGGTGACGCAGGTCCGCAGCGTGATCGACAGGCCGAAGGATCAGAAGGCCACCGTTCGGCGATTGGGCCTGCACCGCATCCGTGACTCCGTCATCAAGGAGGACCGGCCCGAGATCCGCGGCATGATCGCCAAGGTGTCGCATCTGGTCGACGTCGAGGAACTCTCATGAAGCTGCATCATCTGAAGCCCGCCGAGGGCGCGAAACAGGACAAGAAGCGCGTCGGGCGCGGCCGTGCCGGGGTGCGTGGAAAGACCGCCGGCCGAGGGACCAAGGGGACCGGCGCACGCAAGAACGTGCCGGCCTGGTTCGAGGGTGGGCAGATGCCGTTGCAGCGCCGGGTTCCGAAGCTGAAGGGCTTCACCAACCCCGGTCGCGTGGAGTACTCGGTCGTCAACGTCGAGGTGCTGTCCAAGTACTACGCAGACGGCGAGGTCACGCCCCAAGGGCTGTACGAGCATGGTCTGGTCCACAAGGGCCGCCCGGTCAAGGTGCTGGCGCGCGGCGACATCGACCACGCGCTGGTGGTGAAGGCGCACGCGTTCTCACAGGCCGCCAAGGACAAGATCGAGCAGGCAGGCGGCCGAACCGAGCTCGTGGGCTGAGCCGGGGTACGATAGACCACCGTGCTGAAGGCCTTCCTCAACGCGTTCCGGGTCCCGGACCTGCGCAACAAGATCCTGTTCACCCTGTTCATCATCGGGGTGTACCGGTTCGGTGCCCACGTGCCGGTGCCGGTGGTCGACTTCGGCGTCGTGCAGCAGGCGCTCGACGACGGCGGGGAAGGCGGCTTCCTCCAGTTCATCAACATCTTCTCGGGCGGCGCCTTGGGCAACATGGCCGTCTTCGGGCTGGGCATCATGCCCTACATCACCAGCTCGATCATCATGCAGCTGCTCACGGTCGTGATCCCCAAGCTGCAGGCGCTGCAGGAACAGGGCGAGGTCGGGGTCAAGAAGATCAATCAGTACACCCGCTACGTCACGGTCGTGCTGGCCTTGCTCCAGTCCACCGGCATCGTGTTCCTGTTCCATTCGGGTCAGGCCGGCATCCCCGACATCTTCCCGCCGGGCACGTTCACCCCGCCGAACGTGGCTCTCATCGTGCTCACACTCACGGCAGGCACGGCCATGATCATGTGGTTGGGGGAGCTCATCACCCAGCGCGGTGTGGGCAACGGCATGTCGATCCTGATCTTCACGTCCGTGATCGCCTCGTTGCCCGGTGAGGGCACGGCGATCCTGCGGCAGGGCGGCGCGTTCCAGTTCGCCACGATCTGCGTGGTCGTGCTGGGGATCATCGTCGCGGTCGTGTTCATGGATCAAGGACAGCGGCGCATCCCCATCCAGTACGCCAAGCGGGTGGTCGGGCGCAAGATGACCTCGGGCGGAAGCACCTACCTGCCGTTGAAGGTCAATCAGGCCGGCGTGATCCCCATCATCTTCGCAACCTCGGTGATGTACTTCCCCACGCTGCTGGCCAGCGTCATCCACGCACAGTGGTTCCAGGACTTCGTGACCCGATACATCAGCCGCCAGGACAGCATCGTCTACATGGTGATCCTGGCATCACTCATCGTGTTCTTCGCCTACTTCTACACGGCGATCCAGTTCGACCCGACCAAGCAGGCGGACAACCTGCGCAAGCAGGGGGGGTTCATCCCGGGCATCCGACCGGGAGCGCCCACAGCGACCTACCTCAACGACATCCTCGTCCGCATCACGTTGCCGGGTGCGCTCTTCCTGGCTGCGGTCGCCCTCGTGCCCACCGTGGTGTTGGCGCTGTGGAATCTCCAACAGTTCTCCTTCGGAGGCACCTCGGTGCTGATCGCCGTGGGTGTCGCGCTCGAGACGATGAAGCAGATCGAGTCCCAGCTGCTCATGCGTCACTACGAGGGCTTCCTGAAGTAGGCGGGCTGCCGTGCGGCTCGTGTTGCTCGGGCCCCCGGGGGCAGGCAAGGGAACCCAGGCGCAGCGCTTGGTGGATCGCTACGACATCCCCCAGATCTCCACGGGTGACATCCTTCGTCAACACGTCCAAGAAGGCACGGCGCTCGGGATCCAGGCGCGAGCGGTCATGGACCGCGGCGAGTTCGTCAGCGATGACCTGGTGGTGCGGATGGTGACCGATCGCCTCGACGATCCGGATGCCCGGAGCGGGTTCATCCTGGACGGGTTCCCGCGCACCGTGCCGCAGGCCATGGCGCTGGAGGCGGCGCTCGAGCGCGCGCAGCTGCCCTTGACCGCGGTGTTGAAGTTCCAGATCTCCGACGGGGTCGCTGTGCGGCGGCTCTCGAACCGCTGGACGTGCCCGGTCTGCAAGACTACCTACAACATGGAGTTCAAGCCGCCGGCCAGCGACTCGGTCTGCGACCTCGAAGGCGCCGCTCTGGAACGACGCGCGGACGACGACGAGCTCACGGTTCGCCGGCGTTTGGCGGTCTACCAGGAGCAGACCGAACCGCTCGAGGACTTCTACGCGGAACGAGGCCTCCTGCACGAGATCGACGCGGAGGGCGCGGTCGACGTGGTCGCCGAGCGGACGATCGGCATGCTGAAGGAGGCCCCATGATCATCCGGAAATCGCCTCGAGAGCTGCAGACGATGCGCGAGGCGGGTCGCATCGTGGCCGGAGCGATCGACGCCGTCCTGGCAGCCGTCCGACCCGGCATCTCCACGGCCGACCTCGACCAGGTGGCGGAGTCCTACATCAGCGACGAGGGCGCGCTGCCGTCCTTCAAGGGGTACAAGGGCACCTACCCCGCCACGATCTGCGCATCGATCGACGACGAGATCGTCCACGGCATCCCCTCGCGCACCCGGATGCTGTCCGAGGGCCAGGTCTTGTCGCTGGACTTCGGGGCTATCTGGGACGGGTTCCATGGCGATTCCGCGGTGACGGTGTTCGTGGGCGGTGACCCGCCGTCGGAGGAGGCCTCGAGGTTGGTGAAGACGACCGAGGAGTGTCTGTACGCAGGGATCGCGGCTGCCCGTCCCGGCGGGCGGTTATCCGACATCGGGCACGCGATCGAGAGCGTCGCGGCGCCGGCAGGGTTCGGCATCATCCGTGAGTACGGAGGTCACGGCATCGGCCGATCCATGCACGAGGACCCGTTCATCTCGAACTTCGGCAGCCCCGGCCGCGGCCCCGACCTTCGCCCCGGTCTGGTGATCGCGATCGAGCCCATGTTGACGGCCGCGGGCGAGGAGACGCGCCTCCTCGCCGACGGCTGGACCGTCGTGACGGCGGACGGTTCGATCGCAGCCCACTTCGAGCACACGGTGGCCATCACCGACGATGGCCCCGAGATCCTGACCCACCGCGCGTGACCCTCCGTGGACGCTGGCTCTGCAGCGGGCCTATACTGACCGTTCGCCCTGCCTCCGGCTTGCGTCGTGCGCGCCTGGGCCGGGCGGAACCCGTTCGAAGGAATCAGCTGGAGCGTGCCGAAGAAAGACGCCATAGAGGTCGAGGGAACGGTCGTCGAGCCGTTGCCGAACGCCATGTTCCGGGTGAAGCTGGAGAACGACCACGTGGTGCTGGCCCACATCTCGGGAAAGATGCGGATGCACTACATCCGGATCCTGCCGGGGGACCGGGTCCTGGTCGAGCTCTCGCCGTACGACCTCACGCGAGGCCGTGTGGTCTACCGGTACAAGTAGATCGGAAGATGTGCAGATGAAGGTCCGCCCCAGCGTCAAGAGGATCTGCGACCGGTGCCGGGTCATCCGCCGGCGAGGCAAGATCCTGGTCATCTGCACCAATCCGCGCCACAAGCAGCGTCAAGGCTAGCGCTCGCGAACGACAGAGAGGATACGTAGTGGCTCGCATCGCAGGCGTCGATCTTCCCCGCGACAAGCGGCTCGATATCGGGCTGACCTACATCTACGGCGTGGGCCACACCACGGCCGGTGCCATCGTGATCGGGGCCAACGTCGACGGGGCCACCAAGGTCCGTGACCTGTCCGAGGAAGAGGTGGTACGCGTCCGCGCGTTCATCGACCAGAACCTGAAGGTCGAAGGTGACCTTCGGCGTGAAGTCGCCCAGGACATCAAGCGCAAGATCGAGATCGGCTGCTACGCCGGGGTCCGGCATCGCCGGGGCCTGCCGGTCCGCGGCCAGCGCACCCACACCAACGCCCGGACCCGCAAGGGGCCCAAGAAGGCCATCGCCGGCAAGAAGAAGGCGGCCCTCAAGAAGTAGCCGCACCGGACCGGTGCGACGACCAGACCACGGCACACGTCAGGAGCTCCACAGCATGGCCAAACCGAAAGCCAAGAAGACGAAACGGCGCGAGAAGAAGCACGTCGTGCACGGTCAAGCGCATATCAAGTCGACGTTCAACAACACCATCGTCACCATCACCGACCTGCAGGGCAACACGCTCAGCTGGGCCAGCGCCGGGAACGTGGGCTTCAAGGGATCGCGCAAGTCCACACCGTTCGCAGCGCAGCTCGCCGCAGAGAAGGCGGCGCGCCAAGCGCAGGAGCACGGCTTGCAGAAGGTCGACGTCTTCGTCAAGGGCCCGGGTTCGGGCCGCGAGACCGCGATCCGTTCGCTGGCTGCGGCAGGTCTCGAGGTCTCGGTGATCCAAGACGTGACGCCGGTGCCGCACAACGGCTGCCGCCCCCGGAAGCGTCGCCGCGTCTAGCGCGGCGCAAGAAGAGAAGCCGCGTCTAGCGCGCTCCAGAGGAATGTAGGCCGGGGCTCGTCCCCGGCGCAGATGGCGGGGTAGCAGTGGTTGATCCCCCGCCGAAGGAGGGAAGTACGTGTTCATCGTCGCCAGGCCTCAGATCGCTGAGGACATCGTTTCACCGACCCGCTCCAAGTTCGCCATCGAGCCGCTGGAACCCGGGTTCGGCTACACCGTGGGCAACTCGCTTCGCCGGACCTTGCTGTCGTCCATCCCGGGCGCGGCCATCTCGTCGGTCCGCATCGACGGGGTGCTGCACGAGTTCTCCACCATCCCCAAGGTCACCGAAGACGTCACGGACATCATCTTGAACCTCAAGGAGCTGGTCGTTCGATCCGACCTGGAGGAACCGACCACGGTTTACCTGAAGGCCAAGGGCCCCGGCGAGGTCACCGCCGGCGACGTCGCACCGCCCGCGGGCGTCGAGATCTTGAACCCCGAGCTTCACATCGCCACGCTGGGCAAGGGAGCCTCGCTCGAGATGGAGATGACGGTCGAACGCGGCGTCGGCTACCGCATGGCCGACAAGAACAAGAAGCCCCGCGACCCGATCGGTGTCATCCCGGTCGACTCGATCTTCTCGCCCGTGCGCAAGGTCAGCTACGCCGTGGAGAACACGCGCGTGGAACAGATGACCGACCGCGATCGCTTGATCCTGGACGTCGAGACCGACGGCTCCGTCACCCCGCGCGAGGCCGTGGCCTCGGCCGGCGGCACCATGCTGGAGCTGGTGCAGCTGTTCAGCGAGCTCGCGGAGGCCGCCAGCGTGACGGTAGGCCCCGCCGAGGACGAAGAGGTCCCGGGCGACTACGCCATCACGATCGAGGAGCTCAACCTGTCGGTCCGCTCCTACAACTGCCTCAAGCGTGAGGGCATCAACGCCGTCGGCGACCTGGTGCTCAAGAGCGAGTCCGAGCTGATGGACATCCGCAACTTCGGACAGAAGTCGATCGACGAGGTGAAGGCCAAGCTCGAGGAGCTGGGCCTTGGACTCCGGGAGGAGTAGCCGGTGCCCAAGCCCAGGAAGGGTCCCCGCCTCGGCTCCAACCCCGGCCATCAGCGTCTGCTGCTGTCCACCATGGCGGCGCAGCTCTTCACGCACGAGTCGATCGAGACGACCGAGGCCAAGGCCAAGGCGTTGCGACCGTACGCGGAGAAGCTCATCACCAAGGCCAAGCGAGGCGACCTGGCCGCGCGGCGCGAGGTGCTCAAGGACATCCCGGATCGCGACGTGGTGGCCAACCTCTTTCACGAGATCGGTCCTCGGTTCGAGGAGCGGAACGGCGGCTACACGCGGATCCTGAAGCTCGGGCCGCGCAAGGGTGATGCGGCCCCGATGGCCCGTATCGAGTTGGTCGAACGAGGCTGAGCCTTCGCACGCTCCGGTTGCAGCTGGCCTACGACGGCACGGGCTTCCGAGGGTGGGCGGCTCAACGCGATCCGTCCATCCGAACGATCGAGGGCGAGCTCTCGGCCGTTCTCGCCGACGTGACCGGGGAGCCGGTCAAGCTCTCGGTCGCCGGCCGTACGGACGCCGGTGTGCACGCCCGGGGACAGGTGGCATCGGTCGTCACGGGGTCCGCTCGCGCTGTCGAGACGCTCCGAGATGCGATCAACGGCCGGCTCGGGCCCGAGGTCGTGGCGCTCGCCGTTCGCCGTGCTCCCGATGGCTTCGACGCACGGTTCTCGGCGAGCGCGCGCATCTACCGCTATCGGACGCAGGTGGGGGCGGTGCCCGATCCTTTCGAGGCCAGATTCGCGTGGCACCACCCGGGCACCTTGGATCTGCGACGGATGCGCGCCGCCGCCGCTCACCTGGTCGGCTCGCATGACTTCACCTCGTTCTGCCGGCACCCGGGGGCGGGCAGGTCAACAGTCCGCGACCTCCAGCGCATCACCGTGGTGAAGGTGAGCGATCGCATCGAGATCGGGTTCCGCGCCAACGCCTTCCTGCATCAGATGGTGCGCGCACTGACCGGGACGATGGTCGCGGTCGGCGAGGGCATCCTCGATCCGGACGCGATCCCGTCCATCCTGCGCGCTCGCGACCGGTCACGAGCCCGGCAGATCGCGCCGGCCCACGGTCTGACCCTGGAGCGAGTGGTGTACGGCGCCCGAGAACGTCCCTGAGCAGGTCCCGCCTTTGACGCGTCCGGAGCGCCGCAGGTAGTCTGGTGCGTCGGCCAGGCTCCTGGCCGATATCCACGTACGGAAGACCCTCATGAAGACCTACTCTCCGAAGCCTGAGCACATCGAGCGGCGTTGGTACGTCGTCGACGCCAGTGGACGGGTGCTGGGTCGCGTCGCGTCTGAAGTCGCGGCGCTGCTGCGGGGCAAGCACAAGCCCATCTTCGCGCCGCACATGGACACCGGCGATCACGTGATCGTGATCAATGCAGACAAGGTGGAGCTGACCGGCGGCAAGGAGCTGAAGAAGGTCGCCTACCGGCATTCCGGCTACCCAGGCGGCATCACCGGGATCCGCTACGACGAGCTGCTCGCGACCCGGCCGGTGTTCGCCGTGGAGAAGGCCGTCCGGGGCATGCTGCCCAAGAACCGTCTGGGCCGAACCATGATCAAGAAGCTGCACGTCGTCGCCGGCGCACAGCACCCGCACGGAGCCCAACAGCCGGTCGACTACACCTTCGGCCAGCCCCCGATGTGGGAGGGCTTGCCCTCGCCCGCCGTCAAAGGGACGAGCCGGCGTCTGGTGAGGGACGAGCCGACTACCGAGCCGGAGCCCGCGGAGCCCGAAGGTCCCACGGAGGAGACCACGGCCGACAAGACCGCAGCCAAGAAGAAGTCGACGGCCAAGAAGACCACAGCCAAGAAGAAGCCAACGGCCAAGAAGACGACCGCGAAGAAGCCAACAGCGAAGAAGACGAGCGCAGCCAAGAAGACGAGCGCAGCCAAGAAGACCACGAAGAAGCCCACGACGACCAAGAAGCCTGCCGCGAAGAAGCCTGCCGCGGCGAAGACAACCGAGAACGAGGAGACGTCGAGCACGCCGGCGTCCGAGACGACCTCCGAGGAGTAAGTTCGTGGCCCTGACCCCAGCAACGATCATCACAGGACGCCGCAAGGAAGCGGTGGCCCGCGTGCGCCTGGTGCCCGGCACCGGTGAGTTCGACGTCAACGGCCGCGATCTGGAGGACTATTTCCCGACGCGCGTCCATCGCATGGTCGCGCAATCACCCCTGCGGGTGGTCGGCCGCGAGAAGGATTTCGACGTCGTGGCCACGATCAAGGGCGGTGGCATCAGCGGGCAGGCGGGAGCGATCCGGTTGGGCATCGCCCGAGCCCTCATCGAGCTGGATCCCGGTCTGCGGGCCCAGCTCAAAGCCGAGGGCTACCTCACGCGCGATGCGCGTGAGAAGGAACGTCGCAAGTACGGCCTCAAGAAGGCCAGGAAGGCCCCGCAGTACTCGAAGCGCTGATCTCCTGAAGCACTCCGGGCCTGCGGGCTCGAAGACGCATATCAAGGAGGTCGGACCCCATGCCCCGAGAGATCGCGCCCGGCGTGCTGAGCTGGGCAAGCGAATTGGACGACGTGACCGCCGAGCAGGCGGCGCGAACCGCGCGGCTGCCCATCCTGGCCGGTCCCATCGCCCTGATGCCGGACGCCCATCTGGGCATGGGCGCCACGATCGGGTCGGTGATCCCCACCGAGACTGCCGTCATCCCATCGGCCGTCGGGGTCGACATCGGGTGTGGCATGGCGGCGCGGCGCCTTCGGATCCGCGCCGACCAGCTTCCTGACGCGGGGCTGGACGCTTGGGTGGACCGCATGCGCCGGGCCGTCCCGGCCGGGCTCGGACGTTGGCACGGCGAGGCATCGGACGAGGCGAGGGCCTGGCTCGCGAAGCACCCGCCGCCGCCGACGCTTGCCGACCACGAGCGGGCAGCCATCCAGCTCGGCACGCTGGGTTCTGGCAACCATTTCATCGAGCTGGCCGGCGACCAGGACGGTTGGGTCTGGATCCTGCTGCACTCCGGCTCTCGTGGTGGAGGCAACAAGCTGGCGACCTTGCACACCAAGACGGCGAAGCGACTGCACGCCGGACTCGGCACGCAGCTGGAGGATCCCGAGTTGGCCTGGCTCCAGCAGGGGAGCCCGGAGTTCGACGCCTACATCCGAGACCTGGCGTGGTCCCAGGCCTACGCGGGCGAGAACCGACGGCTCATGCTGGTCGCCACCCACCGGCAGCTCGAGGTGATGCTGGGGCGGGAGCTGACGCCGACCGACGAGGTGAACTGCCACCACAACTACACGGAGCTCGAAGAGTTCGATGGCCGCCGGCTATGGATCACCCGGAAGGGCGCCATCCACGCCGGCGTGGGCTCGCGCGGCTTGATCCCGGGCAGCATGGGGCAACGTTCCTACGTGGTGCGCGGCCTGGGCAACGATGCCTCGTATCGGTCGTCCTCCCACGGTGCCGGGCGTCGGATGAGTCGGACCAAGGCTCGCACCACGTTGTCCGTCGAGTCGCTCGAGGACCAGATGGCCGGTCGTTCGTGGCAGGCATCGGACGCGCATGCCTTGCTGGACGAGCATCCCGATGCCTACAAGCCGATCGATCAGGTCATGCGCGACCAGGCGGACCTGGTGCAGATCGAGCATGAGCTCTCGGCACTCGCCAACTACAAAGGGGTCGAGCGCATCAGGGAGCGCAAGCGCACGGGCGGAGATCGATCGTGAGCCGCCGGTTGCTCAGCGCGAGGTCGCGTCCTCGTCCTCGGTCTCGAACCTCGTGACGTCGGCATCGTCGGCCAGGGCGTAGGCGCCCGCTCGAACCGCCTCGACGATCGCGCGCGCATCGACTTCGTGCTCGGCGGCCACCCAGAGGTACGTGGGGCCCATGCGATAGGGGCCCTCGGACTCGCCCTTCAACATCACCGGGATGCCTTCGGTCTCGAGCCTGCCCTGCATCAACAGGCCGTCGGTGGTGTCGGCACTCGCGTAGACCTGGACCGGTCCTTCTTTGCTCATGCGTGCATGTTCGCATGTCCGACCCGAACGTGCGTACGGCTTCCGCGGGGTGGAGTAGCCTTCACGGCTGATGGCACGCTTGTTCGGCACCGACGGGGTTCGTGGACTCGCGGGATCCGAGCTGACCAGGGAGCTGGCCTTCGGGCTCGGTCGGGCCGCCGTCCTCGTGCTGGGGCGTCACGGACATCCACACCCGACGGTGGTGGTGGGCCGGGATCCCCGTGCCTCCGGGGAATGGCTCGAGGACGCGTTGGTGGAGGGCATCCGCATAGCCGGCGGTGACGCCGTGATCGCCGGTGTGGTGCCCACCCCTGCGATCGCATTCATGACGATCGACATGCAGGCCTCGTCAGGAGCGGTGATCTCTGCCTCCCACAACCCCCCCGAGTACAACGGCATCAAGTTCTTCGACGCTCACGGCATGAAGCTGGCCGACGTGATCGAGGATGAGATCGAAGTCGCCGTGCGCGATCCCTCGGCGCCGGCCGAGCCGAGCGGACGGATCCTCACGATCGGTGACCAGCACGAGCGATACCTGGCGCATCTGATGGACGCTGCCGAGGCGCCGCTCGATGGCCTGGCTGTGGTGGTCGACTGCGCGAACGGCGCCGCCTCGGACGCGGCGCCCGAGCTGTTCCGCCGTCTCGGCGCCGTGGTCCACGCGATCAACGCCGAACCGGACGGCGCGAACATCAACGAGGCCTGCGGAGCGCTCTACCCCGAGGTCGTGGCGGCCGAGGTCGTGCGGCGCGGGGCCGATGCCGGTGTCTCGCTCGACGGTGACGCGGATCGGGCCTTGTTCGCCGACGCCTCGGGGTTCATCGTCGACGGTGATCAGGTACTGGCGGCGTGCGCGGTCGCTCTCAAAGAGCAGGACACGGAGTCCGGCAGCACCGTCGTGACCACGGTGATGGCCAACCTGGGCTTCCATCACGCGATGCGGTTGGCGGGCATCGATGTCGTCTCCTCCAGGGTCGGCGACCGATCCGTGCTGGAAGAGATGCTCCGGACCGGAGCGGTGCTGGGCGGTGAGCAGTCGGGTCACGTGATCTTCCGGCAGCACGCCTCGACGGGCGACGGTCTGTTGACGGCGGTGCGCTTCCTGTCGTTGGCGGCCCGGACCGGCCGAACGATCAAGGACCTGGCAGCCATCATGACCCGGTACCCGCAGCGGCTCATCAACATCGAGGTTCGGGACCGTGACGGCTTGGCCGAAGCCGTCTCGGTCTGGGAGGCGGTGGAGGCCTCGGAAGGAGCGTTGGGCGAGGAAGGGCGTGTCTTGGTGCGCGCGTCGGGCACCGAGCCGCTGGTACGCGTGATGGTCGAAGCTCAGACCGAGGACCTGGCGAGCGAGCACGCTGAGTCGATCGCGGGCGCCGTCCGCGGGTCGTTGGGCGGCTCCTGAAGCGACGTTCGACCGCCTCGTGACGACCCGCTGTTAGGGTCTTCCTGTATGTGTGGCATCGTCGGCTACGTTGGCCCCGACGAGGCGCTTCCGATCGTCATCGAAGGTCTCCGGAGGCTCGAGTATCGGGGTTATGACTCCGCGGGCATCGCCGTGATGGGTGACGGTCTCGCGGTCCTCAAGCGAGCCGGGAAGCTCTCGGAGCTCGAGGCAGCCCTGGTCACCGAAGGCAGCCCCGGAGGGCGGGTCGGCATGGGACACACCCGCTGGGCGACCCACGGTTCTCCCACGGATCGCAACGCCCACCCGCACCTGGATTGTCGAGGACGGATCGCCGTGATCCACAACGGCATCATCGAGAACTTCCAAGGTCTGCGCGATCGGCTGGACAAGGAAGGCCACACCCTGGTCTCGGAGACCGACACGGAATGCATCGCTCACCTGATCGAATCCAAGCTTTCCCGCGCGGGTACCACCCTCACCGACGCCGTGCGATCCGCCGTCGGTGAGCTCGAAGGCGCGTACTCACTGGTCGTGTGCGCCATCGACGAGCCCGACCTGCTGGTGGGCGTGAAGGTGTCGTCACCGTTGGTGGTCGGGCTCGGCGATGGCGAAACGCTCCTGGCCTCCGACATCCCCGCGCTCCTCGACCGGACCAGGACCGTGGTCCCGGTGGACGAAGGGATGATGGTCGAGGTTCGTCGCGACGGCGCCACGTTCACGGACTTCGAGGGCGCTCCGCTGTCGCCGTCGCCGATCACCGTGGACTGGGACGTCGCGCGTGCGCAGAAGGGCGGCTACGACACCTTCATGCGCAAGGAGATCGACGAGCAGCCGGACGCGATCCGCGACACCCTGGTCGGCCGTGTGGTGGGTGGCCGGCTCGCGCTCGATGAGCTGCACATCAGCGACGACGTCCTGCGCGAGGTGACCAAGGTGTTCGTGGTGGCCTGCGGGACGGCGTTCCATTCGGGCCTGGTCGCCAAGTACGCGATCGAGCACTGGACCCGCCTGCCGGTGGAGATCGAGATCGCCAGTGAGTTCCGTTACCGCGACCCGGTGCTGGGACCGGACACCCTCACCGTGGCGGTGAGCCAGTCTGGCGAGACGATCGACACCTTGGAGGCGGCCAGGCACGCACGCCGGCAGGGTTCGCAGGTCATCGCCATCACCAACACCGTGGGATCCTCGCTGGCTCGCGAAGCTGATGGTGTCCTCTACACGCACGCGGGCCCCGAGATCTGCGTGGCCGCCACCAAGACCTTCGCCACCCAGATGGTGTCGCAGTACCTGATGGCCCTCTACCTCGCGCAGGTGCGCGGCACGAAGTTCCCCGAGGAGATCGCGGAGATCATGGCCGACCTGGATCGGTTGCCCGAGCAGGTGAGCCGAGCGATCGCCCTCGATCGGCAGGTCCGCGAGCTGGCGGAGCGGTATCAGAACGCGCGCGACATCGTGTACATCGGGCGGCATACGGGCTACCCAGCTGCGCTGGAGGGCGCGCTCAAGATGAAGGAGCTCAGCTACATCCACGCCGAAGGGCAGGCCGCTGGCGAGCTCAAGCACGGCACGATCGCGTTGATCGAAGACGGCGTCCCCGTGGTCGCGGTGGCGACCCGATGCCACATCTATCCGAAGATGCTCTCGAACATCCAGGAGGTGCGTGCTCGGGGCGCGGTCGTGATCGCGGTGGCGACCGAGGGCGATGAACAGATCGCCGGGTTCGCCGATCATGTGCTGGAGGTGCCCGCGACGCCCGAGCTCCTGTCGCCGGTGATCGTCACGGTGCCCCTGCAGCTGCTGGCCTACCACGTCGCCACGCTCCGAGGCTGCGATGTCGACCAGCCCCGCAACCTCGCCAAGAGCGTCACGGTCGAGTAGGCGTTCGTACCGAGCATCGGCCGGCCAAGGCCCAACGGCTCCCGGCGGCCACGGCCTCTAAGCTAGCGGGGTGGAGATCGTCGGGCTCGGCGTCGACATCTGCGAGATCGCTCGAATGGAGCGTGCGTTGACTCGGCACCCCACCATGCGAGACCGGGTGTTCACGCCGGCAGAGATCGCGTACTGCGACGGGAAAGCTCGGCCCGCCGAATCCTACGCGGGCAGATTCGCAGCGCGGGAAGCGACGATCAAGGCGCTGGGCGGGTACCGCGGCAAGCGGTGGCACGACATCAGCGTGGCGCGCCACCCGAGCGGAGCCCCTGCGATCGAGCTGGCGGGCAACGCCAAACGCCGGGCCGACGCCCTGGGCGTGTCGAAGGTCCTGATCACATTCACGCATGAGAGGACCAACGCCGTGTCGTTCGCGATCGCCGTGCGTGAGGATCGATCCCGTTGAAGCCGGTCCTCGGTCCACAGCAGGCCATGGAGCTGGACCGTCGGACCCAGGCATCCGGGGTGGTGGCCGCGACGTTGATGGAGCGCGCCGGGGCCGCCGTCGCACGAGCCGCCGTGGAGGTCGGCGGTGGCGCCTACGGACGTCGAGCCGTGGTCGTCTGCGGCACAGGCAACAACGGAGGGGACGGGTTCGTCGCCGCGAGGCACCTAGCGCGGCGAGGGATGCGGGTGCACGTCGTCACGATGGAGACGATCGATGTGGCCCGCGAGCCAGCGTCCACGAACGGCGCGCGGCTGCGTGAGGTGTACCTATCGCCCGCACCGTTCGAGGCCCTGTCCCTGGACCGTGAGCTCGCCCGCGCCGACGTCGCGATCGACGCACTCTTCGGGACCGGCTTCCACGGTGAGCCCACGGACGGATGGGCCGCCGCGATCCGATCGTTGAACGCATCGCCGGTCCCGGTGGTGGCGGTGGATATCCCGTCAGGGGTCGATGGAGCCACGGGAACGGTGGGCGGCGAGGCCGTGTGGGCCGACGTCACCGTCACCTTCGGTGCGGCCAAGCTCGGGGCAGTCCTGTTCCCCGGGGCAGAGCATGCGGGCACGGTCCGCGTTGTCGACATCGGCTTCGCCGCCGAGGCGTTCCCGGCGGACGTCGTCCTCCTCGAGCCCGCGGATGTGGCCGCCGTGATGCCGCACCGCGCGCTCGAGGCACACAAGCGCGCCTCGGGTGTCGTGGTGGTCGTCGCCGGATCTCGGGACATGACCGGAGCGCCGTCGCTGATCGCCCGCGCTGCCTCCCGGGTCGGGGCCGGATTGGTCGTGGTGGCCGTGCCGGCCGCCGTGCTCCCCGCGGTCCAGGCAACGCTCACGGAGGCCGTGTTCCTGGAGCTGCCCGACACCGACCTGGGCACCGTCGCCGACGAGGCCCTGGGGCCGGCGCTCGCTGCCCTCGAACGAGCGGATGCACTCGCTCTGGGGCCGGGTCTCACGCAGCATGCGGAGACGGCCGGCTTCGTGCGGGCGCTCGTCCGCGAGAGCCCCGTGCCGGTGGTGCTGGACGCCGACGGCCTCACCGCGTTCGCCGGAACGGCCGGTGACATCGTGGACCGGAAGGCCGATGCCGTCCTCACTCCCCACCAGGGAGAGTTCGAACGACTGACCGGGCTGAGCTCGAGCGCGGTGGTGCGGGACCGCGTCGGCGTGGCACGACGGCTGGCGGCGGACACCGGAGCGGTGACGCTGCTGAAAGGGCCTCGGACGCTGATCGCGACACCCGAGGGTCAGGTGCGGATCAACCTGACCGGGAGCCCCGTGCTGGCGACTGCCGGTTCCGGCGACGTCCTGACGGGTGCGATCGCGGGTCTGCTCGCACGCGGGCTCGACCCCGCCGAGGCGGCCTCCGCCGGTGCCCACGTCCATGGGCTCGCGGGGTACCTGGCGGGTCGGACGCTCGGCGAGGGGACCATGGCGAGCGACATCGCGTCGCACCTTCCCGAGGCGATCGACGGGGTGGCCCACCGATGACCCGCGATCCCGGAACCTTCCGGGCCACACACGTCGAGGTCGACCTCGACGCGATCGCGCACAACGTTCGCGTGCTGAGACCGCACGGCTCCGAGCTCATGGCCGTGGTGAAGGCCGATGCGTACGGTCACGGTGCCGATCGCGTGGCGCGCACGTGTCTGGACGCGGGGGCGACCTGGCTCGGCGTGGCGCTCGTCGAAGAGGGGCTGGCCCTGCGAGCTGACGGCATCGACGCTCCGATCCTGGTGCTGTCGGAACTGCCCGCGGGCTCGGAGCGGGTTGCCCTCGGCGCCCGGCTCACCCCGGTGCTCTCCACCCTTGCGGGGTTGGAGCGGCTGGAGGCTGCCGCGAAAGGGTCGGCACCCTCGATACACGTGCACGTCAAGGTGGACACCGGCATGCACCGTGCGGGGGTCTGGCCCCCCGAAGATGCACCGGCGTTCGTGGACCTGGTCGCGAGGGCTGGGTTCGGACTTGGTGGCGTGTGGACCCACTTCGCGCGGTCGGAAGACGATCCGGCGGTCACGAAGACCCAGCTGGATCGGTTCCTCGACATGGTGGAGGCCGTGCGTGAGGCCGGTCACGATCCGGCCGTCCTCCACGCGGCCAACACGGCGGGGTCCATCTTGCATCCCGAGGCACAGCTCGACATGGTGCGGGTGGGCATCGGGCTCTACGGCGTCGAGCCCGCGCCCGGCGTCGGCACGTCCCTGGGGCTCCGACCGGCCCTGGCCTGGCGATCGGTGGTCACGGGGTCGAGGTGGCTGGTCGCCGGAGAGCGGATCAGCTACGGCCAACGATATGAGCTGGGCCAGGACTCATGGATCGCGACCGTGCCGGTTGGGTACGCCGATGGCTATCCACGCTCGCTGTCATCGACCGGCCATGTCCTGATCGGCGGACGCCGGTGCCTAGTGGCTGGCAACGTCACCATGGATCAGTTGATGGCCGACTGCGGCGATCTCGAACCCTCGCAGGGTGACGAGGTCGTGCTCGTGGGATCACAGGCGGATGCTGCCGTTTCGGCGCAGCAGCTGGCCGAGCACGCCGGCACGATCGCGTACGAGATCGTGAGCCGTGTCGGTGCCCGCGTCCCCCGTCGGTACGTGCCGTGAGGAGGCGCGTCGCTGCGATCGGCGCAGGGGTCGCCGCCGGCGTCGTGGCGGCCGGTGCGGTGACCCGGACGGTCATCCGCCGGAGGACCGAACACCACCTGGAAGCCGACCTGTGGGATCTGCCGCCCGACGATCTCGGTCAGATCGAATCGTTCGACGGCACCCGCATCGCCGTGCGCGCCGCCGGCGATCCCGACGCTCCGGTCCTGCTCTTCGTGCACGGGTTCAGCTTGGACATGACGACCTGGCACGAGCAATGGGTCGATCTGGCGGCCGACTATCGGTGCGTGCTGATGGATCATCGCGGGCACGGACGCAGCGGTCCGCCTGCCCACGGTGACCTCTCGGTTCGCGCCATGGGCCGCGATGTGGCCGCCGTGCTCGACGTCGTGGCGCCGGCGAGCCCCTGCCTGGTGGTCGGCCATAGCCTGGGAGGCATCGCGGCGATCGCCATGGCCGAGCAACGTCCGGAGCTGTTCGGGCCGCGCGTGGCGGGGTTGATCCTGGTCGGGACGTCCTCGGAGGACCTGTTGCGCGGCGCCATGGGCTCGCTCACCGGCCTGTTGCGCCGCCGTCCTGCCACCCTGTCCACCGTGATGGGGCGGGTCGACGGATTCCGCAGGGCGGTCATGGCCAGCCCGGGTGATATCCGGGCGGCGGCGGTTCGCCTGACGCAGTTCGGGCCCGACGCTCCCGCGCATCTGGTGGACCACGTGGTGCGGTTGGCGCAGCGGGCCAGTTCGGACGTGTGGACCGACGGGCTCGCCGAGTTGATGGAGATCGACCTGCAGCATGCGCTGCCGCGGGCGAAGGTCCCCGCGCTGGTGGTCGTGGGTGAGTACGACCGGGTCACGCCGCCCGCATCGGCGATCCAGCTCGTGGATGAGCTCCCCGATGCGCGGCTCGTGGTCATGGCCGGCACTGGGCACATGCCGATGCTCGAACGCCCGGTGGAGCTGGATCGGGAGATACGCCTGTTCGCGACCACCGTGCTGCAGCCGCCGATGCGTTCGTCCTCCAGGTCGAGGACGAGGAGGAAGACCGCCACATGACCAGGACGCTCGCGATGGTCGCGGCCGACGCGGCAACGTGCACCAAGTGCCGGCTGGCACAGGGTCGCACCCAGGTGGTGTTCGGTGTCGGCGATGCCGACGCCGACCTGCTGTTCATCGGCGAGGGCCCCGGGTTCCACGAGGACAAGCAAGGGGAACCGTTCGTCGGAGCAGCGGGGCAGCTGCTGACCCGCATGCTTGCAGGGATCGGTCTCAGGCGCGAGGACGTCTACATCGCCAACGTCATCAAGTGCCGGCCCCCCGGCAACCGCGATCCCCAACCGGACGAGATCGAAGCGTGCACGCCATGGCTGATCGAACAGATCTCTCATATCCAGCCGTCGGTGATCGTGACGCTGGGCAACTTCGCGACGAAGTTCGTGCTGAACACCTCGACGGGCATCACCCGCCTGCGCGGACAGATCCACGACTGGCATGGTCGCACAGTGATCCCCACGTTCCATCCGGCCGCGATCCTGCATGGGGGCGGAGAGAAATCGAACCAGTTCGCACTGTTGCAGCAGGATCTCGAGCTGGTCCGGAGAGCCTTGGACGATGCGCGCGCGGCCCCCGAGCCGGCCCCGGTGGCCGATGATGTGCCAGCCTCGGACCGTGACGAACAGCTGGAGCTGTTCTGACCGTGGACATCACCATCCATGCGGAGACGGCGGAGGACACCCGCGAGGTGGGCGAGGCACTCTCGGCGGTGCTGCGAGCTCGCGACGCGGTGGTGCTCACGGGAGAGCTGGGAGCTGGCAAGACCACGCTGGTCCAAGGGGTGGCCCGGGGCCTGGGCGTCGAGGGAACGGTCGCCTCGCCCACGTTCACCCTGGTGAAGGAATACACGGGCATCCTCGATGTCGCGCATGTGGACGTGTACCGCCTCGATCGCATGCAGGACGTCGTCGATCTCGCGCTCGAGGAGGTGGGAGGAGGTGATGGGGTGCTGCTGGTCGAATGGGGCGATGCCATCGAGTCCCTGTTGCCCGACAACCGACTCCGGATCGAGCTGAACCCTCAGGACCCCGCGGGACGATCGGAGATCCGCAGGATCACGGTGTCGTCGGTCGGTGCCGCGTGGGCGGAGCGTTGGCCCGAGCTCGAGGTCGCCCTCGCTCCCTGGAGCAGCGGCCAGTGATCGTCGTGGGGATCGAGACCTCGACGCCGCAGACCAGCGTTGCGATCGGCACGGAGAACGAGATCGTGGGCAGGGTGGCGATCGCCGGCAAGGCGCGGCAGGAGTCGGTGACCCCCGTACTCGAACAACTGCTGGTCTGGAGCGACCTCCAGCTCAAGCAGGTGGGGGGGATCGCCGTCGGCGTCGGTCCGGGATTGTTCACCGGGCTCCGGGTCGGGGTCCAAACGGCCAAGACCCTGGCACAGGTGCTGCACGTGCCGCTCGTGGGCATCACGAGCCTCGATGCCCTGGCCTACGCGGTGCGGACGACGCACAAGCGGATCGCTGCGGTGATCGACGGACGTCGTGGTGAGGTTTTCTTCGCGATCTACCGAGCGGTTCCGGGCGGCGTGGTGCGCGAGACCGATCAGATGGTCGTGACCCCCGACCGGCTCGCCGCCGAGCTGCAGGCCGTCGCCGGCGAGGTGTTGGCGGTGGGCAACGGTGCCATGCTGTATCGACATGTGCTGCAGGAACTGGGAAGCCGGGTCGAGCTCGCGTCATCCACGATGGCGCACCCCGACGCCGCGTCCTTGGTCGAGCTCGCGGTGCCGCGATTCCTGCGCGAGGAACACGATGCCCTCTTCGACGTCGTCCCGGTGTACCTGAGGAAGTCAGATGCTGAGATCGCGTGGGATCAGCGAACACGCGGCGCCTAGGGTCGAGGTGGGCCGCATGCGGCGTCGCCATCTGCGCGGCGTCATGGCCATCGAGAAGCAGGTCTACGCCCGACCGTGGAGCCCGAACCTGTTCGTGGCCGAGATGACCGAGCCCAACAATCGGTGCTACCTGGTCGCGCGGATCGACAAGGTCATCGTGGCCTACGGCGGGCTGATCTGCTACGGCGATGAGGCCCATGTCACCAACATCGCGGTCGACCCCCAGCAACAGCGCCACAAGCTCGGGACGCGGCTGCTGCACGAGCTGATCGGCGGTGCCATCGAGCTGGGCGGACGCGCGGTGAGTCTTGAGGTGCGCGTTACCAATTGGGGCGCCCAACGCCTCTACGGACGGTTCGGATTCCACCCGGTGGGTATCCGCCGCAACTACTACCAAGAGCTCAACGAGGATGCGCTCATCATGTGGACCAACGACGTGCGAACCGAGGCCTATCGGCGTCGCCTGGCCTCGATCGCGACCAGCCTGCCGGAGATGGTGCGCCCTTCGTGATCACGTTGGGCATCGAGACGTCGTGCGACGAGACCGCCGTCGCCGTGGTCGAAGACGGCTTCGAGCTGCGCGCGAACCTCATCGCCTCCCAGGTCCACCTGCACGAACGCTTCGGTGGCGTCGTGCCTGAGGTGGCCGCTCGCGCGCACGTGGAAGCGCTCAACCCGCTGATGGAGGAGGCGCTCAGCGAGGCGGGTATCGGCTTCTCCGACGTCGGCTGCGTGGCGGTCACCGTGGGGCCTGGATTGGTGGGCGCGCTCCTCGTGGGCATGGCGGCGGCCAAAGGGGTGGCCCTTGCCACCGGCGCCGACCTGGTCGGTGTGCATCATCTGGAGGCGCACTATTGGGCCAACTTCCTGGAGCACGGCCCACCCGAGCCTCCCTACGTGGTGCTCATCGTGTCGGGAGGTCACACGATGTTGGTCCATGTGCCGCACATGCTGCAGCACGAGGTCATGGGCCAGACGTTGGACGACGCCGCCGGCGAGGCGTTCGACAAGGTGGCTCGCCTCATGGGCTTGGGCTTCCCGGGAGGTCCCGCGCTCGATGCCATGTCCGGTGCCGGCGACCCCCAAGCGATCCGGTTCCCGCGAGCCATGGAGGACTCGGGTGACTACGACTTCTCCATGAGCGGGTTGAAGACGGCGGTGCTCCGCTACGTCAAACAGGAACGCGCTGCCGGCAACGACCTGCATCTGCCCGACATCGCCGCCAGCTTCCAAGAGGCCATCGTCGACGTGCAGGTGTCGAAGACCATGGCGGCGGCGAAAGACGTGGGAGCGCCGACCGTGTTGCTCGGTGGCGGGGTGATCGCCAACACCCGCCTGCGTGAGCGACTGGCCGGGGCGGGAGCAGCGGCAGGGATCCGGGTCCTCGCCCCGTCGCTCCCGCTGTGTACCGACAACGCCGCGATGGTTGCCTGCCTGGGCGCTGCCCGCTGGCAGGCTGGGGATCGAACGGCGCTCGACACCCCCGCCGACCCGCAGCTAAGGTTGGCGACGTGAGCACGGTCCTGGTGACCGGGGGTGCCGGGTTCATCGGCTCGCACCTCGCCGACAGACTTCTCGCAGAGGGGCACCGCGTGATCAGCGTGGACGACCTCACCACGGGTCGCATCGCGAACCTGGTGGACGCGCGAGGCTACGGCAAGGAATTCACGTTCTTCAACATGGACGTGCGCGCCGATGGGCTGCTGCCTCTGTTCGAGCGGCATCGGCCGGAGGTCGTCTATCACCTCGCGGCCCAATCCGGCGTGCGCCCGTCGCTGGTCGACCCGGTGCTCGACGCCTCGATCAACGTGATGGGTACCCTGAACGTGCTGGAGGCCGCGGCGCGGGTCGAGGCGCGCAAGGTGATCTACGCGGCGAGCGGCGGCACGATCTACGGGGAGCCCAAGCGTCTGCCCGCCAAGGAAGCGACCGCCCAGGGCTCGCACCCGTCGAGCCCGTACGGCATCTCCAAGAAGATCGTCACCGACTACCTGGGGTTCTACCAGCGCTTCCGCGGCCTGGACTACTCGGCGCTGGCGCTGGGCAACGTGTACGGGCCACGCCAGGACCCCCACGGCGAGGCGGGGGTGATCGCGATCTTCGCCCAGAAGATGCTTGCGGGCGAGCCCGTGACCATCTTCGGTGACGGGAACCAGACCCGCGACTACGTGTTCATCGACGACGTCGTGCACGCGTTCGTCCAAGCGTCAGATCGCGGCTCGGGCAAGCTCATCAACATCGGCACGGGCCTGGAATCGAGCGTCAATCACGTCTACCGGTTGATCGCCGACCTCATCGGCTACGACCGCGAACCGGAGTTCGGCACATTGCCACCCGGTGAGCTCCGCCGCATCGCGTTGGATATCTCCAAGGCCCCGGGTGCGATCGCCTGGAAGCCCTGGACGCACCTGGAAGACGGCCTCGCCGAGACGGTCGCATTCCTGAAGGGCGTCTGAGCGACCGTTCCGCCCTGCGACGCCGGCGGTCTGGCTTGCTCCGATGGGCCCTCCGTGCCACCCTTCGGCGGCACCGCGGCGAGCAGTCCGGACTCGGGGGGTCGGTACATAGACGACCTGCATTCGGCACCCTGCCCCGTCGTGGTCGTGAAGGCGCCCGAGAGCTGACCACTCCGGTTCACCCCGGAAGGTGCCGATGACCATCGGGTGAACCAACGCACTGAGCCATCATCGGCCCCCGAGACCCACGACCGCGCCCACGCGATCGTAGACGCATACACGAGGATGGCGTCCGCGCTCACCGGGGCCAGGATCGTGGACACGGCCCTGCAGCCGGCGCTGTCGATCGTCGGTGAGGCCAGCGGCGCCAGTCGGGTGGAACTGGTCTCCTCCGGCGATCGGGCATTGCTGGGACCCACCTCGTGGGGGGCGGAGGCTGTCGGAGATCCGCTGGTGGTGCCGGTCGTGGTGGGTGGCGTGCCGGAGGCGACGCTCCGATTCTGGCCGGACGACTGGAACCGGCGGGAGCGGGACGCGCTCCGCGCGTGCGCCGCGATCTTCGCCGGGGCCGTCGGCATCGCCCAGCGTGAGATCGAGCGCACGGAGACTGAGTCCTGGCTGCGCTCGCACTTGGACAACATCCCCGTCGTCACCTACATCGAGTACACCGACGACGACCACCCGCTGGGCTACACGGAGGTCTACGTCAGCCCGCAGATCGAAACCCTCTTGGGGTACTCGCGCGAGGAGTGGGTCCGCGACGACGATCTGACGAGCTGGCGGGAGATGATCCACCCCGATGACCGCGAGGCGCTCGACGAGCTCGCCGCCGAGACCGCGCGTTCCGGTGAGGACTACGTGGCCGAGTATCGGATCAAGCATCAGGTGTCGGGGGATTGGGTGTGGGTGCGCGACGTCGCCCACTTGGTGACGGAGGCGAGCGCCAGCGGGATGCGCCCGTACTGGCATGGCGTCATGGTCGATATCACCGAGCGCAAAGAGCTGGAGCAACAGGTCGAGTACCTCGCCTTCCACGACAGCCTGACCGGGCTGCCCAATCGCAAACGGTTCGAGGAGGCCCTGCGAGCTTCGATCGCCCGGAGCCGGCGCACCGATCAAGCCGTCGCGCTGCTCTTCATGGATCTGGACGGTTTCAAGCAGGTCAACGATTCGCTCGGTCACGACATCGGAGATCTCCTGCTGTGCGGGGTGGCCGATCGGCTGCGTGGCGCAACGCGAGAGACCGACCTGGTCGCACGCCAAGGGGGTGACGAGTTCCTCGTGCTGGTGGCGGACGTGCAACTGCGAGGCTCCGCCGTGGATGCGCCACCCATGATCGCCGCCGAGGCCGTGTTGTCGGTCGCCGAGGAGGTGGCCGCCAGGATCGAGCGCGCCATGGTGCAGCCGTTCGAGCTGGCCGGTCATGAGGTCCGCACCCGGGCGAGCGTGGGCATCAGCGTGTATCCCTACGACGCCGAGGATGAGCGCTCACTCATGAAGCACGCGGACGCCGCGATGTATGAAGCGAAGCGGCGCGGCCAAGGCGGATGGGTACACGCCTGGCGCGCGTCGTAGGCACCCAGCTCTTCGCGTTGACCCTTCGGCACTCTGCTGGCTATCCTGTTAGCACTCGGACACAGTGAGTGCTAACCGGATGGCGCGCGCGGCGGACCACGCGGCGACGACATCATCGAGCGAGGAGGGACAGCAGACATGGCGGACTTCAACCTGAAGCCACTGGAAGACCGGATCGTCGTGCAGGCCAACGAGGGCGACCAGACGACCGCATCGGGCCTGGTGATCCCCGACACCGCGAAGGAGAAGCCCCAGGAGGGCACCGTCGTGGCGGTCGGGGAAGGCCGTTGGGATGAGGACGGCACCAAGCGGATCCCGGTCGACGTCAAGAAGGGCGACACGGTCATCTACTCCAAGTACGGCGGTACCGAGGTCAAGGTCAAGGGCGAGGACTACCTGATCCTGTCCGCGCGCGACGTGCTCGCGGTCGTCGCCAAGTAGCGGCCCGGCACCCCGTCCAACCACCCCTGAAGCACGATCCTGAAGGAGGTACACAGTGGCCTCGAAGCTGCTGAAGTTCGGCGAGGATGCGCGCCGCGGCCTGGAGGCCGGGGTCGACAAGCTGGCCGATGCGGTCGCCATCACGCTCGGCCCCAAGGGCCAGAACGTCGTACTCGACAAGAAGTGGGGAGCCCCCACGATCACGAACGACGGTGTGACGATCGCGAAGGAGATCGAGCTGGACGACCCGTGGGAGAACATGGGCGCTCAGCTCACCAAGGAAGTCGCCACCAAGACCAACGACGTCGCCGGTGACGGCACTACCACCGCCACGGTCCTGGCTCGCGCCATGGTGAAGGGCGGCATGAAGAACGTCGCGGCAGGCGCGAACCCCATGGCGCTCAAGCGCGGCATCGAGAAGGCCGTGGAGCGGGCCGTCGAGTCCATCAAGAGCCAGGCCAAGGACGTGGAGTCCAAGGACGAGATCGCCCAGGTGGCGTCCATCTCTGCCGGCGATCCCGCGATCGGCGAGACCATCGCTGAGGCTCTGGACAAGGTGGGCAAGGACGGTGTCATCACGGTCGAGGAGTCGAACACCTTCGGCATCGAGCTCGAGTTCACCGAGGGCATGCAGTTCGACAAGGGCTACATCTCGCCGTACTTCATCACCGATGCGGAGAGTCAGGAAGCCGTCCTCGACGAGCCCTACCTGCTCATCGTCAACAAGAAGGTCTCGAGCGTCCAGGAGCTCCTCCCGGTCCTCGAGAAGGTGATGCAGGGCGGCAAGCCGCTGGTGATCATCGCCGAGGACATCGACGGTGAGGCCCTGGCCACCCTGGTGGTCAACAAGATCCGTGGCACGTTCAACGCCGCGGCGGTGAAGGCTCCCGGGTTCGGCGACCGCCGCAAGGCCATGCTGCAGGACATCGCGATCCTCACCGGCGCGGAGGTCATCTCCGAAGAGGTCGGCCTCAAGCTCGAGAACGCCGACGTCAACCTGCTGGGCAAGGCCCGCAAGGTGATCATCACCAAGGACACCACCACGATCGTCGAGGGCCAGGGTGACGCGGACGCTGTGAGCGGCCGCATCAACCAGATCAAGGCCGAGGTCGAGAACACCGACTCCGACTGGGATCGCGAGAAGCTCCAGGAGCGGCTCGCGAAGCTGTCGGGCGGCGTGGCGGTCATCCAGGTGGGCGCGGCCACGGAGGTCGAGCTCAAGGAGAAGAAGCACCGCATCGAGGACGCCGTGTCGGCGACCCGTGCGGCCGTCGAGGAGGGCATCGTGCCCGGTGGCGGAGTCACCTTGATCCGCGCCGAAGATGGGCTCGACAAGCTCGATCTCGATGGCGACGAGGCCACGGGCGCGCGCATCGTGCGCAACGCCTTGAGCGAGCCGGCCCGAAGGATCGCTCAGAACGCGGGCTACGAGGGCTCGGTCGTCGTGCAGCAGCTCCGGAGCGAGACCGACGGCAACGGCTTCAATGCCGCCACGGGCGAATGGGTCGACCTGGTCAAGGCCGGCATCATCGACCCCGCCAAGGTCACGCGTTCGGCGTTGCAGAACGCGGCATCGATCGCGGCCATCGTGCTGACGGCCGAAAGCGCCGTGGTCGAGAAGCCCGAGGAAGAAGAGCCGGCCGGCGAAGGTGGCCACGGCCACATGCACTAGCCGGTTCCAGACTCCTACGACACGCACCTCGTGATGGGGGCGGGCCTCGTGCCCGCCCCCACGCGCGTTCCGCAGGGCAATAGACTGCGGCGCGGATGTTCGAAGAGCTGCTTCGAAGGTGGGACGGCGAGGAGGTCGTCGTCCGGTTCGACGAGCCCACGGGCGCGTGGTTCTTCGTCGGCGTGCACTCCACGGTGTTAGGCCCTGCGATGGGCGGAACCCGGATGCGGGCCTACGACTCGGCCGACGACGCGTTGCTCGATGTGCTGCGATTGTCCGGCGCCATGACACTGAAGCAGGCCGCCGCCGACCTGCCCTTCGGAGGCGGGAAGGCGGTGCTGGCCGTGGTACAGGTGCCGCCCCCGGGTTCGGATGAGCGGCGGACGATCCTGCGACGGTACGCGAACCTGGTCGACTCGTTGGGCGGCACCTACGTCACCGCCGCCGACATGAACACCGGCCAGGCGGACATGGATGTGGTGGGCCAGGGCACGGGCTATGTGTTCGGCCGGTCGCGCGAGCACGGGGGGTCCGGCGATCCCGCGCCCGGCACGGCGCTGGGGGTGTTCCACGGCATCGTGGCCACCGTGCGACGTGCATTCGGTTCGACGGACCTGTCGGCGTGCAGGGTCCTCGTCCAAGGGGTCGGCGCGGTGGGTGGCCGGTTGATCGGCCTGCTCCGTGAGGCAGGTGCCACGGTCGTCGTGTCCGATGTGGATCGCGCGAGGGCGCAGGCCGCCGCGAGCGCGAGCGAGGTGATCGACCCCGACGAGGTCTGGGGCACACCGTGCGATGTGTTCGCTCCGTGTGCGGGTGGGGGCATCCTGTCCGAGCACACGATCCCGCTCTTGCGGTGCGCCGTCGTGGCCGGCGCCGCCAACAATCAGCTCGACACCGTGGCGGACGCGGCCAGGCTGCGCGATGCCGACATCCTGTACGCGCCCGACTTCGTGATCAACGCCGGCGGGGTGATCCATCTGGCGGGCTACGAGCGTTTCGGTTGGGACGAGGCGCAGGTCAGTGCGCGGCTCTCCGCCATCGGGGGCACCCTCGAACGGATCTATGGGGACGCCGAGCGCGACGGGCTCACCACGGCAGCCGCCGCCGAGCGCCTGGCCCTGGATCGCCTGGCCCGAGGTCCCGGCGACGCAGGCTGAGCTCACACGAACGGCTTCTCCTGGCCGGCGATGCCCAAGCCCGCCAGGAAGCCTGCACCGAGCGCGCCGTTCACCCCGGCAAGCACCCACCAGGGCCAGGCCGCCGCTCCATCGGGAAGTCCGAGGAGCGCCGTCAGCGCGAAGACGGTGGCTGTGCCGACCTCCAGGATCGCGAACGCCCATGCCCACCACCACAGCTCGTCGAGCTTCTGCGACACCAAGACCATGAGCATGGCGAGCACCAGCCCCATCACCGCTGATGCTCGAAGCCAGCCATACCCCGGGGAGGGGGGCTGGTTCAGGAGATCGTCCACCACCCAGCTCGGAGCGACGAGGACCGCCATGCTGGACACCGTCCACAGCGCGGCGTCGATCTTCAGCAGGCGTCGCAGGAGCGTCACGGCCGCTCATCTTCCCAGGTTGGAACGCGGCGAGGTTGGGCGCCGCGTGAGGGCATTGGTAGGATACGCCGACCGTGGGAGTCCGGTTCGTGCGTGCGCACGCCCGATCCCGCCCCGTGTGATTCCAGCTTCCGGAAGGATCTTGCAGCATGCAACAAGGACCCAGGGTCGCCGTGATCGGGCTCGACTGCGCCACGCCGCAGCTGCTGTTCCGCGACCTGCACAGCGAAGTGCCCAACATCGCCAAGCTGATGGGTGAAGGCGCCTACGGCAACCTCGCCTCGATCACACCGCCGATCACGGTCCCTGCCTGGGCCTGCGCCCTGACGGGGAAGGTGCCCGGTCAGCTGGGGATCTACGGGTTCCGAAACCGCAAGGACACGACCTACGACGGATTGTCGATCGCCCATTCTGGCTCGGTGAAGGAGCCGGCCGTGTGGGACGCGTTGGGCGCGCACGGCAAGCGCTCGGTGCTGATCGGCGTGCCGCCCTCGTTCCCCCCGCCCAAGGAGTTCCCCGGCTGGCGCGTGGGCTGTTTCCTGACGCCGCCCTCGGCCGAGCGATACGCCTATCCGCAGTCGCTCGAGGTCGAGATCGAAGAGGAGCTCGAGGGCAAGGGCAACTACATCTTCGACATCCCCAACTTCCGGCAGGCCGGCATGGGGGTCACGCTCGATCAGGTCTTCAAGATGACCGAGCGACGGTTCCAGGTTGGGCGGCGGCTCATCCAGAACAAGCCGTGGGACTTCTTCATGCTGTGCGACATCGCGCTGGACCGGCTACACCACGTGTTCTGGCAGTACTTCGATCCGCGGCACCCCCAGTACCGGCCCGGCAACGAGTACGAGACCACGTTCCAGGACTACTACCGGTTCTTGGACGGACAGGTCGGCTCGCTGCTCGAGTTGGTGCCCGACGATGCCATCACCATGGTCATGAGCGATCACGGCGCCCGTCCCATGATGGGTGGACTGTGCTTCAACGACTGGCTGATGCAGGAGGGCTACCTGAAGCTGGACGCGCCCGTCACCAAGCCGACGCCGATCAAGGACGCATCGATCGACTGGAGCCGCACGGTGGCGTGGGGCGACGGCGGCTACTACGGGCGCCTGTTCCTCAACGTGAAGGGCCGAGAGCCGCGAGGCATCGTGGAGCCCGCGGACTACGAAACCACACGCGACGAGCTGGTCGCCAGGCTCGAAGCCGCGCCCGGTCCCGACGGCACGCCGCTGGGCACCACGGTGCTGAAGCCACAGGACGTCTACCCCGAGGTCCGGGGGGTCGCACCCGACCTCATCGTCTACTTCGGCGACCTGGAATGGCGCTCGGTGGGTGCGGTGGGCAACCCCAGCATCTACACCTACGAGAACGATACCGGCCCCGACGGAGCCAACCACGACCGCGATGGCATCTTCATCGTCAAGGGCGCGCCCGGCCAGCCGGCCGGCGAGGTGCAGGGCTGGAATCTGGTGGACGTCGGTCCCACGATCGTGTCCCTCTACGGCATCGACGGGCTGGAAGGCGCCGTCGGAAGGAGTTTCCTCTAGATGAGCACCGAAACAGGCTTCACCGTGTGGTTCACCGGGCTCTCGGGATCGGGCAAGTCCACGATCGCCGAGATGCTCTTCCATGAGTTCAAGGCGCGAGACATGAAGACGGAGATCCTGGACGGAGACGAGGTCCGCAAGAACCTATCCAAGGGTCTCGGGTTCTCCAAAGAGGATCGCGACACCAACATCCTGCGGATCGGATTCGTTGCGAACCTGTTGACTCGGAACGGCGTCGCCACGATCTGCTGCCCGATCAGTCCCTACAAGGAAACCCGCGACGCCGTACGCGCCCAGATCGGCGAGTTCGTCGAGGTCTACGTGCACGCCACCGTGGACGAGATCGCTGCGAACCGCGACCCGAAGGGCCTCTACAAGAAGGCCCTGGCCGGCGAGATCACCGGGTTCACGGGTGTCGACGACCCGTACGAGGTACCTGAGGATCCGGAGATCAGGGTCGACACGGAGACGCAGTCGCCGGAAGAGTCGTTGGCGTTCGTGCTCGGTCGTCTGAAGGAGCTAGGGCGCATCGACGATCCCACGGTGCTCGTCACCGGAGATCGGCAGCATTCGGGCATGACGGACCTTCGTATCGACGACGCTGGAAGGGTCACGAAGGAGCACTGAGGGTTCCCCCCACCGGGATGGTGCCTTGCGGGTGGCCGGGGACGATCGCGTCGTGCCGACTGAACCGGAGACGTCGTCGCGGCCTATCGAACGGGCGCCCAGGATCCGGGGGGCTGAGCATCGCCCACGAGGGTTTCGAGCGCGACGTCCGTGTCGTAGCCGATGGCCAGCGCGATCTCGGGAGCCGCAGCGACGACTCGCGCCAGCCCGACGATCGGCGCGATCGCGCAGAGCATTGAAACCACTTCGTCAGGCGTGGCACCAGACCTCACCGCGGCCGCCCCAGCCCATTGGAACGAGGGAGGCGCCGCTCCGATCGCCACCAGGGCACTCAACCGAACGAGCGCACCGGTCTTGAGATCCAGCGGATGCTCTGGGGATAGAGCCATCCGCAGGCCGAGCTCGTTCTCCATCGCGGATTCGTCGTTGACCGTCAGCTTCCGGAGAGCGTCTTCGTGCCCAGCCATCGTGCCCGCCCATCTGCCCTGTGATCGCTCGGCCTATCGACTCGCTCCATCAGAGCGCGTCCGTGTGAGAGAGGCATCATCCCCGGGGGATGAAAGGCCAAAATCTGGGAGGGTCATGGGTCGAGCAGGTGCATGGAGCGTGCCTGCTCCACCGCCTCACCGCGCGAGGAGACTCCGAGCTTTCGGTAGATCGAGATCGCCTGAGTCTTCACCGTGCTCCTGGAAACGAACAGGTGCGAGCCGATCTCTTCGAACGAAAGATGCGTTGGGAGCAGGGGCATGAGGCGAAGCTCCGCGGGTGTCAAACCGGATGCCGCCACCGCGTCGGCGGCCCCGGCGACGATCGCCTGACGGAGGTGGTCGATCTCGGGGAGCAGCGAGCCCAGTCCGGGCCGTTTCCACACGACGCCGTCGATCTCGGCGAGCCGTGACTCGGCTTCCTCCGGGCGTGCCAGCCCCAACAACGCCCAGCCGAGCTCGAGCCGAACCTGCACGGCGTACCAGGGCAGCGCGTACGTGAGCAACGGCAGGAGTCCGACCGTGCGTTCCAGGTGCTCGGTCGCCTGCTGGGGCAGTCCCTGATGCAGCGCGACGCGCGCTTGCATCGCGTAGGTCAAGGCGCTCGTGGCGTAGTCGGACAAGCCGGAACCGAGGATCAACGACGCCGCCGAATCGGAGAGCTCGGCCGCTGTCGCCCAGGCGCCTCTGCTCACGGCCGCACGGGCCAGCTCGGAGAGCGTGAGCGTCAGCCCTGGGATCGCGCCTACCTCACGACCGATATCGACGGCTTCGTGCCACACGCGTTCGGCGGCGATGAGATCGCCGCTCAGTGCGTGTGCGACCCCCACGCCGAGCAGTGAGGAGGCTCTCCAGACGCTCCAGTCGGCTTCGGCTTCGCACGCGATCGAGGCGTCTCGCTGCATCTGCTCGATTCCGTCTCGGCACGTCATGGATCGAAGGCGGGCCAGAGATGCCTCGACCGATGCGCTCCCATCCGGGGGAGGATCGTTGGGGATCCCTCGTTCCGCCAGGTCGAACCAGCGGTCCGCTTCGGCCGGCAAGCCCATCAGCGAGTGGACCAATGCTCCCTCGATCGCCAAGGAGGGCCAGCGCAGCAACGTGTCCTCATCGAGCTGCGTGAGCCACCCTCGAACCGTCGCCATCCCTCCGCGCCAGAACACGGCGAGGCCACACCGACCGATGCTGTCGGCAGCCAGGTCGGGCTCGTGCGCGGCGAACGCGTGCCCCACGGCCTCCTCGTGCTCGCCCTGCTCCCTGAACCACCGTGCGGCCTTGGCGTGCAACGGCGCGACAAGCTCTGGTTCGCGCACGTCGAGTTCGGCGAGGAGGAATCCCCGGTACAGCTCGTGGTAGCGGAACGATCCAGGATCGGCCGTGGGCAGGACCAGACCGTTGGTGCGTGCGAGGCCCGCGAGGATCTCCCCCGACCCGGTGGTGCCCAGCACCGCGTCGCACAGCGGCCCGTTCATCGTGCGCACGATCGAGGTTCGTGTGAGGAACGGGATCTGATCGGCGTTGCGCTCGAAGAACTCTGTGCGTAGGTAGTCGGCCATGAAACGGCTGGCTCCTCCGAAGGCCTCGAGTCCCGGCGGTACGGTCGTCGTCGACGGCGGAGACCATCGCGAGCGACAAGGCCGCGGGCCAACCCTCGGTCCGATCGGTCAGCGCCGCCACCTCCTCCTCGGATGCATCGAGGCCGAAGGCACGGACCAAGCGGGCGGTCTCACCGACATCCATCGCCAACGAGGCGGTTCCGACCTCGTGGATGCGGCCCTGGGAACGCATCCGGGCCGCGGGGCCTCCCGAGCTCGTGACGGGTCGCGATCATCATCGTGGATCCCGGAGGTAGATCGTCGGGCACGCCGAGGAGGCATCGAGGGTTCGTTTCCCCTCGATCAAGTGGGCGTCGTCCACGATCAGCAACACCGGCTGCTGTCGCCCGAAGTCGGGGCATCGTGCGAGTGCGTCATGGACGTGAATCAGGACCGACCGCGCATCGCTGCCGTGGTCCGTGCATCGCATCCATGCCATCGGACGGGTGTCGAGCTCGCGCCATCTGCGCCAGCAACGTGGTCTTGCCATAGCCCGCCGGTGCCGAGACCACCACCAGCGGACAAGACGTGGCGGTGAGCGTCCCGACGAGGGTCGGGCGTGGGATGGCATCTGCCCGGGGAACGGGAGGTGCGAAGAGGTCATCGTGAAGGTCGGATGGCCGGCTCCGCGGGCGTCCGTTCCCCTGGACGCTGACCGACTGCGTTCTCGCCATGATGCCCGGAACCCTATCGGACCCAGATGAACGGCGAAGGTCGTGGGCGAGGGGGAGATTCACCCTGTCGGGATGATGTGGTCCGAGACGCCAGCGGTGAAAGTGTTGCAAGATACGGTTGGCAGTCCGATCTGGGCGGCTTCAATCACGCACGAGAGGGAGGGATCACATGGCAGATCTGATCGCGATCGCGTACGAGGACACCACCACCGCCGAACAGGCGATGGCGGAGGTGCAGAACCTCCAACAGGATCTGATCATCCAGGCCGATGCTGTGGCGGCGATCGTTCGCGACGCGGACGGAACGTTCCACACCCACACGAATCAGCATGCGGTGGGCGCGGGCGCGACGTGGGGCATGTTCTGGGGATTCCTGTTCGGCATCCTGTTCTTCGTGCCGTTCTTCGGCATGGCGTTCGGTGCGGCGTTCGGCGCGCTCATGGGCAAGATCGAGAAGGGTGGTATCGACAAGGGCTTCCAGGACCAGGTGCGCGAGAAGCTGCAGCCGGGAACGTCGGCGCTGTTCATCGTCTTCGAGAAGGTCACGGCCGACAAGGCGGTCGCCGCCCTGTCGAAGTTCGGGGGCGAGGTCATCAAGACGTCGCTGTCCGACGAGACCACCGCCGAGATCCAGAAGGAGCTCCACGGCGAGGGTGCCGCCTCCTAGGTCCGCAGAGGGTCGCACGCACCATCTCGCAACGACACGAGGAGAGTGATCGATCATGAGGCGTAGGAGGCGCCCCCTGCTTCGGGGGGCCGCGATGGCAGCCGGCGGCGCGGCGGTGTACCACGCGGGCAAGAGCAGCGCGAACAGGGCGAATAACGAGGCTGAGCAGGATACCGCGAGCGAAGGTTCCTCCCAGCAGGCGGCCGCACCGCCGCCCCCGCCGGCACCAGCCGCGGGGGGCATGTCGCAGGCATCGATCGACGAGCTCAAGCAACTCGGCCAGCTCCACGATCAAGGCGTGCTGACCGACGAGGAGTTCGCCGCACAGAAAGCGAAGGTCCTCAATGGATGAGTTCGGTCCGGTCCAGGTCTTGGTGGTCGGGTTCGAAGGCACCAGCTTCAACGGCGAGATCTTGCCCGAGCTTCAGCGGTTGAAGGCGCTGGACATCGTCCGCCTCGTCGACCTGGTCGTCGTTTCCAAGGATGTCGAAGGTGAGATCGTAGGCGTCGAGCTGAGTGATCTGTCCGACGAACAACGGATGGAGTTCGGTGCGATCGCGGGCGCGTTGATCGGCCTGGGTGTCGAACCCGACGAGGAGGGTGTCGAGGCGGGAGCCCTCGCAGGCGCCGAGGCCGCCGAGGACGGGCTGCTCGGCGATGAGGCGATGTGGTCCATCGCCGACACGATCCCGATGGGCACCACGGCGGCCGTCGCGCTGATCGAGCACCGCTGGGCGATCCCGCTCCGCGACGCGATCCGCAGGAACGGCGGCGTGCCATTGGCTGACAGCTGGATCCACCCCGAGGACCTGGTCGCGATCGGTGCGGCCGCCGCGGCGAACGAGGACTGACCAGCACGACGGCGACACGAGAACAACCCGCGCAGGGAACCCCGGCGCAGTCTCCCTCGGACATCGTCCGAGATCGGGGCTACGTGGTGATTCTGATCATGGGTGCCATGCTCGGGGTTCCCGTGGCATTGGTCGCCTATTTCTTCCTCCAGTGGGTCGCCGACGCTCAGAAGTACCTGTTCACCACGCTGCCCGCCGACCTCGGGTTCACGGCTGAACCGGCATGGTGGCCGATCCCTCTGCTGGTCCTCAGTGGGTTCCTCGTGGCGCTGACGATCAAGCAGCTGCCGGGCACCGCCGGACACGAGCCCGCGGAAGGATTCAAGGCTTCCGGCCCCGTTCGACCAATCGATCTGCCCGGCATCATCATCGCGGCCTTCGCGACCCTGAGTCTGGGGGTCGTCCTGGGGCCGGAGGCGCCGTTGATCGCGATCGGCAGCGGTCTCGGGGTCCTCGCCGTGCAGCTCCTGAAGAAGGATGCGCCGGAGCAAGCCGTCTTGGTGATCGCGGCGGCAGCCAGCTTCGCCGCGATCAGCACCTTGCTGGGCTCCCCGCTCGTGGGGGCGTTCCTGCTCATGGAAGCAGCCGGCGTGGGAGGCGCGATGCTGAGCGTCGTCTTGATCCCTGGCTTGCTGGCGGCAGGGGTCGGCTCGCTCATCTTCATCGGCCTGGACCGGGTGACGGGGTTCGGGACGTTCGCGCTCGCGATCCCCGACATCCCCGCGTTCACGACGCCCACCGTGGCCGAGTTCTTGTGGGCGATCGGGATCGGCCTCGCGGCGGCGATCGTCGGAACCGGGATCAGGCGGTTGGCACTGACGCTCCAGCCCATCGTCGCGCGTCGACGCCTGGCGCTGACACCGGTGGCAGGGCTCGCGATCGGTCTCGCCGCGTTCGTGTTTTCGGAGGGTTCGGACAGGAGCCCTAGCGAAGTGTTGTTCTCCGGACAGTCGGCGCTGCCGTCGCTCGTCCAGGACGCCGCCGCATGGACCGTGGGGGCGCTCCTGTTGCTGATCGTGTGCAAAGGCCTTGCGTACGGCGTCGCCCTGAGTGCTTTCCGTGGAGGTCCTACGTTCCCCGGCATGTTCATCGGCGCTGCTGGTGGGATCGCGCTCTCGCACCTGCCCGGGCTGCCCATGATCGCCGGGGTGGCGATGGGGATCGGGGCGATGACGACGGTCATGTTGGGACTCCCGCTCACCTCGGTCCTGCTGACGTCGGTCTTCCTGTCCGCCGACGCGATCCCGCTGACACCGCTGGTGATCGTTGCCGTCGTGGTGGCGTACGTCGCCAGCGCCCGACTCACACCGGCGCCTGTAGTCGAACCGCCTGGGCCGTCGACCGGGTCCGCAACGAACCTCAGTAGCGGCTGACGAACCGAACACGCGGGCGAGGTCCAAGCCGTGGCCATCCCCGACTGGCTCAGGAGTCGTGCAGGTCCTTCGCGCCCTCCTCCGGAAGCACACCCTTCTGGTCCAAGATGTAGAGGAGCGCGAACCCCGGTACCACCAGCAGGGCAGCAAGGACGACGGCGAAGAGCACCGCCTTGATCGTTCCGTCGGGCGCTGCGGCCTGGGCCACCGTCAGGCTCGTCGGGAGCATGAAATCCCATTGCGCCACGCCCCACGCCAACACCAAGGTTGCCACAGCTCCGATCGAGAGCAGCCGGGCCCCACGCTGGGCTCCGCGGACGAGTCGGAGCAACGAGGCGGCTCCCGAGATCGCCCCCGCGATCACGAGCGGAAGAGCTACGCCCAGGGGCATGAGGATGATGTGGAACGCGAGCGAGAACGCCATCTGCGCCCTGGCCCATGGGACGGGATCGACCGCGAAGAGCGCGTTCGTCGTCGCGGACACGAGATCCCTTCCGGAGCCAGACAACCTCCAAAGGCTGGCTGACGGGCGGTTGCGGAGCATCGACCGGATGGGATGAAACATCGCTGTCAACATCCGTCGGAGCAAGCGTTCGATGCCCGTACCCTACGCGCGCGGAAGCTCATCGAAGGAATGGTCCCACGCCGAGCGCTAGGCTTTCTGTCGAGTCCCACCCGAACAGCAGGTCGTAGGAGATCTCCCACAGCCAGCCGAGGAGGCCTGGCAAGGCCTTGACGAAGTTGGCGATCGCCCTATCGAGCGTACCTGGTCCCGGAGCCGAGAGGGAGAGCGCCGCCATGACCACCAGCGCCAGCGCGAGCATCACGATGTCGGTGGGACGTCGGGCCGCCGGAGCGTCACTCGCCGACGAGAACACCCGGACGTCCGAGCTGCGGAGCCATGAGGAGCCTGGGACGCACCGGGCGCTTCCCATCCCGGGAGCCCGGCGATGCCTCCCCCTCTGTCCGTGCCATTCGTGGCCCCATCTGCGTTCTCGGACGGTGGGCGGAGGCTAGACCGTGTCCCGCTGAGGGTCCAGCATCCTCGATCGAGGCAGTCATCCGCATGGGATGATGCCGCCCGCGGCGTCAGGGTGTTGAACTGTTGGGTATGCGCACTGCAGGAGGACACTGATGGCGCTTCGCATCGAGGACTACGCACTGATCGGTGACACACAGACAGCGGCATTGGTCGGGATCGATGGATCGATCGATTGGCTCTGTGTGCCTCGGTTCGATTCCGCAGCGTGCTTCGCTTCACTCCTCGGAACGGAGGAGAACGGGTCCTGGATCATCGGACCCGCCGAGGGCGGAGGCGCCTCGTCCAGGCGATATCGCGACGGATCCCTCGTGTTGGAGACCACCTTCGAAACGGCGATCGGCGCGGCGCGCCTCATCGACTTCATGCCGGCCAGGCAGACGCTTCCGCGGATCGTCCGCATCGTCGAGGGTCTGCGAGGGACCGTTGACATGCAGAGCCGGTTCGCTCCTCGGATGGACTACGGGAAGACCCGTCCCTGGGTGCGCGGCGAGGGCAGCGACATCGCGGCCGGTGCCGGTCCGGAGGCATTGCGACTTCGCGCTGACGTGCCCATGGTGCTCAACGACTCGGGCTACGACGCGGGATTCACCGTCGGTGTCGGCGACCGGGTCGGCTTCGTCCTCACGTCGTACTCCTCGTGGGAGGATCCCCCGCCCCCGACCGACGCGTCCGAGGCTCTCGACGAAACGGATGCCTGGTGGCGCGACTGGTCGCAGCGATCGACCTACCGAGGTGGATGGGCCGACGAGGTCGAGCGTTCGCTCATCACGTTGAAGGCGCTCACCTATGAGCCGACCGGGGGTGTCGTGGCCGCCGCGACCACATCGCTCCCGGAGTTCCTTGGTGGCGTCCGCAACTGGGACTACCGCTTCTGCTGGATCCGGGACGCCGCGTTGACGCTCGACGCATTGATGGCAGCGGGGTACGTCGACGAGGCCACCAGATGGCGCGACTGGGTCGTCCGAGCGGTCGCAGGCGATCCCGAGGACCTGCAGATCATGTACGGCGTTGCCGGCGAGCGGAGGCTCGAGGAGTACGAACTCGATTGGTTGTCGGGATACGAGAACTCGACGCCGGTCCGCGTCGGCAACGCGGCATCGGGGCAGCTGCAGCTTGACGTGTACGGGGAACTCGCCGACGCGATCTACGGGGCGCGCCAGCTGGGGATGGAGCCGTCGCTGGACGCGATCGAAGCGGCCCGGGGGATCGTGCGATGGCTCGAAGAGCACTGGCACGACCCCGATGACGGTGTGTGGGAGGTCCGAGGACCTCGGCGCAACTTCGTGCACTCGAAGGTGATGGCCTGGGTCGCCGCTGATCGCGATCGTGAAGATGGCGGAGGAGTCCGGACTCCGATCATCGATCGCTGCTCTGAAGCAGATGCGAGATGACATCCACGAGGAAGTGTGTCGTGAGGGCTACGACGCCGAGCGGAACACCTTCACGCAGTACTACGGGTCGGATCAACTCGACGCTGCGCTGCTGCTGATCCCTCAGGTGGGGTTCCTTCCCCCCTCGGATCCACGGGTGGTGGGGACCGTGGAGGCCGTCCAGCGGGAGCTCGTCAAGGACGGGTTCGTGATGCGGTACATCCCCGACGCGGATGCGGCCGACGGACTCCCTCCCGGCGAAGGTGCCTTCTTGGCGTGCAGCTTCTGGCTGGTGATCGACCTCGCGATGCTGGGCCGGGTCGAGGAGGCGACGGAGCTGTTCGAGCGGCTCTTGTCGTTGCGGAACGACCTGGGTCTCTTCTCCGAGGAGTACGACGCCAAGAACGAACGACTGATCGGGAACTTCCCTCAGGCCTTCACGCACCTGACCTTGATCGCAGCCGCCGTTGCGTTATCGGCGGCGAACGCGGAGGCCGCAGGAACGACTGGCTGAGCATCGTGGGCGACCGACCGCCCTCCGGCGCGCAGCACGAGATCGCGCGTGGGTCTCACCGCGCGATCGTGACCGAGGTGGGAGCCACCTTGCGGAACTTCTCGGTGGACGATGTGGACGTCCTCGACGGTTTCAGCGCGGACGAGGTCTCGCCTGCTGGGCGGGGCCAGGTGCTGGCGCCGTGGCCGAACCGCCTGGACCAGGGGCGGTACACGTTCGAGGGGATGCAGGGGCGAGCCGCCCTCGACGAACCGGAACGTCAGAACGCTATCCACGGGCTGGTGCGGTGGCATCCCTGGAGGGTGGTGGCGCGATCGGACGATGTCGATCGAGCTCGGCTACACGCTCGCTCCGCAACCCGGCTACCCCTGGTTCCTAGACCTCGGACTCGAGTACCGGCTCACGGACCAGGGGATCGAGGTGTCGATCCAAGTGGAGAACGCATCGGCGACGCCCGCCCCGTTCGGGATCGGTTTCCACCCTTACCTGACGATCGGGAGACCGATCGATCACGCCGTCGTATCGATCCCGGCCGAGCGGCGTGTCGTGACCGACGACCGCGGGTTGCCGACCGGTGCTGAATCGGTCGCGGGAACATCGTTCGACTACACCAGCGCACGTCGGATCGGTTCGATGCGGCTGGATACCTGCTACACGGGACTGAACCGAGACGACGACGGTTACGTTCGGGCGCACATCGGCACCCAAGACGGCGATCGAGGCGCGACGATCTGGGCGGACGATCGATTCCGGTACCTCATGGTGTACACGGGCGACACCGTGGAGCCGGAATCACGTCGACGAGGGGGCATCGCGGTCGAGCCGATGACCTGCCCACCCAACGCTTTCGCGACCGGGTCCGACGTTGAACGCCTGATCCCCGGAGATCCGTGGCGCGCACGATGGGGCATCAGCGTGCGAGGTCGACAAGGGAGGAGTCATCCATGACGGGGAACGAGACGAAGCCGCACGAACGACGGCACGCGATCGTCATCGGAGCCGGGTTCGCAGGCGTCGGATGCGCGAGGGAACTCGCCAAGCACGATGACGTGCGGGTCACGGTGATCGACAGACACAACTACCAGCAGTTCATGCCGTTGCTCTATCAAGTGGCGACCTCGCAACTCGCATCCTCGGATGTGGCGATGGATATCCGTGCGGTCTTCAGGAAGCACCCGAACGTTGATGTGAAGATGGCGGAGGTCGTGGCTGCCGACCCCGCTGCCCGCGCCGTGACGCTCGATGATGGACAGACGTTGTCGGGCGACTTCCTCGTGCTGGCCGGTGGAAGCCGCCCGAACTTCTTCGGCACGCCGGGTGCAGAGCACGCGTTCCCGCTGTACTCGCTCGACGATGCGGAGAGGCTTCGCTCACGAGTCCTGGAAGCATTCGAGGATGCCGATCGCGATCCATCGCTGCTGGATCGCGGCGCCTTGAACTTCGTGGTCGTCGGGGCTGGGGCAACGGGCACGGAGATCTCAGGCGCACTCGCGGAGATGATCCGCGATGTGTTGCCCGACTGAGTACCCCGACCTGGACGTCTCGGCGGCCAGCGTCATCTTGGTCGACCTCGGGGACGCCGTGCTCGGCGCCTTCTCCGCGAAGGCGCACGATTACGCTGCCAAGGCGCTCGAGCATGATGGCGTCGAGTTGCGCCTAGGCACGGGCGTGAAGGAGATCCATCCGGGCCATGTCCTGCTATCGGACGGGGAGAAGATCGACACACGCTGCGTGATCTGGGGTGGCGGTCTGCATGCCGCGTCGATCGTGGGAACGACGGGTCTGCCAACCGGTCGCGGGGGGCGCATCGACGTGCAGCCCGACCTCACGGTCGTGGATCACCCGGGGGTGTACGCGGTGGGTGACGTCGCGAACATCGAGGGTGCCGACGGCAACCCCCTGCCTCAGCTGGGATCGGTGGCCCAGCAATCGGGGGAATGGGCGGCCTCGAACATCAAGGCAGATATCGCAGGGAAAGACCGCCACGACTTCGACTATCACGACAAGGGGATCATGGCGATGATCGGTCGGAACGCTGCCGTGGCGGAAGTCGGTGAGCATCGCCATGAGCTCCACGGACCGATCGCATTCTCCGCATGGCTCGGCGTGCATGTCGTGCTGCTGAGCGGGATGAAACACCGCGCCGACGCCTTCGTCAGTTGGGCCTGGGACTACTTCTCGAAGACGCGCGGATCACAGGTGCTCGACCGCACGGGCGCAGGGCGGATCGACTGGGATGGCGACGACGAGGACGGGGGCACGGATGCCTGAACGCGAGCACGTGCATCCGCTTGCACGTGGTGTGATGGCTATCCCTGTCTGGTGCATGCGAAATCCGACGCGGAAGTCATGGCTGTCCGCCCGGCACTCGATCACGAGAACGTGACCCTGCTCGTTGGCGCCGAGGTGAGAAGCTCGAAACAGATAGTGCGGGTCGTGTGGTCACCGGCGTCATCGTCTCGCGCAAAGGAGCGAAGAGACCTACGAAGCCGACCTCGTCGTCGTCTCCGCCGGGGCGGCGAACAGCGCGAAGCTGCTGCTGAACTCGGCGAACGAAGCGCATCCTTCCGGCTTGGCCAATGGCTCAGACCAAGTGGGCAGGAACTACATGTTCCACAACAGCAAGGCCGTGGTGGCCCTCTCGAAGGAGCCCACCGACACGACCTTCCAGAAGACGTTGGCGGTCAATGACTTCTACTTCGGGACAGCAGACTTCGATCACCCGATCGGCCAGATCCAGATGGTTGGCAAGTCCAACGCAGCCGCGATGAAGGGCGAGGAGCCGAAGCTGACCATGCTCGCGCCTCGATGGAGCCTCGCCGACGTCGCCGAGCATGCCGTGGACTTCTGGCTGACGACCGAGGATCTTCCGCTCCCGGAGAACCGCGTGACCGTCGATGGCGATGGTGCTGTCCATCTCGCCTATCGCTCGGCGGAAGGGAGCCAAGCGTCGGCGGAAGGGAGCGATGATGAGCCTGCAGGGGAAGGTAGCGATCGTCACCGGAGGCAACAGCGGCATCGGGAAGGGGATCGTGCTCTCGTTGGCGGAGCAAGGCGCCAACATCGTGATCGACTACGTCGCGCACCCCGAGGCGACCGAGGAGTTGGAGAAGCAGGTCGCCGCGCTCGGCGATCAGGCGATCGGGGTCGATGCGGACGTCAGCAAGCTCGAGGATCTGCAGGCCTTGGTGGATGCTGCGGTCAAGACGTTCGGCCGCCTCGACATCATGGTGAACAACGCCGGCGTGGAGACACGCACGTCGGTCCTCGATACGACGGAGAAGCAGTACGAGTTCGTCCTGAACGTGAACCTCAAGAGCGCGTTCTTCGGGACGCAAGTGGCGGCGAAGCAGATGATCGCGCAGGGCGACGGAGGGCGCATCATCAACATCACGTCGGTGCACGAGGATTGGCCGATGCCGGACAACACCGCGTACTGCCTGTCGAAGGGCGGGATGCGGATGTTGACCCGTACGGCGGGAGTGGAGTTGGCACCGCACCAGATCACGGTGGTCGGGGTCGGGCCTGGAGCGGTCGACACGCCCATCAACAAGTCGACCGAGGATGATCCCGGCGAAGATGAAGACCCTGGACGTCGCCATCCCGTTGGGGCGGATGGCCGAACCGAACGAGATCGGGAGCGTCGTGGCCTTCCTGGCGGGCGACGGCTCCAGCTATGTGACGGCGACCACGGTGTTCGCGGATGGAGGATTGATGCAGAGCAGTCCAGGCCTGTAGCAGCTGGGGCGGGCCGCGCCACTGGTGCGCACGGGTTCGCGGTGGCCGTGCATCGACCCATGCGGCTCATTCGCATGGAAGGATGAAGGTCATGAACCTCCCGTGGCCCGCCCGAAGTGTGATCGCCGGACTCGCCGGAACCGCCGCCATGAGTGTCGCCTACGGCACGGAGCGCAGGGTTCGGCACGCGACCAGCCAGCTCGACTACGACGACAGCCTGGTGCCCGGAGAGATCGTTGCGGGTATCCTGCACCTGCCGAACGTCACCGATCGGGAGGACGAGGAACTGGGTTTGGCACTGCGTTGGGGGTATGGCTCGGCGTTCGGCGTCTGGCACGGCACGCTGCGCTTCATGATGCCCGAACCCTGGGCAGCGTTGGTGTTCGGAGCCACGCTCATGACTGCCACGTTCACGCTGTTCCCGTTGCTGGGCAAGACGCCTCCGCCGTGGAAGTGGCCGCCGGCCGTGCTGGCGACCGCCGTGGGCACCCACGCTGCATATGTGCTGTCGGTGGCAGTGACCGACGACACCCTCCGTAGGCGTCGTTCGCCACGATGAGCGACGTCGCACGGTCCAGGTGATCGACCGAGACCCTTGCGACGGCTCCTGCTCGCCTTCGTTTCGCTGCACAGCTTCGGATCCGTTCTCGTGCTGATCCTCCTCACGTACGCCCTGTCGGTCGGCTTGACAGCGGCGTGGGCGCGTTCCCTGGTGCTGATGGTGCAGATCGCGACCGTCTGGCTCGCTCTGCGCGTCGCGGGAGCTCGGCGCGGGGTGCTTGCGGTTGCGAGCGTCGTGCTAGTCGCTGTCCGCGATCGTCGCGGGTCTCAACCTCGTTGGCGTCGACGAAGCTGCGTCTGGCGGGGCTGATGTTCACGGTGAGTGCGCTGCTTTACCTCATCGCCCCGATGTCGATCCTTCGGTCGCTCGTGTCTCAGCCCGATGTCGATCAGGAGACCGTGCTGGGCGCGGTTGCCGCATACCTGTTCGTGGGCATGTTCTTCGCCTTCACGTATCAAGCGATGGCCGAGATCGGATCGAGCGTGTTCTTCGAGGGTGCCGCGGGTGACACGACGGTTGCCCAGTCACTCTTCTTCAGCTTCACGACCCTGACCACCACCGGCTACGGCAACCTGGTGCCCGCCGGCAATCCGGGCCAGTCGTTCGCCGTGATCGAGATGCTGATCGGTCAGCTGTTCCTGGTGACAGCGGTGGCCAAGGTCATCAACGCGTGGCAACCGGCTCGGTGGAAGGCGGCACCAACCGACCCCAGAGACGAGGGGCTCCAGGAACCGCCCGAAGGTCTCAGAGCCGTGGATAGCTGACCAGCAACGAGACCCCGGTAACCAGGAACGCCAACGCCACGACGATCAAGCCCATGCGGACCTTCCTGACCTCGAAACGCTGGGAGATCGCGATCAGGAACAAGACCATGGCCATGATCACCGTGACGCGGACGAAGTCTTCGCCGCGCTCACGCGAGGATGCTCCCTCCTCGAACGCCGTAGATGCCTGCTCGCCCAGCGTCGTGGCGCGCTGCTCGAACTCGTTACGGTACTCCGGCATGAACGCCGGGCCCGCGGGAGCGTTCGGGTCGTTGAACGGATCGGTCTTCAGCCAGGCCTCGAACGCCACCGCATAATTGTCGGTGAACCGCCGCTCCAAGATGGTGGCCGCCCGTTGGTCGCCGGTGGTGGTGGCCACGATCCATGAGTTGAACACCCCGGAGTTATAGATCCGCTCCTGGCCCCCCTGCGTGGCGGCGAGGTCCTGTTCCACCCGGTACTTCGATGCCTCCGCGTAGCGCTCGGCCGACCGTCCGTCCCACCGAGCAGCCTGATACCCGCTCCACGCGGTCGCGATCGCGACCAGCGCGAGCAGGATCGCCTCGCCGATCTCCAGAACGCGATCCGACCTCGGGAGGGGATCTGAGCCCTCGGCACCGTGCCGACCGCGTTCGTGCAGATGGTGGGCAACCTCGGCGTTCGCACCCTCCGGCATGCTCGCTTCTCTTCGCCCTACGGGGTCGCGGCGGCGACCCGTTTCTGCGCCGCCGCAACGCTCCACAGCAACAGCCCGTACAGGGCCAGCACGATGCCCACCGGGAACCAGTCGATCCCCGTGACGAAGAGGATGAGCGTCGCGACGATCGCTCCGCCGATCCGGGTCGCGTCTGCGTGGGCCGCCAGCCACACCTCCAATTCGCTGCCCTCGGGGCGAGCTGCCGTGAGGGTGCGGCCGCGCGTCAGGGCCCGTTGTGCCCAGGGCGGTGATCCGGCGAGGTAGGCGATCAAGGCCACGACCACCGCCACGAGCAACACCACGAAGCCCACCCGCCGAAGTCCCGCCAGGACCTCCTCGAAGACCTGCCTAGCGGCAGCGTCGCCGCTGGGATCGGTGATGGCATCGAGCAGGCGCTGCTGGAGTCGTCTGATCAAGACGCCTCCGAGGAAGAGACCGATGGCGACGCCGACGCCCAGCCAGATCAGGGTGCGGCGCCTGAAGGGTGAAGCAGCGATCGCGAGGACGAACAAGAGGCAGCTGAGCACGAAAAGGGCTCCCGAGAGCTTTTGGAGGTTGCCCGCTGCCGATTGGTAGTCGTTGAGTTGCGTCTCGCTCATGATCGTGAGCTGGCCGAAATCCGCGGGCAACGTGACCCCGAGGGCAGCGCCCAGCCTGCTGATCGCGTCGGAAGTCGCCAGGTCCGGCGGGATGTCGGGAACCGTCACGCTCAGGCCCAGGGCGTCGGCGCCGTCCTGCGCCACCTCCTGCAAGATGTCGGCGAGCACCGAGAGCATGTTCAGTTGCACCTGTCCGTCGTTGATCGAGACGTTGGGCAGCTCGTCCAGGTTTCCGTCCAGCAAGGCCACAACCTTCTCGTGGACGCGCGTGTTCAGCTCGATCCAGAGCCGGTCGAATGCGGGCGAGGCCAGGAACTCCTTCACCTTATCCTCGATCAGGCTCTGGGCAGATGTCGTGAGGGGACCGGCAAGCAGCGCGTCGGCGCCTTCGGGCAATCGCGGGATCGACGCCAGGGCTTGCCGGACGCGTTCCTGCACGTCCAAGGCCTGGAAGGTGTCCTCGGCAAGCTTCACCGCGAGCCCATCGGTGACGGCTCGGTTGTCCGAGAGGGGAGCGACCAACGCGACGAATCGATCGGTGTTCCAGATCGTGCGATTCATCCACACCCCGGCGGTGGTGGCGACGACGCTGATACTGGTCAGCACGACCAGGATCGCGGTCACGATCCGGCGGATCCGCAATCGACCTGCGCGGGAGCGGGACGTCTTCAGCGATTCCACCTCAGCGCGCAGCTCTTCGTTCTGCTGTGCGAGCTCACTGACGTGTTCGTCTTCCGGCATGGAGTTCCCCTCTCGTTCTCGACGATGCAGCAGCATCGTCACCGCAGCATCACCCTAGCGGGATGAATGAAGCGTCGCCGTGACCTGGGCGAGGGAGGGGTGCAGTGCGGTGACCAGGGTGTTTGGGTCGCCTGTGCCAGGCCGGTGACCCTTTGTGGATAGCTGCCAACGAACTTCCACGAACTTGAGCGCTTCCGCCTTCGCGGACGAGATAGCTGTGCCCTCCAACCTGGATCGCTCATGCTGGTGCGGTTCGCGCCAGCCCCGACTTGTTGGCAACCGGCTGGTGGGGAAGCATGCTTGGCGCGTTCCTCAACGTAGCAGCCTGGCGGGATTCTCAGGCCCGCGCGCGGTGTGCACGAACGGCTAGCATTGGAGCAAGCTGGCGGACTGAACGATGGACCCACGGTGGGAGATCGAATTCATACGAGTGGCGGGGGATGATGGCTCAGGAACCGAACCAGAAGGGACACTTCGAGCGTTGGCTCGAGGTCGAAGTCGTGCAACCGATGGCCGACTTCCAGGATCCGAAGCAGGAGTGGCGCCGACTGTTCTCCGAACTGTTCGGGACCTTCTTCCTGGTGCTCGTCGCTGCAGGTGGCGGGATGATGGGGCAAGCCTTCCCCAACACGATCAGCCGAACCGCGGCCGTGGTCGCGCCCGGACTGATGGTGATGGCGATCATCCTATTCATGGGCAAGGTCTCGGGAGCACACCTCAATCCGGCAGTGAGTCTCGCGTTCTCGCTCCGGGGAGATTTCCCCTGGCGTCGTGTGCCCGGCTACATCGTGGTTCAGTTGGCGGGCGCGGCGCTCGCGGCGTGGTTCCTGCAATCCGTGATCCACGTGTCCGCGACGTTCGGGTCCAACTACCCCGCCTCGGGGTACTCCTCCTTCGACGCGTTCCTGATGGAAGCGGTTCTCACCCTGGGTCTCGTGAGCGTCATCTTGGGGACGGCCTCGGGCGCCCAGAACCTCGGCGTGATCGGCGCACTGGGCGTGGGCGCCTACATCGCCTTGGCAGGCTTGTGGGGGAGCCCGATCTCGGGCGCGTCCATGAACCCCGCACGCACGTTCGGCCCTGACCTTGTCGGAGCGGACTTCACGCACTACTGGGTCTACGTCGCGGGACCGCTGACCGGCGCGATGGTCGCAGTCGCCGCGGCGTTCGCGCTCCGTGGCTACGGTGGCGGCCGTAGCGGGTCCGCGGCGGCTCAGGGAGCCCTCGACACCGAGATCGCCCACCCCGAGGGGACATAGCGATCTCATCCGACAGCTCAACGGACTTCGAGGGTGGGCTGTACATCACCGCAGGCCACGAGCCTTGGGCCCGATGCATCACCCTAGTGGGATGAACCAGCGTTCGTAACTCTAGAATCCGGCGCCATGACCGACGGTGTGGATGCGATCGTGGTGGGTGGTGGTACGGCGGGCTCGGTCGTGGCCGCCCGTCTGGTCGAGTCTGGCCGCAGCGTGCTGGTGCTGGAAGCTGGGCCCGACTACGGATCGTTCGGCGGTCTCTGCTGGCCCAGCGATCTGTTGGACGCCTCCACGATCCCCACGAGCCACGATTGGGGGTACCGGTCGGATGCGGAGCTTGAGGGACGGGACCTGCCGTACGAGCGAGCCCGCGTCATCGGTGGGTGCTCTTCGCACAATGGCTGCACCGCGTCGTGGGGTCATCGAGCCGACTACGACGGGTGGGCGGAGCGGGGTCTCGTGGGATGGGCGGCGGACGATCTCGCTCCGTGGTTCCAGGAGGCGTCACAACGCATGCGGGTGCGGCGGTTCCGCGACGAGGAGGTGGCGCCGTTGCATCGGGCCTTCGTCGAAGCGGGCACCGAGCTGGGATTGCCGTCGATCGACGACCTCGAGTCGCTCGATGGCACGCCGGCGGTCTGCGTGGAACCGTCGAACAGCCCCCAAGGCGTGCGATGGAACGCGGCCTTCGCCTATCTGGACCCGGTTCGGGGGCATCCGGGCATCCAGATCGCCGGCGGTGTCCTGGTGCACCGGATCGTGATCGAAGACGGCCGCGCCGTCGGCGTCATGGCGATCCGGGCTGCCCGGGGGTGCGGCCGAGGCGTGGGCCGACCTGGTCGTGGTCGCCGGGGGCACCTATGGGTCGCCCGAGCTGCTGTTGCGGAGCGGGATCGGTCCGGCCCAGGAATTGTGGGATCTGGGGGTCCCGATCGTCGCTGACGTGGCCGGCGTGGGGCGAAACCTGCACGATCACCCGTCGTTCGAGCTTTCCTTCGAGCCGACGGACGAGCTGGTGGCCAGGACCCAGGCGTTCGCGGCCACCGGCATGCCCGTACCGGACGAGCAAGGGTTCGCGAAAGCAGCCACGACCGGCGCCCCCGATGGCGTGTTCGATCTGCACGTGTTCCCCGAGACGGCTATGGATGGGCGGACCGCCATCTTCGCCGCCTACCTCACGCCGCGGTCACGCGGTGCGCTCACCCTGCGAGGTCCGGACGTCGACGACCCGCCCCGGATCGATCACGCCTACCTCTCCGATCAGGATGGGCACGACCTGGCAGCGCTGACCGAAGGGGTCACGCTCGCTCGCGGGTTCGCATCGAGCCCGGCGATGCGATCGCTCGTGGGCCGCGAGATCGAGCCCGGCCCCACCGTCGGCTCCCGCGATCTGGCGCATGAGGTGCGCGCGGGTGTGATCCACTACTGGCACCCGGTCGGCACGTGCGCCATGGGCCCGGCCGGTGACCCGAACGCCGTGACCGACCCCGATGGCCGGGTCCGAGGGGTGGAGGGACTCGTGGTGGCCGATGCCTCCCTGATGCCGGCCACCGTGCGGGCCACCACCAACCTGCCGACCGTGGTGATCGGCGAGCGGATCGCGGATCGGTTGGTCTGAGCCCGCAGGACCGTCTGTTACCCTTCGCGCATGGAGTGAGTGACGCCCATCCGGCGACCGGGTGGGCGTTCTGCGTTGCCGGCACCGGCTTCGACGACGAGCGAGCAGAGGTGGAGATGGAATTCGAGATCGGCATCGGCAAGACGGCTCGCCGGGCATACGGCTTCGACGAGGTGGCGATCGTGCCGTCGCGGCGAACCCGTGACCCCGAGGACATCGACATCCGCTGGGAGATCGATGCCTATACGTTCGAGCTGCCGATGATGGCCAGCGCCATGGACGCGGCCGTCTCGCCCGCCACGGCCACAGAGATCGGCCGCGTCGGCGGCCTCGCATGCCTGAACCTCGAGGGACTGTGGACCCGCTACGAGGACCCCGAGCCCATCTACGCTGAGATCGCCGAGCTCTCCGATGAGAAGGCCACGCGGCGCATGCAGGAGCTCTACGGCGAGCCGGTGCAGGAAGAGCTGATCGGCCGCCGCATCGAGGAGATCAAGGCGGGCGGCGTGGTGAGCTGCGCGTCGATCACCCCGCAACGCGTTGAGCAGTACGCGAAGCTGGTGCTGGACGCGGGGCTCGACATCCTGGTGATCCAGGGAACGGTCGTGTCCGGCGAACACGTCTCCAGCCGGCACGCACCGCTCAACCTCAAGGAGTTCATCCCCGCGTTCGACATCCCCGTGATCGTGGGCGGGTGCGCGTCGTACTCGACCGCGCTGCACCTGATGCGCACCGGCGCCGTGGGCGTGCTGGTCGGTGTCGGCCCGGGCAACGCGTGCACCTCGCGAGGCGTGCTCGGCGTGGGCGTGCCCCAGGCCACTGCCATCGCCGACGCCGCCGCCGCCCGCCGTGAGCACCTGCACGAGACCGGCCGCTACTGCCACGTCATCGCCGACGGGGGCATGCGCACCGGCGGCGACATCGCCAAGGCCATCGCGTGCGGCGCCGACGCCGTCATGATCGGCTCGCCCATGACCCGCGCCGATGAGGCGCCGGGGCGCGGCTACCACTGGGGCATGGCCACCTTCCACCCCACCCTGCCTCGCGGGACCCGGGTCAAGACGCAGCAGGTCGCCTCGATCGAGGAGATCCTGCGGGGGCCGGCGCACGAGAACGACGGAACCCTCAACCTGTTCGGCGCACTCGCGACGTCCATGGCCACCACCGGGTACGCCACGATCAAGGAATTCCAGAAGGCGGAGCTGGTGATCGCGCCGGCGATCAAGACCGAGGGCAAGACCTACCAGACGGAGCAGCGGGTGGGGATGGGCCACTGACGCATCCGGTCCTGGTCGTCGATCTTGGGGCGCAATACGCCCAGCTGATCGCGCGACGTGTTCGGGAGGCACACGTCTACTCCGAGATCGTGCCCCACGATCTCTCTGCCGCCGAGGTTGCAGCGCATCGACCGGCCGGCATCATCCTCAGCGGTGGCCCGGCGTCGGTGTATGCCGAGCACGGACCGCAGGTGGATCCCGGCGTCTACGACCTCGGGGTGCCGGTGCTGGGCATCTGCTACGGCCACCAGCTCATGGCGCAGGATCTGGGCGGACAGGTCGCCTCGACCGGGCAGCGTGAGTACGGCGCGACCTCGCTGACGGTCGAGCCCGGCTCCCGGTTGCTCCAGGATTTCCCGGCCAGCGACACGGTCTGGATGTCGCACGGCGACGCCGTCACCCTGGAGCCCAAAGGGTTCCGCGTCACGGCGCGCACCGATCAGATCCCGATCGCGGCCATGGAAGATCCCGAGCGCGGGCTCTACGCGGTGCAGTTCCATCCCGAGGTTTCGCACACCCGACGCGGCCAGGACGTGATGAAGCGTTTCCTCTACGAAGGGTGTGGGTTGCTGCCGGACTGGACGCCCACCAACATCATCGACGACCAGGTCGCCAGGATCCGTGCGCAGGTGGGTCAGGCACAGGTGCTCTGTGCGCTGAGCGGTGGTGTCGACTCCAGCGTCGCGGCACTCCTCGTCCACCGTGCCGTGGGCGACCAGCTCACCTGCGTGTTCGTCGATCACGGCTTGAACCGCGAGGGCGAGCCCGGCCAGGTGGAAGAAACCTTCGCGCGGCACTTCCGCGTGCCGCTGGTGCACGTGAAGGCGACCGACCGCTTCCTGGGCGTGCTCGCGGGCGTCACCGACCCCGAGGCCAAGCGCAAGGCGATCGGCACGGAGTTCATCCGGGTGTTCGAGGAGGTCGCGCGCGAGCACGCCGGGGCGAGGTTCCTGGTGCAGGGGACGCTCTACCCCGATGTGATCGAGTCGGGGTCAGCGACCGCCGCCAACATCAAGAGCCACCACAACGTGGGCGGGCTGCCCGAGGACATGGACTTCTCACTCGTGGAGCCGCTCCGAGACCTGTTCAAGGATGAGGTCCGGCGGGTGGGCAGCGAGCTGGGCCTGCCGGAGGAGATCGTCCAGCGCCAGCCGTTCCCCGGCCCGGGGCTGGCCGTCAGGATCGTCGGCGAGGTGAACGCCGCCAACCTGGCGAAGGTGCGGGGCGCCGATCACATCGTGCGTCAGGAGATCAAGCGCGCCGGCCAGGAGCGCCAGACCTGGCAAGCGTTCTGCGTACTGCTGGCCGACGTGCAGAGCGTGGGCGTCATGGGCGATGGCCGCACCTACGAGAACCCGGTGATCGTGCGCGCGGTGACGTCCGAAGACGCCATGACGGCCGATTGGGCGCGCCTTCCACCGGATCTGCTCGACACGATCGCGTCGCGCATCGTCCGAGAGGTGCCCGGCGTGAATCGGGTCGCGTACGACATCACCAGCAAGCCGCCCGGCACGATCGAGTGGGAGTGATCGCGGCCTACCTGGATCGGATCGGCGTCACCGAGCGTCCCGGTGTGGACGCGGACGGGTTGCACCGCTTGCACGTGGCGCACCTGCGGTCCGTGCCGTTCGAGAACCTCGACATCCACCTGGGTGTGCCGATCGTGCTCGAGGAGGACGCGCTCGTCGAGAAGGTCGCGATGCGACGCAGGGGCGGGTTCTGCTACGAGCTGAACGGCGCCTTCGCGACGCTCCTGACCTCGCTCGGGTTCGACACGACGTTGCTCGAGGCGCGCGTCGTCGACGAACACGGCGAACCCGGCATCGCGTTCGACCATCTCTGCCTGCGGGTGGATCTCGATCAGCCGTACCTGGCCGATGTCGGGTTCGGCGACAACTTCCTCGAGCCACTCATGTTGGCGCCGGGGATCGAACAGACCGATCCGTCGGGTGCGTTCACGATCGTGGAGCACGATGACGGGTGGCGTGACCTCCGACGAGACGGACGGACCCAGTACCGGTTCTCTCTGGAGCCGAGGCTGCTCGGTGATTTCGCGACTGCATGCCGCTACCACCAGACATCGCCCGACTCGCATTTCACACACGCACCGGTGTGCACCCTGCCGACGCTGAGCGGCCGGGTCACGATCTCGGGGTCGACCCTCATCGAGACCCGGGATGGCGAGCGAACCGAGACCGAGCTCAGCGACACCGAGCTCCTGGCCGCCTATCGCGACCGGTTCGGCATCGGCCTGGACCGGCCCCCGGGCCCGGGGAACGCGCGCGAAGGCTAAGCCGGCGCTCGGGTAGCGGTGACGATCAGTCGCTCGTAGCTGAAGTACTTCGGGTTGCAGGTCGTGAGGACCAGGGTCGGTTGCTTCGTCTGGTCCAGCACCCTGCCGGAGCCCTCCTCGGGGATCACGAACACCCGGTCCACCTCGTAGCCGAAGCTGCCGAACTCGGTTCGCACCGTGATGGGGTCGCCCGGTCGCACCTTGTCCAGGTTGAAGAAGGGGTGAAGGTAGGTGGTCCGATGGCCCGCGATGCCGGTGCGGCCGGTGTCCTCCCACGGATCGGCGGTGTCCGGGTAGTGTCCCGGACCGTCCTTCAGGTCCTCGTAGCCGGTGCCCTGGACCACCATGAAGTTGATGCCGACCGAGGGGATCAAGAGCTGGGCGTAGGCGTTGCCCAGCGGGATGCGCTCGGGCGCCTGGGCGGGGACCTGCGTGTCGATCACCTGCTCGAATCCGGCCCGCAGGTCGTTCTGGGCTTGCTGGGTGCTGAGTCCGGTTCCCCAGAGCAGCCACACCACGTAGCCCCCGAACGTGGTGGCCGCCATCAGGCACAGGACGCCGAACCAGTGCAGCACCAGATGCCAGCCGCGGCGACGGGTCGACCACTGGGCCGGGGGAGCGGGCGCATCGGGGCGCGTCTGCACCTGGGTCACGCCTCCACGGTACCGCCGGGCGTTCCGCATCGCACTCGAGCCGAACGCCTTCGATTGGAACCGGGTGCCTGCCGCCTCCGGGGTCGGCGGGGACTCCTACACTGAGGCTGTGAACGCCGTCTCCCCGTTGATCGAGGGGCTCAACGACATCCAGACCGAGGCGGTCCTCCATACGGAGGGCCCGGTCCTGATCGTGGCGGGGGCCGGCAGCGGCAAGACACGGGCGCTCACCCACCGCATCGCCTTCCTGATCCGAGAAGAAGGCGTCTCACCCGGCCAGATCCTGGCGATCACGTTCACCAACAAGGCCGCCCGCGAGATGGTCGAGCGCATCGAGGGCCTGATGGGCGAGCGGGTCGCCAAGGGCATGTGGATCCTGACGTTCCACTCCACGTGCGCCCGGCTGCTCCGTCGGGAACACGCGCATCTCGGTGTGCCCAGCGGTTTCACCATCTACGACGACGGCGATACCGAGCGCCTCATCGCCGGCATCTTGAAGGACCTCAACCTCGACCCGAAGCGGTTCGCGCCGCGCGCGATGGCCAGCGGCATCTCCCGAGCCAAGGAACGCGTCCTGAGCCCCGACGAGTTCGCCTCCTTGACCTCCAACTACTACGAGGAGACCGTCGCGAAGGTATTCGACGCCTACGAAACGCGCAAGCGCAACGCCGGCGCGTTGGACTTCGACGACCTGATCAGCGAGACCGTGCGGCTGTTCCGCGACCACCCCGAGGTCTTGGCTCACTATCAGGAGCGGTTCCGCTACCTCATGGTCGACGAATACCAGGACACGAACCGTGCCCAGTACCAGCTGGTGAACCAGCTCGCCGCCAAGTATCGCAACGTGTGCGTGGTGGGCGACGCTGATCAGGGTGTGTACAGCTGGCGCGGCGCCACGATCCAGAACATCCTGGACTTCGAGCGCGACTACCCCGACGCACAGGTCTTCTTGATGGAGCAGAACTACCGCTCCAGCTCGAACATCCTGGCCATCGCGAACGCGCTGATCGAGCACAACCAGCAGCGCAAGCCGAAGGCGCTGTGGACCGAGGCCGGCGACGGTGAGCTGACCGTTCGGTATCGCGCCGACGACGAGCACGACGAGGCGTTCTTCGTCGTGGACGAGATCGAGCGACTGCGCGAGTCCGAGGGCTACCGCTACTCCGACTTCGCGGTGTTCTATCGGACCAACGCGCAATCCCGCGTGCTCGAGGACGTGCTGATGCGCGTCGGCACGCCCTACCGGGTGTTCGGAGGCGTCCGCTTCTATCAGCGCAGGGAGATCAAGGACGTCCTCGCCTACCTGCGGCTGCTGGTGAACCCCGCCGACGTCATCTCGTTCCGGCGCGCCGTGAACACGCCGAAGCGCGGCATCGGCGACGCCACCGTATCGGCGGTGGAATCCTTCGCTCGGGACGAGAACATCACGATCGTGCAGGCGCGCCCTGCGGGTGGACGAGATCCCCGTGCTCGCCGCGCGTGCGAAGGGCGCGGTGGCCGGGTTCAACCAGATCCTGGCCTCTCTGTACCACCACCTGGACGACGGCGCCGGTCCCGCCCGCATGGTGGAGTTCGCAGCGCTGGAATCCGGCTACCTCGGACAGCTCGAGGAGGAACGCACCGTCGATGCGCAGGGTCGCATCGAGAACCTGCAGGAGCTCTCGGGCGTCGCCGCCGAGCTGATCGCCCGCGAGCCCGACGCCGGTCTCGAGCAGTTCCTCGAGCAGGTGTCGTTGGTCGGTGAGCAGGACGAATACGACGAAGACGCATCCAACGTGACGCTCATGACCCTGCACATCGCCAAGGGTCTGGAGTTCCCGGTGGTGATGATCGTGGGGTTGGAGGACGGCATCTTCCCGCACTACCGATCCATGACCGACACCGCGCAGCTGGAGGAAGAGCGGCGTCTGGCGTACGTGGGCATCACCCGCGCACAGCAGCGGCTGTACCTCACGCATGCATGGAGCCGCACGCTGTTCGGACAGACGCAGTACAACCCGCCCTCCAGGTTCCTGGGGGAGATGCCCGAGGATCTGTTCGACCTGCGGCAGGGCGAGGGTTCCACGCGACAGGCGGCGTTCGGCGGACGGCTCCGGCGCGAGGACGACAGCGGTGGCCGTGTGATCGGCGGCACGCGCCACGGCGACGCGCAGCCGGCTCGTGACTGGACGCCACCGTCGGCCGGTGGCATCCCACGGCGCGAAGCGCCAGCCGTCGGTCCCGGCGATACCGTGATCCACGAGAAGTGGGGCGAAGGCATCGTGCTCGCCGTGAGCGGTTCCGGGGACGGTGCGGAGGCCACGATCACCTTCTCCGACGTCGGCGACAAGAGAGTGCTCCTGGCCTACGCGCCGTTGCGCAAAGCCGGCTAGGCCGGTCGCATCGTCCAGTCGGGACGATGCGGGGTCGCGGCCATGGTGCCAGACTCCTGGGCAGGTCTGAGAGGAGCGCGCGTCATGGCGAGGACGAAGGTGGATCATCCATCGGCTGAGGCACGAAGGGCCGAGGGCCGGAAAGCCCGCAAGCTCGTGTCCAGAACCAGCCATGGGGACTGGACCCCCTCGCCCGACCGCCCGGACCCGGTCGCGTTGTTGGCCGAGCAGAACGCGCGCCGTGAACCCGACCTGGTTCCCGTACGGCACGGACGCATGATGGTGTCGCCGTTCACCTTCTACCGTGGCGCCGCACGTGTGATGGCTGCAGATCTCGGACCCACCCCGCGGTCGGGGTTGACGGCGCAGATCTGCGGCGACGCTCATCTGTCCAACTTCGGCTTGTTCGCCTCTCCGGAACGCGATCTCGTCTTCGACCTGAACGACTTCGACGAAACGCTACCCGGCCCGTGGGAGTGGGACGTCAAGCGGATGGCAGCCAGCTTCACGATCGCGGGCCGACATCGCGGATTCACTTCCAAAGAGATCGTCGGAGCGACCGGTTCGTGCGTCAAGAGCTATCGGGAGGCCATGGCGGGGTTCGCCGGCATGGGCACGCTCGATGTCTGGTACTCCCACCAGAGCGCGCAGGATCTGTTGGACAGCGCGTCGGGTCTCGTTCGCAAGGGTGCCCAGAAGGTCATCGAGAAAGCCCGCATGCATGACAGCCTGCATGCCTTTTCCAAGCTGGCCATCGAGGTGGACGGCGAATTCAAGATCGCGAGCGCACCGCCGATCGTGGTGCCGCTCCGCGACATGCCGACCGAGTTGCTCCCCGACGACATCCAGACCATGATCGCCGACCAGTTCCACTCGTACCGTTCCACGCTGCAGCCCGATCGACGAGTGCTCCTGGAGCGGTTCAAGGTGGTCGACTTCGCGCGCAAGGTGGTGGGGGTCGGGAGCGTCGGCACGCGGGGATTCATCGTGCTCCTCGAAGGACGGGACCGCGATGATCCGCTGTTCCTCCAGATCAAGGAGGCGACGAGCTCCGTGCTGGAGGAGTTCATCCCGAAGAGCCGATACCGTCACCACGGCGAACGGGTCGTGCAGGGTCAGCGGGCGATGCAGGCGGCGAGCGACATCTTCCTCGGCTGGACCAAGGGTGCCGACACGACGCGTCACTTCTACTGGCGCCAGCTCAAGGACATGAAGGGATCGATCGACACCGAGCTGATCCGACCGGAAGGTCTGCTCGCGTACGCCACGGCTTGTGGCTGGACGCTCGCGCGGGCCCATGCGCGCACGGGCGATGCCATCGCGATCGCCGCCTACCTGGGCAAGAGTGATGTCTTCGATCGCGCGTTGGTCGAGTTCTCCGAGCGGTATGCGGATCAGAACGAGCTCGACCACGCCGCCTTCCTCGAGGCCGTCAAGTCCGGTCGCCTGCAGGCGATCGAGGGGATCTGAGCTGGCGGCTACGTCGAGAGGCGGGTCAGGACGTTGGCCGTCACCCGAGATACCGCCGGGTCGGGCGACTCCAACGCGTACGACCAGTCGGTGACGCCGGCATTGAACACCGTGCCGCCGCCATCGGGCTTGGTGAACACCCCGATGCAGGCGTGGTTGTTGGTGACGCGATGGACCTGATCGCGCCAGCCCGGTCCGAACACCGCCATCGCCGTGTTCTCCAGCTCGCCGGGCTCGTGCGCATAGCGGCTCGGCTGCTCAGCGCTCGTCCAGAGGCGCGCCGGGGCGGTGGCCAGGATCTGCAAGCCGTCGGGCGCGCCGTCGGCGCCGGTGGGGACCGGGCGCCCGTCGGTCCCCGTCGTGAGCTCGCAGCCGTCCACCTCGTAGGCGACGACGGAGTCCGCCCGCCCCAGCTCGTCCCCGTATCGCAGGTCGGTTCCTTCGAACGCCCAGTGCTCGGGGCGCCACACCGTGTAGGCGCCTGAGCCGCGCGGCACGCCCAGCCCATAGCGGGAATAGCCCCCGTGCGTGAACGTGAGCCCGATCGACCACGTCTCCGGGCGGGCGATGCGCCGGTCCGACCAGACGCCGGAGAGGAACCGCTCATCCGACGTCCCGAGGACCGGATCCTCATCGGCGAGGTACTTGTAGCAGCGCATCGCCCGGTGGTCGTCCTCGAACCGTACCTGCCAGAAGCACGTGTTCCCGCTGAAGATCGCGGCATTGCCACCGCCGTCGGTGAAGTCGTCGAGCGTGTCGCGCATGCCCCACGACCAGTACTCGTCGTGACCGACGCTCGCGTACAGCCGGTGACCTCCGAGCGCCTCGGGGTGCTGCTCCAGATCCTGGCTGATCGCGATGTCGACGCCGAACCCTCGCTCTTCTGCCCAGCGCAGGAACGGCCGCTCCCAGTTCCACCAGCCGGCGCCGCCGCTCCAGACCGAGAGTCCGAGCGGCTCCGCCCATTCGAAGAACCAGCGCCCTTCCCGATCGGGCTCGGTCTGCATCTTCCGCCGTGCGGGTTCGGGCTTCGTCAGGAATCCGCGTGCCAGGGGGCGTTCGAACGAGACGCGGTTGGCACCGGTGTACAGCGACGGTCCGCCCCAATCGTTGTAGGCGTTCCAGGTCGACGTGGACAGGACGAGCAGGATCGGCTCCCGAGGCCCGCTGGGCGATGGCCGCACCACCAAGAACGCATCGGCGCGCTCGGTGCCGGCGGTCAGCGTCACGGAGTAGTAACCGGACCGCCACGGGCCGACGGGGATCTCCACGGTGGCGGGCCACGCGCACCCTTCGGACGCTGCGTTGGGTGGTGTCGCGTGCTCTCCGGCGGGCACCGATGGGGCGTGCCACACCACGTCCCGCGTCGCTCCCTCGCGAGCGACCTCCACGTCGAAGGCACCGGTATCCGTCGAGACATGGAGGAACGACGGTTCCCCAGGGGTCACGCTCGGCGGCCAGCAGTACGCCTCGAGCATCAGGTCAGCGGAACAACGCGAAGTAGCCGGCCACCACGATGAGGATCCCCGCGAGCAGCGGCGCGATGACCCACGCCAATCCCAAGCGACCTCGGTACGGTCCCAGGGTCCCGACCTTGGTGGTCGGCTTCAAGCCGGGCGGACGGATCTGGAGCCTCCTGCGAGCCACGCTTCAGTGTACGGAGCCCTCGTCGCTCATGGGCACGACTCGAGGTGCAGGTACTGGCGACATTCGTCGTCGGAGAGCCCTCGCGTCAGCTTCTGGTCTGCGATCCGGATCAGGTCGTCGAGGTCGAGAGTCCACACCCGGACCAGGCCGTCGGGACTGGCCGACACGAGCCGCGTTCCGTCCGGGCTGAACGCGACGCCGGTGACGAGGTACTCGTGACCGCGCAGGACGAGCTGCTGTTCGCCGGTCGCCGCATCGAACACGCGGGCGGTCGCATCCTCGCCGGCCGTGGCGATCCGCTCGCCGTCCGGGCTGAACACGAGGTCGCCCACCGCGCCCGAGTGCGCCGCGAACCGATCCACGCGTTCCAGGTTCGCCACGGTGAAGACCTCGACGAACCCGTCGAACAATCCGACGGCGAGCCTCGATCCCGTTGGGTCGAACGCCACGGTGGTCGCCCCGATCCCGTCGATCGTGCGTTCGACCCGGCCCGCCCGCCAGTCCCAGAGCGATACGTGGTACAGGTTCGGCGATTCGGGGCTGGCCACGGCCGTGGCGATCCAGCGTCCGTCGGGGCTGAACGAGATGCCCTCGATGCTGGTCGGCTCCTTCTCGGTGAAGGCCTCGACCGTCCGTCCGGCGGCGTCGACGACACTCACGTGCCCGTCGAAGTTCCCTACGACCAGGTGCTCGCCGTCCGGGCTCCAGTCGATCCCCGAGATCTCGCCGCTCGGTTCGGTCGCCGCGTCGAAGAGCGCGTCCCCCGTGACCGGGTCCCAGACCGAGACCTGATCGCTGAAGTTGCGGACCGTCGCGATCCGGCTCCCGTCATCGCTGACGGCGATCCGCGTGACCGCCTCCGGTGATCCCCCTCCCGGTCCGAGCCGCAGCTCCTCCTTCGCTTCGTTCCAGATCGCGACGGATCCACCGGCGATCGGCGCGACGATCCGGCCGTCGGGGAGGTAGGCGACGTCGACCGGCGCGAGGAAGTCGGTGTGGAGGTTGAGTACCTCAGCACCGCCCAGGGGCTGCACGTCCCACGTCTTCACCGCCGTGATCCCGGTGTCCCCGGTGATCACGTGGTTCCCGTCGGGCGAGAACGCGGCGAACGTCCCCGATCTGGTCTGCTGGGCGGCGAGCGTCAGGATCTCGCGGGAAGCGGTCGTGCCCACCTCCCAGACCCGAGCCGTGCCGTCGCTCCCTCCCGAGACGAGCCGGCGCGAGTCGGCGGACCAGTCGACCGTGATCACGACGCCGGTGTGGCCCAGCAGTCGCGCCTCGAGCCGCCCGGTCGCGGCGTCCCACACCCGCACTGCTGAGTCGCCGGCGGCGGTCGCGATCCACCGGCCGTCCGGGCTCCAGGCGACGGATTGCACCGAGTAGTGGTGACGCGGGAACCGGAACAGCTCGTCGCCGGTCGCGACGTCGAACACGGCGGCCTCGTCGACGGTGATCATCCCGACCGCGACGCGCTGCCCGTCTGGGCTGAGCGCGGTGTCGAGCGGCAACGTGTCCAGTCCGTCGATCTTCTGGACCAGCCGCCCGGTGACGGGGTCGACGACGCGGAGCGTGCCCTCGTCCGGCCAGACGCCCGCGAGGAGCGAGCCGCTTGCGTCGAAGGACTGCCCCAAGGCCGGTCCTCGGCCGAGGACACTCGAGATCGGTTCGCCCGTGGTCCGGTCCCATACCTTCAGTGCTCCGTCGTCCCCGCCGGTCGCGAGCAGCGAACCGTCGTCTGAGAAACGGACGTCATTCATGTCGATCCCATGGCCCGTCCAGGTCCGAACGGTATCGCCGGTCACCGCGTTCCGTAGCTCGATGGTCCCCGTGTCCTCGGGCCCTTCGGTCACGAACGTCCCCTGCGGACTCCAGTCGACGTTGCCGCCGGCGCCCTGAGACGTGAGCTCGATCCGTGAAGTTGTGACGGCCTGATGGAGCGCCTCCTCGGCTTCCGGTAGCACGGAGCCGTCGACGGAACGTGTCCGATCGATCGCCTCGAGCGCCAACAGGATGCTCCGCTCAGGATCGACGTCGAGGTTCGCGACGGATGCAGCCGCGAGCTCGCGAGCGATCGCGGTCCGCTCCTGCTGTTCCGCGCGACCCTGCTGGTTCGTGGCGAACACCGTCAGGACACCTGCGACGAGCGCGGCGACCGTCAACACGGCGACGACCGTCCGAAGCCGCCGGACCGACCGGCGCTCCAGGTCCCGCTCGCGCGCCTGTCTGACCTCCTCGTCGGTCCTCTTGCGGTCGCGTTCGGCCACAGATGCGACGAGGTAGGTCGACTCCTCGGGTGTCAGGGCGAGATCGGATCCCGCCTGCCACGCCTCGGCCTGCTCGAGACGCGACCCGGACAGCAGGAAGGACGGGTCCTGGTCGGCCTCGTTCCAGTCCCGCGCCGCCGCGGCCAGCCGATGCTGCGCGCGCAGGTCGTCCCTCGACGCGTCGATCCATCGGTGGAGCCGAGGCCATGCCGTGAGCATGGCTTCGTGCGCCAGCTCGACCGTGGGCGTCCCGGTCTGCGGATCCCGGTCGAAGGAGAGTTGACGAGAGGCGCCGAAGGTGTCGATGACCGTCGCCATCGCCTGTTCGATCGATCTCCAGCGATGCGAGCTCCGATCTGGGCACGGGGCGGCGGGTGTCCCCGGTTCCCTCGCCCAGCGCGACCAGCCGCAGGAACAACTGCCGAGCGGCCTCCCTGCCCTCCTCGCCGAGCTCGCCGTGCAGCTCCTCTGCCCTGCGTCCGAGGGCTCCCGAGACACCCCCCAGCTCCCGGTAGGCGCCGAGGGTGAGGACGCGGCCCTCCCGCCGTTCGAAGAGCTCGGTCAGCGCGTATTCCATCAAAGGGAGGGCACCCGGTTCCTCGGCGACGTCGCCGAGCATCGCGGCCACGAGGCTCGGTTCCAGCGTCACGTCGACCCGCTTCGCCGGTCCCGTGATCGCTCGCTCGAGCTCATCGGCCGAGAGTGGGATCACCGCTTCGACGCGAGAGCGGAACAGTTCGGCGAAGCCTCGGTACAGCAGTGGCCGGTCGTAGAAGTCGGCTCGCAGCGTGACGACGACACGGAGGCGGCTGTGCGGGTCGGTGGCGGCGGCTTCGAGGCTGTTGAGGAAGTGCGTCCGGACGTCCTCTCCTTCGACCAGGGTGAACACCTCCTCGAACTGGTCGATCACGAGGACGAGCTCCGACCGGTCGGAGGGGAGCAGTCGCAACACGGCGCGATGCAGGCCGTGCTCGTCACGTTCCAGCTGTTCGATCAGGCTGGGAGGTGGATCCGGCGAGGCCCGCAGCAGGGCCGCTTCCAGTCCGTCGAGCGGGTGAGGGCCCGGGAACATGTCCGCCACATGCCACCCTCGCGAACCCTCGATCGCTCCGTGCCGAAGCGCGGGGACCAGGCCGGCGCGCACGACCGACGACTTCCCGCTCCCGCTCGGTCCGACGACCGCCAGGAAGCGGGTCTCGGCCAGTCGATCGACGAGCTGGCCGACAAGCTCCTCACGCCCGAAGAAGTCGAGGGCATCACCTTCCTGGAACGCACGCAGTCCCTTGTATGGGTTCGAGATCGTCGCGCCAGGAACGACCGGTGTGAGGCGGACGACCGAGGCGCCGAGCGCCCGTCGGAACGCCTGGTCCTCCGCCGCGTCGTCCGCCTCCGCCTTCAGTCTCACGACGTGGACCGGCTCTGCGATCCCCTTCAGCCGGACGGATCGTTGATCGACGTACGCGACCCCTTCCACTTTCCTGGCGAGATGAACGACCTCGCGGCTCGCGAGGATCTCGGCCGGACCCGCGATCGCGCAGAGCCGCGCCCCCAGGTTGAGCGCTCCGCCGCGGTATCCACCCTCGATGGACACGGCCTCGCCTGCGTCCATGCCGATCCCGACCGGGAGCGGAAGGGCTGGGGTTGTCACCGTCTCCTCGACGAACCGCCGTTGCAGCTCGATCGATGCCCGGATCGCCTGCCGCGTCGACGTGAAGAGGCAGAGGGCTCCATCGCCCATCAGCTCATGCAGCGACCCCCCCGTGCGACTCGACGGTTCCACGAACGATGTCCGCGAACTTGCTAGCAAGCTGTCCGGCGGCCTCGTCGCCGCGCTCCTGGGTGAAGACCGTGTAGCCGCGGATGTCGGCGAACAGGAACGTCCTGACGTGCGCGTCGTCGTCGGTCTTCGCGGATGTCGTCGGGGCGGGCATCAGTCCAGCACCCGGAAGAGGCGCCATCGGTCGGGGACACCCTTCAGCTCGTGTGCACCGGCGTCCTCGAACACCAGGCCCGACCCGGCCACCAGGTCTTTGACCGTCGAGGAAACGAGCACTTCGCCCGGTCCTGCCAGCGCCGACATTCGGGCACCGATGTGAACGGCGACACCGCTCACGTCGCCGCCGATCTACGAGCGTATCCGATCTCGGTCGGAGATCGGAGGGCTGGGTCGTTCATGGGAGCATCCTCCAGCGGATCGGCCCATGGTGGCCGCTGCGACCGGGCAACGCAACCTGAGCGGGTCGCGGCTCGCTAGACTTCGCGGCATGGCCGGCAAGCATCGCGTGATCGTGGCGAAACCGGGTCTCGACGGGCACGACCGTGGAGCCAAGGTGGTGTCTCGCGCGCTCCGGGACGCCGGGTTCGAGGTCATCTACACGGGCCTGCATCAGACCCCGGAGCAGATCGCCGAGACCGCGATCCAGGAAGATGCGGACGCGGTCGGGCTGAGCTGTCATTCCGGCGCGCACATGACGCTGTTCCCGAAAGTGGTGACGGAGCTCCGCGATCGTGGGGCCGAGGACATCCTGGTGTTCGCGGGTGGCATCATCCCGGTCGATGACGTGCCGGCGCTGAAGTCGGCGGGCATCGAGGAGATCTTCACGCCGGGAGCCAACACGGGGGACATCGCCCAGTGGCTGCACCAACGGCTCGGTGACGACCCGGGCGACGCTAGTCCATCGCAGACTACTTAAGCGGGGAGCTCACTCGTGGACCTGTATGAGTATCAAGGCAAGGAGCTCTTCCGCGCGCAGGGGATCGAGACACCGAAGGGTGTCGTGGCTCGCACGCCCGAGCAGGCGGCGGAGGCCACCAGGGAGCTGGGCGGCACGAGTGTCGTCAAGGTTCAGGTGCAGGTCGGCGGCCGTGGCAAGGGCGGTGGGGTTGCGCTGGTCGAGTCCCCGGAGCGAGCGGGCGAGGAGGCCGCCCGCATGCTCGGCTCGGACTTCAAGGGTCATCAGGTGACCCAGGTGCTGTGCGAAGAGCTGTTGCCGATCGCGCAGGAGTTCTACACGTCGATCGTGCTCGATCGTTCCACCGGCGATCACCTGGCGATGATGACCGCCGAAGGTGGCATGGACATCGAGGAGCTCGCTCGCACCCGTCCCGAGGCGCTACGGCGGGTCCACGTCGACGCGATGCTCGGGCTGCGCGCGTTTCACGTCCGTGAGCTGGCCGGAACGCTCCCGCAGCCGGCGCGAGAAGGCGCCGCCGACGTGCTGCGGCGGCTCTACGCCTTGCTGCGGGAACGCGACGCCACGCTGGTCGAGGTGAACCCGTTGGTGCTGCTCGAGGACGGGCGGGTGATCGCGCTGGACTCCAAGGTCACCGTCGATGACAACGCGCTCTTCCGTCATCAGGACATCGACGCCATGAAGGCTGCCTTCCCGATCGATCCGGTGCAGGCGCGGGCCAACGAGCAGGACCTGCAGTACGTGAAACTCGACGGCGATGTGGGGATCATCGGCAACGGCGCCGGACTGGTGATGTCCACGCTCGACGTGGTGGCGCAGGCAGGCGCCCGGGCGGCCAACTTCTTGGACGTGGGAGGTGGCGCCAGCGCCGACCAGATGGCGACCTCGCTGGAGGTGGTCCTGTCCGACCCCGCGGTCAGGGCCGTGCTCATCAACATCTTCGGCGGGATCACGCGCTGCGACCTGGTCGCCCAGGGCATCCTGGGCGCGCTCGAGCGCGTGGAGGCGACGGTGCCGATCGTGGTCCGCTTGGACGGCACCAACGCCGAGGAGGGGCGCGCCATCCTGGCCGATGCTGCGCACGAGCGCATCGTCACGGCGTCGACGATGCTCGAAGCGGCCGAGCGTGCCGCCGCCTTGGTGCACGGCGAGGCTGCATGAGCGTCCTCGTGGACGCCGGCACCCGACTGGTGGTGCAGGGCATCACCGGCAAGGAGGGGACGTTCCACACCGTGCGGAACCGTGCCTACGGCACGCAGGTGGTGGCGGGCGTGACGCCCGGCAAGTCCGGCCACGACGTCGAGGGCATCCCGGTGTTCGACACCGTCGCGGAGGCCGTCACCCAGACGGGGGCCAACGCGTCGATGATCTTCGTGCCGCCCCGCTTCGCTGCCGAGGCCATCCTGGAATCGGCCGACGCCGCCGTGTCCCTGGTCGTCTGCATCACCGAAGGCATCCCCGTGCAGGACATGGCGTTCGTGCACAGCTACCTCCGCGGAGGCTCCACCACGCTGGTCGGTCCCAACTGCCCCGGCGTCATCACCCCCGCGGTCACCAACGTGGGCATCATCCCCGGTGAGATCTGTTCGCCGGGCCGGGTCGGTCTGGTGAGCCGCAGCGGCACGCTGGTGTACCAGATCGTGCACGAGCTCACGCAGCGCGAGTTGGGCCAGTCCACGTGCATCGGCATGGGCGGCGACCCCGTGCACGGCGTCGGCTTCATCGAGTCGCTCGCGTTGTTCCACGACGACGATGAGACCGACCTGGTGGTGATGACCGGAGAGATCGGCGGCGACGACGAGGAGCGAGCCGCTGCCTACATCGCCGAACACATCACCAAACCGGTCGTCGCCTACATCGCGGGGTTCGAAGCCCCGCCTGGCAAGCGCATGGGCCACGCAGGCGCCATCGTGACGGGGTCCCAGGGCACGGCGGCCGCCAAGGCGGAAGCGTTGGAAGCCGTGGGGGTCAGGGTCGCCCGCACCCCGACACAGGTTGCCGAGCTGGTGGTCGAGGCGCTGTGATGACCCAGGACGAATCTCCCCCATCCCAGCGGTGGAAGGAGGTTCCCCCGGCTCCGTCATTCGCGACCGAACTGCGGCGTGCCGGGCCGGTCGCCCTGTGGCGAGGCTTCATGGTGGCGGTGGCCGCGGTCCTGTTGGGTCAGCTGATCCCCCTCGCCGTGAACCTGAACGGAGCAGGGCTTGCGATCGTGACCCAGCTGCGGCTCGGCTGGCTGTACACGGTGGCGGCGAACGCAGCCTCGATCCGGATCGATGGATCCTCTGAGTCGGCCGCCGAGGCCCTGCTCGGCGGCATCGTGGTGATCCGCCTGGCCGCCCTGACGTTCACCGCGGTCCTGCTGTGGATGCTGGTCCGCGCCGGGGCGGCTTCGGCCACGGCAGCCTCCGATGCGCCCGCTCGCCGGGCGGTCGTGGGGGCGATCGTTGGTCTCCCGTACGCGGCCCCGTTGGCCATCGTGTCCCTGTTCGTGGAACTCCGCCTTCGGACCGGCGGAGGTTTCCTTCCCGACGTGACGACGTTCTCGGCCGACATCGAGGAGATGCTCATGTTCCCGGCCGTGCTCGGCATGGTGGCCGGCGCCCTCGGCGGTCTGCACACGACCACGTGGTGGCAGGGCCGGATCGGCCAGGTGTGCGCGACGGGATGGCGGACGTTCTGGGTGGCGCTGACGGCGTCGTTGATCGGGTTGCTCGCGTTCGCGGCGATCCAACCCGACGGTCTGGATGCCTACGTCCGGGAGCTCCGGTCGCTCGGTGTCAAGGGCGGCGCGGTCACGGTTGCTCATCAGTTCGTGCTGCTGCCCAATCAAGCCGTGCTGATCCTGGTGCCGGCGATGGGCGCGTGCGACACGCTCACGACCGGGGCGAACGTGTTCGATGTGCTCTGCCTCGACCGCCTGCCCGATGCGCAGAGCCCGGTGGATTGGCTCACGCTGACCGCCGACGGCTCGGCACCGCCGACGAAGGATGCGCCGGGGTCAACGAGACTGTTCCTCCTGGTTCCGGCTGTCGCGGTCCTCGCCGGAGCACGACGGTCAGCTGCAGGGGCGACGAGCGTCGGCCGCGCTGCCGTGGCGGCGGCGGGGGCCGCGGTCGTGTTCGCCGCGTTGGTCGTGGCCGCGACGTGGGCGAGCACCGTGGTCCAGACCACGATCGAGGTGAGGGATGGCGTCGAGACCGAGGTCCGCCGGGTCACGCTCGGCGCACAGCCCTTCGTCGCGGGCGCGTTCGCGTTGGGTTGGGGCGTGGTGGTCGGCGTTCCCACCGCCTGCCTCGCCTCGCTGGTGCGTCGCCGCCGCTCGAACGCCAGCGCTAGCTGAGCTTGACCTCGGTGAAGTTGGACTCCATCTGCGTGTAGCGTCCCCACGCGGCCGCCCAGCCGGAGTCGTCGCGCGCGAACCGTTCAACGGGAAGGTCCGGCGATTGCCGGTCCCAGATCCCGAAGAACGAACGTCCATAGCCCAGCAGGTATCGCGTGCCGGAATGCGTGTACTGGACGGCGGCGGTGTCGTCGGGGTCCATGGCGACGGCTTCGGGCGTGGGGGTCTGCGCATGCACCGGTGCGGGGCCAGCGGGGCCATCGGCCGGCACGCTGGTGTGGTCGGGCTCGAGCGCCGCGAACCGCAACCATGCTTGGCGCCAGCCGTCATCGGTTCGCGGGAACCGCTCGGCGGCAACGCTGGGCGACTGCCGGTCCCAGATGCCGAAGAAGTCGGCACCGTAGCCCAGCACGTACCGGAACCCCGAATGCGTGTAGCGAACGCTCGAGGTCTCGGTCGGCTCCGACTCGGTCACCGGCTGCGACTGGGTCATCGGTGTCGGCTCTGCTGTCTCCCGCGAGCTGGTCGTCTCTGGGGACAGCGCCGGCTCGTCCGGAGACTCCCGTTCCGCGGGTGCGGGGGTAACGGCGACGGCAGCGACGGCAGGGGCAGACGGTCGATCTGGCTCAGCGGCTTCGGCGTTGGTCGCGGCGGCCGTCGGGGCCACGGTCAGGTCGCTGTGGCAGTACCGACATTTGATGGCCTCGTCCTGGATCATCTCTGCGCAGTACGGACACTTCTTCACGGGGTCGGCCTCCGATGCTCGCGAGCCTCCCAGGCTACCCGAACTGATACCGTGGCCGCCTGCATGGAAGGACGCGTCGCGGTACTGGTCTCGGGTTCCGGCACCAATCTGCAAGCGCTCCTGGACGACCCCGTCGTGGGTCCGCAGATCACCCTCGTCCTGTCCGACCGACCCGGCGTCAAGGCCCTGCAGCGGGCCGACGAGCGCCGCGTTCCGACCCAGGTGATCGAGCCTGGCTCGTTCGGCGATCGGGCGACGTTCGACCTGGCCGTCGCCGCATGCTTGCAACGTGCTGGCATCGATGTGCTGGTGACGGCGGGGTACATGCGCCTGCTCGGCGGTCCGGTGCTCGAGGCGTATCAGGGTCGCTGGCTCAACACGCACCCGGCACTCCTGCCGTCGTTCCCCGGCATGCATGGTGTGCGCGACGCGCTCGCGCACGGCGTCAAGGTCACGGGCGTCACCGTCTTCCTGGTCGACGAGGGGATCGACACGGGGCCCATCGTGTCGCAGGAAGCCGTCGAGGTGTGCGAGGACGACGACTGGGATTCCCTGGAACCACGCATCCTGGCGGCCGAGCATCGGCTCTTGCCCGCCGCCGTTCGCGCGATGCTGCAGGGGCGTATCGCGGTGGACGGCAGACGGGTGACGATCGCGGACGAGGCTCCGGCGTGAGCGACGTGCGGCCGATCCAGCGGGCGATCCTGGCGCCGTTCGACAAGACGGGCCTGGTGGAGTTCGCAGCGGCGCTCGCCGAGCGCGGGGTCGAGCTCGTCGCATCGGGGGGAACGGCCGCCGTCCTCACCCAGGGCGGGCTCCCCGTCACGGCCGTGGAGCAGGTCACCGGGAGTCCAGAGATGCTGGGCGGACGAGTGAAGACACTGCATCCGAAGATCCACGGAGGGCTGCTGGCCGATCGGCGCAACCCCGAGCATCTGGAACAGCTCGGAACCCACGACATCGAACCGTTCGACTTGCTCGTCGGTGGCCTGTATCCGTTCCGCGAGACCGTCGCATCGGGGGCCGATCCAGAGACGGTGGTGGAGAACATCGATATCGGCGGACCGGCCATGATGCGGGCCGCGGCCAAGAACTTCGAGTCGGTCACGGTCATCGTCGATCCGGCCGAGTACTCGGTGGTCCTGACCGAGATCGAGGCCAACGACGGGGTGACCCGCGCCACCCGGTATCGCCTGGCCGCCGCCGCGTTCGCCCATACGGCCGCCTACGACGCCGCCGTGGCCGCGTGGTTCGCACGCCAGGATGTCGGCCACGAGCACGCCCTGCCCGGGTTCGTGGGGTTGGCGTACGAGAAGGTCGCCGACCTCCGCTACGGCGAGAATCCGCACCAGCGTGGAGGGCTGTATCGGGAGGCCTCGACGCCAGGGCCACTGGGCGGGGCGCAGGTGCTGCAGGGCAAAGAGATGTCGTTCAACAACTGGTTGGATGCGGACGCGGCCTTCGACCTGGTTGCGTCCCTCCCGCGCGGCTCGGCCGTCATCGTCAAGCACAACAACCCCTGCGGGGTCGCGTCACGAGGATCACCGGCCGCGTCCTACCGCGCCGCGTTGGCCTGCGACCCGGTCAGTGCCTTCGGCGGGATCGTGGCCTTCCGAGACGAGGTCGATGACGAGGCCGTTGCGGCTCTGGCCGATGTCTTCACCGAGGTGGTGATCGCGCCCGTGTTCACGCCGGAAGCCGCCGCCGCCCTCGAAGAGCGCCCGAACCTTCGGGTGGTGCGTGCGACATCGCCCGACGGCCACGCCCTCGACGTCCGGCCGTTGCCCGGCGGGGCGTTGGTGCAGGACCGAGACGAGCTGACCGAGACACGCGGCGATTGGAAGGTCGTCTCCAGCCGCGAGCCTACGTCCGCTGAGTGGGACGACCTGTCGTTGGCCTGGACGATCGCCTGGAGGGTGAAGTCCAACACGATCGTCCTGGTGAAGGACGCCGCTACCGTGGGTGTCGGCGCCGGCCAGATGTCCCGGGTGGATTCGTCCTGGATCGCGGTTCGGAAGGCGAGCGATCGTGCGCAGGGGTCGGTCCTGGCTTCTGACGCGTTCTTCCCGTTCCCCGATGCGCTCGAGGTGGCAGCCGATGCGGGATGCACGGCCGTGATCCACCCCGGTGGCTCCAAGGGTGACGAAGCCGTGCTGGCCGCCGCCGAAGCGCGCGGCATGGCGGTCGTCCTGACGGGGACCCGCCACTTCCGCCACTGATGACCGGGAACGGCGATCGGTTGGGTGTCATCACGCGCGCGGTAGGATTCGGGCCGTGACCGCCCGGACCCTGGACGGCAGAGCCGTTTCCGCGCAGATCCGCTCGGAGGTATCCGAGCGGGTGCAGGTGCTCTCGGAACGAGGGGTCACACCGGGCTTGGCGGCCGTCCTGGTGGGCGACGACCAGGCGTCTCGCATCTACGTGGGCGCGAAGCACAAGGCGTGTGCTGACGTCGGCATCCGATCCGAACAGATCGATCTGCCCGCGTACGTGACCGAGGGCGAGCTCCTGGCCACCCTGCGCCGGCTGAACCGCGACCCCGACATCCACGGCATCATCGTGCAGCTGCCTATGCCGGCGCACCTTCACGAGCTCGAAGTCCAGGGCACGGTTGCCCCCGAGAAGGACGTCGACGGTCTCCACCCGTGGAACGTGGGCATGATGGTTCGCGGCGAGCCGACGTTCGTGCCCGCCACGCCGTACGGCATCGTCGAGTTGCTGCTCCGCGAGAACATCGAGCTGCAGGGCGCCGAGGTGTGCGTCGTCGGGCACGGAGATCTCGTGGGCGCGCCCCTGTCGATCATGCTGTCGCAGGATTCGATCCGCGGGAACGCCACGGTCACCAGCACGCACGTGATGACCCGCGATCTTCCGGCCCACACCAGCAACGCCGACATCCTGGTCGCCGCCGCCGGCGTGCCCCACCTGATCCGAGGCGACATGATCCAGCCCGGTGCCACCGTGATCGACGTGGGTGTGCACCGCACCTCCGACGGTCTGGTGGGCGACGTGGCGTTCGACGAAGCGTCCGAGGTCGCGGGCGCGATCACCCCGGTGCCCGGAGGGGTCGGGCCCATGACCGTCGCCATGTTGTTGGTGAACACGGTGTCCGCGGCGGAGCGGCAGGCCTTCACTCGGTGACCTCGGTCGGCGGCCGGCTGGCGGCGATCCTTCGTTCGGGCGCGTTCGCGGTCACGGGTGAGATCGCGCCTCCTCGCTCGGCCGACGGAACCGCCGTCACCGAGCATGCGCGAGGGCAGGTCGGGTACGTCGATGCCGTCAACGTCACCGACAACCCAGCGGCCTCTGCGCACATGTCCGTCACCGCCGGCGCTGCACTGGTGGCGCGAGCGGGCATCGAACCCACCTTGCAGCTCACCGTGCGAGACCGCAACCGGCTGGCGATCACGTCCGAGCTGCTCGGAGGGTGGGCGATGGGTGCCCGCAACGTCCTGTGTCTGGCGGGTGACCCGCTCCACGTGGGCGACCACCCGGACGCGAACGTGGTCAACGACATCGGCCCGCTGGACCTGATCGGGCTGGTGCGGCGACTGCGTGATGAAGGCACGACCCTTGGGGGCGCCGAGATTGACGATCCGCCTCGGTACCTGATCGGTTGCGCCGACATGCCCCTGGCCGATCCCTACGACCCCGCCCGCCTGGAGGTGAAGCTGGACGCGGGCGCCGATGTCATCTGGACCCAGATCACCTACGACGTCGAGGCGCTCGCCGGGTGGATCGACACGATCCGGGCACGCGGTGTCCTTGAGCGAGCGTCGGTGTTGATCGGAGTGGTGCCGCTGCGCAGCGCGAAGGGTGCGCGGTACATGGACGAGAAGCTGCCCGGCGTCCGGGTGCCTGCGCGGTTCATCGATGCCCTCGACGAGTCAGGCGAGGACGCCGACAGCGTGGGCTTGGAGCTCACCGTCCAGACCGTCCGCGCGATCGCCGAGCTCGAGGGTGTTGCCGGTGTGCACCTGATGGGCATGGGCCGCGACGATCTGGTCCGTGCGGTGGTCGAGCGCTCGGGACTGTTCCCGCGGCCTACCGGGGCCCTCTGAGCGAGGTCGTCCACTCGGCCTAACCCGCGATCGCGACGCTACCACCGTTCGCCGTTCAAGCTCGCGAACGAGATGCCGATTCCTTACCCAGCACATCAACCAGCCGAAGTTCCGCCCGTGCCCCGCGCGGGCATCTCGGCGACGGATCGGGCTTGAGAGAGGGGATCACATGTCCGTGCGACGCGCTATCGCCATCGGTCTTGCATCATCTGCGGTCACCGCCACGATCGTGACCGGAGGACTCGCACTCGCCGACCCCAGCGGAGGAGATCTCTTCTTCGCATGCGCGAAGGACGGGAAGGTCATCCCCGGATCCCTGACGGTGAACGAGGAACCGGAGTGCTCGGAACGGACGGAGGCGGTCAGCTGGAACCAGACGGGCCCTCAGGGCGTTCCGGGGCCCCAGGGCGAACAGGGCCTGCCGGGCGAAGCGGGGCTCCAGGGCGAACAGGGCCTGCCGGGCGAACAGGGCCTGCCGGGCGAACAGGGCCTGCCGGGCGAACAGGGCCTGCCAGGCGAGGCGGGGTCGCCCGGGGCACAAGGAGAGCCGGGGATCCCAGGAGCGGAAGGACCTCAAGGCGAGCCTGGCCCGGCTGGCGAGCAGGGACCCAAGGGGGATCCGGGCACTCCCGGCATCGCACGCTTCTACACCCGGACGGGCTTCTTGAACTACGACAGTCCGAATGGTCCTGGCACCGTCGCCAAGGACGTCGTCCTCTCGTGCGATCGTGGGGATCGGGCGATCGGTCCGCTGGGCTCGGAGACCTTCCGATCGAACGGCCAGCTGCTCCACGAGCGCGCATCGGTGACGGGCTCGTCCATCAGGCCGGAAGATCTGCGGTTCTCGTTCACCTTGTTCCCCTCGCCGGGAACCGGTGTATCCGTGCAGATCGAGGTTCTGTGCGCCGATCTCACGCCGTAGCGCTTCGGCTCATCGGTTGTCGATCGGAACCCAGACCTGGTCGCGAGGACCCACGTAGGTCGAACCGGGTCGGATGACCTTGTTGTCGGCGTACTGCTCGCGCACGTGGGCGGTCCACCCCGCCATCCGGGCCAGCGCGAAGATCGGCGTCATGAGGTCGGTGGGGATCCCCAGCACGTGGTACACACCCGCCGCGTACAGGTCCACGTTGGGCCAGAGTTGCTTCTGCTCGTAGACGGTCTCTTGCATGGCCTCGAAGATGTCGGCCCACACCGTGTCGTCGTGTCGCTCACCCGACGCTCGGGCGAGCCGCTTGAGGATGGTGGCCCGGGGATCCATGGTTCGGTACACGGCATGACCGAAGCCCATGACCTTCTCGTGCCGCTCCAGCAGATCGGCCACGTAGGCGGGCGCGTTCTCGGGCGAGGCGATCTCTTCAGCAGCCTTCATGGCCTCCTCGTTGGCCCCACCGTGCAACGGTCCCTTCAGCGCGCCGACGGCGCCGGTGATGGCGCTGAACATGTCCGAAAGCGTCGAGGCGATGATCCGCGCCGTGAACGTCGAGGCGTTCATCGTGTGGTCGGCATACAGCGTGAACGTGGTGTCGAGGGTGTCGGCGTCTTCCTGGGACGGTTCGTCGCCAAGCAGCATCGACAGGAAGTTCGCCGCATGCGGAAGCTTCGGGTTGGGCGGGACCAACTCCTGACCGGTGCGAACCCGGTGGTAGTAGGCGATCATCGTGGGGGTCTTCGCGATCAGACGCATCGCCTTGCGGTACTCGGCCTCGGGGGAGTCGTCCCATCCGTCAGGGTCGTAGGCCGACGCAGCGGAGATCGACGTGCGCAACATCGACATGGGCGATGCCTGCTGCGCGAGCGTCGACATCAGCTCCGTGAGGAACGGGCTCAGCTCGCGGTTCTCCGTGAGGAACTCGTCCAGGTCGTCCAACTGATCCTGGGTGGGCAACGTCCGGTTGTGCAGCAGGTACACGACCTCTTCGAACGTGACGTGCTCGGCCAGATCGGCGATGTCGTAGCCGACATACCACAGGCGCCCCTGCTCACCGTCGATGTCAGAGATCACCGTGTCGGCGGCGATGATCTCCCGGAGCCCCTTCTCGGTCACGTTGGCCACATCCTTCTTCACGAAGCGCGCGCAGGAACTCCATGCCCGGGCGGCCCGGGACGTATCTGCCAGGATAGCCTCCGGCCCGCCGACGGACCAAGATCGCTGGTGACCTGCAGGAGACCGCCGGAGTTGACGAGTTGACCCACCGCATCACGCTGATCCCTGGTGACGGCATCGGACCCGAGGTCATCGAGGCGTCGCGACGCACGATCGAGGCCACCGGCGTCGGGGTCGAATGGGAGCGTCAGCACATGGGGGCGGGTGCGTTCTCGCGAACCGGTCGATCGCTGCCTGCGCAGACACTGGACTCGATCCGAGCCAACCGCGTGGCGCTGAAGGGACCGATCGAGACGCCGGTGACCAGCGGCCTGCGCAGCGTCAACCTGGAGCTCCGGCGCTCCCTCGACCTGTTCGCCAACGTGCGCCCGTGCCGGCTCTACCCGGGTGTGCCCAGCGTCTACGAGCATGTCGACCTGATCGTGGTTCGCGAGAACACCGAGGGCATGTATACCGGCTTCGAGTTCGAGATGGGGACGGTGGCGGTCAAGGAGCTGATCCGCTTCGTGGAGGACACCACGGGCAGGCGCATCCGAGAGGATAGCGGCATCTCCATCAAGTCCATCAGTGAAGGCGGCTCGGAACGGATCGTGCGGTTCGCGTTCGAGGAAGCACGGCGCCGGGGACGAGCGAAGGTCACGGCCAGCCACAAGGCGAACATCATGAAGTTCTCCGACGGGTTGTTCCTGGAGGTCGCGCAACGGGTTGCGCGGGACTATCCGGATGTGGCCTTCGAGGACCGCATCATCGACGCTCTGTGCATGCAGTTGATCCAGGCCCCGGAGCGCTTCGACGTGCTCGTGCTCCCCAACCTCTACGGCGATGTCGCGGCGGAGATCGGCGCCGGACTGATCGGTGGGGTCGGCGTGGCCCCGGGAGGGCATTTCGGTGTCGAAGGCGAGCGGGAGCTGGCGGTGTTCGAAGCCACCCACGGCACCGCTCCCGACCTGGCCGGGACGAACCAGGCCGATCCGATCGGCGTGATGCTGAGCGGCGCGATGCTGCTGCGCCACGTGGGGGAACGGGAGGCGGGTGACCGCCTGGAAGCCGCCATCGTCGAGGTGCTCGCGGACGGCGCACACATGCCCGGAGACCTCCGCGCGCCGCATGACGATCGTCCACCGGCGGGTACCTTCCAGGTCGCCGATGCCGTCATCGCCCGGCTCTGATGGGTTCGATAGCCTGACGAGCGTTGGGTCGGACCCTCGAAGGAGACAAGACCGTCATGCAGATCACCGTCGTGGGGTGCGGATTCGTCGGGCAGACGACCGCGATGCGCATCCTGGAACAAGGGCTGGGCGAGGTCGTGCTGATCGACATCGTCGAGGACAAGCCGCAGGGCTTGGCGCTGGACATGCGGCAGGCAGCTCCCATCGAAGGCTACGAGCCGCTCATCATCGGCACGAACGACTACGCCGACACAGCCGGCAGCGATATCGTCGTCATCACGGCCGGGCTCCCGCGCCAGCCCGGGATGAGCCGCATGGACCTGTTGGGCAAGAACGCCGCCATCATGAAGAGCGTCATCTCCGCGGTCGTGCCGGGCTCTCCGGATGCGATCCTCATCGTGGTCGCCAACCCCCTCGACGAGATGACCTACCTGGCTGCCCAGGAATCGGGGTTCCCGAAGGAGCGCGTGTTCGGCATGGCCGGCGTGCTGGATTCGGCGCGGCTGCGCTCGTTCATCAGCGAGGTCACCGGCGTGAGCCCTGCCAAGGTCGAGGCGATGACGCTGGGTTCCCACGGAGACGCCATGATCGCGCTGCCGAGGCAGGCAACCGTCGACGGCAGGCCACTCCCCGAGCTGGTCGACGAGGCCGCACTGGAGCAGCTCTTCCAGCGGACGCGCGATGGCGGTGCAGAGATCGTGGGGCTCTTGAAGTCCGGTTCTGCCTACTACGCGCCCAGCGCCTCCGTGGTGGCCATGGTCGAGGCCGTCGTGCACGACACGCATGCCACGTTGCCCGTGTGCGCATGGGTCACCGGCGAGTACGGCATCCACGATGTCTACGTCGGCGTGCCGGCGACGTTGGGCAGTGGCGGCATCCACGAGATCGTCGAGCTCGACCTCAACGAGGACGAGCTCGCCGCACTCCGGGCAGCCGCCGAAGGCATCCGAGCGAAGTGCGAGGACCTGGCGAAGCTCTAGTCCGTCTCTCCCTCTTCGACGGTCCGTGGGTTCACCGCGGCCAGTGTCAGCGCTCCGCCCACCACCGCGAGCACGCCTCCGCCGATCGCGACGAACGGTCCGGCGGAGAGTTCGAGCCCGATGAGCTCCTCGACCTGCGCACGCATCTCGGCGGTGGGGGACTCGAACTGGGCCAAGACGCTCTCGACGGCCGAATCCTGGAACCGCGAGCTGGTGAACACCATGACGACCACGACGCCCATCGCGGCGAACCCCGCGACGATCGCGACGACCGCCGCCCAGCGGGCATTCGACGCCGACGCGACGAACCAGCTCGTGATCAGTCCCGCCAGGACCGCGATGCCCAACCCGAAGACGACCTTGCCATCGGCGATGTCGATGCCCACGTAGGTGGGGGAGATCTCGTCGGGGATGCCGACGAACGTGGTGCGCACCCAGGGCATCAAGGCACCGATGCACACGAGCATGCCACCGAGGCCTCCCACGAGCAGACCGACGAGCTGCTTCGTGGTGTGCGGCGTCGGGCCGGCGTGACCGGCTTCCAGCGGAACCTGATCGCGCGGGTCGTCTGATGCTGCTCGCATGTCCGGCGCATCGTGACATCGAGGACCGCCGCTTCCAAGTATCCGATGATCGGGAGTCAGCTGGCGCCGTGCTCCCAATGGCTGACCGCCGCCGCGATGGCTTCGCCCACCTGCATCGTCGAGGAGGTTCCGCCCAGGTCCGGCGTGCGCACCTCGCCACGGCCAAGGGTCTCGTCCACGGCCCACTCCACGTTCTCCGCGGCGTCCAGCTCGCCCACGTGCCGCAGCAACATCGCTCCCGACAAGATCATGGCGACGGGGTTGGCCACGCCCCGGCCGGCGATGTCGGGTGCGCTGCCGTGGACCGCCTCGAACACCGCGTACTCCCACCCGATGTTGGCGCCGGGGATCAACCCCAGCCCTCCCACGAGGCCGGCGCAGAGGTCGCTCAAGATGTCGCCGTACAGGTTCGGCAACAGCAAGACATCGAACAGCTCCGGTTCCCGGGCGAGCCGGCTGCTGAGATGGTCGATCTGGATCTCCTGCCACTCCACGTCGGGGAACGCGTGCGACTCCTGCTCGGCGGTCTGCAGGAACAGCCCGTCGGAGTAGCGCATGACGTTGGCCTTATGGCCCACGGTGACCTTGGCGCGCCCGTTCGCGCGGGCATACTCGAACGCGAACCGCACGATCCGCTGCGTGCCGCTGACGCTGATGGGCTTCACGGTGATGCCGGCATCGGGCCGCAGCTCGTACCCCCCCAGGTCGCGTAGCTCTTCGCGGAGCGCGTGCGCTTCGGGCGAGCCCCGCTGGTATTCGATGCCCGCGTAGAGGTCCTCGGTGTTCTCCCGGATCACGACCAGGTTCACGGTGGGGTGTCGGATGGGCACCCCGGGGAGCGCCCGGGCCGGACGCACGGCACCGAACAGGTCGAGCTCCTGACGCATCGCCACGTTGACGCTTCGGAAGCCGGTTCCGACGGGCGTGGTGAGGGGCCCCTTGATCGCGACACGACTGGAGCGGATCGCCTCGATCGTGCTCTGTGGTAGGAGCTCGCCATGTTCGGCGAGCGCCGTCGTTCCCGCGACAGCTTCGATCCACTCGATGCCCACATCGGCGGCATCCAGCACGAGCCGGGCGGCCTCGGCCACCTCCGGGCCGATGCCGTCGCCGGAGATGATCGTCACGCGGTGCGCCATCGCGCTGGAACCATACGCGAACCTCTCGCAGGCATGGGTGAGCGGGCCTTTCGCCGTATCGCGCGTACGTCACACGGAGCGTGCCCGGTGTGAGGGGGCCAGCTAGCGTCGGTTCTCCCGCGAGGGAGGGGCTGCCTGATGACGAAGCGAGTGTTGGTAACCGGGGCCGGAGGGTTCATCGGCCACCACCTGGTCAAGTTCCTGGTCGACAGGGGGTACTGGGTACGAGGGGTCGACATCAAAGATCCCGTGTACGAGACCAGCGCTGCGCACGACTTCCGACGGGTGGATTTGCGGGAGCTCCAACACTGCGTGGCAGCGGCGGCCGACGTGGCCGAGATCTATCACTTGGCGGCCGACATGGGCGGCATCGGCTACATCACCGAGTCGCATGCCGATGTCACGCGCAACAACATCTCGATCGACGTCAACATGCTGGAGGCCGCGCGGCGAGCCGGCGTCGAGGTGCTGTTCTATTCCTCATCCGCATGCATCTACCCGATGTACAAGCAGCATGAAGCCGACGTCACGCCGCTCAAGGAGGAGGACGCCTACCCAGCTGACGCCGAGAAGGGGTACGGCTGGGAGAAGCTGTGGATGGAGCAGCTGTGCGAGTACTACCTGGAAGACCATGGGTTGCAGACCCGGGTCGCGCGGTTCCATAACGTCTACGGTCCGCTCGGGACCTACGACGGCGGCAGGGAGAAGGCCCCGGCAGCCATCAGCCGGAAGGTCGCGCTGGCTGAGGACGGCGACGAGATCGAGGTCTGGGGCGACGGCCAGCAGACACGCTCGTTCATGTACGTGGACGACTGCGTGGACGGGATCTTCCGGCTGACCCAGTCGCACCACCACGAGCCCATCAACCTGGGGTCCGACGAGCTCATCACCATCAACGGCATGGTCGACCTGATCTCCGCCATCGCCGGCAAGCGCCTCTCGAAGCGCCACGACTTGTCCAAGCCCCAAGGCGTGCGGGGACGCAACAGCGACAACACCAAGCTCCGGGAGGTTCTGGGGTGGGAGCCTCGGATCTCCCTGGAGGAGGGCCTCACCAGGACCTACGCCTGGGTCGAGGGCGAGCTCGCGACGAACGGCCGCAGAGCGCCGTCACTCGCGTAGAGCCGCGTCGCCTCATCGCCCGCGACGAGCAAGCGAGCCGCCGGTTCTTCCCGGTCTTGTGTCGCCTGGCAGGGCCGTTGTACACTCGCTTACCCCTGCAAACGGCGTAACCTGATGAGCCTATATCATTCCCCCATCCGACCTACATCCCGTGCGCGGACATCGTCGTCGCATGCCGAAGTCGGCGGTTCCGACATCGAGGCCTCGGTCCGGTGGGTGGACCACGTGCTCGGAGCGCCTGCCACGTCGATCCGGCTGTCGCTGCTGGACGGTGGCGGGCGCCTCAGGGTCATCGTCCACGAGGGTCTCGAAGGCGTCGGCGTGAGCAGTTCCATACGCCGTCGTGAAGCGATGGCATCCGGACGGCCATGCCGGATCAGCCTCAGAAGGACACCAGGCGGAGGGCTCGTGATCCTGCCCCTGATGTACCGGTCAGAGGTCGTCGGGGTGCTCGAGGTCGCAGCCTCCGAGCATGCCATCGGTGCGCACCTCGCTGAGTTGGAGGTCGTTGCCGGACAGATGGCGATCGTGCTGAGCAGTCTCGGCATGATCCACGCCTCGTCTCCGCGCATGGCTGGCTCCCAGGCCGAGATCCCAGGACTCTTGCACGGGCTCCTCGTCTCGTCCTCCCGGCAGCAGGCGGTGGTGACGACGGTGCGTTTCCTCTGGGACCGGATGGGCGTTCCCGTTGCGGGCTGGCTGGGAGAACGTGACGGTCGCGCGCTTCGACTCGTGGCCGCTCGCGGCGTGACCAGGGAGATGAAGGATTCGTTGCGCAGGGGATCCCACATGGCCGACAGCGCCTCCGTCGTCACGTCGGGCGGTCACATCCTCGGCGGAGTCGACGCCATCGTTACGGGCTCGGGCGACGCTGTCGTCCTGGTGAAGAGCGTGGAGGCGAGCGAAGGCCATCTCCTCGAGATGGTCGAGGCCGGTCTGGGGCTCGCACTGGAGCGGGCGGCCCTGAGCGAGGCCGTCACCGATCTCGTCGGCTCGATCGACGAGGGTCTCGCCTGGACCGCGCACGAGCTCCGTGGCCCGCTGCTCGGCATCGAGAAGGCCCTCGAGGGCATCGTCACCGCACCTCGCTCGGCGGACCTCGATCACGAGCTGCTCGAGGACGCGCGTGCCGAGCTCCATCGGTTGACGGACATGGTCGACGAGGTCCTTCGCTGGTCGGTTGGTGCGGCTTCCATCCGCTCGCGTCCCACCGATCTGACCGAGCTCGTGAAGGAGACCGTCGGCGCGCCCGCCCTGCAGGAACGTGGCCGGCGGCTGATCGTCCGCGCTCCTTCCACAGCGGTCGTGGACGTCGATCCGCAGTTGCTGCGGATCGCGATCGAGAACCTCATCCGCAACGCCCTGCAGCACGCCCGCGATGACATCGAGGTGGCGGTCGAGATGTCGGCCCGTGAGGCGACCGTGAGCGTGTCCGACACCGGCCCGGGTGTCCCGTCGGATGAGCGAGCCACGATCTTCGAGCCGTTCATGCGTGGTCGCCACGGCGCGCGAGGGGGTCGCGGACTCGGGCTGTTCATCGCCCATCGCGTCATGCAGGCCCATGGCGGGATGCTGTGGCTGGAAACGGCGTCCACCGGGTCCGTCTTCCGCATGCGATTCCCCCGGAGTGCATCGTGATCGGGACGACGATCCTGATCGTCGACGACCATCGGTTGTTCGCCGACGTGGTGGCGTATGCGTTGGAACAGCTGGGTGCCAGCGTCGTCGGACCGGTCGGCACCGCGGCCGAGGCCGTCGAGATGGCGGCCGAGGAGGATCCCGACGTGGTGCTGCTCGACCTTGCTCTGCCGGACGGGGACGGCATCGATGTCGGGCGCAGGATCCTCGCGCTGCACCCCGAGACCATCGTGCTGGCGCTGAGCGCGTCCACCGACCCTCGTGCCGCGACCGAGGCGGTGGAAGCAGGATTCCGGGGCTTCCTTCCGAAGGAGACCCGCCTCCCCACCGTCGTCGAGGCGATCCAGGGAGCCATCGATGGTCGATCGATGGTCATCCGGCCAACGCACACGCCCACGTCGTTCCGAAGTGGCGTGTCCGCGAGTCTGCTCGCAGGTGGTCTCACGACCCGGGAGCGCGAGATCCTGGAGCTCCTGGTCGCAGGCCTCGGAAGCCGTGCCATCGCGGAGGAACTGCGGATCAGCGTGAACACGGTTCGCACGCACGTCCAGAGCGTCCTGACGAAGCTCCAGGTCCATTCGCGCCTGGAAGCCGCGGCGTTCGCCGTGCGTCACGATCTGGTCGATCCCGGTCGTGGATCCGGGGTGTCGGCCTGACCAGCCGGAGGAGGTCTGGCCCAACCTGCGTAGTCGAGCTACGTCACGCGGGCGGTGTGCAGCGTACGTCCGTTGGTTAGCGTGAGGCCGGTTTCCTGCGTCGGCGAAGGGGGGGTGGAGTGGACGAAGCGGTCGAGGCCATCCGCGTGCTCGTGGCTGGTGAGCAAGCCCTGTTCCGCCAGGCGGTTCGGATCGTCCTCGAACGAGAAGCCGATCTCATCGTCGTCGCCGAGGCGCACACCGGGATCGATGCCATCTCGGAAGCGGAGCGAGTGCGCCCGGATGTGGCATTGCTGCCGGCTCGGCCGCCGCGATTGGAAGGCCTGGCGGCCACGGCCGCTCTCCGGGATCGCCTTCCCTCATGTCGCGTGATCGTGCTCACCGACGAAGGCGATCCTCAGATCCTGCACAAGGCCATCGAAGCGGGAGCGGCGGGCTACCTCACCAAGGACATCCAGATGTCGGAGCTCACCGCCGGGATCCGAGCTGTGCATCGCGGCGATACCTTGGTGCCGCCCAACATGCTGGGAGGCCTGTTCGATGGCTTCTTCTCTCGCCGTCGTGAACAGAGCGAGGCGTTGCGCCTGCTCTCGAGACTCAGCAGCCGCGAGCAAGAGGTGTTGGCCTTGCTGGTCGATGGAGCGGGCAACGACGAGATCGGTCACGCCCTCGTGATCAGTCCTCACACCGCCAGGACGCACATCCAGCGCGTCATCAGGAAGCTGGGGGTGCATTCGCGGCTCGAAGCAGCGATGTTGGCGACCCAGTCCGGCATCGTGAACGAACTTCCTCGCCACGCTGGAGGGATGATCGGCGGCTCGGTCGTTTGATCGTCTGATCGATCGCCGACGTCAGCCGAGCGTGTATTCGACGTGGAGCGTGGGAGCGAGCGAAGCGCCCGCGTTGAACGACTCCGCTGTGCGCTTCCCCACTCCGTTGCCGGTGACGATGAGCACGAGCGACGTGCCGTTCCATCCCGGTCGATCGACGATCTCCTGGAGCACCGGTGAGAGATCGGCGGTCCGCTGCTTGGGGCCTCGCTCGCCGATCGTGGTCCATGCCTCAGGCGTCCACGTCACGTCCGCCGCAGTGCGCGGACGACTCGAGATGCCGAACTTGGCACCGGTGAAGGTGCCGGCCGAGTCCGCGGACTGCCCTTCGATCGTGAGTGTCACCACGGTGGAGCTCTTCTCGTCGGCCCGGAACTGGACGTAGGAGCTGAGGACCGTGGCTCCCTGAGGGATGGTGACGCTTTGGAAACGGAGCCCCACGGTCTGGGGGGTGGTGTGCAAGGCCATCGCGAGGTCGCCGCTGAGCCGGTTGATGTCGCCCGATGCCGCCTCTTCGGCGTCATCCGAGCTCGCGATCACCGGGATGTCCAGGACGGTGGTGCTCCCCGCGTTCACCGTCACCGTGGTTTCGTCGAAGCCCTGGAGCTCCGAGTCGTCGGCGGTCAGGCGAAGGACGTACTCGCCCGGCGCCGAGAAGGTCACGTCGGTCGTCGGAGACGTGCTGGACGTGAACATGGCGGTGCCGGGTCCGGAGGTCTGGGTCCACAGCGATGTGAGCGTCCCGCCTTCCGGGATCCCGTCATCGGAGACGGAACCGGCCAGGGCCACGGCGTCAGGCATCGTCCCGGTTCGATCCGGCCCCGCATCGGCGACCGGGCCGTCGTTGCCGACGGATGGCAGGGTGACGGACAGCTCGTGCAGCTTGCCGTCGTTCTCGTTCGGGTCTGCGTTGTTGTCCACGCCACGGGCGACCACGTACATGCCCATCTCGCCTGGGAACGCCACCGAGGGAGCCAGCACGACGTCCTCGGCATGACGAGGGTTCGCGACGGAGAGGTCGATCGTGTTCAGCAAGACCCCTTCCCTCGTAGTCTCGAAGATCCGCTTCGATTTCGGATCGGCGATCAGGAGCGTGTTGCGAGCTGCGTCGTACGCGAGACCCTCAGAACCCATGGCTCCGTACTGGGCGGTGTCGAAGTGGTTGACGGCGATGTCGTCGCCGGCGGGAGCGATGCCGTCGAACACACCGTTGCTGCCTGGGGAGACTCGACAGATCTCACGGCCCGAGCCGTCCGCCACGAACAGGTGGCCAGAGCTGGTGTCGAGCGCAACGTCCTCGGGGTCGTTGCATCCGACGGGTGCGGTGTCGAACGAGCTGACCACCGTGTCGTCGGCGGTCCCGAAGTCGCCGTCGGCCCCCTGCTGCACCTGGAAGACCTTGCGTTTGACGTCATCGCTGATGAAGAGGTGTCCGCTGACGGGATCGAACGACAGCCCGGTGGGCTCGTTGGAGAACCCTGGAGCGGGTCCGGTCACATCACCCGTGCCGGTGAGGTTGCCTTGCAGATCAAGCTCGAACAGGTTCGCATCCTGGAAGATCGCCATCTCCTCGACCTCGGAGTCCGACACGACGAACCGGTTGGCACCTGGATCCCAGGCGACGCCTGAGGGATCGGGACTGGGGGGACTCAGGTTCGAGAGCAGCACCGTGCGTTCGAGCACGGCGGTCACGGTGTCTGCCGACGCATGCGGAGGATCGAAGGCCGTCGGAGTCAGGAGCGCACACATCAGCCCGGCGACCGTGATGAGGATCGGCCTCCCACGCGGTCGAGAGCGTCCATGGACGCGTCGGTGCGCAGGCACGCTGCCATGGATGTGCATCGCTTCTCATCGTGTGCGCTCGCGGACAACATCTCCACCTCAGAATTACGTACGTTCCCTACGCCCTGCCGTCCTGGGCCTGCGTCGACGAACGAGCGCGCGGACGCTTCCGAGGCAGCACCGTCGTCGAGACGCCGCAGTAGGACTCGTACGCCGAGTGCCGGGTGTGTCCTCCCGTGCTCGCGGGTAGCGTTCGGTCGGCCCGGTCGTCTCGAGGAAGCACGAGGAAACGGACGATGCAGCAGCCAGCGACGCCTTCGCGCGTCCTCTTGTTCGACGGGGGGTCACTGTTCAGGCACTCCGTCCAGGGTGTGTTCGAGGCGGAAACCGACCTCGAGGTCGTCGCCGAGACCGCCGATTCGCGACAGGCCGTCGAGGACGCCGCCCGCACGGATCCCGACGTCGCCCTGGTCGACGCCGACCTCATCGGATCCGAGCTGCCGTCCTTCGTCGCGCGCATCAAGGCCCGCACCCCGTCGTGCAAGGTCCTCGTGATCACGGCCACCGAGGAAGTCGATCCCCTGGTCGGCGCAATGGAAGCGGGAGCGAGTGGGTACCTGTCGAAGAGCGCGTCGATCTGGGATCTGCTCGATGCGACGAGGAGCGTGTGCCGCGGGGAAGTGGTCATCCCGCCGCGGATGCTGGGTCCGCTGCTCGCCTCACTCGTGGGACAGAGAGCCCAGCGCGACGAGGCGCTCGAGAAGCTCTCGAGCCTGACCCCTCGCGAGCGCGAGGTGCTCTCGTTGCTCGGCGAAGGCCACCACAAGGACGCCATCGCGGACACGCTCGTCATCAGTCCTCACACCGCGAGGACGCACGTGCACAACATCCGTGCCAAGCTCGGGGTGCGGTCGCAGCTGCAGGCGGCAGCGTTCGCCCGCGATCCGGCTGTCGTTCGAAGGATCCGAGCCGTGCAGGCTCCCGCCGATGACGATCTCAGCAGGCGCCCCGGCCCCCGACGACTCGAGGGATCGTCCTGAGCAGGATCGAGATGTCGAGCCCCAGCGTCCACGTGCGCACGTACCGTTCCTCGAGCTCCACGCGCTCTTCGTAGCCGAGGTCGTTCCTGCCGCTGATGCCCCACAGGCCGGTCAATCCCGGACGCACGGTGAGCACGGCAGGCAGTCGGTTCCCGAAGAGCGACAACTCTTCCTCCACCACCGGGCGAGGGCCCACGAGGCTCATGTGCCCGAGCAGCACGTTCACGAACTGCGGAAGCTCATCGACGCTGTATCTCCTGAGGAAGCGTCCCAACCGGGTGACACGCGGGTCATCGCGAAGCTTCCGCAGCGCCGCCCATTCACGTGCGAGAGCTTCGTCATCCTGGAGGCGGCTCTGCAACTGCGAGTCCGCGCCGGAGAACATCGTGCGGAACTTGAAGATCGGGAAGGGTGAACCCGACCGGCCGACACGTCGCTGCACGAAGATCGGATGCCCGCCCGTCTCGAACGTCAGCGCGATCGCGAGCACGAGCAGCAGCGGAGCCAGGACGACCAGCGCCACGGCGGATCCCACCATATCCATCGCTCGCTTCAGGGCCCTCGCCGTCCACGACCGTCCGAGGGGCGACGACAGCGCGGCCTCGGACATCGCTGCGGTGTCGGCACCGACCGCGGAGAGACCGTCGGCCGGGACCGAGAACGTGCCGATGGGTGTAGAGGACCCCGGCTGCTGCATGCGCCCCTCGCTCGTCGTCGGGCGAGCCCACCGCCCACGGAGGGCGGGGGCTCGTGACCTGACACCAAGCTAGGGTCGTCACGTCGGCGTCTCGACCGACGATGCGCGTATCTTGCCCTACGCTGCAACGACGTACGAACAGCCCTGCGTTTGGCTGGCTGCTTCCGCACACGTCGTTGCTAGCGTGCGCACCACCGTGACCATCGAGTGCCCAATCTTCGTGATCGGAACGGGTCGCTGCGGGTCGACGACCCTCATGGATCTCATCGCGTATCACCCCGCCTTCGCGTGGCCGTCGCAATACACGGCCCGTGGGCCTCGGTCTGATCGGGCGGCGTCGCTCTCGCGAGCGGTCGAGCTTCCCGTCGTGGGCGACCGGCTGAAGTTCTCCCGATTCACCCCGAAGCATGCGGAGAACTATCGTCAGTGGAACCGGTGCTTCGCAGGATTCGCCGAGCCCTTCCGTGACCTGGTCGCCGACGACGTCACGCCCGGCGCGAGGCGGTCGTTCCGCGACACGGTCGACGGCATCTGCAGGCACCAGCGGAAAGAGCGGTTCATCACGAAGTTCACGGGGTGGTCGCGCATCGAGTTCATCAAGGCGATCTTCCCCGACGCGCGTTTCATCCACATCGTCCGCGATGCTCGCCCGGTCGCCTACTCCTACACCACGATGCCGTGGTGGGACGGATGGGGGGCGTGAGCCAGTCACGCTGGGGATCGTTGGGCGAGGAGGGTCTCGACACGCTGGCCCGGCACGGCCACTCGTTCGTCGCTCTTGCCGCCCTCCAGTGGAAAACCCTGATCAACAACCTCACCGACAAGGGCGATGAGCTGCCGAAGGAAGACCTCTTGGTGCTGCGATACGAAGACGTGGTGAGAGACCCGATCGGGGCGGCGTACGGATGCATCGCGTTCGCGGGAGCAGACGGTGAGGACCATCGCTTCTCCGAGCACCTCGCCAGGACGGCGCCGCGCATCGTCGACCCAGACAGCAGATCGGAGCAGCCACCCTGGCAGGCGAACCTCAGTGAGCGACAGATCGACATGATCGGCGACATCTGCCGGGACGAGCTCGCTCATTTCGAGTACCCCGTCGACGTCAGCCGCGCCAGGAGCTGACGTCGATCCCGAAACGGCGATCCAGCTGGTCGAACTCGTCGACATAGCGCTCACTCAGCGCTGCTCTGAGATCGTCGTCGATCCGTGGGAGCGGTGAACCCTTGTTCAGCGCTCGCCGCATCCCAAGGCGTCCACCGAGATCGACGACAGTGTCCAGTCGGGTCTTGCGAAGACGTCGCCCGGTCATGACCGCGACGTTCGAGAGCGACCCGAACCGCGGCACCGTGCTCGCGTTGACCCTGCCGACCGAACTGGGGAAACCGGCGACGGGAACGTCCAGGAACGCCGACAGTGCTCCACGGGCATCGTCCCCGTCGCTCATGGCCTCCTCGAACACGAGGGTCAGGATCCGCTCTCGTTCGAAGTGAGTGAGGAACCGATCCAGATATCGGCTGTAGAACCCCTTCTCCAACATCGTCGGTCTCCGGGCGATGAACTCCTCGAAGGACCCCTGGTAGTTGCGTCTCTGGACCACGAACCCGTAGTGGGAGTACGCGCGATCGACCGGATGCCGAAGGATCACGAGCAGCTTGGCCTCCGGAAGCGATGCGGCGATGCGTGCCGCGCATCCATCCGCGTAGAGGTACTGAGGCGAGATCTCACCGATCGCGCGATACCGGTCTGCTTCGGCGGAGGGACAGAAGAACGACTCGTACCAATCCAGACCACGATCGTGGTTGCGGTCGAAGTACCGGACCTCCTTCCGACGCGTCGGCATGGAGATCTGGGGATGGCCGCTCAAGAGCGTGTGGAGCCAGGTCGTCCCGCCCCGGGCCACACCGATCCCCACGAAGGTGGGCAGCGTCATCGGACCGCGGTTCGCTGGGTGAAGCGGCCCGGCCCGCCGATGGAGAGCGAGGACAGGACCTCGTCATAGGCGGTGGCCGCCTTCGTCAGTGTGTACCTGTCGAGGAACGCGGCGCGCCCTGCCACGGACATGGCCGTGCGCCTGCTCACGTCGGCCATCAGTTCCTGGATGAGCGCTGCGATCTCCTCGCCGCTCGGTCCGACCAGCACGCCGCAGCCGGTCTCCGTGATCATCTGGCCGATCTCACCGACGGGGTCGAGGATGCCGATGATCGGTGTGCCGCTCGCGAGCACGCCGTAGGCCTTGCTCGGCACGCTGATGCCCGTGTGCCCCGGCTCGAGGCACACGACCGAAAGGTCCGCCGCGGACAGCATCTCCGCGAGGCGGTGCATGGGCTGGTAGGGCAGGAACTGCACATTGTGCACACCGTGCCGCTCGACGAGGGCTTGGAGCGTGGGCTTCTTGGCGCCTTCGCCGACGAACTGGAAGAGCACGTTCGTATCACGCAACCGATGGGCGGCATCGATCAAGGGTTCGAGGGTGTGTTTGTCGCCCAGGCGTCCCGCGTACTGGACGAGGAAGCACGCGCCGCCCGCGTACTCCTGCCGGAACGTGTTCGTAGCGATCGGCACCGGACGGACGTGCCGCTCGTCCGACCAATTCGGGATGAGGACGATGCGATGGTGCAGGTGCGCCGGCATCTTCGCCCGGATCAGTTGCTCCATGTCACGGCCGATCACCACGGTGGCCGCTGCTCCGCACAAGATCATGCGGGTCGTCCTCCTCCACAGCGCAGCGAGCCGCGAGTTGGCGGACAGGACACCCAGGCTGATGGCGAACTCGGGAAACACGTCGTAGACGATGACGAGATAGGGGCGCCGGAACACCCTGGAGACGACCCAACCCAACACCCCCACGAAGGGGGGGTTCGTCGTGATCACGAGGCTGCGGTAGTCGGCCCGCCTGCGCCACAGTGCCCACGCCACGGCCGGCACGAACGAGAGGGCGGAGACGGTCTTGGAGATCAGACCTCCGCTCTGGCTGCCCAGGGTCGGAACGCGCACGATCCGGACGCCCTGGTAGACCATCTCGGATGGCACGGCGCCGCCGTCGGGATCGTCAGTGCCCCAGCTCGGTTTCGAGGTGAGCACCGTGATCTGCCAGCCGAGCTCCGCCAACCTCGTTGCCAGCTCGGTCATATGCATGCCCGTCGACACCATCTCGGGGTAGAAGTGCTGGCACAGGAGCACCAGCTTCTTCTCCTCCGCCGTTCGGGCAGCGGTGTGACGACGGCCGTTGGTCGCGCGCGGGGCCGAGGAGACGGTCATCGAACGTAGCCGTATCGGCGCGCCAGCCAGCCAGCCATGCGCCAGAACGTCTCGCCATCGCCCGCGGGCAGCTTGGTCGTCCACTCCAGATCCGGACGCAGCCGGACGGTGCCGGAGAATCGCATGCGGTTGCCGCCCACCCGGTGCCCGGCACTCATGGCGCGCTCGGAGCCGAGACCGGCAGTCAACTCGGCGAGATCCTCTCCCAGGACCGGTGCGATGCGCTGCAGGAGCGCGCCCGGCATGTCGACGAGTGATTCATACGTGATGCGGGATGCGTTGGCACTGCCCGCTCGCCGTGTCACCCATTCGCTCTCGATGTTCGCTTGGGTCCAATGGAGCGTCGTGCGCCAGGGTGGCGTGGAGGGGCGCTCGGAGGGCACGCCGGCCTCGACGTCCCGGGGAAGCGACTTCGACCTCGACCACACGACGCCCCGCCCGTCCCGGACGAGATGCAGCACGCGAACATCGATGGTGCCGGTGGCGAGCAGCGCGTACGTCCGGATGGGCTTCTTGGACGAATCCAAGATCACGGGCTTGCCGCTCACATCGCTGATCGACCGATACAGCGCCGCCGTCATCTCGGCGTACGAACGGAACGCGGCCGACGGTACGTGGTCCTCGAACAGCACCCGTGGCCACCGCCGCGATGAATGCTCGAACCGATCCTGGAGGCCGATGTAACGCTCGAGGCCATCGGCTCCGACGGTCTCGATCCATCGCTCATGGACGTCGATCCAGTAGGGACAGGCATGGATCGGGGCACCGCAGGAGCATCGCCGGTCCTCATCGGGGGTCCAGCCTGAGCGTGGGAGTTTGGAGAGCGCTCCCACCCCTTCGATGTTGGTGTGGCTCCCGAGGAGGATGTCGAGGATGGTCGAGCCGCTGCGGCCCGACCCGATGATCGAGACGACGCGTGGCCGCCCGAGTGATTGCTCCGTGCGCGGCGTGCGGTCGTGGGTCAGGTGCATCGTCTCATGCCGGGTTCACAGCTCCTGACGAACGGGATCCCGACGCTTGGGTGGAGCGGGTCGAGGCGAGGTGCCGCGTGGCCTGGGTGCCATCCCTGCCTTCCAGGCCCGGCGGTCTCGTCTCGAGACGGTGACCTCGTTCATCACGCCGGCGAGCAATCGCCCTCCCGCTCGTTCCATCTCATCTCGCGCCATGAGGACATCGCCCCAACTGCTCGTCTCTGCGTTGGCGAGGAACAGCACCCCATCCACCATGCGAGCGAGCACGAGCGAGTCGGGCACGCCAAGCACCGGGGGACTATCGAGCAGGATGACGTCGGCATCGCCGGCCCACATGGCCAAGAGCTCTCGCATGCGATCGCTCTGGAGCAGGTTGACGGGCTCGATCTGGTTCGATGACGCGCCGGTCGGCACGAACCGTAGGTTCGGGATCCCGGTTTCCTGCACCAACTCCCAAGCGCCGATGTCGTCGGTCAGTCCTTGGCTCAGCCCGGTGTGCTCGTTCGCCGGGAAGATCCGCTGCAGTCCTGGTCTGCGCAGATCGGCGGACACCACGATGACGCGCCGTCCGATCTCCGCATACGCCGCGCCGAGGTTGGCGACCATGGCGGTCCTGCCTTCACCGCGGACGGCGCTCGCGATCAGGATCGTCTTGTCGGAAGATGCGGCGATGCCGACCACGCCGGTCCGGAGCCTCCGGTAGGCGTCGGCGGTGATCGTTCGCTGTCCTTTCGCGACGACGAGTGTCCGTTCGCCGCTCAGACCACTCGTCTTGGGGATGGACCCGAGCACCGGGATCCCCAGCTTCGCCTCGAGCTCGGCGGGCGACCGGACCGCGTCACTGCTGCGCTCCCTGATCAGCGCCGCCGCGAAGCCCAGACCGAGACCGAGCATGATCCCGAGAGCGATGTCGAACTCGTGGCGCGGCGTGGCTGGTGACGCCGGCAGGCTGGCCGGGTCCACGACCTCCCCCGGATCGGTGGTGACGCTCAAGAGCGAGACCAACTGGTTCTGAAGGAACAGCTGGCTCCCACTCAAGACCTCGAACTTGGATTGGAAGTTCAGCCGCGCCGGGGCACCCGGGGCCAGTGATCGCAGACGCTCAGAGACCGCCTGCAACTGTTCCCGCACGATCTCGAGCTCACCGGCGATGGCGTCCGTCTGTCGCTGCACGACCTCTTGTGCCTGCTGTTCGCGGTACTGGAGGTAGGCCTCACTGAACGCTTCGGCGCCCTGCTGGGCGGTCGCCGGGTCAGGATCGGTGAACGAGATCGTCAAGAACTGCGTGCCGCTGACCATGTTGGCCGACACCTTCCGGAGCAGCTGTTCCGGTGACTCGGAGGTGCCCATCAATCCCTGCGCCAGCGTCGCCACCGCGACCGACGTGGCCAGGCTCGACTCCGTCTGGGCGTCGAGGTCGGGGGTCCGAGATCCGAGCGTCAGGCTCGTCAGCGCCGGCCGGACCAAGACTCCCGTGCTCGCCAAGTAGGCCGGCGTTCGCGAGTAGGAATAGAGGATCGAAACGGCGATGACGGGCAGTGCCACCATCAGGATGACCCATCTCCGGCGGGCCAGGATCGCGATCAGATCTCTCACGCCGGGCGTCGCGGTCCGGGGTTCCGCCGTTCGCATCATCTGAGTCTCCAAGCCGCTCTCCACGTCTCGGCCTACGGGAGTGATTCCGCATCAAGCAACGCTGAACGTCGGAGTCTAGGGAGCGAGCAGGCATTTCTCGCCATGCAGACGACGTAGCCAGATGCATGCGGGGGCGGGACTTCCGGGCGGGGACGTGGACGGGGTCGTACGGCGACCGCGATCCAGCAGTCAGCCTCTACGCAGCGCGCGGTACGGATCGTGGCCCGTGTGGGCGACGACCGTCGTCGCTTTCGTTCCCAGTATCGAAGCCGCGCCTGCGGTCCCGCCGGGGCTGTTCGGCCGAGCCATTCGGAAGAGCGAGGAGTCAGGTTGGAGCGTATCCCCGTCGAGCACCACGGGAGCCCAGGCGAGCGTGGACTCACGGACGAGTGGGTCTTCCGGGAATACATCCGTATGGCCGTGGCCTGCCTCGCGATCGTGTCGACGATCGGGCTCGGGATGCTCGTCTTGACGCACGAGCCGCTCCCCATCGGTGATCTGCGCTCTTCTGCCCTGGTGACCGTCCTGTTCTGCCTGCTCGTGATCGTGCTGGTCCTCTACGTGCAACACCTGCCGCTGCTGTCCTTCCCGTCCCTGCTGCTGGTCGTGACGTTCATGTTCACCTGCAGCCCCCTCCTGCTGTACCAGTTCCAAGGCGCGGAGGCGTTCCGAGATTGGGAGTGGATCGACCTGCGAAGCACGCTCGTCGGGATGCCCGTCGTCGCGTTGGCGTTCTCTTCCTTCCTGCTGGGGGCGATGCTGATGCGGTCGCCTGTCCCGGGCCGTGGCGCTGCTCATGTCGAACGGCACGATCACGTGGACGCCGATCAGCTCGTGCTGCGGCGCTTGGGGTACGCGCTGTACGGGCTGGCCATGGTGCTGATCGCCGCGGCCTCACTCACGGGGGGCGCCCTGACCTTCGCGATCGAAGGCGGGTATCACGCCTTCCACGGTGCGAAGCGAGCCGGAGAGATCTCCCAGCTCGCTGGCGTCTCGCTCTCTCGGTTGCTGCCCTGGTCCCTCTTGATCTTGACGGCCACCAGCAACGATCGTCGTTCCCGCCTGCTGGTCGTGCTGCTGGCCATCCCTGCCCTGGCGATCATGCTGGGCATCGGGGACCGCAGCGGACCGCTCGCGGCCATCATCGTCATCGCATGCGGGTTGGTCCTTCGCGGCTGTCGGATCAGCTGGGGACGGACCCTGGCGGTCGCGGTGCTGATCGCCTTCCTCATGCCACTGATCTTGAACCTGCGAACGGTGCCCGTTTCCGAATGGTCGGGCAACGTATTCGAGATGGCGGCGACGAACCAGGTCGAGGCGACGAACACCTACGGTGAGGGGTTCCTCGGAGGCTTCCTCATCACGACCGCGGGCAGCTATCAGACACTCATGGCGACCGTGAAGGTTGTGCCACAGGAGGAGTCCTTCCACTACGGGAGCGACTACCTCAGCTCGCTCGTCGTATCGATACCGTTCCGCTCGGTCCTGCTGAAGACACTCGACGTGGACCCACGCACGTTCCCGCCCAGCCAATGGGTGTTGTCCTACCTGGCACCGGGGCGCACGGCCGGACCGGGCTACCTGCAGGTCGCGGAGGCCTACCTGCAGTTCGGCGCGGCCGGGGTCATCGCCCTCTACGTCCTCATGGGATGGGGCCTCACCAGACTCTGGCGGTACGTCTCGTCCAAGACCTGGGACGCCCGCACGATCGCGTTCAGTCTGATCGTCATGTCCGAGACGCTGGTCTGGGTCAGGAACTCCTCGGCGCTCCTGGTCCGAGCGCTCGCATGGGGCTGGGTGCTCGTCTACCTCGTGCCGGCCCTGTTCCGCGCTCTGCCGGCACGCGCGTTCGCACCGTCCGACCGATCGGTCGCCCTGCAGGAAAGGGCGCAGCCGTGACCGGACGGCTCAGCCATGGGACGCGGCTGTTGTTCGTGTTCGGCAGCCTGGAGCGGGCCGGCGCCCAGCTCCGCTCGCTGGAGGTCTGCCGAGAGCTCCGACACGCCGACAGGATCGAGTTCGATCTGTGTTCCATCGGTCTGGGGCCGAACGAGATCCAGGCTGACGTCGAACGGCTGGGGGGCTCGACCCGGGAGGTCTCCATCCGTTCGGCGAGGTTCCCGTTCGCGTTCGCGCGCCTGCTCCGCGATCGCGCGTACGACGTGATCAACACCGAGCCTCAGCTGTTGAGCGGCCTGCTCGTGTGGGTCGGCAGGCTCCGGCGGGTACCCGTGCGGATCGTCACCATCCACAATGCGATCGGCGACCCCGGCCAGTCCGCTCGATCGAGCCTCGTGCGTGCGGTCCTGTCCAACCGTCTGTTCATCTGGGTCATGCGCTCGCTGATCGCGCGCCACGCGACGCGGGTCATCGCGGTCTCGCGCAGTGCCCTCGACAGCGTGCTTCCCGGCCGATGGCAGGCGGTCTGCAACGCCACGGTCGTCTACAACGGCACCGACCTCGATCCGTTCCATGGTCCGGCCGATCCCGGAGGCGTGCGCGAGGAGTTCGGGTGGCCGGCGGAGAGCCGCATCGTGGTTCATGTGGGCCGGCTGAGCGCGCAGAAGAACCACGCGGCCGTCCTGGAGGCCATGCGGCTGCTCCACGACCAGGTCCCCACCGCACGATTGCTGCTGATCGGTGCAGGGACCACGCGCGCCGACGTCGAGCGCCGGATCAGCCGGCTCGGACTTCGCGACGCGTGTGTCCTCGTCAGCAACAGGAACGATGTCCCGCGGCTCCTGATGGCGTCGGACGTGTTCCTCTTCCCGTCGGCCTGGGAGGGGCTTCCTGGCGCCCCGCTCGAGGCCCTCGCCGCGGGGCTCCCGCTCGTCTCCAGCGATATCCCCTCGATGCGAGAGATCGCCTCGTTCTTCCCCGGCGATGTCTCGATGGCGCCACCGAACGACAGCGCGCGGCATGCCGAACACCTGGTCCAGGCGCTCGATGGACAGGACGAGCACGCGAGGAGCCGGAGGCGAGAGCGCTTCGCGACCTCGCCGTTCACCCTTGCAGCGTCGGTTGCGGCGTACCGGGAGCTCTACCGATCGGACACGCATGCCTACGCCGGTTGAATCGCGCTCGTCGTCCGAGCGCTACGTGTTGCTCGGAGCCGGCGTCCTGGCCCTTCGCAAGGACGATGTCCTGCTCGCGAGCTTCCCCCGCTCCGGGACCACATGGACGCGCCACGTGCTGTGCAACCTCATCAGCCTCAACGAATGGAACGGTCGAGACGTCGAGCCGGTCCTGGATGCGACGATGCCGGCGTTGGGCGCCAACAACTTGTTCCGCCGGTGGCGGCATCCCACGATGCCGCGCGTGGTCAAGACCCATCATCGATACTCGCCGGCGTTCAGGAACCGAACCGCGATCATCATCATCCGCGACCCCCGCGATGTGATGGTGTCCCGCTACCACCTGATCCGGGACAAGCGAGCAGAGTTCACCGAGCCCTTCGATCGATTCATCCGTGATCATCGCCACGGGCTGGAGAACTGGTTCAAGCACTTCTCCTCGTGGCGATCGCACGCGAGCCTCGTCCTTCGATACGAGGAGATGCTGGCCGACCCGCATCAGGAGTTCGGGCGCATGCTCGGCACCTTGGGGGTGAGGGGTCACGGCGACCTGCTCGACGAGGCGATCGCTCGGTCGAGCTTCCGGAGCCTTCAGTCGGCCGAGATGCAGCGCACGCCCTCCGCCGCCCCGGAAGGCCTGTTCTTCCGGTCCGGATCGTCAGGCCAGTGGCTCGATTATTTCGACGAAGCCGACCGCGCCTACTACCTCGAGCTGGCGACGAGGTACGGCGTTCGAGCGTATCCATGACGGCGACGGTGAACGCCGCGCAGGAGCGGAGGGTGCTGTACACCTCGGCCGACTCGGACGGACAGGGTGGCGCGCTGCGGTGCCTGTTCGACATGGGGAACGAGATCGGGAACTGGGGGTATCGCCCCATCTTCGTGCTGTCGAACGAGGCAGGCTCACCCCCGATGAACGGGAACGGCCGCGTGCGCACCTATGCCTTGCGGCTCCCGCGTCCGAAGCGCGGGCGATCGGCCACGAGCTACGCCCGCGACCTGGTCGAGACGGTCCGTTCGGCGTGCCGGCTCGCCAGGATCATCCGGCGGGAGGGCGTGTCCGTCGTGCACGTGAACGAGATCCTGGATGTCTACGGCGGCATCGCGGCACGCCTCGCGGGCGTGCCGTGCGTGTGGCACGTCCGGGCAGACATCTCGTCGTGGCCGATCCCGCTGAGGAAGGTGCTACCCAGGATCGTCGCCGGTCTGTCCAGCGAGATCATCGCCGTCTCGGCATCGGTCGAGCAGGAGGTGTTCCACCTCCAGGGCGTCGACACGCCGAAGATCTCGGTGATCCACGATCCCGGCCCTGACCCCGCTGCGTTCCGTCCCGACGTGAGCGGCGCGACCGTCAGGGCCGAGCTCGGCCTGGGCGATCGTGCCAGTTTGGTGGTTCTGGTGGCGAAGTTGGTCGAGTCGAAAGGCCACGAGGTCCTGATCCGTGCCGTGCCGACGGTCCTCGCCGCGTTCCCGCACGCTCATTTCGTGATCGTGGGTGGCGAGCTGGAGGGTCTCCACCATCGACGGTATGCGGCACGCCTCCGCCGCTTGCCCGTCGAGCTGGGCGTCGGATCCGCCGTCACCTTCACAGGATACCGGGACGACGTCCCGCAGATCATGGCCGCGGCCGATGTCATCGCGCACTGCTCGACCCATCCCGATCCCTTCCCCGGTGTGGTGCTACAGGGGATGGCGCTGGGCAAAGCTGTCGTCGCCTCGGACATCGGTGGGCCGAGGGAGCAGATCGTCGACGGCCTGTCGGGCGTGCTCGTTCACCCCGACGACTCCGCCTCGCTCGCGCGAGCCATCGAGGCCCTGTTGGGCGACGAGGAGCGACGGGCGTCGATGGGATCGGTGGCCGCGGCTCGCGTGCGTGACGGGTTCACGTCCGAGGGGTTCTATCGGCGCCTCTCCGAGTCCTACGGCGACCTCATCGATGCGAGGTTCACATGAGCGCGACGGGCGGACGCATCCGGGCACCGGCCGACCGAGGACCGCTGGTCGGGTCGCCCCGACACGCGCTCCGACGCTCGGTCATGATGCACCCCTCGCTCTACCTCCCGCTGGCTCGCTGGAAGCGTGCGGAGTCGGTGCTGGACGCGCGGACGGAGCTCGTCGTGGACGGCATGGAGCGTTCGGCGAACACCTTCGCGGTCATCGCCTTCCAGTTCGCCCAGAACGGTCATGTCAGGGTGGCCCATCACATGCACGCGGTGGCTCCGTTGTTGGAAGCCGCGGCGGACGGAGTGCCCGCACTGATCACTGCGCGCGCGCCGGAACCGACCATCCTGTCGGCGATGATCCGCCAGCCGCGGGTCACCGCCCGTCAATGGCTCAAGACGTATGCCGCCTTCTATGAGCGCCTCATGGCAGCGCGCGACGGCTTCGTGGTGGCGACCTTCGAGGAGGTCACATCGGACTTCGGTGGGGTGATCGGCCGTGTGAACGATCGCTTCGCGACCACGTTCCGCGAGTTCGATCACACCCAGGACCATGTGGCGGCCGTCTTCGCGTTGATCGACGAACGTGCCGCGGGGCCGCCATGGCAACCCGCCCTCAACCGATTCGTCTCCGGCTCCTCGAGCCTCGACGAGTATCGTGCCGAGACCCACGCCGATCGCGAAGGCTCCCGCGGGGGAGCACGCACGGATGTCGAGCACCGCGTGGGACGGCCGTCGGCTGCTCGAGAGGCCATGAAGTCCAGCATGAGGCGGCGGTATCTCGCGCCGCCGCTGGTGGGCCTCCGGTCGCGGGCCGAGGATGCGTATCGGCTGTTCATCGAACGACCGGGAGCGACATCGTGAGCCGTGCATCTCGGCTTCCGCGGCGACCCCCGGACGCAGCGCATACGCCGCTGCTGGTCGAGATCATGGGACCCGCCGCCGCGGGCAAGACCACGCTCGTGCAGACGCTATGCGCTGAGGACGCGGGGATCCGCGCAGGGCTGGGGCTGCGCAAGGCCGCCCACGTCGGACCACTGTTTCGCAGGCTGGTCGTGTTCCTGCCCGTCTGGGCGCTGCACTACCGTCGCGATCGCTGGTTGGACCGCAGAGAGATGCGGTCGATCGCCCGCCTGGAAACCTGGTCGCGGGCGCTGGAGCGACCGATCACCCACTCGGACGTGGCCGTCTTCGACCATGGGCCCCTGTACCGCTTGGCACGGTTGCGGGAGTTCGGACCGGCGCTGATCCAGAGCCGATCGTTCGATCGATGGTGGCGCCGCTCGTCCGCTCACTGGCTCGAGGCCTTGGACATGGTCGTGCTGCTCGAGGCCTCGGATGAGGCGCTGCTGCACCGGGTCGATCAACGCGGGCACTGGTTCCTAAGCGGCGACCACTCGGAACGGGAGAAGCAAGCGTTCCTCGCCCGCTATCGCCGGTCGTTCGCAGGGATCCTGCAGGACGTGGGTGCGCGGCCCACGATCCTTCGGTTCCGCTCCGATGAGTCGCCGGTCGACGCGATCGCATCCGAGGTGCTGGAGGCGATCGCGTCGATGCGGTCGGCCAGCGATCCCCGAGAGCGGGCTCGCTGATGAGCCGCAGTCTCAAGCACACCGTGAAGTCGATGTCGAACATCCACCGACCCGATGGCCGTCCGAACGTGTTCCTGTTCTCGACGCCGAGGAGCGGAAGCACGTGGCTCATGGAGCTCATCTGGACCCAGCCGGGCTTCAAGTACTGCAACCAGCCCTTGAGCCTGTTCAACCCGCACGTCCGCAAGCACCTCGGGACCGATCGATGGGAAGCGCTGTACGAGCGCGGATCGACCCCGACGCTCGAGCGCTACTTCCGGCAGATCTGTGAGGGGCGGGTCCGCTTCGCGAACCCCAGCCCACTCCGGGGGCACTACCGCCCCGTGACCCATCGGATCGTGTTCAAGGAGATCCATGGCTGCGCGGACAGGATCGATTGGTTCGGGGACACGTTCAACGCCCGTGTCGCCTATCTCATCCGCCATCCCATCGCGGTCTCGATCTCGTCCGAACGGTTCCCGATGCTCGACGCGTTCCTCGGGACCGCCTACCGCGACCACTTCAGCCACGAACAGCTCGCCCTTGCCGACCGCCTCGCGCTCGAGGGGTCGCCGCTCGAGCGTGGGGTGCTGTCGTGGTGCCTCCAGAACGCCGTCCCGCTGCGGGAGGCGAGCCAGGAGTGGGCGATCGTCACGTACGAGCAACTCGTCGTCGATCCGCAGCCCGTGATCGACGAACTGGCGGTCAAGCTGGAGTTGCCGGCTCCCCAACGCATGACAGATGCGCTCGCGGTCCCCTCGGTGAACGTGAAGATCAAGTCCAGCGAGGAAACCCAACGCCTGCTGTACGAGACCGGCATGGACCGGCGCCCCGACCTGGTCGACAAGTGGCGCCGTCGGGTCGATGCGAACGACGAGGCCCGCGCGATGGCGATTCTCGATGCGTTCGAGGTGGACGCTTACACGCGCGGCGATGTCTTCCCCGTCGACCGTCTCTGGGTCGCGTCGCGTGCGCCCCACCAGGAGCGCAACGACGTGATCAGTCCATGACCGCCCTCGACGCCGACCAGGTGACCGCCGAACCGCTCGCGCTGGTCGGCAGCTTGATCGACGCGCTCGCCGCCGAGCACGTCGCGTACTGCCACTGGAAGAGCAACGACGCGCAGGATCGAGCCGTTCGAGGTGACAGCGATCTCGACCTGCTGGTTGCTCGCCAGGACCAGGATCGGTTCAACGCGGTGATCCGTGACCTCGGTTTCAGGGATGCTCGAGCGCCCTCGACCAAGGAGATCCCGGGGGTCTTCCACTCCTACGCGTTGGACCAGCCGTCCGGCAAGCTCGTGCACATCCACGTGCACGATCGGCTCGTGCTGGGCGACGACACCACCAAGAACTACCGGGTTCCCATCGAAGAGGCCTACCTCGCTTCGGCCGACCGCATGGGGCCGTTGCCGCTTCCGACACCGGCTCCTGAGTTCGAACTCGTGGTCTTCGTCATCCGCATGGTGTTGAAGCATTCGACGTGGGATGCGATCGCATCGCGGAAAGGGCGTCTCGCGGTGAGCGAGGCCAGGGAACTCGCGTTCCTGTCCCAGCGAGCGGATCTGGACGCTGTGCATGCGATCGTGCGCGATCTGCTGCCGTGGATCGGCGTGGCTCTCTGGGACCGATGCAGGCGATGTGTCGACGGAACGATCACCCGCGTGGCCCGCATCAGCACCGCTCATCGCTTGGAGCGCGCGCTGGCGCCGTACGCCCGGCGCCGCCAGGGCCCCGACACGGCGCTGAGGCTCTGGAGGAGGGGGCGCACGATCATCCGACGGCACGTGCTGCACCGGCGCCCGCCGCGCGGCCGGCTCGCGGACGGTGGAGCGTTGATCGCCGTGGTCGGCGGCGATGGGGCCGGCAAGTCGACAGCGGTGCACGAGCTGCACGGATGGCTGTCGAAGGACTTCGCGACGGCGAGCGTGCACCTGGGGAAGCCCCCGAGCTCGATCACGTCCTCGGTCGTGCGGCGTGTGTGGCGCAGGGGCGTGCGCGGGTTCATGACGAAGCCGAAGGTCTCCGGGGCATCGCTCGCTGCCTCGGACGGGAGCTCCATGAGTGGCCGCGCATCGGCGCGGTTGATCCAACAGATCATGGTCGCGCGCGATCGCTCGTTGATGTACCGCCGGGCTCGCCGGTTCGCGTCCTCAGGGGGGATCGTCGTCAGCGACCGGTTCCCCCTTCCCGAGATCGAGCTCATGGACGGACCGCTGGCGGGCAGGATCCTCGAGTCGCCCGGCGCCAGCCCCTTCGTTCGAGGGCTGGCCCGTCTGGAGAGGGACTACTACGCGAGGTTCCACGATCCCGACATCGTGATCGTGCTCAGTGTCGATCCCGACCTCGCGGTGGAGCGCAAGCGCGGCATCGACGACGAGGAGGTCGTGCGTCTCCGTTGCGAGGAGATCCGTCGTCTCGATTGGAGCCGTCTTCCCGCGGTCGTGCTCGATGCGGGTCGCCCCAAGGACGAGGTGCTTGCCGAGATCAAGGCCGCAGTCTGGTCGAGGCTCTGAGGATCCGTATGGGCTCTCACCTCGTGACCCGCGTCAGGTCCAGGGTCTTCTCCGACGGCAGCCTGACCAAGAAGGCGTCGTTGAACACGGTCGCGACCGGGCTCAACCAGGCCGCCCGCGCCACCGTCAGTTTCGTCATCAATCCGCTGTTGCTTCGGTACCTGGGCGACGTCACGTTCGGGAACTGGCAGGTGCTGTATCGCCTGGTCGGTCAGACCAACCCGGCCGGCGGAAGACCGAGCGAGGCGCTGAAGTGGTTCATCGCGCACCGTCAGTCCTCCGACGATCTCGAGGTCAAGCGGCAGGCCGTCGGGAGCGCGATCGTCGTGTGGCTGATCTTCATCCCCATCCTGGTGCCGATCGGCGCGGTGGTCGGGTGGTTCGCGCCGATCTGGCTCAACATGTCGCCCGAGGACTACGCCGTCACTCGCCTGGCCGCGGGGGTCCTGGTCGCTGGCATCGTGGTGATGGGCCTCACGAACATTCCCTGGGCCTCACTCGCCGGCGAGAACCTCGGGTACAAGCGCATGGGCATCACCGCCGGCTTCGAGTTCGTCGGTGGCGGACTGATGGTGGTGGCGGCCGTGACCGGGTCGGGGTTGGTGGGCCTCGCCGTGGCCACGGTTGCGGTCACGCTGATGAGCGGGGTGCTCTACCTCTGGCTTGCTCACCGATACATCCCCTGGTTCGGGGTGGCCAGACCGAACGGATCCGCCGTTCGTCGATTCCTGAGCCTGAGTTGGTGGTTCCTGCTGTGGAACTTCGTGACCAGGTTGACGATGGGCGGCGACATCGTGGTCCTGGGTATCGCCGGCTCGGCGGCCCAGGTGACCAGCTATTCGCTCACCAGGTTCATCCCGCTCACGATCACCGCGGCCGTCGCGAGCGTGATCTTCGGCATGGCGCCCGGCCTCGGCGGACTCATCGGCGCGGGCGAGATGGTGCGGGCCGCGCGGGTGCGGAGCGAGACGATGGCGGTGGCCTGGCTCCTCGCGACCGTGGCCGGAGCCGGTGTCCTGCTCTTGGAGGAGTCCTTCCTCCGGTTGTGGGTCGGGCAGCGCTACTACCCAGGCCCGGTGCCCACCCTGCTCATCGTGCTGATGGTGTTGCAGCTCACGCTCATCCGGGTCGATTCGAACATCATCGATCTCACGTTGAACATCCGTCGGAAGGTCTTGCTGGGGTTGCTGTCGTCGGTGCTGTCCATCGGTTTCGCGTGGTTCCTGGTCTCGCGGCTCGATCTCGGCATCGCGGGCGTAGCCATCGGTTTCATGGCGGGACGCGCAGTGCAGAGCGTCACATACCCGCTCATGATCGGGCGGATCCTGTCGATCGCCACCTCGGCACAACTGGCGGCGCTGCTTCGGGCGGGGCTCACCACCGCGGCGCTCTTCGGTGGGGCCGCCGTGCTGGGGACGGTCGTCACCGTAGGCACGTGGGTCGGTCTGATCGTCGCGTCAGCCGTCTCGGGGTCGGTCCTGTTGGCGGTCGCGGTCTTCGGCGGGTTGTCGGAGCGCCAGCGTCGTTGGCTGCTCGGTCGGGCCCGTCGCGTCATCCGGATGCGGTAGGGACATCGAGGAAAGGTCGGCGACGTGTCCGTTCACGAGCGACTCCTTCGGAATCAGCGACTGCGCAACCTCGTTCCGCCATCGGCGAAGGCGGCCTTCGCTGAGAACCGTGTGCTCCTGCGCCGGGTCACGCACCACAGCGAGGTTCGCAACGTCTACCACTGCTGCGTCCACAAGACCGGGAGCCAGTGGATCCGCAAGGTCTTCGCCGACCCCCTGGTCTACCGAGCGACCGGTCTCCGAACGTACGCATACGGGCCGAGGCTCGCCGACGAGGAGCGGAACCGCTCCTATGGAGAGATCTCGTTCGATCGAGCGTTCCCGCCGGGCCGCGTCGTCTCACCTCTGTATCTGCCGCACCAAGGGTTCGTGGCACTCGACAAGCCGGAGCCGTGGCGTGCGTTCTTCGTGATGCGGGACCCTCGCGACGTGGTCGTCAGCTGGTACTTCTCCTCCATCGGCTCGCACCCGACGAACAGCAGCCGTGGCATGCAGCAGGCGCGTGAGCATCTGGCCGCGCTCGATGAGGAGCGAGGCCTGATCGACAGCATCCGCCGGCTCGCAGGGTATGGGCTGCTCGATGCGCTCGGATCCTGGATCGGTGTCGAGGACCCCTTGGTGATGGTGGTGCGCTACGAGGATCTGATCGGCGACGACCGCGACCACTGGTGGGAACGGCTGCTCGATCATTGCGACGTGCTCCTGTCCGAGCCCGACCGGAAGGCCTTGCTGGCGCGGTACAGCTTCGAGGCGCTCTCGGGCCGGTCTCCCGGGCAGGAGAACGCGAGCTCGAAGCTGCGCAAGGGTGTGGCGGGGGACTGGCGCAACCACTTCACGCCAGCCGTCGACGAGGCCTTCCGCGAGGAGACGACCGATCTCGTCACACGGCTGGGCTACTGAGGAGTCGTGGGCGGTGCAAGCGCCGTCAGAACCGGTCGAACAGGATCGAGCGCTTCACTTCCTGGATGGCCTTCGTGACCTCGATGCCACGAGGGCAGGCGTCCGTGCAGTTGAACGTGGTGCGACAGCGGAACACGCCGGTCTTCTCGCTCAAGATCTTCAGCCGCTCCCGGCTTCCTTCGTCACGGGAATCGAAGATGAACCGGTGCGCGTTCACGATGGCCGCGGGGCCCACGTACCCCTCGTCGCCCCAGAAGATGGGACACGACGTGGTGCACGCCGCGCAGAGGATGCACTTGGTCGTGTCGTCGAAGCGGGCGCGCTCAGCCGAGGACTGCAGGCGCTCCTTCTCGGGCTCTCCCGAATCGTTGATCAAGTACGGCAGCACCGACTTGAATCCATCGAAGAACGGGTCCATGTCGACGATGAGGTCCTTGAGCACCGGCAACCCGCGGATCGGCTCGATCGTGACCTTCGAGCCCACGTCGGCGACCAACACCTTGCACGCCAGGGCGTTCCGCCCGTTGATGAGCATGGCATCGGACCCGCAGATGCCGTGAGCGCATGAACGCCGGAACGTGAGCGTGCCGTCCTGGTACCACTTGATCAGGTGCAGTACCTCAACCAGGCGCTCCAGCGGATCGGCCTGCACCGTGAACTCGTCCCACCAGCTGTCCTGGGACACCTCCGGGTTGAAGCGGCGGATCTTCACCGTGAGCGTGGTGAGGTGAGCGGAGGCGTCGGAAGACCCCCCGCCGACTCGGCGATCCTCTGACCCCGCCAGCACGTCCGCGGCCGAGGCCATCAGTACTTCCGTTCCATGGGCACGTACGGTCCCATCTTGACGGGCTTGGTCTCGAGCCGGATCGAACCGTCATCGTTGCGGTAGGCCAGCGTGTGCTTCAGCCAGTTGGCGTCGTCGCGCAGCGGATGATCCTCGCGGTAGTGACCGCCGCGGCTCTCGGTGCGAGCGCGGGCGCTGACCACCAGGGCCTCGGCACAGTCCAGCAGGTAGCCGAGCTCCACCGTCTCCACCAACTCGGTGTTGTACACGCTGCCCTTGTCCGTGATGGCGACCCGTCCGTATCGCTCGCGGAGCCCGCTCACGATCTCCTCCATCTTCGCCAGGCCCTCCTCGCTTCGAACCACGAACGCCAGGTCGAACATGTTGTCCTGGAGCTCGTTGCGGATGTCGGCGGCGTTGTCCCCGGTCTCCCGCTGAAGGAACCCGTTGAGCAGATCCAGCGTGCCCGCCACCGGCGAGTCGGGAAGATCGGCCAGGCGGGTCTCCGTGGCGTGCCGGGCGGCGTCGACGCCAGCCCGCCGGCCGAACACGACCAGGTCCAGCAGGGAGTTGGTGCCGAGGCGATTGGCGCCATGCACGCTGACGCACGCGCATTCGCCCGCGGCGTACAGGCCCGGGATCGGCACCTCATCGGCCCCGTCGACCACACGACCGTCGATGTCGGTGGGGATCCCGCCCATCGCGTAGTGGGCGGTGGGCTGGATCGGCACGGGCTCGGTCGTCGGCTCGACCTTCAGGTAGATGCGAGCGAACTCCGTGATGTCGGGCAGCTTCTCCTCGATCACCTTGGGATCCAGGTGGGTGATGTCCAGGTAGGCCCAGTCGTGGTTCGGGCCGGCGCCACGGCCTTCCTTGATCTCCTGGTAGATGGCGCGGCTCACCATGTCGCGGGGCGCGAGATCCTTGATCGTGGGCGCGTAGCGCTCCATGAACCGTTCGCCGTCCTTGTTGAGGACGATCCCCCCTTCACCACGCGCCGCTTCGGAGAGCAGCACGCCCAGCTTGGCCAGGCCGGTCGGGTGGAACTGGAACATCTCCATGTCCTCGAGCGGGATGCCTCTGCGCCACACGACGGCGGGACCGTCGCCCGTCAGCGCGTGCGCGTTGGAGGTGACGCGGAACATCCGTCCATAGCCACCGGTGGCGAACACCACCGACTTCGCACGGAAGACGTGCAGCTCACCGGTCGCCAGTTCGTAGGCGACGATGCCCGCGGTGTGGCCGCCCTCGTCGCGCAGGTAGTCCAGGCAGTAGAACTCGTTGAAGAAGCGAACGTCGCGCTTCACGCACTGCTGATAGAGCGTCTGCAGGATCATGTGGCCGGTGCGGTCGGCGGCGTAACACGCGCGCCGCACGGGTCGTTCCCCGTGGTTGGCGGTGTGTCCGCCGAACCGTCGCTGATCGATGGTGCCCTCAGGGGTCCGGTTGAACGGCAGTCCCCAGCGTTCCAGCTGGTAGATCGCGTGGACGGCTTCCTCGGTCATGAGCTGGGCCGCCGGCTGGTCCACCAGGTAGTCCCCGCCCTTGACGGTGTCGAAGGCGTGCCATTCGGGGGAGTCTTCCTCGGTGTTGCCGAGCGCTGCGCATACGCCCCCTTGCGCCGCGCCGGTGTGTGACCGGGTGGGGTAGAGCTTGGAGACGACCGCGGTGCGGACCGTGTCCGACAGCTCGATCGCGGCGCGCATGCCTGCGCCGCCTGCCCCGATCACCAGGGCGTCATACGTGTGGGTCCTCAACCGACCAGCCCCCACTTCGTGGGGTCGAACGTGACGATGATGACCGTGCCCAGGATCATCAGGGTGAAGCCCAGGACGTAGTAGGCCATGTTGAGGGCGAACCGCGCAGCGGGGTTGCGGACGTAGTCCAGCGTGATGTTGCGGAGCCCGTTGATCCCATGGATCAGGGCCAGGGTCAGCAGCATCCAGTCCCAGGTGCGCCAGAACGGGCTGTTCCATCGCTCGGCCACGAAGCCGAAGTCCACCCGGTCCACCCCGCCGCTGGGCAGGTGCATGATCAGGGTGTGGCCCACCGCCAAGAGGAGCAACACGATGCCGCTGATGCGCATGAACAACCACGACCACAGCTCGAATCCACCCACGGGGCGCTCGCGGCCCACGCGATAGTCGCGGCCGGGTGATTGCGGCGGCCCGGCAGGGGCGGTGGGGCGGTCGGTCGTCGTTGCCACGGTCTCAAGGTCCTTACAGGAGGTCGATGATCTGTTTGCCCATGATCACGGTCACGATGCCGGCGGAGACCACGAAGATGGCCGCGAACGCGATACCGATGGGCCTGATGTGCGACACGAGGCTCGGGAAGAAGTCCAGCAACGTGATCTTGATGCCGTTGATGGAGTGGAACAGCACGGCCAGCACCAAGCCGAGCTCCAGGACGTGCACCACCGGGTTCTTGTACGCGGCGGTGACCTTGTCGTAGGCCTCGGGGCCCCAGCCGATGACGGCGGTGTCCAGGATGTGCGCGAACAGGAACAGGATGATGGCGACGCCGGTGATGCGGTGGAAGAGCCACGACCACTGACCCTCGTGACCGCGATAGACGGTCCCGAAGTCGTCCTTCTGCTTCCGGTTGCGGGTTCGGATGGCCACGGTCACCTACGAGAGTAACGCGGGCCGGCACGCACACGCGGGCCCACCCGTCCAGCGGACGGCGCGGAGTCTACTCCGAAGCGTCCAGGCCCGACCCACCTCAACCGATGCGTGTCGCCACCAGGACACCGTCGCGGATCGGAAGGATCGTCGTGACGTAACGTTCGTCGGCTGCGGCCAGGGCGTTGTGCTCACGGATCGCGTCGGTGACGTCGTCGGGGGGTTCGCCGTCGGACGGCACCCGGCCGTACCACAGCGTGTTGTCGCAGATGTACAGGCCGCCCACACGCACGCGGTCGCGCGCCGCGCGCCATGCATCGGGGTAGCCGTCCTTGTCGATGTCGTCGTAGACGATGTCGAAGTCGCCGTCGATGGCGGCGAACGACGTGACCGCGTCGCCCACGTGGTACCGGATGCGATGCCAGTAACCGGCCCTGTCCAGGTACTCCGACGCCTTCCGTTCATTGTCGGGGTCGCCGTCGGTGCAGTGGACCTCGCCCGCATCGCCCACCGCCTTCGCGAACCAGTACGCCGAGTAGCCGAACCCCGACCCCAGCTCGAAGACCCGCCGGGCGCCCGCCGCCGCCGCCAACGCCCAGAGCGTGACGCCCACGTTCCGCCCCACGATCGGGAAGCCTCGCTCCTCGGCCTCCGCTTCCATCTCCAGCAAGACGGGCTCGTCGTATCGGGAGTGGAGCGAGGCCGTGTACGACTCGATGTGAGGGTCGACGATGTCCATGCATGCACGGTAGCGAATAGGCTGGCGGGGTGAGCGAGGAGGGGCAACGCCGAACCGATTCAGGGATCGAGATCGAGCCTCTCTACGACGCCGCGGCGCTGACCGCGAGCGGGTTCGAGCCCGAACGCGATCTCGGCGAGCCCGGCAGCTTCCCGTTCACCCGGGGGCCCTACCCGTCGATGTACCGCGGGCGCTTGTGGACGATGCGCCAGTACGCGGGCATGTCGACCGCCGACCAGACCAACGCGCGATTCCGATTCCTGCTGGGGCGAGGGCAGACGGGGCTGAGCGTGGCCTTCGATCTGCCGACCCAGATGGGCCTGGATTCGGATCATCCGCGTGCCGCCGGCGAGGTGGGCAAGACGGGGGTCGCGATCGACTCCCTCGACGACATGCGCCGGTTGCTGGCCGGCATCCCGTTGGACCGTGTCTCGACATCGATGACGATCAACGCCACGGCGCCGATCCTGCTGCTCCTCTACGAGCTGGTGGCGGACGAGCAGGGCGTGGACCCCTCCGACATCAGCGGCACGGTCCAGAACGACATCCTCAAGGAGTACGCCGCGCGGGGAACCTACATCTACCCCCCCAGCCCCTCGATGCGACTGATCACCGATCTGTTCGCCTACTGCGGCGAACGTATCCCCAAGTGGAACACCATCTCGATCAGTGGCTATCACATGCGGGAAGCCGGCTCCACGGCGGCGCAGGAGATCGCGTTCACGCTCGCGGACGGGATCGCCTATGTGGGCGCGGCGATCGATGCGGGCCTGGGTGTGGATGACTTCGCGCCCCGGCTCTCGTTCTTCTTCGCGTGTCATATGAACTTCTTCGAAGAGGTGGCCAAGTTCCGAGCCGCTCGTCGCTTGTGGGCTCGCATCATGCGTGAGCGCTTCGGTGCCACGGACCCGAGGAGCTGGGCGCTCCGGTTCCACACGCAGACCGGGGGCGCGACGCTCACCGCGCAGCAGCCCCGCAACAACATCGTCCGCACTGCGATTCGAAGCCCTCGCCGCGGTGCTGGGCGGGACCCAGAGCCTGCACACCAACGCGTTCGACGAGGCGCTGGCGTTGCCCACCGAGCACAGCGCCACGGTCGCTCTTCGCACCCAGCAGGTGATCGGGTACGAGACCGGCGTCACCGAGAGCGTCGACCCGCTCGCGGGCTCGTACTTCGTCGAGTCGCTCACCGACGAGCTGGAGCGGCGTGCTTCCGAGCTGATCGAAACGATCGACGGCATGGGAGGTGCGGTCCGCGCGATCGAAGCCGGCTTCTATCAGGACCAGATCCATGACGCCGCGTTCCGGATCCAGCAGGGCATCGAGTCGGGAGAGCGGGTGTTGGTGGGCGTCAATCGCTTCGGCGAACTCGCGGACGGGACACTGCAGCTCCAGCGGATCGCAGAGGAGGAGGCGGTCGCCCAGGTCGAGCGTCTCCAACGCCACCGGACAGAGCGCGACCAGCGGGCGGTCGAGGGTGCCGTCACCGCCGTTCGCGACACGGCGGGAGGTCCCGGCAACCTGCTGCCGCCCATGAAGGATGCACTGCGGAGCGGTGCGACGCTGGGCGAGGTCTCGGATGCCCTGCGGGACGCGTTCGGGGACTACCGGCCCGCGATCTGAGGGTGGCGTCTCCGTAGTCCGTGACGGACTAGTCGCTCGAGGTCAGTGCGATCCCCGCGTGGACGGCCGCGGCAGCGCCGGCCACGATCAGCAGGAGCCCGATCAGCCGGAGACGGGGGGATCGCACCGCCGCGAGCCCCCCGGCGACGCATGCGATCCCCACGCCCAGCTCGATCAGCCACGTCAGCACGTCCACGGCCGCACCCTATCGGCGTGTCACAAGCAGATCCGCGGATCGTCACGAACCTATGCATATGGGGAGTCAGGCTGGTCCGAGCGACTTGTCGAGTCGAAGATTCATCACCACTGCGGCCCCGCCGGAGCCCGTGCCAGCGGGGTCGCACCATGTCCGGAATCGTCCCGGTAGGCTGCCACGGATGGACGTCGCGATCGTGGGGGGCACCGGCGCAGAGGGGTTCGGCATGGCGCTCCGTCTGCTCTCGGCCGGACACCACGTCTCGATCGGCTCTCGCTCGCAGGATCGCGCCGACCAGGCCGTGGAGCGTGCGACGGCGACGCTCGCCCGCGAGGTTCAGGTCGACGGTGCTGCCAACGAGGAGGCGGTCGTCGACGCCGAGGTCGTGGTGGTGACGGTGCCGTTCGCGGGCATGGTCGAGATCTACCGGTCGATCGCGCCATCGCTGCGGCCGGGCCAGGTGGTGCTCGATGCCACGAGCCCGTTGATGACCGCCGTGGGCGGGCGCCCGTGGGAGGCCATCCGTCCCTGGCAGGGCTCGGCGGCGGAGGTGGCCGCCCTCGAAGTGCCGGACGGGGTTCCGGTCGTGGCGGGGCTGCACACGATCGCCGCGCACGCGCTCGCGGACCTGGACCGGGCCGTCGAGTCCGACGCCCTCCTGTGTGCCGACGACGACGAGGCCAAGCGACGGGTCGGCGAGCTGGTCGGCTCGGTCGAGGGCATGCGGTGGGTCGATGCCGGTCCGCTGGCGAACGCGCGCCTCACGGAGCCGTTGACGGCTCTGGTCATCTCCATCAACCGCCGCTACAAGGTGAAGGAGGCCGGGTTCCGCATCAGTGGGCGGGAGGAGTGGGGCGCTTCGTGACGGAGGGCTCCGACGAGCCGGAGGGCGACCCCGGTCGCCTGGTGCGGATCGACGACACCTCCCTGTGGGTGGCAGAGCGAGGGCCACAGGACGGGCTGCCGCTGCTGATACTGCACGGCGGGCCCGGGCTGGACCACCACGAGTTCGCCGACTACCTCGATCCGCTGTCTGATCGCGGGATCCGGATGGTGCTGGTGGACCAGCGCGCCCAGGGCCGATCGGAACCGTGCGACCCCACGACTTGGACGCTCGAGCGTCACGCTCAAGACGTCATCATGCTGGCACGAGCGATGCGACTCCAGCGGTACGCGGTGCTGGGACATTCCTACGGGGCGTTCGTCGCCCTGCAGAACGCGGTCGACTACCCGGGGATGACCGCTGCCACGATCATCTCTGCGGGCGTGGCCGACACGCGATGGATGGACCATGTCGAACCGAACCTGCTGGCGTTCGAGCCCGTGTCGCTGCGCGCACAAGTGGCGGATTCCTGGGCTCGGGAAGCCGGTGTCCGCACCGCCGAGGATTTCGCCTCCGTCATGCACGATCAATGGCCGTTCCACTTCGCCGACCCTGCGGACCCGCGCATCGAGGACTACGAGCGGAGGACGTCCGGCACCGTCTACTCGCCAGACGTGCTTCGTCATTTCGCGGCCGGCGAGCATGGTGGCATCGACGTCGAGACCCGCTTGGTGGACGTGCAGGCACCCGTCTTGGTGCTGGCCGGGCGTCACGACCGCGGCTGCATCGTGGGCGCGTCCGAGGCGATGGCCGCCGGGATCCCGGGAGCCCGCCTGGAGATCTTCGAGCGGAGCGCGCACATGGCGTTCGTGGAGGAACGGGAGCGCTACGTGCAGGTGGTGGGCGACTTCCTCGCGGGCCTCAGTCGATGACCGCCACGATCTGGCCCGTTTCGACCACCTGACCGGCGCGGATGGGCAGTTCGGTGACCTCGCCGTCTCGGGTCGAGGGGATGTGGTTCTCCATCTTCATGGCTTCCAGGATGCAGACCACCTCCCCCGCGCGGATCTGTTGGCCCTTCTCCACCAGGACTTTCACGATCGTGCCCTGCATCGGGGCCCGGATCTCCCCGTGCACATGTTGGCCCTCATGGGCATCGTGAGCCTCCGGCGGCTTCGGCGCCACATCTCGGCGCTCGTCGTGGATGCGGACCGGCACGCGACGGCCGTCGACCTCCACCAAGATGTCGGCGGGCAGGCCTTCGTGGGGCGCCGGTCCGGGATGCTGCAGGTCGACCTGGGAGGGGAGCTCGGCGTCGGCCAGCGCCCGTTCGGCCCAGGTGGTGGTGTGGGTGCCGGCGCGGAACGCTTTGGACTCCAAGATCCATCGGTGCGCCGGGATCGTGGTGGGCACGCCCTCCACGACGAACTCGTCCAGCGCGCGCACCATGCGGCGGCGAGCCCGTTCGCGATCCTCGCCCGACACGATGAGCTTGGCGAACATCGAGTCGTAGTCACCGGGGATCTCACGTCCCTCGGTGATCCCCGCGTCGAGCCGCACGAACGGGCCGCTCGGCTCGCGGAACCTGGTGATGCGGCCCGGCGCCGGCAGGAAGTTGCGGCCCGGATCCTCCGCATTGATGCGGCACTGCATGGCATGGCCGGACGAAGCCGGGACGGCGTCATAACGTTCACCCAGAGCCACGGCGATCTGCACCGCCACGATGTCGATGCCCGTCACCATCTCGGTGACGGTGTGTTCCACCTGCAGCCGGGTGTTCATCTCGAGGAAGAAGAAGTCGCCGTCCTCATCGACGATGCATTCGATCGTGCCGGCATTGACGTAGCCGGCTTCCTTCGCGAGGGCGACCGATGCATCGGCCAGCTTCGTGCGCAGGGCGTCGTCGACGACCGGTGAGGGCGTCTCCTCGATCAATTTCTGGTGCCGGCGCTGCACCGAGCAGTCGCGCTCGCCCATGAACACCACGTTGCCGCGCGAGTCGCCGACGATCTGGGCCTCGACGTGGTGCGCGTGCTCCACGAATCGTTCGAGGAAGACCTCGGGGCGCCCGAAGTAGGACTGCGCCTCTCGTGAGGCGCGTTTGAGCGACTCGTCCAGGTGTGAGGCGTCTCGCACCACGTGCATGCCCTTGCCGCCACCACCGAACGAGGCCTTGACGATCAGCGGGAACCCGATGCGCTCGGCCCTGCGTTTGGCGGTCCGCAGATCGACCGCCTCGGGGGTCCCCGGGATGATGGGCATGCCCGCGGCGTCGGCGGCCCGGCGCGCGGCGGCCTTGTCACCCATGGTCTCGATGGCCTGCGTGGACGGCCCGATGAACCGCATGCCGGCGTCGGTGACCGCCTCCACGAACTGCGCCCGTTCGGACAGGAACCCGTACCCCGGATGCACCAAGGTGGCCTTCGAGCGTCGCGCGGCGTCCATGATCGCCTCGATCGACAGGTAGGAGCGCGAGGCAGATGGTGGGCCGATGCGGAACGCACGGTCAGCCATCTCCACATGGAGCGCGTCGCGGTCCGCATCGGAGTAGACGGCGATGCTGGGGATGCCCAGCTCTCGGCAGGTGCGGATGATGCGCACCGCGATCTCGCCACGGTTGGCGACGAGGACCCGTTGTTTGGCTGGGTTCTTCACTGGTCCGCGATACTCTCCGGCATCAGGAAGGGAGTCAACACGGCGATGGTGGGTGCCGATCTCGAACGGGCCCTGCGGCTCGCCGCCCTCGTGGCCCCCGCGCGGTGGGACGAGGTCACCGGCTCCACGAACGATACGGCGCTGCAGATGGCGGATGCAGGGACGCCAGAGTGGACGCTGGTGGGGGCGAATCACCAGACCGAGGGCAAAGGCCGGCTCGGCCGCGAGTGGATCGACGACCCGGGCGGAGCACTCATGGTGTCACTGGTGCTGCGCCCGGCGCTGGAGCCCTCGGACGCGGGGATCCTGACCGTGCTGGCGGGCCTGGCGTGGGCCGAAGCGGCGTCCGCCGCGAGCGGTCGGCAGGTGCGTTGCAAGTGGCCGAACGATCTCCTGCTCGGCGATCGCAAGGCAGGAGGCATCCTCAGCGAGTCGGCGCTTGACCCCGATGGCGGTCTGCGGCACGTCGTGATCGGCTCGGGCATCAACCTCGAGGTTCCTCCAGGCGTGGCCGAAGCGGCGGGCCTGGGCCCTCGCGCAGATCCCACCGAGCTGCTGGGTGATTTCCTGCGGAGGTTCAGCCAGGGCTACGGAACGGGCGGCGACGCGGCGGCGGACACGGTGAGCAACCGTTGGCGCCAGGTGTCGGCCTCGGCGGGGAGGCGCGTCAGGGCCCGGCGCCTGGACGGGCAGTCGATCGAAGGCGTGGCGGTCGACATCGACCACGGCGGGAGCCTGATCGTCGAGACCGCCGACGGGCTCGCCACGGTGACCTCCGGCGAGCTCGAGCACCTGCGGTAGGGCTCGTGCGGTCCGGTTGCCCGCCCTCCCGATGCCGGGGTACCGTGCGCCCATGCCGTTCCCACGGAAGCTCTTGGTCCCCGGCGAAGAACTGGTGCTCGATCTTCGCCCGCATCCCGTCGCGCTGGCCGTGGCTGCCGCGGTCGCGATGGTGGTCGTGGGCGTGGGGATCTGGCTCATCGCCGCGTTCAACTTCGATCTGATCGTCGCGATCGTGGTGGTGGTCGTGCTCATCGCCTATCCGATCCGCCGGCTCGTGGCCTGGCTCACCTCCTACTTCGTGGTCACGAGCGACCGCGTGATCCAACGGGAAGGATTCATCGCGAAGCGCTCGATCGAGATCCCGCTGGAGCAGATCAACGACATCCGGTTCGAGCAGGGCATGGTGGAGCGCATGATCGGAGCCGGCGACATCCACATCCGGTCGGCGAGCAACGACGGCCCCACGACGTTCATGGACATCCGTCATCCGGAGGAGGTCCAGAAGACGATCTACCACCAGGCCGAGATGAACAACCAGCGGATGTACCAGGGCATGGGAACGATGGGGGCCGGTGCCCGTGCCGGCACGGGCATGAGCGCCCCGCCGGCGCCGGCCGCGCCTGGCCGGCCGGACTCAGCGGCTCCGAATGCTCCCTCCACCACCACCGAGCTCGAACGTCTCGCCGACCTTCGGGCCCGAGGCGTGCTCACCGAGGAGGAGTTCCAGGCGCAGAAGGCGAAGATCCTGGGTCAGGGCTGACGCATGATCGGCGCCATCGACCACGTCTACTACTGGACGCGCGACATGGATGCATCCGTGGCGTTCTACCGGGACGTGGTGGGCTTGATGCTCGTTCGGCGCGACGGGAACGAATGGGCCGAGTTCGAAGCCGGGCCGATCAGACTGGCCCTGCACGGCGCCGACGAAGAACGACCGGCGTCCGGGGGGGCAACCGTCGTCTTCGAGGTCGACGACCTGGACGGAACCCGCTGGGTGCTGGAGCAGCGAGGCGCGACGTTCGACGACTACCTGGGCGAGGTGGAAGGATTCGCGCGGTTCGCGACCTTCCGTGACCCCGACCACAACGCCTTGCAGATCATCGAGTACCAGGCCGGCTGAGCCCGGCCCCTATGCTGAGGCGCGTGAGCGCCGAGCCCTCGACCATGCAGGACGCGTGCCCTCGCTGTGGGCATCCGCTGCCCACCGGGGCGAACTTCTGTCCCAATTGCGGCGCACCCGTGGGGGTGCCGGCGGCCTCCGAGCGCCGCGTGGTCACGGTGGTCTTCGCCGACCTCGCTGGCTCGACAGAGCTGGCATCCACGCTGGATCCGGAGCGCTTCCGGGAGGTGTTGGCCGCGTTCCACGGTTTGGTGACCGACGAGGTCACCGCGCTCGGCGGGCGGGCCGAAGGCTTCATCGGCGACGCGGTCCTCGGGGTGTTCGGCGTGCCCGTCGTGCACGCCGACGACGCGCTCCGTGGCGTGCGAGCCGGCCTGGAGATCGTGGATCGCTCCACTCGCCTGAGTGCCCGACTCGGTCTGGCGGTGCCGATCGAGGTCCGCGTGGGCGTCAACACCGGGCAGGTCGCGGTGGGCACGGCCACCGACCGCAGCATCGTGATCGGCGCGGAGGTCAACATCGGGGCGCGCCTGCAGCAGGGGGCAGACCCGGGCGAGGTACTGGTGGGGGCCTCCACTCGTCACCTGGTCGGGACCGGGGTACGCTTCGGCGAGGTCCGATCGGTGGAGGCGAAGGGGTTCGACCGGACGATGGCCGCCTGGCCCGCCCTGGCGCTGGCCGGGGCCCCCACGCGCCGGTCGCTGCACCTGGTCAACCGCCGCCGCGAGCTGGCGTTGCTCGACGACACCTTCGAGCGCGTCAAGGTGCGCGAACGAGCGCACCTGGTGACCTTGCTCGGCGAACCGGGCATCGGGAAGACCCGGGTCGTCGAGGAGTTCCTGGGCGGCCTGTCCGACGACGTCAAGGTGCTCGCCGGCAGGTCCAGTCCCTTCGAGGAAGAGGTCACGTTCTGGCCGCTGGCCCAGATGGTCTACCGAGAGATCGGGGCCGAACGCGACGCGCACGACGACGACGTCGCGGATCGACTCCGTGCGCTGGTCTCGGAATGGGTCCCGTCCGAGGACGTCGATGATGCTGCCCGGCGTCTGGCGCTGACGCTCGGTGTCGATGACGATGCGGAGTCGGAGGAGGGCCGATACCAAGCAGCTGAGGTCCGAGCCGGTCTGCTGTCGTTGCTCACCGGCCTGGCGTCTCACGGTCCCGTCGTGCTCGTCTTCGAGGACCTGCACGAGGCGGATCCGCTGCTGCTCGACCTGATCGAGCAACTGGTGAAGGAGGCCCGCCGGGTGCCGCTGATGGTGCTCTGCGTGGCGCGGTGGGAGTTCCTGGAGGATCGCCCGAACTGGGCGGGCGGCATCGCGGACGCGGTGACCTTGTGGGTCGAACCGCTCACGATCGGCCACGCCGCGGAGCTCGCCATGGAGGCCGGTGACCTGGTCGAGCACGAGGCGGAGCGCGTGGCCCAGCACGCCGGTGGCAACCCGCTCTTCGTGGTGGAGATCGTGGGCATGATGCGCCGTGAAGAGCGAGATCTGCCTCCGCGCGGACCCGCGGCAAGCGCTCGGCTGCTGCCGCCCACCGTCCAGGCGGTGATCGCGGCCAGGATCGACCAGCTGAGCCCGGCGGCACGGTCGTTGGTGCAACGCGCGGCGGTCTTCCCGCGCGGACGATTCGATCTGGACGAGCTCTCGCTGATCGTCGAGCCGCGCAACGAACTCCTGGCCGAGGCCGAGGATGACGGCCTGCTGATCCAGGATGAAGACCACCCGGGCCTGTGGCGGTTCGGGTCCGACATCCTCCGCGACGTGGCCTACGACGCCTTGGCCAAACGTGAGCGTCAGCGACTGCACCTGCGGGTCGCCAACAAGCTCTCCGACGCCGAAACCGCCGACCGCTATCCGCGAACGGTGGCGTTCCATCTGGAGCAGGCGGCGCGGGCATCGCTGGACCTGAACCCCCGAGAGCGCGACATCGCCGAACGAGCCGTCGACGCGCTCGCCAATGCCGGCGACATCGCTCGGCGGCGGATCGAATCGCGATCGGCGGCCGAGCTCTACGAACGTGCCCTGGCGCTGGCCGGTCCCGACGAGTCCTGGGGTGAACGCGAAGCTCGCATCCTGGGCACGCTGGGCGAGGCTCGGTACTGGCTGGGGGAGTTCGATCTGGCCGAGACCGCCCTCCAGCGAGCGTTGGCGATCGGTGAGGGGTCGAGCGATCGCGTGGCGGCCCATGCGTCCCGGTTCCTGGCCGATATCACGCTCACGATCCACGGCGATGCCGTCGAGGCCGAGGCCCTGTTCGAGCGTTCGCTGGTCGCGGCGCGCCGCGTCGGCGACCCGTTCGGGCTGGCGCGGACGCTGTTGATGGCGGGGTGGGTCCCGTTCTGGCAGAGCGACCTGGACCGGGCCGAGACGATGTTCCGCGAGGCGCTCGAGGTCACGCGCGGCAACCAGGCGGGCGATGCCTGGGCGGCGTCACGGGCGTTGGTGGGCATCGCCAACGTCCTGTCGCTGACCGCCGACGAGCAGGAGGCCCTGGCCGTCGGTCTGGAGGCGCTCTCGGTGGGGGAGGAGGCCAACCAGGCGTTCACGGCCGCCGTGGCCCACGAGACCGTCGCCGCGTCACTCCGAAGGCTGATGCGGCTGGACGAGGCGCTCGAGCACTCCGAACCCGCGATCCGCACCTTCCGAGAGCTGGGTTCGCGGTGGGAGCTGGCCAGCTCGCTGGGCGACCGAGGGGCGATCCACCGCATGGCCGGCCGGTACGAGGACGCGGAGGCCGACCTGCGCGAGGCGTTGGTGCTGTGCCGTGATCTCCAGGAGCGGGCGCTGATGACGTGGACGGCGGCCGAGCTGGCTCGCATCATGGCGATGCGCGGAGATATCGAAGGAGCGCGTCAGATCCTGTCGGACGCACCCACCGCGCTGGCCGACGGCGAATCGGGCTCGGCAGCCGCCATGCTCATGGCCGGTGCGGTCCTGGCGCTGGCCGAGCACGATCGCGAGACGGCGCTGGCCAAGAGCGTCGCCGCCATCGAAGCAGAATCGGGGCCGCGGAGTGCCCCCAACGCACGGGCCGGGCTGATCTGGTGGGTGGGCCGCGTGTTCGGGGCCGACGCGGCGGGCGGTGACGAGGCGCTTCGGCAGGCACGGACGGTCCTGGAGGACCATCATTGGCGGCAGGCCCTGCTCGAGCCGGACCTCGCCTCAGCGCTCACCGCCGAGCTGCCCTCGCCGCTGCCGCGGTAGCGCTCAAGCGCGCGCTGCATCTGTCCGAGGATGCTTGCATCGACGCTCAGCCCGGGGGAGCCTTCCGAGCGTCGGCCGGTTGCCAACCGTTCCCTCCGTCCGATATGGGTAGTGCCTGCTCCATGACCAGAACGCACCCTTCCTTCCCCATCGCGTTCCGTGTCGCGGCGACCGTAGTCGCGCTGGCGACGCTGTTGGCGTTCGCGGTGGTGCCGGGTGCCGCGAGCCCTCGTGACAAGCTCAAGGAGGCCCGCGAGCAGCGTCGCTTGATCCAGACCCGCGTGGAAGATTCCCGCGCCCGGTACAACGAGATCAGCGCCGAGTTGGCGGTGAAGTCACAGGCGGTCGAAGAGGCCTCCGCCGCGTTGGAGGAGGTCACCGCCAACCTGCAGGCCACGCGCGAACAGCTGGACGCCGCCACGAACAAGCTGGCGCGCGTCCAGGCCGATCTGAACGAGCGTGCGGCGCAGGCGTTCATGGAGGGCCCGGGCTCCAGCCTGGAGTTCTTGCTGGGGTCGGCGTCCCTCGCCGAGCTTTCGGACCGCATCGAGTTCGTGGACGCGGTGGCCCAGAACGACGAGGATCTCGCCCAGCAGGTCCAGAACACGCGGAACACCCTGACCGCTGCCACCGAGGACCTGGAACGGCTCCAGTCGAAGGCTCGCCAGGAAGAGGCGGCGGCCCAGGACGCCAAGGACGAGGTCCTGGCGTTGTTCGCGGAGCAGCAGGCGCTGTTGACACAGATCGAGGCGGACCTGCGCCAAGCCCAGCAGCAGGTCGGCAAGGCCGATGAGGCCTACGAGCAGTGGTTGAAGGAGCAGCAGGCCCGCGGGTACGGCGGCGGCCACAGCTCGGTCCCGATGCCTCCGGGCTGGGAAGACACGTTGGAACGTTGTCCCGTCGATGGTCCACGGACCTACGGCGACGGGTTCGGCGCGCCCCGGTACGCCGGGGGCTATCACCTGCACAAGGGGGTCGACATCTTGGCGCCCAGTGGCACGCCGATCGTGGCGCCGTTCGACGGGACGTCCTACTCCGACTACAACACCTTGGGTGGCAACGTGGTCTTCGTGGTGGGCCGATACGGCCGCGTTTACAACGCCCACCTCTCGTCGTTCTCGTCCGCCTCGGACGGGCCGGTGCAGGCCGGCGACGTCATCGGCTACGTGGGCGACACCGGCGACGCCACCGGCATCCCGCACGACCATTTCGAGTTCCACCCCAACGTGATGCCGTCGGGCTGGCCCACCAGCTACTACGGCTACTCGATCATCGAAGACGCGCTCAACCCGTATCCCCTGCTCGTCGCGGCCTGCGGCTGACCATCGTTCTCGGAAGCCAACACCATCTCGCTCGACGTGGGTCGCCGCGGGGCGCGCGCCGGCGGCAGCGCTTCCCTCGTTCGCTCGCTTCGCTCGCATGGCTCAGTCCAGATGCTGCCTCTGGCGCGACCCCGCGTCGTTCCCACGACCGGCCGTGTGCGTGGTGGTTCGCTCATGCGTCCGGCGTGAGGCGCCGGTTCGAGCGCGGCGGGTTACGCGTCAGGTCCGGCGGCTCCGGATCAAGAGGGCGACGCCGATCAGCATCACGCACCCCGCCGCCACCAGGAGCGCGGTGGCCAGGGTCGTGGAACCTCCGCTTTCCGCCGGTGCGGGCGTCGCCGCAGTGCCTGCGACCGCCAGGACGCCGACATCGGGCACGAGGGCCTCCGCCTGTTGGGTGTTGATCGTGTCCATCGTCTCGAGCGGCTCCCACGAGGTCTTGTCCTCCGCGAACAGCATCTCGTGCGTGGTGGCGTGCAGGGAGGACGTCGACGGGTAGACCAGGATGATGTCGAAGGGCTCGCTGATGTCCCGGGTGCGGACGGGCTCGCCGGAGGGAAGGTACGTGGCTTCGAGCTGGTAGGCGTTGCCGAAGATCGTCAGCCCGTCACCGGGAGGGGGCAGCGTGGCCGGGTCCAGCGGCGTCACCGTCATCTCCACCTCATCTTGCCCGGCCCTGGGAACGATGGAGCCGGTGGCCACGATCACCGTCACCTGGTTGTCAGCGGTGAAGACGACCGCTCCCTGGATCCCCTTGGGTCCCATCCGGAACGGGAAGACCCCCGGTGACGGTGGCTCGTTGGTCGAGGCCAGCTCGGCCGGGGGAGCGACCCAGCGGTAGTTGACGGGGGCGAGTCCGTCCAACAGGGGTCCTCGCGCCGTGGGTGACAGAGAGGCGGACCAGGCGGCCAGCGCCAGGTAGACGGCAGCAAGAGCGATGCCTGCCACGATCGCGGAACGCCGGGATCGCCGGCCGTCGGGTTCGATCACCACGCGTCGTAGGAGCTCGGGTCGGCGGGCTGAGTGGCGAATGCGAGCGGCCAGATCACGGCCGCCTCGCCGGGGCGGACCCATTCCCAGATCACGCTGGCTGCCGACATGTTGTCTCCAGCCTGGGCGGTGCCGGGCTCGCCGAACCGCAGCCCGCTCCCGTTCGGAAGGGTGCCCGTTGCCAGCCGGGTCTCGTTGGCAGCCGCGGCGACGTCGACCGGCGCGAACGACGAGGCGTCGGGCAGCACCTCGGCGAGCAAGGCCCACGCTGCGGAGAAGCCGGCCAGGGCCGCAGGGCTCATGTCCGTGCCCCACCGTTCGCGGTAGGCCGCCCCGGCCCGTGCCAGCAGTGCCGCGCCCTTCGGTCGCAGCCCCGAGGGGTCGATCGAGGATGCGGACGGTTTGTCCGAGGCGTACACGCCCACGGCGTCGGCACCCAGCGTCTCGCCGAACTCCGGCATGCAGTAGCTCGACGATGTACCGATGTTCGCGAGGAGGGGAACGTCCTGGCGAACGAGCTCGCGGCGCAGGGCGATGGCGTCGTCCAGGTACGCGGAGACGAACAGCACATCGGGACGAGCTGCGGCGATCCGCCGGACGAGCGCGCGCATGTCTTGGGTCCGCGGGTCGTAGCCGAAGTGTCCGACGTCACGCAAGCCGCTCGTTCGCATGGAGTCGATGGCGCCGGCCGCGACGTTCCGGCCGTAGACGTCGTCGACGTAGGACACGGCGTAGCGCACCGAGCCCGGATGGCGGTCCCAGTCCGGCGCCAATTGCTCGTGGACGAAGCGGATCGCCGACGCACCCAGCACCTCGCCCGTGGGCGGCACCCTGAACGTCAGCTCCCCCTGGTCGGATGCGGGAGCGAGCATGCCCACCGCTCCGGTCTCCCAGAAGAGCATGTCGCGGGACGCGGCTGCCTCGGACGCAGGAGCCGAGATCGTGCTGCCGTAGCTGCCCAGCACCAGGTCGATGCCTTCGGCCTGGAGCCGGGCGACAGCGCCCGGTGCGACATCAGCGGTGGCAACGTCGATCGACCGGATCCGGACGGTGTGACCGTTCACGCCGCCATCCTGGTTGACGAGATCGGCCGCCATGAGCGCACCTCGGTACTCATCGATCCCACCCTGACCCTGCGAGCCCGACAGCGGATAGACGGCTCCGACCACCAGGGAACCCCCGGCCCCGGCGGGACCGGTCGCAACGTCGGCGCCGGTCGTGCACGAGGCACCCACGACGGCCGCACACATCAGGGCCGCCGCCATGTGGATCATCCGGAGCCGGTTCATCGCAGCACCGTCGCCAGCACGTTTGCGGCCGCATGTGTTGCCGCCGGCACCGTCCACGTCCCGGTTGCCCACCGCTGCCACGACAGCATGAGCCCGGCACCCAGGTCGACCGGGAGGACGGCGATCCCGTAGAGCGGCACGTGGATCGCGGCGAACAGCACCGCCGAGCCGATCACGGCCACGGGAACACCCCACCGCTGCAGCCACCCGTAGGCAGCCCGTCGGAACAGCGCTTCCTCGGCGACCGCGGCCAGGACGGACAGGGGCAGCGCCCATGCCACGAAGGGGAGCTGCAGCGGGCGGCCAGTCGTCAGCGTGGCCGCCGCGACCGCGGCCAGGCCGAGCACGAGTCCCGCGATCGGTGTGAGTCGCGCCGGGCGTCGATCTGGAGGGATCGGGACCAGCAGCGATGCGAGCAGGATCGAGCCGGCGACGGCGGCCAGTGCCGGGGTACGCCAGGCGGCCGGCAGGGTCCACAGGCCCAGCCGTCCCAACAGAGCGCACACGCCGAGCGCGACCACCAGCCAGGCGCCCGATGCCTGGCCCGATGGCGCCGTTGCCGGCCTGCTCACGATGGTGTTCACCGCTCCACCTCGAAGCTGATGGCCGCGATGACACGAGGGTCGAACGGTGCGTGGTCGTTGGCCACGAACTCGACCTTGAGCAGGTGCCGACCTGGCGTCAAGCCGGTGAGCTCGGACTCGGTGCCCGAGGTCATGGAGACGAGCTCGCCGTCCATGAACACGTGCAGGTGCCCCTCATCCGGCTGAAGGTCGGTCGTGGTCTGCGGCACGATCGTCGCGCCGTCGAGCTTCACATCGAGCGTGGTCTTCGTGCCGGAAACCGTTTGGTCCTGAGCCGGGCTCACGATCTCGATCTGCGCGGTGCTGGACGGGCGGGCGGTCGCGGGAGCGGTCGTCGGCGACGGCGCGCCGCCTCCATCTGCGTCGCCCCCTCCACATGCCACCCCGCCGAGGACCACCACGATCGTGAGCGCGTGGCCAAGGATCCGTCGGCGCACCGGTCTCCACCGTGCCGAGCTCATGCTGCTCCGATCGTCTGGTCGAACCACCCCTGCAGGACCGACCCATCTTCTCCGGTCGCGATGACGTCGACACGCCACTCGCCCGGATCCAGGTCGGCAGGCGCGGTGAAGTGTCCCGGTGTCCCAGGCGAAAGCTGAGCAGCGTCCAGCACCCGAGGCTCTCCGTCGTCGGGCGTCATGATCACCACCAGATCGCTCAGCGCGAGTTCCTCACCCTGTGCATCGAAGGCGGTGACGTGCACGTCGTTGACTCCGGCGGTGCCGGGATCGATGTAGGACTGGAGCTGCCGCCCTCCCGCGAGCGTGATCGTGACGATGTCGGGGAGCTCGTCCACGTCGGTCACGCTGATCCGTTGTCCGCCCGGCGCATCAGTCACCAGCGTCAGCGGCACCTCGACGCCTCGGGCACCGATCTCGACCAGGGTCGTCACGTCCCACACACCGGCCAGCGACAGCGGGGTGCCCTCGCCGACCCAGGCGCCCGACCCGCTCTGCCGAAGATCCAACTGACTGCTCTGGATGCCGGGCCGGCCCACCGGTTCGAACGAGAGCGAGACCCCGGTCGCCACCGCATCGACACCGGAATCGAAGTCGGTGACGCGAACGTCGAAATCGTTCGGACCCGGCGTGCCGGGGGAGGCGGTGAGCCGGACGCGTAGCGTCGTGCCGAAGTCGGCTCCGGTCGCGGAGATGGATGCCGGCTCGGGTCTCGGAGGCGCAGGGGGTGGCTCCGGGTCAAGCCCAGTGAGCAACGCCGTCGCCGCCAGCACGGTGACCGCGCCGGCAGTCTCCACGGTGAGGACCCGCGAGAGCATCCGCCCGTCCGTCGAGAGCCGGGGGATGGAACGGCGCCGGTTCAGCGCGCCCAGTCCGATGAGCACGACCACCAGGGTCACCTTGACGATCAGCGTGGTGCCGTATGAGGTGTCGAGCAGCATGCCGCGCACGGCCCCGATACCTCCGGCTTCGCCGACGGTGCGCACGGTCCCCGTCAGCACGACGACCAGGACGGCCCAACCGGCGGCCCGGGAGAACCGGCGCACCTCGGCGACCGGGGCTCCTTGGTCGGCCTCCGCCAGTCCGGTGCCCTCGATCGATGCCGCCTGTCGCCGAGCCCGAAGCAGTAGGAGGATCGGCAGGAAGCCACCGATCCAGACTCCGATCGCCACGATGTGGACGGTCTGGGCGAGCTCCTGGGGCAACGCGGGCGAGGCGCCGGCGGCGTGCCCGCCGGTGGCCCGCGCGAGCGCCGTGGCGACCGCCGAAAGGCCCACCAGGGTCAGCGTCTCCCTTCCGGTCGTGAGGGCGGCGGCGATCGAACACGCCAGCAGCGCGCCGGCCGTTCCGAGCAACCAGAGGTAGTTGCGCCCGGTCGTGGAGGACAGCAAGTCGGTGACCGACACCCCGACGGTGCTGCGTTCGGCCAGCACGATCGCGACGGCGCCGGCCACGGCTGCGATGCCTGCGACCAGGGTCATCGACCGCCGTGCGGCAAGGTGGCCGGGCATGACCCACAGGCCCGCGACCGCGATCCCGATGGCCAGCACGATGCCGACATAGAGGGCGATCTTGCCCGCGATCGACAGGGCCGAGGGACCGGGCGTCGCGGCATCGGCCGAGGGCGGTGGCACGGTGTCGGGGTCGACCCCGACACCGAAGGCGAACGCATCGGCAGACCAGTGGCCGTCCGCCTCGGAGAGCACCTGCCACGACACGGTGTAGATCCCATCGGGGAGGTCGGCAGGCAATCCGACCTGGAGCGACCGCACCGCCGCTCCCGCCGTCACCGGGCCGGTCTGCACCGGTTGGCCGGCCGCGTTGACGATCTCGACCGCCGAGAGCCCGGGATCGGGCGGCTCGGTGAAGATCATCGTCACCGAGGAGGGCGACTGAGCCAGCACCTCACCGGTCGCGGGGTCCGAGCGCTCGAGGTTGGCATGCGCCGAGGCCGGGCTCGCCGTGACGACGCTCACGACGCCCGCGATCGCCATCACCATGCCGACGAGCCCGGCGTGGAGGGCCCGGTGGCCCGCGGCGCTCACGTCGGGGATCCGGTCTCGAACCGGATCGTGCTGGTCACGCGCGGGTCGAAGGGTCCGTGGTCCGCGGCCACGTACTCGGCCTCCAACGTGTGTTGACCGGGCTCGAGGCCACGGAGGTCGACGGTCTGTACCAGCCCGTAGGTCATCGACACCACGGAACCGTCCACGAGCAGGTGGATGTGCCCGGTGTCGGACGTCAGGGTCGTGCTCGAGGTGTCGACGATGCGACCTCCCTGCAGGTCGAGCACGACGTCCATCTGGTCGCCGGTCGCCGGCTGGTCCACCGCAGGGCGCTCGAACGACACGGTCGCGGTCGACGACGGCCGCACTCCACCGGGTGTGGGAGACGCCGATCCTGCCGGGGTAGGCGGGAGCAGGGCGCGGGGCACCACGGCGGCGCTGATCGCGAGGGCGACCCCGATCGCGATCAGCACGTACGCCCCGCCCGTGGACAAGCGGGCGAAGCCACGGCCGCGCAGCCGCGACCACCCCGCCCACCCCACCCAGAGCGCGGCGAACAGCAGAGCGACCGACAGCGATTCGTCGACCGCGCCCGCATGAGCCAGCATCGCTCCGCCTCAGGTCCTGCTGCGTGTGATCGCGATGATCGCCGCGATCACGCCGATGGCTCCGAGCAGGACGCCGACGAGGGCCACCGTGCGGGCGGTCGAGGCAGCGTCGTTGGCGCTGACCGCCTCCGCTTGAGCCACCGCCACGGCGTCCTTGGCGCGTGCGGCTTCCTGTTCGATGCGGGTAGCCAGCTCATCGCCCGAGGGCGCGTTCACCGCGGGGAACTCGCTCGCGGACAGATCCTGCACCTCGGCGAAGGTCTCCGGTCCCGAGGTCATGGTCTCGTCGACCTCTTCGCCGTCTACCGTGCCCGTGAAGTGGAACCTGTACTTGCCCGGCTGGGACGGCGTGAACCACGCTCGGTAGTCGCCGGCCTCACCGAACACCAGCTGGCCGTTCTCCACGAAGAAGTCAGGCTCCAGGTCCATGGGCTCGGACGTCTCCTCCGCGTAGGTGACCTCGACGGTCATATCGCCGGCCTTCAGGTCGGTCACAGGCTGACCGTCGCGCACGAGGATCAGCTGCACGCTGTTGGGCTGGCCGGAGTAGGCGGGTTCGGTGCCGAACCCGATCGCCATCTCCAGGTCGCCGTGCTTGGCATCCCCGTGCGCCATCGCGGCGCCGGCGGGTGCCAGCGTGAGGATGACGGCGACCATCGCGAACATAGCCGCGCGGGCTCCGATGTTGTGTTGCATACGGTGCTCCTTCCGTACGTGTGCACCCACCCGCAGCACCGTTCGAATCACGAACGGGACAGCAGGGTGGGTTCACTCGGTTCAGCGGAGGAGGAGCGGGGGAGGACCTCGGATGGGTGCGCCGTCGAAGGCCCCGCTGTCGGGACCGAGGCGCCCTGCATCGACGATCGCCCAGATCCGTGACGGTTGGCGGAGGGGGATCGCTTCGACCAGATGGGCGATGGTGTCGGCGACTCGCAGCAGCAGCCGCAGCAGCATGGCCCCGAGCGCCGCGATCGCGATCTGCAGGAACACGCCCAGGGGCAGGATCGAACCGTGGAACAGGTGCGAGACCGGCGCACCGGAGGCCGCGCGCTCCAGCACCTCCATGGCCAGGAACGCTCCGACCTGGAACCCGGCCAGCCAGACGAAGATGCGCAGGGCCGAGACCGCTCCGCGATCGCGCCGCATCAGCCGCCCGAGGAACACGATGGCGAACGTGGCGATGCCGGCCAGAACCGCGAACTGGGAGGCGACCGGGAGGTAGCCGTGACCGGTTTGGGCCAGGACATGTGCTCGCTCATGTATGTCGGGCACGTGGGATGCATACGTGAGCCAGTGCCCCAGCACGAGCCCGAACCCGGCCACGCCGAGCACGGCCGCACTCGCCCGAGGATGCGCCTGCCTCATGCCTCGATTGTAGGCTTCCGCCTGACATCGCGAGGCGTTGCCGCGCAGGATGGGGGACCGTGGAACCGGAAGATGTTCGAACCGCCGGGGTCGTGGGGTGCGGGCTCATGGGCTCGGGCATCGTGGAGGTCCTGGCGCGGGCCGGCATCGAGGTGGTGTTCCTCGAGCCCACGGACGAACTGGTGGCGGCGGGCCACGCACGGATCGAGGCCTCCACCGGCCGGGCGGTCGAACGCGGCAAGCTCGACGCCGACGAGTGCGAGGCGATCATCGGCCGAGCCCGCGGCACCACCGACACCGCTTCCTTCCGCGACGTGGATCTCGTCATCGAAGCCGCCACGGAGGACCCCGCGGTGAAGCTCGCGACGTTCGCAGAGCTCGACCGTGTGGTCGGCGATGCGGTGGTGCTCGCATCGAACACCTCGTCCATCCCCATCGCGACGCTGGGTGCAGCCACCGGTCGCCCGGATCGGGTGATCGGCATGCACTTCTTCAACCCGCCACCGGTGATGGACCTGCTCGAGCTGACGCCGTCGTTATCCACGAGCGAGGAGACCGTGGCGTTCGCGCGTGGGCTCGGGGAGCGGTTGGGCAAGACCGTGGTGGTGGCGAGCGATCAGGCCGGGTTCATCGTGAACCGGCTGGTGATCCCGTACGTGTGCGCGGCCATCCGCCTCTACGACCAGGGGTTCGCCACGCGGGAAGACATCGACACCGCCATGACCCTGGGCATGAGACACCCCATGGGCCCGCTGTCGCTCGCGGACTTCATCGGGCTCGACACCGTGTTGCAGATCGCCGAAGTCTTGTATTCGGAGTTCGGCGACCCCCAGTACGCTCCGCCGCCCCGGCTCCGACGCATGGTGGAGGCCGGCTACCTCGGCAAGAAGAGCGGCCGAGGGTTCTACGACTATGGCTGACCTCGCCGCCGTTGGTGGGGCCTGGGGATACGAGCTTGCGCGACCGGGCGACGGCGTGGCAGCCTTCGGCGCATGACGGTCGAGGAGAACGGGCAGTTGCTGTCCAACTCATCGCTCTTCTCCGGCCTCGATCCGAAGACGCTCGCCTACCTCGGGGAGCGAGCCGTGCGACGCTCGTTCGAGAAGGGCCGCACGGTTTTCTATCAGGGAGACTTGGGCGACACGCTGTACGTCGTTGCCGAAGGCTTGGTGAAGGTCTGGGTCTCATCGGGCGACGGCGAAGAGATGGTCATGGCGACGCTGCGGCGCCCCGACGCGTTCGGGGAGCTCTCGGCTGTCGATGGGCATGGCCGCTCAGCGTCGGCGACCGCGCTCGAGCCCTCGGTCCTGGTCTCGCTCGATCGCACGACGCTCCTTGACTCCGTGCACAGGAATCCGGCCGTGGCCGACTCGATGCTCCGCGCGCTGGGAAGCCTGGCGCGACGCATCACGGAGCAGGCCAGCGACCTCGTGTTCCTCGATCTGGCCGGCCGCGTGGCGAAGTGCCTCGTGCATCTCGCCGAGCGAGATGGGCGCGCAGACGGCGGCGTCACGATTCTGGAGCTCCCGCTCACCCAAACCGAGCTGGCCGAGATGGTCGGTGGCTCCCGCCAGAGTGTGAACCAGATCCTGAGGACGTTCGAGACCCGGGGTTTCCTCGAGCATCGCGGCCGAGAGGTCGCCATCCTGGATCTGGATGCCCTCCGACACCGCGGCGAACGCTAGCCGAGCGTCCAGAGCCTCACGAGCGAACGTTCCGGGCCAGTGCCATCAGCACGGTCTTGGCTTGGAACGGAGTGAGCTCCGGATGCTTCGACAGGATCAGGGCCAGGATGCCAGAGATGTGCGGCGCCGCGAAGGAGTTGCCGGTGGCCACGATGGTCTTGCGATCCAGCCAAGGCACCTCGATGTCGATGCCCGGCGCTCCCCATTCCGCCGGTGGCGATGGGTTGAAGTCGAACGCCATCGGGTCGTCGACGTTCTCGTGTGAGGCGACCGAGAACACCGACGAGTACTGGGCGGGAAAGCTGAGTCCTGGCATGTTGTTGATGGCGCACACCAGCATCACGCGCTTGAACGCCGCTTCGTCAGCGAGCCGGTGGAACACCGAGTAATAGTCGCGCTTCCCCGTCGACAACGACAGGTTCACGACATGCATGCCCTCCCGCAGGGCCCAGTCAAGGCCGGCCGCGAACACGAAGCCCTTGCCTGTGAGCTTGCTGCCCAGCACGCGCACGCTGTGGATCTCGCAGTCGGGTGCCAGCGTGCGGATGATGCCGGCGCATGCCGTGCCGTGTCCGAACAGGTCCTCGTGAGGAGCTTCGTCGAAGCGAACGCCGCCGGCGGCTTCGGGATCGTACTCCAGCGCGACGCCGCCCTCGACCGATCGAACCCACGGGTGCGACGCATCGATCCCTGAGTCAAGCACCGCCACCTTGACACCACGGCCGGTGCTCTCGCCCCAGGCCCATTCCGGCGTGATCTGGTGGGGGAGGTCGATGTCCACTTCATGCAGGGCTCCCGGTTGGAACGCCCACGACCATGCGGGTCGCATGGGCTAGCCCCGGTTCCCCTGCGCGTATTCCAGGAAGGTGTACAGCAGGTCGGTGGCCGCGGCACGTTCGCCCGAGCCGAGCCGTCCGATCTCGTGGAAGAGCTCCAAGAGCTCTGCGAGCTCCTTGGTGGTGCCTCGGGAGCGTTCCGCCGTTCGCTCCAGCGCGGCCTTCAGGTCGCCATCGGCGTCGCCGGTCGCGTTGGCTGCCGCTCGGAACAGCACGCGTCCGAGGTCGCTGAATAGCCTGGTCGTCTCGATCGCCACCGCCGCCTGATACGCCAGCGAAGAGACCAACCGCGACTCGTCATGTGCCTGGTCCCGGCCCTCCTCGGCGTCCAGGATCTCCATGACTCCCATCATGCCAGCGTCGGATTCCAACGGGATCGCGAACACCGAGTTGGGCGTGTAGCCGGTCTTGGCGGCGACGTCGGCCGCCCATCGAGGGTCGCTGGGGGCATCCGAGATCGTGATCGACTGGCCCGATGCGATGGCCCACCCAGCGATGCCCTTGCCGGCATCCATCTCGATGCCCACGACCTGTGCGCTCGCTGTTCCAGACGCAGCGACGAACGTGAGCATCTCGGTGCGCTCGTTCAACACCGCGATCGAAGCGGCGGCTGCGCCGGTGACCTCGCGGACGGTCCGAGCGATCCATTCCAGCAGGTCCTGATAGCCGGGCGGCTCGATCGCGGGACCGAGGTCTGCGGCCACTTGCGCCAGCTCGTCGAAGGTCCGGGAATCGTCTGGCATCGAGGGGCGATGCTACCCCGCGATGGTATGCATCGGAACCCTGTCGAGAACCCGACAACCTCGCTGTCGCGTAGGTGACAGTCACCGCGGGTTGCACGGACGACTATGCAGGAGGAGAGTGAGTCCCAGAAGAAGGACTCCCACCCAGAAGGAGGGTCGACATGTCGGACCAGGAGATCCGCGAAGGCCAGGATGACGCTGAGGGTCAGCAGCGGCGCCACCCGAGGCTGGACGAGGAAGACGCCGAGGGCCAGAAGCTCAGGAACCCCCGTCTCGCCGAAGACGACGCCGAGGGCCAGAAGCTCAGGAACCCCCGTCTCGCCGAAGACGACGCCGAGGGCCAGAAGCTCAGGAACCCCCGTCTCGCCGAAGACGACGCCGAGGGCCAGAAGCTCAGGAACCCCCGTCTCGCCGAAGACGACACCGAGGGTCAGCAGCTCAGGGGCCCCCGTCTCGCCGAAGACGACACCGAGGGTCAGCAGCTCAGGGGCCCCCGTCTCGCCGAAGACGACACCGAGGGTCAGCAGCTCAGGGGCCCCCGTCTCGCCGAAGACGACACCGAGGGCTAGGTCCAAGAGAACGAGACTGGACACTCAGCGAGAGGCCGCCCTCGGGCGGCTTTTCGCTTGCTAGGAGTGACCCAGCTCGTCGTACGGGTTCGAGGCCGCCAGCCTGTTCGCGACCACGGAGACAAGGGTGGGGGATAGTCGGGGTCCCTCGTTCACGATCCGCAGGAAGTCCTCGCCCGGGATCCGGTAGAGCACGCAGTGGGTCGTCGCGATGACGGTCGCGGTCCGCGGGCGCCTGTCCAGCAAACCGATCTCGCCGAAGTAGTCGCCATCGTCCAGCCTCGCGATCACCCGTTCGTCGACACCCTCACCCGTGTGGACATCGAGGGTGCCAGCAACGATCGCGAACAGATCGTCTGGCTCGTCGCCTTCGCGGATCACCGCCGCCCCCGGTTCAACCCGTTCCTCGGATACAACCGCAGCCAGTGCTTCGAGTTGCTGCGGAGAAGTGCCTTCGAAGATGCCCAGCTGCTCCAACAAGGCCACTCGGGGCGCCAACTCGCGCACTCGCGCTGACGCCCTATGATCGATGCCCCGAGCTCTAGGCAGCAGATAGAGCGTCAGGACAAGAAGCACCCCGCCGCCGATCGCTGTGGCGATCGAAAGACCGAACACCTCGATCGTAAGGGGTGCGATCAGTGAACCAACCGCCATCCCGATGACCGTCACCGCTCCAAGGATGCCGAATGCGCTGCCCACGCGGTCGTTCGGCACGACGCGTTGCAAGGTAGTCGTGGAGACGACGTCAGCGATGATCACCGCCGCTCCCTCCACCGTCAGCAACAGGAAGGCCGCCGCCGGCTCGTGCACGAAGGCCAGCGTCGTCAGTGGGATGCCCGAGACGAAGGTGGCAGCGGTGAGGATGGCCGCCGTGCGCGCCCGGCTGGCCAACCTCGCGGCCAGCGCAACCACCACGATGCCGCCGACGCCCGGTGCCGCGAACAACCAGCCGGTGGCGTCGTATCCCAGTCCGAGAAAGTCCTCGGCGATCGGTCCGAACAGCACGATCTCCTGGCCGAACGTGAGCCCGAAGGCTCCCGCCAGGCCGACGAGCAAGATCGCTTCCTGCGAACCGCGGATGGCTCTGGCTCCCGATGCGATCTGCCGGAAGAGCGAGGATTCGGCTTCGACCTCACCGACTTTGCCGCGCACACGCATGCGCGACACCAGGAATGCCGATAGCAGGAATGTGGCCGCGTTGACGCCGATCGCGATCGGCACCGGTCCGAGCAACAGCAGGATCGCCGACAACGCAGGCCCGAAGGCCAGCGCGAAGTTGTCGATCGTGCCCGACAATGCGTTGGCAGCGGCGAGGTCGCGTTCCGGGACGATGGAAGGGGTCACCGCGGTGACGGCGGGGTAGTACGGCGCGGCGAAGACGTTGTTGACCAACGTCAGGGCGATCACCGCGACGACCGCCAGCTTGGAGTCCGAGAAGGTGATCACGGCCATGATGAGCATCACACCGGCCCGCGCAAGGTCCAGCATGATCATCAACTTGCGCCGGTCGTACTTGTCCGCGATCGCGCCTCCCAATGGTTCGAACAGGATGAAGGGCAAGAGCCTGATCACGGCTGCTGCGCCCACCCACGCCGCCGAACCGGTCGCGTCGAGGATGTAGATGATGGTCGCCGCGGCGTAGAGCCAGCTCCCCGTATCCGAGATCGCGAGGCTCGAAAGCAAGAACCGGTAGTCGCGATGAGACAACGCCGAGCGGAACCGCCGCTCGCGCTCCTCGCCCGCCATGAGCAGGTTATCTGCGTTGCCAGGTGCGCCTGTCAACCCGATCCGCGAGACCTGCCATGTAGCCCGCCATCTTCGCGGCGTCGGTCAGTGCCATCAGGGCTGGGACGGCGAGCGTCGCGAGCGCCCGTTCGCCGGGAGCGTCCAGCCGGCGCAACGCGCGGCGAACCGGCGCGCGCGCGTATCCGAGCGCGCCTGCCGCGGCGAGCACCTTCGGCCAGGAGCGCCGGGAGGCGAGAGCAGCGCCGAGTCCCGCGTACGTCGCGAACCGCAGGGCGTGCCGCTCGGGATGCATGCCGGCCTGGGCGTCACCCCTCGCGTACCGGAAGTACTGACGCCACGTGGAGTCAAGGCCATCGCGCAGGCGCCAGCGCACGATCGCCTGGGGTGCGAATCGCATGTCCAACCCCCGCTCGCGCCAGCGCAGGTCCACCCACATGTCCTCGCCGATCGCGAGCCATTCGGGATAGCCGCCGACCAGGTCGATGGCCTCTCGCCGAAAGGCCACCGAGCGCCCCGACGGGTTGAACCGTGACTCGTCGATCTCCGCTGCGTCGCCGGGCAGGTTGACGGCGGCCATGCACGCGTCGAAGAACGTGTCGACGATCGGCTCGTAGTAGCCCATCGACACGTCGGCGCCGGCTTCCATAGGCTTCAGCAGTTCCTCCAGCCATGCCGGCTCCAGCACGCAATCGGCGTCGGTCACGGCGATCACATCGTGGGTGGCGGCGGCGAGGGCGACGTTGCGTCCCCTCGCGATGTTCGCTCCCGCCTCGACGATGAGCGAGATCCCGTCGGCATCACTGAACCGTTCCGCCGTGCCGTCGCTCGAACCCCCATCCACGATCACGACCTCGTCGGGCGTGCGCGTCTGCGACGCGAGCGACGCGAGGAAGGCATCCACGTCCTCGACGCAATCCTTGACGGTGGATATGAGCGAGACCTTCACGCGGATCCGGAACCCCTCTCGGTCACCAGGCGATACACCTGTTCGGTGGCGGCGGCGGTTCGGGCCCACGTGAACTCTGCGGCGCGGGCGAGACCGCGTGTCCGAAGGTCGTTCGCCATCGCGTCATCGGTGAGGACCCGGGTGATGGCGCCCGCGATCGCGTCCTCGTCCGCCGGGTCGACGAGCACGGCGGCATCGCCCGCGACCTCCGGGATCGACGTGGTCGAGGACGCCACCACCGGGGAGCGCCGAGCCATCGCTTCGAGCACCGGCATGCCGAACCCTTCGCCGAGGGACACGCAGACGGTGACGGACGCGGCTCGATACAGCGCGTCCAGTTCGTGGTCACCGGCGCTCTCGACCCGCACCACGCGCCCCGCGCCCTCGTGCGCGATGGCAGCATCGAGATCGTCGGTGCGCCAGCCCGGGTGCCCGGCCAGCACCAAGGCGTGCGGGAGGTCCGTGGCCTCGATCGCCTTCCGGTAGGCGCGCACCAACCGCGCCTGGTTCTTGCGCGGCTCGAACGTGCCCACCGACAGCACGTACGGGCCCTCGATGCCCAGGTTCTGGACGATCGCCTCGGCGGGCAAGGCCGGCGCCGGCAGCTGGGTCGGTCTTCCCGCCAGCGGGGTCACGTGCACGCGGTCGCTCGCCACCTTCGCCTCTCGCACCCGCTCCGCGACGTACTCCGACGGGACCAGGACCGCGGCTGCCTCGTCACGAGCGATCGAGAGGCCACGCTCGTACATGCGCCGCCACAGATCCGGGAACGCCTCGGGTTGGTCCTGGAACGCCAGGTCGTGGATCGTCACGACCAACGCCTGTCGGTCCCGCGCGGGCGGGATGGTGGCGGGGTTGGTGGCATGCACGACGACGGCATCGTCGAGTGCATGCGGCAGATGGGGCCGCCGCACCGAGGACCAGCCGGCATAGGCGACCTTCGACGGCCACGGGAGCGCGATGGCCGTCCCCAGGCGGCGCCGCGGCGGGTCGTGTGACCACCGCGAGTGGAATCCCATGACCTCGACCCCTTCCAGCGACTCGAGCTCGCCGGCGAGCTCCCACACGTAGGTGCCGATGCCGCCGGGCGCCGAGAACCAGAGCTGGTCGATGTGGAACGCGACCCTCAGCGGTTCCGTCACGCCCGCTCGGCCTCGATGCATTCGCAGCCGTCCGGCCCCACGGTGGCTGCATGTCCCGTACCAGGTGCCAGATCGAGCCGGTCGCCGGCATTCAGCTCCACGTCGCCGTCATCGGTGTGGAACACGATCGAGCCGTCCAGGCAGAACAGGACCTTGTGGTAGTCGTGGGAATGCCGCGCGTAGCGATCGCCGGGGCCGTTGCCCCACGATCGCGGCACCGAACACCCCTCGGCGCTGAAGACAGTGAGCGCGTCCGCGCGGGTGGTCTCGCCCGGTGTCTTCACGCGGCTAGCGGACGTCGCTTCGGCCGTTGACGGGGGCCACGCCTTTGCGCGCGAACGGACCGTGCTGCCCATGCCACGGTTCTCGGGCGTATCGGCGGGATTGCAGCGCGCCGATGCCCGTCGCGTCGATCCGGCCTTGGAGCACCCACGGCGTCGGCTTCCAGTTCTCGGCCACGAAGTAGCGCTCCAGCGCCATCAGGATGGCGCGCTCTTCCTCCGGGCTGAGATCGCCGGGCAGGTCGATCCGGCGTTCGCCTTCGTCTCGGATGGGTGACACCTGCTCGTGCTCCTCGCTCGCGCCTGGACGTCGGGGCTACAGGGGGATGTTGCCGTGCTTGCGGGCGGGGACGGCCTCTCGCTTGGTCGAGAGCATGCGCATGGCCTGGATCAAGCGCTTCCGCGTCTCCGCTGGTTCGATCACGTCGTCGATGAAGCCGCGCTCGGCCGCGGCGTACGGTGTGGAGAACTTGTCCCGGTACTCCTTGATCAGCTCCTGCTTCTTCGACACGGGATCGGCGGCCTTGTCGATCTCCTTGCGGAAGACCACGTTGACGGCGCCTTCGGCGCCCATCACGGCGATCTCGGCCGTGGGCCACGCGAACGATACGTCGGCACGCAGGTGCTTGGAGTTCATGACCAGGTATGCCCCGCCGTACGCCTTCCGGGTGATCACCGTCATGCGCGGCACGGTGGCCTCGGCGTAGGCGTACAGGAGCTTCGCGCCGTGGCGGATGATCCCGTTGAATTCCTGCGTCGTGCCGGGGAGGAAGCCCGGCACGTCGACCAAGGTGAGGATCGGCATGTTGAAGGCGTCGCAGAACCGCACGAAACGACTCGCCTTCTCGCTCGCGTCGATGTCGAGCGTTCCCGACAGCACCTTCGGTTGGTTCGCGATCACGCCCACGCTGTGACCGTCGAGCCGTGCGAACCCGGTGACGACGTTCATCGCCCACAAGGGGAACACCTCGAGGAACTCGCCGTCGTCGACCACGTACCGGATGACCTCGTGCATGTCGTAGGGCTCTTTCGCCCGGTCCGGCACGAGATGGGTGAGGGCGTCGGCGAGCCGGTCGGGATCGTCGGTGGCGGCATAGGCGGGCGGGTCCTCCAGGTTGTTGGAGGGCAGGAAGCTCAGCAGGTAGCGCACCCGTTGCAGGACGTCTTCATCGTCCTCACCGATGAACGAGGCGACGCCCGACTTCGTGGCGTGGGTCATGGCGCCGCCGAGCTCCTCCATGGTGACGTCTTCACCGGTGACGGACTTGATCACCTCGGGACCGGTGATGAACATGTGCGAGCTCTCCTTCACCATGAAGGTGAAGTCGGTGATGGCGGGGGAGTAGACGGCTCCGCCCGCGCACGGGCCCATGATCACGCTGATCTGTGGGATCACCCCGCTGGCGCGCACGTTCCGCTCGAAGATGTAGCCGTATCCCGCCAGGGAGGCCGCGCCCTCTTGGATGCGCGCTCCGCCCGAGTCGTTGATCGAGATGAACGGCGCGCCGGTCGCGATGGCCAGGTCCATCACCTTGCAGACCTTCTGCGCCATGACCTCGCCCATCGATCCCCCGAAGACCGTGAAGTCCTGGGAGGCGACGAAGACCTTGCGCCCGTCCACGGTGCCGTAGCCGGTGATGACGCCGTCTCCGGGCGGGCGCTTGCGGTCCATGCCGAACTCGTGCGCCCGGTGGATCGCGAACGGGTCGGTTTCCACGAACGAACCCTTGTCCATGAGGATCTCGAGCCGCTCGCGAGCCGTGAGCTTGCCGCGGTCGTGCTGTTTCTTGGCGGCGTCGCGGCCGCCGGGAGTCAGGGCCGCTTTCTTGCGCTTGCGGAGCTGCTCGATCCGATCTTCCACCGTGGTGGTGGGGTCGGGTGTCGCGGTGGCATCGGTGGGTGGATTGCGCTTGGTGGTCGCCATGGCTCTCCTCGCGTCACGCCGGAGTCTAGCCGTGCCGCTCAGGAGCAGTGACGCCCGCCCCAAGGCCCCCAGCCGATGTTCGATGCCATACGGATCGAGACGACCGCGTTCGTGCGGCCGTTCAGGATCCTGGGGCTCAGGCGCCAGCTGGGCGCTGCGTAGGTGCGGAAGTTGGTCTTCCAGTAGTCGACATGCTGCTGGAAGAGTCCCTTGTTGAGCCCATCGCGCGACTCAGCCGACGGGATCAGACCGCTCTCGCGTCTGGCGATGCACAGCGCCACCGCTGCTCCACCCGGCACAGACCACCGCTCGGCGGCGCACCGGATCAGCTGACGTGAGTGGGCCCGGACCGACTCACCCTTCTCTCGGGTGAGGGGACAGGGGCCGGGTTGCACGTCGCCCGCTGCCGCCAGACCCGCGCCGGCCGGGAGCACGGCCGCGGTCAGTACCACGATGGCGACCCATCGGGCCGCCCTGCGCCGGTGTTGTGGGTGACTCTGCATCTGTCGGTTCTCCCAGTCCATCTCGACGTCAGGCATCACCCAAACCTGGGAAGGAGGGAGGGTGCCGATAACAGCGCCATTACCCTAGCAGCAGTCGCGCGAACCATCGAGTCGGGGTCGAGGGTTATGGGGGAGGACGGCGGAAACGGGAGGCGGGCTCAATCGACGACCCGGCCGCCGGCGCGCCAGTAGATGCCCTGCTCGCGGTCCAAGAAGCCCTCGTCCACCAGGGACCGGCGCAACGCGGCGTGGTCGTTGTAGAACCGGGTCATGATGACGTTGACCTCTTGCTCCTCGTAGCGGATGCCCGGCTCGAACTCCAAGGCGATGCGCTCCAGGACGATGCGACGCTTCGAGGCTTTGCTGGGGATCTCGGTAAGACGGCCGGCCCGGAAGAAGCTTCGCAGGACGATCTCCTCACCTTCGTCGGCAGCGCCCAGGGCGATGCCGGCGTCGCGTGAGGGCCCTGCCTGTTCGGCGGCCCATCGGAGCGTCTCGGTGTCGAGCCGGTAGGTTCGCCGATCCGGGGCCAGGCGCACCACGCCGGCGGTGGTGAGCCGGTTGAGGTGCTTGCGCACCCTGGCGACCGTGAGCTCCAGTCCTTCGGCCAGCTCGGCCGCCGAACGGTCGCCCTGCGCGAGCGCGCCGGCGATCGCCAACCGTTGTGGGTCGGCGAGGGCTCGCAAGATGTCGTCGGGTGATTCGGCCATGTCGGCCTCCATGCGTACCATGCGAAGGTGCAGCTCACCGATCCTCAGCAGGCCACCTTGCACGGGTTGATCGGCACCGGCGATCGTCCCACGTTCGCGCCCGACCTTCCTCAGCGGCTGCGCGACCGCATCGAAGACGCGGTCCGCGAGCTGGAGCTCCGGGAGCCGCTGTGGTTGGGCAAAGAGAAGCTCAATCAGCATTCCCGTTGCGAGGGCCAGTTCCACGCAGCCATCACGGGCCAGTCCGCCCCGTTCTCCCACTCGGCTCGCAGCGCCTATGGCGTGCTCCTGCACAAGGCCATCGAGGTCGAGGTGGGTGCTCGCGAGCCGCTGGACCCCCACCAGGTCGCCCAGGTGGCCGTGGGGCGGGTCCTCGAGCGTGAGGAACGGTTCGCGGAGTACTGGGCCGGCCTCGCGGTGCCCGAACAGGACGATGTCCTCATGGAGGTCGTCAGGCGGGTCACGCTGTTCCAGGCGTCGTTCCCGCCGCTCAAGCCCCTGCGCCGGCAGCTGGGTCCCATCAGCGAGCTCCGGGTCAGGGCCGAGCTGCTGGGCGGCGACCTCGTGTTGTCGGGCCAGATCGACCTGGTCCTGGGCCTGCCCGATGCCATCGAACCCACCCGGGCCACTCGGCTGGCGGTCGACCTCAAGACGGGTGGGGCCTATCCGGAATTCGCCGAAGACATGCGGTTCTACGCGCTCGTCATGACCCTGCGATTCGGGGTGCCGCCGTACCGCGCGGCGTCGCTCTTCCTCGAGAGCGGCACGTGGCAGTCCGAGGACGTCACCGAAAGCTTGCTGCATCACGCCGCCGACCGTGTCATCGGGGCCGCGCGTGCCGCCGTCGGTCTCGTGAACGGCCGTGAGCCCGCCCTGCGCCCGGGCTCCTACTGCGTCTGGTGCCCCCGGGCATCGACCTGTCCGGTCGCCGAGCTCCCGGCCGCCCAACCGGCGGCACCGGTCGCCGGCTGAACCTCCCACTCATCTCGTCCGGTCATCTTGCTAACGTTCCGCGTCCGAGACCGCGCGGAAGGGTTGAGATCCCATGGGCAAGGACCTGTTCGAGATCGGTGAGATCCCACCGGTCGGCGATGTGCCGGCGCAGATGCATGCGCAGCTCGTGCGACCTGACCGGTACGGCGAGCCCGAGACGGCGATCCAGGACGAGGTGATCGACGTGCCCGAGCTCGGGCCGGACGATGCGCTCGTCATGGTCATGGCCGCGGGGGTGAACTACAACAACGTGTGGGCTGCCCGCGGCACGCCGGTGGACGTCACCAAGACCCAGGCTCGATGGGGCGAGCCCACCGACTTCCACATCGTGGGCTCTGATGCATCGGGTGTCGTCTACGCGGTGGGCGATCAGGTCACGAACGTCCAGGTGGGCGACCGCGTGGTGGTGCACGCCGGCCAATGGGACGCAGATGACCCCTGGGTCAAGGCGGGCAAGGACCCAGGCCTCGCCGGGTCCTTCCGCGTGTGGGGCTACGACACGTGCTGGGGGTCCTTCGCACAGTTCACGAAGGTGCAGGCCCACCAGTGCATGCCGAAGGCGGACTTCCTCACGTGGGAGGAAGCCGCCGCCCCCACCCTGACCGGCGCCACGGCCTACCGCATGCTCTTCGGATGGCCGCCCCACACGGTCGAGCCGGGTGATGTCGTGTTGGTGTGGGGCGGCAGCGGCGGGCTCGGTTCCTTGGCCGTCCAGCTGGTGGCCAACGCCGGCGGACGGGCGGTGGCCGTGGTCGGCAGCGACGACAAAGGCGAGTACGCGAAGTCCTTCGGTGCTGCCGGGTTCATCAACCGGAAGGAGTTCTCTCACTGGGGGGTGCCCCCGGCCTCGGACAGTCCCGAGTGGAAGGACTGGTTCGGCGGGGCCAAGTCGTTCGGCAAAGCCATCTGGGACGTGCTGGGGGAGAAGGTTTCACCTCGGATCGTGTTCGAGCACCCGGCCGAGGACACCATCCCCACATCGATCTTCGTCGCCGACCGTGGCGGCATGGTGGTGATCTGTGCCGGCACCACGGGCTACGACACCATGGTGGACGTTCGCTACCTGTGGACGATGCAGAAGCGGTACCAGGGTTCGCACCTGTTCAACGACGAGCAGGCGGAGGCGTTCAATCGTCTGGTGATCGACGGCAAGATCGACACCACCCTCGGCACGATCTATCCCTATGACCAGAGCGGGGCCGTCCATCAGCTCATGGGCGACGGGCAGCTCCCCGACGGCAACGTGAGCGTGCTCATCAACGCACCCGGCGAAGGCCTCACCGACCTGCCCTAACCGCGAGCCCCGCCCCGCAGCTCATGGCTCACGCGCGGGTCTGGACGAGCTCGACGAGGACGCCGCCCATCGAGCGCGGGTGCACGAAGGCGATGAGCGTGTTGCGGGAGCCTGCCCGGGGCGCTTCATCGATCAGCTCGGCGCCCTGCTCCCGCAGGTGCGCAAGCGCGTCCTGGACGTCGTCCACGCGGTAGGCGATGTGATGCAGACCCGGACCTCGGCTCGACACGAACCTGCCCACCGGGGTGTCGGGGCCGAGCGCTCCGAGCAACTGGATGGAGGACCTGCCCGTTCCGAACAGCACCTCCTCCACCCCTTGATCCTCGACGCGCTCGCGGTGTGAGGGCTGGGCGCCGAGGAGCCGCGTGTAGTTCGCCACCGAGGCCTCGAGGTCTGCGACCGCGATCCCCACATGGTCCACATCGATCAGCGACAGCGTCACGACCCACCTCCCAGCTCGGGTTGCAAGCGAGCGATCAGCTCGTTCGCTTCAGCGACGTGGTAGGCCGGAAGCGTCAGCACCCGCGCCACGGCCGAGACCCCGAGCGTCCGCAGGTCTGTGCGTTCCTTCGCGCCGGGCACGGCGAGCGGCGCCTCGAGCACGTAGAACTCGGTCAGCTCCAGGAATTGCGCGAGCGAGGGCACCAGCCCCCCACGTTCGTACGCGTAGATGGTCTGGCGCGACGCGGGGCACGCCGGCACGCCGGCAGCCTTCTCCACCGATCGGTAGCCCGCCCCCCGCCGCAGCTCGCGCAGGAGGACGCCGATCACCTTCTTGTCCTCGTCGCTGACGGGGGGCTGCTTCTTCCGAGCCACGAGGCGCACACTAGCCGCTCACCCTTGGGCCGACCGGCGTTCGGCCCCTATCCGGGCCGTTCGGCCGATATCCGGGGGAGGCCTCCCGGCGTACCCTTGTCCCCACGAGGAACCACGCACCTGGGGTTCCAGACGCCCGACCCGAAGGAGTAGCGCTTGTCGAACGAAGAGCAAGCCAGCACCACGGCGTTGCTGCAGGGTTCCCAGCTGCTGCAGAAGGGTCGGGCTGACGTCTTCCGCCAGCGGGAGCGCACGAAGTTCAAGCGCATCCTTCGCGCGATCATCGTGGTCGGTCTGATCGACCTGTTCCTGTATTACCGCTACTCGAGCGGTCACCCGCTGACCCTGCCCTCACTGCCGAACGACTGGGTCATCCTGCTGTTCCCCTTGCTGATCTTGATCCCGGTCATGCTGATGGTGGCGTTGCCCCTCCTGAACGGCCGGTCACCGCACGTCACGGTCTACCCCGAGCAGGTCGAGGTCGGCCTCACTGAGATCAAGGGTCTCGACACGCAGGTCGACGAGGTCGTGCGTTCGCTCGACGTCTTCCTCGGCTACGCGACGTTCCGCGACGAGCTGGGTGGCACGCCGAGGCGGGGCATCTTGTTCGAAGGTCCACCCGGCACGGGCAAGACCTACCTGGCCAAGGCCATGGCGAAGCAGGCGGGTGTGCCGTTCCTGTTCATCTCGGCCCCGGCGTTCCAGTCGATGTGGCAGGGCATGACCGCCTACCGGATCCGGTCGTTCTTCAAGAACCTGCGGAAGATCGCCCGCAAGGAAGGCGGCGCGATCGGCTTCATCGAGGAGATCGACGCGATCGGCATGAGCCGCGGCGGCAACGCCAGCGACAACGCATCGCCCACCACGCTGGCCCGGACGGTCTCCAACTTCGGCATGGGCGACACGGGGTCCATGGTCAACGAGCTGCTGATCCAGATGCAGTCCTTCGACCAGCCGCCCATGCGGACCAGGCTGCGCGCGAAGCTGATCGGCTTCATCAACGGCTACCTGCCGAACGACCGCCAGCTGACGCCCATCAAGTCCGAGTACCACAACATCTTGCTGATCGCGGCGACCAACCGCGGCGACTCGCTCGACCCCGCCCTGGTGCGCCCAGGCCGCTTCGACCGGCGTCTGTACTTCGACGTGCCCACCAAGCAGGGCCGTGCGGAGCTGATCGACTTCTTCCTCAACCGCAAGCGCCATCACCAGCAGTTGGACGACGAACAGACCCGCGAGCGCATCGCGTACGAGACCTTCGGCTACACGCCCGTCATGATCGAGCATCTCTTCGACGAGTCCCTCCTGGTGGCCCTGCGTGAAGGGCGCCGAGAGATGAACTTCGACGACGTCATGGAGGCGAAGTTCAACGAGGAGATCGGCCTGAAACAGCCGGTCGTCTACACCGAGGCCGACCGCGAATCGGTGGCCACGCACGAGGCGGGGCACGCCACCGTCGCCTACTTCGTGGGCCAGAACCGGCGTCTCGAGGTCCTGTCGATCATCAAGCGGCGAGGCTCACTGGGGCTGTTGGCGCACGGCGATTCCGAGGAACGGTTCACGCGCACCCGGACCGAGATCGAGGCCGGCATCGGGATCGCGCTGGGCGGACTGGTCGCCGAGGAGCTCTTCCTCGGTGACACCGGTACCGGCCCCGCGAGCGACCTGGCCCATGCGACGACCTTGGCCGCCACCATGGTGGGTTCGTTCGGCATGGCGGGCTCGCTCATCTCCTTCGACGCGGTGACGCAGGGCCCGATCGGCGGCGCCAACCTGGTGGGCAAGGTCCTGGCAGACGGCGAGGGTCGCCAGCGCGTCGACGACATCCTCGAGGCGCAGCGCCAACGCACCCGAGAGGTGCTCGAGGAGAACCGCGACGTGCACGCCGCGCTCCGCGACGCGTTGATCGCCCGTGACGAGCTGGTGCGAGACGACATCCTCGAGGTCATCGAGAAGGCTCTGTCCAACCGTTCGTGACCCAGGAAGCGGGCCGATGACGGCCCGGCGATAGACTGGCGTCCATGACGACGAGCTCCGTGATCGTGGCGGGGGCCCGCACCCCCATCGGCAAGTTCGGCGGCTCGCTGGCCGGGTTCCGTGCGGTCGACCTGGGCGCCGTGGCCATCCGCGAGGCGTTGGAGCGCTCGTCGGTGGCCCCCGAGCAGGTCGACTACACGATCATGGGTCACGTGCTCCAGGCCGGCCAGGGTCAGATCACGTCGCGCCAGGCAGCCATCGCCGCGGGGATCCCCAAGGAGACACCCGCCATCACCGTCAACAAGGTGTGTCTGTCCGGCATGTCCGCGATCGCGATGGCGGATCAGATGATCCGCGCCGGCGAGGTCGAGATCGTGGTCGCCGGCGGCATGGAATCCATGACGAACGCACCGTTCCTGGTGCCGGATGCGCGGAAGGGCTCGCGGCTCGGCGACGCCCCCATGCTCGACTCGTTGATCCACGACGGCCTGTGGTGCGCCTTCGACGACCAGCACATGGGAGCCGGCACCGATGCGATCAGCGCCGAGCTGGGCGTCAGCCGGGAGGCGCAGGACGCGTGGGCGGCCCGCTCGCACCACCGCGCGCACGAGGCGTGGGAACACGACCGCCTCGCCGACGAGGTGGTCCCGGTCGAGGTGGCCCAGCGCACGGGGGAGCCGCTGTCGTTCGCGCGGGACGAGGGCGTCCGCCCCGATACCACCGCCGAGCGGCTCGCGCGCTTGCGCCCGGCCTTCACGCCGGAGGGCACGGTGACGGCCGGCAACGCATCACAGATCTCCGATGGTGCCGCCGCCGTGGTGGTGGTCAGCGCCGAGGTGGCCGATCGCATGCATCTGGAGCCGCTCGCCGAGATCGTCGCCTACGGCATGTCGGCCGACCGGTACCCATCGCTGCACACGGTGCCGGCGCTGGCGTTGCAGAAGGCGCTCAAGCGGGCGAGCCTGGACGTCGCGGACCTCGGCCTGTTCGAGGTGAACGAGGCGTTCGCCGCCGTGCCGGTGCACACCGCGCGCATGCTCGGGGTCGATGACGAACTGGTCAACGTGAACGGTGGAGCGGTCGCTCTGGGTCATCCCATCGGTGCCAGCGGCGCGCGCATCGTGCTGACGCTGGCGACCGAGATGGCGCGGCGTGGTGTGACGTTGGGCGGCGCGGCCATCTGCGGCGGCGGAGGCCAGGGCGACGCCCTGATCCTGCGTCGCCCGTAGCGACCTGCATGGCGGGATCAGTCTTCGGCGTTCGACAGACGGTGGAGCTCGTCCACCATGGCCTTCTCGTCGTGCGGCACCCACGTCTCCATGGGCTCGTCCACGACCACCTTGACCTCGCGCCCCGCGCCCGGGCCGCCAGCGGGATCGCCGATGCCTGCACCATCGGGCAGATACACCGAGAACGCTGAGCCCCCCGACCCGTTGCTCTCGACCTTGGCCCACCCGCCCTGCACCTCGGCGAAGCGCTGGACGACGGGGCTCATCGAGGCGTCCGAGGACGGCTCAGGGTCCTCCACCACGATCGTGCCGCCGCCGTCAGCCTGCAGCAGACGGATCGTGATGGCCTTCTTGGGCGGGGTCCGGTCTCCCGAGATGCGCAGGAGGCCGGCGATGATCTGCTCGGTCCGCTGCGGGTCGATCGCCAGCACCAGGCGCTCGGCGTGCACGCGCATCTCGTGGTCGGCCTCCAGTCCCGATTCCTCCACGACCCGCATGGATCAAGGGCTCGAGGTCGGTGCGCCGGACCGTGAGCTCCACGATCCCGTGCGCGAGACGTTCTGCGTCGGCCAGATCGGCGACGATGTGGTCGAGCCGGCGCGTGTGAGCCGTGAGCTGGCGGACGAGCTGGGCTTGCTCTTTCGCGTCCTTCTTGTGCTTGAGGATCTGGGTGATCCCCAGGATGCGGGTCAGCGACTTCTTGGCGTCGAGCGAGAGTTCCTTCATGAACGGTGACGCTGCTCGGCGGTCATCGGTCTGGGCGAGCTCGCTCACCGCGATCGCGGGTGCCTCATCGGTGCCTCCCTCGTGTCCTTCGCCCCGGATCTCGCGCATCGCCTGCGCCATCTGCTGCTGGCGGAGCTCGGCTTCCACCTCTTCCAGGCGCTCGCCCGCCGCGTGGAACTGCTTCTCCATCTTCTGGGCGCGCTCTTCGGCCGCGATCAGCTTCTCGGTCTGGCCCGCGAGCCGCTCCTGGGTCACGCGCAGGATGTCGTCGAGGTCGGCCCGGCCTTCGGCGTCGGCGATCTCGAGCGCGCGCCGGGCCTCGATCTCCTGGAGGCGCCGGTTCAGATCGGCGTTCTCCTGCGCGGCAGCGTTCAGGTCGGCGGCGAGGCGCTGCGTGGCCACCGTGGACTCTTGGGAGCTGCCCTCCACCTGCGGCCAGCCGTTCGCTCAGCGCGCGCGCGCGTTCGGTCTCTGCCTGCAACTGGGCCACGGTGGTCTCGAGCTCCGCCTGAGCGATCGTGAGCTCCCCTCCCAAGTGCTGGGCTTCGGCGGTGGCCTTCGCGATATCGTCCTCGGCCCGTTCGAACCGCTTGGCTCGCTCGGCCAACTCCCGCTCGGCGGTATCCAGCCGTTGCGAAGCCGCATCCTCCGCACCGGAGACGCGTTCGGACAGCTCGAGCTCGCGTTGGGCCATCTGCTCCCGGTATTGCGCCTCCATGCGCGTGAGCTCGGTCTGGAACTCTTCGCGCATCGCGCGGACCTTCTCCTCCAGCTCGGCCTCGCGCTCGACCAGGTCGGCTCGGTGCGAGGCACCCACGCTCTGCAGCTCGGCCTTCGACGCACGAAGCTCGTCCTCGAGCATCGCCGCTCGCTGTTCCTCGGTCCGCAGTGCCCGCAGCTCGTTGCGCAGATCCGCCAGCTCCTGGGAGCGCAGCTGTAGCTCCGCCTGCGCGTTCTCCGCTGACTCGCGGGCTTGGATCGCCTCGACGTTGATCGTGTCCAGGTCGCCTCGCAGGTCCCGTGCCTGCTCCTCCTGCGCTTGCAAGCTCGCCAGCTCGCGACGTGCCATCGACAGCTGCGTCTGGGCTCCTTCCAGCTCCGCGCGGAGCCCGATCACCTCGTGCTCTGCGGGATGGGGGCCGGCGTCGTCGCCATGCCGGTCGTCTTCGTCCAGGGCTCGCTCGGCCATGCGTCGCCCCAGCTCCTCGAGTTCAGCTTGGGTCGAGGCCGCCTGGCGTTCGAACAGTCCCGCGCGGCCTTCGAGCTCACGAGCCCGATCCTCGAGTGCGCGGGCGCGCTCCTCGGCGGAGCGGGCGTGTTCCTCCAGCTGACGGGCTCGCGATTCTGCCTGCATGGCACGCTCTTCGAGACGAGGATCGGGGCGTCCCGCCGTCTGTTGCGCCTGACGGTGCGCCACCTGCAGCTCTTCCAGCGTGTTGCGGTACTGCTCCTGGAGCACGCCCAGTCGCTCCTCGGCAGCGCGCGCTCGATCCTCGGCCATCCGCCGCGCGTCGGCCTCTTCCTTCATCCCCGCCGGAGCGACGGAGATCGAACGCGAGGCCGGAGAGGGTGCGGAAGCAGGCTGATGCGAGCGCTCCTCGGCCCGTCGCATCACGGGGTGCTCTTCCTCCGGCTCGGGCGAGAACCGGAACCAGAGCAGGAGTCCGATCACGATGAGCAGCGCCAGGGCGATGAAGATCGCGCTGGTGCGCCACGCGCTGGTCGCCATGGCGACCGGTGCATCGGTGCGTGTCAGCTCGACCACGGCGGGCTCCCCGACGCCCGAGGCGAACTTCAACGGCACCATGACGGAGATCTCTCCGTTCGCGACCGAGCTTTGCGGCTTGCCGCGCAGGGCTTCCCGGATACGATCGCGCTCGCCGTCCAGGCGATTGCCGATGCGGCCCTCATCGGTCGAGTACAGGATCGTGCCTTCGGGCGACCACAGGGTCACGCCGTCGAAATCGCTGGGGTCCAGCACCACGGTGTCGACCTGATCGGTGAGGTTGGTCACGCGGTCACCGGTGGCAGCCGCATCGAGATCGTCGGGCCTGAACACCAACGTCAAGGAGCTGTCGGTGATCGTGGTGGCCTGGGCCTCCGTGGTGGCGATGGCCGCGCTCTTCGCGCGGATCCCCATGACGACCGATCCGAGGATGCCGGTCAACAGCACGCCGACGACCACGGCAGGGACGATCCTGCCGAGATCGGTGTTCCCGTTCTTCGTCGTTGCCACGTTGCCCCCTCTGGCAAGGTCGCGCCCATGGCCGCGTCCAAGAAGCCGCGCCCACGATCCGCGTGCGTGGGTTATCGGCAGGTCGGTGCCCCAGATTCAGTCCGTCCTGGAGGAGACCGTCGGGGGGGTCGGCTGGGGTCGGTCTCAGGCCAGGGCCGCGCCGCTCACGACGACGGTGTCGCCGGTGCGATCGTCCTTGTCCAACACGATGAGGTCTTCGACCGCGGCGCGCATCTCGGCGACATGGCTCACCAGCACCACCAGGCGATGGTCGTCGTCGGCCACCAGGCGACCGATCCCGTCCATGGCTCGGTCGAGGTGTTCGGGGTCCAGCGAGCCGAAGCCCTCGTCCAGGAAGAACGCGTCGAGGCGTCCGCCCCCGCGCGCCACCATCTGTGCCAGGGCCAGTGCCAGCGCCAGCGAGGCGAGGAACGTCTCGCCGCCCGAGAGAGAGTCCGCCTTGCGGGCTCGATCGGCAGCGTTGAGGTCCACGATGTCGAAGCTATCGTCGGCCGCGAAGCGGTAGGTGTCGTCCGTGAGGGTCTCGAACAGGCCGCTCCCCAGTTCGGCCAGCTCCGCGCGCTCCTCTTCCAGGAGGAAGGCGAGGAAGCGGGAGGGCTTCAGGTCATCGGCCAGACGCTTGGCGACCGCGCGACGTCCCTCCGCGGCCAGGACGTCTCGCTCCAGATCGCCGGCGCGGGCGACGTGGGACTCGAGCTCCTCGATGGCTCCCGATGCGGCGGCGAACGTGGCACCTGCCTCCGCACGAGCGGCGACGAAGTCCTCGTCCGGCGACAATCCCAGCGATACCAGCACGCGAGCCGTGCCCTCGGTGGCCTGCGAGATGCGGTCGGCCGCCTCCTTGGCGCCGTCGTGTGCCTCCTGCAGCCGGTCGACGATCGTCTCGCCCGCATCGACGAACGCCGCACGCACGTCCTCCGGATCGGGCTGGATCGCCCGTGGCTCGTCGAGCCCGCCCCAGGCACCCGCCAGCGCATTCGCCAGGTTCGACATCGCTCGGTCCGCCTCCTCGGCGTGCTCCCGTGCCAGGTCGAGCGCACGGCGTGCGTGCTCCATGGCGTCCGATGCGTGTGTGGCCGCGAGCTCGGCCGCCGTGAGGTGGGCCTCGACGGCGCTGACCAGTGTCAGCGGTTCACCCTCGCCGAGGCGTTCGGTGAGCTGGTCCTTGATGGCCGCGAGCTCCGCCTCGGCTGCGCGTACCCCTTCGGAAGCAGCGTCGGTCCCGCGTCCCGCCTGCGCCGCCCTGATCTCCGCCTCGCTCACCGCGGTCTCGGCGGCGCCCACGGCGGCGGCCCGACGCTCCTTGTCCTGTCGCGTCTTCGCCTCGGCGGCCTCTCGCTTCTGGAGGGCCTTGGACGTGGAAGCCAGCTTCTTCGGCGCAGCGGTCGTGCGGGGCAGGGTCGCCACCGGCTGCTCACAGACAGGGCATGGTCGCCCCGCGGTGAGCGTGCCTCGCAAGCCGTGTGCCATCTCCGCGTGGCGGGCCTCGTCGACGGCGGTCCGAGCCAGGGCCGTGGCGGCGCTCGCCTCCACGAGCAGATCTTCGGACCGCGCTGACGCTTCGGCTGCCTCGACCGCACCCTGGAGCCGCCCTTCGAGATCGGCCGCGGCTGCAGCCTGTGCGGCCTCGGCCAGGCGGTGGGCTTCGAGCGCCTGGGCGGCCGCCTCGGCGAGCGCGGTGTGACGATCGACCAGCTTCTCGAACGACCGGAGCTGCTCGCGGTCGCCGAGTCGCTCGTGCACCAGGGCGAGCTCTGCGTCGGCGGCCGCACGAGCTGCTTCGGCCTGAGTAGCCACGCCGCGCGCCTCATCGACGCTGCCCCGAGCCTGGCGCGCCGCCGACAGGACAGCCTCGACCTGATCGCCGGGCGGCAGGGTTCCCGCGATGGACTCCAGCGCCCCGATGCGCTGCTCGGCCGCGATCCGGTCGGCATCGGCCGCGGCCTGTGCCTGGCGATGCTTGTCGATCTCCGGCGCGGCGTCGTCGAAGGCCTTCAGCCGAGCCTGTGCAGATCCGGCGCGGATCCTGGCCTCCTCCAGCCGCGTCCGAGCCTCCTGCACGCGTCGTGCGCTCACGGGCGAGGGCTTCGAGCGTCGCTTCCTCGCGGTCCAGCCGGCGCTCCGCGGTGGTCTTGGCCGCATCGAGTCGTTCGTAGCCGAACACGCCCTTCAGCACCTTGTCGCGCTCGGTGGGGGTGGCCGTGAGGAACTCGCTGAAGCGATTCTGCGCCAGCAAGACCGATCGGCAGAATGCCGCGAAATCCATGCCCAGCAGCCCCTCGATCCGAGCATTGACCGGTCCCTCACGCTCGACGGTGTCCAGCGTCGCCGCGTCGGGTGAGTCCTCCGCGAGCCGGAAGAGCTGGTGGCCCGATTGCCCTTTGCGCTTGGGGGCCCGGACCGCCTTCCACACCTGCCCGTCGACCTCGAACGTCAGCGCGACGTGCGCCTGATCGCACAGCTGGTGGATCAACGACTTCGTGTTCTGGATGACTCCCGGAGTCTTGCCGTACAACGCGAACGCCACCGCGTCCAGGATCGAGGACTTGCCCGCTCCGATGGGCCCCACGATGCCCACCAGCCGCCGATCACGCCAGTCGAAGGTCGTCGGACCCCGATACGAGCGGAAGCCTTCGACCGTGAGCTCAAGCGGACGCATCGGCCTCCTCGAGGACCTCGCGGAACAGCGTCAGCAGATCATCGGGCGCGGCCTCGCCGTGCTCTCGCGCGTAGTAGTCGGCATAGAGCTGGTCCCACGTGCGATGCCCCTTCACCAGGCGGTCGGGCCGGTCTCGCTCGGGACGCCAGGCGCGGACCTTCACCAGGTAGGGGAACGACTCCTGGGCACGTGCGGCCAGGGTGAGATCGGTCCCGGACGTCTTGACGGTGAGGTCGAGGAAGGCATCGGCCAGCTCATGGGCGCGCGCTTCGATGCCATCCCAGTCATCCGTGACGCGGACGAGCCGGCGCCCCTTCGTCATCGGAACGCTCTGCACCGTGGCCAGCTGCCCGGGCTCGGTGTCGACGACGAGCACGCGCTTCTGCTCGCCCGCTTCGCCGAAGTCCAGCGCCAGGAGCGAGCCCGCGTAGTGTGCGGGCACCGGCGCTCCTGGTACCGCTTGAGGCGCGTGGATGTGCCCCATGGCGACGTACTGCGGCCCGGCCGGGATCGATTGCGTGGTCGCGGCATATGCATCGCCCATGTGCAGTTCGCGCTCGCCTCGGGGCGCCGCGGTGTCGACCTTGACCCCGCCGACCATGAAGTGGGCCATCAGGATCGGCACGATCTTCGGGTCGGCCGCGACCCGAGCCATCAGCGCTTCGTTGTACGCGGCCGTGATGGCACCCACCTTCTGGGCGTAGGCCTTGTACCACTCGCCCGCCTCCAGCATGAAGTCGACGACGCGGCCCTCGCGCAGGAAGGGGAAACCGGCCACCGCGGCGGGCACACCCAGCTGGTCGGGACCGAGCACGCCGCCGGCGTCTGGCGCCTTCACACCTCCCATCAGGTGCACGCCTCGTGGGCGCAGCAGCGGCGCGAGCGCTTCGAACAGCTCCGGGGAATCGTGGTTGCCCGCCACCGCCACCACCGGGCGCCGGTCGGCGAGGCGCACCAGTGTTTGCAGACCCAATGCGAACGCGTCCATGGGCGGCGAGGGGCGATCCCACACGTCGCCCGACACCAGCACCAGGTCGACATGGTGCTCGTCGGCGATCGCTTCGACCTGGGCGAGCACATCGGCGTGCTCGCCCATGCGGTCGTGGCGGCCCAGGCGCTTGCCGATGTGCCAGTCCGAGGTGTGGAGGATCTTCATGGGGGGAGCTGGCCCGTGCGACCGGCCCGATGCTCGGGCCTACAGACCCGCGAACGGATCTTCACCGGGCTCGGTGGCCACCTCCTCCTTCCGCGTCGCCCAGGGCGGGAAGGGGAAGTTGACGACCAGCGGGACCGGGATGGCGGGCTGGGAGATCACCATCGTGCCGGGCTTCAACAGCCGGGCGCGAGCCCGGGTGGACGGGAGCATCCAACCGTACTCCGCGCGTTCGGCCTCGGCGGCGTCGAGTCTGCCGCTCACCTTGATCGCGGCGTTCTCCAGCACCTCGGGCGCCACCCGGCTGGCGGTCTGCTGCGCGCCCACCAGCAGCACGCCCAGCGAACGACCGCGCTGGGCGATGTCGACCAGCATCTCCTTCAGAGGGGAGTGGCCTTCACGCGGTGCGTACTTGTTGAGCTCGTCGAGCACCACCACCGACAGCGGGAGGCGCTGCCCGGTCGCCTCCTTCTCGGCGAAGGTCTCGTTGAGCAGCGCGCCCACCACGAACCGCTGCGCCTGCTCGTGCAGCGACTGGATCGCCACGACGGTCACACTGGCGCGCGCTCGGTCGATGCGTCGCGACGGTCCGGCCGCCACCAGGGACCCCATGCGTGCGGCCCCGGCGTGCAACCGGCGCATGAACGCGCTCACCGTGCCGGCCATGACCCGCCCGCTCCACGCCACATCGGGCTCGTCGCCCGTCTCGGGCTCCAGGAACTCTCCGAGGGCGTCCACCAACGACTGCAGGTCCGTGATGATGCGTTCGCCGGCGAGCGCGCTGACCTGCTGGCCGCGCCACGAGCCCCCGGGAGCGTCGCGCGGGTCGCGCAGCACGACGGCGCCCGGCCTGCCCGACACGTCGACCGCGAAGCGCTTCAGCTGGGCCTGCACGCGGTCGCGGATGAACGGGATCTGGTTGCGCTGGTCGTTGGCGTCGGTCAACAGGAACGCCAGCAGATCCTCGTCGATCAACTCGCGCGGGGTCCATGTGAAGACCTCCACGCCTTCCTGCCGGCCGCCCGTATCGGGCAGGACCACATCACCGGAACGCCGCCGCGGCGGGGCCCAGAAACACACGCTGGGGAACGGCGCGGGTTCGACGCCGAGCGCCGCCCATCTGGCGGCCGCCTCCTCGCTGAAGAGGCGGTTGGGCTTGTCGAGCCACAACAGGTCCTCGCCCTTGACGTTGAACACCAGGACCCGCAGGTTGGCGGCGCCTTCACCGACGAGCCCTGCGTGCTCCCGGGCCGTCAGCATCCGCAGGAAGAACAGCGCGAACGAGGTCTTGGTGGCGACCCCGCTGATGCCGCTGATCGACATGTGTCCGCCCTTGCGTCCGTCGAAGAAGTCCAGATCGACGTGCACGGGCCGCTCGTCGCGGCCGATGCCGGTGGGCAGGGGCCGTTCCATCTCATCCACGTAGAGCGCCTTGTCGCGTTCGTTCCCTTCGGCTCGCTCCACGGTCTCGCCCGGATCGGGAGAGACCCACACCTCGGGATCGACGCGTGTGATCTGCACCTGGGCGGTGCGAACCTTGGCGGCCGGCATGATGCCGAGCTCCGCGATGCGATGGGTGTCGGACTCGTAGCTGGCCCCCTCGTAGACCGACTCGGCCTCGGTGACCACCCCATAGGTACGGACCTCACCGGCCTTGGGCACCTGCGTGCGCACCACCACCAGGTCGTCCAGCTGCAGGAAGTCGCTTTCATCGAGCACCACGCGGAAGGCGCTGGTCGATGAATGCTCCGAACCCAGGACCCGGCCGACCTGCCGGTCCTCGCCCGGCTGCTGACTCACGATGCCCGCTCCATGGCAGGCGCCGCGACGGCTTGGCGGAGCGCGCGGAAGACCAGGCCACGATCGCCCAAGCGGTGACGAAGCTCCTTCTCCAAGGCGCCGATCGGCACCAGGTTCTGCGGCGCGCGGGGATCGACATGTGCTTCGGACGCCACCACCGGCAACAACGCCGCGGTGCGATCAGCGATGGTGACGGCGAGCTCCTTGGACAGCTGTCCCGACGCTTCGCACCGCACGATGCCCGTCCAGGAATGGCCGCCGTGCAGCACCGCCAGACGCAGGTACCACGAGTAGCGCTTGTAGTCGGCGATGCAGAACATGGGCGTTCGCTGGCCCGGGGCCAGCTGCGCCACGACGGCGTTGCGATCCGGTTCCAAGTAGGTGACGCGATGGCTCTTGATGTATCCCACGGTGGGATGGGCGCCCAGATCGTTCAAGGGGCCGTCGGCCACGACGAAGCACTCCTCGGCGAGCGCGGTCGCTGTCTCGCCCTCCGCGCGACGCATCTTCGTGTGGAGCGACATCATGAGCAGCCGAGGGTCATCGGAAGCGCACGTGGTGGTGCCGACGCCAGGGTTCAGGTCGACCGGAGGCATCTGCTCTTCTCGTCCCGAGGCGAGCACCGCCCACCGCTCCACGCGTACCGATTCGATGGTGGATCGCCGGCCCGTCCGGTTCCACACCGTGGCCCCGACGGCGAACGAGCCGACCAGACCAGGCGTGGGTCCCGACACCGGATCGTCCAGCGTGAGCCTGGCCTCGACACGACGGACCCCGTCGACGAACGCCACCCGGTCGACGCCGTCATCGGCGCCCTCGAGCGGCTCCCAGTCGTCGCGCTCCACGGTGGGATCGACGGAGCCTTCAGCGGGGACGAGGGCTTCGTCCTGGTCGAGAGGGGTGCCGTAGTCCGGGTCCCAACCCTCGACGAAGATCTGCGCCATGGCGCCCATGGTACCCGCGGCCTCGGACAGCCCCGGGAGGTTGGGCGAGGGTCTCCCCGACTCCGAGACTGGACCAGACCTAGAGCGCCACCGACTCCTGCGAGACCCTCACGAAACGGTCGGGTGCGCGGTACGCGAGGACGCTCGTGCGGATGGCGCTGGGGCAGCAGTGCGGGTCGCCGGGCCTATAGACGGTCTCGGTGAGCACCAGTCCCGGCGGGTCGACGTTGATGTCGATCTGTGCGTCACAGGTCTCGCGGAGCCAGCGCTGCGCGGCCGCCGCGAGGTCGATGACCCGCCAGCGGCCGCAGTTGCCCACCCCGCCGGTGGCTTCGAAGAGCAGAGCGTCGGCCGACCCGTCACCTGTCGCGTCTCCGGTGATCCCTTGGACCGCGAGCAGTCTCTGGTCGACGGCGTGTGACACGCCGAAGACGGGACGCCACGGCGGCGAGGCTCCTTCATCGCGCCGCCACACCACGACGCCGTGGGACTGAGCGAACGGATCGCTGCCCCGCTTCGCGTAGATGATCACGGCGGCCTCGCCGGCGGCGGTCGGGGTGAGCAACCGGCCGGTCACGCGTGTCTTCGGGGGGATCAATTCCCTCGCCGGCAGGTCGGCGCCGGGGATGTCCTGGGAGAAGGACGTCGGGATCCCGTCGGCAAGCACGGGGAGGGTCGTCGCCGAGGCTGACGACGCCGGCTCGGAGCCGGACGGAACCGCCTCGTCAGCGCCGGCGCACGCGACCGCGAACACCAGCACGATCATGGGGAAGCGCCGCATGGTGGCGATGGTACCGGTGGCCGAAGCATCGCCAGCGTAGGATTCGCGCGATGACCGAACCCGACCTGTCGCCCAAGCGCGTGGCGGACTCCGCGGTGACGCTCACCCAGATGATGGAGGTCACCGACGTCAACGTCCAGGGCAACGTGCATGGTGGCGTCATCATGCGGCTGGTCGACACCGCCGCGGGGCTCGCCGCCATCCGCCATGCCGGCGGCCTCGCGGTCACCGTGGCGATCGACGAGATGACCTTCCTCGAGCCGGTGCACATCGGTGACGTCCTGGTGCTGAAGGCCACGGTCAACGACGTGGGCCGCACATCCATGGAATGCGGCGTTCGCGTCGAGGCGCACGACCCGGTCACCGGCGTCATGCGCCACGCCAACAGCGCGTACCTGGTGTTCGTCGCGGTCGACGACGAGGGGCACGCACGACCGGTGCCACCGCTCCAGATCGAGACCGACCAAGAACGACGTCGCCAGCACGAAGCCACGCTCCGCCGCCAGGCGCGGCTCGCCCACAAGGAAGCGGTCCAAGCCGCCCGAGCCGCCGAGACGCAGGCCTCGGGCTGAACCCGTCCGGGTGACGCGTGTCCGAGTGGGAGGATGGGTCAGACCCGCTCGTTGGAAGGGATGACCAGCACGATGACCAACAGTGACCTCACCGGGCCTCGCGACCGGCTCGACACCTCGACCGGGCCAGCAGAGATGGTCCGCCTCGACCGCCTCGGTGTCGACCTGTCGCGGCTGCCGAAGACCGTCCTGATCCTGCTGGAGAACCTGCTTCGCCGCGCGGGTACCCGGGATGTATCCGACGACGACGTCCGTGCGCTCGCCGCCTGGCCAGGACCTGCGCGCGACGTCGCATTCATGCCGGGGCGGGTGCTGATGCAGGACTTCACCGGCGTGCCCGCGGTGGTGGATCTGGCGGCGATGCGCAGCGCCACCCAACGCGCAGGCGGTGACCCCACGTCGATCAATCCGCTGATCCCCGTCGACCTGGTGATCGATCACTCGGTGCAGGTGGATCTGTTCCGCACGCCCGAAGCGTATGAACGCAACATCGAGTTCGAGTACCGGCGCAACGCCGAGCGCTACACGCTCCTTCGATGGGCCCAGCAGGCATTCGACGGGTTGCGCGTGGTGCCGCCCGGCGCCGGCATCTGTCACCAGGTGAACCTTGAGCACCTGGGCCAGGTGGTGTCGGTGCACGACGGCGTGGCGTTCCCCGACACGGTCGTGGGGACCGACTCGCACACGACGATGATCAATGGCCTCGGGGTGCTGGGCTGGGGCGTCGGGGGCATCGAGGCCGAGGCGGCGATGCTGGGACAGCCCATGTTCCTGCCGCAGCCGGTGGTGATCGGCGTGCGCATGCTGGGCGCCTTGCCGGCCGGCACCACGGCCACGGACCTGGTGTTGACCCTCACCGAGATGCTCCGGGCGCACGGAGTGGTGGGCAGGTTCGTGGAGTTCTTCGGTGATGGGCTCTCGTCGCTATCGATCGCGGACCGCGCCACGCTCTCCAACATGTGCCCGGAGTACGGCGCGACGGCCTCCTATTTCCCGATCGACGACGAGACGATGCGCTACCTGCGGTTCACGGGGCGGGAGGCCGGCGTCGAGCTGGTCGAGCGCTACGCGAAGGAGCAGGGACTGTTCCGCGCCGACGGCGACCCGGAGCCGACGTTCAGCGAGATCCTCGACCTGGACCTGGCTGCGGTCGTGCCGTCCATGGCCGGACCGAAGCGTCCTCAGGACCGGGTCGCGCTGCCTGATGTGTGGGAATCGTTCGTGAGGGCGTTCCGCGACCATCTGGAGCCCGATCCCAAGGGCACAGAGATCGGCCGGTTCGTCGCCGAAGGCGGCACCCCGCGCAACGAAACACTGCCCGGTGACGACGACGTGACGAGCGACCCGGCTAGCGACCGGGCCGTCGGCAACGGCGCCGTGGTGATCGCGGCTATCACGTCGTGCACCAACACCTCGAATCCGAGCGTCATGGTGGCTGCCGGCTTGCTCGCGCGCAACGCCGTGGAGGCGGGCCTGCACACCAAGCCGTGGGTGAAGACCTCGCTGGCCCCGGGATCGCGGGTGGTCACCGAATACCTCGATCGAGCCGGCCTCACGCCGTACCTGGACAAGCTCGGCTTCGCGTTGGTGGGGTACGGATGCACGACCTGCATCGGCAACTCCGGTCCGCTGATCGACGAGGTCGCCGCCGCGGTGGACGAGCACGACCTCAACGTGGTCGCGGTGCTCTCGGGTAACCGGAACTTCGAAGGGCGTGTGCACCCGCAGGTTCGCGCTTCCTACCTGGCGTCGCCGCCCCTGTGCGTCGCCTACGCGCTGGCGGGCCGGGTCGACATCGATCTGACGACGGACCCGATCGGCCAGGGGAGTGACGGCCCCGTGTTCCTGCGTGACATCTGGCCGAGCCCCGAGCAGGTCCGCGAAGCGGTCACCGCGGCGGTCGCGGAGGAGCAGTTCACGACCGAGTACGGTCGGATCTGGGAGGGCGACGAGCACTGGCAGCAGCTGCCCACGCCCACCGGTCCCGTGTACGACTGGGACCCGGACTCGACCTACGTCGCCGAGCCCCCGTTCTTCACCGATCTCGACCAGGCCGGTCCCGTCGGCGACATCGAGGGGGCGCGCATCCTGGTGAAGGTGGGCGATTCCATCACCACCGACCACATCTCGCCGGCGGGCTCGATCAAGGTCGATTCACCGGCCGGCGCGTACCTGCGTGAGCGAGGCGTGGAGCCGGTCGACTTCAACTCGTACGGAGCCCGGCGCGGCAACCACGAGGTGATGATGCGGGGCACGTTCGCCAACATCCGGTTGCGCAACGAGCTGGCGCCTGGCACCGAGGGTTCGTTCACGACCTATCTGGGCGCCGACGATGAGGTCACCAGCGTCTTCGACGCAGCCACGCGCTACCACGAGGACGGCACGCCGCTGGGGGTGCTGGCGGGCAAGGAGTACGGCAGCGGCTCGAGCCGGGACTGGGCCGCGAAGGGTCCCGACCTGTTGGGCGTTCGGTTCGTGCTGGCGGAGAGCTACGAGCGGATCCACCGATCGAACCTGGTGGGCATGGGCGTCCTGCCGTTGCAGTACCCCGATGGCGAGTCGGCGGCCACCCTGAACCTCACCGGTCGGGAGACGTTCGGGGTCACGGGCCTCGCCACCGGGATCCGTCCCGGTCAGGAGGCAACGGTGACCGTCGAGCGAGAGGACGGCAGTCAGGCGTCGTTCCCCACGACGGTGCGGATCGATGCTGAGGCCGAGCTCGAGTACTTCGCCGCGGGTGGCATCCTGCGATCGGTGCTTCGGCAGATGCTCGGAGGGTGACCAGCGGCCGGGGGTCCGGCCCACGAGTCAGACGACGGTGGGCATCTCCGCTTGGAACACGGGTGGAGTGGTGGGTGCTCCGGGGCACGCTGGGTCTTCGATCGTGACGGCCATGAACTCGGACGTGCCGACGTCGGCTTGCACCGCAAGGGCGATCGTGCCGTCGGTCGGGACGACGCAGCCACCGGACACCGGCGTTCCGTCGGCGATCATCCAGATCTCGTAGACCTGACCGTCGTCCGGGCTCGCCATGCCGGAGCCCCAGATGACCGCGCCGGGCTGGCCCGGCGTGAACGCGACCGCGAGCTCACCGTCGGCGGTCCCTTCGAACCGAACGATCTCCTGAGCGGGCGAGGCGCTGGAGATCGGGGTGGTGTCGGGTCGGAGCACGGTGGCGGCGATGACCACCAGCGCCAACGCCGCGGCCACGGCCGCAGCGGTCAGCCCTTGCCAGCGTCGCCGGTTCCTGCGTTCGCGATGATCCGACAGGTCGTCGACGTGGGCCGCCACCAGCTGGGAGACGCGAGGCTCCTGTGCCGACTCCGACAGGATGCGATCTGCCATGGAGGGATCGACGAGCTGGGGCTCGAGCGAGAACGCGAGCATGCCCGCGGTCTCGGTGAAGTCGTGCTCGAGGCGCCGGCACGTCTCGCAATCACCGTGGGTCGCCTGCTCCCGCACCAGCCGGTCGAGGTCGTCGCCGTCGAGGCCGCCGAGGGCCTGTACGGCGAGGAGTTCCTCGATCGTGGTGTGGTCGCGGGTCATCGTTCCAGTCCTTCGAGCGCGCCGCGCATCCGACGCATGCCCAACAGGGTCCGCGACTTGACGGTGCCCAGGGGCAGGCCGGTGCGTTCGGCGATCTGCGATTGCGACATGCCTTCGAAGTACATCAGGGTCAACACGTCTCGTTGTTCGGCGGGGAGCTCGTCCAAGGCCGAGCGGACGACCCGACGCTCATCGGGCAGGCCCAGATCATGCACGACGTCGTCGGCGTGGTCCGCGACGTCATGCATCGCCTCGGGGATCGAGGCCTCGGCGCGACGGCGATGGGATTCCTCGCGGCGAACCAGGTCGACGGCGCGGTGGTGGACCATGCCCATGAGCCAGGACTTCACCGAGCCACGCTCGGCGTCGTAGGACTCCGGGTTCCTCCACACCGCCATGAACGCTTCCTGCACGATCTCCTCCGCGAGATGCGATTGCCGGACGACCCGCTGCGCCAAGGCCTTGGCCGTGGGTGCGTACCGCGAGAACAACCCGCGGAACGCATCTTCGTCGCGGTCGCGGAGTCGCTGGAGCAGATCGCGATCTGGCGCTTCGGAGATGTCGGTCATCCCCATCAACACGCGCCTCGCGGACACCAGTCACTCCCACCACAACGATCGCCCTGAGGCTTCATGCCCTGGAACGAGCGCTTCGTTGCGTGGTATTCGCTTGGCATCAGCTGTCGGATGACCCCCCTGCGGGATGTTCTCGGAGCCTGCGGCCCGCCGTTTCTAGGATCTGCGCCAAGGTTGCGGGTTGCTCGGGCTCGTAGAGGGCGCTGCCCACGGACAACGACAGGTTCGAACCGCCCTCTCGGTCCGTGTTATGCACCGCGATGGCTTCGACCAAACGTGACAGGACCAGGGTCTCGGCGCCAGCGGCGTCACCGGAGAGCAGGACCACGAACGTGTCCGGGGAGACCCGTGCGGGGACATCCGAGGCCCGCACGGCTTCCAGGAGCACTTCGGAGGCCTCTCGGGTGATGCGCGCAGCCTCTTCGGCACTCTCACTCGCAGCCTTCTCCAGGCCGTCCAGACGCACGAACAGGAACACGACAGGTGTCCGTGTGCGGTCGGCCATGCGGAGGTGGTGATCGGCGATGGGCGCGAACCCTCGCAGGTTGGGCAGGCCGGTGAGCTCGTCGGTCGTGGACAGGTCGCGGCGAAGACGTCGTTGGGCCACGGAGTAGCGCACCGCTCGCGCGAACAGGCCCCGTGGGATCGATCCGCGGACCAGGTGGTCCTCGGCGCCCCCGTGCAACGCCACGGCGCCATCCGCCTCCCGGTCGGCGTCGGTCACCACCAGCACGGCCGCGTCGGGCACTCGGGCACGCAACGCTCCCAGCAGCTCCAGCGGAGCACGGTCACCGAGTGACACCACCACGGCATCGACCGCATCCCCGCCGTCGATGGCCTCCAGATCCTCGACGTGGCGGACATCGAACGCTTCGTCGGACTCCAGTTCATCGCCCAGATCCGGGTCGATCCGCACGAGCACTACGTTGACGATGTCGATCGATCTGCCCTCCTGGTCAGTGGGCGGATTATCCCACCCGGGACCGCCCGCGGGACCGCGCAGACGTGATGGTTCCGCCACAGGAACAGCACCGCCTCGGGAAGCGCCGCGATCGTCTGCGCCGGTAGGCTTCCGGCATGACGGAGGGCCACCCGATCCACGATGCCCGTTCGCCGCGACCCCATGGGCGCCTGGCCCACTGGCTGGTCGGAGTCTCGGCCACCCTCTCACTGTTGATCGCCGCCGGGAGCGCCTACGGATTCGTGGCCTATCGGCAGGCCGACTCGGCCGGCGAGATCGAGGAGGCGCTCCCACCGCGACCCCAACCGTCGCCTGGGGTCCAGGTCCCCGACGATCCTTGTGCTGAGGGTGTCTGCAACTATCTCTTGCTGGGCAGCGACTCTCGGGCCGGCCTCACCGCCGAAGAACGTGAGGCGTTCGGATCCGACCAGCAGATCGGTGGCGAGAACCGGGCGGACACCATCATGGTGGTGCACACGGATCCCGCGCTGGAGAAGGCGATCATCCTGTCGTTCCCACGAGATCTGTGGGTGAACATCCCGGGCCAGGGATGGGACAAGATCAACGCTTCGTTCGAGGGCGGTGTGGATGGTGGAGGGACCAGGAAAGTCGCCGAGACGGTCCAAGCGCTCACGGGTCTCACGATGGATCACGTGCTCTACGTTGACCTGGCCGGGTTCCAGGGGGTCGTGGACACGCTCGGCGGTGTCGACATGTGCATCACCGCCGAGAACGTCAACACGCCCGGGTACGTCGAGGGCGAAGGCGAATCCATCTACTACGAGGAGCCGGGCTACATCGCCGATCCGCTGACGGGGCTCTACGTGAAGCCCGGTTGTCAAACGCTTCCCGCCGATCAGGCTTTGGCGTACGTGCGAACCCGGCATCTCAAGTGTGACGGCGCCGCCCCGGACTTCTACCGGATCACCCGGCAACAGCAGTTCCTTCGTGCTGTCATCAACAAGTTGTTGCAGCCGGACCAACTCGCGCGTCTGCCGTTCCAGATCAAGCCGATCATGTCCAACATCAGGCGGGACGCCGACCTGAATCCGGCCGATCTTGCCTACCTGGTGGGGCAGCTCTCAGGGATCGACACCGGGGCGACCGAGTTCCGGACGATCCCGGGGACGCCCACGACCATCGAAGGGCTCGCCGTGATCGAGCTGGATCCGGCCGCGCAACGGATCTTTGATGCGGTCAGGCAGGGAGAGCCGTTGGGCTCGACCGGCATCGGCGTGTTCACCCTGCCATCGGAAGCCACCGTTCCGGTGCTCATCGTCGATCATGGATCAGCGGGCAAGGTCGTGGGCGTGCAGCAGATCGTGGCCGACTCGGGTTTCGATATCACGCCTGGACTGACGACCTTCGATGCTTACGGCGAGAAGGTGCAGGGTGATGTGATCGCGTATGCGCCGGGAAGTGAGGCCGAGGCCCAGGTGGTCAAGAAATACTTCCCGACGCTCGAAACCAAGCAGGTGAAGGGTCTTCCCGACGATGTGGCCGTGTTCGTGACCTCCAGCTACAAGCCGGCGCCCGTGGGCGGCGGAGGCACGGGCGAAACGGCCTGCCCGGACCCCAACGTCTGATGCGCGCGCTGGTGCTGTCCGGGGGGAAGGGTTCCAGGCTTCGTCCGTTGACGCACACCGGCGCCAAGCAGTTGATCCCGATCGCGGGAACGCCCATCCTGTTCCACGCGCTCGAGGACATCGCCGAGGCGGGCATCCGGGAGGTCGGCATCATCGTCGGCCAGACCGCCGAGGAGGTGCGAGCCGCCGTCGGCGACGGATCGCGATGGGGCCTGGACGTCACCTTCATCCCTCAGGACGAGCCACGTGGCCTCGCGCATGCCGTCCTCACGGCGCGGTCGTTCGTCGAAGGCCAGCCGTTCCTGATGTACCTAGGTGACAACGTGCTGCTGGAGGGTCTCACGCGATTCGTGCAGGAGTTCGAACGCACGCGCCCCGATGCCCAGATCTTCCTGGCGCGGGTCCCCGAGCCCGAACGCTTCGGCGTGGCCGTCATCGAGGGCGAGCGGATCGTGCGACTCGTGGAGAAGCCGCGCGAGCCGATCAGCGACCTGGCCCTGGTGGGCGTCTACCTCTTCGACGACTCCATCCTGGAGGCCGCCGCCTCGCTCTCGCCGTCGTGGCGAGGCGAGCTCGAGATCACCGAGGCGATCCAATGGTTGGTCGATCACGGCAAGAACGTCCGTGCCCAGATGGTGGACGGCTGGTGGAAGGACACGGGCAAGCCCGACGACCTGCTGGAGGCCAACCGCATGATGCTCTCGGTCGTGGCAGGTTCGGTGGAAGGCCAGGTCGACGCCACATCGGTCGACGGTGTCGTCGTGATCGCGGCCGGTGCGAAGGTGACGGGCAGCGTGTTGCGTGGCCCGCTCGTCATCGGGCCCGACACGGTCATCGACGACAGCACGATCGGTCCCGACGTCTCGATCGAACACGGCTGCCGCATCGCCCGCAGCGAGATCGCCGATTCGATCCTCATGGAAGGGTGTTCGATCACCGACGTCCACGGCCTCACTGGCTCCATCCTGGGCAGGGGCGTCGAGGTGCGACATTCGGGAGGACGTGGTCTGCATCGGCTGATCGTGGGTGACCAGAGCCAGGTCGAGGTGGACTGATGACACCGGAACCCGACGTTCCCGGCTCCAGCGCCCCGCGTGTGCCCGGGCGGCGCATGGCGATGCAGGCGTTCGTCTTGGCCGTGGCTGGCCCGTTCGTGATGGGTGCCAGCTCGCCGGCTGCGATCGTGCTGGGCTTCCGGTCACTGTCGATCTCCGCGGTCGCCGGGGCGCGCGCTCCCGGTCGTGTCACCGCCTACACGTCGATCGTCATCGGTGCCTGCGGTCTCTGGCTGTGGGGCTGGACCGTGGCCCAACTCGCGGGTGCGCTCTCCGAACAGGGCAAGGATCCAGCCCTCGTCGTGCCGCTGGTCGGGGGCCTGGCCTTCGTGTGGCTGATGTCGGCCGTGGCGGGATCGCTGGCTGCACGGAGAGCACCCGACCTGGGGTAGGGTGCGTGGCTCATGCGAGCCGTGATCGACGCCCGACCGGCGCTCGATCCCCGTCGCACGGGGGTGGGGCACTACACCCAACAGATCATCCGACATCTGCCGCACGCCGATCCCGACGGCGTCTACGTGGCCTGGTACCTGCACGCGAAGGGGCTGCTCCGCCCCCGACGGTTCTTCGCCGGGGTGAAGGCGGACAACCTGTCCGAAGAGGCGTCGCGCTTCCCGGCCCGGGTGTTCGGTCCCTTGTCGAACCGGGTGGGGATGCCGCGCATCGAGTGGTCGGTCGACTTCGACGTGCTGCTGGCGACCAACTTCCTTCCACCCGCGACACAGCGGGACGGTGTGGTGATGGTGGTGCACGACCTCGCCCACGAACGCCTGCTGGACATGGCACCGCACATGAACCCGCGCTGGCGCCGCTCCTTCGACCGGTGGCTGAGTCGGGCCGCAGGTGTGGTCGTTCCCTCGATGGCGACCCGCAGCGATCTGCTGGCGGGCCACGAGATCGACGCCGGGCGGGTGCACGTCACCCCGCTGGGCGTGGACGTTGCCGCGTTCGCTCCGGCCTCGGAGGAGGCGGTGAGCGAGGTACGGCGCAGATACGGGATCGACGGCCGGTACGCCCTGTTCGTCGGTGGGATCGAACCACGCAAGAACGTCGAGAACCTGGTCGAGGCCTTCGCGATGCTGCCCTCGGGTCCCGGCCTCGTGATCGCCGGGGGGCCCGTGCGGTGGGATCCCGGCGCGTCCGACCGCCTCGACGAGGCGATCGCAGCGCTGGCGCCTTCGGCCAGGGCGCGCATCGTTCGCACCGGCTACATCAGCGATCCAGAGAAGGTGACCTTGCTCACCGGCGCCACGCTGCTGGCCTATCCGTCGCTGTACGAAGGCTTCGGCTTCCCGGTGCTCGAGGGGTTCGCCGCCGGCGTCCCGGTTCTGACCTCGACCGTCTCGTCCTTGCCGGAGGTGGCGGGGGAAGCCGCCATCCTGGTCGATCCGCGGAACCCTCGAGCGATCGCCGACGGGCTCGCGCAGCTCTTCGACGACGACGATCTGCGGGTCATGGTGGCGGCCGCTGGCATGACCCGCGCGGCGAAGTACACGTGGGAGCGAACGGCTCGCCTCACCGCCGCAGCCCTGCACGCCGCTCACGACGAGGTGCACCGGTAGACTCGGCCCGTCCCGACTCTCCGAGTGTCGATCCGAGGTTCGATGATGGCCAACGACCACGTGCTCGTGACCGGCGGCGCCGGATTCATCGGCTCGCACCTGGTCGACGCCCTCCTCGCGGACGGCAGGACACGGGTCACCGTGCTCGACAAGCTCACCTACGCCGGCTCGCACCAGAACCTGGTCGACCACGAGGGCGATGACCGGTTCCGGTTCAGGATCGGCGACGTCGCCGATCCTTCGGTCGTGGATCCCTTGGTGGCCGAGGTGGATCGCGTCGTGCATGCGGCGGCCGAGACCCATGTGGACCGTTCGATCGCCGGACCCGCGGAGTTCGTCGTGACCAATGTGGTGGGGACCCAGGTGGTGTTGGACGCGTGCCGAGAGCATGGGCGGTCGCTCCTGATGATCTCGACCGACGAGGTCTATGGTCAGAACCAGCCCCAGGGCGGCTCGTTCGCCGAAGATGCGCCGCTTCGGCCGCGCAGCCCGTATGCGGCCAGCAAGGCGGGCGCCGAGCTGCTCGCCAGCGCCTATGCCATCACGTACGGCACCCGGGTGTGGGTCGTCCGTGGCACGAATGCGTTCGGTCCTCGACAGAATCCGGAGAAGGCCATCCCGGTGTTCACGATGGCGGCGCTCGAAGGACGACCGCTTCCCGTCTACGACCGCGGGCAACAGTCGCGCGAATGGCTGTACGTGACCGACTGGGCCGCGGCATGCGTCACCGCGCTGCATCACGGCGAGCCCGGCGACGTGTTCAACATCGGCGACGGCACCGAGCTCACGAACCTCGATCTGGCCCGGCGGGTGTGCGCACTGGCAGGAGCCGACGAGTCGTTGGTGTCGTTCGTCGCCGACAGGCCCGGACACGATCTTCGCTACGGGGTCACGACGGAACGCCTGCACGAGCTCGGCTGGCGCGCAGAGGTGCCGTTCGACGAGGGGCTCGCGCGAACGGTGGCCTGGTACCGAGATCACACGTCGTGGGTCGAGGCCATGCGGGCAGAAGCCTCCTCATGAGGACCGCTTCCTGGTGAAGCTGCTCGTGACCGGCGCCGGAGGCGGACTAGGGCGTGCCTTCCTGGCTCAAGTCCCCTCGCATCACGAGGTGCACGCGTTCACCCACGCTCAACTGGACATCGGTGATCACGCCGCCGTACGCGAGCGAGTGGAACCGCTCGCTCCGGACGCCGTTCTCAACCTGGCGGCGTTCACCGCGGTCGATGCCAACGAGACCGAGCCCGAACGCGCCTTCCGCGACAACGCGATCGGCCCGCAGAACCTTGCGCTCGCCGCGAGGACGTGCGGCGCCGCTCTGCTGCACGTGTCCACCGACTACGTCTTCGATGGCACGAAGGGCGGTCCCTACGACGAGACCGATGCGCCGGCCCCGGTGTCGGTCTACGGGCGCTCGAAGCTGGCGGGGGAACGCATGGTGCGTTCGCTCCTCGCGGATTCGTTCATCGTTCGTGTTGGCCATGTGTACGGCGGCGGTACCGACTACCTCACGGACGCCGCCCGGCGGCTCGCGGCCGGTGAGACGGCCGGTGGGCTGACGGACCGGGTGGGCTCGCCCACGTGGGTCCAGCACCTGGCCGAACGACTGCTGCCGCTCGTGCTCACCGGACGCTTCGGCACCTACCACCTCGGTGGTCCGCAGCCAGCTTCGTGGTTCGACGTGCTGACGCGGCTCCGTGACCTTGGCGGGTTGCCCGGTCGCGTGGAGCCGCAACGAGCCGCTGATCTGGGGTTGGTGGCGGCCCGTCCGAAGGACTGCTCGCTCAGGAGCGTGTTCACCCAGCATCTGGGGATCGAGCCGATGCCGCCGTTGGACGAGGGATTGCGTGCGTTTCTGTCCGTCGCGACCGGGGGCGCATGAGGGCTCGATCCATGGCCGCCGTGATGGCCGGGTTGATCGTGTCCGCGGGCGTCGCCGCGGCGTGCTCGGGGACCGACGATCCGGTGGTGGACTCGCCGTCGTCATCGGCGCGGGCGACCGCTGCCTCGCCGGTGGTGACGACGCCCTCGACGGCGGTCGCGGTGGATGCCGACGCGTTCCCCACCCGCTGGCCCATCAAGCACGTGGTCTTCCTGATCAAGGAGAACCGGACCTTCGACCATCTGTTCGGAACTTTCCCGGGCGCGCGCGGTGTGCGTGTGGGGTGGGACGACGGTGTTCGCCGGCCACTGACGCGTGGCACGGATCAGGCGACGAGGGAGGACATCCCTCACTGCTACGACTGCGCGCTCGCGGCGTGGAACCAGGGAGTGATGGATGGGTTCAACCAGAGCGAACAGGCCGACCGGTGGGCATACACGCAGCTGCGCAAGGAGCAGCTGCCCAACTACTGGCGCTGGGCGTCGAGCAACGTGTTGTTCGACAACTTCTTCGCCAGCGCGCAGGGTCCGTCGTTCCCCAACCACCTGTACTCGATCGCGGCGCAATCGGGCGGCGCGCACGACAATCCGCGCCGGCGGCCCGGCCTCGGTTCGCTGACGTTCGGCTGCGATGCCCCCAAGGAACAGCGCGTGGAGGTCGTCGATTCCGAAGGGATCGTTCGACGGATCGCTCCCTGTTTCGACTTCCTGACCGAGGGTGACCTGCTGAACCGCGCGAAGATCCCGTGGTCCTACTACGCCGCGCAGGAGGACCAGAAGGGCTACATCTGGTCCGCCTACTCCGCGATCCGCCGCTACCGGAACGATCCCGAGCGGTGGCGCCGGCACATCTTCCCCGTGGATCGTGTGGTGCAGGACATCCGGGAGAACAAGCTTCCGCCCATCACGTGGATCACGCCCCGGTTCGAGTTGAGCGAGCACCCGGAGTACAACTTCTGTCACGGCGAGAACTGGTCGACCAGGGTGATCGACGCGATCATGCGCAGCGACATGTGGGAGGACACCGCGATCTTCCTGACGTGGGACGACTACGGCGGCTTCTACGATCACGTCCCGCCGCCCCAGGTGGATGATTTCGGGTTCGGGATCCGTGTCCCCATGATCCTGCTCAGCCCGTACGCCGCTGCGGGCGAGGTGAGCCACGAGCTCGGTGAGTTCTCCAGCGTGCTGCGGTTCATCGAGGACAACTGGGGGCTCACCAAGCTCACCCACCGCGACCGGCAGGCCACGCCGCTCCTCAGCGCCTTCGACTTCGATCAGGAGCCGCGCCCCGCCGAACCACTCCCGCTGCGCACCGATTGCGAAGGGCCGGTCTTCTTCGAACCGTGATGGAGAGGGCCCCGCACCTGGACGTGGTGACGACGGACCGGCTCACCGACGACGATCTCCGTTCGTTGCGAGCGATGTTCGATGAAGCCTGGAGCGGCGAGGAGGCGTTCTCCGACGACGATTGGGACCACACGCTCGGAGGCACGCACTTCCTGATGCGCTCCTCCGACGGTTCCGTGATGTCGCATGCCGCCGTCGTCGACCGAACCTTGGAAGCCGGCGCACGATCGCTGCGGACCGGATACGTGGAAGGGGTCGCCACATGGCCGGAGCACCGAACTCGGGGTTTGGCCACCCGCGTGATGTTCGCAGCCGGAAGCCTGATCGAGGAGCGCCACGAGCTGGGCGCACTCGGCACCGACCTCTTCTCGTTCTACGAGCGGCTGGGATGGGAGCGCTGGCGAGGTCCAACCGGCGTCCGCACGCCTGAGGGCACGGCTCCTACGCCCGATGAAGACGGGTTCGTGATGGTGCGTCGCACGCCGGCGACACGGGACCTCGAGCTCACGCCACTCCTCACGTGCGAATGGCGTCCCGGCGACGTGTGGTGAGCTGCGCCCGGTTCGCCCGAAAGCTCGGTGCTAGGCTCGCGCCGTGTCCGGACCGAGCCGCCAGGAGGCGACCGATCAGCTGATCTCGCGCGTCCAGGAACTGGTCGCCAAGCTCCAGTCCGAGCAGGCCGAATCGATCCCCTCCGACGAGCCGTACCTGGCTTCCGGGTCGGCGTTGAAGGGCGGCGTGAAGCGCGGTGTCTTCCGGGCCGCTCGGCCGGCCACCCGCCGCTACGACCGTCTCGCGACCGACCTGGCGAACGTCGCTGTCGAGTTGGCCGGCCAGCTGCAGGACGCGAACGCCGACATCGAGGCGTTGCGCGGTGACATCGATCGCCTGGATCACGCCCTGAGTGGACTCAGATCTGCACCAGACCGAGCATCCGGCATCGCCGCTTCCAACGACGAAGGCGGGGCGGGCAGGGTTCCCGACGACTACTACTGGGCGTTCGAGGCGCGGATGCGAGGAAGCTCGTCGTCCGTGCTCGACCGCCTTCGCGGATACGAGCGCTTCGCCGCTCCGTTGCGGCAGACGCTCGCCGATGCCGCGGGCGCGACAGCCGATCCGCCGCTCTGGCTCGACCTCGGATGCGGGCTGGGCGAGTTCTGCGAGCTCGTTCGCGAATGGGGCTGGCGGGTCGAAGGCGTGGACACATCCCCGGGCGCGGTCGAGGCATGCCGCGCGAAGGATATCGATGCCACCCTCGCCGACGTCGGCGAGTTCCTCACCACCAGGCGTGGATCTGCCCCCGGCGCGATCAGCGCGATCCAGCTGATCGAGCACCTTCCGCGCGGCTCATGGATCGAACTGTTCGAACGCGCCCACGCATCGCTGGCTCCCGGCGGGGCGCTGCTCGTGGAAACCATCAACGGGCTCAACCCGGAGGCGGTCACCTCGTACTTCCTGGCCGACGTCACCCACACCTGGCCCGGTCATCCTCAAACGCTCGCGCTGATGGCTGAGCACGCCGGCTTCGAGCCGGTCGAGGTCGTCTACCTCAACCCCGACCTTCGGGGCAACGCCCAAGATTTCGCGATCTGGGCGCGGAAGCACAGCACGGAACCGTGACACCCGGGTGCTAGCCTCGGGCGCGATGACGGTTCCTCCGACGCCTGAGTCCTCCACGGCTTCCGATCCCGATCCGCAGGCCGATCTGCTGCGCGAGATGTACTGGGCGCGCGACTCGGCCGCTCGTGGACGCATGGAGCTGTCGGAGGTGCGCGATCGCCTGCATGATCTGGCCGCTCAGCTGCGCACCGACCAGACGTTGGTGATCCCGATGGGGGAGGGAAACCTGGCTTCCCCTTCACGCTGGCGCCGGCAGATGAAGTATCGCCTGTGGCGCGTGATGCGCCCGGCGACCTGGCGCTATGACCGCCTGATCGCCGACCACGCCGAGCTCACCACGATCCTGTCCGAGAAGGTGATGATCCTCGAGGCCGAGGTGGACCGGCTGAAGGCCGAGCTGAGCCCGGCGCCCGAGCCGGACCCTTCGGAGAGCGACGCACCGTGAGGGTCGCGGTGCTGCATCCGCAGACCGCGTTCGTGCGCGGTGGCGCCGAGACGCATGCCGAGTCGCTGGTGCAGGCGCTCACCAGCGCGGGCCATGAGGCCGACCTGGTGCAGATCGCTGGCAACTGGTATCCGCCCAGCATGCTGGCTCATCAGATGGCGGTCTGGCGGAGCTTCGACATCAGCGAATCGAACGGTCTGAAGGTCGATGCCGTGATCGGGCTGAAGTTCCCCGCCTACCTGGCCCAGCACGAACGGAAGATCGTGTGGCTGATCCATCAGCATCGCACCGCGTACGAGCTGTGGGACCACCCGGACTACGCCGATCTCAAGCGTCAGGACGACGGTGCGTCGGTGCGGGACATGGTCTGGGAGGCCGACCGGGTGGCGTTGGGGGAAGCCAAGCGGGTGTTCACCAACTCGCACAACGTCAAGGAGCGGCTCTGGACGTCGCTGCGGATCCCCGCCGAGACCCTCTATCACCCGTCCGGCGTGAGCGAACGTCTCCTGTCGCGCGAGCCGGGGCCGTACGGCGACCACATCTTCTTCCCGAGCCGCTTGGAATCGCTGAAGCGCCAATCGCTGGTCATCGATGCCATGGCCGATGTCCGTTCCCCGGTGCAGCTCGTGTTGGTCGGACGCGGCCCGGATGAGCAGCAGCTGCGGGAGCAGGTGCGGCGACTCCGGCTGGGCGATCGCGTCAGTTTCGAGATCGGTGTCGACGACGGGCGGCTCGAGGAGCTGTACCTGTCCGCGCTCGGCGTCTACTTCGGTCCCTACGACGAGGACTACGGCTACGTGACACTGGAAGGCATGGCGGCCGAACGGCCCGTGGTCACGCTCGCCGACAGCGGAGGGCCGCTCGAGTTCGTGCGCGACGGTGAGACGGGCATCGTGGCAGCGCCCGAGCCCTCGGCGATCGCGGAGGCGTTCGACCGGCTGTACGCCGACCGCGCCGCCGCGATGAAGATGGGCAAGGCGGGCAACGAGCTCATCCGCGCCGAGGTGCCGAGCTGGCCGGATGTGGTCGCCCGGCTGTTGGACTGATGGCCGGCCGGCTCGCTCGGAAGTTCTCGACACGGCACGAGGTGGCGGTCGAGCACGGGACGGGCCCCGGCTCCTCCGGCGAGCTGGTGTTCTGCGGACCGCTGCCCCCGGCGGCCACCGGCATCGCCAGCTACGACCGCGCGGTGCTGGCGGGCCTCGAACGGATCGGGTTCATGGACCGCCATCGCGTGGACGTTCGGTGGCCGATCGAGCCGAAGGACGCGATCCGGTTCCCGGGCTACCACCTGGGCGTCTTCCAGCTGGGCAACAACGTGGAGTTCCACCTGGAGATCTATCGAGCGGCGTTCTTGACCAGCGCCGTGATCGTGCTGCACGACCTGGCGTTGGACGACTTCGTGAACGGTCTCAAGGCGGCGGGGGATCCGCTCGGATACATGGCGTCGCGAGACGCGGCCCGTCTGCGCGGCAGCCTGACATCACCCGACATCGTTCGCAACGAACCGCTCCGCGATCCCTGGGCCGCCCACATCGCGCGCCGAGCACGCGGCATCATCGTGCACAGCGAGTTCTGCCGCCGGTACCTGCAGGAGGCGGGGTGCCGGACGCCTGTCTTCGTCGTGCCTCACCCAGTCGTGGAGTCGACGTCGGCGCTTGCGGCAGCCGAGGGCCGGGCTCGCGAGCTGCGCGCCCCGCTGGAGGCGAACGGCATGCGGCACCTCGTGGTCGCGCCGGGCGACATGAATGCCGCCAAGCAGCTGGACGTGCTCGCGTCCTCGACCACCCAGCTTCCCGACGACGTGCACGTGGCGATCGTGGGTCGCAGGATCGAGGGCTACGACGTGACGTCGGCGATCGATGCCGCGGGTGCCGCCTCTCGGGTCAGCGTGTTCGCCGACGTCGACGACGCCGACTTCCTGGGCTGGCTGTCCGCAGCCGACGTCGTGGTCGACCTGCGGTTCCCGCATCGAGGCGAGGTGAGCGGCTCCCTGGCTCGCGCGATGCAGGCGGGAGCCCCGTGCGTGGTGAGCGCCACGGGGACCTATCTCGATGTTCCGGACGACACCGTGCTGCGGGTGGCGCCGGGTCCGGCCGACAGCACCGAGCTCGCCCTCGTCCTCCGCACGCTGCTGGACGACGACACGCTCCGGGCCCGCATCGGAGCCGCTGCCTCCGCGCACATGCGAGCGATCGAGGAGACCGAGGCCAGCGCGCGCGGGTACGAGCGTGCGGTCGAGACCACATTGAGTCTGGTCCGTGACCCCGCCCGCAAAGCGCTCGCGATCTGGGGCAAGTCCCTGGTCGACGTCGGCATCAGCGGATCGATGGTGGCCGACGGGTACGGCATGGAGTACGCCCGTGCCCTCGAGAGCTTCAAGGGAACGCCATAGTGTCCGTTCGGCCGCCTCCGAGGCCGTTGCTAGACTCGTCCAGCCGCGCCGACTGCCGCTGACCAGCTCGTCGTGCGCTTGCGGCGTTTCGTGGCCGCGTCCCATGGCCGCCGTTCCGACAGGAGTGCCGACATCGCCACCAGCACGTTCACCGAGCGCACGTCCGAGGCGCCCAGCCTCCGGGTCCGCTCACGCCTGCTCGAGCTCTGGTCCTACCGCGAGATCCTGCTCAACCTGATCCGCAAGGAGCTCAAGGTGAAGTACACGGCGTCGATCTTGGGCGCGGTGTGGTCGGTGCTCAACCCGATCGTCTTCCTGGCGGTGTTCTCGTTCGTCGTGGTCGTGTTGGGCAACCGCGTTCCCTCCTTCCCGATCTTCCTGCTCTCCGGCCTGCTGGCGTGGAACCTCTTCTCCTCGGCGCTCCTGCAGGGTTCACGGTCCGTGATCGACAACGCGAACCTGGTGAAGAAGGTGGCGTTCCCACGAGAGATCTTGCCGCTGTCCGCCGTCGGGGTTGCCATCGTCGACTTCGTGCTGCAGTCGACGGTCTTGCTCGCCTTCATCCTGGCGACCGGCCACGGGTTCGGGCTCGCCACGCTGTACCTGTACCCGCTTGCGATCGTGACGTTGTTGGCGTTCACCACCGCGGTGGTGTTCTGGGCGTCGGCGCTGAACGTGCGGTATCGCGACGTGCAGCACCTGCTGAACCTGGGGCTGCTGGTGTGGTTCTGGATGACCCCCATCGTCTACCAAGGCGCCTTGGTACAGAGCTCACTGGTGGACAAGGAGATCGCGGGCCTGAGCCTGTGGAACCTCTACGTCGCGAATCCGCTGACCGCGATCGTCCTGGGGTTCCAGCGTGCCCTGTACGGAGACCCGGTGCAGGGGGGTGAGCAGGTGCTGCCGGCGGTCTCGCTGACCTGGAACGTCAGCATCCTCGCCGTGATGCTCGTGGCCTCGATCGCACTGCTGTACGCGACCTGGCGCACCTTCTTCCGGCTGTCGGGCGACTTCGCGGAGGAACTGTGACGGCCGCGATCGAGATCGCCGACATCTCCAAGTCCTTCCGCCTGTTCCGCGAGAAGCCGAGCAGCGTGAAGCAGCGGCTGCTGGTGACGCGAACAAAGGCCGAGGACTTCTGGGCATTGCACGACGTGACGTTCGACGTGCCGCAGGGTTCGTCCATCGGGCTCATCGGTCACAACGGGTCCGGCAAGACCACGCTGCTCAAATGCATCGCCGGGATCCTTCGACCCACGACGGGCACGATCCGCTACGGCGGTCGCATGGCGGCGCTCCTGGAGTTGGGCGCGGGCTTCCACCCGGAGCTCACCGGCCGCGAGAACGTCTACCTGAACGCATCGTTCCTGGGGCTCACGCGCCGCGACACCGACCGTGTCTACGACGACATCGTCGGGTTCGCCGAGCTCGAGGAGTTCATGGACAACCAGGTGAAGTTCTTCTCCTCGGGCATGCTGGTCCGTCTGGGGTTCGCGGTGGCCGTGCACGTCGACCCCGAGATCCTGCTGATCGACGAGGTGCTGGCCGTCGGCGACGAGTCCTTCCAGCAGCGATGCGTCAACCGTGTGCGAGCGTTCCAGGCCGAAGGACGCACGATCGTGCTGGTGACGCACGCGCTGGACACGGTCATCGACGTCTGCGACCGCGCCGTCATGCTCGACCACGGCAGGGTGCACATGGACGGCGATCCGGCAGATGTGGTGCGTGAGCTGCGCCACCGCCTGCTGTCGGCAGACCCCTCGTTCGTCGCCGAGGAAGGCACCAAAGAGGTCGAGATCGTGGCCGTCAGCTTCGACTCCGGTGGTGACGGCAACGGCACCGTGTGGCCGGGGGCAGAGCTCTCCATCACGGTGGACGTGCGATCGAACGAGCCCGTGCACGACCTGGAAGCCTCGTTCGCTGTGGTCTCGGCCGCCACGAATCATCCGGTCATCGATGGGCGCACGTCGGCGATGGGCGTCGACGTCGGTGCCATCGACGGCAAGAAGCGCATCCGATTCGTGGTGCCGCCCGCCGAGTGGATGGGCGGCAAGTACTTCGTGACGATCGGCCTCGCTTCGATCGCAGGCCGTCCGTACCACATCCAGACGCAGCGCTATCTCCTCCAGGTGCCCCAGGAAGCTCGCGCGGCCGCGCCACTCGGTGTCGAAGCCGGCGTCCACGTGGAGGACCTGTGAACCCGAACCCCCCGGTGATCGATCCCGAAGCGCACGAAGCGCATCTGGAACACGTCGAACGAGGAAGGACGAACCGCACGATGTTGATCGGTCTGATCCTGTTGTCGGTGGGGCTGGCCGCGCTGGCCCAGATCACGCTGAAGCACGGCATGAACCAGGTCACGGCGAGCACCGGCGAGCTGCAGCTGAACGCCGGCTCGCTCCGCGACCTCGTGAGCACCGCGGCGGTGTGGGGCGGGCTGTTCCTCTTCGGGCTGTCAGCGTTCGTGTGGCTGGCGGTGCTCTCGCGGGCGTCGCTGTCGTTCGCATACCCGTTCGCGTCGCTGTCCTACGCCCTGATCCTGCTGGCCGACCGCTTCGTGTTGCACGAGCAGATCCCGCCGCTGCGTTGGGCGGGGGTCTTCTTCATCATGGTCGGCATCGTGCTGGTGGCCCAGACCCCGCATTCATGACATCGGATCCGATCGTGGCCGAGCTGGCCGTCGTCATCGTCAACTTCAACACGGGCGATTACCTGGAACGGTGCCTCGCGTCCCTGGATACCCATCGCGGCGACATCACCACCGACGTGCTGGTGATCGACAACGCCTCGCACGATGGCTCGCACCTGCGAGCGACGTCGGCGCATCCGTGGGCACGCCTCATCGAGAACCCGACGAACGTGTACCTCTCACCGGCGTGGAACCAGGGCATCGGGGCCACCGATGCGCCCTGGATCCTGCTGTTGAACCCCGACACCGAATGGTGGGAAGGCACGCTCGCCGACTACGTCGGCGTGGCGCGGACGCGCCCTCGTGTCGGCATCGTGGGGCCGCTCGTCCGCGACTCCGACGGAGCGATCTATCCGAGCGGACGGCCCTTCCCAGGCATCGTCGATGCGGTGGGCCACGCGTTCTTGGGCACGCTGATGCCCGGCAACCGGTTCACCCGCCGCTACCACCTGCAGGATTGGGATCGCACGAGCGACCGCGAGGTCGACTGGGTGAGCGGCTGCTGCATGTTGCTCGCGCGGGAGTCGCTCGAGGAGGTCGGTCTGCTGGACGAAGGGTTCCCGCTCTACGGCGAGGAGCTCGACCTGGCGACGCGCTTGCGCGATGTCGGACGCGCGTCGTTCTACACGAGCGCCGTGGAGGTCGTGCACGAGGCCGGCGTCTCGACGGGCAGATCCCGTCGGACGCTGCTGATGCACTCCAACAGCATCTTCCGCTACTACGCTCGTCATCGAGCCCACGGGTGGCACCGTGTCACGCTGCCGTTGGCATGGCTTGCCCTGCGCGTCCGCGCAGAGCTGGAGTGGGCACTGGGGAGGGTCGGCGGTCGATGAAGGCGGTCGTGCTGGTCGGCGGCGAGGGCACACGATTGCGGCCGCTCACCGAGACGATGCCCAAGCCATTGCTGCCGCTCATGGATCGCCGCTCCCTCGACCACGTGCTCGATCACCTCGCCCGTCACGGGGTGCACGAGGTCGTGCTGTCGTCCCCGTACCTGGAGTCGACGTTCGAACCCTTCATCGCGGCGCGGGAGGGCGACCCCGCCATCACGTGGATCACCGAACGCGAACCGCTGGGCACCGGGGGTGCGGTCGTGAACGCCCGAGCCCATCTCGGGACCGAGCCATTCTTCGCGCTGAACGGCGACATCCTCACCGACCTGGACCTGACGGCGATGCTGGCAGTGCACCGCGATCGTTCCGCCGACGTCACGATCGCCTTGCATCACGTGGACGATGCCCGGGCCTTCGGGCTGGTCGAGACCGAGCCGGACGGACGCGTGCTGGCGTTCCGCGAGAAGCCGACACGGCTGGTCCCCGGCGAGGTGAACGCGGGCACGTATCTGCTCGACCCCGAGGTCCTGGCACCGTGGCGCGTCGGCGAAGCCGCCTCGATCGAGCGCGACATCTTCCCGCGCGTGATCGAGTCGGGTCGTGCGGTCCTCGGGTTCGGGTCCGATGCCTACTGGCTCGATCTGGGCACTCCCGCGAAGTACCTGCAGGCACACTTCGACATGATCGAGGGCAGGGTGCACGACGTGGTCTACTCCGCTCCGTGGGTTCACGGGACCGCCGACGTGGACCTCCGCGCTCATCTCGGGCGGTGGGTCGCCGTGGGGCCAGGTGCCACGGTGGGCGCCGATGCGCAGGTGGACGATTCGGTGATCATGGCGGACGCCATCGTGGCGCCGGGTGCTCGGGTGGTCGGCTCGATCCTGGGAGTGGGATCGCGGATCGGGGCGGGTGCCACGGTGCAAACCTGCGTGCTGGGCGAACGGGCGGGGGTCGCCGCCGGCACCGAAACGGATGGCGCCAAGATCCCGGCCGGCACGACCGTCGGAAGCGCCTGACTCAACCCCGCCCCGCCGCAGGCCGATGGCCCTGGCAACCCGGCCACACCCCGACCGCGTGGTAGCGTCGCGCCACCGACCGGCCCACCCCGCCCGAGACCCAGTCGAGGAACCGAAGCAGGTCACCACCCCAGCCCATGCGCCGATCCATCATCTCGCTCGTCTCGATAGCCGTGGCGCTCGGTCTCGTGCAGCCTGCGTCGGCCGCCGGACCAGGGACCACCATGCCGGGGCTCGGGGACGATCCGTTCGGTGCAGGTCCGACCCAGGCGGAGGCGCGTTCGGTCGGGCGTGCAGGATTCACCTTCTATGGCTCGGGGTTCGGTCACGGGCTCGGCATGTCGCAGTGGGGGGCGTACGGGCTGGCCCAACAGGGGTGGTCCTACCGACGCATCCTGACGAACTTCTACCGGGGCACCCAGGTGCGGCCCGACCCTCGTCCCGTTAGGACATTGCGCGTCGGGCTCACCGACGGACGATCGCTGATCCACCTCGGCGCACGCGCCGGGTCCGTGAGGCTGTGGGTCGGCTCGCCCAGAGGCAATGCCGTCGGCACGATCCCCGGAGGCAAGACCTGGAGCGTGAAGGCGACGCCGACGGGCTACGCCGTCCGTGACAGCAACGGGAACCTGGTGGGCGATCGGCGGTGGGGCGGCGGCGCGGTCGACCTGTTCGCCACCTACGCCGACCAGGGCTCCAGGGTCTTCGTCCCCGAGGCCGACGCGGTCTCGGGCGTGGGGTATGCCTACGGCCGCTCACACCTGGAGTTCAACCTGTACCGCACGGGCGGCGCCTGGCGCCAGCGCATCATCCTGCCCATCGCGCTCGAGCAGTACCTGTACGGCATCGGTGAGATGCCCAGCTCGTGGCCCCAGCATGCCCTGCAGGCGCAGGCCGTGGCTTCACGCACGTTCGCGACCCACACCGCCCGCACGAACGGCCGCCGGCCCGGCTGCAACTGCGACATCACCGACGGCGCGAACGACCAGGTGTACGTCGGCCATTCCAAGGAGGTGGGTGCAGCCGGCAGGCGCTGGGTGCGCGCCGTCGACTCGACCCGCCGGCGCATCGTCACCTTCCGCGGCAACGCCATCCTCGCCGTCTTCGCTGCCTCGGACGGTGGTCACTCCGACAGCGTCGAAGACGTCTGGCACGGTGGGAACCCGGCCTTCTCGATCCCCTATCTGCGGGCTGAATGCGATCCCGGGGAGGACACCGCCGCCAACCCGTGGACCGATTGGGAGCGGTCGCTCTCGGCCGCCGAGCTGACGAGCCGCCTGTCCCCGTACACGGGCGGCATCGGGACCGTGCGCGACTTCTCCAGGATCGAACGCGGCGCCGGCGGTCGGATCATCACCGCTACGGTTCGGGGCGGCTCGCGATCGGTCCGTATCACGGGAGCCGAGCTCCGCGCCGCGATCTCGGCGTGGGACGGACGCATCTGGATCGATCGGAACAAGAACATCACCGGCGCGATCCGCGACCGGTACGACGCGCTCATGTGCAAGCCGGGCCTCCCGACATCACCCGTCACCTCGACGCGCGGCGGCGCGTACCAGAAGTACCGGCGAGGGGCCATCTACCGCAACAACGGGGCGGACCTGACCGTCTGGCTGCAGGGCGTGATCTACAAGGAATACCTCGCGGTCGGAGGCAGCGGTGGCCGGCTCGACCTGCCGTCGTCGCCTTCGCGGGTCGTGCGGGGTGGCGGCGGAGGAGCCCTCGGCACCCGGATGCACTTCAAACGCGGCCGGATCTACGCCCGGTCCGGCAGCGGTGCTCACGCCTTGTGGGGCGCGGTCCTGAAGGAGTACCTGCGTCGCGGCGCCGCGACCGGCTCCCTGGGGTTCCCCACCTCGCGGGTGCAGGGTGGCGGCGGAGGTTCGACGGCGACGTTCCAGCACGGCTCCATCAGCTGCGGGGCCGGCGGGTGTTCGGTGTCCTGAGCCGGCTTAGCAGTCCTCGCCCTGCTCGGGCTCCGGCGCGTTGCTGGTGCACGCGAAGGCTTCCACGAATCCACTGGTGATCGCTTCGGCTTGGTCGGGTGTGACATCCGGTCCACAGTTGACCACCTTGTTCCAGGCCGTCACCGAGAAGGCGGTGTCCTGCGGCAGCGTGTCCAACGGTGCCACGATGGTGTTCTTCGAATCGTTCGCCAGCTGCGTGAGACGGTCGATCACGGGCTGGCCCGGCCCCGCCTCACCCGGCCGGTAGTACGCGATGACGCCGGAGTGCTCGAGGAAGTGCACCGCCCTGGTGTCGGGGACCGGTTCCTCGTACACGCGGGGAGCGCTGGGAAGCGGGACCGGGTCGTGCGCGCCGGCGGTCGCCGGCACCGACGGGTAGGTCGTGGACACACCGTCATCGAGGTGTTGCCCACCGGCGGTCTCGTCCGAGGGACCGGTGTCGTACCGGCAGCTCGCGGCCTCGATGGCGTTGGTGGCCGCCTGGGGGAGCGGGCGCGGCGCCGAAGCCCGCTGGAACCACCACAGGACCCCGAAGGCCGCCAGCCCCACGCCGGTGAAGATCGCGGCACGACGCAGTGCGGCGGAGCGGGACGCGCGCTTGCGTTCGGCTTCCCTGGCCGCTCTCGCCAGCTCCTTGCGCTCCCGCCGAGCAGGGTTGGCACCGCCCCTGGCCGGCTGGGTCTGCGGGGCGGCCGGCTGTGGACGCGCTTGCGGCTTGCGCTTCTTCTTGTTGGCCATCGTGGTGAGGTGGGCTCCTGTCCGATCGGGGGATCAGAGGCTGGCGCCGGCCTCCGGCGCCTCACCGATGTACTCGCGGCCCTCAGCCGGCAGCTCCGAGAACTGCGAGGTGAAGTCGAAGGCGACCGGCAGACTCACCTGCGTGCAGCTCTGCAGTCGGTGCCAGGCGGTGGGCGCCATCATGACGCCCTCCGGCAACTGCCCGCCTTCGCCCGGATAGTCGTACGGCGCCACGATCACGCGATCGAGGGCCGCATCGTCGAGATCCTGCTCGTAGAAGCCCTTGAGCTCGTCGAGCTGGGGACCGGATGCGGCCGGGCTGTACCAGACGATCGACGCTCCGTGCTCCAGGGAGTGGATCGCGCGTGCCAGGTCCGGTGGCTCGTCGTAGACCCCGGCAGGCAGGGGGCCGGGAGGGATGTCGGCATGCGGTCCCGACGTGGGCGGGATGCTCGGGTATGTGGTGAGCGCCGGGAACTCCGGGAAGCGATCGTCGGCGCCGATGTGCGCTTGATCGGTGTAGTCGGGGTCCTCGGGATCGACGACTCCGTCGTAGGCGCCGATCGACTGGACGTCGTCGCACCCCGCGCTCGTGCTCGCCGCCGGCGCCTGCTCCAGCAGTTCCTGCGGCGTCGGGAACGCACTCGAGGGATCTTCTCCCGGCTGCACGACCACGATCACCACGACGATGACGACGACGGCCAACGCGATCGCGGCGAGTCCCAGGTTCCGGTTCCGCGTGCGAGCGGCCATCTGGCGCTGGATCTGCTCACGTTCGAGCCGGGCCTGTTCCTTCCTCTCGGCTTTGGTCGGACGGCGGCCGCCGTCTCCTCCAGTTCGATCGGTCACGGTGATGGGCTCCTCGGGGATACCGGGCTCGGTGCGTTTCGAGGGCTAAGGGTACGCGATGGATCCCTCGGATCGCGGGTGGCACGACGTGTGAGAACCCTCACCCTTCACCGGTTCGGAACAGGTCTTCGTCGGCGGGCCGGATGAGATCGGCCGCGCTGCCTTGGGGCGCGCCCAGCCGGTCGATGCCCCGCACCAAGGCAGCCGGGATCCGGGCGTTCTTGGCCATGACCAGTCCGGAGGCCGCGGCGATCTCATCGGCGAGCGCCACGATCGTGGCTTCCAGCGGCCGTCCTCGGTCGTCCGGACGTCCGCGGAGGTCCACCGCCGCAGGCAGACCCGCACACCCGATCGCGACGTTCACTACCCCGACCCGCCAGGGACGTCCGAACGTGTCCGTGACGATGACGCCCAGCACGAGACCGAGACGTTCGCGGAACGTGCGGCGGAGTGCTTCGGCCGAAGCGTCTGGGTCGACGGGCAGCAGCGAGAACGCGCCGTCAGGGACGTTCGAAGCGTCGACGCCGGCGTTCGCGCACACCAGGCCGTGCGCCGTCTCCGCGATCACCATGTCGTCTCGACGGGCTACCACCCGAATCGTCTCGCCGGCCACCACCTCGGCGTGTGTAGCGGCCCGACACCAGCCTGCCCTCGGCCTTGGAGACGACCTTCTGTGTCACGGCCACCACATCGCCATCACTCGCATCCACCCGGCGAAGCGCCTGCGAGAGCAACTCGCCCAGATCGTCGCCGGGCTGGACCTCAGGGATCCCCTCGAGACCGGTGATCCGTAACTCCGGACTCATCCGCAGCTCGTCATCGGTGGCTCGGCGTCATCCGAGAGCCAGCTCGAGGGCGGTGCGGGCGACACGCTCGGCGGCTTCGTCACCGTCCATGACGGTGTCCGTCACGGCGACCCGCATCTGCGATCCGCGCTCGATCCGCGTGGTCCAGGACCGATCGCGTTCATCGATCACCCACGCCGACAGCACATCGCGGTAGTGCTCGGCGACGCCCGCCGCACTCACCTCGATGCCGGCAGCGGGCATCAGCCGGTCGGCCATGCCGGCGACCGGGGCGCCGCCGAGGATGCCGCTGACGCCCACGGAGACCGGGCGGCGGGCGGCGATGGCCGAGCGGATGCCGTCGATCGCCAGGATGGGCCCGATCGAGACCACCGGGTTGGACGGCGCGAACACGACCACATCGGCCTCGGCGATCGCGTCCAGGACGCCCGGGGCGGGCGATGCTTCGCCGATGCCCTCGACTCGGATCTGTTTGACCTCATCGCGGCCGCCTCGCTGCACCCAGTACTCCTGGAAATGCAGGTCGAGGTCGTCGCCGCCCGCCACCACGTCGATGCGGGTCTGCACCTCGTCCTCGGTCATCGGCACGATGGTGGTCCGGATGCCGAACCGCTCGCAGATGCGCGCGGTCACGCGGGTGAGCGGCACACCGCCGGACAGTTGTCCGGTGCGGTAGAGGTGGGTCGCCAGGTCCAGATCGCCCAGCCCGAACCAGGCCGCCTCCGGGTCGAACGCGCGCAGTTCCGTCGTCGCCCGGAAGGACTCGTCTCGACGGCCCCAGCCGCGTTCCCGGTCGAAGGCGTCCCCCAGCCAATAGGTGACCGAGTCCAGGTCCGGACAGATGCGGAGCCCGTGCAACCACAGGTCTTCCCCGGTGTTCACGACCGCGACGACGTCGCTCGGAGCCACGGCCCGCACCAGTCCCCGGAGGAACTTGCCGCCGCCGATGCCGCCCGCGAGAGCCACGACCTTCATGGTTGCAACAGCGTAGTAGGCTCGCGCCCATGCCCGAGGCGACCGGCCCCACGGCGCAGACGCCGCACGGACACCTGCGCCGGGCACTGGCTCGGGCCGATGCCGGCAAGGCCCTCTCGCTCGACGAGGTCGAGTCGTTGCTCACCGCTCGCGGCGGCGATCTGACCCGCCTCATGAGGACGGCGGCTCGTCTTCGCGATCTGGGGCACGGCGACATCGTCACCTATTCACCCAAGGTGTTCATCCCGTTGACGATGCTGTGCCGAGATCACTGTCACTACTGCACCTTCGCGAAGCCGCCGGCCAAGCTCGACACAGCGTTCCTGACTCCAGAGGAAGCGGTCTCGATCGCGGAAGCCGGCCGCGCCATGGGCTGCAAGGAAGCGCTCTTCACGCTGGGGGACCGCCCGGAGGATCGATATCCGGCGGCGCGGCAGTGGCTGGAGGAACGTGGATTCGGGTCGACCCTGGACTACGTGCGAGCGGTCGCGATCCGCGTGGTGGAAGCCACCGGTTTGCTGCCGCACCTCAACCCGGGCGTCATGACCTACGAGGAGATCGCTCGGGGCAAACACGTGAGCGCGTCGATGGGGTTGATGCTGGAGTCCTCGTCCGCCCGGCTGTCCGGCAAGGGAGGCCCGCACTTCGGATCGCCCGACAAGGTGCCATCCGTCCGGCTGCGCACCATCGAGGACGCGGGCCGGCTCGCCGTGCCCTTCACCACAGGGATCTTGGTCGGGATCGGGGAGACCGTGCGCGAGCGGGCCGAGTCGTTGCTGGTGATGCGCGACCTGCACCGGCGCTACCGGCACGTCCAAGAGGTGATCGTGCAGAACTTCCGAGCGAAGGCGGGCACGGCTATGCAGCGGGCTGCCGAACCGGACGACGAGGAGTTCGTGGCCGCCGTCGCGACGGCCCGGGTTGTGTTCGGTCCTCACATGCACCTGCAAGCCCCGCCCAACCTCAGCGACGCGGCTCAGCAGGGGCGGTTGCTCGACGCCGGTATCGATGACTGGGGCGGGGTCTCGCCGCTCACACCCGACCACGTGAACCCCGAGAAGCCCTGGCCGACGATCGAGGCGTTGATGCGCACGACCGCCTCTCGCGGCAAGCGACTCACGGAACGGCTCACGATCTACCCGGAGTTCGCGACCAGGCCGGACCCGTTCGTCGCCGGGAAGATGCGTGCCCCGATCGCTGCCTTGATGCAACCGGATGGTCGAGCCGTCCCCGGGCTGCGTCCGGAGCCGATCCCTTGGCAGGACCCCGACATCCGGTGGAAGCCGCGAACGATCGCGCTCACCTTCGCCAAGGACACGGGCGAGGCCCCCCGCGCCGACGCCGATGCCGTCTACGGCGACGCCGACATGCCGCTCACGACCCTGGCGTGGTCGGGGCGCCACGTCCGTCCCGAGCGGATCGACCGGCAGGTCGCCGAGGCCCTGACCGACGCCGAGGCGCGCCGCCCGATCAGCGACGAGCACGCGATGGCGCTGTTCCAGGCCGAGGGCGCATCGCTCGAGGCGTTGTGCCGGGTCGCCGACGATCTTCGCGCCGAGGCCGTGGGCGACGAGGTGACCTACGTCGTGAACCGCAACATCAACTTCACCAACGTCTGCTACGTGGGATGCCGTTTCTGCGCGTTCGCGCAGCGCGAGCAGGATGCCGAGTCCTACACCCTCACGCTGCAGGAGGTGGCCGACCGCGCCGAGGAGGCCTGGTCCCGCGGCGCCACCGAGGTGTGCATGCAGGGAGGTATCCACCCCGATCTGCCCGGCTCCTTCTATTTCGATCTGCTGGACGCCGTGAAGGCACGGACGCCGGCGATGCACATCCACGCGTTCAGCCCCATGGAGATCTTGAACGGGTCCACCAAGATGGGTATCTCGTTCGCGGAGTTCCTGTCCGAGGCCAAGGCGCACGGGCTGGGCACCATCCCGGGGACCGCGGCCGAGATCCTGGACGACGAGGTCCGCTGGGCCCTCACCAAGGGGAAGCTGCCCGCCGACACATGGGAAGCGATCGTTCGAACCGCGCACGGCCTCGGTATCCGCAGCAGCTCGACGATCATGTTCGGCCACGTCGACGCCCCGCCGCACTGGGTCGCGCACCTGCGGCGGCTCGATCGGATCCAGGCCGACACGGGTGGGTTCACGGAGTTCGTCCCGCTCCCGTTCGTGCATCAGCACGCCCCGATCTACCTCGCGGGCAAGGCCCGCCCCGGGGCCAGCTTCGAGGAGAACCTGCGGATGCATGCCGTGGCCCGCATCCTGCTCGATGGGTCGATCGCGAACATCCAGGTGTCGTGGGTGAAGCTGGGAGTGCACGCGTGTCAGTCGATCCTGCAGGCAGGCGCGAACGATTTCGGCGGCACCCTCATGGAGGAGACGATCAGCCGCATGGCCGGGGCGGATCACGGCATCGAGATGACGCCCGATGGGTTCGACGACGCGATCCGCTCCATCGGCCGGACCCCCGTCGTGCGCACCACCACCTACGAGCGCGCCCCAGCGGTCGCGCCCTCGTAGGGCGTCTGCGCCGGTCGTTCGTCAACGTGCTTCACGATTACGGTCAACTACCTTGACCATCCCTTTTTCCGCCCGATCGACTTGCGACATGCGAGCGCGTCCGACACGATGGAGGCCAGGACGAGGGATGAGGCAGAGAACGTCCTTGGAAACAATGTCGATATCGGGCTTGTCAACGAGGCCGTTCTTCCCTCAGAATCACACCGATGTGATTTCGGGGGGAGACGAAGCGTGCATCACTACATCCCTTGGCAAGAACGAGCACGGTGTCGCGAATACGACCCGGAGGTTTTCTTCCCCGAGAAGGGAGGCTCATCGAGGGAGGCCAAGCGGATCTGTAGCGAGTGTCCGGTCCGCATCGAGTGCCTCAATTACGCCCTTCGCCGGGACGAACGCTACGGCGTCTGGGGAGGCATGAGCGAACGGGAGCGCCGACGCCTGAAGCGCATGGCGTCCTGAGATCGATCAACGACTCCACGCACGGAAAGGGGAGGGGAGGCATGGCAGCAGCCAAGAAGACCTCAGCTCGGAAGAAGTCGGCGGCCAAGAGGCCGGCGACCCGGAAGAAGACCGCCGCGCGCAAGCCGGCGGCCCGCAAGAAGACGGCTGCCAAGCGCAAGGTCGCCAGCAAGAAGACGGCTGCCAAGCGCAAGGTCGCCAGCAAGAAGACAGCTGCCAAGCGCAAGGTCGCCGGCAAGAAGACGGCTGCCAAGCGCAAGACCGCCCGCAGGAAGCCTGCGGCCAAGCGCAAGACCGCCCGCAGGAAGCCCGCGGCCAAGCGCAAGACCGCCCGCAGGAAGCCCGCGGCCAAGAGGACAACGCGCAAGAAGACCGCCGCGAAGCGGCGCTGAGACGCCGCAACGCGCAACGGACCGGGGGGCGGGCGACCGCCCCCTTCCGCTGTCCGCCAGGGTGTGCGTGCTAGGCTCGCCGCCGCGCAGGAGCGCGTCGCATGACCGGATCCCCAACCGCCACCGCCGCCCCCGAGCGCAGCCCTTCGGTCCTCGCCGTCCTCGTCGTTCGCGATGCAGCGGGCTGGCTCCGCGAGACGCTCGCAGCGCTGTCCGCACAGACGTATCCGCGGCTGGCGGTGCTCGCGGTCGACGACGCCTCGTCCGACGGATCGACCGACCTGCTTCGCGACGCCCTTGGCGAGCGTCGGGTGATCGCCCTTCCTCACCCGCAGGGCTTCGCCGGCGCGGTGCAGAGCGCCCTCGAGCTCCCCGTCGCATCCGAGGCCGACTTCGTGCTCGTGATGCACGACGACGCCGCGGTGGATCCCGACGCCGTGGCCAGGCTGGTCGAGGCGGCCGTCGGGATCGGCGTCGAACGCGTCGGGGTGGTCGGGCCGAAGGTCGTCGACTGGGAGCACCCCCGCGAGCTGCGTGATGTCGGACGCTCCGCTGATCTCTTCGGACACGCGTACGGACCGCTCCAGCCCGGCGAGATCGACCAGGGGCAGTTCGACCGGGTCCTCGAGGTGTTGTGCGTCTCGTCCGCAACGATCTTGATCTCCCGCGACGCATGGAAGCGCGCCGGGTCGTTCGACGAGCGGCTCGACACCGAGCATCAAGGGCTCGACCTCTGCTGGCGCGCGCGCGTGGCCGGGTTCCGGGTGCTGATGACGCCGCTGGCTCGCACTCGTCACCGGAGCGCCGAGGCGGCCGGTGAACGTGACGACTCCCGCCGTCACCGCAGTCCTCGATACCGAGAGGATCGCGCAGCGCTGGCATCGGTCCTGAAGAACTACTCGTTCCTCTCGTTGCTGTGGATCGTGCCGCTGGCGCTCGCCATGGGCGCCGTTCGCCTGGTCTTCCTCCTGCTGTCGCGCCGCTTCGAAGAGGCCTACGAGCTGGTGGCGGCGTGGGGCTGGAACATCGCGCACCTTCCCGGCACCTGGTCGCGACGGCGGCGCGTGCAGAAGGTCCGGCGGGTCAAGGACCGCCAGCTCCGACGCTTCATGGAATCGGCGGGGGTGCGCTGGCCCCGATGGTTCCAGACCGCCGAGCGGATCTTGGAGGAACAGCGCGAGATCGAAGCGGAAGACCAGGACAAGCCGGTCACCCGGCGGCTCCGCGATCGCACCGCTTCGCTGGTGGGCGCACACCCCGTGATCGTCGCCTCGGTGCTCGGCATCGCGATCGGCGCGGTGGCCATCCGGAGTTTCCTGGGTCCTGAAGCGCTCGCCGGCGGTGCCCTGCGTGGGTTCCCGGCCTCACCGTCAGGGTTCATCGGCGAACTGATCTCCGGATATCGAACCACGGCGATCGGGGGGTCCCTGCCGGCGTCGCCCGCGTTGGGCGCGCTCGGTGGGTTGTCAGGTCTGCTGTTCGGAAGTACCGCACTGGCGCAGAAGGTCGTGCTCGTCGGTGCGCCCGTCCTTGGCGCGATACTCCTGTATCGGGCGGCCTCGAGGTTGACCGGCCGGGCCGGTCCCGCCGTCGTCGCTGCGGCCGCCTACCTCGTGTCGGGACTCGTGTTGTGGAGCTTCTCCGAGGGCCGGCTCGACCTGCTCGTGGGCCTCGCGGTGCTGCCGGCAGCGTACGAACGCGTCGAGGCGGCGTTCTCACGGACCGACCCCGCCGACGGTCGGTGGCGGTTCGTGGCGGGCGTCGGCGTCACGCTGGCGGTGCTGATCGCGTTCTACCCGGGCGGTGCCCTGGCGGTGGCCGTGCTCGTCATCATCGAGGCCGCCTTCGGAGGTGCGCGCGGACGCGGCCTCGTCCTGATGGCGATGGCGCTGCTCGTCGCGGCGATCCTGCTGTTCCCGTTCGTGCCGAGCCTGATCGCCGGCGGAGGAGCCGGCTTCACGTCCTTCATCGGCAGCACGGATCTGGCGGCGATCGCTCGGCTCTCGCCGGCCGGCGGCCCCGGCACCTGGGAGCTCGCGGCATTCCTGCCGGTCGCGGCCCTCATCTCGTTCGCCTTGGTGGGCGCGGAGCTTCGCGTGCACGCGATCCGCGCCGCGTTGGCGGCCGTCGCCGGGTTGTCGCTTGCGTGGCTCGCGGCCGGCGGGTGGCTGCCCGCCGTGGTGTCGAATCCGACCGCTTACCTGGGCCTGGCCGCCGTGGCCGAATCCCTGCTCGTCGCCTTCGGCCTTGCCTCGGTCTCCCGAGGTTTGGGGCGTGAGGCGTTCGGGTTGCAGCAGGTCGGGACGGCGGCGCTGGTGGTCGTGCTGGCCGTCGGGATCGCGTTGCAGTCCGCCACCGGCATGGTCGGCAGCTGGGTGGTGGGAGGGCCCGATGAGATCCCCGCCGCCTGGGCCGTCGTCGATAACGCCGCTCGCGGGGACTTCCGCGTGCTGTGGATCGGGGAGAACGACGGAACCAGGTTCCCGGCGCCGGGCGGAGACCCTCAGGGCGTGGTCGGCGCGGGGGATGCGACCCTGGCCTACGGCATCACCGATCGCGCCGGCACGAGCGCACTGGACATCGGACGGCCGACCGTCGGCCCCGGCATCGATCGGCTCCGCGAGAGCCTGTCGGAGATCGTGAGCGGCACGACCGAGCACGGTGGGGCGTTGCTGGCGCCCTTCGGTGTCGAGTTCATCGTTGCCGACACGGCCCACCTTCCGGCGGCGGCGGCCGGCCACCTCGACACACAGGTCGATCTCGACCTGATCCCCGCGGCCGGGCTGGTGATCTACCGGAACGCCGCCGCGATCCCTCCCGCCGCCATCGTCGAGGCCGATGCGCAGACCGAGCGGGTGATGCGCGCTTCCGGCATGGCCGACACCACCCGTCTCGGCGATCCGGAGACCTCGCCGCTGAAGCCCGTCGAGGGCGGATGGTCGGGTGGCCGCGGCTCGGGAACGGTGTTCGTCGCCACCGAGTACCAGGGCGCGTGGCAGCTCGAGGGGACCGACGCCGAGCCCGGGCGAGCCTTCGGATGGGCCACGATGTTCGCTCCCACGGAGGCGCCCGTGACGGTCCGGTACGGCACACAGTTGCCGGCGACGATCCAGGCCTGGCTGCTGGCGATGGTGTGGATCGCGGCGCTGTGGATCACCAGGAAGCCGGTGGCGGCATGAGGGCGCGTGGCCAAGGTGTGCTGACCCTGGGGTTGGCCGGCCTGATCGCGGTGTTGGCTGTGTCCTTCGACCGACTCGGGCCGAAGCCTGCGGTCGCCGCCCCAGACGGGGTCGCCTCCTCAGGCGTGTGGCTATGCCCGCACGGAGGAGGCCCTGGGTGGGAGGCCTCCCTGTACCTGGCGAACCCCGGCGAGGCCGAGGTCGAGGCCCGAGTGACCTCGCTGGGAACGGAGCGTCCACGTCCATCCGAGGTCGTCGCCATCCCGCCGGGTGGCCAGGTCCGCGTCGAGACTCCCGCTCGCCAGCGTGGCGCCGCGAGCTACGTGGAGTACTTCGGAGGCTGGGTCTCCGCTGGATGGGTGGCTCGCGGAGCCTCGGGTGAGGCAGGCATCGGAGCCGAACCGTGCACCCCCACGGCAGGCAGATCGTGGTTCTCATCAGGGGTCAGCACCGGGCAGGGTGAACACGGGTACCTGGTCGTGATGAATCCGTTCGCCAGCGACGCGGTCGTGGACGTCGCGCTGTTCTTCGCGCCTCCACGCAACCCCGGCCGCGACTCCGAGCTGACCGACGTCACCCTCGATCCCGGACGCAGCATCGCCATCAAGCTCAACCCCTACGGCGAGGGTGAAGCGGCCGTCGGAGTGGAGGTGGAGGTGTCCACGGGCCGAGTTGCTGCAGCGACCACCGTGGTGTCCGAGCAGGGCATCGCGAGCGTGCTCGCATCACCGGAGACGGTGCGCACGGCCTACCTCCCCACGGTGCAGGCGGCGGGGCAGTCGGTCCTGTCGCTGTCCGTGCCCACCGATCCCGGGAGCGACGTGAACGCCGTGGTGCTCTCCGAGCAGGAGACGCGTCCCGTTCCCAACCTGGCTGCCGCGGCACTCGATCCCACGTCCGCGGCCATCTTCCCGGTGAAGGTGGACGGACCGACGTCCGTGCAGGTGGCGGTGCAAGAGGGCCAACCGATCATCGCAGCCCTTCGGACCCAAGGGCTCGGCAGGGACGACGCCGCCACGGCCGGTGCGTCGGAGACCTCGACCGCATGGGTGGTACCACCCACGGTGGCCGGTGAACCCGCCAACCCCGGGGTCCTCATCGTGAACCCGGGTGATACCGAGGTCACGGTCACCGTCCGGCTCCTGCCCCTGGGCGGCGAGGCCGCGACCGAAACGACGTTGGTGGTTCCCGCCGCATCGGTCACGACCGTGGCGGACGAGTTCCTCCAGACGCAGCCGGACGCCTCGGTCGAGGTGACGAGCGAGGGTGGAGCGGTGGTGGCACTGGGCGCTTCGACGTCGCTCGGCGTTGAGGGACGTTCGGTCTTCGGTCTGTCGGCCGGTGTGCCGATACCGCAAGCGAACGGCTGATCCTGACACGAACGATTCGCGTATCATGTGCGCGTTCCGCTCACCCAGAACGGAGCGCTCACCCCCGCACGACGCACAAGGAAAGCCCCATGGCCAAAGGCAGACACGTGCACAGGCGTCGACGTGCCCTCATCGTCGTTGCGGCGGTGGCCGGGGTGCTGGTGCTCGCCGTGGGGGGTGCTGCCTACTCCGCCTTCCGCTACGAGCAGGCCCGAGCCGACACGATCCTGCCCGGCGTCGCAATCGCCGGCGTCGACGTGGGGGGCATGACCCGATCGCAAGCGGTCGAAGCCGTCCGTGCCGAAGCCACGGTCGTGCTCCAGGAGCCGCTGACCGTCGCGGCGGGCGGCAAGACGTGGACCGTCAGTCCCCTGGAGCTGGGGCGCCGTGCCAAGGCTGTCGCGGCGGTGAACCAGGCGCTGGGAGTCAGCGACTCCATGGATACGCTCTCTCGGTTCTGGCACCGGTTCCGGAGCGAGCCGGTCGGCCGGCAGATCGAGCTGTCCTACGACGGCGACGCTCGTGTCGAGGCATTCCTCGGCCAGGTGGCCAAGGATGTGGCGGTCGAGCCCGTCGATGCCGCCATCACCTATCGCGACGGCGACGTCGCGTTCGTCAAGCCCAAGCCTGGTCGAGCGCTGAACTTCACGGCGGCAACCAGATCGATCCGAGCGGCGCTGAAGCTGGACACCGCCGACCGTGTGGCGCTGAAGACCCTGAAGGTGGCCCCGAAGATCACCGCGAAGAACCTGGGCCGAAACATCGTGGTGCGGGTGGACGAGAATCGCCTGTACCTGTACGAGGGGTTCGAGGTGATCCGCACGTTCGGGGTCGCCACGGCCAAGCCCGGCTACACGACTCCCGGCAGGGGACTGGAAGATCACGCGCAAGGCGGTCAACCCCACGTGGTACAACCCCGCGCTGGATAGCTGGGGCGCCGATCTTCCCGCCGTCGTTCCCGGAGGGCCAACCGCCCCCATGGGCACGCGTGCGATCTACATCGACGAGGCTCCCGGGCTGATCCGGGTCCATGGGACCCCGTCCGACGACTCCATCGGGCGGTACGCCTCCCACGGCTGCATCCGCATGCACAACTACGAGATCGAGCAGCTGTACCCCATGATCCCGCTCGGTGCGCGGGTCATCATCGTCGGGACCCGTCCCGCGGGCGCCGTGGAGTGGGACACGCCGGAGTCGGCCGACATCTGAGCTCACTCTCCGGCGAGGCTTTCTCCTCGCTGAAGCTTGGAAATGACACGTGTGTGATCTACCCTTCGCGCACGATGCGAACATGCGCCAAGATGCGATGCGAAGCCGAGCCGATCGCCACCGTCTCCCTGCGATACGCGGAGCGGGAGGTCCTGATCGGCGACCTGGTGCCCGAACGCGACCCCAATCTGCTGGACCTGTGCCGTGAGCACGTGACGCGCATGACTCCGCCGGTGGGCTGGACGGTCAACGACGCCCGGACCGCCGAGGTCGTGCTGGCCACATAGCCTGCCGGGCCGGTCAGAAGACCTGGGTCGGACGGACACGACCACGCCTCGGGCGTCCGACCCCTGTGTCCCCCAGATGGGGACCGTGAGCGTCGGGTGGGGGCCATGGAAATGGCCACTCGCAGGGCTCAAGAAATGGGCGCCGCGTGCTATGTTCGCGAACCCATCCCCGAGCCGAACCTATGACCATGAAGAACGGAACCTGCCCCAGCTGCCACGCGGGCGACCTCATCAAGATCTCGATGGCGGTCGGTGGCCAAGATCTTGCGTTCAGCACGTGTCATCACTGCGAAGCGAAGTGGTGGTACCGCGACGGTGAAGAGGTGCCGCTCGCGTCGGTGATCGGGCTCGTCGTCCAGAAGTAAGCAACTTCCCCGCGAGCCCGCTCGACTGACGCCCTGCACGCCGCGTCCGTAGGATGCGTGCGTGCCGAGCGACCTCGACCGCATCTTCAAGGCGTACGACGTCCGCGGGGTCGTGCCCGACGACCTCGATGCCGATCTGGTTCGTCGGATCGGTTCTGCGTTCGCAACCTGGTCACAGGCGCCTCGCATCGCGATCGGCCGCGATTGCCGGCTCAGCTCTCCCGAGCTCGCCGCCGCCCTCGCCGAGGGCATCACCGCGCAGGGCGCGAACGTGGTCGACTTGGGGCTCGCGTCCACGGACCTGCTGTACTTCGCATCCGGCTCACTCGATGTGCCCGGCATCATGCTCACGGCGAGCCACAATCCCAAGGAGTACAACGGGCTGAAGTTCTGCCTGGCCGGCGCCAAGCCGGTGGGACAGGACAGCGGTCTCGGCGACATCCGCGCGCTCGTCGAAGGAGCCGCCGTGCCTCCCGCCGCCGATCGCGGGCAGGTCGAGGCGCAGGACCTGCTCCAGGCCTACACCGAGCACGTGCTCTCGTTCGTCGACGTCTCGGCCATGCGACCGCTGACCGTGGTGGCCGACACCGCCAACGGCATGGGTGGCTTGGTGGTGCCGGCGGTCATGGCTCGCCTGCCGGTGACCCTGCATCACCTGTTCGCCGACCTGGACGGGACCTTCCCCAACCACCCCGCCGACCCGATCGACCCCGAGAATCAGCGAGACCTGAAGGCCGAAGTGCTGCGGACCGGCGCGGACGTCGGATTGGCCTTCGACGGTGACGCGGACCGCGTATTCCTGATCGATGAGGCCGCCCAGGACGTCAGCGGCTCGATCCTGACGGCGCTCGTCGCCGGCGCCATCCTCGACCAAGAACCGGGCGCCAAGGTGGTGCACAACCTCATCTGCTCGTGGACGGTTCCCGAGGTGATCCGCGAGCACGGTGGCGAGCCGATCCGGACCCGGGTGGGACACTCGTTCATCAAGCAGATCATGGCGGAGACGGGTGCGATCTTCGGTGGGGAGCATTCGGGGCACTACTACTTCCGGGAGAACTACCGGGCGGATTCGGGCCTGATCGCGGCGGTGATCGCGATGGGCCAGCTCTCGGCGTCGTCCGTGCCGCTGTCGGAGTTGCTGGCGCCACTGCGTCGCTACGTGGCCTCGGGGGAGATCAACTCTCGAGTCGACGACCAGCAGGCGCGGATCGAGGCCATCGCCAAGGCCATGGACGCCGGCCGCCAGGACCGGCTGGACGGGCTCACGGTAGAGTTCGACGATTGGTGGTGCAACGTGCGCGCCTCGAACACCGAGCCGTTGCTGCGCCTGAACGTGGAAGCCCGGACGCCTGAGCTGCTCGAGGCCAAGACCGCCGAGGTGCTCGCGTTGATCGAAGGAGACGGCGCATGACGCTCGACCCACAGCTGCTCGAGATCCTGGTCTGCCCGAACGACCGCGGAGAGCTGGACCTGCTGGAGGACACCCAGGAGTTGGTCTGCAGGACGTGCGGCTACCGCTACCCCATCAGGGACGACATCCCCGTCATGCTGATCGACGAGGCTCAGAAGCCCGACAGCCAGAAGACGAGCGGCCAGAAGCGCGAAGGCCGCCGCCGGTGACGGCGGACCTGGACGACGTCCAGGCGCTGCGTGCCGTCGACCCCGGGGACATGCTCGGGGCCATCGCCTCGATGCCCGAGCAGGCCTCATTGGCCTACCGCCTCGGGCTGGAGGCCACATCGCTGCCGGTGCTCGACGACATCACGGCCGTTGCGTATTGCGGCATGGGCGGTTCGGCGATCGCCGGCGACGTCCTGCGCGCGCTGTTCCGAGGCCGGCTCGGCGTCCCCGTCGACGTCAACCGCAGTCCTGAGCTGCCAGAGTTCGCGGGGCCGCACACGCTGGTCGTCACCTGCTCCTACAGCGGCGGGACGGCAGAGACGCTGGAGGCGTTCGTAGAGGCGCAGCGACGTGGATGCCGGATCATCGCCCTCACCAGCGGGGGCGAGCTCGGCGGAGCGAGCCGCGGCCACGGGGGCAGGTCTCACGGTGGTGCCGGACGGCTACGTGCCACGTGCCGCGTTCGGCTACCTGGCCTTCGGGTTGCTGGGGACCCTCGAGGCGGCCGGCTTGCTGCCGCCGCTGAGCGTACGACATCGACGAGTCGGTCGTGGAGCTGGAACGGCTGGTCGCCGCCCTCGGTCCCGGTGTTCCACGCGATGCCAACCCCGCCAAGCAGCTCGCGTGGAACCTGGGCGACCGCCGCCCGGTGGTGTGGGGCGCCGAGGGGATCGGCGCCGTGGCCGCGGCCCGGTGGAAGGCCCAGTGGAACGAGAACGCCAAGATCGCGGCGTGGTGGGCTGCGCTTCCCGAGCTCGATCACAACGAGGTGGTGGGCTGGGCGCCCGGCGAGGGCGACGAGACCTCCGTGATCGCGCTCCGCCATGCAGGTGAGCATCCTGATGTGGCCGTGCGCTTCGAGCCGTCGCTGGCGATCGCACGCGACGCCGGAGCGGTGACCGAACAGGTCTGGGCTGCCGGGCGATCGGCCCTGGCGCAGCTCTGTTCCCTGGTCGTGACCGGCGACTACGCGAGCACGTACCTGGCGCTGATGCGCGGTGTCGATCCGTCTCCGATGGACGCCATCGATCAGCTGAAGGCAGTGCTGGCGGAGACGTCGTCATGACGCACGGCCCCCCCGGCCCCGGCGATGATCTGCCGGTGCAGGGCGCGGCGGTGGTCCGAGCGGTCACCGACCTGTCTCCCCGGGTGGGCATCGTGCTCGGATCTGGCCTGGGACCGGCCTTGGGCGAGGACCTCGAGGAAGAAGCGAGCTTCGCGTTCACCGACCTCCCCGGGTTCCCACCGCCCGGGGTGCCCGGGCATGCGGGCCGACTGATCCTGGGCAGGTTGGCCGGTGTGCCGGTCGCGGCGTTCTCCGGCCGGGTGCATTTCTACGAGGGGCACGGGATGGACGTGCCGGCGTTGTTGCCACGCCTTGCTCACGTTCTGGGCGCCGAGACGATGGTGCTCACCGCCGCGGTCGGTGGGTTGGTCCAGGGCGAGCGGGCGGGCACGGTGGTCGTCGTGCGAGATCACGTGAACATGATGGGCACGGCGCCCCTACGTGCGTGGCGCCATCCCGACGGCATGCCGCCCTTCATCAGTGCCGAGGACGTCTACGATCCGGCGTTGCGCGAGCTCGCCTTGGAACGCGCAGACGCGCTTGGGATCGCGTCGTCCGTAGGCGTGTACGCCGCCATGAGCGGACCCGCGTACGAAACGCCGACCGAGGTTCGGTTCCTGCAGCAGGCTGGAGCGACGGTGGTCGGCATGTCCATGGTCCCGGAAGCGCTGCCCTCGCGCGCGCTGGGCATGCGGGTCCTCGGGTTGTGCTCGCTGACGAACGCGTTCGGCGAACACGTGGAGCATGAGGACGTGGTACGGGTCTCGAACGAGACCGCCGTCGAGGTGGGACGGTTGCTGGTGGACCTGTTCCCTCGATGGGAGCACGCAGGAAGCTGACGACGGAACCGGCGCTGCAGCCGGGCATGCAACACGAAGGGAGCGAACGCATGACGAACGACGTACGTGACGCGGCGCAGGCTTCGGCCGGCCGGGACCGCATCGAATGGGCCGGAGCCGAGATGCCGGTGACGGCGCTGATCCGGGAGCGATTCGAGAAGGAGCAGCCGCTGGAGGGCATCCGTGTCGGCGCCTGCCTGCACGTCACCACCGAGACGGCCAACCTGATGCTGACCCTGCAGGCCGGCGGCGCCCAGGTGGCGCTGTGTGCATCCAACCCGTTGTCGACCCAGGACGACGTGGCGGCCGCCCTGGTCGAAGCCGGCATCGACACCTTCGCGATCAAAGGCGAGGACACGGACACGTTCTTCAAGCACATCAACGCGGTGCTCGACATCCGGCCACACATCACGATGGATGACGGCGCCGACATGGTGAGCGTCCTCCACAAGGAGCGCCCGGACCAGATCGCCGAGATCATCGGCGGCACCGAGGAGACCACCACCGGTGTGATCCGGTTGCGGGCCATGGCCAAGGACGGGGCGCTCAAGTACCCGATCGTCAGCGTGAACGACGCCGACACCAAGCACCTGTTCGACAATCGGTTCGGGACGGGACAGTCGACGATCGATGCCATCATGCGCTCGACCAACCGATTGCTGGCTGGGCGAACCATGGTGGTGTGTGGCTACGGCATGTGCGGGCGCGGGGTGGCCTCTCGCGCTCGTGGCATGGGCGCGCACGTGATCGTCACCGAGGTGGACCCCACCGCTGCCCTCGAGGCCATGATGGAGGGCTACCGGGTCATGCCGCTGCGCGACGCGGCACGCATCGGCGATGTGTTCGTGACCGTCACCGGTGACACCAGCGTGATCCGGGCAGAGCACATGGAGCTCATGAAGGACGGCGCGATGCTCGCCAACTCGGGCCACTTCGATGTGGAGATCGACAAGGGAGCCCTCGCGAAGCTGGGCACGGGAGGCGTGCGGCGCATCCGGGAGTTCGTTGACGAGTTCACGTTCGCCGACGGGCGCCGGGTGTACCTGCTGGGTGAGGGCCGGCTGGTGAACCTGGCGGCCGCCGAGGGCCATCCGGCCGCCGTCATGGACATGTCCTTCGCGAATCAGTCGCTCGCGGCCGAGTGGGTGGTGCAGCAGCGCGGCTCGCTCGAGCCTCGCGTGTATCCCGTGCCCGTGGAGATCGACAAGGAGGTCGCACGGTTGAAGCTGCATGCCATGGGCGTGGAGATCGATCACCTCACCGAGGAGCAGGACCACTACCTGCACAGCTGGGAACAGGGGACCTGAGTCGAGTGGACCCCGACATCGCGATCCGGGCGCACTACGAGCGGTTCCCCGCCACCATCAAGGGGGCCTTCGTGCTGCGCGGGGAAGGCCGCGATCCCCATCAGGTGCGGATCGAAGCAGCGCGCGTCGTCGAGATCGCCGGTGCGGACGCTCAGGTGATCGGCGTGGAGCCCGTCACGCTGGAGGTTGCCCCCCACCTCGACCTCTTCGTCCCGTTCGAGTTCTCGGTCGCCGACCTGCGAGCCGGCTGGTATCAGCTGGAATGCGAGGTGCTGATCGACGGCGTGCCCGAGGTGGTCCGCCCCGGCGCGCGGTTCCCGGTGGCGTGGCCCCGGGCCACCGTCCGGCGAGGGCCCGTGCCGGTGGGATCGTCCGTCGAGACCCCGGACGGCGCGGTGAAGCTGGAGCAGATCGATTGCGGTGGCGACTCGATCAAGATCGGGTTTTCGGCGTCGGCGGCTCCGGTGGTGAAGCTCCGCGCGGACGGCGATGCGTTGCCTGTGTTGAACGTGGACTTCGACGAGAACGCCGGGCGCGGCCGCGTGGTGGCCTATCCCGTCGCGAAGTCGGTCGCGGTCCTGTCGGTCGAGATCAAGGGCGCCGGCGGGTCCGTCGAGGTGCCCTTGCACTAGCAGGCCGTGTCGGTCGCGCGCGATAGGTTCCGGCGGTGTTGGCCCGCGCGCTGGATGTCGTCTTCCCGCAACGATGCGCCGGCTGCGCCGCGGGTCCATGGCCCTTCTGCGCCAGTTGTCGTGATCAGCTGGTGCCGTTGGCGCCTCCGTGGTGTCAACGGTGCGGCCGGCCGTGGCCCGCGCACAAGCGGTCGTGCCACGACTGCCCGCCGCCGGTCCTCGACGGCGCCCGAGCGCCGTTCCGCTTCGAGGGCCCTGCTCGTCGGGCGGTGCATCGGTTGAAGTTCTCCGGCTGGCGAGGGGTCGGCACCGCGTTGGCCTCGGCGATCGCCGCCATGGAGGACCTGCCCGCCGGTGCCGACGTGGTCACGTGGGTTCCTCTGTCGCGGCGCCGTCTGGCCGAGCGAGGGTTCGATCAAGCCCGGGCCCTCGCCACCGGCGTGGGCCGGGAGCTCGACCTTCCGGTCCGGGGACTGCTTCGGCGCGCGATCCCGACCGGGCCGCAGGCTCAGCGCCACGCAGCGGAGCGTCGGTCGGCGATGCGTGGGGCATTCGCGGTGCGCGATCGGGTCGCCGTGCCGGCGCACGTTCTGCTGGTCGATGACGTCCTCACCACCGGCGCCACCGCTGCCGCCGCGGCCGAGGCACTGCGGGGTGCCGGCGCCCGCTCGGTCCACCTGCTGGCGGCCGCGCGGGCGCTCCCGGGGTCGAGCCGTCGAGCCTATACTCGACCGGGCCCTCGTCCGGGTCTGTGGTTGCCCGGGGATCACCCCCGGTAGTCGACGCCAGCCGCGGGCGAAACGACCCACGTAAGGCGACCCTTGGTCGCCGAGCATGGCGCGGTTTAGATGTAAGTCCTGCCCCGGCTCGCCGGGAGAGGGCGGGAGTCGGAGATCCTCCGGGGTGTCCGGCCAACGTTCCTGCAGGCGGGTGTGGGGGAAAAGACCAGGTCAGCCGGGCGAGGGCCCGCCCTCGACGCGAAGGAGGCCCAGGCCGAACATGGAGCTCACGTTCACGGGCCGAGACCTGCAGGTGACCGAGGAGATCCGGACGACGGCCGAACACAAGTTGGCTCGATTGGGACGCATGGAGCCACGCACCGTGCGTGTCGATCTGGAGTTCATCGGGGAGCACCATCCACGGCTCGACGGGGTCAAACGCATCGAGGCTGCGTGGCATATCCCCCGGAGGACCTTCCGCGCGCACGCGGAAGCCGACGACGTGCCCAGCGCGCTCGACCTGGTCGCCGAGAAGCTCGAACGGCAGATCCGAGATCATCACGGCAAACGACGGGCCTCCATCCACAAGGCAGGACTAGAATCCGCTCAGCTGCGCGCAGGCGCTGCCGATGCGGCAGGAACCGACGAAGGAACCGACGAAGGAACCGACGAGGGGGACGTGTGACGGCCAAAGAGACGAACGCGGGCGAAGGGAACGAACGCCTGCGGGTGATGGTCGTCGACGACCATGCGTTGTTCCGCAGGGGGCTCGAGATGGTCCTGTCCCAAGAGGATGACATCGAGCTTGTGGGGGAGGCCTCCGACGGTGCCGAGGCGGTCGATCGCGCACAGGAGACCATGCCCGACATCGTGCTCATGGACGTCCGCATGCCCAAGCGATCGGGCATCGAAGCAGCCGGGCAGATCAAGGAGCTGCTGCCGCACTGCAAGATCCTGATGCTCACGATCAGCGACGAGGAAGCCGACTTGTACGACGCCATCAAGGCCGGCGCCAGCGGCTACCTGCTCAAGGAGATCCCCATCGAGGAGGTCGCCGATGCGATCCGCAGCGTGTGGGCGGGCCAGTCGCGCATCAGCCCCTCCATGGCCTCCAAGCTGCTCACCGAGTTCGCGGCCATGTCGAAGTCGGCGGCCGAGCGCCCACAGATGCCGGCTCCACGCCTGACCGACCGTGAGATGGAGGTGTTGCGCTTGGTGGCCCAGGGCCTGAACAACCGCGACATCGCCAAGCAGCTGTTCATCTCGGAGAACACCGTGAAGAACCACATCCGCAACATCCTGGAGAAGCTGCATCTGCACTCGCGGATGGAGGCGGTCGTGTACGCCGTCCGCGAGAAGATGATCGAGATCAGCTGAGCATGACCGACCCCACGATCGTCGCGGCGCGGGAGATCCTGGGCGAGTTGGTCGATGAGCTCCGGACAGCCGTTGGTGGATGTTCGGCCGATGAATTGAACCGGCGGCCCGCGGGCGAGGATACGAATGGGCTCGCGGTATTGGTCACGCACGCGCTGGCCAGCACCCGCTCATGGCTCAGCCTGGCGACCGGCGCCGAGCCGCCGCCGCGAGACCGTCCCGCGGAGTTCCGGGTGGTCGTCCACGACACCGGCGAGTTCGTGGCGTGGTTCGAAGCCACGGCTGCCGAGAGCCGGGCGATCCTGGACACGGATCAGCGGTGGGATCCGGCGAAGACCGGCGTTCCCACGTGGCGGTACGACGAGTCCGACACCGGGGAGCACGACCCGGTCTCGTCTGGCTGGGCGCTGCTTCACGCGCTGAACCACCTGGCCGAGCACGTCGGGCACGCGCAGCTCACGCGCCAGGTGCTGGCGGCCGGCGGCTGAGCCGCTCGCTGCCCTGAGCTACCCTGGCGTGATGGAGCGGACCCCGCGCACCGTCGCGCGCTTGATCGTCGAGTGCCTCGAGAACGAGGGCGTCGAGTATGTCTTCGGGCTGCCGGGCGAGGAGAACCTCCACATGATCGACGCGTTCGCCGACTCCTCGATCCGGTTCATCACGACGCGGGACGAGCGTGGTGCGTCGTTCATGGCCGACACGTACGGTGCGCTCACCGGCACACCCGGGGTCTGCCTGGCGACGCTGGGACCGGGCGCGATCAACCTGATGCTGGGGATCGCGAACGCACAGCTGGACTCCCACCCGATGCTGGCGATCACCGCGCAGGCAGGGCTGCACCGCATCTACAAGGAATCGCACCAGTTCGTCGACCTGGTCTCGCTGTTCCGCCCGATCACGAAGTGGGGCGACATGGTGACGGTCCAGGATGCTGCACCCGAGATGGTGCGCAAGGCATTCAAGCAGGCCACCACCGAACGACCTGGGTCCACGTTCCTGATCGTCCCCGAGGATGTCGCCGAGCTGCAGACCGACGCTGCGCCGTTGCGCGTGAACACGCCGGTGGATCCGGCGCCCGACGACAACCAGGTGCATCGCGCCGCCCACGTGCTGGCGGCGGCCAAGCACCCGGTCGTGTTGGCAGGCCCCGGTGTTGCGCGCGACGGCGCCACCGAGGCGCTGATCCTGTTCGCGGAACGGCTCAACCTGCCGGTCGCCACGACGTTCCTGGGCAAAGGGGTCTTCCCCGACAATCATCCGAACGCGCTGGGCACGATCGGGTTCATGGTGAAGGACTACGCCAACTTCGGGCTCGACGAGGCGGACGTGGTCGTCGCGGTCGGCTACGACCTGGTGGAGTACTCGCCGTCCAGATGGAACCCCGATGGCTCCAAGCAGATCATCCACGTCCACCGCACGGTCGCCGAGGTCGACGCCGACTACACGCTGGCGGTGGGGGTGCAGGGCAACATCGGTGAGACGCTGGATGCGATCGGGAGCTCTGCCTACATCCACGAGATCCGCGGACGGATCCCCCCCGTGCGGGACCTGATGCGCGAGGAGTTGGAGCGGGGAGCCAGCGATCCGTCCTTCCCGATGTCGCCGGCGCGCATCGTGCACGACATCCGCGAGGTCCTCAACGATGACGACATCGTGCTCTGCGACACGGGCGCGGTGAAGATGTGGATGGCTCGCCTGTACCCGACCTATCGGCCGAACACCTGCCTCATCTCCAACGGTCTCGCGACGATGGCGTTCTCGTTGCCCGGAGCGCTGGCCGCCAAGCTCGTGCATCCAGAACGCAAGGTCTTGGCCGCGATGGGCGACGGGGCGTTCGCGATGAGCATGAGCGAGATCGAGACCGCGGTGCGCGAGCGTGTGCCGTTCGTGGTGCTGGTGTGGGTGGACGGTGGCTATGGCTTGATCGGGTGGAAGCAGGACATCGAGTTCGGGCGCCAGGCCGCCGTGAGCTTCGAGAATCCGGACTTCGTGAAGCTGGCCGAGAGCTTCGGCGCCAAGGGCTACCAGGTGGGGTCCGCCGACGAGCTGGCACCCACGCTGGAGAAGGCCCTCGCCGACGACGCGGTCTCGATCGTGGCGTGCCCGGTCGACTACGCCGAGAACGCCCGCCTCATCGAGCGCCTCGGAGCCTTGACCGAGCCCATCTAGCAGGGGTGTCCGGGCTCAGGGGCTTGAACCGGGCTCCCGATAGAATCGGATACCTCACACCGAACGAGACCCCGGAAGGGCCTGGAACCGCATGCCAGCCGTACTCGACAAGATCTCCAACATGGGTGAAGGGCGCAAGCTCAAGCACCTGGAATCGCTCGCCAAGCTCGTCAACACGTTCGAACCCGAGGTCGAAGACCTGACCGACGATGAGCTTCGCGCCAAGACACCCGCGTTCCGCCAACGCGTGGCCGACGGTGCATCGCTCGACGACCTGCTTCCCGAAGCGTTCGCCGTCGTCCGAGAGGCTTCCAAACGGGTCAATGGCCAGCGCCACTTCGATGTGCAGCTCATGGGTGGCGCCGCGCTGCACCAGGGCAACATCGCCGAGATGAAGACCGGTGAGGGCAAGACGCTGGTCTCGACGCTGCCCGGATACCTCAACGCCCTCTCCGGCAAGGGCGTGCACATCGTCACGGTCAACGACTACCTCGCCAAGCGCGACTCAGAGTGGATGGGCGGCATCTATCGGTTCCTCGGCCTGAAGGTGGGCCTGATCCAGGCGACGATGACGCCCGGGCAGCGGGTGCCCGCCTACGGGTCCGACATCACGTACGGCACGAACAACGAGTTCGGTTTCGACTACCTGCGCGACAACATGGCGATGCGACTGGCCGAGTGCGTCCAACGCGGGTACAACTTCGCGATCGTGGACGAGGTCGACTCGATCCTGATCGACGAAGCACGCACGCCGCTCATCATCAGCGGCCAGGTCTCCGACAGCGCCAAGTGGTACGTGACGTTCGCGCGTCTCGCGCCGCGGCTGAGGCGCGATGAGGACTACGAGGTCGAGGAGTCGAAGTACCAGGTCGCCATCACCGAGCAGGGTGTGGGCAAGGTCGAGGAGATGCTGGGCATCGAGAACCTGTACGAGCACGCCAACACCACCCTGGTGCATCACCTGCAGAATTCGCTGCGGGCCAAGGAGCTGTACAAGCGAGACGTGGCTTACGTGGTGACGGACGGCGAGGTCAAGATCGTCGACGAGTTCACCGGGCGCGTGTTGGAGGGGCGTCGCTACTCCGAGGGCCTGCATCAGGCGATCGAGGCCAAGGAAGGCGTCAAGATCAAGGAAGAGAACCAGACGCTGGCCACGATCACGATCCAGAACTACTTCAAGATGTACGACAAGCTCTCGGGCATGACCGGTACCGCCAAGACCCAGCTCACCGAGTTCGAGGAGACGTACAAGATCTCGGTGGTCGAGATGCCCACGAACCGTCCCAACGTCCGCAAGGACGAGCAGGACCTGATCTTCAAGGGCGAACCCGCCAAGTGGAACGCGGTCGCCGACGACATCATCGAACGCAACGCGGCCGGCCAGCCTGTGCTGGTGGGCACGGTCTCGATCGAGAAGTCCGAGGTGCTCTCCACCGTGCTCAACCGGCGAGGCGTCGCTCACGACGTCCTGAACGCCAAGAACCACGAGAAGGAAGCCACGATCGTCGCCCAGGCGGGCCGCAAGGGCTCGGTCACCGTCGCCACGAACATGGCGGGACGAGGCGTCGACATCTTGCTGGGTGGCAACGCGGAGTATCTGGCGCGCCAGGAGATGGCGGCTCGCGAGTTCGACAACGACGCCTACCTGCTCTTCGAGATGGAGGAGGAGGAGCGGGCCGCCTACGAGGCCGAGTACGAGCCGATCTTCACCAAGCTCAAGGCCCAGACCGACGCCGAGCACGACGAGGTCGTCGAGCTGGGCGGGCTGTTCGTGCTGGGGACCGAACGGCACGAGTCCCGGCGTATCGACAACCAGCTCCGCGGTCGTTCCGGCCGCCAGGGGGACCCGGGCGAGTCGCGCTTCTACCTGTCGCTCGAGGACGATCTGATGCGCATGTTCGCTTCCGACAAGGTCGCCTCGATCATGGAGCGTCTCAAGTGGCCCGACGACGAAGCCATCGAGGCCAAGATGGTGTCCCGCGCCGTCGAGAACGCGCAGAAGCAGATCGAAGAGCTCAACTACGAGCGCCGCAAGAACGTCCTGAAGTACGACGAGGTCATGAACGGTCAGCGCACGGCGATCTACGGCGAACGCCGCAAGATCCTGGAGGGCCAGGACATCGACGAGCAGGTGAAGGGCTTCGTCGAGGACGTGGTGAGCGCCACCGTGCAGGATTCGTGCCCGCCCGACGTGTTCCCCGAGGAATGGGACCTGGACGCGCTCTACACGTCACTGCTCGAGATCTACCCAGTCAGCATCACGAAGGACGTGGCCGCCGACGCCGACGACGCGATCGGGCTCGAGCAGCTCTTCATCGAGGATTCGCTGGCGATGTACGACGCCAAGGAGCAGCATGTCGGCGCCGACGTCATGCGCGAGCTCGAGCGGGTCGTCCTGCTCAACATCACCGACACGAAGTGGCGCGAGCACCTGTACGAGATGGACTACCTGCAGGAGGGCATCCACCTGCGAGCGCTCGCTCAGAAGGATCCCATCACGGAGTACCGTCGCGAGGCCTACGACATGTTCCAAGATCTCACGGCCTCGATCCAGTCCGACTTCGTGCGCTACATCTACCGTGTCGAGTTCGTGCAGCAGGACCAGCCGGCGCAAGCCCCGCAGCCCAAGCGCGTGCAGGACAACCGCGCCGAGGTCGAGCAGGCCGGCGGACAGGCCGCCCCCTCGGGAACCGCCAACGCCAATCAGGCCGTCAGCGACAAGACGCCACGCAACGCTCCCTGCCCGTGCGGCAGCGGCAAGAAGTACAAGAAGTGCCACGGCGCCGCGGTGTGACCGGCGGCGGGGGCCTCACTCGCGAACGGTCAGGAACGCCGTCACGCCACCAAGCGCGAGCAACCCAGCGGTGATGAGCGCGGCCTTCTCGTAGCCCGCCGCGAACTCGGCGCTGCCGACCTCGACCCCGCCCAGGCCGGCCGCGAGCGGCAGGAGGGCGATCGCCAACAGCTGCGCGACGCGCGACACGGCGTTGTTGATGCCGGACGCTGTGCCGGTGAGGCGTTCGTCGACCGACATCAGCACGGCGCCGACCAGCGGTGCCACCGTGACGGCCAGGCCCAGCCCGAAGACGACGACTCCGGGCAGCACGCCCGACACGTAGTGGGTGCCGGGCTCGACCTGCGACAGCATCACGTACCCCGCCGCCGCGATCAGGGGGCCCACGGTCATGGGCAGCCGGGGACCGATGCGCTGGGCCAGCCGGCCCATCCGCGAGGACAGGGTGGCCAGGAGCACGGTGATCGGCACAGTGGCGGCGCCGGCTTCCAAGGCCGAGTAGCCCAGCACGGTCTGGAGCTGAAGCCCCAGGAAGAAGAACCCGCCTCCGAGGGCGGCGTAGACCGTGACGGTGGTGAGGTTCGCGCCCGTGAACCGGCGGTTCGCGAAGATCGACAACGGCATCATGGGGGCGGGGGATCGGTGTTCGATCACGATGAACGCCACCAGGAGGGCGACGCCGACCAAGCCGGTCAGCACGATCAGTGGGTCGGAGAAGCCCTTGGTGGGTCCCTCGATCAGGGCGTACACGAGGCCGGCGAGACCGAGGGTCACCGTGACGGCTCCCGGGACGTCGAGGTGGGGGGACGCGTCAGGATCGCGCGTCTCGGGGATCGCGCGCGCCAGCCACCAGGTGATGGCGGCCAAGGGAACGTTCAGCAGGAACGCCCAACGCCACGACCAGGTGTCCACCATGTAGCCGCCGACGAACGGGCCGATCGCGGTCGAGATACCGGAGAGCCCGGACCAAGCGCCGATCGCCGCGCCGCGGTCGTCGGGGTGGAACGTCGCGGACACGATCGCCAGGCTCTGCGGCACCAGCAACGCACCGCCGATGCCTTGCAGGACACGCGCGGCGATCAAGATCCACAGCTCAGGGGCGGCGGCGCACAGGATGGACGCAGCCGTGAACAGCACCAGGCCGATCGAGAAGACGGCTCGCCGGCCCTTGAGGTCGCCGAGCGCTCCGCCCAGCAGCAGGAGGGCGCCCAGCGTCAGCAGGTAGCCCCGTCACGACCCACTGCAGGCCGGCGAGGTCGGCGCCGAGCTCGTCTTGGATCTTCGGCAGGGCGACGTTCACGACGGTGCTGTCCAGGAAGACCATGCCGGAACCGACGACGGTGGCAGCGACGGTTCGGTAGCCGATCTTCGACTTGAGGCGCAGCCGTGCGTCCGCTCGCTCCGTCGTACCGGAGGGAGGCTGGATCTCGGTCATGGGCGCTGCAACCCTAGCGTTCCGGCTGGCATTCCAGTGGCCGCTAGACTCTGCAGCCACATGAGCGAGTCCTCCGAACCCTTGCGCAAGCTCCGCGAGCGCGTCCTGGCCGCCAAGGAGTTCCTTTGACATCGACGGCAAGCGTTCGCAGGCCGCTGAGCTCGAGCGACAGACGTCGGATCCTTCGCTATGGGACGACCCGGCGCGAGGCCAAGCGATCACGTCGAAGCTCTCGCATCTCGCGGGTGAGGTCACCAGATACGACGCGTTGATGGAGCGTGTCGACGATGCGCTCGCGATGGACGAGCTGCTCGCCGACGAGACCGACGCCGACATGAGCGCCGAGCTCACCGCGGCGGTCACCTCGCTGGAGCGAGATGTCGAGCGCTTGGAGTTGGCCGCCCTCTTATCGGGCCCGTACGACGCCTCGGATGCGATCGCGACGATCAATGCCGGGGCCGGAGGGACCGAGAGCCAGGATTGGGCAGAGATGCTGCTCCGCATGTACACCCGATGGGCAGAGCGCGACGGTTTCGATGCCGAGGTCGACGACATCCAGCACGGTGAGGAGGCGGGCATCAAGTCGGCGACCTTCACGGTGAAGGGGACCAACGTCTACGGCCAGCTCAGCGCCGAACGGGGGGTGCACCGGCTGGTGCGCATCAGTCCGTTCGACGCGCAGAAGCGCCGTCACACCTCGTTCGCCTCACTCGACGTGATCCCCATGCTGGAAGCATCCGATGAGGAAGACTTCGAGATCCCGGCCGAGGAGCTGCGCATCGACGTCTACCGATCGAGCGGACCCGGAGGGCAGTCGGTCAACACGACGGATTCCGCCGTGCGCATCACGCATCTCCCCACGGGAACCGTGGCGGCCTGTCAGAACGAACGCAGCCAGCTTCAGAACCGGGTGGTGGCCATGCGCATCCTGAAGGCTCGCCTCGCCGAGATGGAGCGTCAGAAGCGTGAGGACGAGATGGATTCGATCCGAGGCGAACGCAAGGCCGTGGACTTCGGTTCGCAGATCCGTTCCTACGTGCTCGCGCCCTATCAGATGGTGAAGGACCACCGCACCGACGAGGAGATGGGCGATCCCCAACGGGTGCTGGACGGAGACATCGATCGCTTCATCGAGGCGGAGCTGCGGCGCCGGGCCTCGGAGGGCCACGCGTAGTGGGCACGCGTTCGCGTCTGGTGCTCGCCAGCTTCGTGATGCTGTTCGCCGAGCTGGCGTTGATCCGCTGGGTGTCGGCGTTCCAGATCTACGTCGCGTACTTCACGAACTTCATCCTGCTGGCGAGCTTCCTGGGGATCGGGGTGGGGTTCCTCCGGGCGCGATCGTCGAGGTTCGGCTTCCGGTGGGCACCCGCATCGTTCGCTGCCTTCACCGGCCTGGTGTTCTTCATCCGTGTCGTGCGAGGGCTGGGCCAGGAGCGGAACCTCGAGACGATCTTCGGACTCGGGGCACCCCCGACATGGGTCGTGCTGCCCGTGTTGTTCCTGGGGGCCACGTTCGTCATGGCGAGCGTGGCCCAGGGTGTCGCCCAGCTGTTCGAACGGTTCGAGCCGCTCGAGGCCTATCGGCTGGATATCGCCGGCAGTCTGCTGGGCATCGTCGCGTTCTCGGCGTTGTCGTTCCTGGGCGCCGGCCCGCTCGTGTGGGGGCTCGTGCTCGGGGTGTGCTTCGTCGTGCTGGTGCCGCCGGAGGGGTACGCGGGCTGGTGGCCGGCGGTCGCCGCCGCCGTGGTGGTGCTCTCCCTCGGTTCCTTCGCTTCATCGGACGTCTGGTCGCCGTACTACCGGGTCACGGTGTATCCCCAGCAGGGACAGGGGCAGATCCCGATCCGCGTGAACTCGCTGCCGCATCAGTCGATGCTGCCGCTGGAGGACATCCGGGCGGACTTCTACTCCAAGCCGTACACGCACCTGCCTGGCTCGCCGGGCAACGTGCTGGTGGTGGGAGCCGGCAACGGCAACGACGTGGCGCTCGCGCTCGCCGAGGGGGCGGCCCACGTCGATGCCGTCGAGATCGACCAACGCCTGCAGGAGGCGGGCAGCGAGCTGCATCCAGCGAGGCCCTACCAGGACCCACGCGTCACGCCCCACATCGACGACGGGCGCGCCTACCTCGAGCGGAACGACGATCGCTACGACCTGATCCTGTTCGCGCTGCCGGATTCCCTGACGCTGGTCAGCGGGCAGGGCTCGCTGCGACTCGAGAGCTACCTGTTCACCCGGGAAGCCATGGAGTCGGTCCGTGAACGGCTGGCTCCGGGGGGCGCGTTCGCGATGTACAACTACTACCGGCCCTACGTGTTCGAACGGTACGCGAACACGATGCGCGAGGTGTTCGGGCACGAACCGTGTTTCGACGCGGGGATCGACAGCGACGGCATCCGGTCGCAATCGGTCCTCACGATCGGACTCGAGACAGGGGACATCACCTGCTCGACCCCGTGGGAACCGGGGTCGCTCGTTCCCGACCCGGCCACCGACGATCGTCCGTTCCCCTATGTGGTGGGCCGGTCGATACCCTCCTTCTACCTGTGGTGGCTGGGCGTCATCCTGGTGGTGTCGCTGATCGTGGTACGTGTCGCTTCGGGCGCGCCGCTGTCCCGAATGCGGCCCTATGCCGACCTGTTCTGCATGGGGGCTGCGTTCCTGCTGTTGGAGACCAAGAGCGTGGTGCAGTTCGCGCTGCTCTTCGGCACCACGTGGTTCGTCAACTCGCTGGTGTTCGCCGGCATCCTGCTGGCGGTGCTGGCGGCGGTCGAGCTCGCGCGTCGCGTTCGGCTGCCCTCACCTCCGGTGATGTACGGCGTGCTCCTCGGGTGCTTGGCGGTTGCCTGGTTCGTTCCCCCCGCCCAGCTGCTGGGGCTCGCGATCGTGCCCAGGTTCATCGTCAGCGTGGTCGTGGCGTTCGCTCCGGTGTTCGTGGCGAACCTGATCTTCGCGCAGCGGTTCCGGGGCGTGGGAGCTTCCACGGTGGCCTTCGGGGCCAACCTGCTGGGAGCCATGCTCGGCGGCGTGCTCGAATACCTCGCGATCGTGACCGGCTACCGGGCCCTGCTGGTCCTCGTAGCCCTGCTGTACGGACTGGCGTTCGTCATCGGTCGCCGGCACCTGGGGCCGGAGCCGTCGACGCCACAGGAGCCGCACCCCGAGACCGTCGGCGTTCCCTGATCGCCGTGATGAGCCAGCAGCCGAGCGCCGCGATCAGCAGGCCGGTCCAGCCGATGAAGCCGGCCACCAGACCCTGCCGGATCGACTCGTCCCGATAGGTCAGACGCACCTCGTGCGTGCCGGCCTCGACGGCCACGCCCTGCAGGAATCCATCGGCCGGCAGGACGCTGGCCGGACGTCCGTCGACCGTGGCGGTCCATCCCTCGTCGTAGCTGGTGCGAACGACCACGATCGACGGTGCGTTCGCGTCGACGTCGACCGTGACGTCTTCGGGCGTGGTCTCGGTCACGGTCGCATCGCCCGGCGGCGCGCCCGTCTCCTGCGCCAGCCCGGGATCGGCTTCCAGCACGGCGACCGACGATGGATCGAACCTCGGCTGGAGCACCGTCTCGAGGGCGGCCGCTTGCGAGTCCGCCACCGTCCAGGTCGTCACCACGGATGCGCGTGTGGTCCACCCGTCGAGCTCCACCAGATCGTAGCCCTGGGCGCGATCGACGACCGCACCCGGGAGTGGAGCGGCGAGGCCGGTCGGCACGATCATGTAGCGCACGCCCAAGAGCCCGACGTCTCGCTCGGTGGGCAGATCGACGACGGCCGCGTTGTAGAAGACGGGCAGCTCGGTGCGCGCTCGCATGTAGTTCCAGTAGCGGGGGAGCTGGACCGGGTTGTACCCCAGGACGTCGCGGACGCCGAACAGCGATCCACGTTCCATCGCGAGCGCCGGCCAATCCGGCTCGGCCTGCATGAACAGGTACCCCTTCTCGAAGTACGCGGCGGGCGGAGCCCACGTGAGGTAGGGGGATCCGGACGCCAGGAGCCGGGGTACGAACGCGGTGGGTGTCGTGAACGCCGACGCATCGACCTCCGGCAGCGGCAGTGGTTGCGGCACCAGGTTGGGGTGCTCGCCGCCTTCGAGCCCCGTACGGACGGTGTCGCCGAAGGTCGTGGCATGCGACCACACCGCGCTGCCCGCCAGCTCCAGGGTCAGCACGCACGCGACGGCCACCCACGCCCACTCGTACCGACGCGTCGCGAACGCGTGCACCGCCACACCCGAGGCGACCAACGCCGCGGCCAGGAACACCAGATGCACCGGCGAGGCGCGCATGGCCAGCGGCACACCGAGCCACAGCACGGCGCCGCCCGCGAGCCAACGGGTGGCACGGCGAGCATCCAGTGGATCGTCCCGGAGTCCTTGGATGCCCACCGCGCCCAGCACCGGCACCGCCACCACCGCCAGGTACCGCAGCCGTCCCGGGTTGTGCAGGTACACGTCGCCGAAGGGGATCTTGAGCACCACGGCGCGGACCAGCGAGTTGGTGACCACCGCATCGAGCATGCCGAACCACGTCACGGCCACCGCGCCTCCGAACGCCCACACCAGCGGCCGGAACCGACGGGCACGCAGCGCCAACGGCACGCCGAGGAGGATCACGGCGCCCGCGTAGGCCCCGGGAGTCATCCCGAAGGCGAATGGCCACCCAGCCCACACGCCGTTGGTCTGGATCGCCTCACCGCCGCCGCCCAGCGTGCCGAGTGCGTCGCCGAGCCGGTCGTAGCCGGCGGCAAGGCTCGAGCCTCGCACCGCCTGCATCCGGGGGATCAGCACCGCCAGGCTCAAGACCGGGAGCGCCGTCACGAACGCCAGCGCGTGGCCGGCGGCAGGCACGAGCTGCGTGCGTCCTCGGTCGGCAACGACCCCCGTCGTGAGGAAGGCGACCACCAGGATCGTGCAGATCACCAGACCATGGCTGAGGTGGGCCGTGGCGACCTGCGACCAACCGAGCGCACCGAGGCCGATCCATGCGAGGCGGCGCGGCCATCGGTCGGCGCGCAGGAAGCCGGCCGCGCCCACCAGCGTCACCATGGTCCACGCGGTCGCTCCTGCGAACGGCATCGAGATAGCGATCTCCGAGGTAGACATCAGCATGGCGAGTGACAGACCCCCCAGCGTGGCCGCCAGGCGTGCGAGCCGTTGGATCCGCAGGAACGCGTACATCCCGATCCCCGCCAGCACCGGGTTCACGACGATGAACGCGCGCATCGCCGCCGCCGGGGACATGGCGGTGAAGAGCGCCATCGGCGTGACGTAGAGCCACCCTCCCTGGGGATCGGCTGCGTAGCGCGAGCCCGCCATCTCGAACGGGTTCCACAACGGCACATGGCCCGAAGCGAGCGATCGGCCGAGGAACGAGAACCTGGGCAGCCAGAACGTGAGGATGTCGGGGTGGGCCTGCGTGAGCCGGCCCCCGAACGCGAATCCTCGCAACGCGAAGAGCACACCCGCGACGATCAGGGCCGGGCCTGCGATGGCAAGCATCATGCGACGCGCATGGCTCTGTCGAGGCTCCAGGGCGATCTCGGGCGAAGCGAGGGGTCGGGTCACGGTTGCGCCCATGGTGAGTTCGTAGCCTACGCGGTACCTCCACAGGTGCGCCGGAGACGTCTGGTAGGGTGCCGACGTCACCTTCCCATCCCTCCCGAGGTCCGAAATGATCAGTCTTCAGCGCGTCTCGAAGACCTACAAGAACGGTGTGATCGCCCTCACCGACGTCGATGTCGAGGTCGAGAAAGGCGAGTTCATCTTCATCGTGGGACAGTCCGGATCAGGCAAGTCCACCATGATCCGCTTGCTGATCCGCGAAGAGGACGCCACCAAGGGCAGCATCTTCGTGGGCGGCAAGAACCTGGCCAAGATGTCCAGCTGGGACGTGCCGAAGCTGCGCCGCAACATCGGCACGGTGTTCCAGGACTTCCGCCTGCTGCAGGACAAGACGGTGTTCGAGAACGTTGCCTTCGCGCTGGAAGTGATCGGCAAGCAGAAGCACGTGATCGACCAGCGCGTGCCCGAGATCTTGGAGTACGTCGGGCTGGGGGACAAGCTCAACAACTATCCCGACGAGCTGTCCGGCGGCGAGCAGCAGCGCGTGTCGATCGCGCGGGCGTGCGTGAACCGCCCGCTGGTGCTGTTGGCCGATGAGCCCACCGGCAACCTGGATCCCAACACGTCCGTCGACATCATGCGACTGCTCGACAAGGTCAACCGGATCGGCACGACCGTGGTGATGGCCACCCACGACCAGGCCATCGTCGATGCCATGCGCAAGCGCGTGATCGAGCTCGACGACGGCCACGTGATCCGCGACCAGTCTCGCGGTGTCTACAGCTGATGCGGCTCGAGTACTTCTTCCGCGAGACCGCCGCGGGTTTGCGGCGCAACGGCATCGTGGCGTTCGCCGCTATGTCCACGGCGTTCATCGCGCTGTTCCTGTTCGGTCTCTCGTTGCTCATCGCGCGTGAGTTCAACCTGGTGATCGATTCCATCACCGGCAACGTGCAGGTCGCGGTCTACCTGAGCGATCCGGTCAACCCCGACACGATCGAACGGGTGCAGACCAAGCTGCAGGAGCTGCCCGCCGTCCAGGAGGGTGGTTCGATCGAGTACTGGGACAAGGAGCGGACCTGCCAGCACGCCGACCAGGTGTTCGAGGGCATCCCCGCCTTCCGGGAAGGCGTCGATTGCCAGACGCTGCCGACGTCGTTCCGCATCAACCTCGGCGACTCTTCGCAGTTCTCCCAGATCACCGCCCGCATGGGATGCGTGGCGGATGAGGCCGGGGAGGTCGTGTGCGCGGAGCCCGGCATCCGGAACGTGTCCGACTTCCGCGCGGTGCTCGACCGTCTCACGACCATCACCCGGGTACTGCAGATCGGGGTGTTCTCGATCGCGGTCATCATGCTCGCCTCCGCGGTGGCGCTCGTCGCGAACACGCTGCGCATGGGTATGTTCGCCCGGCGCAAGGAGATCGGCATCATGCGACTGGTCGGGGCCACCAACTGGCGGATCCGCGTGCCCTTCCTCATCGAGGGCCTGGTCGAAGCGCTGGCCGGAGCTGCCGCCGCCATCGTGGCGCTGTTCCTGCTGAAGGTGGTCTTCATCGACCGGCTCCGCACCGAGGTCCAGTTCTTCCCGCTCATCAAGAACTCCGACGTGCTGGCCGTGGCGCCGTGGATCCTGATCGCGGCCGCCCTGGTGGCCATCGTCGCGGGTACGATCGGCATGCGGCGCTTCCTGGACGTCTAGGCGGCGGTCGTGGCTCGGAAGAAGTCGGGCCGTGAGGGGGAGAACACCGTCGCCTCCAACCGCAAGGCCCGCCACGACTACGCCATCGAGGAGACGCTGGAGGCCGGCATCCAGCTCACAGGCGATGAGGTGAAGTCCCTTCGAGGTGGCCGAGCGTCGCTGGGCGAGGCCTACGCTCGGGTTCGCAACGGCGAGGCCTGGTTGGAGGGCATGCACATCCCGCCGTACGAACAAGGGGACACGCGCCGCCATCTGCCGATGCGTCCTCGCAAGCTGCTCCTGCATCGACGCGAGATCGAGCGGCTCCAGGTGCAGCAGCAGGAGGAACGCCTCAGCCTGGTGCCGATGCGCGTGTACTTCGCGCACGGCCTCGCCAAGGTGGAGATCGGCGTGGGCCGAGGCAAGCGCGAGTTCGAGAAGCGACACACGATCGCGAAGCGCGAGTCCCAGCGCGAGATCGAACAGCAGATGGGCCGGCGGCGGTAGGTACCATCGCGGCATGACCACGCCGACCCCTCCGACGTCGGGTGAGACCGACCCCGTCGTCGACCTCGTCAAGACCCGCACGTCCGCCTACCTGGCCGGCGTGCACGATCGTCCCGTGCGGGTGACGAACGCCGAGGAGGTGGCGGCAACCTTCGGCGGCCCGTTGCCCGAGGACGGCGTGGGCGCTGAAGCTGCCGTCGGTGAGCTCTGGGCCGGCCTCGACGGCGCCATCCACACCGTCGGCCCGAAGTTCTTCCATTTCGTGACCGGCGGCGCGACGCCCGCCGCTGTGGGTGCTGACTGGACGGCCACCACGTTGGACCAGAACCCCGCGGCCTGGGTCGAATCACCGATCGGCGGCCAGATCGAGGTCGTGGCTCTGGAGTGGTTGAAAGACCTGTTCGGCATCCCTGCGAGCTGGGGCGGCGTGCTGACCACCGGAGCGACGATGGCCAACTTCACCGCCCTCGCATGTGCTCGCCGGTGGTGGGGCATGCGGCACGACGTGGATGTCGACGAAGCCGGCATGGGCGGGCTGCCGGCCGTGCCGGTCCTCGGATCGGGCTTCGTCCACGCGAGCGATGTGAAGGCGCTGGCGATGCTTGGCATCGGCCGTTCGAACGTGAAGAAGCTCGCTCGAGACGGTGTGGGCCGGCTCGACCTCGAGGCGCTCGAACGAGCGTTGCGCGATCTGGGCGGCGCTCCCGCGATCGTGATCGCCAGCGCGGGCGAGGTGAATGCCGGCGAGTTCGATCCGCTGCTGCCCATGGCCGACCTGGCCGAGCGCCATGGAGCGTGGCTGCACGTCGACGGCGCGTTCGGCCTGTTCGCTCAGCTCTCGGACCGGACGCGGCATCTCGTCGAAGGGCTCGAGCGGGCCGATTCGGCGATCGCCGACGGTCACAAGTGGCTGAACGTGCCGTACGAGAGTGGGTTCGCGTTCATCAAGGATCGCTCGTTGCAGCCGGGCGTGTTCGGTAGCGGCGCCGCCTACCTGCCGGAGCTGGACGATCCGAAGCCACAGTGGGCGTATCTGGGGCCGGAGATGTCGAGGCGGGCCCGCTCGTTCGCGGTGTGGGCCACCCTGCGTGCCTACGGCCGGAGCGGCTATCGAGCGATCGTCGAGCGTCACCTGGCCCAGGCTCAGCGACTGGCCGAGCGCGTCGACGCCGCGCCCGACCTGGAGCGACTCGCCGACGTCGGTCTGAACATCGTGTGCTTCCGGTTCCACCCCGAGGGCGTGACCGAGGAGCGGCTCGACGACCTCAACGACGAGCTCGGCGCTGCGGTGCTGGCCGATGGTCGCGTGGCGTTCGGAACCACGACGTTCGACGGCATGACCGCCTTCCGCCCTGCCCTGTCGAACTGGCGAACCCGTGACCAGGACGTCGATCTCATCGTCGACGTCACGCGCGAACTCGGTGCGACGCTCCTGGCCGGCGACCGGTGACCCTTCAGTCATGTCCGGCGCGCGCCGTATACTCGCAGGGACAACTACATATGGGGGTGTACTGGCTTCGACTCGGTCGGTTCTGACTGGGAGAAGCGGGCCGTGATCCCGGATGTCACGTTAAACGCCGGACCAAACACAAGCGCCGAAGACAACTACGCGCTCGCTGCTTAATACGTTAAGTAGCCGCCCCCCTCGGGCCGCCTGCGACCGAGGGACGGGCGTCGTGAGCAGGCTCACCTCGACGGTTCCGCCTGGGGGCCGCTGAGGGACATCGCACCCGGGCTGGGCGATGGGTGCTCCGCCGGTGGGAGCCCAGAGCCGAGATCTTTCCACCAGGCTGCGCCCGGAGAAGCCCTAGTCAGTCGCTCGAGCACGCGGGTTCGAATCCCGCCACCTCCACCACGAACACTGCGCTGCACCGATTCAGCGGGTACTGTGCGGTACCCCCAGCTGCAAGAACAAGCCGGCGGCGTCCGCTTCGGCGGCGTCGGCTTCGGTGTCGCGACCTTGCGATCGGCGGCAGCGTCCGAGGCCGGCCATGGCGTGTGCTTGCTCGAACGGCATCTCCCACTCCCTCCACGCTCCGGCGACCTTCTCGTAGCCTTCGGCGGCATCGTCGATGCGTGCCTCGTGTTCGGCGATCGTCGCGTGAGCGGCGGTGAGAGCCCGCTCCATGCGGGGCTCGTGCACCTCGAGCCGATCCAGCAGCGCCGTCGCCAGACCTGGCTCTCCCAGCTCGAACGCGAGCCGGACGGCCTCCGGCAGGTGGATCTCCCGGTACTCGGGCGGTCCTTCCAGCGTGGCGTCGTGGTAGGAGCGCAGGTGGCCGGCGGCCGATGCAGACTCGCCCGCGGCAGCGTCTGCGAGCGCGGAGACGAACAAGGCCGGCGACAGCACCTGCAGGTCGGCGATCTCTTCGGCAACCGGCACGGCCTGCGCCATGAGCTCCACCGCGCGGCCCGCGTCTCCGCGATGGCTGAGGACCCTCGCCTGGAACGTGCTGGCAACGGTCGAGGCCTGCACCTCGCCGTGCGCGTGACTCCACTCGAGCAGCCGCGCCGTGTCCTCGACGATGTCGTCCCACCGTCCGGCATCGAACAGCAGCCAGAGCCGTTCGGTGCGGGACCACATCGACTGATGCTCCAGGCCCCGGCGCTCGCAGAGCTCCAGCGCGGCCCGATTCATCTCCAATGCCGCGACGGGCCCTTCGAGCAGACCGACCCGCTCGACGAGGTACGAGTAGGAGGTGACGATGTCCAGCCCGACGCCTGAATCCTGGGCCAGGGAGAGCGCCGTGCGAAGGTCGTCGACGCCGCCGTAGTCGCCAAGCTCGCATCGGGCGTTCCCTCGCAGATGCAGGGCCATCAGCGTGATCCCCGGCGAGCGAGGGAGCTCCATGGCCCGGTTGGCCCACGTCAGCGAATCCTCGGATCTGCCGGCGAACATCTCGGCTTCGGAGCGGCAGGCATACAGCTCGGCGAGCGTGTCGCCGGGCTCGGGCTCGGCTCCGAGCAGCTCGATGGCCTCGTCCAGGATCTCGCGCGCCTCCGACGTGTCGCCCTGCAGGCCCAGTTGGAAGTAGAGCCGTCGCATCACCTGAGCGGCGACGAGGGGGGCTCCGGCGGTGATCGCCAGGTCGATGGCCGCTCGATAGGCGGCGACGGCCTCGTCCGAGGTGAGCGCACCGGAACGCCAACCCAGGCCAGTCGCGACGCGCAGGAGCTCCGCTCGTTCTGCCCCTTCGGAAGGCGACAGTTCCACGGCACGCGCGTAGTACTCGGCGGCTCGTCGCGCATCCAGGCTCGTCTGGTGCTCACCGGCCATCACCAGGAATCGCAACGCGGTCCGCTCCAGCTCTCCGATCTCCTCAGGCATCCCCGCGGCCTTGGCCAGATCGAGCGCGCGTAGGGCGTGGGACGCCAGCAGGTCCGCCCGTTCGCGGACGTCGTCGCCCGCCGAGGACTCGAGCCACCGAGCGACCTCCGAATGCATGCGTGCCCGGGTGGCGCGGGGGAGGCGCCCGTACGCGACGTCGCGGATCAGCCCATGGGTGAACGCGAACTCGCTCTGGCCCTCGATCGTGCTCAGCGGCGAGCGCCGGATCAGTCCTCGCCGCTGCAGCTCGTGCAGCGGCGCTTCCGATCCGATGCCGGGCTCGAGCACTCGGAGGGCGTCCGGCCAGAAGTGGTCGCCCACGACGGCGGCCGCCTGCAGCAGCGAGCGGTCCGATCGAGAGAGCGCGTCCAGGCGGGCGGCGATCAATGCCTGCACGGTGTCCGGGACGTTCACGGACGGGGAGTGACGTGGGTCGGTCCGGTCGCCGCCGGCAGTCGGCGCATCGTCCTCGATCATGTGCACGAACTCTCGCGCGTACAAGGGGTTGCCGCCCGCTCGATGCATCAGGGACTCACGCGCATCCTCACCCACCACGGAGCGAAGCAACAATGCGGCGAGCAGATCGTGCATGTCACGGTCCGACAACGGCGACAGCGTCAGGGTCGTGGCGCGGGCGAAGCCCGACCCCCACGACGGATGGGCCGCGAAGAGCTCCGGCCGCGCTGTGCACAGCACCAGCAGCGGTACGTCATCTGCTTGCTCGATCAGATGATCGAGGAACTCCAGCATCGCCGGTTCGGCCCAATGCAGGTCCTCGATCACCATCGTCGACGGTGTCACGCGTGCGGTGAGCTCCAGGAACCTGGTCCACGCCGCGAAGGACTCGGCTCGGTCCACGGTGGTTTCCCGGTCCGAGATCGGGCCAACCAGCGAGCGCAGACGCGCGGCGAGCCACGCACGTTCGTCCTCGCTGGGAGTGAGGGAGGGGAGACGCTCGAGCAGTGCCTCGGCGGCCCGCTCCGGAGGCTCACCCGGTGCGACCCCCAGCAGCGCTCGCACGACGTCGACGAGCGCGGCGTAGGTGATGCTCTCCCCGTAGGGCAGACACCGGCCGCGATGGAACGTCACCTCCTCGGGCGCTGCGCGGACGTGCTCGCCGAGGTCGGCGAGCAGACGGCTCTTGCCCAGGCCGGGCTCTCCGACGACCGTGACCAGATGGGGGGTCCGATCACGGATCGTGCGAGCCAGCAGGTCCCGGAGGCCTTGGCGCTCGCGCTCGCGTCCCACGAACGGGGGCGGGTCGTCCTCGTCGCGTTCGGGCACGGTCGGGCGCACCGAGCGCGCGAGCCACAGCACGAGCGGCTCGGACTTGCCCTTCACGGTGGCGGCGGGCAGCTCCTCGTACTCGATGATCCGGCGGGTGGCGCGCGCGGTGGTCTCACCCACGACCGCCTCTCCCACCGGCGCCAGGTTCTGCAGCCGCGATGCCGTGTTCACCACGTCGCCGGCCACGTGCTCGCCGATCTGCGGCCCTTCTCCGGTCGTGACGAGTGCCTCGCCCGTGTTGACCGCCACACGTACAGGCATGCCCCCGGCCGTGACGCGCTCACGGATGGACAGCGCCGCGCGCACCGCGCGTTCGGCGTCGTCCTCATGGGCGACCGGGGCTCCGAAAACCCCCAACGCCGCGTCGCCGATGAACTTGTCGAGCATGCCGCCGAAGCGCTCGATCTCTTCCTTCGCGATCGCGTGGAACGGGACCAGGATCCCTCGGACGTCCTCGGGATCGGCCTGGTCGGATCGCTGCGTGAAGCCGGCCAGGTCAGCGAACACGATCGTGAGCAGGCGTCGTTCCTCGACCGGGCGTTCCGTGGTCGGAGGCGCACCCAACGGCGTGCCGCACTCGGAACAGAACCGTGCCTGTGCGGGCACGACCGATCCACACGAAGGGCACGTGCGCACCAACGCCGTCCCGCACGATGAACAGAACCGCGCCGCGTCGTCGTTGGTGGCCGAGCACGAAGGGCAGGTCACCACGCGGTCGAGTCTATCCGCGCTCCGTGTCGAGACGGGCCTCGTCGCGCCGCGCGTCGACCGTGATCGTGGCGCCGTCGGGGATCTGGTGGTGCGCCTCTGGAGGCGCCACGACGATCGGCACGGACAGACCGTAGAGCTCGTCGGCCACGATGGCTCCCAAAGCGATCACGGGATCAGGCTCGGCCAGCACGATGGCGGCGGGCGCCGTTCCCAGACGGATCGCCTCGGCCAGCACGGAGGAGCTGGAGCTGGATCCCCGTCCCCACGGCATGAGCACCACCAGCGCGGTCAGCCGGACTCCCAGCTGCGGATGATGTGAGTCGATCACCGTGCCGGTCGCCGGGTCGAATCCGCCCCAGAAGCTGAGTGGGTCCCGCAGGGTCAAGGCCTCACCTCGGCCGCGTCCGGGCACCAGCGTGCGGCACGGGAACGTTCCCATCACGGTGTGCCCCAGAACGACGTATCCCTCACCAGCCGGCCCGCAACCGCCGACCGGACGCACTCCTCGAGGCTCGCGAAGGCGACGTCCACGCCGAGGTTGGCCGGTGCATACCACGCCCATTTCGCCGAGTGGGTCACGACGGGCCCCGATCCGGCGGCGATCACTGGCGCGATGTAGGTGCACGTGTCGGTGAGCACCGTGGCTCCGGCCGCTTCGACGATCGCGACCGTCCCGGCGCGCTCAGCGATCTGCAGGACGGCACGTCCCGTGTTCACGTAGAACGGGACCGAGAACCGGCGGCCTTGGGCCAGGGAGGCGAGGCGTTCGAAGCCCTCGACCGAACAATGTGGGGTCCCCACGCTCACGGCTCCGATGGCGGCGCCGACCGACACGGTCGACAGCGCATCCCGCGCCGCCCGCACGTCGGCCGGCACGATCGATTCATGGCGAACGGTTGCCAGGTCGCCGGTCGCCGCCTCCACGGTGGCGGCCTCCGGCGTGATGCCCACCGCGTGCACCATGGCTACCGAGCCCGACGATGCAGCACCGGCGCCCAAGGCCTTCAGATGATCTTCGGTGGTCACGGGCGGGGGCGGTAGGCCGATGACCGCCGGCAGGCCGGCGCCCGCCCTGCTCCCGATCACATGCCCGATGGCGGCGTGCGCGACCTCGTCGGACAGCAGTCGATCGTGCAGTCCCTCGACGCGGAACACCACGCGGGCGCGACGGTGCTCGTCCAGGTGCAGCCCCGCCGCCGGTGCGCGGCCGGTGATGGCACAGCAGATGTCGATGAAGTCTCCGTATCGGTCGGTTCGCGCGCCGAGCACGGAGTTCGCGAACACGATCGCGTTGGACTCAGCCCATGCGACGTGGTCGCCGAACGCGGGGCGTTCCGGCAGCTGGTAGGGCGCGCACGTCCACGTTGGCCGGCAGCCCATGGAGACGTAGGCGTCCATCTGTTCCCGCGCCGGAACGGTCGTGCGATCGAGTCGGACCAGTCCGGGGTGCTGCAGATCCTGCGACGAGACGTTCAAGGTGCTGGGGACGGCGACCCGTGCGCCGGCATCTCGAAGGCGCCTCGCGAAGTCGAGCCCGGCCGGCCCGTGATACAGACATCCGTCGATGTGGGCCGACGAGATGTTCAGCAGGTGCGAAGCTCCCGCGATCTCGGCGGTCCGCCGGACGATGCGCATGGCCATCTGTGGTGCTTGGCCGTGATCGCCCGACAGCATGGCCACATCACGAGCGCTGAGGTCGGTCACCATGGTGCGCATCGTGGCACAGCGCTCATCCGGAGCGTGCCACGAGCGCCGGTCGCGTGTCACGATGCAGCCTCCGCGGCACACCGCACACGTCGGTGCCGCCGGCGCCGGCAGCAGGGAGGAACGCATGCCAACGTTGAAGGCCGTCATGCTGAACTGCACCTTGAAGTACCCGCCCGAGGTGTCCAACACCGAGGCCCTGATGCGCAAGGTCAAGGGATGGTGGGACACGATGGACGTCGAGACCGAGATCGTCCGCGTCCTCGACTACCAGGTGCGGTTCGGTGTCAGCTCCGACGAGGGCGATGGCGACGAGTGGCCACAGATCCTGGACAAGATCATGGAGGCCGACATCATCTGCATCGGCACACCGATCTGGTTCGGGGTGCGTGGGTCCGTGGCGCAGATGGTGATCGAACGGCTCGACGGCACGTACGGCGATCAGAACGAGGTCGGTCAGTACCCGCTCTACAACAAGGTGGGCTGCGTCGTGGTGACCGGCAACGAAGACGGCGCGCACGCGGCGGCCGAGAGCACGCTGTTCAACCTGACCCACCTGGGGTGTGCGATCCCGCCGAACGCCGACACCTACTGGGTCGGGGACGCGGGACCCGGCCCCAGCTACATCGAGGCCGGGGGCGGGGATCATCCCTACACCCAACGCACCACCCGATGGATGGCGCACAACGCCGTGCACCTGGCGCGCATCCTGAAGGCGAACCCGATCCCGGCCGAAGGCAACACGTTCGAAGACGAGACCGAGCACTCCACCGTGCACAACGGCTGACGAGAGAGGAACACACGTGCACCAGATCAAGGCTGTGATCGCCCGCGCCACGGGCGAGCCCGTCGAGCTCGCCGACATCGTGGTACCCGACCCCGGGCCGGGAGAGGTGCTCGTTCGAGTGCAGGCGTGCGGGGTGTGTCACACCGACCTCCACTACCGGGAAGGCGCGATCAACGACGAGTTCCCATTCTTCTTGGGGCACGAGGCAGCCGGCATCGTGGAGTCCGTCGGCGAGAACGTGACCAACGTCGCCGCAGGTGACTTCGTGATCTTGGCATGGCGCGCGCCGTGCGGATCGTGTCGTTCGTGCCTGCGAGGCCGTCCCTGGTACTGCTTCGACTCGAAGAACGCCACGCAGGCGATGACCCTGGCCGATGGCGGGGGCGCACTGACTGCCGCGTTGGGTATCGGCGCGTTCGCCGAGCTCACCCTGGTGGACGCGGGCCAGGCAGTGAAGGTCGACCCACGCGCGAAGCCCGAAGCCGCCGGCCTGGTGGGGTGCGGCATCATGGCGGGCCTCGGCGGGGTGCTCAACACCGGCCAGGTCTCTCGGGGGGACACGGTCGCGGTCTTCGGCTGCGGCGGGGTGGGGGACGCCGCCATCGCCGGCGCCGCGTTGGCGGGCGCTCGTACGATCGTGGCCGTGGACCTGGACCCCCGCAAGCTGGAGTGGGCCAAAGAGTTCGGCGCCACCCACACGGTGGACGCGTCCAAGACCGATCCGGTCGAAGCGGTGAAGGAGGCCACCGGCGGACTCGGTGCCGACGTCGTGGTCGAGGCGGTCGGCAACCCGAAGGTGTTCGAGCAGGCCTTCTATTCGCGCGATCTGGCCGGCTCCCTGATCCAGGTCGGCGTGCCCGATCCGTCGATGACGATCGAGCTGCCGATGATCGAGTTCTACGGGCGTGGGGGAGCGCTGAAGCCCGCGTGGTACGGCGACGCACTGCCGTCTCGGGACTTCCCGATGCTGATCGATCTGTACCTGGAGGGCAGGCTCGACCTGGAACGGTTCGTCTCCGAGACGATCGGGCTGGACGGCGTCGAGGAGGCGTTCGCCAAGATGGAACGCGGCGAGGTGCTGCGTTCGGTGGTGGTGTTCCCGTGATGGCGCCGCGCATCGATCTGGTGGAGATCACCGGCGTCTTCCGCGATTCCGACCCGCCCGCCCAGGTCCAGAACAACGTGTGGGTGATCGGCGACGACGACGAGGTGATCGTCATCGACGCTTCGCACGACGCCTCGCCGATCGTCGAGGCCGTCGGAGGACGGCGCGTCACGCGCATCCAGTGCTCGCACGGTCACTTCGACCACGTGAACGTCGCTCGGGCGCTCCAAGGAACGGTCGACGCGCCCATCGCTCTGCACCCCGCCGATCGGATGCTGTGGGACGAGGCGTATCCGGACGTCGCGCCCGATCTGGAGATCGCCGCCGGCGACGTGCTCACGATCGCCGGCTCCGACCTGAAGGTCATGCATACGCCAGGTCACACCCCCGGCAGCGTCAGCCTGTACGACGCCGCCGGTCACCTGTTCGGTGGCGACACGTTGTTCCAGGGCGGACCGGGCGCCACGGCGTTCCGCTACGGCGACTTCGACGTCATCATCTCGTCGATCCGTGAACAGCTGCTGGTGCTGCCCCCCGAGACCGAGGTGCATACCGGCCACGGGCCGTCCACCACGATCGGCGACGAGGCTCCGCATCTGGAGGAATGGATCGCTCGAGGCTATTGATCCCTGCCTCGCGGTGGTCTGCGACGGACTAGGTACGGGGTGGCGGCTCGGGGACACCCATCTCGTCGCCTTCGGGGTAGTCCGTCTCGCCCAGCGCCGACAGGTCCGACTCGGCGATCGAGTCCATGAACGTGCTCGCGAAGACGGCGGCGAATTCCTTGTGATCCAACAGGTCCTGCTCGATCGCGTCGGCCGGCACGTAGGAGCCCAGGTTCTGCCGGTAGCGATAGTCCTGCAGTGAGGCGGCGATGTCGTCCACGGTGGCGCCGCCGTTGTCCCAGAGCCGCGCGGTGTTCAGGTACACCTCGTGCGGTGTGACCTCCTGCACCACACCCGTGACGCCGGCGAAGTTCGCGGAGATGTGCTGCTCCAGCTGGATCGGGTCCAGGCGCACGCCGCCCTCGGCATCGGGGAGGGGGCACTGGCCGTGGTCGGCCGTGACGATCAGGACGTACTCGCCGGGGAAGCGCTCCTCGAGCATGCGTTGGACGCGGCCCAGCTCGGCGTCGACGGCCTCGAGCTGCAACCGCTCCCACTCCGAGGCCATGCCGTAGACGTGACCGGTGTAGTCGGGCGACTTGAACGTCGTGTAGAGGAGCGACGTCGCATCTCCCTCGCCGATCGGCTCGGAGTCCAACGTCGCCTCGATGAGGTCCCCCTGGTACGTGACGACGGGCGGGCTGCAGCACGGCGCCTGCCGGCCCTGCGGCGTGAACTCCTCGTCCCAGTCGGGCGGCGCTTCCCAGAACGCTTGATAGGAGGCGTCGAACGTCTCGCGACCGGGCATCGCCACAGGGAGCCGGTACCGGTCGGGGTTGTGCGGCGCCCAGTCGTCGGTGTCGTCCTCGTCCCAGTACACGCCCACTGGCTTGGAACCATCGGCTCGCTCCCGGCCGCCGTACCCCAGCATGCCCAGGTGCCACACCTGGTAGCCGATCTCCCCGACCCACGCGCGGCCGCCGGTCTCCTCGTACCAGAGGTCGGCAAGGGTGGGCAGGACGATGTCACCGGGGTCGGCCTGCCCGGCCTCGCCGTAGGCCTTGCGGACGACGCCCTGATCGTCGCGGATGTTGTGACCGGTGATCCCGTGCTCGTCGGGGTAGGTGCCGGTGCCGATCGAGGCGTGCGCGCAGGCCGTCACGGCCGGGAACGAACCGTGGATCGCGTTGCGGAAGTTGGCACCACCGTCCATGAGGCGACGGAGGTTGGGCCACGCGTCGGGCCAGTGCTGCAGGACGTTCCACCCGCCCCCGTCGATCACGAAGGTGAGGACGACCTTGGGGCGCCGGAGCGAGCGCGTGGTCGCGATCGGGAGCGGAACGCCTTGCCGGTCGCCGGTTGGAAAGCTCTCCGCGCCGATCAGCTCTGCGGTCGTGGGTGCGAGGTCGGCCAGCGTCACGCGGTCGGTGTGGTCGCCCGCCACCACCAGCCCGGGTCCGTAGACCACCAGCGGGATGCGTTCGAGGTACATCCAGACGCTGGCGTGGCTCGTGCGGGGGTCCTGCGGTACCAGCGCCACCGACTCGTTGGCGTAGTTCGAGCTGTTGAACGGCGCCAGCAGCAGTTGGAGGTCGCCCGAGCGTCCCGGGCGGTACGCGCGCCGAACCAGCTCCATGTACTCCGAGCCCAGGCTCTGCGCCATCGCCTGTTGCACCGGTCGCGGATCGGGTCTGGCCAGCTTGCGGGCCATCCAGCCGATCGGGGCTCCGACCACGGCGAGCGCCACTCCGCCCAGCCCCACACCCACCAGGAATCGACGCCGGCTGGGATCGTGGGGCGCCGTGTCGTCGGCGTCGCCCTGGCGGGCGGTCGCCCGCACGGCCACGGATCCCAGAGCGGCGATCAGCAAGCCTGCGGCGACGCCCAGGATCACCGAGCCCGCCAGCCCAACCACGAGCGAGACGAGTCCACCGAGCACGGCGAACACGACCGAGGAACGAGGGATGGACCGGGAAGTCATTGCAGGCCCTATGTTCTCAGACGATCCGTGGCGGGCCGCGCACGTGCTGTGACGATCCGGTGGCGGCGGATCTCAGCCGTATGGAGGTCTTGCCGCCCCCTCGGCCTGAGATACACTTCGGCGCCCGACGAACCCAAGGGGGAACCGAACGTGCTTGCAGAGATCGACCTAGGCGAGATCTTGTGGACGACCGTGGTGATCTTCTTCATGGTCGCGTACCTGATGATGTTGTTCAGCGTGATCGCCGACATCTTCCGTGATCATTCCCTATCCGGCTTCGGGAAAGCCGGATGGCTCTTGTTCCTGCTGATCGTGCCTGTGCTGGCGTTGCTCATCTACTTGATCGCGCGTGGGCCGAGCATGGCCGAGCGTTCGATGAAGCAGCACCAGGCCGCCGAGGCGCAGTTCAAGCAGTACGTGCAGGGCGCGGCCGCTGAGACCGGGCCTGCGGCAGAGATCGCGAAGGCCAAGGAGCTGCTCGATGCGGGTTCGATCAACCAGGACGAGTTCGATGCTCTGAAGAGGAAGGCCCTGACCTAAGCCGTCGGGCTTGGGCGAGCTAGCTGCGCTTGCGTTCGGGGTCGAAGAACGGCAGCGGAACGACCGTGGCGCCGACCTTGCCGCGCTCGCCTTCGACCGTCCACTCCACGCTGAGCCGCGAGCCCATGGCGCTGTGCCCACGGTCGACCGACCCGAGGGAGATCATCTTCTTGATGGTCGGCCCCCAGGTGGTGGACGTCGTGCGCCCGACCTGCTTGCCCTCCTTGTAGACGGGGATCGGGTCGCGGTGCACGAACGGGCTGATGGCCGAGGCGAGCCCGTGTTTGGCGTACATGCCTTCGATGCCGGCCCAGTCCAGGTGCAGGCCCACCAGCCGTCGCTCGGGACCTCCCGACTGACGCTCGGTGAGCAACGCCCGTCTGCCGTTGAAGTCGCTGGCCTTCGAGAAGTCCACCAACGCGTCGAAGTTGAGCTCGAACGGTGAGTACTGCTGTTCCGCAGCGACCGCGTGTCGTGCGCTGGTGTACTCCGCCTCGATCAGGATCAGACCGGCCTCGACCCTGGCGACATCCATCGCGCGGATCCCCACGGGTTGGATCCCGTAGCGCTGACCCACGTCGAACACCGTGTCCCACACGGGGAGCGCGTCGTCCTTGGCCATCCACAGTTCGTAGCCACGGTCGCCGGTGTAGCCGGTTCTCGTGACATCGACCGGCACGCCCGCGATCTCGGTCATGCGACGACCGAAGTACCGGAGGTCGGCCCAGTCCTTGCCCGTGGCGTCCTGCAGCACCTCGCGGGACAAGCGCCCTTGGAGCGCGAGCGCCGCGGTGTCGTCGCTGACGTCGTCGATCTGCACGTCCAACCCGGTGGCACTGAGCACGAACCAGCGGTAGCACGCATCGGCCGCGGTGATCCGGTACCGGTCGTCGGCCAGGCGCGCGATCGTGCCGTCGTCCAGCACCTTGCCCTCTTCATCGCACCAGGGGGAGTACGAGACGCGGTCGACGCGCAGCTTCGTCATGTCCCGCGTCATGACCCGATCCAGCAGGCGGGTCGCGTCCGGCCCGGAGACCTCGTACTTGTACAAGGGGGTGATGTCGATGACGCCCGCGGCCTCGCGGATCGCGTTGTACTCGATGTCGTGGAAGTCCGCGTAGACCGGAGCCGAGAAGTAGCCGCTCCACTCGCCCCAGGCGAGCTTCTTGTTCAGCTCCTGTTCGCGCTCGAAGAACGCGGTGCCCAGACTCACGGTGGTCGACCTCCTGTTCGCACGGGGTGCGAGAACAGGCCCAAGGGTAGCCGAGCCGAGTCATGAGGCGGGCTTCGAGGGGCTGACCTCAAGTCAAAGGGCTGTTGGCTGGGCACGGGGGCCGCGGCTAGCATGGGCGAACGGCGGACCGGACCCGCGTTGCAGGGTGCCCACTCGCCCGGAGATCCATCCTCGGCAAGGAGTCGTCGCATGGCGAAGCGGTACGACGCGGTCGTGATCGGAGGCGGGCACAACGGGCTGGTGAACGCCGCTTATCTCGCGAAGGCCGGGCTGAAGGTCCTGGTGCTGGAACGCCGGCACCTCCTGGGTGGAGCCACCCTCACCGAGGAGATCGTGCCCGGCTTCAAGTTCTCCGTATTCAGCTACGTGGTGTCGCTCCTGCGCCCCGAGATCATCCGCGAGCTGGAGCTGGCCAAGCACGGCCTGGAGATCCTGCCGCTCGACGGCACGATCACCCCACTCGAGGACGACTACCTCTGGCGGGTCAACGATCACGGTAAGACGATCCGAGAGCTGCGTCGCTGGAGCCTGTCGGACGCCGAGGTCTACGAGGAGTACGGCTCGCTCATGGCCGAGATGGGCCGGTTCATCAAGCCGATCCTGTCGATCGCGCCACCCGATCCCGGCAAGATCTCCCCGACCCACTGGCTCCCCCTCGCCCCGCTCGCCAAGGCGTTCAGAGACCTGCCCAAGAAGCTGCAGTCCACGTTCATCCAGCTCATGACGATGAGCGCTGCCGATTTCCTGGACCAGTGGTTCGAGACCGAGCCGCTCAAGGCCACCATGAGCGCGAGTGGCATCATCGGGACGTTCCAAGGGCCACGGTCGCCCGGCACCGCGTACGTGCTGCTCCATCACTACATGGGCGAGATCGACGGCGCCTTCCGCGCGTGGGGCGTGCCGCGCGGCGGCACCGGCTCGGTGGCCGACGCGATCGCCAGCAGCGCCCTCTCGCTGGGCGTGGAGATCCGTACCGAGGCGGGTGTGGACCACGTCAAGACGCAGGGCGGCCGCGCGACCGGCGTGGTGCTCAGCTCCGGCGAGGAGATCGATGCGGATGTCGTCATGTCGTCGTTGGACTCGCGCCAGACGTTCATCAACCTGCTCGACGAGTCCGACCTGGACCAGACCTTCCGTGACGAGGTCATGCGCTTCAAGTACCGGGGCTCCTCGGGGAAGGTGAACCTGGCGCTGTCCGGACTGCCCGAGCTGGCCTGCAAGCCGGGCGTGGGGCCCTGGCTGCGCGGTGCGATCAGCTTCTCGCCGTCGTTGGACTACATGGAACGTGCCTACGACGATGCGAAGTACGGCCGGCCGTCGGAGCGCCCGTACATCGACTGCATCATGCCGACCCTGGTCGACCCCACCATGGCGCCGCCCGGCAAGCACGTCATGAGCTGCTTCGTGCAGTACGCCCCGTATCACCTGGAGCATGGCGAGCAGTGGGACGATGCGAAGCGCGAGGCCTTCGGCCAGAACGTGATCGCCACGCTGGAGGAGCGATTCCCCAACATCCGCTCCCTGATCGAGGGTCACCAGTTCGTGACGCCGAAGGACATCGAGGACATCACGGGCTTGAGCGAGGGCAACATCTTCGCCGGTGAGCTCTCGCTCGAGCAGCTCTTCTTCAACCGGCCCGTGCCTGGGTGGTCCCGCTACGAAACCCCCGTGAAGGACCTGTGGATGTGCGGCTCGGCCACCCACCCCGGCGGCGGCATCATGGGTGCGCCCGGCATGATCGCAGCGCGCGAGTACCTGAAGCAGCGCAAGCGCGGCCGGAGGGCTGCATGACCGCGCTCAAGTACCGAAGGGGTAGCGCGTGAAGAACAGCACCGACGTCGTCGTGATCGGCGGCGGTCACAACGGGCTGGTCGCGGCCTCCTACCTCGCGAAGGCCGGCCGTTCGGTCACCCTGCTCGAGGCGGCTCCCGAGGTCGGCGGCGTCCTGCGCAACACCACGGTGGCCGAGGGCTTCACGGCGCCCGGCATCACGCACACGGTGGGGCGGCTGCGCCCGTCGGTCGTCGACGACTTGAAGCTGACGTCGTTCGGTCTCCAACCCATCACGCCGGACGTGCGCGCGTTCGCGCCACAGCCCGATGGCTCGGCGGTGACGTTCTGGGGCGACGTGGAACGGACGGCGAGTGGTCTCCGCGACCGGAGTGTTCACGACGCCGATGCGTTCGTCGAGTTCGACAAGAAGATGCGTGCGATCGCGAGCTTCCTGGCGTACATCAACGTGGCGACGCCACCCGATGCTAAGTCGCCCTCGATCGCTGACGCATTCATGGGATTGAAGCTGGGCAAGGCCTTCCGCGACCTTGGGGCCAAGACCGGGCGAGAGGCGATCCGCGCGCTGCCAATGGCGGTCGCCGACCTGGTGCAAGAAGTCTTCGAGACCGAAGCCGTGCGGGGCCCGCTCGCGACGCGTGGGGTGCTGTTCACATCGATGGGTCCGTGGGCGACCGGCACCGCCGCCGTGTTCCTGAACGACTCAGCCGGCAACGACGGCGGTGCGGCCGGCACCGCGGCCTTCGCACGCGGAGGCACGGGTGCGTTGGCGGCCGCCCTCGAGCAGGCTGCGCGCAGCGTCGGCGTCGATATCCGCACCGGCTGCCAGGTCTCGGCGATCCGCTCGAAGGATGGCCGGGTCCTGGGTGTCACCGTGGCCGACGGCACCGAGATCGACGCTCGGTTGGTCGTGTCCGGCGCCGACCCCAAGCGCACGTTGCGACTGTGCGATCCGGTGGAGCTGAATCCGTACGAGGTCTGGCGGAGCGAGAACATCCGACAGCCGGGGGCCACGGCGAAGATCGACCTGGCGTTGTCGGGGCTGCCCACGTTCAACGGGGCGAGCGACCCGTCCGCCCTGCAGGGTCGCATCGTGGTCGGGCTGTCGATCGACCACGTCGAGAAGGCGATGGATGCCCACAAGTACGGGCACATCGCCGAGGACCCGGTGCTCGAAGCCACGATCCCGTCGCTGGTCGATCCGTCGTTGGCTCCCGAGGGCAAGCACGTCATGTCGATCCTGTTCCAAGCGGCACCGCGTCATCTGCGCGAAGGCTCGTGGTCCGAAGACCGTGATCGCCTCGCCGACGTTGCCGTGAAATCGATGGAACGGTTCGCACCCGGACTCGGCGAGCTGGTAGAGGCACGCCAGGTCATCACGCCCGAGGATCTGGAGACCGACTACGGATTGACGGGTGGGCACGTCTACCACGCCGAACCCGGCCTCGATCAGTTCTTCGCGTGGCGGCCGATGAACGGCGAGGCTCGCTACCGGCTGCAGATCGAAGGGCTCTACCTGGCCGGCTCAGGGGCTCACCCTGGGGGAGGCGTCACCGGCGGCCCCGGCGCCAACGCCGCGCGACAGATCCTGTCCGACACCAAGTAGTTTCCGGCGTCCGTGGCCCGGATATGCTCGAGCGGATGGATGCGTCCGTGCCTCAGATCACGACACTGGCCGACTGGCGCAGGCGCGTGTCCGAGCTCTATGCAGACGTTCGTGCGGACGTCGACCCTGAGCATGGGTGGCAGCAGTGGTGTGAGCTGCGACGCAAGCTCTTCGCGCGCCACCCGCAGTCGCCGATCCCCGAGAGTGAACGTGCGGGCTACGGCGGCCCGTTCGTGTTCGACTACGACCCGCACGCTCGGGTGACCGCGGAACTGTCCCGGCTCGAGGGTGACGTGGTGCCGGTGGGTGCCAGCGACGGCGACACCCTGTCGATGGTTCGGTTCGCCGAAGCCCGGTTCGACCTCTTCGGCGAAGCCGCCTCGCTGCAGACGTTCTGGCTGGACCAGTACGGGGGCGGCATCTACTTGTCGTTCCGAGACGCCACCAGCGGCGATACCACCTACGGCGGTGGTCGCTACCTGTTGGACACCGCCAAGGGCGCCGACCTGGGAGCGGTCGGCGACCGGCTGATCCTGGATTTCAACTTCGCCTACCAGCCATCGTGCTCCTACGACCCGCGCTGGTCGTGCCCCCTGCCGCCACCGGAGAACACGCTCGATGTCGCGGTCCCGGTAGGAGAGCGACTGGGCTAGGATGCGGCCTTCCGCCGGGGGTGGTTCGTGACCACGATGATCTCGTTGCAACAGATCGAGAAGCGTTACGCGGGGGCGTCCGCTGCTGCCGTCGCGAGCCTCAGCTTGGACATCGAGGAGGGCGAGACCGTCGCGTTGGTCGGGCCGTCGGGCTGTGGCAAGACGACCACCCTGAAGATGATCAACCGGCTGATCGAGCCGACGGGCGGCTCGTTGCTGCTGGATGGCACCGACGTGCTGCAGCGCGACCCGGTCGAGCTTCGCCGCGGTATCGGCTACGTGATCCAGCACACCGGTTTGATGCCGCACCGCACGATCCGTCAGAACATGACCACCGTCCCCTCGTTACTGGGCTGGGAAGACGCCCGGGCCTCCCAGCGCGTCGACGAGCTCACCGAGATCTTCGACCTGGACCCGGAGTTGCTCGATCGCTATCCCGCGGAGCTGTCGGGCGGTCAGCGCCAGCGGGTCGGCGTGGCGCGGGCGCTGGCCGCCGATCCGCCCGTGATGCTGATGGACGAGCCATTCGCGGCGGTGGATCCGATCGTGCGGGCGAGGCTCCAGGACCAGTTCCTGGACATCCAGGCGAGCCTCAAGAAGACGATCGTGTTCGTCACCCACGACGTCGACGAAGCGATCAAGCTGTCCGACCGCATCGCGATCTTGAACGTGGGCGGCGTGCTCGAGCAGTTCGCGCCTGCCGAGGAGATCCTGCGTGCGCCGGACAACGACTTCGTGCGCGAGTTCGTTGGCGCCGAACGCGGCCTGAAGCGGCTCGCGCTGATCAAGGTCGGCGACATCGAGCTGGAGGATGGACCGGTCACGTCGCCAACGGCGACCGCCGACCAGGCGCGATCCGCGATCGAGCAGGGCGGGTTCGACTTCGTCAGCGTCGTGGATGATGGCGAACTGCTCGGCTGGGTAGACCGCGACATGCTGGGGGGCGCGACCACCGTCGCGGACGCGACCCCGAAGCCGTTCAGCGCCTACGTCACGGCTCACGACTCGCTGCGTCAAGCGCTGGATTCGGTCGTCACGTCGCGGACCGGCGTCGCGGTGGTGGCGTCCTCGGGCCAGCGATATCAGGGGATCTTGACGCTGGAACGCATCTCGAAGGAGATCAGCTCGTGATCGCAGGGGGTCTCGGCGTGGCGATCGCACAGACCGACACGCAGCCGTTGGTGAGGTGGAGCTGGATCGGCGACAACCTGGACGAGATCGCCTCGAGAGGGTTCCAGCATGTGTGGCTCACGCTGGTCTCCGTGGGTGTCGCGCTGGTGATCGCGTTCCCGCTCGCGATCATGGCTTCACGCCGGCGGTGGGTGATCGCGCCCATCACCTGGATCTCGAGCGTCTTCTACACGATCCCCGCGCTTGCCGCGATCGCGCTCTTGATCCCGATCACGGGGCTCTCCTTGACGACGGTGGCGATCCCCTTGATCACCTACAACCTGTTGATCCTGTTCCGGAACTCACTCGCCGGACTGGATGCGGTTGACCGGGACGTGAAGGAGGCAGCCGTAGGCATGGGCTTGAGCTCGCGCCAGTTGTTGTGGCGCGTGGAGGTGCCGCTCGCGATGCCGGTGATCATCGCCGGCGTGCGCATCGCCACCGTTTCGTCGATCGGACTCATCACGATCGCGTCGCTGATCGGTCGAGGTGGCTTCGGACAGTTCATCCTCGACGGCCTCAACACCTTCTTCTGGACGCCCCTGATGGTGGGCGTGGTGCTCTCGGTGGTCTTGGCGTTGCTGGCGGACCTGCTGCTCCTGTGGCTCCAGCGAACGGCGACGCCCTGGACGAAGGCGGCCGGGACCCGGGCGGTGGCCACGTGAACGTGTTCCTGGACGGGCTGCAGTGGCTGATCGCCTCGGAGCACTGGTCGGGGTCGGATGGCATCCCGATCCGGGTGTGGGAGCACGTGCAGGTGTCGCTGATCTCGCTGGTCGTGGCCTCGGCGATCGCGGTCCCGGTGGGGCTGTTGATCGGACACACCCGCCGGGGCCAGTTCGCCACGGTGCAGGTCGCCAACATCGGTCGATCCATCCCCTCATTGGCGATCCTGTCGATCGCGTTCCTGATCGCGGTGAAGTTGTGGCCCACGACCGCGTTCGGCTTTCCGCCGGTGGTGCTCGCGCTCACCCTGTTGGGGATCCCCGTGATCCTGATCAACACATACGTGGGCATCCAGCAGGTGGATCCCGACACGGTCGAGGCCGCGAGGGGCATGGGTATGAGCGGAACCCAGATCTTATTCCGCATCGAGGTCCCCCTGGCAGCGCCGTTGATCTTCACCGGGCTTCGGTTGGCCGGGGTTCAGATCGTGGCCACCGCGGGGCTCTGGGCGTTGACGGCTGGCGGCGCGCTGGGTCGGTACATCGTGGACGGGTTCGCGCTGCGTGAGAACGAGCGGATCGTGGCTGGCGCGATCCTGATCGCTCTGCTCGCGATCACGATCGACCTGGTCTTCGGGCTCCTGACCAGGCTCTTCTCACCCAAGCTCACGTCCAAACGTGGACGGGCCACCCCCGAGGCAGCGTGGGATCCCAGTGCGTCGACTGAGTTGCCGATCCGGAGTTGACGCGGCCCGTTCGGCCTGCCGGCGCTTGGGTAGCAGGCGGGAACGAGCCCTTGATAGGGTCACGGTTCACGTCCTGCAGGGGAGATGGACGCCCCACGAGATCCGATCGGAGGGAGACCCATGCGGAACCACCGCATGTACGTCCTCGGGGCGAGCCTGTTGGCGCTGACGTTGTTCGCGTCCGCGTGCAGCGACTCGGGTGGGGACGGCACCGAAGGAGATGGAGCCACCGACACCACTTCAGCCGCGCCCAAGGGCGAGCTCACCATCGGCGTGTCCGGCGCGTTCACCGAGAACCAGCTGGTCGCCGAGATGTATGCCCAGGTGCTGGAGGCCGATGGGTACACGGTCAACCGTGAGCTCGAGCTGGCGGCCCGCGATGTGAGTGACGCGGCTCTGGAGTCGGGCGAGATCGACCTGAAGCCCGAGTACACGGGGTTCGAATTGGGATTCTGGGACCCGAAGGCGACGGCGAACGGCGAGCCGCAAACCGTTGCCGACGCCCTGGCTGAAGCCGCCACCGAACGAGGATTCGTGACGTACCAGTTCTCACCGGCCAACAGCACGAACGTCTTCGTGACCCTGGAGGAGACGGCGACCGCGAACAACCTCACCGATCTCAGCAGCGTTGCTGCGGTCGCTCCAGACCTCGTTCTGGGCGCGCCCGCCGAATGCCCCGAGCAGCCGTTCTGCATCCCGGGTCTCCAGGAAACCTACGGGATCGAGTTCGGTGAGGTGAGGCCGCTCGATCAAGGTGGCAAGAAGACCGTCGCCGCGATCGACAGCGGCACCGTCGATGTGGCCGAGCTGTTCTCGCTCGATCCGGTGATCAGCCAGAAGGGGTACTTCGTGCTGGAGGACGACATGAACCTCCAGGCCAACGGCAACTTCGTGCCATTGGTGCGCGAGGATGCCGCGAGCGCTGAGCTCGAGACCCTGCTCGACAGCGTCACCACCGCACTCACGGACGAGAACATGAACGCAGCGGTCGGAGCGGTGGACCTGGAGCAGCGGGACCTCGCCGAGGTCGCGACAGAGTTCCTGACGAACGAAGGCATCATCTAGGCTGGACATCGCCGTCACGAAGCCCTCGGCGAACGCCGGGCTTCATGATGGATGGGGGCCTCGCGGCCGCCTTGCGCTACCAGCCGCCCGAGCCCGGTCCGCCTTTGAACGGACCGACGACCTCGGGCGTGATCCATCCTCCGTAGAACCCACCGGGTTGTGGCTCGACGGCGACGCCGTCGACGGTGACCCCGTCCACCCGGCCCGCATAGAACGCGATGTGGTCCACCAGGGCACCGTAGTCGCCTCCGGGCCTGGGGTAGTACCAGCCCGCGTTTCGGGAAACCCGGTCGTCCACCACGACGTCGACGTAGGACGCTGCCCCTTTCCACTCGCAGAACGAGGCACCCTCGCCGGGCCGCACGAACTCGCGCCGCACGTCGGCACGCGGCAGGTACCAGGTGGGTGGGTGCGAGGTCTCGCGAACGGTGAGCGCGGCCGTCGTGTCGGCGATGACCTCGCCCGCGAACGTCACCACGACCCTTCGTGGATCCTGCTGCAAGGACGGAGGCCGGGGGAAGTCCCAGACCGAGACCTGCTCTGGACCGGGGACTTGAGGGATCGAGCTCACGCGTCCAGCTTGGCGCAGAACCGTCCGAACGACTACGAGGGACAGGGTCCCACGGTCGTCTCGATGCCGAGATGGTCCGAGCCCGGCAGTCCGAAGGTCTCGGCGTCCACGGCGCACCAGGCTTCGGGGACGAACAGGTGATCGATCCGCAGCGACAGCTGTCGCCAGAACCCATACCGATAGGTGCTGGCTGCCCACCACCCCGTCCGCATCGCGTCGAGCATGGAACCCTCGAGGAGGCGGTACCCGGCCGAACGGTCCGACAGGTTCAGGTCACCGGCCACGATCACGGGATCGGTCTCGGCTTCGGCCGCCGCCAGGAGGTGCTCGACGGTCTCGTGTTGCTCGGCGAACGTCGTCTCGTGCAGAGGGTTCCGCAGATGCACCGCGTACACCACGACCCGGATCCCGTCCGCCTCGACCGCGAATCGGGCGATGCGGTCGGCCGGCAGCGACGCGGGGGTGCGAAGGAGCGTGACCGGCCAGCGCGACCACACCGCCTGGGAGAACGATTTCGAGGAGAAGGGATACCGATCGGTCTCCCGTTCCATGCCGTCCACGAATCCCGGTCCGATCTCGACCGCCACCATCACATCGGCATCGCGTGAGGCGATCGTCCGCGCGGCTCGACCAGGTGAGAGGTTGTTGCCGAGGACGTTGTTCGTGATCACGGTGATCGCCGGGGCCGGTGGATCGGTGCGGATCGGCAGCCGGGGTCCCGCGCTGGCCACGAGACAGACGAGGAACACGGACGAGGCGGTGATGCCTGCGACGGTTCGTCGGAAGGCGAGCAGCACCCCGGCGGCCACGACGGCGACGACTCCCACCGCCGGCAGCGCCACGGCGATCAGGTCTGCCGGCCCGTCTGCTCCGCGCACCACGAACCACAGCCACGGCAGGGCCGCCAGCACCAGACCCCACCAGGGGAAGCGGGAGCGCAGTCGCACCGCGCGACCCTACCCGCGCGTGTGCCAATATCCCCGCCATGACTGACGAACGTCACACGGAAACCGCACCCGACTTCCGCATCGAACAGAGCGAGTTGCGCGTCGACGACGAGATGTCGGAATGGTCGACGCAGGACCTGCCGTACTACATCGAGAGCCGGGGATCGTTCGAGAAGCTGCCCTGGGCGACCGACCCCGAGGCGATCGCTGCGGTCAACGCCGATGCAGCGATCGTCGGCGTGCCGCTGGATGATGGCACCTCGGGGCGACCGGGGGCCCGGTTCGGCCCCCGCGCCATCCGGAACGCCCCCACCGCGTGGTCGTCCACGGCGATGTGGTCGATCCAACTGGACGTGGACCCGTTCGCGCACCTGGTGGTGGTTGATGCCGGGGACGCGCCGGTCGTGCCGTCGCGCCTGGCCCGCGGCTTGCGGGTCACCCACGAGAAGGTCTTCGGCGTGGCCGGCACCGGCGCCATCCCGCTGGTGCTGGGCGGGGACCATTCCATCACCTACCCCAGCGCCGCGGCGGTCGCCCGCCATCGGTGGCCGTCGAAGGTCGGCATCGTGCACTTCGATGCGCACGCCGACACCGGTGATGAGGTGTACGGCTCGCTCGTGTCCCACGGCACCCCGATGCGTCGCCTGATCGACGAGGGTTGGGTGGACGGACGGAACTTCATCCAGGTGGGCTTGCGCGGCTACTGGCCGGAGAAGGAGACCTGGGACTGGATGCGCGAGCACGAGCTCCGATGGCACACCATGGTCGAGATCGAAGAGCGAGGGAGCGAAGCGGTCATCGCCGATGCGATCACGGAAGCGCTCGACGGTCCGGACTGCATCTACCTGTCGATCGACATCGATGTGGCCGATCCCAGTGCCGCGCCGGGGACCGGGACCCCTGAGCCGGGAGGGATGTCAGCGCGCGAGCTGCTCAGGGCCGTCCGGCAGATCGTCGGCGCCGTGGATCTCGCAGGCATGGACGTGGTTGAGGTCTCGCCTCCCTACGACGCATCCGAGCTCACCGCCATGCTCGCGCACCGCTGCGTGATGGAGACCATCAGCGCCCTCGCGAAGGAGCGAGCGGTGTGAGCGCAGGCGAGGCCTCACGAGGCGGTGACCACGCCGCCGAGATCGCGGACAACCGGAAGCTGTGGGATGCGTGGACCGGGATCCACACGGCGGGTGAGTTCTACGACGTGCAGCGGTTCCGCGATAACCCGAACGACGTGCGCATCGAACAGTGGGAGCGAGATGAGGTTGGGAACGTCGGCGGCGCGTCTCTGCTGCATGTGCAGTGCCACTTCGGGCTCGACACCTTGTCATGGGCCCGGCTCGGCGCGTCGAGCGTCACCGGGGTCGACTTCTCTGAGCCCGCGATCGCATTCGCGAGCGAGCTGGCGGCCGAGACGGGACTCGCGGGCCGATCGAGGTTCCTGGTCTCGGATGTCTACGATCTCCCCGGACCGCTGGAGGGTGAGACGTTCGACGTCGTCTACACCGGGCGCGGCGCGCTGGGCTGGCTGCCCGATCTCGCGCCCTGGGCTCGAACGATCGCCGGATTCGTGAAGCCGGGAGGAATCTTCTACATCCACGAAGGCCATCCGGTCATGTGGGCGATCGACGACGATCAGACCCAGCCCAACGGACTGCGGCTGGCATATGACTATTGGGGCGGGGAGACTTTGTCGTTCCCCGTCGAGGGTTCCTACGCCGATCCGAGTGCGGCCGTCGATGCCGAGGTCGAGCACGGGTGGAACCATTCCCTCGGCGAGATCGTGACCGCGTTGGCGAGCAACGGGCTTCGGATCGAGATGCTCGATGAGAAGCGGGTGCTCGACTGGCCCGCTCCCTTCCTGACCCCTTTGCCAACCGGTCATCACGGGTTTCCTCCAGAGCAACGGGGGACGATCCCACTCATGTACTCATTGCGTGCCCGCAAGGCCTGATCCGCTCAAGCCTGCTGTCGGCACTGTCGAAGCCTCAAGCGTGATCGAGCCCGTGTCCGCGATGGGCGAGGCGACGCACGCGTTCCGCCGGCTGGTGAGCAACGTCGAGCGCGTCATCGCCGGCAACACCGAAGCCGTCACCACCGCAGCCGTGTGCTTGTTGGCCGACGGCAATCTGCTGCTCGAAGGTGTTCCCGGAGTCGGCAAGACGACCCTGGCCAGAGCGCTGGCGCGTTCGATCGGCGGTGAGTTCACGCGCATCCAGGCCACACCCGACCTGCTCCCCAGCGACCTCACCGGCATCAGCGTCTACGACCAGGCGAACGGGGAGTTCCGGTTCGTGCCGGGGCCGGTGTTCGCCAACGTCGTGTTGGTCGATGAGATCAACCGCACCACGCCTCGAACCCAATCCGCGCTGCTGGAGCCCATGGAGGAGCGACAGGTCACCGTGGAAGGCATGACGTATTCGTTGCCGGCGCCCTACGTGGTGATCGCGACGGAGAACCCCGTCGAGCACCACGGCACGTATCCGCTGCCGGAAGGGCAGCTGGATCGGTTCGCGATGACGGTGCAGGTCGGCTATCCAGACGGCTCCATGGCCAGTGACATCGTCCGCCGTCAGCTCCGGTCGCATCCCATGAACGACCTCCAGGCGGTGCTGACCCCTGACGAGGTGTTGCGTGCGCAGCGCCGCGTCCGAGCGGTGCACGTGGACGACGCGATCATCGAGTACGTGGTGGATATCGTCGCGGCCACCCGAGAAGCCCCTGAGGTTGCGTTGGGCGCTTCGCCCCGCGCCACCGTCGCGCTGACGCGATGCGCGCAAGCGCGAGCCGTGACCGAAGAACGTGACTTCGTGCTGCCCGACGATGTGAAGGCGTTGGCGCCCGCCGTGCTGGCGCACCGCCTGATCCCTCGGCAGGCTCGTGCCGGCGCGGAGGTGGGGCGCAGGGTCGTGGGCCGCATCGTCGACGAGGTCGCCGTGCCGCTGCACGCGGGCGGCTGATCGTGCCTCGCCTGCGCAAGCGGGCGGCGAGCCTGATGATCGGCTCGATCGTGCTGTTCTTCCTTGCGACGAACGTCCAGGCGGGCTGGCTCTACGTGCTCTCTGCTCTGCTGCTGGGGACCCTAGTGGCTGGATGGGCGATCCCCATCGGTGGTCTGCGCGGACTGGAGGTCGAACGACACGCCCCCGACCGTCTGCATCAGGGTGGTGAGGCGCTGGTCGAGGTGACCGTCGCGAATCGAGGACGCGGGACACGGCGCGGGGTGATCGTGCGCGATCCCCACCTGGAGGCCACCGACCTCTGGCTCGGCCGCGTCGGCGCGGGCGAGCGTGTCTCGATCACGACGGTCCGGACGGCGACACGCCGCGGGCTGCACGCGGGGGAGGGAGCACAGCTGCGATCCAGTGCGCCGTTCGGTGTTGCGGAACGCCGCCGCTCGTTGGAGATCCCCACGGCGACGCTGGTGCTTCCTACGGTGATCCCCTTGCACCACCTGCCGTTCGTCGAACCAGCCACCACCACCGATCACGCGATCCACTCGGCACCGCGTCGTGGCCATGGCCCCGAGTACCTGGGCATCCGTGAATACCGCTCCGGCGACAGCATGCGCCACGTCCATTGGCCGTCCACCGCCAGGACCGGTTCGGTCATGGTGCGGGAGTTCGAGCAGGAACAGACGCGCCGCCTCGCGGTGGTCGTGGACACGTCCTACGATGACGGAGCGTCGTGGACACCGCTCGATCGAGCATGCTGCGTCGCAGCATCCATCGTCTCGGCGGCCCGTGCGCACGGCAACGGCGCGAGGCTGGTGACTCCGGCGGACGCCCACGGACGCGATCCGGTCTCGGACGTGCCCGACATCTTGTCCCGGGCCGGCGAGGAGGAGATCCTCGAGCGACTCGCGCTCCTGCGACCCAGCGGCGTGCCGTTCAGGGCCATGCTGACATCGCTGGATGGTTCCCCCCAGTTGCGGGGGGTCGAGACCGCGGTGTTGGTGTTCCCCACGTGGCGTGAGAACGATGCGGAAGCCGTGCCGCCGGCGATCGAGCTGCTCGCCGATCGGATCGCGAACGTTGTGGCGGTCCCGGTGGTCGTCAGCTCCAAGGCCTCGCGCCGGCGTGTCCTCGACGAAGCAAGCATGGCTGGTTTGGTGCAACGGCTGCGGGCGCTGGGTGCCCAGGTCCACCCATGGCGCAGTGACCATGATCTGGCGGATGCTCTCGCCGAGCGGTCGTTGGCACGATGATGCGTCGATCCACGAGGTCTGCCTCGGCTGTGGAGGATTCGATCGCGATCCGGTGTGTGGTGGCCGCCGCCGTCGAGGTCGCGATCCTCGCCGTCGTCACCCAGCCCGATGCGGTCGAACCCGCGACGGCGATCGCTGCAGTGGTCCTGGCCCCCGCGGGCTACCTCTTCTCCTACCGCCGCCGTGGCCACGCCAACGTGCTCCTCAAGGTGCTCGTCTCGGTCGCGCTCCTGGCCGCGCTGGGACAGTTCATGGCGTCGGCTCGTTCGGCCACGACCGTGGATCAGGCCCGCATCCCGCTCGCATCGTTGTTCCTGTGGGTGCAGGTGCTGCATGCCTTCGATGTGCCGCGGCGTCGTGACCTGGCGTTCTCCATGGTGTCGAGCATGATCCTGATGGCCGAGGCGGGGTCGCTGTCGCTGTCGTCGACCTTCCTCGTGTTCCTGGTCCCGTGGATGGGCCTCGCCGGAGCGTGGTTGTCGCTGTCCTCGCGCCCTCGCCCCGATCAGGTCGCGACGCCGATCTCGGTCCGGAGACTGACGCCTCCAGGAGGGAGCCGGCGCCGGGCGCCGGTGTTCTCCGCGCTGATATCGGCGGTGATCGCCCTGCTCGCTGCCTCGCTCGTCTTCCTTGCGATGCCGCGGCTGCCGGGGACGTTCGTGCGAACACCGCCGTTCTCGTTAGCGGGTCAGGCGACGCAGCTGGCGGCCTTCGATGGCGGCGTGCAGAACCCCGCCGTGGCCGATCCTGGCGATGGCGTCGTGGACTTCAGTGCCGGTGGGTATCCGGGCTTCAGCGACGTCGTCGACCTACGGTCGCGCGGGCAACTCTCCGACGAGATCGTGTTCCGAGTGCGCGCGCAACAGGCCGCGTTGTGGCGGGCGGAGGTGTTCGACACCTACGACGGCGCCACGTGGACGATCGGCGACGATCGCACGGTGAGCCTGGAGGCCACCGGCGGATCTCTGCAGGTTCCGTTCGGCATCCGCGAGCGGAACATGGCCGCGACCGCCGCCGACGTCCGGATGATCCAGACCTTCTACATCGAGGTGGCACAGCCCAACGTGTTGTTCGGCGCCAGTTCGATCGATCACGTCTACTTCCCCGCGGGGGGAGTCAGGGTCGATGGGGCGGGTTCCGTCAGAACGCCGATCCTGCTGGACGAGGGCCTCATCTACTCCGTCGAGTCGCAGCTTCCCGTCCTGGACCTGCGTTCGCTGGTCGCGGCCGAAGGGCCGGTCCCCGGTGAGCTGTCGCCGTACCTCCAGCTGCCGACCGAGTTGCCCGACCGCGTCGGAGGGCTCGCTCGCACGATCACCTCGTCGGCGCGCTCCACGCACGCACAGGTGATGGCCGTGCAGGCGTGGCTCCAGGCGAACACGCGCTACAACCTGGATGTGCCTCGCGACCCCGAGGGCGTCGATTCCGTGGATCATTTCCTGTTCGAGACCCGGGAGGGCTACTGCGAGCAGATCGCATCGTCGATGGCCATCCTGCTGCGCTCCCTGGGGGTGCCCACCAGGCTGGTCACCGGTTACGGCCCTGGGGAACGCAACCCCTTCACCGGGTACTTCGAGGTGAAGCAGTCCGATGCGCACGCCTGGCTCGAGGTCTGGTACCCCGATATCGGGTGGGTGCAGTACGACCCCACGTTCGGGGTGCCCGAGGTCACCGCCGGGCTCGCCGGCAGCTTCATGGCCGGGCCGGTGTTCGCGGCGCTGGGGCGCTTCTTCTCACGAGTCGTCCCGGAGCCCGTGCAGCATGCACTCGGCAGTGCGGTGAGAGGGGTGGGCACGCTCGGTGGCCTCGCCTTCCGCATCTGGCCCTGGGTGGTGCTGGTGGCGGCGTGCGGCGCGACGATCGTCGCGGCCCGCCGCCGCCGGAGCGTCACCACGCGTGCCGGCGTCCGTTCGATCGGGGAGGCCGCCTTCATCGAGTTGGTGGAGGCGCTGACACCGGCCGGACACGCGCGCGAGCCCAGCGAGACCGCCGCCGAGTTCCTGCGGGGTGTCGAGGCCGACCCGTCGCTGGCCGTCGACGTCGTCGATGCCGCCGAGCTCGTCGTGCGAACGTACGAACGGGAACGGTTCGCCCAACCCGGGGACAAGCCGAGCGAGGCTGAATCGCTGCGTGCCCGTGCTGCCGCGGCGCAGGTCCGTCACCTGGTGGCCCGCCACTAGTACCGTGTCACCATGTGCAGAAGCATCAAGACCCTCCGCGACGCGGAGGAGCCCGCGACCGCCGAGGACATCGAGGCCGCCGCGCTCCAATACGTCCGCAAGATCAGCGGCTACCGCGCACCGTCGCGCAAGAACGAGGAAGCGTTCACGCGAGCGGTGGAGCAGGTGGCCGTGGCCTCGAAAGCCTTGCTCGAGGCAGTGAGCCCCGCGGGTACGAGCGCCTAAAGGTGGACATCGCGTCGTTCCTTCGGACGTATCCACCGTTCGACCAGATCGACGACGACCACCTCGAGCGCTTGGTCCGCGCGACGCGGATCGAGTTCCACGGGTCCGGCGACGTGATCCTGCGTCAGGGCGGCGAGCCGGCCCAGGCGATGTACGTCGTGCGCAAGGGGGCCGTGGAGCTCAACGACGACGAGCAGGTCATCGATCTCCTCGCGGAAGGGGAGATCTTCGGACACACGTCGATGCTCTCGGACATGAGCCCGTCGTTCACCTGCCGGGCGCACGAGGACACGATCCTGTACCTGATCGCACCCGACGAGGCTCAGCTGCTGTTGGGCACGCACTCGGGGCTGGCCTTCCTGTCGTCGAGCCTCCGCCGGCGGCTGGTGAGGGCGCTCGATGGGCTCAACCCCCAGACCGCGGATCCGTGGCAGACCCCGGTCGGCACGTTGGTGCGTCGGCCACCCGTGGGACTGTCGAGCCGATCGACCGTGCGTGAGGCGGCCGAGGTGATGACGCGCGAACGCGTGTCGTCGCTCCTGATCGACGGGGACGGTTCCTACGGCATCGTGACCGACCGCGATCTTCGATCTCGGGTGCTGTCGGCCGGACTGAGCACCGACACCGTCGTGGCCGACGTCATGAGCCACCCGGTCGTGACGGTGCCGCACGACCTCATGGTGGCGGAGGTCACGGCCCTGATGCTCGAACGCGGCATGCACCATGTACCCGTCACCGATCGTGCCGGCGCGATCCTGGGCGTCGTGACCGAGGTCGACCTGATGGCGCTCGAGTTGAAGGCCCCCTTCCAATTGAAGGCCGACGTCGAGCGAGCCACCACGCCGAACGAGGTCGTCGCCGTCGGTGCCCGGCTGCCCGATGCGCTGGGCACCCTGGTCGATGCCAATGCAGATCCGGTCGATGCTGGGCACGTGGTGGCCGTCATCGTGGACGCCCTCACGAGGCGCCTGCTCGAGCTCGGCATCCGGGAGTTCGGCGATCCGCCGTGTGCGTGGTCGTGGCTCGCCCTCGGCAGCGAGGCGCGGCAGGAGCAGGCTCTGCTGACCGACCAGGATAACGCGCTGGTGATCGAACCGGGCCGTGCCTCGTTCGAAGCGGTCGATCCATACTTCGAGCGACTCGCGAACTTCGTCAACCTGCACCTGGAGCGCAGCGGCATCCCGCGGTGCAAGGCGGGGGTGATCGCATCCAACGCCGAGTGGCGCCACACCCCGGACGGGTGGCAGGAACGGTTCCGGCGGTGGATGGGGGAGGGAACCTGGGTCGCCGGCGCCATGATCGCCATCACGTTCGACTACCGGGCGGTGGCGGGTCCGCTCGAGATCGAGCCCGTGTTCGACCGCTTGATCCGGACGGCGGGCAGTCAGGAGCGCTTCATCAAGCGCATCGGCAAGACCGCGCTCGAGACCCGCCCGCCCACCGGGTTCGTCCGCGACACGGTGATCCACCGGGGCGCGGACGCCACTTCGGCGCTCGATATCAAGCAGGGAGGCATCACCCTCATCACGAACCTCGCCCGGACGTATTCCCTGATGGGCGGCCTGTCGGAGAACCGGACGCTGCGACGTCTTCACGCGGCGGCCGAGACCGGGCGCCTCTCGGACGACATGGTGGACGGGCTCGAAGAAGCCTTCCGGTTGCTCTGGCAAACGCGACTCGAACACCAGGTGCAGCTCGTGCGAGCAGGCGCGAGGCCGGACGACCAGGTGGATCCCACCACGCTCGGCCCGCTGGCCCGCCAGGGGCTCAAGGACTCGTTCCGCATCATCGACGCCGCGCAGGAGCGGCTCGCCAACGTGCTCGGTGTCGGCCGGTGAGCGCGGGGATGCCCCCCGCCGAGCCGGGCCGGCATCGCTACGCGGAGTCATGGCGCACGGTCGAGCTCGTGAGCTTGGACTTCGAAGCCACCGGGCTGGACCTTCGCCGCGATCGGATCATCTCGTTCGGCACGGTGCCGATCCGGCGAGGGGGCGTGGAGATGGCAGATTCCGTCTATCAGCTGGTCGATCCGGAGGGGGTGGCGCCGTCACCGGAGTCGATCACGGTGCATGGGCTGCGGGCCGTCGACCTGCACGGTGCGCCATCGGTGCAGATGGCTCGGGCGTCATTGCGCCGATCGATCGACCACCGGTTCCTGGTGACGTGGTGGGCGCCGGTCGAGGCTGCCTTCCTCGACGTGTTGTTCGGTGGGGGGCGCCAAGCCTGGATGCGACGCGCGATCGACGTCCGCGACCTGGTGCTGGGGCTCGAGGGCCGCTCGGCGCAGACCCTCACCCTCGGGCAAGCTGCGGAACGCTACGGAGTGCCGGTCGCGAGCCCGCACAACGCGCTCGACGATGCCTTGGTGACGGCGCAGCTGTTCCTGGTGACCGCCACGAAACTGGGGAAGCGCGCGCGGAGCGTTCGCGACATGCAGGGTCTCAAGCCCAAGTCATGGCTTCGACGAAGACGGTGAACTCGTGTCTCGGCTCGTGCTGTTCGAACGACGATCCGTGGGAGCCGTGCTCCGCGCTCCCGTCGCGGGCAGGATCTCGACCTCGATGCCTCCCCGTCGCAGGACGCGTGCGACGCCGGACGCCACGTCCCCTTCGATGAAGTCCCGCCAGCGCGGCAGCTCGGACGATTCGATCACGACCGTCCGCACCCTGCGCGTCCGTGCGATGCGAGCGATCGTGCGGACGGCACGACGGGTCTGCGCGACCTGCCCGTCGGCCTCAGCTCCCGTGCGCTCCAGCCGTACGATGGCGTCGCGGATCCAGCCGAGTCGCTCGTTCATCTCATCCTTGGTGGGCATGAGCCCGGGGGCCGGCAGTCCGAACGACGTGCCGTAGATCTTCGCGATCGTGACGACGGCCACCGGCTCCGTTCCGGAACATGTCTTCCAGGTGCGTCGTGGGTACGAGTTTCGCGTTCGGCTTGCCGTACATCTCCACGAACTGCGCGAACGAGAACTCGATGCCCATCTCGTCGACGAGCGCGCGGACCTCTTCCACCGACCCCGGCTTAGCTGCCATGGTTCCCCCTCCCATCGACCGACCGCTGTCGCATCTGCTCCAACCTGACGACCTTGACCGCGATCGCGAGCGAGATCCAGTCGTCTCGGTCGAGGTCGAGGCCTGATTCACGTTCGATGCGCTCCAGCCGCTGGCGGAGCGTGTTCGGGTGGATATAGAGGGTTCGTGCGGTGCCCACGACGTTGGCTCGCTCGTCCAGGTAGCGCTCGAGCGTTCCGAGCAGGGCGGTACCACGCCGATCGTCGTACTCCACGAGGCGATCCAGTCGAGCACGGTCGGCATCGCGTCCAAGGTCGGACGACGCCAGCACGTATCGATAGGCCCCCAGGTCGCGGAATGTGGCGATGCCGGGGCCGCCGCGAAGGAGCCCCCCGATCTCGGCGGCCTGAGCGGCTTCCTCGAAGGCTGTCGCGTATCCGGTTGCCCCCGTGCATGCTTCGGAGACGCCGACGGAGAACGTCAGCGGTTTCGTCGAGGTGATCAACTTCTCGAGGTCGGACACGACCCCCGCCGTCCCGTCGGGAGCCGGCACGAGTGCGCGGACAGCGTGCTCCGTGTGATCGAACCATGCACCCGGAAGCCGCGCGACCATCGAGGATTCCACCTTGGCGGCGACTTCGCTCCAGGCGGTCACCGATTCCGATGGGTGCCCAGCATCCCAGTGCGAGATGACCACCACGGCGTGCGGGCTCTCCAGGTTCGCCTCGAGTCTGCTGGCAAGCGCGCGGACACGCCCCGGATCGCCGTCGCGACGCGAGAGCGCCTGGAAGAACTCCGACACGAGGTTCGTCTCCAGGAGCCGGTCGACCAGATCCAATTGTCGGATCGCGACGGCCGCGTGGGAAGCGATCGCCGACAGCACGGTGCCTGCACCGGGTGGCGGCGACTCGATGACGACGGCGAGCCACCCCATCTCTTCCTCGCCGACCGTCAGTGGTTCGAAGAACGATGTCCCCTCCGGCACATCGCCCCACACCACGCTCGCTAATCGTCCGGTTTCGCTCGGTGGACGGCTCGCCCCCGTGTCGGCCGGTCTCCCAGGCGATCGATCGGCCAGGAGCCCCGACATCTGTGAGGCGTCGAGCGGTCGCTGTTGGATCCGCGGGGGCTCAGCGGCGGCCAGCTCCAGCCGTCCCTCGCCGTCCGTGAGGAAGAGTTCACAGGTCGCCGCCGACAGGAGCTCGCGGATCCCCCGGCCCACCAAGTCGAGCACTTCGTCGACCTCGCTGGCTGCCGAGATACGTCGCAGGAGCCTCGAGAGCGCGGTCAGCAGGTCCACCCGAGCGGCGCTCTCCTCGTAGAGCCGAGCGTTCTCGACGGCGCCGGCGATCAATGAGGCGGTGTGCTCGAGGAACTCGAGGTCGTCATGCGCGAACTCATGAGGAGCTTCCGCATGGAGCGAGATCACGCCCATCACCTCGCCGTCGCGTCCGAACATCGGCACCGACACGAGCGACTGGAAACGTTCTTCGTCCAGTTCATGGAAGTACTTCACGCGCGGGTCCTGCAAAGCGTTCTCTTCGATCACCGCCGATCGTCGCGATCGAGCGACCCAGCCCACCAAGCCCTCGTCGAGGCTCAAGCTGATGTCCCCCGCGAGCGCCGCGTAGGGCTCCGACGAAGCCCGCAACACCAGTCGGCTCCCTTCGAGGAACCAGATCAGACACGCGTGGCACTGTGTCGCTTCCGTCGTGAGCCGCACCACGCCCGAGAGCATCGAGCGCAGATCGGGACCGGCACCGATCGTTCGGATGATGCCGTACAGGTACTCGCGCTCGTCGGTGAGTCGCGGCAGCGCTGTGATCGTCGGGATCTCGTTCGACCGACCGGTGGCGACCCGCGCGCCTCGTCCGGCGCGAGCATCCGCCGGCCCCGACGACCGTCCGGAGGATCGTCCGGAAGGCTCAGAGTTGTGTTCCGTGCCCATATACGCGCTGGGACGCTACGCTTGCCCAACTGGTCCGTCAAACTCGATATCCCGCGATCCTATGGTGCTTCCCTACATACTCCGGAGCCCAGATGCGTGATTCGCGAGTAGGCCTGCGTGAACGAGGCGCGCTACCCTGGGCACGACGATGGGGCGCCAGCGCGCCGAGTGCCGGACACAAGGAGGAGCAGTTGACCAGCGATCTCGAGGTGTTCCTGTCCGAGGACGGTCGTGCCGAAGCCGTGGCTGCCGTCAACCGCCAGATCGTGGATCAGGGCGTGGAGTACATGTACTACCAGTTCGTCTCGGTCACGGGGCGCATCATGGGCAAGGGCATCCCCGCCGCCCACTGGGAGCGGATCGCCGGCACCGGATTCCAGCTGGTCTACGGGTCCACGGCCAACCTGTTCACGGACCGCCATGGCAACTACATCGGCTACGGCCCCGAAGCACGCGAGCTGGTGGGCATCCCCGAGCCCGACACGTTCAACGTCTTGCCCTGGGATCCGAAAACGGCGCGGGTGTGGTGCACCCTGTTCCGTGGTCGCGAGGAAGAGCAGGATGGCGGAGCCTTCCTCACCTCGGACTGCCGCGGCAACCTCAAGCGCATCCACGCGAAGTTCACCAAGGACACCGGACTGCACCTGCGCGCGGGGACCGAGCCGGAGATGATGTGGCTGAAGGTGGATGCCGAAGGCAAGCCCACCGTCGAGGGCAAGACGAAGCCCTACTGCTACCACATCGATCAGTTCAGTGAGCTGCAACCGCTGATCCATCGGGTGATGGAGTACTCACGCGCGATGGACCTCGACATGATCCAGGGCGACCACGAGGACGCACCGGGACAGCTCGAGCTGAACTTCATGTTCGACCACGCCGACAAGACGGCCGATCGGCTCACCACCTACCGGCAGATATGCCGACAGGTCGGGCGAGAGCTGGGAGCGTTCGCGTGCTTCATGCCGAAGCCGTTCATGGGCGTGTCTGCGAACGGCTGCCACCACAACATCTCGCTCTGGGAGGGCGACGAGAACAAGTTCATGCCCGAGGGCGATGACCCGCAGATGCCCGGCCAGATCGGGCTGTGGGCCATCGGTGGCATCATCAAGCATCTCCGGGCGTTGACGTGCCTGTCCTCGCCGACGGTCAATTCGTATCGGCGCCTGTGGGATGCAGGATTCTGGGCGCCGATCTTCGCGGACTGGGGGTTCCAGAACCGCACGACGGGATTGCGGATCTCCGCGCCCGGCCGCTTCGAGTACCGATCGGTCGACTCGTCGGTGAATCCCTACCTGTCGTTCGCGGGCCTCCTGCTCGCGATGCAGGATGGCATCGAGAACGAGATCGACCCCGGCGAGCCGGAGGAGCGCAACATCTACGAGGCGATCGCCGGCGGCAAGGAGGTCGAACGCATCCCCACGAGCTTGGGTGAGGCGCTCGACGCGCTCGAGGCCGACGAGATCGTCATGGGAGCGCTGCCCGGCGACATGGAGCGTGTGTTCATGCACTACAAGCGAGACGAATGGGAGCGGTTCTTGGCGACCGTCTCCGATTGGGACGTCGAGGAGTACCTGGACATCCTGCCATAGCGGACGGCGGGCGAAAGGAGCCGGATCCCCATATGTGCGGCATCGCAGGCATCATCCATCGCAACACCGACGCTGACGTCGGGTCGGAGATGACCAACATGCTTCAGTCCATGAAGCATCGCGGGCCCGACTCCACCGGGTTCGCCCTGTTCGGTCCACCCAGCGATCTGGTCGTGATCCGTTTCAAGTTGGCCGACGCGAACGACCCGCGCGACTTCGACTTCCGGGAGCGTCTGGAGCGCCACCGTTTGGAGGTCGAGTCGCGTTTGGGCAAGATCGGCGCCCACATCGACCGGGTCGATACCGAGACCGAGTACGCCTACCGGGCGCTCGTGCGTTACGACGGCGACGTGAAGGCGCTGGCCGACTACCTCGAGGATGTGCCCGGCTGCGAGGTGCTCTCGCTCGGCCACTCGCTCGAGATCGTGAAGGACCTCGGCGATGCCGCCGAGGTATCCACGATGTACGACCTGGAGTCGTTCCGGGGGACGCACGCGATCGGACACTGCCGCATGGCGACCGAGTCCGACGTGGACATCTCGGGCGCTCACCCCTACTGGGCATATCCGTTCTCCGATGTCGCGGTGGTGCACAACGGTCAGCTCACGAACTACTTCCAATGGAAGCGTCGACTCGAGGCCTCCGGGCACCGGTTCCAATCCGAGTGCGACTCCGAGATCATCGCGGTGTATCTCGCAGAGAAGATGTCTGACGGCGACTCGCTCGAGGACGCCATGAACAAGAGCCTCGATGAGCTCGACGGAGTGTTCACGTACATGGCCGTCACCGACGATTCCTTGGGCGTCGCCAAGGACGAGATGGCTGCCAAGCCGTTGGTGCTGTACGAGTCCGACGAGCTGGTGGCCATGGCCTCGGAAGAGATCGCGATCCGTGCCGTGTTGGACCGCGAGATCGACACCCATGATCCGTACGAAGGGCAGGTGCTGGTATGGAGCAGGTAGCCACCGGCGAACGCCGGGTCACCTATGACGCGCGCGGTCTCTCCGAGCCCGATGCGGTGGCTCCGGGCGTCGCACGTGTCGAGAACGGCGCAGCCGTGTTCGATGCGGCGGACCTGTCCACTCGCTTGATCAACTTGGAGCTGCGTCGGCTGATCTACGAGGAGGGCATCCGCGACGTCACCGTGCAGAATCCGGGCGCGAAACATTCCATCGGTGTCGGCATCCTGCAGCGGTGCCGCATCACGTTCGAAGGTAGCCTGGGCTATTTCGGGGTCGGGTTGATCGACGGTCCTGAGGTCACGATCACAGGACGCGTGGGGTGGTCGGTGGCCGAGAACATGATGTCGGGCGTGGTCGTGATCGAGAAGGTCGCCGGCTCACTGGCCGGCGCCGCCATCCGCGGCGGCGACCTGGTCGTGAAGGGGAGCGTGGGCGCGCGCACAGGCATCGACCAGAAGGGGGGAACGGTCATCGTCGGTGGCGACGCCGGCATGATGACGGCGTTCATGATGCAGCGCGGTCGCCAGATCATCTGCGGCGACGTCGGTCATGGCCTTGGTGATTCCATGTACGACGGAGAGATCTACGTGGGCGGCACGGTCAAGTCCTTGGGCATCGACTGCGTCGAGAGCGAGATGACCCAGGACGATCGAGACATGATCGACCGCAAGTTCGACATGTATGGCATGGACAAGCCCGATGCCTTCCGCAAGTACGTGTGCGGCAAGGTCCTCTACAACTACGACAACCTGGAGCCTTCCGAGAAGAAGCTCGTGATCCATTGAGGGGCGACGACATGGCTGAAGAGATCGACGTTTCCTCCAAGAGGGACGTGTTGGGACGGAGTCTGATCTTCACGCAGGACGTCATGAACGACATCCACGTGAAGGCGGAGCTGGGCCGCTACCGCATGCGCGGGTTCTCGATGTTCAAGCCCATCCCGCACTGGGATCAGCTCATGTTCATGCCGGGCACGCTCACCCGTTTCGTGATCGAGGGCTATCGCGAGAAGTGCGAGACGAAGACGGTGCTCGGCGCGCGGTTCGCCAAGAACCCGCTCGAGCTGGACATCCCGATCTACATCACCGGCATGAGCTTCGGGGCCCTTTCGCTCGAGGCCAAGATGGCCCTCGCGAAGGGCGCCTCGATGGCGGGCACGGCGACCTGTTCCGGCGAAGGCGGCATGATCCCGCCCGAACGTGACCACTCGACGAAATGGTTCTATCAAGTGATCCAGAGCCGCTACGGGTTCAACCCACACCACCTGATGTTGGCCGACGGCATCGAGTTCTTCATCGGACAGGGGTGCAAGGTCGGGCTCGGCGGGCACCTCATGGGCCAGAAGGTCACCGAGCAGGTGGCCGAGATGCGGTCGTTGCCAACCGGTATCGACCAGCGTTCTCCGGCTCGGCACCCCGACTGGCTGGGTCCTGACGATCTCTCGCTGAAGATCCAGGAGATCCGCGAAGCGACCGACTACTCGGTCCCGATCCAGCTCAAGCTCGGTGCCGCGCGCGTGTACGACGACGTGCGCATGGCCGCCAAGTGCGGGCCCGACACGATCTACCTCGACGGGGCAGAAGGATCAACAGGCGCCGGACCCCACCTCGCGACCGAGGAAACCGGCATCCCGCTGATGGCGGCGATCCCAGAGGCTCGACGTGCGCTGGAGGATGTCGGGCTCGCGGACGAGATCGACCTGATCGTGGCCGGTGGCATCCGCAACGGCGGTGATGTCGCGAAGTGCCTGGCACTGGGCGCCAAAGCCGTCGCGATCGGCCATTCCGCGCTGATGGCTCTCAACTGCAACAAGGAGATCCCCGGGGTCACCGACTACGAGGGCACCGTGGGCGTCCCGGCGGGACAGTGCTACCACTGCCACACGGGCCGTTGCCCGGTGGGCATCACCACCCAGGATCCCGAGCTGCGCAAGCGCCTCGAGGTCGAGTCCGCCTCCACCCGCGTGTACAACTTCCTGACGGCCATGACGATGGAGCTGCAGATGCTCGCTCGGGCCTGCGGCAAGACCGATGTCCACAGCTTGGAACCCGAGGACCTGTGCGCGCTGACCGTCGAAGCCGCAGCCATGGCGAAGGTGCCCCTGGCCGGCACCGACTACATCCCGGGAGTGACGGAACAGAGCACGCTGGAAGAGATCAAGTCGATGATGCAGAAGTACCTGGCAGACTCGGGCCAGCTACCCACCACCTAGGGAGCGACGATGAGCGAGCAGCACCTGAGCACGAAGATCGGGATCGACGCTGAGGAGTTGGCCGGGCAACGCTTCGACTACCAGCAGGACATCTCGCTCCTGGACGATGTCGATCTGGAGGCCTTGACGCCCGGTGACGATCTCAACTGGCTCGAGGACATCCACCTGCTGCAAGAGGACGGGGTGGCCGCTGTGTTCGATCGCAACTCCAACTCGTTCGTGAAGATCTACTTCGACATCCCCGCGGGGCGCGAAGATGAGCTCGCGCGCAAGGTGCTGATGAAGCACATCGTGTCGGGCAATTCCTACGGCATGCGACTGAAGGCCAAGCACGCCAAGTTCGCCCAGCCCGAGCTGGGGTCATGGCTCGAAGACTCGCCGACCGTGGGCGCGGACTACCACCCCTCCGTGCTCGAGGGCTGGGAGAAGCCTGCCGGGCACTGACATGCCTGATGGCCCCGCTCGCCCCCTGGTGGCGATCTCCGAAGGGTTCGCGGACTACGGCGATTACTACGGTGTTGGCTATCCGCGTCCCGTGCTGGCCGCAGGAGGGTTCCCTGTCCTGCTGCCGTACTTCGATGATCAGGGGGACCGGCGCGAGGCGATCTCGCGAGCCGACGGCCTGGTGCTGGCGGGCGGTCGCGACATCGACCCGGCCCGGTATGGTCGCCTCGATGCCCATCCGGGGCAGCTGGCGCCCGCATGGAAGCTGGACGAGATCGAGCTGGACTATGCACGGATGGCGGTGGAGGAGGCGGTGCCGGTCCTGGGCATCTGCCGTGGGTGCCAGATCCTCAACGTCGCCTTCGGGGGCACGCTCTACGGCGACCTCGACGAGTTCCCGGCCGGTGGGGCAGATCATCCCGGCGCCAGGTGGGAGGAATGGCTAGCCCTGGTGGCAGCAACGCTCGCAGATCAGCCTCGTCCTCCCCATCCGACGCATCCGATCGACGTCGCGCCGGGCTCGTTGTTGGCCGATCATCTCGGTCTGCACGCCGACGTGGACAGCTACCACCATCAGGCCATCCGCGACGTGGGCCGGGGTTTGGTGGCCACGGCGTTCGCGCCACACGGCACGGTCGAGGCCGTCGAGATGCCGGCTGCGCCGGCCTTCGTGCTGGGGGTGCAGTGGGAGCTGCACGAGGAATGGCAGGACGACGAGGCCAGCCTGCGCATCTGGCGCTCCTTCGTCGAGGCTGCCCGTCTCCGCCATGACGCTCGGGCGGAAGCGGCGATCCCGTGACCGCGACGCTGGAGATCACGATGGATGCGCTCGACGCGGAGCCCGTCGCCGATTGGTGGGCTCGCGCGCTGGGGTTCGAGCGACTCTACCGGCGCGACCCGTATGTCGTGATCGGTCCGCCGTCCGGGGATCATCGGCCCCGCCTGGTGATCCAGCAGGTCGAGACGGTCCCACCCGGCAAGACCCCGGTGCATCTGGACCTGCGCGTCGACGAGCCTGACGCCGAGGTGGCCCGGCTCGAAGCCCTGGGAGCGTCGGTGGAATGGTCGGTCGATGAGACGAGCGATGGGTTCGTCCGCTGGACCACGCTGTCCGATCCGTGGGGCACACTGTTCTGCGTCTGTCCCGCTCGTGCTGACGTGGGAGATGATGCAGCGTCATGAGCGCACCCAAGATCTCCGTGCCAGGCTCCGCTCGATACGTCGTGATCGGCGCCGGGGTGCACGGCCTCTCGACGGCGTGGCACCTGGCCCGAGAGCTCGAGGCCTCGGGTCGGGGCTCGGGATCCGACGTCCTGGTGCTGGACAAGACCGGTGTGGGGGCGGGGCCCTCCGGCATCGCCTGCGGCGTGATCCGCAACAACTACTTCCAGCCGGCGATGCGCGAGCTCATGGCGCACTCGGTCGCGATCTGGGAGTCCGACCTCGAGGCGTTCCACTACCACCCGATCGGCTACCTGCAGTTGGCTCCCGACGTCATGGCCGAGGATGTGTCACAGATCGCCGCCGAGCAGCAGTCGATCGGCTACCGCTCCCGACTCATCGAGGGGGAGGACGACTGTCGCCGATACATGGAGGGCATCTTCTCGGACTGGCAGGCCAAGAACATCTCGATCGTGCTCCATGAGGAGCAGGGTGGCTACGCGGAGAACATGCCGTCCATGCGCGGCCTGCGGGCGAAGTCGGAGGCGCTCGGCGTGCGATTGCTGGCGCCGGTCACCGTCACTGGGCTCCGCCGCGATGGCGGGGCCGTGACCGCCGTGGAGACCGACCAGGGCTCGATCGCCTGCGAGACGGTGATCGTGGCGGCGGGACCGTGGGTGCGCGACATGTGGCACATGCTCGACCTGCCTGCCACGACCGTCGTGCGCGGGGCCGACGGCACCGACCACGAGTGGCCCACCTGGACCTATTGGTGCCTGCAGGAAGGCACGCTCGGCGTCGATCCCACGTTCCTGGTCGACAACGACGGCAACATGCCGCCCGTCGTGCACATCGACACCGACGCGCCGCTGATCGACGACGCCGACGGGTCGGTGGTGACTGACGAGCTCTGGGGCGTGTACTACAAGCCCGACTTCAACTTCGGCGGCGTGCAGGGCGGCGCGATGCCGTGGATCGTGCAGCAGCCCGCCGACGAAGTGGCGGTCGATCCCTACGGCGAGCGCTCCACCGAGTACGTCGTGACGTCGGAGTTCGAGCGCATGTGGACGTCCGCGCTCGCCCATTGCCACAAGCGGTTCGAAGGAACGCGCGGGCTCTACCGGAAGGCGCCGACCGGTGGCATCGGCGCGTTCACGCCCGACAGCTTCCCGGTGTTCGATACCTTCACTGAGAATGCGTACGTGGTGGCCGACTCCAACCATGGATACAAGATGATCGGTGTCGGCGCCCTGGTGGCCAAGGAAGTGCTGGGCGACCGGCAATCGTTGCTCGAACCGTTCCGGTACTCGCGGTTCTCCGAGGGCAGGCTGCACCCGGTGAGCAACTCGCCCTATCCCTGGAGCTGAGCGAAGGGCTGACCCTGTGAGCGAGGAAACCGGCACGGACCCCGGGGCGGTCCCGCCCCTGGTCCCGGTGGAGTTCGACCTTCGGCTGCCGGCCATCAGCGGCATGCCCGACGGCATCGGGGACGCGTTCCTCGACGACCGCATCGACGACGAGTCGATCCAGATCGAAGGCGAGCCCGGGCAGGACCCGGCCGTGGCCTTCCGCCGAACGCTCGGCATGTTCGCCACCGGGGTCACGATCATCACGACGCTCACTGGCGACCAGGTTCACGGCATGACGGCGAACGCATTCATGTCCGTGTCGTTGGCGCCACCGCTCGTGGTCATCTCGGTCGATCGCAGGTCGAAGATGCATCAGCTCCTGTACGAGGGGCGCCGGTACGGCATCAACGTGCTCGCCCACGATCAGCGCCTGCTGTCGGACCACTTCGCCGGACGTCTGCTCAAAGGTGAGGGCGAGCCCGCCTTCGTCTCGGTGCGTGAGACCCCGCTGGTCGACGGAGCCCTCGCACACCTGGTGGCCCGCGTCGTGCGCTCGTACTGGGGCGGTGACCACTCATTGTTCATCGGCCGCGTCGAGTACGCCCGGTACGGGGTCGGTCAGCCGCTGCTGTTCCACGGCGGCCGGTACGAGCGGATGGTGTCCGCCACACCGGTGTTCTCCTCGCTGCCGGACGAGCTGTTGGATCCGATCCTGGCGGCCGGGCAGGAGCGCGCGTACGAGACCGATGATGTTGCCCTGCGGGTCGGCGAAGAGGGCAACGAGCTCTTCGTGGTCCTGGAGGGCGAGATGGCCGTGATGCGTGACGGCCACGAGGTCGCGCGCCTCGAGGCGGGCCGGTTCTTCGGTGAGATCTCCGTGCTCGACGGGGGACCCAGAACCGCCGACGTGGTGGCGGTCCAGCCGTCACGGTGCCTCGCCATCCCTCGGGACGTGATCCGCGACGCCCTGGCCGCCCAGCCCGGCGCTGCGTGGGCGATGCTCGAGATCCTGGCGAACCGCCTGCGTCGCGACTAGTCCGGGCTGGACTAGTGGGGGGCGTTGCGGCACACTATGCTGGCTTCCATGGACGAGGAGCGCGTCACCGCGATCTTGAAGAGCGCGGATGTGCCGGCGACCATCGAGTGGTACGTGGCGCTCGGGTTCGAGGAACGCGGCCGGGTCCCGGAGGAGGACCCGACCTGGTGTGAGCTGGCGAGAGACGGCGTGGTGCTGCAGTTCTTGGGAGGCGACACGCCGTGGCCGGACCCGCCCGCCTTCACCGGCTGCCTCTACGTGCATCCGGCAAGCGTCGACGATGTATCCCAGCAGATCGGCGGACGCATCGAGCCCGAATGGGGCCCCGAGGATCGAGCATGGGGCACGCGGGAGCTGGGCTTCCGCGACCCGAACGGCTACTTCCTCACCTTCACCCAGCCGTCGGGCTGACCTGACCGCCGCCGGACTCGCCGTCCAGGGCCGGGAGCTCACCGAGCCAGGGCGTGCGGTAGCCGGCGTGGTCCCACAGCACCGGGAAGAAGGATTCGTCCATCGTCGGATCGTCTCGGCGGCGGTAGCGCGAGTAGTTCAGGTCCACGTTCGTCTCGTGGAACCGAGCGTTCGAGGGCAGCAGGTGGGAGACCAGGCCCATCCTGGCGACGCTCGCGTTGCGATTGGGCTCCGACCCATGCCACGTGGCGTTGTGATGGAACGCGCCGCCGCCCGCTTTCACCACGACCGGTACGACATCGAGCCCGTCGGTGCCGTCAGGTGCAGCGTCCCGGGCGCCCGCGAGCCAGTCCTCGGGCGCGTGGAACCCGGTCCGCGCCGGCGGCGACACACCCCAGTGGTTCGAGCCGCGAACGTAGGCGATGGGGCCTGCGTCGGCGGCGGTGTCGTGCAACGTCATCCAACACGTCACCATCTCCGGCGGCACCAGGTAGTCCGCATAGGACCCATCCTGGTGGAACCCCACCGCCTTGGCCCCGGGCGGCTTCCACAGCACGTTGTCCTGCAGGATGCGCACCCCGTCGTAACCCATGAGCTGCGCGGCGAGCCTGCCGATGCGGGCCGAGAGCACCTGCGCCGCGATCACGGTGTCGGACTTCCACGCGTTGCAGAGCTGGCGGGTCCGATCCTCCGGGTCGCGGCCGGGTTTCCAGTTGATCTCGTCGGGAGCGATGCCCGTCTCGTAGGTGCCCGCGAACAGTCCTTCGTATCGCACGCGCAACCGCTCCAACGCCGGCTCGGAGATGAGGCCTTCCTCGACGATCAGGAAGCCGTCGCGATGGAAGGCCTCGATCTGCTCGGGTTCGAACGACTCGACGACGCCCGGGGTCATGGCCGGAGTCATGGAAGTCCTACGAGCGCGGCCGTGCCTTGTCCGGGTCGTAGAAGGGGAACCGCACCACCTCGGCCGCGATGCGCTTCTGCATGCCGTCGAGCTTGCCGACCTCAAGCGTCGTCCCCAGCTCGGTGTGCTGCACGGCCACCCGGGCCAGCGCGATGGTCTCCTTCAGCACGGGAGAGCGGGTGCCGCTGGTGACGACGCCCACCTGCTGACGACCCACGTACACCGGGTCGCCGTGCTCGCCGGCCTCGTTGCCGTCCAGCCGCAGTCCGACCAACGCCCGTTGGGGGTGCGCGCCGCGTTCCGTGAGTGCCGCCCTGCCGACGAAGTCCTCATCGCCCCGCAGATCCACGGTGAACCCGATGCCCGCTTCGAACGGGTCGATCTGGTCGTCGTACTCGTTGCCGACCGCGATCAGCCCGGATTCGATGCGCAGGATGTCCAGCGCGTCCATGCCCAGCGGCGCGAGGCCCAGGTCGAGTCCGGCTTCCCACACGGCATCCCATACGGCGGCGGCATCGTCCGGGTGACAGAAGATCTCGTAGCCCAGCTCCCCGGTGTAGCCGGTCCTGGACACCACGACCGGCACGCCCTGCGCGTGCTCGATCCTGCCCACCAAGAATCGGAACCACCCGAGTTCGCCGATCGACGGTTGGGTCGCCGCGGCCCAGATGAACCGTTCGAGGATCTGGCGGCTGTTCGGGCCCTGCACCGCGATGTTGTGCAGCTGGTCGATCGAGGCCTTGACGTGTGCCGAGGTCAGTCCGAGACGCTCCGCCTGCTCCCTGAGCCAGATGCCGACGCCGTCATGGCCCGCCACGAACCGGAAATTGTCCTGTCCCAGCCGGAAGACCGTGCATTCGTCGACCAGACCTCCCTGGTCGTTGCAGATCGCCGTGTAGACGACCTGGCCGGTCGATAGCCGCCGCGCGTCGCGCGTGATCGTGGCTTGCGTCAGCGCCTCCGCGTCGGGCCCCAGTACCTCGAACTTGCGCAAAGGAGACAGGTCCATGACCGCGGCCCGCTCGCGACATGACCAGTACTCCGAGATGGCACCCTCACCGTTGAAGTGACTGGGCACCCAGTAGCCCGAGTACTCGACCACGTTGCGGGTGAGCGGCTCCCAACTGGGCTGGAAGCCCGTCCTCTTGGTGAGGACGGTCTCGGATCGGGGTGTGATGCGTCGCCCGATCGCCGTCGAGAACGCGTGCTCCGCGCCGTAGACGCGAACGTGCACGTCGGTGGGATCCCACGCGTTGGCGGGATCGATGTCGTCGGGACAGGCGGATGAGGCGCAGACGAGATCGGTCATGGCCCGCATCAGCACGTAGTCGCCGGGCCGCGACCACGGTTCGTCGCTGACCAGGATGTTGTCCGCCGAGAAACCCGTGTTGAAGAACAGGTTGAGCGCAGGCCAGCCCTTGCGAGCGGCGATCGCGTAGGGCTGGATCTGCACGTTGAAGTTGTCCGTGCAGTTGAGGTGACCGAAGTAGCCCATGTCCTCGTAGTACTTCGAGTTGCATGCCAGCGCGAAGGTGTCGTGGCGTCCCACGGTGTCGCGCACGACCTCCACGAGCGGCTCCATGTCGGCGTCGTAGAACTTGCCGGTCAGGCCGGGGGTGGGATAGGCGTTGCCCATCAGCGTGCGGGTGACGGTGGCGTCCAAGCCTCGTTCGATGCCCTCGTCCAGCTTGTGCCGATGGAAGGCCAGGAAGTCCGAGCATTGGCGCCCTTCCACGTCGATCACCTGGATGAACTCACCCTGCTTGACCTCGTACGAACGAGCGGTCGACCGATCGACTCGGAAGTCCAGCCGCGGCTCAGCCAGCGGTGCGGGAAGCTCCATCTCCTCGTGGGTCCGGGGCGCGGTTCGTCGGATCTCGACGAGCAGGTCCGAAGCGGGCGGCGCGCCGTCGAGCAGGCGCCCCGCAGGAGCCGCCACCACCAGGATCAGATCCCGATCGGCGACCAGCGTGGTCTTCGAGCCGGCCGGCCCGAACCCGTCGAACACCCGGGCAGCCATGGCCTGCGTCGGGTCGAGACCACGGGACGCGAGGTCGGCGAGCACGTGCGAAGCTCCGTCGCTGGCCGCAGCCACCAGGGCCCGCAAGACCGTGGCGGGCGCATCGGCGGTGATCCCGATCGCGTCGGGCACCTCGGCTCCGTCGGGCGAGAGCGCTGTGAGCTCGGCGGGCTGGCCACCATCGACGTCGGTGACGGTGACACGGTCGCCCGGGCCGAGCACCATGACGGTGAGCCCGCCCGGTCGCACCAGGTACGTCTCCAGATAGGGATCGCTGGGCCGCAGCCCTCCGATCAGCGACCCCGCGCTGCTCGTGTCGATCGCCATGGCCTCGTCGTCCTCTCAGCCGCTCGCTCGCTGGTTCAGCGTCGTGGGCTCAGGTCTTCGCGGGTTCCTTCGACTCCTGTTCGTCTGCCTGCTCGGTGAGCTGGGTGGCGAGCTCGCGCTTGCCGTCGGCGTCGAGCTTCTTCACCTCGTTCTCGACGGCTCGGCGGTTGTACGACTGGTTCCAGTAGTCGAGCGACTCGAAACCCAACAGCACGGCCTTTCCGACGAACTGGCGCAGCACCTCGTTGGTCGGGCCCATGACCCAACCGGCTTTCGCGTCGCGGAGGTACCGCTCCAGCTCCATGTCACGCTTGTACCCCGACCCACCGCACGCATGCAGCATCTTGTCGACCACGTGCGCGACGTTCTTGGCGGCCTCGAACTTGATCTGCCACGCCCAGTGCAGGAAGTTTCCTCTGGCCAGCTCGCCGGGGCCGGGGTTCTTCGTGTTGTCGTCGGTTGCGCCGTCCATCGCCTGTGCGACCGAGAGCGTGAACAGCCGGCAGGCGTTGGTGTCCATGACCGCTTCGCCGACGTAGTCCTGGATGGTGGGGTAGTCCGCCACGCGCAAGCCCACATCCACGTGGCGCTTGCGCGTGGTGTGCCGCTTCGCGATGTCGATCGCCCCCAGCGCCAAGCCATTCCAGACCGACGACGAGCCGATCAGGAACCAGGGGTCGACCGACTCGTCGTTGGAGGTGGCGCCGTCGCCCGTTGGACCGACCAGCTGCTCCACGGGGATCTCGACACCGTCGATCTCGATGGGCCCGGACTGGTTGCCCCGCAACCCGAGCGCGTCCCAGAGCGACGGCTGGGATTTGATGTGCTCTCCGTCGACCACGAAGACCGACAGATCGTCGTAGCCGGTGAAGTCGGGGCTGGTCGTCTGCACCACGTAGAAGTCTGCGAACCCGCCCGAGGTGGTCCAGGAGGCCTTCTTGCGCACGGTGTACCCGCCGTCGGACTTGGAGGCGCCCGAGGAGATCGGGTACCAGAAGTGGGAGCCGGTCTCGGGGTCGGAGTAGGACAGCGTGCCCAGCTTGCCGCTGTTGAGCGGCCGGATGTACTTGTCGATCAGCGCCGGCGTCGCGCGCAGCATGATGGCGTTCACGGCGCCCATGTGCATCACGTAGCACATGGCGGTGGAGGCACAGCCGTACCGCGCGATCGTCTCGCACACCATGGAGTAGGCGACGTGGTCCTCGCCGAGTCCCCCGTGTTCTTCGGGCACCGTCAGGGCCAGGAAACCGTGCTCACCCAAGAGCTCCAGGTTGCGGCGCGGGAAGGTCAGCTCGTCGTCGAACCGCTTGGCGTTGGCTCGCAGCTCCGTCTCGCAGAGTTCGATCAACGTGGCGCGGAGTTCTTTCTGGCGATCGGTGAGCACCCAATCGGGGTCCCACTCGTACCCCAAGCCCCAGAAGGGGTCCGCACCCCACATCTTGTCGGTCATCCCTACCTCCGTCGCGGGTCGTCGGGGTTGATCCTGATGGTAGCGGTCGGCGGCGTGCACTGTCGCCCGGGCCTCTCTCGACGAGGCGGGCCCAGGCCCGGTCGAAAGGAAAGGGGGCGGCCGCCCGCCCCCCGTTCCTTTCGTGTCGCGCTCGCCGCTAGTCGGCTGCGACCTCCTCGCGGAGCAGCGCCATCTGTTCCTCGCTGGGCATGAGCGGCACATCGGTGTCCCGGAGGGTGATCTTCTCTCGGTCCTGCACGGCCCGCCGATAGAAGAACAAGAGCACGGACGCCACCAGCACGCCGAGGCCGATGTAGAACGGCAGGCCGGAGAACTCGTAGAACCCGACGAACGCGGCCAGTCGTTGCTGGGTGATGCCGAAGATCACCAAGAACAGGTTGAACACCGCCAACAGCCCCGCCACGAGGAGCCACACCGGCCCCACCTTGATCGGCCGAGGCCAGTCTGGCCGATCCTTGCGCAGCAGGAGGAATCCGGTCAACGCCAGGACATGTGCGAAGACGTAGCCGATGTTGGACAGGTACAGGATCGCCAGGTTGTTGGCTCCCATCACCAACAGGAACGCCACGTTGACGAGCATGTCCACGCTCATCGCCCGCCCGGGCACGTGGAACTTGTTGAGGTGGTACAGCCACTTGATCGTCATGTCGTCGCGCGCGATCCCGTACAACGCACGTCCGCCGTCCGCCGTGGCGGTGTTCATCGACAGCACCAAGCTGGCGATGAGGCAGATGATGGCGATCGTCCCGAATGCGGGACCGATGATCTCCTCGGCGGCGGTCACGTAGAACGCGCCCGAGTCGCCAGTGCTCCCGACGACGCCTCCCAATCCCAGGGGCATCAGCACGTACACCAAGAGCGAGAACGTGGCCGCGCTCCGAAGCGCCAGTCGAGTGTCCCGCTTCGTGTCGTGGTACTCGGGTGCGAAGGTCGCGCACACTTCGATGCCGTAGGCGGACCAACACATGAGGAACAGCCACATGATGGAGATGCCTGCCAGGCTGAACTCGCCGCCCGATGCCACGTCTTCGAACTTGATGTTGCTCGACACCCAGTCCCCCGAGAAGTACGGCAGGATGATGAAGACGACCAGCGGGAACATGAGCAAGGCGCCGGTGACGTACCCGAGGATCAGTGAGGGTTTCACGCCGAAGACGTTGAAGGCCCAGACCGCGACCACGATCCCGATCCCGATCAACTGCGCCAGGCCGAACGTCGCATCTGCGGGTGTCGTGTAGTAGACGTCCTCGGCGCTGCCGGGGAACCATTCCGCCACGATGAGCGAGCCGATCAGGTTGCCGAACAGCGACAGCACGACCGACCATCCGATCCAATAGCCGAACGAGGCGATGGGTCCGAACAGGTTGAAACGGCTCCGCCACCCTTCGTGGGCGTACAGCGCGATGCCACCAGGCTTGTCCGGGAACATCGTTGCCGTCTCGGTGTAGATCCAGTTCTGCAGCAAACCGACCATGGCGGAGATGCCCCAGAGGATCATGGAGCCCAGTGCGCCGACGGTCGCGAGCGTGAAACCGAGGGACGCGATCAAGAACCCCGGATTGCACAGGGCGATCACGAACCCGTCCCACCAGTGGAGCGACTTGAGGAGTTGGCGCTCCTCGATCGTCGCCTCTGCCACGCGACACCTCCTTTTCCGTCCCCCCCGCTCGAGGGTGTCGACGGCGGTATAGCACGCACGCAAGTGAGCCCGCAATGGTGGGATGTGACAGCATCCCAGGCGATCTGGGGACACGGTGGGTGCCTCAGGAGGAGTAGCATCGCGCTCATGCGAGGGGCCCCGATCACGATCCGTTGCGATTGCGGGCAGGTGCAATACGTGCCCTACGGAGACGCGTGGACGTGTCCGGATTGTTCGCGTCGGTGGAACACCAACCAGATCCCAGCCGAGGAATACTGGGGCATCATGCGTGAGATGCGCGACGAGCGGATCAAGGTCATGGTCGCGGCGCTCATGATCGGGGCAGGGTTCGCGGTGTTCGCGATGACGCAAGGGCCGGCCGCGTGGGGGCTGGCGCCCATCGTGGTCGGTGCCTGGATGTTGGTGTTCATGCCTCGATGGCGCCGGAGGCTTCGCGAGAAGGCGCGCAGCATCCCCACCTGGCAGCTCCACCCGGAGTAACCCCGATGCGGGTTGGCACCGGCGAACGCCGCGCCACTCCCACGGTCACGACGGATGCGGCTGGACGTCCCATCCTGCTGGCCACCATGGGCGTGCCGTTCGAGGAAGCGGCGTCGATCTTCGCGGTCGATTCCGCAGTGGAATCGGGACAGCCGCTCATCGTGGCGAACGTCACTCGCCTCGAGCCGCTCTCGCTCTCGGTGCGGCTGGGCTACGACGCCCTCGAAGAGTTCACGCCCGAGGTTTCGGCATCGCTGAAGCACTCGACCCGGCTGGCGGTCTCCCTCGGAGTTCACGTGGAGCGACTCCGTATCCGGAGTCCGCGTCCGGTCACCGCCCTCTTGGAGCTGGCCGCCGAACGCAGACCTGGGCTGCTGGTCTTCGGTCCCGACCGCCACGCGATGGGGGCGCGGCGATACGGGCGCGCGGTCGCTCGGATCCGCTCGTCGAGCCCGTGCCTCGTCTGGGTCTCGGAGGCGGAACCGGGTCGCTGACCGCTTGCACCATGACGATCGCCTGCCCAGGGTGTGTGCACTCCGCACACAAGGCGGGATGGGAATCGTGCTGGGGCTGACGCTCGTCGAGGGTGTTCCCCATACTCCGTGGAAGTAACGTGTCCAACGTCATGCTGGCGACCCTGCCGGCGGAGGCGATACCCGTGACCTTCCTGATCGATTGCCCGACCTGCGGCCGGCGTGAGGCGCTGGAGTTCTCCTACGGTGGCGAGACCACCAGCCGAGGCACCGGCACATCGACCGAGCGCGAGTTCACCGATTACCTGTTCTACCGCCAGAACGTCAACGGGTGGCAGACGGAATGGTGGCTGCATCGCGATGGGTGCCGGAGTTGGTTCCTGGCCGAGCGACACACCTTCACCAACGAAGTCCGGGCGACGTGGCTACCCGGTCAGCCCGGAGCCATGGCATGAGCGAGCGTCTGCCCCGGCGTGACGGCGATGCGATCGACCGCGACCGGGCGATCCGGTTCACCCTGGACGGCAAGCGCGTCGCCGCTTACGAAGGCGACACGATCGGCTCGGCCATCGCCGCCGCCGGATTCGACATCACGGCGCGATCCTTCAAGTACCACCGTCCACGTGGGCTGTTCTGCATGACGGGTTCTTGTCCCAACTGTCTGATGCAGGTGGACGGCATCCCCAACGTGCGTACCTGCACCGAGCCGGTGCGGGACGGGATGCGTGTGCAGCGACAGAACGCCTGGCCATCGGTGGATCGAGACATCCACGGCTGGCTCAACACGGTGTCCTTCATGATGCCGCCGGGCTTCTACTACAAGGTCTTCCAGCACCCGCGGTGGGCCTGGCCCACGGCGGAGCCCTTCATCCGGTCCAAAGCCGGCCTCGGCACGGTGCCTCGCACCGAGGATCACGATCCGCGCGAGCGGATCACATTGCATCCCGATGTCCTGGTGATCGGTGCCGGTCCCGCCGGCCTGGCCGCGGCCGCCGAGGCGTCGGGCGCCGGGCTCGACACCCTGGTGCTCGAACAGGAAGCAGAGCCGGGCGGCAGCCTGCTCCGTGGATCCGGCGAGGACCCGGCCGGGGAGCTTCGTGCCGCTGCCGAGTCCTCGGGAGTGAGGATCTTGACCGGCACGGCCGCCTTCGGCGTGTTCGAAGGTCCGCTGATCGCGGCCGCCAACAGCTCGGCCTTGTACCGCATCCGCGCCCGGCACATCGTCATGGCGACGGGGGCCATCGAGCAGCCGGTCGTCTTCCCCAACAACGATCTTCCCGGCGTGATGCTCTCGTCGGCCGCGGAGATCCTGATCAACCGGTTCGGCGTGCTGCCCGGGCGGACGGCCGTAGTGCTGACGGCGAGCGAGGCGGGCCACGCGCACCGCCCGGACGCTGGTCGACGCCGGAGCCACGGTGTCGGTGGTCGACCTTCGTTCCGATGCGCCGGTAGGCGAGGGGTATCGCGTCGCGAGCGGCTCGACGATCCTGGCGGCGTCGGGCCGCCGTCGCGTCACGGGCGTCACGGTCGGAGCGCCCGGCGCGGAGTCGGGCACGAACGTGGACTGCGACCTGGTGGTCCTGGCCGGGTTCTCGGCGCCGTCGACGAACCTGGTCTCCATGTCCGGTGCCCAGGTCGAATTCGATGATCGTGCGCAGGCTTACCTGCCCGTGCAGCTGCCGGACTCGGTGCACGCGGTGGGGGCCGTGGCCGGTGCGGCGTCCACCGACGCCGCCATCGCGCAAGGCCGGCTCGCGGGTCTGGAAGCCGGCGCTGCGGCTGGGCGCATCACCCGCCGACGCCGACGACCGGATCGAAGCGCTCCGCGCCGAGGCGAGCGTTTCCCAGGACCCGGTGATCTTGCCGCCCGAGGTCGGGACCGGGGCCGGCAAGCAGTTCGCCTGCCTGTGCATGGATGTCACCGACAAGGAGCTCAAGAAGGCGGTGACCGAGGGCTTCTCGTCGATGGAGCTGCTGAAGCGCTACACGACGATCACGATGGGGCCGTGCCAGGGCAAGGCCTGCATGGTGCCGTCGCAACGCCTGTGCGCCCGCGCCACCGGATCGACGTTCGCCGAGACGAAGCGCACGACGTCCCGGCCTCCGTGGACGCCGGTGGAGTTGGGCACGCTCGCTGGTGCGCGGCGTACGCCGCGCAAGGAAACCACGATGCACGATCTGCACACCGTGGCGGGTGCCGAGATCATGTGGGCCGGCGACTGGCGCCGACCGCATCACTACTCGAGCCCCGAGCGCGAGGTCGAGGCGGTGCGAACTAAGGTCGGGCTGATCGACGTCTCGACGCTCGGCAAATTCCGGATCGCGGGTCCGCAGGCGTCCGACCTGCTCGAGCGGCTCTACCCCAACCGGTTCGCCGACCAGGCGGTCGGCCGGGTCCGATACGGCGTCATGCTCAACGACGAAGGCGTGATCGTCGACGACGGCGCGGTGGTTCGTGTCGCCGACGATGCGTTCTTCGTGACGGTGACCAGTGGCAACACCGGGGCGCTGGAGCGGTGGATGACGTGGTGGCAAGCCGACTGGAACCTCGATGTCCGGCTGCTGAACGTCACCGGCGCGTTCGGCGCCGTCAACCTCGCCGGCCCGGCGTCGCGTGACGTGATGAAGCAGGTCACGGACGCGGACGTGTCAGCCGACGCGTTGCCGTACCTGGGGTCGAGCCGCATGGATGTTGCCGGCGTTCCGGCGCTGGTGCTGCGCATCGGCTTCGTGGGCGAGTTGGGCTACGAGATCCACTTCCCGTCGATGTACGGAGAGCACGTGTGGAACGAGCTCATGGCAGCGGGGCAGGGCCACGGCATCCAGCCCTTCGGCCTGGAGGCCCAGCGCATCTTGCGCCTGGAGAAGCAACACATCTTGATCGGCCAGGACACCGACGCCGAATCCGACCCGTTCGAGGTGGGGCTGGGCTGGATGGTCAAGGCGGACAAGGACGACTTCCTCGGCAAGCGGTCGCTCGCCGATCTCGCCGATGAGGGCCCCCGGGAGCGTCTGGTGGGATTCACCGCATCGGGCGATTGGCTGCCTCCGGAGGGTTCCTCGATCGTGCACGACGGCACATGGGTCGGCCGTGTCACCTCGGCCCGACGGAGCGAGGCCGTCGGCTCGATCGTGGGGCTCGCCTGGGTGCCGGCCGGCTGGGCGAGCGAAGGCACGTCCTTCGATATCTGGTTCGGGGACTCCACGACCCGTGGCATTGTCGCGCTGCGCCCGTTCTACGATCCCGATGGCCAAAGGCTCCGATCATGAGGCAGCGTCGGCCGTGACGACCACTGCTCTGCGCCGCTCGCCGATGGCCCGCCTGCACGAGGGGTCGGGCGCCCAGATGCTCTTCGAGGACGGCTGGGAGCTGCCCGGCTCCTACGGTGACGAGGACGCCGAACGTTCCGCGATCCGAGAGGGGCTCGCGGTCGCCGACATCACGCCGAGAGGCAAGATCGATGTGCGCGGCGACGTCGATGCGGTCCTGGGCTCGGTGTCGGGTCATGCGACGGTGGCGCGCATCGCTCCAACGTGGGCGATGGTCCTCACCGCGCCCGGCGCGGAGGCGAGGCTGGTTCCCGAACTCGAGTCCGCCGGGGACGGCGCCGGCGTGATGGTCACCGACGCGACCCATCTGTTCGCCGGCTCCGCGCTCTGCGGCCCGGGACTCCCCGAGCTGCTGGCGCGCACCAGCGGATGGGACCCCTCGTCCTTGGCGCCGGGCGAGTCGACCGGAACGTCGATCGCCGACGTTCGGGCGGTCGTCGTTCGTCGCGACCTGTCGATCGATGTGCTGGAGGTCTACGTCGCGACCGAGCTGGCGCGCTACGTCTGGGAGACCCTGGCCGGCGCCGTGTCTCGATTGGACGGCCGTCCGGTCGGCTGGCAGGCCCTGCGAGCGGAGGGGTGGACGTAGATGCATCCGGTCCGCTACTTCAAACCGTGGCGCATGTGGCGTCAGCACGACCTGGGCTCCACCTACGACGTCGTGATCATCGGTGGCGGCGCGCACGGTCTGGCCATCGCGTACGAGCTCGCGAAGCGAGGCATCACCAAGGTCGCGGTGCTGGAGAAGGACTACATCGGTGCCGGCGGCAGCGGGCGCAACACCACGATCATCCGCGCCAACTACCGCACGCCCGAGGGCGTCGCCTTCTACAAGGAGTCGCTGCGCCTCTACGAGCAGCTCGCACAAGAGCTGGACTACAACTTGATGTTGTCCCAGCAGGGGCACCTGACGCTGGCCCACGCAGAGCGAGCGGTGAACGTGGCTCACGAACGGGCCGAAGTGAACCGCACCCTGGGCGTCGATTCCCGCGTGATCTACCCCGACGAGATCGGCACGCTCTGTCCCGAGCTCGACCTGTCGGACCGGCCCGCGTTCCCGATCATGGCGGCGCTGTACCACCCGCCCGGCGGGGTGCTGCGACACGACGCGGTCGTATGGGCCTATGGACGGCAGGCCGATCGTCTGGGCGTGCAGATCCACCAGAACACCGAGGTCACCGGCATCAACGTCGATCGCGGCAAGGTGACCGGAGTGCGAACCAACCGCGGTGACATCTCCGCACCGGTCGTGGTGTCGGCCGTCGCCGGTTGGACCAGTGAGATCACGAGCATGGCCGGCGTGCAAGCACCGATCACGACGCACCCGCTGCAGGCCTTCGTCACCGAGCCGTTGAAGCCGTTCCTGCACGCGATCTTGGTGTCGGCGACACTGCACGTCTACATCTCCCAGACCGACCGAGGCGAGGTGCTGATCGGCTCGGAGATCGAGCCCTACTCGTCCTACTCGCAGGGCTCCACACTGAACTTCCTGGAGCAGACGGCCAACCACGTCCTGGAACTGCTGCCGATCCTGGGCCGCGTCAAGGTGATGCGCGCCTGGGGCGGTCTGTGCGACGTCACGCCCGACTACTCACCGATCATGGGCGAGACGGAGGTCGAAGGTTTCCTGATCGACGGCGGCTGGGGCACCTACGGGTTCAAGGCCACGCCCATCTGCGGCGTCACCATGGCCGAGCTTGTCCAGACCGGGAAGGTGCCGGAGCTGATCGCCCCGTTCGCGATCTCCCGCTTCCGCGACCGCGCCCTGGTCTCCGAGATCGCGGCCGCCGCCGTCTCGCACTAGCGACGTCCCGCGGCGGGAACCTCCAACCACGGCGCGAGTACGATGACGCGCATGCTGCCGCTCGATCCCTCGCCGGAGGAGATGCGCGCCATGGGCGTGGCTGCCATCGAGGAGACGATCGCGTTCATCCAGGGGTTGGACGACGCGCCGGCCGACAACCTCGAGGGGTCGATGGAGCTGGCTCGCGAGCTCCGACGTTCACCCCCCGAGGAAGGCGAGGACTTCGACGAGCTGATGAAGGAGTTCCTCGCGGCCATGTCGAAGGCGCGCGAGTACGCGGGGCCCGGCTACCTCGCCTACATACCCGGCGGAGGGCTGTACACCTCGGCGCTCGGGGAGTTCCTTGCGCGCAGCTACAACCGTTTCGTGGGCATGTGGCTGCAAGGCCCGGCCGCCGTCGCGATCGAGGAGAACGTGACGCGGTGGCTCTGCGACGAGTTCGACATGCCGGCCGAGGCGCAAGGCATCCTCACCACCGGCGGGTCGCTCGCGAACCTCTCGGCCATGGTCACCGCCCGGCATGCCCGATTGGGCGAGGACTTCACCGACGGCGTCTACTACGTGAGCCAGCAGGCACACGCCAGCGTCACCAAAGCGGCGACGATCGCCGGGTTCTCACGCCGGAACCTGCGCATCGTGCCCACCGACGCCGAGCTCCGCATGGACGTCGATGCGTTGCGCTCCATGGTGGCCGGGGATCGCCGACGCGGTCATCGGCCCTTCTTGGTCGTGCCGTCGGGCGGCACCACCAACACGGGCGCGATCGACCCGCTCGACGAGATCGCGGACCTGGCCGCGACCGAGGGTCTGTGGATGCACGTCGATGCGGCGTACGGCGGCTTCTTCCGGCTGACCGAACGAGGCCGCGCCTGGCTCTCGGGCATCCAGCGCGCGGACTCTGTGACCCTGGATCCGCACAAGGGGCTGTTCCTGCCGTACGGGACCGGCGCGCTCGTGGTGCGCGACGGCGAGGCATTGCGGCAAGCCCACTACGAGGGCGCCGCGTACCTGCAGGACCTGCCGCCGTCGGGCGAGCTGCCCAACTACTCGGAGTACTCGCTGGAGCTCTCGCGGGAGTTCCGCGGTATGCGTGTGTGGATGCCGCTGCGCCTGCACGGCGTCGCAGCATTCCGCGAGGCCCTGGACGAGAAGCTCGACCTGGCGCGACACCTGGCCGACGCGTTGCGCGATGACCCCAACGTGGAGCTGTGCTGGGAACCGCAGCTCACCGTGGTCGCCTTCCGGCTCGCAGGCGTTGCAGACGACGAGCGCCAGAAGGCGTTCCTGGATCGGATCAACGCGTCGAAGCGTGTCTTCCTGTCGAGCACCACGATCGACGGGCGTTACCTGGTGAGGGCATGCATCGTGTCGCACCGCACCCACGCGGATCGCATCGAGGAGTGCATCGACATCGTGCAGCGCGCCGCGGCCGACCTGGTGGGGTGATCGACCGCTGCCCGAGATGCCGCAGATGCAGGCGTTGGCAGAGCGGCTGGACGAGGTCGCGGCAGGCGGGGTGCTCGAGGGGCTCGATCCCTTGCAGTTCTCCTCGCTGAAGACGTTCGAGCCGCGGCCCGCCGAGGCCCTCGGTCACACGATCGATCGGGTGTCGCGCCGCGGCAAGTACGTGGCGTTCGAACTCGATGGGGGTTTGCGGGTCCTCGTCCATCTGTCGCAAGGCGGTCGCGTCGACGTCGAGGCACCGCCCAAGTCGACGAAGCCTCGTGGGGCCGTGCTGCGCCTTCGCGTCACTGACCGGCCGTCGGTGCTCGTCAAGGAGTTCGGCCGCGAACGCAAGGCGGGCTGGTGGGTGCTGGCGTCAGGCGACGACGGGCCACTCGCCAAGCTCGGCCCCGAGGCGATGGGCCCCGAGGCCGAGGAGCTCTTCATGAGGGGCGAGGACAACCGCCACGTCCACACGATCCTTCGCGACCAGCGAACGATCGCCGGAGTGGGCCGCGGGTACTCCGACGACATCCTGCACCGGGCGAAGCTCTCGCCCTACGCGTCCCTAGCCAAGCTCGACGAACAGGAACGCCGGCACCTGGTTACGGCGGTCAACGGCGTGCTGACCGACGCCCTTCAGGTGGAACGCAAGCGCAGCGGGGGACTTCCCACCAGGCTGGGGGAGCACTTCACCGTGCACGGGCATGCGGGGCAACCATGCCCGGTCTGCGGGGACGATCTGCGTCGGGTGAGCTACGAGTCCCACGAGGTCGTCTACTGCCCGACGTGCCAGACCGGCGGCAAGGTCCTGGCCGACCGCCGGCTCTCCCGCCTCCTGCGCTGACCCGCGCAACCGTGCGCTAGCGTGGTCGGCCGCCATGTCCGATCACCTGCGTCCCGATCCCGACCCACAGATCACCCGCGGGCTGATGTCCCGGGTGCGTTCACACCTGGTGGACGTCACGCCGCTGCGGACCTCGCTGGACTTCCGGCGGCTCTTCATCGGGCGATCGATCTCGGAGCTCGGCGATGAGATCGTGGCGGTCGCGGTGCCCTTCGTTGTGTACGAGCTGACCGAGTCGACGCTGGCCGTCGGCCTGCTCGGCCTCTGCGAGCTGGTGCCGGTGTTCGTGTTTCCGATCGTGGGCGGCGCCGTGGCCGACAGCGTGGAGCGGCGACGGTTCATGGTCTGGTCGCACCTGTTCTTGGCCCTGATGTCGGGGCTGATGGCCGTGAACATGTCATCGGACGAGCCGCAACTGTGGCCGCTCTACGTGTTCGCGACGTTGTCGGCAGGCATGTACACGTTCAATCGTCCGGCGCTGGACACATGGCCGGCTCGGCTCCTCCCGCGCGAGCTCATCCCGTCGGCCAACGCGCTCGAGGCCGGCTTCGGGACCGCGGTGGGGATGCTCGGCCCGGTCACGGCTGGCGTCTTGCTGGCGCTGCTCGCTCCTGCGGGCGTATTCGTCATCGACGCGGTGACGTTCCTGGTCGCGATCGGGTTCGTGCTGCGGATGGCGCCATCCCCGCCAGCGCACGATGCCCCGTCGCTGGGATGGGGCGCGATCGCCGACGGGTTCCGGTTCCTGAAAGGCAAGCGCGTGATCCAATCGGTGTTCCTGGCCGACCTGAACGCCATGGTGTTCGCGTTCCCGGTGGCCCTGTTCCCCGCGGTGGCCGACGGGTTGTCGGACGGTGACGGGGCGGCGGTGCTGGGACTGCTCACCGCGGCGCCCGCGGCGGGCGCGTTCCTGGCTACCGCGTTCTCCGGGCGTGCCAGGCATGTGCGTCGACAAGGGCGAGCGATCCTGGTCGCGATCATGGTGTGGGGCGCGGCGATCGTGGTCTTCGGACTCGCCGACACCCTCTGGCTCTCACTGGCCATGCTCGCGATCGCGGGTGCCGGTGACATGGTGAGCGGCATCTTCCGCAACTCGATCCTGCAGACCGCGGTGGAAGACCGCTACCGCGGTCGTCTCGACGGCATCGGCATGGCGGTCTGGGCGACAGGCCCGTCGATCGGCAACGTGGAATCCGGGGTGGTCGCCTCGGCGTTCTCGGTGCCCGTCTCGATCGTCTCGGGCGGCCTGCTCACGATCGCCGGCGTGGGACTGCTCCGCTGGTTCGCCCCCGCGTTCTGGCGCTACGACGCCACCACGGAGACCTGAGGTATCGTGCCGCCGCATCGGCACCATGTGAGGGGAGGACCATGCTCGCGTACAACAACGATCTGTACCTGGCGATCGTGTTCATCCACATCTTCGCCGCGATCGTCTGGGTCGGAGGCGCGTTCTTCTTCCAGGTCAAGATCGCGCAGCTCCGCAAAGCCAACGACACGGCGGGCTTCCTGGTGGTTGGCCGGGACGCCGAGCACATCGGCCAGCGCGTCTTCATGCCGGCATCGGTCATCGTGCTGCTCTCGGGCATCGCCATGGTCTGGTACGGCGCCTACACATTCAAGCTCTGGATCGTGTTGGCGCTGGTCGGCATCGTGGTCACCGCGGCCACGGGAGCCATCTACCTGGGACCGCAAGGAGGCAGGTTCGCGACGATCGCGGAGGAGCGCGGCGTCGACGATCCCCAGGTCGTCGAGGCTCGCGACCGGTTGATCATGGTGTCGAGGATCGACTACGCGGTGCTCGTCCTCATCGTCCTCGACATGGTCTTCAAGCCGGGGGCGTAGCAGCCGCCGGTCATCGCCGCGGTCGGAGCACGCCACGGTCGGAGGACCACATGGCGTACGGCGCGTCCGTGAGCTCGGCGAGCTCGAGCACCACCGTGTCGTAGTTCACGCGCCAGCCCGCGAAGTCGCGCCACGCCTGATCACGATCGGACTTGACCGCGACGCCCGAGGCCGCCAGGTCGTCCAACGCGTCCTCCCATTCCTGGCGAGTGATCGAGATGGGATCCTCCGGCGAGGGCTGGTGATCGAACGGCATGCCGAACCCTTCCGCGATACGACCGAGCGAGAGGTAGCCGGCTCGGATGCAGATGTCGGCCTGGACGTCGTGGGGGACATCGATGCTCGAGATCGTCAGCGCAGCGCCGTCGAGCACCGCGCCGGCGGCGGTCACCCAGGAGTGGTCGGTCTGGGGTGAACGGAAGAAGACCAACGCGGAGAACGATGTGTGCGTCTCCTCGACGTCGACGAACCAGCGCTCCCACTCGACCCACACCTCGTGCAGCTCCGACATGCGTTCGAGGCGCCAGTACCGCTGCACCATCTCGACACCTGACGGAGGCTCACCGGCTCGCACGGAGAGGGCGGTGACGCCACGCTCCCGCCTCGAGAACGCGCCGTTGATGCTGGGCAGGTAGGTGATCAGCAGTGCGAGCAGGAACAACCCCAGGGCGGCCTCCGAGAACGAGACCATCATCAGCCAGAACTGACTAGGGCGCAGGAAGCCCAGGGTGAACAGCGACGAGCCCGACAGCTCGAGAGCCACGGTCGCGCTGGTGGCACCGTCGAGCGCCCAGAAGATCGCAGCGTAGCCCAGGAACGTCAGGCCGATCCACGTGACCAACAGCCCCAGCATGCCGAGGGGGGCGTACGTGGCGAGGACGCGGTCGCGACGTTCGAAGGACATCGAAGGCGGCGTCACCAGATGGAAAACGCTCCGCAGCCCAGAGAAAACCGTGCGGGTGATGATCGAGGTCGCCTGCCGAGGGATCACCACGGTCTTGACGGCCGAGATGGCGGCTCCCGCGACCAGCACCAGGCCGACCACCCCCGAGACGATCCGCAGTGCGAGCTCCATGCCGGGATGCTGTCAGACGACGGCCACGGCCGCTCTCGATCCGGGCGGGCCGGCCGCGGATCGGGTCTGCGTGGCCGCGTCAGTCAGTCGAGCTTGCGGTACAGCCGGATCGACAGGGGCATGAACACGATGAAGATGCCCGACGATCCACAGCACCGACTTGACGAGCAAGCCTTCGAACGAGTCGACGGGCACGCTGGGGCTCGTCGTCGGATCGAGGATGCCAACCTCGCCGTTGGCCAGGTAACGGGCCAGGTTGCACCAGATCGAGACGGGGTTGGCTTCGGCGATCGGCTGCAGCCACGAGGCCATGCCCTGGATCGGCACGAACGCAGAGCTGACGAAGACCACCGGGAAGATCCACGTGAACGACGCTGCCTGCACGGCCTCGACCTTCTTGAGCGAGAGGCCGATGCATGCCGAGATCCACGAGAACGAGAAGCCCACCGCCAAGCACCAGCACCACGAGGCCGAGCGCGTTGAGGAGGCCGTTCTCGAACCGGAAACCCACCAGGTAGCCGACGCCGATCACGATGACCAGCAGCACCGCGTTCTTCATGAGGTCGGACGTGGTTCGCCCGGCCAGGACCGCCGACCGCGCCATGGGCAGGGACCGGAACCGGTCGACGATGCCCAGCTTCATGTCCTCGGCGAGGCCGATGGCGGTGCTGGTGGAGCCGAACAGCGCGTTCTGCACGAAGATCCCCGGCATCAGGAACTGCACGTACGTCAGGCCGGGCGGCAGGAACGAGAACTGATCCGCGTAGATGTAGCGGAACAGCAGCACGAACATGATGGGCTGCACCAGCTCGAAGACGAACACGGTGGGCACCCTGGTGAGCGTCACCAGGTTGCGCCGCGCCACCAGGAGGCTGTCGCCTACGGCCAGCGAGACGCGGCCGCCGATGCTGGACGGGGCGCGCCGGGCGCCGGGGGCCTGGATCGGCGGTGCTCATGCGTCCGCCTTCTCTTCCTTGGCCTTGCCGACCGCGGCGCTTCTTCTTGGACCCGTCGTCTCCGGCCAGCTCGGCGTCGGTGTCGCCCTCGGCGCTGCGGCCGGTGAGCGAGAGGAACACGTCGTCGAGCGTGGGCCGGTGCAGGGCGATGTCGGCGAGCTTGATGTCGGTCTCGTCGAGCCGTCGGACGCTCTCCAGCAGCGCCGCCGGACCCTCGTTGCCGACGGGGATCCGAACGCGTCCCTCGTCTGTCATCCGAGGTGGGCTCGCCGGAGCCGACGCCGTCGAGAGCCTGCATGACGCGAGCGATGTCGGAGCGCTCTTCGACGTGGAGCTCGAGCACCTCGCCGCCGATCTGGTCCTTGAGCTCGTCGGAGGTTCCCTCGGCGATCACGGTGCCGACGTCGATGACCGCGATCTTGTCGGCGAGCTGATCGGCCTCGTCCAGGTACTGCGTGGTGAGCATCAAGGTCGTGCCCTCGTTCTGGAGCTCGCGGATGAACTCCCACACGTCGATGCGGCTGCGCGGGTCGAGCCCGGTGGTGGGCTCGTCCAGGAACAGCACGTCGGGCCGGCCCACCAGGCTGGCGGCCAGGTCGAGTCGTCGGCGCATGCCGCCCGAATAGGTCTTGGCGGTGCGATCGGCCGCGTCGGACAGACCCGAACCGGTCGAGCACGTCCGCCGCCGCGGCGGCGCGCCTCGGCCGGCTGCAGGTGGTAGAGCCGTCCCACCAGCTCGAGGTTCTCGAGGCCCGTGAGGTTCTCGTCGACCGCGGCGCTCTGCCCGGCGAGGCCGATGCGGAACCGCAGCTCCTCGGCGTCGCGCGTGACGTCGAGCCCGTCGACCGTCGCCGCTGCCTCCGTCGAGGCCCGAGCAGCGTGGCGAAGATTCGGACCATGGTGGTCTTGCCCGCGCCGTTGGGGCCGAGGAGCCCGAACACGGTGCCGGTGTCGACCTGCAGGTCGATGCCTTTGAGGGCATGCACCTCGCCGAACGACTTGGTCACGCCTTCCGCAGTGATGATCTGGTCCACCATGGCGGCCACACTACCGACTGGCTCCGACAATCGTCATCCCGCCTGGATACAGGGGCAATCCCCGGTTGTAATCACCATTACCCAACGGGAATAGCCTCCGTCGATCGACCGTTCTGACGGGTGGAACGCCCGCAACCAGACCAGAGAACGAGGACGAGATGCCTGATATCGACACCCACCTGCTGCCCTTGCTGCCGCTCACGACCGGGGTCGTGCTGCCCGGCATGGTCGTCACCCTCACGATCGAGTCCGACGAGGCTCGGGCCGCCGCCGAGGCCGCCGCGTCGACCGATGATCGAACCTTGCTCTTGGTGCCGAAGACCGACACGGGGTATGCCCGTGTAGGCACCGTCGCGAAGATCGAGGAGCTGGGGCAGACCCGCACCGGTGTCGAAGCCTTGGTGATCCGGGGGCTCTCGAGGGCTGTCGTGGGGGCCGGCGTCCCCGGCACGGGCGAGGCCCTGTGGGTCCAGTCCGAGCCCGTCGACGAGCTGGAGCCGTCCGCCATCGCGAAGGAGCGGGCGCGCGAATACCGCGCCGTGGTGGAGAACATCGTCGAAGCTCGCGGGGTGCCGCAGGTAGCGGAGTTCCTGCGGGGCATCAGCGACCCGGGCCAGATCGCCGACACCGCCGGATACTCTCCCGACCTGACCTTCGAGCAGAAGATCCAGGTGCTCGAGTCGACCGACGTGGAAGTCCGCCTCGCCCTGGTGCTGGCATGGGCCAAGGACACGCTGGCTGACTTGGAGCTGAAGGACAAGATCCGCACCGACGTCAGCGAGGGCATGGAGAAGCGCCAGCGGGAGTTCCTGCTGCGCGAGCAGATGAGCGCGATCCGCAAGGAGCTGGGCGAGGACGGCGAGGAGGACATCGTCGAGGAGTACCGCACGAAGATCGCCGATGCGGGCATGCCCGACGATGTTCGAGAGCAGGCTGAGCGCGAGATCGGACGATTGGAGCGTTCCAGCGAACAGTCGCCCGAATACGGTTGGATCCGCACCTACCTCGACTGGATGCTCGACGTGCCGTGGTCGGTCCGCACCGAGGACAACCTCGAGATCGCCGAAGCCAGGGCCGTGCTCGACGCCGACCACGAAGGCCTGCAGGACGTGAAGGACCGCATCCTGGAGTACCTGGCCGTGCGGAAGCTGCGTGCCGAGCGTGGACTGGGCGAGGCATCCGGGCGCGGGTCCGGCGCGATCCTCACGCTGGTGGGGCCGCCTGGGGTGGGCAAGACCTCGCTGGGCGAGTCCGTCGCCCGCGCCCTCGGCCGCAACTTCGTTCGTGTCTCGCTCGGCGGCATCCATGATGAGGCCGAGATCCGTGGCCACCGTCGCACCTACGTGGGGGCGTTGCCCGGGCGCATCGTGCGTGCGCTGAAGGACGCCGGTTCGAAGAACCCGGTGATGATGCTCGACGAGATCGACAAGGTCGGCGCCGACTGGCGCGGCGACCCCTCCAGCGCGCTGCTGGAGGTGCTCGACCCCGCGCAGAACCACACCTTCCGCGACCACTACCTCGACGTCGACCTGGATCTGTCCGAGGTGCTGTTCGTGACGACGGCCAACGTTGCCGAGACGATCCCCGGTCCGTTGTTCGATCGCATGGAAGTGATCCGCATCGACGGCTACACCGAGGACGAGAAGGTAGGCATCGCCAAGCACCACCTGGTGGCACGTCAGCGCGAACGCAACGGGCTGCGCGAGGACGAGGTCTCGCTCACCGACGATGCCCTGCGGGTCGTGGTCGGTGACTACACGCGCGAGGCCGGCGTCCGAAGCCTCGAACGCGAGCTGGGGAAGGCGCTGCGCAAGGTCGCCACGACGATCGCGGCGGGCGACGCCGACACACCGCTCGTGATCGACGCCGATGACGTGCGCACCTACCTGGGTCGTCAGAAGTTCTTCTTCGAGGCGGCCGAACGCACCGCGGTACCAGGCGTCGCGACAGGACTGGCGGTGACGGGCACCGGCGGCGACGTCCTGTTCATCGAGGCGAGTCGCGAGGAGGGCGGCGACGAGGGGCCGGGGATGGGCTCGGGGACCGCGAGCCTCACGCTCACCGGTCAGCTCGGCGACGTCATGAAGGAATCCGCGCAGATCGCGCTCAGCTACGTGCGCTCGCACGCCGCTCAGCTGGGCATCGAGCCGGCACGGCTCCGGGGGCGCTTCCACGTGCACGTGCCCGCGGGCGCCGTGCCGAAGGACGGTCCCAGCGCCGGCGTGACGATCACCACGGCGCTCGTGTCCCTGCTCACCGACACGCCGGTCCGCGCCGAGGTCGGCATGACCGGCGAGGTCACGCTGCAAGGCCGCGTCTTGCCGATCGGTGGTGTCAAGCAGAAGGTCCTCGCCGCCCACCGGGCGGGCCTGAAGGAGGTCATCGTTCCCAAACGGAACGAGGGAGACCTGGAGGACGTGCCCGAGCAGGTGCGCGACCAGATGACCTTCCACATCGCCGACGACATCAGCGACGTGCTGGAGGTCGCCGTGCGCACGGAAGCGGTCGCCGCGGCCTAGCCGATCCGGCTCGCGAGGGCTCCCCGTACTCAAGCTTGGTGCTCGTCGTGCCGATGCCTCCCCAGGGCTCTCGTCGAACACGCGCACGAGGCGACCAGGAAAGGGGACTTGATCCCCTGGACGGTTCCGCACGCGTTCGACGATTCCCGCGGCGGATCGCCACGGCGCTCGCCACGACGATCCTGGTGCTCGGCGCCATCGGCATGACGTTCGCGCGCGCCGATGCGCCCGGCCAGACCTACACCGGGTGCCTCAAGTTCGGGTTGGTCTTCCATGTCGCGCTCGGTAGCAACCCTGCACGGTCGTGCGACGGTCAGGATGGGGATTCGGCGTACGAGATCTGGGTGGGACTGGGGAACACCGGGACCGAACAGGACTTCATCGATTCGCTCAAGGGCGAGCCGGGGAGCGGGGCAGACCGCTACGCGGGGTTGAGCTGTCAGCAGAACCTGTCGGTCGTGGGCTTCAACGCCGATGGCGAGATCCTCTGCGGCCGAGGGACGAACCCGCCACGGCCACCCGTGGGACGGGATTGCGTGCCCCTGAACGCCGTGCCCGGCGCGGATCTTCGGAGCTGTGAGCTTCGGAACGAGGACCTGACCGGTCTCGATCTGTCCGGTGCCGACCTGAGCTTCGCGAACCTCGTCGAGGCGGTCCTGGCAGGGCCAACCTGACTGCAGCCGTCTTGACCGGCGCCGACCTCACCGGCGTGGACCTCACCAATGCCGACCTGAATGGCGCCGACCTGACCGGAGCGATCCTCACCGGTGCCACGTGGGACAACACCTCGTGCCCCGACGGGAGCCTGTCCGACTTCAATCCCAACTGCGGCTTCTAGCCTCTACCCTCTCCTCTCGGGAACGGAACACCGGAGGGGTGCGATGCGGATCGTCGTGTTCGGTGCCAACGGGCGGACCGGGCGGCTCGTCGTCAAGGATGCCGTGGAGCGCGAGCATCAGGTGACGGCGTTCATCCGTGACGCGTCCAAGCAGTGGTTCCCCGACGCGGTGAAGGTGTTCCAGGGCGATCCCAATGATGCCACCGCGGTGGGCGACGCGCTCGGCGGAACCGACGCGGTGATCTCGGCCGTGGGGCCCATCGAACGGGTCACCACGGACGAGGTCTCCCAGCTGACGCAGACCGTCGTCGACGTGATGCAACGGTCGGGCCCACGCCGCCTGGTGCTGGCGGGCAACACCTCGGTGTTCACGTCCGCCGAGGTCACAGGCCCGTTCGCCAACGTTGCGGCCGAGCACCGGCGAGACCTTGCGATCGTCCGCGGCTCGACGCTGGCCTGGACCATGCTGGCCCCCGCGATGCTGCGTGACGACGAAGTGACGGGCGAGTTCGAAGCCACGATCGACGGCGCCGCTCCGGGCGCCTCGATCGCACGGGCAGATCTGGCGAGCGCCATGCTGGTCGCCCTCGACCACCCGGAGTGGGTGGGTCACGCGCTGGGCGTCAGCAGCTGACCGCACGTCGTCCTTATGCTGGGGAGCGTGCCCGCTCCAAGGTCCACCTGATGCTGGAACTGCGGAATCTCCGTCGCTCCTTCGGCGACCTCACCGCCCTGGACGATGTCTCCTTCACCGTGTCCGAAGGGGCCATCGTGGGGTTCGTGGGGCCGAACGGCGCCGGGAAGACCACCGCGATGCGCATCGTCCTCGGGGTCTTGGAGCCCGACGCCGGCGAGGTCCTGTGGCGAGGGGTGCGCGTCGACGGCCCGGCGCGGCGGCGGTTCGGCTACATCCCGGAGGAACGTGGGCTGTACCCGAAGATGCGTGTGATAGACCAGCTCGTCCATCTGGCCCGGCTGCACGGTGTGCCGAAGCAGGCGGCCGAAGAGAGGGCCACCGAGACCCTCGGCGTGCTCGGGATCGATGCACGCGCGCGCGACCGGGTGGAGTCGCTGTCGTTGGGCAATCAGCAGCGCGTCCAGCTGGCCGCGGCGCTGGTGCACGATCCAGAGGTGCTGGTGCTCGACGAACCGTTCTCGGGCCTGGATCCGGTGGGTGTCGACGTGCTCGCGGGGGTGCTGCGCCGCCAGGCGGTCGAGCGCGGGGCGCCCGTGATGTTCTCCAGCCACCAGCTCGACCTGGTCGAACGGCTCTGCGACGCGGTCGTGCTGATCGATGGCGGACGCGTGGTGGCGCAGGGCACGATCGAGGAGCTCCGCTCCAGCCGCGAGCGCAGGCTGCTCCGGGTGGAGATCGCGGGTGCGCAGGGAGCGTGGTACGAGGCGGTGCCGGGCGTGGCGCTCCAGGGTGAGATCGGCGACGGCACCATCCTTCGGCTGGACGAGGACGTGGACCCCCAGCGGGTCCTGGACGTGGCCCGTGCCACGGGAGACGTCGTGCACTTCAGCCGGGTCCAGCCGAGCCTGGCCGAGCTGTTCCGTGAGGTGGTGGGCGCGTGAGCGAGGACCGGGACTTCCGCACCACCGACCGCGGCATGTGGCGCGTGGTGGCGGCCCGGGACTTCCGCGTTCGGTTGCGAGACCGGGGCTTCGTCATCTCCACGGCCATCACGGTGCTGGTGCTGTCGATCTTCATCCTGATCCATGCCTATAGCGGTGGGGGACCGGCCTCGTTCGAGCTGGGGCTCGTGGACGCTCCGGAGGATCTAGCGATCGCCATCGAGCGCCAGGCACCGTCGGTGGGTGTCAGGGTGAGTGTGCTCGACTTCGCCGATCGAGCAGCGGCCGAGCGCGCCCTGGCCGACGGGCAGATCGACGCCGTGCTCGTCGACGACACGACGTTGGTGGGCCTTGCGGAGGTCGACGAGGAGCTCAACCAAGTCGTGCAGACCGCGGTGGTGCGGGAACGGATCCGCGCGGGTTTGGCGGCGGCGCAGGTCCCCCTCGATGAGATCGCGGCATTGCTCGATCAGCCGACGCTGGACGTCCGAACCCTGGAGCCGGTCGACCCCGACCGCGATACCAACAGTGCCATCGCGTTCATCGCCGTGCTGCTGGTCTACGGCCAACTGTTCGGTTACGGGGTCTGGATCGCGACGGGCGTCATCGAGGAGAAGGCCTCCCGCGTCGTCGAGATCCTGTTGTCGGCGATCCGTCCTCGCCAGCTGCTGATCGGCAAGATCGTGGGCATCGGTCTGCTGGGGATCGTCCAGCTCGCGTTCATCGCGGCCTTCGCGATCGTGCTGGCCATGGCGACGGGCGCGATCGAGGTGCCCAGCGCTGCCCTGGAGATCACCGGCGTGGTGCTGGTGTGGTTCGTGCTGGGGTTCGCGTTCTACGCCGGGCTGTTCGCCGTGTCCGGCTCGCTGGTCTCGCGGACCGAGGAGCTCCAGAACGCGTTGGTGCCTGTCAACCTCACGATCTTCGCATCGTTCTTCATCTCGATCGGCGCACTCGATGACCCGGACTCCGGGCTGTCAGTGGTGGCCTCGATCCTGCCCTTCTCCTCGGCGCTGGCGATGCCGGTCCGGATCGCACTCGGTGCGGCCACGCCGATCCAGATCGTGGCATCGATCGTCGCGCTGGTCGTGGGAACGGCAGCCCTCGTTCCGCTGTCATCCCGTCTGTACGAGGGGTCGATCCTGCGCACCGGCACCCGAGTCAAACTGCGGGAGGCGTGGCGCTCCGCCGGCTGATGGCACGGACGACCTGGACCCGGGAGAACCTGCAGCACGCCGCTTCGATCCTGCGATACGGCGGCAACCCGGCCGCAACCGTGTACGACAGCCTCGGTCCCGACTTCTTCGTCGCGCTGGCGCCCGGCTGGCTCAACCTTGGGCTCTGGGAAGGCGACGGCAGCGATCCGACAGAAGCACCCGTGGCGGTCCGGCGGCTCGTCGAAGCGATCGCCGGAGCCCTCGAACCGGGCGGCGACGTCCTTGATGTGGGCAACGGCCTCGGCGCCCAGGATCCGGTGATCGCGCAGGCAGCCCGGACGCGCAGCCTCACCGCCCTCAACATCGCGCTGTCCCAGCTGCACGCGGGCAGCGATCGGTTGCGCGAAGCCGGGGCACGCGCGGTGAACGCCGACGCGACGCGACTGCCGCTGCGGGACGCATCGTTCGACGGCGTGATCAGCGTGGAAGCAGCGTTCCATTTCTCTTCGCGGCGCCGGTTCTTCGACGAGGCGTTCCGAGTGATGCGACCGGGCGGTGTGCTGACGATGTCCGACATCTCCACGGAGCGGATGCCGCGTGGCCCGGTGGAAGCCTTCGCGGCCGTGACGCAGCTGCGTGTCTGGGGGCTCGGCACGCATACGGCCGCGACCACCGGCCAGATCGTGGCGACGGCCCTGGACGCGGGGTTCATCGACGTGCGAGCCGAGCCGGTGGGAGCGCGCGTGATCGGGCCGGCGTTGCGGTTCGTCCGCGACCGGCTCGATCGGACGCGCGGCGAGGTCCCCCGCGCCTACGAGCTCGCGGCTCGGTTCATGCTGAGCCAGGTCGAGGTCCTGTGGCGGCACCGCGTGATCGACTACCTGCTGCTACGAGGGACGAAGCCCCGCTAGGAGTGCTGGGTCGGCAGCTGGGGGATGAGCCATCCGACGAGGTCCGCCGGGCTCCGGGTCTGCATCCAGAGCTTCCCCGGCCCCGTGAACGTGGCGACCAGGCCCTCGCCCGAGAGCAACGTGGACTTCCACCCTCCCACCTTGTTCACCTGATACCCGATGCCCTCTTCGAACGCCACGATGTGACCGCTGTCGATCTTGTAGATCTCACCTGGCGCGAGGGTCCGCTCGGTGATGGCGCCGTAGCTCGCCACCAGCATGTCGCCGGCGCCCGTGCATCGCAGCAGGAACAGACCCTCACCGGAGAAGAAGGTCTTGGCCCCGCCCCACTTCGTGTCGACCTCGACCCCGACCTCGGATGCGAGCCAGGCCCCCGACTGGACCATCATGGGAGTCGTGGAGACGGGCATGCGCACGATGTCGCCCGGCAGCGTCGGGCTCACGCTGAGCTCGCCCCCTTGCGGCGAGCCGAACGTGTTGATGAAGAAGCTCTCGCCGCCGAGCACCGAGCGCTTCAGCCCGGACATGATGCCTCCCTGGGCCTTCGTCTCGATCTCGACGTCACCCGACATGCTCGTCATCGCGCCTGCTTCGGCCTTGATCTGCCCGCCGGGCGGCAGCGTGATGACGGCGAGCGCGAACGAAGGGCTGAACTGGATGTCGACGTCCATGGTGGACCTCCTGGCCGGTTGTGGACGAGCCTATCTGGGTCAGGCCATCTCCCGGGCGAAAGCCGGCAGGGGGAGCTGGCCCAGCGTCAGCACGCGGTCGTGGAAGTCGCGGAGCGAGAACGTCGCGCCCTCACGGGTCTCGGCCGCGGCCCGTGCACGCTCGATCTCGATCATGCCGATCATGTAGGAGAGCGCCTGTCCGGGCATCGCGATGTAGCGGTCGGCCTCGATCTCGGCGTCGGATGTGGGTAGCCCGGCTTCCTCGAGGGTGGCGATGGCGTCGTGCCGCGACCAGCCCAGTGCGTGGATGCCCGTGTCGGTGATGAGGCGGGCCGCTCGGTGCGCCTGGTTGTCCAGCATGCCGAGGCGCTCCCACCCGTCCAGATACAGGCCCATCTCCTCGGCGAGGCGTTCGCTGTAGAGCCCCCAGCCCTCACAGAACGCGCTGCCCGCCAGCGAGCTGCCGAACCGACGCAGGGGTGGACGGTCCGGCATCTCCATCTCGATCGCCAGTTGGAAGTGATGGCCGGGGTTGGCCTCGTGGTAGGTGACGCTGGCCACCTGGTGCAGCGGACGTGAGGGCAGGTCGTACGCGTTGATGAAGTAGACGCCCGGCCGAGTCCCGTCCTCGGTGGGGCTGTTGTAGAAGGCGAAGGCCATGTCGGCTTCGCGGAAGGCTTCGACCTGCCGGACCTCACAGTTCGCCGAAGGCAGCAGGCCGAACCACCGTGAGGCCCCCTCCCAGCTTCGGGCGACCTGGTCCCTCGCCATGTCCACGAGCGCTTCGGGGGTGGAGGCGGTGTTGTGGCCGGCAGCCGTATGAGCAGCGATGGCTTCGGCCGCCCCGCCCTGATGGCCGAGTCCGGCCGCCACGTCGCGCCGCTCGTCCTGGATCGCGGCGAAGCGTTCCAGCCCGAGCTGGTGCACCTGGCGCGGATCGAGGGCGAGGCTCGTCCACCCCAGCACCTGCGACGCGTAGATCTCGTCACCTCCCGGGAGCTCCGAGACTCCGATCGACTCGGTCGCGCGTGGCAGGTAGTCGCGAAGGGCGGCGAGGAAACGCTCGTACGCTGGGTTCACGGCGTCCCGGAGCACCGCCTCCACGCGGACCCGATCGTCGGCATGATCCTCGGGAACCGGAAGCAGCGCAGGGGATTCCGCCGCGGGCAACGCCAGGAGCCGCTCCACCTGGTGGACCGCTCGCTCGGCCACCAGCTGCGGCGAGGTGATGCCGAGGGCCGCGCCTTCGCTGATGAGGTCCGCGCAGGCATCCAGGTGGGCGGGAACCGCCCGAAGCCGGGCTTCGAATCGATCCATACGTTCAGGCGTGTCCGCCCGCTGCAGGGTGCCGATGTCCGCGAGGAGCTGAGCTGGGCCCCAGAAATGGCTGGCGACCTGCAGGAGATCCATCCGTTGTTCGATATCGGCCAACGACCGCAGCGCGATCGCCTGGAGGACGTCCATCGTGCCGCGGTCGACGGACGGGAGCGTCGACAGGTCGATGGCGGCCAGCGCGTCGAGCGCGTCGCGGTGGATGCCGGCCGCATTCGCGCGACCGTCCTCGCTGAGGTCCTCGAGCCGATCGTCGTATCGCTCGTCGCCGACGTCGGTCCCCAGCATCGGGTCCAGCTCGAGCAACTGGTTCCAGTAGCGATCGGCCAGGTCGGTCGCGCTCTCGAGGTCGTTCACGGCGCCTCTCCCTCGATCGGGCGCGGTCGTCCGTCGCCCGTCACAGCAGACCCGCGACGGCGGCGCCGTCCACCTGGAGCGCCGCACCGCTGATGAACCCGGCGGGCTGTGAGCACAAGAAGGCGACGACCTGTCCGAAATCGTCCGGGTCACCCATCCGTCCGGCGGCGCCCAGCTCGCGCACGCGATCGGTGGCGTGCAGACCTGGACAGGCCAGATTCACGGTGATGGCGTCGTCGATCAGGTCCTGGGCCGCGGTCTTGGCCCACGCCCACAACCCGGCGCGCGCAGCGTTCGAGTACGCGAGCGTCGGGATCGGCTGCTTGACGGCGAACGAGGTGATGAGGCAGATCCGCCCCCATCCCGCAGCTCGCAGGTGTGGCACGGCATGTTGGACCAGCCGGATCGACGTGAGCATGTTCGCTTCCACCGCCGCGCGCATGCCATCGTCGGTGACGTCGAGCGCGCGCGCCTGCGGTGGACCTCCCGCGTTCGCCACCACCACATGCAGGGCGCCGAATCGCTCCACGGCCGCGTCGACGAGTGTCGCCGGCGTGCTGGGCTCGGTGACGTCTGCGGCGATCGCGAGCGACTCGCCGGGCAAGGAGGCTGCGGCCTCCTCGAGCCGTGTCTCGTCGCGTGCGCAGAGCACGACCTTCGCGCCTTCGTGCGAGAGTGCCTTCGCCGCAGATAATCCCAGGCCCTTGGACGCTCCCGTCACGATCGCCACGCGGCCTTCGAGACCCAGATCCATGCGGTGCATGGTACGTGCCGCGCCGGCAGCCCGGTTGCTCCTGATGGTGAGCCCGCGTCGGTAAGCTGGCTCCATGCCGGTCCGTCGTTTCCCCGTGCGCGCCATCGCGATCGCGCTCGTCGTGGTGCTCGTGGCCGCGCTGATCGCGGCGTTGGTCGCGCCCGGTGGCGACGAAGGAGCGGGCGCGCAGCAGCTCGTGCGATCCGAACCCCAGACCGGGCCATTCCGCGGTCTGGGCGTGTGGGTGGACATCTACGACGAGCCCGCCTGGGCCGCTCCCGGCGCCGCCGTGGACGACATGGCGGCGAACGGGGTCCGGACGCTGTACCTGCAGACCTCCAATGCCGACCGGCCGGGCTCGTTCGTGTTCCCGGCCGGGGTGGAGGCCTTCGTCGATGCGGCGCACGACCGAGGGATCTCGGTGGTCTCGTGGTACCTGCCTCATCTGACCGATCTGGTGCAGGATCGGGCGCGGATCCGCGACGCGCTGTCGTTCGCCACCGCCCGCGGGGACCGATTCGACGGGTTCGCGCTGGACATCGAATCCGATTCGGTCGCGCGACCCGGCGCGCCGTACCGAGCGGTTGGTGCGGCTCTCCAACGAGATCCGCGAGGAGGCCGGCCAGGACTACCCCATGGGCGCCGTGATCCCTTCGCCGATCCGGCTGCGCGATGACCTCGCCTACTGGCCCGGGTTCCCCTGGCGCGACCTGGCCCTCACCTACGACGCGATCCTGCCCATGACCTACTACACGTTCCGTGCGCAGGGGGCGCGGGAGTCATTCGAGTACGTGACCGGCAGCATCGATGAGATCCACGAGCGAGTGGGGACCGACCGGGTGCCGATCCACGTGATCGGGGGACTGGCTCGCGACGCCTCGGACGCCGAAACCTCGGCGTTCGTGCGGGGGGTGCGCGATCGTGGCGCCCACGGCGGCAGTTGGTACACATGGGCCTACACCACCGATGCGCAGTGGGCTCGCCTGCAGGGGATCGCATGAGCGGGCCGGGCGGGGTTCGCGTTGACCCTCTCGAGCGCTCGCCGATAGGCTCGGACCGCATCCGACCCGCGACAGGAGCTCCGCACATGCGTCCGCATCTCCGGCCGGCCAGCACACTGACCAAGGCACTGGCGGTCTCGACGCTGGTGCTGGCCGCCGCGGCGTGTTCGCCTCCGCTCGACACCGAAGCGCTCGAGGCCGACCTGCAGGGCAAGGTGTCGAACGACACCGGCGCCACGATCAACCAGGTCGAGTGCCCCGATGTGAAAGCCGAGACGGGGGGCACCTTCGAATGCACCGCGACCGATGAGTCGGGCATCACGTACGTCGTGAAGGTGACGCAGACCAACGACCAAGGGGATGTGGTGTACGGCTACGTGAACGCCGAGGTGCCGAGCCCAGCCTCGCCGACGGCCTGACCATGCTGCTGGACGATAAGAAGCTGCTCATCACCGGTGTCCTGACGCCGCAGTCCATCGCGTTCGCGGCCGCCCGTGCCGCGCAGGAACAGGGCGCGGAGATCGTCCTCACCAACTTCGGACGCACCGTGAGCTTGACCGAGAAGACCGCGAAGCGGCTGCCCGATCCTCCCGACGTGTTGGAGATGGACGTCAACGAACCGGACCAGATCGCGGCGGTATGCGAGGAGCTCGCGAGTCGGTGGGGTCGCCTGGACGGGTTCCTGCACGCGATCGCGTTCGCGCCACAGGACGCCCTGGGTGGCAACTTCATGCACACGGAGTGGGACAGCGTGGCGACGGCGTTCAAGACCAGTGCGTTCTCGCTGAAGTCCCTGGCGGCAGGCATGCTTCCGCTCATGGAGGGCGAGGGCGGCGCGATCGTCTCGCTGGACTTCGACGGGCAGGTGGCGTGGCCCATCTACGACTGGATGGGCGTGGCGAAGGCGGGTCTCGAGGCGGTGACCCGATACCTGGCCCGCGATCTGGGGCCGAAGCAGATCAGGGTCAACACCGTGTCGGCCGGCCCGTTGAAGACCATGGCGGGCAAGGGGATCCCGGGGTTCGACGCGATCTCGGATGCGTGGGGACGCCGCGCCCCGTTGGGGTGGGACCTCACTGACCCGACGCCCGTGGGCAACACCGTGGCGTTCCTCCTGTCGGACATGTCGGCAGGGATCACTGGAGAGCTGGTCCACGTCGATGGCGGGTTCCACGCGATCGGCACCGACCTCACGCCCTAGTCAGCTGGCGCCGGTACGGCCCGGCTCCGGCGGCGCACGCTGCTCCACATCGTGCGGCGAACGCCAGTGCCTCGCCCACGCTCATGCCGCCGGCCAGCGCGAACGTCAGCCCGGCCGCGAACGAATCGCCGGCGCCGTAGGCGTCGGCGCCCCGATCGGGCGGTGGCGCCGGCGCAGCGGCGTACCTGCCCTGCGTGCCGTCGCGCGTCACGTACGAGCCGCCGTCCACTCCCTCGGTGCGGACGATGAGGGCCGCACTCGCCGAGAGCGCGCCGACGTCGATGCGCTCCGCCGGATCCCGCGCGCTCCCCACGATCGCGTCCGCCGTGACGCCTGCGTCGATGAGCTGGTCCAGAACCCGGCTCGTCACCACCATCGTGCGTGCCTCGCGCGCGTGCGCGAACGCTCCGGCATCACCCGCGGTGACGTACACCGCGTCGGCGCCCTGAAGCCGGTCCCACGGCAGCGGGTCCCCGGCGTGCGGGGCCAGTCGTGGGCCCAACGTGGTGATCGTTCGTTCTCCTGCCGGGTCGACCTGGCTCAGGGCGCGCCGGCTGGCGCCGTCGCGCGTCGCGGCGTGCACCTGGACGCCGAGTGCCCTCAGCCGTTCCCGGGTCCGAGCGCCGAACACGTCGTCGCCCACGGCCGTGAAGAAGTCGCCGCCGCCCGCGAGCTTGGCCAACTGCACGGCCGCCACCGCTCCACCGCCGGCCGGCTCTTCGAGGTCGCCGGTGGCGTGTGCGATCTCACCGGGCCCGGGGATGCGGTCGACCAAGCCGAACCAGGTCCATTCGGTGTGTCCCACGACCGCGACACGCATGGACGGAGTGTGCCAGCGTTCGCGGTGCAACGTCGGCGAGCCGTCGAGCATCCACCAGACGCGGGATGCGTCACACCTCGGGGAGGAACCAGTGAGCAACGAGCCGTCCGATGCCGATCCCGGTCTGCCGGTGGAGTTCGGGCCCTGTTCCAACGGAGAGTTCGATCCGGAACCGTCGCTGCCTCCCGTGCTCCGAGAGACGATCGAGCGCGCCCGCGCGTGGTCGGCGCAGAACGCCGACCGGCTCGGCATGTCGCGGCGTGAGTTCCTGCTCTCAGCGTGCGGGGCGGCGACCACGTTCCTGGCGCTGAACGCCTGCACGGCTGAGGAGCACCGCGCCGGCCCTGCCTCGCCCAGCGCGACCGGGGCCTCGCCGGGCGGCACCTACGAGGTGCCACCCAGCGCGTCGGTCGAGCCAGAGAGCGCCTTCCAGGCGTTGGGCGGCGACGAGTTCGTGTTCGACATCCAGGGCCATCTGCTCGAATACCACCTGAACCCCGTGCTGAACGGACAGGAGTTCTGGACGTCGTTCCCGCAGCAGGACTGTGGCGAGGACGACCCGCGTGCCTGTTACTCGATCGAGCACTTCCTGGAGCTGATGTTCCTGCGCTCGGACACGAACATGCTGGTCTTGTCCGCCCTGCCGATCTTCCCGGAAGGGAGTCCGCAATCCCACGACGTCATGGACCTGACCCGCACGATCGCGGCGGGGCTCTGCCGGGATGAGCGCATCCTGCTGCACGGACAGGCGCTGCCCAACGTCGGGCGCCTCGACGCAGCCCTCGATGCCATGGAGCACACGGCCAACGCCTATCCCGTGGCCGCCTGGAAGACGTTCACGCACTTCCCCGACGCCTTCGAAGGTGACGGCAACGGCTGGTGGCTCGACGACCGCGATCCCAGCGAGCGGCAGGTGGGGGAGCGGTTCATCCGCAAGGCCAAGGACATCGGCACGAACACGATCTGCATCCACAAGGGACTCTCGCTGGGCTCGCCGTTCGCATCCCCCGACGACATGGGTCCGGCCGCGAAGCGCCATCCCGACATGAACTTCGTGGCCTACCACTCCGGGTTCGAGGCGGGCGTGCCCGAGGTGCCGTACACGATGTCGACGCGCACCATGGGTACGAACCGGCTGATCTGGTCGATGCAGCGCGAAGGCATCGGCCCCAACCAGAACGTGTACGCCGAGCTGGGCACGTCGTGGTGGTTCGTCATGCGCTACCCGGATCAGGCGGCGCACTTCTTGGGCAAGCTGCTGAAGTACGTGGGCCAGGACAACGTGCTGTGGGGGACCGACTGCCTGTTCTACGGGTCGCCCCAGCCCATGATCCAGGCGATGCGCGCGTTCCAGATCTCCCCGGAGTTCCAGGAACGCTACGGCTACCCCAAGCTGACGCCCGAGCTGAAGGCGAAGATCCTCGGCCTGAACGGGGCGGCGCTCTACCACGTGGAGCCGAACACCGAGGCATGCACGTTCACACGCCGCGAGCTCGAACGCCTCCGCCGGACGCTCCCCGGCCGCAACGGGGCGCTCGGCCCGAGCTCCATGGCGCAGACGCGAGCCTTCCGAGATGACGACCGGGAACAATGGGCAACCATGGCCACGATGCTGGCGTGAGGGTGTGCCTTCGCGCGCTCTCCGGCGTCGTGTCCGTAAGCTCAGGGGGTGGACACCGAACGGCGACTCACTTCCTTCAGCCACGGGGCCGGTTGTGGCTGCAAGTTGGGACCCGACGAGCTGCGGTCGGTGATCGACTCGTTGCGACTGCCCGACGTCCCTGCCGAGGTCTTGGTGGGCATCGACACCGGCGATGACGCCACCGTCTGGAAGGTGGACGAGGATCGCGCGATCGTCGCCACGCTCGACTTCTTCACGCCGATCGTGGACGACCCATACGACTGGGGACGCATCGCTGCCACCAACGCGATGTCGGACGTCTACGCCATGGGAGGTGCACCGTTCCTCGCGCTGAACATCGCGGCGTGGCCGGTGGATGACCTCCCGCTCTCGATGCTCACCAGCGTGCTGCAAGGAGGCGTCGAGGCGGCGGCGAAGGCGGGCGTCGCCGTGCTGGGAGGCCACTCCATCACCGATCCCGAGCCCAAGTACGGCATGGTGGTCCTGGGGTTCGTACACCCCGAGAGGCTGCTGACGAACGCGGGCGCGCAGCCCGGAGACCGACTGTTCCTCACGAAGCCCATCGGGCTCGGCATGATCTCGACCGCCGCGAAGCGTGGGGTGGCGACTGATGAGCAGCTCGCGGCGGCGCTCGACACGATGACGCTGCTCAACGCCGACGCGGCCGATGCCATGAACGAGGCGGGCAGCACCCACGCAGCGACGGACGTCACGGGCTTCGGCTTGCTCGGACACCTGCACAAGATGGTGTCGGCCAGCGGGGTCTCGGCGCGCGTGGACGCCGGCGCCGTGAACCTGCTGCCCGGCGTGCTCGACCTGGCTCGCGGCGACGTCGTGGCGGGCGGCACCAAGCGGAACCACGCCTGGGTGTCGCCGACGACCGACTGGGGCGACTGCACCCTGCCCGAGCAGCATCTGTTGGCCGACGCGCAAACGAGCGGCGGCCTACTGATCGCGACCGGCGACCCGGATGCCTTGCGTTCGGCCTTGTCCCACCGAGGGGTCGCGTTCGCCGAGGTGGGCGAGATCGTCGAGAGCCCCGACGGCGGCATCGAGGTCGTCGGCCGGGTCCGGGAATAACCGACCCCGCTGTTAGCATTCGCTCCTGCAACGGCAGCCGAGGATGCGATGGCCGTTCGACCTATCGAGAAGGACCGATGTGAGCGAGCTGGACGGCGTCTTGTACAAGGAGATCGTGGAGCAGGGGCTGCGCGAGTTCCCCAACGAATGCTGCGGCGTCATCGCGGCGGCGGACGGTGTCCCCGTGAAGGTCTTCCCCATGAAGAACGCCGACGCATCACCCGTCACCTACCGGCTCGACGGCAAGGAGCAGCTGCACGTCTTCGACGAGCTGGACGAGAAAGGGTGGGAGCTGTGGGCGATCTACCACTCGCACACGCACAGTGAGGCCTACCCGTCCGAGACCGACATCCGGCTGGCGTTCTATCCCGAGGCCCGCTACGTGGTGATGTCGCTGGCCGACCGAGACGAACCGTCGATGCGCTCGTTCCGGATCGAGGACGGCGACGTGACCGAAGAGGAGCTGATCATCACGTGACCGGTCTTGGGTTCACCGAGGATCAGGTTCAGCGGTATTCACGGCACATCATCCTGCCCAATATCGGGGGAGCGGGACAGCGCAAGCTGCTCGACTCGAAGATCCTGGTCATCGGTGCGGGCGGGCTCGGCTCGCCGATCCTGTTGTACCTGGCCGCGGCCGGCATCGGCACGATCGGCGTCGTCGACTTCGACCGGGTCGACACTTCCAACCTCCAGCGCCAGATCTTGCACACCGACGCCGACGTGGACCGGCCCAAGGTGCAGTCGGCGCTCGACCACCTGCGCGCGCTCAACCCCACGATCGAGATCGTGGGCCACGACACGCTCCTCAGCTCGGACAACGTCATGGAGATCATGGAGCCCTACGACGTCGTGATCGACGGCACCGACAACTTCCCGGTGCGCTACCTCGTGAACGACGCCACGCAGTTCCTGGGCACGCCGCTCGTCTACGGCTCGATCTACCAGTTCGAGGGTCAAGCCACCGTGTTCCTGCCGGGCCAGGATGCGCCCTGCTACCGCTGCCTGTTCCCCTCGCCCCCGCCCCCCGGCACCGTGCCCAGCTGCGCCGAAGGCGGCGTGTTCGGTGTGTTGCCTGGCGTGATCGGCGCGATCCAGGCCACCGAGGCCATCAAGCTGATCACCGGCGAAGGTGAATCGTTGGTCGGGCGCCTGCTGCTCTACGACGCCTTGCACATGGACTTCCAGGAAGTGAACATCCGCTGGGACGCCGACTGCCCGGTGTGCGGCAAAGACCCCTCCATCACCGAGCTGATCGACTACGAACTGTTCTGCGGCGTGCCCGCCCGGGACTGACGGACGACAGGAGACCGAACCGCCATGGCCGTGACCGTGAAGCTCCCGACGATCCTGCGCAAGCACGCCGACGGCGAAGCCAGGGTGGGCGCCGACGGCGCCACCTTGTCCGAGGTGCTCGACGACCTCGAGGGCCGCTACCCGGGCATCACGAAGAACGTGGTCTCCGAAGACGGCGGCCTGCACCGGTTCATCAACGTCTACGTCAACGACGAGGACGTGCGCTACCTGGGCTCGCTAGAGACGTCGGTCTCCGATGGTGACACGGTCAGCATCCTGCCCGCCGTCGCCGGTGGGCGCTGAGGCGCTTCCCAGCCGGTCGTTCGAGCTATTGACCGGTCGCACAACGCGGGACTAGCGTTCCTCACCGGAAGGGAAGGCCGCGTTCGCCATGCGTACACCCACGTCGACGCCGGAGTCCGCCCCGGGAGGCGGTAACCAGCCGACCTCCACGGCGGCACCACTCGCGACGCGCACCCCGCAGCGTCACCCGGTGCTCAGGCCGCCGCGTCCGCGTGACCAGGTCGTCATCGTGCCCGAAGCACGCCCCCCTTCACGGTGGGGGCTCGTCGGTTTGATCGTGGCAGGCTCGCTGGTTGCCCTGCTGATCGGGGGCATCATCGGCTTCGTCATCGCCGACCGGCGGGTCGACGATCGCGTCGACGCCGCAACGGCGGCGGCTTCGCTCGATGCCGAGGCGGCCTCGCTGGCCCGGATCGACGCGGCGCAGCAGCGGATCACATCCTTGGAGCAACGCGAAGCGCAGTTGCAGGACACGATCGACGGCCAACGCCGGGCCGGGCAGGTCGTGGTGGCGAGCCGTCGCGAGGCCCGCGCGCAGCTCGAGAACACCCGGGCCGACCTTGTCGTGGCGCGCACCGATCTGGATGCAGCCCGCGCGGGTCTGCGCGCGCTCCGGGGCCCGGTCGTGGCCGACGGCACCCACATCGTCAAGGTGATCGCGGTCGGCACCGAGCAGTCGCCGCCACGCATCGTGGTGCAGGTCGGTCGCTGGTTCACCGGCGCGGCAGCTCGCCGCGCGGCCATCGCGGACGGCGTCATCGTTCCCGGGCAGCCTCTGCCCAACCGGCGCTACTACCGGCCGGGGGACGCGTGGAGCACGCTGGATCCGAGCTCGACGGCCACCGTCATCGTTCGCCGATACACCGGCAACGGAGGACAGCGGACGGTGACCCTCACGGAGTTCGAACGCATCTTGCGCAGGGATGTCCCGTGGGCGAGGCGGGCAGCGCACGACCCGTTCTGGATCCGGGTCTTCGACGGCGAGGTCTCGTCGTTGCAGCAGCAGCGCTACCCGTAGACCGCCCACCGCGGCGGCACGTGCCCGCTCCTTCGGCTCGCTGGCCCCGCTCACTGGGATAATCCCCGGCGTGACCCGCTACGACGACATCCTGTCCGCGATCGGCAACACGCCGCTCGTAGGCATGCCTCGCATGTCGCCGAAACCGGCAGTTCGTCTGTGGGCGAAGCTGGAAGGGAACAATCCCACCGGCTCCACCAAGGACCGCATAGCGCTGAAGATGGTGGAGACCGCGGAGCAGCGGGGCGACCTCACGCCCGACAAGACGATCCTGGAACCCACCAGCGGCAACACCGGCATCGCCCTCGCGATGGTCGCCGCCCGCAAGGGCTACCGCCTCACCGTGGTGATCCCCGACAACGCCAGCGAGGAACGCATCGGGCTCCTGCGGTTGTTCGGGGCCGAGATCGTGTTCAGCGACGGCGAGCAGGGCACCAACGGCTCGATCGAGGTGGCACGAGCGCTGGCCCGCGACGACACCTACTACATGCCGTTCCAGTACGGGAACCCCGCCAATCCGCTCGCACACGAACAGGGCACCGCGGCAGAGATCGTGCGCGACCTGCCCGAGGTCACGCACTTCGTCGCCGGCATGGGCACCGGCGGCACGCTCACCGGCGCCGGACGCGGACTGCACGCGCACAACCCCGACATCAAGGTGGTCGCGGCCGAGCCCGAGCTGGGCGACCTGGTGTACGGCCTGCGTTCGCTCGACGACGGGTTCATCCCACCGATCTTCGAACCCGACCAGGTCAGCCGGAAGTTCCTGGTCGATTCCTCCAGCTCGCTGCGCACCAACCGAGAGCTGACCGCGAAGGAGGGCATCTTCGCCGGCATCTCCAGCGGCGCGGTGGTCTACGTGGCTCAGCGCATCGCACAGGAGATCGAGGCCGGCGACGTCGTGTGCCTGCTGCCCGACGGCGGCTGGAAGTACCTCTCGACCCAAGCCTGGGCTGCCGACCTGGAGACCGCGGAGAAAGGCGTGGCCGGATCGCTGTGGTGGTAGCCACGCCGGCCGGGTCTGCACCGTGAGCGATCCGCGCGCGATCGGGGTGTTCGATTCCGGCGTCGGCGGGCTGACGGTGGCGCGCGCCGTCCTCGACCTGCTGCCGCACGAACCGTTGATCTACGTCGGCGACACCGCACGGTTCCCGTACGGACCCAAACCCGTTGACGACATCAAGCGCTACGCATTGGAGGTGGCGGACTACCTGATCCATCGGGACGTGAAGCTGTTGGTGGTCGCGTGCAACTCCGTCGAGGTGAGCGCGATCGACGACATCGCGCATCGCGCCGGCATCCCCGTCGTGGGTGTGATCGACCCGGGAACCCGCGCCGCGGTGCGTACCACCCGCAACGGGATCATCGGCTTGATCGGCACCGAGGCCACCGTGACGAGCGGCGCCTACGACCGAGCGGTCCGAGCGACGAACACCGAAGTCACGCTGCGATCGCAGGCGTGCCCGGCATTCGTCGAGCACGTGGAGCTCGGCGACACCACCAGTGCGGAGCTACGGGAAGCCGCGCGCGGGTATCTTTCCCCGCTGATGGCCGACGGCATCGATACGTTGATCCTGGGCTGCACCCATTACCCGTTGCTCTCGGGCCTGCTCCAGCGCGAGCTCGGTCCGGGCGTGGTGCTGGTCTCCTCGGCCGAGGAGACCGCGAAGGATGTCTACGCCGCACTCCTGGACAACGACCTCCAGCGAGCGCGAACCGACGTCCCCTCCCACGAGTTCCTGGCGACGGGCGACCCGGCTGCCTTCGGGCGTGTTGCGGGCATCTTCCTGGGTCCGGAGCTTTCCGAGGTGGGCGCCGCCCGGGCCCAACCCGTGGGAGGCGGTTCGTGGAACTGACCGTGCTGGGCATGTCGGGCACATGGCCGCCACCGGGCGGAGCCACCTGCGGGTACCTGGTCACCCACGACGACACCGCGATCTGGCTCGACGCAGGCACCGGCACGATGTCCCGGCTCCAGCAGCATGTCGCGATCGGCGATCTGGACGCGATCGTGATCTCACACGGTCACCCCGACCACTTCGTGGACACGATCCCGGCCTTCTACGCGCGCCACTACGGCAAGCTGGGCGAACCAGGTCTTCCCTTCTACTCGCCCCCGGGTTTCGTCGACCTGATCAGCCTGCTGGTCTCCGAGGATGGGAAGAACGTGATGGCCGAGGCATACGCGTTCACGACCGTGCACGGCGGCGACTCGTTCGAGGTGGGGTCGATCAGCGTCGACGTCGTGGAGATGGCGCACGTCGGTGTTCATGCGCTCGGGTTCCGTTTCGAGGCTGACGGTCAGGTCCTGGCCTACACGGGCGACACGGGTCCGTGCGATGCCGTGGTCGACCTGGCTCGGGGCGCCGACATGCTGCTGGCCGAGGCGTCCTATCAAGAGGACTCCGAGATCTTCCCGTTCCACCTGAGCGCCAAGCAGGCCGGCGAGCACGCCACCATGGCCGGTGTACGACATCTGGTGCTGACCCATCTCACGCCCGGTCTGGACCCGGAGGTGTCGCAAGCGGAAGCCGCCGAGACATTCGACGGGATCGTGGAGGTCGCGTTCGAGGACATGAAGCGGGCGATCGGTTCGTGACCCGTTCCGACGGTCGGGCATTGGACGAGCTTCGGCCCGTCACCTGGGAGCTGGGTTTCCAGGAATGGGCGGCGGGCTCGATCCTGCTGTCCATGGGCAAGACCCGGGTGCTGGTGGCCGCCAGCGTGTCCGAGGATGCACCTCGCTGGCTCAAGGGCACCGGCAGTGGATGGGTGACCGGCGAGTACTCGATGCTGCCGGCCTCCACCAATGAGCGCACGAATCGCGAGGTCAATCGCGGCCGCCCGGGCGGACGGACCCAAGAGATCCAGCGACTCATCGGGCGTTCCCTGCGAAGCGTCACCGACCTGTCACGCATGGGCGAACGCACGATCACGATCGATTGCGACGTGCTGCAGGCCGATGCCGGCACGCGGACCGCCTCGATCACCGGGGGGTACGTGGCGCTTGCGATGGCGCTGCGCGACCTGGCCGCAGACGGCCGCGTCCCCGACGACCTGCTCTCCGGCAGTGTCGCGGCCGTGAGCGTCGGCATGGTCGACGGGCAGGCGCGCCTGGACCTGTGCTACGAGGAAGATGCGGGCGCCGACGTCGATTTCAACGTGGTCATGACCGGCTCGGGCGAGTTCGTCGAGGTACAGGGAACGGCGGAGGGCACGCCGTTCTCTCGCGCGCAGCTGGACAGCTTGCTCGACCTGGCCGGCAGAGGCATCGCGGAGCTCACCACGATCCAGCGGCAGGCGCTCGAAGGCAGCTAGCGACGGCGCCGTGGCCTTTCCCGAACGCCTCGCCATCGCCTCTCGGAACCCGCACAAGCTGCGCGAGCTCGGTCGCATCTGCGCCGAGTGGCCGGTGACCTGGGTGACGATCGAGACCCACGACCCGGCCGAGTTCCCCGATGTGGAAGAGACCGGTGACACCTACCTGGCCAACGCCTTGCTCAAGGCGCACGCCGTAGCCGAGGCACTCGGCTTGCCCGCCATCGCGGACGATTCCGGCATCGAGGTCGACGCGCTGGGCGGCAAGCCGGGCCCTCGCTCCGCGCGCTACGCGGGCGAGGACGCGTCCGACGAGCAGAACCTGCATGCGCTCATGCAGGCGCTTCGTGGCGTCCCTGCCGGTGGCCGCACCGCCCGCTATCGATGCGTAGCCGCGATCGCCTGGCCTGGTAGGGGTGACGCTGTTGGTGGTGCGCTGCACGCCGAGGGCACGTGTGAGGGAGCGCTGATCGGCAAGCGGCACGGCGAGCGAGGGTTCGGCTATGACCCGATCTTCGTGCCGGAGGGCTGGGAGGAAACGATGGCCCAGCTCACCGACGAGCAGAAGGATCGCATCAGTCACCGGGGCCGGGCGTTCCGCGCGCTCCGCGACACGGTCGGGTCGCTGGACCACCCGGCTAGTCACTTCGGGTTACCCGACTCAAGGTAGCCTCGACTCGGGCCGACGTTCCTTCCATGGACCGAACCACCGTGCCTGGCCCCGGCGTGGATCGACAGATCCTGCGCAACACCCGGGGGTTCTTCGAAGGACGCTCGAAGATCCTGGTGGCCGTGCTGGGCCTGGCATTCATCGGCGTGGTGTGCGTGCTGGACTACCTGACCGGTCCGTCGCTCTCACTGTCGCTCCTCTACCTCATGCCGATCGGCCTGGTCACGTGGAACCTGGGTCGCCGTTGGGGTGCCGTCTCGGTCGTGGTCGCCACGATCGTCGGCATCGTGGCGGACGTGCTGTCGTCTCCGCAGACGAACCACCTCGACCCGGTGCCGTATTGGAACGCCATCGTGCGGTTCGCCGTGTTCCTGGCCTTCGCGATGCTGCTCGACACGCTGCGGTCGATCATCGACGCCCAGTGGGAGCGCGTGGAGCGCGAGTCCGAGCGCTCCAGCGACCTGCGCGAGATGAACGACGTGAAGGACACGCTGTTGCACGCGGTCTCGCACGATCTGAAGGGCCCGCTCGCCGGCATCCTGGGGGCCATGCAGACGATCCGGCGCGACGCCGACCTGCACCTGACCGGTGATGAGCGCGAGAGCCTCTACCAGGTGATCGAACAGAGCGGCTACAAGATGAACCGGCTCATCGACGACCTGCTGGATCTGGATCGCATCGACCGTGGCAAGCTGCATCCCAAGCGTCTGGCCACCGACGTCGGCGCGCTGGCGCAGGCGGTCGTGGACGAAAGCACCTCCCTGGAGGGCCACCCGGTGCGCGTCGAGGCCGACCGCGTGCTGGTGGATGTCGATCCGGGCAAGGTCGAGCGGGTGATCGACAACCTGTTGATCAACGCGGCGCGCCACACGCCGATGGGCACGGCGGTGTTCGTGCGGATCGTGGCCCGGCCCGGCGCCGTCGTGCTGACGGTGGAGGACGACGGCCCCGGCGTTCCCGACGAGCTGAAGACCGCGTTGTTCGAACCGTTCCGCCAGGGCGAGGGATCCGCGGGCCGTGGCATGGGCATCGGCCTGTCGCTGGTGCAGCGGTTCGCCGAGCTGCATGGCGGCACCGCGCATCTCGAGGACGGCGAGTCGGGCGGTGCCCGGTTCGTGGTGACGCTCCCCGGCGAGGTGACACAGATCGCCGAACCGGTGGCGTCGGGTGCCGAGCCCACGCTTCACGTGGTCTAGCCGCCTCCGCCTGCCGGCAGTCGCAGCAGCTTTGACGCGATCCGCGTCGCACGCCTACGGTGCCCTCCGTGGCAGGCAGCTCATCGTCCCGGCGAGCCGCCATCGCGGGGGTGCTGGCCGTGGGACTGCTGGCGACGGTGACCGGCTCTTCGGTGGTGAGCGACTCTGAACCCTCCGCATCCCCAGTGAGCAGCTCGCCGCTCGCCCCGTTGCCGGATCGCCTCACCAATGTCGGTGGGGTCTATCAGGAAGAGAGCGGCATCGAGCTCGACGACCTGGAGCCCGGCGAGCTGCCGTACGCGTACACCGAGCCGATCCCACCCGAGGAAGCATCACCGCTGGATGGCGCCTACCTGCGGATCAGGTCCCTGGAGGGACTGGGCCAGCCGGCGGTGGCCTTGCCGATCCGATGCCTGAGGTGCATCCCGTTCCGCGTCGAGGCGGGCGTGAGCACGATCACCCTTTACCACGGGCGCTACTTCCTGCATCACCAGCTGTCGGACTTCCTTTCGCTGGGATTCTTCGAGGTCGACGGGCAGCTGGTGACGTTCTTCAACGATCCCAACTGCCCGATGGACCGAGGGGTCTATCGCTGGGAACGATCAGGTGTCGAGCTGATCCTGGTCGAGGTCGACGATCCTTGTCCGTTCGACCGGCTGCGCGCACAGGATCTGACCGACGCGCCGTGGACGGCGTTCAACCATTGCCTCTCACGGATCACGGGGTTGTGGCCGGGCGAGCTCGGCTGCAACAGACGCCGGTTCCAGCCATGATGTCGGCGGTGCGAGTCAGCGATCGGCGACGCCAGCGCCGCATCGTGTCGGTCGTCGCGGGTCTCGCGCTCGTGCTCGGTGGGTTGACGATCGTTGCCCCACGGACCGCGCACGCCGGTGTTCGCGCGCTGGCAGCGTGTTACGACCCCGACGTGCCGCCGCACTTCCGTCGTCAGGTAGCGACGGCGATCCGGATCTCGCGCGACCTGCCGCGTGCGTGGGCACGGTCGCCATTCGTCGCTCGCATCGTGTGCTGGCAGGGGACCGACTTCGATCCGGATTTCGTCGAGCACGGGCGTTCGTACTACGACTGGCACGGCATGTTCGCCATGACCACCCAGGAGGTCGAGACGATCTTCGGCACGTGGATGACGTCCAGCAGGAACGCGTTCCGCCTGACGCCGAGGTGCTTCGTGCGTGGCTGGGACGCGTGCTCGAACACCGTGGCGAACGCCGACCGGACCCAGCAGATCATCGCGGGGTTGCGGTGGATCTGGTTGCAGTACGGCAACCCCACCGCGGCGTGGGGCCACATCAAACGGACGGGCCGGTTCAACTCGTATCCGCGGCCGGGGACCGCAGACCGTGAGACGCGGACCCCGTTCCGACGATGCCCTGTCGGCGGCGGCGTCAGCTATCGAGACGGCTTCGGTGACCGGCGGACGGTGGGCGGCTACCACCCGCATTGGGGCATCGACATGATCGCGCCCCCGGGTCGCCCGATCCGCGCGCCGTTCGACGGGTTCGCTGTGGCGCACCGCGACAACTGGTTCGCGGGACTCTGGGTGACCGTGGTGGGCGAGCACGGATACGTCCGGAACGTGCACCTCAGTCGGGTCGCGAGGCGCGGCTACGTCAAGGCTGGCGCGACCGTGGGCTACGTAGGCAGCACCGGCGACGCGACGGGCCCGCACGACCACTTCGAATGGCACCCCTGGAGCGCACCGACGCCGAGACATCGAGCACCGTCGGGGTTCAGCCTTGTGATGGACGCGATCGACCCCTACCCGTTCCTCAACAAGGTGTGCGGGGCACACCGCGTCCCGCTGCCGAAGGGCGCCGACCGGTCGCTCGAGGGGTGATCGTTCTCGGCTCCCGGGGCGATCGTTCCACCTGTTCGCCTGCCGATGGCCCATCATGGACCCGTCCCTACCAAAGGTCTGATCGGAGGCACACGAACATGATCCCGTGCACGTTTCGAGCGATCGAGGAGCTGCAGCCTGGTCCGAAGTGGCGGGCGATCTTCGAGGAGACCTGGCCCGCGTACGAGCGATGGTTCCTGAAGGAAGGCAAGGATGCCAGGGCGAGCTACCCGACGTCCGTGCGGATGCTGCGCTCCTACATGCCCGAGTTGGTGCCGGCCCACGAGCGGTTCGTATCGCTGGCCGGTGGAGGCGACCTGGCCGCACGCCTGCTGACGCTGTACAAGCCGCCGGCGTTCATCGCGTTCTGCACCCAGGCAGCGGTCACGCGGGACACGCCGGTGCTGGTCCGCAACTACGACTACAACCCGGCGCTCTTCGAGGGGGTGATCATGTCGACGAAGCTGAAGGACCGACGGGTGGTTGGAACGAGCGACTGCCTCTGGGGTCTGCTGGACGGCATGAACGACGCCGGGTTGGCCGTCTCGCTCACGTTCGGTGGACGCCGCGTGGTCGGCGATGGTTTCGGCATCCCGCTGGTCGTTCGCTACCTCCTGGAGACCTGCGACACGGTGGGTGAAGCGCGAGCCGCCCTGATGCGTCTGCCGTTCCACATGGCGCACAACCTGACGTTGCTCGATCGCGGTGGGGATGCGGTGACGGCGTACCTGTCACCGGACCGGGAGCCCGTCTTCCGATCAACACCTGTCGCCACCAACCACCAGGAGCAGATCGAGTGGCCGGAACAAGCGAGGGTCACGAGGACGGTCGAACGGGAGCGCCACGTCCTCACACTCCTCGAAGACCCGGACCTGTCGACCGACCACATCACCCGGGCGTTCCTCGAGCCTCCGCTGCACAGCACCGCGTTCGAACGCGAGATGGGAACGATCTACACCGCCGCCTACTGGCCGACCAAGGGCCGGGTCGAGTACCTCTGGCCCGACCACACCTGGCAACAGTCGTTCGACGACTTCGTGGAGGGCTCGCACACCGCTTTCCTGGAGACCGAAGCCGTGGCGTGAACCGAGGTCGGACCGCCTCCTGACATCACACGGACCTCGCCGTCATCCGAATGGCCCACTTGACGGTCTCCTACCTCTCCGCCGCCACCGACTCCCTCGTGCCGACCGGCGCCCAACACGCCATGTACCGCAAGGGGTTCCCGGTGACCGGCGGTCATCACATCGAGTCGTGCGCGCGACGCTCGATCGAGGAGTCGGCCCAGCTTCCTGAAATCACCGAGACGATCGGTGGTTCGGCTGGCAGGATCGAGGGCATGAGACGAACGACGATCCTCCTCGCAGCGCTGGTGACCCTCATGTCGGTCCCCGCGCTGGCCACCGCGGAACCTCGGTTCCAGGTCCGATGCATGTCCACGCACGTGGCGACGGCGGACCCGATCGTGGCTCCCGGTCAACGGTCCGAACATGAGCACGAGTTCTTCGGGAATCGCTCGACGAACAGGAACTCCACGTACCGCTCGATGCTCCGTGGGCGGACGAACTGCTCGACCAAGGACGACACAGCCGGGTACTGGACGCCCACCCTGTTCAGGCCCAACGGGAGCCGGGTCAGGGCGCAGTCGCTGCTGATCTACTACCGCGGCGAGCGGGGAGAGCACACGCGCCCCTTCCCCAAGAACCTCCGGATCATCTCGCACCGATTCAAGGTGGGACCGGATCCTGCCAACCTCATCGTGAAGTTCCCGGAGTGCTGGAGCGGCGGCCGGATCGATTCCCGCAACCACCGGCGGCACATGGCGTTCGCGACGGGCGATGGCTGTCCGAGGAGCCATCCCATCCGCGTGCCGGCGCTCACCGAGGTGTTCCGGTACCCGGTCAACTCGGTGGCTGGCTTCCGATTGTCCTCGGGTCAGCTGTCGAGCGGACACGCGGACTTCTGGAACACATGGGATCAACGGGCGCTCACCAGGCTGGTCGCGCGATGCTTGAACCGCGGTCGGAGCTGCGGCCGGATCGACGGTTGATCTCCAGGAGGTCATGGATACGTGCGGCTCTCCGAACCTCGGTGCGAGAGGGGGGACTCGAACCCCCAAGTCCTTTCGGACACCGGGACCTAAACCCGGCGCGTCTTCCAGTTCCGCCACTCTCGCGCCGGTCCAGGCTACCCTGCGTCGCCGGCCGGCTCGACCGTTCGTTGGCTCCTCTGGAATGATGGGCGCGTGACCACCACCCCCCGGTCCCTCCCCGCGATGGTCGCGGTGCTCGCGATCCTTGGCACGGCTTGCGCCGGGTTCGGTGCGCAAACGGTCGACCCGGCGGTGCAGCCGCTCCCGACGCCGGAGGGCTTCGTGGGTGTACCCGATGGCGATGGGGGACTCCAGGCCGTGGCCGACGGCACCGCCAGGGACCCGGAGCCCGGCCTCCTGCCCGGTCCCGGCACATGGATGATCCGCTCCACGACACCGAACCTGGACGTGTGGGACGGCCCCGGTCCGGACGCCACGGTGCGGTTCGCGTTGGAGACGACGAATCCGTGGGGTCAAGCGATTGCCTTCCCCATCGAGCAGGCGCGTGCGATCGACGGCGAGGCGTGGTACCGGATCATGCTGGGGATCGAGCCGAACGGTGCTCGCGGTTGGGTGCGAGCCTCCGACGTGAGCTTGGGGAAGGCGACCGATCGGATCGTGGTCGACCGTTCCACGCGCACGCTGCAGCACTTCCGGAACGGGCGACTACGCCACCGGTTCTCCGTCGGCATCGGCATGTCGTCCTCGCCGACGACGCTGGGGGAGTTCTTCGTGTGGGCGCGGCTCCAGCCGAGCGACACGACCGGCCCGTACGGCACGTATCTGCTGGGCCTCTCGGGATTCTCCGACGTCATGACCGATTGGCCCGGGGGCGGCCGCATGGCGATCCACGGCACCACGGACCCCGCGGACCGGGGGCGAGAGGTCTCGTTCGGCTGCGTGCGGGTGTACAACGATCAGATGCATCAGCTGCGCAACGTGCCCATGGGCACCACGGTCCTCATCAAGGAATGACGACCCGACCCGGACCTCAGCGGCTCGGCTTCGGGGTCGCGCTGGTCGGCGTGGTCACGTTCGTCGCCGGGTGCTTCGTGCCGTTCTATGGATTCGGACCGCAGACGCAGTCGGAGTTCACGTTCTCGCTCTACGAGTCGACCACCTCCGCGTTGACTCCGGACAGCTCGGTCGTGCACTACGCCGGCTTCATGAAGTCGTCCATTGGGCCCTTCTCAGCCGGCGGGGCTTCCTTCCTACCCAGATGATGAGAGAGCCATACGCGAGCCGCCGAGGACTGCCAGTGGAAGAGCGCCCCCGACCGACGGACGGGGGCGCCCTCTTGCCTTATGCGTGCCGCAAAGTTTGGACGTGGCCTTCCCGAACGTTACGCCCTTACTCGCAGCGAGCCAGGCATACCCGAGCAGCACCATCCAACACCTGGGGCTTGCGTCGATGAGGGCGGCTACGACACAATGGATTTCCGGTTCGCTTGCCCCGCGGGCGTGTGGCGGCGATCCGAGCCCCCTCTCGGACTCCCCAGGCAACACCAGCCCGGCGGGGGGCTGCCTTCGACCGCTCACTGCCGGTGGAGAGCTGCCTCCGCATCCCGCTCGACCAGGTGGCCGATCTCGAAGGCCTCCTAGGTCTCGGACATCGCCGATGTTGCGACGGATGTGCAAGGTCGATCCATCCACTTCAGCTCTGAGTTCCACGACGCGATCCAGTGGGGGCAGAAGCCCGTCGTCTGGTTCTTTGTGGATGCCCGTGGAGGCGGGAGGTTCGATCATCGCGTTAACGTCCAGCGGACAGGGCGAGGGAGGCAGTGCCTTGTGACAGACCAGTTGGGACGAATCCGCCATCGCGTCTCAGCGATCGTCCTGTCCGATGCTGTCGAATGCGTCGTGCGTCGGTCGTGGCTCAATCCTGACGGAGAACCCATCAGATGGTTTGTCTACTCCGACTACTTCAGAGGACCCTCCCAACCAGGGGATGATGCACCCGACAGCGGCTGGTATCCGCACGTCTAATGGCCTTGAAGCGTCTCATCTCCGCGTTGTTGATCGGATACGTCGTCCTCGGGCTCATCACCCGGGCCAAGGAGGCAGCAGGCGTCTACACCTGTGGATGCGACGCAGACTGCTGGTGCAAGAAGCCAGGGCTGAGCCTGTTCCGCTGGGTGTTCCCGCGCTTTCACAAGAGCCGGGCGACCGCCGAGTGGAAGCGGAGCCGGGCCCTCTAGCTCTAGGTGGAAGCCTTCCCGATCTCCAGAATCGCAAGCCGGCATCGGCGTCCATCAGCAAGCTCCTGCAGATCCTCGACCCGAAGCACCATCTCGACTTTGAACACCAGACCCCGGGCCGGCTTGGCTGCGAGGTCGTCGTCGAACTCCCATCTCTGACCGCGCAGTGCCAAGTCTGGGACGACCTCAGAGGGCAGGAGCGAGAGTGGCCGCCCGGAGGCCTTGGGTTCTGCGTCGTCCAGGGCCTCGGCGATGCTCAAACCACCTGCTCCGACCTCAGGAGGAAGCGGTGGGTGGAACGCCTCCTAAGCGTGTGAGGCGATCTTCCGAGGGCCGCCTACGGCGGCGGAGCAGTGGTCATGGGCCGTGCAGGGATGGCGGCGGCCCGCCCCAACGTCCGCGGCCGCACTGAGACGTCTACGTAGAGCCTTGTTGGTCGATCGACAAGGTGAGCTGGTCTGGCTGGGCGAGGTTGCGGACCGCAACGGCCTGGCTGCCGGGTTCAGCCAGGCGCTGGCGTCAGCGCCACGCCGCCGGCGCGACCCAGGCGTGACGCTCGTGCAGCTACTATCGTCTCGGCGGTGACGGTGACATCCAAGAAGCAAGGGGGAGCAGTCCGCCTATGAGACCGCTCCGATACTCGATCAACGTCACCCTCGACGGCTGCTGCGACCACGAGGTGGGGATCGCGGACGAGGAGTCGCATCGCTATTGGGCCGCCGAGCTGGAACGAGCCGATGCCCTGCTCTTCGGCCGGGTGACCTACGAGATGATGGAGGGGGCGTGGCGGTTGCCCGCGACGGGATCGTGGCCCGACTCCATGGCTGATTGGATGGTCCCCTTCGCCCAAACGATCGACGGCATGAAGAAGTACGTCGTGTCGAGCACCCTTGACCAGGTCGATTGGAACGCGGAGCTCGTGCAGGGGGACCTGGGCGATGCCGTTCGGCAGCTGAAGCAGGAGCCAGGCAACGGCCTGTTCGTGGGAGGCCTGACCCTCCCGCTGGCCTTGGCGGATCTGGGATTGATCGACGAGTACGAGTTCGTCGTGCTGCCCATCCTCGCAGGCCACGGGCCGACGTTGTTCGCCGGCCTGAGCGAGCGGCTCGAGCTGAGGCTGGTGGGCCGCAAGGAGTTCCGGTCGGGGGCGGTGGCTCTGCGTTATCAGCCCAGTCGAGCCACGGCTTGAAGGTTCATATGTCCCAATTGGTCACCGCCCCGGCGCGCGGGGCCACTCTCTGGTCGGTCCCCAAGTAACAGAACACTGGCGCATCACCGGGTGCTATTCCGAAGCGGGCTGAACCTCTCCGTCTTGGCTTGTCGTCCCGGTTGCGAAACCCGCCTGGCGACGTTCAGGATGCGTCTGTGGATATTCCGGATGCATGCTGACCAGGCCAAACCCGAAGCGACGGATTTCTTCGCGGCCGGTGACTACTCCTTCTGGTCTCGCATCCTCGAGCCGGTTTCGCAGTCGCTCGTCGAGGCTGCTCGCGTAGGCGCGGGAGGCCGTGTGCTCGATGTGGCAGCCGGGGACGGGAACACAGCGCTTGCCGCCTCCAGACGTGGCGCGATCGTGACCGCGCTGGATCCCTCTCAGGCGCAGATCGAGCGGGGGCGGCAGCGGGCCAGGATGGAGAGCAGTCCGATCGCGTGGGTCCGTGCGGACGGTAGACGCCTACCGTTCGCCGACTCGAGCTTCGACGGCTGCCTCGATTCGTTCGGCGAAGAGATGCCCGTCGTGGAGATGCTCCGCGTCGTGCACTCGCGCGGCGTCGTTGGGATCGCCCAGTGGACCGGCGAGGGGTTCTTCGGCGCGTACGTGGAGCTCATACGGAGGTTTTCTCCGGGGCCGGATCGAGGCGAGTATCGACCCGATCTCGGTCAGGAGGACTTCGTCCGCACCAGCCTGGCGCCGTTCGCCGAGAGCATCGGCGTCCAGCGCCGAGCGATCCGCGCGAGGTTCGCGACGGCTGAGAGCTTCTGTGACGAGCTGCTGGGGAAGGATCCTTATGTTCGCCCACTTCAAGCGGCGATGGCCTCCGAGCGATGGGAGGACTTCTCCGAGGAGCTCTGTAGCCTGGTTTCGGCATGGAACGCTGCGGATGACGGCAGCGTGCTCCTCGAGTTGAAGTACCAGCTCACCGTCGCAACCAAACCCCGGAACTGAGCGCGCCCCTAATTGTCCCGAGACCACCCGCATCAGGCGATCGCCTCGACCAGGTAGATGACTGGCAAGAACTTGCCACGCGCCCCAGCGCACGCAGCCGCCTGGGCCACAATCCGGCCCGACGTCTCGATTGAAGGCGACGACTCGCCGCCCAAGCTTGCCTGTCGGAAGCGTCAAAGGCGAAGATGCGCCGGTGGAGACCCCCAGGACGCGGTACGCACGAAGCGCGGACGGCACGTACATCGCCTACCAGGTTTTCGGCGACGGGCCCGATCTGTTGCTGGCGTCCGCGTGGATCTCACATCTCGAGCTTTCGTGGGAGATCGACGAGCTCGGCGGATGGCTGCGCGCGTTGGGTCGATTCGCCCGCGTCATCAGTATGGATCAGCGCGGCATCGGACTCTCCGACCGGATGACCCAGATGATCGATCTGGAGACGCGGGTCGACGACGTGCGGGCGGTTCTCGACGCAGCGGGCAGCGACAGGCCCGTCCTGTACGGGCAGGGACTCGACGGCGGGGCGATATGCGCGATGTTCGCGGCCACGTATCCGGAGCGCTCCGCCGGCTTGCTCTTGTGGAGCGGGCAGGCGAGCGGCATCCGGGATGCCGACTACCCATGGGCACCGTCGGCCGAGGAGGACGAGGCTTTCAACAAGCTGATCGTCGACACCTGGGGGGACGAGGACCTGATCGGGCCGCTGTTGTCGGCCGCGGGCGCTCCCTCCAAAGCAGACGATCCGGCGGCGCGGAAGGAATGGGCCCGTTACATGCGCTATGCAGCGAGCCGAGGCGATGCCCTAGTGCACGAGCGTATGTTCGAGGAGACCGACTACCGCAGCATCCTGCCCGCGATCCATGTCCCCACGACAATCCTGCAGCCAAACGACGCGAGCCTGCCCGCAGCCGAATGGATGGCGTCTCAGATCCCTGGCGCCACGGTCCTAGTGCTGCCCGACGCCCCCGACTACCCACCCGAGCTCAGCCACCCGACCGAGAACCTGGAAGCGACCCGTACGTTCCTGGCCGATCTCCGCGAGCAGGAGGCCGACCTCGATCGGGTCCTGGCCACGGTGCTCTTCACCGACATCGTGGATTCGACAGCGACGGCGGCGGCTATGGGCGACCGCGCATGGCGCGACGTGCTCGAACGGCACCACGGAATCGTGCGAGGAACCCTCGGCCGTTTCCGCGGCGTCGAAGTCGACACCGCCGGAGACGGGTTCTTCGCCACGTTCGATGGTCCGGCGCGTGCCGTGCGATGCGCCGAGCACATCGTCGATGCGCTCCGCCCACTGGACATCGAGATCCGTGCCGGCGTGCATACGGGCGAGTGCCAGACCATCGACGGCAAGCTCGGCGGGCTTGGCGTGGTGATCGGTGCCCGAATCGGCTCCCTGGCCCACGCGAGCGAAGTCCTCGTGTCCCAGACGGTCAGAGACCTGACCGCCGGTAGCGGCCTCACCTTCGAAGAGGCTGGGGAACACGAGTTCAAAGGTGTTCCCGACCGCTGGCGCCTGTACCGGGCGGTGAGCGAGCAGGTATAGAGGGTCGCGCCTCTCCACTCGCCTGATGGCGGCGTTAACTGCACACGCGCCCCGGCGCAGGCGCCTCCTTGAACCGGTCTGCGGGGGCGTCTCAGTGACGTTGTGTTACACGCTGGCGGTGTGTCTACCTGTACGTTGCGCAGATCGGGGCTAACTGGCTGTCCGCGTTGCAGGGTTGTTGCAGACTTGATGCCTGACCACCGGCGATCCCACTCGGCACTCCCGGGCTCGTCAGTCTGAGTGCGACTTGCGGTCTGCTCGCTTTGCGTTCGGACATCGCCCACCCCTAGAGTGAGCTTGGACGCTTGGGGAGGGAGAGGTCGATGCGCGCAAACGCGATGAAGTTCGTTCTTACCCTCGGAGTAGCTCTTGTTCTTGGCGCGGTCCTCGCGGCCCCTGCTTCGGCCCAAGACGGCACGGATGAACTGACCGACCGTGATCAGATCGTGATGAACGGTCGACTTCTCGTTCCTGAAGGTGACACCGTCGATACAGCGGTGCTCTTTCACGGTTCGGCGACGATCGAGGGCACCGTCACTGAGTCGGTCGTCGTCTTCGATGGGCAGACCGAGATTTCCGGTCACGTCCAACAGGACGTGTTCGTCTTCAACGGAGATGTCACGGTGACATCCGGTGCCCAGATCGACGGAGACCTCGTCACGGGCCAAACCCCGACGGTCGAACCGGGAGCGACCGTGGGAGGAGAGCAGCAGCGCGTCAGCACGCGGTTCGACGCCGGCGCAGTTGGCGTGGCGAGTCGGTTCGCCTGGTGGCTCGGATACTCCGTCTCGACCCTGGTGTTGGGACTCCTCCTGACTGTTGATCGCGCCCGGCCTTGATGCCGCCATCGTCCGCTCAGTACGGGAGCGTATAGGTGCCTCGATCGGTTTCGGTGCGCTGGTCTTCTTCCTGCTGCCAATCGTCGCGATCCTCCTGCTCGTGATCGTGGTTGCGCTCCCGCTGGGACTATTCATGCTCCTGGCGCTCGGGCTCCTCTACACCGTCGGGTATGTCGCCGGGGCTCACGCAATCGGTCGGCTGCTGGTGAAGGCGCCGACTACCTCGCGGTTCCTCGCCTTCCTCGCGGGATGGGGGATCCTCCGCGTGCTTGCCTTGATCCCGGTCCTGGGTGGACTCGCGTGGACGCTCGCATCGATCTTCGGTCTCGGGGTGTTGTGGGTGGCGAGCCGTCGGGCGCCGGTTGAACCGATCCAGGCTCAGGCGGTCCCGCCTGCGCCCACAGCGGCAAGTTGAGCCCGCCATGTCACGAGTTCCCCGTCTTCCGAAAATCAGAAGGCAACGCACATGAAACCTGGTGGCGCCGACAAGCACACGATGAAAGGTCAAACCGCCACATCCGACCTATTCACGACCGAGACAACCGGGCTGCGCGACGCGTTGCCCCCGAAGGTGATTCGGCTCAGCGACGGCGATCAGCTTGACCTCCGGATCACGCCGGTGCGCAAGCGCATCGATGACGCAGAGCTGCGGATGCTCGGCTACAACGCTTCGATCCCCGGCCCGACCCTTCACGTCGACCAAGGGTCGGAGATCACCGTGCAGGTGACGAACGACGGCGACGTCGAGGCGACGGTTCACTGGCACGGCCTGCGGCTGGAGAACCGCTACGACGGCGTCCCTCATGAGACGCAGGCACCCATCCCGATCGGGGGCACGTTCACCTACAAGGTTCAGTTCCCGGACGCCGGGTTCTACTGGTACCACCCGCACATCCGCGAGGACTTCGGGCTGGAGATGGGGCTGTACGGCACGATCATCGTCGAGCCCTCGGATGCGTCGTACTGGCCGGCGGTTGACCGCCAACTCAGCATCACGCTTGACGATGTGCTCGTCGAGAACGGCCACATCGCACCGTTCCACCGCTCCGGTCCGAACTACACAGCGATGGGACGGTTCGGCAACGTGATGCTGATCAACGGCGAGACCACGTTCTCGGGCGAGGCGGCCGTGGGAGAGGTCTTACGCCTCTATCTCGTGAACACCGCGAACACGCGCATCTTCAACTTCGCGCTCCCCGGCGCCGGGATGAAACTGGTCGGTGGGGACAGTGGTCGCTACGAGCGAGAGGCCTTCGTGGACGAGGTGTTGCTCGCTCCCTCGGAGCGAGCGATCCTCGACGTGAGGTTCGACTCTCCTGGGGAAGTTCGGCTCGAGCATCGCACACCTGATCAGGTCTACGATCTTGGCGCGTTCTCGGTCGCGGGGAACGCAACCGACTCGGTTGGTGCATCGTTCGACGTGTTGCGCGTCGATCCTCTGCTCACGTCTGAGCACGAAGCGATCGGCGAGGACCTCGAGCGCTCACCGGACAAGGTGCTGGCCTTCGTGGCCTCGATGCCGCTCCTCTATGGGGACGACGTCGCGCCGGCGACCTCCTATGCCTGTCCGATGCACCCGGAGGTCACATCCTCGGAGCCTGGAACCTGCTCGAACTGCGGGATGCAGTTGCTCCCCGTTCTGTCCGAGAAGCCGCCAGTGACCTCCTATGGCTGCCCGATGCATCCGGAAGTCACGTCCTCGGAGCCGGGAACGTGCCCGAAGTGCGGCATGAAGTTGGTGCCCTCCGAGGCGCTGCCGGCACCGCACGAGGATGCGGTCCACCACGGGCATGAACAACACGAGGAGCAGAACGACGGACTCGAATGGGAAGACCTGATGCCGGAGATCAACCGAGCCTCGGAGCCCAGCAACATGAGATGGATGCTGATCGACAGGGAGAGCGGGGCCGAGAACGGGGCCATCACGTGGGCGTTCACGGTGGGTGATCGGGTGAAGATCCGGCTCGTTAACGAGATGGAGTCCGATCACCCGATGCACCACCCGTTCCACGTGCACGGAGCGGGACGCTTCCTCGTCTTGTCTCGCGAGGGGGAGGCGGAATCCAACTTGGTGTGGAAGGACACCGTGCTCGTTCCGGCGGGACGGACCGTAGACATCCTTCTCGACGTCTCCAATCCAGGACTGTGGATGGCACATTGCCACATCGCCGAGCACTCTCAGAGCGGGATGATGTTCAGCTTCAACGTGTCTCGGCGCGATCCTGCCGAGGCGAGGACGTGACCTCCGAGGGCGGATCGACCTCGCTCGACGTCTCGTGATCGGTGCGAGCCAGTCCGGGCTCGCGATCGGGTATCACCTCGCTCGACGCGGGGCACGGTTCACGATCCTGGACGCAGGGTCCGATGTCGGTCAAATGTGGAGATCCCCATGGGACTCGCTCAAGCTGTTCACCGTCGGGCAGTACAGCGGTCTCCAGGGGATGGCATTTCCCTCACCGAAGGACACGTACCCATCGAAAGATGACGTCGCCTCCTACCTCCAGTCCTACGTGTCTGCGTTCGACCTTCCGGTGAAGCTCAACGCGAAGGTCACTGCTCTCACCGAACGTGAAGGGACGTATCTGGTGAGGGCCGCGGATGAGGGATTCACTGCTGACCAGGTCGTCGTTGCGACCGGGCCCTTCCAGGTCCCGTTCGTTCCCCCGATCACCCGGGATCTGGACGACACGCCCTTTCAGATTCATAGCGCCGACTATCGCAACCCGGGTCAACTCCCTGACGGTGATGTGCTCGTCGTGGGAGGGGGAACTCCGGTTTTCAGATCGCTGAAGAAATCGGAGCGACGAGGAAGGTCACCCTCGCCGTCGGCCAGCGCGTTCCCTCCTTGCCCCAGCGTCTCCTTGGCAAAGACCTCTTCTGGTGGTTGTCGGGGTCGGGTTCATGAAGGTGAGCACCGATTCGCGACTCGGTCGGAGGTTGGCGACACGCGACGTGCTCATCGGATCGAGCCCGAGGGGACTTCGCCGCTCCGGCGTGACCCTGAGGAAGCGGCTGACGAATCTCGTGGGGCGGCGCGCTCTCTTCGACGATGGAAGCGAGCAAGACATCGACGTGATCATCTGGGCGACGGGATATCGATCCGACTTCTCGTGGATCGAGATCCCTGGGATCAAGAACGCGGATGGCTCCATCGTCCATAGACGAGGCGTTACTTCCGCTCCGGGACTGTTCTTCGTCGGCCTCCCCTGGCAGCACACTCGGGGGTCAGCACTCATCGGGTTCGTGAAGGACGACGCTGCCTTCATCGCTGCCCGCATACACTCGCGTCTCGAAGATCCCGCAGGACGTGTCGGGACGGATACTGAGCGAACGTAGGAGGGAACAGATGGCGATGGAAGTAGATCCGGTGTGCGGTATGCGCATCGACAGCGAGGAAGCGGCGGGGACCATCGAGCATGGAGGGAAGACGTACTTCTTCTGCTCACAGACTTGCTATGACGCCTTCAAGGCAGATCCAACCTCGTACGTGGCGTGACAGGAAACGGGTTCGCCGAGGACGAGGTCGCACAGCGCGCGGGGACGACTCCTGAGCGCATCGCACTGCTCGCCGAGCTAGGCATCCTTGAGCCCGAGAACGGAACCTATCCGCGGCGAGATGTATTGCGCGCCCGCTTCGTCCTCGGTCTCGAAGCCATCGGTGTCGACGCGAAGGCCGTCGCGGATGGCCTCGCCTCGGGCGATCTCACGCTCGGCTACGTCGAGTTCGGGGGTCGCCGTCCACCACGTTCCGACCAGACCTTTGACGAGCTGAGCGAGAAGATCGGCATCCCGTACCCCACGCTCGAAAGGCTCTATGTGGCCTTCGGCCTTCCGCGCCCGGCGCCCGACGAGTACGTCCGAGAGGAGGATCTGCGCCTTCTCAAGATCATCCCGGTGCTCTTCGGCGCCGGGGTGGGCGAGGGAGAGATCCTGCGGCTGGCACGTGTGTGGGGCGACAGTGCCCGACGGGTCGCGCAGTTCCAGAGCCACTACCTCCATCATTCGATCGAGGAGCCGTTCCGTCGGCGCGGCCTCCGCGACAACGAAGCGTTCGAGGCGGCACTCAGGGAGGTCAGCGTCCGTGCGGGCCGCTCCGGAGAAGACCTCTTGGGCTGGCTGTTCAGGCGTCACTCGGAAGTATTCGAAATCGAGCACCTCTTCGAACACGTCGAGACAGCGCTCGAGGATGCGGGCGTCCACCGCAGGGAACCTGCGCAGGTCCAAGCTTGCGCGTTCGCGGATCTGTCCGGCTACACGCGGCTGACCGAGGAGGCCGGCGACGAGGTCGCCGCACAGGTTTCCGTGAAGCTTGCCGAGTTGGTCAACGAGGTCGCATCGCGACACGCGGGCTCCGTCGTCAAGATGCTCGGCGATGGCGTGCTCTTCTACTTCAATGTTCCGCAGGATGCGGTGCTGGCGTCGCTTGAGATCCTGGGCCGCGTCCGGCCGGCCGGTCTCCCGCCGGCCCACGTTGGTGTGAACGCGGGGCCGATGATCTACGAGGAGGGCGACTACTTCGGCCGCACGGTCAACATCGCGGCGCGGATCGCGTCGCAGGCGGGTCCGGATCAGGTGTTCCTCGGGGAAGAGGTTCTGCATCACATCGAGCCGAACGGGTTCCGGGTGGTTGAGGCGGGCGCTTTCGAACTCAAGGGCATCGACAAGCCATTGACCCTGTACGAGGCGGTCCGTGACCACTCCTAGCGCGAGGTCACCCGTTCCCGGGCATGACAAGGCGTCGATGCGCACGGCGATCGCCTGGGGAGTCGTCGTGGGCGTGGCCCAGGCAGCCACACCGCTCGCGTTCTGGTGGCTCAATCCGGCGACCGTTTATGCCCTTGGACTCGCCGTGATCGCCGCGATCTACATCGGTTTCGCGGTGGCCGACGGACGGGCGAGGATCATCGTCGTCGAGTGTGCTGTCGCGATGGTCTTCGTGGTGGTCGCCGCGGCCGGCATCACCGGATCGGCTTGGCTCCTTGCGGGTGGCCTAGCGGCCCACGGGGTCAAGGACGCGTGGCAGCAACGAACCCAGTACGTCTCCGGGACCCGGTGGTGGCCACCGTTCTGTGCCGCCGTCGACTTCGCCGTCGCTTCGATCATCGCCATCGAGATCGTCGCGGGGTTCCAGTTCCGTCCTTAGCCCTGAAGATGATGCGGCCATCGTGCAGGGGCAGTCCGGTTCACCTGAACGTTCTGGAGTTCCTCGACGTTGACCGGAGGACTTCGCGTCCGGCAGATCAACGCCCTGCCCTGCATGTCCTCCTCGCCCTTATAAGGCGAAGGTCGGGGGTTCGAGACCCTCAGCGCCCACTCCTCGAGCGGCCTCTTCGCACGATGATCGCCCGGTGACGATCACGACCGGGAAGGGGTCAGGATGAGCACCGGGATCGTTCGGGTGGTCTTCCCTTCGTATTCCGCGAACGCCGGGTTCGCTGCCGTCACGATCTCCCACTGGTGCTCGCGTTCGGGACCCTCGGCCACCCGGGCCGTAACTGCCAGTTCCTCGGTGCCGACCTCGATCGTCGCGTCGGGGTACACGAGGAGGTTGTGGTACCAGTCCGGGTTCGTCGGCGCCCCACCCTTCGACGCTACGACCACGTAGTCGTCGCCGTCGCGGAAGTACGCGAGCGGGTTCGTGCGGGCGGTGCCGGTCCTGGCCCCCCGATGCGTGAGCAACAGTAGGGGTTGGTCTGCGAAGGCACCCACCCTGCCGTCGTTCGAGCGGAACTCGTCAATCACCTTAGCGTTCCAGTCGGACACGTCCGCCTCCTTCGGTCGGTCTCCATTCCAACGTCAGGACCTTGCCGACAATGCCCGACAGCGATCGAGCGGCGGATCAAGGGGTGTTCTCGGGTAGTGCAGAGACCGTCGATTCTCGGTGAAGTCATGGACCGGAGGCGATCCACACCCAGCCAGCCGAGGGCCGTCCTCAAACGGCCCGGCGGGGTCATCTCACGCCGGGCGGGTTTACACGCCGGGCAAGGATCAGCGTGTAACGCAGGTGCCGTGTGTAAACGCAGGGAAGTGTGTACGGAGGGATGGCGCGAAGAAACGGACATTGCCAGGCTGTTGGGAGCGCAACTTGGCGGGCGCCGGGTAGCACCCAGATTGCTTACACGGAATCGTTTCTGGGGCTAAGAGATATGCCTATCAACCCTCACATATGGCCCGCGGCTGCCTGCCCCCGCCCGGGTCGGATCGCCCGCGTGGGGCTGGTGGGCGGCGGGCCGACCGCCCCTCCCCAGTAGTAGTGCATGCCCCCCACCTGCCTTGTTGTTGGGGGCTCGGGTCACGTTGGGTCACGGTAGAGCTGACGAGTAGCGGCGGAGGAGAGGCTGAAGCACTCCCTGACCTGCGGTGAAGGTGGTGGGCCCCCGGGGACTTGAACCCCGAACCTGCGG
>CAWGFM010000004.1:0-876610 GCA_963821935.1 uncultured Actinomycetes bacterium | reverse complement strand
GAACCCCTCGGCCGACAGCCCATCCACCGTCGGGGTCGACTGCCGAGGTCAAGTGCTCGCCCTCGAAGCCGATGGTGGGGTATCCGTCGGATCGAAGGGACTCACCGTGCGAAGGAGCTTCATCCTCGCTGCGGCGATCGTGACCGTCGTCGCGCTCTCGGCCTCGGCCATCGCCATCTCACAGAAGGCGCCGATCACCGGCAAGACCACGCTGAGGTTCACCTTGCGAGGTGTCGCCGGAGAGAACGTCGACCTGGGTCAACCCGGCGAGAGCCTCGGCGATCAGTTCGTCTCCAGCAGCCTGTTGATGCATCAGGGGGCCAGGGTGGGGCGGATCGACTCGGTCTGCTCGATCACCAATCTCGATCCGGTCACCGCGCTGTGCCACGCGGGTCTGCAGGTGGAGAACGGCCAGATCGAGGTCGTGGGGCGGGCTTCCGGCGCAGGGCTGAGCGGGCAGGCCACCATCAAGGTGGCTGTCGTGGGAGGAACCGGGTCCTATCGCCATTCCCACGGCTCCGCCACGGTGGACACCACGAACTCGATCCTGACCGTGGTCCTGACTCCGTAGGGCCTCGACGGCTGCAGGGGCGGCCAATCCGACCTTCGAACGAGCGTGGCTGCGGCGCAGGCGCTCTACCAAGAGCGCAGGAGTTTCCTGAACGCCACCGCAGCGGGTATGGCGCGGGTCGAACCGTCGCTGCGCTACATCACCACCGCCTCGGCGGCCACCAATCCGTTCCCGTACTCGGTGTCGATCGCGACGAATGCTGCCGTGTCCGGTGGGGTGCCGATCCGCCAGGCGTTCGCCGCGGCTCGCATGTCGCGGTCCGGCACCTGCTACGTGATCAAGCGGGTCGCGGATCGGGGTGGCAGCACCAACGGGAACATCCCGGGAACCTGGTTCGGCCGGACGACGACCGCCGCCAACTGCACGGGGATGTGGGCGCTCACCAACACCACCGCGGTCAAGTTCCCCTGAGGCGTGCCTCCGCCGCCCGATCCGCACCTCGCTCCTGCCGCTCCTCGGTGAACCCGATCGATCCCGGCCCGTACTCCTAATGGGGGAACGGGCCCCGGCGGAACCCGGGAAGGGTCGCCCGGCCGTCGAGGTGTCGACCAGCGGGAGGAGAGCAGATGAAGGTTCGAACGCTTGCATCCGTGGCACTCGGGACGTCCATGATCCTGGCGATCGGTGGCGTCCTTGCCATGGCGGACTCGCCGATGGCCGTGCACGCCACGTTGTCGGGCTACCAGGAGGTGCCTGCGATCTCGACCACCGGCGAGGGGGACTTCAAGGCCGAGATCGGTGCTCACGCGATCCGGTACCGGCTTCGATTCGATGATCTCGAAGGGGGCGATGTGCTGTTCGCGCACATCCATCTCGGACGTCCCGCGACCAACGGCGGTGTCGTGGCCTTCCTGTGCGGAGGTGGCGACGCGCCGGTCTGTCCCAAGGAGGGCACGGTCCAGGGAACGATCATGGCCGACGACGTGATCGGACCGGCCGAGCAAGGTATCGATGCGGGTGAGTTCCGTGAACTCGTTCGCGCGATCCGGCGCAACGCGACGTACGTCAACGTCCACACCGAGGACTTCCCGAGTGGGGAGCTTCGCGGGAACGTGATCGATCCCTGACCCGAGGACGCCACCCCCCGGTGACGACCCCACCGGGGGCTGCCGCCCCGCATGGCAGAGCGGAAGCGACGGCGGCCGGGGTCTACGGTTCGATGAGGGGGGCGGCGCTCGTCGTTGCCACCACGACCTCGGAGGGGGGCGAGTCCCCGCCCGGGTTGGTCGCGTACACCCGATAGTGGTACGTGGTGCCGGGCTCGAGCTCCGCGTCGGTGAACCGGATGACGTCCACGCCTGTGGTCGCGATCGTGAGCCAATCGTCGCCCACGACCATCCGCTCCACGCGGTAGCCGGTTTCGTTCCCCACGTCGGTCCAGCTCAGCTCGACCTGGCTCTCAGAGGTCGCCACCGCGGTCACGGTGGTGGGCGATGCGGGATCGATCCCGGTGGTGGCCGACGCCACGCTGGAGGGAGAGGAGTCGCCGGCGGCGGGATCGGTCGCGAAGACCCGGTAGTAGTACGTGGTGCCGGCGTCCAGTTCCGTGTCGACGGTCGCCGTCACGTTCTCCCCGACCCACGCGACCCAGGCCCAGTCGGCGCCGCCCTCTTTCAGGCGTTCGACGCGGTATCCGGTCTCTTTCGGCACACCGAACCAGTCGACCCTGATCTGGCTCGAGGACATCGCCACCGCGGTCACAGCGGTCGGGGTCGGAGGGGCCACGGGACCACCGGGCGAGTCGTTGCCGCCGGGTTGTTCCGCCGATCCTTGCGTGGGCGGAGACGGGACCGGCCGTGTGCCGTCGTGCTCGCCGGGCGACCCTCCAGAGACCTGATTCCTCGAGTTGCTGCCGGAGGCGGAAGGAAGCGACCGTTCGCCGTCGACCTCGGGGGGAGCCTGCTCTTCGGGCTGGCCTTGCAATCCGCGGCTCACGATGCTGAGCACGGATGTGAGGACGCCACGGCCCTGCGGACTGGCCAATGCCGTTGTGGCTCCCAGCACGATCGTCACCAGCACGACGCCGGCCACTCGCTGGGCTCCGGAGCGCGATCGATCTCTTGCGCCACGCCGATGACCCCACAGGCTCTCCAGCTCACGGATCTCGCGCCGCTTGCGAGACTCATCTCGTGCGTTCGAGACCGCGAAGCCGGCGAGCAGGAGCATATTGAGCGTGATGATGCCCGCGACCAAGAGCAGGAAGTTTCGTAGCACGGCCATACCCTACGGCACAGACGAGGTGGGACGCGGTCCATCGACCGCCCTACAGCGCTCGGGGACCGCTCCTGCTCCGCTGATCCGACGCCTCGCCGGTCCGGACGTCGGTGCGTAGGCTGGTCGGGTGAGTCCCCTGCATGCCGGCGATGTCGCACCGCAGATCCCCGGGATCACGTTCGGGTCCGAAGGGCCGGTGGGACTCTTCTTCTACAAGGTGACCTGCCCCACATGCCAGATGGCGGCGCCCGTGTTGCAGCACTTCGAACACGCGTTCCCGGGTCGAGTGGTGGGCATCGGGCAGGACCCCGAGGCAGCACTGGCCCGCTTCGCAGGCGAGTACTCCATGGGGATCTCTTCCATCGAGGATGCTCCGCCCTATCCGATCTCCGATGCCTACGCGGTGCAGTCGGTGCCCACGCTTTACCTGATCGGGGAGGACGCCAGGGTGGCGGAGTCGGTCGGCGCGTGGGACCGGGAGGGTTTCAACCGAGTGGCGGCGATGCTCGCCGAGCTGACCGGTGGAGGATCTGTCGTGGTCTCCTCCCCCGACGACGGACGTCCCGATTTCAAACCAGGGTGAAGCGCCCGCAATACCCGCTCGGTCTGAGCGTGTGACGGTGGGGGAGCGGACCGCTCGCCTGGCGGCCTCGTGAGGGTCGGTCACCGGGCGGCGACCCGCGCGCGCCGGATCTGGCCGGCGTGGTCATGCGCGTGTGTCGCGTAGATGCCGAGCCAGTCGTGCACACCGTAGGTGCCGGACTCCGTATGGGTGCCGGTGCGTGACCACTCGGCCTCTGAGAGCCGGTCCAGGATCTCGGCAGTGCTCGCGCGCGCGGCACGGAACGCATCGAGCGAGGCGTCGATCGGACGGTCGTAGTGCAGCCGCTCGGCGAACGCCTCCTCGTCGTAGCCCATGATCTGCGGGTCGTCCTCCGCGATCAGGCGCCGGAGGCGGATCGCGGAGGTCATCTCGCTGTCAGCGAGATGGTGCACGACCTGTCGTGCCGACCAATCGCCTGGTCCGGGTCGGGAATCCAGCTCCTCGGGCGAGATGTCGCGCACCGCGTCCATCACTTCGCGATACCCGTCGCGGTAGCGGTCGATCAGCGTCTGACGTGTGGTCGGATCCATCGGGACGTCCTCCTCCTCGGGCATCGGTTTCCCGTCGCGGATCGAGCCAGGCTTCCAGCGACCGTGATCGCGGGTCGACGTCGTCGATATCCGGTCTGCTGTCGGCGCCGGCGAGCATCGCCGCCACGGCGAAGGCGATCATGGCGACCAGGACGATCAAGGCTTCCATGTGGGCCAATGTACCGCTGGTCACCACCCTGCACGTATGGCAGGACTGCCCCTATGTGCTAGGTTCCTGCCATGCACACGGTGGCCGTCGTCGTGTTCGACCGCGTTGCGGTCTTCGAGATGGGGGTGCCCTGCGAAGTCTTCGGCATCGATCGATCAGCGATGGGCTTGCCCAACTATCGTGTCCAGGTCTGCGCCGCCGAGCCCGGGCCGCTGACGACCGCGATGCAGTACGGGATCGAACCGCGATACGGCCTTCGATCGGTGTCGCGAGCCGACACGATCGTCATCCCGGCGTGGCGCGACATCGATGAGACGCCGCCAGAGCCGCTCCTTCGCGCCCTGCGGCGTGCGCATCGTCGTGGTGCCCGCATCGCCTCGCTGTGCTCCGGCGCGTTCGTACTGGCTCATGCTGGATTGCTGGACGGTCTGCGGGCGACCACCCACTGGATGTACGCGGACGCACTCGCGTCGCGCTTCTCCTCGGTCGATGTCGACCCGACGGTGCTCTACGTCGACGAGGGCTCGATCCTGACGTCGGCGGGCACGGCGTCGGGAATCGACCTGTGTCTGCACATGGTTCGCCAGGATCACGGGGCCGAGGTGGCCAACGCGTTCGCGCGGCGCATGGTCGTGCCCCCTCACCGTGACGGCGGGCAGGCGCAGTTCGTCCAGTCGCCCATGGCCACCGCCGTGAACGGGAACCATCTGGCCGCCACGCTGGAGTGGGCGATGGAGCACCTCGACGAGGTGATCACGGTGGAGCAGCTGGCCGCGCATGCGCACCGGTCGCCGCGCACCTTCGCCCGACACTTCCGGGCCGAGACGGGGACGACGCCGCTGCAGTGGCTCCTCGCCCAGCGGATCGAAGCGGCACAGCGGATGCTGGAGACCACGGACGTGCCGGTGGCCGAGGTGGCGATCGACTGTGGCTTCGGCTCGTCGGCCGCACTACGGATGCACTTCGGCCGGGCGGTGGGTACGTCGCCCGCTGCCTACCGCCGGACGTTCCGCGCCCGGATCCGATCGGCCTAGCCGTGCTGTCGCGTTGGGTCTCAGGATCGCGATGGACGATGCGTAGGCTGCAGGGCATGTCGGCACCATGACCGGACGAACGCAAGGCTGACCGAACAGGAGGCACACCATGGACTTCAAACTCGAGGTCATCGGGATCCCCGTTTCCGATGTTGACGCGGCGAAGACCTTCTACACGGAGCAGGTCGGGTTCGGCCTCGATCACGACATGAGTCCTCGCGAGGGGATGCGGGTCGTGCAGATGACGCCGACCGGCTCCAGTTGTTCGGTCGTCATCGGTGAGGGGTTGCCCCTCGGCGAGCCTGGGTCGTCGAAGGGTCCTCAACTCGTCGTCGAGGACATCGGCGCCGCACGACGGGAACTCTCGGCCCGAGGTGTCGAGATCAGTGACGTGCAACAGCTCGGACCTGAAGGCACCCCGGGCTCCCGCTTCGCGTTCTTCACGGACCCTGACGGCAACGCCTGGTCGCTCCAGGAGATCAAGCGCTCCTGAGGAACGAGGAGCTCCTCTGCCCATGCGGACGGTCGAGGTCGCGGAGCGCCGAGCTCGTCTGACCTGCCGCCATCGGCTGGCGCCCGGTCACCGCGCGGGCGACGTCGTGGAGGCGGCCGAGAGCATGGTCTGTCTGCACGGGACCGATCCCGCAACGGTCTACCTGTCCGCATGGGTCCGGGTCGACGGCATGACGGTGGCCGACCTGGATCGCGCGCTGTACACGGACCGGACGCTCGTCAAGCATCTGGCGATGCGTCGCACCTTGTTCGTCTTCCCCCGGGCCATCCTGGGCTTCGCGCAGGCGGGCGCCAGCAACCGCGTCGCCGATCGAGAGCGGCGCCGGCTCATCCGCGACGTCGAAGCGGCGGGGCTGCACCGCGACGGCGAGCGGTGGTTGTCGGCAGCATCCGACCAGGTGCTCGCGGTGCTGGCCGGCGGGCGCCAGGCCACGTCCTCGGAGCTTCGCGACGAGATCCCCGCGCTCGAGGGGTCGATCGCGTACGGCGAAGGGAAGTCGTGGGGCGGGCAGGCGGCGGTTGGTCCGCGGGTCTTGACCACCCTCTCCGCCCAGGGTCGGATCGTGCGTGCCACCAACCTCGGTGGATGGGTCACCTCGCGGCCTCGCTGGGCTTCCATGGAGTCCTGGCTCGGGGAGGCGATCGCGGTCCCCTCCGACCATGAGGGTGTGGCGGGTCTGGTCGAGCGATGGCTGCGCTCGTTCGGTCCGGGGACGATCGCCGACATCAAGTGGTGGCTCGGCTCTACCCTGGCGGCCGTGCGCAGGGCGTTGGCCGATGTCCACGCGGTCGAGGTCGATCTCGGCGGACAGACCGGATACCTGCTGCCCGACGACCTGGAGGCGACCGAGCCGGGGGAGCCGTGGGGGGCGCTCCTGCCGCCGTTGGACCCGACCACCATGGGCTGGTACGAGCGGGACTGGTACCTCGGCCCGTACAAAGCGGAGTTGTTCGACACCAGCGGCAACGCCGGACCCACCGTGTGGTGGGACGGGAAGATCGTGGGTGGCTGGCGTCAGCGAGACACGGGCGAGGTCGATCTGCAGATGCTCGAGGATGTGGGCTCCGAGGCTCAGCGCTCCCTCGAGCACGAGGCGGCCCGCCTGACCGAGTGGTTCGAGGGCGTGAGCGTGCTGCCCAGGTTCCCGTCACCGCTGTCGAAGCACGCGCGGTCGCGAGCCGTCTAGTCGTAGCGGCGGATCGTGCGGACGCTGAGTGCGACCATGACCGTGCCCAGCAACGCGACGACCGCGAAGCCTCTGCCGATCGTCGCCCACGCGAGGTCCTCGAGGATGAGGGAACGCAGCGCCTCCATGATGTAGGTGACCGGATTGAGGGTCGCCGCGATCTCCATGGGCCGGGTCAGCAGCTCGCGCGGGACGAAGTTCGGGGTGAGGAAGAGCAAGGGGAAGAACACGAGTCCGGCAGAGTTGGTCGCCGCCGCGCTGCGCGTCTTCAGCGCGATGAGCTGCATGAATCCGGAGAACACCACCGCCCAGGCCGCGGTCAACGTGATGAGGAGCAAGAAGCCCAGCGGACCGCTGGCGATGGAGATGCCGAACGGCAGCGACACGAGCAGCATGATGCAGGTGATGACGACGCTCTTGGCCGCCTCGGCGGACAAGCGACCGAACACGATGGCGGTTCGCGACACCGGTGCGGCCCGCAGCTTGTCGAAGTAGCCGCCCTCGATGTCTTCGATCAGATACAGCGCGGCTGAACCGAAGGAGGCAGCGAGCAGCAGTGCGCTCGGCAGCTGGAAGGCCGCGTAGTTCTGGCCTTCGAGGAAGGTCGTCGAGCCGGATGGGAAGATCCTGGCTGCCTGCCCGACGTTCACGATCAGGAAGAACAACGGGATGAACAACGTCGGCAGCAGTGCTTCGGGTGCGCGCAGGGACTCACGCAACGATCGCTGCGTGAGCAACCATGCCTTGTTCATGCCTGCACCTCCTGCACCTCGCCGGCGGCTCGTTCGCGGGTGCGCCCGGTCGCGTCGAGGAACACCTCGTCGAGCGTGGGCTCGTGGGCCAACCCGGTTCGCTCCCGCAGCTGGGCCTTGAGCTCCGGCGGCGTGCCTTCGCGGACGACGAGACCACCGTCGATGATCGCGAGGCGATCGCAGAGCTGGTCGGCTTCTTCCAGATACTGCGTGGTGAGGAAGATCGTCGTCCCGCGTTCGTTGATGCGACGAAGCTCGTCCCAGACGGTCAGCCGGCTGGCCGGGTCCAGACCGGTCGTGGGCTCGTCGAGGAAGAGGACCTCCGGTTCGTGGACGAGCGCCGATGCCAGGTCGAGCCTGCGCTTCATGCCGCCCGAGTAGCCCTTGATGCGCCGGTCTGCCGCCTCGACCAGGTCGACGAGCTCAAGGAGCTCCTGCGCCCGATCGGCGGCCTGGGCCCGCGAGCTGCCGAACAGGCCGGCCTGCAGGACCACCAACTCGCGGCCTGTCTGGCGAGGATCGAGCCCCGCCTCCTGCAGCGCGACCCCGATCTTCCTGCGTGCCAGGTCGGGATCGGCGGCCACATCGACACCCGCGACGCGCGCCGAGCCGGAGGTGATCGTCATGAGCGTCGTCAGCATGCGGATGGTCGTCGACTTGCCCGCCCCGTTGGGGCCGAGGAAGCCGTAGACCTCGCCGGTGTCCACCTGCAGGTCGACGCCGCGCACGGCTTCGACCGTGCCGCTTCGGCCTGTGTACTGCTTGACGAGCTGTTCAGCTTCCACCGCAAGGGTCATGGTTGGACCCTATCGTGGGCGACCGACGTTCCGACCGGATCCCCTGGGCTCGTGGATGGGCGGTGCATCCCGTGACAGTTGGGGCTCATGTCGAATGAGACCGCAGGACGATCGGAAGTCATCGCTCAGGTCGCGTCGTTCCCGAGCGCAGCAGGATGGGACACTGTTCTGGCATGCTCGATCCCGACCTGTTCGCGTTCATCGGCGTGGCGTTCCTCGTGGTGATCACCCCGGGTCCGGACATGGTGCTCGTCACCACCCACGCCCTCTCGAGTGGCAAGTCCTCGGCTCGAGTGGCGGCGTTGGGCATCTGCGCGGGCATCCTGGTGCATGCGACCGCGGCGGTGATCGGGCTCTCGGCGCTGCTCGCGACCTCCTCCGTCGCCTTCGCGATCGTGAAGGTCGCCGGCGCGGCGTTCCTGATCGGACTCGGCGTTCGCACGATCTGGAACGCCCGTCGAGCGGCCGTCGAGGGCGCAGCCGAACCAGGAACCGGAACGATCGCCCCCACGCCGAAGGGTGCCTCGTGGGTCCGCCTCGGTTCCTCTCCCTTCTGGCAGGGGTTCTGGAGCAACGTGCTCAATCCCAAGGTGGCACTGATGTTCCTGTCATTGCTGCCGCAGTTCGTGGACCCCGACGAACCCGCCTTGATCCAGACCTTCGTGCTCTCTGGGACGTTCCTGGCGATGGGTCTGGTGTGGCTGCTCACATACGCGGCGCTCGTGTCGCGGGCTGCGAGCTTCCTGCGACGAGACCACATCCGCCGAAGGATCGAGCTCGTGAGCGGTGCCGTGCTGGTCGCTCTCGGGCTCAGGATGGCCGTGCACGACGCCTAGGCGGGTCACTCGAGCTCCTGAAGGAGCTTCCGCAGCAGACGGTCGAGTGTTCGCAGCTCCGCCGGTGTGAACGACCGGAGGAGCCGGGCCTCGTTCTGCAGGTGCGACTCGACCGCGCGGTCGATCACCCGCTTCCCCTGTCGGGTGAGGCGCACGAGCGTGCCCCGGCGATCGGTGGGATCGGGTCGGCGCTCCACGAGGCCGGCCTCCTCCAGTCGATCGAGCCGTTTGGTCGTGCCGCCGGATGAGAGCATCGTCGCCCTCGTGAGCTCCGTGGGGTTGAGCTCGTACGGTGATCCCGCGCGACGCAGCGCCGCGAGCAGGTCGAACCAGCCAGGCTGCAGCCCGTGGGCTGCGAGGGCACCCGAGAGGACCGGATCGGACAGGTGCTCCGCTCTGAAGAGGCGTCCGAGCACGGCCATCGGCGTGGTATCCAGGTCGGGGCGCTCGGTGCGCCATTGCTCGACGATCCGGTCGATATGGTCCGGTGCGTTCTGGGCGCTCATCCGACGATTTTACTTCTTCGCGATATACTTACCAGGAAGATACTTGCGGATGATCCACAACGGATCCGTCTCGCACGATGAGGAGGCTCTCGATGACATCACCGGATGAACGCGCGTCGCGGATCGACGATGCGATGCGAGCGGTCCGGCTTCGAGCGCCGGGCGGACCCGATGACGTGATACTCGAGGAGATCCCGGTGCCCCGCGTCGAAGCGGGCGAGGTGCTCGTGCGCGTCCATGCGGCCGCGATCACGAAGGACGAGCTGGGATGGCCCGTCGATCGACTCCCGGCAACGCCGTCCTACGAGCTGTCCGGGGAGGTCGTCGCCATGGCACCAGGCGTGGACACGGTGGCGAGCGGAGAGGCCGTCTACGCACTGACGAGCTTCGAGCGCGACGGGGCCGCCGCGGATTACATCGCCGTCCCCGCCGAGTCTCTGGCCCCCAAGCCAGCTTCGCTCGATCATGTGGAAAGCGCGGCCTTGCCGCTCGCGGCACTCAGCGCGTGGCAGGGATTGTTCGATCACGGGCATCTGGAGGCCGGTCAGCGGGTCCTGATCCTCGGAGCGGCCGGTGGCGTTGGTCACCTCGCGACCCAGCTCGCCCGATGGCAGGGCGCCCATGTGATCGGCTCGGCCCCACTGGCGAGCGGCCAGGCCGCCCTGGATCTCGGTGCGCATGAGGTGGTCGATGGTACGGACGCCGCCGCGGCAACCGCCCTCGACCCCGTCGACCTGGTGTTCGACACCGTCGGAGGCAAGGCGGTCGAGCGCTCGGTCGCGATCATCCGCGAAGGCGGCCGGCTCGTCTCGGTTGCGGACGAGCCGCCGGAGATCTCGGCGGAGCGGACGATCGAGGCGTCGTACTTCCTGGTCGAACCGAACCGAGAGCAGCTCGTGGAGCTCGCCCGTCTCGCCGACAGCGGTGACCTCCGCCCGGCGATCGACTCCGTGTTCCCGCTCGCCGATGCCAGCTCGGCGTTCCGACGCAGCTTGGAGCGTGGCAAACGTGGCAAGGTCGTCCTGCGAGTCGGAGGGGGAGCCAGCGCGTGAAGAACCGTCGGGAGAAGGCCGAGGCGTTCCGGGCACTGCATGAAGGCGAGCCGTTCGTGATCCCCAACCCCTGGGACGCCGGTTCGGCTCGCGTGCTGGCCGCCTTGGGGTTCGAGGCGCTCGCCAGCACCAGCTCGGGATTGGCGTTCACGCTCGGCCGCCGGGACGGCAGCGTCACCCTGGACGAGGTGACCCAACACGCTGCGGCGCTGGATGGTGCGACCGATCTTCCCGTCTCGGTCGATCTGGAGAACGGCTACGGTTCCGACCCGCAGAGCGTGGCGATCGCGATCACCCGGGTTGCCGAGGCCGGAGCGGTGGGCGGCTCGATCGAGGACTTCGATCGCGCCGGGTACCTCTACGAGCAGCGCCAAGCCGTCGACCGGATCGTCGCCGCGGTCGAGGCGGTGCGGACGGACGACGTGCCCTTCACACTGACCGCCAGGGCCGAGAACCACATCCGCGGCAACCCCGATGTGCATGACACGATCTCGCGACTCCAGGCGTACGAAGAGGCGGGCGCCGACGTGCTGTACGCGCCGGGGCTGAGCACCGTCGAAGACATCTGCGCTGTGTGTGCCGCGGTCACCCGCCCGGTCAACGTCCTGGCACTGCCCGGACTCACCCTCGGCGAGATCTTCGCGGCCGGCGCCCAGCGGGTCAGCGTCGGTGGCGGTCTGACGTGGATCGCGGTCGGCGCGATGGCGACCGCCGCCGTGTCGATCCGCGACACGGGCGATCTGTCCTCGCTCGGGACCGACGTCCCACTCGAGCGGTGGTTCGCGTGATGGGTCGCGCACGTCGGCCCTAGCCAGCGTGATCGGGGCCTCACGACACCCCACTCGGTATCCTCCGGCACACACAAGGAGGACCGATGGAGTACCGCACCCTCGGAAGCACCGGAGTCAGGGTCAGCACGCATTGCCTCGGGGCCATGATGTTCGGGGAATGGGGCAACACCGATGTCGACGAGTGCGTGCGGATCGTGCACGCGGCGCTCGACGGCGGTGTCAACTTCGTCGACACCGCCGACATGTACTCGGCCGGTCAGTCCGAAGAGATCGTGGGCCGCGCCCTGAAGGGTCGCCGCGACGACGTGGTGCTGGCCACCAAGGTGTTCGCGGAGATGGGACCGGGCCAGAACCAGCGCGGCAACTCTCGCGTGTGGATCATGCGCGAGGTCGAGGACAGCCTCCGGCGCCTGGGCACCGATCACATCGACCTCTATCAGATCCACCGGCCCGAAGCCGAAACCGACGTCGAAGAGACGCTCGGGGCGCTGACCGATCTGCAGCGCCAAGGGAAGATCCGCTACTTCGGTTCGTCCACCTTCCCGGGCTGGCAGATGGTCGAAGCGCAGTGGACCGCGGAGCGTCGCGGACTGTCGCGGTTCCGCACGGAACAACCCCCGTACTCGATCTTCGTGCGCCATGTCGAACAGGACGTCCTGCCGGTGGCCGAGCGCTACGGCATGGGCGTACTCGTGTGGAGCCCGCTTTGCCGTGGATGGCTCACCGGTCGCTACCGGCGGGAATCCTTCGACGAGTCCCCGCAGGCCCGCGCCGCCCGAGGAGCAGAACGCGGCGGACCCACCGCGGCGCAGTTCGATCGCTCGCGCGCCGAGATCCAGCGCAAGCTCGACCTGGTCGAGGAGCTCGCGAAGCTGGCGGCCGACGCCGGCGTCTCCATGACGCACATGGCGATCGCCTTCACCCTGGCGCACCCGGCGGTCACGTCGGCGATCGTGGGACCCCGGACGATGGAGCAGATGCAGGACATGCTCGCCGGCGCCGACGTCCGTCTCGATGACGCCGCGCTCGACGTCATCGATGAGCTCGTCACCCCAGGAACGGTCGTGGACGAGAACGACCGTGGTTTCTCGCCGTGGTGGCTCGAACCGCCTGCTCGACGCCGCTAGTGGAAGCGGGAGCCGCACATGCCTGAGCTCCAGACCCTCAGCGTGTTCGCCGCGGCGGCGTTCCTGTTCGCTGTCGTGCCCGGCCCAGCCGTCATCTACATCGTCACGAGGAGTGTCGATCAGGGCCGGGCAGCCGGCCTCGTCTCGGTCCTGGGGATCGCGACCGGCACGCTCGTGCATGTGGTGGCTGCGGTGATCGGTCTGTCGGCGCTGCTCGTCTCGTCGGCCGCAGCGTTCACCGTGGTGAAGTACCTGGGGGCCGCCTATCTGGTCTATCTCGGGATCCGCAAGCTGCTCGACCGGGACGCCGAGGAGCCCTTCGGTCACCCGACACCGCGGTCCCTGCGCCGGGTCTACTCCCAAGGAGTCATCGTGAGCGTGCTCAACCCCAAGACGGCGCTGTTCTTCCTGGCGTTCCTGCCGCAGTTCGTCGACCCGGCGGTGGGCTCGACCGCTCTTCAGCTCACTGTGCTCGGGGTGCTCCTGGTGTGTATCTCCATGGTGAGCGACGGGTGCTACGCGTTGCTCACGGGAACGGCCGGCGCCTGGCTCCGTGGGCGTGGGCCGCGGTTCATGCGACGTCAGCGCGTGGTGACCGGCGGGATCTACCTGGCGCTCGGGGTCTCGGCCGCCGTCGCCGGTTCCCGCGCGACGACGGAGTAGGTTCCTCACGCCAACTCATGGAGAATGGGTCGCATGTCGACGGCCCGCGACCGTCCGCCCGAGGAGGCGGCGGAGGACTCTTCGTTCGCACGGGGTCTGCGTCTGCTGTTGACGATCTCCGATCGGGGAGAGATCCGGGCGGACGAGCTCGCCGGCCTGCTGGAGATGCCGGTCTCGACCGTGTATCGCTACCTCCGCACGCTGGCAGAGTTCGGGTTCGTTGATCGGCAGGACGGGATCTACCGGCTCGGGCCTCGCTTGTTGATCGGTACCTCTGGGTCCAACGTGAGCAGCGAGCAGCTCACACGCCTGTCCGATCCGGTGCTTCGGATGCTGGTCGATGAGACGGGCGAGACCGCCATCATCATGCGCCGGGTGGGGCTCTCGGCCATGTGCCTGCATCAGGTGGAGTCGAGGAAGGGGATGCGCGTCGTGCTCGAGCCCGGCGTCATGTCGCCGCTGCACGCCGGTGCCATGTCACGGGTGTTGCTGGCCTTCGCGCCGCCGGAGATCCTCGACGAGGTGATCGCCGATGGGATCGACGCCGTCGCGCCGGCCTCGCCCGCCGAGACCAGGTTCCGCGAGGGGTTGGATGACATCCGCGAGGCGGGGATCGCGATCAGTGAGGACGAGCTCGTCCGTGGATCGGTGACGGTCGGGGTCCCGGTCTTCCGAGAGGATGGCATCGTGGGTTCGCTCGCGGTGGTCGGTCCCGGCTCACGGTGCGGGATCGAATGGCGAGCCCGGGTTCGCAGGCTGCTTCCGGATGCCGCGCGCGCCCTCATGGAATCGCTCGCGCAGCCTTCCTAGCTGAGGGTGCGCGCGTCTCGTCTTGACTCGTGAGAACCTCGATTCCGGACATACGGGGAGCTCTGAGCATCCGTATCCCCCATCTGGGCTCCTTTCGGGCGAACGGGCACTATATGGCGCTGCGTAGAAATCCCCTTTCTCGTTCTATAGTAATCGGCGCGCTGAGCCGATACCCTGAACACGATGGTGCAAACAGAGTCACGTCCCGACTTCGAGCCGATCGTTCCGACATCGGAGGACTATGCCTTGCTGCCCATCGCTGAGGCATTCACCTGGGACGGATGCGTCGGAGAGGCCGACGCCGGCGAGTGGTACCTGGTGGTCTTCCGATCGGTGCTGAAGGAGCACGCCGACCTGGTGAGGTTGTGGGATCAGGACCACCGAGCCTTCGAGGAGGCGGCGGCGGCACCAGGGTTCGTCCACTATTTCAAGGGGCCCCTGAACGAGCGCCGCGAGTGCCTTTCCTTCTGCGTCTGGGATTCACGCGAGCATGCCCGAGACGCGGCTCGCGCTCCCGCCCACATGGAGGCGATCGCGCTCATCCACGAGATGTACGAGAGCTACGTGCTCGAGTTCGTGCGGATGCGCACTTGGGCCGGTGCGTCCGGGTTCGAGTTCGAGGCCTACGACCACGCCGGAGCGGCCTGAGCCCGGCCATCGCTGATCATCGGCGCGCCGATGCTGCCTCGCGTACCGCCCCGAACACCTGGTCCAGATCTTCGGGAACGAAGTCGCCCGTTCGAAGGAACGGCACATGCCTACGGAGGGCCTCGATGGCCTGGCCGGTGCCCTCTCCCGACGGGGTCAGGCCGCGGACCTCGACCGCCTGGGCAGCCACGACCAGCTCGCGCGCCACGATGTGACGTCCCAGCACGATCATGTCGCTGAGTCGGCGGGCCGCCAGTGGGGCATTCGTGGCGCGATCCTCGATGCCTTCGGCGTGCGCCGTCGAGGCCAACTCGAACGAGACGGGCGCGGCGAGCGAGCGTGCCTCGGTGACGAGCGATTGGCATGCGATCCCCAGGTAGGCCAGGCCGGGTTCGGTGGTGTCGGCCTGAGGCACGAGGCCGGTCGGCAAGCCCGACCAGGTCGCCTCCAGCAGCTTCACGACCCGTTCGGCGGCGGCGGAAAGGGCCGAGGCCAGCACGATGCGCAGCAGATCGAGGGCGGCGGCCAGCGGCAGGATCTCGAAGTTCGCCACCGATACCACCGTGCCCTCATCCGGTACCACGATGGGATTGGACTGCGAGGCGTTCAGCTCGATCGCGAGCTGGCGTTCGGCGTGCTCGAGCCCGTCCCAGCACGCGCCCTGGATCTGGGGCAGGTTGCGGAACGTGAGCGGGTCCTGCAGGTTCCTCGCCGATCCCGGTCGCCAGATGAAGCTCCCGTCCAGGTGCCGGCGCAGGTGCTCGAGCGACCGTTGCAGCCCCGGGTACGGGCGGACGTGGCCGATCGCGGTGTGCATCATGCTGTGGTTGGCGGCGATGCCCTCCAGGCTCAAGGCCCCGGCCATCTCCATCACGTCCACCAATTCGGCCATGTCCGAGACGGCGAGCGAGGCCCACCCCGTCGAGAAGGCGTTGTTGCTGACGAGGGCCAGGCCTTCGCCCGGCGCCAGTGCGAACCCCTCGGTCAGCTGCACGGCGAGATCGGCCATAGGCCCCAGATCGCTCTGGCCGATGGAACCCAAGGTCCTCATGCTGGGCTCGAGGTGATCGTTGAGCGCCGAGATCACGAGGACCGCGAGCTCCGGCCTGACCCCCGGCGTTGCCCCCGCGAACCCGTTCGCCAGCACCAGCATCGTGGCGCGCACCACGTCGGGAGGCGCCGGAGGACCCAGCGCCACGAGGTGGTGCTTGATCAATCGCTCCGAGAACGCGCCCGATCTCGGGTCCTCGAGCGCACTTCGCTTGAGCACTCCGACGCCGGTGCTGAGTCCATAGACCGCGTCTCCTCTGGCCAGGGCAGCCTCGACGATCTCGCGTGCCTGCCGCATCTGCCCGATCGCATCCGGGTCGAGCTCGACGGTTTCCTCATGCCTCGCGACCCCAACGACATCCTGTTGGGTGAGGTCGCGTCCTTGCAGTCGAACCGTCATCTCGGATCCTCCACGCGTCGGCCAAACCTACCGCGTCGCCAGCGCGGACCGATCGACCGGGCCGTGGTTTCGACGTTTCCTCGGATGGGCACGAGGTCGTGGCATCGCCGGTACCGATCTGCGAGCCCGACGAAGGAGCGAAGATCCATGGAATCGATCGAACAGCCTCAGCCCGAGGACGAGACCCCGGATCCGCAGAGCCCGCCCGAGACCCCGCCCACGGAGCCACAACGGCAAGAGCCGCCGCCGGACGATCCCGATGGTGAGGAGATCGGACCGGAAGCACCGCTGGCCTGAGGCGTCGCTACGCGCTTCACCAGAGCGAGGTCTGGACCGATGCCGACCCTGCTTCCGGCGCACGAGGAGCATCCGGCCGGGCCGATCCCTTTCGCCGAACGCGTCCACCGTCCATCGACCGAACCTGCGACGACAGGCGTGCACGCACCGTCTTCGGGCCGTACGGAGTCCGATACAGGTCCCGATAGCGGTCCACCAGCTCGGGATACGCCTGCTCGAGCCACGGCATGAACTCCTCGCGAACGCCCGGGCGTAGGTGCAGCAGGATGGGCGAGACGTGTGTGGCCCGTGCTTCCGCGGCTGCCTCGACCACGGCCCGCAGCTGGTCGGGGTGATCCGAGATCCCCGGAAGGACAGGCGCCATCAGCACGCCGGTCGGGATACCCGCATCGTTGAGGGAGCGAACGGCGTCGAAGCGTGCCTGGGGACGCGGCGTGCCCGGCTCGGTCTGCCTCCACACCCGCTCGTCGAGGGTGCCGATCGAGAACGCAGCGCTCACCTGGGTGACCTCGGCCGCTCGCCGCAGCAGCGACACGTCCCGCAGGATGAGGGTCCCCTTGGTCAGGATGGAGAACGGATTGCGCGCTTCGGTGAGCGCCTCGACGATGCCCCGCATCAGCCGATACCGGCCCTCGACGCGTTGGTAGGGGTCGGTCCCCGTTCCCATGGCGATGAGCTCGCCCTTCCACCGCGGTGCCGCCAGCTGGCGACGAAGGACCTCGGGCGCGTTCACCTTGACGACGATCTTCGTCTCGAAGTCCCTGCCCGCGCCCATGTCGAGATAGGTGTGCGTGGGTCGCGCGAAACAGTAGGTGCACGCATGGCTGCACCCTCGGTAGGGGTTGATCGTCCAGTCGAACGGCATCGCCCCGCCCCGCACTCGATTGATCACCGTCTTGGCCTCGACCTCGATGCATTCGATCCCACGGAACTCGGGCGCATCGAAGGTCCTGCGTGCGATCTCGAAGAGCTGAGGATCCACCATGCTCGGCGTCACGATAGAACATACGTTCGATTCCGCACAACCCGACCCACGCCGTTCAAGGAGGAGGGGTCCGCATGCCGACAACCCCAGAGGAAAGCGGGTCCGGCCTCGTCCGTGCCCGCGGTTCGTGGTGACCACCGAACGAAAGGGGTTCCGGATGGGATCCGGCAAGCTGTCGTACGCGGGTATCGCCGGGGCTGTCGCCGGCGTGGTCGGTGTGTTGGGCTCCGTCAGCGTCTGGTACGCATTCACGGTCTCGGACCTGGGGATCGCGGTCAAGGGCACCGGCGTCAACGCCGGCAAGCTCGCACTCGCCATGTCGATCGCGTTGTTCGCGTTCTCCGTTGCCTACGTAGCGATGAGCGATGCCCGCATCCATCGAGCCATGGCCGCACTGGTGATCATCACGTCGGTCACGCTCACGCTCGCCTTCGTCTGGGGCATGAAGGATGCCGGAGACGTGGGGATCGGGTGGGGGTTGTGGCTCTCGGGACTGGCCGGCGTCCTCGGCATCGCGGCCGGTCTCCAGGCGATGAAGGAATCGCCGCTCGGCGAGGACCTCGAGGGGACCCACGCCGATGCCACGCCGGTTGAGCCCGTCACGGATCCGTCTGGCACGCCCATCGCCTCCTGACCCGCGGGTCGGTCGCCAGCGCCGGCGCCAGCGAAACAGGCGCTAGCCTGTCGCCGTGCGAACGGTGACCGAGCCCGACGTGTGGTGGTCCCGGCCGGGCTTGCAGGTCCAGGCCGGGCGTCTCACGATCGCGGGCCGGGACGCGGAGGAGTTGGCGCGTCGGCACGGCACCCCGCTGTTCGCCTACGACCTCGAGCGCGCAGCCGAGCAGGCGGAAGCGCTTCGAGATGCGTTTGTCGCGCATGACGTGCCCGGCATCGTTCGCTATGCCTTGAAGGCGCACCGCGACCCGGAGTTCCTGACGTTCCTGCGAGCGCGGGTCCCCTTCGTGGGCATGGACGTGTGTTCGCCGGGCGAGCTGGCGTGGGCGATCGCGCACGGGTGGACACCCGGCGAGATCAGCTACACCGGCACCAACCTGTCCGAAGCCGACCTGGATGCGATCCTTCCCAGCGGGGCGCACCTCAACGTCGATCTGCTGTCGCAGCTGGAGCGGGTCGGTCGCCGCGCTCCAGGCCGAGCCGTCGGGCTCCGCATCAATCCACGGATCGGCGCGACCTACGCGGGCGGACAGGAGAGCACCTACGCGGGAGCCAAGCCGACGAAGTTCGGCATCTTCCCCGAGTCGATCGGTGATGCCCTGCAGATCGCGCGTCGCCACGACCTCACGATCGATGCCGTGCATGTGCATTCGGGCTACCTCTACTTCAGCGAGTCGCTCGATGTGGTGGACGAGATGATCGCGCGGGTCGCGGTCGTCACGCGATCACTGCTCGATGCCGGGTGCCCGATCACCGAGGTGAACATCGGCGGCGGACTCGGCGTGCCGTTCCAGCCACACCATGAGCCGCTCGACCTGGCGAGATGGGCCGCGATCATGGGCCGGCACCTCGGGCCGCTCGAGGTCACCGTCTCGACCGAGCCGGGAGAGTTCATCGCCAAGCAGAGCGGTGTGCACCTGGCCGAGGTCGTCACGGTCGAAGAACGCGACGGGATCACCTTCGTGGGCCTCGATACGGGCTGGAACGTGTTGTGTGAGCACTTCGTCTATCGCATCCCGTTCCACCCGGTGCTGTGCCGAGCCGCGGATGCCGCGCCCGTGCACGAGGTGACCTTCTCCGGACACATCAACGAGGGCCCGGACCTGTTCGCCGAAGATCATCCGTTCCCCGAGGTGGCGGAGGGCGACATCGTCGCGTTGCCCAACGTGGGCAGCTATAACGCCTCGATGTCGAGCGAGCACTGCCTGCGACCGGTCGCTCGGTCGATCTCGTTCGCCGATCGTCTTCACGACCGTTGATGAGCCGGCCGCCGAAGTCCATGCGATCCGCCGCTGCCGCTATCCTGCGGGCCATGACCAACGACGACCGCACCGTGATCCGAGCCGGCCGCTTCATCGATGTGATGGCCCAGGAGGTGCGCACGGACCAGCTCATCACGGTCAGCGGTGACCGCGTCGAGTCGGTCGAGCCGGCCGGTGCCGACTCCTCGCACGACGACGTGATCGACCTCTCGGGCTTCACGGTGCTCCCCGGCCTGAGCGACATGCACGCGCATCTGGTGGGCCAGAACGAGACCGGCCAGGGGTACGCGTCGCTGGTGATGCGCTCGCCCGCCCAGGAGGCCTTCGGGAGCATCCGGAACGCGCGCGAAACGATCATGGCCGGGTTCACCACCGTCCGCGACATCGGCACCTTCCGCGCGTTCGTCGACGTCGCGCTGCGGGACGCGATCGACGACGGGGACGTGCTCGGCCCCCGCATGCGGTGCGCCGGTCCGTTCGTCACCTGTCCGGGCGGTGGCGGGGACATCACGGGCCTCGCCGTGGACGTCGACGAGGTGGTGCCCCGCGACCTTCGTTTCGGCGTGACCTCCGGCGTCGACCAGATGCGCGCCAACGTGCGGCAGATCCTGCGCTACGGGGCGGACTTCATCAAGATCATCGCGACCGGCGCGGTCCTGACCAGCGGGACCAACCCCGGTGCGCCCGAGTTCACCGAGGACGAGATCCGGGCTGCGGTCGAGGAAGCCGAGCTGTCCGGCACGCACGTCGCGGCGCACGCCCACGGCGCCGAGGGCATCAAGCGGTCGGTTCGCGCCGGCGTCCGGTCGATCGAACACGGTTCGCTCATGGACGATGAGTCGATCGAGATGATGGCCGACCGGGGCACCTTCCTGGTGGCCGATATCTACGACGGCGATTGGATCGGGCAGGAAGGACCTCGGATGGGGTATTCCGACGAGGTCATGCGTAAGAACGCGGAGACGACCGATGCCCAGCGCGAAGGGTTCGCCAAGTGCGTGAAGGCTGGGGTCACGATCGCCTTCGGCACCGACAGCGGCGTGTATCCACACGGACTCAACGCGCGGCAATTCGTCAAGCACGTCGAGCACGGGCAAACGCCCATGGAAGCCATCTGCAGCGCGACGGTCGTCAACTCCCGTCTGTTGCGCTGGGACGAGATCGGCGCCATCGAGCCAGGTCGCTTTGCCGACATCATCGCCGTCGAGGGCGATCCACTCGATGACGTCACCCACCTCCAAGACGTCGCCTTCGTCATGAAGGGGGGCGAGATCGTCAAGCGCGACGGTGTCCCCATCCGAGTCGGCTGAGTCGTTGGTTGACAGTCAACAATCGTAACTCCTAAGGTCGCGACATGGGAGAACGCCCGTACGACGCGGTCATCATCGGCGGTGGGCACAACGGCCTGGTGGCCGGCTTCTCGCTCTCCCGAGCGGGCCTTCGCACGCTGATCCTGGAACGCCGTCCGTTCGTGGGCGGAGCGTGCAACACCGAGGAGTTCGCGCCCGGGTTCCGAGCGTCGACCGGCGCATACGTCCTGTCGATGCTGCGTGAGTCGATCTGGCGCGACATGCGGCTGACGCGTCGAGGGATCGTCGTGGATCCGGCCGGTCCCACGCTCAACCTGTATCCCGACGGCGCGCACTACTCGCTGGGCGAGGACATGTCGGCCAACATCGCCGAGACGAAGCGGTTCTCTGCGGCCGACGCCGCGGCCCTGCCACGATTCGAAGCCGACCTCGCCGGGCTCGTGCAAGGTGTGCTTCCGTCGTTCGATTGGACGGCTCCCGATCCGCGCATGCGCTCGATCGGCGATCTTCGCGAGCTGGCGCGGTGGGGCCGGATCGGGCTCAAGCAGCGGAAGCACCTGACCGACCTCGCGTTCCTCTTCTCCACCAGTGCGACCCAGTTCCTGTCCGAACGGTTCACCGACGAGCACGTGAAGGCAGCGCTGGGCTGGCATGCCATCAACGACTCGGTCGCGGGCCCCTCGACCCCGGGGACCGCATTCGTGCTGCTGCACGACCACGCCAGCGAAGAGGTGGACGGCGGTGTTCGGCAGTGGGGGTTCGTGCGCGGCGGCATGGGGGCGCTCACGGAGGCCATGGCTGACGCGGCGCGCGAGGCAGGATGCGAGATCCGGTGTGACGCGGAGGTCGCACAGGTCATGACCCGCGGCGGACGCGCGATCGGCGTGCTCCTGGCCGACGGCCGGGAGATCCGCTCGAAGCGGGTGCTGTCCAACGCCGACCCGAAGCGCACGTTCCTGACGCTCTGCGATCGAGGCGACCTCCCGGACGACTTCATCGCCAGGATCGAGGCGTACCGATGCATGGGCACGAGCATCAAGATCAACCTGGCGGTGCGCGAGCTTCCGTACGTCCGGGGGCTTCCCGAGAACGGCGTCCAGCCCTATCACACCGGCATCATGGAGCTGACCCCGTTCATCGCTGAGATGGACTTCCAGCAGGCGCAGGCGGTGCAGGGGATCCCCGCCGATCCGGCGCACATCGAGGTCTGCTTCCCCACGGTGCACGACGCCTCGCTGGCGCCCGAAGGCAAGCACATCATGACGATCGACGTGAACTCCCAGCCCTACACGCTGCGGGACGAGGCATGGGACGACATCAAGGAGTCCAGGGCCGATCGGGTGATCGCGCAGATGGCGGAGCACTTCCCGAAGCTGCCCGACCTGATCGAACACCGTCAGGTCGTGACACCGCTCGACATGGAACGCCTCATGGGCCTCACCGGCGGCCACGCGTTGCATGGCGACATGGCGCCGGATCAGCTGCTCTTCCTGCGGCCGGTGCGGGGGTGGGCCAACTACCGAACGCCGATCCGCGGCCTGTACCTCTGCGGAGCGGGCACGCACCCCGGTGGTGGTGTCACCGGCGCCAACGGACGGAACGCGGCGCGCGAAGTTCTCCGCGACGCGGACACCCGGCCCCGCCGATGAGCCGTTCGATCAATCAGGGAGCCGCACGGCGATCGGCACGCGCGGGAAGAAGGTCCGGCCCCGGCGGGCTTGCTTGCCGACCAGCTCGTTGACGAACAACCACTCCTGTTTGGGGAGCTCCCGCAGCCCAGTCACCTCGAAGAAGGACTGCGGACCCGGGGCCTCGTCGCGCTCATCGTCATCGTCATCGTCGTCCTCCGGTGCGATCTCGGAGGTGCCCCCGAGCGTGAGCTGGGGGTGGGGGCCGGTGAAAGGGTGGCGCTCCAGCCATGACGGAGGGAGGCCGTCCGGGTAGGTCTCGCCGATCTCGTGCGGCACCCGGCCGACCAGCTCCGCTCGCCAGGTCGCGGCGGGCACCTGGTCGCCTGACGGATCCGAAGCCATCAGCAGCACGGTGGTCCCGGCCGGGACCTCGTCGAGCTCGCCGGGACCACCGGCCGGCAGGACGACGTTGTCACGCTCCTGGAGCAGTCCACCCGCCGATCGAAGGTCCTCGCGCGGTAGCGCCACGAGCAACGCCTTCGGGGCATCCTGTTCCATACGGACTTCGACTCCTCGCTCAGGTGCGATCCGGGCCATGGTACGGCTTGACCGCGAGGACCATTGTTCGTAGATTGTCGACTGTTCACAGACCGAGGCCGCGGCCGAGCGCCGGCCGCATAGCACCGGTTTCGATCCGATCGGGAGGGTGGGTCATGCCACAGGATGACGACATCGAGGTCTATGCCGACGGTATGGGCCGCCGCGGGATGATCGATCGTCGGAGCTTCATCCGAGCCGGCGTCATCGGCACGGCCATGGCCAGCGCGATGCTGATGGAACGCGATCGGGAAGCCGGCGCCGCGATCCTGAAGCGAGCCACCTCCTCGGTGGCGCCCCGCGGGGTGGGGCTGGTGGCAGCGGGTCCGGAGCTGGCGCTGCCACCCGGGTTCACGTATCAGACGTTCGGGGCGTTCGGCTCGGCCATGAGCGACGGGTTCATCACGCCACCCATCCACGACGGCATGGCCGCGTTCGACGGCCCGGGCGGCACGCTTCGCCTGGTGCGCAATCACGAGCTGGGTGAGGGCAACGACGTCCCCGGCGGAACCGTCATCGGCGACCCAGCCACCGCATGGGACCGGCGATCGCCGGGCGGCACCACCACGCTGGAGGTCGACGCCGGGACGGGCGAGCTGCTGCGCAGCTGGATCAGCCTGAACGGCACCAACACGAACTGCGGTGGCATGCCGACCCCTTGGGGCACGTGGCTCACATGCGAAGAGACCGTGACCGGGACCAAGGCCGGCCTGAACAAGAAGCACGGCTACGTCTTCGAGGTGGACCCAGCCAACGAAGCGGCGGTGCTGACGAAGCCGTATCGCAAGCTGGGGCGGTTCCTACACGAGGCCGGGGCGGTCGACCCCGGGACCGGCGTGGTGTACCTGACCGAGGACGAGGGCCCCGACGGCTTCTACCGATGGGTGCCCAAGAGCATCGGGGACTTCCGCAACGGCAGGTTGCAGATGCTGCGGGTGAAGGGCCGGCCGCGCTACAACACGATCGTGGGACAGACCGTCGGCGAGGTGCTCCCGTCCAAGTGGGTCACGATCGATGATCCGGATCCTGCGAACACCGAGGATCACGCATCGGCGGTGTATCACCAGGGCCGCGCCAAGGGCGGGGCGAAGTTCCTCGGAGGTGAAGGCTGCACCTACCGCGACGGCGCCGCCGTATTCGGTTCGTCCGACGGAGGTGACAAGGGACTAGGACAGATCTGGCAGTACACGCCGACCGCGAACATCGGTGATCTCGAGGAGGTCGGCGAGTTGGTCCTGCTGTACGAGTCCCCGGGTCGAGGGAAGCTGGACGGACCCGACAACATGTGCACCAGCCCCGGCGGCGCGATCGTGATCGCCGAGGACGGCAACCTCAAGAGCAACTTCCTCCGGGCGTTGCTGCCCGACAACTCACTGATCACGATCGGGGAGAACCTGGTCGCGATCCAGCGGCACTACCTGGACGCCTCGGGCAAGCTCTACGATCCGACCGTGCCCGACGACGGGGCGTCCGCCGGTGACGGCACCGGGTTCTCCGAGTTCGCGGGGCCGTGTTTCAGCCCGGACGGGAACCACCTGTTCGTCAACATCCAGGTGCCCGGGATCACCTGCGCCATCACGGGAGACTGGGCTAGCCTCGGCCTGTGAGCGACCAGCTCCCGATCGGGCGCAGCGCTGCGCCCCTCATCGTGGCGACCCCGCCGGGGCCGAAGACGCGTGACATCCTCGGGCGCCAGTCCGCGGTCCTGTACCGCGGGCTGGCCGACGAGGTCGGTCCGTTCGTCATCTGTCGCAAGTCCGGCTACGAGGTCGAGGACATCGATGGCAACGTCTACCTCGACCTCATCAGCGCGATGGCCTCGGTGCCCACCGGTTCGGCTCGGGCCGACATCACCGAAGCGGCGGTGGACGCCCTGCGCCGATACGGGAACGAGGACACCCACTACTACTCCCATGAGTACGTGTTGCCGCTCGCGGAGCGGCTGGTGGCCATCGCCCCCGGATCGCTCAGCCGCGTCGATATCGCGCTGAACGGCACCGAGGCGGTCGAGACGTCGGTGCGGTTCATGCGCCGTGCCACCGGCCGCCCGATCGTGATCGGGTTCATGGGGGGCTACCACGGCGAAGCCGGTACTGCCGGTGCGATCGGCGCCGAATCGAGCGACCTGTCGTTCGGCTACCGAGCGTTGATGCCGGGCTTCGCGCACGTGCCGTACCCGAACCCGTATCGGACACCGTTCCTGGCCCGCGCTGGTGGCACCGGCGATGGCACGGTCGACTACCTGCGTGACCATGTGCTGCATCACGCGATCGATCCGCGCGAGGTCGCGGGCTTCGTCATCGAACCGGTGATGGGCTCGGGCGGATGCGTGGCGCCGCCCGATGAGTTCTGGGCCGCCTTGTCGGACCTGTGCCGCGAGTACGACTTCCTGCTGTGCGCCGACGAGGTGAAGACGGGCTACGGACGGACGGGACACATGTTCGCCGTGGAGCGCTGGGGCGTGCAGCCCGACCTGATGGCATTGGGCAAGTCGATGGGGGGAGGCGTCATGCCCATCGGGGCCGTGCTGGGCACCGAGCGGTCGATGGACTTCGACGACGTGTCGACGGGCTCGACGTGGTCGTGGCTGCCCGCCTCGTGCGCGGCCGCGCTCGCGACCCTCGATGTGTTCGAGCGTGAGCCGGTGCTCGAGAACGTTCGCGCGTTGGAAGCCGCCGGCCTGCAAGGGCTGCGTGTCCTCGAAGAGAAGTACGAGTCGATCGGTGATGTGCGAGCTGTCGGCTGCTTCATGGCGGTGGAGTTCGTGGCCGACCGCGAGACGAAGGCCCGCGATCTGGCGCTCCAAGAACGCGTGGCGTGGGGGTGCCTGCGTCGCGGGCTGCTCGTGGACCCGTCGACGACGTCGCTGAACCTGCAACCGTCGCTGACGATGCCGGTCGACGTCATGGACACGGCGCTCGCGATCTTGGACGAGGCGATCGCCGAAGCGCTGTCCTCATGATCCACGTTCGAGCGGGATCCCATCGACCGCTCGCAATCGTGAGGACGGCAGAGCCTTGATGCTTGAACGATTCGAAGACCTCGCGGAAGGCCTCAACCATCCTGAAGGTGTGACGTGGAACCGCGTCGACGGATCGATCTATGCCGGAGGAGAGGGCGGCGAGTTCTACGCTGTGAGCCTGGAAGGGGAGGTGACGCAGGTCGCTTCGACGGGGGGCTCCATGCTCGGCCTCGCGGTCGACGGGCGCGGTCGCGTCTACGCGTGTGATGCGGGCAAGGACGAGATCGCTCGGCTCGACCCTGCCACTGGGGCGGTCGAAACGTACGCGCGCGGCGTGGGCGGCGGGGACATGGATTGCCCGAACGTCGCCGCGTTCGGGCCGGACGGCGTGCTGTACGTGACGTGTTCCGGCGAGGACGGCCGGCCCGAGATCGTTCGCATCTCGCCCGGTGCGACCACAGCCGAGCGGTGGACCACCGCTGTGCCGGCCTACCCCAACGGATGCCTGGTGACGCCGGACGGCTCAGCGCTCGTCGTGGTCGAAGCCAAGGCCGAGCGCGTCGTGCGGGTTCCGATCCGGGCTGACGGTTCGGCAGGAGAGCCGGAGACGATCGCCGAGCTCCCCGACACGGATGCCGACGGCATCGCCCTCGATGCCGAGGGCAACCTGTGGGTGACCTTGTACCGCCCCGACGGGATCGTTCGCGTCGCCCAGGATGGGGGCACCGACCTGGTCGTCGACGACCACCTGGCCTCGACCCTCGATGCCCCCACCAACATCGCGTGGGTGGGCTCGGGACCTCGATCGTGTGGTGGTGGCGAACGTCGGGGGAACGTCGCTCTCGATCGCCGACCTGGGCGTGGCAGGCGAGCCGCTGCACCTGCCCGAGATCCCCTAGCCGTCTCGCCGCTGGCGGTCGGTTCCCTCCTCCGGTAGACTGTCGACAGTGTCATCGACGGTCGCTGATCTCGAGATCGCGACGTTCGAGATCGACAGGATCGTCGAGGGGACGCAGACAGGGCGAGATGGCACCACGCTGACGGTGTCGACCTCGCAGCTCGCGGTCGGGGCGGGGGAACCCGCGCTGGCGGAGGCCACGGTCGAGGTCGTCCGCCCCGGCGAGCCCGTTCGGATCTCCAACGTCCTCGACGTCGTGCTGCCCTCGGCCAAGGCCTCCGATCCGTCGTCGTCGTTCCCGGGTGTGCTCGGCGCGCTCGACGCCGCAGGGTCAGGACGGAGCAACCGCCTTCGGGGCGTGGCGGTCATCAGTACCTGTGATCTGTTCGGCGCCGGTTTCGTGGGGCCGGACGAGTTCCCCGATTCCCTCGTCGACATGTCCGGGCCCGGCGCGGATCGAAGCCCGTACGGCGACACCGCCAACGTGGTGCTGCGCTTCGTGCCGGCCCAGGGTGCGGCCGTTGCCGACGTGGATGGTGCGATCCGCCGCGAGACGCTGCGTGTGGCGCGTGACCTTGCCGCCACGACGATCGACGACGAGACCGCCGACGTGGTGCGATACGCATGGCCGGTGCCGTCCGGCGGTGATGACCTGCCCGCGCTCGTGGCGATCCTGCAAGTGGCATCCGAGGGTCCCCTCCTGGACACCTACTTCATGGGACGGCCGATGATCGGGCTCGAGCCCACGACCTTCGATCCACGCTCGATCCTGGATGGTGCGCTCACGAACGGGGCGTACGACTGGGCCGGTGTTCGCAACGTCACCGCTGCCTATCAGGACAGCGCCTTGCTGCGAGCCCTGTTCGAAGGCCACGGTGAGCGGTTCCGGTTCGCGGGCCTGATCGTGGCGCCCGGCTACCTCGACACCGCCGCCCAGAAGCAGCGCTCCGCGCTGGCCTCGGCCGAGCTGGCGCGCTCGCTCGGAGCCGACGGCGCGATCTGCACCACCTTCTCATCGGGGAACTCGCACACGGACACCATGCTCACCGTTCGCGCATGCGAGCAGGCAGGCATCGCGACCACGGCCCTCGTCTGTGAGACCAACGGCGGTCTCACCGACCACGTTCCCGAGGCGGATTGCTTGATCAGCACCGGCAACGAGGACGAGTTGGTCGAGCCCTGGAGCCCAGACGCGGTGATCGGCTCCCGCAGCGATGCGCGGGTCGGCGAGCCCGTGCCCACGTGGGCCTACGTCGCCGCCTGCATCGAGACCGGAGACTCGACCTGGACGGCGGTGCCGGCATGACGATCGTCCACTACCTCAACCAGTTCTTCGCGGGCCTCGGCGGCGAGGAGGCTGCCGGGCACGAGCCCGTCCGGCTCGACGGCCCTCAGGGGCCCGGGCGCGCGTTCGCGGCAGCCGGGGTCGTGCCCGATGTGACGCTCGCGTGTGGCGACGACCATTTCGGCGAGCACGAGCGCGACGCCCTCGCCACGCTGCTCGCCTGGCTCGAGGAGCTCCGGCCCGACGCGCTCGTCTGCGGCCCGTCGTTCGGGTCGGGACGATACGGATACGCGTGCGGCGTCCTGGCGCGCGAGGCAGGCCGCCGCGGGATCGCGGTCGTGGCGGCGATGACACCGGACTCACCCGGCGTCATGGCTGCGGAGGGAGCCGCCTTCATCGTCCCGACCGGGTCCAACGTGGCGGCCATGCGAACGGTGGTGCCGGTGATGGCCGGGCTCGCATCGCGCCTGGCGGCGGGGGAACCGATCGGTGGACCTGAGGACGAGGGCTACCTGCCACGCGGCCTCCGGTCGAACGTTCGTGCCGACCGGGTCGGGGCGGTCCGCGCGATCGACCTGCTGCTGGCCAAGCTCGCGGGCGACGTTCGGACGGAGGTCGGGCCGACGGGCGACCGCGTGCCCCCCGCTGCACCCGTGATCGACCTCCCGGCCGCCCGGCTCGCCCTCGTCACCGAAGCGGGCTGCGTGCCGCAAGGCAACCCGGATCATCTGCCCACGCGGCATGCGAACGTGTGGCTGCGCTACCCGATCGACGGCGTCGCGTCGATGACGTCAGGGGACTACGAGTCCGTCCACGCGGGGTTCGACACGACGGCGGCCAACGCCGATCCGAACCGGTTGGTGCCGCTCGATGCCGCGCGCGAGCTGGAGCGCCGAGGATCGTTCGGATCGCTGCACGCGGCGTTCTACACCACCTCGGGCGTCGATACGCCGGTGGCCACCGCCGCCAAGTTCGGCCAGGAGATCGCCGCCGAGCTGCGGGAAGCGGATGTGGGCGCGGTGATCCTCACCGGCACCTGAGGCACAGGCACGCGTTGCGGGGCAACGCTCGCGAAGGAATTCGAACGGGAAGGGATACCGACGGTGCTCGTGACGGCGCTGCCGACGATCGCACAGATGGTGGGGACCAACCGCATCCTGCGGGGCGTCTCGATCACTCATCCCACCGGTGACCCAGCGCTGGCCGCCGGTGACGAGCACGAACTGCGGGTCGCGATCCTCGAGCGCGCGCTCGAGATGCTCGCCACCGAGGTCGGCCCGGCCACCATCTGGGAGCTGGCATGACCGGCGAGCGCCGCGCCGCGGTGGCGTCGGCGTCGTTCGTGTTGGAGCACGTCCCCGACCTGGTGCGGTACGGCTCCAAACCCGCGAGGGAACCTGATCAGCTGGAGCGGCTCACGGGGGCGCTGCGGTCCTTCGACGATGCCGTCGCCTACCCGCCCAACCAGGTGTTCGTGGGCAACCTCATGCCCGAAGATCTGTGGGAACGACCCCGCACCTGGTGGGAACACCCGGTACAGGATGCGTCGGCCACCGGTCGCTTCGGTGACCTGATGCCGCAGGCGGACTTCTACTCGCTGCTCGCCGAGGTGGATCGGTTCGACCTGGTGCACATGGGCGCGGAGCCCGCCGCAGGCGAGCTCGCGATCCGCACGGGCGACCGGATCGTGGGCTCGTTCGTGGGTGATCACGAGTCCGACGAATCGCTCACCGCCAACGTGCTGCTGGAGAACCTGGCCATCAAGGCGAGTGGGGTTCACGCCCTCCGGGACCTGCTGTCACGAACCGGCGCCGATCCCAGCTCGATCACGCACGCCATCGGGTGCGGTGAGGAGGCGGTCGGCGACCGCTATCAGCGGGGCGGCGGCAACGTTGCGAAAGCGATCGCGGAGGAGTGCGGGCTCGATCGTGCGAGCGCGATCGACGTGAAGTCGTTCTGCGCGGCGCCGGTGCACGCCCTGGTCGTGGCCGCGGCGCTGATCGAGGCCGGCATCGAGGAACGCATCGTGGTAGTGGCCGGCGGCTCGCTCGGCAAGCTCGGCATGAAGTTCGAAGGAGCCCTGTCCAAAGGCTTCCCGGTGATCGAGGACGTGCTGGCGGGCATGGCCGTGCTGCTCGAGGTTGGCGACGGTACGAACGGACCCGTCGTGCGCACCGATGCGGTTGGTCGCATGCCCGTCGAGGCGGGCAGCGCACCCCAGCCGCAGCTCGAGGCCCTGGTGGGGTCTCCGCTCGATGCGATGGGCCTGAAGATCGGCGACGTGGATCGGTACGCGACGGAGATCCACAACCCGGAGATCACCGAGCCGCAGGGTGGAGGTGACGTCGCCGATCGGAACTACAAGATGCTCGCGGGGCTCGGCGTGGTGCGCGGGGAGATGGAACGAGCCGACATCGGCGGGTTCGCCCATGCGCATGGGATGCCGGGGTTCTCACCGACGCAGGGACACATCGCGAGCGCGGTGCCGTGGATCCCGCACGCGCTCGACCGGATGGCCGCCGGTGAGATGCACCGCACGATGCTGATCGCGAAGGGGTCGTTGTTCTTGGGCCGGCTCACCCGGCTGTGGGACGGCGTGTCCGTGACACTCGAGACCTGAGGAGGAGTGCACCGATGATCGATGCCACCGTGGAGACGTTCGAGGGGTTGGCCGCCGAGGGGCACGTGCTCGTCGACATCTGGGGACCGCAGTGTCAGCCATGCTTGGCCCTGATGCCTGCGGTCGAAGCGCTCGCCGAGACCTACGGCGACCGGGTGCGCTTCGTGAAGGTGAACGCACCGGACAACAGGAAGCTCTGCCGCGATCTACGCGTTGCCGGTCTGCCTGCGTACGTCACGATGCGCGACGGCGTCGAGGTCGAGCGACTCACGAGCAACGCGACGACGCCCGAGCAGATCGAGCAGGCACTGGTCCGGTTGTTGGACGGCGCGCCCGCGGTGGGCCCGCCCGTCCCGGAGCATCTGAGGGGGTGATGACCGACATGGAGCTGCGAGGCAAGAAGGTGATCGCGCTCGGCGAGCGTGACAGCGTGCCCGGCGAAGCCATCGCCGAGGTGGCCAGGAGCGCCGGCGCCGACGTGATCGAAGTGCGCACGGAGTGTTTCGTCTGAACAGCGTCCGGCGCCATGGACCCGGACAACCAGGCACTGATCAAGCGGATCGTGGATGAGATCGGCGGTGACGACATCGTGGTGATGCTCGGAGCTGCCGACGCTGAAGCCGTCGAGGTGGCGGCCGAGACGGTTCGGGACGGTGATCCCGCCTGGGTGGGTCCGTTGGCGGGGGTTCAGTTGGGACTCCCGGTGCTGCACGTGTTCGAGGACGAAGTGAAGGCGCAATCCGACGGGGCCGTCTACGAGGAGCAGATCGGCTTCTTCGAGATGACCCTGGACGTGGACGGAGTCAACGCTGCGATGAAACGCGCCAGGGGAGAGGTATGAAGGCCTACCCCACGGAGCCGGTGTTCCCGCGCTCGGTGTTCCGGGAACTCGCGCGGCCGCTCCAGCATCCTGAGGCGTTGTGCTGGGATCCCCTCACCCAGCGCATCTACTGTGGCGGCGAGGGCGGGCAGATCTACGCCGTCACGCTCGACGGCGAGATCGAGGAGGTCGCGAATACGGGCGGCAGCATCCTGGGGATGGCGGTCGACGGAAGGGGCCGCGTCTATGCGTGCGACTGGCATCGCGCGGAAGTGGTCCGGGTCGATCCGGGCTCGGGCACCGTTGAGGCCTACACGGCGGGTGCCTCCGACCTGCCCATCGACGATCCCAACTCCCCGGTCTTCACCGCCGACGGCACCATGTACGTCACGGGGTCGGAGAACCCGGCGATCTTCCGCGTGCTGCCCGACCGCACCACGTCGGTCTGGACCACCCAGGTCGGCGGGTACCCCAACGGCATCACCCTCACCCCCGGCGGCGATGCCGTCGTGGTCGCCCAATCCCACCCCGATGACTTCGACGGTGGCAGGGTCTGGCGCATCCCCATCGAGTCGGACGGCTCGGCAGGGACGGCAGAGGTCGTCGCCGAGCTGTTCCACACGGTGCCCGACGGTGTGGCCTACGACACCCAGGGCCGGCTCTACGTGGCTCACTACACCCCCGACCGGCTCGACCGCGTGCTGCCGGACGGCACCGTCGAGACCGTGGTCGAGGACTGGGAGGCCGTCTATCTCAACGCGCCCACCAACGTGGCGTTCTGCGGGCCCGATCTGTCGCTGCTCGCGGCAGCGTGCGTCGGTGAGGAGTTCCTCGCGATCGCCGACCTGGAGGTGCGCGGTAGCCCATTGCGAAGGCCCGACCTGCCCTGAGGCCTGCAGCGCTCGCTCACCGCACGGTGTGAGCTCAGCCGGTCACCGGCCGATCGTCGCTGGGCAGCGGTGGAGCGTCCAGGTCGTCGTACCATCCGCCGCCGCCGATCTCACCCCCGTCCACCACCAGGGTCTGCGCTGAGATGAACCGCGCGTCGTCGCTGGCCAGAAACAGCACGGCCATCGCTTGATCGCGAGGGGTCCCGGCGTGGCGGAGCGGGATCCGGGCCAGGTAGCGACGGACCAGCGCTCGCTCGTTCGGATCCGCCGCCATCGCCTCCTCGGCTTCCGGGGTGATGGTCTCGCCCGGCGCCACGCAGTTCGCCCGGATGCCGTGGTGGCCCATCTCGTGCGCCACCGCCTTGGTGAGGGCGACGAGGGCGGCCTTCGAGGCGTTGTAGATCGACTCCGGCGACTCGTTCTGGAACGCGTTGGCGCTGGCGATGTTCACGATCGAGCCCGGCGATCCGCGCTCGATCAGGTGACGGCAGACGTCCTGCATGAGGATCAGCGGCGCCCGAACGTTCACCGCGAAGCACGCGTCGATGTCACCTTCGTCCAGGCTGAGCACGCCGCCTTCGGGTTGGGCACCTGCGTTGTTGACCAACACATCCACTCCCCCGAGCGCGTCGATCGCCGCCGGGACCACGGTGCGCACCTGATCGACCTGCGCGAGATCCGCTGCGTGGACCGTCAGCCGGTCCGCAAGGGGATGGGACTCACGCACGGACCGCAAGCCCTCCTCCAGCACGTCCGTGGCCAGGACGTGCGCGCCCTCGCCGAGGAAGGCATCGACGATGCCGCGCCCGATCCCCCGTGCTCCACCGGTTACCAGCACCCTTCGTCCGTCGAACCTCATCGAGCTCATCCTCCCGTTCGCTCGTCTGGTCGGTCGGCGCCGGCTCTGATGAGCCCGAGCGTCGCGGTCGCCAGCGTCGCATCATCCAGATCGATCCCCAGCCCCGGCCGGTCCGTCACCTCGATGGACCCGTCGAGGCCGGTGCGCAGCGGTCGCACCACCCCGTGTTCGAACGGCTCGGGTGGCACCGCCTGTTCGAAGTAGGAGGTCCTTCCGAACGCCAGCGCGGCATGCAGGTTCGCGGCCTGGATCACGGTGTGGCCATAGCTGATCAGCTCGACCGGAAGGCCGGCGTCCTCGGCGACCGACATCAGCGCTCGTGTCGGGGTGAGACCCCCCACGAACGAGACATCGAATCGGACCGCGTCCCAGGGAGGTTCGCGCACGACCTCGGCCAGCAGGCGCGGGTCCCAGATCGCATCGCCCGCCGGAAGGATCGGGACGCCGGGCACGTCGGCGCGAAGATCTCGGTAGCCGGCCAGATCGAAGTCCGGCAGGGGCGCTTCGAACCACCGTGCGCCGACGTCGGCACACGCACGCGCAACGAACAGGGCGCCGTCGCGGTCGTACCGCCCCTCCGCGTCGTGCATGATCACCAGCGAGTCGAACCGGCCTCGCACCGTCCGCAGCAGATCCGCGTCGCGCGAGGGGTCGCCCCACGCGTGCACCTTGATCGCCGTGAATCCGCGCTCCACGAGGTCCTCGATCGCGCCGAGGTAGGAGCGATCGTCGCCGAGCGTCGGCACCGAGGCGTAAGACGGCAGGCCCGTCACGGTCCCATCGCCACCCAGCCGGCGATGGAGCGGTTGACCGGCCCGACGTGCCGCCATATCCCAGCACGCGATGTCGATCGCCGAACGCACCGCCGGGGCGAAGGGCGAGGTGCCGTCCTCGGTGAGCGTGGCCTGGATCGAGTCCACATCATCGGGATCGGTGCCGATCAATCGCGGCACGATCGTCGTCAGGGTTTCCATCGGGGATCGATCCCAGTCGCCGAAAGAGTCGGAGTCGTATGCCCCCAGGCCGACGGTGCCGGCGTCGTCGGTGATGCGGACCAGGGTGGTGGTCGTGTAGACCTCGTCTTCGGTCGAGGTGTACCGGAACCGTTCGACGTCGGGAGCCGATGCTCGGACCTCGATCGATGCGATCGACGGCATCGGGGCCCGCCCTCCCTTCCATGATCCGGTCGTTGGTCAACTGTCAACAGCCGAATGCTACGATACGGCGATGAGCGACGATCTGGTCTCGACCACCCTGATGCCACTCCAAGCGCCTCGTTCCCTTGCCGAGGACGCCGCGGACCGCATCCGGGAGCAGATCCTGGCCGGCGGGTTCGCCCAGGGGGAACACCTGGTAGAAGCCCGCATCGCCGAGCAGCTCGACATCAGCCGTGGGCCCGTGCGTGAAGCCTTCAAGCTGCTGCGGGCCGAGGGACTGCTGAACGAGGAGCCGCGTCGCGGCACGTTCGTGGTGAGCCTGACCGCCGACGACGTCCGAGAGATCTACGGCCTTCGTGCCGCGTTGGAGAGTCGCGCTGCCCGGCTGCTTGCCCGGGACCGTGACCAGGCCGCCATCGCCCGCCTCGGTGCGCTTGCGGACGACATCGATGCCGCGGTGGCCTCGGGGGATGCCGTCGCCGTCTCCCGAGCGGATCTGGCGTTCCACGAAGGGCTCTGCCAACTGTGCGGAAATTCAAGGATCCTCGACGTGTTCATGCGCTATGTCCCGACCCTGAAGGGTCTGCTGCGACTGGATGAGCGGGTGTTGCGATCGCTGGACGAGATCTCGCATCAGCATCGTCCGTTCGTGGATGCCATCGCATCCGGTGATGAGGAACGATCGGCTCGATTGCTGGCTGAGCATGCTGAACACGCCGGTGAGCTGATCGCTGGAGTCGTTGCGAGGAAGGAACCGGCGGAGCGCTGAGCCGACAGGCGAAGATTGTTGACGGTTGACAATCTACCTGCCTTGACCTAGGTTCGGCGTTGACCCACCGTGGAGCCTCGGGACCGCTCGAAGGGCCCGACCACGGCGAAGGAGGGGAAGGACCACGATGCGGACATGGGGGTTTCGAGGTGCCGTCGTTGCGCTGTCGCTGATCACGGTGATGGTGGCGTGCGGCGGCGGAGGCGACGATCCTGCGCCCAGCGCGGGCGGTGCGACGCCTGGTGATCCGGCCTCGATCACGGGCACGCTGCGCCTGTACTCCTACGCCGACGGGTTCGACCCGGAGTACATGGAGACCTTCTACGAGACCTACCCCAACATCGAACTCGAGACTGCATCCTTCGGATCGAACGAGGAGGCCGTGGCCAAGATCCAGGCGGGGTTCGATGCCGACGTCATCAACAGCTGCGTCGACGAAGCCACGCTCGAGATGGTGAACAAGGGCATGTACCAGCCCCTGGATGTCTCCCGCCTCGAGCACTGGGATCAGATCTGGCCCATCATGAAGGAGCTCCCTGGTGTCCAGGTCGACGGCGAAATCTTCATCGTGCCGGTCGATGCCGGCACCGCGGGGATCATGTACAACGCGGACGAGGTCACCACCCCGCCCACGTCATGGCAGGACCTGTTCGATCCGCAGTACGCGGGGCGCGCCTCGCTCGAGGACCTCGCCATCACCGCGCTGGACGTGGGCGCGCTCGCGAACGGCATCCAGAACCCGCTCGAGATGACCGACGAGCAGCTCGTGCAGGTCACCCAGTACCTGAAGGATCATCGAGAGCAGTTCCGCACCTTCTGGAAGGGGCAGGCCGACATCCGGGCGCAGTTCAAGTCGGGCGAAGTGATCATCGCGTCCGGCTACCCGGGCGATGCCAAGCTCATGCGCGAGCGCGACGGGATCAACGTGCAGTTCGCGACGGCCGAGGAAGGCCAGATGCTGTGGACCTGCGGGTACGGCATCAGCCCCGACATCGCCGAGGAGAACCTGGACGCCGCCTACGCGCTGCTCAACTGGTACACGTCGCTGCCTCCACAGATCTACGCGGCGACCAACTTCACCTTCCTCACCTCGAACCAGGGCATCATCGATGCGGTCCCCAACAAGATCGTCGAGGAAGCCGCCCTAGATTCGCTCTTCACCCTGGAGAATGCGATCCCGGCGAGTCCGCCCGACAACCGTGAGGCCTGGATCGCGGCATGGACCGAGGTCAAGGCGTCGTAGTGGCCCAGGCGGTCCACGAGTCATCCGGGCTCGCGATCACCGACGTGCCGGCGGCTGCGAGGGCACGGCGCCGGCGCGCCGCGAACACCTGGGGCTGGCGGGCGTTCCTGGCGCTCGTGATGCTCGCGCTCTTCGGCCCGCTCGTGATCCTGGTGCTGTTCTCGTTCAACGACTCGAGCGTGCTGGCCTTCCCGCTCGAGGGGTTCACGATGCACTGGTACACGGACGCGCTGTCCGATCCCACCTTGCGTCAAGCCATCGGCAACTCGTTCGTCGTGGCCCTCGTGGTGGCGCCGCTGTGCTTGGTCCTGGGGACCTTGGCCGCGTTCGGGCTGACGCGTTTCCGCTTCCGCGGTCGGGCGATGATCGGCGGTCTGGTGGGTGCGCCGCTGGTGCTGCCGTGGCTCATCATCGGCATCGCGGCGCTCATGGCGTATTCGCGAGCCAACGTCGACCTCAGCCTGCGAACCGTGATCGCGACACAGACGATCTGCACGTTCCCGCTGGTGACCGCCATCGTGGCAGCCCAACTGTTCCGGTTCCAGAAGGTGCAGGAGGAAGCCGCGATCGACCTGGGGTGCTCCCGTATGCAGGTCCTGCGGCACATCATCATGCCCCACATCTTTCCGGCGCTGGCGGCGGCCGGCATCTTCGCCTTCACCTGGTCGTTCAACAACTACGAGATCAGCGCGTTCACGCTGGGCTTCCAGCAGACGTTCCCCGTGTGGGTCTACTCGTCGGTACGCAACCCCGACCACACGGCCGTCGTCAACGCGATCTCGGCGATCATCTCGGTCGCCCAGATCGTCATCATCTGGTTCGCGCTATGGCTGCTGCGCTCGCGCTCGGGTGACGAAGGCGCGAAGAGCCTGATCGCCGGCACCGAGGCGGTCGCTGCGGGGGCGAAGACCTGATGGCCACCGTGGGCGACACGATCGAGATCCAACGCGGCTCACTGCGCAAGCGCCCGTCGGGCTCGGGCCGGGGGGCGATGGGCATCCTGTTCGCACCCGTCACGCTGTTGATCCTGTTCTTCCTGTTGCCCTTCCTGATCATGGCGCAGATGAGCGTGGTGCAGTTCCCGCCCAGAGTGGACAGCGGCTACACGTTGAGCCACTACATCGAGGTGCTCACCGACGGGCTCAACCTGCAGATCGCGATCCGCACCGCGTTCATCGCCAGCCTGTCGATGGGGATCATGTTGGTGATCGCGGTGCCGCTGGCCTACTACATGGTCTTCAAGGCGGCGAAGTGGGAGATGTTCTTGCTGCTGTCGCTGGTCCTCGCCGACGAGCTGGCGCCGGTCGTCAAGGTGTACGCCTGGCAGGTGATCCTGGGGCGCAACGGCATCCTCAACTGGATGATCCCCGGACCCCCGGTGGAATGGCTGCTGTACAGCGAGTTCGCGGTGATCCTGACCTTGACCACGACGTACATCACGTACACGACGATCCCGATCTACGCCGCCATGAAGGCGATCGAGCCCGCCATGTTCGAAGCCGCCACCGACCTGGGTGCGGGCTGGTGGCAGCAATCGCGCAAGATCCTGATCCCGCTGGCCGCCCCGGGCATCTTCGTGGCCATGATCCTGGTGTACATCCCGATGCTCACCGACTTCGTGACGTCCGACATCGTGGGCGGGACCACCTCCTACATGATGGGCCAGCGGGTCCGGGACCTGATCTTGGGGCAGGGTGACTGGGGCGCCGGATCGGCGCTCAACCTGCTCCTGCTCGCGATGTCGGTGGGCCTCGCGTTCGTGGCCTACCGGCTCGCCCGACTGAACAGGATCGACGCATGAGTGTGGAGCGCGACGTGCAGGTCGACCCGGACCGCGAGGGCGAGATCCAGGTCGAACGGGTCACGAAACGCTTCGACGACGTGACCGCGGTCGACGATGTCTCGCTGACGATCCCCGGTGGGGAGTTCTTCTCGATGCTGGGGCCCAGCGGCTGCGGCAAGACCACCACGCTGCGCATGATCGCCGGGTTCGAGACGCCGGACGCGGGACGGATCCTGCTCCAAGGCGGAGAGGTGACGCACGTCCCGCCCGCCAAGCGGAACGTGAACATGGTCTTCCAGGCGTATGGGTTGTTCCCGCACATGAGCGTGGTTCAGAACATCGCGTTCGGCCCCAAGATCAAGAAGCTCTCCCGCACGGAGACCGCCGAGCGGCTCGCCGAGATCCTGCGCGTCGTGCGACTGGAGGGTTACGAGGACCGGCGACCCGGACAGCTCTCCGGCGGGCAGCAGCAGCGCGTGGCGCTGGGTCGGGCGCTCATCAACCGTCCCGCCGCCTTGCTGCTGGACGAGCCGCTCGGCGCGCTCGACCTGAAGTTGCGCAAGGAGATGCAGCTGGAGCTGAAGGACCTGCAGCAACGCACGGGCACGACCTTCGTCTACGTCACGCACGACCAGGAAGAGGCCATGACCATGAGCGACCGCATCGCGGTGATGAACGGCGGGGTGGTCGAGCAGCTGGCGACGCCGCGGGAGCTCTATCAGCGACCGGTGAGCGCGTTCGTGGCGGGATTCATCGGCACATCGAACCTGATCGACCTGCGGATCGACCGCCGGGACGACGGCGTGCTGACGATGGACCTGGGCGAGGATCAGCGCATCCTGGCCGCCCGCCCGGACGGGGGCGCGACCGGAGCCGCCGGTGCGGCCGGCACGGGCGACCACACGACGATCACCGTCCGTCCCGAGTGGATCAAACTGGCGAGTGGCGACGTCGACGGCCGAGCGTCGCGCGTGGGTGGCACCGTCATCGACGTCGTCTACCTCGGCTCGGTCACCCAGCTGATCGTGCTGCTCCCGACCGGGGAGAAGCTCACCGTGCACCGGCTGAACGACGAGGTGGGTGGCGACGATCCACGGCCCGGACAGCAAGTGACCTTGCACTGGGCCGCCGAGCACAGCTACGTCGTGGGGTCCTCCCCGGACGCAGCATCGATCACCCACGCCACCTGACGAGAGGAACGGGAAGCGCCATGGTCACCGAGATCGGCTCCATGTCGGCCGAGCAGATCGTCGCCGATTCGAAGCGGTACACGCTGTACGACTGGCAGGCCCAGTCGAAGGCTGCCCCCTTGGCGATCGATCGTGCCGAGGGCGTCTACATGTACGGCACCGACGGGCGGAAGTGGATCGACTTCAGCTCGCAGCTGATGGGCGTCAACATCGGGCACGGCGACAAGCGCGTCGCCGAGGCGATCGCCCGTCAGGCGGAGAGGCTTCCCTACATCTCGCCCTTCCAGGCGTTCGAGGGGCGCGCGGTGTTGGGCAAGCGTCTCGCGGGCCTCTGGCCCGGTGACATCGAGAAGACGTTCTTCACCCTGGCGGGCGCCGAAGCCAACGAGAACGCCGTGAAGATCGCGAAGATGGTGACCGGTCGCCAGAAGGTGCTGGCGCACTACCGCAGCTACCACGGCTCGACGTACGCCACCATGATGATGACCGGCGATCCTCGGCGCTGGCCCAACGAGCAGCCGGCGATGCCGGGCATCGTCCACGTGCTCGACCCCTACCACGGCCCCGCTCGCGATCTGGACGACGCGCAGACCGCGCTCGCGCGGCTGGAGGAAACGATCCAGTTGGAGGGCCCCGGCACGATCGCGGCCTTCATCCTGGAGACGGTTGCCGGCACGAACGGCGTGCTGATCCCGCCCGACGGCTACATCCAGGGCGTGCGCGAGCTGTGCACACGCCACGGCATCATGATGATCGCCGACGAGGTCATGTGCGGGTGGGGCCGGACCGGCGAATGGTTCGCCATCAACCACTGGGACGTCGTGCCCGATCTCATCACGACGGCGAAGGGTCTCACCTCGTCCTACGCCCCGCTGGGAGCCGTGGGTATCACCCCGCAGGTGGCGGAGCACTTCGAGGACAACGTGTTCTGGGGCGGGCTCACCTACAACACCCACCCGCTCGGGGTGGCTGCCGCGCTCGCCGCCATCGACGTGCTGGAGGACGACGACCTGGTCGGCAACGCCAAGCGTATGGAGCCGGTCATGCGCGCCCACCACGAGTCGCTCGCGGCGAAGCACCCCAGCGTTGGGCGCTACCGCAACATCGGGCTGTTCGGCATCCTCGAGCTGGTCAAGAGCCGGGAGACCATGGAGCCGCTGTCGCCGTTCAACACCGTGAACGAGACCATGCAGCAGCTGAACCGATTCCTGATCGACAACGGGCTCACCACGTTCATCCGGTGGTGGAACGTCATGACGAACCCACCGCTGTGCATCAACGAGGAGCAGCTCGCCGAAGGCTTCGAGATCATCGACCGAGCGTTGGAGATCAGCGACGCGGCGATGGAGGACTGAGAGCTTGAGTTCGCGTCCTTCCGAACGGATCGGGTTCATCGGCCTGGGGATCATGGGCACGCCGATGGCGAGGAACCTGCTGGCAGCCGGATACCCGCTCACCGTGCACTCCCGAAGTGCGGGACCGGTCGAGATGGCGGTGGAGGCGGGGGCGTCTCGTGCTTCGAGCCCCGCCGAGGTCGCCGGTGCGAGCGACATCGTCGTCACGATGCTGCCCGACACGCCCGACGTCGAGGATGTCCTCTTCGGCACGGGTGGTGTGATCGAGGGTGCCGCTCAGGGCTCGCTGGTGATCGACATGAGCTCGATCGACCCGGGCCCGACGCGACAGCTGGCGGAACGGTTCGCCGCCGAAGGCGTAGCGATGCTCGACGCTCCCGTGTCCGGCGGTGAGAAGGGCGCCACCGATGCGACGCTCTCGATCATGGTGGGCGGCGATGCCGACGCGTTCGAGCGCGCGAGGCCGGTGTTCGAGGTGCTCGGGACCAACGTCGTGCACGTGGGGCCGAGCGGGGCCGGTCAGGTGTGCAAAGCGTGCAACCAGCTGGTCGTGGGCGCCACGATCGAGGCCGTCGCCGAAGCCCTGCTGCTGGCAGAACGCTCCGGCGTCGATGCCGCCAGGGTGCGCGAGGCGCTCTCGGGCGGGTTCGCCGGTTCGAAGATCCTGGAGGTGCATGGCCAGCGCATGCTCCACCGCACGTTCGACCCTGGCTTCCGGATCCGGCTGCATCGCAAGGACGCGCGCATCGTCGAGGCGGCGGCGAACGAGACCGGGACGCCCACCCCGTCGTTCGTGGCGGTCACCCAGCAGCTGCAGAAGGCGATCGATGCCGGCGACGGCGATCTCGACCACAGTGGGCTGTTCGCAGAGCTGGAGCGCGAAGCCCGCGGCTCGGTCTAGTCCAACGAGTTCGACAACTCGATGTGCCAACGCCATGAACGCCGGTCGTCGGCGTGCCACCACTCGGTCAAGACGCCGGCCTCGCCGCCGGGCAGGATCACCACCGTGCCGATGTCCTGCTGGGTCGGCCAGACGTTCTCACGCGACATCGTGTCGCCGTCGATCGTGATCCGCGAGATGGGCGTGGCGCCGTCGGCGTGGAGATCGCGTCCTCGCACGCGGACGGCGCCATCGCTATCGAGGACGTCGATGTCCACTCGCTCGGGGGCCGCGTGCAGCAGGACCCGGGACACGATGCCGATCCGCGCTCGCGCGAGCTCGAGGCCGGTGGCGCCACCGTCGGGGTTCCGGATCTCCCAGAGCTGCCACGGGTCGGCCATGGGCAAAGCGTAGTCCAACGGCCGAGGCGGCTACGCGGGGGTCGTCGCCCAGCGTTCGGCCCACTTGGCGATCTCGTCCATGACGGTGGACAGATCACGGCCCCGCTCGGTGAGTCGGTAGTCGATGCGCACGGGCGTGTCTGGCGTGACGGTGCGGGTCACGATCCCGGCCGCCTCCATCTCCTTGAGACGGTCGGACAGCAGGGCGTCGCTGATCTGGGGGATCGCCGCCTTCAGCTCGCCGAATCGCTGCGCCCCGCTCAGCAGCGCCCGCACGATCTGGGGGTTCCAGCGCTTGCCGATGAACTCGGACGCGCGCTGGAAGTGCTCGCAGATCGGGCTCTCATGATGCGTTTCCATCGTCATCGGCGATCCCATCATGGCAGGGCCGTGGCCGGCGAGTGAGGTTCGTTCCCGGTTCGCCAGCCCGGCGACCAACTCTGGAATAGATAGTAGCTGGGGTTCGGTTAGCTCAAGGACAGAGGGAACCGCGGCATGAGGCGGCGGTCGGACTCAGGGAGGTTCACATGGCACAGGAAGCTCGAGAGATCGACGGCGTGTCGCTTCCGCCCGCAGGCAAATACGAGTTGGATGCGAGCCACACCGAGGTCGGGTTCGTGGCACGGCACATGCTCACCAAGGTTCGGGGCCGGTTCACGGACTTCTCCGGCACGGTCGAGGTCGGCGAGACGCCCGAGTCCTCCGCTGTCGAAGTCGAGGTCAAGACCGGCAGCGTGCAGACCAACTTCGAGCAGCGTGACGACCACCTGAAGAGCGCCGACTTCTTCGAGGTCGATGCATACCCCGTCATGACGTTCCGGAGCACCGCGATCCGGCATACGGGCGGCAGCTCATTCGAGCTGGTCGGTGACCTCACGATCCGCGACGTCACCAAGTCCATCACGCTCGACGGTGAGTTCCTGGGCTGGGGCCAAGACCCTTACGACAACACGATCTTCTCCGCGGAGGCCAAGACCACGGTCGAGCGCGAAGACTGGGACCTGACGTGGAACGTCGCCGTCGAGACCGGCGGGTTCCTGGTCAGCAAGAAGATCGACCTCGTGATCGACGTAGAGGCCAAGAAGGTCGGCTGAACCCGGTCGTTCCATCTCCCGACGCGACGAGAGCCGGTCCACAGGACCGGCTCTCGTGCTGTCACGGGAGCGGTCGGGCGCCCGACGCCCCGGCTTCGTACGCCTCCAGCGTGAAGAGCTCGTCGTAGGCAACCACGACGTCTCCGGCCATCCACAGATCGCCGGACCAGCCCGAGTCCAGCGCCGTGAACCGCCACCGAGCCGCCTCGAACGCGCCCGCCGGGGTGTCGACGCGCTCGGGTCCCAGCAGCTCGTATCGCTGCTGGACGTGGCTGACCTCGAGCGTCGCCGGCGCCAGGTAGATCACGTCGATCTCGGCGGTGTCGCGCAGACGCTTCGCGGTGATGGCGTTGGTCGCTGGGGTGAAGTAGTCCAGATGCATCTGCGGGCCCCACGCGATCTCGATCGGCTCGCGGTCGCGGAAGCCGGCGAGCACGTCGCCGGCGGGCTCGAGCAGGATGTCGTGCTCGCCGGTGTCGACCCGCACCCGCGCGATGCGCCAGTCTCGATCGACGGCGACGTCCACGATCTCCCGATGTGATGAGGGGTCGGCGGTCTCGATCTCGCTGAAGTATCGCCAGCCCATCGGACCGGGCGCGCACCGGAACGCCTCCGATCCGACCGGCGAACGGTCGTCGCCGAGCACCGAGTACGTCCCCTGCGGCACGACCCGCTCAGTCGGCGGCAGGCGCGCCCAGATCCCGCGCGATGACCAGTCGCAAGATCTCGCTGGCACCCTCACCGATCTCGAGCACCTTCGCGTCGCGATAGAAGCGCGCGACGGGCGAGTCCTCCATGTAGCCGGCCCCGCCGTGGATCTGCACGGCCTCGCGCGCGCACCACACTGCGGCTTCGCTGGCCACTAGCTTCGCCAGCGCGGCGTCGGCGACGTGGGGTTCGCCCCGGTCCCGCAGCCACGCCGCGCGGTAGGTGAGCAGGCGCGCCGCCTCGGTGCGGGCTCGCATGTCGGCGAGCTTGGCTTGGATCAACTGATAGGAACCGATCCTCTTGCCGAACGATTCGCGATCGGACGCATACGCGAGGCTGTGGTCGAGGCACGCCTGGGCGAGGCCCGTCGAGATGGCGGCGATGCCGATCCGCCCTCCGTCCAACGACGAGAGCGCCTGGGAGAAGCCACGACCGCGTTCACCGAGCAGGTGATCCTCGGGCACCCGACACCCGTCGAACGAGAGGGGGTGGGTGTCGGAGGCGTGCCAGCCCATCTTCCGGTAGGAGGGGCCGACGGTGAGCCCGGGCGTGCCGGCGGGAACGAGGATCGAGCTGAGCCCTCTGGTCCCCTGGCCGGGATCGGTCACCGCGGTCACGATGTGGATGCCGGTGATCGGTGTGCCGCTGTTGGTGATGAACGCCTTCGTGCCGTCGAGCTGCCAGTGCCCGTGCTCGAGTCGAGCGGTCGTCGCCACCGAACCGGCGTCCGAGCCGCCACCCGGTTCGGTCAGCGCGAACGCGGCGAGGGTCGCTCCCGTCGCCAGCGCCGGCAGCCACCGGTCTTTCTGGGCGTCGGTGCCCAGCCGCGCGATCATGCCGCCGGCGAGCGTTCCCGAAACCGAGACGGTGACCGCCGTCGACTGATCGGCGCGGCCGAGCTCCTCGAGCACGATGGCGGTCGTGAGCATGCCGGCATCGGACCCACCGTGCGTCGCGGGAAGGGTGAGCCCGAAGAAGCCGAGGTCCGCCATCTGCGCCACGATCTCCAGCGGGAAGGAACCTTCGCGGTCGTGCACCACGGCTGCGGGCGCGATCACGTCGTCGGCGAACTTGCGAGCGGTGCGGCGCAGCTCCTGTTGTTCGGCCGTGAGTTCGAAGTCCATGAAAGGAGCCTACGGCACCTCGCTGCCCCGGCGCGACCGCACGTCCTCGGCCTTTGCACTATGGTGCCGAGGACCGCCGAACGATGGGACGACGAGATGGGCGAGATCCACCCAGGCGTGTTCTGCTCCACCACCGACACCGACGAATGGGAGTTCGACCCTGAGGTCGGTGGTGACATGCACGTGCTGTGCGCCGATGTCGGACTGGACGCCGGCATGTCGCGTTTCGCGGGCGCGATGCCCTCGGAGCCGGTCGTCTACACCCCTCCGTCGCGGGAGACGTTGCTCGTCCTCGAAGGCGAGGCGCGCGTCGAGATCACCGGCGGGCCGACGTTGGAACTCCGTCCTGGTGTCCTCGCCTCGATTCCCTGCCGGCGCCGAGACGACATGGCACATCACCCCGCCGTTCAAGGAGTTCTGGGTCATCGGCTGATCCCCGGGGCTACGCCGGTTCGAAGCCCTCGAGGTCCAGGATCGACGCGGTCCGCTCGGCTTCCGCGCGGACCCGTGCCCTCACGCGCATGCCGATCGCCGGCGCATCCACGCCGAGCAGCCGGTGCATCAGCACGGTGTCGGCGCCGTCGAAGCGGACCAGCCCGATGGCGATCGGGCTCCTCCAGCCGGCCGCCGTCGATGTCCACGTGCCCGAGCGTGAAGGATTCCAGCGTGCCTCCCGGGCCGCACTCGGTGTCGGCGGCCAGCTCTTCGAAGCACCGCTCGCAGAAGAGCCGCGCGGGCAGATAGGTGACGGCGCAACCGTCGCACCGGGCGCCCAGGAGCACCCCCCGGTCTCGCAGCGCCTCGAAGAACGCGGTGTTCGCAACGCCGGGCGTGTAGCGGAACCCGACCGGGAGGTCGCCGTGGATCGCGCGTGCCATCAGCCGTCGCCCCCTTCAGGTTCCATCACGGCGCGAGGCCGGAAGGAGACGATGTCCAGGATCGAGCCTTCGCGCTCAGGCGCGGGTTTCCAGACCGCCTCCACGGCCATGCCGATGCGCACCTCGCCGGGTTCCACCTGGCTGAGCTTGTGCAGGAATCCGCCGTTGCTCGTGCCGTCGAGACGGATCACGGCGGGGATCTCTGGGGGATCCAGCGGCACCATGTCCCACCGCACATGGCAGATCGAGAACGTCTCGACCGTGCCGGTCCCAGGCACGTCGGTCCACCCGTCGGTGGGGCGGAAGCACCGTTCACAGAACATGCGCGGAGGCACCAGGGTGCGGTCGCATCGCTCGCATGTGGTCGCCACGATGCGTCCGTCCCTCATGCCGCGCAGGAATGCCCCCATCGCCTCGCCGACGTCCCACTCGTAGGCGGCATCGAGCCGCTGGTCGACGGCTCCCGGCGCCGCGCGGAACGCCTCGTCGGACAGGGGAGTGGCGCGAGGAGCGACCGGGGGAGTGGCGCGAGGAGCGACCGGGGGAGTGGCGCGAGGAGCGACCGGGGGGGAAGCGCCTTGCCGTGTGGCCGTGGTCATGGGTCCGCCGCCGGTGCCCATCACGACGACGGTGCCAACCTGCATCAGGTCGCCCCACGCCTGCGCCACCCCTCGCTCCGGGGTGCCGGGGACCTGCCGCGCACCGGCATCGCCGCGGAGCTGCCAGAAGAGCTCCGCGATCTTCATGAGGCCGGCGGCCGCGATCGGGTTGCCCACGCCCAGCAGGCCCCCGCTCGGACAGCAGGGCAGGTCGCCGTCACGCGCGGTGATGCCCGCCGCGGCTGCCTCCGGCGCCTTCCCTTTGTCGAACAGCTGCAGTCCCTCGAGGTGATGGAGCTCCTTGTAGTCGAATGGGTCGTAGGGCTCGGCGACGTGGATCTGCTTTCGTGGCTCGGAGACGCCCGCCATGTCGTAGGCCATGCGCGCGGCGTTCTCCACGTAGTCCGGGTAGGCGAGGTCGCGGTTGGTCCAATACGTGGAGTCCAGGTTCCAGCCCACGCCCTGGACCCAGATGGGCCGGTCGGTCAGCCTGGCCGCGGCCTCCTCGCTGGCCATGACCAACGCGACGGCCCCGTCGCTGATCGGCGAGACGTCGAGTCGCTGCACCGGATGCGCAAGCACCTCTGACGCCAACACGTCGTCCACCGTGATGTCGGACTGGCCCAGCAGCGCGCTGGGATGGTCGGCGGCGTTGCGCTTGTTCTTGACGGCGACGGCTGCGATGTCGCGCTTGTCCAGACCGTAGGTCTGCATGTACCGCTGCATCTCGAGCGCGAAGATCCACAGCAGGTTCGGCCCGAGCGGTCGTTCGATGAGGTTGTCGAAGATCGTCAGGAACGCGCCCTGCGGGTGTGGCTGGCAGCTCGACATCTTCTCTTCGGCCAGCACGAGCACGACGTCGGCCATGCCTGAGGCGATCGTGTACCAGGCCTGGATGGGGACGAAGACGCCCGTGCCGCCGCCGACGAACGTTCGCATGTACGGCTTTCCCCACGCGCCGGAGCCGTCGGCCAGATAGTCGCCCTTGCGGTGCACGCCGTCGAAGGCGTCGGGCGCACTGCCAGCGCACACCGCATCGACGTCGGCCAGTGCGACGCCCGCATCGTCCAGGGCAGCCTTGCCTGCGATCCAACTGAGCTCCTTGCCCGTCTCCTGCGCTCGCCGCACGAACTTCGTCATGCCGGCGCCGATGACCGCGACCCGGCGTGCCACTCAGCGATCTCCCCTGCGCAGGATCGCGACGGCCGCGCTGCTGCTCGGCACCCCGCGCCAGGCCTGCACGACGACGGTCGATGCCTCGCCCGTCCGCACCTGTTCCACGGCTCCGAGCGCGCGGGCGAGGCCGTTCGCCTCGTGAAGGTGGCCCTCGCCGATCGCGCCTCCCGAGCGATCCACCCGGTCGGGATCCAGCCCCTGCAGGCCGAGGGCGTCCAGGTGCTGGAGCTGCTTGTACGCGTACGTGTCGTCCACCTCGGCGGCGTCGACCTCGGACGGCGTCACGCCGGCGCGGGCGTAGGCGTCCTCGGCGGCTCGCGCCGTCGCCGCTGCCCGTTCCCAGTCGCGGCTCTGCAACGACGGCGCGTCTTGGTTCCAGCCGATGCCGTCGACCCAGATCGGATCGAGGCCCGCACGATCGTCCGCGGCGAGCACGAACACGACGCAGCCATCGACGCTGGCGGCGGTCTGGCCAACCGTCAGGGGCTCCCAGAGCGGCGACGCGGCGTCCTCGGGGACCGAGGCGAAGGAGGCGCGCGGGTTGGAGGCGGCGTGCTCGCGGTTGCGGACCGCCGCCTCGTCGCACTCGGTCACCGAGCGTCCGGACGAATGGAGGTAGCGCCGCATCTCCAGGCCGGCGATGGCGGTGGCCGGTATGTCGAGCGGGCGATCGAGCACCGGGTCCATGGCGAACCGAGCGACGCGTCCGTGCGAGACCACGTTCGAGGCCTTCGAGTGCGCCTCGACGGCGACCGTCGAGGCGATACCGCTCCGGATCAGCATCACCCCCGTCGCGAGCGCGAACAATCCGTCGGAGCTCACGGTCTGGACGGGTCGCTGCACGGCACCGAGCTGGTCCGGCACGTATTCATCGAAGATGCTGGTGCCCTCTTCGAGGTCCTCGGAGGCGCAGACGAACGAGTCGATCTGTGTCCGAGGGTCCAGGCCCGCCTCGGCGTAGGCCGCGCCGGCCGCCTCGAACATCAGCTCCTTGTAGGACACCGCACCCGTGGTGGGAGCGAATCCCGACCACCCGGTGCCGACGATCCCGACCCGTGGCTCCACGCCCCCGGTTATACCGTGGATGCGTGGACATCGCCTGGACCCCCACGCAGGACACCATCGACGGTGCCAATGTGACGCGGCTGATGCGAACCCATGGCATCGGCGCCTTCGAGGAACTGCGAGCTCGTGCCGTCGCCGACCCCGAGTGGTTCTGGGACGCCGTCGTGCAGGACCTGGAGATCGAGTTCGACACGCCGTACTCGAGCGTTCGTGACCTGTCGCGTGGACCGGAATGGGCGACCTGGTTCCCGGGTGGCACCCTGAACCTCGCCCACCAGTGCGTCGATCGCTGGGCGGACCGTGCACCCGGAGCGATCGCGGTGGTCTGGGAGGGCGAGGACGGCGAGATCCAGCGCGTCACCTACGCGGGGCTGCGGCGGCTGACGGATCGTCTCGCCAACGGGTTGGCGGCGCTGGGCGTCCGGCCGCGCGACACGGTGGGGATCTTCATGCCGATGGCCATCGAAACCGTGGCCGCCGTCATGGCCTGTTCGAAGCTCGGCGCCATCTGGGTGCCCATCTTCAGCGGATTCGGTCCCGACGCGGTCGCCGCCCGACTCGCCGACGCGGGAGCGACGATCGTGATCACCGCCAACGCATCGCTGCGCAAGGGCGCTCCGGTGGACATGAAGACCGTCGTCGATCGAGCGGTCGCCGCGGTCGAAGGGGTGCGTCACGTCGTGGTCTGGGAACGACTTGCGGAGCACGAGACGCCGATGACCCCTGGCCGCGACCGCTGGTGGACGGAGGTGGTCGACGGCCACGCCTCCCAGCTGGCAGCCCCGATGTTCGAGGCCGAGCACCCGCTCTTCATCGGCTATACCAGCGGGACCACCGGCCGTCCCAAGGGCGTCGTCCATGTGCACGGCGGGTTCTTGGTGAAGATCGCGGAGGAGGTGGCCTACCAGGTCGATCTGCATCGGGGCGAGGTGCTCCACTGGGTGACCGACCTCGGCTGGATCATGGGCCCGTGGGAGATCGTGGGCTCGCTGGCCCTCGGGTCCACGGTGCTGCTCACCGAGGGGGCGCCCACCTATCCCGGCCCCGACCGTCTGTGGTCCGTGGTGGAGCGGCACGGCGTCACGACCCTGGGGGTCTCGCCCACGTTGATCCGAGCTCTCCTGCCACACGGCACCGAGCCGGTCCGTGCCCATGACCTGTCGTCGCTGCGGATCCTGGCCTCCACCGGAGAGCCATGGAACCCCGAGCCCTACCGCTGGTATGCCGATGTCGCGCAGGGACGCTGTCCGGTCATCAACCTCTCCGGCGGCACCGAAGTGGGCGCTTGCTTCGTGTCGCCACATCCGGTGGTGCCCATCGCCGAGTGCAGCGTGGGGGGACCCGCGCTCGGCATGGACGTCGATGTCTGGAGTGCCGGAGGTGAGCCGATCGCGCCGGGCGAGGTGGGTGAGCTGGTGTGCCGTCAGCCGTGGCCGTCGATGACGCGCGGCGTGTGGGGCGATGACGAACGCTACCTCGACACGTACTGGCGCAGGTTCCCGGGCGTGTGGGTGCACGGCGATTGGGCGCGCGTCGACGAGGACGGGGCCTGGTTCCTGCTCGGTCGCTCCGACGACACGCTCAGCGTCGCCGGCAAGCGGCTGGGCCCCGCCGAGGTCGAAGCCGCGCTGGGGTCGCATCCTGCGGTCGCCGAATCTGCTGCCGTCGGCGTTCCGCACCCGGTGAAGGGCGAGGCGATCTGGTGCTTCGTGGTGCTGAAACAGGGGATCGACCCCTCGATCGAGCTCGAGGGTGCGCTGCGAGATGAGGTCGCACAGCATCTCGGGCGGTCATTCGCGCCGTCCAGGATCGTGCTCGTCCCTGAGCTGCCCAAGACGCGCAGCGCCAAGATCGTGCGCCGTGCCATCCGAGCCGTCGCCACCGGTGAGGACCCGGGCGATCTGTCGACCCTGGAGAACCCGGCGTCCCTCGAGTCCATCGGCACGTCGCTCCGGCGTGCGACCCCGGAACCTGGGTAAGGTGCGCTCGTGACCGAGAAGGGCGAGACCAAAGACGAACAGGAGAACCGGGAGCTGATCGAGCTCCTCAACGAGCTCCGCGTCGTGCTGCCAGGTGTCCAGGTCCTGTTCGCGTTCCTGCTCACGGTCCCGTTCACCAGCAAGTTCGACTCGATCGACAACATCGAGACGGCCACGTATCTGGTCGCCTTCTTCACCACCGCGATCACGTCGGTGTTGCTGATGACGCCTACCACCTTCCACCGGATCCGCTTCCGTCAAGGCGACAAGGAAGCGCTCCTGCAGATGGCGACCCGCTTCACCGTGGCAGGCATGGCGAGCCTGTCCGTCGCGATGGTGTCGGTGATCTGGCTCGTGAGCGAGTTGGTCCTCACGCAGCGGATCGCCAACGTCATCGCCGCGATCTCGGCCGTGGTCATCCTCGGCCTCTGGTTCGCCATCCCGCTCTGGCGTCGCGCCGAAGACAACGATTGAGTCGCTCGAGGCCCATGGACGGCTGAGACCATGCGGGTCGCGATCTGCCAGATGAATTCGGGCCCCGACGTCGAGGCCAACCTCATCTGTGCGGAGATGCTGATCGCTGAGGCCGCCACCGGCGGCGCCGATCTGGTCGCGCTCCCCGAGTACCTCGAGTTCATGGGCCCGGCGTCCGAGCGCTCGGTGGTCGCCCGGCCCGTCCCCGGCCCGGTCTCGGAGCGCCTCGGGCATGCCGCTGCGGCCCATCGCGTCTGGACGCTAGCGGGCGGCATCCTCGAGGCGAACGGGGGGAAGGTCCACGACACGTCGCTGTTGTTCGACCGGTCGGGAGAGCTCGTCGCTCGCTACCGCAAGATCCACCTGTACGACGTGTCGCTTCCCGATCAACCGCCCATCCATGAGTCCGCGACCATCTCACCCGGCGACCAGCTCGTGTCGCAGCACACGGAGCACGCCCGGATCGGCCTGTCGATCTGCTACGACGTGCGATTCCCCGAGCTGTATCGGGGGCTCATGGCACTGGGGTGCGAGGTCCTGACCGTTCCCGCGCAGTTCCAACACACCACCGGCAGGGACCACTGGCACACCCTGCTGCGCGCCCGTGCGATCGAGAACCAGTGCTTCGTGGTGGCCCCCGGACAATGGGGCCCGTTCGGTGAGCCGGGCGACGGACGCCGGTCCTATGGCCATTCGCTGGTCGTCGATCCGTGGGGGCGGATCCTGGTGGAGGCGCCCGAAGAGGGCACCGGGGTGTGGTTCGCCGAACTGGATCTGGACGCGCTCCGATCGCTCCGCCGGTCGTTCCCCGTCCTGGGGCACCGCCGACTCGGCACCGTCTGCTGATGCGGCGAGAACTCGCCGATGGCTACGAGCTTGACGACGCCGTGGCGCGCGTCGACATCGACGTGGTAGCGCGCTACCTGCGAGACGAGTCGTACTGGGCGGCGGGCCGCTCGCCGGCGACCACCGAACGACTGGTGCGAGAGGCGTCGCGGGTGGTGGGTCTGTATCGAGACGGAACGACGGTGGGCTTCTGCCGGATCGTGAGCGACGATGTCACGTTCGCCTTCCTGTTCGACGTGTTCGTGCTCGCGGACCATCGAGGCAAGGGCAGGGGCGTCGAGCTGGTGCGGGAAGCCGTCGAGAACGGTCCGCATCGCGACCTGCCATGGCACCTGGGAACGTCCGACGCGCACGGGCTCTATGAACGATTCGGCTTCGGCCCGCCGAACGCCGAACGCCAGATGTTCCGCCCCGGCGCGAAACGGATCTGAGCCGGGTGCCCCAGTGGCCTGTCCGGGACTAGCCGTCCAGATCGGACGGGACGTCGACGTCACGCGGAGCCGGCCGCTCGACCCTGACCTCCTCGACCCAGTCGGGGTGGCTGGCGATCAAGACCCGGGCGCCCACGTCGCCGTGCAGGTGGCCCGCATCGGCGTAGATCTCTCGTGAGAGCAGCGCCGGACCGGGTCCGTCGTCGAACCGTATCCGCACGATCTGCTTCCTCGTCGCTCGGAACCGCTCGATCAGGGCATCCACATCGCCGCCGGCGATCCCCGGTTGGTCGGCCATGAGCACCACGCTCGCTTCGCTGTCGTCGGCGATCGCGTGGAAGGCCGCGGCCAGCGACGTTGATTGGCCGTCGTGGTAAGCGGGGTTGCGAACGAACCGGCCGTGCGGCGGCAGTCGCAGCGCCTGCTCCACGTGGTCGGCGTCATGACCCGTGATCACGAGCAGCTCATCGACCCCGGCCTGGGTCAGGGCGTCGACCGCATGCTGGGCGAGGGGCTTGCCATCGAGGGTCGCGAGCTGCTTCGTGCCACCGAACCGGCGGCCTTCACCGGCCGCCAGCACCACACCGGTGATCACGCCCGTTTCTTCCCGCTCCCGTACACGCGCCAGAACAGATCCTTGATGATGGCCCAGATCGCAGCGAGGCCCAGTGCGATGCCCCCGACCGGTTTCGCCACCGCGACCGGTGCCGGCGCAGCTGCGGCGGCTGGGTCGGGGCCCGCCGCTCCCTCAGCGGCCCCTTCGGGCGTGGCTGCAGCGACCGGAGTCTGTTGCGCGCGGATGTTGGCCTCCAGGCAGTCGGCGAACTGTTGCGTGAGCTTCTTGGAGATCTCCGGCAGCAGCCCTCGGGACATCTGCGCAGCGGCGCCGGTGAGGGTGATGTCGGCCGTCATCTTCACGGTGGTCTGATCGTCGGCGGCGGCTTCGAGCCACGAGGTGACGGTCGCGTTGGCCGCGCCCTTGCCCTTCTGCTCCATGCCCTTGGCGGTCAGCACCACCCGGTGGGCCTCGTCGTCTCGTTCGGTCATCGCGACGGTGCCCGCGAACGCCAACGCCACGGGGCCGAACTTCGCGTTGAGCTTTCCCTTCCAGTTCCGGTCGTCAACGGTCTCGGTCAGCTCGGCACCCGGCATACACGGGGCGATCTTCTCGACGTCCAGCAGGTAGGCCCAGAGCTCATCCTGCGGTGCGGACACGGTGAACTCGTTCTCGATCAGCATGCGGCGAGCTTACCCAGACGAGGGCAGCACGAACCTCTGCGGTGTCACGAGCTGGCCTGTTCGAAGCGGGCCGGGTCCTGCCGGAACGCCTCGAGGCACCCGGCGGAACAGAAGTAGATCGTGCGACCGGCGTGCGAACCGCGGTAGCGGGCGCCGGCGATGTCGACGGTCATGCCGCACACCGGGTCGATCGCCTCGTGCCGCTCTCGGGTGTCACGGGCCGCGGCGGGAGCGTCGAGCTCGCCGGCGGCCCTCAACCGCACGATCTCTGCCAGGATCGCCACCGCGATCTCGTCGCTCGCGATGTGGCCGAGGTCGATGCCGGCCGGCGCGTGCACCCGCATGAGCTGCTCGTCGGCGACACCCCGGTCCCGCAGGTAGCCGAGGACGGCTTCTGCGCGCTTCGCCGATGCCACCAGCCCGATGTAGCCCGCGGGCGTCGCCAGCGCTCGCTCGAGGGCGTCCTCGTCGTAGTGGCCCTGGGTGGCGATGACCACGAAGGAGCGCTCGTCGACGCCGTCGAGGTCGAGCGATGTCATCACGGCATCCGCATCGTGCGTCTCGACGTTGCCTCCGTCGTCGATCGCCAGCGTGCGCCAGTGCAAGCCGGAGGCCAATCGCGTCAGTGCCAATGCGGCAGGGGAGCGGCCGACCACGACGAGCTGGGGCTGAGGGATCACCGGTTCCACGTAGACCTCCAATGCGCCTTCGCTTTGGCACGCGATCGGCACGCTGACGACGCCGTCCCGGGTGTGCGCCTCGAGCTCTTCGGGCGGACCCAAGAACAGCAGGCGGGGGGAGCCTTCCTCGATCGCCTTCAACGCCTCGCGCACCACGGTCGGCTCCGCGCAGGCGCCGCCGATCCATCCGTGCACCGACTCGTCCGGCCGGATCAGCGCGGTCGCGCCCGCCTTGCCGGACGAGGGCGCACGCCTCCACACCACCGTTGCCAGCACGAAGGGCTCGCCGAGCGCTGACAGGTCCGCGGCGAGCTTCAGGACCTCTGGCCTCACCCGTCCTGGCTTGCCCCCTCTTTGGTCGCCTGGATGGCTTCCCAGACCTTGGCGCTGGTCAACGGCATGTCGATGTTCTTCACGCCGAGCGGCTGGAGCGCGTCGATCACCGCGTTGACGTAGGCGGCGGGAGAGCCGACCGTGGCCGACTCGCCCACACCTTTGGCACCGATAGGATGGTGCGGGGACGGCGTCACGGTTTCGCCCAGCTCGAACTTCGGGGTCTCCACCGCGGTCGGCAGCAGGTAGTCCATGAAGTTCGAACCGATGCAGTTGCCGTCCTCGTCGAACGTGATCAGCTGCATCGCCGCCGTGGCGTAGCCCTCCGTGAGTCCGCCCTGGATCTGGCCCTCGACGATCATCGGGTTGATGCGCACCCCGCAGTCGTCGACCGCGACCATGCGCTTGACCTCCCACTCACCGGTTTCGGGGTCGACCTCGACCCCCACGGCGTAGGTCCCGAACGGGAAGGTCAGGTTGGGCGGGTCGTAGTAGAACGAGCCCTCGAGCCCGGCCTCCATGCCCTGGGGGAAGTTGGTGTAGGCGGCGAACGCGACGTCCTGGATCGTGACGGCCCGATCGGGCGCCCCCTTCACCGTGTAGTTGGGCCGGTGGAACTCGACGTCCTCTTCGGCGACCTCCAGCAAGTGCGCCGCCAGCTTGCGCGCCTTCTCGCCCACCCGACGCGACACCATCGCGGTGGCGGCGCCGACCGTGGGGGTCGAGCGTGAGGCATACGTCCCCAGGCCGTACGGCGTGTTGTCCGTGTCGCCGTGCTGGACCTTGATGTCCTCGGGTTGGATGCCCAGCTCCTCCGCCACGATCTGGGCGAACGTGGTCTCGTGGCCCTGTCCCTGGGTCTTGGAGCTGATCTTCAGGATCGCCTTGCCGGTGGGGTGGATGCGCAGCTCGGCGCCGTCGTTCATCTTGATGCCGATGATGTCGTAGTCCTCGCTGGGACCGGCGCCGACGACCTCGGTGAACGACGCGAGCCCGATGCCCCACAGCTTGCCGTCGTCGCGCTCGGCCTTCTGCTCCTCGCGCAGGCCGGCGTAGTCGATCTTCTCCAGCGCCAGGTCCATCGCTGCGTGGTAGTCGCCGGAGTCGTAGACGAACCCGGTCGCGGACTCGTATGGGAACTGGTCCTTGTCGATGAAGTTCTTCCTGCGGATCTCGACCGGGTCCATGTCGAGCTCGTAGGCCGCGTTCTGCACCAGTCGCTCGATCATGTACGAGGCCTCGGTGACCCGGAACGAGCACCGGTACGCCACGCCCCCGGGGGCCTTGTTCGTGTAGTAGCCGTCGGCCTGGACGTGGGCCGCCGGCATGTCGTACGAGCCGGTCACGATGTGGTACAGCCCCACCTTGAGCTTGGAGGGTTGTGCGTCGGCGTGGAACGCGCCCTCGTCGGCCAGCAGCGACGTCCGCAGGCCCAGCATCGTGCCGTCGTCCTTCAGCGCCAGCTCTCCGTGCATGTGGAAGTCACGCGCGAAACCCGTCGAGATGAGGTTCTCGGTGCGGTCCTCGATCCACTTCACCGGGTGGCCCAGCAGGAGCGACGCGGCGGTTGCCACGACGTACCCCGGGTACACCGGCACCTTGTTGCCGAACCCGCCGCCGATGTCGGGAGAGATGATCCGGATGTTCTCTTCCGGCAGCCCGGCGACCAAGGCGAACACGGTGCGGATCGCGTGCGGTGCCTGCGATGTCATGTAGATCGTGGCCTGGCCCGTGGCGGGGTCGACATCGGCGACGCAGCCGCAGGTTTCCAGCGGGGCGGGGTGGCTCCGTGGGTAGTGCGTGTCAAGTGAGACCACCCTGTCGGCGTCGGCGAACGCTCGATCGGTGGCTTCCTTGTCCCCGGACTCCCAGTGGTAGATGTGGTTGTCGGTCTGGTCGTCCTTCTCGTCGCGGATCAGCGGGGCGCCGTCGGCCGCCGCTGCCTGTGGGGTGACGACGACGCCCAGCGGCTCGTAGTCCACCTCGATCTTCTCGACCGCGTCCTTCGCGACGTAGGGATCGTCGGCGATGACGGCGGCGACCTCCTGGCCCTGGAAACGGACCTTGTCGGTCACGAGCACCGCCTGGGTGTCACCGGAGAGCGTGGGCATCCAGGCCAGGTTGTGCTGGGCCATGAGCTCGCCGGTCACCACCGCGATCACGCCGGGCACCTCCGAGGCGGCCGTGGTGTCGATCGAGTTGATCTTGGCGTGCGCATACGGGCTGCGCAGGATCGACATGTGCAACATGCCCGGCAGCTTCACGTCGTCGATGAAGTTGCCGCGTCCGCGGATGAGCCGGTCGTCTTCCTTGCGCCGGACGCTGTGCCCGATCCCGCGGATCTCGTCTGTCTCGGTGGCCATGTGTCGTGTCCTCTCCTGGGGCGATGTGGGTCAGGCGTTCGCAGCCGCGGCGGGCACGTCCGGCACGGGAGCACCCTGTGCTTCCGCGGCGGCCATGATCGCCTTGACGATGTTCATGTACCCGGTGCAACGGCAGAGGTTGCCACTGATCGCGTCCCGCACCTCGTCGTCGCTGGGGTCGGAGTTCTCCTCGATCAGGGCCTTGCCCACCAGCATCATGCCCGGCGTGCAGAAGCCACATTGCAGACCGTGAAGCTCCTTGAACGCCGCCTGCATCGGGTCGAGCCCGGCGGCGGTCAGCAGTCCTTCCACCGTGGTGATCTCGACGCCGTCGGCCTGCACGCCGAACAGCGTGCATGATTTCACGGGCGTGCCGTCGTAGAGCACCGTGCACGCGCCGCAGCTGGTGGAATCGCAGCCGATGTGGGTGCCGGTGAGGCGAAGTTCCTCTCTGATCACGTGCACCAGGAGCTGGCGGGGTTCGATGTCGAGTGTGTGTGCCGTGCCGTTGACGGTGATCGTCACTTCCATGGTTCGCGTCCTCTCGTCCGTCGGGATGCTCAGGCGGCGCCGGCCATCTCGGCGGCGGTCGTGAGGCCGCGGCGGACATACACCTCGACCATGTGGCGCTTGTAGGTTTCGCTGCCGCGGACATCGGTCACGGGGCTCGATGCTGCGGCGGCAAGACGGCCCGCCTCCGCGAAGAGCTCCTGGCTGGGGGCCTGGCCCGCCAGCGCGTCCTCGGCCTCGGTGGCCTTGATGTTGGTGAGGCCCACGGAGGTGAGTCCGATCCCTGCCGAGCCGATCGAGCCGTTCGACATCAGCAGGCGGGTCGCGACGGCGACCGTCGCGTAGTCACCGATCTTGCGTTCCAGTTTCAGGTACGTGCCCCCGTAGTTGCCGGTCGGCGACTGCAGCCGCACGGACGTCAGGATCTCGTTCGGTTCGATCGAGGACTGGAACGTGCTCTCCAGGAACTCGGTGACCGGAACCTCGCGCTCGCCCGTCGTGCTCTTCAGGACGACACGAGCGTTGGCGGCGAGCATGACCGCACCCAGGTCGCCGCTGGGGTCGCAGTGCGTGAGCGAACCGCCGATGGTCCCCAGGTTCCGGACGATCGGATCGGCGATCTGGGGCGCGGCAGCCGCGATCATCGGGTAGCTCTCGCGGAGCAGATCCGAGCCGGCCAGCTCGTTGTGGCGCACCAGCGCTCCGATGTGAAGCTCGCCGTCGCGTTCCTCGATCGCGTCGAGACCGCCGACCCTGTTGATGTCCACCAGGTGCCCGGGCGAGGCGAACCGCAGCTTCATCATGGGGATCAAGCTCTGGCCCCCCGCCAGGACCTTGGCCTCGTCGCCCAGCTCGGCCAACAGATCGAGCGCCTCGTCGATCGTGGCTGGACGGTGATACTCGAACCTGGAAGGCAGCATGAGCAGGTTCCCCCTTCACGTCGTGGGGCGGCCAACGCTTCCTTATCGCACGGAGCGCGGGAACGGGCAACCCCACGTTCCGCTGGCGGCCTGGCTTGCGGCATAGGATGCCGTGGTGGCTGACCCCCCGCGGCAGGTGACGAGGGGCGACCCCTCGTTTTGTTGATCGCCGCTGCCTGGATTCATTCGATTTCGGATCTGTCGGAGAGGAGGCGCTGTATCCCTGGCTGACGCAGATCTCGCAGACCGCCCAGCCAGTTGTTTCTCGTCTCATCCGGACTCTTCGTGATGCTCTGGTTGTCGAGTCGTGAGCGACGCCCCTAGCTCGCCACCCGTTGATCCGCCGGATCCCGATCAGGTGGTCGAGCCGAGGGCGTGGCCGAGCATCTCCATCAGCCGTCCGACGCTCTGCCTCTCGTCCGGCGCGTGGTGAGGGTTGACCTCGCAGAGCGTGAGGGCCCGCCAGTTCGGCAGGCCGCACAGGACCGCCAAGAGTTCGGTGAGCTGGGCGAGCTCTAAGCCACCTCGAAGATCGGTGTTCTCGGCGATCGGAAACTTCGAGTAGTCCAGGACGTCGATGTCGACGTGCACGAGGAGCCGGTCGAATGATGATGCCCACCGCTGCGTGCGCCCTGCCACGGCGTCCAGGTCATCGGTGACAGCGACGAGCGGCTCCACGACGATGCCGCGCTCGTCGATCACGGCACGTTCCGCCGGCGTGATGTTCTCGGTCGCGAACAGATGCACCGCTGCATCGGTGAGCATGGGGCGGCGATCCGCGAGCGCAGCGAGCTCGTCGACGACACCCTCGACGTCGAGGATGTGGGCGACCCCCATCCAGTCCAGGATCCCGTCACCGGTCTTCGGGGTGTTGAGGTCGGCGTCCAGGTCGATGTAGGCCAATCCGACGCTGGCGCCGTCACGGCCGGCTCCGGCGATGGTGCCGAGCTCGACGGTGCAATCACCACCCAGCACCAACACGTCGTGATCATCCGCGATCGCCGCCGCGACGGCGTCGGCGACCCCGCTCGCAGCCTCCGCGACGAGCCCGACGTTGGCGGCGGCGGGGTTCACGTCGTCCCGCCGCCATGTGGCCCCAGGGCCGTCTCCCCGATCAACGACCTGCCGGCCACTCGCTACCAGCGCACCTTCGATGTCGTGCGCGCGGAACGATGCAGGAGCGGTCTCCTGCCCGGGTCCATAGGCACCCGCGCTGGTCGGTGCTCCGATGATCGACACGGTGCGACCCGGCTGATCCATGTCCAGGCCCTGCTGCGCTACCGTGCCTCGGTGCCCGGTGTGGGGCGGTCGTGGATGGGGCCTGGGCGTTCCTTCAGGAAGCCGCCCGCCCGACCACGCCGGACCGCCACGATCTCGGCCACGATCGCCTGCGCAATCTCCTCTGGCCCCTCCGATCCGAGGTCCAGCCCAGCAGGTCCATGGATGCGAGCCCGATCGCCGTCGGTGATGTCCATGCCTTCATCACCGAGTTCCATGAGGAGTCGCTCGGTCCGCGCGCCGGGTCCCAGCATGCCGATGTACGCGGCCGGTGAATCGAGCAGCGCCCGCATGTACTCCTTGTCCCGCAGGAAGTTGTGTGTCATCACCACCGAGAACGTTCGGTCGTCGAGGTCCGCGGTCTTGGCGGTCTGCTCGGGAGCCTCGACGTGGACGAAGCCGGCAGCGTCCGGATAGCGCTCGGACGTCAGGAAGGCGGGGCGGTCGTCGACGACGATCGGATTCCATCCGAGGCCGGCGGCGGCCCGGGTGAGCGGGATCGCGTCGTGCCCTGCACCGCAGATCAGCAGCCGCAACGGTGGGTCGAGCACCTCCACGAACGCCCTGATGCCGGGTACGAGGGTGCGGACCTCCGAGCGTTCGGCGTTCAGTTGCTCGCGGGCCGCTGCGACGGCGTCCGCGTCGATAGCCGTGGTGCCCAGGGTTCCTTCTTGCGGGACCTCGGGATCGGGCCGCACGACCACGCGGGCTCCGGGAGCCACCGCGTCGTCGTCGGACTCCACGACGGTCACCACGCTGATCGGCTGTTCTTCCTCGAGCGCCGCACGCAGCGCTCCCGCCACGGTGGCGGCCTGTTCGGCCGGCTCGATGAAGACCTCGATCGCGCCGTTGCAGCCGAGGCCAAGACCCCAGACAGCGTCGTCGTCGGCGGTGAGGTCCCAGCCCGCGAGCCGCGCGGTGCCCTCGTCCATCACGAGACGGGCCATGTCCGCGACGTCGCCTTCCAGGCACCCGCCACTGATGTTTCCGATGGGTGCGCCGTCTTCGGGCACGAGCAACCGTGCGCCCGGACGCCGGTACGTGGAACCGCGCACCGCGACGATCGTGGCGAGCGCCATCCGCTGGCCCTGCGCCGACATCGACTCGATCGCCGCCAGGACGTCGGTGATCTCGCTCATGGAAACGATGGTCGCACAGCCGCGCAGAAGGTGCCCGGCGATGGGCGCGTCCTACACCCGGTCGCTGCCCGTGCCGATACCGCGCTGGGGATGGATGAGAGCTTCAGTTTCCGCGCGGCTCCTGTGCCGCTCCGCCGCCGGATCGACCTGCGGGTCGTGAAGGCCGTGGCGGTGGGCGCGATCGTGCTGTGCGCGGTGACGGCGTTCTCCCGATGGGTGATCGACAGCGAGCGACGGTCCCAGGCCGTCGCCGTCCCTGCCCGCTCGGACCAGTCTGTGGTGGGCATGATGCCGGCCGCGCCCGTCGAGGACGGCATCGCCGTCCTTCCGGCGATGGACATGCCCGCGCGTGCCGATGCGACGAGTGCCCTCGAAGCAGCTCGGGACGCCATGCGCGGCAAGCGAACGGTCGATGATGCCGGGCCAGGGCACCTCAGCGGGATCGAGCGTTCTCTGACCTTCACGGATGGTCCCTCGCCTGCGCCCGGGATCGTGAGCGTCGCCGTCTCCGGCGGCCGGTGGGCCGCGGCGGTCAAGGGGGCATCCGGCATGTGCTACTGGATCAGCCTGACCCCCAGCGGCGCGTCCTTCGGCAGCGGCGAACTCTGCACCGGTCTGGCCGCGTTGGCCGCCAACGACGCGTCCTGGGCCTGAGCCGGCATCACCTGCCCCTAACTGCATCGGTTCGCGCCTTCACACCACCAGGACTAGACTCCACCCTCAACCCGCAGGCCTGTCCACGCACTGCTGCGCGAAGGAGGGTTCACGTCGTGACGCACGTCTCCGTGACGGTCAACGGGGAGCAGCACGAGGCCGATGTCGAAGGCCGCACGCTCCTCGTCTACTACCTCCGGGAGGCCCTCGGGCTCACCGGAACCAACGTCGGATGTGACACCTCGACCTGTGGCGCCTGCACGGTGCTGCTGGACGGCGAGTCGGTGAAGTCCTGCACGCTGCTCACGGCGCAGGCCGACGGCCGTGAGGTCACGACGATCGAGGCAATGGCCGACGGGGAGACGATGCACCCGTTGCAGGACGCCTTCCATCGCAACCACGGGCTGCAATGCGGCTACTGCACGCCGGGCATGGTGATGGCGGCGGCGAGCTACCTGAAGGAGAACCCCGCTCCCACGGAGGAGGAGATCCGCGAATCGCTGAGCGGCAACCTCTGCCGGTGCACGGGATACCAGAACATCGTCAAGTCCATCGTGGACGCCGCCGGCGCCATGAGCGGCAGCCCAGAGAACGCCAGAGTCTGAGAGGAGGTCCGACATGGTCGCAACTGAGCACTTCGTCGGCCGCTCCGTCTTACGCAAGGAAGACGCCAAGCTGCTGACCGGACAGGCGAACTTCATCGATAACCAGACCATGGCCGGCATGGTGTGGATGGCCCTCGTGCGGCCGCCTCACGTGCACGCGACCATCGATTCGATCGACACGTCGGCGGCGGCCTCCATGCCCGGCGTGCTGGGCGTGTTCACCGCCGCCGATCTGGCAGACGCGTTCCCCGCTGGACTGCCCATGGTGTGGCCGATCACGGAGGACATCAAGATCCCCACGCATTGGCCGCTCACCAAGGACAAGATCCGATTCTCCGGTGATGCGGTCGCGGTCGTCGTCGCCGAGACGCGTGAGCAGGCGGAGGACGCTGCCGAAGTCACCTCCGTGAGCGCGACGGACCTGCCGGCCGTCCTCGATCTCGAAGACGCCGCGAAGGACGAGGTCGTGCTGCATGCGGACCTCGGTACCAACGCGGTGGTCCATTGGTCACATGGGGGAGGGGGCGACCAGTCTGTCTTCGACACGGCTCCCGTGATCGTTCAGGAGCGTTACACGCAGCCACGCCTCATCCCGAACGCCATCGAGCCCCGAGGCTGTCTCGCGTACGGCATCCCGGCTGCAGGCGAATACACCCTGGTGTCCGCGACCCAGATCCCGCACATCGCCCGGGTGGGGCTCTCGATCGCGACCGGCATCCCGCAGTCGAAGTTACGGATCATCGCACCCGACGTCGGCGGAGGCTTCGGCTCGAAGCTGAACGTCTACGCGGAAGAGGCGTTAGCCCTCGCCCTCGCGCGGACGCTGGGCCGTCCCGTGAAATGGATCGAGACGAGACAGGAGAACTACGTCGCGACCATCCATGGCCGCGGGGTGCTGCACGATTGCACGCTGGCTGGGACCGACGACGGTCAGATCTTGGGCATGAAGTTCGTCGAGCTGGCGGACATGGGCGCGTACTTCCAGCTGCTGACGCCGGGTATCCCCGAGCTCGGAGGCTGGGTGTACATGGGCCCATATGACCCCAAGGCCTATTGGTACGAGTTCACGGGCGTCATGACGAACGCCACGCCGACCGACGCCTACCGCGGAGCCGGGCGACCCGAGGCGACGTTCGTGATCGAACGGCTCGTCGACGCGTTCGCACGGCGCATCGACATGGATCCTGCCGTGGTGCGGCGCAAGAACTTCCTGCCGCCTTCCGAGGAGGCGGTCACGTCGATCATGGGCCTCAACATCGATTCCGCCAACTATGTGCCGACGTTCGATCGCGCGCTCGAGCTTGCCGAGTACGAACAGCTCCGCAAGGAACAGCAGGCCCGACGTGACGCGAAAGACCCGAAGCAGCTCGGCATCGGCCTCTCCAGCTACATCGAGATGTGCGGCCTCGCGCCGTCGGAGATCCTGGGGGCGCTGCGCTACGTGGCGGGCGGCTGGGACGCGGCCGAGATCGAATGCCGTCCCGATGGCAAGATCGTCGTGCGCACCGGAACATCGCCGCACGGCCAAGGTCATGACACCTCGTGGTCGCAGATCGTCGCCGACGGACTCGGTGTCACGCCCGACGACGTCGAGGTGCTGCACGGCGACACCTCGGTATCGCGCCTCGGCATGGACACATACGGCTCGCGGTCGGCGAGCGTGGGCGGGGAGGCGGTCGCGCGAGCCCTGGAGAAGGTTCGCGCGAAAGCGCGAACGATCGCCGCGCATGAGCTCGAGGTAGCCGAGGACGACGTCGAGTGGGACACGGGAGCATTCCGGGTCAAGGGGGCGCCTGAGAGCGCGAGGACCATCCCGGAGCTGGCCGCCTCCGCTTGGCACGCGCATGCATTGCCGGAGGGCGTGGAGCCGATGCTCGAAGGCACAGCGGTCTACGACCCACCGAACTTCACCTGGCCGGCGGGTACCCACGTCTGCGTGGTAGAGGTCGACACCGAGACCGGCAACACCGACATCGTGCGGTACGTGGCCGTCGACGACTGCGGCAACGTGATCAACCCGATGATCGTCGACGGGCAGGTTCAAGGCGGGGTGGCACAAGGGATCGCCGAGGCGCTGTACGAGGAGGCCGCCTACGACGAGTCGGGCAACCTCATGAGCTCGTCGATGACCCAGTACCTGATCCCCACAGCGGTGGAGATCCCCTCGCCGATCCTCGACAGGACCGTCACGCCGTCCACGACCAACTCGCTGGGCGTGAAAGGCATCGGAGAGGCGGGCACGATCGCCTCACCGCCCGCCGTCGTGAACGCGGTGATCGACGCCGTCTCCCATCTCGGTGTGACCCATATCGATAAGCCGGCGTCCCCGGAGCGTGTGTGGCGCGCGATCCGGGACGCGAGAGCCGGGAACGGCGCGGGGGGGGCGTCATGATCCCGGCCGCCTTCGAGTACGAGCGGGCCGACTCGGTCGAGCACGCCGTCGACCTGTTGAGCGCCGACGCCGACGCCAAGGTTATCGCCGGCGGGCATTCGCTGCTGCCGCTCATGAAGGTGCGGTTCGCGCAGCCGTCGAAACTGGTCGACATCGGGCGGATCCGCGATCTGTCATACATCCGAGAGGACGGCGACGTCATCGCGGTGGGTGCGCTCACCCGGCATCACGACGTGGCGAACAGCGAGCTGCTTCAGTCCTCCTGTCCGATCGTGGCGGACGTGGCCTCGCAGATCGGCGACCCGCAGGTCCGGCACATGGGCACGCTGGGGGGGGCAGTGGCGCACTCCGACCCTGCCTCCGACGTGCCGACGGCTATGGTGGCGCTGGGCGCGGAGATGGTGGTGGCTGGTCCGGGCGGCGAGACCCGGAACGTCGGCGCCGCCGACTTCTTCAAGGGATTGTTCACGCCCGACCTGGAGACCAACGAGCTCCTGACCGAGGTGAGGATCCCGCGGACCAGCGGCGGCTGGAGCTACCTCAAGTTCCACCGTCGCGCGATCGACTGGGCCGTGGTGGGCGTGGCGGCGGTGCAGCAGAATGGGTCGGCCTCGGTGGTGCTCACCAACATGGGGGAGACCCCGATCCGCGCCGCCGGGGTGGAAGAAGCGCTCACCGGGGGCGCCGATCCCGACACGGCATCCCAGCGCGCCGACGAAGGCACCGCGCCTCCGTCCGACGCGTTCGGCAGCGCCGAGTACCGCCGGGAGCTGTCGAAGGTGCTGGTGCGCCGCGCGCTCGAGGAGGCCATGGGCTAGCGAACTTTGGGGGCTAGGCATCCGCCACCCTGACTGCGTGCGGCACGAGGCGATATCGTCGCGCCCATGAACCTCCACCTGGTGGCGCAGGCGCGTACCGAGGTCGAGCGGTTCTCGGCCGAATGGATCCGAGACGTCGCGATCAGCACCGGCATCGCGGTCGGCCTCGCGCTCGTCGTCACCGTCGCGACCAAGATGTGGGCCACGAGAGCACGTCGGAAGGCCAACGCGGCCGAAGACGAGCACCGGCTCGAACGGGCGCTCCGCAGGCGCGCCACCGTCATCGGACTCATCGCCGGCACGCTGCAGATCGTGGCGTGGATCACCGTCCTGCTCGTCGTGATGGCCGAGCTGGGTGTGCCGTTGGGGCCGCTGTTCGCCAGCGCGGGCATCGCCGGCGTGGCGTTGGGCTTCGGCGCACAGACCGTCGTGAAGGACACCCTTGCGGGCCTGTTCATCGCCATGGAAGGCCAGTTCGACGTGGGGGACGTCCTGGACCTGCAGACCGAAGGCGGCCTGGTCACCGGCAGCGTCGAAGGCCTCACCTTGCGGGTCACGACCCTGCGGCAGTTCGACGGCACGCTGAGCACGATCCCGAACGGGTCGATCCAGGTGACCAGCAACAAGACCCGGGGGTGGGGTCGGGCCATCATCGACGTGCGCGTGGCCCTGACCGAGGACCCGGAGCGCGTCAGCACCGTGCTGGAGACACTGTTCGAGTCGATGAAGGACCAGGAACCGTTGAAGGCGTGGCTCCGTGAACCGCCGGCGGTGCTGGGCGTCACGCAGCTCACCGACACGGCGCAAGTGATCCGGGCCGTCGCCGAGACGTTGCCCAACCATCGCCTCGATGTCGAACGCATGCTGCGTGCCCGGGCATCCGCGGCGCTGATCGAGAACGGCATCCGGGTGCCGCCGGTGGCAGGCGTCTCCTCCACGCTCTCCGACACCGACGTGGCGCCGTAGCGCCCCGGCCTCACCACGGCCCACGGTAGGCTTGCCACCATGTCCAGCCTCCCGTTCTCCTCGGTCGAGGAGCTGCAGGCCGCGCTCGGCGACCATGCGTATCTCGCCGATCGTGGGCTCGCCACCTCGATCTTCCTGTCGTTGTCGTTGGGCAAGCCGCTGCTGCTGGAGGGCGAGGCCGGGGTCGGCAAGACCGAGGTCGCCAAGACGTTGTCGACCCTGCTGGACCGTGAGCTGATCCGGCTCCAGTGCTACGAGGGGATCGACGCCAACCAGGCGCTCTACGAATGGAACTACTCGAGACAGTTGATCGCGGTTCGGGCCATGGACGCGGCCGACGCCGAGACGCATGTCGAAGACCTGTTCGGTGAGGAGTTCCTGGTGCAGCGCCCGCTCCTGGCCGCGATCCGCGCAGGCGACCGCGCGGTCCTGTTGGTGGACGAGCTGGATCGTGCCGATGACGAGTTCGAGGCGTTCCTGCTGGAGATCCTGAGTGAGTTCGCCGTCACCATCCCCGAGGTGGGACGGGTCGCCGCGCAGACGCCGCCGGCGGTCATCGTCACCTCGAACCGCACGCGTGAGCTCCACGACGCGCTCAAGCGGCGTTGCCTCTACCACTGGATCGACCATCCGCAGTTGGACCGCGAGATCGCCATCGTTCGTACGCGGGCGCCGCACGTGGGTGAGCAGCTCGCACGCGACGTCGCTGAGGCCGTAGCGCGCGTCCGTGACATGGACCTGGCGAAGCTGCCTGGGGTGGCGGAGACGATCGACTGGGCCAATGCGCTTGCCTTCTTGGGCGCCGACCATCTCACCGAGCCGGGGGCGGCGGACACGCTCGGCGCCGTCGTGAAAGACCATGAGGACCATGCCCTGGTGGCGTCCAGGCTCCGCGACGTGGTCGGCGCCGATGCGGCCGCCGACGATGGCTGACGCCGTCACGACGGGTCCGCGCGGACCCGTCCCCCCGTTGGTCGCGTTCGGCCGTCAGCTCCGCTCCCGGGGCATGCCGGTGGGCACGGGGCGGATCCTGACGTTCGTCCGTGCGGTGGGCGTGTTGGGCATCACCGATCGCGAGTCGCTCTACTGGGCCGGTCGCAGCTCGTTGATCGCTCGCCGCGACGATCAGCAGGCGTTCGACGAGACGTTCGATGAGTGGTACCGATCGCTGGGTGCTCCCGGCGAGCTGCAGATCGAGCTGACCCTGCCGGTGCCCGGCGAGCGTCCCGAGTTCGACTGGGGGGACCAACCCGAGAACCTCGAGGTGAGCGCCGGCCCGGCCGCCGAATGGCACGGGCTGGACGATGATGACGCGGACGTCGAGCCCGACGAGGAATCGTCGATCCGCATCATCGCGAGCGGGGCCGAGGTGCTCCGTTCGAAGTCGTTCGGTCAGCTGAGCGACGAGGAGCGCGTCCGGGTCGCTGCGTTGATCCGCGCGCTGACGATCGCGGTGCCGCGGGAGCGAACGAGGCGGACCCGACCGTCGTCGAAAGGAGCGGCGTTCGATCTTCGGCGCACGCTGCGTCGCTCGTTGCGCACCCAGGGTGAGCCGTTCGATCGGGCGTGGCGCGCCAGGTCGACCCGCAACCGGCCGTTGGTGCTGATCCTGGACATCAGCGGATCGATGGCGCCGTACTCGCGGGCATTGATGCAGTTCGCCTACGCCGCGATGGCCGCCGGCAGGCGCGTGGAGACCTTCGTGTTCGGCACACGGCTCACGCGCGTCACGCGCACGCTGCGGACGAAGGACCCGGACCGAGCGTTGGATGAGATCGGCCGTCAGGTCGAAGACTGGGAGGGCGGCACGCGCATCGGCGAGTCGCTCAAAACCCTGCTCGACGGCTGGAGCCAGCGGGCGGCGTTGCGCGGCGCCGTCGTCGTGCTGTGCTCGGACGGGTTGGAACGTGGCGACCCCGAGCTGCTGCGCGAACAGATGACCCGCATGCGACGGCTGGCCCATCGGATCGTCTGGGTGAACCCGTTGAAGGGCTCGCCTCGGTACGAGCCGTTGGCCCGAGGCATGGCCGCCGCGCTGCCGAGCATCGATGTGTTCCTGTCCGGCCACAACCTGGAGAGCTTGGAGCACCTCGGACGGGTCCTGGGCACGTGAACCAGGCCGTCGTCGCTGGGGCCTCACTCGCACCAGGCTCTGTGCCCGACCGCGATAGGCTGACGGTGTGGCGAACGACGACGAGATCCTGGAGACCTACGAGCGCGAGTTCGAGGGTGAGGTCGAGGCGGCGCCGCGCCGCTCGAACCGAGGGTTCTGGCTGGTGGTGGGCGCGCTCGCCATCTCCTCGATCGTGCTGGTGGTCGAGATCTTCGCCAACCGACCCATCGCGAACACCATCGGGCATGCGCAGTTCGACCTGCGGGAAGCGGAGGCCGCGGCGTTGGCGACGCGTTCGTCGACCGGCTCGTTCGTGACCGCGAACGCCGCCGGCGTGAACGCAGCGGGACTGCACGACGGGCGACTCGCGGCGGTCGGCCCGGACCAGGAATCGTCGGGCCTCGATGAGATCAGCGTCTACGCCGACCAGACCACGTGGGCCGCAGCGATCAGCGCGCAGGCCGGCGCATGCTTCTACCTGCGGCTGGACGCGGGCCGCGACGAGCCCCTCTACGGCGTGGGGACGACGTGCACCGCCCGCCAGGCGCTGGGCGCCACGGAGAGTCGCTGGTAGACGACGCTCACCACTCCGGCGTCCTCGAGGCAGGTGGTGGGGGCAGCGGTGGCCACGGTGAGGGCCCGATCTGGGAGGCAGCGTGGGTGTCGGCTTCGACGTCCGATCCCCAGGCGATGACCACCGTGTCCGCCCATCGATCCCCCAGGCGCTGCCTGCATGGTGAGCGCGAGACGACCACCGCCCCCACCAGGTACGGGATGACGTACGGGATCGCATCGATGAGCCGCGCGAGGTTGCGTGTCAGGGACTGACCGAACCCGATCCGTGTGCCGTGGACGTCGCGGACGCGGATGCCCATGACGAGCTTGCCGGGCGTGGCGCCCAGCAGCCATTCGAACATGACGAGGTAGGTCGAGGGAACGACGACGAACGCGAGGACGAAGCGCCATCCCAACCACGACACCTGGTACCCAGGTCCGTCGCCGTAATCGCCCATGGCAGCGATGATGCCGCCCATGATGAGCAGATCGATGAGCTGCGCGATGCAACGACGCCCCAGTCCGATGTATCGCATCGGCATCACCTTATCAGAGATGTTGGGCCGCAGGCTCTCTGGACGATTCAAGGGATGCCCCGAGGGGACCGATGCCTAGCGCATGCCAGCAGGGAAACGTCGGAGCGCCGCCGTGGTCGTCGTGGCCGGCATGATCGCCATCTCGGTCTCGACCAACGCATCGCCCCCCGCGGCCGCTGGTCACCGCCCAGTGCGTTCCATCGCCAGGCAGGTGCTCGCCCCGGGGCTCACGTACACCAGGATCGCCGACCCTGATGGTCCATGGATCGTCCACGTCCTGACCGTGGACCCGAGCGCATCGGTCACGCTGGACACCGCGACGGCCGGCGGAACCATGGGTGTGTGGGCCAAGCCCAGCGCCATCGGTGCTGCCCACGGTGCTCTGGCCGCCGTCAACGGGGACTTCACGATCGATCCGGGGCGCCCGCTGCACCCGTTCGCCGAAGACGGCTCGTTGAAGGGTCTGGGGCTGCAGAACGGGGCCAGTTTCGCCATCAGCCAGGACGAGCAGCAGAGCTTCATCGACACCCAGGAGGTCACGGTGTCGGCCAAGAACCTGAGCACGAGACGACGGTTCCCGGTGGGCGGATGGAACACGGGACGACCTCGTGGCGGTGAGGTGGTCGCGTTCACGCCCTACGGTGGCTCGTCCGTGAGACCGCGTTCCGGCTCGTGCTCGGTACGCCTGATGCCCGCGGGCAAGCGCGCGTTCGGCAAGGACGGGGTCGGCCTGGTACGCGACTACCAGGTCGTGCGGAGCCGATGCGGATCGGCCCGCATGGGGGTTCCCGCCAAAGCCATCGTCCTCTCGTCCCGGACCTCGGGCAAAGGCGCGAACGTGCTGCACCGTGTCGAGAAGCATCAGACGGTGCGCCTGACCTGGTCCTACGGCTGGAGAGGCGTCATGGATTCGATCGGCGGCATGCCGCAGCTGGTGCGGGCGGGCAGGAACATCGCGCACTCGTGCGCGTCGTACTTCTGCTCACGGAACCCCCGGACCGCCATCGGGATCACGGCGGATCGCGAGATCCTGCTGGTGACGGTCGACGGTCGCAAGAGCGCATCGGTCGGCATGTCGATGATCCAGCTCGGCGCGTACATGGTCCGGCTGGGCGCGGTGAGCGCGGTCAACCTCGACGGTGGTGGCGGTGCGACCATGTGGGTGGCAGGGCAGGGCGTCGTCAACGATCCCTCGGACCGTGGCGGCGAGCGTTCGGCGACCAGCGCGGTCCTCGTGCTTCCCGGCGCGGACGATGCGGAGCCAGGCATCGGTCGCATGCCCACGCTGTCAGGGATCCTGGGTCCATCCGTGTTCGCACCGCCGGACGCTGCTCGTGAGGCAGCGATCGCCATGGCCCTGGCGGCGGGAGATGCCGGATCGACCGGCGGCCTGCTGCAGGCGCTGGCCGCCGACGGCGACCTCTAACGAGGGCCGTCGAGGCGACCGACGGTGTCACCGTCCCTCGGCGCGTCCGTAGGCCTCGTCGAGCAGTTGCACCGGGTGCACCACCTCGATCGGAGCATGGATGGCGCTGAGCCCAGCACGGATCTGCATCGTGCAGCCCGGGTTGGCGCTGGCCACGACCTGGGCGCCGCTGTCCGCGATCGCTTCCACCTTCTGTCGCATCAGCTCGCCTGCCATCGCCGGCTCGGTGATGTTGTACAGACCGGCAGCGCCGCAGCATCGGTCGCCGTGCTCGATCTCGGCCACATCGACACCGTCGATCTGAGCGAGCACGGATCGTGGCTGTGCCCGGATTCCCTGCGCGCGAAGCGCATGGCATGCGTCGTGATAGGCGACCCGCACACGATGGTCCGTGCCTGGGGGAACCTCGCGCAGACCCTCGTCCGCCAGGAACTCCATGAGGTCGCGCACCGGTGATGCGGTGCCGTCCACGAGCTCGTCGGCCTCCTTCATGTGGGCACCGCACCCCGCGGCGTTCACGATGACGTGATCGGCGCCCGCGAAGGCGCGGGCGTTCGTCCGGGCCAGGGACCGAGCGGTCTCCAGGTGACCGTTGTGCGCGGGCAGCGCGCCGCAGCAGGTCTGATCGCGCGGCACCGAGACGCGCCACCCGTTGCGGGTCAGCACCCGGATCGTGGCTTCGTTCACATCGCGGAACCACCGATCCTGCACGCACCCGGACAAGACCGCGACGGTGCCTCGAACGTCGACGCCGGGCGGCGGCTCGGTGACGGCGGGCAGCCGTCGGAACAGCGCGGTCGGCCTGGGCGTGAGGGCCCGCACGCTGCGCGGCAGGAAGGGTCGCGTGATCGGCTGCAGCAGCGCGGCGATCCACAACAGCTTGCGATGCGGGAGCACGACGTCGAGACCGAGCCAGCGGACGAACCTGGCTCGTCGTGACCGAAGGGGCTCCACCTGCACCCGCGCGCGCTCCATCATGCGGCCGAACGGTACGTGCGACGGGCACACGTCCTCGCACGCGCGGCACACCAGGCACAGATCCATGAACCGCGCGAAGGTGTCGTCGACCGGCGCGATGCCATCGGCCACCGAGCGCATCGCGGCGATCCGGCCGCGGGGCGAGGCAGACTCCTCACCGGTGAGCCGGTACGTGGGGCAATGGGGCAAGCAGAGGCCGCATGCCACGCAGGCAGCGAGGTCGGCATCGTCGGGGTGATCGCCCACGTTCCACAGCACGGTGGCATCCGGTTGCCTGCCGATGAATCGGGCTCCATCGGGAAGCTCGGTGCCCAGGGGGTGGGCCGTGGGATCCGGAGGCGCCGGATCCGGCGACGTGGGCTGGGGCGGCACCATGGGTCCATCCTGCCACGCGCGGACCGTCCCGCATCGCGTTTGACGCGCGACGCCGCCCGCTCCTACGGTGCCGAGCATGACCGAGCCCGAGGGACGCGAGCGCCGGTTCGGTCGTCTCACCGAGCAGGCCGAGGAGGGGCTCCTCACCTACGGTGGCTATCTGAAGATCCCCGAGCTGCTGTCGCTGCAGCAGCTGCGATCCGATCCACCGGTGCATGACGAGCTGCTGTTCATCGTCGTGCATCAGGCTTACGAGCTGTGGTTCAAGCAGCTGCTGTTCGAGCTGGAAGCGGCGCGCGACGCGATGCTGGCCGGCGATCCGGAGCGAGCGCGTCACCTGCTCGGGCGGATCCACGCGATCGAGCGTGTGCTCATCGAGCACATCGAGGTGCTGCAGACGATGACCCCGCAGGACTTCTTGGAGTTCCGGGCGGTGCTGGCGCCGGCGAGCGGGTTCCAGTCGGCGCAGTTCCGGGAGGTGGAGTTCATCAGCGGGCTGAAGGACGAGCGGTTCCTGACCGACCTGGCCACCTCGCCCGAGGAGCACGACCGGCTGGTGCGCCGGCTGCGGTCGCCGACGCTGTGGGACGCGTTCTGTTCGCTGATGATCGCGCACGGACTTCCGATGCCGCCAGAGGACGACGACGCGCGTCGCGATTCCCTGGTCAGCATGGCGCGCGACCGCAGCGAGCTGTTCGCGGTGAGCGAGGGGCTGCTCGACCACGACGAAGCCGTCGCGCGATGGCGCTCGCTCCACGTGCTCATGGTCGAACGGGAGATCGGAGCGAGGCGCGGCACCGGAGGCTCGAGCGGCGTCGGCTACCTGCGGTCGACGCTCGACAAGCGGTTCTTCCCGGAACTGTGGGGCCTGCGGAGCCACCTGTAGGCTCCCCGCGATGGTCACCTCGAAGTTGCACGCGTCGCTGAAGGCGAGCTCGTTCACCGAGTCGGTGATCCGTGAGATGACGCGTCTGGCGGACCTGCACGGCGCCATCAACCTGGGACAGGGCTTCCCCGATTTCGCTGCGCCCGAAGCCGTGAAGGAAGCGGCGATGCGCGCGATCGCCGAGGACCACAACCAGTACCCGGTGACGTGGGGCGTGACGACGTTCCGCGACGCGATCGCGGCGAAGTACGAGCGGGACTACGGCATGATGGTCGACCCGGAGACCGAGATCTGCGTCACCTGCGGATCGACCGAAGCGATGATCGCCACCATGCTGGGCGTGCTCGATGCGGGCGACGAGGTCGTGATCTTCGAGCCCTTCTACGAGAACTACGGGCCGGACTCGATCCTTTCGGGTGCGATCCCTCGCCTCGTCACGCTGCGTGCTCCCGATTGGACCTTCGACGAGGCGGACCTGCGCGCGGCGTTCTCCGACCGGACACGCGCGATCGTGATCAACTCGCCCAACAATCCCACAGGCAAGGTCTTCAGCCGCGAGGAGCTATCGTTGATCGCGGAGCTGTGCATCCGCCACGATGCGATCGCCGTCACCGACGAGATCTACGAGCACATCACCTATGACGGTGCACGGCACGTGCCCATCGCCACATTGGACGGCATGGCCGATCGCACGGTGACGATCAGCGCCCTGTCGAAGACCTACGCCGTGACCGGCTGGCGCGTGGGATGGGCGATCGCATCTCGCTCGCTGATGGCGGGCATCCGCACGGTGCACGACTTCCTGACGGTGGCGGCCGCGGCGCCGATGCAGATCGCGGGTGTCACCGCGTTGGAGCTCCCACCCGCCTATTACGAGGAGATGTCCACGGGGTATGCGGAACGGCGAGACCTGATGATGTCGATCCTGGCCGAGACCGGGTTCGAGGCCTCGCCGCCGGCGGGCGCCTATTACGTGATGGCGGACTGCTCCCACCTGGGACTGGGCGACGACGTGGCCGTGGCCACCACCATGGTCGAGGAGACCGGGGTGGCCTGCGTGCCGGGGTCCTCGTTCTTCTCCAACCCCGCTGACGGCGCGCACCTGGTGCGCTTCGCGTTCTGCAAGACGCTGGCGACGCTGAGTGCGGCCGGGGAACGGCTCGGCGCCCTCCCCGGCTAGTCTAGGCCAGACTAGCGGGGTGCTCACAGCCCCGACCAGAAGCGTCCCGGGGCCATCACGCCGTGCGGGTCGAAGGACGCCTTCAGCCGTCGATGCACGTCGAGCGCGGGTACCGCTGCCTCGCCGAGCCCGCCCGGGCCGCGCACCACGGGGGCGATGCCGCCGAGCGCCGACGCCCGCGACCGCAGCTCCGCGAGGGCATCGAGGTCCGCAAGCCCGACCGTCGCCGTGCCGACGCCCGCGACGGCGCACCAGTCGTGCTCGTCATGGAGCACGGCGGGAAGCGCCGACGGGGGCACCGAGATCTCCGCCACGATCGGCGCGTCGGTCTCCCAGCCCGGAAATGCAGCGTCGTGGAGCGGTTCCGGCGGCGATCCGCACGCGCTGCTCACGAGCGCCGTCAGCTCCTCGACCTCGGCTGGCCAACCCTCGATCCGCACGCGAACATCGGCAGGCGTCACGGCGACTGGCACCCGTGGGACCGCTCGATGGATCGCATCCGCGAGCTCGAGCCCGTTCCCATGGACGGCGAGCGTGACCGCCGCCTGTGCCATCGGAAGCACCTTCAACGCCGCGCTGACGATGACCCCCAAGGTGCCGAGCGACCCGGTCATGAGCCGGTGCACGTCGTAGCCGCTCACGTTCTTCACCGTTCTCGCGCCGCTCGTGATGGACCGTCCGTCGCCCGTCACCGCGGTGAGCTCCACGACGGAATCGCGCATGGCCCCGACGCGCAAGCGGCGCGGCGACGAGATGCCCGCCGCGATGACGCCTCCCACCGTGGCATCGTCCGGAGCATCGACAGGCCACTCCTGGCCTCCTTCCGCCAGCACCGTTCGCAGGGTCCCGAGGCGAACGCCCGCCCCGACCACGGCGAGCATCTCGGCCGGGTCGTACGCGATCATGTCGTCGAGCTGGGTGGTCCAGAGCTCCGCGTCGATCTCGGATGGGTTCCCCTTGTCGATGTGACGGCGGCCTCCTATCGGGAGCAGGCGCGTGCCGTGCGCACCGGCATCCCGGACGATCTCGACCACGTCGGCGGCGGTCCGTGGATGGAGCAGCTCGACCGTCACGGCGGCGTGCCAGGCAGGTAGCGTTCGCGCACCAGCTCGCCGAGGCGCCGCGAGGTCGTGGCGCTCAGCACCCGCAGCATCGCCCTCGAGCCGCCGTGGATGTCGGTGGCGAGCTCGCCGGCGCCCCCGGTCGACGCTGCGAACCCGGCTAGCGCTCGATCGGCGGACTCGATCTGTGCGGTGGGGTCGGCGCCGGCCGCCACTTCGCCGGCCGCCTCGTCCGCGTGCTCCATGGCCTCGCGCAGACAGGCTTCGGCTTCGGGGGGCCATCGCCGGACGTGGTCGCCGTCGGGGTCACCGATCATGGACCACAGGAGCGATCGTGAGTAGCGCGACATGGCCATGAGCTGGCGGATCGGGACCGCGAGCGCGATGAGCTCGATTCGGCGACCCCGTTGTCGCGGGTTCCATCGCAGTCCGGAGTTGGCGCGGTCCAGGGTCCGCGTGACATCGCCGGTACCCATGGAGCGGCGGATGCGTTCGTCCAGCATGTGGTCCGCTTCGTGCAGCGGACGGCCGGGGAGCAGCGCCACGTCGCGCAGGTCGCCCGAGACATCCCGCCGGAGGTCGCGCAACATCTCCCGGAGGCCCGCGATCGGATCCGGGGGCCACAGGCCCACCGCCACCAGCATCGTGACGGCGGCCCCCACCATCGTCTCCCAGATGCGGTCCACGGCGTAGGAGTCGACCCGGCCCCTGCCGACGAAGATCATGACCAGGGCGGTGACCGCGGTGATCGGATTGATCGCCTCGTTCGGCCCGCGCGCCACCAGTCCGACCGCCAGGCTCACCGCGATCGTCACGACCACCAGCCACAGCGGCGCGTTGGGATCGATCGCGAGTGCGACGATCCCCAACAGGATGCCTGCCACGGTCCCCACGATGCGGAACAGTGACACGCCCAGGACCCCGTAGGGGTCGTCCGCGCGCAGCGCCACGAGCGGCACGATCGCGGCGAATGCGGGGCGTTCGGCGCCCAGCAGCGTGCTCACCCACCACGCGAGCACGGCGGCGAGACCGATCTTGGCGACCAGTCGCAGGTCCCGGACGTGAAGACCCCGGGGGTCCGGGATCAGATCCACGAGCCCTCCGGCATGCTGCCCGCCGCGCGAGCGGCGTCGTCGGTGCCGGCGGCGGCGACCGCGAAGTCGCCGCACCGGGCCCCGTCCGGCAGCACCTTCTGCGGGTTCATGGAGCCGCCGGGATCGAAGGCCGATCGCACGCACGCCTGCACGGACAGGTCGTCGTCGGTGAACATCAGCGGCATGAAGTCGCGCTTCTCCAACCCGATGCCGTGCTCGCCGCTGAGCGATCCGCCGGCGTCGACACACATGCGAACGAGCTCGTCGCTGGCCGCCAGGACCCGCTCCAACGTGCCGGGGACACTGCGGTCGAAGGAGAACAGCGGATGGAGGTTGCCGTCGCCCGCGTGGAAGACGTTCGTCACGATCAGCCCGTGGCGCTCGGCGATCGCATAGACGCCGGTGAGCACCTCGGTGAGCTTGGTGCGCGGCACCACGCAATCATGCAAGTGGTAGTGAGGAGCGATCTGTGCGATCGCGCCGAATGCCGACTTCCTTCCCTTCCAGACCAGCGCGCGTTCGGCGTCGTCGGCGGCGATGCGGATCGTGCGGACCGATCGCTCGTGCGCAGCCTCCTCGATCTGCCGCGATTGCGCCTCGACGGCACCGTGGGTTCCGTCGATCTCGACGATGAGGATCGCGGCGGCGTCGACGGGGTAGCCGGCATGCGCGAACCGTTCAGCTGCGCGCACGATGCCCTGGTCCATCATCTCGATCGCGGCCGGCACCACCCCGCGCGCGATGATGCCGCTGACCGTCGCCGAGCAGTCTTCGATCGTGGTGAAGTCGAGCAGCATGGTCTGGACGACGGGTGGCTTCGCCAGGATGCGAACGCAGACGCGGGTCACGATGCCCAGCGTGCCTTCGCTGCCGACCACCACGCCACGAAGGTCGTAGCCGGCTGCATCGGGAGCTTCCGATCCCAGCCGTTCGAGCGAGCCATCGGCCAGGACGACGTCCACCGCCAGGACATGGGCGCTGGTCACGCCGTACGCCAGACAGTGCGGCCCTCCCGCGTTCGTGTTGACGTTGCCGCCGATCGACGAGGTCTGCTGGCTGGAGGGATCGGGGGCGTAGGCGTACCCGAGTGGAGCGAGCGCCGTGCTCAGGTCGAGGTTCGGCAGGCCGGGCTCGACCCACGCGAGCCCGTCCTGGGGGCGGATCTCCAGGATCTGCGTCATCTTGGACGTCACCACGACGAGGGCATCGCCGATCGGTGTGGACGCTCCCGCCAGCCCGGTCCCGGACCCTCGCGGCACGATCGACAACCCGTGAGCAGCCGCGATCGTGACGCATGCCCGCACGTCCTCGGTCGTCAGCGGGAACGCAACCAGTGCGCAGCTGCCCTCGACCATGGAGGCATCGCGGGCGTAGAGACGCCGGGCCAGGGGATCGGACAGCACACGGCCGGGGTCCAGGGCTCGTTCGAGGGCCAGGCCGGCCTCATCGACGCGGGCGTCGGTCATGCGCCCAAGGGTAGTGCGGCCCGTGGAACGGGACGTCAGGCGACGCGGCCGCGTGATCCGTCCGGTGCGCTGAAGGGCAAGCCTTCGGCGGCCCAGGCTTCCATGCCGCCTTCGATGTTGTAGGCCTCGAACCCCCGAGCCTGCAGCATCATCGTGGCGAGCTCGCTGCGGTTGCCGCTCCGACAGATGACGGCGACCGGCTTGGCGGCGTCCAGGTCCTGACCCGCCCCTCCCATGATGTCGTTCAGGGGGATGTGCACGGCCCCTTCGACACGACCGGCCTCCCATTCGTAGGGCTCGCGGCAATCCACGATCTGGATCTCGTCCAGCCGTTCGAAGACGCCCGTGACGGTCGTGAGGTGATCGCTCATGGCAGGTGCGGATGCTACCAGCGGTGTCACTTCATCCCTGCATCGCCGCAGGTCAGGGCCGTGTCCAGCTCGATCGCCGGGGTCGACCTTTACCTTTGTGCATCGCCCGGTCAGACTGCTCCGGATGCGCGCCTCGTCGTCAGGGCGGATCCTGGCCGCCGTGCTCTTCACCGACATGGTGGACTCGACCACCGTTGCCGAGGAACTGGGCGATCGCCGCTGGAAGGCGCTCACGGCGCGGCACCACCGGATCGTGCGACGTGAGCTGAAGCGGTTCGGTGGCCGCGAGATCGACACCGCCGGCGATGGGTTCTTCGCGACGTTCCGCGAACCCGCGGCGGCGATCGCCTGCGCCTGCGCAGCCTCCGAAGCGGTCCGCGAGCTCGGTGTCGAGATCCGGGCCGGGATCCATTTCGGTGAGTGCGAACAGATGGGCAAGAACCTCAGCGGCATCACCGTGGTGGTCGGCGCTCGCGTCATGGCTCTGGGAGGTGCGGGCGACGTGCTCGTTTCCGGCACCGTGGCCGACCTCACGCGTGGCGCAGGCTACGGCGTAGCCGATCGCGGTACGCATGCGCTCAAGGGCGTCGGGGGCGAGTGGAAGGTCTTCGAAGTGGAAGCGGTCGAGGGTGTGCCTCGGCCGCGACCGCTCGACTCCGAGGAAGCCGCGGGTCGTCGCGCGGCGATCGAGCCCGAGGAGGGACGTCGAAGGATCGCGACGCCGGTCCTGGTGGCTGCGCTCGCCGCAACCGTGCTCGCCGCCGTCGCACTCGTGTTCGCGTTCTCGCGCTCGTCGCAGGCGAGCGCGCCGAGACCCGACACGATCGCGCGGATCGATGAGGCCGGCGGAGGGTTCGACTCCCAGGTCGAGATGGGTGCGCGGGCCTTCCCCGACGACATCGCCGCGGGCGGAGGCGAGGTCTGGATCGCGAACGTCGGCAATCGCACCCTGATGCGACTCGATCCCGAGGGCGGCGAGAGCCAGGTGCTCGGCACCCCGTCGGCGCCGACGGGTGTCGCGTTCGCCGACGGCAAGGTCTGGGTGACGTACGGGTTCAGCTCCGACCCGCTCCGCAGCGTCGACGCCTTGGATCCCGTCGACGCCGTGCTGGGTCCCGCCGAGATCGCGGTGCCGAACGGCAGCTACCCGATCGTCGCCGACGGCGACGCGATCTGGATCGCCGATCCCCTCGGGTCCACGGTGGTCCGTCATGATCCCGTGTCGGGAGACACCACGAGCGTCGAACTGCCGACGGGGTCCGGACCAACCGCGTTGGGTGTGGGGGACGGCTCGCTCTGGGTGGCCGCCGGGCGCCAGCCATCCGTGTTCAGGATCGACACCGCCGATCCCGCTCGGTCGCCGGAGCGGTTCGGGACTGGTGACGTTCCAACCGCGCTCTCGGTCGCCCCCGACGGGACCGTCTGGATCGTGGAACGCGAGGCGGACTCGGTGCTCGCACTCGACTCCTCGGGCGCCACCCGTGTGGACGTCGTCGTGAGCGATCGGTGCGACGCGCCGACCGCGATCGAAGCGAGCGAGGACGACGTCTGGGTGGCGTGCGCCGATTCATCGAACGTCGTGCGGCTCGACCCCTCCGACGGCTCGGTCGTCGGATCGCTCGCGGTCGAGGGGAACCCCGGGCCGATGGCGACCGACGAGACCGGCGCGGTCTGGGTCGCGATCAGAGGAGATCGACCGTGAGCGGCCGATCGGTCCCGTCTGCAGGATCGTTGGCCATCGTCGCGGTCTCGTTCGCGGTGATCGCCGCCTGCGCTCCCGCCGATCGAGACGAACGGGTGCCGGCCCAAGCCAGGGATGAGGGTGGCACACTTCGGGTCGCCATGATGGACCCCGCCTACCAGGGGTTCGATCCGCAGGCGTCGTACACGCCGCCCCAGTTCGAGGTGCTGCGCTGTTGCCTGACGAGAACCCTCATGACCTACCGGGGTCTTCCCAACTTCGAAGGCACGCAACCCGTGCCCGACCTGGCGACCGGGCGTCCCTCGGTCTCGACCGATGGCACGACGTGGACCTTCCACCTCAAGCGCGGGATCCGCTACGCACCACCGCTGCAGGACCTGGAGGTGAAAGCCGGCGACATCGTTCGAGCGCTCCTGCGTGCCGGAACCGATGATCCGGGCGGCGGGCCCGGCGCTCAGTACCTGACCTCGATCGAGGGGTTCTCGGAGTTCATGCAGGGAGATGCCGAGTCGATCGCCGGGGTCTCGACGCCCGACGACTACACCCTGCAGATCCGCCAGAACAGCCCCGATCGCTCGATCGAGCACGTTTTCGCGTTGCCGCTGACATCGCCGATCCCGCCGCTGCCGGGCGATCCGGATGCCGTGCTCGGGGTGGCGACCGGTCATCCCTTCGCGAGTACGTTCGAGGGCGACCCACCGCAAGCCGACGGGTACGGGCCCTTCCTCGTGTCGACCGGCCCGTACATGGTCGAGGGAGCGGAGAACCTGGATCTGACCGTCCCGCCTCAGGAGCAGACGCCGACGTCGGGCTTCACGCCTGGATGGTGGTTCGACGATCCCGGATCGCTCGTCCTGGTCCGCAACCCGTCGTGGGACCCCGCAACCGATCCCAACAGGCCGGCGCTCCCGGATCGCATCGAGATCTCGATCGTGCCGTTGAACAACCCCTACCCCAGGCTCCTCGACGGAGGGACCGATCTCGTGATGGGCGAGGATCCGCGGCCGGAAGGTCCTGGGCGAGTATCGAGATTCGTCGGAGCTACAGGATCGGGTCGAGACGACGACCGGCAACTTCAGCCGCTTCGTGTTCCTGAACGTCGCGCAGCCCCCGTTCGACGATGTCCACGTTCGCCGCGCGACGGCCCTCGCGTTGGACACGGGATCGCTGGTGCCGTTCGCTACCGAGTCGGCCTCCTCCCACCTGATCCCCGATCCCCTGGTGGGAGGGTTGCTGTCGTCCTGGAGCGCCTTCCCGTCGGCAGCCGGCCAGGGTGATGTGGCGGCAGCTCGGGCCGAGATGGACCGGTCCACGTATGGCTCCGGAGGCAGGTGCGTGGGGCCCGACTGTCGTGCGAAGATCGCTCTTCCGGTGGACCTACCGGACGATGCAGTCGAAGCAGCAGAGACCGCGCTCGTTCGAGGGCTGGGGTCGATCGGTATCGAACCCCTGTTCCGCGCTGTGGACTGTCTCGACCCTCGAGCTCACGCAGCGATCTGCTTCGGCGGATGGTTCACCGACTTCCCCGACGCGGGCAACATGATCGTGCCGTTCCTGCGCTCTCAGGACGGGTTCTTCCCGTCGCTCTTGGGAGCGAGTCGAGCCGAACTCGAGGGCTGGGGCTACGACCCACGGCACGCGGTTCCGAGCGTCGACGCCGACTACGAGCGATGCGCCACCCTCGCCGGGGTGGAAGCAGCGCTGTGCTGGGCGCGTCTGGATCAGCTGCTGACGAGGGAGATCGTCGCGTTGGTGCCGATCTCCACCGGCGAGATCGTCCGCATCCACGGTGGTCGCGTCACCGGGTTCTCGATCGATCAGGCGTTCGGCGAACCGGCGCTGGACCGGATCTCGGTCGACGGCTGACCGTCCCATGTCGGGAGACCGCCAGCAGGGCAGGATCCAGCCAGCGAGGTCCGATCACCCGATCAGCGGGGCCAGGGCGTCTCGGAAGATGGCCTCCATCTCGGCGTCGAACAGGACGAAACGCACTTCTTCGACCCGGGAGCCGGCAGCGATCACCGACGACAGCGCGATCGGCGCGGCTCGGTCCGGCGGATACCCGTAGATGCCGCACGAGATCGCCGGGAACGCGACGCTGGCCGCACCGAGTCCGTCGGCGACCGCGAGCGCGTTGGCGTGGCAGGAGGCCAGCAGGCGCGGGTCGTCCTCGCTGCCCGAGAAGATCGGACCGGCGGTATGGATGATCCATCGGCACGGGAGGTCGCCGGCGATGGTCGCCACCGCCTCCCCGGTGGGGAGCGGCGGCTCGCCTCGTTCCGAGGCCACGCGGCGCCGATCGGCGAGGGCTCCGCGGCCGGCGGCCCGCGTGATCGCTCCGTCGACCCCGCCGCCGGGGCGCAGCGAGGTGTTCGCGGCGTTCACGATGGCATCCACCGCTGCTGTCGTGATGTCTCCGCGCACGATCGTGATGGCGGGCGTGTGGGGTTCGGATCCGCTCATGGCCTGGTCATCGTAGAGCGGTCCGGCCGGTAGGTAAGCTTCGACCATGGCCGACGTCGAGTTCGATCTGCTGGTGTTGGGTGATGCGAATCCCGACCTGGTGCTTCGGGGCGGGGACGTCCAGCCGGCGTTCGGCCAAGCAGAGCGCATGGTGGAACAGGCCCAGCTCGGCGTGGGCGGGTCGGGCGCGATCATGGCGTGCGGCGCCGCACGACTGGGCTTACGCGTCGCTTTCGCCGGTGTCGTCGGCGACGATCTCTTCGGCTCCTTCATGCAGACGGAGCTGACCGAGCGTGGCGTCGATACCCGTGGACTCGTGGTCGATCCGCGCCGTCCCACGGGCATCACGGTGATCATGTCGGCCATCGACGACCGGGCGATGTTGACCGCGCCGGGCACGATCGGAGATCTGCGCAGCGAGCTCATCGACCCCGGTGTGCTGGCGTCTGCTCGGCACGTCCACGTCAGCTCGTTCTTCCTGCAGCGCGGGTTGGCTCCTGACCTGGCTCGCCTGTTCGGCGAGGCGCACGACGCCGGTGCCACCACCTCCCTGGACCCCAACTGGGATCCCACCGGGGCCTGGGACGGCGGACTCACCGACCTGTTGTCGTCGGTCGACGTCTTCCTGCCCAACGCCATGGAGGCCATGCGGCTGGCCCGGATCTCCGACCTGGATCAAGCGCTGTCGCGGCTGCGCATGCGGGCCCCGCTCATCGTCGTGAAGGCGGGCGCCGACGGCGCGATGGCGGCGACGACGGGGGAGGTGGTGCGCATGCCCGGCATCCCGGTGCAGGTGGTCGACACCACCGGCGCCGGTGACTCGTTCGATGCCGGTTTCCTGGCCGGATACCTCGCGAACGAACCCCTGGAGCGCGCCTTGGCTCTGGGGAACGCATGCGGCGCGCTGTCCACCCGGTTCGTGGGCGGCATCGAGGGGCAGCCGACCCTGGCCGAGGCGCGGGACGCGATCGAACGGGGCACCGCGGCGTGATCGTCGCGCTCGCCGCCAACCCGTCGATCGACAAGCTCTTCGAGATCGAACGGCTGGTGCGGGGCGACATCCACCGTCCGCTGGGATTCGTGCAGACCGCTGGCGGCAAGGGGCTCAACCTGGCCCGCGCGGCGACAGCGTTGGGCGCCGAGGTCACCGCGGTGGCTCTGCTTCGCGGACACACCGGCCGGTGGCTCGCCGAGCAGCTCTCGGCCGAAGGCGTGACCACGGTGGAGGTCTGGACCCATGGCGAGAACCGAGCATCGCTGTCGGTCGCCGATCGCGAGACGCGCGGGCTCACCGAGTTCTACGAGCACGGATCACAGGTGCCCTCCTCGGCCTGGGGCGATCTGGCACACGCCGCCGCCTCCTCGTGGGCGTCGGGCGGTTGGCTCACCATCAGCGGCTCGATGCCGCAGGGCGCTCCCGATGACGGTTACCGTGATCTGGTCGCCGAGGCCCGCGATGCCGGGGTCCGGGTCGCGCTCGACGCGGACGACGAACGCCTCCGCCTGGCCCTGCGATCCGCGCCCGACATCGTCAAGGTGAACGCCGCCGAGGCCGGCGGACTCCTGGGCATCCCCACGTCTCGCCGCGACGAAGCGCTCACCGCGGCACAGAAGCTTCGAGACCTGGCGGGCGGGGATGCCCACGCCGGCGTGGTGACCCGCGGCGCCGACGGGGTCGTGGTCGCCGCGCCCGACGGCTCGTTGTACGAGGGGGTGTTGTACGTGCGTGGCCGATTCCCGGTGGGCAGCGGTGATGCCTTCCTGGCGGGCCTGGTCTCCTCCCTCGATCGGGGCGGAGATTGGGACGACGCACTTCGGTTGGCCCTGGGTGCCGCCACCGCGAACGCCGAGCTCCCAGGTGCGGGCACGGTGGACCCCGCGCGGGCCACCGCGCTGGCCTCGCAGGCCCAGGTGCACATGCTGTGAACCACGACGACCTGCTCACCCAGCAGATCGAGTACTACGAGCAGCGGGCGGCCGAGTACGAGGATCTCTATCACCGTCGCGGACGGTTCGATCTGGGTCCGGAGGCCAACGCCCGGTACCGAGCCGAGACCGTGGAGCTGGAGACAGCACTGCAGGACTTCGATGCGACCGGTTCCGTCCTGGAGCTCGCCTGCGGCACGGGGTTGTGGACCCGGTTCCTGGCACGCAGCGCCGACCGGCTGCTCGCCGTCGACGCCGCGCCCTCCATGATCGAGATCAACCGTGCTCGCTACGGCGCTCCGAACGTCACGTACCTGGAGGCCGATGTCTTCGAATGGGAGCCCCCCGACGGCGACCGGTTCGACGCGATCGTGTTCGGGTTCTTCGTCTCGCACGTGCCGCCTGAGCGTTTCGGGGCGTTCTGGGACCGGCTCCGGAGCTGGCTCACGCCCGGAGGCCGCGTCTTCTTCATGGACGACGTCGCGGGCTCGGGGCGACCGTACAGCGGTCATCAGGCGCCGGGCGGGCCGGAGTTCGCGCACGTCCGGACGCTGGCGGACGGGCGGGCCTTCACGATCGTGAAGCGCTTCTTCGAGCCGGAGGCCCTCCGGGCCATGCTGGCCGATGTGGGCTGGGAGGCATCCGTCCGCTCGACCGGCACCGAGTTCCTGATCGGCGAAGCCACGCCGCGCGGCGGGGGCGGCTCGCCTCGTATCCTGACGAACATGAACGTAGAGCGAACGAACGATGAAGCGACGGGAACGGACGACGTCGACGGGATCTTGGCTGAGCAACACCGCTACTACGAGGATCGGGCACCTGAGTACGACGACGTGTGGTTCCGTCGAGGTCCGTACGACCTCGGCCCCGAGGGCAACGCCGCGTGGTTCGAAGAGACGGCCGCACTCGAGCGAGCCGTCGACGCGTTCGGTGCCCACGGTGACGTCCTGGAGCTGGCATGCGGCACCGGGCTGTTCACGCAGCATCTCGTCCGCACCGCTCGAACGCTGACCGCCGTCGACGCATCCGCCGCAACACTCGAGGTGAACAGGGCGCGGGTGAACGATCCATCGGTCGAGTACGTGACGTCCGACGTGTTCGAATGGCGGCCGCCGGCGGGCCGGCGGTACGACGAGATCGTGTTCACGTTCTTCATCTCGCACGTCCCGCCGGAGCGGTTCGCGCAGTTCTGGGCACGGCTCGAGGAGTGGCTGAAGCCGGGCGGACGGGTCTTCTTCGCCGACGACCTGCATGGCGTCGAGGAGCGAGCTTCCAACCCCGGCATGGCGGCAGAAGACGGTCCGGACTTCGCCCACCGGCGAACCCTGCAGGATGGCCGCGAGTACACCATCGTGAAGATCCTCTACACGCCCGAGAGCATCACCAGCGAGCTCCGCGCGATCGGCTGGGACATGGAGGCAGCCACCACCGGTCCGGAGTTCATCTACGGGACGGCACGGCCGGCGGGCGGGGTCTAGGAACAGTCCAGCCGGGCGTCCGCCCAGTCGGCATGGTCGAACCCGTTGCCGTCGCCCCCGGCCGACACGACCAGCGTGAGATCATCGACGCCTTCGACATCTGCGCTCAGCGGCACCGAGGCCTGATCCCCTCGCACGACGCCGCTGGACGCGATCCGCTCGCCATCTCCCAGGACGGTGAAGGTGACCGATCCCCGGTCATCGACCTCGTCGTCGAGGCCGACGTCGGCCAGGAACGACGAGCATCGACCGGCCAGATCGACCGAGATCCGTGACGGAGCGTGGACGCCGACCCCCCGATCGAACACCACGCCACCGATCGTGATCGGCCCGCCGTCCTCGGGAGCCTTCTCGCCGTTGCTGCGATCGACCTCGGGGGGTCCCCACCCGTTCTCGACACCGCTCCACGTGAGCGCGGAGACCGCGGTCGGTGTCGCGATCGCGGGGGTGGGGGACGGTGGCGGTGCCGCGACCTCATACGCCCCCAGGTCGAGTGAGCCCGCCTGGAGGCGTGCATCCCCCGCTGCGTCGGTCGAGCCCGCCGACAGGATCATCGTGCCGGCGTCCACCGCCGGGGACGACGGATCGAGCCCGTAGTCTCCGTTCGTGGCGTCGATGAAGCCGGGCTCGGCGAAGCGCGAGTGCGCATCCACGCCCGAGCCCTGTTGCCACGAGTCGAAGTCGCCGTACTCCCGCCCTTTCCATTGCCAGGTCCCGCGCTCGGAACCGCCCGGCGCGAAGTACAGGTTGTGGTCGACCACGTTGTCCAGGTTCTCGGGGTAGGGGTTCTCGACGAAGCTTGCCCCCGGCCCTGCCTGGATGATGTTGTTCGCGATGAGGTTCTCGCGGGTGTCGAACTGCACCAGCAGCGCGGGGCCGTCGGTGCCGACCACGGTGTTGTGCACGATCTGGCAGGCTTCGGTGCTTCCGCGCCGGCGGTCGTAGCCACCGATCGCGATGCCGATCGTCGTCGAGTCCACGACCAGATTGTTGCGAGCCACGATCGAGCGGGTGGCACGGCCGGCATGCTCGCTCGCCATCTCGATGCCGATGTTGACGTTGCGGATCACGTTGCCCTCGATCACCACGTCGCGGCCGCCGTCGACGTAGATGCCGTCGGCGCTGCGTGAGCTGCCGTACGCGGGGTTGCCGGCGCTGTCGATGTTCCAGATTTGGTTGTTGCGGATCACGCCGTCGCGCGCCTGGTCGACCGTGGGATCGGGCGCCACGCCTTCGAAGCCGATCACGTCGATGCCGATGTTGTTCGTGTCGTGGACGCGGTTCCCTTCGATGAGGAAGTCGCGCACGTTGCCGTTGACCACCAGCGCCTCCGACGAGCCCAGCGCAAGGTGGTCGAGTTCGTTGTCGGTGATCGCGACGTCCTCGATGGCGTGCGCCGCGTCGGTGCCGAAGACCGCGATGCCGTGGGCGTCGCCCCCGCTGCGTCCCCGGAAGGTCGTGCCCATGTCGTGCACGTGGTTGCCGCGGATCGCGATGCGGTCCGATGCGCCGGTGACCACGATGCCCGCGGGGACATGACCCGACCGGTCGGTGGCGAATCCGGTGATGTCGAACCCCGAGACGACCACGTCGTGCTGCCCGTCGATCGTGACCATGGCGGACAGGTCGGCCGGTACCTCCAATGTCGACCCGTCCAGGACCACGGCGGCGCCGGGTGCCGCCGAGAACGTGATCGGCGAACCCGGGCTCCCCGAGCTCGTGATCTGGACCCGCTGCGGGTAGGAACCCGCCTCCACGAACACCGTGGCGCCTGCCGGCACGGAATCGGCGGCGTGCTGCAGCGTGGCCCACGGCTGTGAGCGCGAACCATCGGCGGCGTCATCACCGGTCGTGGCGACCCAGTACTCGACCCCCTGCTCCGGCCCGGCACGCGATCCGGCCGAGCCCGAGCCGGTGAACCGGTCGATCATCGCCCAGCCGAGCAGAGCCAGCAGCACCAGGCACGCGACCGACAGGGCCGCGATCAGACGCCGTTCGGTCACCGGATCGCGCTCCCCGATGACGCATCGAACAGATGCACCGCGTTCGGTTCGGCCGTGAGCGGCATCCGGTCTCCGGGCGCGGGCCGGGCCTCGGGCGGAAGCCGCACCGTGACCGCCGCCCTCGTGCCGGCGTCGGCGAGCAGCACCGCGTCGGCTTCCTCCGCGCCGCTCTGGGCAGCGCGAGCGTCGATCGTGCCGTGCGCCAGCACCTCGTCGCCGAGCGGTTCGACCACGTCGACGTGCAGGTCGATTCGTGGTCCCGCGACGGTGGAGGCGGTCGCCGGCCGGAACGCCTCGGGGCGGACCCCGACCGTCACGGCCCCCTCCGGGAGTCCGCCCCGATCGAACGTGAACGCGCCGGCGCTCACCGCGCCGTCGCTGACCGTGCCTCGAAGCAGGTTCATGGGCGGGGATCCGATGAACCCCGCCACGAAGACGTTGGTGGGCCGGTCGTAGACGTCCTGGGGAACGCCGATCTGCTGCAGGATGCCGGCGTTCATGACCGCGATCCGCTCGCCCAGCGTCATGGCCTCGACCTGATCGTGCGTGACGTAGATCGTGGTGATGCCCAATCGGCGATGCAGCTTCTTCAACTCGGCGCGCATCTGCACCCGCAGCTTGGCGTCCAGGTTGGACAGCGGCTCGTCCATGAGGAACACGCGCGGCTCGCGCACCAAGGCGCGGCCCATCGCCACGCGCTGGCGCTGTCCGCCGCTGAGCTGACCGGGTCGGCGCGTGAGCAGCTCGTCCAGCCCCAGCATCGAGCTCACCTCGTCGACGCGCCTGGTCACCTCCTCGCGCGCCGTCTTGCGCTGCCGCAACCCGAACGCCAGGTTCTTGGCCACCGTCATGTGGGGATACAGCGCGTAGTTCTGGAACACCATGGCGATGTCGCGATCCTTCGGCGGCACGTCGTTGATGCGATCCCCGTCCACCCGGATCTCGCCGGCACTGATCTTCTCGAGGCCGGCCACCATGCGCAGCGCCGTGGACTTTCCGCATCCCGAGGGGCCCACCAGGATCAGGAACTCGTCGTCCGCCACGTCCAGCGACAGATCCTGGACCGCGACCGTCCCCCCGGGGAAGACCTTCGAGACGCCGTCGAACGTCACCGAGCCCACGCGGACACCTCCGCCGGGTTCATCCCTTGAGTCCCTGCGTCGCGATCCCTCGGATGAACCACCGCTGGGCGACCAGGAAGAGCACCAGCATGGGCACCATGCTCATCACGTTGCCGGCCATGAGCAGGTTCCATTCGGTGAGGTGGGAGCCCTGGAACGATTGCAGGCCGAGCTGCAGCGTGTAGGCGGGCTCGTTGTACAGGGTCACCAGCGGCCACAGGAAGTCGTTCCACGTCCACATGAACTGGATGACCGCCAGCGTCGCGAGCGCCGGCGCCGACAGCGGCAGCACGATCGTGAACAGGATCTTCAACCGTGATGCGCCGTCGATGCGGGCGGCTTCCTCCAGCTCGATCGGCAGCGTGCGGAAGAACTGTGTGAGCATGAAGATGCCGAACACGTTGGCCAGGTTCGGCACGATCAGCGCGCCCAGGTGATTGATCAACCCCAGTTCCTTCACGATCAGGAACGTGGGCACCAACACGACCTGCAGCGGCACCATCAACGTCGCCAGCAGCACGAAGTAGACAGCCTTCTTCCCCAGGAAGCGCATGCGCGCGAACGCGTAGGCGGCCAGCGAGCACAGCAGCAGGTTGGCGGCCACGACCGTCACCGTCACCACCGCGGTGTTCCAGAACCAGCGCGGGAACGGCGCGGCCCGCAACGCGTTGGGATAGTTCTGGAACTGCAGCTCGCCCGGCCACAGCACCGGCGGGAACCGTCGCGTCTGGGCCAGCGTCTCGAGCGAGGTGACGACCATCCACAGCAACGGCACCAACATGATCAACGCCATGGGCATCAGCACCAGGTGCCACGGGCTGAACGGAAGCCACCGGCCACGCGCCGGCTCCACCATGCCGACCTCGCCCTCCAACGTCGCGGGGTCGATCGCGCCGGGCCGGCCGGCGATCGCGCGTGGATCCGCCGTGGTCGCGCTCATGCTTGGTAGTGCACCACCTTGTTGCCCAGCCAGAACTGCGCCAGCGTCAGGATCAAGATGGCGACGAACAGGACGTAGGCGATGGCGGCCGCATACCCTGCTGCGGGCACACCGGAGGTGAACGCCAGCCGGAACACACGATAGACCACGACGCTGGTGGAATCGAGCGGCCCGCCACGGGTGACGAAGTAGACCTCATCGAACAACTGCAACGCCGAGATCGTCGACCACACCACCAACAGCAGCGTGGCGGGGCTCAGCAACGGCAGCGTCACGTTCCGGAACGTGCTCCACCGCCCCGCTCCGTCGATCGCCGCGGCTTCGACCAGTTCCTGCGGCACGCCTTGGAGCGCCGCCAGATAGACGATGGTGTCGAACCCCAGCCAGCCCCACACCGTCATCACGGCCAGCGACGGAAGCGCCTGCGATGGGTCGGCGAAGAAGCCGAACGGCCCCAGCCCCACCTTGCCGAGCGCCCAATTCGCCAGGCCGAAGTCCTTGTCGAGCAGCCACAGGAACATGATGCCTGTGGCGATCGTGGAGGCGACGACCGGGATGAACACCGCCAGGCGGTAGAAGCGGATCAGTCGGATCTTCCGGTTGAGCGCACTGGCGACGAAGAGGGCGAGCACGATCGAGCTGGGGACGAACATCATCGTGTAGATCAGCGTGTTCAGCGCCGCCTTGCGGGTGAGTGGATCCTTGGGGATCGCCTCGTAGTTCGCCAGGCCGATGAACGGCCGGACGGGGTTGAGCAACGAGGCCTGCTGCAGCGAGAGCACGAACCCCCACACGATGGGGAACAGCCCGAAGAGCAGGATCAGGGCGACCGATGGAAGGATGAACGCCCATCCTGCGATGTGATCGGAACCCAGGATCCGGCGGAACCGATCCATCGGCGCCCTTTCGGCCGTGACGGCTACGCCGGCACCGCCAGGATCCCGTTCACCGTTTCGGCCGCCTCATCCAGCGCTGCCTGCGACTCGGATTCACCCAGGAGGACCGAGACGATCGCGCGGCCCATGGCCTGGGAGATCTGGTCGTAGCTGGCGAGCACAGGGCGTGCGCGTTGCACGTTCGCCAGGTTCTCGGCGAACACGTCGTTGCCGCTGAACTTCTCGCCGAACGTCTCGGTGAACCCCGGTGTGTCGAGGACGGACTGGCGCGTGGGCAGGTGCCCGGTCGCCATCGAATCCGCCTCGACCTGTTCGGCTGCCGTGAACCACTTCACGAACTCCCACGCCGCGTTCGCACGCTCCTCGTCGTTGTCGAAGAGCACCCACATGTCGGGTCCGGCGATCGTCTCGTGGTTGGTCCCGTCGTAGCTGGGAAGCACCTGCACGCCGTAGTCGACGTCGGGGTAGCCCGACAGTGCCCACGGGCCGGTGATGAGCATGCCCACCTTGCCGGTGTTGAACAGGTCGTCGATCTTGGAGTTCTGCAGGTCCACGTACATGCTCTGGTCGGTCACGGCCATGTCACGCAGGGTGTCGAGCGCGGTGACGCCCGCCTCGGAGTTGAACGCGGCCTGGGTTCCGTCCTCGCTCAAGATGTCTCCCCCGGCCTGCCACAGCATGGCGTCGTAGTGCCACACCGTGTCCTCGCTGGCATCGCCCGGGAACGCGAACCCGTACTGCTTCTTTGCCGGGTCGGTCAGTGCCGCCGCCGCGGTGCGGAAGTCCTCCCACGTCCAGTCCGCGGTGGGCTCTTCGATATCGGCTTGGGCGAACAGGTCCTTGTTGTAGACGATGGCGAGGTTGTCGATCAGCGCCGGGACGCCGAGCACCCGGCCGTCGACGGTGGCCGCCTCACGTGAGCCGGGGAAGAAGTCCTCCCATGCGAAGTCCTCGTCCTGCACCCGCTCGGTGAGATCCATGACGCCGGGTGCGTTCGCGAGCTGGGGCAGCGAAGTGCCGTACTGATAGGTGATGTCGGGCTGCTGGCCGCCCTGCAGCGCCACGGTCACCTTCTGCAGAGCGTTGTCGTTGGAGCAGCAGAAGACGTTCTCGACCACGATGCCGTCGTGCGTCTCGTTGAACTCGTCGATCAGGGCCTGGATCGACCCAGCTTCGAAGTTCTCCACGCCGTTCTGCACGCCGACCTTGCCGTAGCCGTGCCACAAGGTGATCGTGACCGGTTCGCCGACGGTGCCCGTCGAGCCCGCGGGCTCGGTCGTGTCATCGTCGCTGCCCGAACATGCGACACCGATCAGGGCCGTCACGGTGAGGATCGCGACCAGTGCTCGACGCGTCATCTGCTACCTCCACATCCCTTGGGTACGTCTCAGGACAGCACGATGGATCTGGTCAGGTTGCGCGGTCGGTCGGGGTTGAGGCCCTTGGCTTCGGCCAGGGCAACCGCGGCGCGCTGGATCATGATGAGCTCGGCCATGGGATCGCATCGTGCCTCCAGCACCGATGCCCCGGTCGCCCGCACATCGTCGGCGACGCCGTCGTCGGGCGTGCCGAGGATCCAGACCAGGGAGCGGTCCCCCGCGACGCTGATCGGGCCGTGCCGGTACTCCATGGCGGGGTGCGACTCGGTGTGGGCTCGTGCCGCTTCCCGCATCTTCAATGCGGCCTCGCTGGCGAGCCCGTTGGTCCACCCGTGGCCCAGGAAGACGAAGTGGTCGAACGACGTCACGTCGACCGGCACGCCGAGCGCGAGCACCGCGTGTCCGTCGGCGATCGCCCCGTCCAGATCGTGGCCCACGGAGGCACGCAGGAACGCCAGCGCGGAGGTCGCGAACCGGGTCTGCACCACGGACCGTTCGTCGGCGAACCCCAGCGTCACGGTCCGGCCTGCGAGGACGGCGATCGGCGAGTCGGGGTCCGCCGTGATCGCGGTCGTCGGGAGGCGACCGTCCGTGCGTTCGAGCAGGCGAAGCACCTCGGTGGTGGTGCCGCTGCGACTGATGGTCACGACCCGGTCGTAGTCACGGTCCGCCGGGAACTCCGATGCGGCGAAGGCGTCGGTCGCTCCGAACCCGGCCTCCTCGCGCAGCGATGCGTAGGACTGGGCCATGAACCACGACGTGCCGCAGCCCACCGCCGCGACGCGTTCGCCATGCGAGGGCATCGCGGGCCGGTCGCCGCCCAGCGCCTTCCAGGTCTGAGCGGCCCGCTGCCAGCATCCCGGCTGGGAGCTGATCTCGTCCGACATGTTGCTCATCCATGCGCACCCTATGCCACATCCGTGCAAGAACGCAATCCAAACGTGCACGGATGCTCCTATACTCCCGCCATGCGCCAGGCGGAACGGCTGGGCTCGATCCTGGAGGAGCTTTCCAGCGACGGCGCGGTGGAGGTGGCGCAGCTCAGCGAACGGCTCGATGTATCCGCCGCCACGATCCGGCGCGATCTCGAGTTGCTCGAGCAGCAGCGTCTGCTCACCCGCACCCACGGTGGGGCCGTGGGTCAGGGGGTGCTGTACGAGCTCCCGCTGCGCTACAAGAGCGCGCGGCACCACGAAGAGAAGAAGCGGATCGCCGCCGCCGCGGCCGAACGCGTCGCGGACGGGTGGGCGATCGGGCTCACCGGCGGCACCACCACCACCGAGGTGGCGCGCGCCGTGATCGATCGCCAGCGACTCACCGTGGTCACCAATGCGTTGAACATCGCCAGCGAGCTGGCCGTGCGGCCCAACCTGAAGCTGGTCGTCACGGGCGGCTACGCGCGGTCGGAGTCCTACGAGCTGGTGGGCCCCCTCGCGGAGCAGGCGCTCGCCGGCCTCAACCTGGACGTCGTCTTCCTCGGCGTGGACGGCATGTCGACCGCCGCGGGCATCACCACCCACCACGAGGTGGAGGCCCACACCAACCGCGCGCTGATCGAACGCGCTCGTCGCGTCGTCGTCGTGACCGACAGCTCCAAGATCGGCCTGGTGGCGTTCGCCCAGATCTGTCCGATCGATCGCGTGCACGAGGTCATCACGGACCCGGGCGTCGACGAGGAGCACCGATCCGCGCTCCGCGATGCCGGTGTCGCGGTGGTGACCGTGTGAGCTCGTGAACGATCAGCGCACCGGGTCCCCCCGGATCCCGGCGATCGATGCTCACAACCACCTGGGGCGCTGGCTCACCGGCGACTGGGCGATCCCGGACGTGGGCCGGCTCATCGATCTGATGGACCGGTGCACCCTGGCCGCGATCGTGAACCTCGACGGTCGTTGGGGTGATGAGCTCCGGGCGAATCTGGATCGCTACGACCATGCGCATCCGGGCCGGTTCGCGACCTTCGCACAGCTCGACTGGGGAGTCACGGCCGAGGCCGGGTTCGGCGATCGGCTCGCGGCCCAGGTCCATCGAGCGGCCGGCGAGGGTGCCAGGGGTCTGAAGGTCTGGAAGGACCTCGGTCTGCACATCACCGACGATCATGGCGATCGGCTCGAGCCCGACGACCAGCGGCTCGCACCGGTCTGGGAGGCGGCGGCCGATGCGGGTCTGCCCGTGACGATCCACACCGGCGATCCGCAGGCCTTCTTCGAACCCCTGGACGAGCGGAACGAGCGACTGGACGAGCTCGGCGAGCATCCCGAGTGGTGGTTCGGCGACCGGACGCGATACCCGCGGTTCGCGTCGCTGCTGGCGTCGTTCGAGCGACTCGTGGCCCGCCATCCACGGACCGCGTTCATCGGCGCGCATGTGGCCGGCGCCGCGGAGGATCTGGCGTGGGTCGACCGGATGCTCTCCACCTACCCCAACCTGGACGCCGACATCGCGGCGCGCATCGCCGAGCTGGGTCGCCGGCCACAGGCGGCTCGGGCGCTCATCGAGCGCCACCCGACGCGCATACTGTTCGGGTCCGACGAGTTCCCGCCCACGCAGGAGGTCTACGCGATCCACGTCCGCTTCTTGGAAACGACCGACGAGCATTTCGCGTACTCGACCGAGGACCCTCCGCCGCAGGGCCGGTGGACGATCTCGGGCTTGGGCCTGGCCGAGGACGTACTCGCGGCGGTCTACCGGGACAACGCTCGGCGCCTGATCGGCGGGATCGACTCCGGGCCGTGATCGGCGCGGCCCGCTCGCAGGTTCGACCCGATGCCGCCGTCCGCGGTCTGTTCCTCACGTCGGGCTTCGTGGTGGCGGCTTTCTTCCCGTTCTTGGCGCTGTACCTGGCCGGCAAGGGCTTGTCGGAGGGGCAGATCGGTGTCGTGATCGCGGTGATGGCCGTGGCCCGGATCGTGTTGAACCCGATCTGGGGCCACATCTCCGACAGCGTGCTCGGCCGCCGAACGTCGCTGCAGATCGGGTTGCTGTTGGCGGCGGGGTGCGCCCTGCTGCTGAGCGCCGTGGGCAGCCTGTGGTCGATCGCCGCCGCCGGGTTCCTGCTGGCGGGCGCCATGGTGACGTTCGGCCCCAACATCGACGCGATCACGCTGGAACACCTCGGGGCCGAGAAGATGTCGGGCTACGGCCGTATCCGAGCCTGGGAGAGCTTCACGTACGCGATCGGGTGCTTCGTGCTCGGGGGGATCTTCCAGCTCTACGGCGTTCGCTGGTCCATGCCGATCTACGCGCTGGCCAGCGTCGTGGTGCTGGCCTGGTCGTTCACGGTGGCTCGCGACGAACCCAAGCACGAATCGAAGGGCGAGAAGTTGGGCTCGGTGGGTGCGGTGTTCCGAGCGGCGCCTCGGTTCTGGGGGTTCCTGCTTGCGCAGTCGCTGGTCTGGACCGGGATGAACGCAGCATTCAACTTCATCTCGCTGAAGATCGTCGACGAGGGTGGAGGCCCCTGGCTCGTCGGTCTGGGCACCGCGCTCGGGGGTCTGGTGGAGGTCGCGATGATGCGTTCGAGCTCGAGGATGCAGGCCCGGTTCGGGCTGCGTCGCGTGTACGTGCTGGGGTGCCTGATCTACGCCACGGGGTTCCTGCTCTGGGGCCTGGTGAGCGACCCCACGATCGTGTCGCTGCTGACGGTGCTCGAAGGCATGGCGTTCAGCCTGCTCTTCACGACGGGGGTCGTAGTGGTCGGCCGCCTGCTGCCCTCGTCCTTGTACTCCACCGGCAATTCGGTGACCCAGATGGTGGGGTTCGGCCTCGGTCCCATCATCGGAGCCGGGGTGGGCGGGTTCATCTATCAGCATTCGGGACCGGTGATGCTGTATTCGATCTCGTCGGGGTTGGCCGTCGCCGGCGCGGTCACGGCGTGGTTCGCCTTGGCCATCCCGGTGCTCGACCCTCCCGTCACCGACGCGGACGATCCGCCGGCCGACCCGTCGGTTGCTCCGCTGGAGCCGCTGGGGTGAGCACCCTCGCCGCAGATCGCGACCTGGTGGCACGGTCGTTCCCGGCCCTGGCGCCGATCGACCGGTTCGAGCCCCTGGGAGACGGCTGGACCTCGTCGACGTACCTGCTGAACGGGGCGTGGGTCGTCCAGATCCCCCTCGGTCCGGCCGCGGCCGCGACGATGGTCAAGCAGCTTGACTTGTTGCCCGGGCTGGCGTCCGAGGTCAGCGCCCCGATCCCCCAGCCGGAACACGTCTCCCGCGATCCTTTGCTGATGGCCTATCGGGTGATCGACGGCGTGCCGTTCGACCGTGCACCCGACGAGGGCATCTGGCCCGAACGCCTGGGGAGGTTCCTGTATGACCTGCACCTGTGCCCGCCCGAGTTCGTCGGCATGCGTTCGAGCGGCGCGGCATCGGTACACGAGGAGCACCGGGGCATGCTGGATGGCTTCCGTGAGCGGGTGTTCCCGCTCTTGGAGCCGGACGAGCGCGCCTGGTTCGGGGCGCGGTTCGACGCCTACATCGACGAGGACGCGAGCCTGCGGTTCGCGACGTGCCTGATCCACGGCGACCTGGGACCCCAGCATGTCCTGGTGCACCCGAGCGGTGACCTGGCGGGGGTGATCGATTGGGAGGACGCCACGATCGGGGACCCGGCATGGGACTTCGCGTACCTGATCCACGCGTTCCCCGAAGCAGGTGAGCGGGCGCTGGCGGCTTACGGAGGCCCACCCGATCCGGGGTTCCGCGATCGCGCAAGGTTCGCGTTCATGCAGATGCCGTGGCACGAGGTGATCCACGGTCTGGACTCCAGCCAGGAACCGTTCGTGCACAGCGGCCTGGCTGGTGTGCGGGCGCGCGCCCACGTGTGACTTGATGTTGGGGCCCGGAGGGTCGTTCAGGCCGGTCTGATGCCGGGCGGGATCAGGTCGCCGTGGGCATCGAGCAGCTCTTCCACCATGTCGTGGGTCTGCTGGGTGGTGAGCGTGGCGCCGGTGTTGGGGTCGAGCAGCGCTGCCTGATGCACCAACGAACGTGAGCCTTCCAGGACCGCGCGCACCGTCAGCTCCACCACGTTCAAGAAGGTGCGGTTGAGCGCCAGGCACTGCGGGGCGATCGCGCCGACCCGTTGCGGCCGCACGCCTTTCGATCCCACCAGCGTCGGCACCTCGACGCAGGCGTCCGCCGGGAGGCCGTCGATGAACCCGTCGTTGCGGATGTTGGTGTAGACCTCTCGCTCCGCCCCGGTCTCCAGGGCTCGGACGATCTGCGAAGCCAGCTCGTCGTTCAGCTCCACCGGGAGCTCCTCGCCGGCGTCGAGTGCCCGCTTCGTCTCGGCGAACTCCTGCAGGTTCTCGTCGCTGCGACGGATGTACTCGTCGATCTGGCCCCGGAAGCGCTCCACCTGGTCGTCGAGATGCAGGAACCACGGCACGTACTCGCTGGAATGCTCGGAGGACTCGGTCGGGAAGTACCCGAACCGGCGGAACAGCTCGACACGCACACGCCGGCCCAGGCCGTCGGGATCCGCCTCGACGATCCGTCGCAGCCTGGGGTACAGGTCGTCGCCGGTCCGTCGGTCCTCGAACGTGTACACGAAGCACTGGTGGTTGAACCCCGCCGTAACGAAGCGGATGTCGCCCTCGTCCAGTCCCACGGTCTCAGCCAGGAACGAGTGCGTGTCGCGCACGGAGTGGCACACCCCCACGACCTGTTCGGCGGGCAGCGACGAACCCGCCCAGATGCCCCACGGCACCATCGCCATGGGGTTGGTGTAGTTCAGCAGCAGCGCCTGAGGAGCCGAGCGGCGCGCGATCTCGTCGGCCATGTCGATCATCACCGGCATCGTGCGCAGGCCGCGCATGATGCCGCCGATGCCGATCGTGTCGGCGATCGTCTGTCGCAGTCCGTACCGCGCCGGAATCTCGAAGTCGGTGAGGGTCGCCCGGTATCCACCCACCTGGATCTCGTTGATCAGGTAGTCGGCGCCCTCGAACGCCGGCGCCCGGTCGGCGTGCGCGCTGACGGGGTATCCGGCGCCGGCCCGCTCCACCAACTGGAGCGCGGCCCGCTCCGCCGTGTCGAGGCGCTCGGCATCGATGTCGTGGAGCGCGATCTGCAGCGAGCCGTGCAGCTCTTCGTACGAGCACAGATCGGCCAGGATGTTGCGTGTGAACTCGACACTGCCTGCGCCGATGATCGTGATCTTCCTCATGCGCGGAAGTGTCGCAGAAGGAACGTGACCACACGCAACGGTCGTGACCTGCGGGTTTGCAGCCCGGTGCGGCGCCCGAAACGATGGAGGGCCAATCACATGGGGAGACCGATGAGCGACGAGCAAGGGTTCGTAGACAAAGCGCGGGATACCGTCGGCGATCTTGCCGGCAAGGCGGCCGAGACCGCCACGGACCTCGCGGGCAAAGCAGCGGACGCTGCCGGTGACCTCGCGGACAAGGCCGGGCCGGTCGTCGAGAAAGCGAAGGGAACCGCCGGCGACCTCGCCGAGAAGGCGGGTCCGGCCATGGACAAGACGAAGGAGACGGCCGGCGACATGATCGAGGCGGCCGGGCCGGTGGTCGAGAAGGCCAAGGAGACGGCCGGAGGCCTGTTCGACAAGGCGAAGGATCTGCTCAGCAGCAAGAAGGACGGGTCCGGCGGCGGAGCCTGAACGCGAGAGCGGAGCATGTCATGGTGAACGCGTACATCCTGATCCAGACCGAAGTCGGCAAGGCCGCGCATGTGACCGAGATGGTTCGCGGCATCGAAGGCGTGGTCGCAGTGGATCCGGTGACAGGGCCCTACGACGTGGTGGCACGCGTCGAAGCCGATGACCTCGACCGGCTCGCCAAGGGGACGGTCGTGCCGATGCAGGAGCTGGAGGGCATCACCCGAACCCTCACCTGCCCGGTGCTGCAGCTGTAGGGAACGGCAGCGCCACCGGATCGACGAACGGTGATCGGCCCCGTTCGTCGAACCGGTCCATGCGGAAGTCCTGGGGACGCTCGACCACCTCGGTTGCGTCGGTGAGGGCGAGGTCGGTGGCCATGCGTGCGACCGCGGGTCCCCACATCATGCCGTGCCCGCACGAGCTCGCGATCGTGACGCCGCCCACCTCGCTGCCGTCGCGGAGCACCAGGGGACCCAGGAGCGGAAGGTGGTCAGGTGTGTACTCGATCGTGGCCGCCCACGCCTTCTTGATCCCGAGGTCTGCCGTGATCGGCACCAGCCGCGCCAGGCGACGCTGCATGCGCTTGAGGTAGGACCAATCGATCGTTCGACCGGGGCCGGGCGCTTCCTTCGGGTTGGACATCCCCCAGAGCAGGCCGCCTTCTTCGGGACGCCAGTAGAGGCCGGCGTCGATGTCGAAGGCCATGGCGCCGAACCGGTCTGGCGACAGCTCCTCTTGCGGCTCGCTGACCACGACCTGGTGCCGCGCGTAGCCCACCCACGCGGTGGCTCCCACGGCGTCGGCCACCTCCGCCATCGCCGGGCCGCACGCCACGATCACCCGAGGCGTTGCGATCGTGCCGGACGTGGTGTGCACGCCGGTCACGACCGGCGCACCCGCGCGGCCGCCGCGCGTCCGCAGCCCGAGGAAGCTCGTGTGCTCGAGCAGCTCGACGCCGGCCCGTTGCATGGCCAGTGAGTAGGCGAGCACGTTCCGCGGCGGGTCGACCCAGCCGTCGGTGGCCACGTAGGACGCGCCTCGGAACCCCGCGGAACCCAGGGTGGGGCTCAGCTCGTGGGCCCCGGCGGCATCGACCCATCGAACATCGAGCCCCACCTCTCGCTGCATGGCGATGCGTTCGTGGGCCGCGCGCTCATCGGCCGAGGTCGTCGCGATGATCAGGTATCCCTGTCCCCGGAACCCAGAGTCGGTGCCGTACCGATCGCGCTGGGACCGGTAGAACGAGATGCTCTCGGTTCCCAGCCGAACCGTGTCGGGGGAACCACCCTGGGAGCGGACCATACCGGCCGCCCGGATCGAGGCACCGATCCCGGCGATCTCCCGCTCCAGGACCACGACCCGCCCGGCGCCGGCTTCCGAGGCGAAGACCGACGCCCATCCGCCCACCGTGCCGGCGCCCACGATCACCAGATCGGCAGATGCGCCCGTGCCCATCGCGTCGACTCCGTTCCCTCGCCGGCCGAAGACGCAGTCTAGGCCAGGCGTCATGCGTACAGTGACCGCGATGGACGCGCCTTCCTCGGCCCGGGACCCTCGCTGGGCGCCCACGCCACCGGCCCGCGCCGACCGTCGAACGTTGGTCGAAGAGCTGGCGGTCGTCCTGATGCTGTCGCTCCTGGCGTCGGCGGTCTACGCCGTCCTCAGCCTGCTGGAAGCGCCCGTGCAGGGCACCGTGGTGGCGTCCGCCAACCAGAGCACGCAGCTCACGCGACAGCTCGTGGGCTTCGTGTTCGGCCTGGCGCCCGTCTACCTGGTGCTGCACCTCGTCCGCCGTTCGGGTGAAGGGGTCGGCGGCATCGGCCTGGCATGGGACGAACCGCGCGCCGACCTGGCGAAGGGCCTCGGGCTCTTCGTGGTCGTGGGCCTGGCGGGCCTGGGCGTCTACCTGGCGGCCGTGGAGCTGGGCGTCAATCGGTTCGTCATCCCCGCGCCGCCCCTCGGGCAATGGTGGACGGTTCCGGTGCTCGTGCTGAACGCCACGGAGGCGGCCGTGCTCGAGGAGGTCATCGTGCTCGGCTTCCTGGTGACGCGTCTGCGGCAACTGTCGTGGTCGCCGGCGGCCGCGGTGGCGGCGAGCGCGCTGTTGCGTGGCGGCTACCACCTGTATCAGGGGTGGGGCGGATTCCTGGGCAACCTCGCGATGGGCGTTCTGTTCGGTGTGCTGTTCCTGCGGTGGCGGCGAACGTGGCCGTTCGTGATCGCGCACCTGCTGCTGGATGTCGCCGCGGGCCTGGGATACATCGTGTTCCGCGAGCGATTGCCCGGTTTCTAGACCTTCGGGCGCTTCCGCTCACGAGCCGAGCATGGCTACGATGCCGCCATGTCGACGGTGCTGGACTACATCCGGGGACGCGGGGTGGCGTTCTTGGTGTTGCCGGACCCCGACGCCACGGCGGCCGAGGACACGGCCGATCGCCACGAGATATCGCGCGATGAGATGGTGCGGACCGTCGTCATGACGAATCGCTTCGGGCACGCGCTCATGGTGGTGCCCTGGACCCGGCAGCTGGATGTGGGCCTGGCCCGCCGCGCCATGAACGATCCCGACGCCGAGCGGACGACCGAGCATGAGCTGCGGGCGACGATGCCCGAGTTCGAAGCCGAGCTGTGGCCGCCCCTGGGGTTGTTCTTGCTCATGCCCACGTTCATCGACCGCGAGGTGGCGGATCGCGAGCAGGTGGTCTTCCCCGCCGGCAAGCCGGGCTTGTTGGTGTGCTTGCAGACGGAGGAACTGTTCCGTGACGACCCCGTCGTCATCACGGCGCTGACCGCCGAGTCCATGGCCGCCGAGCCGGTCGGGACACGCCGAGGCAACCTGTGGGCCGTGAAGGACGACGCGGCTCAGTCCAAGCGAAGCACCTCCACCGAGTGAGGGCTAAGCCAGGTCGCGAGGGATCGTGCGGTCCCACTGCCGGGTCCAGAGCTCCCGGTCGTCCTCCGACACCGTGAGGTCGATCACCACGCGGTAGTCCGTGCGATCGCTGTCCACCCGCATGGTGACGTGCGCCGAGCACGTCGCTTCTGGGAACCGCATGTCGAACCGGGCCTGGCTGTTACTCCACGCACGCCCGGGGTCGTCGGTGGAGACCGCCACCACCCCGCCGTAGAGCTCCCGGAACGAGGGCGTGTCGCCGCGCGCTTCGTAGTCGCCGAACGAACCCGCGGTCGCTCGCGTCTCGTGCGCCAGCTGGTGGTGTTCGACCGACCACTTCACCCAGCCCTTCTCGTCGTCGTCTTTGGGCCGTTCCTTGGGGGAGGCGTTCGCGTGTTCGACGTCGGGGGGCGGCACGACCGGCGCATCGGGGGTCGGCGAGGGTCCGTGGAGCACGGGGAGCTCCAACGTCGCCGTCGAACGGTCGATCGACAACGTGGCCGGTTCGGGCGGAGGCCAGGCGTTCGGCCAGTCGGCACCCGCCAGGTCGAGACGCACACGGTGCCCCGCCTCGAACGTCCAGGACATAGCCTCCAGCTCCAGCTCGATGTCGTAGCTGGTGCCGGGTTCCATGGGCGAAGGATCGGTGCGCGAATCTCGGGTGGCCAGATTCAGCATGCCCCGCGTGACCAGCGAGGAGGTGCCGTCGGGGAACACGTCGCAGAGCTTCGCCGACAGGTAGGCGACCGGAGCGGTCGAGGCCACTCGCAGCGACAGGCGGGCATGGCCCATGATCTCCAGATCGTTCTCGAGCTCGTCCCATGTGAAGGTCAGCGAATGCACCTCGTCGGGACGCTGATCCGAGGATTGACCCCACGGCATCGCGCCCGCGCACGAGATCCACGCCGACCACCCCACATCGCCGCGGACGGCGAGGTCGTCTCCATGGCTATCGGGAGCGTCGGTGTCCGACTTCGCCAGCGACCAAGTGGTCGGCGTCAGGCGGTCTGCGGGCCACGCAGGTTCGTGCCGCCAGGCCCCACGCACCTCGGCGCGGTCCGGCGCCGGCCGGGTGGAGCGCTGCGCGTAGACCAGGATCGGGGGCTCGCGGTCCACGCCGTTGTCGGACCCCTTGAGCCAGTGATCCCACCACTTGAGGTGCTCCGGCAGCAGGTCGTGGTTGGGTCCCGGCAGGCAGGTGTCGGTGGATGCGTGCGACCACGGGCCGATGATCAAGCGCTTCGGGCAGGTGAGCGCCTCGAACGTGCGGAAGGTGTTGTTTCGGTACCCGTCGGCCCAGCCCGCGATGATCATGGTCGGCACCTGGATCGCGTCGTAGTCGAACCGCAGGGAGCCCGACTTCCAATAGTCGTCCACGCGCTGGTGCTCGAACCAGTTGATGACCCACGGCTCGGTGCCGGCCACACGCCGCTCCCATTCCTCGCGCCAGCCGTCGCCGTAGATCGAGGGCACGGGCGGCAGGGCGTTCATGGCCACCATGTACGTGGGGTAGTCGACCAGGTCGAGCTGTTTGCGGGCGCCCCCGAAGTAGTGCACGTCGTCCCCGAAGCGATCGTCGGTGGCGAAGATCGGGATGATCGCCTTCAGCGCGGACGGTCGCTCCATGGCCAGCTGGATCGAGTTGAACCCCGAGTACGAGGTTCCGTACATGCCCACCGCGCCGCTCGACCACTCCCGGGTAGCGAGCCAGTCGATGACCGTCATCAGGTCCGTTCGTTCGATGGCGGGATACTCGTCGGTGGCGATCCCTTGGCTCGAGCCCGTGCCGCGCACGTCGACGCGACACATGACGTATCCGGCCTCGGCGAGGCGCCGATACTCCGGACGGTAGGACGCGGTGATGTCGTCTTTGCGGTACGGCAGCGCTTCCAGGAGCGCGGGCCACGGACCGTTGCCGGCCGGGCGAGCATCGGGCCGAGAAGCTGGCGAAGGAGCCGGCCAAGGAGCCGGGTAATACAGCGTTGCGGCGAGGTTGACGCCGTCAGCCATCTCGATGCGCACGTGCTCCTGGGAGATCATGGCGGGCAGGGTAGAACGGCGACGACGATCGAGGTCGCTGAGCGGCGACATGGAGGCTGACCTGAGGTCAGTTCCAGGTGTCCTAAAGGTCAGTTCCAGGTGGGAAGCCAGATGTGCAGCTGCCAGAACGTGTCGGGGATCAGCGCCCCGACGTAGAGCGGCCAGAACCAGGCGAAGAGCGCCACGAAGATCACCAGGTAGGCCCACACGATGGGGCGGTAGGGACGTCGCGACGAGATCGCCGGCTCGCCGGTCTCAGGATCGATCGCGACCCGGCCGTCGTCCTCGCGAAGCACGAGACGGGCCTCTGCCAGGTCACGCAAGACGTACACGGTGGCCAGTGCCATGAAGGGGGTCAAGGGCAAGACGTAGAACAGGAACTCGGGCCGGCTCACGGCGAACCAGGGGAGCCACATGCCGAAGAAGCCCACGGTTACGAACCCGGCCGTCCAGTCGCGCCGGCGCCACCATGACCACGCCGCGTAGGGCAGTGCCCAGACGCTTCCCCAGAACAGCGCCGGGTTGCCGACCGTCAGGATCTGGCGCACCTGATCGCCCACGTCCAGCACGTAGAAGTTGACCGGACGCCGCAACAAGATCCAACTCCAGGCCTCGGAGTAGTAGCCGTGCGTCGGCGTGAAGGCGTTGGTCTTGGAGTCATACGCGAACTCGGTGAGGCCCTGGTGGTAGTCCCACATGGCCTTGTGGTTGTCCCACCACAGGCCCAGGTCGAAGCCGAAATGGTTGAACCACGGCAGCCAGGCGATCATGTAGACGGCGGCCGGGACCACGAGGAACGCGGCGACCATGCCGAGCGTCTCCATGCCGATCGTCCGCGCGAACGCGCGTATCCGCGAGACCTGACCGCGATGACGCCGCGTGGTCTCCCAGAGCAGCGCCAGGAGCACCGCCGCGGCCAGCGCGGTGATGCCGGACCACTTGACCGCGATCGCGGCACCCAGCGCCAGGCCGGCGCCGAACCGCCACGGCCGCCACAGCGGCGAGGGCACCCGCGGCGTCGGCGCGCTCTCATCCGTCGCCTCGAGCTCCTCGAACTGCTCGAGCTCCGGGGTGCGCCGGTCGATCCATCGACGGTCGAGCACCAGGCACAGGAAACCCAGCACGATCCAGAACGACAGGTGCACGTCGAGCATCGCCACGCGCGACATCACCACGTTGATCCCGTCCAGCGCGATCAACGTGCCCGCGACGAAGGTCCAGACCGCTCTGGCGAACAGCAGTTGCGCGATCAGCGCCACCATCACCGCCACCAACGCGCCGCTCAGCGCCGAGGGCAGCCGCCACCCGAACGAGCTCATGCCGAAGGCCTTGATCCCCATGCCCGTCATCCACTTGCCCAGGGGCGGGTGGACCCACGAGCCCATGTCCCACTTGTTCTCCACCCAGTAGTGCTCGTCGTCGGACTCGACGCGGCATGTGGTGTCGCTGCCGCCGATGAACACGCACCCCGCCTTGGCGTAGTAGAGCTCGTCGAAGACCAGGTCTGCCGGCTGGGAGAGCCCCCACAACCGGATGCCGCCCGCGATCGCGGCGACCGCGATGATCGCGACGATCGGCCGGTTGAGGCCGCGGGAGGGTGCGGGCATGCCGTCAGCGTATCGGGGGGCGGTCCTTCAGCCGGTACACGAATTGGCAGCCCTGGAACGTGTCGGTCACCGAGGCGGTCTTGTTGTCGACCATGCCGTGCTCGAGTCCGTGGCCCTGCACCAGTGCGAACGTGAGATCGGTCGCGAGCCCCGAGGCCTTCTTGGGCCACGCGATCCAGAGGCGCCCCGTCGGAACGAGCCGCGACGCCAGCACGTGGAATCGGCGCTCGAGCAGCTTCTGCTCTGCCGTGAACAGCACCACGACGTCGATGCCCTTCGTCAGGCGGGGCAGGAACTCGACCTGGTGCGGCAGGGGCGCGAGCGCCGACAGCTGCGCATCGAACCCGTCCGGGCCATGTTCGATCAGGACGCGGGATCCATCCTTGATACCGAGCTTCTTCCACAGCGGGGTGCCCGAGTAGTCCTTGTGGCCGTCGCCTCCGTCCGTCACCTGGGCTCCTCCCATGGCCGTGAGGCCGATGGTGGGTCGGTCGCCATCGTGTCACCCTGGATGGATGCACGGCACCCTCTGGCTCGTGGGCACGCCGATCGGCAACCTGAGCGATCTCGCTCCTCGTGCGCGAGACACCCTGGATGCCGTCGACCTCATCGCGTGCGAGGACACCCGGCGCACCGGTCGCCTGCTGGCGGGGCTGAAGATCCGCAAGCCGATGCTGTCGTTCTTCGACGGCAACGAACGGGAGCGCGTCGGCATCCTGGTCGCTCGCTTGCAGGCCGGTGAGTCGGTCGCCCTGGTGACCGACGGTGGCATGCCGTCGGTCTCCGATCCAGGCTACCGGCTGGTGACGGCCTGCGTCGAAGCTGGGCTCGATGTGCGCGTGGTTCCCGGCCCGTCCTCGGTGGTGGCGGCGTTGGTCGTGTCCGGACTGCCGACCGACCGCTACACGTTCGAGGGGTTCCTCCCCCGGAAGGCGGGGGAACGCATGCGCCGCCTGGAAACGCTTCGACACGATCCGCGCACGCTGGTGGTGTTCGAGTCCCCGGTGCGGGTGCAGATCCTGCTGCGCGACCTGCTGGTGGCCATGGGCGACCGGCGCATCGCGGTGGCCCGGGAGCTGACGAAGCTGCACGAAGAGGTGCTCCGCGGACGTGCGTCGGAGGTGCTCGGCCACCTCGGTGACGCCGAGCTGAAGGGCGAGGTCGTCGTCGTGATCGAAGGCGAACGCGAACGCGAGCTGCCCTCGCTGGAAACCCTGGCCGCCGAGGCGCTCTCCCTGGTGACGGCTGACGGGGTGCGCAAGCGCGACGCGGCCCGCACGGTGGCCCAGCGCCACGGCGCCAGTGCCAACGAGGTGTACCGGGCGATGCTCAAGGGTCAGGGGTAGGCTCCCGGGCCATGGACGAGGCCTTCCGATCGGAGATGTCGGCGGGCTACGCGTTCGACGAACCATGCCTGGTGCTGGGCGCCCCGATGCATGAGGGCGAGGTCGATGCCTCCGCTCGGATCGTCCTCCCGCTCTCCATGGTGAACCGTCATGGACTCGTGGCGGGGGCGACTGGCACCGGCAAGACCAAGACCTTGCAGATCCTGGCCGGCCAGCTCTCCGACGCCGGCGTACCGGTGTTCGTCGCCGACATCAAGGGTGATCTCACCGGGCTGTCGCAGCCGGGCGATGCCGCCGATACCGCGATCGGTGAGCGGGCCACCGAGCTCGGGTTGACGTACCTGCCACGCGCTCACCCCGTGGAACTGCTCTCCCTGAGCGGTACGCTGGGGGCGCAGGTGCGAGCCACGATCCATTCGTTCGGGCCGTTGTTGCTGGCCAAGGTGCTCGATCTCAACAAGACGCAGACCTCGGTGCTGTCGCTGGTCTTCAAGTACTGCGACGACCAACAGCTGCCGCTGCTCGACCTCGCCGACCTGCGCACGACGCTGAAGTTCCTCGCCTCCGACGAGGGCAAGCCCGTGCTGGAGGACTACGGCGGCATCTCCAAGGCCAGCGTGGGCGTCCTGTTCCGGTCGCTCGTCGAGTTGGAGGAGGCCGGCGCCGACGCCTTCTTCGGTGAGCCCGAGTTCGACGTGGCCGATCTGATGCGCACCACGCCCGACGGCAGGGGGGTCATCAGCCTGCTGGAGATCGCCGACGTGATGGACCGGCCGCGCCTGTTCTCCACCTTCATGCTGTGGATGCTGGCGCAGGTCTACGCGGAACTTCCCGAGGAGGGCGATCTGCCCAAGCCCAAGCTCGCGTTCTTCTTCGATGAGGCGCACCTGCTGTTCGACGATGCGTCCGAAGCGCTGATGGATCAGATCGAGCTCACGGCGCGTCTGATCCGCTCCAAGGGTGTCGGCGTGTACTTCGTGACGCAGGCGCCGACCGACGTGCCTGCTTCCGTGTTGTCGCAGTTGGGCAACCGCGTCCAGCACGCCCTGCGGGCGTTCACGCCCGACGACGACACCGCGCTGCGGAAGACGGTGAAGACCTTCCCCAAGACCGAGCACTACGACGTGGCCGCCACCCTCACGTCGCTGGGCATCGGCGAAGCGTTCGTGACGGTGCTGTCCCCGCGGGGCGTGCCAACGCCGCTGGCGGCGACCAAGCTGGTGCCGCCCGACTCGCTGATGGACGCGGTCGACGACGCAACGAGGACAGCGTTGCGATCCGCGGGAGCCCTCCAGTCGAAATACGCGCAGGCGGTGGACCGCCAGAGCGCGCACGAGATGATCACCGCGAAGCTGGGCGCCGCCAAGGACGCGGTCGGCATCCCGCTGCCGCCGCCTCCACCCGGAGCGCCGTCGTCGCCGAAGCCACAACGGAAACCCCAACCGAAACCCCGATCGAACCCCAAGCCGAAGCCCGCGGCCGAGCCGAAGGCCGAGTCCGGCATCGGGGCGCAGGTCAAAGACATCGGTGTGGACTTCGCGAAGGACATGCTCACGACCGCGGACGGTCGCCGCACGCTGCGCAGCGTGTTCGGCACGTTGTTCGGCAAGCGATGAAGTGATGACCCGGCCGGCCCGCGAGGTCGTTTTCGCTGGTCGTGGACGGGGAAGAGCATCGCAGTGGACGTGACCGCTCCTGTTCGAGTCGTGGATCGCTTCCAGCGCGCCCATGCGTGGGCCGGCCTCCCTCTGGCCGTCGTGAAGCGATTCGGTGAACATGGCGCCGGGTCACTGGCAGCGTCGATCGCCTACTACGGATTCTTCTCGTTGTTCCCACTGCTCATGGTGCTCACGTCGGTCGCCGCGATCGTGTTGGCGAACGACCCCGCTCTGCAAGACAAGATCCTCGAGTCGGCGGTGTCGCAGTTCCCGGTGATCGGCACGCAGATCCGTCAGAACGTCAGGGCTGTCGACGGCTCCGGCCTCACGATCGCGCTCGGGATCGCCCTGGCGCTCTGGTCCGGCGTCGGCGGGGTTCGATCAGCCCAGGTCGCGATGGACAGCATCTGGGACGTGCCCCGCAAGGAACGGTCGGGCATGCCGATCGCGGTTGCGAGGGCGCTGTTGATGCTGCTGGTCATCGGCTCGTTCCTGTTGGCGGGTGTGGTGCTCAGCGGGTTCGCCGCCGGCGTCGGCGGCTCGGCGGGCCTCGTGGCGGGTTTCGCCGCGAGCCTGCTCCTGCACATCGGGGTATACGCATTGGCCTACCGTGTGCTCACCGTGGCGCACGTGACATGGAGCCAGGTCCTGCCGGGCGCCGTGCTCGCGGGCGCCGGATGGACGGCGCTGCTCGCGGTGGGAACCTGGATCGTGAGCAGCCGGCTCGAGTCGTCCTCGGACGTGTACGGCACGTTCGCGGTGGTGATCGGGCTGCTGGCGTGGATCTACCTGGGCTCGCAGCTCACGCTACTGGGCGCCGAGCTCAACGCGGTCATCGCGCGAGGCCTGTGGCCTCGATCGCTGACGGGCGATGACCTGACCGATGCAGACGTCCGGGCGCTGGAGCGCTCGGCCCGGCAAGAGGAACGAAGGGAGAACGAGTTCGTGAACGTTCGATTCGATGACGACGGCACGGCGGCGCCGACGGGCCCTGCCGCGACCGGGCAAGGCTCGAACAGCAAGCGCTCGATCGGATCGCTGGTGACCAGCGTGATCGACGGCGTCAAGCAACTGGTCCGCCATGAGGTGGAGCTCGCCAAGATCGAGGCGACCGAAGCGCTCTCGGTGAAGGCCAAGGGTGCGGGATTGCTGGCGACCGCGGGCGTGGTGGCCCTGTATGCCGTGGGTTTCCTCGCTGCGGCCGGTGCAGCGGGGCTGGCGATCGTGCTGCCGTTGTGGGCGTCGCTGCTGATCGTGGGCGCCCTGTTCGCCGTGATCGGCGCGGTGCTGTTCTCGGTGGGACGCAAAGAGCTGAAGGCGCCCGCGGGCGTGGCGAAGACACAAGAGACATTGAAGGAGGACGTGCGATGGGCGAAGCAGCAGATCGGAAAGTGAAGGAGATCGAGGAGGCGAGATCACGGGTGGAAGACGACCTCCGCGAGCTCGAAGCCCGACTGCCCTCCCCGGTCCGCTCGGCCAAGACCGTCGCAGGAGCGGTTGCGGGCAGCTCCGTGGTGGCTGGTTCACTGGGTTGGGTGATGCGCCGGCGCAAGAAGAAGAGGAGGCAGCAGGAGCGGACCACCGAGGTCGTGGTGCGCGTGGTGCGCGAGGATCCGATCATCACGGTCGACGGTGAACCTTCGGGGAAGCGAGCGAAGCGGTAGATGGCGCGCGAAGGGCCGATGCCCGCGCCGGAGGGTCCGCAACCGCCCGTGGGCCAGCGGTTGGAGCGTTGGGCGCCGCACGTCGCGCCGCAAGACGTCGTGGTCGTCGTGGCGGTGGTGCTCGCAGCCGCCGCTGGCGTGTTCCTGCTGTTCGAGCTGAAGCGCGTCGTGGTGTGGTTGTTCGTCTCGGTGTTCTTCGCGACCGTGCTCGCACCCGCGGTGTCCTGGGTCGAGCGCCGGGGACTGCGCCGAGGCCTCGCGGTCGCGGTCGTCAGCGCGGGTCTGGTCCTGGTCGTCTTCCTACTGCTGTTCGCGTTCGCCCGGCCGATCGTGTCGCAGTCCGTCGAGTTCGCCGAGAACTTGCCCGAGACCGTGGATCGCGTCAGGAACGCGCCGATCGTGCGCGATCTCGCGGAGCGGTTCAACGTGCAGGACAGCGTCGGCAGCGTGGGCGAACAGGTACCCCAGCAGCTCGTGGGTCTGTCGGGACCGATCCTGTCGGTGTTCGCCTCGATCGGTCAAGCCATCGTGGGGTTGGTGACGATCTTCGTGATGACCGTGTTCCTGTTGCTCTACGGCCCCCGCTTCGTCAGGACCGGCGAGATCGCCATGGTGCCCCAGGAGCACCGGAGCCGCTTGGCCACGATCGCCGATCGGTCCATGCGCGCGGTCTCGGGCTGGGTCGCGGGCAACATCTTCACCAGCCTGATCGCGGGCATCGTGTCGCTGGTGCCGTTCCTGCTGATGCGACTGCCCTACGCGTCGCTGCTGGCGCTGTGGGTGTTCGTGGCCGATCTCATCCCACTGGTGGGAGCGACGCTCGGCGCCCTGCCCGCCATCATCGTGGCGTTCCTGCACTCGGTGACCGCGGGTATCGTCATCACGGTCTTCTTCATCGTCTATCAGCAGATCGAGAACCATGCGCTGCAGCCGTTGGTCTACGGCAGGACGATCAGCCTCAACCCATTCATCGTGCTGTTGGCCGTGATCATCGGGGTCGAGCTGGCCGGCTTCATCGGAGCGCTGCTGGCTCTTCCGGTGGCAGGCGTGGTGCAGGTGACGATCGAGGAGCTCGCTTCCGAGAAGCTGCAGGTCATCGCCGAGGCCGTCGAAGAGAGCGAGATCCCCGAGCCCGAATGATCGCCTGCACCGCGTACTAGTCTGCCCTAGACTAGTGGCGGGCACTCGTATCATGTCGTGACCATGGGCCGGGACGTCTTCTTCATCACCTCTGCCATCCCGTACGTCAACGCGGAGCCGCATGTGGGGACGGCGTACGAGATCGTCGCCTGCGACTTCGTCGCCCGCTACCGTCGGGCTCGCGGAGAAGCCGTCTACTTCCTCACCGGCACCGACGAGCACAGCCTGAACGTCGCGCGGTCATCCGCGGAGCTGGGCATCACCCCGCAGGAGTGGGTGGACCGCATGGTGCCGAAGTGGCAGGAGGTCTGGCAGCGCCTGCAGATCTCCAACGATGATTTCATCCGCACATCCGAACCGAGGCACGCGGAACGCGTGCAGGCGTTCGTGCAACGCCTGCACGAGCGGGGAGAGATCTACCTCGGCACCTACGAGGGCCCATATTGCGTGTCGTGCGAGGAGTTCAAGCAGGAGAAGGAGCTCATCGACGGCCGGTGTCCCATCCACGGCACGCCCGTCGAGATCCTCAGCGAGGAGAACTACTTCTTCCCGCTCTCGAAGTATCAGCAGCCGCTCCTCGACCTCTATGCCGATGTGCCCACCTCGGTGATGCCGGACTTCCGCAGGAACGAGGTCGTGTCGTTCGTAAGTGCCGGGCTCCAGGATCTGTCGATCTCGCGATCGGGAACCGATTGGGGCATCCCGTTGCCCTGGGATCCCAAGCACGTCGTCTACGTGTGGGTCGACGCGCTGCTCAACTACGCCACGGCGGTGGGGTTCGGGACCGATCCCGAGATGTTCGACCGACTGTGGCCCGCGGATCTGCACATCATCGGCAAGGACATCATCCGGTTCCATGCCGTCATCTGGCCGGCGTTGCTCTTGGCCGCCGGGGTCGACGTTCCGAAGTCGGTGTTCGGTCACGGCTTCGTGAACGTCAGCGGCGAGAAGATGTCGAAGAGCCAGGGCACCGGGGTGCATCCCTTCGACGTGATCGATCGACTGGGCGTCGACTCCTATCGATACTTCTTCATGCGAGAGATCGCCTTCGGCCAGGACGGGAACTTCAACTGGGACGCCATCACGGAGCGGCACAACGCCGACCTCGCCAACGGGCTGGGCAACCTGGCGAGCCGCGTGCTCGCGATGCTCGCTTCCTACTTCGACGGTGTGGTGCCCGAGTCCACCGCCGAGGGCGCCGAGTCCGACATGCCCGTGGTGGTCGCCGACGCGATCGCGCGCTACGACGAGCACATGCTGGCGCTCGAGCTGCAGCCGGCACTCGTGGCGGTGTGGGACATCGTGGATAGAGCCAACCACTACCTGGTCGAGAAGGAGCCCTGGAAGCTCGCCAAGGACGACGCCGCCCGCGACGAGCTCGCGGGCGTGCTGTACGCCGCCGCCGAGACGCTCCGGATCCTCGCGATCGCCATCGGTCCGATCATGCCCGGGGCGGCCGAACGACTCTGGAGCCAGCTGGGCCAGGACGACCCTCTCGAGGCTCAGCGCCTTCCGGGATCGGCGGCCTGGGGCGGGCTCCGACCCGGCACGACTACGGTCAAGGGTGAGTCCCTCTTCCCCCGGGTCGAGGCCGACTAACGCCCCACCGGACCGATCCCGGCCCGCATGAGGTTATCCACCACTCCTGCAGTCATGGGTGAGGCTTGCCCGAAACGTGTTTCACGTGAAGCTCCCCCTATCGACCGGATGTGGAGACCCTTGTAAGCTCGCCGCTCGTGAGCGACCGGAACCCTGAACCGATGCCTGACACCGGAGCCGTCGACACCCACTGCCACCTGTTCCTCCTCGACCGCGAACCTGCAGATGTGGTCGAGACCGCGAAGGCCGCCGGTGTCGAACGGTTGATCTGCGTCGGTATCGACGTGGAAACCAGCCGTCGATCGGTCGAGATGGCCGACGCACTCGAGGGTGTGTTCGCCACCGCCGGTATGCATCCGCACGACGCATCCGCGTTCGACGGGACCGCCAGCGCCCGGATCGAAGAGCTCACGCACGACCCTCGGGTGATCGGTGTGGGGGAGTGCGGCCTCGATTATTTCCGCATGCGCTCGCCGAAGGACGATCAGATCCGCACCCTGCGAACGCACATCGCGCTCTCCAACGAGTCGGGCAAGCCGATGGTGGTGCACGTCCGCGACGCCTGGCCCGACGTCCTTCAAGTCCTGGATGAAGGTGCGGCCGAACGCGTGGTGATCCACTGTTTCAGCGGTGATGCCGCGATCGCCCGCGAGTGTGCGGAACGCGGCTACTGGATCAGCTTCGCCGGCAACGTGACGTATCCCAAGAACGAACACCTCCGACAGGCCGCCGCCGCGGTGTCGATCGATCGACTCGTGGTGGAGACCGATACGCCGTTCCTGTCGCCCCAGAAGCTGCGTGGTTCCGACAACGAGCCCGCGAACGTGATGCTCACGCTGGACGCGATCGCGACCACACGCGGCGACGATGTGGACAAGCTCATCGCCGCGACAACCGAGAACGCCCATGCTGCGTTCCCAGGACTTCGGTAGCTCAGTTCGGAGGCGTTCCACTGACTCGAACGTACGTTCGTTCTCAAGTTTGCAGTGAGGGTTGAGGGTTTGCTAGGGTGCGGTCCCGTGCGTTCGAAGGCTTCTGTCCGGTCGAACCGCTTCCCTGAGAAGCCTTCCTCAGACACTTGGAGGAAGGTTGGCACCACGTTCCACCCGGGCCCGCCGTCTGCGGGTCCACCGAGCGGTTCAAGCATCCACCCTCGTGGTGGGTCTGCTGCTGCTGTCGGGCGTCGTCCACTTCGCGCTTCGCAAGCACGTGACGTTGGTGGTCGAGGGCAGGCCGGTGGCCGTCCAGACCACATCGTCGAACGTCCGGGACCTGCTCGCCGGCGAAGGCATCTCGCTCGGTGGACAGTTCCAAGTGCAACCTCCGCCGGCCACCCAACTGGCCGACGGGATGACCGTGGTGGTGACCCCGGCGCCGATCGCGCCAGGGTTCGACGCGCTTATGGCGTCGGACGGACCCACCATGGTGCAGAGCCCCACCGATGTGGGGGTCTGGGTGATGGCAGGGACGAGCTCCGGTTACGCGAGCCTCGCGAACCAGATCGTCGAGAGCTCCTTCTCCGCAGCGAGCGTCGGAACGTCTCCGGCTGTGCCCGTGCAGGTCGTCGTGCTGGGGAAGGTGCGCGACGTCCTGACCAACGCGGGCACGGCCGGGGAACTTTTCTCGGCCATGGGGATCGACCCCGACGCTGACGACCGCGTGCTGCCATCGCCCAGCACCCCCCTCCACCAAGGATCGACGGTTCGGTTCGACCAGGTGGAGATCTCGACGCAGGTCCGACAGGTGACGATCCCGGCCCCGATCCACACGCAGTTCCGTTCCACCATGGTGCCGGGCACCGTGCGCGTGCTGGAGCCGGGACGTGACGGGCGCGCCGTGGGCACCTTCCACGTGGTGACCGTGAACGGTCAGGTCGAAGCCAACCGGTTGATCGGTCGCTGGATCGAACGTGAACCCATCACCGAGCGACGCATCTCGGGGCCCGAGTCGATGTACGGCGGTACCACCGACGTGCCCGGTACCGACGGCGCCAGCCAGACCGGGCTGGCGTCGTGGTACGACCCGCCGTGGTCGGGTCTGACCGCCGCGCACCCCACGCTGCCGTTCGGCACCATGGTGACGGTCACCGATGTCGAGACCGGCCGCTCCGTTACCGTGGTCATCGATGACCGAGGGCCGTTCGCCGCAGGCAAGATCATCGACCTCGCCCCGGAGGCGTTCGCCGTCCTCCGCCCGCTCGGGGTCGGCGTCATCGACGTCCGCCTCAGCTGGTAACGACCCTGCCGCGCTCGGCGCCACCGCGATCCGCGCCCTGGCCCGCCGTCACGGCGTTCGTCCCACCAAGTCCCTGGGCCAGAACTTCCTGATCGATCCCAACCTCGCTCGGGCGATCGCCGCGGACGCGGGGGTTGGTCCCGGCGACCGGGTGGTGGAGGTTGGCGCCGGGTTCGGCTCGCTCACGGTGGCGCTGGCATCGACCGGCGCGGACGTGCTCGCGATCGAGTTCGACCGGGGGCTGATCCCGGCGCTCGAGGAGGTGACCTCGGGCATGGAGCGGGTGCGTGTCCTGCACGCCGACGCCGTGAAGCTGGATTGGCCCTCGGTGCTCGGCGATGCCGGTGACGCCGGCCCCTGGACGCTCTGCGCCAACCTTCCCTACAACGTCGCGGTGCCGGTCGTGATGGAGTCGCTGCAACGTGGACCGTCGATCCGGCGTGAGGTCGTCATGGTCCAACGCGAGGTAGGTCAACGGCTCGCCGCGCGGCCGGGCGAGGAGCACTACGGGGCCGTGAGCGTTCACGTCGCGTACAGATGCGAGGCGTCCATGGTCCGCAAGGTCGCGGCGTCCGTGTTCTGGCCGCGCCCGTCCGTGGATTCGGTCGTCGTGCGTCTGGACCGCCTCGCTGCGCCACCCGTCTCGGTGGACGAGGCCGGACTCTGGCGGGTCGTCGACGTCGCCTTCGGCGAACGGCGCAAGACGATGCGCAACGCGCTCCGTCGGATGGACATCGACGCAGTCGTCGCCGACGCGATCCTGCGCGAAGCCGGCGTGGAACCCAACGCACGTCCCGAGGAGCTGGGCCTGGCTGCCTTCGCCGCGATCGCCGAAGGGATCCCGGGGTGAGCTCGGCCGATCGGGCCGTTTCCCGGCGAGCCCACGCCAAGATCAACCTCTTCCTCCGGGTCGAGGGCCGGCGAGCCGACGGCTACCACGACATCGAGAGCCTGATCCTGCCGATCTCCCTGCACGACGAGGTCACCGTGCGCCAGGCCGAGGCCGGCGCTCGCACGATCGCGGTCACCGGTGACGCACGTCTCGTCCAAGCGCTGTCCTCGGTGCCCGCCGATGAGAACCTCGCCTCGCGAGCGCTGACCACGGCAGCCAAGGCGTGGCCTGATCCCGACGGCGTGGCTCGTGGCGCGGCGATCGAGCTCACCAAGCGCATCCCGGTTGCGGCCGGGCTCGGGGGAGGCAGCGCCGACGCTGCCGCGACCCTTGCGGCCGCCAACGATCTGTGGGGGGCGGGGGCCGACGCCGGCCAGATGCATGCACTCGCGACCTCGATCGGCTCTGACGTGCCCGCGATGCAGTCGGGCGGGTCGGTCCTGGTGCGAGGGCGAGGAGAGCACCTCACGCCTGTCCACGTGGTCCATGCATGGTGGGTGATCAAGCCGCTGGGGTTCCCCGTGAGCGCCCGAGATGCCTACGCGTGGTGGGACGAACGGCCGCTGACCGGCCCCGACGCCGGCGCCCTGATCGCCGCGGCCGAGGCCGGCGATCTCGAGCTGGTCGGTCACGCGCTCTTCAACGACCTGCAGCCGGCGGTCATCGAGCGGCACCCGTCTATCGCGCAGGCGATCGATGGCTTCAAGGAAGCCGGCGCGCTCGGAGCGATCATGAGTGGGAGCGGGCCGACCGTCGCGGCGCTCGCGAGTCATCTGGAGCACGCCGAGACGCTCAGTGCATCGATGCCCGGCTCGATCGTGGTGAGCGGCCCTCCTGCTCCGGATGACCGCCAACACCGCTGATCGATATGGCAACCTCCGTGCACGCGGGATAATCGAACGCACGCGCGGATGCGATCCGGGGTCGTCTAACGGCAAGACACGGGCCTTTGGAGCCTGGAATGGAGGTTCGATTCCTCCCCCCGGAACCGAGTAACAAGGCGTCCTCAAATTCAACCCGACGCATGTCGTTTCAGCACCTCCAGTCCGTCAGCGACTGAAACCAGGCGCAGCACGCGTTCGATCGGGGATGATCATCTCGTTCTCGAACCTCCGCTCGTTCTCGGGATGCACGTGGCATAGGCTCCAATGGTGCTGACCTGCGCCGACTGTGGTCGGGAGTCCCCGGACGACTTCGAGTTCTGCCCGGCGTGCGCGGCCCCCCTGGTTCCGCCCGGCCGCCAGGAGGTCCGCAAGACCGTGACGGTTGTCTTCTGCGATGTCACGGGCTCGACCGCGATGGGGGAGCGCCTCGATCCCGAGTCGCTCCGCCGGGTCATGTCCCGCTACTTCGCCGAGATGCGGGCGGCGCTCGAGCGCCACGGGGGGACCGTGGAGAAGTTCATCGGGGACGCGGTGATGGCGGTGTTCGGGGTCCCGGCGATCCACGAGGACGATGCCCTTCGGGCTGTTCGCGCCGCGGTCGAGATGCGACAGGCACTCGGGGCTCTGAATAAGGAGTTGGAGCGCGACCACGGCGTCTCGCTCGCCGCCCGGATCGGGGTGAACACCGGTGAGGTGGTCGCGGGTGCCCAGCCCGACACGCTCGTCACCGGCGACGCCGTGAACGTCGCCGCCCGGCTGGAGCAGGCAGCGGAGCCGGGGACGGTCCTGATCGGCGAGGAGACCCTCCGCCTCGTCCGGGACGCCGTGGTCGCCGAGCCGGTCCCGCCGCTCGAGGTAAAGGGCAAGTCGGAGCCGCTCGCCGCGTTCCGCCTGGTCGAGGTGGCGGCGGGAGTCGCCGGCCTCGCGCGTCGCCTCGACTCGCCCATGGTCGGCCGGGAGCGTGAGCTCGGCCGGCTCCGGCAGGCGTTCGAGGCCGCGATCGCCGACCGCTCGTGTCAGCTGTTCACGATCCTCGGCACCCCGGGGGTCGGGAAGTCCCGGTTGGTCGAAGAGTTCCTCGGTTCGCTCGGTGGCGCCACGGTGCTCCGGGGCCGGTGCCTCCCCTATGGCGAGGGCATCACGTTCTTCCCCGTGGGCGAGGTCGTGAAGGAGGCAGCCGGCCTGGAGGACTTCGACGCGCCCGACGAGATCGAGCGGAAGATCTGCGCGGTGCTGGGCACCGACGGACCAGCGTGTTCGACGCTCGCCCAGTTGTTCGCGGCGGCCGAACGCGACAGCTCGGTGGAGGAGACCTTCTGGGCGGTCCGCTCGTTCCTGGAGGCGGTCGCGCAGACGAGACCCCTCGCCGTGGTGTTCGACGACGTCCACTGGGGCGAGCCCACGTTCCTGGACCTGATCGAGCACATCACCGACTGGGCGCGCGAGGCTCCGATCCTGGTGCTCTGCCTCGCGCGGCCCGAGTTGTTGGATGCGCGGTCCGGCTGGGGCGGTGGCAAGTTCAACGCCACGACGATCTCGCTCGAGCCGCTCTCTGACGACGAGTGCGGCGACCTGATCGGCAACATGCTCGGTCGCGCGGCGCTGCCGGAGGAGGCTCGCGATCGGATCCTCGCCGCGGCCGAGGGCACGCCCTTGTTCGTCGAGGAGATGCTCTCGATGTTGATCGACGATGGACTGATCACTAGCGAGGCCGATCGATGGGTGGCGACGGGGGCGCTGTCGGACCTGCGGGTGCCTCCGACGATCCAGGCGCTGCTGGCCGCGCGGCTCGATCAGCTCTCCGTCGACGAACGGGCGACTATCCAGCGGGCGGCGGTGTGCGGCAAGCAGTTCCACGTGGGCGCGGTGACGGCGTTGCTCGAGGCGGAGGGCCCCGAGGTGCGGCCGACCCTGATGAGCCTGGTCCGGCGAGACCTGATCCGACCGGACCGCTCATCGCTCGCGGGCCAGGACGCGTTCCGGTTCCGCCACCAGCTGATCCGCGATGCCGCCTACGACGCCGCGCCCAAGGCGCTCCGTGCCGAGCTGCACGAGCGGTTCGCCGATTGGCTCGAGGGCGTCGGGGAGACACGCGTTGAGGAGTTCGAGGAGATCCTCGCCTATCACCTGGACCAGGCTCATCGGCTCCTCGCGGCGCTCGGACCGCTGGACGACGCGGGCCGCGAATTGGGGCTCCGAGCCGCCAGGCACTATGCGGCGAGCGGCCGCCGAGCGTCGGATCGGAGCGACGACCGGGCTGCTGCGACCCTGTTCCGGCACGCGGCAGACCTGCTCCCGGAGGGTCATCCGGATCGACCCCGCGCTCTGTACGACGTCGGGCGCGCGAGCCTACGCGGCCTCGACCCACCTGTGGCGGCCGCCGCGCTCGATGAGGCCGTGGCTGCGGCCGCTGCCAGCGGACAGCGATCGATCGAATGGATGGCCAGGATCGACCGCGGCGCCCTGCGGATGCTGCTCGACCCCGTCGGGTTCACCAGCGACGACCTTCGGGCGGAAGTGGCTGCGGCGAGAGCCGAGCTCGAGTCCAGCGGCGACGACGAGGCGCTCGCGATCGTGTGGTGGGGACTGGTGCAGTTGGAGTGGAACCCGTGTCGTTTCGACGCGGGGAGAGAAGCGGCGATCCACGCTGTGGATCATGCGCGCCGATCGGGTGATCGGTCGCTGCTCGTGGACGCGATGACGATCAAGCTGGCGACCGAGCTGCTCGGGTCGACGTCGCCCGCCGAAGGGAGACCGTCGCTCGATGCGGCGATGGCCGAGCTCGGACGCGATGGATTCATCGGGCACGTCGTCTTGGTGCACGGAGCCTGCCTCGACGCGATGACGCGTGACTTCGATAGAGCGCGCGAACGCATCCGTGAGGCGGAGGCGCTGGCTAAGAGATTCGGTTCGGCCCTGTGGGCTTTGGCGATCTACGAGTACGGCGGCCACGTCGAGGAGATGGCAGGCGATCAGGAGGCGGCCGAGCGATCGTTCCGCGAGGAGTACGAGCTCCATCGGCGCATGGGCGACGAAGGGCACGGGTCGACCTCCGCGGGTTACCTCGCCCTCGCGCTCTGCCGTCTGGGCCGGTTCGACGAGGCGGAGGAGCTGGCGACGATCGCGAGCGCCACGGGCGCCGATGATGATCTGTCCACGCAGGCGAGCGCCTGCTCCGCCCAGGCGCTGGTCCGGTCCGCTCGAGGCGAGCACGAGGAGGCGAGCCGGCTCGCACGGGAGGCCGTGGACCTCTACGCCGGGGCGCAGAGTCCCTGGTTCCAAGCGGACACCCTGATGGTGCTCGCAGAAGTCTCTTTCGCGGCCGGCCTTTCTGAGGAAGCGGTGGAGGCGGCGCGCGCCGGGTTGGCGGCGTACGAGCGCAAGGGGCATCAGCCGGGGGCGGTGTCGGCACGAACGTTGATCGACGAAGTCTCGGCAGGCTGACCCAGGCGCGCCTCCGCGGCGTTCCTCGACCAGATCAGGGGTTGCCGGAGTCGACTGTTCGCCCGGGGGGCTGGTGCACTCGATGAACTCTGCTGCTGACGGACGTGCCTGCGAGGCCGATGCAGTGGAAGACCTCGTCGGGCAGCAAGAACCCGGACACTCTTGCCGGACAACTCAGAAGAATCTGGTCCTTCGCCGTCCAGGCGAAGCGCCGGTTGAGCCCCTAGCAGACCCTCGACAGCATCCGCATAGATGGAGCATGCCTCCGGGTATGAGTCCGCCTGGCTTCGCATCGGTGGTTAGGGCGACGACGTACAAGGGCCATCTCCGGGACCCGTTCACCCCATTTGACCCCTCCGTCAGGGCGATAGCCTTGCGGGCGCAAGCACGTCCCAGACCGACGATGCGCACGCGCCTCGCATTCGGCGCTACGAGTCTCGGCTAGGGCGATGGAGGGAGGTGCCGATGGTCACCTGGCGACCTTGACACCCGAGGCAAGCCCCATGGAGCCGAGAGAGCCGGTAAGCGAGAGTAAGCGCCCAGAAACCCAGGAACGCCCGACATACGGGCGGAACCTTGTCAAGTTCGGCGCGGATTCCGAACGAGGACCTTGACATGCAGGTCAGCGTGTGTGGCGAGCTTGCCCTTTCCTCCCCCCGGAACTCGCCGAAGACGCCGAGCGTCGATGACCGATCAGAGGAGGCCGTTCGCGGCGAGGAACGCCCTCGCGACGGCAGCCGCATCCTGCCCGTCGATCACGACCTTCCCGACGAGCTCGGTCACCGTGTCGCTGGAGAGTCGGGCGCTCACCGCGTCGAGCCGCCGCCGTACCTGGGCGCTCAGCTTCTCGGTCCGGATCACTGGCGTGATGTTCTCCGCGTCTTGGAGGTGCTTGTCGTCGAGGAGCGGGATGAACCCGTTCGCCTCGATGCTGGGATCCGTCGAGAACATCAAGCCGATCTGCACCTCGTCACTCTTGAGCGCGGCGACGGTCAGTGGCCCTCCGGCGTCGAGCGGGTCGAAGTCCTCGAAGAGGATCCCGTAGACGTCCCGAAGGCCCCGCATGCAGAAAGGGCGGAGCGGACACTCGGGCGGTGCGCCGATCGACAGCCGGTCGGCGACGGCGGTGAGCGAGCTCAGCGTGGTCAGGTCGAATTCCTGTGCCGTCTTGGCGTTCGCCACGAACTGATTCGTGTCCTGGGCAGGCGATGGCGTGAGCACGGTGACGCCTTCCGGCTCGAGGCGCTCGCCGACTTGCCCCGCGACTTCGGCCGGATCGCTCGACCCCTCCGCGCTGGAGTCGAGGAACAGGAGCAGCGACGACAGGTACTCGGGTTTCAGATCGATCTGACCCGACTCCAACGCGCTCTGCGAGACCTCGCGAGAGCTCAGGTCGAACTCCCGCCCGACCGTGAAACCGGCGTCCTCCAGGACCTGCGCGTACATCTCCGCGACGAGCTGGTTCTCGGCGAAGGCGCCGGACACTCCGACGACGATCGTCCTCGCGCCCGGCGGATCCGCGGACTCGGCGGGGCCGGAGCTGATGCACCCGGTCGTGATGATGCACGTCGCGATGATGGCCGCGGCGAGGACGACGGTCCGCCTCACGTCGACGGCTCCTCGATCGGAACGTCTGACTTGCGTCCCAGCAGTGCCCGGGCTGGCGTCGGTCCCTTGCCCTTCAGGTCCAAGATCCGGATAGGCCCGAACTCGTACCGATCCTCGAGGTGCACGGCCGTCGCCTCCGACACCAGCACCTCACCCGGCTCTCCCAGCTCCTCCAGTCTGCTCGCGACGTTCACGGTGTCGCCCCACAGGTCGTAAGCGAACTTCCTGCGCCCGATCACGCCGGCGACGGCCGGCCCGGTGGCCACACCGCCGTGGACGACGATCTGGTCGCCCGACGGCCATCGGACCGCACCCGCTTCTCGGACGACGTCGATCGCCATCGAGACGGCGGCTGCCGCATGATCGGCCATCGCGACCGGCGCGCCGGCGACCGCCATGTACGCATCTCCGATCGTCTTGATCTTCTCGAGGCCGTGCCGGTCCGCGATCTCGTCGAACCGGCTGAACAGCTCGTCCAAGGCATGGGCGAACTCATCCGGCGACGAGCGAGCGGCCTGCTGGGTCGATCCGACCGCGTCGACGAAGATCACCGTCACCTGCTCGAACGCCTGCGCGATCCGTCGGCCGGACGTGACCTTGAGCTGGTCGACGACGACCTGCGGCAGGATGTTGAGGAGCAGGCCGTCGGATCGCAGGCGCTCCTGGTCGAGCTGGCGCTCCTGCAGGAACAGCGTTCGCGTGAACCGCTCCATCCGATATGCAGCCAGGCCGCCCAGGAACCCGAACGAGACGAGATAGAGCGTCGCCAGCACCCCGCTCACAGGCGCAACGAACCGAGTCGCGAAGGCATACGGCAGATACGCGCCGATGCCGATCAGCGTGATCAGCAAGACCAGGACGAACCGCAGCCGCAACAGGGTGTACGTGAACGCAGTGATCAGGATGACGCCCACGTACCCGTACTCTGCGGGCAGCGTCTGGATGTTCGAGGTGTAGTACACCCACGCGACCATCGTCGCCGTCGCCATGGCGACGGCGACCCATTCCCAGATGCGGCCGAAGAAGGGCGTGAACGTGAGCGCGAGGCCGATGACCAGCATCGGGATGAACACACCCCACCGCATGGTCCGGTCAAGCCGAAGCTCGGAGATGGCAAGGATGTATGGGCGCAGCAGCAGACCCCACGAGATCCACAGGACGATCCCGACCAGGAAGGCGAAGCGGATGTTCCCCAGGTGGTGGCGGAATCGATCGGCACGGAACGCCGACTCGAGCGCCGGGTCGCGGAACCGAAGCCGCAGCCGATCCAGGCCGAGCCGCCGTCGCTCCGGCTCCCGATCGGCCGTCTCTGTGTCGATCTGATCCATCGCTCTTCTCGTCGGACAGGGTCAGGGCGGCGAAGCCGGGAGATGAGGCTACCGATATCTGAGCCCGACGCGTCGTCGTCCTCTCCGGATGCACGGCGCCCCTGCGATGTGGGACCATGACGGTCCGCACCGCTGGCCTTCGACCCTGGACGCAGCAGTTGGCCGAGACCACGAAACGGACTCCTCGCTCCCTGGCCTTGGTGGTGCTCGCCGCCGGCAAGGGCAAGCGCATGAAGTCCTCGGTCCCCAAGGTGCTGCATCCCATCGCCGGCAAGCCCGTGTTGTGGCACGTGCTCAACGCCGGGCAGGCCGCGAAGCCCACCAGGATCGTGGTGGTGATCGGGCAGGACGGCGACGACGTCGAGGCGGCCGTTCGCTCGTGGGGCATCACGCCGAAGCCGGTCTTCGTCCGTCAGCGACGGCAGCTCGGGACCGGGGACGCCGTCCGCGTGGCGCGACAGGCGGTGGGTCGGGCCAACGACGTGTTGGTCATGGGTGGCGATTTCGATCCGGTCACCGCCGACGATGTGAAGCGGCTCGTCGCGTCGCATCGGCGCGGATCGTCTGTGGCCACGATCGCATCGACCGAGCTCGGGGATCCGGGTGGCTACGGCCGGGTGGTCCGTCGCGGTTCCCGATTGGTCGAGGTGGTGGAGGACGCCGATGCATCGTCGGACATCGGTGCGATCCGTGAGGTCTCGATCATGTGCATGGCGTTCCAGCGCAGGGAGCTGTTCGATGCGCTTCCCCGGCTCGACCGGAAGAACCGCCAGCGCGAGTACTACCTGAATCGGGTGGTCCCGCTCTTCCTCGCGGACGGCCGACGCGTCACGGTGGCCTCCGTCGACACCGGGGGAGCGATGGGCGCCAACTCGCGAGCCGGCTTGGCCGCCGTCGAGCGCGTCGTGCGCGATCGCATCAACGCCGGGCACATGGCGAACGGCGTCACGCTGCTGGATCCGGCCACCTCGTACATCGACGCCGATGTCTCGATCGGGCCCGACACCGTGATCCGGCCGTTGACCTTCCTCGAAGGCGCGACGACGATCGGTGCCGGGTGCGACATCGGACCGTCCACCCGGCTGATCGATACGGAGGTCGGCGATCGATGCCGTGTGACGTTCACCGTGGCGAACCTGGCGGTGATCGGCGACGACGCCGACGCAGGGCCGTTCGCGCAGTTGCGCCCCGGCGCCGAACTGGCCCCGCGCGTGCACGTCGGCAACTTCGTCGAGATCAAGGCATCGACGGTGGGGGAGGGATCCAAGGTGCCGCACTTGACCTATGTGGGCGACGCCCAGATCGGGTCCGGCTCGAACATCGGGGCCACCACGGTGTTCGTCAACTACGACGGGTATCGCAAACATCGGACCACCGTCGGCGACGGTGTCCGCATCGGGTCGGATACGATGCTGGTGGCGCCGGTCTCGGTGGGTGACGGCGCCGTCACGGGGGCCGGATCGGTGATCACGGAAGACGTTCCTGCGGGCGCGCTCGCGGTGGCGCGCAGCGAGCAGCAGACGGTCGAGGGATTCCGCGAACGCCAGGACGCCAAGCGCGGCGCCAAGGCCAAGCGAACCACCACGCGCAAGGCCAAGGGATAGGGGGCAACCGAGACCGTGGAGATCATCACCAAGAAGCGGATGATGCTGTTCACTGGAACGATCCACCCGGCGTTGGCCCACGAGATCGCCGACTGTCTCAGCATCCCGGTCAGCCCGTCGCAGCTTCGCCGGTTCGCCTCGGGCGAGATCTACTTCCGGGCCGAAGAGAGCGTGCGCGGCGCCGACGTGTTCGTCGTGCAGACCCACTACGAGCCCGTGAACGAATCGCTGATGGAACAGCTGATCATGATCGACGCCATGAAGCGCGCCTCGGCCAAGCGCATCACCGCGGTCATCCCGTACTACGGCTACTCACGGCAGGACCACAAGGCGCTGTCGCGCGAACCCATCAGCGCGAAGCTGGTGGCCGACCTGCTGTCTACCGCCGGCGCCGACCGCGTGATCTCGGTGGACCTGCACTCGGGTCAGATCCAGGGCTACTTCGACTCACCGTTCGACCACCTGACGGCGCTGCCGATCCTGTCGAATCACTTCAAGGACACGCTGGGCCTGCACGGTGACGACCTGGTCGTGGTGGCGCCGGATGCCGGCCGCATCAAGACGTCGGAGAAGTTGCGCGAGTACCTCCACGCGGACCTGGCGTTCCTGTACAAACGGCGCAGCCGGCACGAGGCGCACAAGATCGAGGAGATGGCGGTCGTCGGTGAGGTCGATGGCCGGCCGTGCGTGGTGGTCGACGACATGATCGACACCGCGGCCACGATCTCCAAAGGCGCCCACGTGCTCGCCGAGATGGGCGCCGGCCCGATCTACGTCGGCGCCACCCACGGGCTGTTCAGCGGCAAAGCCCGTCAGTCGCTGGAAGAGGCGCCGATCGAGCAGGTCGTGGTGACGAACACGGTTCCCATCCCCGACGAGCGAAACTTCGACAAGCTGCACGTGCTGTCGATCGCCCCGCTGATCGCCAGCGGCCTCCGTGCCGTGTTCGAAGACTCCAGCGTCAGCGAGATCTTCGGCGGCGCCAACCAGGTCTAGTCTGAGCGGGACTAGCTGCTCGCCACCGGGGGTCCGATCGCGATCTCCGGCTGCTGCCACGCGATCTCGTTCTGCAGCAGCACCGAACCGTCGGTCCGCAGGAACTGCAGCTCTCCCGGCCCCTTGCCGACGAGGAGCACCACGAAGTAGCGGTTTCCGGCCGGTCCGGCGGTCAGCACCGCGCAGGGCAGCTCACGTCCGTCGGCAGTGACCACGTGGGCGGTAGCCGCTCCGTCCGGCAACGTTCCATAGGCGAACGCGTAGTCCTCGCCCGAGGCGATCGAGACTTCGCAGGAACCGCCCCCGCGACCCTTGTTCGGGATCAGCCTGAGGTCGCAGGTCTCGCCCGACCGAGGAGCCGACAGTTCCCACGCAGCACCGAACGCGTCGAAACGAGCGATCACGTGATTCCCGTCGGGCGTCACGTCGATGGGTGGCAAGACGTAGGAACCTCCGAGGGCTCGTCCGTCGCGATCAAGGGCAACGGCGTCGGCGCGGACATCGCCCTCGTGCGACCCGAAGAAGAGATCGAAGTCGGATGCGAGCGTTGGGGGCAACGGCACAACCTGCGCGGGCTCCACGATCCCATCCGTCCGAAGCTCGACCGAATCAGCCGCCTTCGCCACGGCACCGAATGTCGGGTCACCGCCGGCCTGCTCGATCGGCACCGCCGGCACACTGAAGCCCTCGATGATGGAACCGCCTACCGGACCGACCAATGCGAGCTCCACGTTTGACGATGGTGCTCCGGGGGGCGACGGTCGGGCGTCGAGGCGCCAGGAACCCGCGGCGTTCTCGCCTCCTGCGATGACGTAGGCGGCCCGGGACGAGTCGCCACCCGGGGCCTCCCGAGTCGGCGGCAGCGACTCCATCCCATCGAACGAGCGGATCAGGGCATCGACATCCTCCTCGCTCGCACCGTCTCCCGTCCCGATCCAAGCCGTATAGGGGAACCCGGCTTGGAATCGGATGTATCTGCCGCGGCCACACGGCCCGTCGGTGAAAGGCGTTTCGGGGTCGAACGCGACCGGGAACGCTGGGTAAGACTCCGCGTCGTCGGTGTGCAGGAGATCGAGACGGATCACGAGCACGACACCCCCGGCCGGCACCGGTGCAGCGCAGGCCGATCGGGTCAGCCCGGGGTCGTAGTTCGAGAGCTGCAGCACCTCGTGGAACTCACAGTCGAGGTTCGCGGTGCATTCGGGATCGATCGAGGGGTTGACGAGGTACCAATCGCTGGCGCTGGAGATCGTGAACACGTGAAGCGAGGCGGTCCGCTCGAACACCTGGTAGCCGGCCCAGGGCTCATCGGCCGGGAGCGGTTCGGTCGGATCGGTTCGATCGAGGGTCCGGAAGCCGGCGACTGAAGCGGCGATGAGCGCGAGCGCCGTGAGCGACCCCACCAAAGCCGTTCCTAGCTGGCGGCGCCGAACCTTCGGCCGGAGCCTGTCCGGCGCTCGCTGCACGGTCGGCGCCTTCGATGCGTCGGCTTCCAGCGTGTCCTTCAGTCGTCGTTCGAGGTCGTTCATTCGTCCTCACCTCGTGGGATCTGGGTCCGGAGCGTTTCCATGGCGCGGAACACGAGGGATCGCGCCGCGGTCACCGAGCAGCCGAGCGCCTGCGCGACCTGCTGCTCGGGGAGGTCCTGGTAGTAGCGGAGCACGACAGCGGCACGTTGGCGCATCGGCAGCGTCGCGAGCGCGACGCGCAACTGATCGCGGGTGGCGAAGTCCGGCGATTCCGACACCGTCGCCGTCCGTGCGGCTTCCTTCGACAGGTAGTCGCGCTCCACGCGCCGGCGCCGATGGTGGCTCATACACAGGTTGACCACCGTGCGTCGCAGGTAGGCGTCGAACGAGTTGGCGTCACGCAAGTGCCGGAAGCGGCCCGCCACCTTGATGAACGCTTCCTGGGTGAGGTCCTCGGCGAGCGGCCCGTCGGATGTCAGCAGGTACGCGAGCCGGAGCGCTTCGGGAGCGTGCCGCAGGTACAACTCTTCCAAGCCGCCCGACGACGGAACAGCGGGGCCCGGCTCGTTGCCCGGGTCCCGCTGTTCGGTGTCCTGATCCACGATCGCGCTCACCCTATGTCGCCTCCGTACTGCAGAGACGCATGAGGCGCGCGATCCATCGCGCTGGCGGAGCGGCTACGCGATGCAGACCGCCACCACGTTCCCTTCATCCATCTCACTTGCAAGGACGCACGGGATCGCCGCAAGGTATCGCGCGTGTGTGAACTTCTGTGCGGTGCGACATCGCCCGCGAGCGCGCGGTCCACCATTTCCGTACACTCTTCGGGTTCGGCCCACGCCTCCCCTGAGAAGAAGGACCTTGCCTAGCTATGGAGACCAAGCTCACCGCCCAACGACGTGAAGACAGCGGCAAAGGTGTCGCTCGCAAGCTGCGCGCCAGTGGTCGTGTGCCCGCCGTCCTCTACGGACAGGGCATCGACGCCACGCCGCTCACCGTGGACGCGAAGGAGCTCAACCGTCTGCTCCACTCGGAAGCCGGTTCCAACGTCCTGGTCGACCTGAAGGTCGACGACACCGAGCACCTCGCGATCCCCCGTGAGATCCAGCGCGACCACATCCACGCGCGGTTCATCCACGTCGACTTCCTGGCGGTCAGCAGAACCGAGACGATCACCGTCAACGTGCCCGTCGTCGAGCATGGCGAGGCGGCCGGTATCAAGGAAGGTGGCGTCGTCGAGCATCACCTCCGCGAGCTGCAGGTCGAATGTCTCCCGCAGGACGTGCCCGACCAGATCGAGATCGACATCACCGACGTCGAGCTGGGCGGCATGATCCACGTCAGCGACGTTGCGGCGCCGCAGGGGGTCACGATCCTCACCAACGCCGAAGACGCCGTGCTCTCGATCATCACGCCTGCGGTGCTCCGGGTCGAAGCCGACCTGTCGGTGCCCGGTGAGGAAGCGGCCGAGGTCGAGCCCACCGAAGAGGAAGAGGGCGAAGGTGTCGAGGGCGCCGAAGGTGCCGAGGGCGAGGCCGGCGCCGGCGCCGAAGGCGAAGGAGCGCCGGCTGCCGCGGCCGAGGAGGGTGGCGAGAGCTAGCCGATGCCATGGCTCGTCGCCGGCCTGGGCAACCCCGGCGATCGGTACGCGAACACCCGGCACAACCTGGGTCGCATGGTCGTGGACGAGCTCGCGAGCACCGACGGGGAGCGGTTCAAGAAGATCCGGTTCCTGCCGGCCGAGCTGGCGCAGATCCATGAGGCCGGCGAGCAGGTCCTGCTCGTCAAGTCGACCCATTTCATGAACGAGTCGGGACCGTCATATGCGGGCGTCGCCAAGAAGCGCGACGTGGAGCTCGATCGTGTGATCGCCGTTCACGACGAGCTCGACATCGAGGCCGGCGCGCTGCGGGTGAAGCTCGGCGGGGGCACCGCGGGTCACAATGGATTGCGTTCGCTCGAGCGGTCGCTGCGGTCACAAGGAGTTCCTTCGGGTGCGGGTCGGCATCGGACGGCCGCCGGGCCGCCAGGATCCTGCCGACTTCGTGCTCGACGTCATCCCCAAGCGCGCCGAGGCCGACATCGCGATCTGGGTCGATCGGGCCGCCGACGCGGTGCGCTCGCTCGTCGCCGACGGGCTGTCGGCGACCCAGGACCGCTTCCACGGCAGCCGCGCGCAGGGAGGATCGTGAGCCTGCAGCAGACGCTGGAGACCTTGATCGGGTCCGAACCGTTCGAGCGGCTGCTGCTCGAGCGTGCGCGCCCGATCGTCGCCCGTGCCGAGGCGGGCCAGCCTCTGGTCATCGCCGCCCTCGCCACGGCACTGGACGCGCCCACCCTCGCGGTGGCGGCCGGACCCCGCGAAGCGGAGGCGGTCGCGGCCGACGTCGCCGCGTTCCTGGGAGCCGATCGCGTCGCGTTGCTGCCTGCGTGGGAGTCCCTGCCCTACGAGCAGATCTCGCCCTCGCCCGAGGTGTCGGCGCGTCGCGCCTCGGCCGTGCGGAGCCTGCGCGAAGCGAAAGGCGCGTTCGTCCTGGTGGCCCCGGCGCTGGCGGCCATGCAGGGGCTGATCCCGACGCTGGGCGCGACCGTCCCGCTGCAGCTGGTTCGAGGCGGCGAGCTGGCGCCCGACGATCTCAGCGCCCGGCTGGTGGAGCTCGGCTACTCCCGCGCCGACGTGGTGGAGCACCGAGGTGAGTTCGCGGTTCGTGGCGGCGTGATCGACGTGTTCCCGGGCACGGCGCGCCGGCCGGCGCGCCTGGAGTTCTGGGGCGATGAGATCGAGTCCCTGCGCGAGTTCGTACCGTCCACCCAGCTGTCGACCGACGCGGTGGCCTCGGTCGACCTGCCGCCGGTCCGAGAGTTGATACCCGACGAGGACCTCCGCGAGCGTGCGCACGAGCGAGCACAGGGGCACGCGGATCGGTTCGCCGACCCCATGCAACGCCTGGCCGACGGGCTCTTCGTGGAAGGCGCGGAGTCGCTCGCCCCGCTGCTGTTCGACGAGATGCCGACGCCGGCCGGGCTCTTGCCCGACGGCGCGTGGGTGGTGCTGGCCGACTCGCATCGAACGCTGGACCGCGCTCGTCAGGCGCACACCGAAGCGGAGGCGCTGGCCGAAGCGATCGAGTGGCCGGGTGCCCGTGCGCTCCACCCGCTCGAGGTCGCGCTCGGCGGACGTGTGGAGTTGCGCCTCACCGAGTTCGCCGAGGGGCTCGATCTGGGGATCACGTCCTGGGGGACCGCCCAGGGCAACGCCGCGGAGCTGGCGAACCGCCTGCGCGACCTCGACGCTCTCGGGTACCGCTCGCTCGTCTCGGCTCGCGGTCACGGGTCGCTGGAGCGCGCGCGCGAGGTGGTCGGGTCGATCGCGGCCGAGGCCGTGGAATCGCCCCTGGCCACCGGGTTCGTGTTCGCCGCTGGCAAGCTGGCCCTGGCGACCGAGGAGGACCTGTTCGGCTCGCGCCGGCACACACGGGTCGCACCACGCCTGACACGCCGGCGCACCGACTCGATCGCCGACGAGCTGGAGCCCGGCGACTTCGCGGTGCACCGCATCCACGGCGTGGGCCGCTACGCGGGCATCACCCACCGCGAGCTGGCGGGCGCTGAGCGGGACTACCTGATCCTGGAGTACGCGCAGGGCGACAAGCTGTTCGTGCCGTCCGACCAGGTCGGCATGGTGGCGAAATACATCGGCGGTGACGCACCACGGTTGCACCGCATGGGCGGGAGTGACTGGGCGCGCGCCACCACCAAGGTCAAGCGCGCCGTCCGCGACATGGCGGGCGAGCTGGTGCGGCTCTACACGGTGCGCATGTCGGTGCCGGGACACGCGTTCGGGCCCGACACGCCATGGCAACAAGAGCTGGAGGACGCGTTCCCGCACGAGGAGACCGGCGACCAGATCACCGCGATCGACGAGGTCAAGCGCGACATGGAGCTGGTCAAGCCCATGGACCGCCTGATCTGCGGCGACGTGGGCTTCGGCAAGACCGAGATCGCGCTGCGGGCGGCGTTCAAGGCGGTGATGGAGGGCAAGCAGGTGGCCGTGCTCGTGCCCACCACGCTGCTGGCCGAGCAACACTTCATCACGTTCACCGAACGGTTCGCACCGTTCCCGGTCACGGTGAAGATGCTGAGCCGCTTCGTGGGACCCGCCGAGCAGAAGCAGACCGTGCAGGAGATCAAGGATGGCAAGGTCGACGTGGTGATCGGCACGCACCGGCTGCTGGGCAGGGACATGGCCTTCCAGGACCTCGGACTGCTGGTGGTGGACGAGGAGCAGCGGTTCGGCGTGGCGCACAAGGAGCGGCTGAAGCAGTTCCGCGCCAGCGTGGACGTGCTCACCATGACCGCCACGCCGATCCCGCGCACGCTGGAGATGGCCCTCACCGGCATCCGCGAGATGAGCACGGTCGACACCCCGCCGGAGGATCGCCAGCCGGTGCTCACCTACGTCGGCAGCTACGACGAGGGCCTCGCGGTGGGCGCCGTGAAGCGCGAGCTGCTGCGGGAAGGCCAGGTGTTCTGGGTCCACAACCGCGTCGCCACGATCGACCGGCAGGCGGCGTGGTTGCAGGAGCAGCTTCCGGAAGCGCGCGTGATCGTGGCGCACGGTCAGATGGACGAGGACCTGCTCGAGAAACAGATGGTGCAGTTCTGGAACCGCGAGGCTGACGTGCTGGTCTGCACCGTGATCATCGAGAGCGGGCTGGACGTGCCCAACGCCAACACGTTGATCGTCGACCGGGCCGACATGCTGGGCCTGTCGCAGATGTACCAGCTGCGGGGGCGGGTGGGCCGTTCCACCGAGCGAGCGTTCGCCTACTTCTTCTTCGCCCCGCAGCGGGAGATGACCGACGAAGCGCGCGAGCGGCTCGCCACGATCAGCGCGAACCAGGCTTTGGGCAGCGGGTTCCGGATCGCGCTGCGCGATCTGGAGATCCGCGGCGCCGGCAACCTGCTGGGCGCAGAACAGAGCGGGCACATCGCCGCGGTCGGCTTCGACGCCTATGCCCGGATCCTGCAGGAATCGATGGCCGAGCTGAAGGGCGAAGAGATCGTCGAGGAGAAGGAGCTGCGCATCGACCTGCCGGTCAAGGCGTTCGTGCCGCCGGGGTGGGTGGCGCAGGAGGCGCTTCGCTTGGAGCTGTACCGCCGTATCTCGCTGTCCCCCGACCACACGGTGTTGGAGCAGATCCGCACCGAGACCGTGGACCGCTACGGCGTGCTGCCCGACCAGGTCGACACCCTGTTCGCGATCGCCTCGCTGCGCATCACCGCGCGTGCGTTGGGCGTGGAGGAGATCTCCACGTTCCGTGATCAGGTGCGCCTGAAGCCGGTCTCGATCCCCGACGCCCTCCAGCTGGACCTGGAGGAGCGCGTGTTCAAGGCGTCCTACCACCCCGAGACCCTGACGCTGAACCTGGTGCCGGAGCGGGTGTTCGGCAAGGATCTTGCCGCCTTCGTGGAACGCTGGCTGCTGGAGGCGGCCACGGGCGACGATGTGCTGCCGCGTGACGGTTCTGTGTCGAAGGGCAACGGGAGCGACGGCGCATCGTCGGCGCCCTCGTAGACTGGACGTTCGTGAACCCCAGAACGCTCCGCCTCATCGTCGTGCCCATCGCCCTCGTCGGCCTGTTGGTCGCATGCAGCGACTCACCGGTGTCCCCGGCCCCCGCCGCCACCGTGGGCTCGGCCGAGATCACCGATGCCCAGCTCGCGGCCGACGTCCGGATCTGGACGTTCGTGTCGGCGATCAATCAGCAGCCCTGTGGGGGTCCCGCCACCGCGGGACAGACCCAGGAAGCCGTCTGCAACCGGTTCGCGCTCTCGAACATGATCCAGGACCGGCTGGTCGCTCAGTACGCGGAGGCCAACGACCTCACGGTAGCCGAGGACGAGATCACGGCGATCATCGACAACCTCGAGCAGCAGTTGGGCGCCGACACGGTGGCTGCGGAGCTGAAGGAGGCGGGCCTCACGCGCGATGACCTCACCACACTGGCCCGCCGGGTCCTGTTGGGCCAGCAGGTGCAGGAGGCGGTCGTCGAGGACGAGGTCGGCGACTCCAAGCTACGCGAGCAGTACGAGCAGGACATCCTGCAGTTCACGACCGTCGATGCCCAGCACATCCTGGTCGGCACCGAGGCGCAGGCACAGGACGCGTACCAGCAGGTCACAGCGCCCGGCGCGAACCAGAAGACCTTCGAGGATCTGGCCAAGAAGATCTCCGAGGACGGTTCCGCGGCCGACGGTGGTGCGCTCGGCCCCGCGCCGGCGAGCCAGTACGTTCCCGAGTTCGCGGCTGCGGTTGTGGCACTCGAGCCGAACGAGATCTCCCGGCCGGTGCAGACCGAGTTCGGCTGGCACGTGATCCGCTTGATCGACAAGGAGGTCGTCCCGTTCGAGCAGGCGAAGGCCCAGTTGGCTCAGAGCCAGGCCGCCTCGCTCTTCACCGAATGGGTCCGCTCGCAGATCGAGGACGGCGGCCTCGAGGTCAACCCCAAGTACGGCCGGTACGACACCGAGCAGCTGAAGATCGTGCCGATCGACAGCACCGACCCCAGCGCCACGCAGGCACCGTCTGGGTCGAGTGGGGCGACCGGTGGGGAAACGCCCGCGCCGTGACCGCCGATCCCTCGCGGTCGGACGAGCTGCTCGCCCACGTCCCCGAGGGTCCCGTTCCATCGTCGGACGGCGGTGCACGCCTGCTCGACCTGATCAGGGTCATGTCTCGCCTCCGCGGTCCCGGCGGTTGTCCATGGGACGCTGAGCAGACGCACCAGACATTGGCCCTGCACCTGCTCGAAGAGGCGCACGAGCTGCTGCAGGCGATCGATGCCGACGACGACGACGCGATCCGTGACGAGCTGGGCGACCTGCTGCTGCAGGTCGTGTTCCATGCGCAGATGGCTGCAGATGAGGGCCGCTGGGACGTGGACGACGTCGCCGAAGGGCTCACCAAGAAGCTGATCTACCGTCATCCGCACGTCTTCGGCGAGGTGGACGTCTCGGGCGCCGACGAGGTGCTCGTCAACTGGGAGAAGCTGAAAGCGGCCGAGAAGGGTGCCCGGACCGGCGTCGAGGATGACGTCCCCGCCTCGTTGCCGTCCCTGGCCCGTGCCGCCAAGGTCCAGCGCCGGGCCGCCGGCTGGGGGTTCGAGTGGCGGACCGTGGACGGCGCCCTCGAGGCGCTGCGTGAGGAGGTCGACGAGCTGGGCGAGGCGGCCGCCGATCCGCGCGCGGCGGAGGCCGAGATCGGCGATGTGCTCTTCGCCACCGTGGCCGTGGCCCGCAAGGCGGGGGTGGACGCCGAGAGCGCGTTGCGACGCACCATCACCGGGTTCTCCGAACGGTACGAACGGTTCACGGCCATCGCCGCCGAACGTGGCATCGACGTGGAAGCCGCCGACGAGCCCACGCTGCGCGCCTTGTTCCGAGAGGCGAAGCCCCGACCGGGCGGCTGACGTGTTCCCTGCGGAACTGTCCGCCGTCGATCGTGACGTTCGGCGGCACGTGTATCGCATCCTGCGCGACTCGGCGCGCGCGCCCTCGACGGCAGAGACGGCCGAGGCGCTGCCGGTGACCCCCGATGAGGTCGCGGCGTCGTATCGTCGGCTGCACGACGCGCACATGCTGGTCCTGCATGAAGGAAGCGACGCGATCCGGATGGGTCTGCCCTTCGCGGCAGGCCCATCGCCCTTCGAGGTGGTGATCGACGACCGGCGGTGGTGGGCCAACTGCGCCTGGGATGGCTACGGGGTGATCGCCGCGCTGGGCGCAGAGCAGGGCTCGATCCGAACGACGTGCCCCGACTGCCAGGAGCCGATGACGCTCGAGGTGGATCACGGGGAAGCGGTCGGCGCCGATGCCCTCGTGCACTTCCTGGTGCCGGCAGCGCGGTGGTGGGACGACGTCGTCTTCACCTGACGCACGATCAGGGCCTTCCGGTCGGAGGGGCACGTCCGCGCCTGGTGCGATCGTAAGGGCGTGGACCGGGGAGCAACGATCGACCTCCCCACCGCATGGCGTCTGGGCCGTGACTGGTACCACGACCGGCTGGACCAGGACTGGCACCCTCGGACACCGGTCGGATCCCAGGCGATCTTGACGTCCCTGGGCCTCACCGGAGAACGATGGACGCTGCCGGGCGCCGAACCCGTCTGACAGCATGACCGTCATGGCTGAGCAGTCAGCGCCGGATCGTGAACAGATCGAAGCGGCGTTCGAACGGGTGTCGCCGTACGTCCGTCGCACGCCGGTCCTGAGCGTCGCGGCCGGGACCTTCGGCGTCGATGCACCCCTCGATCTGAAGTTCGAGCTGCTCCAGGTGACCGGTTCGTTCAAGCCACGGGGTGCGTTCAACCGCATGCTCACGGCCGACGTCGGGCCAGCCGGCGTGGTGGCGGCGAGCGGCGGGAACTTCGGGCTGGCCGTGGGGCACGCTGCCCGCACCCTGGACCACCGAGCGGAGATCTTCGTGCCATCCAGCTCGCCCGCAACCAAGATCGAGCGAGTCCGATCGACCGGCGCCCAGGTGCGAGTCATCGACGGGTTCTACGACGACGCCTCGGCGGCGGCCCGTGAACGGCGCGACGCGACCGGTGCCGTCTGGATGCACCCGTTCGATCAGACCGAGGTGGTGGCGGGCCAGGGAACGATCGGGCTGGAGCTGTCGGAGCAGACCCCCAACCTCGACACCGTGCTCGTCAGCGTGGGGGGCGGAGGGCTGATCGCGGGGATCGCATCGTGGTTCGGGGGCGACGTCCGCGTGGTGGCCGTGGAGCCGGAGACCTCCAGGTGCATGGGGGCCGCGCTCGAGTCCGGCCGCCCGGTCGACGTGCCGGTGAGCGGCATCGCGGCGGACTCGTTGGGCACGCGCCGGGTCGGCACCATCGCGTTCGAGGTCGCGCGGATGCGCGTCGATCGGTGCCTGACGGTCTCGGACGACGCGATCCGCGCGGCGCAACGAGCGATCTGGAACGAGCTCCACCAGCTGGCAGAGCCCGGTGGCGCCGCCGCACTCGCGGCCGCGATGACGGGCGCCTATCGGCCCGAGCCGGGGGAACATGTCGTGGTGCTGGTGTGTGGATGCAATGCCGACCCTGCCGCCGTGATCGAGTCGGAGGATCGGCCCGACGCTCGATCGTGAGCGTCCGCTAGGCTCCCCGACCGTGAACGACCGGACCGACTTCGATCGCGCGATCGCGCTGCAACGCTGGGTGCTGGAACGCAGCTCCACCCGCAACCAGGAGCTGCCGTACGGCACGGCGTTCTTCAACGACGAGTTCCCGAGGAAGTACGACGCCAACATGATCCTGGCCGATCGGCCCATGGGTGATGTCAGCGCCGCCGAGGTCATCGGGACCCTGGACGAGCTCTACGGCAGCATGCGGCATCGCGAGATCGAGATCTCCGATGACGCCGCTGCGGATCGCCACGCCGACGCCTTCGCGCATGAGGGGTACGTGATCGATCGCCTCACGGTCATGGCGCACCGTCGCGAGCCCGACCGCGCGCCGGACCTGGAGCGCGCCGTCGCGACGGACCCCGCGGAGGCGCGCCAGCTCCTGTTGGAGATCACACGACGCGAACCCTGGGGTCAGGAGGACGGCGTCGCCGAGCACTTGGTCGGCCACGGCGAATCGCTCCTGCGCGCCGTCGGGGGCACGATCTTCACCCAGCGCATCGAGGGCCGGCTCGCAGGATCGTGCGAGTTGTATCTGCACGGCGATGTCGCGCAGGTCGAGAGCGTCAGCACGTTGGATGAGTTCCGCGGCCAGGGGGTCGCGCGCAACGTCGTGCTCCGAGCCGTCCACGACGCGACGGAAGCTGGGGCCACCCTGGTGTTCCTGTTCGCCGACGCCGACGACTGGCCACAGCACCTCTACCGTCGGATGGGCTTCGACGAGATCGGCAGATCGCGCGTCTACATGCGGGTGCCCGACGCCGAACGTCCGCATCACGGGGAAATCCCAGGAGGATGAGGGGCGTCCGGTAGCATCGGCCCCCGAATGTCGCTCATCGAAGCCGTCCACGGCCGCGAGATCTTGGATTCGCGCGGCAATCCCACCGTCGAGGTCGATGTCTGGCTCGACGGTGGGGCCTTCGGTCGCGCAGCTGTGCCCAGCGGGGCTTCCACCGGCGAGCACGAAGCGCTCGAGCTGCGAGACGGCGAGGATCGGTTCGGCGGCAAGGGCGTGCTGCGCGCCGTCGGCAACGTCAACGGACCGATCGCCGAGGCGCTCCTTGGGACGGATGCCCTCGATCAACGCGAGGTCGACGAGGTGATGGTGGCGCTGGACGCCACCGCCGACCGGTCGTCGCTGGGCGCCAACGCAGTGCTGGGCGCCTCCATGGCGGTCGCGAAGGCAGCAGCCGACGCCGTCGGCGTCCCGCTGTTCCGCTACCTGGGTGGCCCCAATGCCCACGTCCTGCCGACCCCCATGTGCAACGTGATCAATGGCGGCATGCACGCCGACAACGAACTGGAGCTGCAGGAGTTCATGGTCATGCCGGTGGGTGCGGCGTCGTTCTCCGAAGGCGTGCGGTGGGGTGCGGAATGCTTCCACGCGCTCAAGGGGCTGTTGCACGAGGCCGGTCTGGCCACCGGTGTCGGTGATGAAGGAGGGTTCGCTCCCGAGATCGCGACCGCCGCCGACGCCCTGACGTGGCTGCTGCGAGCGATCGAGGAAGCGGGGCTCGTGCCCGGCGACGACGTGGCGCTGGCGATGGATCCCGCGAGCTCAGAGCTCTACCGCGACGACGCCTACCACCTTGAAGGTGCTGAGCGATCCTCCGACGACATGGTCGCGTACTGGTCCGATCTGTTGGACCGGTTCCCGATCGTCTCGTTGGAGGACGCGCTGGCCCAGGACGACTGGAAGGGCTGGATCACGCTGACCCAGGAGGTCGGCGATCGCGTGCAGTTGGTGGGGGATGATCTGTTCGTCACCAGCACCGAGCGTCTCGAACGCGGCATCCGTGAAGGCGTCGCCAACTCGATCCTGATCAAGGTGAATCAGATCGGCACGCTCACCGAGACGCTGGACGCGATCGATCTCGCTACCCGCAGCGGGTACACCAGCGTGGTGAGCCATCGCAGCGGTGAGACGGAGGACACCACGATCGCCGACCTGGCCGTGGCGACCAACGCCGGCCAGATCAAGACCGGCGCACCCAGCCGAGGCGAGCGCACGGCCAAGTACAACCAGCTGTTGCGGATCGAGGAGGAGCTGGGGCAGCAGGCGCGCTACGGCGGACCGCCCCCACGGGCTCGGGTCCGGAAAGCGGGAGCCGGATAGGTCATGAGCTCAGCGGTCCCTTCCCCGACCTCGCCCACCGCCGAACGGCGCACGAGCCACACGCGAGCCCTGCGCTCCGCGCGCCAGGCGCGGGCCACCCGCGCCCGGCGTGTGCGCCTGACGGCGCGTGCCTCGGTGCTGGCTGTGGTCGTCATGATCCTGCTCACGCTGTCGGTGGCGCCGCTGCGAACGCTGCTCGACCAACGATCGGAACTGACACGCCTCGAGGTCCAAGCCGAACAGCTCGCCACGGACAACGCCAAGCTCGAGCGGCGCATCGCCCAGCTCAACGATCCGGCCTATCTGGAGCGGCTCGCCCGGGAGTGTCTCGGCATGGTCAAGCCGGGCGAGACCGCGTTCGTGTTGATCCCACGCACGGGAGCACTGCCTTCACCGCGATGCTGACCCTCGGATGAACGTGATGTTGTCCGACTCGCACACCTGCACGTATCCCAGGTCGGTGTAGACCTTGTTCGAGGTGGGATTGGCCAGGTCGGTGTAGAGGAAGCACGCATCGGCGTCGCGGTCCAGATGCCAGGCGCTGGCGCAGGCCACCAGGTTCGACGCGAATCCGCGACCGCGCTCGGTTTTCGGCGTGTAGACCGGGCCGATGCGGGCACCTCGGGGGATCGCGGTGAACCCCGTGAGGGAGGTGGGGCGGCCGTCCGCTTCCCAGAGCCAGATCCCGGCCGCGTCCTGGGTGTCGTCCAGCTGCGTATCGAGCCGCCGCGCCTGGCGCGCTCGTTCGGCGAGCTCAGGCGGCAGAGCCTCGTCGGCGAACGCGTCGAACCACGTTCGCACCAGATCCACGTCTGCCGGTGTCGCCCGCCGTGCCGAACCGGGTGCGGGCTTCGGTGGACGGAGGTTCCTGAGTTCGAACACCCCCTGGGCCACTGTGGTCCGCCATGCCTCGCCCGTGCGGGCCTTCCATCGATCGGCGAACCACTCGGCGTAGGGCCGGCTGGCGACCACACCGGGTGCGTCCGCGTCGCCTTCCGCGATGGCCGCCACCAAGGCGTCGAGCGCGGTGGTCTCGGCAGGGTCGGCGAGCGCGACGTTGTGCGGAGGTGTGCGAACCGCCGCGGTGACGATCTCGCCGTTCGCCTCCACTGCCCACAGCCGGAACACCGGATAGACCTCCGGAGCGGTGGCGAGGGTGTGGACGATCGAGATCAACAGCTGGTTGCGAGCGGGCTCGCGTCGCAGCAACGGCTCGGCCAGCGTCCGGAACTCCTCGACGCGATCCAACCGATGCACCCGCATCGGTCGAGGATAGCGGGGAGGTTCGGGAGGGCGGGGTCCTACGCGGGGGCGTCGGGGAGCGAGCCAGATCCCTTGAGGGACGCCACGGCCGAGTCGGTGGCCTCCTCGAGCACGATCGGCTTGTCGTCCTGTGCGTGGCCGATCGCCTCCTCGAGCTCGGAGACCATCTGGAGCACCCTGTTGCAGGTGGCACGCAGCTCCGACTTCATGGACTCCTGCCGGGTTCGGAATTCCGAGGTCTCCCGTTCGGCGTCGGTGCGGGCCTGCAGGAGCGCGTGATCGGCCGCGTTCCGCGTCTTGTGCGCTTCGGCCTCGATGCGGGAGGCCTCTGCCTTGGCGTCCAGGACGATCAAGCCTGCCTCGGACTTCGCTTCCTCACGGATCTTCTCGACATCTGCGTCGAGACCGGTCATGAGCTGGGTCACCTTGGTGGAGACGCTCTCGAAGCTGTCCGAGCCCGCGGTCTCGCCATCCACTCCCTCGCCAGGCTGAGCTGTCGCTGCCTGCAGCTTGGTGTCCAGTTCCCGCTCGTGATCCTCCAGCGTCTGGACACGGTCCGCCACCTTCGACAGGTATTCCAGGACCTGGCCGGGGTCGTAGCCCCGTCTGACGGTCTTGAACTTGGGCTGGCGGATCTTGTCGGCCGTCGATGCCGCGGTGGACTTGAGCTGCGCTGTCTCCATGGATGCATCTCCTCGTTCTGGAGCGGGGCGTTGGCAGGTCTCCGCCACCGTACCCGCCGCGACCCGAGGGGCGCTAGGGCCAAAAGTCCGACGATCGGATTGGGTCGTTCGGGGGACGATGCCGTAGGACCGACGGTCTCGATTGACGGCAGGGAGCGATTCCCGCACACTTGCCCGACGACCGTCCGGTACCGCCGGGCACCGTGAAACCGAAAGGGGCTCCTGACATCGCCGAGATCGAGATCGGCTCGACCGTGGATGGCACCGTCGAGCGCATCACTCCCTATGGCGCGTTCCTCAAGCTCGAGGACGGCCGGCTCGGCCTCGTGCATATCTCCGAGATCGACCGCAACTACGTCAAGGACGTGCACGAGCATCTCCGCGAAGGTGATGTCGTGCAGGCGAAGGTTCGCGCGATCAAGGAGGACGGCAAGATCGACCTGTCGATCAAGGCGTTGCAGGATCCCGCTCCTCCGCGTCCCCGCCGCGGTTCGGACCCCGAGTTCGAACAGATGCTGAAGAAGTTCATGCGGCAGAGCGAGGAACGACTGGTCGATTACAAGCGCGCCGTCGAGCACAAGCGGAAGTAGCCACCCGGCTGTGCCGCTGCCGATCGAGCAGCGCGAGCTTCGATCCGCCGACGTCGACGCGGTCCGTGAACAGCTGGGTCGCGAACCCACCACGCCGTTCCTGGTGGTTGCGCGCTGCGCCGGAGGGCATCCGTTGGTGATCCGGGATGCGCCGCTGGACGCGAACGGAGATCCGTTCCCCACCACGTACTGGCTCACCTGCCCAACCGCCGTCAAGGCAGTGTCGAGGATCGAGTCCGAGGGGTGGATCGCCCGATTGAACGACCGGATCCACGGCGACGAGGTGTTCGACGCTGCCGTCGAAGCCGCGCACCGTGCGTACGCGGCCGATCGGGCGACCGACCTGCCGGAGGCAGCGGCCTGGGGGGGTGTGGCCGGCACCCGGACGGGCGTGAAATGCCTGCATGCTCACTACGCCTACCACCTGGCCGGAGGAGAGGACCCGGTCGGGGCCTGGGTGAGGGACCGTGTCGAACCCGTGCACCCCGGCGCACCGGTCGGTCGCGTCGCCGCGGTCGACCAGGGCACGAACTCGATCCGGCTGCTGGTCTTGGAACCGGACGGCACCGAGCTCGCGCGCGACATGGTCATCACGCGGTTGGGGCAGGGTGTCGACCGGACGGGTCTGCTCGATCCAGATGCACTCCGGCGCACGATCGGCGTGCTCGCCATGTACTGTCGGCGCGCGCGAGCATTGGGCGCCGGTCGCATCCGGGTCGCCGCCACCAGCGCCGTTCGCGATGCCGCCAACCGAGATGCGTTCGAAGCCGCGGTCCTCCATCATGCGGGCGCGCAGCTCGAGGTCATCACCGGCGAACAGGAGGCCGCGCTGTCGTTCCTGGGCGCGACGCACGCGGCGAGCGGCGACGACGGTCCCTTCCTCATCCAGGACATCGGGGGAGGCTCCACCGAGTTCGTCACGGGTACCGAGCCGGGTCTCGCCGAGCACGCAGTCTCGACCCAGATGGGGAGCGTTCGGTTGACCGAACGGCACATCGCCCACGACCCCCCGACGCCCCACGAGCTGTCGTCGCTGTTCGCGGCGGTCGACCCGGTGCTCGCCGACGTCGAGCGGACGGTGCCGTTGGCCTCGGTCCGGACCTTCGTCGCGGTGGCGGGGACCGCGACGACCGTGCAGGCCATCAACCTCGGGCTGGACCGTGACGACCCCGACGTGATCCACGGCTCGTGGCTCGCCAAGGATGGAGCCGAGCGCGTGCTCGCAGATCTCGCGGCCATGACGAACGAGCAGCGCGCCGCGATGCCGATCATGGTGCCGGGTCGTGGCGACGTCATCGTCGCGGGCGCGGTGATCCTGGTGGCGACGATGCGACGGTTCGGACTGGCCCGAGCCCGGGTGAGTGAGACCGACATCATCGATGGCTTGGCTCTGCAGATGCTCGACCGGTAACCTCGCGCGATGCCCAAGCGGACCCGGGACAAGCAGCTCGCGAAGTTGGCGGCGCGACGGCAGGCCGAGCGCGCGGCTGCCCGGCGCCGCCGTACCCTCGCGATCGCACTCGGCGCAGGCACCCTCGCGGTGATCCTGATCGTCGTCGCGGGCGTCATCCTCCTGGGGGGGGACGACCCCGCGGTGAGCCCGTTGGCGAGCGCCACACCCAGCACCGCTGCCTCCGGCGTCCCGGCAACCTGCACGACCGACGAGCCCCCCGGGGCCGGAGCAGCGAAGCCGACCTTCGACGAGGCGCCGCGAGAGACGATCGACCCGGAGGCCACCTACACGGCCAGGATCGACACCTCGTGCGGGACCATCCGGATGGACCTGTTGGCGGAAACGGCGACCGAGTCGGTCAACAGCTTCGTCTTCCTGGCGAGGAAGGGCTTCTACGACGGCCTCACCTGGCACCGGCTGGTGAAGGATTTCGTGATCCAGGGCGGAGATCCCCTGGGTGACGGCACCGGCGGGCCTGGATACGAGACCCCGGTGACCGTCACCGAAGGCTCGACCTTCGACGCCAAAGGGGTGGTGGCCTTCGCCCACGCGGCGGACGGTGGCAACGGCAGCCAGTTCTTCATCACACTCGGGCCCCAACCCAACCTGAACCCGTCACCTCAGGGCGAGTACACGATCTTCGGCAACGTCTCGAAAGGCATGGATGTGGTCGAGACGATCGGCTCGTTCCCGACCGCCGTCGGGCCGAACTGTCCACCGGGGGAGCCGTGCTCACCCACGCAACCCGTCTACATCAACTCGGTCACCATCGAGGAGTCCTGACGGTTCGCCGGCCGGCCGATCTCGAGCACGGTCTCGACGCGCATCGCGCCTTCCAGGTGGATGTGCAGCTCCACCTTGGGCAGCGCCAACAGGTCTCGCATCCATCGATGGTAGCGTCGCGCCATGAGCATGCCGCGAGCTGGCCGGGCGATCGCGGCACTCGGCATCGTCGCGATGCTCGGAACCGCCACGTGCGATCGCGGTGGTGGTGGCTTCGCCGAAGAGGATCTGGACGCGATCGTGTTGACCCCGGTCGACGCTCCAGAGGGCACGACCTACTCGAGGGCCGTCTCGGGGTTCCAGGATCTGACGGGGTTCGCCCGCAACGCCGACGAGAAGGAGGCGTTGGTGGTCGACGGCTTCATCGCCGGTCACCTGGCGCTGTTCGCCCCCGATGGAGCGTCCGAACCCGGCGAGGGGGCAGGGTTGCCGCAGGACGCCCCGTTCGCCCAGGGCATCACCGGCTTGTTCGATGACGACGACGGCGCCTCTCGGGCTCTGGGTCGCTTCCTCGAGGACCTGCAGACGCGGCAGCTCGACTCGGCCGCGGTCGTGGAAGCCTTGGAGGTCGGTGATGAGTCGTACGGGTTCCGAGGCGATGCGGCGGGATCCACCGTGCTGATGTACGCCTGGCGGGTCGACAACCTGATCCTCGTGGTGGGAGGGGCCGGATCGATGCCGTCAGAGGACGTTCGAGCGCTCGCCATGGCCGTGGAGGACCGCGCCATGAGCGCCTCGTGAGGGGCTACCATCGGACGGTCCGGCCCGGGTGTCGGAATCGGTAGACGATGGCGCCTTAAAAGCGCTTGCCCGAGAGGGCGTGTGGGTTCGAGTCCCACCCCGGGCACCGCTCGCAGGTCGGGCCGACCGGCTCGCGAGGAGGGCATCACGCTGCGTGCGGACCTGAAGGGAGAGCGGTGACGATCGACGACCCCGTCGAGGACGGCTCGCTCCGCATCGTCGACGGACCGTCCGCGCAGGAGCAACCCCCGGACGCGACCACGCCCATGCGATACGAGGTGGCGTTCGCGGCAGCCGACGGCGCCAAGGTCCGGCGCTATCTCACGGACAAGGGCCGGGCGGCGATGTTGCGACTGCTCGATGAGGGCCACGACACCTTCTCCGCCGCACAGATCGAGGAACTCACGGTCCCAGCGACCCAGGAGGCTCTGCTCGAACGCACGCGGCGCGAGAGTGGAGACGGCGCCTAGCGGCGATCATCTCCTCCCTGCAACCCGACCTCGATCAGCTAGACCCGGGATCGGTGACCTTCGGGTTCGGAGCCACGTTGGGCGCCTCAGCCCCGTTGGGCGTCGTGGACCAGGGGTCGCGGCCCTCCTGCACACGGGAACGGGCGTTGTCGACCAGGGACTTTGCCCGCTGACGGATCTGCTCGTAACGCTCACGCCCGTCGCGCGTGCCGAGCACGTAGGCGACACCGGCGATCACGACGGATCGGAGCAGGTGAGGGCGTCGTGACGTCTTGACGGTGATCGGCTGCTCGTGTTTCTTCAGCGCGCCGAGAGCCTCCTTCAGTGCACTCCGCTCCTCGTGCAGGTCCTCACGCAGCACGTCGACCTGCGTGCGAAGGCGGTCGTTGTCTCTGTCCAGCTTCTCCAGGCGCGCGTGCACCACCTTTTCGCTCGCGCGGTCGCCCAGCTTGTTCATGCGGTTGGTGAGTCGAAGTTCGGCCATCGTTCGCTCCTCTTGATCGGTCGTGCTCGTTCGGGACGATCGAGGCTATTCCCACTCTCGCGATCGGCGACACATCACGCTGCCTTGGCGTTCGTCCTCCGGCGGGTCTTGCCGGAGAGCAACCCCAGCACTTCGAGCTCGATCCGGCGCCTCGCGGCCCCGTCGACGACGGTGTCGTTGCGGTGCACCCCGATCGTCTCCCCTTCCAGGAAGCGATCGAAGACCCGTGGGTCGATGTAGGAAGCTCGTGCGACGGCCGGGGTGTTGCCCAGGTGGTCCGCGACATGCTTCACGGTCGCCGTGACCATCCGGCGTCGGCTGGTGACCTCCGTGGCGTTCGACCAGCTTGCAGCGATATCGATCGCTGCCAGGACCGTGGCGTGCCAGGTCCTGAAGTCTTTCGCTGAGAAGTCCTCCCCGGCCACGCCCTTCAAGTAGTCGTTGATCTCACCCGAGCGGAGATCACGCCACCGGGCATCCTCGCGATATGCCAGCAGCTCGCGACCTCCTCCGCGACGATCCTTCATGGTGCCGAGGGCCTCAGCCAGGTCGGCGTCATCCACGATCTGGATGCGTTCCTTGCCGCTCTTGGCCGTGTATCCGAAGGTCAGCCGTTGACCGTCGATGGTGACGTGACTCTTTCGGATCGTCGCGAGACCGAAGGAGCCGTTCTGCTCCGTGTAATCCTCGGAGCCGATCCGGAAGAACGCCTGGTCGAGCAACCGGATGGCACAGGCGAGCGCCTTCTCCTGCGGCATATCGGGCAGGGCGATGTCACGCGAAACGCGACGTCGCACCGAAGGAAGGCGCTGCGCGAACGTTTCGATGCGCAGGAACTTCTCCACGTCGCGGCGGGCGCGCCATTCGGGGTGATACAGGTACTGGCGTCGACCGGCTTCGTCCACGCCCGTCGCCTGCAGATGACCACGGTCGCAGGAACAGATCCACACATCGGACCAGGCCGGCGGGATCGCGAGCGAACGGATCCGCTCGAGCGTCCCGTCGTCCTGAACCGTCGATCCGTCATCGTGCGTGTACGAGAACCCACGTCCGCGCTTGGTCCGGGCGATGCCCGGGCCGGTGGACGCGACGCGGCGGAGCCTCACGACGTTAGCGCCGTAGGTCCTTGACGCCGTCCTTCACGTCGTCCACCGCATCCTTGACCTTGCCTTTGGCCTTCTTCATGTTGCCACCGGCCTGGTCTCGCTCTCCCTCGCGCTCGAGGCGCTCGTTGTCGGTGAGCTCGCCGGCGGTCTCCTTGACCTTGCCCTTGGCCTTGTCCATCGCACCTTCGGTGCGATCGCTCGTCCCGCTCATGTCGTCCTCCCTGGCTCGTGGGGGTCAAGCGTTCCCGGCGGAGGGCCGTCACAAACACCCATGGCACGACACCCCTGGCCGAACATCGGACGTCAGCTCGATAGATCCGTGCGCAGCTGCTCCAGGGTCGCGGTCAGGATGCGGGAGACGTGCATCTGCGAGACGCCGATGTCCTTGGCGATCTCCGACTGCGTGAGTCCGCGGAAGAACCGCAGGTACAGGACACGCCGCTCGCGGGCGGGGAGCCGCTCGAGCGCCGGGGCGAGGCTGGCCCACTCATGCACGAGCTCCAGCGATTCGTCGTCTCGACCCATCGTGTCGAGGGGTGTCAGGTCGGTCTCGCCGAGGGGAGTGTCGAGCGATGAGGTCGAGTACGCCTGCGAGGCCTCCATCGCCTCGACGATGTCTTCGGGCTCGACGTTGAGGTGCTTGGCCAGCTCGGGAACCGACGGCGATCGACCCAGCGAGCTGGTCAGCTCGGGGATCGTCTGGTTGAGGCTCACGGTCAACTCCTGCAGTCGCCGCGGGACCCGCACGGCCCACCCTTTGTCGCGGAAATGGCGTTTCAGCTCTCCTACGATGGTGGCGGATGCATAGGTGCTGAACCGCACCTCGCGCGCGGGGTCGAAGCGATCGATCGCGTTCAGCAGTCCGATCGCCGCCACCTGGTTCAGGTCATCGATGGGCTCCCCCCGGCCCGCGAACCGACGAGCGAGATAGTCCGCCAAGGAACGGAACCGGCGGGCGAGGGCGTCCCGGGCGGCAGGATCGGGCAGGCGGGCGAACCAGTCGGCGACTTCGCGATCGTCGGCCTCGCGCTGGTCTCCGCCCTCGTTGGCCGAGGTCATCGTCCTCTCATGGTGGGGTGACGATCCGCATCACGATGGTCGGTTCCCCTTGAACGGTGATCTCCTCGGCGTGGTCGGTGAGACCCTCGATGATCGTCCATCCGAGTCCTGCATCGTCGGTGGGCTTCATGGCTCCGTCGGGTGTCCGGCCCACCACGGACACCCTCGCTTCGACCAGGTCTGACCGCGTGGACATCGTGAGCTGGAGGCGCTCCGCGCCGGGGGTCGCGGTGAGCAGTCGGTTGCAGGCCTCGGCGACCGCGATCCGAAGGTCGTCGACCGCATCGATGGGGGCCTGGGTACGAGCGATCACGTTGGCGGCGACGGATCGCAGGATGGCCACCGACCCCGCATCGGCGGGAGCGGAGACCTCGATGGTGGGGTCGATCACGTCATCGGCCACTCAGATATCCTCACGTTCGCATGGAGTTGACGTTCGGAAGCCGTACCCACGATGGGTGGACCATACTCTCGGTCGCGGGCGAGCTCGATCTGCACACCTCTCCGCAGTTGCAGCGGGCGCTGTCGGGCGCGTTCGATGCCGGCGCTTCCCACGTGGCGCTTGATCTCGAAGACGTTCCGTTCATGGATTCCAGCAGCTTAGGCGTCATCGTCGGTGGTTCGAAGCTCGCCCGTGAACGAGGCGGAGAGCTCGCCCTCATGTCGTTGCAGCCCTCCCCGGCGAAGGTGATCGCTCTGACCGGTCTCGATGGCGTGGTCCGGATCGTCGGCACGCTCGACGAGTTGACGCATGGGGCTCCTTCAGGCACATAGCAGGCGGCCGTGAACGACGCTGACGGTCTGGAGGTTTGCTCGTCGGCGGCCGCGGGTAGGCCCTTCGTCGATGCGAGACATGAGCATGTCGCATGCACCGATGGTGGGCACGGTCCGGGCCGAGAAGTCCATGCCCCGCTCGCCAGCTCGGGCGCCGGCAGGGCGTCGATGCTCCTGGAGCGGGTGCTCCACGGTGCTGTCGACCTACAACCGTTCCGAACGGTGTTGGCAGCATCAGGGCAGAACCGCCGATCGCAACGACCACACAGGAGCGACCAGACGATGAACGAGCACCCGGCACCCCAGCCCGACCCCACGCCGCAGCCGATCCCGCAGCCCGATCCTCAGCCCCCCGCGCCACCGACGCCAAGCCCTCCCAGTCCGCCGCCACCGATGGCAGGAGCTACCCAGCGAACGTAGGCCGATCGCACGTCGGTCTCCGGGCGCAGGGTACGGTTGGAACCCCGGGCCCGTCTGGTTCCCCCAGGCTCCGGGGTTCCACCACGTCTGGGGTAGGTCCGGTTCCGCTGATCCAGGCCTGTCCGATCCATGCACCACCTGGCTGGGCTGTGCCAGACTTCGGCCATGGCTGGGCAGACACCTTCGGCCCGGCAGGCGTTCCCGGTGGAGAAGCGCAGCAGTTGGCTCGCGAAGCGCTGGCCCTCCGCGCTGCTGGTGGCATCGTTGATCGTGCTGGCGCTGGTCAGCGCGGTATCCACCGCCATCTTCCAACGCGAACGCGACGACTCGTCCAAGGCAGAGATCGCGACGACGACGGTGGGGACCCTGCGCTCCACGATGCAGCAGACGCTCACTGCGCTGGACGGTGCCGGAGCGGTGGTCGGTCGCCGGGGCGATCTCGATCTGGCGGCATTCTCGTCGTTCGGGCGCGGTCTCTCCGTGGAACCGGGTGTCTCGGCGCTGGCGCTCGAAGAGATCGTGTTCTCACAGGAGCGCGCTGATTTCGAGCGCAGGACCGGGAACTCGATCGTGGATCGCCGCACCGACGGTTCGTTCCAGACGAGCCCGGACCGAGCCGTCTACTACCCCGTGGTCGCGGTCTCCCCCGAGTCGCCGGCGACCCGGGCGATCTTGGGGTTCGACATCGCGAACGACCCGGTCCGAGGGCCGGTGACGCGTGCGGCCATGGAGACCGGCGAGCCACGCCTGTCGCCACCCCTCGAGCTGTCGACGACCGGAGAGCCGGGCTTGTTCGTCGTGACGGCCGTCTTCGGGCGTGGACTGCCGATCGCCACGGTCGCCGAGCGCAGGAGATCCGTCGTCGGTTTCGTGAGCGGCTCCTACGTGATCGAGGAGTTGATCGGTCTGGTCGAACGGCAACTCCCGCTGGGCACGACCCTGGCGATCGTCGATGACGGCGCCGTGGTCCGGGGAGACACCTCGATGGCCGGCGATCCCATCACCAGGCAGCTGGAGATCGGAGGCCGGACGTGGACCCTGTCGGTGTTCGTGCCCGGAGGGCCGAGCATCTGGGCTCCGATCGCTCTCCTGTTGGCGGGCCTCCTACTGGCCGGTTTCGTGCAGGTCGCGATCTCGTTGGCTCGACGGCGTGAGCAGATGCTCGAGGATTCCGGCCGGCGTCTGCGGGCCGAAGCCAAGCGGGCGGAGGCACTCCGCGACCTCGCGGACGCGTTGCTCGAGGCCGAAGGCGAGCGCAGCTTGGTCGCAGCCATCGTCCGATGCTCGGGTGCTCCCTTCGAGGCAGTCGACGTGGAGCTCGGCGTGATCGCAGCCGACGGACGAACGATCCACATCATCCGGGGCAACGGAACCGATCCACCGGCCTCGACCGAGGACGTCGTCCCGATCGACGACGACACCTTGGTCGCGCGGGTGAGCCGGGCGGGAGTTCCCGTCTTCGAGGAGCGCACAGGACCGAGCTCGCGCTCGGCCGTGCCGCTCGCCGCCGACGCAGGACCGCTGGGTGCCATTGCTCTGGGGTTCGACCGGGCACGCGCTCTCGATCGCAGCGATCGGGCGCTCATGACGGACCTCGCCGCGCTCGGTGCGCGAGCGCTCGAGCAGGCACGCCTGTTCGGTGCCCTCGAGGACGCGCGTGCAGAAGCGGAAGGATCGAGGGCCCAGGCGGAGCGGGCGCGCTCGAGGGTCGAGGCGCAGCGGCGGCTGTCGGTCCAGATCTCCCGGGCAGTCACCGCAGATGAGGCGGCCGACATCGTCCTTCGGCGTGCGATCTCGGTGACCTCGTCGCTGGCGGGAGGGGTGACGCTCGCGCACGAAGACGGCTACTTGGAGTTCGTCGCCGTGCGTGGTGTGGCAGGCGACGATCCCACTCGCATGCCTCAGCTCGCGCTGGATGATCGAACGGCGTCCTCATACGCATTCCGAACCGGTAAGGAGAGCCTGGCGACGACGCCGGAGGAGTTCCGTGCACGCTTCCCCGGCGGCTATGCGATCTCCGGTGGCGAGGGCCGGGGGATCTGGGCGCTCCCGCTGTTGGCCAGCGGCGTCCCGATCGGCGCGATCGCACTGACGCTGGACTGCGAGAACCTGCCGTCAGAGGACGATCGCTCCGCCGTGCGCTCGCTGGCGGCGCAGGTCGCTCTGGCGCTGCGGCGGGCCCGGGCTTCCGACCAGACCCGGGAAGCCGCCGAGGAACTCCAGCGCGCGATGTTGCCCGCCCAGCTTCCCCAGGTGCCGGGCGCCACGGTCCGAGGGCTCTACCGTTCGGCGACCCAGATCCTCGAGGTCGGCGGGGATTGGTATGACGCCGTCGAGACCCGGGAGGATGCGCTCATGGTCGCGGTGGGCGACGTCGTCGGGCGTGGCGTTTCGGCGGCAGCCACGATGGGCCAGCTGCGCGTGGCGTGGCGCGCGCTGGCACAGCTCTCGGTGGGGCCCGGCGCATTGCTGTCGGCGCTGGATCGGTTCTCACGCGACCTCCCGGGCGCCGAGGTGACCACGGTCGTGTGCGCGGAGCTCGAGATGGCAACGGGACGGCTGCGCTATGCCTGCGCCGGGCACCTTCCACCGCTGCTGGTCGATCGATCGGGTCGAGCGCGGCTGCTCGAGGAGGGCCGTTCGATGCCGCTGTCGGTGTCGGACGGTCGGGTCCGCTCGGAGGCCGAGATCACGCTGGAGACCGGTGACACGGTGGTCCTGTACTCGGACGGACTCGTCGAGCGGAGAGACGAGACCCTGGATGAAGGGCTAGAACGCTTGCGGTCGACGGCGGCACGCCTGCATGGCTCTCCTGGAGAGCTCGACGAAGAGCTCGCGGCCGCGCTGATCGACCAGGGCAGGTCGGTGGACGACGTGGCCATCTTGACGCTGACGCTGCTTCCCACGTTCCGGCGTTCGCTCGACACCACCAGCGAGCTCGCGCCGACGCGCGCGGCCGTTCGAGCGTGGATGCAGGAGCAGCATGCGAGCGAAGCGATGATCGAGGAGATGGTCGTGGCGAGCGGCGAGGCGCTCGCCAACGCGATCGAGCATGCGCGACCCACGGATCCCATCGAGGTTCGAGGCTGGAGCGACCATGAGCACATCACGCTTCGCATCACCGACCACGGCTCCTGGGCCAATGGGGAGCCCAAGGTCGATCGAGGCTTCGGTCTGGCGATCATGCGCGCCCTCTCCGACGACGTCCACGTCGAGACCAGTGAGGACGGGACGAGGGTGGAGCTCCGTCGCGCGTTCGCTCGCGACCCGGGCTCGGGAGGCCCAGCCTAGGGAAGCTGGTTGACCACGTTCGACCGAGCGGTGGTGATGCCCGGGAAGATGTCGTTGATGTTCGCGGGACTGGCGCCGCAGCGCTTCTCCAAGACCTCGGCGAGCAGGTTCCGATAGTCGGTCGTGGAGGCGAGGTCGCCGTCGAACAGCTGGCTCGGGCCGAGACCGGGCCACGCGCCGTGCACCTGGCCGCCCTTGACCCCTCCGCCCAGCAGCATCACTGCTTGCCCGTAGCCGTGGTCGGTCCCGTTCGATCCGTTCTCGCGTGCGGTGCGGCCGAACTCGGTGAGCGAGACCAGGGTCACCCCGTTCATGAGGGCGCCGAGGTCGGTGGCGAACGCCGCCAGCGCGTCGGACAGCTCGGTGAGATGGCCGTACATCCATCCCCCGGCTCCCTGGTCGAATCGGCCCTGGCCCTCATGCATGTCCCAGTCGCCGTAGTCGATCGCCGCGACCTGCAGGCCCACCCCGCCTCGGATCAGGCGAGCGACATCACGCAGGGCGTCGGCGAGTCCGCTGTCGGGATAGATCGCACCGTTGCCGGGCACGTATCCGCCGGCACTGCCCAGCGACGACGCGGTCGTCAACGCGTCCAAGGCGGTGAGGGCGGGCGCGGCGATGACGCCCGGTGCTCCTTGATGCACGGCCCGGAGTCCCGTATCCCACCGAGCCGCCTCGGTGCCGTCGTAGGCGCCGTCCAGGTTGAATGAATCGATCGACCACATCGCCAGCTCGGGTGCGGGGCCGAGGAACGCGGCCGCTGCGGAGTTGGAACCCATCTGGGTAGCCTGGAACGGCTGACCCGGATCGCGCAGGCCCAGCACCCGGTCCAGCCACCCCGTCCGCAGCGACGAACCGGGCGCCGCGCGTTCCATCTCCTCCATGGCCGAGAAGTGCGAGCGATTGGGCTCCGCCATGCCGACCGCCTGCACCACGCCGAAGTCCCCGGACTGGTAGAACGGATATAGGGAACCCATGGCCGGATGCATCCCGAACATGGGGTCCATCTGCAGCAGGGAACTCTGCGGGATCGCGATGGTGGGCCGCAGGTCGACGTAGTTCGGGTCACCCGTCGGAACGAAGGCCTGCAGGCCGTCCATGCCCCCGCGGAACGACAGCACCACCAACACGTCGCCGGTGTAGGGACCGTCGGCGAATGCCAGCCGAGTGAACATGCCCTCGGTGGCGAGGCCCGCCACGACGCCGGCTGTACCGGCCGCCTTCAGGAAGGATCGCCGTGAGATCTCGGGCAACTCGGGGCAACCGCACGGCTTGGTCGCGGGCGTGGCATCGAGCGTCGTCATGTGATCACCGGGTTCCGTGGTAGGGCGAGTCGAGGATCAGCGCGATCAGGTACGGGAACCGCCAATCCTGCAGCCATTGATCGTCCTCGGACACGTTGTCCCCCGAGGCCTTGCCGATGAAGGCCAGTACCGCCCTGCGGTGTGCGGTCGAGAGCGGGCGGTACACCAGGCGTTTGGCCAGGGTGTCGACCACGGCGCCCCACGTCTTCGGGAGCTTCGAACCGAGCAGTCGACGCACCCAGCTCTCCGGCACCTCCAGCATGCTGGCGGGCCACCATCCCTGGGCCATCGACGTGTGCATGTTCCATCGACCCAGGGTGATGCCGGCCGAGCGCCACGCGTCGGCGTAGTCGGGGTAGCCGTTGGGAGGGATCCATCCCAGCGGCACGTCGCCCAGCCCTTCGATCATCCACACCAGGGCCTGCAAGCCGTCCTCACCCTCGTTCGTCTTCTTGATGCCGATGCCGAGGGTTCGGATCGTGGCGGTGACGTCCTGGTACGGCCGGCGGACCTTCCGGCCCACCGAGTGCTTGAAGGCCGACGAGTCGAAGAGCGTGCGGAGCACCGGCACGATGGCGGTGTCGTTGCGGAGATACACGTCGGCGAGGGTGTCGACCAGCGCCTTGGGGGGCACGTCCTGCACGAACCGCTGGATCAATTTGTAGGCGATGCGCTCGGCGGTCGAGCGATGGTGGGCCAGATAGTCGACGTACTTGAGGGCCACGTCGTAGCCCTTGTCCTCATCGCCGTTGGCCGCGTGCCAGCCCATCACGCGGACGGGACCCGTGTGGTGATCCCACGGGTGGTACTCGAACGAGCCGTCGTCCCAGTCGATACCGAAACCGGTGAGCACCAGCGTGGACTGGCGCATGTCGTCCTCGTCGTAGCCGCCGTCGACACCGACCGAGTGCAGCTCCAAGATCTCCCGACCGTAGTTCTCGTTGGGGTTGTCCTTGGTGCTGGAGGCGTTGTTGAGGTAGGTCATCATCGCAGGGTGCAGCACGCTGGCGCGCAGCATCTTCGAGAACTTGCCGAACGCGTTCTTGCGGATCACGGTGCGGTCGTAGTCGTGCCGCGACCACCAGCACGCCTCGTGCGGGTTCGCGATGTTCAGGTGGTTGGACCAGAAGTCCACCATGACCTCGAAGAGCTGCCGCTTGCTCCAGGCCGCACGCAGGATGGCGGCCTTGGTCACGTCGTACATCAGATCCCACGACCCGTCGTACTTGTTCCACGCCTGCGTCACGCTCAGATCCAGGTCCGGGAACCGAGCCTGGATGAACTCTTCGACGAAGTCGTCCCTGATCGATCTGGGGTCGAGCTGCCGATCGAGCCACCGGTTGCGGCCCATGCGCCGGATCTCTTTCTGCAGGGACGGCGTGATGCCCCAGGTTGCCCGGCGCAACAGGTGCAGGTCCGGGTCGTTGGGCACGAACGAGCCCGCTGCCATGGCCTGCGTCGATCCCAGGAGGCCGGTCGCGACGCCGGAGCCCGCCAAGACCGATGCAGCGGTGGCGGTCCGTACGAACGAACGGCGAGAGACCTCGGCGGTCGCCAGACCTTCGACCGGTGCGGTTGTCCCCCTCATCGCAGCAGGTATCGGCCGTGGCCGGTTGCCAACTTGACCGACCGAAGGACAGAAGGGACGTTCGACCTAGAAGGAAGAGCGGTCGGTGGTCAGGGTCACGGGCGAGCCAGGACGAGCTGGTGCACGTCCACCCGGCCCATCGCGAAGCCCGCCTTGCAGTAGGAGAGGTAGTAGCGCCACATGCGCCGGAACTTCTCATCGAACCCCAGCTCGCGGATCCGTGGCCACGCGTCGTCGAACGAGCCGAGCCACGCACCGAGGGTTCGGGCGTAGGACCGGCCGAACGCCTCGTCTCCGTTCCAACGCAGACCGTGTGACGATGCCAGCCCTCGCAGCACCCGCAGGGATGGCACCTGGCCGCCCGGGAAGATGTATCTCCGGATGAAGTCGGGGTTGTGGTCGGACTCATCCCAATGGTGGTCGGCCACGGTGATCAGCTGCAGACCGATCGTGCCACCCGGCCGCGTCAGCTGCTGCAGCTGACGGAAGTAGGGATCCCACATCGACTGCGGGATGGATTCCATCATCTCCACCGAGACGACGTGATCGAAGCGCCCCCTCGTGTGCCGGAAGTCCTGCAAGCGTGCGGTCACCTTGTCCGCGAGCCCCAGGTCGGCCACGAGCTTCTCCACGTGGTCGAACTGCTCTTTGGACACGGTGATCGTGGTGACACGACACCCGATCGTGCCGGCGAGCTCCACCGCGAACGCGCCCCACCCCGAGCCGATCTCCAGCACGTGGTCACGGGGGCCGATGCCGGTCGCGGCGGCGAGACGTCGGTACTTCACTCGCTGCGCCTCCGCGACCGTTTCCTTTCCATCGGTGAAGAGCGCGGAGGAATAGGTCATGGTCTCGTCGAGCCACTGGTCGTAGAAGTCGTTGCCCAGGTCGTAATGCTGCACGATGTCGACGAGAGGGCCGCGCGTGCGGGAAGGGGCGCCGAAGATCTTCCAGGCGGTCCGGCCGAGTCCGTGCAGCCATGCCGGCGCCTCGTAGCGATGTTCCGGCTCCAGGTGCAACGCCGCGAGCTCGAGGAATGCCGACAGATCGGGGGAGTCGTACTCACGAGCGATGTATCCGTCGGCGAGCCCGATCGCACCGGTCGTCGTGAGGCGCCGCAGCAAGCGCCAATCGTGCAGGTCGACGTTGGCAGCCGGTCCGTCCGATCGCCCCACGAATCGCTCGGTCCTGCCGTCGGGTGTGCGCACCGAGAGCGTTCCGACGCGGATCGTGTTCCCCACGATCGACAGCAACCTGCGCTCCAGGGCGCCACCGAAGGTGCCATTCATGCGTGAACTGTATCGGTCGCGGACCGCGCACGAGGCTCGTGTGCGACCGGATCGCCTGCTGCGGGTACGGCGTCGGTTCCGGGGCGCACGATCGTGAGCGGGGCGGCGGGAGGCAGACCTCGACGGCGGAAGGGGGCACCCTTGCGCCAGAGCTTCAAGGCTTCCCAATGGATGCCGCCGATGACCTTCAGCGTCACGAACGGGTACCGCACGAGTGTGGCCAACAGTGCGCGGCTGGTCAGCTCCGAGCGCCGCGCGCCCAGCGTGGCAACCAGGACCCGGCCTCCGGGGGCGGTCTCGCGCACCACGACCGAGACGCGATCGTCAGGATCACGCGTCGAGAAGTCGTACGTGGCATCCATGTCGATGAACGGCGAGACGTACAGCTCCTTGGCGAAGCTGGTCCGCACCGAGGCGCCGTGACCGTTGGCCACCACGTCACCGGGCGCAACAGGCACCAGGTAGTCGTGCCATTCGCCGAAGGTGTTGGACACCTCGTACAGGATCGCCCGAAGGTCGCCGTCGGGACCGTGGCAGAACCACACCGAGATCGGATTGAACCCGTAGCCGAAGACCCTGGGGAAGCACAGGATCCGGATCGGCCCGCCCTCCAGGTCGACGCCGGCCTGTTCGAGGTGCCGTTCGATCCAGGGGCGCAACGGCGATCCATCGCGCGCTCCGTGGTCGCGGTCCCAGAAGCTCACCGGTCCCGGCCGGTTGTAGGTGAAGCCACCGACCCGAGCATCGAGCGAGCCGAGCTCATCGAGGTCGGCGAGCAGGTACCACACGCCGTAGCGCAGACGGTGTCCTGCCGGGAAGAACCGCTCGTGCATCACCCGGCCTCGATACAGGCCCGACGCGCGACCGGGCGCCAGCGAGGGGTGCATCTGCGTCGTGTTCATGCGCTCGCCATGCCGATCGCAGCGGGCTCATGGCCACCGAGGCGAGGTTCGGCTCCATCCTCGCGCCACCATGGAGCTGGAGCACCCAGCGCGGCGGCCACCTGCAGCCCGGATCGCAAGCCGTCCTCGTGGAAGCCGTGTCCGCGATAGCTGCCCGCGAACCAGGTTCGGCGCTCGCCTTGCAGAGATGGGATCAGCGCCTGCGCCTGCACCACATCTCGATCGTACTGCGGGTGGTGGTAGATGAACGATGCATGCACGTCGCGTGGCTCATGGGTGGGGTTGAGCGTGACGAAGATCGGGGTCTTGGTGTCCAGGTTCTGCAGGAGGTTCATCCAGTAGGTGAGCGAGACACCTCGGTCGGTTCCGCCGAGGCCACGGTCGCGCGCCAGGTAGTTCCAGCTGGACCAAGCATGGCGCCGAACGGGCATGAACGCGGGGTCGCGATGGAGCACGGCTCGGTTCTCCTGATAGCGGAACGCACCCAGCACCGATCGCTCCATGCCGGACGCGTCGGCACCCAAGATCTGGAGCGAGGTGTCGGCATGGGTTGCCATGACCACATGGTCGAATCGCACCGTGGCACCGTCGGCCGTCCGCAGCGCGACCTCGTCGTGCGCTCGCTCGATCGACGTGACGGCGGTCCCGGTCCGCACGTCGGTGAGCGACGATGCCACACGCCGAACGTATTCGCGGCTCCCGCCGCTGACGGTTCGCCACTGGGGACGGTCGCCCAGGTCCAGCAGGCCGTGGTTGTCGAGGAAGCTCGCCATGGTCGCCGCGGGGTAGGAGAGCATCGCCCGCAGATCCGACGACCAGATGCACGCCACCATGGGCAGCAGGAAGTCGTCGCGGAAGGTCGCGGAATAGCCCCCTCGCGCCAGGAACTCTGCCGTGGAGAGCGTCGAGCCGGAAGCCCCGAGCGCTGTGGCCTCGCGCGTGAACCGCACGATCTCGCCGAGCATGCGCAGGTAGCGCGGGCGGAGCAGGTTGGCCGGCTGCGCGGCGAACCCGGCCAGGCGGGCGCGATACTCGAAGGCCCCTCCGCCCACCGAGACCGAGAACGACATGTCGCTGCCCTCCGTCGGCACATCGAGGGCACGGAACAGTTGCACCAGGTGAGGGTAGTTGCGCTGGTTGTAGACGATGAATCCCGTGTCGACGGGCACGGAAAGTTCGCCGTCGGCTACGTCGGTGGTGGCGGCGTGGCCGCCGAGCGTGGCATCGGCCTCGAACACCGTGACGTCGTGGACGCGCGCCAGAGCCCACGCGGCCCCCAGGCCCGACACGCCACTTCCGACCACGGCGATCTTCACGATCCGATCCTCTCGAGACGGGAACCGCTGCTACGTTGGGACTGGTTCGCGGCACGCGACGCTCTGGATGCCTCGCGCGGTAGGCTGGTCAGAGGTGCGGACGACTCCGTGAGCCTCCAGCACCGACACACCAGCGAGATGCAGAGGTTCCGCGACCGAACCCTGTGACGACCGGAACGGCGCAGCGAGGCGCCGTCGAGAGGAACTGCGCATGACGAACACCGATCCCGGATCCAACGAAGCCGTGCTCCACGAGCTCATGCCCGTGGTCGAGACATCGCTCGATCGGCATCTCGGAGCGACCAGCGAGTGGTTCCCGCACGACTACGTGCCGTACGAACAGGGCCGGAACTTCGTGGAAGAGCCGTGGCAACCCAGCGACTCCCGGTTGCCCGACATCGCCCAGACCGCGCTGGAGATCAACCTGCTGACCGAAGACAACCTCCCCTACTACCACCTGGCACTGTGGCGTACGTTCGGCGACGAGGAAGCCTGGGGTGAATGGGTCCGGCGCTGGACCGCTGAGGAGGGGCGGCACGCTATCGTGATCCGTGACTACCTCACGGTGACCCGGGGCTGCGATCCCGTCGTGCTCGAGCAAGGGCGCATGGACCAGGCCGCACGCGGTTGGTATCCGGAGTTCGCACAGCAGGGTCCGCTGGACGGGGTCGTGTTCACGACGTTGCAGGAGCTGGCGACCCGGATCTCGCATCGCAACACAGGGGCCATCACCGATGACGAGACCGCGGTGAAGCTCTGTTCACGCGTGGCCACCGACGAGAACATGCACTACGTGTTCTACCGTGACATGGCCATCCAGGCGATCGAGCTGAACCCATCGGCCATGGTCGAGGCCATGCATCGCCAGATCACGGACTTCGCCATGCCGGGAGCGGGCATCCCCGGGTTCAAGGAGAAGGCGAAGGCGATGGCGCAAGCGGGCATCTACAACCTTCGGATCCACCTCGACCAGGTGTTGCGGCCCGTGTTGGAGAACCACTGGAGGCTGGCCTACATCGAGGGCCTCACCGACGAGGCCAAGGCCAAGCGCGAGGCGATCTACGCGCACCTGGAACGGTTGGACCGGGTCGCCACCAAGCTGGGCGAACCACTCGGCCCGGTGAAAGGGGACCTCTCTGACGACCCCCTCGGCCAGGCCTGAGGTTCCGCACGCCCTGCATGCCGCAGGGGTTTGAACTCACACGCTGATGTCGTACCTGGTCCTCGTGATCCTCTTCGGCGTCGGTGAGGTCTGCTTCACGTTGGAGATCACGGCCGACGCCGCGTCGCAGAGGCTCGCGTCGTAGTTCATGGCTGAGAGCGGGGGACCGGTCGCGGTCCCGACGGCGAGCACGGTGACGGTGTCGCCCGTGAGACACGCGATGCTGACACGCAGCCTCGCGCCACCGCCCACCGGGTCGACGACCAGATCGACGTCGCTCGTGGTCGGCAGACCCACCCAGTGCAGTGCGTAGTCGTTGGCGAGCTTGCGGTTGTTCCCGGGATCGCCGGGAAGGCTGTACATGTCATCGGGCGCGCCGGCGAGCGGATAGTTGGGACCTTCCTGCAGGCAGTAGGGCGGCGCTGTGGTGGCACAGTTCTCCAAGAACCGGAGCGCGATCGACGCTCGGTGGTAGGCCGTGGCGAGTGAGGAGCCCTTGGCCTGGAACGCGCGGTTGAGCGCCGTCAGGTTGGTCGACCGCTCTTTCGAGATCTGCTCCCACAGGGTCTGGTAGATGTCCTCACCACCGCCGGCGACGCCCGTCCCCAACGGCTCGGCCATGGCTCGCAGCACGATCCAATAGGGGTAGGGGAACCCCTTGTACACGCCCATCGGCTTGGTGAAGCTGGGCCACAGGTAATTCCAGTTGTCATCGGCGCCGTCGAAGACCTCGTCCTCCATCCAAGTGGCTCCACCCTCGACCAGCACGGTCGCGGCCCTACCGTATCCCGACAGCGCCCCGTAGCCGTACTGGATCGAATGGTTGAATTCGTGTGCCACCGTGGCCTGCATCGCGGCGAGTGGCGTGCCCGGGAACGGCACGAAGTTGCGGTTCAACACCATGCACGACGCGAGCGCGTCCTTGTCGTTCCACGGCGTGGCCGGGTTGTTGCCGGCGCGAGCGATGTTGGCGACGTACCCGTAGAGGCCGTTGCCCAGGTTCTCGATCCGGACGGGGTATCGGCCCTTCGCGGGGGACCGGCCCGGGTCCCTCGGCGGGCGGGCCCAGCCGAATCGGGTGATCTCCACCGCCCAGGTCCGCTCCAACGCCGCGGCGTACTGCTTGATGGTGAGCCCGCGCAGGGAGGAGTTGCGGTATTGGATGTAGAAATGCTTGGTCGCTCGCTGCTGCGGCTGGTCCGGCAGTGGCTGACCGAACAGGCTGGGACAGTCGAAGGACGGCCCTCGGAGGGCACGTCGCGCCTCGCTGGCGATCGCGCCCCCGTCCAGGTCCGCCAGGGTGTCTTGCAGCTCGAGCAGGGCGAGTGTGCCGTCCCACGGGGTTGCGCTGCGGAACCGCGAGGGAACCTGGTCCGGGCTGGTGAACGCGTACGACAGATACAGCGCTCCCTGGGGCTCCGTGATCTCGCCGCGCGCCACCGCCCTGGTGATCAGCTGGTAGGTGGTGGCCCGCATCGCGTGGACGCTCGCTCGCTCCGTGCCTCCTGCGCTCGAACCACCCGAAGCCCGGACAGGAACCAGGCCACTGAACACGGTGGCCGCCATGGCGATCGCGACGATCGTGGCGCGAACGCGGGCGGGGCGGAGGTGCGTGGTCTGCACGGGCTGCTCCTTGCGAGAAGGGGGACGGGAGGGCGGTGACCAATCGTACGACGCCACGCTCGAGGTCGGCCGGACATGGGCAGGACGCTTCGGCCGGAGCACTCCGATACGATTCGCTGGGCATGGTGGACGTGGTGATCGTGGGAGCCGGCATGGCGGGCCTTGCCTGCGCGCTCGACCTCCGTGACGCCGGGGCCGACGTGGCCCTGATCGAAGCGTCATCCCGCCCCGGCGGGCGCGTCCGCACGGTGACCTTCCCGGATGGCCGGTGGGTGGAGGCAGGCGGGGAGTGGATCGATACATCGCACGACCACGTGCACTCGTTGCTGCGGCGATACGACCTGCGAGCCGTGGGTGACGGCGCTCCCTGGTGGGCTCGGGAATCCGGCTGGGTGGAGGACGATCTGGGCATGCGGCCGGCGGTCGATGCCTGGGCTGCGGACGACCAGGTCGCGTCCGAGCTGGCGCGGTTCGACGATCTGCTCGACGCGGTGGCCGCCCAGATCGCCGACCCCGCCGATCCCGCCGCTCATCCCGACGCGTACGCCGTCGATGCCCGGTCGATCGCCGACCTGTTCGATCAGGCGGACCTGGGTGAGCAGGCCAGGTTCTTGCTGGACCGGGAGATGGCGTTCGAATACACGTGCGCGCCCCAGGAGGCGTCCGTCCTCTTCATCGCGCAACAGCGCGCGGTGATGCTCGCCGACGAGGATCGGGTCGCTGAGGTGCGCTCCCAGCGGGTGGACGGAGGCTTGTCCCGTCTGGCCAACGCGGTGGCCGCCGATCTCGGAAGCATCGTGCGATACCAGGAGCCGCTGGTTCGGCTCGAGCAGGACGATCGCCGCGTGCTGGCGATCACGACGCAGGGCTCGGTGGAGGCTGCGCAGGCGGTGCTGGCGTGTCCACTGGTGCCGTTGCGCGACGTCGAGGTGCACCCAGCGTTCGAAGGCGCTTTCGGGCGCGGGGTCGTTGAGCTCGGTCTGGGATCGGTGGTCAAGACCTTCCTGCGAACAGCGTCCCGTCCGCCATTCGTGTGGGCGGTGACGCCGCGATTCGTCCAACGGATCTACGACGCCACCGAAGACCAACCGGGCGGGTCGGCCGTGATCGATTCGTATGTGGGCGGGGTCGGTGCACGAGCGCTGGTTCGCGAGTCGCCGAGCGGCCCCGATCGTGTGGCCCGGGTTCGGCGCGAGGTCGCCGACATGGTGCCCTCGCTGGCGGCGGGCCTCGGCGATGGCCTCTCCCAGGCGTGGTCGGAGGAGCCGTACATCGGCGGATCGTTCTCCGTATGGAACCCCGGACAGGTGACCGCGTTCTGGCGCGCGCTCCGCCAACCCCAGGGCCGGGTGCGGTTGGCAGGCGAACATGTGTCCACGGTGTGCGGCTACGTCGAGGGAGCGATCGAGAGCGGTCGCCGAGCCGCCGCCCAGATCTGTGCGCTCGAGGGGTCCATGACCTCGCTCGACCTGCCGGTGGCATAGTCCCGGCGCATGGCGAGCATCGCCCTGATCGGGGTTCCGTCGCAGTCGGGTGGAAGGCCCATCGGGGTGGCGCGCGGAGTCGGTGCCCTGCGGGCGGCGGGCGTCGTGTCTGCGCTCGCCGGGGCCGGTCATCAGGTGCACGATCGCGGCGACGCGAGACTGCCACGGCCCGATCCGACCCGCGATCCGGACAGTCACGTGGTGCATCCCCAGGGACTGTCGGCGGTGGTCCGGTCGGTCTCGACCGAGGTCGGCGGGGCGTTCGAGGACGGACGGTTCCCCCTCGTCATCGGCGGCGACTGCCCCATCCTGCTGGGCGCGCTCGCCGCGATGGGGCGCGGCGGATTGCTGCACGTCGACGGGCACGAAGACGCGTACCTGCCGGAGCAGTCGCCGTCGGGCGATCCCGCGGATTCCGAGATCGCGTTCGCTCTCGGCATGGTCCGTGCCTCGTGGGACGAGGACTTCGCCGACCGGCAACCACTGGTGAGACCCGAGCATCTCGCGATGCTCGGGTCGCGCGATCAGCCCGATCTCGACCGTCACGGCGTCGCGAGCCTGCGGGGCCGCTGCATGGTCGCCGACGACGTCGCCGTGCGCGCCGACCCCGAAGCGGCGGTATCCGAAGCCCTGGCCCACCTGCGATCCGCGCCCGGCGGGTTCTGGCTCCACCTCGACTGGGACGTGCTGTCCAACGACCAGATCGGATCGGTGATCTTCCCGCGTGACGGCGGACTCGCCTGGTCCGACCTGGCGACGATCGTGGCAACCGCCCTGTCTGACCCGGCGTGTGCGGGCTGGAGCGCCGGCACGTACAACCCTGACCTGGACCCCGACGGCGTCGACGCCGTCACGATCGTGGAGTTCCTGACCATGGCGCTGCGTGCGCTGGACGAACGAGAGGAGCGAACCGCATGACCGACCCAGATCGCAAGACGATCGCCTTCTTCCCCGAGCCGGGCGCCTGGGGGCCCACCAATAACTGTGTCGCGATCGCCAACGTGCTGGCCGAGCGGGGCCATCGCATCGTGTTCGTGGTCGACGAGTCGTTCGAGGGCGAGTTGGTCAAGCGCGGGTTCGAGGAGCGCATGATGCGCATGGCCGCGCCCGAGGAGGACGCCGATCCAACCGCCGACCCGTGGGCGGAGTTCATCCGGGTGACGGCGCCGGAGTTCGCCAAGCCCACGATCGAGCAGATCGCGACCGTTACCAAACCCATCTGGGAGGCGCTGGTCGCCGGCGAACGGTACTCACACGAGCGGATCATGGCGATCTGGGACGACATCCGGCCCGACGTGGTGTGCACGGACAACGTCACGGGCTATCCATCCGTGGAACTGGCGGGCGCGCCCTGGGTGCGATTCGTGTCGGCGAACCCGTTGGAGATGCGCGACCCCGACCTTCCGCCGGTGCTCAGTGGACTGCCGATCGACGATCGCAGCCAGTGGCAGGAGTTCAAGGACGAGTACCACCGTCAGCATGCCGACCTGCTGGCCGAGCACAATGACTTCCGCGCCTCGGTGGGTGTGGCTCCCTGCCCAACCGACGAGTTCAACACGAACTCCCCGTGGTGCAACCTGTACCTGTTCGCCGAGGCGGCCGACTATCCGCGTGCTCACCCGCTGGATGCCAGCTGGCATCGGCTGAACTCCACCGTGCGGACCAATGAGGAGCCGTTCGACGTCCGGGAGCAGGTGCCGGGTGACGGCAAGGTCGTCTACCTCTCGCTCGGCTCGCTCGGGTGCATGGACGTCGCACTGATGCAGCGGTTGATCGATGCGATGGCTGCCACCGATCACCGCACCATCGTGTCGATGGGCCCGCTGCACGATCAGATGCAGCTGGGTCCGAACATGTACGGCGATCAGTTCCTGCCGCAGCCCTCGATCCTGCCCCAATGTGACCTGCTGATCACGCACGGTGGCAACAACACGGTGTGCGAAGGGTTCCACTTCGGAGTGCCGATGATCGGGTTGCCGCTGTTCTGGGATCAGTACGACAACGCGCAACGCCTGCGCGAGACGGGATTCGGTGAGCGGCTGGCCACCTACGGCTGGTCCCAGGACGAGCTCGTCGGCGCCGTCGATCGGCTCTTGGCGGACGAGGACCTGCGGCAGCGCATGGGGCGCAACGCAGCGGCGATCCAAGCCGACCCCGGGCGGATCCGCGGCGCCGACCTGATCGAGCACGTCGCCATGACCGGAGAACCGGCCACACGATGAGCGCGGCGGTCGTGCGATCGTTGGAGCCCGCCGACGCCGGATCATGCGATTCGATCGTCCTCAGCCTGCCCTACCACTTCGGTCAGGAGAGAGGGAGGGCCGAGTGCGCCGAGGCGGTTCGAAGCCAGCCGGGCTGGGTCTGCGAGCTCGATGGTCGGGTGGTGGGGTTCTGCACCTTCGCGCGGCGGTACCAGGCCTCCTCGGAGATCACCTGGCTGGCCGTCCACGCTGAGCATCGGGGAGATGGGCTCGGTACGATGCTGGTCGACGAGCTCGCGAAGGCCATGACGGCCGAAGGGCGCCGCCTGCTCCTGGCACTCACGGTGTCGGCGAGTGACGGTCCCGACGAGATCGAGAACGGCTACGACGCCACCCGCGCGTTCTACCGGTCGGCCGGGTTCGTGGAGGGGCGTGACTTCGCGGGCTACTGGGGCGCGGCCGACACCCCCGTACTCATGGTGCGGATCCTGGAACCGTGACCGTTTCCGATCGGGATGTCCTGGACGTGCTGTCCGTGCCCGGAGGCGCCGAGGTCGCGTTGCGCAGGGATGGACACCAGGTCGCCATCGAGACCACCGCGGGTGGATCGACCGGCGTGTTCGAGGGCCTCCTGTTGATGCTGCGCTCCGGCGAGCCGTGCGGCAGGTTCTCGTTCCACCGGCTCGGTGACGTGCCGGAGGCGACCGGCGAACGTCCGATCGAGGTCGATCAATCGAACCGCTCCGTCGTGGTGGGAGAACGGGCCGTGGTCAAGGTCTTCCCCACGATCTCGCCCGGTGACCAGCCCGCGTTCGACCTGCCGGCGCATCTGGCCGCAGTGGGGTTCGTGGCGATGCCCACGCCGTACGGGGCCGTCACGTGGCAGGGCGACGACGGCACGACCGTGTTGGTGGCGACGGCGGCCGCGTTCCTGCCGGGGGCTCGCGACGGTTGGGAGTGGTACCTCGACCTGTTGCTCGGCTGGCTCACCGGCGAGACGAGCGATGCCGAGGCCTTCGAGCCCGCGGACGCCGTCGGCACCCTGGCTGGTTCCCTGCATGCGGCGCTCGCCACCCGCTCGAGCGTGCTGACCTCACCCGTCACCTTCGTCGATCGAGACGAGGTGGCGGGGTGGAAGGTGCGCGCCGAGGTGGCGGTGGATGAAGCGCTCCGTCTCACCACCGGCGAGGAAGGCGAACGCCTGCGGGCACGGGAGGGTCGGATCCGGGCCGCCTTCGATCTGTTCGACGAGGTCGCGGCCACGCCGGCCATGCGTATCCATGGCGACCTGCACGTGGGGCAGATCCTTCGCTGGGACGGCGGCGACGCCGTCACCGATCTGGACGGGAACCCCCTGGCTCCGCCCGAGCTCCGAGTGGCGCGCGACATGCCCACACGGGATATTGCCGCGCTGGTGCGCTCGGTGGACCACCTGGGGCGGATCGCGCAACGTCGCCACGCCGGCGAGCGGGGCGGCATCGAGCGCTGGGTGGAACGGTCGCGTTCGCTCGTGGTCGAGGGCTATCTCCGAGGTCTGGATCGTGGCGGGCACACCTCGTTGTTCGAGCCCCGGCTCCTGTTCCCGCTCGAGGTGGCACAGGTGTGCCATGAGTACGCCTACGCGGCGCGCTTCCTGCCCACGTGGTTGCCGATCCCGGATCTCGCGCTGCAGGCGATCTTCCCGTGACGGGGCAGGTGAGCACGGTGCCCTCACCCGACCCCGACCGATTCCTCCAGGATCTGGAGGCCAAGCCGGCCGCGCTTCGCGCCCTCGCTGATGTCGTGGACACCCTGTGGCCGTCCGATCTCGATCGCACGGCTCCGCGGGTGGTGCTCGGCATGGGCTCCTCCCGCTACGCCGGATCGGTGTGTGCCGCGGCGTGGCAGCGAGTAGGTCTCGCCGCCTGGGCCGAGTACGCTTCTGCCCAGGGACGGCCCCCGGCTCCCGGAACCCTCGCGATCGGCGTCAGCGCATCCGGTGGCACACCCGAGACCGTCGAGGCGTTGGCCCGTCACCGCGATCGAAGTGTGACCGTCGCGATCACGAACCGACCGGATTCACCGCTGGGCGAGGTCGCGGACGTCACCGTGCCGATGCTGGCCGGACACGAGGCAGGCGGGGTGGCGTGCCGCACGTATCAGCACACGGTGGCGGTGCTGTCGGCACTGGATGACCCGCAGATCGCGGACACCCTCCGCGCAGCGGCCGAAGCGACGGAGGACCTGCTCGAGCGCCGCCCGACGTGGCTCGAGCCGGTCAGTGAGCTGCTATCCGAGGGCGCCGCGACGTTCGCCATCGCGCCGGCGGAACGGCTGTCGTCGGCTGAGCAAGGCGCGCTGATGCTGCGCGAAGGCCCCCGCCGGGTGGCAGACGCCTGTGAAGCGGGGGACTGGCTCCACGTCGACGTCTACCTCGCGAAGCCGCTCGAGTATCGAGCGCTCGTGTTCGCCGGGTCGGTGTTCGAGCCCGCGATCATGGAGTGGATGCGGCGTCGTGGCGGGCGCGTCGTCGGCGTTGGAGGCGGGATCGACGGCGCCGATATCACCGTGCGCTACCGCCACGACCAGATCCCCGCGGTGGCGCTGCTGACCGAGGTCCTGGTGCTCGAGCTGGTAGCCGCAGCGTGGTGGCGGGACGGGCGCTCGTGGTAAGCGCGCACGAGACGATCAGCGTTCGATGATGATGGGAGTGCCCAGCCGCAGCAGGGGAAGCAGCCGGTCGAGACCCCGTTCGCTGACCCGCAGGCATCCGGCGCTGGCCGAGGTGCCGATCGAGGAAGCGTCGTTGGTGCCGTGGATCGCGAGCTGGTTGCCGCCGCTCCATCCCGGCGGCAGCTTCGGCTGGATGCCCGAGATCCCGAACGCGAAGGTCCCGAGCGATCCGCCCCCGGGGAACGGGACGCGATCGGTGACGAAGTATCCGCCCGGTGGGGTCGGCGATACGGGCGCGCCGGTCGCGGCATGCAGCCCGAACTGCCTGCGGCCGAACTTCCAGACGCTGAGACGGTGATCGGACAGATCGACGTGCACCTCCACGTGCGTTCGAGCTCGGTGCAACCGACCGATCGGGATCCATCCTTCGCGGCGGGGCCAGACGTACGGGATCTCGACCCGTCCCCACCGAGCGTCCTTCGATGTCTCTTCGACCCAGGCGGAGATCGGCACGCCGTAGTACTTCGAGACCGACCACATCGTGCCCAGGGCTGCAGCGTCGCGGTCAGGGCGAGCCCGCACCGTCATGGGCCGTGGGATCCGCACGAGCAGGTGGGTTGCGGCCGCTCGTCGACGGCGGTGTCGGTCGTGTCGGCGCTCCGCCCGCCGGGCGGCGTCCACGGCCTCACGCGCGGCGCCAACGGGTGCCGAGCGTCCGCGATCGGCGAAGGCGGACGGCCATCCGACCCGGCCGACGCGAGAGTGAGTCTCGCGAGCATCGGCGACGGCACCCTTCCACGTCTCGGAGACGACCGGCGTGCCGACCGCGATCACGGCGGCGACGATGGTCGCGATCAACGACGTGCGAAGACGGGGATTCCGCATGGATGCCCTATCGGTCCGGGGGACAGGCGTCCTTAGCGGGACCGTATCGGTGGGTCGCCGGCACCGGTATCGGCTCGACGGGTGAGGGCCATCGGGTGTGGGTCGCCGTCCAGGAGGGTGACAGCAGCCCTGCCTTCGGGGCTAGGCTTGGCGGGATCGACCGATCGAGCGATGACGACGAGGAGCGATGAGATGAGCGACCTGCACCAGACCGCTGCCGAGCTGGTGGCACCGGGCAAAGGGATCCTGGCCGCCGATGAATCCACCGGCACGATCGCGAAGCGCCTCGATTCGATCGGGGTGGCTTCCACCGAGGAGCTCAGGCGTCGCTACCGTCAGATGCTGTTCACCACCCGCGGACTGGGCGACCACATCAGCGGCGTCATCCTGTTCGACGAGACGATCCGGCAATGCACGGACGACGGCACGCGGTTCGTCGACGTGCTGGACGGGGTCGGAGTCATCCCCGGCATCAAGGTCGACACCGGCGCCAAGCCGCTCGCGCTGTTCCCGGGCGAGACCGTCACCGAAGGGCTGGACGGACTGCGCGAACGACTGTCGGCCTACCGCGAGCTGGGCGCGCGGTTCGCCAAGTGGCGTTCGACGATCTTCATCGATGAGGGCCTACCGACCGCTGCCGCGATCGACGTCAACGCGCACGGCATGGCTCGGTACGCCGCACTCTGCCAAGAGGCGGCGATCGTTCCCATCGTCGAGCCCGAGATCTTGATGGAGGGCGATCACGACCTCGCGGCATGCGCCGAGGCAACCGGCCGCACCCTGGACGCACTCTTCGGGGCGATGGAAGCGCAACGGGTGGACCTGGCCGGCTCGTTGCTGAAGGTCAACATGATCGTGCCCGGGACGGGATGCGGCGTGCAGGACGACGACGCAGCGATCGCACGCGCCACGATCGAGACGCTGACCGCTCATGTTCCCTCCGAGGTGGCCGGCGTCGTGTTCCTGTCCGGCGGCATGAGCGACGAGCAGGCCACCAACCGCCTCAACGAGATGAATCGTATCGGCGGGACCCCCTGGGAGCTGTCGTTCTCCTACGGGCGCGCGCTGCAATCATCCTCGCTGCACGCCTGGGGCGGAAGCCAGGAGAACGTGGGTGCGGGCCAGGAAGCGCTCGCGCATCGCGCCAGCATGAACGGGCTGGCCCGGACCGGCGAGTACACGGCCGAGTTGGAGTCGGCCACGGCGTAGCGGTTGTAGCCTCGGGCCGATGCCGAAGGCCGGACACATCGGGATCCGAGATGTCGCTCGGGCGGCCGGCGTCTCTGTCACGACCGTGTCGCACGCCCTCAACGACAAGCCGGGCGTCTCGCATGCCACCCGTGTCCGGGTCAAGCAGGTGGCGACCGAGCTCGGCTACCGCCCCGATCCTCGAGGTCGTCACCTCGCCTCGGGACGTTCGGGTCTGGTGGCCCTCACGGTCTCGGCACCGCACGGCATGGCCTCACCGGTCGCAGATCTGGGCCACGACGCCTCGGTGATGAACGGCATCGCCGCCGCGGTCGGTGCTCGTGATCTGGCACTGGTCATCGTGCCGTCCGGTGGTGACGAGATCTGGAAGCGTTTGCCGATCGACGCCGTGATCGTCGTCGACCCCGCCCCGGGCGATCCCGCCCTGGACGAGATGGCGCTGGCCGAGATCCCCGTGGCCACGATCGGGAGGCCCGTCGCATCCGGATCGGCATCCAGGCCCGTGCTGGAGCCTGCGATCGTCGTGGACAACGACTACGGACAGGGCACGCGCGCGATGCTCGATCACCTCGTCGAACGCGGCGCTGAGACCGTCGGTGTGGTCAGCCTCGGAGCGGGTCAGTCCTACGAGGTGGACAGCGTCGACGCCTATCGCACCTGGAGCCGCGAGCGCGGATCGCAACCATCGGTCGACACGTTCCCGCTCCTCGACGGCGACGAGATGACCGGCTCGGTCGCCAGGGCGGTGGCGGACCGGCTGGACCGACCAGGCCTCCCGGACGCCTTCTACTGTCTGGAGGAGGGCGTGGCGGCGTCGTTGTTGACGCTGTGCCGCGCCCGGGGCATCAGCGTGCCCGGCGACCTGCTGGTGAGCTCGATCAGCGATCGTGGCCAGGCCGAGACCACGTCGCCCACGCTCACGACGTTGGAGCTGCACCCTCGGGTGCTGGGTGCCACCGCTGCGAGGGCGCTCGCCGACCTGCTGTCCGGGACCTCGAGCACAGACAGCCACTACACGGTGCCGACCACCGTCGTCGCGCGAGGATCGACCTCTCGCTGAACCCGGCGTGCTGGACCTGGCGAGGCCTCACGCAGGGTGCACGCGAACATCACCGCTCACGGCGGCGGCGCGCACCTCCATGGTGGCTCCGCCCGCAGGCTCGGTCGCGACGTCCAGGTCGGACACGGCATCGCCGGTGGCCGACGTGAGATCCAGCCAGACCGCCGTCCCGGAGGCGACGCCCACGTCGATGTCGCCGGAGACGGTCTTCAAGGTCAAGGTGCCGCGGGACGCCGTGCCGAGGCGGATGTCGCCCGAGGCCGTCGTCACCGTAGCGTCGCCGTCGACGCGCTCGACCTCCAGGTCGCCGGATGCCGTGCGACAGACGAGGGAGCCACCCACCGACCCGGATCGGAGATCGCCGGAGGCACTGTGCACGACCAGGGAGCCGCCCACCGCACCGCCGCGCACGTCACCGCTCGCGGCCTTGACGGCGACATCGCCGTTCGCGTCGTCGAAGGACAGATCGCCGGAGGCGGTGCGCACCGAGAGGGTGCCGATCTCGCCGGAGATCTCGAGATCGGCCGAAGCCGTTTCGACGTCCAGATCGCTGCCGGCCGGCACCGTCAGATGGACCAGCAGGTCCCGCTCGCCACCGCGCAGGCTGAAGGCCTTTCGGTTCCGGGTGCTGATGCGCAGCACATGACCGCCACCGCGAGGCGAGCATTCCACGATGATGTCGTCCGGGTTGCGTTCGCCGGTGATGTGCACGGTGGCTCTGCCGTCCTCGTTGGCCTCCACGCCGATGTCGCCGGCAGGGATCTGGATCTCCGTAGTGACAGCGCCGGGGATGTCGAAGGTCATGGGTTCCATGGCGGTTCCTTCCGTTTCGATGTGGGTCAGCTCTGCGCGAATCCGGTCACGCGGCTTCCGACCTTGCGCTTGGTCGAACGATCCAGTCCGGAGCCGATCGCTCGGACGAGCCAGGCGTTGGTCGAGATGCCTTCGCGGCCGGCCGCCTGCTCCACCCGCGTCTTCAGGGTCTCGGGCATGCGGAGGGTGAGTCGGGCGGTGCCGCCATCGTCGTCCTGTGGCGGCGGTTCCTCCTGGGTCACCTCGGCAACGTGGACGAGCTGCACGTCGCGACCCGCCAGCCGAACCTCGACGTGGCCGCCCGACATCTGTTCGGAGAGCTCCAGCGCGGCTTGGCCCATCACGTCGAAGAGCCGAAGCTGCAGGGAGGATTCCAGCGCGCGGCCGAAGCGGTCCACGACGGCGGTTGCGGCCTCGTCACCGGCCGCCACGGCCGCCAGGTCACCCCGGATCGCCTCGAGGAATGGGGCGGTCTCGACCATGTCAATGCTCCTGGTCGGGCTCGGTGACCTGCGGACGCCGAGGTCCACGACGACGCCCCTGGCGAGCGATGCGGTCCATCTCGGCCCGGCGCAGGATCGAGTCGATCCGATCCTTCGCCAGCTCGTGATGCATGGGATTCGACATCTGCTGCTCCTTCCGACGCGGGCTCTGGCGAGACGGGCTATGGGGTCGCCTTTCCGTCTCTCGTCTGTCTATCGGCGTCTTGACTGACGTCACTATGACGTCATTGGCGCCGTCTGTCAACCCCGGTATGGTCACGACATGGACCTCCTGGTGATCGGCGGAACGAGCTTCTCGGGGCGGGCGCTGTCCGAGCAGGCGCTCGAGGCAGGGCACCGGGTCACGGTCTTCCATCGCACCGCCAACGACGTGGTTCCGCAGGCAGAGCACGTGCTGGGCGATCGGGATCACGGCGTGGATGCGCTCGCGGGTCGCACGTTCGACGCGGTCGTGGATATGTGCGGCTACGTGCCTCGCGCGGTGCGGGCCTCCACCACGACCCTCGCCGAAAGCGGGTGGTACGGCTTCGTGTCGTCCATCTCGGCCCACGTCGACGGTCTTGCGGCAGGGGCAACCGAGGACTCGGCCACGCACGAGCCGCCGTTCCCCGACACCGAGGACGTGACGGACGAGACGTACGGGCCGTTGAAGGTCGCCTGCGAGCTCGTCGTGAAGCATGCGTTCAGCGATGCGGCGGCGGTGATCCGACCCGGATACATCGTGGGCCCCCACGACCCCACCGACCGGCTCACCTCCTGGACCCGCCGTGCCGCTGCGGGTGGAGAGATGCTCGCGCCGGGTCCGGACGATGCGGCGATGCAATTCGTCGACGCGCGCGACCTGGGGGCATTCTTGCTGCATCTGGCCGAGACGCGGACGGCAGGCACCTACAACGCAGTGCACCCGTCCGGCTCCGTGACCCGTGGCGGGGTGCTGACCGTTGCGGCGCGCGAGTCCGGCGCCGACACGGCCGTCACCTGGGTCGATCCCACCTGGCTGGTCGAACAGCTCGGGGACGATCGCTACCAGACCTTCCCGATGTGGGATGAGGTCGATGACGCGGGGGTGCACTGGTACGACTCCAGCGCGGCCGTCGCCGCCGGCCTTCGGAACCGGTCGGTCGATGAGACGGTCCGGGACACGCTCAGCTGGGACGGCTCCCGTGGCGACGATGTCGCCCGGGGGTGCGGTCTCCCGCCCGAGCGGGAAGCCGAACTGCTCGCGGCATGGCGACAGCGGCCGGCCGCGGGCTAGGTCTCGATCAGGTCGTCGAGCATCCGCTCGAGGTCTGGCGCCGACAGCTCGTCGGGAACGACGGTCGTCTGACCCGTGTCGTCCACGAACACCCACGCGGGCTGATAGGCGACCCCGAAATGCGCCCAGAGGGAACCGTCTTCGGTCACCGCCTGAGGGAAGCCCAGATCGTAGGTATCGACGAATCCTTGCATCGCCTCGGCCGAGTCGTTGCCCGGCACACCGACGATCTCCACCTGCCCTTCGTAGTCGCGCGCGACCCGCGCGACATCAGGGGCTGCCCCCTGACACCGCGTTCACCACGGGGCCCAGAACCACAACGCCACGTTCGAGCCGGCGAAGCTCTCGCCATCGATCGTGCCGCCGCCGAGGCGTGGCGCGGTGAACCGCAGGATCTCGGGGATGGGTGGCTCCTGATCGCCGTCTTCACGGTCCGGCGACTCCGTCACCGATGGGGGAGGAGACGGGGCGGGGTTGGACGACCGAGGGGACGAGGACTGCGTCGGGGCATCGACGGCGCACGCAGCTGCCGACACCGCGAGCAGCATCAGGGCGCCCAGCACCACGCGATGGCCTCGATCGGGCAGCTCCATCATCCGATGGTAGGGCCAACGTCCGCGAACCGTGGGTTGCCGGGGGCCCGGGTTCAGTGCGGCGGCCTCAGGCGTGCCTGCAGTCGCGGCACATCCAGATCGGGCCGTGGGTAACGCGGATCGAGCTGGTCCAGGGTCTCGGTGATCAGGTTGGCCACGGCCCAGTTGCGATACCACTTGCGGTCCGCGGGCACGACGAACCACGGCGCCGTATCGGTCGAGCACTTGGCGATGGCATCCTCGTACGCAGCCTGGTAGTCATCCCACCGGGCGCGTTCGTCGATGTCACCTTCGTTGAACTTCCAGTGCTTGTCGGGATCATCCAGGCGTGCCAACAGGCGCGCTCGTTGCTCGTCGTAGGAGATGTGCAGGAAACACTTCACGATCGTCGTGCCGGATTCGCTCACCTTCCGCTCCCATGCGTTGATCTCCTCGTACCGCCCGGCCCAGACGCCTTCGGGAACCAGCTCGTGGACGCGCACCACCAGCACGTCCTCGTAGTGGGAGCGATTGAAGATCATCACCTCGCCGGGGACGGGCACGCGCCGGTCGATCCGCCACAGGAAGTGGTGGGCGAGCTCCTCCTCGGTCGGCTGCTTGAACGAGGCGATCTCCACCCCCTGGGGGTTCATGGCGCGGAACACGTGGCTGATCGTGCCGTCTTTGCCACCGGTGTCCATCGCCTGCAGCACGACGAGCAACGACCGGGTGCCTTCCACCCACAGCCGTTCCTGCAGCGATCCCAGCCGGTCAAGCAGCGCAGGCGTCGCGGCTTCCGTATCGCCGCGACGCTCGACGCCGGGCGTGGAACGCGTGTCGATCCCCGGAAGGATCGCACCGACGCCGGTCGGCGCGCGCAACAGCTCCCGGAAGGCGGTCATCCCGCGCCCGACCGTTCGCCCCGGGTCTTGGCGCGGTAGATCAAGACCGCGACCACGATCAGCGTCGTCGAGAGCACGAGCACGATCGTCGCGAGTGCGTTCAATGCGGGCAGCGGCGATCGTCTCGCGGATGCGTAGATCACGATCGGGATCGTCTGGCATCCGGCGTCGGCGCACACCCGCTGAGAGATCACGAAGTTGTCGATGGCAGACGCGAACACGATCGCGATGCTGGCGAAGATCGCCGGTGACAGCAGGGGAAGCAGCACACGACGGATCGACTGCAACGGCGAGGCGCCCAGGTCCATGGCCGCCTCCTCGTAGTGCTTGCCCACCGACAGCAGGCGAGCCCGCACGATGATGACGGTGTATGCCAGCTCGAACATGGACAGACCCAGCACCTGCGCGGTGAACCCGAGACCGATCGATTCGACCAGCTTCGTCATCATCAGGAACAAGCCGACGCCGATCGCGATCTCGGGCGTGATGAACGAGAACAGCATGACGAAGTCCCCCGTGCCCGATCCGCGGCCCCGCCACCGGTCGAGTGCGATCGCGAACGCGACACCCAGCGGCACGGCGATCACCACGACCAGCGAGGAGAGCTTCAGGCTCTGGAACAACGCCGATCGCAGCGTCTCGTCCTGCCAGACCGAGTTGACGTCGCCCGTGTACCAGCGCGTGAGTGAGAAGCCTTGCCAGGTCGTCTGCGCCTTGCCCGCGTTGAACGAGAAGGCCACCGCGATGACCACGGGCACGAGTGTCCACGCGACGTAGGCGAACGCACCGACCCACAGGAACCGAGCCTGTGCCCACGGGTTGGTCAGCCACGCACGAACACGCTGCCACGCCGACGGGTGCTGGATCTGGATGCCCGAGCTCATCGCTCCGCCAGTTCCCTCGCGAGGTTGGTGCTCCGCAGGTAGTAGAGCATCGGCACGATCAGCAGGACGACCATGACCACCACCAGCGCAGCTCCCGCGTTGACCAGCGAGCTCTGGATCGAGCTGACGATGAGGTTGCCGAACATCGCCGTCTGACGCGTGCTGGACAGCAAGGTCTGGGTGAAGTAGTCGCCGAACATCGGCAGGGCCACGATGATGCTGCCGGCCAGGATGCCTTGCTTCGACAGCGGCAACGTGACGCGGAAGAAGGTCCACGCCTGACCCGCACCCAGGTCTCGCGCCGCCTCGGTGGTCGATCGATCGATCCGATCGAGGGTGCCGTAGAGCGGCAAGACCATGAACGGGATGTAGCCGTAGATCAGGCCGAAGATCACGGTCGAGGGCTTGCCGTTCAGCCACAGCCGGGGCTCCCCGAGGATGCCGATCGACGTCAGGATCCGGTTCACGTAGCCGTCCTCCTGAAGCAGGTTGACCCACGCGAACATGCGCATCATGTAGCTGATCCAGAACGGCGCGATGAAGGCGACCAGGAAGAACGTCTTGGTCCTTCGGGCGTGCCGGGCCACGAAGTAGGCGACGGGGTAGCCGATCAGCAAGCAGACCGCGGTGGCGATCGCCACGTAGACCAGCGTGCGGACCAGGGTCTGCTGCTCGATCGATCCGGCCGTGAACAGGTTGGTCAGGACCGACCGGAACGGCCGCACATCCCACTGGACGGGGTTGTAGACAGGCTCGGCCGTGAGGAAGATCGGGTCGAGGCGGCCGAACGCCACGGCCAGCACCACGTAGAACGGCAACACGAAGAAGGCGAGTAGCCAGATCGTCGCCGGCGCCGCGAACGAGGGCCAGAACCAGCGGGGGTACCAGACGCCTCCCGGCGATGCGTCCTTACGCGCCACCCGTCACTTCTTGGTAGATCTGCTGATAGAGCTGGTTGATCGCGGGCTCGAGCTCCAGCGTGTAGAGCCCCATGGGGATCATGTCCTCGGTGACGATGGTGCCGGTCAAGCTCTCCGGCAGGAAGCCATCGGTCACCGCGACCTCCTCGTTGAAGGACTTCACGGTGGGCTGGTAGCCCTCGTAGGAGTAGTTGGCGATGGCGTTCTCGGGCTCGTACAGGTAGTCGACCAGCGCGTGCGCCAGCACCGGGCTCGCGGCGCCCTTGGGGATCGCGAACAGGTCGTGGGAGATCATGCCCTTCTGCCCACCCGGTCCCTGGGGCGGCCAGGCGTAGCTGAGGCCTGTGATGTCGAGTCCTTTCGGCAGGTAGTACTGGTAGTAGGCCATCTGCCCCGACCATGTGTTGTGCACCTGCCACTGGTTGGTGCTCAGCTCGGTGTAGTCGACATGGTCGTACTTCCACCCCATGGCATCGGCGCCTTCGAGCAGGTCTTGCTTCACCTCGTCCAGGATCGCCTGGTCGCTCTCGTTCGGCGTGTAGCCCTTGTGCAGGAGCGCCACGGCCAAGGTGTCACGTGACCCGTTCAGCAGATGCGTCTGCCCCGTGTACGTGGTGTCCCAGAAGATGTCGTAGGGATTGTCGCGCTGTCCGATGTCCTCGCTGATCTCGTCGTTCCGCCACGCGATGCCGGTCGTGAAGATGACGTACGGCATGGAGTACTGACGACCCACGTCGTAGAAGTCCGGCACGCCTGACGAGAGCTGGTCGGTCGCCGTCGACAGGTAGGACGGGTTCAGCGGCTGGATCAACCCGCCCTGGGCGAGCTTGCCGATGTTCTCCAGCGTCACCGTCGTGACCAGGTCGAAATCGGCCCCGTTCGACTGCATCTTCGAGACCATCTCGTCGGGCGTGTCGAAGACGGTGTACTCGACGTCGACCCCGTACCGTTCGCCGAAGCCGTTGCGCACCTTCTTCCAGATGTAGTCGTTGTAGCCGAAGATCTTCAGCGGTCCCGATTCCGGCTGCAGACCGTCCGCGATCGCCGGGTTGTCGTCCGCCAGCGACAGGGTGACGGGGTTGTCCGGCCGAGCCAGCTGCAGGCCCTCCGCCGAGCTGCCCGAGCCCGGGGCCGGGTCCGAGCTGCCGCACGCGGCAAGGATCGCCGCGAGGCTCGGCAGCGCCACCCCGGTCGCAGCGGCCCGCTGCAGGAACGCGCGTCGATCGATCGGAGCCGGACGATCCTTCGGGTGCGCCATGAGACCTCCAGTCGGCTGACGGTGCGTGGGCTGTTTCTACACCTCATGCGGCCGTGCGCGCTCTCGTGCCCGTGCGTGTTCACTGTCCCACGGTCACGCTCGGTAGACTACCCAGGCCGAACAGCCGTCCGGGCGATCCATCGACGCTGGAGTTCCGTGGTGCCCACCCGCAACGACATCCGCAACGTCGCCATCGTGGCCCACGTGGACCACGGCAAGACCACGCTGGTCGACGCCATGTTGTGGCAGTCGGGGGCGTTCCGGGCCAACCAAGATGTGGCGGAGCGCGTCATGGATTCCATGGATCTGGAACGCGAGAAGGGGATCACGATCCTGGCGAAGAACACCGCCGTGCAGCACGGCGACGTCAAGATCAACATCGTCGACACGCCCGGACACGCTGACTTCGGCGGTGAGGTCGAGCGTGCCCTCACCATGGTCGACGGTGTGTTGCTGCTGGTCGACGCCAGCGAGGGGCCGCTGCCACAAACGCGCTTCGTGCTGCGCAAAGCGCTCGAGGCCAGGCTGCCCGTGATCGTGGTGGTGAACAAGATCGATCGGCCCGACGCGCGCGTCGCCGAGGTGGTGCACGAGGTCGAGGAACTGTTCCTCGACCTGGACGCCGACGAGCATCAGATCGATTTCCCGATCATGTACTGCAACGCCCGCGAGGGGCAGGCGTCGCTCGATCGTGACACGCCCGGGACCGACCTGGAGCCACTCTTCACCACGTTGATCGAACGGATCCCCGCGCCGGTCTACGAGGACGATCACCCCTTGCAGGCGTTGGTCACCAACCTCGACGCATCGCCGTACGTGGGCCGGCTCGCGTTGTGCCGCGTGTTCAACGGGACGATCACGCGCGGAGAGCAAGTGGCATGGTGTCGCATCGACGGCACCGTCGTGCTGGTCAAGATCACCGAGCTCTACGTCACCGAGGCGCTCGATCGCGTGGAAGCCGACCAAGCGGGACCGGGAGAGATCATCGCGATCGCCGGCATCGCCGAGGTCACGATCGGTGAGACCCTGGCCGATCCGCAGGACGTTCGTGCGTTGCCCGTGACCCGTGTGGACGAGCCCAGCCTGTCGATGACCGTGGGCATCAACACCTCGCCCCTGTCGGGCAGGGATGGCGACAAGATGACGGCGCGCCTGCTGCGCACCCGGCTCGACCAGGAGCTGGTCGGCAACGTGTCGATCCGCGTGTTCGACACGGAGCGCCCCGAGATGTGGGAGGTCCAGGGCCGCGGTGAGCTGCAGCTCGCGATCCTGGTCGAGATGATGCGCCGCGAGGGCTTCGAGCTCACCGTGGGCAAACCACAGGTCGTGACGCGAACGGTGGACGGCAGGGTCCTCGAGCCCATGGAGCGTGTCGCGATCGACGCACCGGAGGATTTCTTGGGTGTGATCAGCCAGCTCCTGGCGCTGCGCAAGGGGCGCATGGAGCACATGGTGAACCACGGCACGGGGTGGATCCGCATGGAGTACCTGGTCCCGGCTCGGGGACTGATCGGGTTCCGGACGGAGTTCCTCACGGAAACGCGCGGCACCGGGCAGCTCCACCATGTGTTCGAAGGCTACGAACCCTGGCACGGTGAGCTCCGCACCCGCCCCAGCGGCTCGCTCGTTGCCGATCGCACCGGCTCCACGACCCAGTTCGCGCTGCTGAACCTGCAGGAACGCGGGGCGATGTTCGTGGGACCGGGCGAGGAGGTCTACGAAGGGATGATCGTGGGCGAGAACGCCCGAACCGAGGACATGGACGTCAACCCCACGAAGGAGAAGCACCTCACCAACATGCGCAAGGCCAATGCCGAGGAGTTGATCAGGCTGATCCCCAAGCTGCAGATGTCATTGGAGCAAGCGCTGGAGTTCATCCGCGAGGACGAATGCGTGGAGGTCACGCCCAACCACGTCCGATTGCGCAAGGTCGTCCTTGGTCAGCAGGAGCGCGTCCGCGCGTCGCGGCGCACCAAGCCGATCACCACGAGTCGCTGAACGACTGGGTGTCGGCGATGCCGCAGGCCGTGTTGCTGGCGAAGCTCACCCCGCCGCCGTTCGCTTCGCGAAGGTAGAAGCAGGACCCCGATTGGCTCTTGACCGAGATCAGGACCTCGTTCGGTCCCGGGTGCACGTGCACGTACACCACGCCAGATGCGACCGGGGTGTCGCCGTCCACGTAGTTCAGCTCCGGCTCGATCGCGTCCAACGCCGGCACCGAACTGGTGTAGGTCTCGGTGTCGGCGAAGTAGACCTTCTCCGCGCTGAATGCGTACTTCGCGTAGGCCTGGGCCGCGCGATCCTGGGCGCGGGTCTTGGCGCCCAGCATCATCGGCAGCGCGACCGCCACCAAGATCCCGATGATCAAGACGACGACCATCAGCTCGACCATGGTGAAGCCGTCCTGGGTGGATCGCTGGGCCCTTCGCATGCATGAGGTATCGGTTGCCGAGGGGCGAGAACCCGCTACCCGGAAGCCGGTATCCCTGCGCCACTGATCGCATCGTCCGCCAGGCGATAGGGTCGGCTCCATGCCCACACGGACGATCGCGGGCGGGCTGCCCGCCCCGATGCTGGCGAAGCTGCAGCCGGAGATGCCCGAAGGCCAGGACTGGACCTACGAACCGAAATGGGACGGGTTCCGCACCATCGTCTCGGTCGACGCCGACGGCACCGTGCAGGTCGTGAGCCGCGACGGGCGACCGCTCGGTCGGTACTTCCCCGAGCTCGAGGAAACGCTCGCGTCGTCGGGCGGAGGTCCCTACATCGCGGATGGCGAGATCCTGCGTGTCGACGCCGGGTCGATGGAGTTCGACCAGCTCCAGCTGCGTCTGCATCCGGCCGAGTCCCGGGTCCGCAAGCTCGCCGCCGAGCTCCCCGCGTCGCTGGTGCTCTTCGATCTGCTCCAGGAAGGCGGCGAGGAGCTGACGGGGCTTCCGCTGTCCGATCGGCGCGATCGGCTCGCCGCGGCGGCCGGACGACTGGGGTGGGCGCTCGCGCCTGGCGACCTGGGCTCGATGCCGCCCGCGCCGGTCGTGCTGGTCGCTCCGTGGACCGGCGAGGTGTCGACAGCCCGCGCGTGGTTCGATGATGCTGATGGTCTCGGGCAAGACGGTGTCCTGGCCAAGGTGGACGATCAGCCCTACCTGTCCGGTGAGCGTGGGTGGGTGAAGGTCAAGCATCGCACCACGCTCGACTGCGTCGTCGGGGGGTATCGGCTATCGAAGACCGGCGATGGTGTCGGTGCACTGCTCTTGGGTCTGTACGCCGGAGACACGCTGCACTACGTCGGGCACACGTCCTCGTTCAAGGCGAAGGAGCGTCGCGACATGCTCGGCGAGCTGCGTTCCCTCGAAGGCGGCGACAGCTTCGAAGGTGGGCGGGCCCCGGGCGGACCGAGCCGATGGAGCGCCGGCAAAGACACCGCCTGGGTGACGCTCGAGCCCGTGTTGGTCTGCGAGGTCACGATCGACCGTATGCAGTACGGCCGGTTCCGGCACGCCGCCACGTTCGTGCGGTGGCGCGACGATCGGCAGCCGGGCACCTGCACGTTCGCACAGGTGCCCGGTGCCCAAGCCCCTTCGTGGCCCGAGGAGGACGCCTGACTATCGGGTGGACTTCCTCCGACGGTGCTCTTCCTCGAACGCCGCGACCCGCCGGGCTCTCGAAGGATTCACTCGCATCGGCTCATCGTCCCCCTTGGGGAAGTGTGGAGGCCAGGGCGCATCACCCAGGCCTCCCTCGGCGTCGCGAGCCGCCAGCTCCAGCAGCGAGTCCAAGGTGCCGGAGTGCTCATCGATGCCGGCGCCGGGGTCACCCACCTCTTCGAGCCGCTGGGGCACCGTCCGCATCGTGAACCGTGCCGGCTCGACCTCGGCCACCTCCGACCAGTCCAGGGGTGTCGAGACGCGGGCGTCGGGCATGGGCCGCACGGAGTAGGCGCTCGCGACGGTGCGATCTCGGGCGTTCTGGTTGTAGTCGAGGAAGACTCCCTGCCGTTCTTCCTTCCACCACGCGGTGGTGGCGATGTCGGGCATGCGGCGTTCCACCTCGCGCGCGAAGGCCAGCGCCGCCCGGCGCGTGGCGGTGAAGCCGTTCCCTCGCTCGACCCGGGCGTTGATGTGGACGCCACGTTTGCCGCTCGTCTTGGGGAACCCGGTCAGCCCGTGCTCGGCGAGCACCTCGCGTGAGACCAACGCCACTCGGCGAACGTGGTCCCACGGCACGCCGGGCGTCGGGTCGAGGTCCACGCGAAGCTCGTCGGGATGATCGACGTCGTCGGCCCGCACCGGCCACGGATTGCACTCCAGACAGCCGAGGGTTGCAGCCCACACCAGGGCGGCCTCGTCGTGCATGACCGGCATCGATGCCTGGCGTCCACTGGGGAATCGGATCGTGGCGGTGCGGACCCAATCGGGAGCACCCTTCGGCAGTCGCTTCTGATAGAAGGGCTCCGTGTCCTCGCCGGTGACTCCGCCCGGAAACCGATGCAGGATCGCGGGCCGGTCTCGGCAACCCTGCAATGCCACCTCGGCCACCTCCGCCCAGTACTCCACGACTTCCAGCTTCGTGATCGGCGGGCCCTCGGCGTCGGGGAAGTACACCTTGTCGGGGTGCGTCACCCGGATCTGCCGTCCCTGCACCTCGAGCGCATGCTCCGACGTCATGCCGCACGGTATCGGACATCACGGAGGGCACACGTGACCCGAGTCGGAAAGCTATGCACATATGCATGATATCGGGCTACGATGAAACCGGTTCGTGCGTGGGAACGCATGCAAGGAAAGGCCAGGAGGGGACGCTCATGTCAGTGCAGCCGGACCATCGCGAGGTGGCAGAGCGCCGACCGATGACGATCGCGCAGGTGTCCGCCTTGCTCGGTATCCCCGTGCCCACGATCCGATCGTGGGAGCGCCGCTACGGGTTCCCGACTCCGTCGCGGACCAGAGGGCGACACCGCCGGTACACCACGATCGAGGCCGAGCAGCTCCGCGACCTCAGGGACGAGATCACCCGCGGCCGCTCCGCGCGACACGCCGTGGATCTGATCCGCCGAGCCGCCGAGGTCTCGCCCACCCGCAGCAGGTTCTCCGAGGATCTGATCGATGCCTCGATGGGACTGGATCCCACTGCCATCCGAAACGTGCTCGACAGCGCCGGCGAACGGCTGGGGATCGAAGCCACGATCGCCGTTGTGTTGTTGCCCACCATGAAGGAGCTCGGAGCCCGATGGAAGGCCGGCGCCTGCGAGATCGGCAACGAGCACGTTGCGACCGAGGGGGCGCGCGCGTGGTTGGCACGCCAGCTCTCGTTCGCTCCGCCGCCTTGGCGCGGTCCGCTGGTGATGGCATGTGGGCCCGGCGATCTGCACAGCGTCGGCCTCGAAGCATTCGCCGTGATCTTGGCGCGTCGTGGATGGTCGTGCTGCTCGCTGGGGCCGATGACGCCCGTCGAGACGACGGTGTCGGCGATCAGCACGACGCACGCCGCGGGCGCCGTCATCGTTTCCCAGCGCAACCTCTCTCGCCGAGGTGCGGTCGGATCGATCGAGGCCGTGGACGAGATCCCCGGCGTCCGAGCCTTCTACGCAGGCGGAGCGTTCGTCTCCGAGCGGAACCGGCGAGGGGTTCCGGGGATCTACTTGGGAGAGGACGTGGTGGAGGCGGCCGGCATCATCGAGGCGGCGCTCGAGGCGGTCGGGGGCGGGGCAGCGTCGCGTCGATCATCGATGTCACGCGAACCTGCGCGGCACGAGGCGGGAACGCGCTGAACCCGAACCCCTCGATGGTTTCCCCCATGGTCGGCCCGGCGTCGGCGCCGTCGACGGTCGCCTGAGCGCGGATCGCGCGGTAGTCGTGGATCGCGTACCACTGCCGGACTCCCTGCGCCGTTCGACCCCTGGCATGGATCTGCGTGGCCGAGCCGAACAATGGACCGGACAGTGGGCGCAGCACTCGGTCCTCGACACCGATCCATCGGATGTCGGTCCAGATGGCGGCCGGTCGCAGAGCAAGGAGGAACGACATCGCTCCGCGCCTGGCGATCGAGTACAGCACGCCGCACCGACCCGCGCTGACGGCGACGGTGGCGCCTCGCGTCACCAAGCGGATCGGCACGCGTTCGCACCGGTCGAAGCGATAGTGCGTCCCGACGAAGTCGCGGATCTCATCGCGTGTGACCAGCAGCACGCGCGTCCCATCCGGTTGCGACCACATCACGTCGGCGAACGCACCGAACGGCGAGTGGGGCCACCACCCGATCACGAACCGGTGCCCCGTCTCGAACGCCGCCCCTGCGATCCAGCCGTCGACCGCAGGGGACGTGTCCCGTGCATCCAGCGAGCGTACCGGTCCTCATCCTTGCGACCGTGGCGAGGGTGCTACGACACGCCGGTGCCTGCGCGCTCTCCGGTCTCCTTCACCGCGCGCAGCACGATGTCGCCGATGTCGGCAGGGTTGCGGACCACTCGGTGACCGTACGATTCGATCGCATCGAGCTTGGCCGTGGCGGTGTCCGATTCGCCCGCGATGACCGCGCCCGCATGACCCATGCGCCGGCCTCGTGGAGCAGAGACGCCCGCGATGAACGCGGCCAGTGGCTTGGTCATGTACTGGGCCGCCCAGGCGGCGGCCTCCACTTCTTGCTGGCCACCGATCTCGCCGATCATCACGACCACGTCGGTCTCGTCGTCGTTCTCGAATGCCTGCAGGACCGTCTTGAAGTCGGTCCCGTTCACCGGGTCGCCGCCGATGCCGACGCACGTCGACTGACCCAGGCCGAGCTTGGTCATCTGGCTCACGGCTTCATAGTTCAGCGTGCCCGAGCGCGAGACCACGCCCACACGTCCCTTGAGATAGATGTGGCTGGGCATGATGCCCACCTTGCACTCGCCGGGCGTGATGATGCCGGGGGAGTTGGGTCCGATGATGCGGGTCGACCGCCCGGCCAGATAGCGCTTCGTCCGCACCATGTCGTGCACGGGCACACCGTCGGCGATGATCACGGCCACGCCGACTCCGGCTTCGGCCGCCTCCAGGAGTGAGTCGGTGGCCAGCGCCGGTGGCACGAAGATGCCGGAGACGTCGGCACCGGTCTCCTCGACCGCCTCGGCGACGCTGTTGAACACGGGCAGCCCCAAGTGGGTCGTGCCGCCCTTGCCCGGCGTGACGCCGCCCACGATCCGGGTGCCGAACGACATGGCTTCCTCGGCGTGGAAGGTGGCGTGCTGTCCGGTGAACCCCTGGAAGATGACCTTGGAGTCCTTGTCCACATACACGCTCATGCGGGAACCTCCTGCGCGCTGGCCGCTTCCTGCTCCTGCCCGGCGCTGGCCGCGACCGCCTTGGCAGCCGCGTCGTCCAGGTCGGCGGCTTGGATCAACGTCAGGCCGCTCTGGTCCAAGATGGCGCGGCCCTCATCCACGTTGGTGCCCGCGAGTCGCACGATGACGGGGATCCGGATCTCCTGATCGCGCGTCGCCTGTAGAACGCCCTGGGCGATCCAGTCGCAGCGGTTGATGCCGGCGAAGATGTTGACGAGGATCGCCCGCACGTTGGGGTCCTTCAGCACGACACGGAACGCGTTCGCGATCTTCTCCGGACTAGCCCCTCCACCGACGTCGAGGAAGTTCGCCGGGCGCCCACCGTGATGTGCGATCGCGTCCATCGTGCCCATGGCGAGTCCGGCGCCGTTCACGATGCAGCCGACGTTGCCGTCCAGCGCGATGTAGTTGAGCCCGTGGCCGGAGGCCTCCACCTCTTTGGGGTCCTCCTCCTCGAAGTCACGAAGCTCCACGATGTCGCCTTGGCGGAACAACGCGTTGTCATCGAAGCTCATCTTCGCGTCCAGGGCCACCAGCTCGCCATCCTCTGTCTCGATGAATGGGTTCACCTCGAGCATCAAGCAGTCGGTGTCTCGGAACAATCGGTACATGCGTTTCAGGAGCCGTGTGAATGACGTCGTCTTCTTGCCGAGACCGATCGCGGTCGCGACCTTCCTGCATTGGAAGTCGAGCAGCTCCACACCGGGATCGACGTACTCCGTGTGGATCGCGCCCGGGTTCGCCGTCGCGACGTCTTCGATATCGACCCCGCCGTGCGCGCTCGCGATCACGACGACCCGCTGCGAATCGCGATCCACCACCAATGAGAGGTAGAACTCACGCTCGACCCGCGATGCGCGTTCGACGAGCACACGGCTCACGCGTTGACCCTGGACGCCTGTCTGCGCGGTGACCAGCGTCGAGCCCAGCATCTGGTCGGCGATCGCTGCGATCTTCTCGGGCGTGTTGCCGATCTTCACGCCACCTGCCTTGCCACGACCGCCCGCGTGGACCTGTGCCTTCACCACCCAGCGCTGACCTCCGAGCTCCTCGGCGACGCGGCCGGCCGCCTTCGAGGTGTAGACGACCTCTCCCCGAGGCGTGGTCACCCGGTACCGGCGGAGCAGCGCCTTGGCTTGGTACTCGTGGATGTTCACCTGTCGACCTCCGCGGGTCCGTCGGCGGATCCCCGCATCTCGTGGCCGCGCCCGTCAGCGGGTGCGGATCTGCTCGACCTGACGGATCAGGTTCTCCGCCATGCGGATCGAGGCTGCATCGATCAGCCGCCCGTCGAGCGAGACGGCCCCCTTGCCCTCCTTCGCCGCGTCCTCCATCGCCTGCACGATCCGTCGGGCGCGTTCGACCTCTGCCTCCGCAGGCGAGAAGACCTCGTTCGCCAGCTCGACCTGCGAGGGGTGGATCGCCCACTTCCCCTCGCACCCCAGCGCGGCGGCCCGGCGCGCGGCGCTTCGATAGCCATCGGGATCGTTGAAGTCTCCGAACGGTCCGTCGATCGGCCGCAGACCCTGAGCCCGGCAGGCAGCCACCATGCGGGAGATCCCGAAGTGCCATTGGTCGCCCCAGTGGATCTCCCGAGCCCCGGTCTGTGGCGCGGGATCGGTCAGCACGGCGTAGTCGGGGTTGGCGCCGCCGATGTTCGTGGTGCGCGCACGGACGCTTGCGGCGTAGTCGGCCACCCCGAACACCATGGCTTCGAGGCGGTCGGGGCGGGCGCGGCTGATGGCCTCGACGTTGGCCATGCCCGCCGCGGTCTCGATCAGGATGTGGATGCCGATGCGGCCTGCGACCCATCCGTGGCGCTGCTCGATCTGGTCCAGCAGGGTCGCGGCGAACTCCACGTCGGAGGGCGAGCCCACCTTGGGCACCAGCACCGTGTCGAGCACGTCCCCGCGTGCCTCCACCACGTCGACGACGTCGCGGTAGCACCAATGGGTGTCGAGCCCGTTGATCCTGACGCTGACCGCCGAGCCCGACCAGTCGTGTGCGCCCAGCGCGTCGATGACGCTCGCCCGCGCGGCTTCCTTGTCATCGGGGGCGACGGCGTCCTCCAGGTCGAGGAACACCACGTCAGCGCCCAGCGTGGGGGCCTTGCCCATGGCTCGCTCGTTCGTGCCGGGGACGGCGAGCTCGCTGCGGTGCAGGCGATCCTTCTTCACGTTCTTGGCCGCATGTCGACCTCAGCGAGGCAGCACCGCATCGAAGGCGTGCAGCACCCGATCGGCGGTCTCGCGGTTGGCGTTGACGCCCATGAGACCGACGCGCCAGATCGGCGGTGCGGTCGGCCCCAGCCCGCCGCCGACCTCGATGTCGTGCTCACGCAGGATCCGGCCCTGGATCTCTTTGCCGTCCACGCCGTCGGGCACGTCGATCGCCGACAGCTCCCAGAGCTGGTGATCGGGGTCGGACAGGAACGTGAACCCGCGGTCTCGCATGGCCGTCTGGAAGTACCGCCCGGCGTCCTCGTGACGGGCCCATCGGTTCTCCAGCCCTTCCTCCAAGGCGAGACGGATGCCCTCGTACAGCGCGTAGTACTGCAGGATCGGCATGGTGTGGTGGTAGGCGATGGGGCGTTCCACCCAATACTTCTGGAGCAGATCCACGTCGAACGAGTACGGGGCCGGGTGCTTCTTGTCGTGAGCCACCTCGACCGCGCGTGGTGACATGGAGAACGGGCTCAGCCCCGGCGGGCACCCCAGCGACTTCTGCGAGCACGAGTAGCCGTAGTCGATGCCCCACTCCACCGGCGAGACCTCCTCGCCACCGAGCGAGGTGACGCAGTCGGCCATGAGCAGGGCGTCGGGCGCCGTGGCTCGAACCATGGCTCCGAGCTCGGGCACGGGGTATCGGACGCCGGTCGAGGTCTCGGCGTGGACCACGGCCACCAGCTTCGTGTCGGGGTTCGCGGTCAGCGCCTCTTCGACCTGATCGAGCGGCACGATCTGACCGAGGGGAGCCGTGAGCTCCACCACGTTCAACTCCAGGCGACGGGCCATCTCGGCGATCCGTGCGCCGAAGAACCCGGCGTGGATCGCGAGGACGGTGTCGCCGGGCTCGGTGAGATTGGTGAGGCCGGCCTCCATGCCACTCGTCCCGCTGGCGCTGAAGCACAGCGTGAGGCCGTCGGGGCGGCGCCAGAGCGCCTGCAGTCCGGCCACCAGGTCGACCAGGATGTCCCAGAAATCGGGGTCGAGGTGCCCGTTCATCTCCAGGGACATGGCCTGCAGGACCTTCGGGTTCACGTTGGATGGCCCCGGGCCGCACAGGAGCCGCTCCCCGGGCTGCAACACCGGGATGCTGGTCACGAGCGTGTCGGTCATGGTAGATCCCCTCCCCGAACGGCTTGAACGGGCGTTCAAAGTGAGGGCCGAGTATGGCACAGGTGGCGCGCCCGGCGAAAGTCGAGCGCTCGCTCAGCCGGTGTTCTGCAGGCCGGCGGCCACGCCGCTGATCGTGGCCTGGACCAGCCGCTCGGTCCGCGCGGTGGCCCGCTCGTCCAGGAACCGGACCTGCAGGAACGACAGCGCGTCGACGTACGGATTGCGGAACTCGATCGCTCGCTGCAACTCCGGCTTGGCGGCGAGCAGTCGGTCGTGCCCGGTGACCATCAGGACCATCGCCGTCGTGCGTTCGAGCTCGTCGCGGATCGCACGCGAGAGGTCGGGCCTGGCGCCGCGAGCAAGGTACGGCTCGGCGATCGCGAGGTCGGTCTTGGCCAGGGAGAGCTCCGCGTTCTCGAGCAAGGTGGAGAAGAACGCCCATCCCTTGGCCATCGCTCGCAGCCGCCGCAGCCCTCCCCGCCGGTGCACGACCGCTTCGAGCCCGGCTCCGAGCCCGTACCAGCCGGTCAGGTTGATCCTGCTCTGGCTCCACGCGAACACCCACGGGATCGCCCGCAGGTCCTCCAGCGCCGTCGCGTCGCTCACCCCGCGCGAGACCGGACGCGACGCGATCGGCAGGGTCCCGATCTGCGCGATGGGCGTCACGCGCCGGAAGAACTCCACGAAGCCGTCGGTGGTGACCAGCGCCTCGTAGTGCGCCTGGGATGCCGCCGACATCTCGTCGATCTCTGCCGCGAATCGGTCGGCGGGATCGTCGTCGGCTCCGCGGTCGCCGGCGCTCGCTCGGACCACGGCGTTCGTCATCTGCTCCAGATGTCGCCGTGCCAACGCGGCGTTCCCGTATCGCGCGAACGCCACCTCGCCTTGTTCGGTGACCTTGAACCTGCCACCCACCGAGCCAGGCGGCTCGGCCGCGATCGCCCTGCTCGCCGGCCCGCCGCCACGGCCCAATGCGCCGCCTCGCCCGTGGAAGATCGTGAGCCGCAGGCCCTTGTCCCGTGCCCACGCCGCCATCGATCGCTGCGCGCCGTACAGCTCGAGGTTGGCGGCGAGCATCCCCACCTCTTTCGCCGAGTCCGAGTAGCCCACCATCACCTCGAGCTCCCCGTGGTGCCGCCGGAGCAGCCGCCGGGCAGCGGGCATCGTGACCCACGCCTCCAGGATCTCGCTGGCGGTCACCAGCTCGTTGCGTGTCTCCAGCAGGGGGATGGGCACGACGTCCGGCGGCCCCTCGGGCACGGCAGCCCGCGCCAGCTCCAGGACCCCGGCGAGGTCGTCGGCCGACCTCGTGAAGCTGACGATGACCCGCTCGCAGGCGTGTGGCCCCAGGCGTATCTGGATGTCCGCGATCGCGCGGAACATGGCGATGACCTCACGGGTCGCGGGCGAGGGCCGGCGACTCGGGTCCGCGCTCGCGAGCTCGTCGCGAGCCGCACGAAGCACCGACGAGTGCTGGCGCACCTCCATCGACGCCAGGTGGAACCCGAACGTCTCCACCTGCCACCGCAGGTGTTGCAGCTCTCCCCACGCCAGCCGCGAAGCGCCTCCCGCCTCGAGCGATCGCTGCAGCACATCGATGTCCCGAAGGAAGGCGTCGGGGCCGTCGTAGGCGCCGTTCGCGCGGTTCCTGGTCGCGGCCAACCGGTGCGCTGCCAGTCCCATGGCTCGCCGGTGCGGTGCGCCGGACAGCTTGCGAGCGAGCTCGTTCGAGACCCCCGGCAGGAGCCGCGAATCGCGGGCGAGCACCCGGCGAAGCCCGGCGCTGGGCGGGACGTTGCGTTCGGACACCGACAGGGTGCGCGCGATGCGTCGGCTCACCGCTTCGAGACCACGGAGGGCGTGGTCGGATTGGATCGCCATCGCCGCCTTGGTCACGTCGGCTGTCACGGCCGGGTTCCCGTCGCGATCCCCACCGACCCACGTGCCCCAGCGCAGGAACGGTGGGAAGGAGGGCTCGCGAACCCCGCACCCGTCGGGATCGAGCCGCCGGTCCATCTCGCGGTAGAGGGCAGGCAGGGTGGTGAAGATCGTCTCGTCGAACAGCGCCAGCATCGCGCGAACCTCGTCGAGCGGCTCGGGGCGGTGCCGCCGGATCGGTTCGGTGCGCCACAGGCCGGTGATCTCCTCACGCATCCGTCGCTGCACCTCCACCTCGTCCGAGGCGCCGGGTGGCAGTTCGTCCCATCGGGCGAGCAGGCCCGCGATGCGCCAGAGGTGCTCCACCACGGCTCGCCGCTTCGCCTCGGTCGGGTGTGCCGTGAGGACCGGGGTGATGCGGACGTCGACCAGCGCCGAGGGGTCCACATCCAGGGCGGCGATCGAGTCCTTCACCGGCTTGCCCGAGCGGTTGCGATGCAACAGCAGACGCACGCGTTCCCGTTCTTCGGCCAGATTCACCAGCTGGAAGTAGCAGGTGAACGCCCGGATCACGTCCTCGGCCCGGGCCGCGTCGAGTCCGTCGACCAACGTCACGACGCGCCGCCGGCGGGCCGGGCTCGGCACCCCTCGGAACGCGATGGTGGCCCGGCGGAGCGCCTCGACCTGGTCGAGGAGTTCGGCGCCCCCGCTCTCGGCGATGGCGTCGCCCAGCATCGTGGTCAGCAGGCGAACATCGCGCCGGAGCGTGTCGGAGCTGGGCCGCTCGCGGCGGCCGCCGGGGGCGCCCGCGCGACCGCTCACGCCCTCACGCCCTGAAAGCGTCGGGATTCAGCAGCGTCGGTGGGCGGTGGCCGTCCAAGCGCCGCGAACACGTTGTCGGCCACGACGTTGCCCATGGCGATCCTCGTGTCCACGGTGGCGCTGCCCAGGTGCGGGATCACGACCACGTTGTCCAGCGTGAGGAGCCGCGACTCCACCGCCGGCTCACGCTCGAACACGTCGAGGCCCGCCGCGAAGATCTCCCCGGCGTCGAGTGCGTCCGCCAGCGCGGCCTCGTCCACCACCGGTCCGCGAGAGGTGTTGACCAGCACCGCGGTCCGCTTCATGGCACGGAACGCGTCGGCGTCGAAGAGATGGCGCGTCTCAGGCGTCAGGTTGGTGTGGATCGAGACGAAGTCCGACTCGGCGAGCAGGTCGCGGAGCTCCATGCGCTGCGCGCCCGTCTCCGCTTCCACCTCGGGAGGCAGCTGGAACGCGTCGGCGTAGATCACCCGCATGCCGAACCCCTTCGCGCGACGCGCTACCGCCTGGCCGATCCGTCCGAACCCGACGACTCCCATCGTCTTGTGGTGAACGTCTTGACCGAGCATCATCAGTGGTCCCCAGATCCACGGCTGCTCGGTGCGCAGGAACCGTTCGCCTTCTCCGACCCGGCGGGCCGCGGCCATCATGAGCGCGAACGCCGTGTCGGCGGTCGTCTCGGTGAGGACATCTGGCGTGTTGCTGGCCAGCACGCCGGCGTCGGTGCACGCCGGCACGTCGATGTTGTCGAACCCCACCGCGTGATTGGCCACGATCGTCAGCTGCGGTCCCGCAGCGTCGAGGAACTCCGCGTCGACCTTCTCGGTGAGCATCGTGACGATCGCGTCGCGCCCTCCGATCACCTTCAGCAGCTCGTCACGAGGGATGCCGAAATCGTTCTCGTGCACGGTGACGTCACAACGTTCTTGCAGTCGTTCCAACGGCTCGGCCATGATGGGCCGGGTGATCAACAGATCGGGTCGTTCGGTCATCTCGAAGATCCCTCCGTGACGAGGTTAGGGTGCAGGAGAACGGGCAGTATCTCCCGAACGCCTGCTCGAACGCGAACCGTACGAGCACCTGCGCCAGAGGATCCGCCGCTGACCACCATCCGCTCGAGCCCGCCCACCATGGAAACCGCGCGCTTGCGCCTTCGCCCGTTCGCCGCCGATCTGTCCGACGTCGATGCGTTCCAGGCGGTCGTCGGCGATGGCGTCTCCATGCGGTGGTACCCGGAGCCGTTCGACCGGTCGGCCACGCGCCGCTGGATCGAGCGACAACTGGAACGGTACGGAACCGATGGAACCGGGCTCCTCGCGATCGAGGACAAGGAGACCGGTGAGCTGCTGGGGGACTGCGGTCCCGCCTATCAAGACGTGGACGGCCAACGCATGCTGGAGCTGGGCTGGCACGTCCTGCGTGCACGGCAGGGTCAAGGCATCGCCACCGAAGCCGGGCAAGCCTGTCGCGACTGGGCGTTCTCGGTCCGGCGGGAGCCGAGCTTGATCTCGCTGATCCGACCCGAGAACATCCCGTCTCGCCGCGTGGCCGACAAGCTCGGGTTCGACATCTGGCGCGGTACGATCCGCGCCGGCTGGGGCCACCTGGTGTACCGGCTCGATGCCAACGACCGAGCCCTGACCCACCCCTAGTCGCTGATGTCGATGCGTTCGATCACGACGTCCTCGACGGGCTTGTCCTGGGCGCCCACCTTCACGGTCGCGATCGACTCCACCACGTCGTACCCGTCCGTCACCTGACCGAAGATCGTGTGCCGACCGTTGAGGTGCGGGGTCTCGGTCACGGTCACGAAGAACTGGGAGCCGTTCGTGCCCGGGCCCGCGTTGGCCATGGCCAGCCGTCCCACCTGGTTGAAGGTGGGGCCATCGGGCGGGCATTCATCTCCGAAGGTGTACCCTGGCCCGCCCATGCCGGTGCCGGTGGGATCGCCCCCCTGGATCATGAATCCATCGATCACCCGGTGGAAGATCGTGCCGGGATACAGGGCGTCTCTCTTGGTGCGTCCGTCCGTGGGGTCGGTCCACTCACGCTGGCCATTCGCCAGATCCACGAAGTTCTGCACGGTCTTCGGAGCGTGCTCGGGCATGAGCGTGACGGAGAACGAACCCTTGTTGGTGACGATGGTGGCGGTGGACATGCGTGGCCTCCTCGGCGTGGAAGCTGGCCAGTGTAGTCATGCCCGTCGTCAAGCCCCCATCACCGCGAGGACGTTGGGGACGGTCTTGCCCGGCGAGACCTTGTACCAGGAGTGCGTGATGGTCCCGTCTCCGTCCACCAGGAACGACGATCGGATGATGCCTTCGTAGGATCTGCCGTACATCGACTTGTCGCCCCAGGCGCCCCACGCGTCGGCCACGGCGTGGTCCGGGTCGCTGAGCAGTGGGAAGCCCAGCGCGAACTTCTCGTCGAAGGCCGATTGCTCGGCGGGTTCGTCGGGAGAGATGCCCACGACATCCACGCCCAAGCCCGAGAGGTCCTCGCGCGCGTCGCGGATCGCGCAGGACTGGGTCGTGCAGCCGGGCGTGTCGGCCTCAGGATAGAAGTACACCAGGACGCTGCGGCCCGCGAAGTCACCGAGGGAGACATCGCGTCCCCCTTGGTCGCGCAGGGTGAACGCCGGCGCAGGGTCGCCTGGCTGCAAGGTCGTCATGCCGGCATGGTAGCGGCAAGCTGCGCCCGCAGATCCCGTGGTGAGGTCACCGGAAGGTTGCAGACGAACCCTTCGCAGACGTAGGCGGTGGGCACTCCGTCCACGGCACCCCGGTCGTGCAGGAGCGCCACCGATCCAGCCTCCGCAGCTCCGGCTGGCGTTCCCACGGCCAGCACCAGGTTGGGGAGGTACCGTTCGGACCAGAGGCAGGACGTCAGCGCCGCCGTGCGTTCGTCGTCGGTCTCTCCAACGACGGCGACCTCGCGCGTTGGCCCAAGGGACAGATCGAGGGCGCACAGAGCGTGACCGAACCCGGTGGGGGCACGGCCCATCACGTCACGCACCAGCCGCAGTGCCGACGATCCCACCCGCTCGAGCTCCCGGTCGCCGGTCAGGTGCCATAGGCGCAGCAAGAGCTCGGCCGCGGCGGAGTTCCCGCTGGGCACGGCGTTGTCGTACAGCTCTTTGGGCCGCACCACCAGGGTGTCGGCATCCGACCCCGTCTGGAAGAAGCCGCCCCGGGCCTCGTCGTGGAACAGGCGGACCATGTCGTCGGCCAGAACCCGAGCATGGTCGAGCCACACCTGCCCGAACGTGGTCTCGTGCAGCGTGAGGCAGGCGAGACCCAGCAGCGCGTAGTCGTCCGCGAACCCGGGTCCGCCGGCGACGCCCCCTCGCCACGAACGCAGGAGCCGTCCGTCCTCGCGACGAAGAGCGGCCAGCACGAAGTCCGCGCACCGGACCGCCGCGTCCACCCACGACGGTTCGCCGAGGGTGCGCCCCGCTTCCGCCAACCCTCGGATCGCCATCGCGTTCCACGCCGTCAAGACCTTGTCGTCCACTCCGGGATGCACGCGTGTGTCGCGCGCCTCGAACAGGAGGCCTCGTGCCGCAGCGACGTCGGCCTCCAGCGCTCGTGGGTCGATCCCTCGTTCGCGTGCCACCGCTGCGACGGCCACCGGCCGCCACAGGACGTTGGTGCCCTCGCCGTCCTCGCCCGCCCAGTTGCCGCCCGGCGCCGCGCCGTAGCACTCGGCGACCGCCTCGCCGACCAGGCCGACCAGCTCCTCCCACGACCAGGTGAAGAACTTCCCCTCCACACCTTCGGAGTCCGCGTCTTGGGACGAGGAGAATCCTCCGCCCGACTGCCGCAACTCGCGCAGCAGGTACGACACGGTCTCCCGGACCACCCGGCGGTAGTGGTCGGAGCCCGTGAGTAGCGAGGCGCGTGTGTAGAGCTGCACCAGCTGCACGTTGTCGTAGAGCATCTTCTCGAAGTGCGGCACGTGCCATGCGCCGTCGGTCGAGTACCGGGCGAAGCCGCCGCCCACGTGGTCGAACATGCCCCCTTCGGCCATGCGATCCAGGGTGATCGTCGCCATCTCCTGCGCGTCGGCCACCCCACGGACGGCCTGCCGGAGCACGAACTCCAACGTCATCGGCTGCGGGAACTTCGGGGCGCCGCCGAACCCGCCCCACCGACCGTCGAACGCCGTGCGCAGCGAGCCCATCGCGGTGGCGGCGATCGCATCCGTCAGCGGCTCGGGGGTGGCTTCCAGCCGGCCCACCTGCCCGATCGCTTCCGTGATGCGGCTCGCCTGCGCCACGATGTCGTCGCGGCGCTCGTCCCAGGCTTCGGCGATGCCGGTGAGCACCTGACGGAACGACGGCATGCCGTGGCGTGGCTCCGGCGGGTAGTAGGTGCCCGCGTAGAACGGCCGGCCGTCCGGGGTGAGGAACGCGGACATGGGCCAGCCGCCCTGGCCGGTCAAGGCCTGGACGGCGTCCATGTAGATGCCGTCCAGGTCGGGCCGCTCCTCCCGATCCACCTTGATCGAGACGAAGCTGGCGTTCATGAGGGCGGCCGTGTCGTCGTCTTCGAAGGACTCGCGCTCCATCACGTGACACCAATGGCACGCGGCGTAGCCGATGGACAGGAAGATGGGCCTGTCCAGCTCGCTCGCCCGGGTGAGCGCCTCGTCCCCCCACGGGAACCAATCCACCGGGTTGAGCGAGTGCTGCAGCAGGTACGGGCTCGTTTCACCGGCGAGACGATTCGGGGTGGGCTCGGCCATGCCATCCAGTGTCTCTCGCGGGCAGCCGGGCGTCTCCGGTCCTTCAGACGCCGGCACGCCGGTGCCGATGCACCCGGGAGATGGCCGATCCGATCCGTGTCCTGGTCGTGGACGAGAGCCCCGGACTCACCCAGGGGTTGATCCTGGCGTTGCCTCGCCGTGGGCCGGTGCGGGTGCTCGGCCCGGTGCCCGACGCTCCCGAGGCGCTGGCCGCGCTGGAAGAGGGACTGGCAGATCTGGTCCTCGTCGACCTCGACCGGGCGGACGGCAGGGGAACCGAGGTGGTGGGTGCGATCCGCGACGGGGGGGGCAGGATCCGGGTGCTGGCGACCAGCCTGCAGGACGGGTCCGAGGTGATCGCCACCGCGCTCGCCGCCGGCGCCTGCGGGGTGCTGCCCTCCGAGCGCGATCGTTCCTTGATCGATGTCTTCCGCCGCGCGCTGGCCGGTGAGCTGGTGCTGCCGGCTGAGGATCTGCCACGACTGGTGGATCGGTTGGCAGCCGGCAACGGAACCCACGGTCTGTCCTCGCTCACCGCTCGGGAACGCCAGATCCTCCGCTCGCTGACCGAAGGGAGTTCCACCGCAGAGATCGCCTCGTCGCTCTCGATCAGCCCGCTCACCGTGCAGAGCCACGTGAAGAGCATCCTGGCCAAGCTGGGCGTGCATTCCAAGGTCGAGGCCGTGCGGCTGGCATGGCGGCATGGCCTCGGGTCCTCGCGCAGCGCGTGATGCGATGACCACGACCGACGTAGCCTCCCCCACCATGAGCCATGGCGAACGCTCGCCCACAGGTGTCGACGCATCCGGAACGGTGGGGGTGACGATCGCGGTCGCGCACCCGCTGGTCCGTGATGCGGTCGTCCGCTCGTGTGAACGGGTCGGGGCGGTCCAGGTCGTCGACGAGGTCGGGGATGGGCGTGGGCTCCTGTCGGCGTGCCGCGCGCGGGTGCCGCAGGTCATCGTGCTCGATGACGATCTCGATGAGGGCCACGGCCTCGAGGCGCTCCGGGCCCTGCGCAAGGCCGGCGTGCCGTCTCGAGTCCTCGTGCTCACCGATCGCGACGACGGTGCATCGATCCTGGAGGCGCTCAAGCTCGGCGTGCGCGGCTACCTCGGCAAGGCCGACGATCTGCGCGATGTGGGGACGGCCGTCCAGCGCATCGCCACCGGCGAGCGGCTGATCGATCCTGATCTGGAACAGGCCGCGGTCATGGCCTTGGGTGCGTTCGCCCGGCAGGCCCGCGAAGGCTCGGAGATGCAGGCCACACTCACGCCGCGCGAACACCAGATCTTGGTGCTGGTGAGCGACGGTCTCACGATGCAGCAGGTGGCGAGCCGCCTGGGCATCTCACCACGCACCGTCGAGACCCACGTGGCGAAGCTCTACCGCAAGCTGGGTGTTCGCACCCGTGTGCAGGCGGTGTCGCGCGCCGCCCAGCTGGGCCTCATCGACCTCTGAGCGGCTCACCCCACGGGGTCCGCGTGCCGATAGAGGGGCATGAGCGCCGCCGAACACCTGCCCGAACCGCAGCCGAACGGGCGCCGGTGTCGCCGGCTGGGCGTGGTCGTCGTAGATCCGTTGCCCGTCGTGCGGGCCGGTCTTCGCTTGCTGATCGACGATCGCCCCGACATGGAGGTGCTCGCCGAGGCGGGAACGACCGACGAGGGCCTCGAGATCGTCAGCCGGGTCCGGCGTTCACGCGTGGTGGTGCTCGTGGGACTGGGGCTCGTCGGCGAACGGGACGCCTTCTGGCTGATCCGTGCGCTGCGCGAACGCTTCCCAGCGCATGCGATCTTGGGGTGCGGAGCCAACTCGGACCCCACGACGATCTCGCGCGCCCTGTTCATGGGCGCCGACGGCTTCGTGGACAAGAACATCGATCCCGTCGAGTTCCTGCAGTCGCTCCGGCGGGCCGCCGACCGCGAGATGGTGCTGGCGAGCCCGGCCTCCAGCTCCGTTGCCCAGATCGCCGAGGGCATCGAACGGCGGCGCGACATGGACGTGCGTCTCACCGAGCGTGAGCGTGAGGTGTTGCTGGTGGCGGCAGAAGGGCTCACGGCCCGCGAGATCGCGACCCGGCTGGGCGTCCGGGAGCGCACCATCACCACCCATCTCGCCCGCATCTACGGCAAGCTCGGCGTCGGCAGCCGCCTGGCCGCGATCCGGCTGGCAGCCCAGTCCGGGCTGGTCACCGTGGGCGCTCCCGAGTAGTCCCGGAGCCTCCCTCGGAAAGCGCCATCGGCCGTGTCCCCCGAGCGACCTGCACGTTCGTGGGTACGTAGGACTACGTAGCTACCCTCCGTGAAACAAGGAATTCCCAGGTCAGAGCATACAAATTACCGTGAGCCGGCGCACTCAAGCTTTCGCGCCGAAGGGTCGAAAACCCCTTCGACAACAGGACGGGATCTCGTTGGATGAGGAAGGGGGTGCAATACACATGTTCCTTCGCATCTACACCGGTGCGACCACCTGGTTCGACGGGCTCAAGGCCCGCGCTGCCGATGAGGGTGGTGCAACCGCGGTGGAGTACGCGCTGATGGTGGCCCTGATCGCAGTCGTGATCATCGCCGCTGTGTCGTTCCTGGGCAACAGCGCCAGCGACCAGTTCGAATGCGTCGGTGACTCGGTGGCGACGTCGGCAGACGCCTGCCCGTAAGACCGAAACCGCACGAACGCACGAGCGTCCGGTCCGCCGGCCGCTCACCCTTCCGGAGCGATCCGTGAGGGTGAGGGACCGGCGGACGACCTCGAAGGGATCGGCCTCAAGGTCGGACTTCGAGCGTCGATGCAAGGAACGACGTACGGCCGCTCGCCCCACGCGAACGGAACCGAGATCGAGCACGACGAACGGTCGAAAGAAGGCTTGGAAGGAGCAACGAGATGAGGTCTCGCGGTCTGGTGGTCGCGATCGCTGCAGTGCTCGCCGTCGTGGCAGCCGCGGCCGTCGTGCTCTACACGAACGGTGTCAAGAACGACGCGGTGACGGGCGGCTCGCTCGCCGTCGTCGTCGTGGCGAAGCAGGACATCCCGGCGAACACGGCCCTCGATCCGCTGATCGAGAGCGGCGCGTTCGGCGAGCTGCAGATCCCCAGCGACGCGGTCGTTGACGGGGTCGTCACGAGCCTCGGTGAGCTACAAGGTCAGACGACGACCTCGCCTATCTTGGCGAACGAGCAGATCGCCACCGGCCGTCTGTCCAGCGGCGAGCTGCCGGAGGGTGGCGCACTGGGCATCTCGCCCGGCTCCATCGCCCTCTCGGTCGCCGTGAGCGACGACGCCGCGGTCAACGGCGCCATCACGCGTGGCTCCTACATCACCGTGTACGCGACCTACGACAACCCTACGTTCAGCGACGCCAGCACCCCCGAGGACCTGCTCAACGGCGCGGCGGGCGGGAACGCGAAGAGCCTGCCCGCGATCACCGTGACGCTCATCCCGGCCGTGCGCGTCCTCGACGTGGTGAACCCGCTCCCTGAGACCGAGGGCGGAGCGCCCGGCAACGGTGACGTGACGCTCGTCCTGGACCTGCTGCCGCAGGACGCGCAGAACCTGGTGTACGCGAAGCAGACGGCAAGCCTGCAGTTCGGCCTGCTGCCCCCGAAGGACATCAAGGGTCACTCCCTGCCCTTCTCGATCATCCCGGCCGATCGTGTGCTGGGCAAGGCCGGAGCATGAACGACACGTCCATCGTCGCCGTCGGAACGCCCCAGACGTTCCGCCAGCAGCTGGCGCGCGCGCTGGAGATCGAGCCCGAGGAGATCGGCTGGGTCCAGTCGGCCACGGCCGCCGAGGAGCTCTTGATCCACACGTTCACGGCGGTCGAGGTCCTGGTGCTCTCGCCCGAGGTGAAGGAGCCCGACGCGCTCGGCCTCGCCGAGTTCGTCGGGCGCCAGGCGCCCGGCACGGCCATCGTGCTGGTGCGCGATCACACCTGGAACGGGCTGCTGCCGGCGGCCATGCGCGCGGGCATCCGTGACGTGGTCGACATGACCCAGGGTGCCGAGGAGCTCCGCGATGCGGTCGAGCGCGCCATCGTGTGGGCCTCCAACCTGCGCTCGGTCAGCTCGGTGCGCAGTGAGGGCGGCCACACCAGCAGGAAGGGCAGCATCATGTCGGTCTTCTCCTCCAAGGGAGGAGCGGGCAAGACCTTCCTGACCACGAACCTAGCGTGCGCCGTCGCCGAGATCACGGGCGAGGACACCGCGGTGGTCGACCTCGACTTCGACATGGGCGACGTCTTCACCTACTTCGGTGTGGAGCCGGCGTCGAGCATCCCCGATCTCATGGGCCTGGGCGAGGGCGCGCCGCACGATCAGATCCGGTCCGTGGGCATGCAGGTCGGTGAGCACCTATGGGCCTACGGCGCGCCGTCGGACCCAGCCGCTGAGGCACCCGCGGGCGAATCGATCGGCAAGTTCCTGCGGACCCTGCGCAACGACTTCCCGCACGTGATCGTGGACGCGTCGGTGGACTACTCCGACTCGGCGCTCGTCTGCTTCGATCTGTCCGACATCATCTGCCTGGTCACCGGACTCGACGTCGTGGGTGTGAAGCACCTGGGCAAGGCGCTCGACACCCTCATGACGATCGGCGTCCCGCGCGAGCGGTTCCGCGTCGTGCTGAACCGGGCGGATTCGAAGGTGGGTCTGGATGCCGGCGACGTCGAACGGGTCATGAAGATCCAGGTCGACGCGATGATCCCATCGAGCCGGCTGGTGCCGACGTCGCTGAACAAGGGGCGCCCCGTGGTCCTGGACGAACCCTCGTCCGAGGTCGCGGTGGCGGTCCGTCAACTGGCCGGACGCTTCCTGAGCGTCGAGGCCGAGGAGCACGCGACCGGACAGGCCGACCGCAAGAAGAAGCGTCTGTTCGCTCGGAGCTAGCTCCGTTCATCGGCAAGGAGGCACCTGAGATGTCGCTCGCAGACAGGCTGGCCAAGGCACAACAGAAGGACCGGATCTCCGAGGTCCGTGTCAAGGTGCAGGAACGCTTGGTGGAGGTCCTCGGACCCCGCCTCTACGACTCGACGCTCTCCGACAGCGAGCTCGAAGGCCTGGTCCATCAGCGCCTGCGGGAGCTGCTGGACGACGAAGAGGGCCCGCTCTCCGCACAGGAGAAGCTGCTGATCGTCCGTCAGATCGGCGACAGCGTCCTGGGCCTGGGACCGCTGGAGCCCTACGTGCGGGACCCCGAAGTCACCGAGATCATGGTCAACAACTGGGACACGATCTACGTGGAGCGGGCCGGCAAGCTGTTCTGGACCGGCACCAAGTTCCACGACGAGTCACAGCTGCGGCGCACGATCGACAAGATCGTGGGCAAGGTCGGCCGTCGCGTGGACGAGGCCAGTCCCTACGTCGACGCCCGTCTGCCCGACGGATCCCGTGTCAACGCGGTGATCCCACCGCTGGCGATCGACGGGCCCGCCCTGACGATCAGGAAGTTCTCCGCCGACCCCTATCAGGTCGATGACCTGGTGGAGTTCGGCACGATGAGCGCGGCGACGGCGAAGTTCCTCGACGCCTGCGTGCGCGGTCGCGTCAACATCATGGTCTCGGGCGGTACCGGCGCGGGCAAGACGACCACGCTCAACGTGCTGTCGTCGTTCATCCCCGACGACGAGCGCATCATCACGATCGAGGACGCCGCCGAACTGAAGCTGCAGCAGCCCCACGTGGTCCGTCTGGAGTCTCGGCCTCCCAACATCGAGGGCAAGGGTCAGATCTCGATCCGCGACCTCGTCCGCAACTCCCTGCGCATGCGTCCCGACCGCATCGTGGTCGGGGAATGTCGTGGCGCCGAGGCCTTGGACATGCTCCAGGCCATGAACACCGGGCACGACGGGTCGATCAGCACGATCCACTCGAACTCCCCACGCGACTCCCTGAGCCGCCTGGAGACGATCACGTTGATGTCGGGCATGGATCTGTCGCCCCGGTCGGTGCGCGAACAGATCTCGTCGGCGATCCAGCTGATCGTGCATCAGTCGCGGCTGAAGGACGGCTCGCGCCGCATCACCCACGTGACCGAGATCGCGGGCATGGAGAGCGACGTCATCACGCTGCAGGACATCTTCGTGTTCGACTACTCGGCCGGTGTGGATGAGGAAGGCCGCTTCAAGGGTGGCCTGAAGTCCACGGGCCTGCGACCCAAGTTCCTGGAGAAGCTCGGCGAACGTGGTGTGTTCCTGGACGCCGAGACGTTCGCGCTGCAGCCGAAGGACCTGCCGCGATGATCGGCGTCTCCTTCTGGTCCAGTCCCGCGGCGCAGTTGCTGCTGGCCGGCATGGTCGGGGCAGCGTCCTTCGTGCTGGGCTGGCTCCTGCTGGGCACCGCGGCCCGCGCGAAGAAGGACCGCGAGGTGGCCGCCCGGGTCTCCGCCGTCACCGGTGGAACCTCGCAGCCGGTCTCTCAGTCCTCCGCGGAGGGCACCTCTGGCTGGATCCCCGATCGCGTGACCCACTTCGGCAAGCGGTTCGCCGAGGCCCGCGGCTTCAGCGAGCGGCTGGATGCCGAGCTCGAGGCGGCCGGGGTCAGCATCCGGTCCGGTGAGTTCGTGGTGGTCTCGGTGGTGGCCTTCCTGGTGGGCGGGGCCATCGGCGCCGCGATCCTGGGCAACCCCATCCTGGCCGGTGTGGTCGGGGCCGTCTGCGGCGCCGCACCCACCGCCGCCCTGCGCATGGCGCTGAAGCGGCGCACCGAGAAGATGCGCGAGCAGCTGCCCGACGTGTTGACCATCATGGCCAGCTCGCTGCGCGCTGGACACAGCTTCATGCAGGCGCTGGACACCGTGGCGCGTGAGATCCCCGCACCCGCCGCTGGCGAGTTCCAACGGGTGGTGGCCGAGATCCGTCTGGGCCGTCCCACCGACGACGCGCTGGAGGCGCTCTCAGAGCGGGTCGGCAGCGGTGACTTCAAGTGGGCCGTGCTGGCCGTCAACATCCAACGCGAGGTGGGCGGCAACCTGGCCGAGATCCTGGACAACGTCGCCGACACCCTCCGTGAGCGCGCGCAGATGCGCCGGCAGATCCGGGTGCTGACCGCAGAGGGCCGGCTCTCGGCCTGGGTCCTGACCCTGATGCCGATCGCGATCGGTGGCTACATGTTCATCGTCAACCCCGAGTACATCGGGCTGCTGTTCACCACGAAGATGGGATTGATCATGTTGATCGGAGCGGGGATCCTGCTGGTCGCGGGCATCCTGTGGATGAGGAAGATCGTGAACATCGATGTCTGAGGTCTGGCTCGTACTCGCCGCTGCATCCGCGTTCTTCGCCGTCGTCCTGGCCGGTCTCGCGATCGAACAGAGCATGTCGGAGCGCAAGCGCGCCGTCCGCCTGCTGGAGTCCCAAGTCAGCTCGGAGGCCGTCGACCTGCGCCAACAGGAACTGTCCAAGAACTTCGGCTCCCGTGTCGTGGTGCCGGTCGTGGGCAAGGCGAGCCGTATCGCGCGGCGCGTCACCCCGCTCGACACTCGGGACCGCGTCGCTACCAAGCTGCTCCTGGCGGGCAGCCCCCCCGGCTGGGACGCCGAGCGCGTGATGGCGTTCAAGATCATCGGCGCGGTCGCCGGCGCGGTGGGCGGGTTCGTGTTCGCCGGGATGGTGAAGCCCGCCCCCCTCATCTCGATCGTGGCGATCGGGCTGCTGACGTTCGCCGGCTTCGTGCTGCCCGACTCCCTGGTGAACCGTCGCGTTGAGGAGCGCCAGCGGGAGATCCTCAAGACCCTCTCGGACACGCTCGACCTCCTGACGATCAGCGTCGAGGCCGGCCTGTCACTGAACGCCTCCATCGCGCAGGTCGTGCACAACGTGCCCGGCGTGCTGTCGTCGGAGTTCGCGCGCATGTTGCAGGAGATCCAGCTGGGCGTGCCTCGATCCGAGGCGTTCCGCCACCTGGCCGACCGCACGGACGTGGACGAACTCAATGCATTCTCGCTGGCCATGATCCAAGCGGACGTGTTCGGTGTCTCCATCGCCAGCGTGCTGCGCACGCAGGCACAGCAGCTGCGCATCAAGCGCCGGCAAGCAGCCGAGCAGAAGGCGCAGCAGACGCCGGTCAAGATCGTGTTCCCGCTGGTCCTGTGTGTGTTGCCCGCCCTGTTCGTCGTGATCGTGGGGCCCGGCGCCATCAGGATCGTCACGCAGCTGTTCAAGTAGCAGCCATCGGACCTAGGCCGATGCGGGGAGGTATTTCTTGAAGCATCACCCCTTCGCCTGATAGCGCAGTCGTGCGAGAACAGATATCGTCCCCCATACAGGGGAGGCACCTCCCCCGCCGATGGATTGGGTTCGGAACGCGGCTCGTTTCTCGACTGCGACCAACGATATCCACCGGGTAGAGTCCACGGAGCTATCGTTGGGGCGCATCATGCAGGGACGCATCGAAGATGTGACCGCCGTTGGTCAGGCAGCGCCGGCGGTCCGCGAGCAGACGGAACAGATCGGCCGCAGCCGGTCGGTCCGTGATGCATACCGCCGTCTGTACCGGTTCATGGCGATCACCGATGCCCTGTCGATCAGCTTCGCGCTCCTGCTCGCGTACGAGATCCGGTTCCATCTCCGGGCTCCCCAAGCCGACACCATCGTGCTGCTGCTGGTCTCGCCGCTCGCGCTGCTGGTCGTCTACGGCGTGTTCCACCTCTACGACGCCTACCGGTACTCCGCGGCCGAAGAGTTCCGCCGGATCCTGCTGGCGATCTCGCTGGTCCTGGGCGCCTTCCTGTTCTTGGACTTCTGGTCCAAGGCGGACTACTCGCGAACGTGGGCCGCGCTGTCATGGGCGTTCGTCACGGTCGCAGCGTTGTCCTCGCGGCGCCTCTGGCACGGCAAGATCACCCGAGACAAGGCCAGGGGCAAGCTCGCCTTCCCCACCTTGATCGTCGGCACGAACGCGGAGGCCCAGCATCTGTCGGCGCTGATGCAGCACCCATCGTTCGGATTCCTCCCCATCGGCATGATCGCCACCGCGGCACGCGAGGCGGACCAGGAAGACCTGCCCGTGCTCGGGACCGTGACCGAGCTCCGCGAGGTGATCCGCACCGTCGGCGCCGAGTGCGTGTTCGCTGCCTCCAGCGCCATCACGACCGACGAGATGAAGCACGTCGCCAAGGCGGTTCGCCTGGAGGGGGTGCAGGTCCGCGTGACCGCGACGCTCCCCGAGGTGCTGTCGTCCCGTGTGGCGGTGCAGTCGCTGGGTGGAGTCACCGCCCTGTCGCTGCGTCCTGTCCGGCTGACGGGGACCCAGACCGTCCTCAAACGCGCGTTCGACGTGGTCGTGGCGGGCCTCGGCACGATCTTGCTCTCTCCGCTGCTGCTGATCCTGGCCGCCGCCGTCAAGCTGACGTCCTCCGGCCCTGTGTTGTACCGCCAGACACGGGTGGGCCAGCGCGGACGCCCGTTCACGATGCTGAAGTTCCGCACCATGCAGGTGGGCGCCGATGCCATGATCGAGACGTTGCGCCAGGAGCACCAGGTCGACAGCCTGATGTTCAAGATGGTCAACGACCCGCGTGTCACGGGGGTCGGGCGCCGGCTCCGCAAGTTCAGCCTCGACGAGCTGCCCCAGCTGATCAACGTGATCAAGGGCGAGATGAGCTTGGTGGGTCCTCGCCCCCCGCTGCCCGAAGAGGTCACTCGCTACGAGGATTGGCAGTTCGACCGCCTCGAGGTGCCCCCGGGGATCAGCGGACTGTGGCAGGTGAGCGGACGCAGCGACCTGTCGTTCGACGACTGCGTGCGCCTGGACCTGTTCTACATCGAGAACTGGTCGCTGGCCTACGACCTCTACATCCTGGCGAAGACGATCCCCGTGCTCGTGTCCAAGCGCGGGGCGTACTGAGCCACGCTCGGACCGCCGGCTCGTGAAGGTCGTGTTCGTGTGCTCCTCGGGCGGTCACCTCGCGCAGCTCTACCGGCTCAAGGCCTGGTGGCAACAGCATGACCGGGGGTGGGTCACCTTCGACACGATCGATGCCACGTCGCTGCTGGCGGGGGAGCGGGTCGTCTGGGCCCATCACCCCACGACCCGCAACGTCCCGAACACCCTCCGCAACCTCCGCTTGGCGCTGACCCTGCTTCGCCGGGATCGCCCGGACGTCGTGATCTCCGACGGCGCCGGGGTCGCGCTGCCGTTCTTCGTCATCGCGAAGGCGCTCCGCATCGCCACGGTGTACGTCGAGGTCTACGACCGGATCGACTCCCGAACCCTCACCGGCCGGCTCTGCATGCCCTTCTCGAACCTGTTCTGCGTGCAGTGGGAGGAGCAGCGCGTGCTCTACCCACAGGCCACGGTGATCGGGCCGCTGCTGTGACGACGAGCGGGCCCACGATGGTGCTCGTGGTGGTGGGAACCGACCATCATCCCTTCGACCGTGTCGTGGAGTGGGCCGACGGATGGGCGCGCACACATCCCGCCGTACGCGTCGTGATCCAGTTCGGCACCTCGAAGCCGCCGTCGGTGGCGGAGGGCTTCGACGTCCTGCCGGTCGACCGTCTCAACGCGCTGATGCGGGAGGCGACCGTGGCCGTCTGCCACGGAGGTCCCGGCACGATCATGGGTGCCCGCGAGGCGGGCTTGATACCACTGGTGGTCCCGCGGCGGCGAGACCTGGGTGAACACGTCGACGATCATCAGGTTCGGTTCGCGACACACGTGGGCGCCACCGGGCTCGGTCACGTGGTGAACGATCGAGGGACCTTCGACGAGCTGGTGGATCAGGCGATCGAAGGACGAGCAGGGTTCAGGGTCGACCGCACGGGCGAGGATCCGGCGGCGCGTTCGGTCACCAGGTTCGGCGCGCTGGTCGACGATCTGGTGGCCAGGCGACGAGCGGAGCGGTGAGGGACCCGATCGTGCTGGCGATCGGCCACGAAGGCCGCCGTTGCCAGCCAGCCCTCGGCGCTCTCGTAGTCGCCGACAGCGATCGCCTCCGCGTACGCGCCGGCGATGCGATCCAGGGTCGTCTTCCGGAGTTTCACGAAAGTGATATCGACGTGAGAGGGTATGCGCTGAAGTCGTCATGCGGGGTGGGGACGTTCACCCACAAGATTCAGCCTTTCGGCAGTTGCAAGGGGTAGCCCATTCGCCCTATCATGCGTAGCGTACTTCCGGTTCCGACCGGACCAATGGTAGTACGACGAAAGAAGGGACCCGTTCCATGAAGCGTGCACTCGGTGTTCTCGCTTCTGCGTTCGTCGCCGTCATCGCGATGGCGGGCACGGCGTTGGCGCAGTATCCGCCCTCGCCCGAGCCCACCACCGTGGTCAAGAGCAGCGGTGGCGGTAGCAGCGGCGGCACGGCATTCACCGGAGGCGAGATCTCCACGGCCGTGATCGCATTGGCTGTCCTGGCAGTGCTCGGCATCGTGGCGCTCGTCGTCGCGCGCCGTCGCTCCGCCCAGGGAGTCTGACGCAGACAGAGCGGGGACGTTCACCCCGGTATCCGCAACACCCCGGTCGCAAGGCCGGGGTGTTCGTGCGTCCGCACCTCTCGCGATCCGGTCGCGTCCGGGAACGCGCCGGTTACAGGCCCAGCGCGCGGGTCAGGTCCCGCCACCATCGCACCGGCAGCGAGGCCGCGAACCGGACCTCGATCTCGGTTCGTGGACCCGGCGTGCCTTCCCATCTGGCGATGCCGCCCTCGAGGGTCATCCCGTCACTCGTCGAGACGATGTGCTGTCCCGCCGGCGGTTCGATCGTGATCGAGACCGTCGTCGGCTTGACGGTCGTCTGATTCAGGAAGGTCAGCCGATAGGTCCCCGCCGATGAGTTGCCTTGCCACACGTCCTGCAGCCGGGTCTGGATGCCGAGGCTGCCGGTCGAGCCCGCCGGGATCGTGAAGAAGTCCTGGTACCAGGTGATGCCGAGTTCCGAGCCCTGCGCGAGACCCCGCGCGTTGCCGTTGCGTTCCGCCGTCAGCAGATCGCAGCTGGCGGGGCACAGGATCCGGACGAGCGAGACGTTGTCGCCGATCTCGGCGAAGGGCGGAACCGGGTCGTTCACATAGCCGGGAACCCCCGACGTGGGGGCGGCGTTCGAGATCCGCACCTCGGTGCTGGCGATCGCTTCACCCTCGTCGGTGAGTTGCACGTCGTAGTCGACGTGCCGAGAAGCGTAGAAGTCGACCTTGTTGCCCGATCCGCTGTTCACGATGACCGCCGACACGTCCGTGCCCTCGTCGCTGCGCAGCGCTCCGTCGGACTGGGCCAGCGCCAGTCCTTGCTCGAGCGGCTCGTCGGTGGCGGTGTAGAGCTTGAGGTGCCCGCTCGCCACCGAGCGCGCCACGGCGCGCAGACGACCGGAGTCGTGCTCGTCCATCTCCAGGAACTGTTCGAACACCCCCTTGGCGACGTCGCCCAGGATCGCCTTGCGGAGCTCGGGGTCGCCGGCGTAGCGGATGTAGGCCTCGTTGGTCGTGAACTCCACCACGTTGTCGGCGTCGATCTTGCGGTTGAGACCCGGCACCGTGCGAGGTCCGGTCACGTCGAGCAGTTCTTGCAGGGCGAACGGGTCCGCCGAGATGACCCCGTCGAGACGCGTGCCGGAGTACTCCTCGTAAGCGTTCAGCACCGCGCGGGCGGCGGAAGGGAAATCGGGGGTCATGTTCATGTTGCGCCAGAACCCCGCACCGCCGTACTGGTCGTAGTTGATCCGGTAGTCGGGGTTGGGGGCCGGTAGCAGATCGGGATCGAGGTCGGGCAGCTGTTGGATCGGTTGGAACGGGGAGAATCGGAACCGACCGAACTCGACCTTGACGATGGAGTAGGCGCCCCAGATGCCCCCCGTCCCCCGTAGTTCGGCGGGGCTCTCGGCGACGAAGAAGTACCGCCGCTCCCCGGTGGCGCCCGCGAACCCGGGCAACCCCTGCAGCATCAGGCGGAGTGCCGTGAGCCCGTCGGCCGCTTGTTCGACCTGCTCCTTGGCGTCGGACCGGGCGTCGGAAACGGGTCCCACGAGCCAGGTCGACGGGGTGTCGCGGATCAGCCTGACCGCGTCGTTCGCGCGCTCCTCGGCGGCCACGATCTCATCGCTCAAGGAGGCGATCTCTTGGAGCGGGAGAGACCCTGCCTGCGGAGCGAGTGACCCGAGCCCGTCGGGCAGGTCGTCCACGGCGGCCACCAGTTCCGAGCCTGCCTGGGCCAGCTCCACGCCGGCTCCCGCCACGCCACGAGCCACGTCCAGGTTGCGGCCCAAGAGGGGCAGGTTGCCGGCCAAGCCCGCCAGGCCGCCGTCGGCCGCCCCCGCCGCCTCATCGAATCGCCGTCCCGCCTCGTCGAACTGCTCGGATGCCTTCTCCAGCTCGCCGAACCCGACCGCTCGCCTGCCCTCCTGCATTGCGCGACGTCCCGCCAGCAGATCCTCGCGGATACCCATGGCGGCAACAGCGGTGATCGCCATGGCGCCGGCCACCAGCAGCGTCAGCACACCGAGGACCGCCAGCACCCGGAGCGCCCAACGACGGAACGGACGCCGGCCCTTGGGGGGCTTCAGCGGCACGTCGCTCCGGATGGGGGTGACCTCGGTGGTCGTCATGGGCATGTGGAGGGACGCGTGTCCCCCCGTCAGGCTACGGGTTCCGCAAGCCTGCTGCATCGGCCCTTGGTCGAAGGTCCGTGGTCGGACTTTCGGCCTTGCCGGAGGGCGCACGACGGCCTGGGCGGCCGGTCGGGAGCCCGCTGCTAGGCTCTGCCGATGTACGTTGCCTACCAGGGCGAGCCCGGCGCGTACTCTGAGCGGGCCGTCCGTTCGTTGTTCCCCGATGCCGACCCGATGGCGTGCGAAACCGTGCAGCTGGTGTGCTCACGCGTCACCAGTCGTGAGGCTGGATTCGGCGTCGTGCCACTGGAGAACTCCCAGGCCGGCTCCGTCAACGAGACCTATGACCTCCTGCAGCACACGCGCCTGCTCAGGATCGTCGGCGAGACGTTGGTGCGTGTCGATCACGCCCTGCTGGGGGTGCCCGGCGCTCGGCTCGAGGACGTGACCAGGGCCAGCTCGCACTGGCAGGCGCTGGCGCAATGCGAGGAGTTCTTGGCGTCCAGGCGCATCGAGCCGGTGCCGGTCCACGACACGGCGGGCGCTGCGCGCCTGATCGCGAACAAGGGGGACACCACGGAAGCCGCCATCGCCAGCGTCGAGGCCGGAACGGCATCGGGGCTGGCCGTGCTCGCCGAGCGGATCCAGACCGAGAAGGAGAACTTCACCAAGTTCGCGGTGATCGCTGTCGAGGGCACCGTCGCGGACCTCGGCGTGCCCGATACCACCTCGTTGGTCATGGCGGTCCATGACCGGCCTGGTTCGCTGCTGTCGTCCCTGCAACCATTCGCTCAGCGGGGCATCAACCTGCACAAGCTCGAGTCGCGGCCACGGCGAGGCAAGCCCTTCGAGTACGTCTTCTACGTCGACCTGATGGCGCCGGCCGACCACCCTCAGGTGGAGGCCGCGCTGCTCGACGTCGCCGAGCACACGTCGCTGCTCCGCGTGCTCGGGTCCTACCGGTCGGCGTCGGACCCGGTCTGATGTGGTGACCCTGCCTCCGCTGGACCCGGACACCCGGCCCCGGCCAGCGCTGGTGTTCGCGATCACCGCCGCCCTGGTGGTGGCCTTGATCGGCGCCACGGTCGTCAGGGCGGATGACGGGGATGCGGGAGCGGCCGGCGACATCGACACGCCCGAGACCGGCGGGCGAACGCCGCCGCCCATCAACCGCGCCTTCGAGGGGCTGACCACCTTCCGAGGGAACGCATCACGCTCGTACTACGGGGAAGGGCCGGTGCCCCTGGACCCCGAGATCCGATGGCGCTCCCCGCGGGAGGAGAAGATGTGTTCGGATTCCATCGTCGGGGTCGATGTCAGCGAGTGGTGCGGCACCGGGTGGACCGGGCAACCGAACGTGATCCAGCTTCCTGACGGCTCCATCGAGGTGCGTGAGGGTGCCTACGACGGCGCCTACCACTTCCTGGATGGGCTCACCGGCGAGCCGGTGCAGCCGAGCTATCAGACGCGGGATCTGGCGAAAGGTTCTGCCACCACGGATCCCGACGGGTTCCCCCTCTACTACGGCGGGTCCAGGGACGGGCACATGCGGATCTTGGCGCTCGACCGACCCCAGCCCGAACTGCTGTGGAGCATCGACGGCGCGACCACGGTGCCGCTGCCGCTGCGCAACGACGACTGGGACGGCGCACCGCTGATCGTCGGCGACTTCATGCTCGTGGGCGGTGAGAACGGGTGGCTGTACGTGGTGCGGCTCCACCGTGGCTACGACACACGTGGGCTCGTCACCGTGGACCCGGAGATCGTGGCGACCATCGCCGGATTCGACGACCTGCTGTTGCGCGACCTCGGTGACAAGGAGGTGTCGATCGAGAACTCGGTCGTGTTCCGCAAGGGGGTCGTGTACTTCGCGAACTCGGGCGGGCTGGTCCAGGGGTGGGACATCAGCGACCTGTTGGCCGGCGGGGTCTCCTACCGGCAGGTCTTCCGCTTCTGGGTGGGCGACGATGTCGACGCGACGCTCGTGATGGACCGGCCCGGCTTCCTGTACGTCGCGGCCGAGTACCAACGATTCAACGAACGCGCACGCGAGGTGGGCCAGCTGCTGAAGCTGGACCCTTCCAGTCCCGGGGATCCCGTCGTGTGGAGCATCGACGCACGTGACATCGGGTTCGAGGGCGCCGGGGGCAGCTGGTCGACTCCCGCGCTGTACGGGGGCACCGTGGTGTTCTCCACGGCTGCCGGGCGCGTGTTGATCGTCGACGCCGAGTCCGGCGCCGTCGTGCACGAGCTGGCGGTGGGCGCGCCGTCGATCGCCTCGCCCGTGGTGGTCGACGGTGTGTTGATCCTGGGGGACTGCCTGGGCGATCTGTACGCCTGGGACATCACTGACCTCGGTCAGGCGCCGGTCGAGCTGTGGACCCTCCACTTCGACGGATGCGTGGAGTCGACGCCGGCCGTGTGGCGGGGCTGGCTCTACCTGGGGACCCGCGAGGGCTTCCTCTATGGCATCGCTGATCCGCCCGCGGGAGGCGGCGACCAGGGATAGACGCTGGCCGAGGTGTCAGCCCAGATCCACCAATCGCAGGATCTGGTCGGTGCGAGCCATCACCGTCAGCACGATGACGGCGCTGATCGCTGCGATGCCGACGACCGTCGCGACCCGGTTCGATCGCTCGCGCCCCGGGAACGCGAAGGCGAACCCGAGCGCGGCACCGGCGACCGCCCCGCCCAGGTGGGCCCGCCAATCCAGGTACGACGCCAGGAGCACGTTGATCACGACGTTGATCACGATGATCTGGACCATGGAGCGCATGGCCATGGCTCCCATCGCGGTGTGCCGGCGGCGGTAGTTCACGGCGAACACCGCGCCGAAGATGCCGAAGATCGCGCCCGACGCGCCCGCGCTCACGGTGCCGAGGTCGCTGAAGGCGTACGAGGCCGCGCTGGCGGCCAATCCGGACAACAGGTAGAGCAAGGCGTAGCGGGGGCGGCCGAGTTCTCGCTCCAAGATGTTGCCCAGGACGAACAGCGAGTACGCGTTGACGGCAAGGTGGAAGACACCGAAGTGCAGGAACATCGCGGTGAACAGCCGCCATGTCTCTCCGTCGGCCACCAGGGGCGGGAACATGGCCCCCAGGTTGACCATGACGAGCAGGTCGGGTCCACCGACGAACGAGCCGAGGCCTCCCCTGGCCACCTCCAGCACGTACACGGCGATCAGGATCACCAGGATCGCGTTCGTGACCGAGACGCGCTGCACGTTGGCGGCCGCCACCCGCCGTCCTGGTCCTTGACGGAACTCCTTCCGGGCTTCCGCGACGCAGGTGGGGCACTGGTGGCCGACCGGGGCGGGGATCATGCACTCGGTGCAGATCGGGCGGTTGCACCGGGTGCAGTGCACGCCGGTCTGGACGTCGGGATGGCGGTAGCACGCCTCGGTCGTTGGCGGCGGCGGCGGGATGACCGGTCGCTCTTCCATCAACGCACCGGCGCCATGGGCGGCAGGGCCTGGAGCTGGCTCGCGACCTCGTCGACGTCGAACAACGGTCCCCAGCGATCGGCGATCCTGCCGTCGTCGCCGATCAGGTAGAGCCAGGGCTCGGTCAGGTCACCGTTGCGGTAGAGCCAGTCGGCCGGCACCTCGTTCAGGATCTTCTCTTCCTGCGTGAACAGGTTCCAGATCTCGATGTGGATGAAGACCGCCCGGTCCTCGAAGTCCTTCGCGAGCTGCGCCAGCGCCTCGGCGTCGGGCCCACAGAACTGGCTGAGGCAATAGACAGGGGTGGAGAAGAGCACCAGTGCGGGCCGGTGCTGGGCCACGGCGTCGGCGATCGTCCACCGGTGCAGTTCGGGGTCGGGCACGGGCTCGTCGTCCTGGGCGCGGGAGTCGATCGCCACCGGTTCGACGCCTTTCGAAGCGAGCGTGAGGTTGTCCGAGCGCAGCGCCCGGTCTCCCGTCGCCGGCAGCGTGTTCCGTTCCTTCACGGCGAAGGTGGACTGCAGGGTCAGCGGTCCCATGCCGGCGACGTCCGCCGAGATCGTGACGCGCCAGATCCCCGACTGCTCGAACCGCATGCCGTCGGCTTGGTAGACCCCGCGAGCGTCGGCCGGGTTCGTGAGCGCCGGTTCGGTGCCCGAATCGTCGGTGCCGGGCGCCGGAAGGTAGGTCCCCGCGGTGCTGGGGCCGGGCAGCGGTTCGGCCGACCCATCGATACCCAGGTAGGCGAACGACAGATCGATGCTGCCGTACGAGAGCAGTTGCGCCCCCGCTTCCTGGGTGCTGGACACGATGCCGATCTGGACCCGCTCCTCGCGGCCGGCGACCAGGTCCGTCGACGCCACCTCTGCCGCGAACGCGGAAGGATCGATCGAGCCGGTGTTCGCGGCAGGGCTCAGCGAGCCGTCGGCGGAGGTGCAGGCGACGCTCACGCACGTGAGCGAGGCCGCGATGGCAACCGCGAGGCGGCGGATCGTCATGGCTCCATCTTCCCAGAGCCCCTTCGCAACGCTCCCTCGTGTCGGAGGAGCCATCGCTTGCGTTCCTCGTGACGGCCGTACCCGCCGAGGGTGCCGGATGCATGCACGACCCGATGGCACGGCACCCAGAGCTCGATGGGGCTTCGAGCCAGAGCGTTGCCGGCGGCGCGCGCGGCACCTTGATTGCCGGCCATGGCGGCGACGTCGCCGTAGGTCCACAACTCGCCGAACGGGATCGTCGCGGTGACCTCCAGCACCCGGCGTGGGAACCCGTCGCCCAAGGGCCGGAGATCTGCCGGTGTGGACAGCGCATCGCGGTCGCCGTCGAAGTAGGCCTCGATCTCACGCCGGATGTTCGCGGCGTCATGCGAGGCAGCCTGAACGGTCGCGCCGAGTCGCTCCTCCAACTCGGCGATCGTCTCGGCCGGGTCCTGGTCGTCGAACGCGGTCGCCACCACGCCCACGGACGAGATCACCACGGTCAACTCGCCCAGTGGCGTGGACGCCTCGGTCACCTGGAGGGGCATGCGAGGATCCACCGGACAGATCAGACAGGCGGCCAGGGGAACGGGCGCTCGCCCTGGGGGGACGGGTAGACGGGCTCGGCCAGGATGCGCGCCACGCGCCGGCTCATCGCAGCCAGCTCCGCCTCGTCGAGCAGGGCCAGCAGGTCTTCGCGCAGCGGTGGACCGTCCAGTCGCTCGCGCAGGCGCTCCACGTCGGCGACCAGTTCGGAGGGGACGGGTTCACCCATGTGCTCCCAGATCACGGTGCGCAGCTTCGGTTCCTCATGGAAGCAGACCCCATGGTCGATCACCCAGATGCGCCCGTCCGTGCCCAGCAGTGTGTGCCCCCCTTTGCGATCGGCGTTGTTGACGATGACGTCGAACAGGGCGACCCGCCGGAACGCGTCAGGGAACCGTTCGGCGAGCGTGAAGTAGTGCTCACCGGGATCGAACTCGATGAACGCCTGCACCGATCCCACACCCTCGGGCCCGTCACGGAGGATCGTCGGGGGAACGTTGGGCCACCCCAGGGCTCGTGCCACCACGTAGGCCGCCACCTCGCGGCGGCAGAGCGTGCCCTCGGAGAAGTCCCACAACGGGATCTCCCCTCGGCGCGGCTTGTAGACGGCCAGGACCGGCCCGGCCCGGCCGTCGTCTCCATGGGCGGTGCCGTCTCCGGCGGCCCGCACCAGGAACGTGTAGTTGGACGCGTTGGGCAACAGGCCCAGGACCTCGAGGTCGCCGGCGGCGATGGCCGGGTCGATCGCCCGGTCGCTCAATCCCGCGAGGAGTGCCCGTTCATCGCGGGACACGCGTGGCCTTCCGGGTCCATGGGGTTCCCGCAGTACTGGCAGGTGGGACGGCCTCGATCCACGACGGCGGCGCCGTGTCGCGACAGCGCGAACATCTGCTCTCGGGTTGCGAGCAACCGGATCGACTCGGGTTCGGTCTCCAACAGTGACGCCGGATCGTTCTCGTCCACCTCGGGTTGGAACTCCTCGATCTCCAGGACGAACATCTCTTGATCCTGGTCGTAGCCGATCGAGAGCTTCCCGGCGCGCCAGCGGGGCTCGACCGGTTCCTCCAAGCCCATCTCGTCCTCACCTGGACCCTGTCCGGTCTCCAGCTCCAGATCGGCGAGCAACTCCAGGATCGAGGCCGACAGGAGCTGGACCTGCTGCTTCTCCACGGAGATGGTGATCGTCTCCCCTGAGGCGGCGGCTTGCAGGTAGAAGGCGCGCTCCCCGGGTTCGCCGATCGCGTCCGCCGTGATGCGCGTGATGGGGCCCAGCTCCATGGGGGACATGCTCTCAGGTTCGCTTGGAACCGCCGCCCCGCTTCGGGGCGGGTGGAGCCTCCCACGGCGGAGGAGCACCGTGCGGTCCGAACCGATCCAGGCCACCTGTGTCGTTCACCAGGAGCACACGCGCCCCGCCGCGTTCCACCATGATCACCGACACCGACGCGGTGTCGATGACCGTCCGCTGGAACGCATCGAGCGGGGCACCGGCGTAGTGCGCCATCAAGATCCGCACGATGTCACCGTGGGTGGCCACCGCCACCCGGCCGCGCCGATGCCGCCGGGCGATGGCGTCGATGGCTGCGGTGGTGCGCACCAGCGCCTCGTCGAACGCTTCGCCGTCCGGGAAGCGGAAGGTCGACGGAGATCGCTGCACGTCCCCCCACCGCTTCATCCGACGCAGACTTGCCAGAGACCTCCCGGTCCACGAGCCCGCATCCATCTCGATCAGGTCGTCTCGGATCACCACGGGCAGCCGCTGCTCGCGACCGAGCGGTTCCACGGTTTCGACGCACCGCTCCAGCGGGCTCGAGTAGATCGCGGTGAGCTTCACCGCCTCGAAACGGGCAGCGATCCGGTCGGCTTGCGCCCGGCCGCGATGGTCGAGACCGATGCCGCGCGTCTGACCGTACAGCGTCGTGCCGGTCTGGGCGGTGAGCCCATGTCGGATCAGGAACAGGGTGGTCATACCGACATCCTTCGGGTCAGGCGTGCCATCCGTCAGCCGGCCGCCGGGAGGGTGACCGTGAACGTCGATCCGGCGCCCAGCTCGCTCACGACCTCCACCGAGCCCCCGTGGTTCTCTGCCACGTGCTTGACGATGGCCAGGCCCAGGCCGGTGCCGCCCGTCTCACGCGAACGAGCTCGGTCCACTCGATAGAAGCGCTCGAACACCCGCGAGATGTCACGCGTCGGGATGCCCATGCCGTCGTCGGCGACGACCAGGACCACCTGTTCGTCGTCCGGCTCCACGCTGATCGAGATGCACCCGGACGGGCTCGTGTAGCGGATCGCGTTGTCGATGAGGTTGCGGGCCAACAATGACAAGTCGCGGGGGGAGCCCGACACCGAGGCGGGTGCCTGGTTGCTCGTGTCGAGCGTGATGCCCGCCTCGCGAGCGCGTTCCTCGAATCGCTCGACCTCTTCGCGCACGAGCGCGTCCAGCCGCACGCGCTCGCTCAGCTCGCTTCCCGACTCCAATCGGGACAGGTCGAGCAGATCGGCCACGATCCGGGACAGGCGCATCGCCTCACGCTCTAACTGCGAGGCGAACCGAGGAACGGCGGCCGGGTCGCGGTGCGCCACCGAGACCAGCGTCTCCGCCGCCGCCTGGATCGATGCGGCCGGCGTCTTCAGCTCGTGCGAGGCGTTGGCGACGAAGTCGCGGCGCACGGCTTCGATGCGGCGCGTCTCGGTGATGTCGGTCACCACGAGCAGGATGGAACCGTCCCTGCCCGTCGGGGTTACCGCTGCTTGCAACCATCGCGTCGGTTCATCTCGTCCGAACTCCATCGTGCGGACGCCGTCAGGGTCGGTGATGCCCCTGAGCATCTCCCGCAGGGCGGGCGGATAGAGCTGGTTGACGGCCTCCGGGCGGGTGCCCAGGTGCCGCACGAGGGCATCGTTCGCGAAGGCGGTCCGCTGATCACCGTCGAAGAGCAGGATCCCTTCCTGCATCGAACCCAAGGTCAGGTCTTGCACCCGGCGACGGTCGTTGTTCGCTCGTTCGCTGTTGGCCATCGCGTCGGTCGAACGCTTGAGTGCTGTCTCCAGGGAAGCCACGCGAGCGGTCAACGTACGCCTGCCCATCACGACGCCGCACCCGAGCGCCAGGGAGGCCAGCACCACCACGAACACAACGGCGAGACCGTCCATCGCAGCAGTCTAGGTTCCCCGAGCGTTCCCACACGCGCGAAACCGGCTCGTTCATCATCCAGACACCTTCAGCTGCCATCCGCTGCTCGACGGGCAGGATGAGGCTCGCCGGCGTCCCGGTTGAGGTGTGCCTGTTCACTCTGCGTTCACCTTGACGATGCCGACCGTCCACTCCTCGCCCATAGCATCGCGTCGATGACATATCCCTACAGGAGGGGTTCGATGAGGAGATTCCGCAGGTCTGCGAGCGTGCTCGCTGCAGTGCTCGCGTTCACCTTGATCGCGGCAGCATGTTCCAGTGACGACGGGGGAGAGACCGGATCCACGGGATCGACTGAGCTGGAAGGCTCGATCACGATCTCGGGCTCATCCACCGTGGAGCCCATCTCGTCGGTCGTGGCGGAGATCTTCAACGAGACACAGCCGAACGTCGGGATCTCTGTCGACGGGCCTGGAACCGGCGACGGGTTCGAGCTCTTCTGCAACGGGGAGATCGACATCGCGGACGCATCGCGACCGATCGAACCCGATGAGGAGAAGGCCTGCAAGAAGAACGGGATCGAGTACACCGAGCTCGAGGTCGCACTCGACGGCGTCACGATCATGACCAACCCCGAGAACGCGGACGTCACCTGCCTGAACAACGGCGACATCTACGCGTTGTTCGGACCAGAATCCGACGGTCTCGATACCTGGAACTCGGCGGACGCACTCGCCCAGGAGGTCGGCGGGAACGGAGGCTTCCCAGACGCACCGCTCGAGATCACTGCGCCGGGTCCAGAGTCGGGTACCTATGACGCGTTCATCGACCTGACAGGGATCGAGGACATCGCCCTCGAGCAGGGTCTGTCCGAGGACGATGCCGCAGCGCTACGGAAGGAGGGCTACCAGTCTTCGCCGAGCGACAACGTGATCATCACCGCGATGGCAGACTCGCCGAGCGCGCTCGGATTCGTTGGCTTCGCATTCGCCGAGGAAGCCGGCGACTCGGTCAAGGAGCTCGAGGTAGACGGTGGTGACGGTTGCATCGCGCCGACGCCCGAATCGATCTCCGACGGCTCCTACCCACTGTCGCGCTCGCTCTACATCTACGTGAGCAGCGAAGCGGCGGCTCGCCCTGAGGTCGCGGCCTACGTCGACTTCTACCTGGGTGAGGAGGCCATGGCGACGGATGGGCTCGCCGAGCAGGTGGGGTACATCGCGCTGCCCCCCGAACGGGTCGAGGCTACCCGCGCAGACTGGGAATCAGCCGCAGCCTGATCGATCACATGTCAGCTGAAGGAGGGCCGGACGGCACTGACGTCCGGCCCTTCTCCGGGCCATAGACGAGGGGTAGGGTAGCCGGCACCATGGCCACGACGATTGGTGATCAGGGGCTGTCGGTCGAGGGACTGGGTGGCAGCCCGCGGCGCAAGCGCAAAGAGGCGTTCGTTCGCGTCGTCCTGTTCGCCGCTGCGGCCATCTCGCTGGTCGTGAGCGTGGCCATCGTGGTCGCGCTGGTCGGCCAAGCGGTGAACTTCCTTGCGAACGTGGACCTGGGTCAGCTCTGGACGACCGGGTGGTTCCCTCGAGACGGTGAGTTCGACATCCCGACCATCCTCATCGGCACGATCGAGGTGTCCGTGATCGCCATGGTGATCGCCACCCCCTTGGGTCTGGGGGCGGCGATGTACCTGTCCGAGTACGCGAATCCCAAGACCCGTCGGAAGTTGAAGCCGATCATCGAGACCCTGGCCGGGATACCGAGCGTCGTGCTCGGTTACTTCGCGCTCCAGGTGATCAATCCGACGATCGTGCAGAACCTGTTCGACGTCACGACCACCTTCACGATCATGGCCGCCGGCATCGGCGTCGGCATCCTGACTATCCCGCTCGTTGCTTCGGTGGCTGAGGACTCCATGTATGCAGTCCCCGGCGCGCTGCGGGAGGCGGCGTACGGGATCGGCGCTCGCCGGCGAACAGTGACGACGAAGGTGGTCTTCCCTGCGGCGGTCTCGGGCATCGTGGCGTCGCTGATCCTGGGATTCTCCCGGGCCCTCGGCGAGACCCTGGTGGTGGCGATCGCGGCAGGGGCGAGCGGGGGTGCGACGCGACACCTCAACCCACTCGAACCCGGCCAGACGATGACCGGTGCGATCTCCTCGCTGGCGATCGGCTCGGACCAGGTGAAGAGCTCGGGTGCCAGCGAAGTGAACCCGTTCGATGCCCTGTACTTCGTGGGCCTCTTGCTGTTCGTGATGACCCTGGCCATGAACCTGTTGTCCGAACGATTCGTCCGCCGGGTCAGGAGGGACTACTGATGGCGGCGATCGCTCCCACCGCCCAGGTTCGCAGCTCGGTGGAGGTCGCGCTGCGTGGTTCGCGGCGAGACGTCGCGGGCCGCGTCTTCCAAGCGGGGTTGCTGCTGTCGCTGCTCCTGTCACTCCTGATCCTGATCGTCCTGCTCGCCACCACGCTCGCCGCTGCCTGGCCGGTGCTGTCGACCAGGGCGGGTGACTTCATCACCAGCAACGTGTCACGGCTCGACAGCCGAGCCGGGGTGTGGCAGGGCATCGTGGGATCCCTGATCTTGATCGGCTTTGTCACGGCGGCGGCCTTGCCGCTCGGGATCGCCGCTGCGATCTACCTGCAGGAGTATGCCCGCGACACCAGGGTGAACCGATTGCTCACCACCAACATCCGGAATCTGGCGGGCGTGCCGTCCATCGTGTACGGGATCTTGGGCCTGGTCGTGTTCGTGCAGGCCATGCGCGCCTTCACGGGTCCCGAGAGCTTCGGACGAAGCTACATCTCTGGAGGACTGACCCTGGCGGTGCTCGTGTTGCCCATCGTCATCCTCATCACGATGGAGGCCTTGCGAGCGGTGCCGAGGAGCATCCGCGAGGCCGCCTACGGTGTCGGCGCGACGCGGTGGGAGGTGGTCCGGAGCCACGTGCTCCCCTACGCGGCCCCCGGGATCTTCACGGGAGCGATCCTCTCGCTGGCGCGTGCCTTCGGTGAAACCGCGCCGCTGCTGCTGGTCGGTGCCGTGACCGGATACCTCTCGACGCCGGGCGGACAGTCTCCTGTGGAGATCATGCAAGGCAAGTACACGTCGCTGCCGACACAGATCTTCTCGTGGTCGCGCCTCGCCGGCGAGGGCTGGAAGGCCAATACGGCGGCAGCGATCATCGTGCTGCTCGTGATCATCCTCATCGTCAACTTCGCGGCGATCCTATTGAGGAACCGATATGACCGAAAGTGGTGAGCCCATGGATATGACCGACCTGACGTCGACCACCTCGGTCACCGATGATGATCCGCAGATCATGGTGAAACCGTCCACCGTCACCGATGCCGATGAAGCCCAGCGGGAGGCCGTGTTTTCCACGACCGACCTCGCGGTGTACTACGGCGACTTCCGTGCGATCCGTGACGTCAACCTGCCGATCCTGGAACACGAGATCACCGCGTTGATCGGCCCGTCGGGCTGTGGCAAGACCACGTTCTTGCGGTGCTTGAATCGCATGAACGACCTGATCGAAAGCGCTCGGGTCGAGGGTGAGTTGCTGTACCACGGCGTCGATCTGTACGACGAGCGCGTGGATCCGGTCGAGGTCCGGCGGCGCATCGGCATGGTGTTCCAGAAGCCCAACCCGTTCCCGAAGTCGATCTACGACAACATCGCGTTCGGCCCCAAGATCGCGGGCTACAAGGGCAACATGGACGACCTGGTCGAGGAGAGCCTCAACAAGGCCGCGCTGTGGGACGAGGTCAAGGACAAGCTCAAGGAGTCCGGCCTGGCGCTGTCGGGCGGCCAGCAGCAGCGCCTGTGCATCGCGCGAGCGATCGCCACCAAGCCCGACGTGATCCTGATGGACGAGCCGTGCTCGGCCCTGGACCCGATCGCCACTGCCAAGATCGAGGACCTGATGCAGGAATTGGTCGCGGACTACACGATCGTCATCGTGACCCACAACATGCAGCAGGCGGCACGGGTCTCGGACCGGACGGCGTTCTTCACCGTCGAGGTCCACGACGATGGGTCCCGCACAGGGACGATCGTGGAGTTCGACCGTACCCAGACGATCTTCACCAACCCCACCGACTCACGCACCGAGGACTACGTCACGGGGAGGTTCGGATGAGCCGCGAGACCTTCCACGAGTCGCTGGAACGGATCGAGATGGAGCTGCTGAGCATGGGGGAGCTCGCCTCCGCTTCGGTGCAGTCGGCGGTCGATGCGCTCGTGCAGCACGACGACGCGAAGGCACAGGGCGTGATCGACGACGACGATCGGGTGGACGAGCAATATCTCAGGATCGACTCCGAGATCTTGTCGGTGCTGGCGCTGCAGTCTCCCGTGGCAGCGGATCTCCGGCTGATCTCAGCGATCATGCACAGCAACCTGCACCTGGAACGGGTTGGCGACCAGGCCGTCAACGTCGCCAAGCTCTATCTCCGCACCAACGACGAATCCGGCAGCCAGTCCATGGTGATGCAGCTCCAGGAGATGGGCACGATCGTCGTGTCGATGCTTCGGACGGCGATGGAGGCGTTCGGGCGACGCGATCTGGGCCTGGCGCTGAAGGTGCCCGGTATGGATGACCCCGTTGACCGGCTCAACCGTGCCACGCACCTGGAAGCGTTGAAGCTGGCCGACGACCCACGGAGCCTCGACTGGGGACTGCACATGAACATGGCGGCTCGGGCGCTCGAGCGAGTGGGCGACAACGCCGTCGACATCGCGGAGCAGGCCGGGTTCCTGTTGACCGGCGAGTTCCGCGAGTTCACCGATGCCTCGCATCCCGTGACGATCGAATGACGGACGGCGCGGCGGTCGGTGTCGGCGCCGATGCCGCGCCCAGGATCCTCATCGTCGAGGATGAAGAGTCGCTCGCCGATTCCGTCCGCTACAACCTGGAGCGCGAAGGGTTCGCGGTGTCCGTCGCCGGGGACGGCCGGCTGGCCTTGGAGCGATTCCGCACGGAGCACCCGGTGCTCGTCATCTTGGACCTCATGTTGCCCGAGCTTTCGGGCCTCGACGTGTGCCGGGCGATCCGGGCGGAGTCGGACGTGCCCATCATCGTGGTCACGGCCAAGGATTCCGAGGCCGACAAGGTGACGGGGCTCGAGCTCGGCGCCGACGACTACGTCACCAAGCCCTTCTCGGTCCGAGAGCTCGTCTCGCGTGTGCGGGCGCACCTACGGCGCGCCGGGATGCGAGCGGAGAGCCCTCCCGCCCCGGACGAGGTGTTGCGGGGGGGTCCGGTCGAGATGGATGTGGCGCGTCATGAAGTGAAGATCCGGGGCGGCGAGATCGCGTTCCCGCCGAAGGAGTTCGAGCTCCTCGAGGCGTTCCTGCGGCGCCAGGATCGGCTGCTCACTCGGATGTTCCTGATCGAGGAGGTGTGGGGAGCGGATTACGTCGGCGATACGAAGACGCTCGACGTCCACGTGAAGCGCCTGCGCCAGAAGGTCGAGGTCGACCCCCACGAACCGGCGCATCTGGTGACGGTTCGGGGCCTCGGATACAAGTTCGTCGATTGATCGGCCTGACTAGGCGACGCTGCTCCACGTGGCGTTGCGGTCCCGGGCGGTGCCACCTACCATGGCCGTCCGACGATGACTGTGCAGGCCTTCCCCGAGACCGCTCCCGCACCCAGCGTGCGATTCAACAACCGTGAGTTGAGCTGGCTCGAGTTCGATGCGCGGGTGCTGGCGCTCGCACACGACGACACCCGGCCGCTGTTGGAACGGGTCAAGTTCCTCGCGATCTACAGCCAGAACCTGGATGAGTTCTTCCAGGTACGGGTGTCGGGGTTGGAGGAGCAGGTCGAGGCAGGGGTGACCGTCGCCACGCCCGACGGGATGACTCCCGACGAGCAACTGGAGTCGATCCGCCAACGGGTCGACGAGATGCAGGCTCGCGCTGGGGAACTCTTCGCCGACGAACTCCTGCCTGCCTTGGAGAAGGAACGCATCCGCCTCACGCATTGGGTCCACCTCGCGGAGGGCGACCGGTCGTTCCTGGGACGACGGTTCCGCGAACGGATCTTCCCGGTCCTCACGCCGCTGTCGGTCGACCCTGCGCACCCGTTCCCCTACATCTCGAGTCTGTCGTTGAACGTCGCCGCCGTGGTGCGTGACCCCATGACCGGGGTGCGCAAGTTCGCGCGCGTCAAGGTGCCACCCAACGTCCCACGCTTCGTCGAACTGCCCGACGGAGAGCGGTTCGTGCCGCTCGAGGAAGTCATCGCGGCCAACCTGGATCAGCTGTTCCCCGGCATGGACCTGCTGTCGCACCACTTCTTCCGGGTCACGCGCGACGCCGATGTCGAGGTCGAAGAGGACGAGGCCGACGATCTGTTGGCCGCGATCGAAACGGTCCTGCAGCGGCGGCAGCGAGGTGCCACTCCGATCCGGCTGGAGATCGACGACACGATGAGCGTGGAGACCCGCCAGGTGCTCATGCGCGAGCTCGAGATCGATGAATCGCAGGTCTACGTCGCCGAGGGGCTGCTGGCGCTCGGCGACCTGTGGTTCTTCGTCGGCCTGGACCGGCCCACCTTGAAGGATGAGCCCTGGACACCCATCGTGCCGCCTGCCCTCGTGAGCGACGAAGGCCCTGCCGATGTCTTCGACGCGATCCGGGGCGGCGACATCCTGGTTCACCACCCCTACGATTCGTTCTCGGCCTCGGTGGAAGCCTTCGTCGACCAGGCAGCACGGGACCCGGCCGTGCTGGCGATCAAGCAGACGCTGTACCGCACGTCCGCCGATAGCCCCGTCATCCGATCGTTGGTGCGAGCGGCCGACTCCGGCAAGCAGGTGGTGGCCCTCGTCGAGCTCAAGGCGCGATTCGACGAGCAGGCCAACATCGACTTCGCGCGAACGCTGGAAACGGCGGGCGTGCACGTCGTCTACGGCATGGTGGGCTTGAAGACCCATGCCAAGACGTGTCTGGTGGTGCGCAGGGAAGACGACGGGATCCGCCGGTACGCCCATATCGGTACGGGCAACTACAACCCCAAGACCGCGCGTCTCTACGAGGATCTCGGCTTGCTGACCTGCGATCCCGATCTGGGTGCGGACCTCACCGACCTGTTCAACCTGCTCACCGGCTACAGCCGGCAGCGCGAGTACCGCAAGCTGTTGGTGGCGCCGGTCACGATGCGCCCCGGACTCGCCGACCTGGTCCGCCGCGAGACCGAGCACGACGACGGCTCGATCGTCCTGAAGATGAACAGCCTGGTCGACGCCGACCTCATCGACGCGCTGTACGAGGCATCGCAGGCTGGTGTGTCGATCGATCTGTTGATCCGGGGCATCTGCTGCTTGCGCCCCGGGGTCGCCGAACTGTCCGAGAACATCCGAGTTCGATCGATCGTGGGCCGATTCCTGGAGCATTCGCGCGTGTACCGGTTCGGCAGCCCCACCCGAGGCTACGACTACCTCATGGGCTCGGCCGACTGGATGCCCCGCAACCTCGATCGGCGCGTGGAAGCTCTCACGCCGGTGCAAGACCCCGCACTGCAAGCCCGGCTGGACGAGATCCTGCGCATCGGCCTGGACGATGATGAGTTGGCCTGGGAGTTGGCGCCTGACGGCCGATGGCACAAGGTCCCCATGGCACGAGGTGTCAATACGCACCGGGCGCTCCAGGAGGCGGCGGTCGAACGCTCGGAGCCGGATCGGTGAACCTCGAGCGTGAAGTCAAGCTGTCCGTGGGGCCGATGTTCCGACTTCCCGATCTGTCCGATGTCGAGGACGGCATCCGTCCGCACGACGATGGTGCACAGCGGTTCGTGACCAGCTACCACGACACCCCCGACCTGCGGCTCGCGCGCTGGGGAGCGTCGCTGCGCTACCGCACGGGCGAGGGCTGGACGGTGAAGCTCCCGCAGCCCGATGGTCCGCTCCACGACCTCGGCGTGATCGTGCGGCAGGAGCATGTCTTCGAAGCGGGGCCGGGCAAGGCGCCCGCTCAGGCGCTCGATCTGGTGCGTGCGTTCGTGCGATCCGAGCCGGTCTCACTGTCCGTGCGCCTGCAGACGCTCCGACGACGGACCGGACTGATCGATGCCGCCGACACCAGGGTCGCCGAGGTGGTCGACGACGAGGTGTCGGTGTTGGACGGACGGCGGGTCGTGGCGCGGTTCCGAGAGCTCGAGGTCGAGCTCGCCGCCGACGGCGACGATCGGGTCCTGCGATCGGCCGTGGGCAGGCTGCAGAAGGAGGGTGCCGAGCCAACCGCGCCCGTGCCCAAGCACGTTCGTGCCCTGCAACCGCGATCGACGCAGCCTCCCGACGCTCGACCGATCGACATCGACCGCGACGCCTCTGTCCAGGAGATGGTGAGCGCAGCGCTCTCGGCCTCCGCCGCGCGCCTGATCCGGAGCGATCCGGTCGTGCGCCTCGATCAGGACCCCGAGGGTGTGCACCAAGCGCGGGTGGCCACCCGACGACTGCGCTCGGATCTGCGCACGTTCCGCTCGCTGCTCGATCCGGATTGGGACGCGGACCTGCGGCGGGAGCTGGGTTGGCTCGCGGACGAGCTGGGGCCGGTCCGAGATCTCGACGTGTTGGGGCAGCGGCTTCGCGAGCAGGTCGCGGTGCTCCCGGATGGCGACGCGGGTTCGGTGCCCAAACTGCTCGAGCGGCTCCGGGTGCAGCGTGAGGAAGCGCGCGCCGAGCTGCTGTCGGCGATGCGGGAGGATCGGTACGCGGCGCTGCTGGACCGGGTCGTGGCCGCGGCCGCCGCGCCGGCGCTGCTGCAGGAGGTCAGCGAACGACGGGCACGCGAAGTCCTCGACGAGCTGATGTCCGGGCCGTGGCGCCACCTGGAGCTTGCCTGTCAGTCACTGGGACCGGCGTCGGTCGATGCCGAGGTCCACCAAGCCCGGATCCGGACCAAACGGGTTCGCTACGCTTCGGAGGCGTTGCTGCCGGTCGCCCCCAAGCGAGCGAAAGCGTTCGCGAAGCGAGCTGCCGTCTTGCAGGACGTGCTCGGATCGCATCAAGATGCCGTCGTGGCGACCGCCTGGCTGCGCGAACAGGCGGTGGGCACCACCGCACGTGCAGCGTTCGCAGCCGGTGAGCTGGCGGGGGCAGAGGCAAGAGCGCAGAGCAAGGCCCGCAAACGGTGGCCACGCGCGTGGGCGGATCTGTCCGATCCGAAGCGACGGTTCTGGTGAGGACGCTCGTCAAGGCAGCGGGTGGTGTCGTGCGCCGACGGGGCACCGACGGCGTGCGCTTCGCGATCGTGCATCGGCCTCGCTACGACGACTGGACCCTTCCGAAGGGCAAGGCCGACGACGGCGAGGACGAGCGGAGCACGGCGCTCCGGGAGGTGCTGGAGGAGACCGGGTTCCGCTGTGACATGGGGCCGGTCATCACGAGCGTCCGGTACACCGACCACGTCGGTCGCCCGAAGGTCGTCGTGTATTGGCTGATGCACCCATTGGAGGGCGTGTTCCTGCCCGGCTCCGAGGTCGACGAGTTGCGGTGGGCCGACGCTGACGAAGCCCGCTCGATCCTGACCTACGGCCACGATCGGGCGGTGCTCGATGCGGCCCTCGCCTTCGATCGGCCGATCGCGCTCGTGCGCCACGCCAAGGCCGGAGATCGCGACACCTGGACCGAGGACGACGCCCTGCGTCCGCTCACGAAGAAGGGAAGGTTGCAGGCCGAGAAGTTGGTGGAGTTGCTCGCCGACCTCGAGGTCGATCGCGTGCTCTCGAGCCCGTCGGTGCGATGCGTGCAGTCGGTCCGCCCGCTCGCACTGGCACGCAGGGTCGGCGTGGAGGAGCGGCCCGAGCTCGCTGAAGGCGCCTCTCCGGCGTCCGCGCTCGAGCTGCTGCATTCGACCGGTGGAGCCGTGGCGGCGTGCAGCCACGGCGACGTGATCCCTGCCATCGTCACCGAGCTGGCTGCCAGGGGCGTCGACCTGCAGGGCCCGACCGCCTGGAAGAAGGGCTCGACGTGGCTCCTCGAGCGAGACGGGGGGATGTTCACCACCGCCCGCTATCTGCCACCTCCGGGATGATCCCGGCGATGGCGCAGGGCCGGTGACCATCGATGTGCAGAGCCCTGATCGTGCTGTGCGTCGCCGGCGATCGTGATGCCTTGATGGGGCTGAAGCGCGCGACGGTGTCCGCCGAATGGGAGCTCGCACCGGGAGCCACCGAGCTGCGGGACGCGTTGGACCAGATCGACGCGGAGCGACCCCAGGTATTGGTGGCCTTCGGCCCGTTCGCCGAGCTCGTGACCCTGGCGAGCGAGCGCTACCCGGGGATGCGCATCGTGACCGACCGGGCCACGCCCGGGGCCACCGTGGTGGCCGCCTCGCAGGACGAGGTGCGGGGTTTGGTGCTGGGGCTGCCCCGCCCGGGCGGTCCGATCGTCTCGGCCTAGCTCATCGCGCGCTAGCCGCCCCAGGGCCACCAGCTGCCCAAGCGGTGCACCATGCGGATGCTCACGATGATGTTCGCGCGAGCGTTGAAGGCCGACCAACCCCGGAAGCCGAACGCAGATGCGCGGCCCGGCCAGTATCGGCGCAGGTGTTGGTAGATGCCCGATGCGCCGCTGTAGGAGTTGTAGGCCTTCGGCCGGAAGTCTGACTCCCGACCGGCGATGGCGAGCGCCTTGGTGGCTCCACCGGGAACGCGCCAGCGCTGCGTGGCGCATCGGATGAGCCGCTTGACGTGCCACGGGCCTTCCTGCCAGTCCATCCGGCAGACCGAGCGAGGAACTTGCGGGTACTGGCTCGGATGCGGGTCTGCGCCCGCCGAGACGGCGGGCACGGTCAGCAGCAGAGCCGTGAGGAGCAGCGCAGCCGGGAAGCGGCGGCGCGTGGGCGTACGGAACGTCATGGATGGGTCACCCCCGCGGCGGGCGGAACTGGCCGTTGCGCTCAGGTCGGTCGGCCGTGCGGTGAACCGTTCACTCGCTGCGCCGATCGTCCCCGCGGTAGGTCGTGGGTGCGGACATCACCTCCTATGGTCGGTGTGCATCTTCGTGTGACCTGTGCACTGCGACGAACCAACGCGGTCCCGACTCCTCAGCGCGTGCGGGCATACGCATGCCGACCCTGGGAAGGTGGCTGCGCATCGCCGCGCTGGGGATGATTGGACCGGGCGGTCCGTCTCGTGCCTGACCAGGCTAGGTCAGTCGGCCGACATACGACAACCGAGCGATGACTTGAGGTCATCACGCGGCCTGTCGGGCGAGCGCCGTTACCATGGTGGCATGGCGACGATCGAGACACCGACCGGTACCGGTACCGGCACCGTGCTCCTTGCGGCGCCACGCGGGTACTGCGCCGGCGTGGAGCGCGCCGTGGATGCGGTCGAGCGCGCGATCGCCAAGCACGGCGCCCCCGTCTACGTGCGGAAGCAGATCGTGCACAACCTCCACGTGGTCCGCGACCTCGAATCCAGGGGCGCGATCTTCGTGGAGGAGGAAGCGACGGTGCCCGAGGGAGCGGTGGTGGTGCTCTCGGCGCACGGGGTCGCGCCATCGGTGTACGAGCGCTCTGCCGAACGCCAACTGCAGGTGATCGATGCCACCTGTCCGCTCGTGACCAAGGTCCATGTGGAAGCGAGGCGCTTCGCCTCGCAGGGCCGCACGATCATCCTGATCGGCCATGCGGGTCACGAGGAGGTCGAAGGCACCAGTGGACAGGCGCCCGACAGCACCATCTTGGTGCAGTCTCCTCAGGAAGCTCGCACGGTACGGATCGACGAACCCGGCAGCCTGAGCTACCTCACGCAGACCACTCTGAGCGTCGACGAGACCAACGAGATCGTGCGGATTCTCAAGGAGCGGTTCCCTCAGATCGAGGGGCCGCCACGCGACGACATCTGCTATGCCACGCAGAATCGGCAGGACGCCGTGAAAGTGATCGCCCCCGCGTCCGACGTGGTGCTGGTGATCGGCTCGGCCAACTCGTCCAACTCCAATCGCCTCGCGGAGCTCTCGATGGAGCTCGGCACGCCCGCCTACTTGGTGGACGACGAATCGTCCGCGGACCCTGCGTGGTTGGAAGGCGCGTCCACCGTGGGTCTCACATCGGGGGCGTCGGCGCCCGACTGGCTCGTGCATCGCATGGTCGATTGGCTCGGTGAGCGCGGGTTCGGCAACGTCGAAGAGGTGACCCTCACCCAGGAACGGGTTCGGTTCTCCCTCCCGGTGGGCGTGCGCAACTAACGATCCGCGCTCCACCCTTCGGCTCCTTGAGCGCAATCAGTTCGCGCTACCGCCTTCGGCTCCTTGAGCGCACTCGAGAAGTTGGACGCCAACGAACTCCAGGCGCTCATCATGACATCTCGGTTCGCGGCGGCAGGACGACGTGGCAGGACAACGACGCCGGCGAGCTCATACCCATCGCCGACGGCTTCCCCGAGCCCGATGGGGTCGCGGTGACGCCGGTGATCGGCAAGACGGGCACGACCGGCCAGACGCTGTCGGTGACTGGTGATGACCTGATCGACGTCTACCACTTGATCGTGACGGGATACCGCAACGCCGGGACGTGGCTCATGCGTGACGCCACGCTGGCGTCCATCCGAAAGATCAAGACGGGCGTCGCCTCGAGCGTCGAGTACCTGTGGCAGCCCGGTTTGGCCGCAGGAGCACCCGACACGATCCTGGGCAGGCCGATCATCACCGACCCGGCGATGCCTGCCATGGCCGCGAACCCCTACTGGGTCCTGTTCGGCGACTTCTCGAAGCACTACGTGATCCGAGACGTGACCGGACCGCCGTGAAGGCGTATCGGAACTCGGCCACGTAAGACACCGTGGACATTCGAGACCCGACCCAGGCCTGGACGAGGTCGAGCCGTCGATCGACCACTCTCGGACAGGCTCAGCGGTCGGTGAGCTCTAGGGAGATCTCGTCCGCCCACCCGCTGATGGCGCTCCAGTCGCGGAAGTCGCCTTCCGGTGCCTTGACAGCCTTCACCATCATGCGCTCGCTGAACGCAAGTTTGCTGTGATCCAGGGCACCAAAGAACATGCGGTGAGCCTCGGGCCGGAGCTTCTCGGTCAACTCGGCGAGCTGTCGCGGCTGCTCCTCATCGTCGTGGACCTCCGTCCCCAGCGGCCCGCTGCTGAAGAGCCACACCGGCATGTCGGAGAGGGCCTCGGCGTTGGCATCCGCGAACCCGATCGCGTCCTTCATCCACGATCCGGCGTAGACCGCGCTCCCCAGCACGACCGCCTGTGTGCCGCTCAGGTCCGGCACGTCCGATACGCGAACCGCCGTGGCGTCGTGTCCGAGCTGGTGGAGCCGTTCCGCGATGGCCATCGCGATGCCTTCGGTCGAACCGTGCTTGCTCGCGCACGCGACCATCACCCGCATGGCTCTCGCCTCCCTAGCTGGCTTCGGTGGCGGTCGGACGTTCCGCTCCTCAACGCCGTCGAGCTGGTGCTCGAAGCTTACTAATGGGCAAGCCGGCTACCCACAAGACGCGCTGTCGGCTGATCATCAGCAAACACGACAACGTCGCAGGTACGCAAGAGCCCACGATCGGAGGGGTCTCGGCCTGGAATGGCTCGGGACGAACTGGTCTCACGGCCCTCCAGTTTCGTTGGGGCGTCAGCGAACCCCAGTCTGGGCTCATGCGTAGACCTTCCGAGCCCAGAGGGGAAGAGTCGAGATGCATCGATCGAAGGAGGGTTACCACGTTGTCCATCCGCAGGTCGTTCCTCGTGATGTCCGTCCTGTTCCTGGCGTCTGCCGCCTGCTCTAGCAACAATGACGGCGACGCCGCCACTGGTTCCGCCACCCCGACGTCGTCTCCCACCGCCGAAGCGACCGAGTCTTCCGCCTCGACCCCGACCGAGACGCCGACCTCCGCCGGGAGAACCGAGCTTGAGAGCGAGGATTCGGCGCTGGGTATGATCCTCACCGACGGGAGCGGAAACACCCTGTACGCCTTTCAGCCTGACGCCCAGGGACCGAGCACCTGCTACGACGACTGCGCATCGAGTTGGCCGGCGTTGCTGGTAAAGGGCGAGCTCGAGGTCAGCGGTAACGATGAGGATCCCACCGACGCAAGGCTCCTCGACACGACCGCACGAGACGACGGCGGGGCGCAGGTGACCTACAACGGCTGGCCGCTCTACTACTTCGCGGGCGATGAGGCTCCTGGCGACACCAACGGCCAAGGCGTGAGCGATGTGTGGTACGTCATCTCGCCGGAGGGGGATCCGATCACCACCTGACTCAAGCCGGGCTCGTGCGGCCCAGTCGGCGGGAGTCTGACCCGCCAGGCTTCCCGATGCAGCACATTGCCCGCAATCCCAGCCGGTGTGGAATGGTGCTCTCCGAACTTGTTCAACAACCCCCTGGGACCTCAAGTGGCCCCGGGGGTCGTTGCGTGCGTTAGGACGTTGAGACCACCGCTGCCCGATGCGCGTGTCGGAACCCCAATAGCGAGAGGAACCCGAGCACCAGCCCGGCCACGATCAGCGCGATGCCCACGTAGAGAGCGATCGTTGCGATCGTCCACCAGCCGTAGGCGTTCAACAGGATCGATCGCAGGGTCTCACCCTTGAACAGGGAGTCGGCCTTCTCCTGCAGGTCTGCCGCCGTCTTCGGATCCAAGCCCTCTTCCCGGGCTGCCGAACTCGTCTCGGAGTAGGTCGCGCCTTCGTTCACCTCTGCGAGGTGGCCTCCGATGTAACGGGCGAAGCCTTCAGCCTCCGGACCGGTATCGACGGTCTGGCCCGCGAAGTTCCCGAGCTCTTGTTGCTCGGCGGGCGTCATGGCGTCGAAGGGTGGGAAGACGACCTTCTCCGGCTGGAGACGGTCCTGCACGTTGTCCCTGCCGAAGTTCCCGCCGTACACGGCGGCGGCTCCGATCACGATCAACGCGATCGCGACCACCGCTCCAGCGCCACTGACGATCTTGTCCCACGTGGATCGCGGAGGGTTGGGTGGTGAGGTGGGACGTTCCCGTTCGGTGCTGGGCAACGTCTGCGTTGAGGATGCATCTCGCGACGTGGTCGCGTCTTGCTCGATGAGCGCCATGGGCGCCCTCCCTTTCGTTGGGGGGCTCTCCACGGCCTCTTCGTAGCGGGTCCCTTGTTCCCTATATCTCCCCTTGAAGCGACTGTCTGAAACATCCGGATCGTTCGAACTCCATGGGCGGAGTCAATGGGCGAGTCAGTGATCGCGCCTACGTTCACTCATGCTTCCCATCCTCGTTCAGCACCTCCCCCGGGACCGTGAGCAGCTGGGTGTCAGCGAGGGCCACATGGCATGGCTCTTGGGATCACGCACCCGGAGTATCGGGAGCTGGAAGCAGGCAGGCTCCACATCAGCAACGACCTGAACGAGCGGATCGTCGACCTGTGCGGGTGGCCTCGATGAGGTAGCAGGTGGGTGATGGATCAACTACGCGGATGGCTCGTAGGTGGTGATCTCGATCTGATGGCCGTCGGGGTCGTCGAAGTAGATCGACCAGGCGACGCTGTAGTCTCCCTCGTGGTACTCGATCCCCCGCTCCCGGATCTCGTTGGTGGCTCGTTCGAGCCCGCTGCGGGACGTGCGGAATCCCACATGGCTCATGTCCTCCGACGAGCGCGCCGGAGGATCGAGCGAAGCTCCGTCGCGAGGGAAGAGCGCCACTCCGCTTCCGTTCGCCTCCATCACCGCAGGGAAGTCTCCCCAGGCATCTTGGTGGACGCGTTCCAGTCCCAGCACTTCGCCGTACCAGTGGATAGAACGGTCCACGTCCGCGACGTTAAGTCCGACGTGGTCGAGTGCTTCGATTTCCATGGAGCCTCCTCACTTCGGCATAGCCATGCGCTCAGGACTTGCTGAACGTTAGAACTTCAAGCGTGGTTGAAGTCAAGGCCTGGCTGCTCGGGCCTGCTCAGCCCTGCGAGGAGCTGAGAAGTGTTGTGCCCGTCAGCCGAGGAGTGTCCACGAGAAGCGGCAACTCCATTCAGTACCTACCCCGTAGCCGTGAACGGCTGGGGTCAGCGAGGGCCACATGGCATGGCTCCTGGGGATCTCGCGCCGGGCGTACCGAGAGCTGGAGGCCGGGAGGCTCCACATCAGCAACGACCTGTACGAGCGGATCGCGGTCGTGTGCGGGTGGCCTCAACTTACTCGGCCCGGACAACCTTCCGAGCAGCGAACAAGGCCAGGATCATGAGGCAGAGGCCAACCGCTCGCATCACCAGAAGCGGGATGGAATCCACAGCTCCGACAACCTGAGGTGCCTTTGTGAATCGAAAGAACTCGAGGGGTGACCCGAGCACGCCGACCCACAGATGCGCGAAGTCAAGCTCGTGACCCGGCAGGCCAGGGCCACCGTTGCCAATGATCAGCAGCGTGACCACTATGGACAGAATCACGAGCCAGAGCAGAGGGGCGAAGATCCTCTCCCCGTAGCCGAGTGGCATGTACAGAGTCAGCAGCCACCGCTCCCTAGTGGACTTCTTGAGCGATAGCCGCCTCGTCCGGTGAGCCGCGTACCTCACATCTGACCTCACGGCTCCTGGCGCGTGTAGTTCGGGCTACCGCCTTCGGCTCGTTGAGCGCTAGGTCCAGGCTGAGAACTGGTCCCGGTCTTCCTCGGGTTCTTCGTAGACGACGGAGACGAGCGTCTCGGTGGACACCACGCCGGGCAGGGAATGGATCTCCTCCAAGACCAGACCGCTGGCCACCTCCCATGGCTGTGCGACGCATGCCAGGAGGTCGAACGGCCCGCCGATGACCGCCACACCGGCGACCTCGGCCATCTCGCCCAGCCGTTCCGCGAGCCCTCCGGCCGCTCCCGCCTCGGCCTCGATGTGCACGTAGCAGGCGTCACCCAGGATCGCCGGTGCCTGCGGGGCGCCGAAGCCGGCGATGCCCACCCGGTCAGGCGGCACGACCGGGGCGGTGAAGGTGCGTCGCACCCCATGCACGTGATGGAAATCCGACAAGACCTGGGTCGCGATCGTTGACAGGTCCGGCCCCTCGACATGCGCCAGGACGTCCCAGGACCCGACCACCGCGATGGCGCGTCGCACCTGTGACGTGGTGGCCAGCTCGGCCAGGACCTGGGTCATCGTGCCGGGCTCGATGCGCAGATAGACGTACGCGTCCATGAGCGGCAGGCTAGGTCACGCCAGGGACGGGCACAAGAACGTTCACACCTCGACCGTCGCCGGCACCCCGGTGAGGGCCCAGAGTTCCTCCTCACCCTCCTCGGGGCCGACCGAGATCAGCCGGTCTCCTTCGCGCAGCACGAACCCGGGGCGGGGCCGGTAGATCCACCGCGCTCCGCGCTGGATGGCCAGCACGAACATGCCGGTCTCGGTCTCCAGGCGCAGCTCCTTCAGGGAACGTCCCGCGGCGGGCGAGCCGGGGAGCACGGTCGTCTCGGCGCTGGTCTCCTCCGTCTCCTCGAGCGCCATCTGCACGACCGGATGCAGCGGCTCGCCGTGCTCGACGTACCAGGTCATGTCCCGCGCGGCGTCACACATGGCTTCGCTGGCTCCCGCGAGCCTGATCAGGCCCCGAAGCTCGTCGGGGTCTCGTGCTTCGGGCGCGGCCCGCAACACCCAGGATTCCAGCTCGTCGCGGAGTTGGTCGCTGCGCCCTTCGAGTGCCCCCACCTCTGCGGCCAACGATCGGTTGTTGAACAGCAGGGCGGAGTACGCCATGCCGACGGCCGCCTCAGCCAGGTCCTTCATCTCCACCAGGATGTCCACCGCCCGGTCCAACTCGGACAGGACCGGCTCGTCTCCCTCCGGCGGCAGCGGCAGTGGCGGTGCGCCGGCGAGCTTCCGCAGCTCGTTCACGCCCTCGTCGGGGCCGCGCACCATGAGCACGTCGCCCGCGGAGATCACGTCGTCCGGTCCGGGGTCGTAACGCCAATCGATGCCCGAGCGGATCGCCATGATCCACATGCCGGTCTCGGTGGGCAGGGTGAGCTCGCGCAGATCGCGCCCGACGACCTCACCGCCCTCACGGACCTTGACGCGCGCGGTCATCTCGTCGGCATGGCGGAGGTCGGGTTTCAACGCGTCGGGGATGCCGAGCCGAGCCGCCACGACACGCGCGATGTCGGAGGCAGCGTCGCCGACCTGTTCGATCGCATCCGCGATCCACAGCACGCCGGCCATGCCCTCCGCGTCCTCGGGACTGCGGGCCGCCAGCATGGCCGCGGTCCGCAGCTGCCGAAGGTCGTCGGTCATTCGGGATTCGAGCCGAGCCACTTCCCTCGCGAGCTTGTCCTCGTTGAAGAAGACCGCCGCGTAGGCGAGGTCGACCATGAGCTCCGAGGCATCCTTCAGCTCGACGAGCAGTTCCTTGACGTTCTTCGGTTCATTCATCAGGTGACCCCCAATACTGACATGACGAACAGGACGGCGGCGACACCCGTGAGGTCCATGGTCGCCGTGATCGTGGGCACGCCGTGATTGTCGGGATCGAGGCCGAACCGCGTGGTCAACACCGCCACGTAGTAGCCCACGACGAGCGTCACGGGCAGGACGAGCACGCCGGCCAGCATCGTCCCACCCAGCATGAGCCCGGCCGGCGGCCTGGCAACGCCGGTGAGCGCTGCGAGCAGGCTCGCGATGGCGCCGATCGCGGTGAACACGAACAGCCCCAGCGCGACGACGACCGTAGCGTCGACCAGGGCGGGGCGTTCGGGCTGCCCACGCGGGGTGATCACGCCGAGCTGCAGTTTCGAGGACAGTCGAGAGGACAGGATGCCGCCGATCGCCCCCGCCTGCGAGACGAACGGTGGGATCAAGATCAAGATGCCCGGGATCGCTTCGAGCTCCGTGCGGTGCGCCTCGAGCAGCGCCCCGGCGAAGATGTCGAGCAACGGTGCCAGCGCGCTCACGCCCGCCATCTCCAGGAGCGTGCGCCGGACCTCGGACGAGCTCCGCAGCACCGCCCAGCCGAGAGCACCCACCGCCGCGGCCGTGCAGAGCGTGGCCACGATCGCGTTGAGGGACTCGTTCCTAGCGATGAATGTGGCGAGGAACAGCGCAGGTAGCGTGATCATGTCGCCGATCGCGGTCACCATGGGGGTCGAGACCGCGTCGAGGTCCCATCCGCGGCGGAAGGACTTGACGGCCAGCACGATCGTGACGACCAGGATCACCGCCGATGCGATGACGCCGCCCACCACCGAGATCGTGACGAGATCCCACAGCGACACCGTGTCTTCGCCGAAGGCCGAGGCCACGAGCTTCGCCATGGCCGCCAGGTAGAAGGAGGACAAGATCGCCGAGATGATGGCGACCTCGACGTTCTGGGCCAGCAGGCCGCCGCGGCGAAGGGTGGGGACGAACACGCCCGCGGCGATCCCGGTGCCCAGGCGCGCCCCCATGGCGCCGAAGATCATGCCCCGCATGCCGACCGAGGCCGGGATCAACACGAGGAGTCCTGGCAACAGCTCCAGCGTGCCCGTGATCGAGCCGAGGATCAGCCCGGCGACGAAGCCCGCGGCCGTGCTGAGCGCCAGCGCGGCAACGCCTTGGCGCAATGTGCGCTGTTCAGCGCGCAGCGTGTGATAGACGCGCCGAGCGCGTCGTGGAACCAACCGGGCGGCGCGAGGTTCGGCCATGGGAGTTCGTTCGCGGTGTCGTGGAGGAACGCGGGGCTCCGCGGCCCGGGGAAGTATCCCCCGCGCTCCGAGGGGGAACAAGCGTCCGGTACGGCCGGGGTGCGGCGGGCGCTAGCTTTCGACCCAGTCGCGTGTCAGGAACAACCAGAACGCCAACCCGGCGTGGTCGCCGTACCGCCGGAACCTGCGTGCGATGGTCGCATCGGCCACCGGACGGGTCCGACCCATCAGGCGCGCGTAGGTCGGCCGTGTCCACGAGTCCAGGATGAGCCGCGAGTTCCTGCCCATGGTCATCATGATGTGCGCGGCGGCGTACGGTCCCACGCCGGGAAGCTCCAACAGCCTCCGCTCGAGTTCGTCGTCGGGCAGATCCTGCGTCGTGGCGGCGGCCCAGGCTTCCAGGTCGACCTCGCCGTCGGCCACGCGCCGCGAGAGCTCGATCAGGTACGCCCCCCGGTAGCCGGCGCGAACGTCCTCTCGGTAGAAGCGTTCGGGTGCGCCCGCCATGGCCGCCGCGGTCGGGAACGCGTTCGTCGATGGGCCGTCGCCGCCGAGCGCGGGCGCGCCCAACCTGGTCACCAGCGCGCTCACCATGCGACGCGTCGCGCTCCAGGCGCAGTTCGTGGTGCAGACCGTCTTGATGACGTCCTCGAACGTCGAGGGGCTGCGCAACATGCGGCCCGCCCCGACGCCGACCCAGGCCAGGTCCGGGTCCCCGGCCGTCGCCTCGTAGAACCCCGACAGATCGTGATCGAGCCGCAACACGTGTCGAGCGCCGGCCACGGCGTCGAGTCGAGCGCGCTCGCCGACCTTGGGCCCCAAGATCTCCAGCTGTGCCGAACGCGAGCGACCGGGCATGATCCGGATCCGCCGTGGCCGCGCGTGGGTGACGGGCACGGTGAGCTCGAGCGTCGTGTTCGCTGCGTCGAGTCGCATCGGTTCCAGGTCTGAGAAGCCGTGCGAGTCGATCGTGCGGGCCAGGTCGACGGGCTCACCGGCTGGACCCACCAGCGGAAGCGCGATCGTGGTCAACGCGGGGCGTCTCCGGCCCGCTCGCGCTCGCGGAACTTCCGAACCTTGTTCCGGTTGCCGCACGAGGCCATCGAGCACCACTTGGCCGTGTGGTTCTTCGAACGGTCGTAGAACACGGTGGAGCACGTGGGGTCCGAACATTCGCGGAGGCGGTGGAACGAGCCGTCCAGATCGGCCAAGAACGCCGTGCCCAAGATGGTGCCGATCGCTCCGCGGATCCCGTCGACCTCGGTATGCAACCGGTTCTCCTCGCATCCGAAGCACATCTGGAGGCCGGTGTCTCTGGCGGCCGCGTTCAAGACCTCGACGGCCCCATGGTCGCGTTCCGCACCCCTGTTCTCGGCCACCTTGGCGCGCAGTGCATCGCGGACGGCCAGGGCCCACGCCAGGTCGGCAGGATCCACGGAGGCGGACGGCTCGATCAGGTCGCGGCAGCGCAGCCATGACTCCAGGCTGGCGGGCTCGGGCGGCAGACTCTCGTCACTGCCCTCTCGGTGGTCGTGCAGCGACAGGAAGCTGCGCACGACCTCCAGTCCATCCGGGGCGGGCGCGTTCACGATGTCCTCGTGGACCACGGCGGGCTCGCCGCCCGCCGATCGGAGGTCGTCGTCCTTCGAAGTATCCGATCATGCCGGACATGATACCTCCTGAAACTTCCGAAATCTAGTTGACTGGTTACGGGTGAAACCGGTATAACTCTAATCGACGGTTACGCATTCCGGAGACGGCTCTGGAAGCGACCCGAGGAGGTGGCGCGATGTTGACGCCGTACGGGTTGGACTTGGCGAACAGCAAGATCTGCGATCTGCGAGCGCAGGCGATGCCGCGTCGCGAGCGGCCGGGCCGTGTCAGCACGACCGTCGGCCGGGTCCTCATCGCGGCGGGCGCACGCCTGACGCGCACCTCGCCCACAACACCCAGCCTCGTGAGGAGGGTGACATGAACCTGATAGGCATGATCGTGGTCCTGATCGCACTGGCGGGTCTCGGTGCGGCTGCCTGGCTCTGGGGGACCGACTCCCGCGGCTGCTTCGACCAGCGCGAGCACGGAAGCCGCGACCCGTTCCAGATCTGAGCGGGCCTCTGCGGCTAGCATCGGTGGATGCTGCGCTTCACCGATCACGCCGTGCAGGCGCTCACCCGGAGCGATGCGGCGGCCCGCCGGTTCAACCCGGACGCCAGGGTGCGGTTGGTCCCCGATCCGGCTCGCGGTGTTCGCGCGGAGCTGGTCGAGGACGCCGTTCCCGGTGACCTGGAGGAGCAGATCCCGGATGGTCCACGCGTGCTCGTCGACGTGACGTTGTCCGGCACCGTCGACGCCGGTGAGCACGACATGCTCGTCCTGACCCCGAGCACCTGATTCCCACGAACGCTGCGGGTTCGCGTCACGGCGACGGCTACACTTCCGGCCATGACGGGCGAAGGACCAACCGGAGCCGTGCGCCCACACCTGGCGTCCGCCGGCGAGGGGCCGGTGATGATGATCGGCGGCGCCGAGGATCGTGTGCGCGACAAGGTCATCTTGTCTCGATTCGTGCAGTTCGCGGGCGGCCCCGACGGCCACGTCGTCGTCATCTCCACGGCATCCTCGCTGGGCGACCAGGCCACTCAGGTGTACCGGGACCTGTTCACGGGACTCGGCGTCGGCACGGTGACGGGTGTGCGCCCGGAAGAGCGGAGCGAAGCCGATGACCCTGCCACGGCCGCGCTGCTGCGGGAAGCCACCGGGGTCTACCTCACCGGCGGGAACCAATCGCGACTGACCCAGGTGGTGGCCGGCACGAAGCTGGGCGACGCCCTGTTCCTCGCGCACGACCGAGGTGCGGTGCTGGCCGGCACCAGTGCGGGGGCCAGCGCCATGGCCAGCCACATGGTCGCGTTCGGCAACGCGGGGCCGACGCCCAAGAACCGCATGGTGCAACTGTCGGCCGGTCTCGGCATCCTGACGGGCATCGTCGTCGACCAACACTTCGGAGAGCGTGGACGGATCGGGCGGCTGATCGCCCTGGTGGCGCAATCACCGTCCCTGCTCGGTCTCGGCATCGACGAGGACACCTGCGCCATCGTGTTCCCGGACCACACGCTCAGCGTGATCGGCAAGGGCGCCGTCACGATCGTCGACGGAGCCCAGGTCAAGACGGACGCGTTTCGCGGGAAGGGGTATAAACCGCTCATGGTCTCGGGCGCAACGCTGCACTCGCTGCCGGCCGGGTACTGGTTCGACCTTCGCGGTCGCCGGTTGCTCCCCGCCGAAGGCGCGCTCGAGGATGAGCGGGAGGCGTCGGAGTGACGGCGAAGGCCGCGAAGCCCACCACCACGAGCACGCGCGCCACGAGCGCCAAAGCGGCCAAAGGTCGCACAAAGCCGGCTGCGCCAAGTCGGGGGCCGGCGCCACGCGCGCATCCCGCCGGCGCGCCAAACGCGAGCCCGCGGCGAGCAAGCCGCGGTTGCGTCCCGACCTGAAGGTGATCTCGACCCAGGTGTTCCGGGGACCCAACTACTGGTCGTATGAACCATGCATCCGCATGCTCGTCGATCTGGGGGCTCTCGAGGAATGGCCCTCCAACACCATCCCGGGGTTTAACCGGAAGCTCTTGAAGCTGCTGCCGGGCGTGGGGGAGCACTCATGCTCCTTGGGGAAGGCGGGTGGGTTCAAGGAGCGTCTCGAGGACGGTACGTGGCTGGGTCACGTCGCCGAGCACGTGGCGCTCGAGCTGCAGCGCCAATCCGGCGCGCACATCTCTCGTGGGAAGACACGCAGTGCGGGCCCCGCCGGCCAATACAACGTGATCTACGGGTACGCCGAGGAACGCGTGGGCGTCGAGGCGGGAGGCCTCGCCGTCCGCCTGGTGAACCACCTCGTGAAGGAAGAGCCCGGATTCGACTTCGACGCCCAGCTCGAACGCCTGATCCTGCTGGCGGAGCGGCGCCAGTTCGGCCCCTCGACGCAGGCGATCATCGACGAAGCCCTCAGTCGAGATATCCCATGGATCCGGTTGAACGAGGCATCCCTGGTGCAGCTGGGCCAGGGTACGTATCAGCAGCGGATCCGGGCCACGATGACGTCGCAGACCAGCGCCCTGGCCGTCGACATCGCCGGCGACAAGAAGATGACCAACGGACTGCTCGCGGCGGCGGGACTGCCCGTGCCCCGCAGCGAGTTGGTGCGCGCCGAGGACGATGCGGTCGCGGCCGCCACCCGGATCGGTTTCCCCGTGGTCACCAAGCCGTTGGACGGCAATCATGGCCGAGGCGTCGGGCTCGATCTGCGGACCGAGCGCGCGGTGCGTTCGGGGTTCAAGCGAGCGATCAAGGAATCCCGGCATGGGCACGTCGTGGTGGAGTCGTTCGTGACCGGCAACGATTATCGGGTGCTCGTGATCGGCGGACGCATGGTGGCGATCGCCGAGCGGGTGCCGGCGCACGTGGAGGGCGACGGCCGGCGCACGATCCGGCAGCTGGTGGACAAGGCCAACCAGGATCCGCGGCGGGGCTTCGGTCACGAGAAGGTCCTCACCCGGATCAAGATCGACGACACGGCGACGGACCTGGTCAAGAAGCAAGGGTTCGGCATGGACGACGTCCCGCCGAAAGGCGAATGCGTGTTGCTGGCGGCGACCGGCAACATGTCCACCGGCGGCATCTCGATCGACCGCACGTGGGACGCACACGAGGACAACGTGGAGATCGCGGAGGAAGCCGCCCGCGTCGTGGGCCTGGATGTCGCGGGCATCGACTTCCTGGCGCCCGACATCGCCACTCCGGTCCGCGAGAGCGGCGGGGCGATCGTCGAGGTGAACGCGGCGCCCGGGTTCCGCATGCACACCCACCCCACCGAGGGGGAACCGCAGTACGTGGCCAAGCATGTCGTGGACGGGCTGTTCCCTCCCGGCACGCCGAGCCGGATCCCGATCCTGGCGGTGACCGGGTCCAACGGCAAGACCACCACCACGCGGATGATCGCGCACATCTTCCGGGGCATGGGCCGGCGTGTCGGCATGACCACCACCGACGGCATCTACATCGACGAACGGCTGGTGAAGCGGGTGGACGCCAGCGGCCCGAAGTCCGCACAGATGGTGCTGCAGAATCCGCGGGTCGACACGGCGGTGTTCGAGGTCGCCCGTGGAGGCATCCTGCGCGAGGGACTGGGCTACGGTCGCAACGACATCGGCGTCGTCCTGAACGTCACCGGCGACCACCTGGGGCTCCGCGAGATCGAGACGCTGGAACAGCTCGCTGCCGTGAAGCGGGTGGTCATCGAAGCCGTGCCGCGGAACGGCTGGGGTGTGCTGAACGCCGATGATCCCATGGTGCTGCCGATGCGTAGCCATTGCAGCGGCAACGTGATCCTGTTCTCCATGGCGGACAAGCACGACCTGGTCGAGCGATGGATCCGCCGGGGACGCAAGGCCGTGGTGCTGGAGCGGAGCGAACGCGGCGAGATGATGGTGATCAAGGAAGGGCGCCGGACCATGCCGATCGCGTGGGTGCATACGCTGCCCTCCACGTTCGACGGCAAGGCACGGATGATGGTCCAGAACGCCATGGCCGCTGCCGCGGCGGCGCACGCGGCCGGGGCGCACCTGCACGACATCCGGCAGGGTCTGCGGTCCTTCGCCACGTCCATCTATCAGGCGCCCGGCCGGCTCAACGTGTTCGATCTGGACGGCGTGAAGATCGTGCTGGACTACGCTCACAACGCCGCCGGCCTGGAGACGCTAGGCGACTTCGTGGAGCGGCTGGTGGCCGATGCCAAGACGGGTGAACGTCCCGGGGAAGCCTCGTGGGCCGCGAACCTGCGCGTGGCCGTGGTCGCCACGGCCAGCGACCGCCGCGATGAGGACATGAGAGATCTGGGCCGAGTCGCTGCCCGGTACTTCGACGAGGTCATCGTGCGAGAAGACGCCCAGAGCCGCGGACGGGAGCGCGGGGAGACGGCGGAGCTGATCCGTGAAGGGGTCGAGGAGTCGATCCTGCGTGGTGGCGCCCGTGCGGGCAGCGTCGAGGTCGAGCTTGACGAGATGGCAGCGGTGCGCCGGGCCCTCGATCGTTCTCGCCCCGGCGATCTGGTGGTCTTGTGCGTGGACTACGCCACCGAGGTCTACAAGGAGCTGGAGCAACGACGCGGGGTGGCTTCGCCCGACGTGCTCCGGGCTTCCGAGGGCGATCTAGCGGACGCCGTGGGCGGGGATCCCGACCTGTTCGTGCACGGCTGACGTGGACATCGCCGCGATCCGCTCAGAACTCCAGACTCGTCACGACGAGCTGGTGACAGAGCTGGGCGTCCTCACCACCGTGACCCGCGACCCCGCCGCCACGATCGGGTTCGGCAAGCGGGTGGGTGAGGGCACGAGCGAGGCCATCGGCCGGATCGAGCGGGTAGCCCAGGCCGACGCCTTGTCCGCCAAGCTCGCCGACGTCGATCGCGCCCTGGCCAAGATCGAGGACGGCACGTACGGGTTCTGCGACCGGTGCGGTGCCCCGATCCCTGAGGATCGCCTCGAGGCGCGGCCATGGGCCGTGGTGTGCTTGCGCTGCAGCGCTGGCTGACGAGACCTCGACCCGACGAGATAGCATCCGGGCACGCATCTACCCGGGTGGGAGGTCGCCGTGGGAGGGTTCATGTACCGGGTGGGCCACCTGTCCGCCCGCCACCGGTTCGTGGTGCTCCTGGTCTGGGTCGCGCTCGCGATCATCGCGATCGTCCTGGTCAGGAGCTTCGGCGCCAAGACCAACAACAGCCTGGATCTGCCGGGCACCGACAGCCAGGCGGCGTTCGACGTGCTGGCGGACAAGTTCCCGCCGCAGCAGAACGGCACGAACCCATTCGTGTTCCACGTGGACCAGGGCACGCTGACCGATCCCGGGCCCAAGGCGGCCATCACCGCGACGTACAAGGCCATCAAGGGGGAGCGCCAGGTGGCCAACGTCACCAACCCGGTGACGAGCACCGCCGCCGAGGCCGGCCTGCTGTCCGACGACGGGCAGACCGCGTTCATGCCCGTCCTGCTCAACGTGGACTCGGGGTTCATCACGCAGGATCTGGCCGAGAAGGTGCTCGCGGCCACCGAGCCGGCCCGGAAGGCGGGCATCGAGGTCGCCGCCGGCGGTTCCATCGGTGGCGTCCTGTCCACCCCCGAGACCACCCAGAGCGAGATCATCGGCAACATCTCAGCCATGGTGATCCTGGCGTTGGTGTTCGGAAGCCTCGTTGCCATGGGTACCCCCATCGTCACCGCGATCGTCGCGCTGTCGATCGGGCTGTCCGCCGTGGGCTTGCTGGGACATGCCATCGCGATCCCCTCGGTGGCGCCCACCCTGGCGACGATGATCGGGCTCGGCGTCGGCATCGACTACGCACTGTTCCTGGTGACCACGCACCTGGATCAGCTCCGCGAGGGCGTGGAGGTGAAGGAGTCCATCGCCCGGGCGGTGGCCTCGTCGGGCAGCGCCATCGTGTTCGCCGGCGGCACGGTGGTCATCGCGCTCGCATCGCTCGCCATCGCCGGGATCCCGCTGGTGAGCTCGCTGGGCTATGCCTCAGCCATCGCCGTCCTGTGCGCGGTGCTCGCGTCGATCTCGCTGCTGCCGGCCATCCTGTCGTTGCTGGGCGGCACGGTCCGCAGGCTGCACATCCCCTCCTTCATGACGCCGAAGCACCGACCGGCTGGCCAGCGTCGTTGGGACGCCTGGGCTCGAGCGGTGTGTCGGCATCCATGGATCGCTGTGGCCGTCTCGCTCGCGATCCTGGTCCCGCTGATCGTGCCCCTGTTCCAGCTGACGCTGGGCCAAGAGGACATCGGCGTGACGCCCAAGGACACGACCGAGCGCCAGGCCTACGATCTGCTGACGGCGGGGTTCGGCGTGGGCTACAACGGCCCCCTCCTGATCGCGAACTCCTTGGACCCTGTGGCTGCGCCCAGCGCGCAGTACACGAAGAAGTACGACAAGGCGACCAAGCTGCAGAAGCAGCTCGAACGGGAGCAGGCCCGGCTGCAGTCCCAGGCCGCCACCCTGAAGTCGGAGCAGGCCCAGCTGGAAACGCAACAAGCTCGGCTGGAGCGACGGGGCGCCGCGCTGCAAGCGCGCAAGGCAGATCTGGAGCGCCAGGAGGCTGCCCTGCGCGCGGACGAGGCGAGGCTGAGAGCCAGCGCGGAGCGCCTGGTGCGCCGGGCCGCGCCGATCGTCGCTCGGCTCGTGTTCATCCTGGGCCGGGAGCGCTTCGTCCAACACCAGATCGACATGACCGACGATCCGGATCGGCTACGCCGGCTGCGTGCCCGACTGGCCCGCCTCAACGACAAGGAAGCGGCCGTCCGGGCACGCCTCGAACCGCTGCAGGCACGAGCACAGACGTTGTTCGCCCAGGCCGAGTCGCTCTTGGCGCAGGCCGAGACCCTCCAGGCCCAGGGCGCCGCGCTCCAGGCTCAGGCGGACGAGCTCGGGGCCCAGGCCGATGAGCTCCAGCGGGAGGCGGACCAGCTCCAGGCCGAGGCCGACGATCTGCAGGATCAGCAGGCTGAAGCCGAGGCCCAGAAGAAGGTCGCGCTTCGGCTCCAGAAGCAGCTGACCGCCATGGTCACGAAGGCGGGTGGCGACCCACGAGGCACCGATCCGCGCATCGTTGCCCTCCAGGACGCCATCTCAGGTACGCCCGGCGTCGTGGGCATGTTCCCGCCTCAGATCAACGACGACGGCGACGCCGCGACCCTCAGCGCCATCCCCCTCCGCCCGCCGTCGTCGGAAGCGACGGCCGATCTGGTTGGCGATCTGCGCGACGACGTCCTGCCCGCCACGAACCAGGGGAGCGGCGTCACCTCATACGTGGGCGGGAGCACGGCGAGCAACGTGGATCTGGCGACGAAGATCTCGCAGCGCCTGCCGGTCGTGATCCTCACCGTGATCGCGCTCAGCTTCCTGCTGCTGATGCTGGCCTTCCGTTCGCTCCTGGTGCCGGTGCAGGCCGCGGTGACCAACCTGCTCTCGGTGGCGGCGGCCCTGGGCGTGCTGACCGCCGTCTTCCAGTGGGGCTGGGGGCTGTCGCTGATCGGGCTGGATGCCCCGCGTGGCACGGTGCCGATCGCGAGCTACGTGCCGCTGATGATGTTCGCCGTGTTGTTCGGGCTCTCGATGGACTACGAGGTGTTCCTGGTCAGCCGGATCCAGCAGCACCACGCCGAGGGAGAGGAGCCGACTCAGGCCGTGGTGTCGGGCCTGGGCTCCGGAGCGCACGTGGTGACCGCCGCGGCCCTCATCATGTTCTTCGTGTTCTCCAGCTTCGTGCTGAACGGCGATCCCACGGTGAAGCAGTTCGGGGTGGGGCTGGCGGTGGCGGTGGCGCTCGCGGGCACGATGGTGGTCCTGCTGGCGCCCGCCCTGCTCACGCTGTTCGGCGGGGCGGTGTTCTGGGTCCCACGCCTCCTGGACCGGGTGCTGCCGCATGTCGACATCGAGGGCGGTGCACCCCAACGGAGCGGATCCGACAAGGGTCAGCCCTCCAGCGGGCGTGGTCCCGCGACCGGCGAGGCATAGCTCTCGGATTCTGCCCGGATGACATGCATCAGCGCGTTGATCTGGGCAAGATGGGTGAACGCCTGCGGGAAATTCCCCCAATGGCGCCCGGTACGGGGGTCGAGCTCTTCGGCGTAGAGGCCCAGCGGGCTAGCGTAGGACAACATGCGCTCGCACAGCTCCCGAGCGCGATCGAGCTCACCGATCTCGGTGAGCGCTGAGACCAGCCAGAACGAGCAGATCGCGAACGTTGCCTCCTGTCCCTCGAGACCGTCGTCGGTCTCCTCGGGCCGGTAGCGCAGCACCAGGCCGTCGTCGGTGAGCTCGTCGGCGATCGCGAGGACGGTGGCCCTGATCCGTGGATCATCGGCCGGCAGGAACCGGAGCAGCGGTGCCAGGAGCATCGAGGCGTCCAGTGCCTGTGACCCGTAGGCCTGGGTGAGCACGCCGCGTTCGTCCACCGCGTTGGCCAGGATGTCGGCGTGGATCGTGTCGGCTTCGGCTTGCCACCGCTGCGCCAGCTCGGGCTTGTCCATGACCTCGGCCATGCGGGCTCCGCGCTCGGCGGCCACCCAGCACATCATCTTCGAGAACGTGAAGTGCTGCGGGACGCCCCGCGATTCCCAGATCCCTTGATCCTGCTCGCGCCAGTGTTCGATGGCGCGTTCGACCTGCAGCGCCAGACCCTTCCACGTGGAACCCTGCAGGAACTCCCCGCTGCGCAGGTGCAGGAAGACCGAATCCAGCAAGGCGCCCCACACGTCGTGTTGGGCCTGCCCGTGCGCCGCATTGCCGACCCGCACCGGCTTCGCGTGCTCGTACCCGGTGAGGTGATCCAGCGTTGTTTCGGAAAGGTCGGTCTCGCCGCCGACGGCGTACATTACCTGCAGCGGCGTCCCGCCGTGGAGCTGCTCGGCGATGAAGTAGAAGAAGCTGTTCGCTTCGAAGTCGAACCCCAGCGTGTACAGACCCCAGAGCGCGAAGGTGGCGTCGCGGACCCAGCTGTAGCGGTAGTCCCAGTTGCGTTCGCCCCCGGGTGATTCGGGCAAAGACGTGGTGGACGCCGCCAGGAGAGCTCCCGTGGGGGCGTAAGTGAGGCCTTTCAGCGTCAGCGCGGCGCGCTGCAGGTGGGAGCGCCACGGGTGATCGGGGAACTCACCCTTGTTGAGCCAGCCTCGCCAGAAATCCGAGGTCTCGTGGATACGAGCCCACGCCTCGTTCGCGTCCGTCGGCGGCGGGTGCACCTCCCCGTCCCAGTGCAGGGCCGCGAACGCCGTGTCGTTGTCCTCGAGCCGGGTCAGGGCCACGGCGCTGCGCCCTTCGATCCCGAGGCGCATGTTGGTGGTGAGATGGAGCGGAAGGTCCTCGGGGCCTCCGCGCGCGACGGCGTCCTCGTAGCCCTCTCCCGTGTACTCCCAGGTCGCGTCGGTCCGGCCGTAGTCGAAGACCGGCTCGCAGTTGAGCACCACGTCCACCTGGCCCTGGATGCAGCGGACCGCCCGGACCAACATGTGCTCCGCCTGATAGTCCCCCGGGATGCGTCGGTAGTCCTCCCGCCTGCTGTCCTGCGCCCATGGCCCCATCAGCAGTGCGTCGCGCACGATGAGCCATCCGGTGCGGGTCTGCCACGTGGTCTCCAGCACGTTGGTGCCCGGCAGGTAGCGGCGGCCTGCGGGAACCAGCAGCTCCGCCGGGCCCAGGCGGAAGGCGCCGGCGCCGCGGTCGAGGATGGCGCCGAACACGCTGGGGCTGTCGGGGCGAGGCAAGCACAGCCACTCGACGCTGCCGCTGGGGCTCACCAGCGCACTCACTTCACGGTCGGACAGGAACGCGTACTCTGCGATCGGTGGGAACGGGCTGTGGCTGCTCTGCAGGGGCGCCACGTCGCCGCCGATGGGCGGACTGGACGGAGAGCCCGGGAACGGGACAACTGGGGAGCTGCTCACGGGGGTTGAGTGTATCGGTGCCATCGCGTGTCTCTACGATTTCCTTCGGCATGTCGAGCCGTCTCTGCAGTGAGGTCGACCATTCAGGTGGATGATGGACGTCGATGATCGGATGAACCACGAGCCCCACCTGCGGGCGTTCCAGCGGGCGGCGGGCGAGCCGGATGCCGGCAGGGCCGGCGTGCTCCTGGACTTCGACGGCACGCTCAGCCCCATCGTCGCCAGGCCCGAGTTGGCGATGATGCGCGACGGCGCTCGTGCCGCGATCGGGCGTCTGGTGGATCGCTATGCCGTGGTGGCCATCGTGTCGGGTCGCACGCCGGCCCAGCTCCGAGATCTCGTGGGCATCGACGGCGTGCTCCTCGCGGGCCTGTACGGCCTGGGCGATGAAACCGGCGACCTCGCGATGTCGCTCGTGACGGCCGTGACCGACGCTACCGCGCGTGTCCCCGGGACGCGGGTGGAGCGCAAGGGAGGGTCGATCGCGGTGCACTTCCGTGGCGCCGACGATCCGCGAGCTGCCGAGGCGCTGCTCCACGGACTGCTGGGTCCGATCGCGCGAGATGCGGAACTGGAGATCATCGGCGGCAAGAAGGTGCTGGAGCTCGTCCCCGCGGGCACGCCGCTGAAGGAAGGCGCCGTGGAACGCATCGTCGAGGAGGCGCGGCTCGACGCGGTCTTGTACGCCGGCGACGATCTGGCCGATGTCCGGGCGTTCGCCGCGCTCGATCGGCTCGCGGCGGGCGGCGCCGTCACGGTCAAGGTCGCGGTGCACGGATCGGAGACGCCCACCGAACTGACGGACGCAGCCGACGTCATCGTGGACGGGCCGGCAGGCCTCGTCGGCCTGCTGCGGCGCCTGTAGCTCCGGCGCGCGGACGTCAGCGTCAGCGTCGGCCGGTGGGTGGACGAACCTGGTCGACGGCCTCGAGTTGGTCGGCCAGCCACGTCGGCGGCGTGTGCGCCTGGATCGTGCGCGCCAGGCCTCGGGCGCGCCGGGTGCGTTCATCGGTGGACATCGCGAGTGCCTCGCGCAACGCTTCGGCCGTCTCGGCCAGATCGAATGGATTCACGCTCAGCGATTGACGGCCGAGCCGTCCCGACGCGCCGGCATTCCTCGAGAGCAGGAGCACCCCGTTGCGCCGATTCACCAGTGGTCCCTCCATGGCCACGAGGTTCATGCCGTCGTAGGAAGGGTTCACGAACAGCACGTCGTACAGCGCGTATGCGGCCACCGCGTAGGCGTAGTCCTCCTGGACCTTGATCTCGATGGGCTTCCAGCCGCGGGTGCCGAATTCGTGGTTGACGCGATCGGCCTCGGCGAGGCATTCCTCGCTGTAGCTCTTGTACTCGGGCACGTCTTCACGCGACGGGCTGAACAGACACAGGAACCGGACCTGCCCGATCCACTCGGGATTGCGGCGCAGGAACAGACCGTAGGCCATGAACCCTCGCAGGATGTTCTTGGACGGCTCGAGCCGGTCCACCCGCAGGATCAGGGAACACTCGCCGACCCACTCGGACAGCTCTTCGCGGACCTGCTCAGCCTCCGGCTGTGAGGCCGTATCGCGCAGCGGCTCGGCGCTGACGGCCACCGGGAACGAACGCACCGCGGCGACCCGCCCGTCCACCTGCATCCGGCCTCCGCGCAGGACGTGGAGCTCGGGGAGGCTGCGCGCGGAGAGCAGGTAGTTCTCCGCCCACTGCTTGGCCTGGAACCCCAAGACGTCCGCTCCGGCCAGCCCTCGAAGGATCGCGGTGCGCATGCCCACCGGCAGCACCCGCAGGTAGGTGGCCCCCGCGAACGGCGTGTGCGAGAAGTGCACGATCTTGGCCTCAGGCACGGACTCGCGGAGCATGCCCGGCACCAGGGCCAGGTGGTAGTCCTGGATCAGGTAGACGGGGTCGTCGTCGGCCTCGTCGGCAAGCGCGTCGGCGAACGCACGGTTGGTCTCGATGTAGTCGTTCCAGGCAGCCTCGGTCGCGTCGTCGAACATGGGTGATCTGGGGATGTCCCAAAGGTTGTGATGGACCATCCACAGGATGCGATTGGAGATCTCGTTGTAGTAGCCGTCGTAACGCTCCTGCGGTGTGACCACGTACCGCATGCGCTGGTTGGAATCGGGCGAGACCGTCCTGCCCTTCAGGGCCACGACGCGATCGCCCTCCGTCATGGCCGACGACACCCAGGTCGTATCGTCCCGGTAGAACACCCCGGACAACGCGGTCACGAGCCCCCCGGACCCGCGACGTGGAGTCAGCCGGCCCCGTTCGTCACGGTCGAAGCTGATCGGTCCTCGATTGGACGCCACCACGATCGGCGCTTCCATCGCGCTGATCGCACCGCCCTGTCTGCTCGATCCTGCCATCGTCCCTCAGTGTAGGCGTCAGGGCGCAACCCCCGACGCGGCGCCGTTCGCCGCCGGTTCTGCGGCTACGACGGTGGAAACCAGACCGGGGAGAACTCTTGACCGGGGTCGTTGGTGAGCCTGGTGATCTCGCCGTCGGCCAGACGCATCACGTACAGGTCCTGCTGGCCATCCCGGTCGTTGCCCACGAAGGCGACGGCCCGGCCATCGGGTGAGATGGCGGGATCGAACCCGTCCTCGACCTCTGGGAGCCTTACCGACTCCCCGCTTGACGGATCCACCCTGGTGATCCAGGCGGCACGAGCAGACGACGCCGATACGAACAAGCCCGATGGTCCCCAGTCCAGGCTGAAAGCCCGGCCTTTGGAATAGAGGGTGATGGGAGGGTCGAGACCACCCACCGAGACGACCCTGACCTCGGCGGATCTCGAGTCGATGTACGCGATCTGACTGCCGTCGGGCGACCAGACGGGGTAGAGGCCCTGGAGGTAGTCGCCGGGAGCCAACTCCCGTAGCGGGGTGCCCGCCGATGCGCCCGATGCCGGCATCGTGAACAACTCAGCGAACTGCGTGTGGAAGACGATCTGCTTCCCGTCGGGCGACCAATCGGGGGAGTTCGTGCTTCCCGAGAAGATGGTCCTCACGTGTCCTGTCTTGAAGTTCATCACCTCGAGCGCCCCCTCGCCTGGCCCAATCCCGTGGTCGAACACCGCTTCTCTGCCGTCGGGCGACAGGGACAGGCGCGATGTCGAGATCGAGAGGTTGCCGATCGTCTGCTCGCCGCTCCCGTCGGCCTCGATCACCGTCATCTGAGAGTCGCCTCCCTCGAGGGAGGCGCTCCAGAACGCGATCGTGCCTGTTGGTTCGGGCAGCGGCGTGGGGGGTTGGGGCGAAGCGGGGAGCACGGTTCCAGAGGGTGAGGGACCGATCACCGGGGGGTCGGGGGCCGGCGTCCGGTCGAGCACCACGTTGACGGCGAGGACCGCGAGCACCACGACGGCGACGCCGGTAGCGCCGGCGATCGCAGTGCCAACGCGCGCACGGCGGCGCGCAGCCCTCACGGTCGTAGCCCGCCGTGGATCCGGGGTTGGGGCCTCATGCGCGAGCCGATCCAGGCGCCGGCGAAGCTCGTCGTCGCTCACGGCACCCACTCCCCGAGGTCGGCGCGCAGGCTCGCGAGCCCGCGATGGATCAGCGACCGGACCGTGGTCTGACGGCAGCCGAGGACCTCGGCCGTCACCTCGTCCGGCACGTCGTCGAAGAAGCGGAGCACGATGGCGGCCCGCTGCTTGAACGGAAGGCGCTCCAGGGCCAGCCGCAAGCTCTCGGCGTCGGCAACGTCGGGATCGTGGTGGGGCTCGCGAAGCTCGGACCGGTGGCGCTCGAGGTAGTCCCGTTCCACCTTGAGCCGTCGCCCGCGCATGCGTGCGAGGTTGACGACGGTGACACGCAGGTACGCACCGAACGCCTCGGGTCGCCGGAGATGCGTGAGCCGGCCGGCGACCTTCACGAACGCATCCTGCACCAGGTCCTGGGCCACCGCGCGGTCGCCCGTGAGCAGGAAGGCCAGACGCAAGGCGTCGGCCGCGTGCGCCTCGTACAGCGCGCCCAGCCGGTCGGCGCTCACGTCGCTGGCCACGAGTTCACCGATCACCGCGTCCATACACCTGCATCAACGATGCGCCGACGTGCCTCCGCGTTGCGACGGATCGCGCGCTCGACGCGAAGGCCCGTCGTGTGCTCGGCGAACCGCACGGCGAACGTCGGCGGGGCTCATGCGGGTGGCGCCATGTCCCTCGAGCCACTCGAAGATCTCCGGGCGCATGCTGAGCGCGGTGACCCCCGCCACATCGCCGGGCTTGGCCCGCGTCAGCAGGCCTTCCAGTGCCCGTAGCTCGTCCCGGTAGCAGTCGACGTCACGGACGCCGGCTTTGGCGGCGCCCTCCCGAAGGCGCCGCACGATGTCCTCTCGGGTGCGTCCACGAAGGTAGTGCTCGAGCTCGGCGATCGCGAGGTGATCCGAGCCCACCGCAGCCCGGAACCCGAACGCATGCAGGATCTCATCGCTCCGATCCCCCGCGGTGCAGACCGCCAGCCAGATCTCGCCGTCTGCGGGCCGCAGTCCCTGCATCGCTTCGGTCATCCCGACGATGCCTGCCTCGTTGTGGGCGTAGTCGATCATCACGATCCGCCCGTCCAGCTCGAACAGGTTGGCGCGCCCTGGGTTGCGCTCGGGATCTTGGACGAAGGTCTTTAGTCCCTGTACGACCGCTCGCGTCGGGAGGCCGATCGCCAGGCCTGCCGCCGCCGCCGCCATCGCGTTCTGGGCGTTGATGCGCGAAACCCCTGCCATCGTCACCGGCACGTCCAGCATCGATACCAGCGTGTGCGCCCGGTCGCGATCGAACCACGTCATCCGTCCGTCCTGGATCGACATCGCGCGGCCGTCGCGCGCCAGCACTTCACGGAACGCCGGATGATCCGGATCCATCGAGAAGAGCCACGGCTGCCCGGTCGCGGCGCGACGCATGGCCAGCACCCGCGGATCGTCCGCGTTGAGCACCACCCAGCCCTCCGGCCGGGTGATGCGGGTGATCACCGACTTCACCTCGGCCAGCTGGTCGACCGTGTCGATCCCCTGCAGCCCCAGATGGTCGGCACTCACATTGGTGACCACCGCCACGTCGTTGTGTTGCACACCGCACCCGCGCAGCAGTAGTCCGCCCCGCGCGGTCTCCAGGACCGCGATGTCGGGCTCGGCCTGCAACGCCGACTCCGCCCCACCGAACCCGCTGTAGTCGCCGGACCGCACCAGCACCCCATCGCCCGAGAAGACCCCGTCCGTGGACGAGTAGGCAACCGTGCGGCCCGCGCTGCGAACCAGATGGGCTACGAGACGCACGGTCGTGGTCTTGCCGTTGGTCCCGGTGACCTGGATCACCGGGATGGTGGGGTCGGGGACCGTCGGTTCCGGTCCGGGCTCGGCAGCGGCAACGCGGGCGGCTGCCTCCCCGACGACCCGCCGGGGCGACCGGCGCAGGATGGCCCCCATGGCCCAGGCCGTCTCGCTGGCGAGGACCTCGGCGGCGTGTTGCCGGCGCCAGGGGAAGGCGACCACCACCTGGTTCGGCGCCGGCCCGAGGCGGCCGCGCACGGCCAGGCTTCGGGACCCCGACGCCAGCGCGATCGAACGCGCCAAGCGGCTCGCCATCCGCGCCACCGCCCGGCGGCGCTGATCGCTGTGCGCAGCGCCGACGGGGGTCGCGGTCCACGCGCCGAGCGTGCCGGTGATCTCGGTGAGACGGTCCTCGGACGCTCGCATCCACGCGGGCGCATCGAGCGTGAGCTTGATCGCTGGGCGGGGGAAGTACAGGTTGGGGCCATCCAACACGCGGATCTCGGCGACGCGAATCGGGTCGGCCACGGGCTCAGCCGACGGTGCCCGTGGCAGCCCTCACGGCCTCGTCGACGACGTCGAGACCATCGGCGAGGAGCTCTCCATCGATCGTGATCGGGGCGAGCAGGCGCACGACGTTGCCGTAGGTCCCGGCCGTGAGCACGATCACGCCCTGCTCGAGGCAGCGGGTAGCGATGCCGTTCATCCTGGCAGCGTCGAGTGGTTCCTTGGTGTCGCGGCTGGCGACCAGCTCGATGGCGTTCATCATGCCGCGGCCGCGGACGTCGCCGATGATGTCGTACCTGCCGGCCATGTCGTTCAGCCGCGCCATGATCACCTCGCCGTGTGCCCGCGACCGTGACAGCAGGTCCTCGCGTTCGATCTTGTCGAGCACCGCAAGCGCCGCCGCGGCAGCGACCGGGTTGCCGCCGTACGTGCCGCCCAGCCCGCCGGGATGCACGGCGTCCATGATCTCCGCCCGGCCCGTGACCGCGCTGATGGGCAGGCCGCCGCCCACCGACTTGGCGGTGGTGACGATGTCGGGCACGACCTCCTCATCCTCCACGGCGTACCAGCGGCCCGCCCTGCCCATCGCCGACTGGATCTCGTCGGCGATGAACACGATGCCGTTCGCCGCGCAGAGATCGGCAATGCCTTTCACGAACCCCGGCGACGGGACGATGAACCCGCCCTCGCCCTGGATCGGCTCCATGATCACCGCGGCGATGTTCTCTTCACCGATGTGCTTGTGCATCTGGTCGGTGGCGTATGCCAGTGCCTCCGCCGTCACGGTCTCGGGATCGGAGGCCGACCCCACCCATCGGTAGGGATAGGCGAACGGCAACCGGTAGATCTCGGGCGCGAAGGGACCCATGCCCTGCTTGTACGGCATGACCTTCGCGGTGAGCGACATGGCCAGCAACGTGCGGCCGTGGAACGCGTGATCGAACGTCACCACGGCATCACGTCCGGTCGCGTACCGCGCGATCTTCACGGCGTTCTCGACCGCCTCGGCACCACTGTTCGCGAACATCGTCTTCTTGTCGTGGTCGCCGGGCGTGATCGCGTTGAGCCGCTCGGCCAGCTCGATGTACGGCTCGTTGGCCGTCACGTGGAAGCAGCTGTGCGTGTCGAGATCGGCCTGTCGCGCGATCGCCTCCACGACCTCCGGCGGGGTGTGCCCCACGTTGAGGACCGCGATGCCCGACGCGAAGTCGATCAGGCGGTTGCCGTCCACGTCCTCGACGATGGCGTTCGAGGCTCGCGCCGTGACGATGGGATGGAGCGCGGCGACGCCCGTGGCGACGGCGGCCTCGCGACGCGCGAACCACTCCCGTGATCGGGGACCGGGGATCTCGGTGACGAGCTTGCGTTCCTGCGTGATGTCCATGGGAGGAGTGTCGCCGTCGCGGCGCTTCCTGTCAGGCGTTCGCGGGGCCATCCGGAGGGTCTCGGACAGGACGTTCCGTACAATCGAGTCATGGGTGTGACCGTGCAGGATATCGTCGCGGTCGAGGGCATGCCGCTGAAGTTGTTGGCGGGCAAGGAGAACGCTCGTCGACCGATCCGGTGGGTGCACGTGTCCGAACTGGAAGACCCGACGCCGTGGCTCGAGGGCGGTGAGCTGATCCTGACCACGGGGATGGGCATCGGCACCACGCCTGCGAAGCACCGCGCTTACGTGAAACGTCTTGCGGACGCCGGGCTCGCCGGCGTGGGCTTCGGCCTCGGGTTCAGTCACGACACCATCCCTCGCTCGCTGGTCACGGCGGCGTCAGGGGCAGGGTTCCCCTTGTTCGAGGTGCCGTACCCGGTGCCGTTCATCGCCATCACCGAGGCCGTGTTCTCCCGGCTGATGGCCGAGCAGTACGACACCCTGCAGCGCGCCGTCGACGCGGAGCACGTGCTGACCCGAGCCGTGATGGAAGGCGCCGGGATCGAAGGGATCGTGGATTCACTGGCCCGGGTCACGAAGGGCTGGGCGATGGTGCTCGACCTGCACGGATTGCCGATGGCGAGCACGGGCCGGGCCGCGACGATGCGCGGGGCTCGTGTCTGGGAGGAGCTGCAGGACAGCCGCCCCGACGGCACGTCCTTCAGCCTCACGCTCGTCGACCGAGGTCATCACATCTGGGTGCAGCCCGTGGGGGCACAGGGGCACGTGGAAGCGTTCCTCGCCGTCGGCAAGCCGGCCCAGCCCAGCCAGTTGGACCGCATCGTGGCGGGCCACGCGCTCAGCCTGCTGGCGATCGAGCTGGCCACCTCACGAGCGGTGGCGGACGCGCAGCGCCGGCTGCAGGGCGATTTCTTCGACGAGCTGGCTCGGGGGGACCTCCTCGCATCGCAGGCGGAGCGTGGGCTGGAGCGGTTCGGGTTCGAGCACGCCGCACCGGTCGTGGTCGTGAGCGTGGAGCCGGGGCACGAGGGAGCGATCGAACCGGAGGAGCTGGCCGCCGTGATCACCGATGAGCGTTCGCGCGCGGGCGGGGGCTTCCTCGCGTCGGCTCACGACGCCGGCGTGCATCTGCTCGTGCCGGCGCAGTCACCGATCGATCCGGCGTCGATCGTCGCCCCGATCGCTGAGCGGATGCAGGCCGAGCTTCGAGCGGGGGCAGGGTCGGCGGTCGATCCGGTCGACGTGGGGAGGTCACTGCGAGAAGCCCGGTACGCGCTGCAGGTGTGCCGCCTGGAAGGCCGGGATCATGCGGGTTTCGAGGACCTCGGCACCTATCGATTGCTGCTCTCGATGACCGAACCCGACGCGCTGCGAGCCTTCGCCGATTCGTTGCTGACGCCGCTGGATGACTACGACCGTGATCATCAGGGTGAGCTCGTCTCCAGCCTCCGGACGTTCCTCGATCACAACGCCCGGTGGGAGGCCGCGGCGGGGGCGTTGTTCATCCACCGGCATACGTTGCGCTACCGCATGCGGAAGGTCGAGGAGCTGACGGGCCGCGACCTGTCGGGCAGCTTCGACCGCATGGAGTTCTGGCTCGCGCTTCGAGCGCGTGACCTGCAGGCGGCCCAAGCCGAGGGCTGAGGCCGGCCGCGGCGAGGCGGCACCGGGATCCCCGGTGGCCCCTTGACCCCCGGAAGCGCCATACTGGGCGTCCGACAGCGTTCCGACGGCACCCGGGGAGGGAACATGGCTGACAGCCACCAGATGTTCATCGACGGCGAGTGGGTCAACTCGTCCGATGGCGGAACCCGCGACATCATCAGCCCGGCCACGGGCGAGGTGATCGCATCCGTGCAGGAAGGCACCGCCGCCGACGCCGATCGCGCGATCGCGGCCGCCAAGAAGGCCTTCTACGGCGACTGGTACGACGTGACGCCGAAGGAACGCCAGCTCGCGCTGCTGCGCCTGGCCGATCGCATCGAGGAGCACGCCGAGGACATCGTCAAGACGGAGGCCGAGAACGTGGGCAAGCCGTACGAGGTGACGATGTCGGAAGAGATCCCTCCGATCGTCGACAACCTCCGGTTCTTCGGTGGTGCTGCCCGGACGCTCGAAGGCCGCAGCGCCGGCGAGTACATGGCAGGGTTCACCTCGTTCGTGCGGCGCGAGCCCATCGGCGTCGCGGGCCTCATCGCGCCATGGAACTACCCGCTGATGATGGCGGTGTGGAAGATCGGCCCGGCGCTCGCCACCGGCAACACGATCGTGCTCAAGCCCAGTGAGCTGACGCCGCTCACCGCCCTGAAGATGGCCGAGCTCGCCGCCGATCTGTTCCCTCCCGGCGTGTTCAACGTCGTGACCGGTGACGGCGTGCCGGTCGGCGATGCCCTGGTCAAGAGCCCCGACGTCGGCATCGTCTCGCTCACCGGCGACGTGGGTACCGGCAAGCTCATCAACTCGAACTCGAGCGAGACGCTGAAGCGTGTGCACCTCGAGCTGGGCGGCAAGGCGCCGGTCGTCGTCTTCGACGACGCGGACCTGGAGTCCGTCGTCGAATGGGTCTCCATCGCCGGGTACTTCAACGCGGGGCAGGACTGCACCGCCGCATGCCGCGTGCTGGTGGCGGACAAGGCCTACGACAAGGTCTTGACCGATCTGGTGCCCGCGGTCGAGGGCATCAAGGTCGGCAGCCCGTTCGAAGACGACGTGGCCGTCGGCTCGGTGATCTCCAAGGAGCAGCAAGACCGTGTGGTCGGGTTCGTCGACCGAGCCAAGGAGGCAGGCGCCGAGATCCTCACCGGTGGTGAGGTCATCGACCGTGACGGCTTCTACTACGAGCCCACGGTGGTCGCGAACCCCAACCAGGACGCCGAGATCATCCAGAAGGAGGTCTTCGGCCCGGTCGTCACGGTCCAGCGGTTCACCGACGAGGACCAGGCGCTGTCCTGGGCCAACGGGGTCGACTACGGCCTCGCGTCATCCGTGTGGACGCGCGACGTCGGTCGGGCGATGCGCATGGCTCGCAAGATGGAGTACGGCTGCGTGTGGATCAACACCCACATCCCACTCACGCCCGAGATGCCCCACGGTGGGTACAAGCAGAGCGGTCATGGCAAGGACATGTCGGTCTACTCGCTCGAGGACTACACCAACATCAAGCACGTGATGGTGTCCCTCGACTAGTCCACGTCCATCGAGAAAGGTGAGATCGCCCAGATGACCGAGACCAGACCATTCCTGGTGAACGGGGAGTGGCGCCACGGCGAGAGCACCTTCCAGGTGCACAGCCCGTACGACGACGCCGTCGTGGCCGAGATCGCCGTCCCCACCGCCGACGATGTCGAAGAGGCCACGCAGGTCGCTCACGATACCTTCGAGGAGTCCAGGCATCTGCCGGTGTGGGCACGAGCCGAGGCGCTCGATCACATCTCCAAGCGCCTCGGCGAGACCATCGAGGAGAACGCGAAGCTCATCGCCGCCGAGGGCGGCAAGCCCTTGAAGTGGGCGACCGTCGAGGCGACACGAGCCGCCTCTACGTTCCGGTGGGCATCCGAGGTGATCCGACACGGTGACGACGAGGTCATGCGGCTGGACACCGAGGAAGCGCTGGGCTCGCGCTTGGGACTGCTTCGCCGCTTCCCCATCGGGCCGGTGCTCGGCATCACTCCGTTCAACTTCCCGCTGAACCTGGTCGCGCACAAGGTGGCGCCATCGCTCGCGGTCGGCGCGCCGATCGTGGTCAAGCCGGCCAGCGCCACGCCGATCGGCTCGCTTCGACTGGCCGAGTTCTTCGACGAGACGGACCTGCCGAAAGGCATGTACCAGGTGTTGCCGGTCAGCTCGAAGGTCGCCGACGGCATGGCGCGCGACGACCGGTTCATGAAGATCTCGTTCACCGGTTCATCCGAGATCGGGTGGTACCTCAAGGGCCTCGATCCCAAGAAGCGCGTGACGCTCGAACTCGGCGGCAATGCCGGCGTGATCGTCCACAGCGACGCCGACCTCGACTTCGCGGCACAACGCATCGCCTTCGGCGGCTACTACCAGGCGGGCCAGAGCTGCATCAGCGTCCAGCGGGTGCTCGTGGCGTCGGAGGTCTACGAGGATTTCGCCGCCAGGCTCACGAAGCAGGTCGAGTCGCTCAAGGTGGGCGATCCGATGGATCCGACGGTCGACGTCGGCCCGGTGATCCAGAAGCAAGAGGTCGAGCGCATCCAGAGCTGGGTCGACGAAGCCGTGAGCCAGGGCGCCGACGTGCTCACCGGCGGGACCGGCGAGGGTCCGATCTTCCAACCGACGTTGCTCGCCGATGTGACGCCGGAGATGAAGGTCTGCCGCGAAGAGGTCTTCGGTCCGGTCGTCACGATCAGCCCGTACCAGACCTTCGACGACGCGCTGAAGTCGGTCAACGACTCGAAGTACGGCCTGCAGGCGGGGGTCTTCACCAACGACATCAATCGGGCGATGGAGGCCCATCGGACGCTGGAAGTGGGAGGCGTCATCGTCAATGATGTCAGCGCGTTCCGCGCCGACCAGATGCCCTACGGTGGATCGAAGGATTCGGGTGTGGGACGCGAGGGGCTGCGGTTCGCGATGGAGGAGATGACCGAGCAGCGCATCATGGTCCTGTCCCACGTGCCCCTGTAGTGGGAGGCGTGTCGGGAACCATCGCCCTGGTGGTGGTCGTCGGGCTGGGGGTGGCGACGATCTGGTTGCTCGTCCGCTCGTGGCGCTCGTCCATCAAGCGTGGAGACCGCTGAGCTCCGGAACGGCTTCTGCGCTAGCCCGGAAGCGCCTCAACCACGAAATCGCCAACGATCGCGGCGGCCTCGTGCTCTCGACGCCACAGGAAGTGGTCCGTTCCCTCCAGCACCGAGAGCCGGCCTCGGGGGAATCCGCCGATGAAGGTCCGGGCCTCGTCGACGGGACAGTACTCGTCGTCGTCGCCACACACGAGCAGCGTTGGCCGATGGAACATGGCCAGCGCGTCAGGTCCGGGCAAGGACGGCAACGACAGGTCCTTCGGTTGCAGCGGGATGCCGATCATCACCATGGCCTCGATCTCCGGCTGGTCCAGGCAGGTGCGCAGCCCGACGTTGGCGCCGAACGACCAGCCCACGACCACGGTGGGCCGGCCGGGAGCCATCTCACGCACACGTCCGATGGCCGCGCGCACGTCTCGCACCTCATCGTGACCACCGCCGTACACGCCTGCTGACCCCATCACTCCTCGGAAGTTGAAGCTGAGCACCGCCATGTCACGCACCCCCGCCAGGTGGTTGCGCAGCGCCCACAGGATGGGGTGGTCCTTGCTGCCGCCGTGCTTGGGGTGGGGGTGACAGAGCACGGCCGTCGCTCGAGCGGGACGGTCGGGCAGGCGGACCTCCCCTTGCAGGCGAACGCCGTCCTCGGTCACGAAGGACACCGGCTCCATCGGCCGAACCTTCGCAGCGGACCTGGTGGCCGACAACCGAGCCGACCCACCGCATCGAACGATCGTGGTTGCGACACGCGAAGGCGCGTACACTGACCCCGTACGGGTTTGCAAGGCCGACACCGTGGAAAAGGGGTTTATCGGATGACCTACACGATCGCAGAGCCCTGCATCGATGTGCTGGACCGCGCATGCGTCGACGAATGCCCCGTCGACTGCATCTATGAGGGACCCCGCATGCTGTACATCCAGCCGGACGAATGCGTCGACTGCGGCGCCTGCGAACCTGCCTGCCCTGTCACCGCCATCTTCTATGAGGACGACGTCCCCAGCGAGTGGAAGCAGTTCACGCCTGTCAACGCGGAGTTCTTCAGCGACGCGGTGAGCGGTCTCGGGTCTCCCGGGGGGGCGGCCCAGGTCGGCCCCGCCACCGTGGATCACCCCACCGTCGCGGCCTGGCCGACCGGCTAGGCGGCGGATCAGCTCTCCGGCGGAGGAAGGACATCCTTGGGAGGGCGGGCCGGAAGGTAGACGCGGAACGACGCTCCGCCTCCCTCACGATCTTGGACCCACGCCCGCCCACCGTGCAGCTCGGCGAACCGGCGCACCAGCGTGAGGCCCACCCCCACGCCCGGAGAATGCTGAGGAGCATCGGGGCCTTGGCGGAACGGTTCGAAGATCGCGTCCCGCAGATCCGCAGGCACGCCGGTGCCGCCGTCCTCGACCACGATCAACACGCCCTGAGGCTCCGGACGAACCGCGACCCAGATCGAGGCGCCCGACGGGGTGTGGCGGGCGGAGTTCGCGAGCAGGTTCTCGACGATCCGTTCCACTTTCGCGACGTCCACGGGCTGGACCACCGATGGCAGATCGATCTGGAGCCTGGCGTCGTCGACCAGCTGTGATTCCTCGAGCACCCGTTGGACCAGTTCGGCAACGTCGACCTCTTCCAGTTTCGGGGCCACGATGCCGCGGGCCAGCCGGTCGAGGTCGAGCAGGTTCGTGACCAGGCGATCCAGGCGGCGGGCGTTGCCGGCGATCCGATGAGCCAGATCCCGCGCGTCGTCTTCCTCCAGGTGCACGTCGCGTCGCTCCAGCGTGATGGCCAGACCGAGGATCGCGGCGAGTGGCGTGCGCAGGTCGTGGGACACCGCCTGCAGGAACGTGTTCTTCATCTCGTCCAACGCACGCAGACGGTGGGTGGCTTCTCGTTCGACGTCGAGGGCACGTTCCAACTGCGACTCGGACTCCTTGCGCTCCGTGATGTCGAGCAGGAACCCTTGCCAGTACCCGTCGCCGTCCGATTCCGGAACGAACGTGGCCTCATCCCGGACCCACACCCACCGCCCGTCCCCATGCAGGAACCGGTAGTCCACCTCGTAGGGCTCACGGGTCTCGTTGGAGCGATCGTCGATCTCGAAGACCAGTCGTTGGTCGTCGGGGTGCACGCGGTCCTTCCAGAAATCCTCGGTCCAGGTCCATTCATCCGGGGAGTAGCCCAGGACGTCGGTGACGCGAGGGCTGATGTAGAACTTCTCGGGGGCGGCGTCCGGGGACTCGCGGTACACCACGGCCGGGATGTGCTCGATCAGGGTGCGATGTCGTCGTTCGCCTTCACGCAGGTCTTGCTCGGCCTGCTTCTGGCTGGTGATGTCGACCATCATCCCCTGCCAGAACAGCGGCGACCCCGCCTCGTCGTGCACGACCGTCGCTTCGTCGTGGAGCCACACCCAATGGCCGTCGCGATGGCGGAACCGATACTCCGTGATGAAGGTCTCGTGTGACTCGTTCGCGTTGATGTTGGTCTGTCGAACCCGTTCGAGGTCATCCGGATGCAGGTGTTCCAGCCAGAAGTCCACACCCCGGGCCCAATCCTGCTCGCCGTAGCCCAGGATCGACTCGGCCTGCGGGCTGAGGTACAGCAGTCCCGGCGCCTGCCGCATGGGCTCGGCGTACACGATCGCGGGGATCTTCTCGACGAGCGCTCGGTAGCGCTCCTCGGTGGTGCGCAGTCGGCCCTCCGCGTGCTTGCGCTCAGTGATGTCGATCATGAAGCCCAGGAAGTGATCGACCATGCCGTCACGGTCGAAGACCGCCGTCGACGTGTCATGGACCCAGCGATACGAACCGTCCGCGTGACGCATGCGGTACTCCTGGTCGAACGGATCCGGATCGTTGGTGGCGAAGGCGTCTTCGTCGTTGAGTCGCTGCCGATCATCGGGATGCATCAGGCTGAACCAGAACCCCGCGTCGTCGAGGAACCGCTCCGGCGGGTACCCCAGCATCTCCTCGATCTGCGGGCTGACGAAGCCCATGCGCACCTCGCCACCGGGATCGATCTCGTCGGAGTAGGTCACGGCGGGGATGAGCCCGACCACGTTCCCCCAGCGCTCCACGGCCCGACGCCGTTCATCCTCGACGGCCTGGCGTGTGATCGCTGCTCCGAGGAGCGTGGCCGTGGCGCGGAGCGCCTGCAGCTCCGCCTCCCCCCACGTGCGCGCCTCGAGGCAGTCGTCCAGCCCGATCGCTCCCCACCACTCGTCCTGACTGAACACAGGATGCTCGGCGACGGACAGGACACCTTGCTCGTCGAACTCGGCGCGTTCCTCGGGCGGCAGGTCGGACACCAGGCTGATGATCGGCTGCCCTGCCGAGTGTTCGCTCACCCATCGCGGGAGTTCGTCCCAGGGAGCATCGGTCAGGAATGGGTTGGACCACTGGTGTTCGATCCCGGGTGCGCACCATTCGGCTCGCATGCTGCCGAGGAGCCTGCCCCGCTCGTCGGTGTGGTTCTGGATGATCAGCGCCCGCGATGCACCGGCTGCGATGCCGAGCCGCTCGAGGACCTCGTCGGCGGCGCCGCGCCAATCGGGCGTGAGCAGCAGTCGTTCGGCCGCGAACGCGACGGCGTCCAGCATCGCATCGTGTCGCTGGGCCGTTGCGCTGGACGAGCGCGATGCATCCACCACCTGTCCGTCAACTCCTCTCGCCGGGTTCCGGGCGCGGCGACGTCGCCCCGATGGGCTCTTCCCAACGATCATCGGCGCACACGGGCTCGGGTGAAGTCGGGCTAGGCCGGTTCGGGCACGACGCCGGGAGATGCGACCGCCGTCGGCGTTTCCTCCGGCGTGGGCCAGCGGTCCCTCGACTTCGCAGCCAGCTTGAACATCAGGTCCACGGCCTTCGGATCCTCGGTGGCGGGACGGGCTTCGATGATGCCATCGGCCAAGGCCCTCCTCCAGATGTCCACCCCGCGATCGGTCCGCACGATCGTCAGCGTCCACCCCTCGGACTGGCCCAGGCCGCCGAAGGAGATGTCGGCATGCTCGGCGGCGAAGTCGGGGCATCGCAGGCACCCGGGCCGGGTGAACCGATGGGCTTGCTTCAGCGAGTAGATGTGCTCGTCGCCGGTGTCGGTGTAGAAGAGCAGCTTGCCCTTCACGTTGACCCGCGCGAGGTGATCGAGGTCCAACCCGAGTTCCTTCTGCGCGATCTCGTTCATGAGTCCGTCGTACGTGAACGTCTTGGAGCACAGCAGCCCGAAGGTCCAGGCGATCTTCCTGCGCCACTTGTTGACCCGGCGTGCCTCCATCGAGCCGGTGACGCTCGCCTGGCAGCTCATGCCGACGAGGGCAACCTTCGACAGCCCCAGCTCTGCGGCCTTGAGCAGCGCGAGCGGGTTGGCGGAGTATGTGTATCGCGAGCCCGCCGTGTCGCGCACGCCCTGCGCATCGGTCACCACGGTGGGCTCCGCATCCCACGGTGTCTCGTCCGACAGCTTCGACGTGCAGGCTCCGTCGATCTCGCCCGAGGCCAGACCCCACAGCAACAGGGCGCTCACCACGCCGCCGTCCTGACCGGTCATGAGCGACTCGGCGTCGGTGGCTCGCGCCAGCACGATCTCCTGGTGGTGCCCGATCAGCTCCTCGGGTTTGCGTGTCATCCCGAACAGGGTGGTGTCGATCTCACCCTCCCAGTCGCGGAACCGAGGGCAGGCACGCGTGCAGATGTCGCAGCCCTTGTCACCGTGCGTACACGAGTCCGGTCCGCCGTCCTGCAGCTGCACGGGCACGTCGTCCTCGTATCCCAGCACGTGGAACGGGCACGCGACGATGCACGCGGTGCACCCCGTGCACAGGCCGGTGGCCACGACCTCGTGATGCAGGTCGTACCACTGGGTCTTGTCGGCCGAGGACGCCATGGCGTCTGAGCATAGTGCACGGCATGAGGCGAACCGGACCCGGATCTCGCTCGTAGTACGGTGCATCAGTTCGGAGCGGAGCCATTCGAAGGGGGAGCGATGCGGGGAGCACGGTTCGGGGGTCCCAGGGCCGCACTCATCATGATCACGCTCATGGTCGCGGTCGTGGGCGCCGGCTGCAGCAGCGATGATGGCGGGAGCGAGCCGTCGCCGGCGGGTGAGACCGGGGGTGAGGTCGTTCCCGATGCCGCCTCGATCAGCATCGCCGATCTGACGTTCGAACCTGCGACCTTGCCGATCGCTGCCGGGCCCACCGAGATCACCGTCACCAACGCCGACTCGACCAACCACACGTTCACGCTCGACGACGGCAGCGTGGACGAGGCGGTCGACGCGGGTCAGACGGTGACCGTCACCGTGGACGGCGAATCAGGTGCGTCACTGCCGTACCACTGCGAGATCCACCCGTCGATGACGGGCACCTTGCAGGTGGCGTGAGGCCTCTCAGACGCTGAAGGAGTCTCCGCACGCGCACTCGTGCGTGACCTGGGGGTTGCGGATCTTGAGGCCGCCACCCATGAGGGCATCGTCGAAGTCGAGCGTGGAGCCCTGCAGGATCGGAGCGCTGCGAGGATCCACCATCACCCGGAACCCATCGGCGGCCGTGATGACGTGGTCGTCGGCAACGGTGTCGCTCTCGAACGACAGCTCGTAGCTGAAACCCGAGCATCCTCCCGCCGTGACCCGGATGCGCAGTGCGGCATCGGGCTGACCTTGCCGCTCGGCGAGCTGCCGTGCCTTGCGAGCCGCGCTCTCGGTCACGACCAGGACGTCGGTCGCCACCGCGGCGTGGGCGCCCGGCGAGGTGTCGGTGATCTCGGTACCCATGCGACCAGGATACGTCAGGGCGCCAGGAACGCGGCGAAGATCCTCGCGTACGTCCGTGCTGCGGCGACCATCTCCTTCACGTCGATCGATTCGTTCGCCGTGTGCGCGACCGTGAGCGAGCCGGGACCCAGGATCACCGTGGGGATCTTCGCCTGGTTGATGTAGAAGCGCGCATCGGTGATGCCGGTGAACCCCACCAAGGTCGGCGCGGCGCCGGTCTCAGCGGTCACCGCGGCCTGCGCCAGGGCGGCGATCGTCGAATCGGGGGACGCTTCCGCGGCGTCGGTCCACTCGCGAAGCTCGATCCCGATCTCGACCTCAGGATGCTCGCGCTGCAGGTCGGCAACCAACGCGAGGAAAGGCGCCCGAACCTGTTCGGGGTCCGTCTCACCGGGCGAGATCCGCCGGTCGATATCGACCTGGCACCGATCCGGGACCACGTTCGGGGCGCTTCCTCCGGAGATCAGGGACGCGTTGACGGTGGGCCGGCCCGTGAGCGGGTGTTCGGTCTCCGGCAACACCTCCTCCAGCCGCAACAGGAACCGCGACATCGCCGTGATGGCGTTCACGCCGCGATGGGGCTGGGAGCCGTGCGCGGCCGTGCCGTAGGCCGTGGCCGTGAACCATGCGCCGCCGCGCTCGGCGAGACCGATCTGCAACTCGCTGGGCTCGCCCACGATGCACGCGTCCTGGTCCAGGAACCCGCGTTCCCACAAGACCTTGGTGCCGTGGATGCCGGCGAGCTCTTCGTCGGCGGCAAGATGGAATCGCAGGGTCCCGGCCAGATCGATGCCGGACCTGTGCACCGCGGCCGCCGCGGCGAGCGCTGCCGCGATCGGGCCTTTCATGTCCGCCGAACCTCGCCCGATCAGCCGGCCCGCCTCGATCTCGCCGGCCCAGGGATCGTGGGTCCAGGTGTCGAGCGAGCCCGCGGGGACGACGTCGAGATGGCCGTTCCACGCCAGCGTGGGGCCGGCGCCGCTCCCGATCGCGCCGAGGACGCTGGGGCGTCCGGCGTCGGACCGTACGACCTCCAGGTCGGCGTGCAGGTCGGACAGGATGCTGCCGGCGACGGCGGCAGCCTGTTCCTCCGTCCCCCCCGGGTTCTCGCTGGGGGCTGCGATCAGCGCCCTGGCGAACGCGATGACCTCGTCGGGCTCGACCGCATCGGACGCGGCGTCGGCGGCAACGGACCCGGCGGCCGACACCCCGGGGCGGGCTTCATCTACCACGGCTCTACCATGGCGCGCGATGGTACATGCCGCGGAGCTGGTCTCCGAGCTGCGAAGGGCGCTCGATCCCGATCCGCGGCCTCGGCCGGGGCCGGGCGACCGACTCGCGGCGGTGCTCGCCGTCCTCGTCATGGATGCCGAACCCTCGCTGATCTTCACGGTTCGTGCCGCGGCGTTGTCACGACACGCCGGTGAGATCTCGTTCCCTGGAGGACTGGCGGACCCGGGCGAACCCTTGATGCAGACCGCCCTGCGGGAGACCCAGGAGGAGATCGGTCTCGACCCGTCGGTCCCCGACGTGGTGGGGGCGCTGGCGCCCATGCACACGTTCGTGAGCGGGATCCTCGTGGCCCCGTTCGTCGCGGTCGTGGACATGCTCCCGCCCCTCACCGTGAGTGCAGCCGAGATCGACGAGGTACTGGAGTTCCCCGTCGAGCGACTGGCATCCGTGGAGCGAACCGTCGAGTACGACCGTCCGGACGGCCGCATCTGGCGAGGGTTCGCCTACGACGTGGACGGGCATACCGTGTGGGGAGCGACGGGTTGGATGGTGCACATGCTGTTGCAGACGATCAGACAGGAGACGTCGTGGGCGATCCCGTGACTGCCGACGCTGTGGTTCCTGCGGACGACGTGCTCCGCCGGCTGCTGGCCGATGCCCGCACGATCGCGGTCGTCGGGCTCAGCTCGAAGCCGGACCGGCCCGCGCTGGACGTGGCGACCTTCCTGCAGGAGCAGGGGTACCGGATCGTTCCGGTCCATCCGCGAGAGTCCGAGGTGCTGGGCGAGCCCGCCTATCCCACGCTGGGAGACATCCCGGCGGACCTGCACCTCGACATCGTCGACGTGTTCCGCCGGGCCGAGCAGACGCCGGACGTGGCACGTGATGCGGTGGCGGCCGGTGCGTCGGCGCTGTGGCTGCAACTGGACATCGTGAACGAGGAGTCCGGCAGTATCGCTTCGGAGGCAGGTCTGACGGTCGTCATGGGGATCTGCATCAAGCAGACGATCATGCGTCTGAACGCCGGGCCGGATGAACCGGACCGCGCACGCGAACGAGAGGAACGAGGGGAACCGTCATGACCAACTGGGAATACTTCGTGGCACCACTGCTCGAGCACAACCCCGGCGAGATCCTGAACACCTTCGGTCTGGACGGGTGGGAGCTCGTGTCGGTGGTCGCTCAGCCGACGCCATCGGGAGCGACCTCGACGGTCGCCTACCTGAAGCGCCCGGTCGGTTAGGACCGATGGAGCCGGCGGCCCGCCGCGAAGCGCAGGCCCAGTCCCACGGCGAGCGCGATCCCGGCACCGATCGCGATCAGCGTCTGGACGTTGGACCCGCCGTTCGTCTCGTCGGCCGTCTCCGGTGCCGCCGGCACCGAGGAGCTGCTCGCAGTCGCCGTCGGTGAGGCCGAGGCGGACGACGGAGCTGCAGTCGAACCCAGGGGTTCCATCGTGAAGATGGCGTCCGTCGTGGCGATGTAGAGGAGGTCCTCCGGTCCCAGTACGACATCGGTGACGCCACCAGGGAGCTGGGCGACCTCGTTCGCTTTTCCGGATGCCCGTTCGTCGGCGGGGAGCCGCCAGAGCAGGCCGTCGTAGGATCCGAAGTAGAGGTCGCCGTCGACCACCGCGCACCCGGTGACGGCGATCGTGTCCGGGAACACCACCACCGGCTGGACGAACGAACCACCGCTGGCCCGACCGGTCACCCGGGGCCAGCCGTAGTTCGCGCCCGGTTCGATCAGGTTGACCTCGTCGTCGACATCGGGACCGTTCTCGGTCTCCCAGAGCTCGCCGGTTTCGCGATCGATGCACAGGCCGAACGAGTTGCGGTGACCGTAGGACCACACCGGGTTGTCCGCGCCGAAGGGGTTGTCGGTGGGCACGGTTCCGTCGGGGTTCACTCGCACGATCTTGCCGCCCAGGTCGTCGGTGTCCTGCGCTCGGTCGGCATCGTGCGCCTCTCCCAGCGAGGCGAACAACGACCCGTCGGTGGCGAACACCAGATCTCCCCCGTTGTGATAGCCGGCGGCGGAATCGAGCCCTTCCAGCAACGTCTCGGGCCGCCCACCCCGGTCGCCCTGGGCCCGGACGCGCACGAGCCGGTTGACGCCGTCGGCGGCATCCGACAGGTAGAGGTAGACCCAGGGCTCCTGATCGAAGTTCGGGTCGATCGCGATGCCCAGCAGGCCGCGTTCGGCATCGGGCACCACGGGAAGCGTCACGAACGGCCGTGCCAGCACCTCGCCGTCCCGGACGATGCGAACGTTGCCCGTGTCCTTCTCGGTGAAGAACAGTCGGCCGTCGGGGGCGAAGGCCATGTTGGTGGGGAACGCCAGTCCCTGCACGAACGGCTCAGGCTCGGCGCCCTGCGCGACACCGCCGAAGCCGGCGGTCAGCCACGCCAGGGCGGCCACGGTGCCGACGAGCAGCGGGCGGGGGAGCGGTGCGCGGGCCATCCATCCGAGGGTACGCCCTGACTGGCACTATGGAGCGACACACGAGGAGGACGCGGATGCTGTCGATCGATCACGCGGTGCTGGCGGTGGCGGACCTGGACGAAGCTGGAGAGCGCATCCTCCGCGAGCACGGGTTGGCGTCGGTGCCCGGCGGCGTGCACCCCGCATGGGGAACCGCGAACCGCATCATCCCGATGGGATCGGACTATCTGGAGCTCATCTCGGTGGTTGACCCCGAGGTCGCCAGCACCTCGGTCTTCGGTCGGGACATCCTCCGGTTCACGGCGGACGGCGATGACCGCTGGGCCGAGATCTGCGTCGCCGATCCCGACGTGGAGGCCACCGCCTCCCGTCTGGAGATCGCGGTGGCATCCGGGTCGCGGACCACCGAGGACGGCAGGCAGATCCGCTGGCACGGTTCCGGCTTGGAGGAAGGCGTGCGGGATCCCTATCTGCCGTTCTTCATCAGCTGGGACGTCCCGGACGACCTCATGCCCGGTCGGATGCACGCGGAGCACCGCGTCGACGTTCGAGGCATCGCCAGCATCGAGGTGACGGGCGACCCGGTCCGCCTGCGTGACTGGCTGGGTGGCGCCGACCTCCCGATCGACGTGATCGGCGGAGGGCAGCCGGGGATCCGTGCGGTCACCCTGGCGCTGGGAGACGGCGGGACGCTGGCCATCTAGGCACCGTCGAGGAACGCGACGAGTCGTTCGTTGAACTCGTCCGGGTCGTCCCAGAAACCCAGATGGCACCGCATGGTCCAGAGCTCAGCGGTCGGCATGTGGGCGGACATCCATGGTGTGGCGTCGTCGAGCCAGTCGCGCCGGATCGCATTCGCGAAGGGGATCGTCGAGGCCAGCGACGTGGCGAGGTCGCTGTAGTCGCTCAACATCGCGCTTATCACGAGCGTCGCGGCAGCGTGACGGGGGGTCGCGAGGTGCATCCCCGACAACCATCGGAGTTCGTCCGGCCGTGGCGTTCGATCCACGAGCCACGTCACGAACTCCGTCGCGAATGCCTCGGGCTCGCCGACCACGGGACCGACAAGTTCGTCGAGGAACTCCGTCAGGTCCATCTCCGCCCATTCGCCGGGCGCGCCGGTCGCGAGCGGCTTCGGCGTCTCGTCGATCACCGTCATCGAGTGGATGCGCTGGCTCCCCGCCTGCTCGATCGCGGCATAGCAGGCGAGGCTCCCGTAGGACCAGGCCACGACGTGGACCTGGGTCAGGCGCAGCGCGTCGAGGAACGCCACGAGGTCACGGCCCTGCTGCAGGTAACTGTTGCCAGCCTCGGTCATCGTCGAGCGCCCATGGCTTCGCGGGTCGAACGTGATCGCGCGGAACCTCGAGGACAACGCGGTCAGCTGGTGCTCGAAACACCTCGCCGGACATCGTCCAGCCGGGCACGAACACGACGGGCGGCCCCGAGCCACGGTTCGGTGTAGGCGATCTCGACGTCGTCATCGACCGTGATCCGCTGCCAGTGGCGTGAGAGGGCGGATGCATCGGGGTTCGGCACGAGGCTCAACCCGTGAACGCCTGTGCCAGGTCTTCGATGAGGTCATCGGGATGCTCGATGCCCACGGACAACCGAACCAGATCGTCGGGAACCTCGAGCGGTGAGCCCGCCACGCTGGCGTGCGTCATGGGCCCCGGCACCTCGATCAGACTCTCGACGCCGCCCAACGATTCGGCGAGCCAGAACAGCTTGGTGCGCTGGGCGAGCGCCACCGCGAGCTCGGCCGAGCCCACGCGGAACGAGACCATGCCGCCGAAATCGGCCATCTGACGTTTCGCCAGCTCGTGACCGGGATCATCGGTCAGGCCCGGATAGTGCACAGCGGTCACGCGCGGGTGGGTCTGGAGGTATCCGGCGATCGCACGCGCCCCTACGCAATGCGCGCGCATGCGAACCGCGAGCGTCTTCAGGCCGCGAAGCGCCAGGTAGCAGTCCATCGGGCCGGGCACGGCGCCGAGGGCGTTCGTGAGGAAGGCCAGACGCTCGATCCATTCCTCGTCGTCGGTGACCACCGCGCCACCCATGAGGTCGGAATGGCCGCCGATGTATTTCGTCACGCTGTGGAGCACAGCGTCGGCGCCGAGCGCCAGCGGGCGCTGCAGGGCGGGGGTCGCGAACGTGTTGTCGACCACCACGCGGGCTCCCCCGTCGTGGGCGACCGTCGCCACCGCCCCGATGTCGACGATCTTCAGGAGCGGATTCGACGGAGACTCGACCCACACGAGCTTGGTCCACGAGGTCATGGCGCTCGACAACGCGTCGAGGTCGCTGAGGTCCACCGTCGACATGGTGAGGCCCCACCCGCTCAACACCTTCGACAGCAGCCGATAGGTGCCGCCGTACACGTCGTCGCCCAGCACCACGTGGTCGCCCGGCTGCAAGGTGAGCAGGAGCGTGGTCTCGGCGCCCATGCCACTGCTGAATGCGAACCCGCGCGCGCCTGATTCGAGTGAGGCCAACGCCGTCTGGAACGCTTCGCGTGTGGGGTTGCCACCTCGGGCGTAGTCCCACACCTTCGGCTCGCCCACGGCGTGCTGTGCGTACGTGGACGTCTGGTAGATGGGAACGTTGACCGCACCATAGGGTCCGTCAGGGTCCTGGCCCGCGTGGATCGCGCGGGTCTCGAACCGCAGCCTCGGGTCCTGGTCGGTCATCGGCTCCTCGTTCACATCTCGGGAGGGCGCTTCCACCTGCGCCGGGTCAACTCGTCCATCGCCTCCGCACCGTCGCGAGCCCGGGACCAGAGCATGGCCTTGCGCTTGGCATCGTGACCGGGCGCGAACTCGCCGCGCACCAGCTGCTGGCACGCACGATCCCCGCATGCACAGTAGGAGAACAACGGTTGCGCGTCGGGCGGTGGTGCCGCGGCGTGCTTGTAGGGCGTCGCTGAGAGGGCCACCGATGGCACCACGATGACGCCCTCCGACGGGTCGCCGGGCGCGAACCGCTTCCCGGTGAGTGCCAACAATCCGGTCAGCGCAGCCAGCGCGGCGTCGATCCGATCCTGCGAGCCCAGCTCGTCGGTGCGCACCCCTTGGGCACGCAGCACCGCCTCACGCCAGGCGCGCTTGCGCACGTCCTTCGGAGGCAGCGCCCCCGCCAACACCACCGCGCTGGCGTGGGGGAACACCTCCATGGCCTTGCCCTTCGGGCTACCCGCGCTGTAGGTGGGGAACCCTGCCTTCGCCGCCTGGGAGAAGACCTCGAACCCCACGCGCATCCAGTCGAAGAACGCGTTCCCCTGGCCGTGCTCGGCGCTAGGGGTGTTGAACGATTGGATGTTGAGGCCGGCCAGTTCACGCTCGGTGCGCCGGGATCGTCCGGTCGCCGCCCAGCGAGGCGGGGAGTCGATCGCTATCACATCGGGGCGGAGCTGTCCGATCGCCTCGGCGACGTCACGAACGCCCACATGGGAACGAACCTGCAGCGGCACCAGCCGTTCGTCGAGCAGGACCAGGTCGAGCCCCTTGTCGACGCCCACGTCGATGCCCAGCGACCGCACGCCTTCGCTCAGGCTCGGCTCTGCCGGCGGTGGGCCAGGAAGTCCAACAGGTCGCTCCGCGTCAACACGCCGAGCACCTGGCCGGCCTTCGCGACGAGCACGGCCGGGCCGTGCTCCAGCTCAGCGAACGCCGACTCGATGGGGTGGTCCCACTCCACCATGGCGATCGGAGCGGCCATCACTTCGGCGACGTCCGCCTGGAGGGCGTCGGGGTCGCGGAACACCCGCTCCAGCAGCTCACGATCGCGGATCGAGCCCACGAACGACGATACGTCGGCACCCTCGCCGCGCACCACCGGTGCTTGGGAGATGTCGTGCTCCTTCAGGACGTCCACGGCGTGGCGCACCTTCGCGTGGGCGTCGACCGTGACCAGCGTGGGCATCTCACCGCCCTTGGAGGCCAAGACCTCTTCGACGCGGATCGCCTCGGGGCGCTCGAGCATGCCGTACTGCAGCATCCAGGACTCGGAGTAGACCTTCGACAGGTAGCCGCGGCCGGTGTCCGGCAACAGGACCACCACCGTCGTGTCGGCGGCGAATTCGCGGGCGACCTGCAGCGCCGCGAACACCGCGGTGCCGCACGACCCGCCAACCAAGATGCCTTCCTGTCGTGTCACCGCCCGGGCCGTCAGGAAGGAGTCGCGGTCTCCCACCTTCACATAACGGTCCACGACCGCCGGATCGAAGGTGCCGGGCCAGAAGTCCTCACCGATCCCTTCCACCAGGTAAGGCCGTGGTTGGTCGCCGGAATAGACCGAGCCTTCCGGGTCGGCACCCACGACCATGATGTTCGGGTTGCGTTCCTTCAGGTAGCGACCCACGCCGCTGATCGTGCCACCGGTGCCGACGCCGGCGACGAAGACGTCGACGGTGCCATCGGTCTGGTCCCAGATCTCCGGGCCGGTCGTTTCATAGTGGGTCTGAGGGTTCTGCGGGTTCCAGTACTGGTTGGGCTGGAACGCACCGGGGATCTCCTCCGCCAGCCGGTCGGCGACGCGGTAGTAGCTCTCAGGCGAGTCCGGGTGCACCGCCGTCGGCGTGATGATGACCTCGGCGCCGTAGGCGCGAAGCAGCCCGATCTTCTCCTGGCTCATCTTGTCGGGCATGACGAAGATGCACTTGTAGCCGCGGATCGCCGCCGCGATCGCGAGACCGTGGCCCGTGTTGCCGCTCGTGGGCTCCACGATCGTCCCGCCCGGCTTCAGCAGGCCTTCGCGCTCGGCGGCCTCGATCATGCGGATGCCGATCCGGTCCTTCACCGACCCGCCCGGGTTGAGCATCTCCAGCTTGGCCAGGACGGTGGGCTGCACGCTTCGGGCGACCCGGTCCAGCCGCACCAGGGGTGTGTTGCCCATGGCGTCCAGGAACGTGTCGAGCACCTGCATCCGAACCCCTTTCGAACTCGTGCCAGGACCATCGTGGCAGAAGCCTCCCCGACACGCTTCACCTTGGGGACTAAAGTGCCGATTCCAAGAGCGGACCACGCGGGGATGCGTGGCTGCCGTTGCTGATGGACGAGCGAGCGGAGTGGTTGTGACCGGGGTCGAGGACGACTTCAAGGTGGAGCGGGCCGGCGAGAGGGGCGGCGGCGAGAGCCTGTTGGTGGTCGACGACGACCCCTTCATCGCGCGGTTGCTCGAGATCGAGCTCCGGGCCGCGGGCTACGACGTCCGTGTGGCATCCGACGGGTCGCAGGCGTTGCTCACCGCGCAGGAACGGTGCCCCGACCTGGTGCTGGCCGACGTGATGATGCCGAACATGGACGGGTTCGAGCTGACGCGCCGCCTGCGCCAGGATCCACGGACCGCCACCGTGTCGATCATCATGCTCACCGCACGCGGCCTGTCTGCGGACAAGCTGGAAGGGTTCGCGATCGGCGCCGACGACTACATCGTCAAGCCGTTCGACACCCCGGAGCTGCTGGCGCGCATCCGCGGTGTCCTGCGGCGGTCCCGCGACATGCGCGCCCAGTCGCCGCTCACCGGACTGCCCGGCAACGTGCGCATCGAGGAGGAGATCGACGCCCGCGTGGATCAGCACCGTACGTTCGCGATCCTGTACGCCGACCTCGACCACTTCAAGGCGTTCAACGACCATTACGGGTTCATGCGTGGCGACCAGGTGATCCAGTTCGCTGCCGATCTCATCGAGGAGGTTGCCCGCGAGCTCACCGGAGGCGAGGCGTTCGTGGGCCACGTGGGGGGCGATGACTTCGTCGTGGTCGTGGATCCCGGGCAGGCTGCGGTCGTGGCACAGGCCATCGTGGAGCGGTTCGACGGGGCTGCGCCCGGCCTCTACGACGACGACGACCGTGACCGCGGCTACGTCGAGGTCACCAACCGCCGAGGTGAGCTGCAGCGATTCCCGATGCTCACGGTGTCGATCGGCATCGCGACGACCGATCATCGGAACTTCCAGCATTACGCCGAGGCCGTGGCCGTGGCGACCGAGATGAAGCAGTTCACGAAGGGCTCGTCCGGCTCCTCGTGGGCGATGGATCGCCGAACGATCTGACGCCCGGTGAGCGGCCGCCACGCCGGCTCGGGGCGTCAGGCCAGAGGTCCGGGTTCGGCCAGGTAGAAGCCCTGTCCGTGCGGAACGCCCAACTCTCGCAGGGTTGCGAGCTCTGCGGCCGTCTCGATGCCCTCGGCCACCATGCACATGTCCATCTCACCCGCGAACGAGACCAGCGCCGAGGCCAGCGCGCGCTTGGCACGGTCGTGGTCGATACCACGTGTGAGGCTCAGATCCATCTTCACGATGTCGGGGGTGATGCGCAGCGTGTGTCGCAAGCTGGCGAACCCGGCACCGGCATCGTCGATCGCGATCCGGGCGCCCATGGCCCGCAGCGGCGCGAGCGACTGCACCAAGCCTTCGTAGTCCTCCACCGCCTCGTGTTCGGTGATCTCCAGCACCAGGCGCTCGGCGTGCGGCTCCAGGATGCGGATGAACGGTGGCGAGATCGCGGCGCGGTGCGAGCAGTTGACCGCGAGGTAGGCATTGTCCGGGATCCGCTCCAGGCTCTCCAGCGCCTGGGTGACGGTCGCGATCTCGAGCTGGACACCCAGCGCGTGCGCGACGGCTTCGGCGAACCATTCGTTGGGAGGCCGAAGCGGCAACGAATGGAATCGTGCGAGTGCTTCCATGCCCATGGTTCTCATCGTGGTGAGCTCCATGATGGGCTGGAAGACCATGGAGAGGCCTTCGCCAGCGACGAATCGCTCGATCTCGCTGCGCCGGGCGTCCCGCGCCTCGCGCACGCTGTCCTCTCGCCGCAGCTGCTGGGTGAGCTCGTAGACGATGCCGGCGATGACCTCCGAGGACAGGCTGGCGCCACCAGCCATCACCCGTTCGATCGAGCCCAGGATCTCGTCCCCCGCGGTGCCCTTGACGAGGTAGCCGACCGCCCCCGCCCGGAGCATCTCCAGGACGGTGGGCCGGTCCTCGAAGGCGGAGAGCGCGATGACGCGCGTGGCGGGTGAGAGACGCGTGATCTCTCGAGCCGCCCGGGGGCCGCCTCCGGCGGGCATCTTCACATCGACCAAGGCCACGTCCGGCCGTTGCGCGGTCGCGATCCGGATGGCTTCGTCGGCATCCCCCGCCGTTCCGATCAGCGTCACGTGATCTTCGTGGGCGAGCAGGTCGGCCAACGCGACCCGTAGGGCCGGTTCGTCATCGGCGATGAGCACACGGATCGGATCGGCGCCGAGCGTGTCGGCGCCGCCGGTGTAGGGGGAAGTTCCGACGGCCATCAGGGGGACGCTACCGGCCACCGAACCTCCGCTCAAGCATGTTGCCCGCATCAGTCATGTCTCAGAGACTCATCGGCAGCCAGGTCCCGCTGCTGCAGTCCCCGGTAGCATCGCGGCCCAGGAAACCAAGGAACGACCAACGGACATGGTCCGGGAGGCTCCATGAGCTCGCGTGTCATCCGAGCACCACGCGGCGGGACCCTGACCTGTCGTTCCTGGCCGCAAGAGGCCGCGATGCGCATGCTCATGAACAACCTGGACCCCGACGTGGCAGAACGCCCGCAGGATCTGGTCGTCTACGGCGGAACCGGGCGGGCCGCTCGCAGCTGGGAGGCGTTCGACGCGATCGTGCGATCGCTCCGAGCGCTCGCCGATGACGAGACCCTGCTGGTGCAGTCGGGCAAGCCCGTGGGGGTGTTCCGTACCCACGACATGGCGCCGCGGGTGTTGATCGCCAACTCGCTGCTCGTGCCCAAATGGGCCGATTGGGACACCTTCCGCGCGCTCGAAGCACAGGGACTCACGATGTACGGCCAGATGACGGCCGGATCGTGGATCTACATCGGGACCCAGGGGATCCTGCAGGGAACCTACGAGACGCTGGCCGAGTGCGCCGAGCAGCATTTCGGTGGATCGCTCGCCGGCACGATCACGCTCACCGGTGGCCTGGGCGGCATGGGCGGCGCGCAGCCGCTGGCGGTCACGATGAACGGAGGCGTGGCGTTGTGCGTCGACGTCGACGCCTCCCGGATCGAGCGACGGATCGAGACCCGCTACCTGGACCGCCAAACGGCCGACCTCGATGAGGCCGTCGCCTGGGCCGTGGATGCCAAGGCTGCCAGGCGGGCGGAGTCGATCGGGCTCGTGGGCAACGCCGCCGAGGTCTTCACCCACCTGCTGGCTCGGGACTTCCCCGCCGACATCGTCACCGACCAGACCAGCGCCCACGACCCGCTGGGCGGATACGTGCCCGAGCACCTCTCGATGCCCGAAGCCGACGCGCTGCGGCGTGAGCCCGACGAGTACGTCGCCCGCTCCTATGCCTCCATGGCGACCCAGGTCGAGGCCATGGTGGCGTTCGCGGCGAAGGGCTCGGTGGTCTTCGACTACGGCAACAACCTGCGGGCGGGCGCTGTGGAAGGGGGCTTGGCCCATGAAGTCGCGTTCAGCTATCCCGGGTTCGTGCCCGCGTTCGTACGGCCGCTGTTCTGCGAGGGCAAGGGGCCGTTCCGCTGGGCTGCGCTCTCGGGCGAACCGGCAGACATCGCCGCCACCGACGACGCGGTCGCCGAGCTGTTCCCCGAGAACGAGCGGCTGCACCGGTGGCTCGCGATGGCCAAGGAGAAGGTGGCGTTCCAAGGGCTGCCGGCCCGGATCTGCTGGCTGGGCTACGGCGAGCGCGACCGGGCGGGAAAGCGGTTCAACGAGCTGGTGGCGAGCGGCGCGGTGCAGGCTCCGATCGTGATCGGACGTGACCATCTGGACGCCGGCAGTGTCGCGAGCCCGAACCGAGAGACCGAAGCCATGGCCGACGGGTCCGACGCCATCGCCGACTGGCCCATCCTGAACGCGCTGATCAACACCGCTGCCGGCGCCCACTGGGTGAGCGTGCACCACGGCGGCGGCGTGGGGATCGGCTCCTCGATCCATGCGGGCATGGTGGTGGTGGCCGATGGCACGGGCAACGCGGCGGAGCGGCTGCAACGCGTGCTGACGTCGGATCCCGGCATGGGTGTCGTGCGCCACGCGGATGCCGGCTACGACCGAGCGCTCGAGGTTGCGCACGATCGCGGCGTGCGCATCCCGATGGAAGAAGGGGACCGGTGACGGAGCGGCACATCGTCGCGATGGGGGGCGGCCAGGCGTCAGATGACCCGATCTACCGGTTCCTGTTCGAGCTGGCGGGTGCCGGCAAGCCCAAGGTCCTCTACGTGCCGACAGCCACCGGGGACAACGATCGCGGGGTGACCAACTTCTATCGCCAGTTCCCGGCGCATTCGTTCGAACCCCGCGATCTGGCGTTGTTCGCGCGGACCGTGGAGGATCTTCGAGGGTTCGTGCTGGACCACGACGTCGTGCTGGTCGCCGGCGGGAACACCGCGAACATGCTTGCGATCTGGCGGGTGCACGGCGTGGACGCGATCCTGCGCGAGGCGTGGGAGTCCGGTGTGGTCATGGCGGGGGGCAGCGCCGGCGCCAACTGCTGGTTCGAGGCGAGCACCACCGATTCGTTCCTGATCGGCCGGGCCGACCCCTTGGCCGACGGACTCGGGTTCGTGTCCGGAAGCTTCTGTCCCCACTACGATTCGGAGCCCGCACGGCAACCGGAGTTCCGGAGGCTGGTCGGCGAAGGCGTGATGCCTGACGGTTACGCGTGCGACGACCTCGCCTCGGCGCACGTGGTGGGGACCGAGATCGCCGAGTTCCTGGTTTCGGACGCCGGCGCGGGTGCCTACCGTGTTGCGGCCGACGGCCAGGGTGGCGCCACGCAGATACCGGTCGACGTCAGGCGCCTGGGTGCCTCCACGTGATCGGTCTCGGCGAGGCGCTGTCGCTGGATGACGTCGTGGCCGTCGCCGGCGGCGCACCGGTCGAGCTCGGGCAGGACCCAAGGGCCCGCGTGGAGGCCGCGTACCGCGTGGTGGAGCGCGCGGTGGCGTCCGGCGCCACGATCTACGGGATCACGACCGGGTTCGGCTCGCTCGCCGACGTGCGCGTCGATCCCTCTCAAGCCGCTTCACTGCAGCACGGCATCGTGCGATCGCATGCGACGGCCGTGGGAACGCCGCTGTCGCGCGAGGAGGCTCGCGCGATGCTGCTGTTACGTGCCCACGTGCTGGCGTTGGGGCATTCCGGCGTGCGTCCGGCGCTCATCGACCTCATGGTGCAGATGCTCAACCAGGATGTGATCCCCGCTGTGCCGCAACAGGGTTCGCTGGGGGCATCCGGCGATCTGGCGCCGCTCGCCAACCTGGCGCTTCCGATGATCGGTCACGGCGCGGTGCTCACCGCCGACGGCGGCATCGAGCCGGCGATGGCGGCCATGACGCGCGCCGGGCTCACGCCGCTGACGTTGGAGCCCAAGGAGGGCCTCGCGCTCGTCAACGGCACACAGGGGATGCTGGCGGTCGGGATCTTGGCGGTGGCGCGTGCGGCGTCCCTGGCTCGCACCGCAGATGTCGTGGCCGCCATGACGATCGAAGCGGCACTGGGTACGGATGCGCCGTTCGACGAACGGCTCCAGCGCCTGCGTCCGCACCCCGGACAGCAGGCGAGCGCCGCCAACCTGCGTCGATTGCTGGCCGGCTCGCCGATCCTGGCGTCTCACCGCGACTCACATCACCTGGTGCAGGACGCGTACTCGCTGCGGTGCGCACCGCAGGTGCACGGCGCCACGCGCGATGCGCTCACCTACGCGAGCGGCGTGCTCTCGGTCGAAGCGGGCAGCGTCAGCGACAACCCCATCGTGCTCGTCGGCGACGCACCCGGAGGCGACGAGGTGCGCAGCGGCGGGAACTTCCACGGGCAACCGGTGGCGGTGGCGCTGGACACGGTGGCCACGGCCCTGGTCTCGCTGGCCTCGATCAGCGAGCGCCGGCTCTACCGGTTGCTCGATGTGAAGCAGTCCAACGGGCTGCCGGCGTTCCTGGTGAACGAGAGCGGGCTCAACTCCGGGTTCATGCTGGTGCAGTACACGGCGGCTTCACTCGTCAGTGAATCGAAGTCGCTGGCCCACCCTGCGTCCGTGGATTCCATCCCGTCCAGCGCCGGACAGGAAGATCACGTGAGCATGGGCATGACGTCGGCGCGACATGCCCGGGACGTCGTCACGAACGCCGAGACCGTGGTGGCGCTCGAAGCGCTGGGAGCGGCGCAGGCGTTGGATCTGCGCGACCCGCTGGTGCCTGGTGCGGCGACCAGCGCCGTGCGCGACTCGATCCGCGCCTCGGTGCCGTTCTTCTCGGCCGACCGGGAGTTCGGTCCCGACATCGCGGAGGCCATCGCGATGGTGCGCGCGGGCGCATTGGTGCGAGCGGCGGAGTCGGCCGCCGGTGCGCTGGAGTGATGACCGCAGCGCTCCGCTCGTCTGCGATGGCCTAGTCACGCCCGTCGGCGAGCTCGCCCCCGATGAAGGTGTTGACGACCGGGTCGTGCCCGGGACGGTAGGGCACCTGAGCGAACGAGGCTTCCTCCAACAACAGGAAGTCCGCTCGCTTGCCCGGTTCGAGCGTGCCGAGCCGCTCGTGCAGGCCCAGCACCCATGCGGGGTTGACCGTCGATGCGGTGAGGGCTTCGAGCGGGGTGAGGCCGTACTGGGTGCAGGCCATCGCGATCGTCTCCGGCATCGAGCACACCGGCGAGGTGCCCGGGTTGCAGTCGGTGGCGATCGCCACGGCGGCGCCCGCATCGATCAGCTCACGTGCGGGAGGAAGTCCGGCTCGCAGGACGAAGGTGGAGGCAGGGAGCAGCACGGCGGCGGTCGCCTGGGCCGCCGCGAGCGCGGCGACGCCATCGCTGCCCGCGTGGTTGAGGTGATCGGCACTTCGGGCGCGGAGGGCGACCGCAGCTGCGGCTGCCCCACTCGGGCCGAGCTGGTCCGCATGCACACGCAACGGGAGGCCGGCGGCCGTGGCTGCCGCCGCAACCGCGTCGAGGTCCTCCAGCGAGAACGCGATGTCCTCCACGTAGATGTCGACGGCATCGGCCAGGCCCTCGGCCGCTGCCGCGGGGATCAACTCGCTGCACGCGATACGAACCCAGTCCGCGCGTGCGAGCCCCTCCGGCACCGCGTGGCAGGCGAGCAGCGTGACCGTGCAGGTTTGGGCCGCGACCTCGTCCGCGAGACGGCGAGCGAGCCGAGCCTGCCGAAGCTCTGCCTCGACCGAGAGGCCGTATCCGGTCTTCAACTCCAGGGCGGTGGTGCCGTGGGTCACCATCTCGGCCAGGATCGGTCGGCAGAACTCGAGCACCTCGTCGTCGCTGGCTGCAGCGAGCTGCCTCGCGGACCGGAAGATCCCCCCCGCCTCCCCGTGCAGGTCCGCATAGGCGGCGCCGCGAAGTCGCGCTTCGAACTCGTCGGCCCGCCAGCCGGCGAACGGCAGGTGCACGTGGCAGTCCACGAACCCGGGCACGAGGCAGCCCCGCGAGGCGTCGCCCACGGTCGCGGCCCACGGCAGGTCCCCTGCCGGGCCCGTGTACACGATCGTGCCGTACTCATCCCACGCGATGCCGGCGTCCTCCGTCACCGCGGCGGGGAGGCGGTCGGCTCGAGACGGGGATGGGCCGGTCGCCGTCGCTAACGCCGCCGCGACGGCAGCTCCTCGGCTCGTCATCGACTGTCCCCGCGTGAAGACGGCATCGGTTGCAGCGTAGCTGCATCGTTCTGGGTCGGTGGCGCACGGCTGCCCTGCGAGACACTTCCCGTATGCGGGTCTTACGATCGATCGTGCTGCCGGCCACGGCGGAGGAGGCCTGGCATGTGTTGATGGATTGGGAGCGCCAGGCCGATTGGATGCTCGACGCGGACAGCGTCACGGTGGTCTCGGACATCCGCGAGGGCGTCGGGGTTCGATTGGATGTGCGCACCCGGCTGTTCGGCATGCCGGCGTTCACCGAGCCCATGGAGGTCATCGGCTGGGAGGCGCCCCGGCGCATGGTGATCAGCCACGGCAGCGTGGTTTCGGGCACCGGCACGTGGGAGCTCGAACCGGTCGAGGGCGGTGTGCGATTCACGTGGACCGAGGACATCCGTCTGGCGGCTCCGGTCGTCGGTGAGCTCGCCGCGCGCGGCTACGCCCCGATCCTCCGCGTGCTCATGGGACGAGCGATGGACGGTCTGCGTCGGCACGTCATCGCGATCGGCCCGAGCAGCTGAAGGACGGCAGGCGCCTATACTGGCGTTCGGACCACAACGGGGAGCTCGGGCAACCGGGCTGAGAGGTCGGCTTCAAGCGCCGGCGACCCGATGAACCTGAACCAGGTAATGCTGGCGGAGGGAGCCATCATGCGAACGGCGTTGGTGTTCTGCGGCGGAGGACCGTCGCGAGCCGAGATCCCCGTTCTCGACGATCCGCTCGTGATCGCCGCCGACATCGGAGCCATCGAAGCGCATCGTCTGGGATTCGGCGTCGGGTTGCTGGTGGGCGACATGGACTCGATCCCTGCCGCGACGCGCGAGCGGATCGAACGCGAGGGTGGCCGGATCCAGCAGCATCCCCGCGACAAGGACGCCACCGATCTGGATCTGGCGCTGAGCGCTGCGCTCCAGGAGGGCGTCGAGCGAGCGGTGATCGTCGGCGGCGACGGCGGCCGGCTCGACCAACTGCTCGGCAACGCGCTGATCATGGTCGCCCCACGATTCGCCGGGATCCGGCTCGATGCGATCTTCGGGCACGCGCAGGCGCACGCGATCCATCGCGAGCGTGCGCTGCAGGGCCGGACCGGCGAGACGATCAGCCTGTTCGCGGTGGCCGATCCGGCGCGCGGCGTGCGAACAACGGGGTTGCGCTGGCCGCTGGATGGACGCGACTTGGAGCCTGGTTCCAGCCTGGGCATCAGCAACGAGTTCTCCGGCAGCCTCGCCTCGATCGAGGTTCGGTCCGGCGCGGTGCTCGCGATCCGTCCGGGGGAGACCTCATGAACGGACGGCGGGCCTCCGCCGTGGCGGTCGTCGTGGTGTCGCTGATCCTCGTCGCATGCACGGGCGACCCCGGCCGTGGCTCCGACACGGGGGTCACGGTGACACTGTTGACCCACGACTCGTTCGACGTGAGTGCGAAGGTCGTCAACGGGTTCGAACGCTCGAGCGGCATCACGCTGAAGATCGTGCCGGCCGGTGACGCGGGACAACTCGTGAACCGCGCGATCCTGAGCGCCGGGAACCCGGAGGGCGACGTGCTGTTCGGTGTGGACGACAACCTGCTGCAGGGCGCGGTGGACGCGGGTGTGTTCGAGCCGTACCGGCCCGGGGCGTTGGCTGGCGTGGACCCCAGCTTCGCCCCGGACGCCACGGGTTCCGTCGTGCCGGTCGATCACGGCGAGGTCTGCCTGAACGTCGACCGCGCGTGGTTCGCGGAGCGCCGGATCGCACCGCCGACGCGGTTGGAGGATCTCACGACCACGGCGTACGGAGGGCTCACCGTGGTGCAGAATCCGGCGACGTCAACGCCCGGACTGGCCTTCCTGCTCGCCACGATCGCGCGTTTCGGCGACCCCGGGTGGGAGTCCTATTGGGAGCAACTGCGAGCCAACGACGTCCGAGTGGTCGAAGGCTGGGAGCAGGCCTACTACGGCGGGTTCTCGGGCGCGGCCGGTGGCGAAGGTGACCGGCCGATCGTGGTGTCGTACGCATCCAGTCCTGTGGCCGAGGTGATCTTCGCGGAGCAACCGTTGGATGTGGCACCGACCGCGATCGTGACGGACGGCTGTTACCGGCAAGTGGAGTACGCGGGCGTGCTGGCGGGGACGCCGCACACCGCCGAATCCCGTCAGGTGATCGACTTCCTGCTCTCGCCGGCGTTCCAGCGGGACGTGCCGCTGCGCATGTTCGTGTATCCGGTCGTGGAAGGAACCCCGCTCCCCGAGCCGTTCGAACGCTTCGGTGTTGCGGTGGATGACCCGCTGTCGCTGCCCGCGCAGGACGTGGTCGAGCATCGAGCGGATTGGGTCGAGCGGTGGACCGATCTGATGCTGCGCTGAGGGGCCGAGCAGCCGGACTGGCGCTGGTGGCGGTGCCGCTCGCCTTCTTGGGATCGTTCTTCTGCTACCCGTTGGCATCGATCGTGGGATCGGTGCTGACCGACCTCGAGATCGGCGGCGTGCTCGGGAACGACCGACTCCGCCACGTGGTGTGGTTCACCTCGTGGCAGGCCGTGGTGTCCACCGCGCTGACGCTGGCGGCGGGGCTGCCCGTGGCCTACCTGGTGGCGCGCTTCCGGTTCCCCGGACGTTCGGTGCTGCGCGTCGGCGTGCTGGTGGCGTTCGTGCTGCCCACCGTGGTCGTGGGCACGGCGTTCGCGGGGCCGGATCCCTCGCTCGGGGCGCTGTTCGCGGCCCATGTGTTCTTCAACCTCGCCGTGGTCGTGGGGGTGGTCGGCAGCTTCTGGTCGCAGCTGGACCCGGCCTTCGAGGATATGGCGACGGAGATGGGTACACGGGGGATCCGCCGGTTCCTCGACGTACTGTGGCCGTTGTCGCGTCCCTCGATCGTGGGGGCCGCTGTGCTCGTCTTCCTGTTCACGTTCACCTCGTTCGGCGTCGTGCTCCTCCTGGGTGGGCCGGGCATGATCACGATCGAGGTGGAGATCTACCGGCAGACGACCCAGCTGTTGAACCTGCCGGTCGCCGCGACCCTGACGTTGATCCAGGTCGTCATCGTCGTCGCGCTCTTGTGGCTCACGTCGGCGGTCGCAACTCGAGGCGCGATGCCCCTGAGGCTGGTGGGTACGGGCGACGCGATCCGATCGCCACGCACCCGCGGTGAGCGGACCTTCGTGGTGATCACCGCCGCCCTGACGGCACTCGCGGTGCTGGGGCCGCCCGCGCGCCTGGTATGGCGCTCGATCGACGGCCCGAGTGGCCTGACGCTGTCCCGCTACACCCAGCTCGGGAGTGTGCGACGGGGCAGCGCCCTGCCCGTCTCAGCGGTGGACGCGGTGACGAACTCACTGCTGATCGCGGCGGGCGCGGCGACGATCGCCCTGGCCATCGGCGGGCTCACCGCCGTCGCGGTAGCGCGTTCTCCGCGGGGCTCGTGGCTTCGGTCGCTGTCGGCGGTGCCGCTCGGCGTGTCGGCGGTGACCGTGGGGTTCGGCTACGTCGTGGCGTTCGACAGTCCCCCGCTCGATCTGCGCGGCGAGCCGTGGTTGCTCGCGGTGGTGCAGGCCGTGGTCGCGGTGCCGTTCGTGGTGGCGCTGGTCGCCCCCGTCCTCACCTCGATCCGGACCGACCTGATGGAGTCAGCCGCCTCGCTGGGTGCCTCGCCGTTCCACGCGATGCGTGATGTCGTCCTGCCCATGTCGTCTCGAGCGTTCCTGGGCGCGGGGGCGTTCGCGTTCGCGATCGCGCTGGGGGAGTTCGGGGCGACCGCGTTCGTCGCCCGTCTCGACACCCCCACGATGCCACTCGCCGTCGTGCGGCTCCTCGCGCAGCCGGGAGCCGCGAATCGAGGTCAGGCGCTCGCCATGAGCGTGCTGCTGATGGCGATCACCGCCACGATCGCGGTCCTGATCGAACGGATGCGGGTCGGCTCGTGGGTCGGGCGGGTCTGAGGGCCACGGTCACCGACCGCGCGTATCAGAGCGAGCTCGCGGGCGGGGGTGCGAGCACCAACAGCACGACCGAGGGCTCTTCGGAGGCGTTGTGCAAGGTGAGGTCGGTCCCCGCGGGCACCAGGATCGATTCCCATTGGCCCATCCGGGCCCGACCCTTGCCGGCTTGCGCGGACACCTGACCCGCGAGCACCGTCACGAAGGCATCGGCACTCGCATCGCTCATGGGGCCGATGCCTTGGGCGTGCTGCAGGCACACGATCTGGCTCCATAGCTGATCGGACTCGAACAGGGTGTCGGTGCGCGCCTCGTCGTCGGAGAACCACACCAGGTCGCGGATGTCCTTCGGTTTCATCGATCACCAGGGTAATGCTCGGGCCGCGGGATGCGTTCCCGCACTACACTGCCTCCCTTCGCATCCCGAGCTTGAGGAGCTGCCCGTGACCACGTTCTCGTACTCGACCGACGCGCCCGGTGCGGCGAAGGCGGCCCTGCTGATCGTGCCCGTCTTCCAGGGGCCGAAGCCGGGTCCGGGCGTCCGCGAGACGGGGCTCGCGGCCACCTACGCCGACGCCAAGCTGACGGGCAAGAAGGGCGAGGACCTGTTGGTCACGAAGCGCCGCGGCGATGGGTTCGCGGCCGGCGCGGTGCTGCTGGTCGGCATCGGCCCGAAGGAGGAGCTCACCAGCATCGTGGCTCGCAACGCCTTGGGCCGGGTGGCCGGCACCGCCCGCAGGTTCGGGACCGTCGCCACCACGTTCGCGATGGCGTTCCCTCCTCGACGCGTCGCCGAGGCGGCCGGAGCGGCCGCGGAGGGACTGGGGCTCGGCGCCTACCGCTTCGACCGGTACCGCTCGAAGCCGGCAGACGGAGAGCTGAAGCGCGTCGTGGTGCTGGGGAGCGAGCGTGCCGACGCCCCGGCCGCACGAGCGGCGGTCAAGGAGGCCGCCATCGTGATCGACGCCGTCAGCTGGGCCCGCGACCTGGTCAACACCCCGGCCGGTGACATGCCGCCCGCCGAGATCGCCCGCGAAGCCAGGGCCATGGCCCGGCAGGTTGGCCTCACGTGCAAGGTCTGGACCGAGAAGCAACTGGCCGACGGGGGCTTCAACGGCATCCTCGGTGTCGGCAAGGGAAGCGTGAACCCTCCGCGCCTGATCGAGCTCGGCTACACGGGGGCCGGGCGCGCCAAGCCGATCGCGTTCAGCGGCAAAGGGATCGCGTTCGACTCGGGCGGCCTGTCGATCAAGGACGCCAAAGGCATGGAGACGATGAAGGACGACATGGGTGGCGCCGCGTCGATCCTGGCCACCATGAAGGTCATCGCGCGCCTGAAGCCGAAGATCAACGTGATCGCCGCGATCCCCTGCAGCGAGAACATGCCCAGCGGCTCGGCCCAGAAGCCCGGCGACGTCATCACGCACCGTGGTGGGACGACGTCGGAGGTGCTGAACACCGACGCGGAAGGGCGCTTGGTCCTCGCGGACGCCCTGGCCTACCTCAACGAGCAGGGGCCGGAGGTCATCGTGGACACGGCCACGCTCACCGGGGCGTGTGTGGTGGCGCTGGGCGAACGCATCTCCGGCGCGTTCGGCAACGACTCAGGTCTGGCTCAGGAACTGGTGGCCGCCGGCGAGGCGACCGGCGAGCCGATCTGGGAGATGCCGCTGTTCGAGGGATACCGCACGCTGATCGACTCCCCGGTGGCAGACATCAAGAACATCGGCGACCGGTGGGGCGGGGCCATCACGGCAGCGTGGTTCCTGGCGGCGTTCGTCGGTGACACCCCATGGGTGCACCTGGACATCGCGGGTCCGGCATACACCGATCGAGCGCACGACCTCGGCCCCCGAGGAAGCACGGGCGTGCCGGTTCGCACGCTGGTCCGGTTCGTCCTGGAGCGCGCCTCGGCGTGAGCGATCTCGACGCATCGGCGCCGAAGACCGGCGGCGAGGATCCCGCGGCGACCGGTCCCGTTCTGGCGGTCTATGCGCACCCCGACGATGCCGAGATCTCGGCAGGCGGCACCATCGCGAAGTGGTGCGCGTCCGGACGTGACGTGCACCTGCTGGTGCTGACGAACGGTGACCGAGGTTCCCAGGATCCTGCCGTCGACCGGACCGACCTGGCACGGGTCCGTCAGCGCGAGACGGAGGCCGCCGGCCGCGTCATGGGGTTGGCGAGCGTTCGCATCCTGGGCAACCATGACGGCGACCTGGAGAACACCGACATCGTCCGCGAAGCGGTGGCCCGCCGCATCCGGGAGGTCCGGGCCGAGACCCTGCTGAGCGTGGATCCCACCGCCATGTTCTTCGAGAACCGGTACTACAACCACTCCGACCATCGAACCGCCGGCGCGATCGCGCTCGATGCGTGCTTCCCCGGCGCGGGCAACCCGCATTTCTACCCCGAGCACCTGCGAGAGGGACTCGAGGTCCAGCAGGTGAAGGACGTCTGGCTCGGCTGGACGAACGACCCCAGCCACACGGAGGACGTGAGCGACACCTTCCGGATCAAGATCGACGCCCTGGCCGAGCACGCCAGCCAGCTCGCCGAGGGCATCGCGTTCTTCGAGGAGTTCCTGGCCGAGGATGCCGAGCGTGCCGGCAAGGAGATCGGCGTCAACCACGCCGAACAGTTCCGCGTCCTGGATCTGACCTAGCTGCTCGATCCACGTCCGGGGAGCGCGTCCCTCAGACCTTGACCCCCGTGGCCAAGATCACCTCTCGGAAGTCGTTGAGGGGGTCGGGGAACCGTTGCACGAACGTGTCGCGGACCCGCGTGAGGAATGCCGCCCACCCGGCTTCGCCCAGCATCTCGCGAGCGAACCGGCCGGTCGCCCAGACGCTGAGCCCGTCCAGGTAGTCGTCCAACGTGTAGACCCAGCGGTACTTCACGACCTCGCTACGCACCTGTCGGAATCCGGCGTCGATCAGCGTCTCCTCCACCGAATCGCGCGATCGGAAGCGATCGTGCCACGGCGCGGCCTCGGCATAGGCGGGGGCCAGCAGGTCGCGAGGGACCACGCCCTCGATCAGCTCGCGCCACACCTCTTGGTAGGCGTCGATCCCATCGTGCCACGACGAGAACCCGATCCGACCACCGGTCTTCAAGACGCGGCGGAGCTCGAAGAGGGCTGTGTCGTACTTCGTGAAATGGGCCAACACGAACGTGCCGAGCACCGCGTCGAACGTTGCCGGCCCGAACGGGAGGTCGATCGCGACCGAGGCGACGGCGGGGACGGTGGGACGCTCGCGGCGCGACACGTGCAGCATGCCCATCGACTCGTCGATGCCGACCACGGTCGCGCCGGCGCCGGCCGCTGCTTCGGCGGCGACCCCGGTGCCCGACCCGACATCGAGCACACGATCGGCCTCACCGATCGAGGCTCGGGTCACCAGGTCGCGCGCGACCTCCACGAAGCGCGGCGCGTGCACGCGCTCATAGATCTCGGCCACGCCGTCGTAGGTGCGCCAGTCGTCCATGGCGAGCCAGCGTACCGGGCGAACCCTGCAGCGCCGTGGTGAGCCCGGTGCGCTCCGGGGGCGATGTCACTGCCGGGTAGTCTTCCTGGCCGGATGCGGAGAGGGGAGCGGTGAAGGGCGCGGCGGGCTACATGGCCTTGGTGCTGGCCCAGGCCGTCGCAGGCTCCGCAGCGTTCCTGTGGTGCACGCCGCTGTGGAACGAGGTGAAGAAGGGTTTCTTCACCCTCGTCACCTCGATCCTGTCGATCGCATCCGTCGCAGCGTGGTGGTCGACCAGCGCCGCCGCCGTGCCGGGTGACGCCGCGGGGTCGTGGTCGGTCCGGCTGTCGCTCGCGACCGTCGTGGTCGTGGGTATCTCGTGCATCCTCATGCTGGCGAAACGACCGCCGATCGCGCGCGTCGCCGGCCTGCTGAGCGTGCCGCTGTCCTGCTCGGTGTTGGTTGCCATGGCCGGGACCAGCCGCCAGTCCTTCGCGCTGGGACTGTTCCAGCTGGCGGCGGGGGCGGCGTTCCTCGGCTCGATCACCGACGGGCTCCTGCTGGGCCACTGGTACCTCACCGACCGAGGCCTCTCGCGCGGCCCGATCAACCGCATCACGAACATCATGGTGGTGGCCGTGCTGGTCGAGGCGGTTGCGGTCATCTCGAGCGGGTTCGGCGGTATCGAGACCTCCACCTCGTTGAACCCGTTGCTCACCGCGGGGGCCCTCGCGCCCTGGATCGCGTTGGGCATGGTCGGCACCACGCTGCTGATCGCCGTGCTGACCCGTGCCGCGCTTCGTGGCGAGCGCGCCTCGGCCGTGCAATCGGCGACGGGCTTCTACTACCTGGCGGTCGTCACCGCCTTCACCGCGGAGGTGGCGGTGAAGACCCGGTTCCTCGTCTGAGCGAAGGATTCGATCGTGCAACTGGTGATCATGGCGGCGGGCGCGTTGGCCGAGGTCGCGGGGTGGTGGCTGGTCTCGAGCCGCGGCCGCAACGTCTGGCGCGTCATGCCCGTCGTGCTGGGGGCCATGGGGATCGCCGCCGTGCTGGCTCGGCCACCGGTCGCGGCGACCATGGTCTCGGCTCGAACCGCTGCGGTGGTGGGCGTCGCCAGCGGCGCGGCGCTCTTCCTGGCGACCCGGGCGTTCGTGTGGCTGGCAGCGCACTGGACACCCTTCCGGATCGACGTCGTGCAGAAGTACCAGGAGGCCGCCGTCGTCCCGCTCCCCGAATCGCTCGCGCTCTCGTTGGTGATCATGGTGCCCGCCGAGGAACTGTTCTGGCGTGGTCTGTTCCAGGGCAGGCTGTCGGTGACGCTGTCGCTCGGTCTGGCCGCCGTCGCCACGTGGTGCGGCTACGTGATCGCCAACGCGGCGAGCCGATCACTGCCGATCGTGGCGGGTGCGCTGGTGGGTGGAGGTCTGTGGACCTGGCTCGCCTGGTGGTCCGGCGGTGTGCTGGCGAGCCTCGCGAGCCATATCCTTTGGACCGGACTGATGCTGGCGTTGCCACCCGGCCCGGGCAGGAAACCTCGGCTGACACCACAAGACCCGTGACCAGGACGAGGATGGACCGACGAGGATGAAACCGGATCGGACGACGACATGAGCTTCCTGTCGACGGCGGTGCAGCAGGTCTTGGCCGACGGCCGCTTCTGCATGGTGGCCGCCACCACCCCCCGGGGTCCGCATTGCACTCCCTTGGTGTTCGCGTACTCGGGCGGCCGCATCTGGCTCACCACGTCGCGAGGCTCAGTGAAGACCCGTGCATGGAGGGACGACCCGGTTGTCGCGGGCATGGTGCGGCACGGCGACCTCACCGTGACGTTCACCGGCACGGTGAAGACGTACGACGCGCTCGACCGGGGCACCTGGGGCGCCGCCGTGGCAGGGGCCACCTCGATCGCGAGAGCCACGGCCACCTTCAGCAAGAAGAACGCCAGGTTCTTCGCCGGGTACGCGTTCGACGCCCGGCAGGTCCCGCTGGCGTGGACGCCCCCCGGCCGCGTGTTCGTCGGGATCGACCTCGAGCGCACCGCACTGCTCGATGAGGACGGTGTGCAGGAGGGTCGGGGCCGCTGGGGAGGTGAGGCCGACTCGCACGGAGCCTTCCGGCAGCGGAAGCAGGACCCTGATCCGCTCCGTGGGTTACCCGCGGAGGTTGCGGCCACGCTCGGGCGGAGCGGTCGTGGTTCGCTCACCGTGTTGGGAGACCGGGGACCGGTGGTGCTGCCGGTTCGATGGCTGGCGGATGAACACTCTCTGTACGCAGCCTCGCCGGCAGAATCGCTGGCACTGGTCGGCGCCGGTCCCGACGCACCGGTCGCCCTCACCATCGATCAACCGAGCGAATGGCGGGCCCGCGACATGACGGGCGCGATGGTGCAGGGCGAGGGGTCGTTCTACGTGCTGGGGTCGGTGGGCTCGGGGTCCAAGACCGCGGGTGGCATCGCGGCGGGGCTGCATCCCGGTGCCGATGCGCTCGTTCGGATCGACCCCGCCAGGCTGGTGTGGTGGAAAGGCTGGTCCAGCGGCAGCGCCGACGTGCGCGCCCGGCCGGGCGGAACCGTCGACTTGACCGCATGACGGTCGTCGAGTTCTCCGTCGAGGTGGACGCTCCGCCGGAGACGGTCTGGGACGTCGCCAGCGACCCGCACAACCTTCCGCAATGGGACCGCCACGTGCGCTCGGTCAGCCCGCCGCAGGGCGGCATGCGATCAGGGGCGACCTATCGAGTGGTGATGGGGTTCATGGGCGTCGATTCCACGATCCGCACCGAGGTGCTGGAGTGGGAGCCCCCGTGGCGATCGCGCGTGCGACTGTCCGGGATCCTGGTGGCAACCGTCACCACCTCGGTCGGCTCGCTGCCGTTCGAACGGAGCATGCTCCGACACGAGGTTGAGTACCGGTTCCGTGGGCCGCTGGGCGGGTTCGCCGCCGCCAGCCTCAACGCGGTGGGTGGGGCGCAGATGGCGCTGCGACACGGCGTGCTGGCCCAGAAGCGGCAGATCGAAGCTCGCGCCCGACGCGGAAACAGGCCATGACGTTGCGGTCGCTGGGCCGGGCCACGGCTGCGGCCACGGGCGCCGCGGCGATCGGTCTCGCAGCGTTGCGGACACGCCGAGGCGCGGCGCTGGACGCCAGGCTCTTCGAGGCGGGCAACGCGGATGCCGGCCCCACCGCGGATCGCGCGTTCTTGGGTGTGACCGAGCTGGGATCGTTGTACGCGGCGGGTGCGGCGGCGTTCACGCTCGCGGTGTTGGGCCGGCGCTCGGAGGCCTCGCGGGCGTTGGCCGCAGCGGCAACGACGTGGCTCCTGGGACAAGCCGCGAAGAAGCTCGTCGATCGCCCGCGTCCGTACGAGGCCGATGCCGAGGCGACCCGGTTCCTGGTCGCGCCGCCGCGTGGAACGTCATGGCCCAGCAGTCATCCCGCGGTGTTCACCACCTTCGCCCTGGTTGCGTCCCGCGAGCTGCGCGCGCCGGCTCCTGCGCGTTGCGTGGTGGCCGCGCTGGAGGCCGCGGTGGCCGCGTCGCGTGTCTACGTCGGGGTGCACTATCCGTCCGACGTCGCGAGTGGAATGCTGATGGGGCGAGCCGTCGCCGAGCTCTGGCCTCGCGCGCGTCGGTGACCCGGGCGTCCGAGCTCCCCCTCGCTAGACTCGTCAGGTGCCCGGCTCCCTCGCAACCGTCGCCGCCATCGGGTGGCCAGTGCTGGATCGCATCCGCTTCGGGGAACCGTTCGCCATCTCTCCGCACGGCGTGTTCATCGCGATCGGGTTCCTCACGGGCGCCTGGCTGCTGGGAAGGATCTCGATCCGGTGGGGCGTGCCCGCCGAGGTCATCAACGGGGTCGTGTTTTGGTCCCTGATCGGGGCCATCGTGGGGTCACGGCTGTTCTACGTGATCGCGCACTTCTCCGAGTTCGACAACGTTGGTCAGATGCTGGCGATCTGGCGGGGTGGCATCTCGCTCCTGGGGGGCATCGCCGGCGCGGTGATCATCAACGCGGTTCGCGTGCGGCACGAGGGCTACCGGTTCTTCCAGGTCGCCGACCCCGTGGCTCCCTCGCTGGCACTGGGCATCGCGGTGGGCCGGATCGGGGACCTCATGATCGCCGATCACCTGGGCAAGCCCACGAGCTGGCTGTTGGCCTGGCAGTACCGGGGCGGGACGATCGCCCCACCCTTCCGGTGCGTCGATGAGCTGTGCTCCGCCGATCTGCAGGCGGACCGGCTCGAGAGCATCACCCGCGACGGGGCCAGGCTCGTCGACGGTGCCGGCACGCTGATCGCGCAGGGGGTGGGGGTCCACCAGACGGCGCTGTACGACATGTTGCTGGCCGGCGCCCTGTTCCTGTTCCTGTGGTTCGTGATGATGCGACGCCCCCGTCGCGAGGGCATCCTGACCCTGACCTTCGGGCTGTGGTACGGACTCTCGCGGCTCCTCGAGGATTCCCTGCGGATCGACAAGCGGTTCTTCGGGCTCACCGGCAGTCAGTGGACGGCGCTCACGGTCGCCACGATCTCCGCAGGCCTGCTGATCTGGTGGGCGATGCGACCCGACCCCGATGCGCCGAGCGGGGGCGGGCCTGCCGGCGAGCTGACGGCACCGGAAGCAGAGCCCGGTGAAGTATCGGACGGTGCGCTCAGTGCGGAGCAGTCATCAGGGTGAGGGGCTTGCCCACCTTCGACTTCGTCGAATGGAGCACCGCTTGGGCCGCATCACGCAAGGCCACACCGGCGGGGGAATCTGGCTGACTCAGCACGATCGGCACCCCGGTATCGCCCGCCTCGCGCACCGCCGAGATCAGCGGCACCTGGGCCATCAGGGGCACGCCCAGGGTCTCGGCAGCGATCGCGCCCCCACCTTCGCCGAAGATCGGGTCGTGGTCCCCGCAATGCGGGCACACGTAGTAGCTCATGTTCTCGATGACGCCGAGGCGCCCCAGGTTGGTGCGTTCGGCCATCTTGCCGGCGCGTTCCGCCACCTCGCGAGCGGCATCTTGTGGTGTGGTCACCACCAGCATCGACGCTCCCGGGAGGAACGAGGCCAAGGAAATGCTCACGTCCCCGGTTCCGGGCGGCAGGTCGCACAGCAGGAAGTCCAGCTCGCCCCAGTACACGTCGCCCAGGAACTGCTCGATGGCCTTGTGGAGCATGGGCCCGCGCCAGATGACCGGTGTGTCCTCGGGCACGAAGAATCCCATGGAGATGACCTTCACCCCATGGCCTTCCAACGGCATGATCATGTCGTTGAAGCCCACGGGCTTGCCGTGCACGCCCAGCATGCGCGGGATGCTGAAACCCCACACGTCGGCGTCGAGGATGCCCACGCTCTTGCCCTCGGCTGCGAGCGCGGCGGCAAGGTTGACGGTCACGCTGGATTTGCCCACGCCGCCCTTGCCGGAGGCGATCGCGATCACGGAGGTCGAGGGCGGGAAGCTCAGGCTCTTGGGGGGCGCACCGCCGGGCGCTCCGCCCGGTGCACCGGCCGCACTGCCGCGGAGCGTGTGCACCAACTGCTCACGCTGCTCTGGGCTCATCGGCGTGAGCCGTACCTCGACGCGTTCGACACCCTCGACCGGCTGCACCGCGGCGGTGACGTCGGTCGTGATGCGATCCTTCAGCGGGCAGCCCTCGATCGTCAGCAGGACGTGCACGCGCACCAGTCCTCCATCGATATCGATCGCCTGCAGCATGCCGATGTCCTCGATCGGTCGTCCGATCTCCGGGTCCAGCACCTGGCGGAGCGCCTGACGGACCTGCGTTTCGGTGGCCACGGGAGTCCCTTCCCTCATCTAGGCTTGGTGTGATGTTCGGTTGACACGGTGAGAACCGTGGAAATCCAGTGTACGACCGGAGGCACCGTTGCCCGACCCCGCACCGATCGAAGTGCACAAGGCGCTGGCCGACGACACGCGCTATCGCCTGCACCGATACCTTCGTCTGGCGGGACGCCCGGTGTCGGTGCGGGACCTGTCAGCCCGATTGTCACTGCACCCGAACACGCTTCGGCCTCATCTCCGGCGCCTGGAGGATGCCGGATTGGTGGCCAGCGAGACACAGCGGGGAGCGGCCTCGGTGGGCAGGCCACAGACGATGTACACGGCGGTCGATCGCGAGGAGCGTGAGGGGCGCGACTACCGCTTGCTGGCCGACATCTTGTCGGCCGTACTCACCAACACGCGGCAGCGGGACCGTGCGGAAGCCTTGGCGCGTGACTGGGGGGCGTACCTGGTCGGACGAAGCGTGCCCAAGCCAGGTGCCCGCCGCCCCGCAGGGCCGAACCTGGCGGTGCTGCAGGAAGCGCTCGCGGACGCGGGGTTCCAGCCTCGGTTCCGGCGACGGGGGACCGATGCCGTGGACATCGCCCTGCGAGATTGCCCGTTCCGCGACCTGCTCGACGAGCACCGTGACCTGGTCTGCGCGGTGCATAGAGGCTTGCTGGACGGCATGCTGAGCGCCTCGCGCCCGGCGATGGCGCTGACGTCGTTCGAGCCCATGGCCGACCGATCCACCATCTGCCGCTTGGTCGCACGAGGCGCGTGATCGGCAGGAAGACCCTGCCTGACTTCCACCTCGGACTGAAGTCCCGCTCCTCAGCGTCCGATGGACTGAGGACGGGGTCGGGCGGAGAGCCGTTCCTCGTGATCACCCACGCGAGCGAGAAATCCGAAAGGAAGATGGATGGAGGGGTTGTCCAGCACGTCCGGCGATGGTTCGCCGATCGTGCCCGAGTTCAATGCCTGGCTGGAGCATCTGGTCGCCGGCGAAGGTTCCGACCTGCACGTCAAGGTGGGAGCCCCACCGATGATCAGGCTTCCCAAGGGGCTCACGCGGCTGGATCGAGACCCGCTCACGGGCATCGAGACGCAGGCGATCGCGGACGGGATCATCCCGGCCGATCGCAAGCAGCGGTTCGCAGACAGCGGCGAGGTCGACTTCGCGTACTCGATCACCCACGTGGGGCGGTTCCGGGTGAACGTGTTCCGCCAGCGCGGATCGATCAGCATGGTGCTGCGCAAGCTCCGGTTCGGTGGCCCCGCGTTCTCAGAGATCGGGCTCCCCGATTCGGTTCGAACGATCGCCGACGAGCACCGCGGCCTGATCCTGGTGACCGGGCCCACGGGCTCGGGCAAGACCACGACGCTCGCCGCCATGATCGACTACATCAACAAGACCAAGCCAGTCCACATCGTCACGATCGAAGATCCCATCGAGGTGCTGCATCGCGATGAGGTCGCGGCGATCAACCAACGTGAGATCGGCAACGACACCCAGGACTTCCCGGCGGCGCTGCGAGCCGCGCTCCGCCAGGATCCCGACGTGATCTTGATCGGGGAGATGCGCGACACCGAGACGGTTCGCGCGGCGATCCAGGCAGCCGAGACCGGGCACCTGGTCCTGTCCACGCTGCACACGGTGGACGCCACCGAGACGGTGAATCGGGTGATCGACTTCTTCCCCCCGTACCAGCAGAAGCAGGTTCGCCTGGCCCTGGCCGGCACGCTGCGGGGCATCGTGTGCCAGCGGCTGGTCCCCACCGTGGACGGTGGCCGGACCCCCAGCTTGGAGGTCCTGGTGAACACCGGCCGCATCGCCGAGCGTATCGCCGACCCCGACAAGACGCACGAGATCAAGGACGTCATCCAGGACGGGGAGTTCTACGGCATGATCACGTTCGACCAGTCGCTGCTCCACCTGGTGCAGGAGGGCAAGGTCACGGTCAAGGACGCGTTCCAGGCCGTGTCCAACCGTCACGACTTCGAGCTGGCGATGCAACAGGCCGGGATGGCGGTCCCTGTCTAGATCCCCGGCCGACCCCCGTCGCCGTTGTCCCCGGCCACCGCCAGCGAGGCGATGCCCGCGGCCAGGCCGGAGAGCTCCATCGGCACGACCACCTTGGACGAAGGCGAAACGCCCAGTGCGCGCAGCGCGTCCAGGTACTGCAGCTGCATCGTCTTCGCGTCGGCGGTGCTGGCGGACTCGTTGATCGTGCGCAGCGCCAACGCGAACCCCTCCGCTCGCAGGATCGCGGCCTGGCGTTCACCCTCGGCGGTCAAGATCGCCGACTGCTTCGAGCCTTCCGCATTCAAGATCGCGGCTTCCTTGTTTCCCTCGGCGACGGTGATGGAGGCCGACTTGGCGCCTTCGGCCTCCGTGACGACGGCGCGGCGCGTTCGCTCCGCCGACATCTGACGGGTCATGGCCTCCTGCACGATCGCGGGCGGGATGATCTCGCGGATCTCCACGTTCGTGACCTTCACGCCCCACCGTTCGGTGACCTCGTCCAGTTTGATGCGGAGCAGGGTATTGATCTCGTCGCGCTTGGCGAGCATGTCGTCGAGGGGGATGTCACCGATCACGGCGCGGAGGGTGGTCGAGGCGATGTTCAGCGCCGCGCCGGCGAAGTTGCCGACCTGGACCACCGACATCTGGGCATCGAGCACCTTGTAGAACATCACGAAGTCCACGGCGATCGGCGCGTTGTCCTTGGTGATGGAGTCCTGCCGTGGGATCTCCAGGTAGAACTCGCGGAGGTCGACCGACGTGGCCTTATCCACGAAGGGGATCAGCAGGATCAACCCCGGGCCCTTCTGACCGATCACACGACCCAGGCGGAACACGACCAACCGCATGTACTCGGGCACGATCTTGATGGCTTTGGCCAAGAAGACGACGACGATGACGACGAGCACGACCACGGCGATCAACGCGGGGCTGATCTCCATCAGATGTTCCTCCCTTCCTCGGCCGGCGCGGTGCCGGCCGGTTCGTGCACGGCCGCGATCGCATCCACGGTGAGCACGAGGCCGTCGAGCTTGGTGACCCGGACGGGTGTTCCGTTCGCGATGGGGTGTCCATCACCCGTGACAGCCCGCCATTCCTCGGACGCCACGCGCACGACACCGTCCGGATGCAGCCCGCCTGAGATCGCGACGCCCTCCATGCCCACGATGGCCTCCGCTCCTTGGGCGGGCGCCACGTTCCGCATGCGGATGACCTTGGCCACGACGAAGGTGAAGAACAGCCCGACCGCGACGGCGACGACCGCGATCGCCAGCGGCGAGACGGCGACCCCACCCGACCGGTCGTAGAGGAACCAACCCCCCAGCACCAAGCACGCCAGTCCGGCGAACCCCCACACACCGAAGCCGGGGGCGTTCAGCTCAACCACCATGAGCACGGCGGCGGCGATCAACAGGATGATCCCTACCACTTGCACGGGCAGCAGCCCGAACGAGACGATCGACACGATCAACAGGACGGTGCCCACGCTGCCGGAGAACACGTGACCGGGCACCAGGAGCTCCAAGACGATCAACGCCAGGCCCAGCCAGAAGAAGATGAACGCCAGCGTGGGGTCGACCAACCCGTGCAGGAACGCGACCAGGCTGCCCATGGGTTCGTCGGTGAGCACCCAGTCGTCGGTACTGAGCATCACCGTGGAGCCGTCGCCCATCTGGACGTCCTGACCGTCCAGCTGGGCCAGCAGGTCTGGAGCCGTGGGAGCGATGACATCGATCAGGCCGGCGTCCGCGGCATCCTCTGCGGTGATGCTGGTGGCATCCCGGACGAAGGACTCGGCCAGATCGGCGTCGCGTCCGTACCGTTCCGCGATGCTCCGGATGTAGGCGGCCGCGTCGTTCACGGCCTTGTCCGAACCCGTCGCGCCGTCCAGGCCCACCGGGGTGGCGGCGCCAACGTTGGTGCCGGGGGCCATGGCGGCGACCGGGCACGAGACCAACACGAACGCACCGGCCGAGGCGGCCCGAGCGCCTTGGGGAGCGACATAGCAGATCACGGGCACCGATGCGTTCAGCGTCGCTCCGGTGATCTGGCGCATGGAGGAGTCCAGGCCGCCGGGGGTATCGATCTCGATCATCACCGCCGGCGCATCTCCCGATGCGGCTCGATCGATTGCTCCTTCGATGTAGTCGGCCACGAAGGGGTCCACCACGCCGTCCAGCTGCAGGACGGGCACCGAGTTCGTGGCCTGCGCGACCGCGGGAACGATGAGCATCGACGCACCGAGCGCGGTCAGGAACAGGGCGCCGATGATCGCGCCCGGAGACCGGCCTCGCTTCGCGGGTTTCGTTTCCATGTCACGTATCCGTTTCCTGTGGAGATGTGGTTCGAAGCGAGCGTAGTGCCGGCACGGAGCCCGTGCATGGACGTGGCCCGTGCGATGATGGGCGGGCCGGCCAGGCCGGCAAGCCGCGACCATCGCGCGCTCCGTATATCGAAGGGATACCGAGTGCAGGCTCGGAACGACGGACCGCTCCTCCCACGAGAGGAACAACAGCTGATGGAAGGGCTCCTTGCCGGCGATGACGACGCGATCCGCACGCTCTATGCGCGGTTCGGCCGCCCCGTGTATTCGCTCGGCCTCCGCCTGCTTGGCACCCGTGAATCGGCGGAGGAGCTCACGCAGGACGTGTTCCTCACCGCGTGGCGCAAAGCGGCCCGTTTCGATCCCGAGCGCGGACGACTGTCGACGTGGCTCATGACCATCGCCCACAACCTTGCGGTCGACCGGCTGCGTCGTGAGACCGGTGTATCACGCCCCACCCTCGTGCTGGTCGACGAGGTTCCCGACGCCCCCGGTCTCGACGAGCAGGCGGTGCTGATCGAGCGCGATGCCGCCATGCGTGCTCTCGAGTCGCTCAGCGAGGCCGAGCGCCTGTTGGTATCCCGTTCCTACTTCCGCGGGCTCACGGCGCGCGAGATCGCGGAAGCCGACGGCATCCCGCTGGGCACCGTGAAGACCCGGCTGCGTTCGGCGATGATCAAGGTGCGCAAGGCGAACGAGGGCAAGGATCTGCTGTGAACTGCCTCGTCGTGCGGGACCGGCTGGCGGAGCGCGCTCTCGGCGCCCTGCCGGGACGCGAGCTCGGGCCGATCGACCGGCATCTCGTCTGGTGCGCGGCGTGCCGGAAGGAAGCGGCCCAGCTCGACTCGGCCGCCGCCATGCTGGCCTTCTCCGTCGCTCCCGCCGACGAAGGCCCATCGCCCGATCTGGAGGATCGCGTGGTCGGGTCGGTCCAGGACCAGGCCGCACGGCGGGCCGGAGGACACCACGCGCCGCGGCGGCGACGACTGGCCGTGGCCACGATCGTCGCCGCCACCTTGGCGGTCTCCAGCCTGGGGTGGGGAGCGGTCATGGCCGGTCGTGCCGCTCGTTCTGATGAAGCCGCTGCCGCGGCGAAGAACCGCCAAGACAGCGCCGCCGAACAGTTCGAACGCATCCTGTCGCAGTTGGAGTTCAGCGATCCCGAGGGCGAGGTGCTGTTGGGCACGCTGACCCACACCCGCCACGGCGGTGGCAGCGGCAGTGCATTCACCCTGGTCTCACCGTCCATCGCCGACATGGCCATCGTGTTGGTCAACGGCGTGCCGGCCAGCGAGCGGTCGTCCGCGCCGTTCGCCGTCGAGCTGCTCGGACCCCGTGGCGCATCGATGGACGTCGGTTCGATCGATGCTCTCGATGACGGTGGGTCGGGCATCGTCGTGAACGACCGGTTCGACCTGTCGCTGGGTGTCTACGACCGGGTGATCGTTCGCGACGTCGATGGGCGGGTCGTCCTTCGCGGCGCGATCGCCGCCCGTGCGCCGATCGCCTCGCCCACCCCGTAGCGGCGGAACCACGCTCGTTCCGTTCCCGACGCCCGCTATCCTCGCCTGATGCGCTTCGGCCTCAGCCTTCCCCACTATGGGTTCTCGCTCCCCGACGCCGAACCCATCACGTTCGAAGCGGTGACGACGTGGGCCCGACGCGCCGAGGCGCTGGGGTTCGATTCCGTGTGGATCTCCGACCACCTGTTGTATTCGTTCGAGCGGTACGGCGCCGGCGACGATCCGATCGCGGCGATCGAACCGCTCACGGCCCTCGCGGGTCTGGCCGCCGTCACCGATCGCATCCGATTGGGGACGCTGGTGCTGTGTGCGCCACTCCGGCACCCCGCCATCGTGGCCAAGATGGCAACCACGATCGATCACCTGTCGGGTGGCAGGCTCGATCTTGGGCTCGGTGCCGGCTGGCTCAAGCAGGAATTCGATGCGTTCGGCTATCGCTACGGCTCGGTGGGGGAGCGGTTCACCCAGATGGAGGAGACGCTCGTGGCGCTGGAGGCATTGTTCTCGGGACGGCCGGCCAACGTCGAGGGTTCGTTCGTCAGCCTGGATGAGGCTCCATCGCTTCCCGCGCCGCTCCAGGAGCCGCGCATCCCGTTGTGGGTCGGTGGCAAGGGCGGTCCCCGTCTGTTGCGGCTCGCGGCGCGGCACGCCGACGGGTGGAACGCGTCGTGGCGCTGGACACCGGACGCCTACGCGGAGCGGGTGCACGCAGCACACGCGGCGTGCGAAGTCGAAGGACGAGACCCTGCGAGCCTGCGGCTGTCGGTGGGGATGTACTCGCTCCTGGCCGAGAACGAGCGATCGTACGCGGCGCTCGCCGAGCGTGGCTTCGCCGCGATGCCGGGAGGCGCCCTGCGCGGTGAGACGGCAGGGTCGTGGCGCACCGACACGCTGTCGGGGACCCCGGACGATGCCCTCGAACGGGTCGCGGCGTTCGCATCGGTCGGCGTGGAGGAGATCGTCCTGGCCCCGTGGGTCCTGCCGTTCGCGGTCCCCGAGCCCGCGATCGTGGAGCTGTTCGCGGAGCGCGTGATGGTCCCGTCGCGCGCCGGTGGTTGAGTGGAGCCCTCCGACGCCATCGTGAAGGTGCTGGGCGATTCGGACGTTCCCTTGCATTGGACCGTGATCCAGGACCGGGCGCTCCGCGAGGGATATCTGGATCCGTTCGAGATCCGTGACGTCCGCGGCGCCGTGCTGTCCGCATTACGAACGCTGAGAGATCGAGGCGAGGTGGAACGCGTCGACACAGGCGTGTACTCGATCGGCACCGCGCCGGCTGCTGGCGAGCGGCCGCTGTGAACCCTACGGGTTCTTGCGGGGACGGCCTCGCTTCTTCGGTTGTGCGGCGGTGGCCGGCTTGGCGACCGCGCCCTTGCGCCTGCCGGGTCGCGGCTTGCGGGCCTTCGACACCAGATCGTTCACGTGTGCGCTGCACAGGTCTTTCACGAAGTTGCCGCGTGCGATGCGGATGGAGACGGTCTCGGCCGCCGGCTTGCCACACTGATCGCAGATCAAGATCGTCTTCTCGGCCATCTGTCGAACTCTCCCCGGTCGTCGGACCCGGATGGTAGCCCGATTCCCTCGGGTTCGGAACGGCAGGAGCGGCAGTTCTGTCGTCAGCGCCGGTACATGATGGGCGAGAATCGTTCGAGCTTCTCGAACCGGTGCTCGGCTTCGACCCATCGCACGGTCCCCGACCGGGACCGCATCACCATGGAATAGGTGGTGGCGCCGTCGGACCAGTAGCGGACCCCTCGCAGCAGATTGCCGTCGGTGATGCCGGTGGCGGCGAAGAACACATCGTCACCGCTGACGAGGTCGTCCGTGGTGAGCACCGCGTCCAGGTCGAACCCGCCGGCGATCATGCGAGCGCGTTCGTCCTCATCCCGGGGCCAGAGCCGGCCCTGCATGGCCCCACCGAGGCACTTGAGTGCCGCCGCGGCGATGACGCCTTCGGGTGTGCCACCGATGCCGATCAACAGATCGATGCCGGAACGTGGAGTGGCGGCCGAGATCGCGCCCGCCACGTCGCCGTCGCTGATCAGGTAGACCCTGGCGCCCATGCTGCGGACCGAGGCGATGATGTCGGTGTGCCTCGGCCGATCCAAGATCGTGACGCTGACCTCTTCGGGACGGACACCCTTCGCCTTGGCGACCGCTCGGACGTTCTCCTCTGGAGGAGCGGTGACGTCGATCACCGCCGCAGCGTCCGGGCCGGAGGCGATCTTCTCCATGTAGACGGCCTCACCCGGGAAGAACATCGTCCCCCGGGGCGCCAGCGCGATCACGGACAGGGCATTGGGCTGCCCGATGGCCGTCAGCGTGGTGCCGTCGATGGGGTCGACGGCGACATCGACACCCGGCCCATCGCCGTTGCCGACCTCCTCGCCGTTGTACAGCATCGGAGCTTCGTCCTTCTCGCCCTCCCCGATCACCACGGTGCCGTGCATCGAGACGGTGTCCACCATGAGCCGCATCGCATCGACCGCCGCCTGATCGGCGGCGATCTTGTCGCCATGGCCGATCCATCGGCCGGAGGCGAGCGCCGCGGCCTCCGTGACACGGGCCAGTTCCATGGCGAGGTTGCGATCGGGTCGGTTGGTGTCGTTCACGATCGTTGATGCCTCCCGGGACTCGGACGCGCGATGGTTCGCGAGATGTCGCAATCCTACGTGTCGGCCGGACCGGCATGTTCCGGATCTGCGCCCTCGGCAGGCTCGAGCGGTGGAGGCGCCATCCCTCGTTCGGCGTACCAGGCCAGGGTGCGCCGGACCGTCTCGGCGAGCGGTGTGTACCGAACGCCGAGCGCGCGCTCGGCGAGCGATCCGTCGTAGCGATGGCCGTGCAGGAGCGTCGCCACCATCTCGGGGCAGATCGATGGATCGCGGGAGCCGAGCTTCGACGTCAGCGCGGTGATCGACCGCCCGGCGCCGGCGACCGCGCGGGGAGCGAACACCACCCGGCGGGGACGACCGCTGATCCGTCGGAGCAGCGCCACCGCATCTCTCATGGTGATCGATGCACCGCTGACCAGGTAGCGCGAACCCGGTTCGCCTCGGGCCTCCGCGAGCAGATGCGCGGCGGTGCAGTCGTGGACGTCGACGATGGAGACGGTGGTGTCGATCACCACCGGCATGGTCCCGTTGACCAGACCCAGCAGCAGTCGCGAGGAACCGTCGGTGCGTCCGGGCCCCTGCACCGACGATGGATTCACGCTGACGAGCTCGACCCCCGTGGTCGCGGCGTGCGCGATGACCTCCTGCTCAGCGAGGAACTTCGACCGTTCGTACACCGAGAGGAAGCTGCCCCGGTGCGGCGTCCGCTCGGTCCCGACGATCCCCGCAGGTTCTCCGATCGTCGCGGCTGACGATGTGTAGACGATGCGCGGCACACCCGCCGCGGCGGTCGCTCGCACGATCGCGATCGAACCTTCGATGTTGGTGTGGAGCATGGGCGCGGGATCACGCACGCACATCGCGTTGACGCCGGCCGCGTGGAACACGACGGTGCAGCCTCGGATGCCCGTGAGCAGCGCACCCTGATCGTCGAGGTCGCCACGGACGGGCTCGGCGCCCAGCGTTCGCACGATCGCCGCCGCCTCGTCGCTGCGCGCCAGGGCACGGACCTCACGACCTCGACGCACCAGCTCGGCCAGCAGCGCGCCGCCGACGAAGCCCGATCCACCTGTGAGGAAGACCGGCCCCACGCGGTCAGGGTCCGGGTCGGCTCGACAGCGAGCGCCCGAACCGCGCCAGGTACTCGGCAGCTGAGGCCAGGGTGACGAAGGCGGCGATCGCCATGGCGATCTGGTCCAGGTACCAATCGCCGATCACGACGTCGGGCCGCCAGATCGCGAGGAAGATCGCGATGAACTGGACGTTGGCCTTGAGCTTGCCCCAGATGGACGGACGCATCACCGTTCCGTCCGAGGCGCTCACCACCCCTCGAAGCCCCAAGATCAACAGTTCACGGCCGATGATGATGAAGGCCACCCAGATCGAGGCTCGGTCGACCGCCACCAAGGCGATCAGCACTCCGGACACCAGGAGCTTGTCCGCGGTGGTGTCCAGGAAGGTCCCCAGGGTCGTGGTCTGCTTCCATCGCCGGGCCAGTCGCCCGTCGAAGAAGTCGGTCAGGGCCGCGATCGCGAACAGGACTGCGGCCACGGGGGTCGCCCACGACACCCGGTCGCCCGCCATGATCAACGCCATCACGACCGGGGTCAGCACGATCCGCAGGTAGGTGATGGCCGTGAGGAACCTTGCGGCTCGTTCGTCGGCGGCGCTCATGGGGCGTCTCGGCATCGTAGCAGCGGCCGTTTCAGGCCTGCGCGAGGAACGAACGAACGCTCGACGCGTCGTCGAGGGCCAGTGCCGCGTCGGCCATGGCGCGGGCGCCGGCGAGGTCGACCGAACGCACCGCGTCTTTCACGACAGCGATCGAGGGCGCGCTCATCGAGAGCTCGCGGATGCCGAGGCCGAGCAGCAGGGCCGTGGCTGCGGGGTCGGCCGCGAGCTCGCCGCACACGCCCACCCATCGTCCGGAGGCCACGGCTCCGTCGACGGTGATCCTGATCAGCCGGAGCACGGCCGGGTGGAGCGCGTCCGTCAGGTCGGCCACCCGCTCGTTCCCGCGATCAGCGGCCAGCGTGTACTGGGTCAGATCGTTGGTCCCGATCGAGAGGAAGTCGATCCGGGCGGCGAGCTATCGAGGCCATCATCGCGGCCGATGGCACCTCCACCATGACGCCGGTTTCCATCGTCGCGGTCGAGCCCAGGTCGTCGCGAACCTCCCGTAGGAGCGCCAACGCGCGATCGAGCTCGTCGATCGTCGCGACCATGGGGAACATCACCCGCACGGGATGCTCGTCGGCGACGCGCATCATCGCCCGCAGTTGGGTCCGCAGCAGCTCCGGACGCGCGAGGCCCAGGCGCACCCCTCGCACCCCCAAGAACGGGTTGGGTTCCGGCGGCTGCTCCAGGTACGGGATCGGCTTGTCCGCCCCGGCGTCCAGCGTGCGGAGCAGGAGCGGTCGGCCCTCCAATGCCTCGCCGGCCGCGCGATAGGCCTGCACCTGTTCCTCCTCGTCGGGAGCGGACTCCCGGTCCATGAACAGGAACTCCGTCCGGAATAGGCCGATGCCGTCGGCGCCGGCGGCGACCGCGGCCGCGACCTCGTTCGGCACGCCGATGCTGGCTGCCACCTCGATCGTCGTGCCATCGATGGTGATCGCCGGCTCGAGGGCGGCGGCGCGGGCAGCGCCGGCCGACGCGGCCCGGGTCCTGCGTTCGGTTTCGAGCTGCGCGATGGTGTTCGGCGCCGGGTCGACGGTGAGCTCACCGAGCCCGCCGTCGATCGCGACGGTGACGCCGTCCACGATGGTCAAGAGGCCGTCCCCCAGTCCGACCACCGCGGGGATGGCCATCGAGCGGGTGATGACCGCCGCGTGCGAGGTCGGGCCGCCTCGAGCCGTCGCCACCCCGAGCACCAGGGCCGGATCCAGTCCGGCGGTGTCTGCGGGCGTCAGGTCCTCGACGACCAGCACCCCCGGCGCCTCGAGCCGGGGAGCGGGCACTTCGACCCCCTCGATGCGGGCCAGAACCTGCGTGCCTACGCTCCGAAGATCGTCGACACGGGCGCGCAGGTAGGCGTCATCGAGGTCATCCCACGACGAGGACGTCGCGTCGATCGCGCCCTGCCATGCCATGGCGGCGGTGCTTCCCTCATCGTCGATCGCGTGGCGCGCCGGCTGCAGCAGGGCGTCGTCCCGCAGGAACAACAGATGGGCATCGAAGATCTCGGCCGCTCGCTCGCCGGCTCGGGCCGCGATCTGGTCGCGCTGACGCTCGATGGCGGTGGCGGTCTCGACGAGCGCGCGATCGAGCGTGGCCGACTCTGCCGCCGGGTCCGTCACCGATGTCCCACCCGTTCCCGAGATCGTGAGAACCGGCGCCTGGAACCTCCGTGCAGGCCCGACCGCGAGCCCTGGCGAGGCGGCGTAGCCCCGCAACACGCCGCGGGCAGCGGCGCTCGGATCGGGGTCGTGCGACGACGCATCCTCTGCAGCCGCCATCGCGGGTGGCTCGGGCGATCCGTCGAAGCCTCGCTCGGCCAGGGCCCGCAGCGACGCCACCACGTCGGCGGCGCCCGGTCCCGTCGCGCTGATCTCGATCTCATGACCGAAGGCCGCGCCCAGCGTCGCGATGGCGTTCAAGCTCCTTGCGTCGGCGGGCCCGCGGTCCGCGGTGAGGTTCCTGACCGACACCGCCGCCTCCGATCGCGAGGCGGTCTGCACGAACCGCGCGGCCGGCCGGGCATGCAGCCCATGGGGGATATCGATCGTGAGCGTCGTCGTCACGGCGTCGGTACGCGTGTCCGTCACGGCGGAGAGGTCCTCGCGCGGGGCTGCTCCAAGGTGGGCCATCTTGCCGGCGAGCCCTCCTCGGGCCTCGGCCGCGGCCTCCTCGAGGGTCGAGCCCATCCTGGCGGTGACGGCGGCAGCAACCGCGCCTTCGACCAGCGGTGCTTCGCAGAGCAGGATGCTGCCACGCCGCTCCTCGTCGAGCATGTCCAAGGCCATCTCGGCCGACAGCACGGCGCTCCCCAGGTCCATGAGCACCAGGACACCGTCGTCGGACCACGCTCGCTCGATCGCCTGCATCACCAGGACCGCATCCGTGCCGATCGGATGTCCGGGCATGTCCAGCCCGCCGGCGGTCTCCAGGCGGATCTGTTGCCCGCCCATCTCGCGGGCGAGCTCCGCAACCCCCTGGGCGAGGCGATCGCTGTGGGAGACGATCACGATCCCGATCACGGTGACGCCTCCGGTCGCGGTTCGGTCATGCCCTCGATGCCAAGACGCCGATCAGCACGAACCCGTAGGCCACCGTGATCACGCCCAGCACGACCAGGCCCTTGTTGACCCGGCTCCGTGCGCGCTCACCGATGCCGAAGTCGAACAGGACCGAGCGGAGCCCGAGCATCGCGTGGACGGTGACGGCCACCAGGAACATCGACTCGATCACGAAGATGATCGGGTTGGCGATGTACTCCAGTACGTGGTCGTAGGTGCGCAGGCCGCCGATCCGGTCGACGATGAAGTGATGCGCGACCATGTGGATCGTCACCAGGACGAGCAGAGACACGCCGGTGAGCGCCGTCCATCGCCACGTCGTGGAGCGCCGGGGCTCGGCGGTGTCCCGAGTCGGCGCCGGGGGCGTCTGCACCGTCATCATCCGGCCTCGAAGACGTGGATCGCTGTGTAGAGCAGCGCGATCGCGCCGAACGCCATGAGCGACCAGAACAACGCCTTCTGCCGGTTGGGCACGAACCCGCTCCCCACCAGAGCGACCCGCAAGCCGTTGAGGCCATGCACGAGGAGTCCGAAGGCCAGGAGCACGTCCAGGCTGAGGAACAGGGGGGTGGTGGCCACCTCCAGGAACGAGCTCCAGGCGTCCTCGCCCCCGAGCAATTGGGAAAGGACGGCCAGATGCAGGTACAGGTACGCGACCAGGCCGAGTCCTGTGATGCGGTTCAGTGAGAACGCGAGATGGCCGGTGCTCCGGCGCCGGACGTCGAACCACGCCGTGGGCGCCAGCCCGACGCCTTTGCGTGAGACGGGACCGGGCTCACGCCGAGATCCGAGGATCTCCTCCACCTCGGGATCTCGATGCGGTGCGGGGGTCTCGTTCACGCTGGATCCTCCATGGCTTCAGACGGGATCTCCTGCCCCTGTTCGCGCCGCCGGGGGCCGAGATCCTTTCGCAGCGCCATGATCCTCTGGGCAGGCCGCACGTCGGAAGGGCACGCCTCGGTGCATTCGAACGCGGCGTGGCAGCGCCATGCGGCGTTCTCCTGATCGGCCCAGTCCAGGATCGCGCCGCGGTCAGTGCCACGCTCCTCTTCGAGCAGTCGTTGGGCATATGCCAGCGCGGCGGGTCCCAGATAGGTGTCGTCGGTCGCGGCGACGGGACATGCCGACAGGCACAATCCGCACTCGATGCAGTCCTCGAATCGGACGTAGCCCTCGATGTCGTGGGGAGCGGCAGCGTCGGGCAGTGCCTCGCTCGCGCGCACGACGGGGTGGGGTGGCGGGAACCGGGCGACGAACGGCGCCATGTCGACGACCACATCGTGCAGCACGGGAAGGTTCGCGAGGGGCTCCACGGTGACGGTCGCGCCCCGCACGTCCGAGAGGGCCGTGACGCACGCGAGTCGTTCGCGTCCGTTCACACGAACGCCGCAGGTGCCGCACGACGCATGGATGCATGAGTGCCGCAGGGCCAGCGACCGGTCGTGGTGGAGCTGGATCCACCGGAGCGCTTCGAGCACGGTGGTGCGGGGACCGACCGGAACGTCGTGCTCCTCGACACGCGGCGCCGTACCGTTCCGCTTGAACCGATGCACCCGGAACCGACGGGTCTCGGCGGGCTCGGTGGAGGCATTCATGCCGCGAAGACCGCAGTATGGGGAAGCAGGACCGTGTCACGCGTCCGGCAGGCGACGTCGATGCCGAGCTTGCGGCAGACCATGTCGGCGCACATCTCCGCCATACCCCGAAGGGTCGTGCCCTTGCCGCCAGTGATCGTGACGAATCCTTCCACGCCGTCCTCCGCCGCGTGGTCGATCGTCTTGAACGTGCGCGAGAGCTCCCGCCCGGAATCGGCGTCCTCCTTCGAACCGATCAGCGGGCGCGCCGCCGACCACGCCGAGCGGAAGGGGGCATCGCGCACCGCAGGAACCAGGACAGAGCCCTCGTCGATCATCCGCTGCACGTGGTCCTGCGGCACCCCCAGGTCGTCGGGATCGTCGACCACCCACGAGCTGGTTCCGACGACCGTGAGCGCGCGCTGGGGCACCACGATGTCGCCGTCCCCGGAGGCGTGCAGCCGGTTGATCACCATGTTGCAGAGCCGGCCCCGCACGGCCAGCATCACACCGGGTGACGGGCGGATCGGCACGTCGACGCCTGCCATGCTGGCGATCTGTTCCGACCACGGTCCCGTGGCATTCACCACGAGGTCCGCGTGGATGGTGCGCGTGCGATCGGTGACGATGTCCCGGACCTGCGCGCCGGAGACGACACCACCCGCGCGCTCGAGGTCTGTGACGTCGACGTAGTTGAGGAGGGTGGCGCCGTTCACCTTGGCTGTGGCGAAGAATCGGAGCGGCATGCGCATCGCATCCATGGTGGCGTCGGGCACCTGGACGGCCACCTGCAAGGCCGGGTTGAGCATGGGCTCCAAACGGAGCGCCTCCTCGGGCCGCAGGACCTGGGTCCGGATCCCTGCCGCTTCGCACCCCTCGAGGAACTCGGGCAGGTACGCCATGTCCTCATCGGTCACACCGACGAAGAGGCCGTCGTTCTCCTCGAACGAGCCCGGTGCGATGGAGCGCAGGAGCATGTTCTCCTCGATGCACTCCACGGCCGATTCCTTGTCGTTGACCGCATAGCGAGCGCCGCTGTGCAGCAGCCCGTGATGGCGTCCGGTCGTGCCCGAGGTGAACTCTCCGCGCTCGACCAGGGTCACCTGCACGCCGCGCAGGGCCAGGTCGTGCGCGAGGGCACCGCCGGTCCCTCCGCCGCCGACGATCAACACATGCGGTGCCGGGCGCGCGACCATCGGGCGCATCATCGCACCTCGCGGTGGACCGAGCGCCGGGCGAGCCGTTCAGTCGTCGTCGCGATCCTGGCCTTCGGCGAAGTCCCCGCGTTCGGGCGTAGTGGGGTCTTCGTCCTCGTCGGTCTGGCCCTCGGCGAACGTTCCTTTCTGCTGCTCCTCGGGCTCGTGGTGCTCTCGCTCCTGGCCCTCGGCGAAATCGCCGTGCCGGTCCTCGTCCGGATCGTGCTCCTTCTTGGCTTGGCCCTCAGCGAAGAACCCCTCGTGCTCGTCGTGATCTGACTCGTCGTGATCTGACTCGTCGTGATCTGACTCGTCGTGATCTGACTCGTCGTGATCTGACTCGTCGTTTCATCGGCGTGCTCCGATCTCAGTCGACCCAGTCGAAGGTGCGTGTGACGGCCTTCTTCCAGTTGGCGTACTCGGATTCCACCTGGTCCTTGGACATCTGGGGTGTCCACTCCTTCTCCTTGCCCCAGTTCTGGCGAAGATCGTCCGTCGAGCCCCAGAATCCGACCGCCAGGCCCGCGGCATAGGCAGCACCCAGCGCGGTGGTCTCAGCGACCTTGGGCCGGATGACCGGCACCTGCAAGCAATCCGCCTGGAACTGCATCAGCAGCTCGTTGTGGACCATACCGCCGTCGACCTTGAGCTCGTTGAGCGTGACCCCCGAATCCGCCTCCATCGCGTCGGCGACCTCGCGAGCCTGCCACGCCGTGGCCTCCAGGGTTGCCCGCGCGAGGTGTCCCTTGTTGATGTAGCGGGTCATGCCCACGATCGCTCCGCGGGCGTCGCCTCGCCAGTACGGCGCGAACAGACCCGAGAACGCCGGCACGAAGTAGATGCCGCCGTTGTCCTCGACCGTTGCCGCGAGCTGCTCGATCTCCTCGGACGAGCTGATGATGCCCAGGTTGTCGCGCAGCCACTGCACCAACGCACCGGCGATCGCGATGGCTCCTTCCAGGCAGTACACCGCGGGCTCGTCGCCGAGCTTCCAGCCGACGGTCGTGAGCAGGCCCGACTTCGAACGGACCAGCTCGGTGCCGGTGTTCAGCAACATGAAGCAGCCGGTCCCGTAGGTGTTCTTGGCGTCACCCACGTCGTAGGCGGCCTGGCCGAACGTGGCGGCCTGCTGATCACCGAGGTCACCCGCCACGGGGATGCCCGCCAGGGTTCCCTTCGCCTCACCGTAGACGGCCGAGGACGGTTCGATCGACGGGAGCATCGAACGGGGCACACCGATCGCCGAGAGCAGATCGTCGTGCCAGTCCAGCGTCTCCAGGTCCATCAACATCGTGCGGCTGGCGTTGGACACATCGGTCACGTGCGCCCCGCCGTCGGTGCCGCCTGTGAGGTTCCAGATGCACCAGGTGTCCATGTTGCCGAACATGAGGTCGCCCGCTTCGGCCCGGTCTCGCGCGCCATCGACGTTGTCGAGGATCCAACGCACCTTCGTGCCGGAGAAGTAGGTCGCCAACGGCAGTCCGGTCTTCTCGCGGAAGCGGTCCTGCCCTCCGTCCGAGGCCAACTCATCGACGATGTCCTGCTGGCGGGTGTCCTGCCACACCAGCGCGTTGTAGACGGGCTCCCCGGTCGAACGGTCCCAGACCACGGCGGTCTCGCGTTGGTTCGTGATGCCGACCGCGGCAAGGTCGCTGGCCTCGATGTTCGTCTTGGACAAGGCCCCGTCGATCACCTCAGTGGTACTGCGCCAGACCTCTTGGGGATCGTGCTCGACCCACCCCGCTTTCGGGAAGATCTGCTCGTGTTCCTTCTGGTCGATGCCCACGACCTCGCCGCCGTGGTCGAAGATCATGAACCGCGTGCTGGTCGTGCCCTGATCGAGGGCTCCGACGTAATCAGCCATGAGGGGCCTCCTTCTCTTCCTTGGCTTCTCTTCCTTGGCGTCTTCGCTTGGTGCGTTGCCTCAGTCACCGCTCCACGTGTCGGCGGCCGTTTTCAACAGGAGGTAAGACGAGGTGGCGCCGGGGTCCTGATGCCCGGCGCTGCGCTCACCCAGATAGCTGGCACGGCCCTTGCGAGCCACCAGCGGGATCGTCTCCTTCATCCCCTGCTCACCGGCGTCGGCCGATCGCTGGAGCGCTGTGGGAAGATCCGCTCCTTCGTCGACGGCCGTCGCGAACGCGTCGCGGGCAGGGATCAAGGTGTCGAGCATGGTCTTGTCGCCGGCCTGGGCTTTCCCCCGTGCCTGCACGCCGGCCACCGCGGCCTCCAGGGCGGAGCCCCAATCGCCGGCGGAGAGCTCCTGCTTGCCCGCGGTCGCCGTGCCCAGCTGGAGGAACAGGGTGCCGTAGAGGGGCCCACCTGCTCCGCCGACGGTGGACACGAGCGTCATGCCCACCCGTTTGAAGAGCGCGCCGATGTCCTGCGAGGTCGCCTCCCCGAGGATGCCCGACACCGCCTGCATGCCGCGCTGCATGTTGATGCCGTGGTCGGCGTCCCCGATGGCGGAGTCGAGCTCGGTGAGGTATGCCTTCTGCTCGCCGATCGTTTCCGCGAACGACTCGACCCATCGGACGACGTCCTCGTACGGCACGCTCATGCGGTTGGCCCCCTCCCGAAGGCTCGATCGAGCGGGCGGCGGGGTGATCAGGCTCCCCACCGCAACCCGGCCGTCTTGACCGGAGCGTCCCACAGCTTCGTGGAGTCCGCGTCCATCTTCAGCAGCGTGATGGAGCACCCTGCCATCTCGAGCGACGTGATGTAGGAGCCGATCAGGTTCCGCGAGATCGAGATGCCACGGCCCTTCAGGAACGCATGCAGCTCGTGGTAGACCACGTACAGCTCGATCAAGGGCGTTCCGCCCATGCCGTTCACGAACGCGAGCACCTCGTCACCATCGGAGAACGGCCCATCGTCGACGATCGCGGTGGCCATCATCTCCACGATCTCGGACGCCGGCTTCATCTTCATACGCTCGCGGCCGGGCTCGCCGTGGATGCCGACGCCCATCTCGATCTCGTCGTCGCCGAGCTCGAAGGTGGCAGTCCCGGCGGCCGGGACCGTGCACGACGTGAGGGCCATGCCCATGGAGCGGGACTTCGCGTTGACCTCACGGCAGATGTCGGCGACCTCCTTGAGAGGCCGCTGCTCCTCCGCGGCTGCGCCCGCGATCTTCTCCATGAGCACCGTCGCGCCAACGCCGCGCCGACCGGCGGTGTAGAGCGAGTCCTGCACGGCGACATCGTCATCGACCACCACCGCCTCGACCTCGACGCCGTCGGCGCGGCACAGATCGGCCGCCATCTCGAAGTTCATGACGTCGCCGGTGTAGTTCTTCACGATGTGGACCACGCCGGCGCCGCCATCGACTGCCTTGGTCGCGGCCTCCATCTGGTCGGGGGTGGGCGAGGTGAAGACCTCGCCCGGACATGCCGCGTCCAGCATGCCCTGTCCTACGAACCCCCCGTGCATCGGCTCGTGACCGGAGCCGCCTCCGGAGATCAGCGCCACCTTGCCCTGGACCGGCGCGTCCGCCCGCGTGATGTAGTACGGGTCGTAGAACACCTTCACCAGGTCAGGGTGTGCCGCTTCGATCCCCTGGAGCTCCTCGCGAACGACGTTCGCGGGGTCGTTGATCAGCTTCTTCATCTCGTCTCCTATAGATCGAAGAGAGCCTTGGCGGCCAGAGCGCCGATCACGCCCCCGACGACCGGCCCCACGACGGGGATCCAGGAATAGCCCCAGTCCGAGCTTCCCTTGCCCGGGATGGGCAGGATCGCGTGGATGATGCGTGGACCGAGATCTCGTGCCGGGTTGATCGCGTAGCCGGTTGGTCCACCGAGCGCCATGCCGATGCCCAGCACGAGCAGTGCCACGGGCAGCGCGCCGGTCGCCAGTGCGCCGGTGATGAGCTCATCACCCAGCGCCAGCCCGGCGATCGAGAGCACCCCGAACACCAGCACGAACGTACCGATGATCTCGGTGATCAGGTTCGCGGGCGTGTTCCGGATCGCAGGCCCGGTGCAGAACACGGCGAGCTTCAGGCCGGGATCGTCCGTCTCGCCCCAGTGCACGAGGTAGGCGGCCCACACCAAGATCGCGCCGATGAAGGCGCCGAGGAACTGGCCCGCGATCGCGGTGGGCACGTCTTCCCACGGGAACAGGTCGATCGAGGCCAGCCCGATCGTCACGGCCGGGTTGATGTGCGCGACGCCGCCTGCGACCGCGAGGCTGGCGAGCACGCCGACGAACACAGCCATGGCCCATGCCCAGGTGATCACGACCCATCCGCTGTTCTGAGCTTTGGACTTGTTGAGCAGGACGCCGGCGACGACACCGTCGCCGATCAGGACCAGCATCGCGGTGCCGACCACTTCTCCGAGGAACATCTCGGGAACCACCCCCCTTGAGCTCGGACCTCGTGCCGAGGCCCTCGTCTTCGACACCCAATCCCGTTCTTGTGAAGAAGTCAAATTCGCCATATCGCCAAACTGGACTTGACGAGGCCCTACGCTGTTCGGCATAGTCGAACACATGAGGTGCTGGCTGGATGAGCGCCGGTTTGACACGCCCGGGCGATGGGCCTGAGATGATGACCCTCGTGACCGACGCTTCCCCGGAACAGGCAGTGATCCTTGACGCCGCGTTCGTTCGACGGTGGATCCAAGCATCGGCGAACCAGATGGCCTCCAACCGTGACTACCTGACGCAGCTCGACGCGGCGATCGGCGATGCCGACCACGGCATAAACATGGACCGGGGTTTCTCCGCAGCGGCGACCGACCTGGAGGCGGCTGCAGACCTTGCGCCAGGGGAGATCCTGGAACGGGTCGGATCGACCTTGATCTATCGCGTCGGCGGGGCCGCCGGACCACTGTTCGGCACGGGGTTCCGGTCCGCGGCGACCTCGCTGGGCGCTGCCGCGACCTTCGAGCCCGAGGATCTGCTGAAGGCACTGCGATCGGGCCTGGACGCCATCCAAGGGCTGGGAGCGGCGGCCGAAGGCGACAAGACGATCGTCGATGCCTACGTGCCTGCGCTGCACGCCTTCGAACGTGAGCTCCGTGCCGGCCGCGACGTTGCCTCGGCCGCGAACCGCGCCGCCGACGCCGCCAAGGCGGGCATGCGAGCGACCGTACCGCTCCAGGCGCGGAAGGGCCGGGCCTCCTACCTGGGGCCTCGGAGCGTCGGTCACCAGGACCCCGGCGCGACCTCCACGTCGTTCCTGTTCAGCGCCTTGGCGCGCTCGATCGAACCGGAAACCGCATGACACCCGAACCTCGCCGAGGCTCGATCCAGTCGGTCGATCGCGCGGCCCGGATCTTGAAGGTGCTGGCGTCGGGCAGCTCACGGATGGGCGTCACGGAGATCTCCGAGCGGCTCGGCCTGGCCAAGGGCACGGCGTACGGGCTGCTGCGAACCCTGGAGTCCCAGGAGCTGGTCGAACAGGATCCCGAGACGGGCAAGTACCGGCTGGGCGCGGCGATGCTGCAGTTGGGGAACGCGTTCCTGGACAACCACGAGCTGCGAGGGCGGTCGCTGCTGTGGGCCGACTCGCTGGCCTCCCGCGTGGGCGAAGCCGTCCGCGTGGGCGTGCTCCACAACTCGTCGGTGCTGATCGTTCACCACGTGTTCCGGCCCGACAACTCGGTGCAGATCCTCGAGGTCGGTGCGTCGATCCCATGGCACGCCTGTGCGCTCGGCAAGGCGATCGTGGCCTACCTCGACCCGGCCTCTCGCGCGGACCTGGTGGACACGGACCTGGTGGCGCTGACGGGCAAGACCCTGACCGACCCGAAGGCCGTCGAGACCGCCGTGGCAGCCGTCACGAGCGAAGGGATCGCTGTCGAGGATCAGGAGGCCATCGTGGGCGAGGCCGAGATCGCCGCGGCGGTGTTCGATCACCGGGGCTACCCCGCCGGGGCGATCGGGGTGGTGGGACCGGTCGAGCGGTTGATCACGGAGTCACGCCCGTCGCCATCGCTGGTGGGCGCGGTGCGCGAGACCGCCCGCGGGCTCTCGCGTGACATGGGTGCCGGACGCATCGCCGCGCGCGGCTGACCGTCCCACGCGTGGACGACGTGGGCTAGCCTTCCGGGCGATGACCGACCCTCCGATCTACGTCACCGTCGATGACTACGAGCCGGTCGCGCGGGCAGCGATCGCCCCCGACGCGTGGGACTACTTCGCCGGGGGTGCGGGCGACGAATGGACGCTGACGGAGAACCGGCGGGCCTTCGACCGCTGGCTCCTGCGGCCTCGCTTCCTGCGAGCGGCGGGCGAACCCGACACCTCGACATCGATCCTGGGCACCCGTGTGACGTTCCCGGTCTTGGTGGCGCCGTGGGCCTATCAGCATCTGGCTCACGCCGGCGCCGAACCGGCCACGGCGCGAGCGGCCGATGCCACCGGCACGATCATGGTCGTGAGCTCCACGGCAGCCGACATCTGTGAAGAGGTGGCTGCGGCGAGCGCCGGGCCCAAGTGGTGGCAGTTGTACGTGCTCAGTGACCGCGGGCGTACTGGGGAGATGCTGGCGCGCGTGGCGTCGGCCGGGTACGGGGCGATCTGCTGGACGGTCGATTTCCCGGTGAACGGCCTGCGCCACCGCGACACCCGCAGCGGGTTCGTCATGCCGATCGGGCTTCCGGAGAGTGAGCCAGAGAATGAGATGGTCTACGACCCGCTCCTGAGCTGGGATGACCTGGCATGGATCCGTGGGCAGGTGCCGGGCCTCCCGATCCTGGTGAAAGGGTTGCTCACTGCTGAGGATGCCGAGTTGGCCGTGCAAGCTGGGGCCGACGCCATCGTGGTGTCCAACCATGGAGGGCGTCAGCTGGACTCCTCGCCGTCGGGACTCGGTGCGCTGCCCGAGGTGATCTCGCAGGTCGCCGGCCGGGTGCCGGTGCTGATGGACGGAGGTGTCCGGCGAGGCACGGACGTGCTGAAGGCCATGGCGCTGGGCGCGGCGGCGGTGCTGGTCGGGCGCCCCGTCGTGTGGGGGTTGGCAGCCGGTGGTGAAGCGGGCGTCACGGCCGTGCTCGGCATCCTGAGGGCGGAGTTCGAGAATGCCATGGCGCTGACCGGGTGCCGCACGGTCGCGGAGATCGGTCCGTCCCTGGTGGCGCCTGCTCCGTCGATGTGACGAGGGCACCGACGTCTGTCACCCTCCCGGCCATGAGCGGCTACGACCTGCACACCCACACGTCGTGCTCGGACGGGACCAACACACCCGCCGAGAACGTTGCGCTCGCTGTCGAGCGGGGGCTCGCTGGCATCGCCATCACCGACCACGACACGATGGACGGCTTCGATGAAGGCCTCACCGCTGGGGCGGACGCGGGGATCGAGATGGTGCCTGGGATCGAGTTCTCGGCCGAGTACGAGGGGGCCAGCCTGCACGTGCTGTCGTACTGGGTGGATGCGGCGCACGAGCCGCTTCGACAGGAGCTCCAGCGGTTGATCGACACCCGGTTCCGGCGTGGCGAGATGATGGTCGAAAAGCTGCAGGAGCTGGGGTATGACATCTCGTTCGAACGGGTCCGCGAGATCGCCGGGGGAGGGCTGATCGCGCGTCCTCACGTCGCCAAGGCCATGGTGGAAGCGGGCATCGTGCCGACCGAGAAGGAAGCGTTCGACCGCTTCATCAGCGACGACGGCGTCGCGTACGTTCCCAAGCATGCGCTGCACCCGATGGATGCCCTGCACCTGATCCGCGACGCCGGGGGCGTCTGCGTGCTGGCGCACCCCGGCATGTGGAAGGGTGCCGGCTCGGTGCCGGACACGTTGATCGAGCAGATGGCGGGCGGCGGCATGGTCGGTCTGGAGGTCGACCATCCCGACCATGATGACGACCAACGCGCCTACTACCGGGACATGGCCGACAGGCTCGATCTGGTGCCGACGGGAGCGAGCGACTGCCATGGGGCCCGATACGACTACCGGCTCGGATGCGAGACCACCGACGCCGACCGGTTCGCCGAGCTGAAGCGACGCGCCGGCCGGTAGCACCGGACCAGGGATGCCGATCGATGCCGTCCAGCAGATCCACCCAGCCGATCGAGCCGAAGATCGAGCCGAAGATCGAAATGGTGTTCTTCGACATCGGCGGCGTGATGTACGACGACACCGTGTACGCGCGGTCGTGGAAGAGCGCCTTGCGCGAATCGGGCGCCCGGTTCAGTGACCAAGCCTTCGAGGATGAGTACAAGGCCACGCGCGCTGCTCAGACGGGTTCGTTCCGAGCGCGGTTGACGAAGCGGTTCCTGGGCGATGACGCGGATCTGGCGTCGGTCGAGGCACGGGCCGCGAAGTACTGGGCCTACCCGCCGTCGGCCCTGTACCCGGACGTCGTTCCCTGCCTCGAGATGCTGGATGGACGCTACCGGTTGGGCGTCATCGCCAACCAACCGACGTCGGTGCGCGCGGCGATGGACCGGGAGGGTCTGAGCCGGTTCTTCGAGGTCTGGGGGGTCAGCGACGACCTCGGTTTGCAGAAGCCCGATCCGAAGCTCTTCTCCCAGGTGCTGTCCATGGCGGGTGTGTCTCCGGCCCGCGCGGTCATGGTGGGCGATCGTCTGGACTACGATGTGCGGCCGGCGAAGACCGCCGGGATGCAGACGATCTGGATCCTGCGCGGGGAAGCCCCCGATGAGCCGACGGCCGAGCAGGTGGCGGAGGCCGATGCATCGGTGCGGTCGCTGGAGGAGGTCCCCGCCATGGTGGAGTCATGGGCGAGCGCAAGCGCATCCTGATCGTCGGGAGCGGGTTCGCCGGCATGTACGCGGCGATGCAGATGGCCCCGCTCGCGAAAGCCGGGCATCGCGTCATGGTGGTGAGTGCGGACAACTTCATGCAGTACCAGCCGTTCCTGCCCGAGGTGGCGAGCGGCACGATCGACCCTCGTGCCGCGGTCGTGCCCTTGCGGCCCGTGCTGCGGCATGCCGAGGTCACGGTGGGCGAGGTGACCAACATCGATCACGACGCACGCCGAGCGGCGGTTCGCATCCCCGATGGACAGGGCGTCTCCATGGACTACGACGTCCTGGTCCTGACCGCCGGCTCGTGGTCGCGCGTCTTGCCGGTCCCTGGACTGGCGGAACGGGGCATCGGGTTCAAGACCGTGCAGGAGGCGATCTACCTGCGCAACCACGTGCTGTCCCGGCTGGATGTCGCGGCGGAGACGGACGAGCCTGACCGTGCCCGCGCGGCGTTGACGTTCGTATTCGTCGGCGCCGGCTACGCAGGTGTCGAAGCGCTGGGTGAGCTGGAGGACCTGGCCCGCGACGCCATGGCGAACTATCCATCGCTGCACGCGGGACAGATGCGATGGGTACTCGTGGAGGCTGGCTCCCAGATCCTGCCGGAGCTCCCGCTCGATCTGGCTCGCTACGCGCAGGAGCGACTGGAGCGCCGGCGGATCGAGGTATTGCTGCGCACGAGGCTGGAGTCGGCCGAGGGCGGCCTCTTGAGGTTGTCGGACGGTCAGACGTTCGAGGCCGACACCCTGGTCTGGACCACGGGCGTGAAGCCCGCGCCGCTCGCGGCCTCGAGCGGCCTCCCGTTGGACGAGCGGGGGCGCGTCGAGGTGGACGATCACCTCCGCGTGATCGCTGTGCCCGATGCATGGGCGGCAGGTGACGTGGCGGCGGTGCCCGACGTGACCACCGGTGGCATGGCGCCTCCCACCGCCCAGCATGCGATGCGACAGGGCAAGCGTCTGGGCCGCAACGTGACGGCCTCGATCCTGGGCGGACGGCAGGAGCCGTTCGTGTGGAGGAACGTCGGCGGGGTGTGCTCCCTGGGGCGCTACAAGGGCGTTGCCGACGTCTTCGGCATCAAGGTCAAGGGGTTCGCCGGGTGGTTCCTGCATCGCTCCTACCACCTGGCGGCCATGCCCACGATCGGCCGGCGGGTGCGGATCGCAGTGGATTGGACGATCGCGCTGCTGTTCCCCAGGGACATCACGCAGCTCAGTGGCTTCGAGGATCCGCGTGGCGCGTTCCGACGAGCCGCCGGGGATGAGCCGGAACCCTGAGTCGGACGTGCGGCCGCCCTCGAGACTCCCTAGGCTGCGCAGGGCACCGGCTCGTTCGAGACGGTGCCGAACGAGGGGGAACCCATGAAGGCGTCGATCGTGCCGGGCGTGCGCATGCTCGCGAGGTACCGGCGAGCGTGGCTCTCCAAGGACGTCGTGGCGGGTCTCGTGCTCACGGCCTTGCTGGTTCCTCAGGGCATGGCCTACGCGGAGCTCGCAGGGTTGCCGGCGATCACCGGCCTCTACACGTCGATCCTGTGCCTCGTGGGCTACGCCATGTTCGGTCCGAGCAAGATCCTGGTCCTGGGACCGGATTCCTCGCTCGGCCCGATGATCGCGGCGACCCTGGCGCCGCTGTTGGTGGCCGACGGCGACCCCGCGAAGGCGATCGCGGCAGCGTCCGTGCTGGCCCTGATGGTCGGCGGCATCATGATCCTGGCGGGCGTGGCCAAGTTGGGCTTCGTCTCCGACCTGCTCTCCAAGCCGACCGTGATCGGCTACATGAACGGGTTGGCGGTCACGATCCTGGTGAGCCAATTGCCGAAGCTGTTCGGGTTCTCGGTGGATGCGGACGGATTCATCGGCGACGTGGCCGGCTTCGTGGAAGGGGTGGCAGACGGCCAAACGGTGACGGCGGCGCTCGCGATCGGCGCGCTCGGTCTGATCATGCTGGTGGTGCTCCAACGGACGCTGCCCAAGCTTCCCGGGGTCCTGCTCGTCGTCGTCATCTCGATCGCGATCGCAGCGATCGCCGATCTCGAGGGCCGGGGCGTCTCCCTGGTCGGCACCTTGCCGCAAGGGTTCCCGCCGTTCACGATCCCCACCGTGTCGTTGGCCGACCTGAGCACGCTCGCGGTGGGTGCGTTGGGGATCGCCCTGGTCTCGTTGACGGATACGATCTCGACGGCCTCCTCGTTCGCGGCCCGAAGCGGTGAGGAGATCGACGGGAACCGCGAGATGATCGGCATCGGTGCCGCCAACGTCGCGGCGGGCCTGTTCCAAGGGTTCCCGGTGAGCACCAGCGGGTCGCGCACCGCCGTCGCCGAGCAAGCCGGCGCCAGATCGCAGGTGACGGGCCTGGTGGGCGCCGGTGCGATCACGCTGATCCTGCTCGTCGTGCCCGGGCTGCTGCGCGATCTTCCCCAGCCCACGCTGGCCGCCATCGTCATCTCGGCGTCGGTCTCGCTCGCGGACATCGGCGGCACCGTGCGGTTGCTGCATCAGCGACGCACGGAGTTCGTGCTGGCGATGGCAGCATTCGCGGGCGTCGTGCTGTTGGGGGTGTTGCCCGGCATCGGCCTGGCCGTCGCCCTGTCCATCCTGACCGTGTTCCGCCGCTCGTGGTGGCCCTACCAGGCGGTCATGGGCAGGGTCGAGGGCCTGCAGGGGTTCCATGACGTGGCGAGCTATCCGCACGCCGAACGCCTCGCGGGGTGCGTGCTGTTCCGGTTCGATGCGCCGTTGTTCTTCGCCAACTCGCGCACGTTCCGTGATCAGATCCGCAGGCTGGCGCGCTCGGAGCCCCCACCACGATGGATCATCGTGGCGGCGGAGCCGATCACCGACGTCGACACGACGGCCGCCGACATGCTCGAGGATCTCGACCAGGAGTTGAACGACGCGGGCATCAACCTGGTGTTCGCGGAGATGAAGGACCGGGTGAGGCAGAAGGTGGAGCGATACGAGCTGACGAGGACGATCGCGCCCGAGCACTTCTATCCGACGATCGAAGAGGCCGTCGGGGCCTACCGCTCGCAGTTCGGCGCGAACTGGGAGCAGCCCACGAAGGAGACGATCGATGGGTCGTGACCGGTCCGAAGTGCCGCTGTTCCGGCGGGTGTCGGCGGTCGTGTCGATCGTGGCCGTGCTCGTGTCCGCCGGTCTCGTGCTGGTCGCGACCGCGGCGAGCCTGGACAGCGTGATCCTGTCGTTGGTAGGAGTGCTGATCGCCGTCGCCGGGGCTTGGCACGCCATCTCGCGTCGTGGCCCGGCACGGGCGATCTCGCTCGTGGTCGCCATCCTCGGACTTGGTCTCGTGATCGCGGGGCTCGTGTCGGGGGACTTCTCCTTCGCCAGAGGGCTGTCGATCGTGGTGACGGCGGCGGTGTCGGTCGGGACGGCCCGGATCGCCCTGGGGCGGACCGAGAAGGACTTCGCTGCCGGGATCTCGGCGCTTCCCTCCGCACCCATCGCGACACATCCGGTGCTGTTGATGAACCCACGATCCGGTGGTGGCAAGGTCGAGCGCTTCCACCTGGAAGAGGAGTGCCGATCGCGCGGGATCGAGCCCGTCGTGCTGGTCCCCGGTGACGACCTGCTGGCGCTGGCCGAAGCGGCCATCGCTGGAGGCGCCGATGTGATCGGCATGGCCGGCGGTGACGGCTCGCAGGCGTTGGTCGCCTCGGTGGCCAGCCGGCACGGCGTGCCGCATGTCGTGGTGCCCGCTGGGACCAGGAACCACCTCGCCCTTGACCTGGGTCTGGATCGCGACGACGTCGTGGGTGCTCTCGACGCGTTCTCCGACGGGGTCGAGCGCCGGATCGACCTCGCCACCGTCAACGGATCGGTCTTCGTGAACAACGCTTCGATGGGGCTCTACGCCAAGATCGTGCAGTCCCCCGAGTATCGCGATGCCAAGGTGCAGACCGTGCTGTCGATGTTGCCCGACATGCTCGGGCCCGACGCCGAGCCCCTCGACCTTCGCTTCACCGGCCCGGACGGTGAGCCGCAGACCAGTGCCCACATGCTGCTCGTCTCCAACAACCCGTACCGGCTCGATGAGAGCACCGCCCGAGGAACGAGGGAGCGTCTCGATGCGGGCACGTTGGGCGTGGTGAGTTTGCGGGTCAGCGGGGCGGCCGATGCACAACGCATGGTGACCCTGGACGCGTTGGGGCAGATCCGGCGCTTCAAGGGATGGCTGGAATGGACCACCGACAGGTTCCAGGTCGACTCCGGCGCCCCGGTGGAGGTGGGCGTCGACGGTGAGGCGATGACCCTGCAGCCACCGATCGTGTTCGAGATGCTGCCGGGTGCGCTCCGCGTTCGCATGCCGCGGCACGCGCCCGGTGTCTCGCCCGCGGGGAAGGCCATCTCGCCGTGGGCCCTCGACCAGCTGGCCCGGGTCGCCCTCGGCCGAACCGACGCATGACCGAAGCCCTCCGGACCTTGCCTGACGTGGGGTGGTCGGTGATCACGATCGCGGCCGGCTCGCTGTCCTTCGTGGTGTCGCTGCTGCTGATCCGCTCGAGCGTCGCGTCGTGGGACGAGCGACTGTTCATGCGGTTGAACCAGCGAACTGGCTCGTCATCGGCCGCCGCTCGCGTCCTGGCTGGCGCCATGACCCCGCTCGCGCTGGTGCTGTCCGCGATCGTCGCGACGATCCTGGTGGTGCGCGCTCGCGGCTGGGAGGCCGTTATCGTGAGCGGCGTCGCGGCGGGGCTGGGCTGGGCGCTCGCCAACGGCGCGAAGCTGCTGATCGACCGGCCGCGGCCGTATCACTCGTTGGCCGAGGCGGTCCTTCGCCAAGATCCGGCTCGGGGAACGTCGTTCCCATCGAGCCACGTCGCGATCGTGACGGCCCTCGTGGTGGGATTGCTGCCGCTCGTGCCGCGTCCCTGGCGGGCCGTGGGCGTGGCCGTCATCGTGCTGCTGGCGTGGTCCAGGCTCTACTACGGCGTGCATCACCCGCTCGATCTCCTGGGTGGCGCCGGCGCTGGTGTGGTCGCCGCCGGTCTCGCGTGGTTGGCCCTGGGTTCGATCGCCCGCGCCGAGTGAGAACGGCTGGCTGGCGCCGGCCCGACCCGCGGTGGTTCAGGCGCCCTTCCGTCGCTGCTTCTGGAGCTCGCTGGCGGCTTGCAGCGCCTTGTGGCTTCGGGCGATGTCGGGCATCTCGTGCCCTCCCGCCAGTTCCTCGGCTGCCCACTTCGTGAGGTCGCGGATCGAGACGATGCCCACGACCTTGCCGCGCTCGACCACCGGGAGGTGGCGGATGTTGCGGTTCACCATGTGCTCGGCGGCATCGGCCAGGTCGATCTTGGGCCCGATCGTCTCCAGGTCGCGGCGGGTCATGCCGTGCACCACCTTGACGGAGTGGGGATCGCCGCCGGCCGCCACCAGGTTCACGATGTCGCGCTCGGTGACGATGCCGGCCAGCTTCTTGCCGTCCAGCATGACGACCGAGCTGATGCCGTTGGTCCGCATGAGTTTGGCGACGTCGGCGAATGTGTCCTCGGCGTCGGCCGTCTTCACGTCCGTGTGCATGATGTCCGCGACCTGCATGGTGGCCTCCCTCACGCACACGGTGGTGCGAGGAACCGAGCCTATCGCGTCAGTGGTCGCTGACGCCCGAGAAGTTGAACTCCTCGACCTTGATCGCCGGCACCCGGCTGGCGCTGAAGAAGAACTCGCTCGAGAGCTCGGCGTCGCGTCCCACCATGGAGGTGGTCGACAACGCGCCCAGGATCGATTGGGTGAATCGGAAGTTGCGCACCGGTCCCACGATCTCTCCGTGCTCGATCAGGAACGTGCCGTCCCGGGTCATGCCGGTGATCGAGCTCTCGATCGGGTTCACGATGTTCGTGTAGTGGAAGCGCGTCACCAGCACGCCGCGATCGGTCGCGCGGATCATGTCGGCGACCGTGGCATCGCCCGTCTCCATGAACAGGTGGAGCGGGAACGGTCCCTCCGGGTTGGGGGAGGGGAGCCCGTGGCCCGATGACGGCACGCCCGCCTCCTTGCCGGTGCGCAGGTCGTAGACCGCGTCCAGGAACACACCGTCGTGGATCAGATCCACCCGCCGCCGTGGCACGCCCTCGAAGTCGAACGGAGCTCCCAGCGTTCGTGGGTCGCCGCCGTCGTCCCAGATCGAGATCACCGGCGCCGCCACCTGCTGGTCCTTCTTGCCGCTGAAACACGAGCGACCCTCCAGGTAGGCCTTGCCCGAGAAGCCCACGAACGACAGGAACCCCACGAGCCCCGCCGTCGCCGGTGGCTCCAGGATCACCGGGTACACGCCGGCGGGAAGTTCCCGGGGCGACCGGGAGGCCTCGGCCTTGTCGCTGGCACGGCGCCCGATCGCCTCCGCGTCGATCGTGTCCATCGACCCCGAGAACACCTCGGCGAACCCGCTGCCGCCCTCGGAGCCCGTGATCACGGTGGTGACCGAGGCCTGCGTCGTCGGGGCCCAGCATCGCTGGCCCTGGGTGTTGGCCAGGCCCAACTCCAGCGCGACGGTCTCGTATGCACCCGCCGCCGTGAACCCGTCGGCGCAGGTGCCGATGAGCCCGGCGACGGCGTCGGCGCGGGCCTCGGGGGAGGAGTCGGCGGTTCCCTCGAAGAATCGGTCGCCGGAGGCAACGTCGGCCACCGGCGCCAGGCCTGGCCAGAGCGGGTCGGGACCGACGATCTCGGCCATCTCCTTGGCGCTCTCGGCGGCGGCGCGCGCCCCGTCGGGTGTGGTGTCGTTGGTCGCCGCGACGCCCACCCTGCCGTTGGTCACCACACGGACCCGCAAGCCGGTGTCTTCGCGCGCCGTGCTCTGGTGGATCTCGCTCTTGGCGAACCGCGTCAGCGCGCCCCACTCGTGCATGAACAGGACCTCGACATCGTCGACCCCACGGCAGTGCCAAGGCGGCATCGGCGACCCGCCCGAACCCGTCGGGTCCCATCAGGCCCGGCATCAGCGCACCCCCACCTGGACGTTGCGGAACCGGGCCGGCGACGCGCCGTGCCCGACACGTCCCACCTGCCCCGGTTGGCCCTTGCCGCAGTTCGGCGTTCCCCAGACCACCCAGTCCTCCGCGCCGCCCACGGCGTCGCACGCACCCCAGAACTCCGGCGCCAGCCCCGTGTAGTTGGGGTTCTTGTACAGGGTGGTGAGTCGGCCCTGCTCGATCCGCCACCCCATCTCGCATCCGAACTGGAAGTTGATGCGCTTGTCGTCGATCGACCACGAGGTGTTCGTGCTCATGAAGATGCCGTCGTCGGTGTCGCCGATGATCTCGGCGAGCGTGCCTTCCCGCGGCTCGATCGAGATGTTGGTCATGCGGATCAGCGGCAGGTGGCTCCACCCGTCCGCACGGCTGGTGGCGTTGGACGACTGACCCACCACCGGGCCGGTCTCCCGCGATGTGAGGAAGTTCTCGAACATGCCGTCGACGACGATCGGCGTCGACTGGGCCGGCACGCCTTCGTCGTCGAAGCCGAACGTGCCGAGTCCGCCCGGAAGCGTGCCGTCGGCGGTGATCGACACCAGGTCACTGGCGTAGCGGACGTTCCCCCGATCCTCGGGCTGCAGCCACGACGAACCGGCGTAGGCCTCCTCCATGCCCAGCACGCGGTCCAGTTCGACCGGGTGTCCGATCGACTCGTGGATCTGCAGCTCCATCTGCCCGCTGTCCAGCACCAGGGTGGTGACCTCGCTGGGGCATTCGGGCGCGTTGAGGAGATCGACGGCCTCGCGTCCGATGCGCTCGGCTTCCTCGATGAGGCCCAGCGTGCGGATGTGCTCGTAGCCGGCGGCCTTCACGTGACCACGGAACGAGTTGGGGTAGCTGCGTCGCTGCATATCGCCATCGCCGACGGCGGTCGCCTCGGTGCCGCCCCCCGAATGCAACACGACCTGCTCGATCGCGGCGCCGTCCGACGATGCGAACCACGTCGAACGCCGGAAGAAGTCCAACCCCCCTTCAGCGAAGGTGACGCCCGGCACGGACTGCATCAACCGGGTGGCCTCCATGAGCAGGGCCACCTTCTCTTCCAGCGGCACGGTGAACGGATCTTCGGTCATCGGTCCCCGCCAGGCAGCCACCGCGGGCTCGACGGGAGACAGCGTGACCGGTGCGCCGGGAAGCCGGTGCGCCGCCCGTGCGATCTCGACCGCCAGCGCCGCCGTGCGTTCGATCTCGGCGGGGTCCAGGCGCGAGGTCGCGGCGAAGCCCCATCGTCCTCTCACCAAGACTCGGATGCCCACGCCGGTGGACGTTTCGCGCTCGACCCCGGCCATCTCCTGGTTGCGGACGGTGAGCGTCTCGGTCTCGTCGATGCCTGCGCGTGCATCGGCGAAGTCCGCGCCCGCCGAACGAGCCGCGTTCACGGCCAACTTCGCGACGTCCAGCACCGCGCACCCTCCTCAGCGATCCCGGCGGGCGCCGCTTCCGTCAAAGGGCGCCGGTTGCGGGGCATCGTACCCGGTGCGCTGGAGGGCGACCCTCCGGCGTGGTTGGCCCTTCGGACCGGGGTGATGGATGATGCCCGCGCATCGATCCAACGATGGAGAGGAACGGAACGATGACCGTGGAACGAGCTGCCGACCATCCCACCTTCGAGCTGGCCGGGAACACCGTGACCAGCCTCGCAGCGCCGTCGCGCGGTGCGCACGAGGCCGCCTTGTTCCGGATCGAGGTCCCGGCGAGAGGAGGACTGCCGGCGCATCATCACGATCATCTCGACGTGTTCACCGTGGAGGTCGGCGGAGGCGAGTTCCACATCGACGAGGACGTGGTCGAGGTCTCGGCCGGGGACTCCGTCGTGGTGCCGACCGGCGCGGTGCACTCCCTGGTCGCCGGGCCCGATGGCGCCTCCATCGTGGTCACGATGCTGGCCCACACCAAGCTGATCCGCGAAGACGACGGCTCGGTCATCGTGCCGCCGTGGGTCGCCTGAGGTGGCCCGCACCTACGTCGCCGGCGTGACCCTGTTCGACGGTGCGCGTGTGCGACGACGCCACGGGGTGCTGGTCGACGGCGGCCGGATCGCGTGGGTCGGTCCGCATGCTCGCGCCCCGCGAGATGCGCGTGCTGCCAGGGCTGTCGACGGCGCGGGGCGCACGCTCACCCCGGGGCTCGATCGACTGCCACGTCCACCTGTGTTTCGACGGCCACGGCGACTTCGCCGCGGACGCGCTGCGCATGAGCGCGGCGCCGATGATCGCGCCGATCAAGGCCGTCGCCAACGCCACGAAGCACCTGGCCGCTGGCGTGACGACGGTTCGAGACCTGGGCGGCATCGGCACGTGTGAGCTCGCCGAGGCGATCGACACCGGCGTCGTGCCCGGACCTCGGCTGATCGCCGCCGGCCGCGCCCTGACCGTGACGGGTGGCCACGGTCACAGCGTGGCGTTCGCGCGGGAGGTCGACGGCGCGGACGAGGTCCGACGCGCGGTCCGTCAGGAGATCAAGGCGGGAGCCAAGGCGATCAAGGTCGTGGCGACCGGCGGCGTGCTCACCCCCGGCATCGGCGCCACCTTCACCGCGTTCACGCCGGAAGAGATCGGCGCCGCGGTCGACGAGGCGCACGCGTGGGATCGGGGCGTGGCCGCCCACGCGATCGGCGCGCAGGGTGTCACGCGATCGGTGGCCGCTGGGGTCGATTCGGTCGAGCACTGCGTGCAGCTCACGACCGCGACCGCACGGCGCATGGCCGAACGCGGCACGTTCCGCGGTCCCACGCTGTGCGCCGCCTTCGGCATGCTGGAGAACCCGGAAGGCACGCCCGACTACGCGCTGGCGAAGATCCGTTCCGTGATCGAGGACGCCGAGCGCAGCAACGGCGTGGCGCTCCGAGCGAAGGTTCGCCACGTGTGCAGCACCGACGCAGGCACGCCCTTCAACGAGCACGGCAACGCGCCGCTCGAGCTCCAGCGCATGGTGGATTGGGGCATGCGACCGATCGACGCGATGGTGGCCGCCACCGCCAACGGTGCCGAGCTCCTGCGAGTGCCGGACGTCGGCCGTGTGGCCGAAGGCATGGCTGCCGACCTGGTCCTGTACGACGGCGATCCGTTGGATGACATCGAGGCGCTCCGGAAACCGCGCACCGTCTGGAAGGCAGGAGCGGTGGTCGCCGGCCGCGCACCCCGCGTTCCCTGAGGCATCGATCGTCGGGCGTCAATCGCCCGGTTCCAAGGCGCGTTCGAGGGCGTCGACGCCTCGGCCGAGGGCGGCGAGGTCGCGCTGGGGGAGGGATCGCAGCAGCGAGGCGAACGCCCGCACACGTCGCTGCCGACCGTCGTGCAGCACCGCCGTCCCCGCATCGGTCGCGCGCACCATGACCGCGCGAGCGTCGTCGGGGTCGGGCTCGCGCACCACGTAGCCGTCACGCTCGAGGCCGTCGACGAGCCGGCTCATGGTGGGGGGCTCGACCTGCTCGGCGGAGGCGAGCTCGCCCACCCGGCGAGGGCCGGCGAACACCAGGACCGAGAGCACGGACAGGCGAGGGGCGGAGATGTCCAGCGCTTCGTCCTCCACGCGCAGGCGACGCAACAGGTGGATCGCGGCCGAGTGGAGCCGATCGGCGACCGCGTCCACGTCTCGCGCTGGGGAAGTCCTCCTCGACGTGGCCATTGACCTGAACGACTATATTTAGTTAGCCTACGCAAATACAAGTGCAGACCGGATGGAACCACGGGAGGCACCGCATGCCAAGCACCCAGGAGCAACTTCTCGCCGCGATCGAAGCGGGAGATGCGAACCGCGTGCAGGCGATCCTGGGCAACGACCCAACGGGCTCGGGGGCGCGTGACGAACACGGGGTCTCGGCACTGCTCCTGGCCCGCTATCGATCGGACGAGGCGATGGTCGATGCGATCCGCGCGCAGGCGGGCGATCTCGACGTGTTCGAAGCCGCAGCGTTGGGCGACGTCGACCGGCTGACCGAGCTGTGGACCTCCGATCCCGCCGTGGTGCGAGCTCGTTCGGGGGACGGGTTCACGCCGCTGCACCTTGCGGCGTTCTTCGGCCAGACAGCGGCGGTCCGCTTCCTGCTGGAGCGCGGCGCTCAGGTCGACGCGTCGGGAGCGGGGTGGATGACGGGCACGGCCTTGCACTCCGCGGCCAGCGGCCGGCATGCCGATGTGATCGCGTTGCTGCTCGGCGCCGGCGCCGATCCCAACGCCCGCCAGTCCGGTGGGTGGACCCCGCTGCACGCCGCGACCGCCAACGGCGATGAACCGAGCGTGCGGCTCCTGCTGGACGCCGGTGCGGATCCGGCGGCGACGAACGACGACGGTCAGCCGGCCTCGGGGTAGTCGTCGAACTCGTAGCGCTGTGCGGTGGAATCGCACGGGTTGCCCCGTCCGAACGTGACGCTGCCCGCCGTCACGTCGGCGACGCACCAGAACACCGTCTTGGCGCCGCTCGCGCCGTCGCCGGCCGCGGGATGGCGACAGATCGAGTCCGGGGCCCCCTCGTGGTCGGCGAGCATCTCGCGCATGGATGCCTCGGTGACGGAGCCGGGTGCCTCGGCTTCGAGCAGCGCACGTGCGCGCCGGTAGCGGACTTCCGATCGCTTCGCGTAGGCGGGGTCGCCTTCGAACGACAGCATCCGATCGCAGACGTAGTGGTTCGTATGGGCGAGATGACCCGCGTCGTCCAGCCCCCTGACCTCGGCGTCCGTGGCGCTGCCCTCCACGTTGGCGACATCGCCGTCGGCGCTGGTGAGCACGTTGTTGTAGCTGGACGCGCGGTCGGTCCGCAGCGCCATGGCGACCATCTCGGACAGCGATCGGGCACGCATCATCTCGAGCACCTGGTGGGACCGCGAGATGCCCACCCGCTCGTCGTTCGGAGACAGCTCGTTGCCGGTGAGCGAGAGTCCGGCGCCGTTCCAGCCCACCGACAGCCACGGCACACCGCCCAGCTGGAACACGACCGGGTCGCCTGCGACCCGCTTCTCCAGACCCACGATCTGGGCTTCGGCCGAGGGACGGAGATCGTTGGTGTGGCCGACCAGCAGGTGGCCGTTCGCGGTGGCGCTCGGCCCCGCGACCAGGTCGCTGCATCTGCCGATCGCTCCCTCGTGGGCGCCCGACGGCACCACGGAGTCGCGAGGCTCGTACCAGATCTCCTCCACCGAGGCTGCGAAGAACCCGAGGCGATCGACGCGGGCCGCGTCCGCGCAGGCGTCGAGCTCCTCGATCAGCCACGGCAGGCGCGGTTCGGTGAACGCACGGTACTCGGCGGCCACCCCCATCTGGTCGTCCCACGTCCTTGCGGCGGGGAGCTCACCGGACAGGGTCTCCAGCTCGGCGCGGATCCGATCGCCGGCCCACTCACCCATCTGGTGGCCGACCTGACGGTGGGTTCCTGCGACGCGGAGGATCTCGATGGGATCGGGCGTCATGGCGCCGGTGGCATGGGCGGCGGCGATGCGAGTGCGTCCGCGTGCCCCGGCAGGCCCGGCCGATCGTCGTCCTTGGCTTCGCGACCGGCCTTGAAGGCGGCCACCGCCAGCGCACCGAATCCCCACACCGCGGCTGCCGCGAACAGGAACCCGCCGAGCACCGGGACCAGGGCCAGGATGCGCAGGATCACCCAGCCGAGCAGGAAGGCGAGCGCCGCCTTGCGAGGGGGCTTCAGGATCAGCCGTCCGAGGCTGAGCGCGCCGGCGGCGTACGCGACGAGGTAGAGCAACACCATGCCCGTCAGGATCGCGACGCCGAACAGGGCGCCCACGATCGTGATCAACGCGATCGCGCCAAAGATGGGGATCCCGATGAACAGCAGGAACCCGAAACCGAGGCTCGCGCCGATACGGCTCCGAGCGGCGTGAGCCGTGGCATCGGCCGCGCGGGGGACGAACAGGATCAAGAGCAGGCCGAACAGCAGCGAGGCCACCGAGGCTGCGAGCCAGAAGGCGATGCGCCCGACGAACAGGACGTCGATGTTGAACTGGTTCTGCGCGACCGAGCCGCTCACCGTGGCCGCGGGAGCGATCCGTGGCTCGAGCCGCGACGTGATGCTGCCGTTCACGGTGGCGCCGTCGTTCACGATGACGCGTCCGTTGAGGCTGGCGACATCGCCCTGCACCGTGCCGCTGATGGTGACATCGCCGTTGAAGGCCAGGACCGTGCCGGTGACCTCTCCTTCGATCGTGGCGTTCCCATCGAAGATGACCGCGTCATCGACCGTCACGTTCTCGGGGACGTCCAGCCAGCCAGTCAGGACCACCACCGGCTCGTTGGTGTCCTCGATGAGGACCTGACCGCGCACGCCGGGCGAGGCAGACGCGACGGCGCCCATCGCCACCAGGAACAAGGGGATGGTGATCAGCGCCAGCGCGAGCGTGCGAGGGCGGAGGGCGTTCATCGGTTGCAGGCTACCGCTCAGGCCGTCAGCTCGCCGACCAGGTCACCGAACCCCGACACGTATGCATCGACGTCCGCTTCGCTCGCGGGCACGGCGCAGGTGGGGCCTGCGCCGACGATCGCCTCCCAGACCCCGCGGTTGGCAAGGTAAACACGCATCAGGTGACGGAGCGGGACATCGAACGTGGCCTTGGCCTCCAGCGCGTTGCGCGGCATCGCGGGCGCGAACGTCACGCCGCTCCGCGGCCAGAAGCGGTGTGTGGTCCATGGCAGACCGGCCGTGGCGATGACGCCCTCGATCCCGTCGGCGAGCCGTTCGCCCAGGACATGCGTGTGGGCGTAGGCCTCGGGAGTCAGGACATGTTCCATCGTGGCTCGCGCCGAGGCCATCTGCAGCGGGTTCCCGAACAGGGTGCCGCCGGTCGCCACCGCCGGCTTCGGGTCGTCGGCCCCGCCGGGGCGCTCCAACACCTCCGCGACTTCGGACGTCATGCCGTAGGCACCCATGGGAACGCCGCCCGCCAACGACTTGCCCACGATCACGACGTCGGGCTGCAGATCCCAGATGCTCGTCAGGCCACCCGGCCCCACGACCTGGGTGTGCGTCTCGTCGTAGGCCAGCAGGGTTCCCGTTTCCAGGGTCGTGGCACGCAGCTGGGCGTGGAAGTCTTCGTCGGGGAGCAGCAGACCCACGTTGTTCGTCATGACCGGTTCGGTGATGACGATGGCGACCTCGCGTCGTTCCAACACCTCGCGCAGCGCGCCCACGTCGTTGAACTGCACGATCTCGGTCGTGGACGCCACGTCGCTCGGCAAGCCGAGCTCGCCCGGCACGAGGGCACCGTGCTCCAGCTCGACGAGCACCTCATCGAAGTGGCCGTGGTACTTGCCGTCGAAGAACAGCACCTTGTCGCGGCCGGTCGCGGCCCGCGCCACGCGGATCGCCTCGGTGTTGGCGTGCGTGGCCGACAGCGTGAACTGCCAGAACGGCAGCCCGTACCGGCGTCCGAGCTCCTCGGCCACCCAGATGGAATCCTCGCTCGGCAACAGGAACTGGCTCCCGGCGCTGATCCGCCGCGACACCGCTTCCACCACGGGCCCGGGCGCGTACCCGGCGAACATCGACATGTCGGCGATGTTGAAGTCCGCGTAGTCGTTGCCGTCCACGTCGGAGAAGTGCGACCCCAGAGCCGTGTCGACGAACAGCGGTGGGTGGTCGTAGGACGAGCGGAGCCACGACATGGGCACGCCGTTCGGCATCACGGCTTTCGCTCGCTCCCACATGGCCATGGACCCGGTGTGGGTGTCGCGGTACCGGGTGTCTTCGCGGGCCTTCAGCTCGGCGATCCGGGCGGGGTCGGTGCCTGATGGGTTCATGGAACCTTCCTTGTGATGGCCGGGCTCGGGTCGGGTATGGGCGTCCGTCACGGACCGGGGCGGAGGGAGAAGGCGGAGAGGCGTCCGGTCTCGTCACCAGCGTAGACGGCGCCCTCGCCCACGGCGGCGGCTGCGGTGGTGGGGGCATCCAGGTCGACCGACACGGGTGGCAGGCACGGGCTCTGCGGTGGGTCGCAGCTGCCCGCCACGGCGTGCAGCGCGCCATCGACCGACGTGACGTAGACCACCCCTCCCTGGGACGCAGGCCGGGTCAACTCCGCATCGGAGACGAGGAACGATCGGACCGGCGCACACGAGGGCCCGGAGCACGTGGCCTGGAACACCCACAGCGTGCCGTCGTCGGCGCCCACGTACACCAGGTCCCCCTGCGGGAACGGCGGGGCGACCGCTCCCGATCCCACCGTGCTCGCCGTCGCGAACGATCCGCTCCATTCCGGGTCGCAGGTCGCCCCGCAGGACACCGGGAACGCCAGCAGACGGCCGCCCGCGGCGACGTAGGCGGTGTCACCTTGCACGGCTGCCGGACCGGGGGCTCCCGAGGTCGTCGCGGCCCAGACGGGTGGGCATGGGAGCGAACACACAGCCGGGAAGGCGTACACGCTGCCTCCTGCCGCGGACGAGGTCACCACCACGAGGCCGCCGCCGATCGCCGGAGGGCCGGGCGGCGGTGGCCCAGGGATCGGCGCGCTCCACACCGGGGCGCAGATCCGATCGCCCGTGCCGCACCGCGACGGGAACGCATACAGGCGATCGGAGGTCACGTAGACGAAATCGTCGTTGACGGCCGCCTGGGACACCTGGCTGTCGCCTGCTTGACCGACCCATTCAGGCTCGCACCGGGCGGCGCACTCCAACGGGAACGCGAACACACGGCCCTCCGACGAGCCGGCGAACACCCGCTCGTCGAAGATGACCGGTGCCGACAACGCCCCGCTCGGATCGGTGCTCCGCCACACCGGTTCGCACCGGCCACCCGATACGTCGTTCACGGCCTGTTCGCCGGATGGCGTCACCGACGGCGTCGCCCCATCGGACGCGACCGCGCAGCCGGCGTCGAGTCGCAGGAGCCCCTGGTCGGTGCTGACGATGATCGCGTCACCATCGGTGGCGATACCACCGATCGTCCCCGCGCCGAGGTCGGCGACCCACGCCAGCGGGAGCTCGTCGATCTCGTCCGTGGAGGCCGGCTGGCGTCCGTCGGCCCGCAGAGACCGGATCGCCCCTCCCACGACGGCCAGGAGGGCGATGACGGCGATCGTGCCGAGCGAGACGCGGACGACCGTCCGGCGATGCGGGTGCACCAGCCGCCGGACACGGTTGCGCAGACCTGGGCGCCGGGCATCGGGTTCGGGCGGGTTGGGCGGCGAGCCGGTGGACACGGGCCAATCGTGGCGCATCGGGGGCGTCGCTGTCCTGCGAGCTCGGACGCCATGTCACACCGCACGGCTAGCGTCGGCAGCCTCACTTCCCTGCTGCGAGGAGGATCCACGATGAACGCAAGCCTCGGTGTGGTGGCGCTCGCCCTGGTGGTCGGTGTCGCGGGCGGAGCCATGATCGCGATCGCGGCCACGTCTCGCCGTCACGGACCGGGCCCTTCGTCCGATGAGGCAGGCGCCCAACGGGTCGAGTCCATGCTCGATGTCCAGGCGGCCGAATTGCGCCGGCTCGCCGATGCCGCCGGCTCACGCGATCTGTCGGCCGAACAGCTCCGCACCGGCCTGGACGGCGCACGCCGGGTGTTGCACGAGCTCTCGGTTCGTGAGCAGGAACGCCGCACCACCGACGCCGAGCACCGCGAGGTGATCCGACGGCTGTCCACCGTCTTGGCGGGTGGCGCGTCCAAAGGCAGAGGTGGCGAGAACGTCCTGCGAGAGCACCTCTCGCACCTGCCGCCGGGCATGCTCGTCACCGACTTCCGGGTCGGCGGCAAGGTCGTGGAGTTCGGGCTGCTGCTGCCGGACGGGCGGCGATTGCCCATCGACTCCAAGTGGACGGCGCTCGCCGAGCTCGAAGCGCTGGAGGCGGCCGTCGACCCCGCGGCACGCGACGCCTGTGCCCGAGCGGTCGAGAAGGCGGTGGCAGGGCGCGCTCGCGAGGTCGCCCACTACCTCGACCCCGCCGTCACGGCGCCGGTCGCGGTGGCGGCGGTCCCCGACGCTGCGTTCCAGGTGCTGCGAAGGGCGCACGCCGAAGCGTTCGGGCACGGGGTGGTCATCGTCCCGTACTCGAGCGCGTTGCCGATCGTGCTGTTCCTCTACTCGCTGGTGCAGCGATTCGGCGATGCCGCCGACGTGCAAGCCAGCCTCGCCGAGGTGGGCACCGTGCTCGACGTCCTCGAGGCGGTGGTCGAGAACCGCTTCGCCAAGGCCGCGACCATGATCTCGAACGGCGCCGACGAGTTCCGTTCGCAGCTGGGCAAGGCGCGCGGGTCCATCGCTCGCGCGCGCAGCGCCGATCCATCGGCGGCCGATCGCCTGCCGGACGCACCCGAATCCGATCCCGGGTCGCTTGCCGTGGTTCGGTAGGCCGACTCACCTGCTCCCTGCCATGCTGGGTGCGTGGAGTTCGAGGAGGCCTTGGACCGGTTGGGGTTCGTCGCCGACCGATCCCGGTCGGTCGGCAGGGGCGAGGCGCGGCTGTACAGCGCCCAGCCCAACGCGTTCATGACCCACAGCGTCTACGCATACGACGACGGAACCGCCATGTTCAGCTGGGAGTTCGCGTTGGGTGAGTACCTGGCTCGACGCGGGATCCAGGTGGGCTCGGACGAGACGCTCAACCAGTTCATGTACCCGCGCGACGATGTCCGTGGCCGTCAGGACGGAGCCTGGCTGATCGCAGCCATCGAACAGACCGAGGCCATGCTGGCGTCGCTCCGATTCGATCGCATCCCCCCGTCATGAGCCCGCGCCGCGTCGTCTCCACCCTCATCGCCTGTCTCACCCTCATGGCCGGCATCCCGGCGGCATCGAGCGCCGCCGCCCGGGAGCCGCGCATCCTCCTGCCCGATCCGGTCGCGTGTCCGGGCTGCTACCGGCCCGCGCTCCGCACCAGCTGGCAATGGCAGCTCCAGGGCCCGTTCGACACCTCGATCGATGTCGAGGGAAGCGCACCGGATGGCAGACATCGGAGTCAAGTACTGGAGGCGCGGAGCCCAGGTGATGCGACTCACCGCGGATGAGAACTTCGGCAAGGTCGAGATGTGGAACCCGGGCGATTCCGGTTGGCGACTCAACGAGGTCGAGTCCCCGGCCATGGTCCTCGATGACCCCTTCGACGGCCAGCCGATCAATGAGTTGGAGGCCGCCGCGCTGGGAGCCCCGGTCAAATCCTGATCTGCGCCCGCCCTACAATCCCTCCGTGCCTGAATCAACCGCCGTCACACGAGCCGTCGAGCGCGGCCTGATGCGTCCTCGCGACGTGGCTGACTACCTGGGCGTGAGCCGACAGGTGTTCGAGATGGAAGGTCCTGACGCATCCAACTAGCGTGCTCACCCGCTGCGGAGGTCATGCACCAAGCCCGTGACCCAGCACCACCTATCCACGAAGCACGAGGTTGAGTAGAACCGTCAGCAAGAGTGAGGCGATGATAGAGATCAGGATCATCGTGAAGCAGCCCAGCCCGCCTCCAAGCGGCCTGATCTCCCAGTTCCCGATCCTCATGGATGGCTCTTACCCAACGCCCGGCGCACGAAGCCTCAGCGGAGCGACGCCTACTCGGATGCCTAGCTCCATAGGCTAGGTTGACGCGGTGAACAACCCGCGAGGTAAGGCCATCGTCAGCGCGGCGGTCCTGTAAGCGGGTCCTAGCGCGTCAGCGGTAGGGGCGCAGATACGGTTTCAAGTAGTTTCATTGATCGAACGCGGGGAATTCAGATTCTGCCGCCGTGACACCCAGGCAGGCGGGTACTTCACCGCCCGGCGGCGCGTGTTCCAGCCCCCCGAGGGGCCCACACCTCCGCGTGTGGGTCCCTCGTTATCGGTGGGGGTAGGGTGCTGGCATGGCTAATCACCAGTGCGAGCCACCCGAGGGTGGGCAACCTCTCGACACCAAGTCATGGACCTGCCCTGAATGCGGCCGGGTGTGGGACGTGAGGCCACGCGGAGACATGGACCCCGCCCCCTCGTACGGCTCCGATGCCGAGGAGGGCGTGACTCCGGCCGAGTGGGTGATGCGACCGGATCGAGAGGAGCCCATGAAACAACCACCTGAACACGAGCGAGACGGCGATGCCGGCCACGACGACGAGCAGGCGGCCCGCGAGGACGGCGGGACGCCAGGACAGGCCACTCCTGCTCCAACCGATCAAGGCGTGGGAGATAGCACCGAAGCGGACGATGAAGAGGTAGAACCGGAGCAAACCTGAGGCGGTCTGGCACGGCGGTAGAGCGTCGCTAGGTCTGAGGATGACCTCGACCATGTCGTTGACGGCCCGCGCTCGTAGACGAGGCGCGGGTCGCCGATCCCGCCGCGAGCGCACATCCGATGCATGCGACGCGGGCTAGTTGGGTAACGCTTGGCCCATGTGGTTACGAAAGCTCGCGGTCCGCGTGGGCTCGAGCCTGTGGCTCGTGCCGGTCGTGTGTGTCCTCGCGGGAGCGGCGATCTCCTTCGCCACGATCTCCCTCGACCGAGCCTTTGACTTTCACGCGATCCCGCAGGTGATCGTCGGTCGGCCGACCTCGGCGAACGCGGTCTTAACCACGACCGCGGTCTCGATGGTGAGCCTCGCGACGCTCGTGCTGACGATCACGATGGTCGTCGTCCAGCTGGCGATGGGGCAGTTCTCGCCTCGGATCGTGCAGCGGATCCTTCGCGACAAGCCCAGCCAGCTCGCGATCGGGCTCTTCGTCGCGACCTTCGTGCACGCCGTGCTGACGATCCGCGAGATTGTGGACCGGGGCGATGGCACAGGGCAGGTTCCAGGCATCGCTGTGGCCACTGCGTATCTCCTCGTGCTGGCGAGTATCGCCGCCTTGGTGATCTACGTGCACCACATCGGCCAGTCGCTGCGCGTATCGGCGCTGATCGAGCTCGTCGGTCACGACACGCGTAAGCTCGTCGACCGTCGATATCCCGACGCCGGCCCGCCGCCTCCCCTCGATCCGGAGGCTCCACGCGTTGTCGATGCGCGAGAGTCGGGCGTCGTGACGATGATCGGGACGCCGGCACTCGTCGCCGAGGCCGAACGGGCCGACTGCGTGCTTGAGCTCGTTCCGGGTCTTGGCGAGTTTGTTCCCGCGGGCGCACCGCTGTTCATCGTTCATGGCCGTCCCGACGACCTGGACGAGAACCGGCTCTTCACGGCGTTGAGCCTGAATCTCGAGCCGACTCTCGACGAGGACGTCGCTTACGGGATGCGGCTTCTGGTCGACGTCGCGGAGCGCTCGCTGTCTGAGTCGCCCTTTCAGGACCCCACGACGGCCGTGCAGGCGATCGACCGCTTGCACGACATCCTCAGGCAGCTCGCGCGTCGGCCGTTCTCCGACGGTCGCGTTCATGATGAGGACGGCGAGATCCGACTGCTCGTGAAGATGATGACCTGGGAGGACTACGTTCATCTGGCTTTCGACGAGATCCGGATGGCCGGCGCGGGCTCGCCCCAGGTTTCGCGACGCCTTGTCGCCGCCTTGATGGATCTCCGTCGCGTCGCGCTTCCGGAGCGCATCGAAGTGCTCGACGAGCAGGCTGCGCTGCTCCGTGCCGCGACGGTTGAGGCCATGAACGACGAACGGGACATCCGCTTCGCGCTCGATCCGGACCGCGAAGGACTGGGAGCTGCCGCGCCTTAGTCGCGCCCGAGTAGTAGGAAAGCTCTGAGTCCGGCGCTTGTCGCCCGTGCCGGAGATGTGCCGTAACAGGCCACGCGCCCCGGCGCAGGCGGCCTCCTAAGAACTGCGAGGGTCATCCAACGTCACGCTGTTTACATGCTGGTGCTTTGAGCACCGTTAACGGTGCAGGGAATGGCGTGTAGCGGCCTAGCTGCGTTACAGGTTAGGTCACTGGCGCAGCCTTTACACGGAATCGCTTGCGGGGCATAGAGATATACCTACATCACCCATACATATCGACCCCGGTTCCGGCCTGCCCCCGTCCCGGGTCGGATCGTGCGCGGTGGGCGTGACGGACGGACGACCCCCCTCCCCCCACACAGTGTGATGCACCCCCTACCTGCCTTGTTGTGTCCTCGATCTGTGACCTGACCAACGAACCTCGACGAACTTCGAGGGTGAGCAGGTGCATCACTGCAGGTCAGAGGGCTAGCGCACCCGTATCTCGACAACTTCGATGGGTACAGCAACCGGTCCGGGTTCGCGCTGACCGGTGCCGACCAGCTGCGCTTCAACGTCTTCCTGGCGAACCAGGCGCACCGTCGTGGGCTGAGCGCCGTGTTGAAGAACGACCTGGGACAGATCCGCGCGTTGACGCCCTACTTCGACTTCGCGCTGAACGAGCAGTGCCACCAGTACCGGGAATGTCGTCGCCTCGACGCCTTCGTCGACGCTGGCAAGGCGGTGTTCGGCGTGGAGTACGGGCTGGCGAGGGCAGACTTCTGCCCACAGGCGAACGCCCATGACTTCAACTTCCTGCGGAAGAAGCCCAGCCTGAAGGTGTGGCGGCGAGCCTGCCGCTGAGCACGCCCGTGTTGTCATCGATACCCGACATCTGCATACTTATGCGCCATGGGCTACACGATCCGCGTCGCGGTCCTGGGCGCTTCCGGCTTTGCGGGCGGCGAGCTCATCAGGCTGCTGGAAGACCACCCCGGTGTCGACGTGACCTTCCTGGGCGCCAAGGGATCGGCCGGCATCCCTCTGGGTCAGGCCCACCCGCACCTGAGGGCCTCGTCGGTCGGTCAGCAGGTCCTAGAGCCGATCGACGCGGCCTCGATCGCCGAGACCGCCGACCTGGCCTTCTGCTGCCTTCCCCATGGTCAGAGCGCCGTCGCCGCGCCACCGCTGTTGGACAACGGTGTGCGGGTGGTCGACCTGGGGGGCGACTTCCGTCTTCCGGCGTCCGACTACCCTGAGTGGTACGGGTTCGAGCACCCATCACCGAGCCGTGCGGATGAAGCGATCTACGGATTGCCGGAGCTGTTCGCCGATCGGATCGGCGGCGCTCAGCTGATCGCGAACCCCGGGTGCTACCCCACGGCGACGATCCTGGGGATGGCGCCGCTGCTGGCCGCGGGCCTCGCCGAACCGGGCCCCATCCGCGTCGACGGCAAGACGGGGCTGTCGGGCGCGGGGAAAGCAGCCACCGAGGCGACCACGTACAACGCCACGGAGGACAGCGTGCGTCCCTACCGCGTGCCCCACCATCAACACACCCCTGAGATGGAGCGAGGTCTCGAGCTGGCGACCGGGCTGTCTGTATCCGTACTGTTCGTGCCCCACCTGGTGCCCGCGGTGCGGGGCGTGGTGACGACCAGCTACGCGACGCTCGGACAGGGTGGGACGACCGACTCCCTCACCGAGGCGCTGGAGGCCGCCTACCTGGATCGTCCGTTCGTGAGGGTGGTGGCGCCGGGCGACATGGTCGATTCCAAGCGCACGCGGGCAACGAACGTGGTGGAACTCCAGGCCGTCGCCGATCCACGGACCGGCACGGCGCTGGTCGTCGTCGCGGTCGACAACCTGGTGAAGGGGGCGGCCGGCCAGGCGATCCAGAACATGAACGTGGCCTTCGGACTCGACGAGGCCGTGGGGCTGCCGACGCTGGCGGTCTACCCGTGAGCGTCACCTATCCGCGGGGGTTCGTGGCTTCGGGCGTGACCGCCGGCTGCAAGCCCAGCGGGCTGGCCGACCTCGGCATGCTGGTCGGTGGGGCGGGGACGTCCATCGCGGCGTTGTTCACCACCAACCAGGTCGCGGCCGCGCCCGTCGTGGTGGGCCGGGCGCGGGTGGCGCTGGGCTCGCCACGCGCGGTCGTCGTCAACAGCGGACAGGCGAACGCCGCGACCGGCGACCGAGGGATCGCCGACGCCACGACGGTGTGCGAGCTCGCGGGGGAGCTCCTCGGGATCGGGCCGGCGGCCGTGCTGCCGTGTTCCACCGGTGTGATCGGCGAGCCCCTGCACATGGACCGGCTGACGCCGGCGTTGCCCGCTGCCGTCCAGACCCTTTCCCGCGATGGAGGGCAGGCGTTCGCACGCGCGATCATGACCACCGACACCGTGGACAAGCAGGCGCGGGCCGACGGCATCGGGTTCCGCGTCGGTGGGTGCGCCAAGGGCGTCGGCATGGTGGCGCCTCACCTGGCGACGATGCTGGCGTTCTTGACGACCGATGCCGACGTCGGGACCGCCGATCTGCAGCGGCTCGCCGCGGAGGTGGTGCGGCCGCGATTCACGGCGCTGTCCGTGGACGCTTCCGTCTCGACGAACGACACCGTGCTGCTGTTGTCGAGCGGGGCGGCGTCGGGAGGACCGCCGGTCGCCCCCGGTTCGCAGGGCTGGACCTCGCTGGCCGAGTCGGTGGGGTCCGTCGCCGACGACCTCGTTCGCCAGCTGATCGCGGACGGTGAGGGCGCCGGGCTCGTGTTGGTGGTCGACGTGGGCGGTGCTGCCAACGACGCCGATGCCCGGAGCGTCGCGCGGGCGATCGTCGACTCGCCGCTGGTGAAGACCGCCGCGTTCGGTGGTGATCCCAACCCGGGGCGGATCCTGCAGGCCGCGGGCGCTGCGGGTGTGGTCTTCGATCCGACCGCGCTCGACGTGTCGATCGGCGGCGTCGTGCTCGCCCAGGCCGGGGTGATCCCTGCCGCGTACTTCGAGCCGGCGTCGGCGCTGGCCGACGACGCCCGTCAGCAGATGAAGGACGCGGAGATCTCGATCACCGTCTCCATCGGCGCCGGTCCCGGCCGCGCCCGGATGTTCGGCTGCGACCTGTCCTACGAGTACGTGCGGATCAACGGGGAGTACACGACCTGATGAACGCCGACCGGACGATCGAGCTGGCGCCTCAGATCCGTCAACGCACGGTGGCGAAGGCGCGCACCCTGCTGGAGGCCCTGCCGTTCATGCGTGAGCATCACGGCAAGGTCGTCGTGGTGAAGTACGGCGGCGCCGCGATGGATCGTGCCGGCCTGGCCGGCTCCTTCGCCCAAGACGTGTCGCTGCTGCAGAGCGCGGGCATCACCGCTGTCGTCGTGCACGGTGGCGGACCGCACGTGACGCAGGTGTCGGAGCGGCTCGGCATCGCGACGACCTTCGTCGACGGGCTCCGGGTGACGGACGCCGCGACGCTCGACGTCGCCACGATGGTGCTGGCGGGAAAGCTCAACACGGAGGTCGTCGCGAGCCTGGTCAGCGGCGGTGTGCCCGCGGTGGGCCTGTCGGGGGTCGACGGCGGGCTCTTGCTGGCGCGCAGACAGATGGCGCCCGATCTGGGCTTCGTGGGGGAGGTGGTGCACGTCAACGCCGACGTGCTCCGCACGCTCACCGGTGAGCGGTTCGTTCCGGTGGTGGCCAGCATCGCGGTGGACGAGGCCACCGGCCAGGCGTACAACGTCAACGCCGACGTCGTGGCCAGTGAGCTCGCGATCGCGCTCGGCGCCGAGAAGCTGGTCTTCATCAACGACGTGCCCGGTCTGATCGGGCCCACGGGCGATCTGCTGAGCGAGCTGTCCGCTCAGCAGTGTCTCGACCTGCTGAGCGCCCCCGGCGTCGTGGACGGCGGCATGATCCCCAAGCTCGAGAGCGCGGTCCGCGCGTTGCGGGCGGGCGTGGCCCGGGCCCACTTGGTGGACGGGCGGGTCGAGCACGCACTGGTGCTGGAGCTGTTCACGCCCGAAGGCGTCGGGACGATGATCATGCCCGACACAGGCATCGAGGGGCCGTCCACGTGACGACGCGATCGGAATCCCGTTCCGGCGACGGCGCGCTCATGCCCACCTACACGCGTTTCCCGCTGACGCTGGTACGTGGTCTGGGCACCCGCGTCTGGGCTGAGGACGGACGGGAGTACCTCGACTTCGCAGGGGCGCTCGGTGTCACGGCGATCGGGCACTCCCACCCGCGATGGGTCCGGGCCGTCAAGGAACAGTTGGACACGCTGGACATGGTGAGCAACCTGTATTCCACGATCCCGCAGGCAGCGTTGGCGGATCGCTTGGCATCGTTGCTGCCGATCCCGGATGCACTGGTCTTCTTCTGCAACTCGGGAGCCGAAGCCAACGAGGCCGCGATCAAGCTGGCGCGCAAGCACGGTCTCGCTGCCGGGAAGCCGTCCATCGTCGCCCTCCACGGTTCGTTCCACGGACGGACGACGGGGGCGCTGGCCGCCACCGGGCAGCCGGCCAAGCGCGAGGCGTTCGAGCCCCTCGTGGATTGGTTCCGGTTCGTCGAACCCAGCGACATCGATGCGCTTGATGCCGCGCTGACCTCGGACGTGGGAGCGCGTGCTGCGTCGAACCGGTCATGGGCGAAGGCGGGGTGCGCCCCCTCGACCGGGAGTACCTGCGTGCAGCGCGAAGGCTCACCAGCGAGCGCGACATCCTGATGATCGCGGACGAGGTGCAATCCGGCATTGGCCGGTGTGGTGACTGGCTCGCGATCTCGGACGCCGGTGTCGTGCCCGACCTCGTCACGCTGGCCAAGGCCCTGGGGGGCGGCCTGCCGATCGGCGCGCTCGCCGCCCCTGCCTCGTTGGCGTTCGAGCCGGGCGACCACGCGTCGACGTTCGGGGGCGGCCCCGTGGCGTGCGCGGGCGCGTTGGCCGTGCTCGACGTGATCGAGCAGGACGACCTCTTGGCTCGGGCCAGGGCGATCGGCACCTGGCTTCCGGCGGCGGTCGTGGCGGCCGCCACGCCCGGCTCGGTCGCGGACGTTCGCGGCCGCGGTTGCCTCTGGGGGTTCCAGCTGGCCGAACCGGTCGCGGAGCAGGTCGTGCTTGCGATGCTAGGCGACGGCGTCCTGGCCAGCGTTGCCGGGGCCGACGTCGTTCGATGCTCGCCGCCGCTCGTGGCATCCCAGGACGACGTGATGCTGGCAGCCGAGGTGCTCGCCGCCGCGATCGGAACGGTCACAGCCGGTGCGAACCCGAAGATCGAACGAGTCGGGGACGGGCCCCGGTGGACCCCCGTCGGGGGCCGGCGATGACCCGGAGCAACGGAGCCGGCAAGTCGAAGCGGTTGCAGGCGATCATCGGGCTGGTGGCCCGCGAACGACCGGCGAGCCAGGAGGAGATCCGCGCTCACCTCGCCGTGCTCGGCATCGAGGCGACCCAGTCCACGATCAGCCGCGACGTCGAGGAACTGGGCCTGGCTCGCGTGCACGATCACGAGGGCACGCGATACGTGATGCCCGGCGAGGCCGGATCCTACGGACCGATCGCGTTGTTGCGCCACCTCATGGACGAGTTCGCGCTGTCCTTCGTGGCCAGCGGGGCCGGTCTGATCGTTCGAACCTCGCCCGGCGCCGCTGCCGCGGTCGCGGAGGGCATCGACCGGGCGGGCCTGGACCCCGTCGCCGGCACGATCGCCGGAGACAACACGATCTTGATCGTGGGCCGCGAAGGTGTGGATGCCCACGAGCTGGAGCGGTCGCTCACTTCGATCATGGAGGGATGACGAGACGATGACGACGCAGGCGAAGAAGGCCGTACTGGCGTACAGCGGTGGACTGGACACCTCGGTCACGATCAGGTGGCTGGTCGATCACGGGTACGAGGTGCACGCCGTCGCGGTCGACGTGGGCCAGCGCGAAGATTTCGGACTCGTCGTCGCCAGGGGCGAGCGAGCGGGAGCGGCGTCGGTCCGCGTGGTTGACGCCGTCGACCGGTACGCCGCCGATTTCCTCACGCCCGCGATCAAGGCGAACGGCCTGTACGAGCAGAAGTACCCCATGGTGAGTGGACTGGCTCGCCCGTGCATCGTGGAGGAGGTGGTGAACGTGGCGCGGGCGGTGGGTGCATCCACGGTGGCACATGGCTGCACCGGCAAAGGCAACGACCAAGTGCGCTTCGAGGTCTCGTTCGGGGTGCTGGCTCCCGACCTGCAGGTGCTGGCGCCCATCCGCGATTCCGCCATCCCGCGCGAGAAGGCCATCGCGCTCGCCGGCGAATGGGGCATCCCGATCGCCGACGTCGTCACCACGTACTCGGTGGACGAGAACCTGTGGGGCCGCACCACGGAATGCGGTCCGCTGGAGGACCCGTGGGTGGCCCCGCCCCAGGACGCCTTCGAGCGCACGGCGGCGCCCGACGCTCGCCCTCGCGAGGCCTCCGAGATCACCATCACGTTCGACCGGGGGGTGCCCGTCGCACTGGACGATGATGCGCTGGCGCTGCCGGCCCTGATCGAGCGGCTGGACGTACTGGGCGGCTCCTACGGGTTCGGCCGGGTCGACATGATCGAGAACCGCCGCGTGGGCATCAAGAGCCGCGAGCTGTACGAGGTGCCGGGCGCCCTGTCGATCATCCGGGCGCACCAGGCCCTGGAGGATCTGACCCTGGAGCGTGATCTGGCCCACCACAAGCCCCTCATGGAACAGCGGTGGGCCGACCTCGTCTACGACGGGCAGTGGTTCGGTCCGTTGCGGAGCGCGATCGACGCCTACATCGATGCGACGCAGACACACGTGTCGGGCCAGGTTCGGCTTCGGTTCGAGCCGGGTTCGTGCACGGTGGCGGGGCGGCGCAGCGAGCATTCGCTCTACGACCTGTCACTCGCGACGTACGGCAGCGGCGACGCCTTCGATCAGGCGGATGCCCAGGGGTACGTGCGCCTCTACGGCATGCCGCTGAAGGTGTGGTCGGCCACCCAGGGTCGCTCGAACGCGTGAGCCCCGGTCCGAACGAGCCGTTGTGGGCGGGGCGATTCTCCGCCCCGCCGGCCACCGATGCCCACGCACTCGGCCGGTCGCTGCACTACGACGTCCGACTCGCATCGCACGACGTGGATGCCTCGATCGCGCATGTCGGTGCGCTGCGTGCCGCCGGGCTGCTGGATGCCGGGGAAGCCGGCCGGCTTACCGAGGCCCTGCGCGAGGTCGCGGCCGAGATCGCCGCGGGACGCACGGCACCCGACGCCGGGGACGAGGACGTGCATTCCCTCATCGAGCGCGCCGTGACCGAGCGGCTGGGCGACCTCGGCGCCAAGCTGCACGCGGGTCGTTCCCGCAACGATCTGGTGGTCACCGACCTCAGGCTCTGGCTGCTCGGAGCGAGCGAACGGATCGACACGGGCCTCATCCAGCTCGCGCGAACCCTGGTGACTCGTGCCCGCGAGCACGAGGCCACGGTGATGCCCGGCACCACCCACGCCCGGTTCGCGCAGCCAGTGTCGCTGGGTCACCACCTCCTCGCGTACGCCTGGGCGGTGCTCCGCGACCTCACGCGATCCGCTGCCTGGGCCACGAGCACCTCCGTCTCGGCGCTCGGCGCGGGCGCCATCGCCACCTCGACCCTCGGTCTCGACCCGGTGGCCACGGCGGAGCGGCTCGGCATGGCAGGAGCGTTCGCCAACTCGATCGACGCGGTGGGCGATCGCGACTTCGTGCAGGAGTTCATCGCGGACATGGCGATCGTCGCGACCCATTGCTCGCGCCTGTCCGCCGACCTGGCTCGGTGGACCGATCCCGCAGTGGGATGGGCCGTCCTGCATGAGTCCTACTCGACGGGGTCGAGCATGATGCCCCAGAAGCGGAACCCCGACACCGTGGAGCTGGCGCGAGCCAAGGCGGCCCGATTGGCAGGGGACTTCGTGGCGATCACCGCCCTGCTGCAGGGGCTCCCCGGCGGCTACCACCGCGACCTGCAGGAGGATAAGGAGCCGGCGTTCGATGCTGCCGACACGATCGAGCTGGTGTTGCCCTCCCTGACCGGCGCCGTCGCGACTATCCGGTTCGACGCGGATGCGATGCGCGTGGCCTGCGCCGACCCGGGGTTGTATGCCACCGACCTGGCCGAGGCGCTCGTGCGGTCGGGCGTGCCCTTCCGTGACGCGCACCGCCGGACCGGAGAGCTCCTGAAGCAACTCGAGGCAGACGATCGGACCTTCGCCGACCTGGACGCGGACGCATGGACCGCGTTCGGCGTGCCGGATGGAGCGACGATGCTCGATCCGGACCGCAGCATCGCCGCACGAACCATGCCTGGCGGCCCGTCGATCCCGAGCGTGCGGGCGCAGGCAGACGTGATCAGTCAGGCGCTGGCGAGCTCGCGGTGAGTCGTTCGCAGAGCTCCCAGAGCCGGAGGCGTTCCTCCGGTGTATCGCCCGAGCGGATGAGCTTGTGGGTCGAGCGGGGTGCGCGATCCAGCCAGAACTTGCCGGTGGTGCGGCCCGGCTCGTCGGCGGCGGCGAGCCAGACGATCGTGTCCGCCCCTTCGGCCGGCGTTCGCAACAGGGGTCCCAGCACGCTGCGGAACACGGGCAGGCCCACCTCGAGCCCGGGTGTATCGGCCCAGCCCGGATGCATCGCGTGCACCGCGACACCGGCGTCGCGAAGACGTTTGGCCCACTCCTCGCTGAGCACCACCTGCGCACGCTTCGCGCGCGCGTAGGCGGCGGAGCCTCGATAGTCCTGCGCGCTCATCTCGAGCGTGTCCACGCTGAGCGGCTGCGTGTACATGCCGCCGCTCGAGACCCAGATCACCCGTGCTCCGGACGTGGCCTCGAGCAGCGACACCAACTCCCGGGTCAGCAGGAACGGCCCCAGCACCATGGTCGCGAACGTCAGCTCATGCCCGTCCACCGATTCCTTCCGCTCGCCGAACAACCCGCCCGCGTTGTGGATCAGCACGTCGAGTCGCGGTTCGCGATCGCGGATCCGGGCCGCCACCGATCGCACCGACGCCATCGACGACAGGTCGGCTTCGTACACGTCCACGTCGCCGTTACCGGCATCGGCGATCTGGGCGGCAGCGTGGTCGCCCTTGTCACGATCGCGAACGATGATCCGGATGGAAGCACCCAGGGACGCGAGCTGTGTGGCGGTGAGCAGCCCGAGACCCGAATTGCCGCCGGTGATGATGGCGACCTTCCCGTCCATGCGAAGGTCCCCGAGGGGTTCCCACTCGAACGAGCGTCGCCGGAACTCGTAGCCCAGCTTGGTGAAGCTGCCCACCACGGAGAACTCGAGCACATCGTCGATCACTCGCTGAATCACCCGCGGTCCCTTCATGCACAGAGCCGCCGCGCCGGTGCGCGGCGGCTCTGCTCTCTACCGGAGGTCGTGGTTCACACCACGCGTACGTTGGTCGTGGTTCACACCACGCGAACGTTGGTGGCCTGCGGCCCCTTGTCCCCTTGCGTGACTTCGAACTCGACGTTCTGACCCTCGTCGAGGTTCTTGTACCCCTCGCCGTCGATCGAGCTGAAATGCACGAACACGTCGGGACCGTCGGCCTGCGTGATGAACCCGAATCCCTTCTCAGGGCTGAACCACTTCACGGTTCCTGTTGCCATGGGCGTTCCCCTCCTTCCTCGGCCGTTGCGGACCTGGTGCGATGATGCGTGTCCGTCGGCCTTCCGGCGCGAGCGCCGGGAGGGAACTGCTCCAGTGACTGTGGTGCCAGAAACCCTCGTTGCGAAGGATACCCGGAGTCGAGGAAAGAACACCACCCGTACGCGGCTCCGGTCCGGGACGATGTGCCAGCATCGTGAGATGGACGCGGTCGTCGTTCCCGAGCTCGGGCTCTCGCGCCTCTCGGCGCTGCGCGCGCTTCGACGGGAACCGATCGCACTGCTCGAACACGCTGCACGCCTCGGCGATGTCGTGCACGCTTCGTTGCCCCGCGTGGAGGCGTTCGTGGTGAACCACCCGGACCTGGTGTGGGACGTCATGGCCACGGGCAACCGGGATTTCCGCAAGAGTCCGGCCGCCCAGAACATCCGCCGCGTCCTGGGGGACGGTCTGCTCACCAGCGAGGGAGATCTCCATCGACAGCAGCGACGCCTGATCCAGCCGATCTTCCATCACGACCGGATCGATGCCTACGGCGGTGCGATGGTCGCTCAGACCGAGCGCGTCGCCGACGAGCTCGTCGACGATGCAGCGCTGGACATGCACCAGCTCATGGCCACCCTCACCCTCGATATCGTGGCGCGGACGCTGTTCGCGGCCGATGTCGGTGGACGCGACGCCGATGCCGTCGCACGCGCGCTGCGGGAGATCCTCTCCCAGTTCGGACGTCAGTTCTCGCCGTGGTTCCCCATCACGCAGCGCCTGCCGCTGCCGGCCACGCGACGGTTCGACCGGTCGGTCGCGGTGTTCGACCGGCTCGTCTACTCGCTGATCGCATCCCGCAGGAGGACCGGCGCCACCGGCGACGATGTGTTGTCGCTGCTGCTCGCCGCCCAGGAGGACGGTGAAGGCATGACCGACCGGCAGGTGCGCGACGAGGCCATCACCCTGTTCCTCGCGGGCCACGAGACCACGTCGAATGCCCTCACGTGGACCTGGTGGCTCTTGTCCGGGCATCCGGAGGCCGAAGAGCGGCTCCACGCGGAGCTCGACCAGACGCTGGATCGCGGAACGAGGCCCACCGCCACTGACCTGCCGCGCTTGCCGTTCACCACGGCGATCCTGTCGGAATCCATGCGGCTTCGGCCGCCCGCGTGGGCGATCGGGCGTCAGGCGGTTGCCGACCACGACCTGGGAGGGGTGCGGCTACCGGAGGGGTCGGTGGCGGTCGTCTCGCCGTGGCTCCTGCATCACGACCCGCGGTGGTGGTCTGAGCCGAACGCGTTCCGTCCCGAACGCTGGCTCCTGCCGGACGCGGACCGCCCTCGACACGCCTACATGCCCTTCGGCGGCGGCCCCCGCATGTGCGTCGGAGAAGGGTTCGCCTGGATGGAGGCCGGCCTGCTCCTGGCCACGTTGGCGCGTCGCTGGCGCTTCACCCTGGAGCCGTCGGCTCGTGTCGAGCTGCAACCCGTGGTCACCCTGCGGCCGCGTCACGGGATGCCGATGAGAGCCTGGCGTCGCGGCGCTCGATGAGTTCGAGGTATTCCGCCCGCCGGCCGAAGGTCTCACGCAGTTCTTCGCTGAGCGTGTCCACGAACTGATCGCGATAGGCCGGGTCCAGCAGGATCGCCACGGCGTAGTAGAGGCCGGCGAACGCAGCCACCGCGGTCGCCACGCGCAACAACGGCACCGTCAGCTGGACGGGGTCGCCCGCGATCGTGAACGACCACAGGACGTCGCCCGGCTGCCCGAGCCACGAGCTCCGCACCTGTTCGGTGACGAGCAAGCCGCCCAGCACCACGTAGAAGAGCCACACCGCAGCACTAACGAACAGCACCTGGAGGGACTCGCTGATCAGGGCGACCAATGCCAGATTGCGTCGCTCCTTGGGTCGGAGCGGCTGATCGCCCACGGCGGAATCGCCTTGGATCTCCCGGACCACGCCCGGCAATCGAACCACCAGGAACAGGAGTCCGAGAGACAGGAACATCACCATCGCCGTCCAGAAGGTCCAGGTCCCCGACAGCGCGAACGTCTGCCAGATCTCCGTCGTGAAGAAGGAGATCAAGGAGAAGAACAACAGGAGCGGAACGGCACGGATCAACACCGAGAATGCGGACGCGAGCTGGACGAAGAACCGGGCGCCGGTCCACCGGACGATCGAGGCGATGCCGAAGCCGATCACGAGGTACACCAGAGCCAGGACCGCGAGGTTCACCAGCACGGTGTTGAATCCGAACAGGAACTGCCTGCTGAAGACGATCGGGAGCAGGGCGGGCAGCACCACGAACGCCACGAGCTCGGGCACCCCGACCCGCGAGGGGATCGACAGGAACGGGCGCCGTCGCATGACGTTCAGGATCCCGAACCCGATCACCAACAGCGCCAGGCCCGCCGCGCCCAACAACAGGTTCTCCCATCCCCTGTTCGCGTCGAAGGCGTTGACGACTTCGGCCAGGAACACCAACGTGAGGAACGGGATCGCCGTGGTGAACACGTCCTCGGCCACCGAATAGTCGACGATGAGGTTGGGGAGGCCTTCCCGGCGGAACCCCCGCTCCAGGTCGCGGATGCGTGCATCGTCGTCGGCCACGACGGCATCGAACCACACCTCGGTGGGCGAACGCGGGAGCCCCCGGCTAGGCTCGACAGCGATGGAGGAACGCACCTTCGGCAGCGCGGTCGTCTTGGTCGCCCACCCTGACGACGCCGAGTTCATGTGCGGTGGAACCACCGCGAAGTGGGCAGCCGCCGGCGCCGAGGTGCACTACATCGTGTGTACCGATGGGTCGGCCGGGTCGAATGAGCCCGGCGCCCGTCGTGAGGACGTGGCACCCATCCGTGAGCGCGAACAGCGAGCTGCCGCCGACGTCCTCGGCGTGAAGAGCGTGACGTTCCTCGGGGAGCCCGATGGCCTGCTCGAGGTCAACCCGCGGACCCGCAAGAAGGTCACGCGCGAGATCCGCCGCCTCCGCCCGGATGTGTTGGTGGCCCCCGATCCCTCGCGCCTCTGGTTCAGTCCCGGCTACATCAACCACTGGGATCACAAGCAGGCCGGGCTGCTGGCGCTGACCGCGGTCATGCCGGATGCCCCCACACGCGTGATGTTCCAAGAGCTCGAGGACGAGGGCCTGGAGCCGTTCGAGATCCCCAACCTCTACCTCGGCGGCAACGAGCCCGACGCCTACGTCGACATCACCGACACCATCGAGACGAAGATCGCCGCGCTCGCTCAGCACGTCTCCGAGGAAGGCGAGGCCGCCGCCCCATGGGTGCGCGAACGAGCCCGCGTACTCGGTGAGGAAGCGGGCGTCGAGTACGCGGAGGCTTTCAAGGCGTTCACCTTCGTGGACGAGGAAGATGAAGAGCCGGCCGCCGGCCCAGCGCCCGACGCGCCGGGCCCCGAGATCTAGGCCCGCATCGACGAGGACCACATGGAACCCGAAGAACCCACCGAGCTCACCATCGAGGAACGCCGCAACATCGAGGCGGACCTGGACGACCTGTCGGCCATGCGCAGCGTGTTCGCGCCCCAGAGCGTCAAGGGGGTGGTCATCGCCTGCCAGGACTGCGGCGCCAACCACTACTACGAGTGGGATCTGCTGCGTGACAACCTGGAGCACATGCTGTCGGTGGGCGAGCCGCGCATGCACGAGCCACCCTTCGAGATCGTCGAAGAGGAGTACATCCAGTGGGACTACGGCAAGGGCTACGTGGACGCCCTCGCCGATACGGGCTTGGAGCCCGATCGCCGTGTCGAGGTCACACAGTGTCCGTGGTGTCACACGCCGTTCGGCGATGAGTTCGCGTTCTGCCCGGCCTGCGGGCGGACCCTGGCCACGGTGCGTCTGTACCGCGAGCTGCTCGATCGTGGGTTCGAAGAGCGCGACGCACGAGCGCTGCTCGTCCGAGCCGGGTACGAGCCCTTCTGACCCTTCCCCGGGGTTGCGCGCTCGGAGCGCTTGGGGGGACGATGAGGGTCTGCCCGAAGGATCGGACCCGTGAGGAGGGTGGGGCCCATGGCTCGGTTCATGTTCAAGGTTTCCTACAGCAAGGAGGGCATGCAGGGCGTGATGAAGGAAGGGGGGGTCAACCGGCGGACCTTCGTCGAGAAGATGGCGGCGGATATGGGTGGCTCGATCGCGTCGTTCGACTTCGCGTTCGGCGACACCGACATGTATGCGATCGCCGAGATGCCCGATCACATCACCGCCGCGGCCGTCGCGACCGCGGTCGGAGCCTCGGGTGCCGGCAGCATCGAGACGGTCGTGCTGCTGTCGGCCGAGGACGTCGATCGGGCGATCGACAAGCACGCACCCTACCGGGCGCCCGGCGCCTGACTCCGCTGGCTCTGGGGCGGGGTGTTCCCCCCGCCCTGGTCACGTGTCCAGCACCCGCTTCGAACCGGCCGGCGGCTCCAGGAGGCATTCGTCGGGCAGCACATCCGGGCGCATGCCCCGGAACGACGGCGCGCGCATCTTCCCCGAGCTCGACGTGAGCTCCAGGTACTGGACCTCGCACACGAGTTCGGGCTCCACGAAGGTGGCGCCCTTGACCGCGGCCAGCTCCGGGTCCTCGATCGTGGGCGTCGGTCGAACCAGCGGCGCGAGGTCGTCCATCAGCGCCGAAAGCATGCGCTCGGTGAAACCCGAGCCGACCTGACCGACCCAGCGCAGGCCGCGATCCCCATCGATCGCAGCCACGAGCAGCGCGCCGAAGGAACCTTCACGCCCGCCCTTGCCGGGGGTCCAGCCCACGATCACGCAGGCCTGCGTGTTCATCAGCTTGATCTTGCGCCAGTCGGGGCTGCGCCGGCCGGGGAGGTAGATGGAACCAGCGCGCTTGGCCATGACGCCCTCCAGGCCGAGACGCTTCGCGGTCTTCGTGAACGCGACGCCGTCGCCCTCCACATGGGTGGTGACCTGCAACCGGTGATCCTGTTCGACCACCAGCTCCAGGAGCTCGCGGCGCTCCTCGAGCGCGAGGCCGGTCGTATCACGACCGTCCAGCCAGAGCAGATCGAAGGCGACGAACGAGACGGGTGTGGTCTTGGAGGCGCGGGCGATGGCGCGCTCGCCCCGCAGGTTCATGCGCCCCTGGAGGGCCTCGAACGACGGCCGGCCGGCGTCGTCGAGCGCGACGATCTCGCCGTCCACCAGTGCGTTCACCTGGTCGACCATCTCGTGCACCATGTGCAGCTCGGGGTAGGACGCGGTGGCGTCGCGTCCCGTACGGGTTCGCAGCACGGTCTCGCCCGTGGACAGCTCGGCGAGACACCGGATCCCGTCCAGCTTGGGCTCGAACCACCACCCTGGATCGTCGAACGTCTCCCAGCCGCCTTCTGCCAGCATCGGCTCGAGACGGCCGGGCGAAGGGATCAGCGAGGCGCCCTGGGCGCTGGCCAGCAGCGCCAGCCAGTCACGGTTGGTCTTGACCAGGTGGAACTCGAGCCCCGGATAGCGCCGGCCGTGCAGCCGGAAGCTAACCTTCGTGTCGGTCCATTCCACCGGCTCGTACCAGCCGTCGTCGAAGATCCGGACGTCGCCGGCTCCGTAGTGGCCTTCGGGGATCGTGCCTTCGAACGATCCGTACTCCAGGGGGTGGTCCTCGGTTCGGACCGCCAGGCGCTTGTCACCGTTGATCAGCGGCAGTCCCTTCGGCACCGCCCACGAGGGGAGTGCTCCGTCGCGTTCGAGACGAACGTCGTAGTGCAGCCGCGTCGCGCGATGCTTGTGGATCACGAACGAGTTGCCCGAGGTCGCACGATCGTCCACCCGATCGCCGGGGGCGGGCTCCGTCGTCCCTTCCGAGGAGAAGTCGCGCCGGCGGACGTACTCGAAGAGCGCCGGATCCTTGGATGCCGCCGCGATCTCGGCCGAGGTCTTCGCGTGTGTGGACTTCGCGGCGGTGCGAGGGAGTGGGCCGGGGCTTGTCCCCGCCTCCTCGTCCACCCGGATCCCGAGCGCTTCGAAGGCGTCGGTCAGATCCATGGCCTCGGTCCGCACGCCGTCGAACAGGTCGCCCATGCGCGCGAATCGATCCCAGACATTGTCGATACGGAAGTCCTGCGGCTCGAACCCTCCCTGCGCCACCTCGTCCCATGTGAGCGGCGTGGAGACCGGCGCTCGAGGTTCCGGGCGCACCGAGTACGCCGCGGAGATGTTGGCGCCCGACCGGTTCATGTTGTGGTCGATGAAGATCTTCCCGGTGCGGTCGGCGATCTTCCACGCCATCGTGACGCGGTCGGGATCGGCTCCTTTGACCAGCGAGCCCGCCGCACCCACGAACGCTCGCACCTGCTCGTACGTGTAGGCGCTTCGGTCGACCGGGATGTAGATCTGCAGCCCGGTCGCGCCGCTCGTCTTGGGGAACGACGCCAGGCCGAGCTGATCCATGAGCACCTTGATGTGCCGTGCCACGGTCAGCACGTCCTCGTAGGTGTACGGCGGGAACGGATCCAGATCGAAGAACAGGTAGTCGGGGTGCGCGACGTCCGAGCAGCGCGAATGCAGCGGGTGGAACTCGATACACCCCAGGTTGGCGACGTAGAGCAGACCCGCGGTGTCGGCGATCGTGAGGTAGTCGATCTCGCCCTTCTTCGATTCCTCGGTCGGCACGACGCATCGCCCGAGCCAGTCGGGCGTGTGCGACGGGGCCGACTTCTCGTAGAAGGAAGGACCGTCGATGCCGTCGGGCATGCGCTTCATCGTGAGTGGCCGCCCGGCCAGGTGCGGCACGATCAGCGGCGCCACGTTGAAGTAGTAGGCGAGCAGGTCGCCTTTCGTGTAGCCCTCGTCCGGCCAGAAGATCTTGGTCAGGTTGGACAGGCGCAACTCTCGTCCGTCCGCCTCGAACCACCAGGCGTCGCCATCCCGCACGGCCTCGATCGCGCGAGGCATCTCGACCGTGAACGGCTCCTTCCCGGTTCGCGCGCGTGTGCGTTTGGCCGGCATGGCTGGATGCTAGTCGCGGCACAGGGCCAACCGTCATCATCCACGCCATGACCGAGCTCGAGATCGTGGCCCTGATCGCCATGGTGGTGGGCCTCGTCGGTGTGATCGTTCCCGTGCTCCCGGGCCTGCTCCTCATCCTCGGCGCGGGCATCGTCTGGGCGATCGCGCAGGACGTCGGGGGCATCGGATGGGCCGTCGTGGTCGCGATGGGTGTGCTGGCGGCGGTCGGGACCGTCGCCCCCTACCGGCTCAGTGGCAGGCGAGCGTCGGACGCCGGCGTCCCCGGGTGGGTGCTGTTCGCGGGCGCCGTGGGCGCGGTGATCGGGTTCTTCGTCATCCCCGTCGTGGGAGCCCTGATCGGCGGCCCCGCAGGTATCTTCGTCGCCGAGCTCCTGCGGCATCGCAGCCCGCCGGTCGCATGGCGCTCGACCGTGGAGGCCATGAAGGGGATCGGTATCGGGGTCCTGATCCAATTCGGGATGGGCGTGGCGATGATCGGAATCTGGGTGCTCGGAGTGCTCGCGACATGAACGACGATGACGGAAGCCTCGCATACGACACGGCACGGGTGCGGGACGAACGGCTGGCGCGTCTGCAGGCGCAGATGCGTTCGCGAGACCTCGAGATCCTGCTCCTGTGCAACGAGCCGAACGTCCGTTACGCGACGGGCGCATCCGCCATGCCTCCCTACGTGATGAGCACGTTCGTGCGGTGCGCGGTCGTTCCGGCCGAAGGGATGCCGATCCTGTTCGAACATGCGAACTCGATCCACCGGTCGAGGCAGGTGGCGCTGGACGTGCGGCCGATGCACGCGTGGGAGTTCTTCGACGACCCCCTGAGCCAGGCGCGGATCTGGGCTGCCCGGACGGTGGACGCGATGCGAGAGCGAGGCTACATGGGCGGTCCGATCGGGCTCGACCGGTTGGGCACGCCAGCGTTCCTCGCCCTCATGGAGGCCGGTGTCGACGTCGTCGATTCCGCTCCGGCGACCCAGTCGGCACGTGAGATCAAGACCCCGGAGGAGATCCGGTTGTTCCGAGCCACCGCGCCCGTGGTGATGGACATGCTCGGCTCGGCCGAGCGGGCCATCGCACCCGGCGTGGCCGAGCGGGAGGTGTTCGCCGCGATGGCGTCGACGGGCCTGCGCCAAGGGATCGAGTACTTCGCCACCAACACGGTGTGCTCGGGTCCCAACACCAATCCCTGGCGTGCCGAGGCCACCGCGCGGCCGATCGCGTCGGGTGACCTCGTCTACGTCGATACCGACGCCGTCGGCATCGGTGGTTCGTTCTACTGCGTGTCGCGCACGTTCGCCTGTGAGGCACCGAGCACATCGCAGCGCGACACGTATCGGGCGGCGGCGGACTGGCTCGCCGAGATGACGTCCCTGGTCCGCCCTGGCATCACGTGCGGCGAGCTCGCCGCCGCCGCCCCGTTGCCGCCTGAGCGCTACCTGGCACAGCGGTACGAATGCATGATCCACGGCGTCGGCCTGGAAGAGGAGAACCCCAGCGTGTGCTTCCCGTCCGACGAGCAATCCAACGCCGAACGGGTGATCGAGCCGTCGATGGTGCTCGTCGTGGAGCTGTACGCGGGGGAACAGGGCGCCGGCCACGGCGTCAAGCTGGGCGACGAGATGCTCGTGACCGACACCGGAACCGAAGTGCTCGCGCCGTATCCGCTCGATGACGCCCTCCGAGCTTGACCTTGAACTCGTCGCGCGTCGGTGACCGGTAATAGGATGTCGACCCGCATCCATCCACCGTTTCGCGGTTCGCCGTCCCCAGGGGGTACGACATGCCCAGAGCCATGTGGAAGGGGGCCATCTCCTTCGGCCTCGTGACGATCCCGGTCGCCGTCTATCCGGCGACCGAAGAGAAGACGCTCCGGTTCAACCAGCTGCACGACGAAGACCACGGACGTATCCGGCAGAAGCGCGTCTGCGAGAAAGACGGTGAGATCGTCGACTACGAGCACATCGTCAAAGGCTATGAATACGAGAAGGATCGCTACGTGGTCCTGACCGATGAGGACTTCGACGCCGTGCCGGTCGAGTCGAGCCGCGCCATCGACATCGTGCAGTTCGTCGATCTCGAAGAGATCGATCCCATGATGTACAAGAAGTCCTACTACCTGGCTCCCGATGAGACCGGCGCCAAGGCCTACTCCCTGCTCAGGCAGGCCATGACCACCGACAACAAGGTGGGCATCGCCAAGGTCAGCTTCCGGGACAAGGAACACCTCGCAGCGCTGCGCTTCTCCGGCGATGCCTTCGTCCTCGAGACCATGTACTGGCCCGACGAGATCCGGGAGGCAGACCTGGGCGGGGTCGACGTCAGCACGAAGGTGCGTGACCAGGAGCTCGAGATGGCTCGTCAGCTCATCGAGGGACTCACGGCCGAGTGGGATCCCAAGGAGTTCACCGACGAGTATCGGGAGGCGCTCCAGCGCATCGTCGAAGCCAAGATCAACGGTGAGGAGATCGAGGTCGTCGAGGCCGAGCCCACGGCCAAGGTGGTCGACCTCATGGAGGCCCTCAAAGCCAGCGTCGCCGCCGCCAAGAAGCAGACCGATGCAGACGATGCTCCCGCTCGCAGCTCGAAGAAGTCCACCAGCAAGAAGTCCTCCTCCAAGAAGGCGACCTCCAGCAAAGCGAAGAAGTCGACCGCGAAGAAGGCGACCGCTCGCAAGAAGGCCGTCGGGGAGTGATCGAGGACCTCCCGCCGGGATCCCACGCCAGGCCCGCGAGTGCCGACGACCTTGGCTCCATCATCGAGCTGCACGACGAGTACTGGCGCAGATTCGGGCTCGAGCCCGAGCCCATCCCAGAGTTCCTGCAGTGGTCATGGGGTCTTCCCTACGTCGACATCGAACGCGACACCGCCGTCATCGTGAGTGAGGATCGTGTTCAGGCGTTCGGCCAGGTCATGTACGACGCGGGCGAACCCGGTCCGGCCCACGTGCATGGCACCGTTCGTCCCTCAGCATGGGGGCGGGGGCTCGGCGCCGCCGTGCTCGATTGGTTGGTCGCCGCCCATCGCGGCAGAGGCGCTGACCAGGTCCGTGCGAGCGTGCCTGCCCAGGATCAGCGCGGTCACGATCTGCTGACGAGCCGTGGCTTCACGCAGGTCCGGACATCGTGGGACATGGCTCGCGCGATCTCCTCCGACGACGAGCCCGCCTCGCTTCCGGCCGGCGTGAGCATCAGGGGTTTCCGAACGGGTGACGACGAGCATGTCCTGTATGAGGTCGCCGAGGCCGCCTTCCGGGATCATTGGGACCACCATCCGCAGTCGTTCGAGGCCTATAGCGCCGAGATGTTCGAGGCCGATGATTGGTCCCCTTCGCTCGCCTTCCTCGCCGAGCTCGAGGGACGGGTCGTGGGCGAGGTCGTCGCGTTGGAGTTCACCGAGAACGGCTACATCGCCTCGGTCGGGGTCCTGCGGCAGGTACGGGGCAACGGGATCGCGACGGCGCTGTTGCATCACGCGTTCGCTGCCCTCGCCGCGCGCGGGTTCGAGAAAGTGGAGCTGTCCGTCGACGCCACCAACCCGACCGGTGCCGTCGATCTGTACGAAGCCGTCGGGATGCACGTGATCCGCGAGAGCTTCACGTTCTCCGGACCCGCTGCGTGAGGACCGGGTCGCTCAGCCTCCGCTGATCGCCTTGCAGGCCTCGCTGCTCTTGGCGGCCTCTTCTAGCTCCGGCGTGTCCAGATCGCCCAGGGCCGTCCCGATGCCCGCCGAGCCCTGGCTGATGTCGGTGCCGAGCTCCGTCAACGCTGTCGCCATGGCGGCCGGGTCGTCCGTGGAGAGCCCCTCGACGTCGCTCAGCGCCGACTCGAAGAGGGTCACTACGCCACCCAGCGCCGACGACAGGGCGGTCGCGACCTGGTCGCCGCCCTCCACATCGGGAACCCCCAGTGCTTCGATCTCGGACACCATCGCCTTCGTGCCGTCGACCGTGGACGACAGGAAGTCGACCAAGGCGGTCTTCGTCTCGTCCGGCGTCGGGGTGCCTTCGGTCAGCGACGACTGCAGTGCTTGGTTATCCGTCTCCAGACCCGACTGCCAGTCGGTGAGGGCGGTGCACACGCCGTCGACGTAGCTGCCGGCCCCGGTCTGCGCCGGAGCGTTCTCGCCACCGTCACCGCCGTCACCACCCTCGGCGCCGCCCGATCCATCCGAGGAACAGGCCGCGGCGAGGAGCGAGGCGAGGACCACAGCGAACAGGATCGAGCGGGGGGATCGCATCAGGGGGACCTCCGAGTTCTCGTGACCGGATGTGTGCTTCGTGAATCATGGCACGGGGCTGCCCGGCCACCTACCACCATCCCAGAGAGGAAACCGAGCCTCGACGCCGTGCCGGCGGGCTAGGCTAGGCGCCCATCGCTGCAGGAGGACCACCGAGTGAAGCTCGTCACCGCCATCGTGAAGCCCCACCGTGTCGACGACATCAAGGAGGTCCTGCGTGACCTCGGGCTGAACGGGCTCACCACGACCGGTGTGGAGGGTTTCGGACGACAGCGTGGTCACACCGAGGTTTACCGAGGCGCCGAGTACCAGGTCGACTTCGTCCCCAAGGTCAAGCTCGAGGTCCTCGTCCCCGACGGCGAGGCCCAGGAGGTCGTGGACGCGATCGTGAAGACGGCACGCACTGGCAAGATCGGTGACGGGAAGCTGTGGGTCACCGAGGCCGAGCAGGTGATCCGCATCCGCACGGGCGAGATGGGCCCGGACGCTGTCTGAGACGCCGGGCGTGGGGTGAGTCGACCGTGAAGACCCCTGCCGTCGAGCGTCTCCGCCGCGACCTGGACGCGCTCGACCGCGGCTACTCGTCCGGGCACCACGGTCTCTGGTCGGCGACCGCACGAGCGGCGATCTACGACGGAGTGCTCGTCGAGATGTTCGACGCGCTCGAACCGGCCGACGGCGTGGCGCTGACGGCGGTGGGTGGATACGGCCGCTCCCACCAGCTGCCTCGCTCCGATCTCGACCTGCTGGTCGTGCATGACGGAGCCGATCCGGCCGGTGTCGCCGGCATCGCCGAACGGTTGCTCTACCCGCTCTGGGATGGCGGGTTCGAGGTGGGCCACGCGATCCGGACACCGGCCGAATGCGTCGCGCTCGCCGGCGAGCATCTCGACGCGTCCACCGCCATGCTCGAGATGCGGTTCCTCGCCGGCGACGCGACGATCGCCGCTGATGCCTCAGCGGGCGTGCGTCGGTTCGTGGTCGAGGATCCCGCGGCATTCACCATGGCCCTGGCGGCGGATGGCCAGGAGCGCGCCGACCGGATGGGCTCGTCGGCTCACCTGCTGGAGCCGGACCTGAAGTCCGGGGCTGGGGGTTTGCGAGACATCCAGGCCGTTCGATGGCTGACGATCGCGTGGGCGGAGCGCGAGACCTTGAGGCCGATCGTGCGATCACACGATCGGGAGGCGCTGGCCGACGCGGAGGAGTTCCTGACCCGCGCCCGCAGCGCGTTGCAGCTGGAGACCGGCAAGCGCTCGGATCGGTTGCCGCTGGAGCTGCAGCCCACGATCGCCCGAGCCATGGGATTCACGGACGAACCGAGGCTGATCGCAGAGGACGGGCTGATGCGCGCGGTGTTCGAGCACGCCCGGACCGTGCGATGGATCTCGTCCCGGGTGTTCGACCTGCTGCTCGCTGAGCATCACGATCCGACACCGGTCGAACCGCTGCAGGACCCGGCCGCCGTGCTGGCCGCCCTGGCCGACACCGCCGAACGCGGCGAACGGCCCGGGGCCGCACTGCTCGACGCGATCGAACGCGCGACCGTCCCCGATCCCGTCGAGTGGACCGTGACGGTGCGTGATGGCTTCCTGCGCGTGCTCCGGGCGGGCGATGCCGGTGCCGACGCGCTGGAGGCCCTCGATCGCCTCGGGTTGCTGGTCCGTTTCGTGCCGGCGTGGTCGGATGTGCGCTGCCGGCCCCAGCGCGACCCCTACCACCGGCTCACCGTCGACGCGCACCTCACGTCGGCGATGTCGGGCATGGCCCGCATGGTGACCGCAGCCGAGACGGACGATCCGCCCCGTCACGAGATGGTCAAGTTGGTTGACGATATCGACGGGCTGTTGCTCGGCGCACTGTTGCACGACATCGGCAAGACGGGTGCGGGCAGCCACGTGCCGATCGGGACGGCGATCGCGACCGAGACGCTCGCGCGCATGGGGGTCGAACCCGGTTCCCGTGATCTCGCCACCTTCCTGGTGGAGCAGCATCTGCTGCTGCCCGACACGGCCACCCGCCGTGACCTCACCGACGAGAACCTGATCCTGGATGTCGCCGCCACGGTCGGCACCCCGGGCCGACTGGCCGCCCTGTCATTGCTGGCTGAGGCGGACGCGCTGGCGACGGGCCCCGCCGCCTGGACCTCGTGGCGCCAGACCTTGGTCCGAGAGCTGGTGGGACGGGTGCAGCGAGCGTTCGAACGCGGCGACATGGGCGCCGAGCTCGCCGGTCGCCTCACCGATCGCATCGACCGTCTCCGCGACCTGTTGGCCGACGAGCCGGATGCGGTGGTGGAACGGTTCGTGTTCCGCATGCCCCGCGCCTACTTCCTGGCGGTGGAACCGGCCGTAGCCGCCCGGCATCTGCCCACGATCGCACCGGAGCTGGGCGCCGTGGAGGTTCGGACCGCGGCGGGCGAGGGCATCAGACCCGGTGCATACGAGCTGCTGGTCGTGGCCGCGGACCGGCCTGGACTGCTGTCGTGGATCGCGGGGTCGCTGGCGCTGGCGGGGTTGTCGATCCTGACCGCCCAGGTCTTCACGACCGACGACGGCGCCGCCGTCGATCTGTTCGAGGTCGAAGGCGTGTTCGAACGCGAGATCGACGAAGCGCGGTGGCGCGACTTCCGCCGCACGTTGCGCAAGGCGGTGGAGGGCCGCACCTCGCTGGCCCATCGCGTCGTCGAGAAGCGCCGCCACTACCCTCCGGCGATCGCCTCACCCGTGACGGTTCGAGTCGACAACGATGCATCGGAGTTCTCCACCGTCATCGAGGTCGGCGCTCCCGACCGGCTCGGTCTGCTGTACGACATCACCAGTGCCCTCGCCGATCTGCGACTCGACGTGCATCTGGCCAAGGTGGCCACCTACACGGACCGGGTCGTCGACGCCTTCTACGTGCGAGACGCCTTGGGGGCCAAGGTGACTGATCCCGCCCAGATCGCCGAGATCGAAACCTCGGTCCGGGCTCGGTGCGCGGACTAAGCTCACCGCATGAGTGACGAAGAGCCGCGGCCGGGACCCCTCGAACCGGATGACGATCGGTCCTCTCCGGCTCCCGACACCGGTCCGCTCATGATCGGTCCCATCCTGGGCGTGATCATCGGATACGTGACGTTCCAGTTGCTTCCCGACGATGTGCCACTCGTCCTGGGGCTCTTCATCGCACTGGTCGTGATCGTGATCGTCATCTACGCCACGATCGAGATCGGCCGCCGCCGCGCACGCCGGCGCTGACACCCTCCGCCATCGCGCCGGGGTCAGCTCCGCAGCATCGTCTCGAGACGCTTCGCCATCTGTGGGGACGCACCCTCGTCCTCGTGCTTGAAGTAGCAGAAGACATCGGCGCCACCCTCGAGCGCTGGCCGGATCCGTGCTGCCCAGGTCTGCAGCTCCGCGTCGTCGTACTCGGTCTTGCGGAGCCGCAGGTAGCCGGCGGGCTCCCACGAGAGATCTTCGGGTTTGGGGTCCTTGTCGTCGGTCTCGGCGACGCACCACGCGACCCCTTGGCTCTTCAGCAGATCCTTCGCCTCGAACCACGAGGCGTGGCGGAACTCCATGGCGAACCTCGGGGTGCCCGGGCCCGGCGGAGGCAGGTAGCCCACGAATCCCTCGATCAGGGCCCGGTCGTACACCAGGTTCGGCGGGCACTGGAACAGCAGGCAGCCGAACCGGTCGCCGAGCGCCTTGCCGGCCTCCAGGAATCGGCGAACGTCGTCGTCGACGTCGTGCAGACGCTTCGAGTGCGTGATCCGTTGGTTGGCCTTCAGCGTGAAGACGAAGCCATCGGAGGCGAGCTCACGCCAGGCGCTCAGTGCCTTCTCGGTGGGGAACCGGCGGAACGTGTAGTTGATCTCTACCGAGTTCAGCTGCGACGAGTAGTAGGAGAGCATCTCGCGGTTCTTCAGCCCCTCCGGGTAGAACACCCCGTGTTTCCACCCGTCGAAGCTGAACCCCGACGTCCCCAGGTAGAAGCTTCCTGTCACGGCGTGCATCATGGCACGCATGAGCGACCTCGAGGAACGGATCCAGATCGACGTGCCCGACAAGGGGCCGGTCTCCGGCATGTACGCGCGGCCGGCCGGCGCCCGGTCGACGATCGTGGTCGCCCATGGCGCCGGCGCCGGTATGGAGCATCCCTTCATGGTGGGCTTCACGAGGGCCATGAACGAGGAAGGGGTCGCCACCCTGCGCTTCAACTTCCCGTACATGGAGGGCGAGAAGAAGCGCGCACCCGACCGGGCCCCGGTCGCGATCGCGGCATGGCGAGCGGCGTTCGAAGCGGCGCGCACGCGTTCGGACGGTGCCGACGAGCCGGTGTGGGCCAGCGGGAAGTCCTTCGGCGGTCGCATGGCCTCCATGGCGGTTGCTGAAGGCATGCCCGCTGCCGGCTTGGTGTTCCTGGGTTATCCACTGCATGCGCCCGGCAAGCCCGATCGCGTGCGGGACGAGCACCTCTACTCGATCGGGGTTCCGATGCTGTTCCTGCAAGGCACACGGGACCCCTTCGCGACGGGGGAGGTGCTGGAGCCGGTCATCTCGAAGTTGGGATCGAAGGCCGCCTTGCACCCGATCGAGGGCGGCGGTCATTCGTTCGAGGTCCGAGGCGCGAAACGCGATCCGGCCGCGACGGCCGCTTCGGTTGCGCCCATCGTGACTGCCTTCATGCGTGAGCATGGGGGGGCGTGACCCGTCATGCCCCGCAAGAACCGTCGCGATCCTCAGTTCTACGACGCACCCGAGGCTCCTCCGGCTCGGGCCGACGCGCCGCTCTGGGCACAGGCACCGGGGTTCGACGTCCGGCATGTCGGCGGTCAGAAGGAGTACCGATGCCCCGGCTGCGACCACATGGTCCGCGCGGGGATCTGGCACCTCGTGGTGGTGCCGCACGGTGACGTCGAGGGTCGCCGCCACTGGCACACGGAGTGCTGGCGTTCGGAACTTCGCCGGGCCGGCCGCTATCGACCGCCGCCTTCCGAGAAGTAGTCGGTGCCCACCGTTACGATGCCGTGATGCAACCGGACGCCACCGTCGATCGCGACGAAGGCTGCCTCGTCCTCACCGACTCCAAGCGTCTGCCCTGCGATCTGTGTGGACACCCCATGGAACCCGAGCACGCGCACTACAAGTGCCCGGCATGTCACTACATCCTCCCCTGCTGCGGCTGGTGACACGGATCGCCCGAGTCGAGCGCCTGGGACCCGACCAGCCCTGAGGGGACGGCGTCATACGGGGTCGGTATCCTGGGGTCGATGGCAGACGATGCGGTGCGGGTTCGCATGTGGGAGACGGGAGGTCGCTTCTACGCGCGCATCCTCGACTCGTCGGCGTTCATCGAGGTCACCGGCGTCAGCCGACGCGAGTGCTACACGCAGCTGCGGCGGACGGTGGGGGACGACGTCACTCTCACCGTGGAGGTGATCCCCGCGATCGCGGGGGTCGCCGAGGCGGCCGAGATCGTGGGCTGGGACAAGCGTCGGGTGGTCACGTACATCGATCGTGGCTCGTTCCCCGAGCCCATCACGTCGCTCGCTTCCGGCCGCATCTGGCTCCGCGAGGACGTGGAGTCGTTCGCGACTGAGTGGCACGAGCGGCACGCGCGTCGCACCGGTGCGCTGGCTCCCGATCTGCGGACGGAACCCGCCCCGTGAGCGAACGCCGTCTGTACCTGATCCGGCATGGTCGCCCCGACTACGACTCCACGGCCCGCCTCACCACGCCGCAAGGGGAGCAGTACGACCCGCCGCTCGGCGAGGTGGGGATCGAGCAATCCCGGTTGCTGGCCCATCGGCTGTCGTTGTTGCCGAAGCCCGCGGCGCTCTACTCCTCGACGCTGGCCCGCGCCCGACAGACCGCCCAGGTCTACGCCGAGCGTGCCGGCATCGAGGTGATCGAGCGCGATGACCTGTGCGAGTGGTTCGGCGGCGAGTGGGAGGAGAAGGACTTCGAGGAGATCTTCCGCGAGCATCCGGAGGCGATCGAGCTGTTCCGGAACCAGAACCCTGCCTGGCATCTCGCGCCCGGCAGCGAAACCGCTGAGGCGTTCCAACGTCGCTGCGTCGCCGCCGTGGAGGACATCATCGCCACGCATCCGGTCGGCGACGTCATCGTGGTCGCGCACGGTGGGGTGATCAACGCGTACTTCGCACATATCTTGGGCATCCGCGACCAGGACATGTTCTTCCTTCCGGAGAACACCTCCATCAACACCGTGGTGATCAGCGGCGACGATCGATCGGCGTGGTTCCTCTCCGACGCCTCACATCTCACCGACCCCGATTGGTTCGCGGTCGCCGAGGAGGTCGCCGAGGGACGGTAGCCCGAGGAAGCTCCACAGGCCCGCCTATACTCGGCACCGACCGACCGGAACCGCACACGAGGGAGTCCAGAAGTGGCCGTGAAGTTCCTTTCCCCCGAGTGGGCCGAAGCGCTGACGGCCCACCTGAACGCCAGCGAAGCCTTCCTCACTGCAGCCGCGGGTCACACGGCGACGATCCAACAGGTGATCAAGGGTGATCAGGGCGAGACGCGCTACTGGATCCGGATCGTGGATCAGACGATCGACATGGGCGTGGGCGACGTGGACGGCCCGGATGCCACGATCTCGCAGAGCTACGACACCGCCGTGGGGCTGGCCAGGTCGGAGGTCTCCCCGGTCACCGCGTTCATGACCGGCAAGATCAAGGTCGACGGCAACATGGGCATGTTGATGGGTCTGCAGGGCGTGCTGACACAGATACCCGAGGCCATGCGGGCGATCGATGTCGAGTACTAGTCCCGGCCCGAGAGCGCGATCGTCACCTGTGCCCGCGCCACCACCGCGTCGTTGTCGTCGAGGACCTCGGCCTGCGCGAAGCCGATCGAACGGGCCGTGCGCAGCACGGAGCCGTGCGCCGTCAGGGTGCCGCCGCGTGCGGCGCGCAGGTACTGCAGGGCCAGATCGATCGTGACGTGACGCCATCCCGGTTCCAGCATCGAGCGCATCGCCAGCCCCGCGGCCGTATCCGCCAGCGTGGCGATGACTCCCCCGTGGATCAGCCCCTGCAGGTTCCGGTGGTGCTCGGAGGTCAGCAGCTCGAGCACCACCTGGCCATCGGCCACCTCGACCACCCGCATGCCCATCCAGGTGTGGAAGGCCGACCCGGCCATGGCTTCGCGGATCTCCTGTGGTGTGTTGCGGGGTTCGTCGGGCATCCCTGGGCTCCCTCGGGTGCGTAGTCTCCCACGAAGGGGTCGACGCGCAGCCCTCGCCAAGCGGCTCGCCGTTTGACGGTTGGCGGAGGCCCGAGGACAATCCTCCACGTGTCGGCCACGGCCGATCGGGGAGACAGGCCGGCTTCACGCCGGCCGATCGAATACGGAAGGGGAAGCAGCATGCCGAAGTGGCTTCGCACGCTCGCTCTGCCCGTCGTGGCGCTCGCTCTCGTGGCTTCGGCCTGCGGTGGCGATGACTCGACGGACGGCGCGGGTGGAGAGACCGGCGCGACCGGCGGATCGGATGAATGCACATCGGAGATCCGCGTGGGGATCGCGCTCGACGTCGGTGGTCTGGGTGACAAGTCGTTCAACGACGCGGCGAAGGCCGGCCTGGACCAGGCGATCGCCGACGACCAGGTGTGTGAGGAGAACGTCGAACTTCGTCGAGGCCAACAACACCGGCTCCAACCGTGACGCCAACATCGAAGCGCTCGCCGAAGAGGGCTACGACATCGTGATCGGCGTGGGGTTCGCGTTCTCCGAGGGTGTTGCCGCCATCGCGGCCGACTACCCGGACGTGAACTTCGGCGTCATCGATGGGTTCGCCACCTTCCTCCCCGACGCTGAAGGTCTGACCAACGTCGCCGACCTCACGTTCAAGGAGCAGGAAGGCTCCTACCTGGTGGGCGCCGCCGCCGCGCTCGAAATGCGAGTGCGACACGATCGGGTTCCTCGGTGGGCAGGAAGGGACCGGCCTCATCGAGAAGTTCGAAGCCGGCTACACGGCCGGCGCCAAGGCGGTGAACCCGGACATCGACGTCCTGGTCGAGTACATCGGTGACGACACGACGGCCTTCGTGAACGACGTCAAGGGCGAGGCCCTGTCCGCCAAGATGTACGACGATGGAGCGGAGATCGTCTATCACGCAGCGGGTCTGTCGGGCGCGGGACTCTTCCGTGCCGCCGTCGACGCCAACAAGCTGGCCATCGGGGTCGACTCCGACCAGTACCTCACCGCCGCTCCCGAGGAGCAGCCGTTGATCCTCACGTCGATGCTCAAGCGGGTCGACACGGCCGTCTACGACGCCATCGAGCAGACCTCCGACGATGCGTTCAAGGGTGGGTTCCAGGTGTTCGGTCTCGATGTCGAAGGGCGTGGACTTCTCCGACGTCCAACGAGGAGGAGCTCACCGACGACATCGTCGAGCAGATGGACACGTTCAAGGAGCAGATCATCAGCGGGGAGATCGTGGTCCCCGAAGAGCCCGAGAACGCGTAATCTCCGGCGGAGTGTCGCCACCAAGACGAACGACGCCGACGAGGCGGGGCGCGCGAGCGCCCCGCCTCTCGTCGTCCTGGACGGCATCACCAAGCGGTTCCCGGGTGTCGTCGCCAATGACGACGTCAGCCTGGAGCTGCGAGCCGGCGAGGTTCATGCGCTGATCGGAGAGAACGGCGCCGGCAAGTCGACGCTGATGCGGGTGCTGTACGGGATGTACCCGGCCGATGCGGGACGGATCGAGCTCCGCGGACAGGAGCGCAAGATCTCCTCGCCGCGCGACGCCATCGCGAGTGGGATCGGCATGGTCCATCAGCATTTCGTGCTGGTGGATCCGTTCACCGTGACCGAGAACGTGATCCTGGGCGATGAGGACGGTCCGATCCTGAACACGGATGCGGCCGAGGCCAAGGTGCGAGAGCTGGCCGAATCCTATGGGTTCTCGATCGATCCCGGTGCGACGGTCGAGGATCTTTCCGTCGGTGAGGAGCAACGGGTCGAGATCCTCAAGGCGCTCTATCGAGGCGTGGAGATCCTCATCCTCGATGAGCCGACGGCGGTGCTGACGCCCGCCGAGACCCAGGACCTGTTCGACAACCTTCGCCGGCTGGTGGCGGACGGGAAGTCGATCGTGTTCATCAGCCACAAGCTCGACGAAGTCCTGGAGATCGCCGATCGCATCACGGTCCTGCGCCGTGGTGTCGTCGTCGGTGAGACGACGCCGCAGGAAACGGACAAGGCGACGGCTTGCCGAGATGATGGTCGGCCGCCCCGTGCTGTTCCGCCTGGAGAAGCCGGACAGCGGCGGTCGGCGCCACGGTCCTGCGCGTGGACGACCTGCGCGGCGGCCGGCTCAAGGTCTCAGCCTCGAGGTTCGGGCGGGGGAGATCGTGGGGGTGGCCGGTGTCGAGGGCAACGGCCAGCGCGAGCTGGCCGACGCGATCATGGGCCTTCGGCCCCTGGACGGCGGCACGGTCACCGTGGACGGCCAGGATCTGGTCGGCCGGAGCACGGAGCAGCATCCGCAACGCGGGGGTCGCGTTCGTCCCCGAGGACCGGCACGAGCAGGGTCTGGTGCTGGACATGACGCTGTGGGAGAACGCGGTCCTGGGGCGTCAGGACGATGACGAGTTCAGCGGCGCCGGCGGCTTCCTGTTCATCAAGAAGATCAAGCAGCTTGCCGCCCGACTCATCGAGCGTTTCGACGTGCGGGCGCGAAGCATCGACGTGACCGCCGGAACCCTGTCGGGCGGCAACCAACAGAAGCTGATCCTGGCCCGCGAGCTCGAGACCGATCCCGAAGCTCTTGGTGGCGGCGCAACCGACGCGGGGTCTCGACGTGGGCGCGATCGAGTTCGTCTGGCGCAGATCCTGGAGCAGAAGGCCGAGGGCCGGGCGGTGCTGCTGATCTCGGCCGAGCTCGACGAGATCTACGCGTTGTCCGACCGCATCGTCACGCTCTACGAGGGCCGCATCACTGCCGAATTCTCGCCGGACGCCGCGGCGGAAGAGGTGGGCGAGGCATGCTCGGTGACGTCGCCGAGGTGGAGGCGTAGATGGCGTGCCAGGCGGCGCAGGATCCCGGCGGTCCGGACACGCACCAGACCACGCTGGCTCGAGAACCTGCTCGTCCAGAGCGGGCGCCTTGGTGGCCGCCTTCATCCTGTCCCTGATCATCGGCGCGGTCATCATCGTGCTGTACGGAGAGAGCCCGATCGACGTCTACAGCGCCATCCTGGAGTACGCGTTCCGAGATCGCCACCAGCTTCGGTCAGGTCCTGACGATCGCGACGCCGTTGATCTTCTCCGCGCTCGCCGTGGCGGTGTGCTTCAAGGCAGGGTTGTTCAACATCGGGGTCGAGGGCCAGTACCTGATCGGCATGGTGACCGCCACCTGGGCGGCGCTGAAGCTCGATTTCCTGCCCGGCCCAACGCTGGTCATCGCGGTGCTGGTCTTCGCGATGCTCGGCGGCATGTTCTTCGCGGGGATCGCCGGCGTGCTCAAGGTCAAGACCGGCGCGCACGAGGTCGTGACCACGATCATGCTGAACGGCATCGCGGTCAGCTTCCTGGGGTGGGCCCTGAACGGGCCGCTTGAAGTTCACCGAGGAACAGCTCGCCACCGATCTTCGCTCGGACAAGTTCCTGGACAACGCGCTGATCCCCGAGATCGGCTCGGTCTTCGGCGTCGGCCCTTCGGCCGACCTGTCGCTGCTGCTGCCGATCGCGATCGTGGCTGCCGGGCTCGTGTGGTTCATGTTCAAGCGCACGCGGCTGGGCTATGAGGCGCGAGCGGTGGGCACCTCGCCCGGTTCGGCGCGGGCGGGCGGCATCTCGATCGGCGCCGTGCAGCTCAAGCTGTTCCTCATCTCGGGCGCGCTCGCGGGGTTGGTCGGCATGCAGCAGCTGCTGGTGGACAAAGGGGCACTGGTGCAGAACTACGAGGCCCAGCTCGGGTTCACAGGCATCGCGGTTGCGTTCCTGGGCCAGAACAACCCCGTCGGGATCGTATTCGCGGCCATCTTCTGGGGTGTGCTGTCCCGGGGTGAGACGGCCCTGCAGATCAACACCGAAATCCCGCGCGAGTTCATGATCATCCTGCAGGGCATCTTCATCATGACCGTGGTCATCGTCTACCAGGTGGCCCGGCGCTGGGTCGCTCGCCGGCAGCTGGCACGCGAGGGCGAGCATCGAACGGATGGACGACAGTGAAGCGGCGATCGACGAGCCGGCAGGCGAGCGCGCACCGGGCGGCGGTCTCGTTGGGGGCGGGCGCTTGTGGGAGGTGACGGCTGATGGATCTGGGCGACCTCGGCGCCGCGATCGCGATCGCGTTCACCTACTTCACGATCATCTACCTCACCGGGCTGGGCGGCCTGTACAGCGAGCGTTCGGGCATCGTGAACATCGGCCTCGAGGGCATGATGATCATCGGCACGGTGACCGGCTCGTGGGGCACGGTCATCTTCACGAACGAGTTGGGGTGGGGCCAGCCCTGGGGACCGCTGATGGGCCTGTTGGTGGGGCTCGTGGCGGGTGCGTTGTTCGCGAGCATCCACGCGATCGCCACGATCACGTTCCGCGTCGACCAGATCGTGTCCGGCGTGGTCATCAACCTGGTGGCCATCGGCCTCGCCCGCTTCCTGTCCCAGGTGTTCTTCGAGCAGGCGACGCAGTCGGCTCCCGGCTCAACCGAAGCTCGATCCTATCGACATCCCGCTGCTGTCCTCGTTACCGCTTGGATCTGGGCCGCGCCTTCGAGCAGCTGTCGCCGATGGTGGTGGTTGCCTTCCTGCTGGTGATCCCGGTTTGGTACTCGCTCTATCGCACGCGGTGGGGTCTGCGCTTGCGCTCGTGCGGCGAGAACCCCGAAGCCACTCGCTCGCTCGGCGTCCGGGTGGCGGAGTACCGCTACCAGGGGGTGCTGCTGTCGGGTGCTCTCGCGGGGCTCGCCGGGGCCTTCCTGTCGATCGAGGTGAGCGAGTTCTGGCGCGAGGGGCAGACCCAGGGCCTGGGGTTCATCGCACTGGCGGCGCTCATCCTGTCGAACTGGAATCCCGTGCGTCTGATGGCGGCGGCGTTCCTGTTCGGGTTCGCCCAGGCGATCCCGCTGCGGCTGGACGACTTCTTCCTGTTCTCCTGGGCCCCGCAGCAGTACATCCGCATGATCCCCTACATCGTCACGATCGTAGCGATCGCGGGCTTCGTGGGAAGGGTGCGGCCGCCGGCCGCGGCGGGCCGGGCGTACGAGGGCGGCGGGTCGCTCTAGGGGGTGCCGTACAGGCGGTCGCCGAAGTCGCCCAGACCCGGAACGATGAAGGCGTCGTCGTTCAGCTCGCGATCGAGCGCCGCGGCGACGACCGGCACGTCCGGGTGATCGGACTGCATGCGGGCGAGGCCTTCCGGCGCCGCCACCACGCATACGAACGAGATGTCGGTTGCGCCGGCCTGCTTCACGTAGGTGACCGCAGCGCTCCCGCTACCGCCGGTGGCCAGCATGGGATCCACCACCAGTGCGTGGCGATCCTGCATGGAGGGGAGCTTGGCGTAGTAGTCGCGCGGCTCGTGCGTGTGCTCGTCGCGTTCCATGCCCAGGTACCCCACCACGGCGTCGGGGTAGAGCTCGGTGACGGCCTCCAGCAGCCCGAGCCCGGCGCGGAGCACGGGGATCGCGACCAGCTCCTTCTCCAGCCGCGAGCCCTCGAAGCGTTCGAGCGGGGTCTCGACCTGCACCTGTGACGTCGCGATCGTGCGGGTCGCCTCGGCGACCAGCAGCAGCCCGAGCCGCCGTGTGAGCGAGCGATATTCCGCCGGGCCGGTGGTGCGGTCTCGCAGGCGCGTGAGCAGGTCACCGGCCAGCGGGTGATCGAGCACCGTGAACGAGGTCGATGGCGTGGGCATGGCGCGCATCCTAGCGGCTTGCCACTGCGGGCCGTCGTCGTCCATCATGGCCAGGTCACGCAGGCCCCGGGACGGCACCCGGGGCTTTCTTCGTTCCGGCGAGCGCTTCCGGCACGCCGGAGGAGGCACAGATGGTCGTCGTCATGAGGCAGGACGCGACGGACTCGGACATCGAGCTCGTCTGCGAGAAGGTGCGCAACGCTGGTGGAGAGGCGTTCGTCTCGCGCGGCACCGTGCACACGGTGATCGGGCTGGTGGGGGACACCTCGCGGTTCCAGGCGATCCCCTTCGCGCAGCTGACCGGCGTCGACCACGTGATCCAGGTCGGCAAGCCCTACAAGATGGTGGCGCGGGACCTGCACCCGGAGGCCACCACGGTGCGGGTCGGCGAGACGCCGGTGGGCCGGGGTTCGTTCACGATCATCGCGGGGCCCTGCGCGGTGGAGTCCGAAGACCAGGCCATGATCGCGACGAAGGCCGCGAAGGCGGCCGGCGCCACGATCTTGCGGGGTGACGTCTACAAGCCCCGCACGTCGCCGTACTCGTTCCAGGGTTTGGGGGAACGTGGTCTCGAGATCCTGATGGAGTGCCGTCGCGAGACGGGCCTGCCGATCATCGTCGAGGTGGTCGACGTGTCGCAGGTGGGGCACGTGGCCGAGGTCGCCGACTGCATCCGCGTGGGCACGCGCAACGCGCAGAACTTCGAGTTGCTGAAGGAAGTGGGGTTGGCCAACAAGCCGGTCATGCTGAAGCGCGGGCTGGCCATGACGATCGACGAATGGTTGCAGGCCGCCGAGTACGTGGCGCAGCGTGGCAACAGCGAGATCATCCTGTGCGAGCGGGGGATCCGCACGTTCGAACCGTCGACGCGGAACACCCTGGACCTGGCGGGCATGGCGGTCGCCCAGCACGAGTCGCACCTGCCGGTCATCGTCGACCCATCGCATGCGGTTGGCAAGAAGATGCTGGTGGCGCCGATGGCCCGCGCAGCGGTCGCCGCGGGTGCCGACGGGGTGATGATCGATGTGCACCACGACCCGGAGACGGCGCTGTGCGATGGCCCGCAGGCATTGCTGCCCGAGGAGATGGAGAGGCTCGGGGTGGAGCTGGGTGCGCTGGCAGCGGCCCTGGGGCGCCCGATGAACCTGCCACATGACGGCTGAATCAACAGCGGCTCGATCAGGTGAGCCACCACGGCCGGACCCGAGGGGGCGGAGTCGGCGGTTGACGTCAGGGTCACGACGACGACGTGGCCCTCGCGCTCGGTCGTGACGAGCCCGTGGTTCTGCAGCTGCCGCACGGTCTCCCGGACAGGGCACTGAGGTGCTCCGAGCGGGGCGTCGCCCTAGGCGGACAGGTTCGGCGTCAGCTCCACGATGTCGCATGAGGTGCGCCAGCGTTGGATCGACTCGGACGGCGGCCCCCCACGACTCTTGCGCTTGTCGACCAGGACCTTGGCGGCCTCTTCCCATTCGGGGCCTTCCAAGGTTCGCTGCGCCGCGGAGAACTCTTCCAGCGACGTGTCACGGCCCTTGCGCCGCGTGATCACCATGAGCTCATGGGCATCGGGCACGCCCGGCACGGTCTGCTCCTCGGGGCCCGGCTCTCGCTGCGACACCACGTAGATCTTGCCGTTCTTGTAGGCGAACCACACCGGAGCCGTGCGGCCCTTCCCGTCGCGACCTGACCCGACCCAGATCACGTCGGACTTCTTCAGCCCCTCTTCGGTCTCCTTGCTCAATGAGGTCGGCGAGGTCTGCACGAAGACCGGGAAGTCGATCTCACCCACGATCAGCCCGTCGATGATGAATGACGCGACGTAGGTGCCCGTCTCATCGAAGACGGCGTCGTCGACGCGGTCCAGCTCCGTCGTCAGGTCCATCGCGCCCGCCATCCTGCGCACCTGCGGTCCCCACCGGTAGATCGTTCGGCCCGATGGCCCGATGAGTCGGACCTCCTCGTTGACGAAACCGACCGGCACCTTCCACGCGCGGAAGATCACGAAGGGCAATGCGGGACCGGGCTGCCCGACCAGGTACACGCCATCGTTCGCTCGGTTCCCGTACGCCTCCCAGACGCGATCATCGACGATCGCGGCAGCGACGAGTTCTCCGACCGGTTCCATCGACCGGAGAGGATACCGTTAGACCGTGCGCGCGAGCCACAGGCGCGGTTCGCCGATCTCGGGCAGCGACGGCATGGCCTCCGGCGATCCCCACATGCGCGAGAGCGTCGGCTCGTCGGTGAGCGAGACCACCGTGTCGCAGAACGCGCGTCCATCCACGTACTGGGCGCGCTTCATGTCGATGCCCAGCAGCCGTTCGAACACGGGGTCGCTTTCCTCCCCCTCCCGGTAGCGCCGCATCGCCTCGTCGATCCGGGTGTACGAAGGCAGCATCTCCGCGCCCAACGCATGCATGACGTGGTCGCCATAGCCCTCCGCCGCCGCCATGAACGATTGGATCCGCCCCAGCTTGATGCGCTGCTCGTCATCCAGCTCGGCACCGAACAATCCCTGTTCGCCTTCGAACAGCCCCTGCAGTGACTCGGGGTCGGCGCCGTCCATCGTGGCCAACCGCGACTGCATGCCCTCCACGTCGATCCGAAGGGTCGACAGGAAATCGTCAAGCAGCTCGGCGAATCGCTCGCGGGCCCACGGCTGCGCGAACTCGAACCGGTGGGTCACCTCGTGGATCGCGATCCACGTCCTGAAGTCGGTCCGCTCCAGCGACCAATCGGTCTCGAACCGCTGGATGTTGGGAAACACGAACATGACCTCTCCGGGGCCGGACCGCGGCACCGCCACGTCGAACTGGCCCATCACCTGCTGCGCCAGGAACCCAAGCACGGACCCCACCTGCGCACCCATGAGCAGCGGGGACAGCTGAGCAAGCATGTTCCCGAGGCCGCCCATGCCCTGGGGAGCCGTGGTGCCGGGATCGGGCTGTTGCACACGCATCATCTCGGTTGACAGGCGCTGTGCCGCCGGCTCCAACAGGGCTCGCAGGCTCTCCGTGTTCGCGTTCACCCACTCGGAGCGCCGGATCACGCGGACGGGCGCGACGTCGCCCGGCGCCGCCAGACCGGTGAAGCGCTCGACGTGCAGCTCGGCGACCCGCACCGCCTCCTCGAACCCGTGTCGATCGTCGTCCGTGGGCGGGCGATCCTCGCCCGCTTCGACGGCGCTGGCGACCCCGACCTGCCTGGCCAGCTCCCAGTTGATCGGTCCTGACGACGAGGACATCACCCGCTGCATCTCACGGAACAGCGGCGCATCGCGCAGCGATTCCGGGTCCATGCCGAAGGGGAACTCGAAGCCGGGCGGGGTTCCGCTCATGCCAGCCATCCTACGACCGTGCTTCGTTACGATGGGCGCCGTGTCCGACAGGCCCTCCATCTCCCCGAAGACCCGCGTGCTCACGCGCGTCCAGGCGCAGCCGATCTCCGTCGATGAGGCGCTGGCGTCCGTGGTTGACCCGGCCGCGGGTGGCACATGCGTCTTCGTCGGGACCGTGCGCGATCATTCGGCGGCCGGCGATGTCACGGGCCTCGAGTACGAGGCGTGGGACGAGCTCGCCCTCCAACGGTTGGAAGCGATCGCATCCGACGCATCCGACGCATGGCCGCTGTGCGCCGTCACCGTCCTGCATCGCACCGGTTCGTTGCGGGTGGGTGAGACGAGCGTCGTCGTGGCGGTCAGCGCGGCACACCGGGCTGAAGCGTTCGACGCCTGCCGCCAGGTCATCGAACGGCTCAAGCAGGACGTCCCCATCTGGAAGAAGGAAGGCCTCGTGAGTGGCGACGCTCACTGGGTTCAGGGGAGCTGACCTGCCGTGGGACGTGACCTCGCCCTCGACATGGGCAGCGCCAACACCCTGGTGTACCGGCAGGGGGAGGGCATCGTGTTCGACCAGCCCTGTGTGGTGGCGGTCCACGGTGGCAACGGCGAGGTGCTGGCCATGGGCGAGGACGCGTGGCAGCTCATCGGCGGCGACAGCGGCAGCGTGGTGGCCGTGCGGCCGCTCCGCGGCGGCACGATGACGGAGTTCGACATCACCCAACGCATGCTCCAGGTGGTGATGCGCCAGGTGGGCGTCACGCGGTTCCCCCGGCCACGGGTGCTGGTGGCGGTGCCGTCGATGGCCTCGGAGGTGGAGAAGCGCGCGATCCAAGAGGCGCTCCGGTTCGCCGGGGTGCGGCAGGCAACGCTGGTGGAAGAGCCGCTCGCCGCGGCGATCGGCGCCGGGCTCCCGGTCCACGAGCCCATGGGCAACCTCGTGGTCGACATCGGCGGCGGCCGCTCGGAGATGGCCGTGGTTTCCATGGGTGGAGTCGTGAGCGGCCGATCCGCGCCGGTCGGGGGGTTCGATCTCGATGCGGCGGTGCAGCGGCACGTCCGCGACGAGTACGGGGTGGCGATCGGTGAGAAGGCCGCGGAGGAGATCAAGATCGCCATCGGCTCGGCGTTCCCCACACCCGACGGGAAGGCCGCCCTGGTCACCGGCCGGCAACTCTCCACGGGCAACACGGTGGAGGCCAAGGTGACCGAGGCCGAGGTGCGCCAAGCCATGGGTGAGCCCATCCGCGACATCGTGGAGGCTGCGCGCCTGACCCTCGCCGAAGCCCCACCCGAGCTCACGCACGACGTCCTGGAGACCGGCATGTTCCTCACCGGCGGCGGTAGCCTGCTCCGCGGGCTCGACATGCTGCTGGCCCAGGAGTGCGAGGTGCCGGTCCACGTGGTGGAACGCCCACTGGAAACGGTCGCGATCGGCGCCGGGCGCATGCTCGAGCACCTGGAGGACTACCGCTCCGCCTTCCAGTTGGTGCGGCGGCGATGACGTTCTCGATCGTGGCGTTGGATCCGGCCAACGGCGACCTGGGCGTGGCCGTCGCCTCGAAGTTCCCGTGCGTGGGTGCCGTGGTGCCAGCGGCTCGCGCGGGCCATGGAGCGGTGGCCACCCAAGCGTGGGCGAACGCGGCGTTCGGTCCCGACGGGGTGGATGCGATGGCCGACGGACGATCGGCCCAGGACACGATCGAGGCGCTGCTCGCCGCCGATGAGGGATCCGAGGACCGTCAGATCGGCGCCGTGGATGCCCGCGGAGGGGTCGCCACGTTCACGGGCTCCAAGTGCATGGACTGGGCGGGAGGGATCTCCGGCACGACCTACGCGGTCCAGGGGAACATCCTCGTCGGCCCCGAGGTGCCGCAGATGATGGCGTCCGCGTTCGACGAGGCGGACGGTGACCTGTGCGACCGGTTGCTCTCCGCGCTGCTGGCCGGCGACGCCGCTGGGGGGGACCGCCGTGGCCGTCAGTCCGCGGCGCTGCTGGTGGTGCGGGAAGGCGGCGGCTACGAGGGCCGCACCGACCGATACATCGACCTTCGGGTCGACGACCACCCCCAGGCGCCTACGGAACTGGCGCGCCTGTTCGGCGTGTGGGACGACGTGATGCTGGTGCGCAACGACCCTCTGTTGCCCGTGACACCGGAGTTGGTCGCGGACCTGCAGGCTCGCCTGGCGGCGCTCGGCCGACTCGAACCGGCGGCGCCGACCGGCTCGTGGGACCACGCCACCCGCGCCGCCCTGGAGACGTGGGCGGGCGAGATCAACCTCGAGGGCAGGTTGCGCGACGACGATCAGCTGTCGGCGCTGTTGGTCCGTGAGCTGCGCGACATCACGCCCCAGATACCGTTCACGACGTGACGGCGCCGGCATCCACGCCGGCCGACACCAGGCGAGCGATCAGCGTGCCGACGGCATAGAGCATGAAGGCGATGGCGGCGGCCCCCACGGCGATCGCCACGACCAACCCCAGCCCACCGTTGACGCGTGAGGACCATGACCGTCGAGCGCTCACCACCGGGATATCGGTCTCGGGCGCGACGTGGATCATGTCCGGACCGTCTCCCGGGATCCCGATGGGGGCCAGTGCGGCTCGGTCTCCGGCCCCACCGCCCGTCCACTGCCCGACGTCCTTGCGGTGCGGATGCCCCCGGTTCCCCCAGCCCGTCCGGCTCGGGCGGCGCGGTGTCCATCGCCACATCACCGGGGTCGGTGATCCGGTAGACGAGGAGACCGACGGCGACGGCGATCGCCAACACGATGACGAAACCCACGGTGCCTCCTGGACTCGTTCCTCCCGGCCTGGCCCGTCGAGCCTACCCCGAGGTCACCGGCTTGGCTTCGGCCGAACGTAGTATCGAGGGCCGATGAAGAACCCCGTCCGCATCCTGGCGCTCGCCGCGCTGTTCGTGATCGCGTTCGGTGCCGCGTACGTGCGATTGCCCTACTACGCAGAGGGTCCCGGGCCTGCTCGCGAGGTGCAGCCGCTGATCGACGTGGGCGATGAGCCTCGGTACGACTCGTCGGGCAAGCTGATCATGACCACGGTCAGCTTCGCTCCGGTGACCGCCCTGCAAGCGTTGCGCGCCTGGCTGGATCCCGCCGTGCGGGTCGTGAGTGAAGACGTCATCTACCCTGACGATGTCGATCCCGAGTTCGAGCAACAGCGGTCGCGCTCCGAGATGGACCAGAGCAAGATCGCCGCCACGATGGTCGTCCTCGGTGAGCTGGCCGGCTACCCGAAGGAACACGGGGACGGCGCGCTCATCCAAGGCACCGCGCCGGAATGCCCAGCCTTCAACCGGTTGTTCTCGGGCGACCTGATCCTGGCGGTCGAGGGCTCGCAGGTCTCGACGAGCTCGGCAGGCGGATCGAGCGATCGACGCGGTGCCGGTGGACGAAGCGATCACGTTCGAGGTTCGCGCAGCGGGCGAGACCCACGACGTGGAGGTCACCCGGGCACCGTGCTTCGAACGTCGAACCGCGAGCCGCTGCTGGGCATCTCGATCGTGCAGGCGTTCCCGTTCCCGGTGGAGATCTCGAGCGGCGGTGTGGGCGGGCCATCGGCCGGTCTGATGTTCGCGTTGGGTCTGTACGACATCCTCACGCCGGGTGACATCACCGAGGGGCGGACGATCGCCGGCACCGGCGTCATCGCTCCGGACGGCACGGTGTCGCCCATCGGCGGCATCACCGACAAGGTGGTGGCGGCCGAACGCGCGGGGGCCACCGTGTTCCTGGTGCCCACCCGACAACATGGCCGAGCTGGACGGGGTCGAGACAGGTGACATGGAGCTGGTCGCGGTGGCGACGTTCGATGACGCCCTCGCGGCACTCCGAGGATGGCTCCGATGCCTGAGGCTCGATCCGTCGTACGCAACCCCATGCGTTAGGCTCCGTCCACAACCCATGTCCACCGTCAGGATCCCTTCCCGCCAACGGCGTTGGCCCGCCTACATCATCGGCGCGATCATCGTCCTGGCCGTTCTGTTCACGGTGATGTCGCAGTTCTACGTGGACCTGTTGTGGTTCCGCGAGGTCGGCTTCACATCGGTGTTCTGGGCCGAGATCCGGACGAAGGTGCTGTTGGGTGCGGTCTTCGCGTTGCTGTTCTTCGCGCTCTTGTACGTGAACCTGCTCATCGTGCGGCGCATCGCGCCGACCACTCGATTCCTCACCCCGGACCAAGAGGTGATCGAGCGCATCCGTCAGGGATTCGAGCCGCACCTGCGATGGTTGTTGCCGTTGGCCAGCGCGGTGCTGGCGATCCTGGTGGGCATCGGCGTCACCCGTCAATGGCAGACGTTCCTGCTGTGGCGGAACTCCAGCGGCGTCACGTTCGGCAATCCCGAGCCGTTGTTCGGGCGCGATCCGGCCTTCTACATCTTCTCGCTGCCGTGGTTCCGATTCCTGCAGGGATGGCTGTTCTCCTCGCTCGTCGGCGTCACGTTGCTGACCGCCATCGCACATTTCGTGTGGGGAGGGATCAGGCCGCAGGCGCCCAGCTGGTCGGACCGGGTGACGCCCGCCGCGCGCGCCCACCTGTCGGTGCTGCTCGGCCTCATCATGCTGGCGAAGGCATGGGGGTACTACCTTGGCCGGTTCGACCTGCTCAGCTCCGACCGGGGGGTGGTACAGGGAGCCTCCTACACCGACGTCAACGCGCAGTTGCCGGCGCTGAACTTCCTGATGATCGCTGCGCTGATCTGCGCCGTGCTGTTCCTGGTGAACATCCGGGTCCGGCTGTGGAGCTTGCCGGTGATCGCTCTGGCGCTGCTGGCCGTGGTCTCGGTGCTGCTCGGCACCGCCTATCCCGCGTTCGTCCAGCGGTTCCGTGTGGCGCCGCAGGAGTTCCAGCGCGAGGAACAGTACATCGAGTACAACATCACGGGCACGAGGCAGGCATTCGCGATCAACGATGAAAGCGTCGAGGTGCCGCCCGAGCGCCCGTACGTGCCGCAGGTGACGTCCAGGGATCTGCGCGAGAACGAGACCACGATCGGCAACATCCGCTTGTGGCGACCGTCGGTGCTGGGCGAGAACTTCCAGTCGCTGCAGCGGATCAGGTCGTACTACGAGTTCCGCGACGTCGATGTGGACCGGTACACCCTGGACGGCGAACGCACGGTGCTGATGGTGTCCGGGCGTGAGGTGAGCCAGGACGGTATCCAGAGCGATGCGAAGACCTGGCAGAACGAGCACCTGGTGTTCACGCATGGGTACGGCGCGGTCTCCTCGCTCGTCAACACCGCCACCCTGGAAGGTGCGCCGGACCTCACCCTGCAGGACATCCCGGTACAGGCCGAGCCCGGACCTGAGCTCTCCGAGGAGGGTTCACGGATCTACTTCGGTGAAGGCGACCCGAGCGACTCGGCGTTCGTGGTCACGGGGACCAAGACGCAGGAGCTGGACTACGAAGGGGCCCCAGAGGGATACGCATACGAAGGAACCGGCGGTATCCCCATGGGCAACGCGTTGCAACGCGCGCTGTTCGCATGGCGCTACCGCGATGTGAACCTGCTCATCTCAGGACAGATCGAGTCCTCGAGCCGGATCATGATCTATCGAGATCTGCTGTCGCGGGTCCCCAAGCCCGTGCCCTTCCTCGAGTTCGATGCCGACCCCTACCTGTCGATCTCGGAAGGTCGCATGGTGTGGATCTGGGACGCCTACACCTCGTCCAACCAGTATCCGTACTCGCAGTCGCTCAACCTGGCCGATGCCACCGGTGGACAGCTCGCGTCGTCATCGGTGAACTACATGCGCAACTCGGTGAAGGTGAAGGTCGACGCGTACAACGGCACCATGACCTACTACGCGGACATGGACGACCCGTTCATCCAGGTATGGGACGCGTCCTTCCCCGACCTCTTCACCCCGATCGAAGAGGCGCCCGACGACCTGCAGGGCCATTTCCGCTACCCCGAGAACCTGTTCCAGGTCCAGGCGACGCAGTTCGCCAACTATCACGTCACGAACCCGCAGGTCTTCTATCAGAAGCAGGACCGTTGGGAGGTCGCCGCCGACCCCACCGCCTCGGACACCACGACCGGAGATCTCACCGCCGGCGCAACGGGCACCGTGCGCCTTCGCCCGTACTACGTGCTCATGAGGACCCCCGACCAGACGACCGAGCAGTTCCAGTTGGTGCTGCCGTTCGTCCCCGAAGGTCGTCAGAACATGGTGGCGTGGATGACCGCCAACTCCGATCCGGGACCGGAATACGGCCAGATCCAGGCACTCCAGCTGCCGGACGGTGCCAACGTCGACGGTCCGTCGGTGGTGTTCTCGCGCATCAACCAGAACCCACAGTTCTCACAGGAACGGACACTCCTCAGCCAAGGTGGCTCGAGCGTGTTGTTCGGAGACTTCTTGGTGATCCCGATCAACGATTCATTCCTGTACGTGCAGCCTGTCTACGTGCGCGCCGACCAGACCACCGCGGTGCCGGAGCTCAAGCGTGTGGTCGTGGCCAACGGTGACGCCGTGGGCGTGGGCACCACGCTGCTCGAAGCACTCGAGCAATCGGTGGAAGGCCAGGTCGTCGAACCCGACGGTGGCGGGCCGGACGGTGGCGGCCCGCCGGGGACCGATCAGACGGTAGCGCAGCTGCTCGAGGAAGCGGTCGGTCACTTCGAAGCGGCACAAGCCGCCCTGACTGCCGGCGATCTCGCGACCTATCAGTCCGAGTTGGAAGAGGCGCAGGCGTTGGTGGAACAGGCCAACGCTCTCGCCGCCGGTGACGATCCGAGCGGCGCGGCGGCCTCCCCCAGCCCGTCAGCCACCTCCACCGCGACGCCTTCGCCCTAGCCAATGACGCAGTTCTTCTTGACCGTGCCCCACGACTCGGCCGATGAGCCGACCATGGCGTCGATGGACCCGGCCGAACTGGAGGCCGCGCTCGCCGCAGTGGAGGAGCTGAACGCCGACCTACACCAGTCCGGGGCGTTTCGCTTCGCTGGGGGGCTGCACCCGCCGTCGTCGGCCAAGACCGTTGACGCCACCAAGGGCGAGCCCGTGGTGATCGACGGACCGTTCGTTGAGGCGCCGGAGTATGTCGGCGGTTTCTGGGTGATCGAGGCCGCCGACGAGGATGCCGCGGTCGTGTGGGCGACGAAGGTGTCGAGGGTACTGGGTGGTCGCATCGAGGTGCGCGCCTTTCAGGACCCGCCGGACGCCTGAACCGGTTCATCGAGACCGACGCGGCGTGGGGGACGGCGGCGCACCCGGGGACGGGCTCATCCGGAAGTGGGAGCACACGCAGGCGAGGCGTCCGGACGCTTTCACAACCGCGAGCTGAACGGGCACCGGGGGTGGGTCGAGGATCTCTCAGCCCAGGAGGCCGGGCCAGTCGTCGGAAAGCCGATACTCGGACGCCTCCAGCTCGGCCACGTCCATCTGCGCCTTCTGCAGTCGACCGCTGTAGTCCCAGTTCATGGCCTGCCACTTCGTGAACTGGTCCAGCACCCACACGCCCGACTGGCGTGAGCCGTTGCCGCTGGCGCCGTTGCCCCCGAAGGGCAGGTGTGCTTCGGCGCCGCTCGTGGAGTTGTTCACGCTGACCATGCCGGCGGAGATGCGCTCGCGGAACCGGAACGCGGAGAGTGGGTCCCGTGTGTATATGCTGCTCGACAGTCCGTACCCGTGGCCGTTCGCGAGCGCCATCGCTTCGTCGAAGTCACCGAACGAAGCGACGCCCACGATCGGCCCGAAGGTTTCGGTACGAGCGATCGCGTCGTCGCCTGTGACGCCGTCGACGATCGTGGGGTGGAAGAACAGGCCCTGCTCGGGATCACCGACGAATCCCTCGCGGGGATTCTCGGCGGTGATCCGTTCCGATCCCTGTGGACCCCAGGCAGCGTGTGATGCGGTTCGATCAGGTCGAGCCACGTCTCGAAGCGATCGCAGAAGCGCTGGGAGATCATCGGCCCGTAGAGCACCGTGCGCGTCGGGTCGCCGATGGCGGCGGCGCGCGTGGCGGCGTCGAACCGCGCGACGAACTCATCGTGGATCGACCCGTGCACGATGGCGGTGCCCAGCGACGTGCACCGCTGGCCGGCCGTGCCGAATCCGCTGAACAGCGCTCCCTCGACCGCCAGGTCCAGGTCTGCGTCGGACATGACGACGAGTGGGTTCTTGCCGCCCAGCTCCAGGCACGGCGTCTGCAGATGCCGCCCGGCCAGCTCCCCGATGCGACGTCCCACCTGGCTCGAACCCGTGAACCCGATCTTGTCCACCACACCTTCGTCGAGCGCCCGTTCCAAGCCGGCGAACGTCTGCTCGCCGTCGGCGAGCACCAGGTTGCATACGCCGGCGGGCACGCCCGCATGCAACAGCAGCTGGGTGAACGCCTCGGCCGTGGCTGGCGTGTACTCGGCGGGCTTCCACACGACGGCGTTGCCGCACACGAGCGCCGGCACGATGTACCAGGAGGGGACCGCCACCGGGAAGTTCCCGGCGGTGACGATCGCCGCCACCCCCACCGGGGTGCGGAACGTGAACAGCTGCTTGTCCGGCATCTCGCTGGGCACGGTCTGGCCGTAGAGCCGGCGCCCCTCACCCAGGAAGAAGTTGCAGGTGTCGAGGACCTCCTGCACTTCGCCCCGCGACTCCGAGATCGGCTTGCCGATCTCGCGCGTGATCAGCGCGCTCAGCGACTCGAAGTTCTCCTCCACGAGCCGTCCGAACTGTTGGATCGTCCGGCCGCGCACCGGCGCAGGCGTCGCGGCCCAGGATCGCTGGGCATCATGCGCGGCCCGGCACGCATCGAGGAAGGTGTCGGCGCCACCCAGCGACACCTCGGCAACGACCTGATCGAGCCGCGCAGGGTTCGTGATGGTGAGCGTTCCACCTGGTGAGTCGACCGTGGGCTTGTGTCCGATGAGCGAGGTGATCATCCGGGCCATACGCGCATCGTAGCGGCAGGCGTAACGTAGGCGTGTGGCGTCAGACTGCACGAGTGGAGATCCCCGATCCACGAGGAGTGAGACATGACCGAACGGGCCCAGCAGGAACGCAGCGACGAACAGCTACCGCGCACCGAGGAGGAGTGGCGCCAGCGCCTGACCTCCGAGCAGTTCGAGGTGCTCCGCAACAAGGGCACCGAACGTCCGTTCACGGGCGAGTACGCCATGACGAAGGACGGTGGGGTCTACCGATGCGCCGGGTGTGGAGCCGAACTGTTCAGCTCCGATACGAAGTTCGATTCCGGCACCGGGTGGCCGAGCTTCTGGGAGCCGGTTGAGTCCGACGCCGTCGAGCTGCACCAGGACAACTCACTGTTCATGCGTCGAACCGAGGTCACCTGTGCGCGATGCGGCGGTCACCTGGGACATCTGTTCGACGACGGTCCGCGGCCTACCGGCCAGCGCTACTGCATGAACTCGGTGTCCCTCGAGCTCGAGCCCTCGTCCGACGAAGGGTGAGCCAACCGCTCGATCGACGCCGGTTCCTGCGCCGGAGCGCCCGCTTCGGCCTGGGGTTGGCGTCGGCGGCCGCACTGCCGACCCTGGGCGGATGCACATCCGAACCCGCGCGCGTCTGCGGGCTGGGGTGCGCCGGCGATGCGGATGCGCTCGAGCAGGCATCGGGCGTGCCGCTGCAGTACGAGCGCATCTTCCACCAGACCGAGCCCTTCCCCGGCCCACGGGAGGAAGCTGCCTGGGCCGCCGGACGGGTACCGGTCGTCAGCTTCAAGACACTGGACGCCGCTCTGGCACCAGTCGCGTTCGCTGAGGTGGCCGCGGGTGCGGCGGACGAGCAGCTGGACGCCCTGGCTGGATCGATTGAGGCAGCGCTGCGTCGCGACATGGTGCTGATCTACTTCCACGAGCCAGAGGCCGAGGCGGGGGTGAACCGTGCCGACTTCGCGGCAGCGTTCCGGTACGTCCGCACCAAGATCGAGGCAGGGCTGAGCGGCCAGGTCAGTGACCGGATCCGATGGTCGATGTGCCTGACCCACCGGTTCTACCGGGACGGGTCCGTGGACGAGTTCTATCCGGGCGATGACATGGTCGACGTGATCTCGGTCGACGGCTACAACTGGTGCCCGGGTTCCGGGCACGGCGCCAACGCGACGACGTTCGAGGAGCTGTTCTCGACCGTCGATGTGTTCGCGCGGGGACATGCGAAGCCCTGGATGATCACCGAGGTGGGCACCTGGGACGATCCCGCCGCCGGATGGAGCAAGGCGGATTGGATCGACCTCGCGGCGCCGGCCGTCGAGGGTTGGCCGTCGCTGGAGGCCGTGCTGTGGTTCGAGCATTCGGACGGGTTCCTGTGTGACTGGGCGATCGGCGACGACGGCGACGCCATGGCCGCGTTCCGGCGCCTGGGCGAACGGATGTGCGCCCGAACGTGAACACGGCGTTCGCCCTTCGGCGCTCTCGCTAGACTTCCGGGCATGGTCGATCTCAAGCTCGAACTCGTGAACGTGCCCGTGTCCGACGTCGATCGCGCGAAGGCGTTCTACTCCGACAAGGTCGGTTTCACGCTCGACAACGACGTGACGGTCAGCGATGAGATCCGCTTCGTCCAGCTCACGCCGAAGGGATCCGCCTGCTCGATCAGCATCGGGAAGGGCTTGTCACAGATGGCGCCCGGCTCCGTCGAGGGCCTGCAGGTGGTCGTGGACGACATCAACGCTGCCCGTGCCGAACTCGCCGACCGTGGCGTCGACGTCAGCGAGGTCCAGGAGTTCCCATGGGGTTCATTCGTCTTCTTCAGCGACCCCGACGGCAACGGCTGGGCCGTGCAGCAGCTTCCTGACTACTACGAATAGGCCCCGTTACGGCCGATGATCCCCCTGCTGTTGCACCAGGTGTGGATCGGACCCCGTCCCGCTCCGAAGCAGTAGATGCGGTCGTGGGCGCAGGTCAACCCTGGGTTCACCTACCGGCTCTGGGACGAAAACGGCATCGAAGGGTTCGGCTGGCGAACGACGCCGTCTACCGTCGGTTCGTGAGAGCAGGGTTGTACGACGGCGCCGCCGATATCGCTCGTGTCGAGATCCTGCGCCGGCAAAATATTCCGATATAGGTATATGATTGGCTCATGGCCCGGGCGGCGACGACGGCAGATGCATTCAACGCGGTGGCGGAACCGCGACGGCGCCAGATCCTGGATGCCCTCGCGGTTGGGGAACAGCCAGTGAACGATCTCGTGGCACGGCTGGACCTGGCGCAGCCGCAGGTGTCCAAACACCTTCGGGTGCTCCGTGAGGTGGGACTCGTGGCGGTGCGCGATGAGGGCAGGCAGCGCATCTACCGGCTCAACGGACGCCTGCTGAAGCCCATCCACGACTGGGTGAAGGCCTACGAGCGCTCGTGGGAGGAGCGCTTCGATCGGATGGACGTCGTGTTGGAGGAACTGAAGCAGACCGAGGAAGGAGACGGTGGCGATGACGAGTAGCGGCACGGCGGTGGTGATGCTCCCGACGGACACGCAGATCCTGGTCACGCGGGAGTTCGACGCGCCCAAGCACCTCGTGTACAAGGCCTGGACCACGCCCGAGCTCATCAAGCGCTGGTGGAGCGGCGACCGCGGAGAGGTCACGCTCGCCGAGGTCGACCTGCGGGTCGGTGGCACGTGGCGGTACGTGCTCGTCGCGAACGAGGGGTTCGAGGTGGCGTTCCACGGTGAGTACCGAGAGATCGTGCCGAACGAGCGTGTCGTCACGACCGAGGTCTACGAGGGCGCACCCGAGACGGACGGGGACGTGGTGTGCACGTACACGTTCTCCGAGGAGGCCGGGCGCACGACCCTCACGCTGCTCGTCGACCACCCCAGTAAGGAGATCCGCGACCTCGTTATCGATTCGGGCATGGAAGGCGGCATGCAAGAGGCGTTCGACCACCTCGAAGAGGTCGCGATCTCGCTGGGCTGAGCTTGGCGGTTGGGTCGCGGTTCGCTAGCATCGTCGTGCGGGGTGGAGCAGTCCGGTAGCTCGCTGGGCTCATAACCCAGAGGTCACAGGTTCAAATCCTGTCCCCGCGACGAGAAAGTACGCAGGTCGGAGAGGGTGTCGAGAGGCGGCACCCTCTCTTCTGCGTTTGCAGTGACTGCGGGCTGTGTTACCACCGACGGGAACTTCGCTGCCCTCAGCCGCGTTCACTAATCTCCCTCGACCTCTCCACCCCTCAAACGCTCGGTGGCGGGGAAACTTGGCCCGCGACCCTACCCGTGCCTTTCGTGGCGGTGGAGGCCCAGGGCGTGCGCGGGTGAAACCTGATCCAATGCGTAAGCGCGGAATGGCGTTCATGCATCCATGGAGCATGCGGGCAGAGGGTGAAGTGGTGGATCTCCCTTCCGAGCGCGTCGAGGGACGGGCCCGCTTCGACTCGTTCTTCCAGGAGGAGCACGTTCGCCTCTTCAAGGCGCTCTACTTCGTGACCGGAAACCGCCAGGATGCGGAAGAGCTCATGCAGGAAGCGTTCATGAAGCTCTGGGAGCGCTGGGACGCGATCGACGCGATCGACGATCCAACGGGCTACCTGTTCCGTGTCGCCCTGAACGGGTTCCGGATGCGCAGGCGGCGAGCCGCCACGGCGGTCCGGAAGGCGGCCCCGATCCCGGAGGAGCGCGACGCCTTCGTCGAAGCCGAGATGCGCGCGGATGTGCGCGCGCTCCTGCTCGAGCTGACACCGCGGCAGCGAGCCGCCCTCCTGCTCGTGGATCTGCTCGGTTATCCGTCTGAGCAGGCGGCACGCATCCTGCGTGTCCGTCCCTCCACCGTGAGGGCCCTGGCCACGAAAGGCCGACGAGCCCTCCGAGCGATGGAAGGAGCGCGGGATGCCTGATCTGCAGGAGGTGTTCCGCATGGCGACCCAGAAGGTGGGGCCTGATCCCGGCGCCCTCGAACGACAGCAGCGGTTCCAACGCCGGACGGCGACCCGACGCAAGGTGGGCGCGCTCGCCCTCGCCGCGGCGATCGGTGTGGCGGCGGTCGTGCTGGTCCTCGCGACACGTCTGGGAGACCGCGAGACCATCCCGGCCGACGTGACCCCGACGGTGAGCCCGGTGGATGAGACACCGGTGGATGCCACGGCGAAGGAGACCGGCGATCGTTTCGTCGAGGCGTACGGCAACTTCGACGCGAGCCGCGCGATCGGCTTCCTAGCGGACGAGGCCGACATCACGGGCCTGGTCGAGTCGCTGGGGGGCCAGGGCACCCGTGGAACGCTGGAAGAGTTCCGGCTGATGGTCTCCTTCATGGAGGCCGTGGGCTACGAGCAGTTCGTCGACTCCTGTCAGGTCGGCGGCACCGTCGAGACCGGCACGAGCGTGCGTTGCATGTACGACTTCCAGTTCCTCAGGTCCGGTGAGATCGGACTGGGTCCGTTCAGCGGCGGCAACTTCCATCTGGTCGTTCGTGACGGAGAGGTCGTCCGAGCGACGCAGTACTGGAGCGGCGAGGAGTTCTCGCCGGCGGTATGGGAGCCCTTCGCCGAGTGGGTGTCCCGTGCCTATCCACAGGACGCGGCCCTGATGTACGCGGACCAACAGAGCAGGGTGAATCTCTCCGAGGAGTCGATCCGGCTCTGGGAACAGCACACCAAGGAGTACGCGGAGAAGGTGGGACGAGGAACCGCTGGGCAGTGACGCCGCGTGAGAGGCGAAGCCAGTCGGGTCCGGTCGGCGAAGGAGGAACCATGCGGAAGGGGATCGCCCCGATCCACGTGTCCCCGGGTTGGGCAGCCGGGACCGGCACCTCGAGACGGCAGATGCTCGTGGCGATGGTACTGACACTGTTGCTGAGCGCCTGCGAGGACAGCAGTTCGGGGGATGGGTCCCCCGCCCCTCCCGCCGAGCCCGCAAGCCAGGCGACCGATCCTCTCGCTGGCCAGGGCAAGGTCGAACTGGTCGAAACTGACCTCAAGTTCATCGAACTGGAGGGGCCGCAATGGATGCGACGCGAGGGCGTGCTGATGTTCTCCGACGTCTCCGCCAACACGATCTACCGGCTCGGGGCCGGCGACAAGATCACAGTGTTCCGGAAGCCGAGCAACTACTCCAATGGCCTTGCCGTGGACCTGGAAGGACGGCTGATCGCTGCCGAATCAGGTTCGCGCCAGGTGACACGCACCGAGAAGGATGGCACGGTGACCTCGATCGCCGAACGCTTCGACGGCGCCCGTTTGAACCAACCCAACGACATCGCGGTCCGCTCCGACGGCACCATCTACTTCACCGATCCGGCCTTCGGGGGTGTCGACGTCGCTCTCGATTTCCGCGGCGTGTTCCGGATCGCTTCCGACGGAAAACTCACCGCCGAGCGACGCGGGGACACCACCGAGACACCGAACGGCGTCGCCCTGTCGCCAGACGAGAGCGAACTCTACGTCACAGACTACGCGGCCGGGCTGGTCCGGGTCTTCGACGTCGCCGCGGACGGCTCTCTGTCCGAGGCCCGGGAGTTCGTGACCGTCGCCGGCCCAGACGGCATGGCAGTCGACGGGGCAGGCAACCTCTTCGTCGCCTCCTACGACGGCGGTGTCGTGGAGGTGTTCGCTCCCGATGGGACTCACTGGGGCACCATCACCCCGCCGCTGGGTCCCGTCACCAACTGCGCGTTCGGCGGGGCTGATGGACGGACCTTGTACATCACAACCCACTCAGGGCTGTACCGCGTGAAGCTCGCAAATCCCGGCCCCGCCTAAACCGAGTTCCGTTCAGGCATGCTGCCGCTCCTCGTCTTCAGGTCAGGGCCGGTGTGTGGCGGCGATCTTCCGCCGGCCTCACCTGTCTCCTCCGGGGCAACCGCCTATCCGGCAGGCCGCCGGCTCGGAAGCACGATCCCGCACGTGGGTGTAGGCTCGACGGCCTGCCGGAGCTCGATGGAACCATCGATGACTACCGGCCCGGGGAGGGGAGGAACCGATGGCGAAGGACGACCCCAAGGTGCTCTACATCGCTGCGTACAACGATCCCGACAGTGCGCGGAGCGATTTCGATGCCCTGAAGGAGCTCGTGCATGCTGGCGCGATCTTCGTTGATGAGGCTGTGCTGGTCAGCCGCGACGAAGACGGCAAGATCAAGGTCGACGAGAACGCCCACGAGGTGGCGGGCGGCTCCATCGTGGGGGCGGCGACGGGCTTCGTGGTTGGCCTGATCTTCCCACCCGGGCTGATCGCGGCCACCGTCGTCGGCGGCGCGGCTGGGGCCGGCCTCGGCGGCCTGCTCTCCCACCATCGCGAGCACGAGATCAAGAAGGATGTCGAGCAGGTCCTGCCCGCCGGTTCGTCGGGGATCGTCACCGTCTTCGACGTGACCTGGAAGCCGAAGGTCGACGAGGCGCTGTCCGATGCCGCCAACGTCGACGATGAGGAAGTCGATGCTGAGAGCGTCGACCGAGCGAAGGGCGCAGCCACCGAGGGATAGGGTCCGTTCAGGTCCCGCTACCCTGAACACATGCGAACCGACCTCGATGTCGAGGATCTCGACGGCTTCCTCGAAGAACCCCTCGTGGCCGTGTTGGCGACGCTTCGGAGTGACGGTTCGGTGCTGCTCGCTCCCGTGTGGCATGAGTGGCGGGACGGCGGATTCAACGTCTGGATCGCGGACGATGACGTGAAGGCCCGCAACCTGCGCCGCGACCCACGAGCGAGCATCGTCGTTGCGGAATCGGTACCGCCGCTGCGAGCGGTCGAGGTGCGGGGCAAGGCTGTCTTCGCCGACGAAGACGTCCACGAGACCGCGGTCCGGATCGCGAGCCGGTACATCGGCGAACGAGGTGCCGACTACGTCGGTGCACCGTCCGGCCATGCCGCGATCCACCTCGCCCCCGGGGTCCTGCGTGTCTGGGACTTCGCGGACGAATACCCCTTAGGATGACCTTCCGCAGCATCGATCGAAGGGGGACGTGGTGGCCAGGGACATCGTCGGTCAGTTGGCCAAGGTGCCGCTGTTCTCCGAGTGCTCGAAGAAGGATCTGCAGACGATCGCCCGGGTCGTGAAGGACATCGACCACCCGGCGGGCACCGTGATCGCGCGGGAGGGCGAGCCGGGGGTCGGGCTGTTCGTCATCGTCGAAGGCGAGGCAGGCGTCACCATCGGAGGCAAGGAGAAGACCACGCTGACTCCCGGCGACTTCTTCGGTGAGATCGCATTGCTCGACGGGGGCCCCCGCACCGCCACCGTGACCGCCGCCACCGACGTGAAGCTCCTGGGGCTCACCGAGTGGGTGTTCCGGGGATTGATGCAGGAACACTCCTCGATCGCGGTGAAGACCCTGCAGCAGATGGCGGGCCGGCTGCGGACGGCCACCAACGCCGCCAGCGGGTAAGCGCGGGGACGAAGGCGCCGCGATCGAGATCCCGGTTCCTCCCGAGATCCGAGCGCTCGCGGAGCAGCGTGCGCAGGCGCGGCAGGCGAAGGATTTCGCTGCAGCCGATGCGATCCGAGCGCGGATCGGCGAGGCCGGGTGGACCGTGGTGGACGAGCCCACCGGGTGGCGTGTGGAACCGGCCCCGGCCCCCGCCGCCTCGACCCTGCCGGGCTCGCGACGTCGTGTCGAGGCTGGACGACGCACCCACGTCCGACGCGTCCATCCATTGGGTCTGCGAGGGATGGCCCGACGACATCGCCCGAGCCGTGACCTCGTTCCGTGCACACCAGGGCGATCACGATGTGCGCTACGTGGTCGCCGATCTGACCGCGTCCCACCCTGGAACGTTCGGTGATGACGTCGAGGTCGTCGGGCTCGAGTCGGACACGGGCTGGGCGCGTGCGTGCAATGCCGGCCTGCGTCGCTCGACCGGTGCGCTCGTGCTGGTCATGGACGGTTCGATCGAGGCAACCGGGGATGCCCTCACACCGTTGGCGGCTGCGCTCGCCGACCCCGGCGTGGGGATCGCCGGGCCGTTCGGCATCGTGACCCACGACCTGCAGGAGTTCGAGGACGCTCCCGGTCCGGGCGACTGTGATGCCGTCGAGGGCTACTGCATGGCGATGCGGCGCGAGGTGCTCACCGGCGTGGGGCTGTTCGACGAGACGTTCCGCTGGTACCGGACCGCCGACATCGAGTACTCGTTCCGCGTGAAGGACTCGGGACTTCGCACGGTGGTGGTGGAGACGCCGGTCGCCAAGCACGACCATCGCATGTGGTTCGAGACCGATCTCGACGAGCGAGCCAGGCTCTCGAGACGCAACTACTCCCGGTTCCTCGAACGCTTCCGCGATCGGTGGGACCTGGTGCTGGAGCCCAGGCCGCCGAGGCGACAGGGGAGCCCTGGCTAGTCGACCGTGGGCATCGGCGGGGCCGGGGGAAGCTCCACCTTGCGACCACCCAGCAGACCACGATCGCGGGCCTTCTCCTTATCGGCGACCGCTGCTGCCGCGGCGTCGTCCGCCTCCCGCTGCTCTCCCTCGCGCCGAAGGACCTCGGGGTCGGGGATCGCCTTGGTACCCGCGGTGTATGCCTCCAGGTCGTCCCCGTCGATCGTCTCGACCACGAGGAGGAGCGCGCCGAGCTGGTCGAGCTCGTCACGGTGCTCGACGAGGAGGCGCTCGGCCTGGTCGTGCGCCTCCGCGAGCAGCCGGTTGACCTCGTCATCGATCTTCTCGGCGGTGCCGCTCGAGATGCGCGGACCGCTGGCGAAGATCGCGTTGGGGTCCTCGTGCCCGAGCGAGAGCGGGCCGACCTTCTCGCTCATGCCGTACTCGGTGACCATGGCGCGAGCGATCTGTGTCGCTTTCTCGAGGTCGTTCTGGGCCCCGGTGGAGATCTCGCCGTACACGAGCTCCTCGGCGACCCGGCCGCCCATGGCGTAGGCCAACGTGTCTTTGAGCTCGGGCTCGGTGGCCATGAAACGGTCCTCGAGTGGACGCGTCATGGTGAGGCCCAGCGCGGCGGTGCCGCGCGGGATGATCGTGATGCGGTGCACGGGGTCGAGGTTCTCGGAGTAGTGCGCCACCAGCGCGTGACCCATCTCGTGGGACGCGACCCGCACCCGCTCCTTGGGGCTCATGACGCGCGAACGGCGTTCCAGGCCCATGGATGAGCGGTCGATCGCCTCTTCCAGCTCATCCATGGTGACGGAGTTCTTCTCACGGCGCGCGGCGAGCAACGCTGCCTCGTTGACCACGTTCTCCAGGTCCGCGCCCGTGAAGCCGGGGGTGCGTGCAGCGATCGTTCGCAGCTCCACGTTGGGCGAGAGCGCCACGCCGCGTGCGTGCACGCGCAGGATCTCTTCGCGTCCCTTCAGGTCTGGCCGGTCCACCACGACCTGACGGTCGAATCGGCCGGGACGCACCAGGGCGGGGTCCAGCACGTCCGGCCGGTTGGTGGCGGCCATGATGATGACGCCCTTGGAGGCGTCGAAGCCGTCCATCTCGACCAGCAGCTGGTTCAGCGTCTGCTCGCGCTCGTCGTGTGCGCCAAGACCTGCGCCACTCATGCCCGCCCGGCCCTTGCCGATCGTGTCGATCTCGTCCAGGAACACCAGCGCCGGAGCCTTCTCCTTGGCCTGCTGGAACAGCTCGCGAACGCGCGCCGCCCCCAGTCCCACGAACATCTCCACGAACTCCGACCCGCTCATGAAGAAGAACGGCACGTTGGCTTCACCCGCGACGGCGCGTGCGAGCAGCGTCTTGCCGCAGCCGGGAGGCCCGAGCAGCAGCACACCCTTGGGGATGCGTCCGCCCAGCCGCTGATACTTCTTGGGGTTGGACAGGAACTCGACGATCTCACGGAGCTCTTCCTTGGCCTCATCCACGCCCGCGACGTCGGCGAAGGTGGTCTTCAGCTCCTTGCGGTCGTAGATCTTGACCTTGTTCTTGCCCATGTTGAGTGCGCCGGTCGCGCCCGAGCCCATCCGCCGGAACACGAACCAGTACACGAGCAGCATGATGAGCACGAAGGGAAGCAGGTTGAGCAACAGCGACAGGAACACGCTGGGCTGCTCGAACGCGTAGGCGATCTCCGCTTCGTCGAGCGTCGTCGTGAACTCCGGCGTCACTGTGAAGTTCGTGGACAGCGGCGTGGTGAAGTCCTTCTCCTGGCCGTCGATCTCGATCCTGCCGCTGATCTGCGAATCGGAGATCTTCACGGGGTTCTCCGCATCCGACACGATGGTCCCGTCGGCGACCGCCTGGGTGAACTGGCTGAACGGGATCCGGGTCGTGTTGGTTCGTGAGAGCACGGAGTTGAACAGCAGGAGCGCCACCAGCAGGATCGGCACGATCAGCCAGGGGGCGAATCGGGGCTTGGGCGTGCCGGAGCCGCCCCCTCCGTCCGAGCTGGACTTGCGGCTGAATGGGTTGCGATCGTTCGAGTTGTTGTCGGGCATCGTGCACCAATCTTCCCACGCCTGCCGCATTTGGCAGGCAGGTCTCCTGATCCGGCGCTCAGTCGCAACGGATCTGTCACACATCATCGGCAGGGTCGGCGCTTGTCTGGATGCGCGATACTGACCGCCCCATGTCCCAGACGGCTGCCACCGACGACCCCGCGCTGCGCGAGCGCTTCGAGCGCGACGTGGTGCCGTTGCTGTCCAGCCTGTACGGCGCGGCCCTGCGCATGACGCGCAATCCCAGCGACGCCGAGGATCTGGTGCAGGAGACCTACCTGCGCGCTTACCGGGGATTCGCCGGTTTCAAGGAGGGCACCAACCTGAAGGCGTGGCTCTATCGGATCCTCACCAACAGCTTCATCAACACGTACCGCAAGAAGCAGCGCGAGCCACAAACCGTCGACGGTCCCGATGACATCGACGAGTGGTACCTCTACGACAAGCTGGGAGGGCGCAGCGTCGAGACCTCGGCCGAGAACGAGGTCCTGGACCAGATGCCCGACGAGGACGTCAAGCGAGCGCTGGAGTCCCTTCCCGAGAACTTCCGCATCCCGGTCCTCCTGGCCGATGTCGAGGGGTTCAGCTACAAGGAGATCGCGGAGATCATGGAAACACCGATCGGCACCGTCATGTCCCGCCTGCACCGGGGAAGGAAAGCGCTGGAGAAGGCGTTGTGGGACACAGCGCGAGATCGAGGACTGGTCGATGACTGACATGCCCACCAAGCCCAAGTGCGTCGAGACGCTTCGTGAGATCGAGGCCTACCTCGACGGCGAGCTCGACTCCGCCGTCCACGTCACGATCCAGGAGCACCTCATCGATTGCCCGCCGTGCATGGACCGAGCGGAGTTCCGGCGCAGCCTCAAGGTGATGGTGTCCACCAAGTGCTCGGGCGAGCAGGTCCCCCCCGAGCTGATGGCCAAGCTCCATTCCCTGCTGACCGGCGAGGCACCCGGCGCGTGAGGGCACCGTCCCCCTCCGATATCGACGGGAAGGCACGCTTGCAGCTCGGCACCATCCTGGGGATCTGGGCCCACCCCGATGACGAGACCTACCTGTCGGCGGGATTGATGGCGGCCGCCGTCGATCAAGGTTCGCGCGTGGTCTGCATCACCGCCACCCGCGGCGAGGGCGGCTCCATGGACGAGGATCGTTGGCCCACCGATACGCTGGCGACGGTTCGCGAGCACGAGCTGGCCCGCAGCTTCCGTCACCTGGGCGTCGATGAGCACCATTGGCTCGACCTGCCGGATATCGACATGGACACGCCGCTGCCCGACACGGGTGGCGAGACCGTCCGCGCGATCATGGCCGACGTGCGGCCTGACACGGTCCTGACGTTCGGCCCCGATGGGATGACGGGTCACCAGGCGCACATCTCGGTGTCGAGATGGGCGACCGATGCCTTCCACCAGGTGGCGCCGCAGGGTGCCCGTCTGCATTACGCAACCATGACGCCGGCCTACGTCGAGGAGTTCGCGCCCATCTTCGAACCGCTCGAGATCTTCCGACCCGGCACCCCGCCGGTCACCGATCCGGGTGATCTGTCGATCGACCTTGCGCTGGACGAGGACGCGCTCGACCGCAAGTTCCGCGCGATCTCCGAGCACCAGAGTCAGATCGAGGGCATCGTTGCGGCCGTCGGCGCCGACGTGTTCCGCCGCGAGATGGCGAACGAATGGTTCCGCCTCGCCGCCATCAAGGGCGCGGGCGTGGACGAGGTCCGCGGCTGACAGCGCCCACTCACCGAGGAGGACGGATGATCGATCGACCCGAACCGGTCCGCGATCTGGACTGGGACGCGGAGCGGGCTCGAGGGTTCGTGGATGGCGCCGCCGACATCTGGCACGAAGTGATCGCCGGCATGCGGGAGCGGCCGGTGGCGCGGCGCCTCACCGCGGAGCAGGTGCGCAAGGCCGTCGCGATCCCGGTTCCCGACGCTCCCATGGCCGACGATGCTCTGCTTGCCTACCTGCGCGAGATCGCCGTGGATTGGTCGATGTACCCGGGCCACCCCGGTTTCCTGGCCTACGTGTCGGGCTCGGGCACGGTGCCCGGGTCGGCGGCGGACCTGGTGGCCTCCGGCCTCAACATGAACGCCGGTGGATGGTTGCTGTCGCCGGCGGCCACCGAGATCGAGCTCCATCTGTGCCGATGGTTCGCGCGAGAGATGTTCGGCTTGGGCGCGGCGGCAGGGGGCGAGCTCTGCACCGGCGGAGCCGTCGCCAACCTGATCGGGCTGAAGCTCGCCCGCGACCAGCGGGCAGGCTGGGACGTCCGCCGTGAAGGCGTGGCGGCGGGGCCGCCGCTGGGCGTCTACCTGTCGACCGAGACCCATGTGGTGAGCGACCGCGCCGCCGACACCCTCGGGATCGGGGCCGCCAACGTTCGCCATATCGAGGTCGACGAGCTGCGTCGCATGCGAGTGGAAGCGTTGCGGACACAGATCGCGGCGGACCGAGCGGCGGGCATGCATCCGCTGGTGGTGGTTGCCACCGCCGGCACGGTCTCGACCGGGGCGATCGACCCCCTGCCCGAGATCGCCGACGTGTGCCGGGACGAGGGCATGTGGCTGCACGTGGACGCCGCCTACGGCGGTCCGGCGGTCCTCGCCGACGACCTCCGTCCCCTCATGGACGGCATCGAACGAGCCGACTCCGTGGCGTTCGACCCCCACAAGTGGCTGTACACGCCCCTGTCGGGCGGGTGCGTGCTGGTTCGTGACATGGACGTGCTCTCCCAGAGCTACGACGCGTACGCGGCCTACACGGTCCAGGACAAGGAGGCCACCGGCCACGGCATCGACTTCGGCAAGTACGGACCCAACTTCAGCCGCGGGTTCTGGTCGTTGCGTGTCTGGGCCTCGCTGCTCGCGCACGGACGCGAAGCGTACGCGCGGCGCATATCCCACGACGCCGCCTTGGCTCGATACCTCGGAGCACTGGTCACCGAACGCGACGACTTCGAGCTGAGCACACCGGTGGGGCTTTCGATCACATGCTTCCGCTACGTGCCGGCCGATCTGGCGACGGCGCTACCCGACGAGCACGCGCGTGAGTCCTATCTGTCAACGCTGAACCAGCGGCTCATGACCGAGATCCAGCTGGACGGGCGCGTGTTCTGTTCCAACGCCATCCTGGACGGGCGCTTCACCCTGCGGACGTGCATCGTCAACTTCCGGACCGAGGCCGAAGACATGGATCTCGTGCTGGCGGTGGCGAGCGAGCTCGGGAGCGCCATCGACGCCGAGCTGCGGCCACAGGTGCTCGCGACGTGACGCCGACCTCGATGTGGGCGCTGCTCGGCTCGGGCGAATTCGAACCCTGGACCGAGGACGTCGACCGGCGCATGCTCGGCCGGGATGATGCACGCACAGGAACCGTCCTGGTCCTGCCGACGGCCTCGGCGGCTGAGGGCGACGAGGTGTTCGATCGGTGGGCGGCCAAGGGGTTGGCGCACTACGCGGCCGCCGGCATCGACGCCACGGTCGTGCCGCTGAAGTCCCGCGACGACGCGTATCGAGACGACCTGGTGGACATGGTGGGCGGCGCGTCGATGGTCTACTTCAGCGGTGGGAACCCTGCAGACCTCGCGTCGGTCCTCCGGGACACCCCGTTCTGGCGCGCGCTCCTCGGTGCCATGCGCACGGGCATGGGCTACGCCGGCTGCAGCGCAGGGGTGGCGTGCCTGGGTGACATGGCTCCGGACAGTGCTCGAGCGGCGATCGACGCACAGATCTGGCGGCCCGGTCTTGGCGTGTTCCCGGGCACGTGGTTCGGTCCGCACTGGGACGCATTGGACCTGCACGTGCCGGGATTGATCGGGCTGATGGAATCCTCGCTGCCCGATGGATCGAGGATCGTCGGGATCGACGAGGACACCGCCATGGTCGGCGACTGCACTCGTTGGGACGTGGTCGGCGCGGGCAGCGTGCATGTCTTCGAGCACGGCGCCTGGACGCGGCACGCCGCAGGTGAGACGTTCGCGCTGGCGTTGGGCCTCCAGGAACGGTGAGCGAGGAGCGGCCATGAGCGACAACCCGAAGGCCGAGGACGGCGACGCCTTCTACCACGCGGGGAGCCGGGAGCTGCAGGATCGATTCGACACACGCAGGCTGGCCGATCGGCTGGAGGACGTCATCCTGCACGATCGATTCACCGAGCAGGACAAAGAGTTCATCGAGGCCAGGGACATGTTCTTCCTGGCGACAGCCGACGAAGCGGGCAGGCCGAACGTGTCGTACAAGGGCGGTGACCGAGGATTCGTCAAGGTAATTGACGAAGTGACGCTGGCGTTCCCCAACTACGACGGGAACGGCATGTACCTGTCGATGGGCAACATCGTGGCCGGTCACCACGTGGGGATGCTGTTCATCGACTTCGAGCACCGACATCGGCTGCGGGTCAACGGAGAGGCGACGGTCGACCTGCACGATCCGCTGCACGGCGCGTGGCCCGAAGCCCAGTTCGTCGTGCGGGTCCGCCCCACGCACATCTTCCCGAATTGCCCGCGCTACATCCATCGCATGACCACGGTGGAGAGCTCGGCGTTCGTGCCGCGAGCGGCGTGCACGACACCGGTTCCCGAGTGGAAACGCAACGATTGGGCGGCCGACGTCCTGCCCGCCGACGATCCGGCCCGCGACCCCAGCGCCGAGGTGCGAGGCGAATGAGGAGGCTCCGATGAGCGAGGTGACGGTCGCGGCTGTGCAGGCGACGCCGGTGTTCCTGGACCGCGAGGCGACGATCGACCTGGTGGCGGCCCGCGCCAAGGAAGCGGCCGCCCAGGACGCGAGGCTGATCGTGTTCCCCGAGACGTTCATCCCGACGTACCCGGACTGGGTGTGGCGGGCACCGGCATGGGACGGCGCGTTCGATGAGCTCATGAGCCGTCTGGTCGATCAATCGGTCCGGGTGCCCGGTCCCGCCACCGAGGCCCTCGGCAAGGCCGCGAAGTCCGCGAAGGCCTACATGTCCGTGGGCGTCAACGAGCTCGGCGACACCGGCACCCTCTACAACGCGCAGCTGATGTTCGGTCCCGACGGCTCGCTGTTGGGCAAGCATCGCAAGCTGATGCCGACCGGAGGGGAACGGCTGGTTTGGGGCATGGGTGACGGGTCCGATCTCGAGGTGTACGAGACGCCGTTCGGCAGGGTCGGTGGGTTGATCTGCTGGGAGAACTTCATGCCGCTGGCCCGCACCGCCATGTACGACAAGGGCGTGCAGATCTGGACGGCTCCGACCTGGGACAACGGTGAGAACTGGGTCGCGACCCTGCGACACATCGCGCGGGAAGGCCGGGTCTTCGTCGTCGGGGTCGCCCCGTTGCTTCGGGGCTCCGACGTGCCGGCCGAGACCCCGGGTCGCGAGATGTGGGGCGACGCAGACGACTGGTGCAACGACGGGTGGTCGGCGATCGTCGACCCCGACGGGCAGCTGCTCGCCGGGCCGTTGGTGGGTGAGGAGGGCATCCTCTACGCCACCATCGATGCAGGGCTCTTGCGATCGCACCGCTACAAGTTCGATGCGGTCGGTCACTACTCCAGGCCGGACGTCTTCCAGCTGACGGTCAACGAGCAGCCCAAGCCCACCATCAGCGGGTGAGTACGGATCACGAGGCAGCGCGCAGATACAAGAGCCAATAGCCCGCCCAGTCCCGGTATCGCTCCGCGAGCTCGTGGGCGACGGTTTCCGTCGTGGACGCTCCGTAGGCAGCCCGGATCGCCTTCAGGAAGTGCGGCCCGATCTGCGGGGGGGCAGGACGCCCCAACCCTCGGAACAGGACGAACGAGGCCGACCAGGGGCCGACCCCATCGATCGACCGGAGCCACTCCTCGACGTCGGCCACCGGCGCCGTGCGGAGCCACTCCTCGTCGACCTGGCTCCACGCTTCGAAGACACGGACCAGGGATCGAGCCTTGCCACGGTGGCGGACGATGGGCTCGAGATCTCGGACGGTCACGCCGTCCAGGTCGAGTGCTTCGGGGAACGCCGGGTGCCACTGACCGTCGAGCGTGAGGCCGGAACCGAACCGCTCCACGAAGGCCTCCTTGACCCGACGAGCCGACCGTTCGCTGGTGCGCTGGCCCATGACCGCCCAACACAGGTTCTCGAACGGTGTCAGGAACCGGACCTGATGGAGTCCGTGCAGCCGCTGCTCGACGGGCGCGAACGAAGGGTCGGCATGGGCAAGCCCGATGAACGGGGACAGGTCGTCGGCGATCGAGAGGAAGTCGCCCACCCGCTGGGCGATGGCGGCCCGTGTTTCGGTATCGAGGACCTCGCCGGAGACGATCTCGAGGTCCAGCACAGGTGCGTCCACATCGTGTTCACTCGGAGTCGCCACCCGGAACACCACCGTGAGCCCGTCGAGGCGCAATGACTTGACGATGGCGCCATCGACGATCGCCTGATCGCCCTGGGCGGGCGTGAACCCTTCGAGGAACCGAAGGCTCAGCGAGAAGTCGAACGGCGGAAGCGGGTGCAAGACGTCGCGGACGGAGTGCACCCATCGAGTGTAGGCGGCTCGGCCGACGCGCCGGTACGCTGCCGACAGTGGCACCCACCCGGAAGAAGCGCTCACTCACCCGCAGGAGCCCGATCGCCGAACGCGCGCCCGTCATCATCGAAGTGCTCTCGACGACCTACCCCGACGCCCATGTTGCGCTCAACTTCACGAACCCGCTGGAATGCCTCATCGCCACGATCCTGTCGGCCCAGTGCACCGACGAGAAGGTGAACGAGGTCACGGCCTCCCTGTTCCTGAAGTACCGCTCGGCCCAGGACTACCTGCGGGTGCCCGAGGACGAGCTGAAGGGTGACATCAAGCCCACGGGGTTCTTCAATCAGAAGGCGATCTCGATCCGAGCATCCTGTGAGCGCATCGTCACGGTGTACGGCGGACAGGTGCCAGACACGATGGAGGATCTCCAGACGCTCCGAGGGGTCGCGCGCAAGACGGCCAACATCGTCCTGGGCAATGCATTCGGCATCGTCGAGGGCATCGCGGTCGACACCCACGTGCGTCGGCTGTCCAACCGGTTGGGGTTCAGCGGTGAGCACGATGCCGACAAGATCGAACGAGATCTGATGCGGCTGGTGCCCGAGGAGCGGTGGTTCGACTTCAGCTACGTGCTGATCGATCACGGGCGCGCGATCTGTCAGGCGAAGAAGCCGAGATGCGACGTGTGCCCGGTGAGCGACCTGTGCCCCGCCAGCCTGGTGTGAGGCGTTCGGGGGTTCCGCTCGTGGTGGCGCATCGAGGCGCCTCGGTGACCCATCCGGAGAACACCATGGCGGCCTTCGAGGCTGCGGTGCGCTCGGGTGCCGACGTCGTGGAATTCGACGTGCGCGTGACCGCCGATGGCCACGCCGTCGTGCTCCACGACGCGCTCGTGGATCGCACCACCGATGGCCACGGCGCGGTGCGCTCGCTCTCCATGTCCCAGGTGCGGCGGCTCCACATGCGAGACGCCGACGCGGAGATCGGGATCCCGTCGCTCGTCGATGTACTGACTGACACCTCGGGCCGGATCGGCGTCGACATCGAGATCAAGAACCTCCCCGGCGAATCGGACTTCGATCCCGATCGTGAGCTGGCCGTCGAAGCGACGCTGGCGGCGCTCCAGCGGACCGCGTTCGTGGGGCCGGTGCTGGTATCGAGCTTCAACCCGCTGTCGATCGCACGGGCGCGGGAGCTCGAGCCCGGCCTGGCGACGGGACTACTGACGGCCTACGACGTCGAGGCCGACGTAGCTGCCCGGTTCGCTCGCGAGCAGGGCCACCCGTGGGTGCTGCCCTTCGCGACCATGGTCGAGAGAGCAGAACCGGGGTTCGCCGACCGGGTGCACCGTGACGGCTCGTTCGTGGGCACGTGGATCGTGGACGAGCCGGATCGGGCCGTGGACCTGATGCGAGCGGGCATCGACGCCGTGGCCACCAACGATCCGGTCGCGGTCGTCGCCGCTCGGGACCGCACGTTCGCATCGTGATCTGGCGGAGGAAGCGGCTGCCCGCCGATCTGGAGCGTCCGTTCGATGCCTTCACCACCGTGCTGGAGGAGCTCGAACCAGCCAAGCGGGCGCTCACGACGGTCATGCCCACGACCCGGCTGCCCGGCACGCCACTGCCCGACGCCTTGGTCGAGTTCGAAGCCGGCATCCGCCGCGTGCAGGTGCTCATGCCATCGTGGCGTGCGGCGCCCCTCGAGGCGGAATGGCTCGCCTGCACCGCCGGTCTCGCCGAGGGACTCGATCGCGCCCGGGCCCTGCGTGAAGAGGCGCCTGAGCTGGGCGGGTTCGAGGGCCTGATCTGGGCCGTCGAGCAGCTGCTGGATCCGCTGGAGCCGTTCGAGGCCGCGGCGGGCCGGTTCCGGTCGTTGCGGGTTGCAGATCGTGAGCCCCGGCGACCGCCCAGCGATGTGTAGCCTGCCGGTCGTGATGGACCCCCTGCCCTCCCGAGACGATCTTCCGGTCGGCGCGCCCGTTGCAGGCTCCGATGCCGCCCCGCCCGGGCCGGGCCCCCTCGAAGGCCGGTTCGTTCGGCTGGTGCCGGTCGATCCGGCGGCGCACGCGGACGAGCTGTTCGGGGCGACGCACGGAGACCGGGCATCCGAAGCCGTCTGGACCTACCTCGCCTATGGGCCATTCGCATCGGCCGCTGCGATGCGGGACTGGCTCGCCGGCATCGCCTCGTCGACCGATCCCACCTTCCGCACGGTCCTCGATCGCCAGACCGGGTCCCCGGTCGGTGTCGTCAGCTCCCTCAACATCGTGCTGCACGACCGCCGCATGGAGCTCGGACACATCTGGTACGTCCCGGCCGCGCAACGAGGCCGGACCAACACCGAGACGACCTACTTGCTGCTGCATGAAGCCTTCGACGTCCTCGGGAACCGGCGTGTGGAATGGAAGTGCGACGCGCTCAACGTCCGCTCCCGCGCCGCTGCCGAGCGCCTCGGTTTCACGTTCGAAGGCGTGTTCCGCCAGCACATGATCGTGAAGGGCCGCAATCGCGACACGGCGTGGTTCGCCATGACCGACGCGGAGTGGCCGGCCCGGCGAGAGGCTATGGAACGCTGGCTGGAGGCCGAACCGGGGTCGATCTCGCTCCGAGCGCTCACGGCCGCACTCCGGCCATGACGGCGATCAGTCTGATCGGGGTCGAGAAGTCGTTCGGCTCCTGGCCGGTCCTGCGGGGTGCCGATCTGGAGGTTCCCGAGCGGGCCAGGATCGGCATCGTGGGGCCGAACGGCGCGGGCAAGTCGACGATGCTGAAGATCCTGGCAGACGCCGAGGCCGCGGGAGGCGGCGAGGTCGTCCGGCGTAAGGGTCTGGTGACGGCATACCTCGAGCAGAACCCCGATGGTGACGAACGGACCGCCCAGCAGACGGTCATGGCGGCACGGCCCGACATCGCGGGGCTGGATGCAGATCTGCGCGCGACCGAGGCCGAGCTCGCGCGGGCGGACGTGGTCGCGGACCTGGCGAAGATGGATCGCGTGCTCACCCGGCAACAGGGACTGCTGGACCGATGGGTCGAAGCCGGGGGAGCGGGGCTCGCCGGCGAGGCCCGCGCGCTCCTGGTCTCGCTGGGCTTCGATGACGTTGATCTGGAGCTGCCGACGCGATCGCTGAGCGGTGGACAGCGGAAGTTGGTCGAGCTGGCCGCGTGTCTGATCCGTCAGCCGGGTCTGCTGCTGCTGGACGAGCCCGAGACCCACCTGGATGCCGACCGTCGCGCCCAGCTGGAGCGGCTGATCGCCGAGTTCGAGGGGGCGGTCGTCATCGTCTCGCACGACCGCTACCTGCTGGACGAGACCGTGTCCACGATCGCCGAGCTCGACCACGGCCGCATCACCACGTGGCCCGGCAACTACAGCGCCTTCGCCGTGGCCAAGGAGGTTGCGCTCATCCGCCAGCAGCAGCTGTACGTCACCCAGCAGAAGGAGATCGCACGCCTGGAGGCCGCGATCGCCCGGTTCAAGTTGTGGGCCTCGATGGTGGTGGACGAGCGTCACATCAAGCAGGCGCGCAACAAGCAGCGCCAGATCGACCGCATGGACAAGGTGGACCGGCCCGTCTTCGAGCGCAGGAAGATCGCCCTGGAGATGCACAGCGCCCAGAGGGGCGGCAACAAGATCGTGGAGCTGCGCGACGTCACCGTCGCCTTCGGCGAGGATCTGGTGCTGCTCGACCTGTCGGTGTCGGTCTACCGCGGCGAACGGGTCGGCGTGATCGGGGCCAACGGCGCCGGCAAGTCGGTGTTGGGCACGGTGCTGGCGGGCGTACGTGAGCCCGACGCGGGTGTGCGATGGGCAGGACCTGCGGTTGAGTTCGGCTACCTCGCGCAGGGACATGAAACCGAGCCGCCGCACCTGACGCCCATCGAGTTCGTGCGCAACGTCAAGCCCATGTACGAGGAGGACGCGGTGTCGCAGCTGGGGCGGTTCCTGTTCCGCTACGACCAGATGCGTCAGCCGGTCGGCTCGCTCAGCGGCGGAGAGCGAACGCGGCTCCAGCTGTGCCTGCTCATGCTGTCGGGCGCCAACTGCCTGCTGCTCGACGAGCCCACCAACCACCTCGACATCGAGTCCATGGAGGTCCTGGAGTCGGCGTTGGAGTCCTACGACGGAACCGTGATCGTGATCAGCCACGACCGCTACCTGCTGGACCGCATCCCCGATCGCATCGTGGAGGTGCGTGAAGGGCAGGCGTTCTCGTCCCTGGGCGGCTACGACGATTGGGCGTCGGCTCGATCGGCATGAGCGGCCACGCGCTCGCGGCTATCGAACGAGACATCGTGGTCTGCCGGGCGTGTCCGCGCCTGGTCACCTGGCGCGAGCAGGTGGCGCGGGAGAAGGTTGCCCGGTTCGCGGACCAGGGGTACTGGGGTCGCCCGGTGCCGGGGTTCGGGGACCCCGACGCGGCCGTGATGATCGTGGGGCTGGCTCCGGCGGCCCACGGCGGGAACCGCACCGGGCGGATCTTCACCGGCGACCGCTCCGGCGATTTCCTGTACGCCTCGTTGCATCGGGTCGGGTTCGCGAACCAGCCCACGAGCAGCGATCGTGACGACGGTCTGCGCCTGACCGGCGCATACGTCACCGCCGTCAACCGATGCGCACCCCCTTCGAACAGGCCGACCCCGGCAGAGCGAGACACATGCCTTCCGTTCCTGGAACGGGAGATCGAGGCGCTCGGCCATCTCCGTGTCATCGTGGCGCTGGGGTCGTTCGCCTTCGACGGGGTGCTGCGGGCACTGGCGGCCCACGGGCATGCCACCCCGCGTCCGAAGCCGCGGTTCGGGCACGGCGCGGAGACGATCGTGGGGCCGTTCACGGTCATGGGTTGCTTCCATCCAAGCCAGCAGAACACCTTCACCGGCAAGCTCACGCCGCAGATGATGGACGAGGTGTTCGTGCGAGCCGTCTCCTCGATCCGGGACCGACTTTGACGCCGCCAGCAGCCGGGGATACGGTCGGACGACGCAACTCGGAGGGGGAACCGTCATGCGTGGTCGTCGCTGGATCTGGAGTGTGCTGGGCGCCATGGTGGTGGTCGCCGGACCACCGGCGGCGGCCTCGGATCCGGGCGACGGGGGAGCGGATCGGGGCAGTGGGTGCACGATCGTGGGAACCACCGGCAGGGACACACTCAACGGGACCCCAGGCCCTGATGTGATCTGTGGCAAGGGCGGGAACGACTTCCTCCGAGGATCCCGAGGGAACGACATCCTGCGCGGCGGACCTGGGAGCGACTTCCTGAGTGGTGGTCAGGGCGCCGATCGGGTGTTCGCCGGCGATGGCGGCGACTCCATGGAGGGCGGAGGCGGGAACGACCGCATGTTCGGCCGTGGCGGCTCCGACTTCGGTATCGGGGGCGGCGGCAACGACCTGCTCGACGGAGGCGCGGGCCGCGACCAGCCGTTGGAGGGGAACGTGGGTCACGACCTCGTGCGCGGCGGCCCCGGCAGCGACTTCTGCGTCTCCACCGACGATGAGCGTGGCGGCGATACCGCCATCGGCGGCCAAGGCGACGATGTCGGCTTCACCGATCCGGGCGACACGCGCATCAGCATCGAGCACCATCGGATCTGCTTCGGGGAGTAGCGACCCCGCCGACGTCGCGGTCGGTGGAGGATCGGTTTGACCCTCCAGGAGCTGGGGGCTACGTTCGGACCACCACGTTTGCGGAGGGGGGACCGACATGCGTGCACGTTTCGGCGTGTGGGCGCTGGCTGGTGCGGTGATGCTGACGGCGGGAACGCCTGCCGTGGCGTCCGGACCGGGGACCGAGCGTGTCGACCGTGGCGGCGGCTGCACCATCGTGGGCACGCCGCGAAGCGACACGCTTCGCGGGACCGCCGGGCGAGACGTGATCTGCGGCAAAGGTGGCAGTGATCAACTCATGGGCGGTCAAGGCAACGACGAGATCCGCGGTGGCCGAGGACGCGATTTTCTCGGAGGGCAGCAGGGGGCAGACCTGCTGATCGCGGGGGACGGACCGGACCTCCTGGCCGGGTCAGGAGGCAACGACCGCATGATCGGCGACGGGGGGAGCGACGACGCCTATGGCGGTGGCGGTGACGATCTGATCGACGGAGGGTCTGACCGCGATCGGACGCTGGACGGTGGGGGAGGCGAGGACGTCGTTCGCGGCGGCGCGGGCAACGATTTCTGCGTGACCACGCACGGCGACGGCGGCGGCGATACGGCCGTGGGAGGTCCGGGTCGCGACAGCGGGTTCACCGACCCCGGCGACGTGCGGGTCGGGATCGAGCTGCACGAGCCCTGCTTCGACCTGTAGACGAACCCGGCGCCGGCGCCGTGTGGGAATAGCGGTGTCCCCTGTCGCGCTTACCATGGACGCATGGGTCGTCACCACAGCTTCTTCGCCGTGCCTTCCGAGGATGAGGACCAGCGCCCGGTCGATCGCAAGACCGTGCGGCGCGTCGTGGCCATCTTCAGGCCCTACCGGTGGAAGGTGGCAGTGGTGGCTTTGGCCATCGTCATCACCTCGGGACTGGGCGTCGTCAACCCCCTGCTGATCGCGAAGGTCTTCAACAACGCCCTGTTCGGCAACCCGCCCAACTCCAACGACTGCGCCGGTCAGGCCTGCCCCAACCTGCCACTGCTGTACCTGTACGTGGGGCTCATGGTGGCGGTGCCGATCATCACCAGCATCATCGGCATCGGCCAGACCTACATGGCCAACCTGGTGGGGCTTCGCGTCATGCAGGACCTCCGGAACTCGCTGTACTCCCACCTGCAGTTCATGCCGTTGCGGTTCTTCACCACCACCCGGACCGGCGAGATCCAATCTCGCCTGGCCAACGACGTCGGTGGTGTGCAGGCGGTGGTGACCGACACGGCGTCCAACGTGCTGGCCAACGTCGTCACGATCATCAGCACGCTGGTGGCCATGTTCATCCTGTCGGTGCCGCTCACCGTCCTGTCGCTGGCGTTGCTGCCGTTGTTCCTGTGGCTCACCGTCAAGGTGGGTCGCGCGCGCCGCGAGGTATCCAGCAGCACGCAGAAGACCATGGCCGACATGACGGCGATCACCGAGGAGACGCTCAGCGTCAGCGGCATCCTGTTGTCCAAGTCGTTCGGTCGCCAGCAGCACGAGATCGGCCGGTTCCAAGAAGAGAACCAGCGACTCACCGGGTTCCAGATCCGCCAGACCATGATCGGGCGCTCGTTCTTCGCGGTGGTGGGCACCTTCTTCTCGATCACGCCCGCGCTGGTGTACCTGGTCTCCGGGTGGGTGCTGGTCAACGGCGGCAGCGTCAACTACGGCGACATCGTGGCGTTCACCACGCTGCAAGCTCGACTGTTCTTCCCGATCGGCTCCATGCTCCAGGTCTCCACCGACGTGCAGAGCTCGTTCGCGTTGTTCGATCGCATCTTCGAATACCTCGACCTCGATCACGAGATCCAGGACAAGCCCGGCGCGCACCGGCCCGAGCCGTCAACGGTCCGTGGCGAGGTGTCCCTGGAGCACGTGCGTTTCCGGTACGAAGCCCCTCCCTCGGAACGGTCCACGCCCACCTCGCCCACCGATGCAGCGGTCGATCTCGACACCGCGAACGAGATCCCGCGTGCCTGGACACTCGACGACGTGTCGCTGCACATCGAGCCCGGCCAGCTGGCGGCGCTGGTAGGGCCTAGCGGGGCGGGCAAGACCACCATCACCTACCTGGTGCCGCGCCTCTACGACGTGCAGGAGGGACGGGTCGCGATCGACGGCCTCGACGTCCGCGAGTACGCCCAGGAGTCGCTGGGGGAGATCATCGGCGTCGTGACCCAGGAGACGTATCTGTTCCACACGACCATCCGGCGCAACCTGCTGTACGGGCGCCCGGAGGCGACCCAGGAACAACTGGAAGCCGCGGCCCGGGCGGCCTCGATCCACGATCGGATCGCCGAGCTGCCCGAGGGCTATGACACCGTGGTCGGCGAACGCGGCTACAAGATGTCGGGTGGCGAGAAGCAGCGCCTGGCGATCGCGCGCGTGATCTTGAAGGACCCCCGCATCCTGATCCTGGACGAGGCCACATCCTCGCTCGACACGACGTCGGAGCGGTTGGTACAGGCAGCCCTCGAGCCGCTCATGCAGGACCGCACCACGATCGCCATCGCCCACCGGCTGTCGACGATCTTGAAGGCCGACGTGATCTTCGTCATCGATCGGGGGCGCATCGTCGAGCAGGGCTCGCACGACGATCTGCTGTCCCGAGGCGGGCTCTACTCCCAGCTGTACCAGCAGCAGTTCCGGGGGGGTCTGGTGCAGGCCGAGTGCGAAGACGGCGTCATCTTGGCCAGCGGAGAAGTGGTGCGTTCCGCCAGTGGGTCGGGCGCCGCGTAGCGCACGACGCTCGGATCAGTCCAGATCGAGCCGGTAGCTCATCAGCACGAAGTCGTCTCCGACGACTCGATCTTGTCCTCGGACGAATCCCATCGACCCGTACATGCGCTGGGCAGCCTCCATCCGGCGGGCCGTGTGGAGCGTGATGTACCGCTTGCCGGCGGCCTGAGCCCGAGCGATGCACGCCAGCATCAGGTCGCGTGCGATACCGCGACGGCGGTGGTCGGGTGCCACGCCCACCATGCGGATGTGAGCTTCGGCGGGGTCCAGCGCCGGGTCGTCGTCGGGCTCGACGCGGCCGGTCAGCTCCAACGTCGCGCTGCCGAGGATGCGATCCTGTTCGTCCACCGCGACCAAGATCGTGGTCCGGGCGGCACGTTCGGTGACGTCGGCGATCATGGACAGGTATTGCGGCCAATCGCTGTTCGGCCGCACGAACTCGCGATAGGCCTCGGACGTGACCTGTCCGGCGGTGCCGTACTCGTGCGGCAGGGCTTCGCGAACGGTGACCGCCATGGTCGCACAGGCTACCGTCACCCAGTTCCTTGATGGTCATGGCGGTTGACCGTCGTGCACGAGGACGTGCAGGATGCTGCCCGTGGATGGCAACGACCTGACGAGGCTCCTGCTCGACGCGCACCGCGCGCTGTCGACCGACCTCGACGCCGCGCTCTCCGACCGCGGCTACCCCGACGTCCGGCCCGGTCACGCGGTCGTCTTCCTCACCGTGGACCGGCGGAGCGGGAGCAGGCTCACCGATCTGTCCTCACGTGCCGGGGTCTCCAAGCAGGCCATGATGCTGTCGATCGATGAGTTGGAGGTTCGCGGCTACGTCCGCAGGGTCGCCGATCCGTCCGACGCACGCGCCAAGCTGGTCCGTCTCACCGCGAAGGGCCGCCGGTGTGCCACCGAGTGCCGCCGGGCCGTCCAGTCCCTGGAAACCCGGACCCGCCGTGAGCTGGGAGCCCGTCGATACGAGACGCTCCGGTGGTCCCTGGAGACGTTGGCGGGGGTCGACGTGCCCGACGACCCGGGCTAAGGCCCCCAGGCCGGTGATCGCAAGCCTGGCCGGTCCATCGCGAACGGTTCCAGCGGGAAGGCGGGCGCGGCGCCGGTGGCCAGATCGGCGATCACCTGACCGAAGAGCGGCACGAACTTGAAGCCGTGACCGCTGCACGGCGACGCCACCACCACCGGGCCCACGCGGTCCAGGATGAAGTCCTCGTCCGGGGTGAGGGTGTACAAGCAGGTATCGGTTCGCCCGATGGGGCTGGCGGCATCGATGTGCTCGTCCACCCACGCCCGTTCGCGGCCCACACGATCGGGATCGCCGTCGAAGGATCGCGTGTCGGCTTCGGTCGCCGGACCTGAGTGGTGAAGACCGACTTTGAACCCACCCGGATCGGGGCCGAACGGGTCGGGGACCAGGTACGGGGGCTGTGCCTCGTCGAAGAACCAATCGATGATCGTGGGGAGCGGTCCGGCAGGCCGGTCGTCGACGGCGCGTGTCTCGGGCGGGTCCCCACGCTCGAGCCGGAAGTAGGTCGCCTGCTCCAGGCTCGGCCGGAGCGGCAGGTCGATGCCGGCGGTCGTGAGCAGCGGACCAGCCCATGGCCCCGCCGTGACCACCACGGTGGGAGCCGAGAACACCTCGCCCTGCTCCGTGATGACTTCGGCGCCCTCTGCCGTCGGCATTATCGAGGCGACGACGGTCTCCTCCCGAAGATCCGCACCGGCCTCGCCCGCCAATCGCGCCTGGACCTGGACGGTTCGCGATGCGCGGAGCACACCACCGTCCGGCTGGAACACGACGTCGGCATCGCCGGGAAGGTGAAGGTCGGGCCAGCGCTCATGGACGTCGCCCGGTCGGAGCCGCACGACCGGCGCGCCGACCGACTCGACCACCTCGGCGCGCGGCAGCGCTGCGGCCCCGATGTCGAGACCTCCCGTGATGCGCAGCAGCTCCTCGCCTCCGGCGTCGTGGAGCTCGTCCCAGGCCGGACGCGCTGCCACCGCCATCCGGGCATAGCCCGGGGTGTGGTACATGAACCGGAAGATCCTGGTGGGGCCGCCCGAGCTTCCATTCGCATGCCCGAAGGTGAAACGTTCGAGCAGCAGCGTCTCGCGTCCGCGTCCGGCCAGCGCGCGCGCGGTGGCCGTACCCATGCCGCCGCCACCCACGACGATCACGTCGAACGACTCGCCCATGTGCGCAGAGTGTGCCACGACTGCGCTCGTGCTCGCCGGTAGCATGGCGTCATGCCCGAGGAAGCCACCGGCAAGACCGGCATCCCCAGCGAGAAGCGTCAGAAGGCCGAGCGGCCACGCGACGCCCTGGGACGTCCGCTCGACTGGGACGCCGAGAACGTGCTGGAGCTGGAGGACTACGACTCGTTCAGCATGGAGCGCAACCACGAGCTCGGCTGTGCGTACATCCGGTCCGGACGGTGGTTCCCCGCGCACGAGGCGTGGGAGACGGCATGGAAGCAGGCACGCGGGACCGGCGATGCGGAGTTCTTCAAGGGCCTGTCGCAGATGGGCGCCGGCTACGTGCATCTGTTCCGTGGCAACGTGCACGGCACCATCACGTTGCTGCGACGAGCGTCGGGCCGGATCGTCCACTACCCCGATGGTCATCGGGGCATCCACACCCAGACGCTGTACGAGCGCCTGGAGCACGATGCCGCGCTGGTGGAGTCGGGCGAGCTGGTTCCGGGCGCCGATGTGGTCATCGATCCGCCCGACGTCTAGGCGCGCGACGGCGCGTGCGTGTAGCCTCCGGGCAGATGAGCAGCGTGACGACCGAGATCAAGTGGAAGGGCCGCACCGGCCCGTTCGATCTGTCCGTGGCGCCCGGGGTGTTCAACCCCACCAGCACCAGTCGCACCCTGGCCGACGCGCTGGAGATCTCGCCCGGCGACACCGTGGTCGACGTGGGATGCGGCAGCGGCGTGCTGGCGTTCGTCGCGGCCCGCCTGGGCGCTGCCAAGGTCTTCGGCTGCGATCTGTCCATGCCGGCTGTGGAGACCTCGAAGGCCAATGCCGAGCGACTGGGCCTGGACCGCGTGTGTGAGTTCCGGCAGGGCGATCTGCTGGAACCCGTTCGCGACGTGCGGGCCGACGTCGTCATCGGCGATGTGTCCGGCATCCCCGACGAGCTCGCCGCCGTCACGGGGTGGTTCGACAAGGTGCCGGCGGGTGGGCCGACCGGGTCCGAGCTTCCCCGCAAGCTGCTGGCCACGTTGGGGGACACGCTGGCCCCCGGAGGCCGGCTGTACCTGCCCACCGGAACCCTGCAGGACGAACAGGCCATCCTGGTGGCGGCACGTGACATCTTCGGCGACAACATGGAGCCCGTCATCGAGCGCGAGTTCCCGCTCCCGGATCTTGTCGCCAAGGCTGCCGCCACGGCCCGCCTCATGAAGGAAGGTCTGCTGAGCCTGCACAAGCGGGGCAGCCGGCTGCTGTGGAGCCTTCGCGTCTGGCGCTGCGTCCGCACCTAAGCGGCGTTCGGCGCTTCCGTGAACCCATACACGCCCCCGGCGGCCGTCCAGACCGACCGACTCCTCCTGCGTGCCTTCGAGTCGTCCGACTTCGACGACCTCGCATCGATCTACGGCCGGGAGGACGTGGTGCGGTTCCTGTACGAGCCGCGGTACACCGACACCGACGTCCAACGAGCCCTCGAGAAGAGGATCGGCAACCGTTCGATCCGCGGCGACGGTGACGCGATCAGCTTCGCGATGGTGCAGCGAGGCGGTGGAGCGTTGATCGGCGACTGCGTCGTCTGGGTGCTGAGCGAGCAGCACTCGCAAGGGGAGATCGGGTTCGTGGTGCACCCCGACCATCACGGCCATGGCTTCGCGACCGAGGCAGCCCGGGAGCTCCTGCGGATCGCGTTCGAGGAGCTGGGCCTGCATCGCGTGGTGGGGAACGTGGAGGCGCGGAACATCTCGTCGGCACGCGTCCTGGAGAAGCTCGGCATGCGACCGGAAGCTCATCTGATCGAGAACGAGTTCGTGAAGGAGGAGTGGCAGAGCGAGATCATCTACGCCATGCTGCACCGCGAGTGGCAGCACCTCTGAGCTTGCGGGAAGTGGTCAGTCCGCGGGCCGGAGGACGGCCACGGCTTCGACCTCGTAGCCGGCGTTGCGGAGCACATCGGCGCCGCCTCGATCGATCGCCAGCACGATCCGCCGGACGTCGGCACCGGCCGCGGTCAGGGCTTCGGCGGCGCGCCGCACCTGGTGGCCGGTGGTGCTCACGTCCTCGAGCATGGTGGTGATCGCGCCGGGCGTGACGTCCCCTTCGACCTGGGCCTGGGTGCCGTACGCCTTCGCCTGCTTGCGGACCACGGTCACGGGCAGGCCCGTCTGCAGGGAGACCGCCGCCACCAGCAGCATGGCGGCCCCCTCGGGAGCGCCCAGCAGGCTCGTGCCGGGGGCCAGCATCGTCGCCACCTCGGCAGCCAGCTCCCGCAACAGGTCTGCTCGCGTCAGGAAACGGAATTTGTCGAAGTACGTCGACGATCGTTCGCCGCTGGACAGGACGAAGTCCCCATGCAGCTCGGACGCGTCGCGCATGCGCCGGACGAGGTCGTCGTTCACGCGCGCATGATGCCATGATGTCGAACCGATGGGCTGGTACGCGGCCATCGGCCGCCCGCTGTTCTTCTCGCTCCCACCGGAGACCGCCCACCGCCTCGCCACGACGCTGCTCGGACTGCCGCTCCCGTGGTCGCGCGTTGGCGCCGCCGCCGATGTTCTGGCCCTCCGCACGCAGCTCTGTGGTGTCCCGCTCGCGACGCCGATCGGGCTCGCGGCAGGGTTCGACAAGACCTGCGCTCACTTGAGCGCCCTGGGACGGATGGGGTTCGGCTACACGGTGGGTGGCACGATCACCCGGGCCGCCAGGTTGGGCAACGCCGAACCTCGTATCGCGCGCTCGCCGCGGACGCGCTCCATGGTCAACGCGATGGGCTTGCCGAACCCGGGCGCCGAGGTCGCCGCGCACCACCTGGAGCGCGACGGCCTTCGGTCAGACGGACCCCGGTTCGTGAGCCTGGCGGACGAAGAGCCCGCCGACGTGTTCGCTGCACTGGACCTGGTGGCCGCGCATGCCGATGGCATCGAGCTGAACGCCAGCTGTCCGAACGTCTCGTGGGGCCGCGATCGCGACAACGAGGCGCACCTTCGCACGCTCGTGACCGGCTGCAGGGAACGCACGGCCATGCCGGTCATGGTGAAGCTGCCGCCGTTCCTCACACCGGTCGAACGTGAGGTGGTCGTGGCCCTGGCTCGGGTCGCATGCGATGCGGGGGCACATGCGATCACCTGTTCGAACACCCGTGCGGTCGCGGATCCCCGGCTCGCGGTGGGGTCGGGAGGTCTGTCCGGCAAGGCCCTGTGGCCTCATACCCCACGCATCGTCCATGTCGTGCGTGAGGCGATCGATGACCAGATCCCCATCAACGCCTGCGGAGGCATCTTCACCGCCGACGATGCCTTGACCTGCCTGCAGGAGGGCGCGGCCACGGTCCAGATCTACTCGGGACTGATCTATGAGGGACCATCGGTGGCGAGCGCCATGGCTCGAGGACTGGACCGGCTGTTGCGCCAGCGTGGGCTCGAACTCACGACACTGGTCGGAACGGCCAACGCGGCCGAGTGAGGTCAGACGGTGGGTCGTGTTGCCGTGTGAGCTCGGGGGGGTCAAGATTGGCGGCGCGTTCCGCGACGAGGGTCCACCGCACGACTCGACGTTCATGGGGGGAGTCCGCTTGAGTGATGCCGCTGTGGTCGCGGCTCCGAACGGCAAGACGCACGCAGGTGCCGACGGCGTGGCCGTCAGCCTCCGGAACGTGGTCAAGCGATTCGGCGACGTCACGGCGGTCGACGGGGTCGACCTGGAGATCGAGGAAGGCGAGTTCTTCTCCATGCTGGGGCCGTCGGGTTCGGGCAAGACCACCTGCCTGCGCATGATCGCGGGCTTCGAGCAGCCGACCGAGGGACGCATCCTGCTCGGTGGTGCCGACGTCGCGGGTCTGCCGCCGTACCAACGGGACGTGAACACGGTGTTCCAGGACTACGCGTTGTTCCCGCACATGACCGTCGCGCAGAACGTCGGCTACGGCCTCAAGGTGCAGAAGCTCCCGACGTCGGAGCGATCGGCACGCGTGGAGGAGGCGCTGGCCATGGTGCGCCTCGAACGGTACGGCACGCGCAAGCCCGGCCAGCTCTCCGGTGGACAACGGCAACGGGTCGCGCTGGCCCGCGCGCTGGTGTTGCGCCCACGCGTGCTGTTGCTGGACGAGCCGCTCGGCGCGCTCGACCTGAAGCTGCGACAGCAGATGCAGATCGAGTTGAAGGAGATCCAGCAGGACGTGCGGCTGACGTTCGTCTACGTCACCCACGACCAGGAGGAGGCGCTCACGATGAGCGACCGCCTCGCGGTGTTCAACCACGGAGCGGTCGAGCAGGTCGGAACTCCTGCCGAGGTCTACGAACGCCCGGCCACCGGGTTCGTGGCCGGATTCGTCGGCGTGTCGAACGTGCTGGACGGGGAGGCGGCCCGCGCGATCGCGGGTGATCCCCGGCCGTTCACGATCCGTCCCGAGAAGATCGCGATGGGCGAGCCCGATGACGCGGTGGGAGCGGACGATTGCACCGCGACGGGCACGGTGAGAGAAGTCGTCTACCTCGGCGCGGTGACCCGCTACATCGTGCAGTTGGATGCCGGGGCAACGCTGGTGGTGATGCAACAGAACCTCACCACGTCATCCATGGAGGCGCTACAGGTGCAGGGCAAGGCCGTTCGCCTGATCTGGCGGCGCAGCAACAACAGAACGGTCGATGCGTCCGTTGGCGCATCGCAGGGGTCCACGGAACGAACGGACCAGGAGGGGGACGTATGAAGGGGTATCGACTGCTCGCCGCATCCGCGGCGCTCGTGCTCGTGGCTGCCGTGGCGTGCGGCACGGAGAGCGATTCGGGGGGCGACGGCGGATCCACGCCGGAGGCGCCGGCCGCCGTCGACACGATCGGGGAGACCGAGGGAGAACTCAGTCTCATCGCGTGGGTCGGCTACGTCGAGGATGGAACGACCGAGGGGTATGAGTCCTACGACTGGGTGACGCCCTTCGAGGATCAAACCGGTTGCACGGTGACCGTGAAGTACGCGGACAGCTCCGACGAGATGTTCAACCTGATGACGCAGCAAGCGGGCTCGTTCGACGGCGTCTCCGCATCGGGCGACTCATCTAACCGACTGATCGCGTCCGGCGCGGTGTCGGCCGTCGATCCTGCGCTGTTCCCCGATTTCGCCGACGTGATCCCGCCGCTGCAGCCCGAGACCGGCACGAACAACAGCCAATACGTGGTGGACGGTGCGGTCTACGGAGTGCCGTACATGTATGGACCCAACTTCCTCATGTACAACACGGAAGAGGTTAAGCCCGCGCCGACGAGTTGGGACGTCGTGTTCGAGACGGAGTTGAACGGTGCAGCGAATCCGTACGCGGGCAGCATCACCGCCTATGACTTCCCGATCTACATCGCGGATGCGGCGCTGTACCTGCAGACCCACCAACCGGATCTGGGCATCACCGATCCGTACGAGCTGACGGCCGAACAGCTGGACGCGGCCGTCGATCTGTTGGAGGGTCAGAGCGGCATGATCGATAAGTACTGGGCCGCCTACACGACCGAGATCGACGGGTTCGTCGACGGATCCATGGTCGCGGGCACCGCGTGGCCGGTCAACCTGAGCTTCTCGGAGGTCGACGCGCCGGTGGATGCCGCCGAGCCCAGCGAGGGCATGACCGGCTGGGCCGACACCTGGATGCTGGCCACGGATGCACCGCACCCCAACTGCATGCTCGAGTGGATGAAGTGGACCATGACGGCCGACGTCCAGGCAGAGGTTGCGGACTACTACGGAGCCGGTACCAGCAACGCGGCGGCGTGCGACGTCCTGCGCAAGCGACTGGACAAGGCGTACGGCAAGGGATCGGCTGAGCTGGCGGACACCGTTCGGTACGGTCACTGCGGCGATGCCGAGTTCCTGGATTCGCTGGCATTGTGGAAGACGCCGCAAGCAGAATGCGGTGACGACCGAGGCAACGTGTGTCAGGACTACTCGGTCTGGCAGCAGAAGTGGACGGAGATCCGGGGGGCCTGATTCCCGCGAGCGGTGGGCGCCCGCGTTGCGGGCGCCCACCGCTCCTCCACCCTCATGACCGACGCTGACCACACGCACGCCCGCTCGCGGCATCCTGTTCAGGTCGCGCTGTTCCGCCATCCTCGATGGCGACTCGGGCTGACGCTGACACCCCCGCTGGCCTGGCTCGTCGTGTTCTACCTGGGCGCGCTCGTGCTGCTGCTCATCAACGCGTTCTGGAAGGTCGATGTCTTCACGTCCACGGTCGTGCGCGACTGGGGACTGCAGAACTTCGAGATCTTGTGGAGCACGCCCGTGTATCGGACGATCACGGCTCGAACCGTGTGGATCGCCGCGGCGGTCACGATGGCCGACATCCTGCTGGCGCTGCCGATCGCCTATTACGCGGCCCGGATGGCGAGCCCGCGGATGCGCTCGGTGCTCCTGGTCGCGGTCGTCGTGCCTCTGTGGACCAGCTACCTCATCCGTGCGTTCGCATGGCAAACGATCACGGCGCCGGGTGGGCTGTTCGAATGGGTGCTCGACCTCGTCGGGATCCCGTCGCCAGGTATCGGGAACTCACTGTGGTCGATCTGGCTCACCTTCACCTACCTGTGGTTGCCGTTCGTCGTCCTGCCGATCTACGCGTCGTTCGAGCGGCTGCCCGCCTCGTACCTGGAGGCCTCGAGCGACCTGGGCGCCAAGGGCTGGACCACGTTCCGGCGGGTGATCTGGCCGCTCGCGCTGCCCGGCATCGTGGCAGGCTCGATCTTCTCGTTCTCCCTGACGCTCGGCGACTACATCGCCCCCTTGCTGGTGGGCAACACCAAGTTCATCGGCAACGTGATCTACGACAACGTAGGCGTAGCCAACAACGTGCCCTTCGCAGCCGCGTTCGCCCTGGTTCCTGTCGCGATCATGGCCGTCTACCTCGCGATCGCCCGCAAGCTGGGCGCCTTCGACGCCCTGTGACCATGGAGTCCAGGGGAGGCAGGTTCGTGATCCGTCTGGGGACCGTCGTCACGCTGCTGTTCCTCTACGTGCCGCTCGCCGTCGTGGTGATCTACGCCTTCAACGACAGCGTGGCCCAGGTGTGGCCCCCGACGTCGTTCACCACGAAGTGGTTCACGCTGGCGTTCGGCGATGCGAGCATGCGAGCAGCCTTGCTGAACTCGATCAAGGTGGCGTCCATCACGACCGCGATCGCGCTGGTGTTGGGCAGTGCGGCGGCATTCGCGGTGCACCGGTTCCGGTTCTTCGGCCGGCAGTCGGTGTCCTTCCTGCTGGTCTTGCCGATCGCACTCCCGGGCATCATCACCGGCATGGCGCTGCGAACGGGCATCAACACTACAGGGCTCACGTTCAGCCTGTGGACCATCATGATCGGCCACGCCACGTTCTGCATCGTCGTGGTCTTCAACAATGTCGTGGCGCGGTTGCGCCGGACCCGCACGTCCTTGATGGAGGCCAGCATGGATCTGGGCGCCGATGGGTGGCAAACGTTCCGGTGGATCACCCTGCCGGCGATCGGCACCGCGTTGGTCGCCGGTGGGCTCCTCGCGTTCGCACTGTCGTTCGACGAGATCATCGTGACGAACTTCGTGTCGGGTTCGGAGATCACGCTCCCGAAATGGATCTTCAATGCGATCCGGCTGCCCAGGAACCGACCGGAAGCCAACGCCGTCGCTGCCCTCGTGATGGTGCTGTCGTTGATCCCCGTCTACCTGGCCCAGCGGTTGGCAGGTGGCGGGACCTCGTCGACGGGATCGGTGAGGGCCAACGTGGGTGAACCTGCCGGCGAGTAAGGGCCTACAGGTACTGTCCAGGGCTCGCGGGGCCTGACGGTGCTGGTTCGCCGTCGGGTGGACCGCCGCCCTGGCCGGGCAACCCACGCCGCCTGATCTCCTCGAACTGCTGGCGGGCCGCGGCCTGCTGGGCGAACATCGCCGCCTGGATCCCGTGGAACAAGCCCTCGAGCCAACCGACCAACTGCGCCTGGGCGATGCGGATCTCCGACTCCGACGGCACCCCTTCGAGCGGCGGGGCGAGGTCGCCCAACTCGTCGCGGAGGTCATCGGACAGCACTTCGGACAGCTCACCCACCGCGCGCTGATAGATCTCGGCCAACCGTTTGCGTCCGGATTCGTCCAGCGACGCTTGGCGGGTCTCGTCGAGCAACTCCCGCACCATGCTCGCGATGCGGAGCAGCTTGGCCGGTTCGGTGATGACTTCTTGCTGGACCTCTGGCCGTCCGCTCGCGGGGGGACCGTCATCGGAGCGATCCTGGACGGGAACCGCCGCGACCGCCGGATCGGGATCCGGAGTGAGGGCTGAAGGTGCACCGGGGTCGACGCTCATGTCGCCAACCTAGCACCGGTCGCAGCAGGGCCACCCGCGCCCATCTGCTGGATCAACAGCGCCTCGGCCAGCACCATGTGCTCCAGGTCCGCCAGATCGACGCTTTCATCCAGCGAGTGGTAGTTGGATCGCTCATCACCGGCGCCGACGATCAGGACCGCGATGCCCGGGAAGGTCTGGGCCAGCATCGGCACCAGCGGGATCGAGCCGCCGCTGCCGATCTCCACCACCGCATGGCCGAATGCCTGCGCCATGGCATCGGTGGCGGCGGCATACGCGGGCGTGGCGGTGTCGACGAGATAGCCCGAGCCACCTCCATCGGCTTCGATCTCGACCTGGACACCCCACGGCGCAGCGGCGCGGAGGTGAGCGATCAGGGCGCGCCGGGCGCTCTCGGGATCGTCGCCCGGCGCCAGGCGCAGTGAGACGCGAGCTCGAGCTTCGGGCACGATCTGGTTCGAGGACCCCGCCACGCTGGGAGCGTCGAACCCGACGACCGAGATGGCCGGCTTGGACAGCAGACGATCGGACAAGGTCCCGGTGCCGATCATCTGCACCGAATCGAACACGCCCGCCTCCTCACGCAGCTCGTCTTCAGGCACCTGCATGCCGGTCCATTCGAAGGAGTGCAGGCCGTCGACCGCCACGCTCCCTTGATCGTCGTGCAGGGTCGCGAGCATGCGTGCCAGTGCGGTGATGGCGTCCGGGATCGGGCCCCCGTAGCTGCCGCTGTGCTGGGCGATGGGCAGGACACGCACGGTGACCAGGCAGTCGAGGACCCCACGGACGCTGGTGCAGATCGTGGGAACGCCGGTGCGGTAGTTGCCGCCGTCCGCAACCACGGCGATGTCGGCGCGGAGCAGGTCGGCATGGCCCTGCACCAGCTCGGGCAGGTGCTCGGTGGTGCATTCCTCTTCGCCCTCGACCAAGATCTTGACGCTGACCGGGAGGGCGGCACCGTCGCCGACGCCCAGGGCCCGCAACGCCGCGGCGTGGATCGCGATGCCGCTCTTGTCGTCCGCGGCGCCTCGGCCGTAGAGGCGGCCATCGCGGATCGCCGGTTCGAAGGGAGGTGTCTGCCATCGTTCCGCCTGCCCTTCGGGCTGTACGTCGTGGTGGGCGTACAGCAGCAGCGTCGGCGCCCCGGGCGGTCCGGGGATGTGACCGAAGACGGCCGGGTGGCCGCCCTCGAGCTCGATGAGGCCGACGTCCGCACAGCCGGCGTCCCGCACGATCTCAGCGGTGGCGTCAGCGCTGTGTCGAACGTGGATGGGGTCGTAGCCCGGGTAGCCGATCGAGGGGATCGCGACGAGCCGCTCCAGCTCGGCGATCGTGCGGGGCATGTCGTCGCTGGTTCGTCGGCGGAGGGTGTCGAGGTCCATGGGGCGGGAGACTACCGGCCGAGCGAACGTGAGCCTACGGCGAGAGACGGTCGATGCTCCAGCCGCCACCGTCGAGGGCCGAGTAGAGGAACCGGTCGTGCAGGCGGTGCCGACGTCCCTGCCAGAACTCGATCGACGACGGGGACAGCCGGAACCCACCCCAGTGCGCGGGCCGTGGTACCTCCCCGGGGAAGCGTGTCTCCGTGTCCGCGAGCCGCGTCTCGAGCTCCTCGCGACCCGCCAAGACCTGACTCTGGTAGGAAGCCCACGCCCCCAGTTGGGCGTCGCGTGGCCGCGTCGCGAAGTACTCGTCGGATTCGGGCGGGCTGACGCGCTCGACGCTGCCGTTCACATGGACCTGGCGATCCAGCTCCTTCCACAGGAACACCAGCGCGGCCCACGGCTGGTCGGTGAGCTGCCGGCCCTTGCGACTCTCGTAGTTCGTGAAGAAGGTGAACCCGTTCCCGTCGATCCCCCGGAGCAGAACGTGACGCACCGACGGCCTGCCCGATCGGTCAGCCGTGGCCAACGCCATGGCGTTCGGCAGCGGCAGACCGGCGGCTTCGGCATCGGCGAGCCACACCCGGAACTGTGCAACGGGGTCGGGGTCCAGATCGCCGCGCTCGAGAGGCCGGTCCTCGTGGAAGCCCGTCGGCGCCTGCATGTCTCGGGGGTCGGTCATGGCGGAAGCGTACGGCGCCACGGTGCCCCCGGCAGGATTCGAACCTGCGCTTCCGGCTCCGGAGGCCGGCGCTCTATCCCCTGAGCTACGGGGGCCGCAGCCCGGCAGTCTAACCGGGGGGAGGGCCACGGGTATCCTCGGTGCATGGCGCAGACGGGAGCGGAACGGCCACGCGTGTTGCTCGTCGACGACGACCCCGTGATCGTGCGCTTGCTCGAGGTCAACTTCCGCCTGGGCGGGTTCACCGTCGATGGTGCCAACCGCGGCGAGGAGGCGTTGGACAAGGCCCACGCCAACAGGCCCGACGCCATCGTGCTCGACGTGATGATGCCTGGCCTCGATGGATACGAGGTGTGCGCCCGCCTGCGCGATGACCCAGAGCTCGAGTCGGTCCCGATCGTCTTGCTCACCGCGCGGGCCCAGGAAGACGACGTGGCCCGAGGCTACGCGCTCGGTGTCGTGGAGTACGTCACGAAGCCATTCGACCCCGAGGCGCTGGTCGCCTCGGTTCGCCGGGCACTCCCCAGGGGGGAGGCGCCGTGACGACGATCGAAGCAGAGCTCACCTCGTTGCTGCAGGAAGGGCTCGCCGCCGCTGCGCCGGCGTTGGGGATCGACGGAGATCTGCCGACCCCCGAGCTGCTCGTTCCCAAGCAGAAGGAACATGGCGACTTCTCGACCAACGTGGCGCTCATGCTCGCCAAACGGGCGGGCAAGCCTCCACGGGAGGTCGCCTCGGCGATCGCCGATGCGCTCCCGGTGGCTCCCTCCGTCGAGAAGGTCACGATCGCCGGGCCAGGGTTCTTGAACATCTTCACGACCGACGCGTGGCTGCACGATGCGCTCCGGGCGATCGCGGAGCAGGGTGAGGACTACGGGCGCGCCGCGGTCACCGGACGACGGGTGCAGGTGGAATTCGTCAGCGCCAATCCCACGGGACCGTTGCACATCGGACACGCGCGCAACGCGGCGCTCGGCGACGCCCTGGCACGGCTGCTCGAGGCAGCCGGTGAGACGGTGGAGCGCGAGTACTACTTCAACGACGCCGGTCGCCAGATGGAGCTGTTCGGTGCGTCGGTCACCGGTCGCTACCTCGAAGCCGTGGGCCGCGACGGGCATGTCCCCCAGGAGGGGTATCACGGCGCCTACCTCATGGACATCGCGCACGACATCGTGGACGCACACGGCGACGCTCTGGCCGACCTTCCCGAGCCCGATCGCACGACGCGTCTGTTGGCCGAAGGGTCGCGCCGGGTGTTGCGTGGCATCCAGCGCACCCTGGAACGGTTCGGCGTTCGGTTCGACGTGTACTTCAGCGAGGCGGAGCTGGAGCGCAAGGGAGAGATCATGGCCGCAGTGGAGCGGCTGCGTGAGGCCGGGTTCGCCTACGACGCCGACGGCGCGACGTGGTTCCGTTCGACGGCGTTCGGCGACGACAAGGACCGGGTGCTCGTGCGATCCAACGGAAAGCACAGCTACTTCGGCGCCGATTGCGCGTACCTGGTCGACAAGTTCTCCCGCGGCTTCGACCACCTGGTGTACGTGTGGGGAGCCGACCACCACGGCGACGTCACTCGCGTGAGAGGTGCCGCCACGGCACTGGGCCTCGACCCGGCAGCGGTCGAGATCACGCTCTATCAGTTCGTCTCGTTCCTGCGCGACGGTGAGCCGGTGAAGATGAGCAAGCGAGCCGGCTCGTTCATCTCGCTCGATGAGTTGATCGACGAGGTCGGAGCCGACGCGGCGCGGTTCACGCTGCTGTCGTTCTCCAACGATTCGGCGATGAACTTCGATATCGAGGTCGTGAAGCGGCAATCGATGGACAACCCCGTCTACTACGTGCAATACGGGCACGCACGCATCGCCTCGATCCTGCGCAAGGCCGAGGCCAGCGGGGTGCCCCGCAAGCCCGTCGATGAGGCCGATCTGTCCCTGCTCGCCTCCGATCCCGAGCTCGATCTGCTCCGAGCGCTGGCCGACGTGCCTGCCCAGGTGGCCATGGCTGCCGATCTGCGGGCGCCGCATCGCCTGACCCACGTCGTCCAGGACGTCGCGGCACGGTTCCATCGCTTCTACACGGAGTGCAAGGTGGTGGACCCGGACGCGCCGGAGCTGACGCAGGCACGGCTGTGGTTGGCCGCGGGGACGAAGCAGGTCATCGCGAACCTCCTCGGCATCCTGGGCGTCTCGGCCCCGGAGTCGATGGAGCGGACCGATGGCTGAGCGCATCGCCCCACGGTCCGTCACCGAGCCGCCGGCCGGTGTCACGATCAGGCCCGCCACGCGTCGCGACGCTGTGTCCTATCTGGCGTTCTGGTCCGAGGTGGTCGCCGAAGGTGGCTACGTCCGATCGGAACGAGTCGCGCATCCTGTCGGCGTCTATCGCAAGCGCTTCCGGCGACCGTGGACCGAACAGGAAGCGCAGATCGTGGCCCTCGACGACCGCGACGACGTGATCGGCCACATCTACATGCAGCGTGAGCAGCACCCGGTGACCCGGCACGTCGCAACGCTGGGGATCGCTGTCGCCGCAGGCCACCGCGGTCGCGGGGTCGGCACGGCCTTGCTCGCCGAAGGCTTCGCATGGGCGCGCGGCGTCGGTGTCGAGAAGCTGGTCCTGTCGGTCTACCCCAACAATGAGGGCGCCATCTCGTTGTACCGCAGGTTCGGGTTCGTGCAGGAAGGACGCCTGGCGCGGCAATCACGCAAGTCCACCGGGTACGAGGACGAGATACTGATGGGCGCCTGGATCGGGCCGGAGATCGACACGTCGCGAAACGAGGACCGATGAGCGAGCGAACGATCCGCGTCGGCATGCTGGGATGCGGCACCGTGGGCGCGGCTGTGGTCCGCATGGTGCACGAGCACGCCGATGACATCGCGATGCGCGCCGGCTGTCGCCTCGAGGTCACTCGCGTCGCGGTGCGCGACGTGGAGCGCGATCGCGGGCTTCCCCTGTCTCGCGAGGCTTTCACGAGCGACGGGGTCGCGATCGTGGACGACCCCGACGTCGACATCGTGTGCGAACTGGTCGGCGGCGTCGAGCCGGCCCGTGCGATCCTGCTGCGGGCGTTCGCCAACGGCAAGCCGGTCGTGACCGCGAACAAGGAACTGCTCGCCACCGCCGGCAAGGACCTGTTCGACGCCGCCGACGCTGCCGACCGGGACCTGTACTTCGAGGCGAGCGTGGCGGGGGGCGTTCCCGTGATCCGAACCCTCAAGGAATCGCTCGCGGGCGAGCATGTCACGCGGATCCTCGGCATCGTCAACGGCACGACCAACTACATCCTCACGCAGATGTCCCAGCATTCCTGGTCGTTCGATGAGGCGCTCGCCGAGGCGCAACATCTGGGGTATGCCGAAGCCGATCCCACCGCGGACGTGGAGGGTTTCGACGCCGCCGCCAAGTGCGCGATCGTTGCCTCGATCGCGTTCAACTCCCGGGTCGTCGCCGACGACGTCTACCGCGAAGGCATCGCATCCATCACCGCCCAGGACATCGCGGACGCGGCTCGGATGGGCTACGTCGTGAAGCTGCTGGCGATCGCCGAGCTCGATGAAGGCGAGATCAGCGTGCGGGTGCACCCGGCCATGATCCCGGCTTCGCATCCGCTCGCCGCCGTTCGCGATGCGTTCAACGCCGTGTTCATCGAGGGGCCGAAGGTGGGTCAGCTGATGTTGTACGGCCCCGGTGCTGGCGGAGATGCCACCGCGACCGCGGTGGTCGGCGACCTGATCTCGGCGGCGCGCAACCTGGTCACCGGCGGGCGCGGCATGGGCTGCACGTGCGCCCTCGAGCGCCGGATCCGACCCATGGACGACACGCGCGGCCAGTACTACCTCAACCTGCACGTGGCCGACCGGCCGGGTGTGCTCGCTGAGATCGCGGGTGACTTCGGCCACAACGGGGTCTCGATCGAGCGCGTGTGGCAGGAAGGCTTCGGCGATGAAGCCACCCTGGTCTTCATCACCCACCGAGCCCAGGAGGGCGCGTTGCAGAAGACCTTGCAGGAGCTGCGCGAGTCCACCGCCGTTCGTGCCGTGAGCAGTGTGTTGCGGGTCGAGGGCGAGGAGCCGTGAGCTCGGAGCCGGGCGCCCATCAATGGCGCGGGCTGATCGAGGAGTATCGCGACAGGCTCCCGGTCTCGGATGCCACACCGGTCGTCACGCTGAAGGAAGGCGGGACGCCGCTGGTGCGGTCCGAGTCCCTGTCCGATGAGACCGGCTGCGACGTGTGGCTCAAGTACGACGGCGCCAACCCCACCGGCTCGTTCAAGGACCGTGGCATGACCCTGGCCATCTCCAAAGCCTTGGAAGAGGGCGCGAAGGCTATCGTTTGCGCATCCACGGGGAACACCAGCGCTGCTGCAGCGGCGTACGCGGCGAAGGCAGAGATGACGTGTGCCGTGCTCGTTCCCAAGGGCAAGGTGGCCATGGGCAAGATGGCCCAGACGTTGGTGCACGGCGCCCGGGTCCTGGAGGTCGAGGGGAACTTCGACGACTCGCTCGAGCTGGCGAAAGATCTCGCTGAGCACTACCCGGTGACGCTGGTCAACTCGGTGAACCCGTACCGGCTCCAGGGCCAGAAGACCTGCGCGTTCGAGATCGTGGACGCGTTGGGGCGCGCGCCCGATCTGCACCTCGTGCCGGTCGGCAACGCCGGGAATATCAGCAGCCACTGGATCGGCTACTCGGAGTATCTCCAGGACGGCACGATCGTGGAGCCACCCCAGCTCATGGGCTTCCAGGCACAGGGGGCGGCGCCGATCGTCCGAGGCGAGCCGGTGAAGGATCCCCAGACGATCGCGACCGCGATCCGCATCGGGAACCCGGCATCGTGGGACAAGGCGGTCGCGGCCGCCACGGAGTCCGAGGGCGCCATCGCGGCGGTCACCGATCGTGAGATCCTGGCCGCCTACCGACGCCTGGCGCGCGAGGGACTGTTCGTCGAACCCGCGAGCGCCGCCAGCGTCGCCGGGTTGCTGCATGTGCACGCCGACGGCGAGCTCCCGCGAGGCGCCACGATCGCTTGCATCTTGACCGGGCACGGGCTGAAGGACCCGGAGTGGGCGATCTCGGGGGCGGCCCACCCCGTCGCGGTCCGCGCCGACCCGGCTGCGGTCGCCGCCGAGCTGGGTCTGTAGCTCGATGCGCATCACCGTCACGGTGCCGGCGACCTCAGCCAACCTGGGACCGGGATTCGACTCGTTCGGTCTCGCGCTCGATCTGTGCAACGAGGTCACGATCGACACCGAGGCCGAGCCCGGCGTCACCTGGGAAGGCGAAGGCGCAGACGAGCTCCCCACCGACGGCACAGACATGGTGACTCGCACGATGACGTGGATCGGCGCCTTCCACGAGCTCGAAGCGCCTCCCTTTCAACTCCATGGACTGAACCGGATCCCGCTGGAGCGGGGGCTCGGATCCTCCTCGGCCGCAGCGGTTTCGGGGGTGGTGCTTGGTTCTCGCCTGTTCGAGCTGGCGATCGATGGGCACAACTCGACCCAGGCTCCGCAAGAGGCTGCCTACTCCGTGGCTTCGCTGGCCGCTCAGGTGGAAGGCCATCCCGACAATGCGGCGGCCGCGGCGTTCGGCGGCTTCACGATCACGACAGCGGACGGATTCGTCCACCGCATGGATCCGCGCCCGGACCTGCGGCCACTCGTCCTGGTGCCTCTGGCGATACGCCTGCCGACGACCGCGGCCCGTTCTTCGCTGCCAATTGCTGTCGCTCGAGAGGACGCCATCTTCAACGCAGCGCACTCGGCGCTGATGGTCGAGGCCCTTACCCGTGATCCTACGCTCCTGCGGGTCGCGCTCCGCGATCGTCTGCACCAGGATGTCCGGCTTGCTCTCGTGCCCGAGGTTCGCGAGGTCTTCGAGCAGATCCGAAGCATGAACATCCCTATCTGCGTCTCGGGCGCGGGGCCGTCGCTCCTTGCGTTCGAACAGGACGGACACGTGATCCCGGATCTTGGCGACGGGTGGTCCGTGATCCGACCGGGGATCCGGTCGTCGGGGTTCGAGGTATCCGTCGAGCACTGACCGCACGAGGATCTTCAGGAGGCGGCGCACGAGCCGGTGCCGACCGGTTCCCGTTGCGCCCGGGCTTCCTGCAGGCTGGGAATGACCTCCGTGCTCAGCAGGGCGTACCCCACGTCGTCGGCGACGACCGAGTTGGCGAACACCACGCCCGCCACCGAGCCGTCGGGCAGCACGAACGGGCCGCCGCTGTTGCCGCGCCGGATCGATGCCTGCAGCTCGTACACGCGCCGCCGCACCTCGCCTTCGCCGTACACGTTTCGTCCCACGGGCTCGATCACCTGACGGACCGCTGCCGACGTGGCGACGAGTGCTGCGCTGCCCGGGTATCCCAAGATCGCGCCGCCCTGACCGCGCTCGACCTCGGTGCGCAGCAAGGGCAGGGCGGGAGCATCGAGCGCGGGGACACGCAGGATCGCGATGTCCAGATCCGGATCGAACACGACGACGGCCGCGGCGCTGTCACCGTCCGGCCGAGTGATCCATTGCTCGACGGTGCCGGCGACGACGTGCGCGTTCGTGACCACCAGCCCCGGCGCTACGACGAACCCGCTGCCCTGGTTCAAGAAGCCCTGATAGCAGCCCCGGCCGAGGATCTCGACCGTGCTCCCTCGCCCCGCCTTCGTCGCTGCTGCCGCGTCGACGCCGCGCGGCGGATCGACCGGCTCGCCTGGTTCTGGCGGCAGTCCGACGAAGACGTCCGGGAATCCCAGCATCGACAGGACATGCTGCAGCTCGCCCAGCAGCGACGGTGGCGGCGGCAACGCGGCGTCCAGCGTGCGCACCACACGGGAGTCGCGGATGCCGCGAGCCAGGCCCGGGAACGGCCCGTTCGCCAGGTTGAGCGCCAGGAACCAGGTCACCAGCAACAGCGCTCCCACCGAGAGCAGTGATCCGCCCACCGCGTCCACGCGGCCCATCTGACCGTGATCGTGCGCCTTGCTCTTGACCTTGCTGCCCACGAGCCAACCGAAGACGTTGCCCAGGACCGCGCCGATCAGCACCGAGCCCAGCACCAGCCCGACGGCGGTCGCGGGGCTGTTCGCCAGGGACGCCAGCCTGGGCGCCGCGAGGGCCCCCAATGCGACGCCGCCGACCAGTCCGACCACGCCGAACACCTGCATCGTCGCGCCCCGCCGGTACCCGGACAGGATCGAGAGCGCGAGCAAGAGCACGAGCATCAGGTCGAGCACACTCATCGTTCGTATCGTCCCACGCGCCAACTAGACTGGTTGCATCGTGGTCACCATCGCCCACATCTCCGACCCTCACGTCGGCTCGCCGTTCTTCGTGCCCAACCTCATGAACCGCGTCATCGCCGAGCTCAACGAGATGCAACCCGACGTCGTCGTGTGCAGCGGCGACCTCACTGCCGAGGGCTATCGCCAGGAGTACAAGAACTGGGTGGCCTACGCGGAACGGATCGACGCCCCCATCTTGACCGTGCCCGGCAACCATGATTCCCGCAACGTGGGGTACCTGCATTTCGAAGACCTGATCGGGCCGCGCATGTGGTCCCACGACATGCATGGCGTGCGCATCGTGGGGATCGATTCCAGCGAGCCGGACCTGAACGAGGGCAAGGTCGGACGGGTCCACTACGACTGGATCCGTCGGGAGTTCGAATCACCCTCGGACCTGAAGGTCTTCGTGCTCCACCACCATCTGCTGCCGATCCCCGGCACGGGCCGGGAGCGGAGCACGGTCATGGACGCCGGAGATCTGCTGGAGGTCCTGATCCACGCGGGGGTGCACGTGGTGCTGTCGGGCCACAAACACGTGCCGTACGTGTGGCGCCTCGAAGACATGTACATCGCCAACGCCGGCACCGTGTCGTCGTTGCGACTTCGTGGGTACACCAAGCCCTGCTACAACGTGCTCGAGTTCGACGGCGGCGAGGTCAAGATCAGGCGCCGGTTCCCGTTCGGTGAGAGTCACGTCATGACCCATTTCTCGCTGGCGGGCAAGCAGTTCCATCGGGAGCACGAGCTGCCCATCCAAGAGCGAACGGTCCCCGTCGGCGAGTAGCCAACATTCAACGGGCACCGCGGAACTCGTTCACCACTCTCCATCGGAAGGAGGCCACCCACGATGCGCACCGTCGTGCTGGTCGACGGCGAGCACTACCCGCCGGTCACCCGATGGGCGATGGATGTCGCGTCGCGCCGTGGGCACGACGTGGTGGCAGCCCTGTTCGTCGGGGGGATCGAGAAGATCGATGCGAGATCGCTGCCCGAGCTCGGGGTGCCGACCCTCGACGCCGCCGCCGATCGCATGGCCGGGTTGGCCGAAGCCATCGAACGCTGGACGCCCGAGGTCATCCTCGATCTCAGCGATGAGCCCGTGCTCGGCTACCACGAACGGATGGAGCTCGCCGCGGTCGCCCTCGTCCGCGGCGTGCCGTACGTCGGGCCTGACTTCCGCCTGGAGCCTCCCGCCCAGGCGCCGCCCATCGGCGCCCCGACGCTCGCCGTGATCGGCACGGGCAAGCGAACCGGCAAGACCGCGATCAGCGGCGAGGTGGCCCGGCTCGCCGCCCGAAGGGGGCTGGATCCCGTCGTCGTGGCGATGGGGCGCGGGGGCCCTGCGACGCCCCAGGTCGCGGAGGCCGGCTCCATCGACCTCCAGGTCCTGCTCAGCCGCGTTCGATCGGGCGATCATGCTGCCTCCGACTATCTGGAAGACGCGGTCACCACCGGGGTGACCACGATCGGTGCCCGCAGGGCCGGCGGGGGATTGGCCGGCCAGCCGTACTCGACGAACGTTCCCGAAGCAGCGGCGATGGCTGCCACCCGCCATCCCGGATTGGTCGTGCTGGAAGGCAGCGGTGCGGCGATGCCACCGGTGACCTGGGATGCGGCGGTGCTCGTGATCCCAGCGTCCGCCCCGCCGGAGTATCTCGGTGGCTATCTGGGTCCTTATCGCTTGTTGCGGTCTGACCTCGCCGTTGTTACCATGGCAGCCGGCCCGATGACCGGGCCCGAGAACCTCCCCGCACTGCGCTCCCACGTTCTGCGATTCCTGGATGACGCGCGGTTGTTGGTCACCGACTTCATCCCGGTTCCACTCGCAGACGTACAGGGCGCGCGGGTGTTCTTCACCACCACCGCACCCGGCGATGTCGCTGCTCGACAGGTCGAGTATCTCCAGGTGACGCACGGGTGCACGGTGGTGGGGTGGAGCGCTCGCCTGGCTGATCGAGCAGGGCTCGCGGAGGATCTCGATGCGGCCCAGGAGTACGACGTCCTCCTCACGGAGTTGAAGGCCGCCGCCGTCGATATCGGCGCCGCGCGGGCCTTGCAACGGGGGGCGGAGGTCGTGTTCGTGGACAACCGTGCAGTGGTGCTGGAGGGCTCGAACGACCTCGACACCGCGTTGGGAGAGGTCATCGATCTCGCTCGCACTCGGGCCGCTCGTCGGCTCGATGCACAGCCATGACAGACCATCGTTCGACCGAAGGATCGACCCAGGACACCACGACAGCCATGAATGATCGACGAGAGCCCAAGACGACACACATCGTGATCTCCGACCGCGAACCCGGCCTGCCCTTCTCCAAGGGCCTGATGGCCTCGCAGGTCATGGTCACGGGCCTGTCGCCCTACCGCGCCTATCAGGTGGCTGAGGCCATCGAGGACCGGCTCCGCGAACAGGGACTCGGTTCCATCACCAGCGACGAGCTCTCCGAGGTCGCGCTCTCCGTCATCAGCGAGACGGCCGGCGAACGCTACGCGAAGAACTTCGTCCGCTGGCGCTCGGTGGAGGGCCTGGATGTGCCGCTCGTGATCTTGATCGGCGGCGCGACCGGTGTCGGGAAATCCACGATCGCCACGCAGCTGGCCACGCGCTTGGGCATCGTGCGCGTGGTGGCCACCGACGCCATCCGCGAGGTCATGCGCTCCATGCTCTCGCCCGAACTCATGCCCACGCTCCACACGTCGTCCTTCCATGCGGACCAGGCGCTCCGCGAACTGCCCGGCAAGTCCGCCGATGCGCTGCTGTTGGGGTTCCGGGAGCAGACCGCGGCGGTGTCGGTGGGCATCAACGCGTTGATCGACCGGGCCGCCACCGAAGGCACCGGCATCATCATCGAAGGCGCGCACATCGTTCCGGGGTTCCTGGATCTGGAGATGCACGCGGACCGGATCCTGGCGGTGCCGTTCATCTTGGGGGTCGACGACGAAGGCCGTCACCTCTCGCATTTCGCGACACGTGAAGATGCCGTGGGCACGAGGCCGGCGGAGCGGTACGAGTCCGGATTCGAGAACATCCGGCGGCTGCAGCGGTACGTGAAGAGCCAGGCTCTCTCGCATGGCGTGCCGATGCTGCCCAACTACAGCTTCGACCAATCGATCGCCGCGGTCATGGACCTGGTCATGGAGCACGCGACCGAACGTGCCGCTGAGATCCGCGCCGCGAGCTCGCCAGCTCCAAGCATCACCGAGATCGAGAAGGAACGAGAGGGGACGACAGCATGAGGCTATTCCTCGATACCGCCGACATCGAAGAGATCCGCGAGATCAACCGCTGGGGCGTGTTGTCGGGCGTCACGACCAACCCGTCGCTCGTGGCCAAGGAGGCCCAGGCCCCCGACATCGTGTGGAAGGAGATCCTGGAGACCGTCCCGGGTGACATCTCCCTCGAGACCACCGAGCCCGAAGCCGACACCATGTACGAACAAGGCGTGGGGCTGTCGCAGATGGCGGAGAACGCCGTGGTCAAGGTGCCCATGACGCCCGACGGGCTCGCGGCCGGCAAGCGGCTGACCGATGAGGGCATCCGCATCAACGTGACGCTCGTGTTCTCGCCCGCCCAAGCGATCCTGGCAGCCGAGATCGGGGCATACATCGTCTCGCCGTTCCTGGGCCGCATCGACGATGTCGGCGCGGACGGCATGGGCGTCCTGCATGACATCTGCGATATCTACGCCGTCCAGGGCTATCAGACCAACGTCTTGGCGGCTTCGCTCAGGCATCCGATGCATGTGGTCGAAGCTGCACGTGCGGGGGCCGACATCGCCACCATGCCTTACGACGTCTTCACCAAGCTGGTGAAGCATCCACTCACCGATCGAGGCCTCGAAACGTTCTCGGCCGATTGGAACTCGCTCCAACGAAACCTGAAGGGAGAGGCATAGCCTCATGGACACCACGATCGACCGCAGCGCGCTCGAGCAGAAGCTCATCCCCGAGCTGCAACGGATCGCCCAGGAGATGGGCATCGAAGGAACGCAGCGGCTGCGCAAGGCCGGCTTGATCGACGCCATCGTCGCCCAAGGAGGCGACAACGGATCCTCCTCCGCGGCAGGGGCCCGGCCTGCCCGTGCCCGCCGCAACGGCGGCGAACGCGCGGCCGCTCCGGACGCCTCCGACACCGAGGCGCCGCCAGACGAGCGTCCATCGGCGGACGCTGCCGCCGACACCGATGATCGATCCGAGGCCGAATCCTCCTCGGACACCGAGGCTCCGTCACGCAGCGCCACCCCCGATGATGCACCGAGCTCCGATGCTCGTGGCGGCGAAGGCCAGCGCACCCGTTCGCCTCGGGAGCGTGATGACCGTGATCGTGGACGTGACGCACGTGATGACCGTGACCGCGGCGGCCAGGGTCAAGGCGATCAGAACCGCGGTCAGCAGCAGGGCCAAGGCGGCGATCGAAACGACCGCAACCGCCGGCAACGACCTTCGCGCGAAGAGCGCCGCCGCAACCGCGAGGAACGGCGACTCCGCGAGGAGCAGGAGCGCGCCGAAGAGGTGCTCACGGCGCCCACGGTCACCGGCATCCTCGATCTGCTTCCGGACGGCTACGGTTTCATGCGCACCTCCGGATACACGCCGGGACCAGAGGACATCTACGTGTCTCTGTCACAGGTCCGCAAGTCCTCGCTCCGCAAGGGCGACGTCGTGGCGGGCAAGATCCGCAAGGCGCGCGACAACGAGAAGTACTGGGCGCTGCTGGAGGTCGAGACCGTCAACGGACTCGAGCCCGAGGCGGCCAAGGCCCGGCCCAACTTCGACAAGCTCACGCCGCTGTTCCCTGACGAGCGTTTCCGCTTGGAGAACACCCCGTTGGGCGTCACGGAGCGCATCATCGATATGGTCGCCCCCGTCGGCAAGGGTCAGCGCGGCATGGTCGTTTCGCCTCCGAAGGCGGGCAAGACCACGATCCTGAAGCAGATCGCCAACGGCATCGTGGCATCCAACCCGGAGGTGCATCTGATCGTGCTCCTGGTCGATGAGCGACCCGAGGAGGTCACCGACTGGCAGCGCACGGTCTCAGCCGCCGAGGTCGTGTACTCCACGTTCGACAAGCCCACCGATCAGCACGTGCAGGTCACCGAGCTGGTGCTGGAGCGTGCGAAGCGCCTGGCCGAGCAAGGTCAGGATGTCGCTATCATCCTGGACTCGCTGACCCGGTTGGCGCGTGCGTACAACCTGGCCATGCCCACGTCGGGCAAGATCCTGTCGGGCGGCATCGACTCGGCTGCCTTGTATCCGCCTCGCCGGTTCTTCGGGGCTGCGCGGAACATCGAAGAGGGCGGCTCGGTCACGATCATCGCGAGCGCGCTGGTCGAGACGGGCTCACGAATGGACGAGGGCATCTTCGAGGAGTTCAAGGGCACCGGGAACATGGAGATCCGCCTGGACCGCCAGCTGGCGGAGAAGCGCCTGTTCCCGGCGATCAACGTCGATGCCTCCAGCACCCGCAAGGAGGAGCTCCTGTTGCCCGCGGAGGAGCTCGCGCAGGTCATCAAGCTCCGGCGGGTGCTGCACGCGCTGGAGCCGGGGGCGGCGCTCGAGCTGCTCACCGACAAGATCCGTGCCACGAAGTCCAACGAGCAGTTCCTGAAGGAGATCGCCAAGACGGGCGGCTAGTTCGCTGGGGGGCTATCGCTCGCTGACGCTCGCTACTTGAGCCCCCAGATCGATGTGCGGCGGGTCCTGGGGTGCTCGAAGGGCGGGAATACGGGTTCGTTGGAACGGAGTGTGAGTACGATTGCAGCATCTGAAGGAGAGCGAACGACCATGAAGAAGGGTATCCACCCCGACTACCAGATCGCCGACGTCCATTGTTCGTGCGGGAACACCTTCCAGACCCGCTCCACCGTGGGGGAGATCCGCGCGGAGATCTGCTCCAACTGCCACCCGTTCTACACGGGCAAGCAGAAGCTGGTCGACACCGGTGGCCGTGTGGAACGGTTCCAGCGCCGGTACGAGAAGACACAGAAGGCGCAGCAGGCCGCGAAGGCCTGAGCACCGCGTGACCGACGAGGCAGCGTCTCCCTCGGCTCCCAACCATCTCTACGGTGGCCAGGCCGTCGTGGAGGGAGTCATGATGCGCGGCGCCCACCATTGGGCGGTGGCCGTGCGCAAGCCGGCCGGTGACGTCCACGTCGAATCGCATCTGATCGAGTCGGTGGCCGATCGTCATCCGATCCTGCGCAAGCCCGGGGTGCGCGGGGTGATCGTGCTGGGCCAGTCGCTCGCCATCGGCATCCGTGCCCTGATGATCGCGGCCAACCAATCCCTGGAGGAAGAGGAACAGCTCACCTCCCGCCAGGTCGGCCTGTCGCTGGCGCTCGCCATGGTCCTGTTCATCGGCATCTTCATCCTGGGTCCCACGGTGCTCTTCTCGTGGGTGGAGGATCGGACCGGTGGTGGGGTGCCGGTGCTGGTTGCCGAGGGCCTGTTCAGGGTGGGCATCTTCGTCGCGTACCTGTGGCTCATCGGACGCACCAAGGACATCCACCGCGTCTTCGAGTATCACGGGGCCGAGCACAAGACGATCGCGGCGTTCGAACACGGCGATCCGCTCGATGACCCTCACCTCATCGACCGCTACCCCAAGGAGCACGTGCGGTGCGGCACGAACTTCCTGATCATCGTCATGATCATCACGATCTTCGTGTTCACGTTGTTCGGCACGCCCGGCATCTGGTGGCGTATCGGGTCGCGGATCGTGGCGATCCCCATCATCGCCGGCCTCGCGTACGAAGCGCTGCGGCTGGGCGCGCGCTTCCCCGACTCGCTCGTGATGCGCGTGCTCATGCGACCGGGCATCTGGCTGCAGAAGATCACGACCCAAGAGCCAGACGACAGCCAGATCGAGGTGGCCGTGACCTCGTTCGAAGAGGTCCTGCGGCGGGAAGCCGAAGCCACGCAGTCTTCAAGCCAGTCGCCTGGCCCGTCTGCCGGCCGGACCAGCGGCCCGTCCTCAGGCGACCCCTCCAGCTGATCCTTGGTTCCTGGCGGCGGTCGTTGCATCGGGCCCGCAGCGCCCCCAAGATGCTGGTCAGACCGACCGGATGTTCCCCTCAAGGGAGGTTTCGACCATGCCGACCAGCGACCTCGATCTGCCGCTGTTGCCCAGTTCCGAACAGATCCGCCGCCGTGAATTCGCAACGATCCGCCGAGGGTACGACCCCGACCAGGTGCGCGATTACTTGGGGTCCGTCGCGTCTCAGGTCGAGTCGCTGGAGAGCGATCTGAAGGACGCCAGGCTGGTGGCGGAGTCGCGACCGGCGCAGCCGTCGGCCAACGCCATGCCGACCGCGCCCGAGTCCGACCCCTACGATCGCATCTCCAAGCGGTTCGCCGGACTGATCGCCGCTGCGGATCGCGAGGCCGGCCGCATCGTCGATGACGCGAAGACCGATGCCGATCGGATCCGGGTCGACGCGCAGGCGAGCGCCGAAGCGGCGAAGCAAGAAGGGACCGATGCGCTCGGGTCGGCGCGTGAGGAAGCCGATCGCGTCCTGGCCGGTCTGTCGACCCGACGAGACCAGCTCGTGAGCCAGCTCCAACAGATGCAGTCCCGGTTGCTCGGGGTGGCCGAAGAGCTCGGGTCGGTCATCGAAGGACCGGCGATTGCCGGCTCCGATGCCGATGACCTGGAGGCGATGACCCCGACGCAGGCCGAAGCCATGCCGGACGGATCCGATCCCGGCGAGTTGCTCGACCCCCGCTACGAGGACCTCTGGGTGACGGACGCGGAAGGATCGGACCCGGCCGAAGCCGAGGTGCGATTCGAGGAGCTCTTCGCCGACGCCGACGCCGAAGCCGAGGCAGGCGCCGAGGCGTCGTCCTCCCCGAGTCCCACCGCCGAGGATGAGGACGAGGACAGCGAGGAGATCTCGATGGACATCCCCGACCTCGCGTCGATGGAGCTCGACTTCGACCAGGAGCACTCCGACAGCTCGGACTGACCGCTGCTCGCGGCCTCACCGGACCGTCCTGCATCGAGCGATCGCCGCGGGTGGCTGAGATGATCGGGCCATGTCCGCCGACTTCGACGCCCGACTCACCGAGATCGAGACCCGCTACGAAGAGGTCTCGTCGAGGATGTCGCTGCCCGAGGTGATCGCCGATCCCGAGCAGCGCACGAACCTCGGAAGGTCCTTCTCGGAGCTCGAAGAGATCGTGCGCCCGTATCGCGAGTATCGGTCGGCGGGCCAGCAAGCCGCCGACGCACACGCACTGGCCGACGCCGAGGGCGACCCGGAGATGCAGGCCTTCTTCCTCGATGAGGCCCGGCAGGCCGACGAACGTGCCGCGGCGCTGCGTGCCACCCTGGAACAGCTCCTGGTGCCGAAGGACCCCAACGACGGCAAGGACCTCATCGTGGAGATCCGTGCCGGCGCAGGAGGTCAGGAAGCCGCACTGTGGGCGGGGGAACTGTTCGAGATGTACCAGCGGTTCGGTGAGCGGCACCGATGGAAGACCGACGTCCTGGCGTCTTCACCCAGCGACCTCGGCGGGTTCAAGGAGGTCTCGCTGGAGGTTCGCGGGAAGGACGCCTACGGCAAGCTCAAGCACGAATCCGGCGTCCACCGCGTGCAGCGCGTGCCGGTGACCGAGTCCTCCGGCCGCATCCACACCTCGACAGCCACGGTGGCGGTCCTGCCCGAAGCCGAGGAGGTCGAGGTGGACATGCGGGCGGAGGATCTGAAGATCGAGGTATACCGATCCAGCGGGCCCGGAGGTCAGTCCGTCAACACCACCGATTCGGCCGTTCGGGTGCTCCACGTGCCCACCGGCATCAAGGTCGAGTGCCAGGAGGAACGCTCCCAGCTGCAGAACAAGGAGAAGGCGCTGCGGTACCTGCGAGCCCGGCTGCTGCAGAAGGCACAGGACGAGGCCCAAGCGAAGGAGGCCGCGGCCCGACGCTCCCAGCTGGGCACGGGCGACCGATCCGAGAAGATCCGCACCTACAACTTCCCCGATGGGCGGGTCACCGATCATCGGATCAAGCTCACGTCCCATCAGCTCCACGAGGTGCTGGTGGGAGGCGGGGAGCTGGACCGATTCGTCGACGAGCTCAACAACGCGGAGCGCGCCGCCCAGCTCGCCGAGGGCGGCGCCGATGGCGCGGGTGCATGAGCCGGGTCGCCGCTGCCGAGTCCGCCCGTCCCACGGTCGGTGTCGTACTGCGGCGGGCGGAGCGCTACCTCGCCAGGCACGACGTCGCGGAACCCCGTGCTGGAGCCGAGCTGCTGCTGGCCGACGTCTTGAGGACGGACCGAACCGGCCTGGCGGCGCGGGACCTCATCCTCGACCCCGACCAGGCCAGGGACTTCGGTCGGGCGCTCTGTTTGCGGTGCTCGGGCGCGCCGGTGCAACACCTCCTCGGCGACACCGGCTTCCGGCGCGTCGTGCTCACCGTCCGGCCCGGCGTGTTCATCCCCAGACCGGAGACCGAGGTGCTGGTGGAGCGCGTCCTCCTCCTGCTCCGCGACATCGAACGACCCCGGATCCTCGACGTCGGTACGGGCACGGGCGCCATCGCCCTGGCGATCAAGGACGAACGAGCCGACGCACGTGTGGTCGCGATCGACCGTTCGCGTGCGGCGGTCGAGCTCGCGCGTGTCAACGCCACGAGGCTCGGTCTGGATGTCGAGGTCCAGCTCGGCGACCCCTTGGTGGACGATGCGAGCATCCCGTCCCCGCTGGACGCGGTGGTGGCCAACCCCCCGTACGTCGCTGCGGACCAGTACGAGGGCCTGCCGGCCGACGTCCGGGCTGACCCCTACGAGGCGCTCGTCGGCGATCTGACCGTCTATGCCGCACTCGTGTCGTTGGCTGCGTCTGTCCTGACCTCACGCGGCATCATCGCCGTCGAGATCGGCGAGACCATGGGCCGGGATGTGTGCGACATGATGCGGCGAGCGGGGTTCGACGAGGTGACGCTCTCCACGGATCTCGCCGGCCGGGACCGCGTGGTGACTGCCCGCCGGAGCCCTCCCGCGATGCCGCCGTGACGACGGATCCGATCGGCGAGGCCGCCGACGCCGTCCGCAGCGGCAAGCTCATCGTCCTGCCGACCGACACGGTGTACGGCATCGGGACCAGGCCTGACGACCCCGCCGCCACCGCGCGAGTCTTCCGAGCCAAGGGCCGGACCCGCGACCTCGCGCTGCCGGTCCTGTGCGCGAACGAGGCCCAGGCTCGACGGGTCGCGGTCTTCGACGAGCGGGCCGACGCACTCGCTCGCACCTGTTGGCCCGGCGCGCTCACACTGGTGCTGGGGCGGATGCCTGACTCGCGTGCATGGGACCTCGGCGAGGAGCCCGCAACGGTGGGGCTGAGGGTTCCGTCTCATCCGCTCACGCTCGCCGTGCTCTCGATCACGGGCCCGTTGGCGGTCACCAGCGCCAACCGGTCCGGACACCCGCCGGTCACCGACTGCGAGCACCTGGTCGAGACCTTCGGCGACCAGGTCGACGTATACCTGTGCGCGCCTGAACCGCTGACCGGTCTGGCCTCGACGGTGCTGGACCTGGCGCACGGCGCTGCCGCGATCATCCGGCCTGGCAGCATCGACGCGGCCACGATCCGCGGACACCTGCCGCACGGGGCCCCACTGCTAGAATCCCGGCCCTCGTCATGACCTCGATCCTGGTGGTGTGCACCGGCAACATCTGCCGTTCTCCGATCGCCGAAGGGTTCCTCCGAGACGCCTTCTCCGCGCGGTTCGGCCCCGGCGCTCCCACCGTGTCCTCGGCCGGCATCGCCGGCCTCGAGGGGTCACCGCCCAGTGAGGGTTCGGTGATCGCCGCTCGCGAGCATGGATCCAACATCGCCGGTCATCGTGCCCGCATGCTGTCCGACGACATGCTCGCGGCCGACCTCGTCGTGGGGATGGCCACCGAGCACCGAGACGGGGCCGCGAGCATCGTTCCCGAAGCGGCCGGCCGCTCGTTCACCCTGAAGGAGCTGGTCCGTCTCCTCGAGGCGATGGACCCCGCGGCGCCGGACGCCGATCCGGCGACCCTGGCAGGCCGGGTCGCGGGTGCACATGCGCTGCGGCGATCCGGATTCCCGCGCAACCTCCATGACGAGGGCGTGGTGGACCCCATCGGCCTCCCGCTCTCCACGTATCGAGCGGTGGCCTCGGAGTTGGACGAGTGGACCCGGCGCCTGGTCGTCGGGTTGTATGGAGTACACGACGCGGTGAACGTTGACGACGACGACCGCACGAGGGGAGCTGTGGGATGAGCAAAGAATACGCTGCCGACTGGGAGGCGCTGAAGGCGACCGACCCGGAGGTTGCCCAGGCCCTGGCCGACGAGCTGGAACGCGAGCGAACCTGCTTGCGCTTGATCGCCTCCGAGAACTACGCCAGTCCTGCGGTGCTGGCCGCCCTCGGCTCGACCATGACCGACAAGTACGCCGAGGGCTATCCGGGACGCCGGTACTACGGCGGCTGCGAGTTCGTCGATGTCACCGAGCAGCTCGCCATCGATCGCGCCAAGGAGCTGTTCGGGGCCGAGCACGCCAACGTCCAGCCCCACTCGGGGGCCACCGCCAACATGGCGGTGTTCGGTGCGTTCCTGCGGCCGCACTCCGACGACAAGGTGCTGGGCATGGTGCTGGCGCACGGCGGTCACCTCACGCACGGCTCGCCGGTCAACGTCAGTGGTAAGTGGTTCAACTTCGTCGGCTATGAGGTCGACCGCGACACCGAGCAACTCGACATGGACCGCATCCGCGATCTCGCGAAGGCCGAGCGACCCAAGATCATCCTGAGTGGGTACACGGCATATCCCAGGAGCATCGATTTCGCGGCGTTCCGCCAGATCGCCGACGAGGTGGGTGCGCTGCTGTGGGTCGATGCCTCGCATTTCATCGGTCTGGTGGCAGGCGGTGCCTACCCGTCGCCCGTTCCCCACGCCGACGTCGTGACGTTCACCACCCACAAGGCGCTCCGCGGACCCCGCGGCGCGATGATCGTGTGCAAGGAGGAGCACGCGAAGGCGATCGACAAAGCGGTGTTCCCCATGATGCAAGGCGGCCCGCTGGAGCACTGCATCGCCGCCAAGGCGGTGGCCCTCCATGAGGCGGCGACGCCGGAGTTCCGAGCCTACGCCGATCGCACCGTGCGGGACGCGCGCGCGCTGGCGGCCGGCCTGGCCGACGAGGGGCTGCGGATCGTCTCCGGTGGCACCGATTCGCATCTGATCCTTGCCGATCTCCGACCCATGGGTGTGGACGGCAAGGCCGCAGAGGCTGCCGCCGACGAGGTGGGGATCGCCCTCAACAAGAACCAGATCCCGTATGACCCCAACCCGCCGTCGACGCCCTCAGGTATCCGGGTCGGCACACCGGGGCCGTCCACGCTCGGCATGGATGAGCCCGAGATGCGCGAGATCGCTTCCATCCTGGGCGAGGTCTTGCGGAACGCCGACGACACCGGGGTGAAGGAGAAGGCTCGCCAGCAGGTTCGCGATCTGATGCAGCGGTTCCCGCTGTATCCGTAGAGGCTCCGGCCGCGGGCCTGTCACACTGGCCGCAGTGTGAGCGCTTACCTGCTGATCTTCCTCGCCAGCGCGGGGACGACGTTCCTGGTCACGCCGCTCGTGCGGCGCGTGGTGGTGCGCTTGGGCGCGGTCTATCAGCCCAACGATCGCAGCGTGCACGCGGTGCCCACCCCCACGATGGGCGGGCTGGCGATGTACGCCGGGTTCCTGGCCGGCATGGGCGTGTCGTTCCTGATGCCGTTCTTCTCGGAGATGCGCGCAGGCAGTTCGGAGCCGTTGGCGGCGATCGTGACATGCACCTTGATGACCGTGCTCGGCACGATCGACGACCGCCGCGGCACGTCGGCCCTGGCCAAGGCCACCGCCCAGATCTTCATCGCCGGCGTCTTGGTGCTCATGGGCTCGGCGCTCTTGTACTTCTGGCTCCCCGGCCTGGGCATCGTCGACCTCACGCCAGACCTCTCGGTCCTGCTCACGGTGCTGTGGGTCTTGATCGTGGCCAACGCGGTCAACCTGGTGGATGGCCTCGACGGGCTGGCCGCGGGCATGGTGGCGATCGCGGCGGCGTCGTTCTTCATCTATGTGGTGACGTCGGAGAGCACGTTCGGCGACGCCTCTGCGGCGGCGTTGCTCTCGGCCATCACCGTCGGGATCTGCGTGGGCTTCCTGCCCTGGAACTTCTACCCCGCGAAGATCTTCATGGGCGATTCAGGTTCGATGCTGCTGGGCATGCTGGTGGCGATCTTCACGATCTCGGGGGTCGGCCGCAACCCGATCCCGCCGTCGGGTGGAGACCTGGCCGCTGTCGCGGGCGTGCTGGTCGTGCCGCTGCTGGTGCTGTTCATCCCCGTTCTGGATGTGGTGCTGGCCGTGGTTCGAAGGACATGGCGCGGGCAGGGCATCGGCCATGCCGACAAGGAACACATCCATCATCGGCTCATGGAGATCGGACACAGTCACCCCCGAGCGGTGCTGTTGATGTACCTGTGGAGCCTGTTGATCTCCGGCAGCGCGCTGGCGGTGGGTCTGATCGACGGTCGGACCACGGTCGGACTCGTGTTGCTCGGGGCCATGGTCCTGTTCCTCATCACCGCATTGCCGGCCCTCGATCGCTGGCGGCGCCGTGACGAGAGCGCCATGCCCAGCGACGGTCCGCGCTCGTGAAAACGTTCACAAGCTCCCGAGAATATAGGCTCGGACCTGCGGAAACGCACGTTCGTGGATTTTGACGCCCCCCGGTGCCGTCGATATACTCCGCGCGCATGGCTGCCCCACCTCAGCGAGATCAAGCGTGGTCCGGCATGGGGACGGGGTGGAGTATCACCGCAACCATGATCGCGGGGATCTTGCTCTGGGGCGGCGTGGGCTACGTCATCGACCGGTTCGCAGGCACGCCCCAGGTGTTCTTCGCGTTCGGCACCATCATGGGTGCGGCCGCGTCCATCTACATCGTGTACCTGAGGTACGGCAAGGGAGACAGTGGCAGCAGCTGAGCCAGAGCTCGAGCTCGTTCGGAAGGTGCTTCCGCTTTCCGTGCCTGCCGTGGCCGTGGCCGCACTCATCGCTGCGCTCGTCGGCGGACCGGAGGCCGCGCTCTCGGCCGCGATCGCCATCGTCCTCGTCTTCGCGAACTTCGCGTTCTTCGCCATCTCCGTGGCGTACGCGGCGCGCATCTCCTTGACGCTCCTCTACGCGGTCGGGCTGGGAGGGTTCCTCGTCCGCATGGCATTGCTCGCCGTGCTGCTGCTCGGGCTCACGCAGCTGGCGTGGTTCACGGTCAGCGCGTTCATCGTCGCGTTCGTCGTCTGCACGGTGGTCCTGCTCTCCGTGGAGATCAAGATGATCGCGGGCAGGATGCAGGCCGACCTGTGGCGGATGCCCGAGCGCCAAGGGGCGGACCGATGATCGGGTTGCTCGCCGAATTCCACCCGCCCACGACCAAGGACTTCGTCTGGGGTTGTTGGGGTCCTTCGATCGACATCGGCCCACTGTCCTTCTGCATGACCTTCATCAACTTCCTGGTGTTGTTCGGGCTGGTGCTGTTCATCGCGTTCTTCTACTTCGGCCTGCGCCGGACCACGGTCGTGCCGGGCAAACTGCAGAGTCTGTCCGAGTTGGGCATCCAGTTCGTGCGCGAGAACATCGCGTTCCCGATGCTGGGCGCCGACAGCGAGCGGTTCATGCCGCTGCTCGCCACGTTCTTCTTCGCGATCTTCTTCTGGAACATCTTCGAAGTCGTGCCCGGGATCAACTTCTCCTCCAACAGCCGGATCGCGTTCCCGCTGACGATGGCGCTGATCGCCTGGGTCACCTACAACGCGGTCGGGATCTCCAAGCACGGCTTCTTCGGCTACCTCAAGCACGTGTGCGTCCCCCCGGGCGCACCGGCAGCGCTGTACGTGCTGCTCATCCCCATCGAGTTCATCACGCAGATCCTGATCCGGCCGATCACCTTGTCCGTTCGACTGTGGGCGAACTTCATGGCCGGACACTTCCTGCTCGCCGTGTTCTTCCTGGGGACGATCGCGATGCTGCAGGGCGGGTTCACCGCGATCTTCGCGCCGTTCTCGTTCGCGATCGGTATCGCGCTCGTCGGCTTCGAGATCTTCGTGTCCGGACTGCAGGCATTCATCTTCGCGATCCTGACCGCCTCATACATCGGCGGCGCGATGGCCGAGGAACACTGACCCACCCACACCAGAGAACCGAGTGAAGGAACCAGAGGAGGCGTTGTCGATGTTGGCTCTACTCGCGCAGGCCGCCGAGACCAGTGAGGGGCTCGCGACCATCGGCCGGGGGCTCGTGATCGGCTTGGCCGCGATCGGCCCGGGTATCGGGCTCGGGGTCCTGATCGGCAAGTCGGTCGAGGCCATGGCTCGTCAGCCGGAGTACGCGGGGCAGGTGCGAGCGACCATGTTCATCGGCATCGGGTTGATCGAGGCGCTGGCCCTGTTCGGCATCGCGTTCTCGTTCATCATCTAGGGGAGGAGTCGCACGTGATCGCGACGGTCCTGACGATCCTCGCCCAAGCCGAGGAAGAGACCAACGACGCAGCGGATCTCTATCCGCACTGGGAAGAGTTGGTCGTGGGCGCCCTGGCGTTCGCCATCTTGTTCTTCTTCATGTGGAAGTGGGTGTTCCCTCGGGTGAACACGATGCTCGACGAGCGCCGCGCCAAGATCCAAGGAGAGCTCGAGAAGGCCGAGAGCACCCGCCAGGAAGCGGACAAGCTCCTGGAGGACTATCGCGCGCAGCTCGCCAACTCCAAGGAGGAGGCCAACCGCATCATCGAGGAAGCCCGCAAGGCCGCCGATCAGGTGCGGGCGGACATCCAGGCGTCTGCCGAAGAGGAAGCGCAAGCCACCGTGCAACGTGCTCAGGAAGAGATCCGCGTCGAACGCGACCGGGTCTTCTCCGAGCTGCGGGCGCAGGTGGGCGAGATCGCCGTCGAGCTCGCCGGCCGTGTCGTCGGTGAATCGCTCGACGAGAGCACGCATTCGCGCTTGATCGACGACTACATCGACGGGGTCACCAGCGGGAACGGGCAGAACTGACCATGACGCGCGACCAGGAGCTGATCGACGGATACGCCGAGGCGATGTTCTCGGTCGCGCGAGCCGAGGACGTGCTGGCGACCGTCGAGGACGAGCTCTATGGGTTCGCGAAGGCGCTGGAACAGAACACGCCGCTGCGCGAAGCACTCACCGATGCCGCCCTCCCGGCCGAGAACAAGAAGTCCGTGGTCGCCGAGCTCCTGGGTGATCGGGTCAACCCGGTCACGGTCAGCCTGTTGGGGTTCGTGATCGACGCCGGACGGGCGAAGGAGCTCCCGAGCATCGTTGAGGCGCTCGCCGAGCGCGCGGCCGGCGAGCGCGACCACGCGCTCGCCGAGGTTCGCAGCGCGGTCGCGCTCAGCGACGAACAACGCGTACGACTGGCCGAGGCGCTGTCGCAGGCCACCGGGCGCACGGTCGACGTCAAGGCGGTCGTGGACCCTTCCGTCGTGGGCGGCGTCGTGGCGCGCGTCGGCGACGAGGTCTTCGACGGCTCGGTCGCAACCCGGCTCGACCGCGCCAAGCAACAGCTTGCGACGGGACACTGACGTGCATCCAGACCTTCACCTGCATCACGACATCGGGGAGCGTGTGACGCCATGGCATTGAACATCGACCCCGCGAGCATCGCGGAGGCGCTCCGCAGGAACGTCGAGAGCTACGAGCCCAGCGTTGAGCGCGAAGAGGTGGGTCGCGTCACCGAGACGGGTGACGGCATCGCTCGCGTCCAGGGGCTGCCGCGCACCATGGCGAACGAGCTGCTCGAGTTCCCAGGCGGCATCCTCGGGCTCGCGCTCAACCTGGACGAGAACGAGATCGGCTGCGTCATCCTGGGCGAGTCCTCCCACATCGAGGAGGGCGACCCCGTCAAGCAGACCGGCACGATCCTGTCGATGCCGGTGGGGGACGGCTTCCTGGGTCGCACGGTGGACGCGCTGGGACGCCCGATCGACGGCAAGGGCGAGATCGCGAGCGAGGAGTCCCGCAACCTCGAGGTCCAGGCCGCCAACGTCGTCAGCCGCCAGCCGGTGAAGGAGCCGCTCTACACGGGCATCACGGCGATCGACGCCATGACGGCGATCGGGCGCGGTCAGCGCCAGCTGATCATCGGCGACCGTCAGACCGGCAAGACCGCCGTCGCCATCGACGCGATCATCGCCCAGCGCGAGTCGTGGGGGACCGACAACCAGGTCAAATGCATCTACGTCGCGATCGGCCAGAAGGCATCGACGGTGGCCGAGGTGGTCGAGACGCTCCGCGAGAACGGGGCCCTCGAATACACCACCGTGGTCGCCGCATCGGCGTCCGATCCGGTGCCGTTCCAGTACATCGCGCCGTACGCGGGCGCCGCGCTCGGCGCCCACTGGATGTACAACGGCGAGGCCGCCCTCATCGTCTTCGACGACCTGTCCAAGCAGGCCACTGCCTACCGGACGCTGTCGCTGCTGCTGCGCCGCCCGCCCGGTCGCGAGGCCTACCCCGGCGACGTCTTCTACCTGCACTCCCGGCTGCTGGAGCGGGCGGCGAAGCTCTCGGACGAGCTCGGCGGGGGATCCATGACCGCTCTGCCCATCATCGAGACCAAAGGTGGCGACATCTCGGCCTACATCCCCACCAACGTCATCTCGATCACCGACGGCCAGATCTTCCTGGAATCCGAGCTGTTCTTCTCCGGCGTGCGGCCGGCCATCAACATCGGCACCTCGGTGAGCCGGGTCGGCGGCAACGCCCAGACCAAGGCCATGAAGAAGGTGGCCGGCCGGCTCCGGCTGGACCTGGCGCAGTACCGAGCCCTGGAAGCGTTCGCCCAGTTCGGCTCCGAGCTGGACAAGACGTCGCAGCAGCAGCTGTCTCGTGGCGCCAGGGTGATCGAGGTGCTCAAGCAGCCGCGCAACGAGCCGCAACCCATGGAGATGCAGGTCGTGTACGTCTACGCCGCCACGGTCAGCGCCGCGCTGGACGACCTTCCCGTGGAGGACGCGAAGCGCTTCGTGACCGAGCTGGGTGAGTACCTGCGGACCCGCAACCCGGAGATCCTGGAGACGATCGCTTCGACCGGCGAGATGAACGACGAGACCGAGGGCAAGCTCAAGGACGCCATCGCTGCGTTCAAGGAGACGTTCGTGTCCACGTCCCGCGGTGAGGGTTCGGCGTCGGCGCTCGGCAAGACCACGGAGCCAGACGAGGTCAAGGCCGATGTCGGTTGGGACCGCATGTCCTCGGCCGACGACGATGAGGACGACGCGGCGGAGGGCGGATCCATGGAGGCGCGCGCCGAGGATGTGGAGGACGCCCAGGCTGAGGCATCCGACGCCGTGGACGACCCGGACGAGGACGCGCCGAAGTAGATGGGAGCCCAACTCCGAGTCGTCCGTCGGCGGATCCGCTCGGTCCAATCGACGATGAAGATCACCCGCGCTATGGAGCTCATCGCGTCGTCCCGGATCGTGAAGGCACAACAGCGCGTCGAGGCGTCACGCCCGTACGCCGTCCAGCTCACCCAAGCCATGGAGGATGTCGCCGCGCAGGCGGGCTCGGTGTCCCATCCGTTGCTCGACGAGCGAGAGAACCCGTCCAAGGCCGGCGTCCTGGTGGTGACGTCCGATCGCGGTCTGGCGGGTTCCTACAACTCCAACGTCTTGAAGATCGCCGAGCAGCAACTGGCGTCGATCCGCGGCCGAGGTCTCGAGCCGGTGCTCTACATCAGCGGCAAGAAGGGTGTCGGCTACTTCCGGTTCCGAGGGGTGCCCATCCGCAAGGACTGGCAAGGCAACAGCGAGGTGCCCGACTTCGACGTTGCCGTCGAGATGGGGGAGCGGCTGATCAAGGACTTCGGCGATCGCGAGATCGACGAGCTCACGGGCGTGTACACGGACTTCCGTTCGGCGTTCACCTTGCGTGCCCACAAGCAGCGCTTCCTGCCCATCGCGCCTGAGGAGGTGTCCGGCTCGGGCTCGGAGCCCCGCGCCGAGTACATCTTCGAGCCAGGTGCCGGTGAGATCTTGGACCACTTGCTTCCGCAGTACGTCATCACCAAGGTCTACGCGTCGATGCTGGAGTCGGCTGCATCCGAGAACGCCGCACGCCGACGAGCCATGAAGGCCGCGACCGACAACGCGGAGGAGCTCATCAAGATCTACATCCGGCAGGCCAACCGGGCTCGTCAGGATGAGATCACCACGGAGATCAGCGAGATCGTGGGCGGGGCCGAGGCCCTGTCCGCCGCATCGGGAGAGTGACCATGTCCGCAACGACCACCGATACACAGCAGCACGACGATCAAAGCCACGCCGACGGACGCGTCGTGCGCGTCATCGGGCCCGTGGTCGACGTGGAGTTCCCGCCCGCGGAGCTTCCGGAGATCAACACTGCGCTGCAGATCGACGTCTCACTGGGCGAGGAGACCACCACGATCACGTGCGAGGTGGCCCAGCACATCGGCGACAGCCAGGTGCGCACCATCGCGCTGAAGCCCACCGACGGCATGGTGCGCGGTTCCCCCGTTCGGAACACGGGCGCGCCCATCAGCGTGCCCGTCGGGGAAGGCGTGCTGGGCCATGTCTACAACGTGCTCGGTGAGCCCCTCGACACCACCGAGGATCAGATCCACGCCGCCGATCGTTGGCCCATCCACCGCGACAGTCCACCGTTCGACGAGCTCGAGCCGAAGTCGGTCATGCTCGAGACCGGCATCAAGGTCATCGACCTGCTCGAGCCCTACGTGCAGGGCGGCAAGATCGGCATGTTCGGTGGCGCGGGCGTGGGCAAGACGGTGATCATCCAAGAGATGATCCGTCGCCAAGCACAGCAGCACGGCGGCGTGTCGGTGTTCGCCGGCGTGGGCGAGCGAACCCGAGAAGGCAACGACCTGTTCCTGGAGATGACCGAATCCGGCGTGCTCGCCAACACTGCCCTCGTGTTCGGACAGATGGACGAGCCGCCAGGCGTGCGCCTGCGGGTCGCGCTGAGCGCCCTGACGATGGCCGAGTACTTCCGCGACGTGGAGCGCAAGGACGTGCTGCTGTTCGTCGACAACATCTTCCGGTTCACCCAGGCAGGGTCGGAGGTCTCGACGCTGCTCGGTCGCATGCCGAGCGCGGTTGGCTATCAGCCCACCCTGGCCGACGAGATGGGCGAGCTGCAGGAGCGCATCACCTCCACGAAGGGTCGCTCGATCACCTCCCTGCAGGCGATCTACGTCCCCGCGGACGACATCACCGACCCCGCGCCACACACGGCGTTCGCGCACCTGGATGCCACCACGGTGCTCTCGCGCGAGATCTCGGCCTTGGGCATCTATCCGGCGGTGGACCCGCTCGACTCCACCAGCCGCATCCTGGACCCGCGGTACGTGGGCGAGGAGCACTACGCGGTGGCGCGCCGGGTCCAGGAGATCTTGCAGCGGAACAAGGACCTGCAGGACATCATCGCGATCCTGGGGATCGACGAGCTGAGCGAGGAGGACAAGGTCATCGTCTCGCGCGCTCGGCGCATCCAGCGTTTCCTGTCCCAGCCGTTCTTCGTGGCCGAGCAGTTCACCGGCGTCGAGGGCAAGTACGTGCCCGTCGACGAGACGATCGCGTCCTTCAAGGGCATCTGCGAGGGCGAGTACGACCAGCTGCCCGAGCAGGCGTTCTTCCTGGTCGGCGGCATCGAGGAAGCGATCGAGCAGGCCAAGACCATGGAAGACAACTGACCCGTGACGCTCGAGGTCCACGTCGTCACCCCGGAACGAGAGCTGTGGACCGGGGAAGCTTCGATCGTGATCGCGCGGGGCGTGGCCGGTGAGGTCGGCATCCTCCAGGGCCACGCGCCGCTCATGGTGCGGCTCGCGATCGGCCCGTTGCGGATCCAGCGCGAGGGTGGATCCGAGCTGATCGCGGTGGTCGACGGCGGGTTCATGCACGTGACCTCGGCCGGTGACGTCACGCGTGTCGACGTGCTGGCCGCCAACGCCCAGATGGCCGATGAGATCGATCTCGAAGCGGCACGCCGTCGAGCGACCGAGCTCGAGGGCCGGTTGCGAGAGCGCGATACCGCCGTCGAGGAGGCCGAGATCGAGGGCATCAAGCAGGCGCTTGAGCGGGCCCAGGCACGCATCAACCTGGCCGGATAGAACGACCTCCCTTGACGTGTGCGGGCGGGTCCGGCCCCTACACTGTGTGACTCATGGAACGTCTCCTGGTGACGGGAGGAGCGCGCCTGTCCGGTTCGGTCCGGATCTCGGGCGCCAAGAACTCCGCCCTCAAGCTCATGGCCGCCGCCTTGTTGGCGCCTGGCCGCACCGTGCTGCACAACGTGCCTCGCATCCAAGACTGCCTCACGATGGGCGAAGTCCTGGAGCACCTGGGAGCAGGCGTGGCATGGGACGGCGGTACGGTCACGATCGACGCCACGACCCTGACCTCGGTAGAAGCGCCGTACGAATTGGTCCGCCGCATGCGCGCGTCGACTGCGGTGTTGGGCTCGTTGTTGGCGCGCGCGGGTCAGGCACGGGTCGCCATGCCGGGCGGCGATGAGATCGGTTCGCGACCCATCGACCTGCACGTCGCGGGCCTGGCGCGCATGGGCGCCGAGATCGGTTCCGAGCACGGGTTCCTGGTGGCCAGGACCGACGGCCTGCGTGGCGCCGCGATCACCCTGGACTACCCCAGCGTCGGAGCCACCGAGAACCTCATGATGGCCGCGGTCCGCGCCAAAGGGACGACCGTCATCGACAACGCTGCTCGAGAGCCCGAGATCGCTGACATCGCGGGTTTCCTGACATCGATGGGAGCTCGGATCGAGGGAGCCGGTGGGAGCACGATCGAGATCGACGGTGTGGACGCGCTGGTCGCCGCCGAGCACGTCACGATCGCGGACCGCATCGAGGCCGGCACCTGGGCCGCGGCGGCGGTGGCCACCGGAGGCGACCTCACGATGGCCGGCGCACGCGCGGATCACCTCGATCTGCTGCTGCAGAAGCTCAGCGACGCCGGCGCCGTCGTGGAGCACGCGCCCGGCGGGTTGCGGATCCGTCAGCCCACGCGGCCGCGCGCCATCGACTTCGTGACGCTGCCGTATCCGGGGGTGGCGACGGACTTCCAGCCGATCCTGATGGCGATGCTGGCGACGGCGGAGGGGACCAGTATCGCCACCGAGAACGTCTTCGAGGGCCGCTTCCTCTACGTGGACGAGCTCCGCCGCATGGGCGCCGACATCCGCACCGAAGGTCATCATGCGGTGATCCGAGGGATGCCGAGGTTGTCGGCGGCGCCGGTGCGAGCCTTGGACATCCGGGCCGGCGCGGCCATGGTCATCGCCGCGCTGGTCGCCGACGGCATCACCGAGATCGCCGACCTGCATCACGTCGACCGTGGCTATGAGGACTTCGAGGACAAGCTCGAGGGCATGGGCGCCGAGGTTCGGCGGATGACCGAGCCCGCCACCTCGCCGTGGTGACCGGTACACGATGACGACCGAACCACCGCCCCGCCCGGATCTGGGCTGGTCCGACCCCCCGGTGCCGGTCGCGACGGTCGCGGAGCGCGACGGCCTCCGAGGGTTGCACGGAGGTCCCCCGGCGACGTGGTCGATCTGGGGTGCGATCGGCATCTTCGTGCTGGGGAACCTGCTGATCGGCCAGGTGGTGGTCGCCGGAGCGATCTTCCTGGCGATCGGTGTCGATCAGGTATCCGCGACCGGTGCCGCCGGCCTGCCGGAGCTCGCCGCCACGCTCGGCGCCGACATCGCGACCGTGGTCACGATCGTCGCCTGGTTGTCGATCCGCCATCCGGGATGGGTCCAGGTCTTCGGGCTCCCGGGGAAGGGGAAGTGGCTGAAGGAGATCGCGATCGCGGTCGGTCTTGGGCCTGCCGTCTACATCGGGGCCGCGTTCATCGTGGCCGTGATCCTGGCGATCGTCCTGGGCGCGATCTCCGGTCAGGAGGCCACCACCCCAGAGCAGATCGACACGGAGAGCCTGTCGACGGCGGGACAGATCCTCACCGTCATCGTGGCTGTGCTGGTGGCTCCGATCACCGAAGAGCTGGTGTTCCGAGGGATCCTGTTCCGTCCGTTGCGCGACCGGCAAGGGTTCTGGCTGGGCGCGGCCGTTTCGTCGCTGCTCTTCGGGCTGGTCCACTTCGTGCCCGCCCCGTGGCCGGACACGGTCCTGTTGCAGGCCACGATGGTGTGTACGGGGCTGGCGCTGGCGGCGATCTACGAGTGGCGCGGCACGCTGCTGTCCTGCATCGTGGCTCACATGTCGTTCAACGTCATCGGTGTCGTGTTCATCCTGTGGCCGCTCCTGACCGACTGACGTCCGTATGCTGACGCCTCGACGCGCAGGGAGGCATAGGCGTGCATGAGTTCCCCACCGAGCCGTGGTTCCAGGCGCTCATCGAGCGGATCAACGCCTCGGAGGCCTACCGGGATGCGGCGTCCACGTGGGAGGGCGACATCGCGTTCCAGGTCGAGGCCGAGCCCGACCGGCGGATGCCCAGCGATGTCTGGGGGCTCCTCGACCTCTGGCACGGAGTGTGTCGGGGCGGCGGCGTCGTCGACGAGGAGCGCGGCCGGCAGGCGGCCTATGTCATCGGGGCGCCGTACTCCCGCTGGAAGGACGTCGTGCGCGGCGAGCTCGATCCGGTCCGGGCGATGATGCAGGGCAAGCTCCGGGTGCGTGGCGATCTGCCGACGATCGTGCGGTACGTGAAGGCGGCGGACGAGCTGGTCCACCTCTGCAGCACGGTGCCGACACGGTTCCCGGACGAGGACTGATCCCATGCGCGCGGTCGTGTTCGAGGCCGCGGGCGCGGTGCGCGTGGACGACGTGCCCGACCCCGAGGTCCTCGAGACCACCGACGCGGTGGTTCGCATCACCCGCGCCGCCCTCTGCGGTTCGGATCTGCACTTCTTCCATCTGAAAGCACCCGTGGCCCCCGGGGACGTGCTGGGTCACGAGGGAGTCGGCATCGTCGACGCGGTGGGCCCGGGCGTTTCGCGCTTCTCACCCGGGGACCGCGTGGTCGTGGCGTTCGACATCGCGTGCGGCAGCTGCTGGTTCTGCGAGCGTGGCCAGACGCAGCTGTGCGATCGATCGGCGGTCCTGGGGGCCGGCACCTTCGGCGGGGATCTCCCGGGTACCCAGGCCGAAGCGGTCCGAGTGCCGTGGGCCGATATCAACCTGCTGTCGATCGCCGACGGCGTCGATGACGATCACGCGGTGTTCGTCGGTGACATCCTCACGACCGCCGTCTACGCGGCCTCGCTGGCCGCCCCCGACGAGGATGACGTGGTCGCCGTGGTCGGCCTGGGGCCGGTCGGTCTGCTCTGCGTGCAGGCCCTCCGTACCGCCGGAGCGTCCACCGTGCTGGCGCTGGATCGCGAGCCCGGACGCCTCGCCCTGGCCTCCGCGGCAGGGGCGTTGCCCATCGATATCGGGCAGCGGAACCCGCAGTCCGCGGTGGACGAGTTGACCGGGAACCGCGGTGCCGACATCGTCCTGGATGCGGTTGGCCACCCCGACGCGTACCGGTCGGCGATCTCCATCGTTCGCCGAGGAGGGCGCGTGGTGGTGGTCGGCATGTATGCGGGTGAGACGGTCGACCTGCAGCTGGGGGTCTATTGGGCTCGCGCGCTGGACGTTCGATTCGCGGGTGTCTGTCCGGTTCATGCCTGGTGGGAGCGGACGATGATGCTGGTTGCCAGCGGCGCCATCGACCCGACGCCGCTCATCTCCCATCGGATGTCGCTGGAGGACGCACCGGCCGCCTACGAGCTGTTCGACCGGCGAGAGGCGACGAAGGTGGTGCTGACACCGTGACGGCTGCCGATCCCGTCGACACACCGACGACGCCCACGATCAGGTTCGCGGATGAGCCGCCGAGCGGCCTGGCGAGCATGCTCGGTGATCTGCTGGGCCAGAACCTGGCTCGCCACCCCGAGCGCGCGGCCCTGTTGGCGCGCGCTGTCTCGTCGATCGAGGCGCCGGATGCGGAGGTGGCGGTCACGATCTCCCTCACGCCCATGGCGATCGTCGTGGCCGAAGGTGTCGACGCTCGTGCCACCGTGCACGTCCGGGCGCCGTCCGACCGCCTGCTCGCGCTGGTGGCATCGCCGCTGCGGTTCGGGCTCCCGGACGCTGTTCAGTGCCGAAGGCCGCGCGGTGGCGACCGACCTCGTGCGCGGCCGGCTGAGGGTTCGCGGCCTGGTCCGGCATCCTCGCCAGGTCGCTCGCCTCACCCGGCTGCTCTCGGTTCGAGACGATCGCCCGTGATCGGCGCCGTCCCCGGCCGTCCGGACGAAGCGGTCTGGCTCCGTGCTCGTGAGCGGCGGTGGTTGCCCACGCTCGCCGTGCTCGGGGTCATCGTCTGCACGACGTTCGGTGGCTACGTCGTGTCGGCGCTGCTGGCGACACCCGCCGGTCCACCGGTCGGTTTCGCCGGCGTGGTCTCCCTTCAGCCAATCGCGGGCTGGGAACCCTCAGGCACCGGTGCCGCCGAGGGGCATCCCTACACCACGATCACCCGAGGCAACGGAACCCTGGTGATCGTCGACTGGGGCGCCGCCGCCGACGCGGAGAGTCTGGCGACGGACGTGGTCGAAGAGGTGCTGCAGGTGACGTTCTCGCAGGTGTCTGTCTCCGACGAGTTGACTCCGGTCACCCTCAACGATGGCACGCCCGGGTCCAGGTTCCGGTTCGTGGCCGTCGATGCGAGCACGGGCATCTCGGTCGAGGGAGAGGTCACGACGGTCGTGTCGGCCTCCGGATCGGGCGTTGCGTTCATCGGCCTCGCCCCCGAGGGCGGTCTGGCTTTCGTGGACGGCGATCTGCACACGATGATCGACCGGGCGATCGTGGGATGAGCGCGATGCGGTCCAGGGGCACGTCCCTGCGTCGACCCAGTGACGCCGGTCTGCATCACACACGTTTCGTGCAGCCGCGGCAGCCGGCGTTCTGGCTCTACATCGTGCTGGTGCTGATCACCGGGCTGGTGTCGGTGCTCGAACAGGGCTTCTATCAGGGCATGTCGCCCGCCGGATGGGTGCTGTCGTGGTTCCTGCTCCTGCTCTATGGCCTCCCGGTGCTCCTCGTCGTCTATTCGCTGGATCTGTACGAACGCGAGCCGATCCCGTTGGTGGTCGCAGCGTTCGTGTGGGGAGCCGTGGCTGCGACGACGCTCTCGGCGGTGGGCAACGGCGGCTGGGGATCCACGGTGGCACGCATCGGTGGGCCGGAGTTCGCCGCCCGGTGGACGGCGGCACTCACGGCCCCGTTCGTCGAGGAGATCCTGAAGGGCTGCGGCGTGGTCCTGATCTACCTCATCGCCCGGGACGAGATCGACGACGTGATGGACGGGTTCGTCTACGGCGCCGTGTGCGGTCTCGGGTTCGCGATCGTCGAGGACGTCTTCTACTTCATGAGCGTGTTCGGGGGCCAGCCCTCCGGCGTGCTGCAGGGCTACTTCCTGCGGGTCGTGGCGAGTGGACTGTACTCCCACGTGCTGTACACCGGGCTGGTCGGCATGGCGGTCGGCGTGGTGGTCTCGCGGAGGGCGATCGAGCCGTTGCGGCGACGCTTCCTCATCGCCGCCGGCCTCTGCGCGCTGGCGGTGTTCGGACATTTCCTGTGGAACTCGCCCCTGCTGGATCTGTTCCCGGACGAGCCGTGGACCGGCACGGATTGGCTCCTGGTGCCGGTGGCGACCGGGGTCAAGGGGCTGCCGTTGCTGGCGTTCGTCGCGATCGCGGTGATCCTGGCTCGGCGGCGTGAACGACGGTGGCTCCACGGGGTCCTGCAGAGCGAGGTCGGCCAGGCCGGCATCTCCGAAGCCGAGCTTCGATCCCTCGCGTCCCCTCGCCGCCGCCGTGCGGCGAGGCGCGCGATCCGTGCTCGCGCGGGTGCCGAGGCGGGTTCGCTGCTCCATCGGCTCCAACGCGAACAGGTGAACCTCGCCATGGTTGCCTCGCGGGTGTCCGCGCCCGACGACCCTGCCCTCATGCGGCAGCGAGCGTACTGTCGCTCGCTGCGCGACGCACTGCGAGCCATGCCGGGCGCCGCGCCCGCGACCGCCGACGTTCCGGCCGACGAGGGCGGGTAGGCTCGCGGGGTGGCCGGTCCCCTCGAGCGCACGGGTGTCGACGAGCTCATCCGCGGTGTGCTGGCGCGAGATCGTCGAGCGGTGGCACGAGCGATCTCGGCCGTCGAAGACGCATCGCCCGACCTGGAGGCACTGTCCGCTGGGATCTACGAGCGCACGGGCTCGGCCGTCACGATCGGTCTGACCGGTGCCCCCGGGGTGGGCAAGTCCACGATCGCGACGGGACTGGTCGCCATGGCCCGGACGCGGGACCTGCGGGTCGCGGTGCTGGCGGTCGACCCGACGTCGCCCTATACGGGCGGTGCGCTGTTGGGGGACCGCGTGCGCATGCAGGAGCACGCCACCGACCCGGGGGTATTCATCCGGTCGATGGCCGCCCGCGGACACCTGGGCGGCATGGCCCTGGCCGCCCCCGAAGCTGTGCGCGTCCTCGACGCAGCCGGCTACGAACGCATCGTCGTCGAGACGGTCGGTGTCGGCCAGGCGGAGGTCGATGTGGCGGCCGCCACCGACACGGCGGTGGTCGTGATGGCGCCCGGTATGGGCGACGCTGTACAGATGGCGAAGGCCGGCATCCTCGAGGTCGCCGACATCTTCATCGTCAACAAGGGCGACCGCGATGGCGCGCACGAGGTGGTGCGGGAGCTTCGCCAGATGCTGCACCTGGGCGCCGCGCGTGACTGGGATCCGCCGGTCCTCGTGTGCACGGCCGTCACGGGGGAGGGCTTGGATGCGTTCTGGGAGGCGATCGAGGATCACCGAACGCACATGGAGGCCACCGGCGCCCTTCGGACCAAGCGCCGAAGCAGGCTGATCCGTGAGGTCGAAAGCCTTGCCGCCGAGCGATTCCGGCTGCGTGCCGCGGACCGCCTGATCGGAGATCCCGAGCTGATCGATGGCCTCGAGCACCGGCGGATCGACCCGTACCGGGCTGCGGCTATCCTGTCGGAAGGATGAGCGAGGAGCGACGGGTGCCGTCCGAGGAACGATCCCACCGGACCTTGTCGGGCCAGCCGGTACCCGCCCTCGCGGGTCCCGAGGATCTCGCAGGCTGGGACCCCGCGGAGAAGCTGGGCGCTCCCGGTGCCTACCCATTCACCCGTGGTGTCTACCCCTCGATGTACCGAGGCCGGCTATGGACGATGCGGCAGTTCGCGGGCTTCGGGACCGCAGCCGAGACCAACGCGAGGTACCGGTTCCTGCTGGAGCAGGGACAGGGGGGGCTGAGCGTCGCCTTCGACATGCCCACGCTCATGGGGCTGGACTCCGACGATCCGCGCAGCGAAGGCGAGGTCGGGCGGTGCGGTGTCGCCACCGACTCGCTCGACGACTTCGAGACGCTCTTCTCCCAGATCCCGCTGGGCGACATCACGACGTCGATGACGATCAGCGGCCCGGCGACGGTGGCGTTCGCGTTCTTCCTGGCGGCGGCAGAACGCCAAGGTGTTGCGTGGGCCGACCTCGACGGCACGCTCCAGACCGACATCTTCAAGGAGTACATCGCGCAGAAGGAGTGGATCTTCCCGCCTCGGCCGCACCTGCGGTTGATCGGCGACCTCATGGCGTTCTGCGCAGAGCGGTGCCCCAAGTTCCACCCGGTCAGCGTCAGCGGCTACCACATCCGCGAAGCCGGCGCGACCGCGGCGCAGGAGCTCGCGTTCACCCTCGCCGACGGATTCGCCTACATCGAGTTGGGATTGCACCGCGGTCTCGACCCCGCGGTGTTCGCTCCGGGGCTGTCGTTCTTCTTCAACAGCCACATCGACTTCTTCGAAGAGATCGCCAAGTTCCGGGCCGCTCGCCGCATCTGGTCCCGGTGGCTGAAGGAGCGGTACGGGGTCACCGATCCCGACGCGATGCGGTTGCGGTTCCATACCCAGACCGCCGGCGTGTCCAACACGGCGCAGCAACCCATGAACAACGTGGTGCGCACGGCGATCGAGGCGCTCGCCGCCGTGTTGGGCGGCACGCAGTCGCTCCACACCAATGCACTGGACGAGGTGCTGGCCCTGCCCACCGAGGGCGCGGCGAAGCTGGCGCTTCGGACACAGCAGATCCTCGCGTACGAGACCGGGGTGCCGGACACGATCGACCCGCTGGGCGGGTCCTACTTCGTGGAGACGATGACCGATCGCATCGAGGCCGATGCCGAGGAGATCTTCGCCCGGATCGACGACATGGGTACGGGGTCGATGTTGGAGGGGGTGCTCGAGGGCATCGAGCGCGGCTGGTTCCAGCAGCAGATCGCCGACGCCGCGTTCGAGGAGCAACGCCGATATGAATCCGGTGATCTGGTGAAGGTCGGGGTCAACGCCTTCGTCGCGACCGACGAGGAGCCGATCGAGACATTGGTGATCGGGCCCGAAGGCGAGGCGGTCCAGCGGCGTTCCCTGGCACGGATGCGAGCCGAGCGCGACCCCGGCTCGGTGGAGATGGCGCTCCGAACCCTGTCCGAAGCGGCGTCGACCGAGGCGAACCTCATCGAGCCCCTGGTGCACTGCGCGCGAAGCATGTGCACCGAAGGTGAGATCGTGCAGACCCTGATCGAGGTCTTCGGCGACTATCGAGAGGTACCCGCCTTCTAGCGATTCCTTGACGTTCGCGAGGTCCGAGGGCTACAGTCCGAACCAGCTAGTCGCATGTCGTTGCAACTGCAACGTCTTTCGACTGGAAGGCGAACGAGTGGCCGCGACCGGGAGGCGATGTGCACGTTCCTGACGGGTTCTTGAATGCGGGGGTCTCGGTCGCCACCGGGGTCGTGTCCGCAGGCGGCATCGGCTATTCCCTGGTGCGAGCCAAGGAGTCGCTCTCCGATCGGCTCGCCCCGATGGCCGGCCTCGTCGCCGCGTTCGTCTTCGCGGTGCAGATGCTGAACTTCCCTGTCGCCGCGGGCACCAGCGGGCACCTCCTGGGTGGAGCGCTGGCCTGCATCATGGTCGGCCCATGGGCCGGCACGATCGCCGTGGCGATCGTGCTGGTGGTCCAGGGACTGCTGTTCGCAGACGGCGGTCTCACCGCGCTCGGCACCAACATCCTGCTGATCTCGATCATCCCCGGCTGGAGTGGCCTCGCCATCTTCCGTGGCGTCCGCAGCTTCCTGCCCGCCAGTCGCGGATCGGTCGTGGCGGCATCGTTCGTCGCGGCGGTCGCGTCGGTCGTGATCGCGGCGTTCGCGTTCGTCGTCCTGTATGCGATCGGCGGCACCGGAGGGGCGTCCGTGAACACCGTGCTCACCGCCATGGTCGGTGTGCACTTCTTCGTCGGTCTCGGCGAGGGTCTGATCACCGCGCTCACGGTGGGCGCCGTCGTGGCTGTCCGTCCGGACCTGTCTTTCGGCGCCCAGGATCTGGTGCCCGAGCTGCAGGTCGGCCCGGGTGTGGCTGTGGGGAGGTCGTGACGATGGCGATGAGCAAAGGGGTCGCGGCGATCGTGATCGGTGGATTGATCGTGGCGCTCGGACTGGCGTTCTTCGTCAGTCCGCTCGCCAGCTCCAGTCCCGATGGCTTGGAGAAGGTGGCGACGGACGAAGGCTTCATCGAGACGGCCGATGACCACGGGCTCGCAGACAGCCCCCTCGCCGACTACGGGGTCGAAGGGGTGGACGACGAGTCTCTCAGCACCGGCTTGAGTGGGATCATCGGGGTCGCCGTCACGTTCGGCATCGGCCTGCTCATCTTCGGCACCTTCCACGTGCGCCGTTCCCGGCCGCCCGAGGACGATCCCTCGAGCTCCGCGGCCCGGTCCACCGGCTGAACGCGAGACCCCGGGCGAGATGACGCGGCCGTGAGTGGCAGCCACGGGCACGCGCTCTACTACCACGGCCACAGCCCGATCCACCGGATGCCCCCGGAGTCCAAGCTCGTCGCGCAGATCCTGTTCGTGCTCGTCGTCGTGGCGACGCCGAGAGAGGAGTTCTGGGCGTTCGGGGTGTACGTGGCCATGCTCTGCGTGGTCGCCGCCATCGCGTCGATCCCGATCCCGTTCCTGGTCCGGCGATTGGCGGTCGAACTGCCGTTCGTCGCGTTCGCGCTGTTCCTTCCGTTCATCGGCCAGGGTGTGCGCGTCGACGTCCTCGGCCTGTCGCTGTCCGTCGAAGGCCTGTGGGGGGCCTGGAACATCCTCGCGAAGGCGACGATCGGCGTGATGGCCAGTTCGCTCCTGGCCTCCACGACCACGATGGCAGAGTTCCTCAGTGGGTTCGACCGACTGCACGTCCCGAAGGCCCTCACGTCGATCGCGTCGTTCATGGTGCGCTACATGGATGTGATCGCCGACGACGTGCGCCGGATGCGGGTGGCGCGGGCCTCGCGCGCCTATGAGGGTCGGTGGTTCTGGGAGGCGAAGGCCATCGGCCAGACCGCTGGAGCCCTGTTCATCCGCTCGTACGAACGGGGCGAACGGGTCTACCTCGCGATGCTCTCCCGTGGCTACGCAGGTGAGATGCCCGACATGGGCGAACCTCGAGCCGACAGCCACGCCTGGGCGGCGGCGCTCGCACTCCCCCTGCTCGCCGTGCCGGTCTGTCTCGTGGCGTGGGCGCAACAGCCATGAACCCCGCCGCCGGCCATCACGACTCGAACGACCGCTCCGGGGGCCCGGCTCTCGAGGTGGGCGATCTCGCCTTCGCCTACCCCGGCGGCACGCAAGCGTTGTTCGGCATCGGGATGACGATCACTCGTGGCGAGCGAGTGGCACTGCTGGGCCCGAACGGGGCGGGGAAGACCACCCTGGTGCTGCATCTCAACGGTGTGCATGAGGCGCAGGCGGGATGGGTTCGCGTGGGGGGCTTGCCGGTCGTGAAGGAGCACATGCAAGAGATCCGGCGGCGGGTGGGCATCGTCTTCCAGGATCCCGACGATCAGCTCTTCATGCCCACGGTTCGTGCCGATGTTGCCTTCGGCCCGGCCAACCTCGGTCTGCGCGGCGAGGAGCTCGATGAGAGGGTCGAGCAGGCGCTCGAGTCAGTGGGTATGGCGGGTTTCGCCGACCGCGCTCCTCACCATCTGAGCTTCGGCCAGCGGCGCCGGGTGGCCGTCGCCACGGTGCTCGCGATGCGACCACAGATCCTGGTCTTGGACGAACCCTCATCGAACCTGGACCCGGCCGGCCGGCGTGAGTTGGCCGAGATCCTGCTCGCATTGGACATCACCATGCTGATGGTCACCCACGATCTCCCCTATGGCCTACAGCTCTGCCCGCGCGCACTCGTCATGAACGAAGGGCGGATCGTCGCCGACGGTTCCACCAGGCAGATCCTGGCCGACGAAGCGTTGATGGCAGCCAACCGCCTCGAGCTGCCGTTCGGGTTCTTCCCCGACCGTGCGTTCGACTGACGGCTCGGGCGTCACGGATCGGGGTCGAGGACGACGGGTCTCTCCGAGAGCAGGCCGGCCAGGTGTCCACCGCCGGCCATCATCTGATCGTAAGTGCCGGTCTCGGCGACGTGGCCCTGTGCCAGCATCACGACGCGATCGGCGGTCCGGATCGTGGACGGTCGGTGGGCGATCAGCAGGGTCGTGCGATCCTTCACCACCTCGGCGATCGCCGTCCGCAAGGCGGCTTCAGATTCTGCATCGAGGTTGGCCACGGCTTCATCCATGACCAGGATCGGTGCGTCCTTGACGAGTGCACGCGCGATGGCGATCCGCTGGCGCTGGCCGCCGGACAGCGATGCCCCTCGTTCGCCGAGCACCGTGTGCCAGCCCTCGGGCAGGCGCTCGATGAACGGCATCGCCTGGGCGAGCCTCGCCGCACGTTCCACGAGGTCGTCGCCCGCGTCCATGTTGCCGACCCGGATGTTCTCCAAGACGCTGTCGTGGAACAGGTACACATCCTGGGGCACGACGGCGATCGCCGCGCGCAGGTCGCGCTGGGCCATGTCGCGAACGTCGCGCCCACCCACCGAGATCGATCCGTCCCGCACGTCCCAGAAGCGCAGGAGCAGGTTCGCGCACGTGGACTTGCCGGCACCGGAATGACCAACCAATGCGACCGTCTCTCCGGGCTCGATCGTGAACGAGACCCCATGCACCACCTCCGGCAGATCGTCGGCGTATCGGAACCGCACTCGGTCGAATCGGATACCGAGCGGCTCATGGGCTCGAGCGGGGCTGTCCGGTGCCTCCTCGACGCCGGCCCGGTCGAGGACCACGGGCTCGGCGCTCATCAGCTCGTTGATGCGGCCTGCCGCCGCGCTCACCTGCCCCACCTCGCGCAGCGTGCTCGTCAGCGAGGCGAGCGGTGCGAACGCCCCTGCCGCCAGGATGACGGCGACCGGGAGCTGGGTGGCCGCCAGAGACCCTGCCGACACGGCCATCGCGGCGACGCCGAGCACCGCGATGGCCGCCAGCGCGGTGATCGCATCGGTGGCCGCGTGCTCGACCCCGGAGCGGCGGCCGTGCGCGATGCTCGTGCGCCGGATGCGCTCATGCTGGGCCTCCACACGATCCAGCATCACGCTTTCGGCGCTGGCGGCCAGGATCTCGCGTGTGCCCTGCACCACGTCGACCACGTTGGCTCCCAGGTCGCCGAGCTCACTGCGGAGGCGTTCGCCTTCATCCTGGGCGCGACGCAACAGCCATGACGGCACACTCGCCGCCAGCACCACGAACGGCACCACGACCAACGCGAGCACGGGCTCCACCACCATCAGGCCCGCCACCGCGACGACGGGCACGACGAAGGCAACGACCAGCGGTGGGGCGAGGTGGGAGGTGAACAGCTCGAGGAGCTCGACGTCGGCCATCGAGGCGCGGGCGACGTCACCGGAACGCCGCTGCAGGAAGTACGCGGGGGAGAGCAGCCGGAACCGCTGGTACAGCTCGCGGCGCAGATCGTTCAGCAAACGGAACGACATCACATGGACGACCACGACCTCCAGCCATCCGAACACCGCGATGGGGATCACGAGTCCCACCACCAGCCACACCAGTGGCGCCAGGTCGGAGGCTGGATCGCCTCCCAGGGCGCGCCCGACCATGACCGCCCCCGCCACGGCCGCACCGAAGGTGCACAGATGCACCATCAGGTTCGTGAGCACCCCGCCGAAGAACCATGCGCGGTAGGGGCGCAGCAACGACGCGATCGGCCGGAGGCTGGTGACCAGGCGGCGAACGGCGCCGCCGGAAGGATGTTCGTGGACGGAGCTGGGCGCCGTCACAGCGCTCATCCTGCCGTCTCCTGAGCCGCCACCAGCTTCGCGTAGCGACCCCGGCGATCCAGCAGCTCCCGGTGGGTCCCGGCCTCTTCCAGCCTGCCTCGGTCCAGGACCAGGATGCGGTCGGCGCTCCGAACGGTCGACAGACGGTGGGCGATGATCACGGTGGTCCGGCCCCGGCGGAGGTGCTCGATCGATGACTGGATACCCGCTTCGGCGGCCACGTCCACGTTGGAGGTCGCCTCGTCGAGCACCAGGATCGGCGCGTCCTTCAGCAGGGCGCGTGCCACGGCGATCCGTTGTCGCTCGCCGCCGGACAAGCGGAGCCCGCGCTCACCTACGACCGTGTCGAACCCCTCCGGCAGGGCCCGCACGAACCCCTCCGCCCCTGCGGAGCGGACCGCGTCGCCCAGTTCGGCCTCGGATGCCGTGGGCCTGGTCAGCCGAAGGTTCTCCTCAACGGTCTCGTGGAAGAGGAACGTATCCTGGGGGACCAAGCCGATCGTGCGGCGTAGGTCATCCGGGTCGAGCGTGCGGATGTCGTGCTCGCCCACCACCACACGGCCGGACTGCGGGTCGGCGAAGCGCAGCAGCAGCGACGCCAGCGTGGTCTTCCCCGCGCCCGACGGTCCCACGATCGCGACTGTCTCTCCCGGCGCGACCGTGAAGTTCACGTCTTCCAACGCGGGAGGGTCGCCCTGCCGGTAGCGGAATGTCACCCCCTCGAAGCGGATGCCTGGCCTGGCGACGTCCAGCGACGAGGGATCCGCAGGCGAGGCAACCGCCGGCTGCGTCTCCAACACCGAGAAAGCGCGCTCGCACTTGGACATGCCCCACACGGCCAGGTGCATGGCGTCGTGGATCTCGCGCGCCGGAAGGAAGCACTCTCCTGCCAACAGCAGCACCAACAGGAGCTGGCCGGCTGACAGGTCACCGTTGGCCAAGCGGAACGAGCCCACGACGATCGCCGCCGCCACGCCGGCGCCTGCGGTGAGCGCCATGATCCCCCAGAACACGGCCGAGACGTTGGTGAGACGGATCGCGGCCGCTTGGACCTCGTCCGCGCGCTTGAACAGCTCCGCCCCCCGACGCCTTGCGACCCCGAACATCTTCAGGGTGGCCATGCCCTGGAGATCGTCGATGAACTCAGCCGCGAGCGGGCGATAGCTCTCGGACCAGAAGAGCATGTGCGAGCCCAGCGCCCGATACTCCAGCGAGGGCAGCACGACCAACGCCAGCGCGAAGCCGCCGAGCACGAGGCCCACGACGGGATCGACCACGATCACCACGAGGACGATCGCCGCGGCCGTGATCCCGGCCACGATCACCTTCGACAGGAACAGGCGGAAGTAGGCGTCGAGCTTCTCGACGCCGTCGACGAGCACGGCTTCGAGCTCGCCGCTGCGCTCGCCGGCGACCCAGCCCGGCCCGAGTCGGAGGATGCGGGCCACCAGCCGTCGGCGGAGGTCGGCCGTGATGCGCACCGATGCGCCCGCCATCCACCCTTCCTGCAGCGCCGTGCAGACCGAGCGAACGGCCACGAGGGCCACGGCGATGGCCAGCAGCACCATGACCTGGGAGGTTGGCTGCCCGTCGAGCACCCGTCCGATCGCGGCCGCCAGTGTGACACCGGTCGCGATCCGCGACGAAGCCACGACCAGGCCGAGCAGGACCGATCCGGTCAACGCCCTTCGCTCTTGCATCGCGAGGCGCACCAGCCGCCGATCGAACGCACGAGCCTGACGCGGCGCTCTCGCCTCGCTCACCGTCCGGTGGCTCGGTCGGCGCAGGATGAGCACAGCCCGGTGATCGCGAAGTGCGTGAGGTCTGCCTCGAAGCCGTGGTGCCGGCGGATCAGATCGTGGAGCGATTCGGCTTCGCCCAGCGAGAGCGGATCGTCCTTGCCACACCGTGCGCAGGTCAGATGCACGTGCTCCGCCTCATCGCTTCGGTGGTACTCGGCGCCGGTTTCCAGGTGCGAGTGCGACAGCACGCCCACCTCCTCCAGCAACGTCAGGGTCCGGTACACCGTGGAGGCGTTCACCCCGGGCATGTCCCCTTGGACGGTGCGAGCGATCGCCGCTGGAGAGATGTGACCGTTCGTCCGCAAGACCTCGGTCACGATGGCGCGCCGCTGTGGCGTCATCCGCAAGCCCTTGCTCCGCAGAAGGGTCATGACGTCGGCGTATCCGTCCTTGGTGGATTCCATCGTGTGGCCAGACTAGCAGTCGATTGCAGGTGCAAGCGACGTTGCAGGTGCTGGGCATCGCATCAGGATGACCCATCGGCCGTCACGGCGGCGGAAGCCCAAGGGCCCGGGCGGCCCACGGCAACGCGGTCGCCGCCTGGAAGCGCTGCAACGGACGGACATGAGGGGCCTCCGGGATGTCGGGCCGCGCGCCTCGCCACCCGAAGTTGCCGGCCAGCAGTGAAGCCATCGAGGCGACCTCGTCGGTGGTCTCGAGCAGCTGCTCCGGCTCGGGGCCACCCTCGGCGTGCAGGCTCGGGAGCCACGCGGCGATATCGAAGATCGGGTTCCCGAGGCACGCGAAGTTCCAGTCGATCAGCAGCGCCCGGCCGCCGCGGAAGCACATGTTGTCGCTCCGTACATCGAAGTGCAGCAGCCGGTCACCCTGGAACGAGGCAGCAGCGGACGCTGCCGAGAGTGTCGGCAGATGGCGCAGGAGCCACCGTTCCGAACACAGGCCCAGCGACAGGAACGGCGCAGGGTCGGCGGCGACCTCAGGCCAGGCGTCGAGCGAGAACTGGCTGTTGCTGGCGTCCGGCAGGTCTGGCGGCGGGAGGCTGTCGGCCACCTCGCGGAGGCACCGCACCACCGCGTCCACGCGGTCGGGTGACCAAGGAGGCGGCCAGGAGGCGGTGGACAGGTCCTCCAGAACCAGTGCGGGTCGCTCACCGTCGTCGTCCCAGCCCAGGAGCTCGGGCAGGTAGCTCCTTCGCCCCGCACGCGCGTAGAAGAGGTGCTCGTCGCGGATCCATGACGCCGTGTCGTCCGTGTGCGCGATCTTCACGAATCTCGTGGAGCCATCCGGAAGGGTCGCCACCCACCGAGCAGCCGCGGTTTGCCTACGGCGGGTCACCGGTCGCCACGAGGCCGGCACAGCGCGGATCGCCCGCGCGGCACGGGCGGCATCGTCGGCGTCGGGACCTTCCATGCCGAGCGAGCCTATCCGGCTGTGCAGCGCCCTGGACGAGACGGTCGCCTCGGTAGCATCGGGCCATGACGGTGATGGTGACGGGGGCATCGGGTCCGGTTGGCCGGGCCCTCGTCCCGTTGCTGGTTCGCAAGGACGAGGTTCGAGCCGCGATCCGCCGCCCCGACGAAGCCGAGCCGCTGCGACGTCTCGGTGCCAAGGTCGCCATCGGCCGCCTTGACGAGGTCAGCGAACTCACCGAGGTCCTCCGAGGCGTGTTCACGATCATCCACCTGGTGGGTGGGCCCAACCAACCGGATGAGGGATCGCTCTGGGATGCGAATCACGGCTCGGTGCTGCGAGCCATCGCGGCCGCGAAGGAAGCCGGCGTCCGACGCCTCGTCCTGGTCTCGGTCCCGGACGCCTCGCCACGGTCGGACGATCCCTATCTTCGCGCGCGAGGCCTGGCCGAGGAAGCGGTCACCACCTGTGGCCTCGACCATGCCGTGATCCGCAGCACCCATGTGGTCGGTGCGGGAAGCCTGTGGTTCACCGCGGTCGTGGCCGGTGCGGCGTCCTCGCCCCCCGTCGTCGTGGGCGAGGGATCGCAACCGATCGCCCCGGTGGCGATCGAGGATCTGGCCGCCGTGCTGGCCGCCGCCGACGATCGTGAAGGAGCCCTGGCTGGGACGTGGGCCCTGGAGGGACCCGACGTGGTGACCGCCGATGATCTCGTGGGTCTGCTCGCCGGAAGCGATGCCCCGTCTCCCCGCCACGTTGAGGGACCGATCGCGCAGGCTGCGCTCGAGGATCTGCTCGGCGTGCCGGTTTCCCGGGAAACCGTCAGCAGGTTCGCAGCCCCCTGCCGATCGGACGCGGCACCTGCCCAGATGGCGTTCGAGGTTCCGCGCACCCCGATCGCCGAGTCGGTCCGAACGACCCTGGCGGCCGTGGCCGATGCGGCCGCGGGAGGCGCCCGGTAGCATCGAGCGATGGATCCGCTCGCACGACTCGAGGTCGACGACGGGGTCGGGGTCGTCAGGCTGGATCGCCCACCCGCGAACGCCATCGACCTGCAGATGGGGTTGGATCTGCAGGCCGCGATCGTCGAGGGGATCGAGCGCGACGACGTCGGAGCCTTGGTGGTGTGGGGAGGTCCCTCGATCTTCGCCGCGGGCGCCGACATCAAGGCTATGGCCGAATGGGGTCCGGACGAGGTCGGGCCCAGCGTCGAGGCCCTCGGTGCCGCGTGCGACCTGCTCGAGGCGGCGCCGAAGGTCTCGATCGCGGCCGTGAACGGGTACGCCCTGGGCGGGGGCATGGAGCTCGCGCTCGCGGCCGATCTTCGTCTGGTCGCGGACGACGCCCACATGGGCCAACCCGAGATCAGGCTCGGTGTGATCCCCGGGGCGGGTGGCACGCAGCGTCTGACACGGCTCCTCGGGCCTGGTCGCGCCGCTGAGCTCGTCTTCACGGGCCGCCAGATCGACGCGCAGGAGGCGGTGTCGTGGGGTCTCGCGGTGCGCTCCGCGCCCGCCGATGAACTGTTCGCGACGGCGGTCGAGGACGCGCGAGCGTTCGCCGACGGGCCGGCAGCCGCGCTGGCTGCCGCCAAGGCCGCGATCGCGGCTGCGACGACCCATGCCGGCCCGGCCGGGATCGCGGACGAACGCGCCCTGTTCCTGGCCCTGTTCGGGGGACACGACCAGCGGGAAGGCATGCGGGCGTTCGTGGAGAAGCGCCCGCCACGGTTCGGGACATCCTCCTGACCGACGGGTGCGCCCCATCCCGGACCTATGCACGCTGTGAGCGCCCGCCCGCACATCGGAATGAACCGGCGACCGCGGTCGTTCGAAATACGTGCAGACGGACCCAGCCATCCAGCCCGAAGCGGGTCCGGCGAAAGGATGTGAGCGACGTGTCAGAGGAGAGGTACCGGGGCGCATCCGTGCGACCGCTCCCGCGGCCGAACAAGCAGTACACGACCGGCAGGATCTGCGCCGAGCCGACGTGTGAGACCAAGCTCTCCAGGTACAACAAGTGGCAGTACTGCTGGCAGCACGAGCCCGTCCACGCTTACGTCCCACGAGGCAAGCGCAAGAGCCGCAGCCAGGCCGCCTGACCCCGCCTCCCTGATTCAAGGTAGGTCGGGGGTCTGCCGAAGCAGGTGGTGACCGCTCCCCCCGAGCGCGACCCACCGATGACGAACGAGACCGCCGAACCTCCCGCGATGCGCGAAGGCGCGTGCCCGTACTGCGAGCGCACCGTGCTCGTCTACGAGGAACCGCCCCGCTGCCCGCTGTGCGCCTGCCCGCTGGATGAGCGCACGGTGAAGCCGTTCGTGTTCCCTCAGGACCGGGTGCCCGACCCCGACTGACGCGAGCCTCAGCCTGGCTGCATCAGCTCGACCCGCCGTCGTCCCCGGACGGCGCTGACCAGTTCCAGCGCCTCCACGGTGTCCAGATCCTCGACCCGGATCACCTCTTCGCGCAGGTCGCCCTCCGCCAGCGCCACCTCGCGTCCCACCCCGGGAAGCAGGCCGCAATCCAGGGGCGGTGTGAGCCACGTCCCGTCCCGGAGCACCGCGACGTTGGCGATCGTCGATTCGGTGAGCTCCCCCCGGATGTTGGTCATGAGCACCTCGTCGGCATCCGGATGGCGGGCTGAGGCTTCCTCATAACGGCGCCGGAGCGTGGTCTTGTGGAACAGCATGGGATCGGCGGGGTCGACCGGAGCGTCCACGTCGAGTGCCACGCGAACGGGGGCGCTCGCGGGAGGCAGCGGGCCGATGCCCACCGTCGGGATGCCTTTGCGATCCAGGCTCACCCTCACGCGCGCCGGCCGGTCCCCGAGATCGGCGGTGGCTCGCGAGAGTGCCTCGCGCACCATCCGCTCGTCGAATGCGAACCCGAAGTAGCCGGCAGACCCCGACAACCTGGCGATGTGCAGATCGAGATGGACGAACCCGCCCTGGCGGGGATCGAACCGGATCGTCTCGACCAGGTCGAACCGTGGCCGGCGGGCCGTCAACACCTTGGCCTTGGCGACCACCTCCTCGTACTCGGTGCCGGCGCGTGAGTCCCACGTGATGCCGCCGCCCACGCCGTACTCGGCGGCCCCGGTCTCTGCGTCGACGACCACGGTGCGGATCGCCACGTTGAACCGAGCCGCCGGCGCGCCCGATCCCTCCGGTGCCAGGTAGCCCACCGCGCCGCAATACACCCCGCGCGGCGAATCTTCCAGCTGCGCGATGATCTGCATCGTCTCCACCTTGGGCGCGCCGGTGACGGAACCGCACGGGAACAGCCCTCGGAACGCGTCGGTGAGCCCGACGCCGGGCCGGACCTCGGCCGACACCGTCGATGTCAGCTGCCACACCGTCTCGTAGCGCTCCAGGTCGAACACGTCGCTCCAGGCGACCGAGCCGGGCCGGGCGACCCGTCCCAGGTCGTTGCGGAGCAGGTCGACGATCATGGCGTTCTCGGCCCGATCCTTCACCGATCCGCGGAGCGCGTCTGCGATGGCTTCGTCCTCTTCGGGCCACCGGCCCCTGGGGGCCGTCCCCTTCATCGGACGTGTGGTCAGGATGTCGCCGTCCCGGTGGAAGAACAGCTCGGGGGACGCCGAGAGCACGCGGTAGCGACCCAGGTTCAGGTAGCCGGCGTACGCACCGCGCTGGGCGAAACACAGATCCCGGTACAGGCCTCGATCGTCGCCTTGGACCTGCGAGCGGAGACGAAGGGTGTGGTTCACCTGATAGGTATCACCCGCCGCGATGCGTTCGTGGATCGCCGCGATGGCACGGTCGTAGTCGTTCCGGCCAACCGATGGACGCCAGGAGCCGGGCCGGGTCGGTTCGGGGTCTGACTGCGGTTCGGGCAAGGCGGTCTCCTCCCGCCGTTCGAACATCGCGAACCACGCGAGTGGGAGCCGCCCGAACGGATCCCCCGCGGCGCGCTCGCGGACCTGGAGCGCCGGATCGAAGCCGGGAGCGGCTTCGTAGGCCACGAAGCCCGCGACCCACAGGCCTCGGCTCACGGCCCCTTCGGCGGCGTCCAACACGCCGGCAACCTCGTCGGCCCGCGTGGCCTCGAACACGCCGACGGGCTCCACCAGCCGGAACGAGGTTCCGTTGCGGGTCAGATCGTCGAATCGCGCCTCGATCACGCCGGGAACGATACGCTCGATGCCGATGGGAACGCGTGGATCGGTGCTGGTCGCGATGTCGGGCGGGGTAGACTCGTCCGTTGCGGCGTGCCTGCTCCTCGAGCAGGGCTATGAGGTCCTCGGTTCGCACATGAACCTGGTCCACCTTGGGGGCGTGGAACACGGCTGCTGTGGCCCCTCGGCGCGAGCCGACGCCTCCGAGGTCGCTCGGATCGCCGGCTTCGGGTTCGAGATCGTGGATCTCTCGAGCGAGTTCGCGGACACGGTGATCGGCGACTTCGTGGAGGAGCTCGAGATGGGCCGCACCCCCAACCCGTGCGCGCGCTGCAACGGCGAGATCAAGTTCGGTTCCTTCCTCCGCCGGGCCGACGAGCTGGGCGTGGATTTCGTTGCCACCGGGCACTACGTCCGGCGCGACGTGAGCTCGGATGGGCAGGTGCGTTTGCTGCGAGGAGCCGATCCGTCGAAGGACCAGAGCTACATGCTGCACATGCTGGGCCAGCCGCAGCTCCGCCGGTCGCTGTTCCCCGTGGGCTCGATGCCGAAGGCCGCGACACGCGAGCATGCAGAACGATTCGGCCTTCCGGTGGCGTCCAAGCCCGATTCTCAGGAGCTGTGCTTCGCGCCGAGTGGCGACGCGGGAGGGTTCGTCCGGTCGCAGGCTCCATCCCTGATCCACGCGGGCGGTCGTGTGGTCGACCCCGACGGCACGATCCTGGGCGAACACGACGGTACGTTCGCCTTCACCGTGGGCCAGCGTCGCGGGCTGGGTGTTGCGCTCGGCGCTCCCGCCTACGTCGTGGAGGTCGATGCACCAGCCAATCGCATCGTGGTGGGCCCGCAGGAGCTGCTCGCGCGGCGAGGGCTGGTCGCCGATCGCGTGTCGTGGGTGGCCGGCGGGCCGCCGTCCGTCGAGCCGTTCCGAGGACTCGCGAGGATCCGCTACCGGGGCGAGGACCTACCCGCGATCGTGACGCCACTCGGCGAGACGATGAGGGTGACCTTCGATGAGGCCCAGCGAGCGGTGGCGCCCGGGCAGAGCGTCGTGGTCTACCGCGGCGAGGAGCTCCTGGGAGGCGGCAGGATCGTCGAGTCCGTGCGCTGATCCGGGTCGCCAACCGGCCTCCGGCGCGTCGTGAGCGACGACTACCATGGTGCCCGTGAAGCTGCTGCGTCGGCGTGCCAAGAGCTTCGAGATCCAGGTCCAAGACCTGGTGCTGCGCATCAACGCGCCGGAGGACTACGCCGAGGAATCGCGCGCCGCGGCCCTCAGCTTCTGGGAACAGCTGCAGTCGTACGCCCTGCGCTACCCAGCGTTCCGTGAGTCCAAGCGGCCACTCGACCGCATCACCGCCGACGCACCAGACATCGTCAAGGAGATGGCGTCGGCGGCCACGAGCGCCGGGGTGGGCCCCATGTTCACGTTCCGCGGCGCCGTCGTCGACCAGGTCGGACGGTTCCTCGCCGAACAGCTCAACGAGGTCACGGTGGCTTGCGACGGTGACTACTTCATCCGTTCCCGCAAACGCATGAAGCTGGGCGTCAAGCGGCGTGGCGGCGAGCCGCTCACGGTCACCATCGCCGCCGCCGCGCGCGGCGTGGGCGTATCGACCACGTTGGGGCGCGGGCGCGGGGGCGGGGGGCCGGACGGGCTCGCCGTCATCGCCGACACGTGCATGCTCGCCGACGCCGCAGCTGCCGGCGTCCAGGCCATGCTGGGCAAGGACGATGGTCTGCGATCCGGGCTGAAGTACCTGCTGTCGGTGCCGCTCGTGGTTGGCGGGGTCGTGGTGGTCGGAGAGCAGATCGGCGTCGCCGGCGCGGTGGAGTTCGCCGGGTGAGCCCCAAGCGCTCCACCAGCGTGCCGACGACCGGCGACGGTGAGCAGCGCGACCGCGCCGAGGCCAAGCGCAGGGTCGAAGAGCTGCGCTCCGAGATCGAGCACCACCGGTACCGCTACCACATGCTCGATGATCCCGAGGTCGCAGACGTCGAATACGACGGTCTCATGCGTGAGCTCCGCGAGCTCGAGGATCGATTCCCTGAGCTGGCGATGGAGGATTCGCCGACGCAGACGGTGGGTGGTGCTCCGGGCGCGTTGTTCACGCCGGTGATCCACCGAGCGCCGATGCTGTCGCTGGACAACGCGTTCAGCGAAGGGGAGCTCGATCTGTGGGCCCAGCGGGTCGAGCGCGGGGCCGGGGATGGGGCCCGGTTCGCGTGCGAGCTCAAGATCGACGGCGTCGCCTGTGCGCTCACGTATGAGCGTGGCCGCCTCGTCAAGGCTGCGACCCGGGGTGATGGGCGAGTCGGCGAGGAGATCACCGCCAACGTCCGCACCGTGAAGGGCATCCCGCGCACCCTCAGCGTGGACGATCCGCCGGCCGTGATCGAGGTCCGAGGCGAGATCTACTTCCCCGTGCGCGACTTCGAGGAGTTGAACCGTCGCCTCACCGAAGCCGGGCAGCGACCGTTCGCCAATCCTCGCAACGCTGCCGCAGGGTCCTTGCGACAGAAGGATCCGAAGGTGACCGCGACTCGGCCGTTGCGTCTCTGGATCCATTCCTTCGGCGCCGCCGATGGCGTGACCTTCGACTCGCACACCGGGTTCTTGGACTGGGCCGAGCAGGCGGGGCTCCCCGTGCCGCCGACCACCGAAGTGCGCGCCTCCATCGAGCAGGTCAAGGCATTCCTGACCCACTGGGAGGCCAACCGCCACTCGGTGGACTGGGAGATCGACGGCACCGTCATCAAGGTTGACCAGACCGATCTGCAACGCGAGTTGGGAACGACCAGCCACGCGCCTCGGTGGGCGATCGCGTTCAAGTTCCCGCCCGAGGAGCGCACCGCCCTGTTGCGGTCCATCGACGTGCACACCGGCAGGACGGGCAAGGTCACCCCGTTCGCTGTGCTGGACCCGGTCCAGGTGGGGGGCGTCACGATCACGTATGCCACCCTGCACAACGAGCAGGAGGTCAGGCGCAAAGACGTGCGCAAGGGCGACATGGTCATCGTTCGAAGGGCCGGCGACGTGATCCCCGAGATCGTGGGGCCGGTGCTGTCCAAACGCAAGAAGGGCGCCCGGCGCTGGTCGATGCCCAAGACCTGTCCGTCTTGCGGCACACCGTTGGTGCGCAAGGAGGGCGAGGCCGACTTCCGCTGCCCCAACCGGCGAGGGTGCCCATCGCAGGGCATCGAGGCGCTGTTCCACTTCGCGGGACGCGGCGCGCTGGACATCGAACATCTGGGCTACATGACCCTGTTGCGCCTGTTCGAAGCGGGGCTGATCGAAGACGTCGCCGACATCTACGCACTCGACGCGGACAAGCTCTCCCAGATCCCCGGGTTCAAGGATCGATCCATCACCAACGTGCTGGAGCAGGTTGAGGCGTCGAAGGACCGGCCACTCTGGCGCCTGCTGGTGGGACTCAACATCCGCCACGTCGGCAACCACGTCGCCCAGGTGCTCGCGCGGGCGTTCGGATCGATCGACGCACTCGTCGCCGCCAGCGAGGACCAGATCGACGAGGTGCCCGAGATCGGACCCGAGATCGCGGCCACCGTGCGTGAGTGGTTCGACGACCCCGACAACCTGGCGTTGATCGCCAAGCTCCGTGCTGCCCGGATCCGCCTGGCCGACGAGCGACCCGGCGACGACGGCTCCCCAGCCCGGACCCGGCAGCTGGACGGGATCTCGATCGTGCTCACCGGTGGGTTGGAGTCCCTCACTCGCGAGGAAGCCATCGAGCGCGCCGAGCAGGCCGGGGCACGCGTCACGTCCAGCGTGTCCAAGAAGACCTCGTTCGTCGTGGCAGGCACCGATCCGGGCACCAAGCTGGCGAAGGCGGAGTCGCTCGGCGTGGAGGTGATCGATGAGGCTGGGTTCCTCCAGCGTCTCGAACGATGAGTCCACCAAAGGCCGGGATCCAGCCGTGCGTGTCACGAACCCTGTCCAGGCGTCCCTTGTTCCTCGGTTGGGGGGCCGGCTGGCGACAGGTACATGCATGCGCCCCTCCATAGGCTAAGTTGACGCGGTGAGCAACCCGCGAGGGAAGACCATCCTCAGCGCGACGGCCCTGTTGACCCTTGTGCTGTCGATCGAGGCAGGCACCACGGCGAAGGCGCAGGCTGCTCCACCGAACATCGTCATCATCCTGACGGACGACCAGCGCTGGGACACCCTCAGGCGCATGCCGCAACTGCAAGACCTCCTCGTCGACCGAGGAATCCGATATCCGAACGCGATGGTCCCGACATCGTTGTGCTGCCCGTCCCGCGCCTCGGTGCTCCGCGGCCAGTACGCCCCACTCGACCGGCGTCTGGTCGAACCTTCCGCCCTTCGGAGGGTGGGGGGCGTTCGTGGAGAGCGGTGGTGAGGCATCGAACCTCGCGACCTGGCTCGATGCCGCGGGCTACCAGACCGGCCTTATCGGCAAGTACCTCAACGGCTACGAGAGCGCGCCTGCTGACCACATACCTCCGGGCTGGGATCATTGGCTCGCGTTCAAGCATCCCGGCTACTTCGAATATGACCTCGTCCGGACCGATGGTTCAACCGAGCATCGCGGGAGTGCGGACGCTGATTACTCGACCGATGTCATCGCCGATGGGGCGGACGCATTCATTCGTAAGACGGACCCTGCGGTGCCCCTGTTCGCGTACATCACGCCGAATGCTGTCCACGGGCCACATACGCCTGCGCCGCGCGATGGTGGGAGTTGTGCGACGATCCGCGACTACCGGCCTCCTTCATTCAACGTTCTGCCACGAAACGCACCGAGGTGGCTTCGCTACCCGGCGCTGACCAAAGCACAAGTGACCACTATCGACCTTCGTCGCCGCCGCGCGTGTGAAGCGCTCGGCGCGATCGACGATCTCATCCGAAAGGTGAATGGTGCACTCGTCGACACGGGGCGCCTGTCCAACACCCTAATCATCTTCGCTTCGGATAACGGCTTCCTGTGGGGCGAACATCGGGCGGTCGGCGAGTGGCACGCCTACAACGCTGCGACCCGGATCCCGATGGTCGTTCGCATGGACGGCGTCTTGCCCGCGGGCGAGATCGACGAACGGCTGGCGCTCAACGTCGACATCGCCTCAACCATCGAGGACGTGACGGGTCTGTCCTTCCCCGGCCTTGCTGGGCAGTCTCTGCTCGACGCCTCGACAAGATCGGGTTTCGTGCTCGAAGCGACCAGAGGAGGCGACACGACGTCGAATCGACCGGCCTACTGTGGCTGGCGTCAGAGGGATCGCGTCTACATCCGCTACGGCGACGGGGGCGCGGAGTTCTACAACCTCGCTACCGATCCATTCGAAACGAACAACAAGATCGACACTCCGGCAGCGCAACCAAGGATCAAGAGGATGCGTCTAGCGGCGAGAGGTGCATGTGACCCAACGCCACCCGGTTTCGCATGGTCTGGACGCCACTGACCAGTCGCCGGCCGGACAGTGAAACGTCCCCACCTCGCATGGTCTCCTCAACACTCGTGTCAAGATCGATGCCTGCCAGCGGCGACCGTCGCCGGGCTCGGGGGCCGTCCCTCAACACTCTGGACGCGCTCACCTAGCGTGGCGGTGAGGCTCGGCAGCTGTGTCATCGTCGAACTCTCACGGCTTACTCCCAGGGCTCTACCCCACCCGTTTTCAAGCCCGGTGCCATAGAGCTGTCGAGCGACTGGCCAAGGCGACGGACCCACCCTTGTAGGTGGGAGTGTCGATGGCGGGTAGAACTCGCGCCGTAGCCGCGGCGGCTACTGTCTCGCCAGAAAGGAGCCTGCATGCGGCGTCTCATACGCTCGATCGCGGTGGCCTCAGGGGTCGTCGTCCTGGCGTCGACGGTTCCGGCTCGCGCGGAGATGGAGTCCTCGCACACGATCGTGGCCGCGGGAGACATCGCGTGCCTCCGTCCATGCCGGCACCAGCGCCAAACCGCTCGCCTGGTCCGGCGCATCGCTCCCGAACGGGTCCTCGCCCTGGGCGATCTGCAGTACGAGTCCGGTTCGCTCCGGGAGTTCCGTCGGTCCTACGACCGGAACTGGGGTCGCTTCAAGTCTCGGACCCGCCCGGTGCCCGGCAATCACGAATACAACACGCCGGGAGCGGCCGGCTTCTTCAGATACTTCGCGAAACAACTGCGAGGTGATGACGGCTGGTACTCGTTCGATCTCGGGCGATGGCACCTGGTGGCGCTCAACTCGCGGAAGGGCTCGCCCCCGTCCGCTCGGCAGATGGCCTGGCTCCGGCGAGATCTCCGCCGAGACCGCCATGCGTGTGAGCTCGCGTACTACCACCACCCCCGCTGGTCGAGCGGGAGGAACCATGGCAACACGAGCGCGATGGCTCCGTTCTGGACGGCGCTGGTCGGGCATGGGGTCGACGTGGTCCTCAACGGGCACGAGCATCAGTACGAGCGGTTCGCTCGCCTCGGCGTCGCGGGCTTCCCGTCTCGTGCCGGAACGCGCGAGTTCGTCGTCGGTACGGGCGGGATCGGACGCTACGCCTTCGGTTCGCCCCAGCGTGGGAGCCAGGTGCGGAGCCGGGCATTCGGCGTCCTGCGCATGGAGCTCGGCCCGGGTCACTATCGATGGCGCTTCGTCAACGTCGGTCGGCGGACGCTGGACAGCGGAGCGTCCACCTGTCACGGATGAACTCGACCCTGGCGCCTGCGTCGCATCCCCACGGGTCGGGTGCACGGCTAGACTGCCGGCCATGCCGGTCGAGATCGACATCGAGCACGTGGCCAAGCTCGCCCGACTGGACCTGACCGACGACGAGAAGTCGCAGCTCAAGGACCAGTTGGGCATGATCTTGGAGCATGCCGCCGCCGTGGGCAGCGTGGTGGCTGACGACGTGCCGCCCGCCGCTTCGGCGATCCCTCGCGCCAATGTCTTCCGTGAGGATTCGCCCGAGCCATCGATCCCTCACGAGGCCGCGCTCGCCAACGCGCCGGATCGGGTCGGCGGCCGGTTCATGGTGCCGAAGATCGCGGGCACCGGCTCATGAGCGGTCCCGAGCTCTGCGATCTCGCGGGGTGGGAGCTCTCACAGAAGCTGCGCGACGGCGAGATCACCGCCACCGAGCTCACCGATTCCAGCTTGGCGCGCCTGGGGCAGGTGGATGAACGCCTCGGCACGTTCCTGTCGGTGACGCCCGAGGTCGCACGGGAGCGGGCCGCGGAGCTCGACGTCTACCTGGCGTCCGGCGCCCCGCAATCGGTGGTCGCCGGCATCCCCACGGCGCTGAAAGACGTGCTCGCCACCAAAGGCATCCGCACCACGTGCGGGTCGAAGATCCTGGACGGCTACGTCCCCCCCTATGACTGCACGGCGTGGACTCGCCTGTCCGGTGCGGGCAGCGTGCTGGTGGGCAAGACCAACTGCGACGAGTTCGCGATGGGCTCGTCCAACGAGAACTCGGCCTACGGGCCGGTGCACAACCCCTGGAACCTGGAGATGGTGCCCGGCGGTTCGTCGGGAGGCAGCGCTGCCGCCGTCGTGGCCGGCGCCGCCGTGTGGGCGCTGGGAACCGATACCGGCGGATCGGTACGTCAGCCGTCGTCCCTGACGGGAACCGTTGGCCTGAAGCCCACATACGGTCGCATCAGCCGCTATGGGCTCATCGCGTTCGCTTCGTCGCTCGACACGGTCGGCACCCTCACCCGGAGCGTGCGTGACGCCGCCTCGCTCCTCGGGGTGCTGGCGGGCCAGGACCATCGTGACGCCACCAGCTTGGACGCGCCCGTCCCCGACTACATGGACGGCATCGACGCGGGGGTGGACGGCCTTCGTGTGGGGGTGCTGGCCGAGGCGTTCGGCGAGGGCGTAGAGGACGATGTCGCCACGTCGGTCCGTGCGGCGGTCGATCGCCTCGCGAACGCGGGTGCTCGGGTCAGCGAGACGAGCCTCCCGCATGCCGAGCACGCCCTCAGCGCCTACTACCTGATCGCGCCGAGCGAGGCTTCCTCCAACCTGGCGCGCTACGACGGTGTGCGCTATGGGCTGCGGGTCGAAGGCGAGGACTCGATCGAGATGATGTTCCGCACTCGCGGAGCGGGGTTCGGCCCCGAGGTGAAGCGCCGCATCATGCTGGGCACCTACGCCCTGTCGGCCGGCTACTTCGACGCCTACTACGGCCAGGCGCAGAAGGTGCGCACGCTGGTGATCCGTGACTACGAAGCGGCGTTCGCCGATCTCGACGTGCTGATCTCGCCGACCTCGCCCACCACCGCGTTCCCCATCGGAGCGAAGGTGGACGACCCGCTGGCCATGTACTTGAACGACATCTTCACGATCCCGGCGAACCTGGCCGGGGTGCCCGCCATCAGCGTGCCGTGCGGACTGGATTCAGCCGGGCTCCCGGTCGGCCTGCAGATCACCGCCCCCGTGCTCGGCGAGCAGACGCTGTTCCGAGCTGCCCGCGCCTTGGAGGGGGAGCTCGAGCTCGACCTGCGCCCGCCCCTCATCGCTGCCGCCTGAATCGTCCCGAACGGCACCACCCGCCGATACGATCAGGGCGACCGAAACCACGATGAGCGCTCCGGCCGCGATCGTCACCCCATCGATGCGCTCGTCCAGCAGGAGCCAGCCGACGATGACGGCTCCGACGGGCGTCACGTAGGCGTAGGTCGCCACCAGCGAGGTCCGGGCGACCCGCAACAGCCAGAGGTAGCAGGTGAACCCGATCCAGGAACCGAACACGACCAGGTAGGCGAGCGCGATGAGCGATGCCCGCGAGAAGCCGGCGGGCTCGAGGTCCCCGATCTCGCCGGCCGCGAGGCCCGCCAGCACGAAGCAGGCGGCCGCCACCATCATCTCCATGCCGGCCGCCACGAACGGACGATCCGGCAGGATCGCGTGCCGCTGGTAGACCGAGCCCGCGGCCCACGAGGCTGCCGCCACCAAGGCGATCGTCAGCCCGGCGGCGTCGATGTCCCCGCCGATGGCTCCGCCGCCGATCAGGATCGCGGCGCCCGCGAAGCCGACCGCCAGGCCCACGAGCACGACCGGTGGCTGCCGACGATGAAGCAGTACGCGGTCGATCAAGGCGATCCAGAGCGGGACCGTGGCGATGGCCAGCCCCGCCACGTGGGAATCGATCGTGCGCTCGGCCCACACGATCCCGCCGTTGCCGCCGAACATCAGGAGCAGGCCGACGACGGCGGCGCCACGCCACTGACGCCCGGTGGGCCGGTCACCTTGCCGGTCGCCGAACGCGAGCGCAAACGGCAGCAGGATGCCGCCCGCCACGAGGAAACGCACCGCGCCCGCCAGCATGGGCGGGAGCGTCTCGTTCGTGACCTTGATGCCCACGAACGTGGTGCTCCAGATGACGTACACGGCCGAGAGGGCCAGCCAGATCGCGCCCGTCGACGGGCGCGACCGATCGTGAGGGCTCATGGATCGATGATAGGTAGGCTAGCGCTCTCATGACCGAGTACGACGTCGTCATCGGGCTCGAGTGCCACGTCGAGCTCAGCACGCAGACCAAGATGTTCTGCGGATGCCGCAACGAGTTCGGCGCCGAGCCGAACACCAACGTGTGCCCGGTGTGCCTGGGCCACCCGGGCTCCCTGCCGGTGCCCAACCGTGAGGCGATCAGGCGGATCATCCTGATCGGACTGTCGCTGGGCAGTGAGATCGCGCAGCATTCGCTGTTCCACCGGAAGAACTACTTCTATCCGGACATGCCGAAGAACTACCAGATCAGCCAGTACGACCTGCCGATCTGTGTGGGCGGGCACCTGGACGTGGACCTGCCCGACGGCTCCACGAGCCGGGTCGGCATCACGCGGGTGCACATGGAAGAGGACACCGGCAAGACCCAGCACGCCGGCGCGACCGGCCGCATCCACGACGCCGACGCCGCGCTGATCGACTTCAACCGTGCGGGCGTGCCGCTCGTCGAGTGCGTCAGCGAACCGGACATCCGCTCGCCCGAGGAGGCCGGCGCCTACCTTCGTCAGCTTCGGGCCACGCTGGAGTCGCTGGACGTCAGCGACGTCCGGATGGAGGAGGGCTCGCTGCGGTGTGATGCGAACGTGTCGCTGCGGCCCACGGGTGAGGAAGGGTTCGGCACCAAGGTCGAGATCAAGAACATGAACTCGATCCGGTCGTTGGAACGAGCCCTGGTGTTCGAGATCGCTCGCCAGACCAAGGCGCTCGAGGCCGGCGAGTCCATCGCCCAGGAGACCCGCCATTGGGACGAGGATTCGGGCTCCACGACGTCGATGCGATCCAAGGAGGAGGCGTTCGACTACCGGTACTTCCCGGAACCGGACATCCCGGCGCTGGAGCCGAGCGCAGCGTGGATCGAGGAGATCCGCGCGGAGCTGCCGGAACTGCCACGAGCGCGTCGCGAACGCTACGTTGCCGACTACGGACTGAAGCCCGAGGTCACCCGGGTGCTGGTCGCCGAGCGGTCGTCGGCCGTGCTCTTCGACGAGACGGTCGCCCTCGGTTCGGCGCCGGGGTCTGCCGCCAACTGGATCACGCAGGATCTGGCCGGCTCGCTCAACAAGCATGGCCTGGAGCTCGCCACCTCGCCGGTCACCGCCCGGCACCTCGCGGATCTGATCGCGCTCGTGGACGACGGAACCGTCAGCGGTGCCGGCGCGAAGCAGGCGCTGGAGGAAGCGGTCGTCACCGGCGATCCCATCGGTGTGATCGTCGAGCGCAAGGGCCTTCGGCAGGTCTCCGACACCGGGGAGCTGGGGGCCATCGTCGACCGGGTCCTCGTCGACAACGCCGACGTGGTCGAGCAGTTCCGTGGCGGCAAGGAGAGCGTCCTCGGGTTCCTGGTGGGCCAGGTCATGAAGGGTTCCGGCGGTTCGGCCAACCCCAAGCTGGCGCAGGAGCTGCTCCGCGAGCGGCTCTCCGGCTGAAGGCGGGCGCGAGCCCGTGAGCGACTCGCCGGGCCGGCCGCAACGGGTTCCCGTCTGGCAGCTCGCGCTGTACGGAGCCGTCAGCGCGGTCCGCGGCGCGGTCCACCCCTTCCAGCGGATGTGGCGATCGACCGATCCGCTGGACACCTACGCGCTCTGCCACTTCACGTCGGTGGCCGGCGACGCGCTCTTGGCGGTCGCGTTGGCCGATTCCGTGTTCTTCTCCTTGCCGGTCGGCCAGGCGAAGCTGAAGGTCGCGGCCTATCTCGCGCTCACGATGTTGCCGCTGGCGCTCGCCGGCCCGCTCCTGGTGCCGCTGCTCGACCGGGCGGGCCCGCGCCGCGCGGTGTCACTTGCCGCCGCGGTCGGGCGGGCGGTCGTCGCCATCTACGCCGCGCCGCGGTTCGGCACGTTGCTGCTGTTCCCGGCCGCGTTGGTGATGTTGGTGCTCTCCAAGGTGCATGCGATCACGAAGAACGGGCTCACCACGGCGTACGCCGGCCGGGACGAGGGCCTGATGCGCGCGAACGCCCGGCTCGGACGGCTCGCGGCGGTGGGGGCGGTCGTGGCCGTACCGTTCGGCATCGCTGCGCTCAGGATCTGGGGGGCGAGTGGACCGATCTACCTGGCGGCCGGGGTCTACGCTGCGTCGGCGGCGCTCAACCTCCGGCTCCCGCATCCGCGGACCAGTGGCCTGCCGCCCGCGCCGGTGGGACCTCGGGGGATGATCCCCGATCTCACCGCGCCGGCGGTGGGGGCGGTGGGCCTGCGAGCGGCGAGCGGGTTCCTGCTGTTCCTGCTGGCATTCTCGTTGCGGGCGGACGGCGCCCCGGCCTACTGGTTCGTGGTGCTGGCGGCGGGCGGGGTCGTGGGATCGTTCCTGGCTGACGTGGTCGCGCCCCGCATGCCCACCACTACCCGGGAGGAAGCGGTGGTGATCGCGTGCGTCAGCGCGGCGTGCATCGGCGCGTTGCTGGCGTTCGAACTGTTCGCGCTGCCGCTGCTCACGATCTATGCGTTGGTGGCGGGCGCCGCGACGGAGTTCGGACGGCTCGCGTTCCAGAGCCTGATGCAGCGCCACGCTCCCGAGGGCGCCCAGGGGCGGGTGTTCGTTCGCTACGAAGTCATGTTCCAGCTGGCGTGGGTCGGCGGCGCGTTCCTGCCGGCGTTGCTGCCGATCGACTTCCGCACCGGCATCCTGATCCTGGCCGGGTTCTACGGCGTGCTCGCGATCGTGTCGGTGGTGCGGGCCCGGGCACGCGCTCGTCGCCGGTTCGACCGGTGAAGGCGGGCTAAGCTTCCGAACCGGAGCACACCGGACCCGAGCAGACAGGAGGTCAGCGGTGGCGGAGTGGGTCACGGTCGGCACGGCCGACGAGATCGAAGAGGGAGAGGCCAAGGCGTTCGACGTGAACGGAACGGAGATCGCGGTGGGACGTTCGGACGGCTCGCTGTACGCGTTCAGCGACATCTGCACCCACCGCGCATGCAACCTCGCGAACGGCGGTGAGATCGACGGGTCCACGATCGAGTGCGAGTGTCACGGCAGCGTCTTCGACATGGGCAGTGGCGAGGTCATGAACGGACCCGCCACGGACCCGATCGCGACCTACGGTGTCAGCGACGACGGCGGCGAACTGAAGATCGAGGTCTGACGCGCGCGTGGCCGATCGCACGTTCGTCATCGTCGGTGCTTCCCTGGCTGGAGCCACCGCCGCCGCCACGTTGCGCGACCAGGGCTTCGACGGTGAGATCGTGCTGATCGGCGCCGAGCCCGAGCCGCCCTACGAACGGCCACCGTTGTCCAAAGAGTACCTCCGCGGCGAGCAGTCGCTGGAAGAGGCCTTCGTGCGGCCGGTCCAGTGGTACGCCGACTACGCGGTAGATGCCCGGTTCGGCACGCGCGCCGTGCAGCTCGATGCTCGGGACCGCCAGGTGGTGCTGGCCGGTGGTGACCGGGTGGGCTTCGACCGGCTGCTGGTCGCCACCGGCTCGCGGAACCGAACGCTCGACGTGCCGGGCGCCGATCTGCCGGGCATCTACGACCTGCGGCAGGCGGAGGATTCCGATGCGATCCGCGAGGCGGTGCGAGGCGGTGCCCGCGTGGTGTGCGTCGGCATGGGGTTCATCGGCGCCGAGGTCGCTGCATCGCTGCGCCAGTTGGGCAACGACGTCACGGTGGTCGAGGTGTTCGAAACCACGCTCTACCGGATCTTGGGTCCCGACATCGGCCGGGCCATGGAGGGCATGCACCGCGATCACGGCGTCACGATGCAATTCAACGAGGCGGTCGCCAGCTTCGAGGGCGATGGACGCCTGGAAGCCGTGGTCACCAGCGGCGGTCGCACGCTGGAGGCCGACGTCGCCGTGATCGGCGTCGGCACCGAGCCGTCGGTCGAGCTGATGGGAGGCACCGGCCTGGACCAGGGCGGCGGCATCCCCGTCGGCCCCACCCTGGAGACCTCGATCGAGGGCGTGTTCGCGGCGGGCGACGTGGCGAACCACGAGCATCCGGTGTTCGGTCGGATCCGCGTGGAGCACTTCGACAACGCGATCAAGATGGGCGAGACCGCCGCGGCCAACATGATGGGAGGTTCGGAGGTGTTCGCCGACCCGCACTGGTTCTGGTCCGATCAGTACGAGTCGCAGATCCAGATGGCGGGGTTCGCGCCAACGTGGGACCGGATGGTGGTGCGCGGGTCCATCGAGGACCGCACCTTCTGCGCGTTCCTGTTGGATGATGCTGGGGTGTTACGCAGCACGGTGAGCATGGATTACCAGCGCGACGTGCGTCGCTCGTTCGGGCTTATCTCGGCGCAGGTCGCCCCCGACCCCGACGTGTTGGTCGACCCCGACGTCGACCTGCGCACGCTGGTTCCGGAAGCAGGCTGAGCGCCGATGCATCCGGGCAACCTCGCGATCGGCCACCCGGTCTGAGACCTTGCCCTGCAACGCCGCATCCGTGAGACGCGGCGCGACAAGATGGCCAGGGCGATGCTCGCCGCCCGGCCCCGCCGAACCCTGCGCGATCGCGTGTTCCGCCGAGAACCGGGCGAACGTCCTCCCGCCATCGACCTCGATCCCGAAGCCTTCATCGACCGAGGCGACGACGTCTGGAAGTCCCTGCGCTTCTGAGCCGGCCACCGGGCCTTGATACGCTGGCCACTCCGACAGGTTCGAGGAGTGAGCCCGCTCATGGACAGGCCCGAGATCATCCTGGCCCCCGGTCCGACACCCATCCCGCCCGAGGTCCTGCTGGCCCAAGGCAGCCCGCTCGTGTACCACCGAGGCCCCGGTTTCGGGAACATCATGCGCGACGTCACGACGCGCTTGAAGGAGCTCTACCGCACCGAGTCGGCCGACGTCCTCCTCATGACGTCCAGCGGAACTGGCGGGCTCGAATCGGCGATCGCCAACTGCTTCAGCCCTGGCGACGAGGTGTTCGTGCCCCTCGCGGGGTTCTTCTCGGAACGGTTCGCGAAGCTCGCCGAGGCGTACGGACTCACGGTCCGTACCATCGAGTACGAGTGGGGGACCAAGATCCGGCCCGACGACGTGGCGGCGGCGCTGGCCGAGCACCCGGTGAAGGCGGTGCTGCTCACCCAATCCGAGACTTCGACCGGCGTGATCCAGCCCATCCAGGAGCTGGCGAGGGTCGCGAACGAGGCGGGCGCCCTGGTGATCGTCGACGCGGTCTCCTCGCTGGGAGCCGTGCCGTTCGACTTCGATGCATGGGGCATCGACGTCGCCGTGAGTGGCAGCCAGAAGGCGCTGTCCGCCAGCCCCGGGATCGCGTTCTGCGCCATCAGCGAGCGGGCATGGCACGCCAGCGAGAGCGCCACCAGCCCGCGGTTCTACTTCGACTGGCGCACCTACAAGCGGTTCGCCGATCTGCCGCATCCCGAGAACCCGTGGACGCCCGCGATCAGCGTGATGCAGGGGCTGCAGGCCGCGCTGACCCTGTACTTCCAGGACGGCATCGAGGCGGCTATGGTCCGCCACCGGACGCTGTCCCGCGCGGTGAAGGAGGGGGCGAAGGCGCTCGGTCTGGACCTGTTCGGTGAGGGCCTCGAGGACAACTGGACGGTGACGGCGATCAGGGCACCGGAGAGCGCCGACGCAGACGCCATCTGTGACACCATCCGCGCCGACTGGGGCTGCGTGTTGGCACCCGGGCAGGGTCCCTTGAAAGGTTCGGTCTTCCGGATCGGGCACTTCGGCTACTTCAGCGAGCTGGACATCATCCGAGGACTCGCGGCGCTGGAGATGACGCTGGAGTCGCTCGACCATCCCGTGAAACGGGGCGCGGCGGTGGCCGCAGCCGAGAGCGTGTTCATGGAGTCCCGCGCGACGTGAGGGTCGCCCCATGAAGGTGCTCGTCACCGAGCAGCTCTCCGAGCAGGGCTTGGAGCTGCTTCGCAAGGACTTCCAGGTGGATGAGCGCACCGATCTGGCCGGCGAGGGCCTGTCGGCCGAGATCGAGCCGTACGATGCGCTGATCATCCGCAGCGCCACCCAGGTCACGGACGACGTGCTGAGGGCCGCGCGCAACCTGAAGGTGATCGCTCGCGCGGGCATCGGGCTGGACAACGTCGATGTCGAGGCAGCCACCCGTCTTGGCGTCATGGTGGTCAACGCCCCGCAGTCCAACATCATCAGCGCCGCCGAACAGACGATGGCGCTGCTGTTGGCGCAGGCCCGCAACACGCCCCGCGCCGACGCGGCCCTTCGAGGCGGCTCCTGGGAGCGGTCGAGATGGGAAGGTGTCGAGCTGGCCGGCAAGACGATCGGGCTCGTCGGTCTCGGTCGCGTGGGCGCGCTCGTGGCCCAACGCGCGGCAGGGTTCGGCATGCGGGTGATCGCGTTCGATCCGTACGTCAGCACCGATCGCGCCAAGGAGATGGGCGTGGACGCGATGCCGTCGCTGGAGGCCCTCCTGGTCCAGGCCGACTTCGTCTCGATCCATCTGCCACGGACCAGCGAGACCGAGCAGCTCATCGGCCAGCGCGAGCTGCACCTGATGAAGCGAGGCGCGCGTCTCATCAACACCGCGCGTGGTGGCATCGTCGACGAAGACGCGCTCGCCAAGGCGCTGGAAAGCGGACACCTGGGCGGCGCCGCGCTGGACGTGTTCACGACCGAGCCCACCACCGACTCTCCGCTGTTCGGGCTCGATTCGGTGGTGGTGACCCCGCACCTGGGCGCCTCCACCAAGGAAGCCCAGGACAAGGCCGGCACCACCGTGGCCGAGATGGTCCGCTTGGCTCTGAAGGGCGAGTTCGTCCCGTACGCGGTCAACGTTTCGGCCGGCGCCGAGGTCACCGAGATCGTGCGCCCGTTCGTGCCGTTGGCGGAACGTCTCGGCACGCTGGTCGCGGGCCTCGCCGAAGGAGGTGTCCGCTCGATCGTGGCGTCCTACCTGGGGCGGATCGCCGAGTCCGACACGCGGGTCCTGACCCTCGCGATCCTCAAAGGGATCTTGGGCAGGACCGTGCACGAACCGGTGTCCTTCGTGAACGCTCCGATGCTCGCGCGCGATCGCGGCCTCACCGTGAGCGAGATGCGTTCCACCGTGTCGCAGGACTACGTGAGCTCGATCTCGCTGCGCGCCGAGACCGACGAGGGTCCGGTGGGCGTGGCTGGCTCGATCCTGGCCAGGGACCACGAGCGAGTCACCCAGGTGAACGATTTCGACATCGAGGTGACGCCGGCGGGTCACATGGTGTTCTTCACGTACGTGGATCGCCCCGGCATCATCGGCACCGTGGGCACCATGCTCGGCGAGCACGGCGTGAACATCGCCACGATGGACGTGGGCCGCAAGGCAGAGGGTGGCGACGCGCTGATGTGTCTCACGGTGGACACCGAGGTGCCGGTCGACGTGCTGGACCGGGTGGCCACCAAGATCGACGCCCAGCAACTCCGGACGGTGACGATCCCCGGCTAGGAGGATCCAAGTTCCGGCCGTGCTGCCACGAACGTGATGTCACCGAGCCAGCCGACAGGGAGCTTCGGGTCGACGACCTTCGTGATCATGGACGCGGCGGCTCCCGCTCCTTCGTGGGAGCTGCCCGCCCTCTGGGCGATGTAGGAAAGGTGGAACGAGCGGGGAGCGATCTTCCACTCGACCAGGCGGAATCCAGCGCGTCGAAGCATGGATGCGAGCGTCGGCTGACCGAAGTAGTGCAGGTGTGATCGGATGAACCAGGGCCAGTCGCCTTGCCGGAGGCGTGCGTGCAGCCCGTCCAGGTTCACGGTGGACAGGACCAACAGGCCCTCATCGTTGATCATCCCCCGCAGCTGCCGTAGCGCCGCAAGTGGATCGCTCAAGTGCTCGAGGACGTCCAACATCACGATGACATCGGCCACATCGGATCGTGCGTCGAGATCCTCGACCGTGCCCTGCTCCAGATCCACGCCGAATCGGGACACACCTTCATCGACGGCCCATTTCGAGGGCTCGATGCCGCGTGCATCCCAGCCATGCTCGCGTGCAACATCGAGGAACAGTCCGACGTTCGATCCGATCTCGAGCATGCGGGTGCCGCTCGAAGAGAAGCCCTCGACCTGGCTCACGAACCAGGCGAAAAGCTCCCGCCTGGCCAGTTCCTCTTTCAAGTAGTCCTCGTCGACCACCTGTCGATAGTTGTCGACGATCTCGTCGGGGTCCAAGGCCGGGATGGAGGACACCATCCCGCACCGGCTGCATTGGACGACGTCGTCATGCTCTGCGAGCGCTCCCGTCGTGCAGGCGAACTCCTCGACCGGAACCGCTCCCCGGACGTTGGCAGCGTAGACGAGCGCCATCGTGGTTCGCCCACACAAGACGCACCGCTGATCTCGGGCAGGTCCGGTACCGAGCGCCCGACCACGCTTCTCACCCCCGTGTGCGATTCCGGTCCGACGGCCCCGCCGGCCGCGCTCGGCGCTTCTTCGAGCCGTGTAGGCCAGGCTCCCAGCCACGTAACGCAATGAGCGCAGGATGGAGATCGAGGAGGATTCCTTCGTGTAGCGGGTTGGGATGGGCACTTCGACCACGCGCTGGCCACCGGTCACCGCGTCGACGAGGAACTGCGTGTCGAACACGAAGTCGTCCGAGTAGCTGAGAAAGGGGAGCGACTGCAGGCATCGTCTCGTGTATGCGCGCAGTCCGCTGTGCATGTCAGTGAATCTGGCGCCGAGCATCCAGTTTTCCAAGGTGGTCGTGATCCGGTTGCCGGCATAGCGATACCTCGGCATCCCGCCGCCCAACGGGTTGCCGAGGCCGGCGAAGCGCGAGCCGAACGTCATGTCCGCGTCGCCGGCAAGGATCGGCGCGATCAGGAGAGGAACGGCCTTGGGGTCGTACTGATAGTCGGGGTGGAGCATGACCACGATGTCGGCTCCGTCGTCCAGAGCCTCCTGATAGCAGGTCTTCTGGTTCCCGCCGTAGCCCCGGTTCTTGCTGTGCACCACGACACGGATGCCCAGGTCGCGGGCCACGCGAACGGTGCTATCGGGGCTGGCGTCGTCGACCAAGATCATCTCTTCGGCGATGCCCGCCGGGATCTCGGCGATGGTCTTCTCGAGCGTGTCTTCCGCGCTGTAGGCGGGAAGCGTGATGATGACGCGCATTCGAGCCTTCCCCGTTGCTCGCAGGTGATCAGATCCGCGCCAACTGTAGCGGAGGATCCCGCAGTTGGTAGATGAGCCACTTCTGTCCCGGCTCCGCGACCTGTATCGGGGTCACGGCGTTCACCGCTGAGGGCGGTGGGCGGGTCCGGGAGAGGACAAGGAATGCGGGATCGGAGGTCCGCGACAGTTCGCCCAACTCTTCGTCCGTTGGTCCCGGATCCAGCACCTGGGTTCCCCTGCATCCTGACGCGAGTGCGATCTCGGCCGCTCCACGCAGACTGATGAAAGTGCACGGTTCATTGTCGGCCAATTGTCTGAGCGTGAGTCCGACCACACGGAACGACTCGCGGTGCCGCGCCTCTCGGGCCTCAACCCGATCCGCTACACCCGCCTGCCAGATCCCCCATGGGATGACGAGGATGAGGGCGAGCAACCCGACGACCCGCGTTCGGGCCCCGCCCTTGAACAGTGAGACCGTGCCCACGGCAGCCGGAACGGACACGAACACCATCGCGGGAAGCAGATAGCGCGGAGCCAGTGCCCGATCCTGCAGGACGATCACGTAGAGCGTCGCCAGAACGACTGCTCCGACCGAGCACAGTTGGGCTGCGGGGCGGCCGGTTTCCTTCCTCGTATACGTGATGCCGACGAACGCCATCACGACCAGCCAACTCCACCAGAACACCCCCGCAAGTGGGATCTGCTCCGCCTGAGAGCTGAAGATCCTTCCGTCTGTGTAGGCCAGGTACTGGCGGAAGTTCGCCGCGACGGCAGACAACACGAACGGCGCGCTCCCGGCCTCGTCGAGTGCGTTGAGCGGTCCGCCGAACCGGATGGACATCTCGACGACCCAAGGCAGCCAGCCGAGCGCCAAGCCCAACCCGATCGGTAGGAGAACACGCCACGCGCTCCTGTGGAAGATCACGACATAGATGCCGACCGCCGCGAACACCGCGGTCGCCTCCGTCGGTCGGAACAGGGCCAAGACGGCCATCAGGGTCGCCGATATCACGACGGGCCATCTGCCTCCGTCGATGAGCTGCCGATAGGCGTATCCGGCCACGCCGAGCCCTAGGGTGGCCGCAAGGAAGTTGGGGAAGATCTCCGAGCCGTTCAACAGGCCCATCCACGAGAAGCCGAAGAGCATCGCCGCCAGGGGTCCCGCGATGCCGACGACGGGGATCCAGACCCAGAAGGACCCGGCGAGTGCCAACGAGGCGACAACCGCGAGGACGATCCGAACCGCGGTGATCGACCCACCCAGCCAGGTGATCGGGGCGATCAGCAGCGGCAGCCCGCGCGCACGGAAGGGCGCGAAGAACTGCGCATCCAAACCGGGGGTCACCTGTGACAGGTAGACAGCCTCGTCCCAGCGAGGGGCCCGATCGATCGAGAACAGTGCCAGCTGAACCGCAAGGTAGCCCGCGGCGACAGTCAGCAGGAGCCCACGTGCGAGGGATTGCTCCGAGGGTGAGGGGCCAGCGGATCCGTCAAGGTGCGCGGCCGAAGCTGCCATCGCCCACCAGTATCGTCGTTCTTTCTCGCTCTTGACCGTCGTCGACGACTTGCCTTGAACGGCGGTTCAGGATTACCGTCGGGTCGGGCGGGCCCGACCCCGGGCCCAGACCGGAGATGCACGTCATGGACGGCACCACCAGCAACAGCTACCACGCGATCGTGATCGGGGGCGGCCACAACGGGCTCGTCGCCGGGGCCTACCTGGCGAGAGCCGGTGCTCGCACGGTGGTCTTGGAGGGGCGGCACAAGGTGGGCGGTGCGGCCGATACGATGGCGCCCTGGCCCGAAGCGCCGGAGTTCAAGGTCACCACGCTCAGCTACGTGATGAGCCTGATGCCCGACACCATCCTGAACGACCTGAAGCTTGCTCAGCATGGGTACAAGGCCACGCCGGTCGGTCCTTACTTCCTGCCGTTCCCGGATGGGCGCGCGATCACGTCCTACGACGACGACGCCCAGGCCAACTACGAGTCGTACGCGCAGTTCTCGAAGAAGGACGCCGACGCGATCGTCACGTGGGACGCATGGATCGGCGGGCTCGCCGACGTGCTGGGACCCATGCTGATGTCGATACCCCCCACGATCGGGTCGAAGGACCCGGCCGACCTGCGCGAACAGCTGAAGCTGGCGTGGCGCTTCCGCGGCCTGGACGTGAAGACGGTCGGCGACGTGACGCGGCTCATGACGATGAGCATCGTCGACATCCTGGACCGGTTCTTCGAGTCGGATCAGGTCAAGACCGTGATGGCGCTGAACGGCCTGATCGGCACGTGGGCCGGTCCGTACGAGCCCGGCACGGGCTACGTCATGGCCCATCATTCGATCGGTGACGTTGGCGACGGTCATCTGGGCAACTGGGCGGTTCCCGAGGGTGGCATGGGGGCGGTGAGCGACGCCATCGCGTCCAGCGCCCGCGCGTACGGCGCCGAGATCCGCACGAACGCCCGGGTCGCGAGGATCCTCACCTCAGACGGCGCTGCCAGGGGAGTCGTGCTGGAAGGCGGCGAGGAGATCGCGGCGCCCGTCGTGGTCACCGCGATCCATCCCAAGATCACGTTCCTGGACCAGCTCGAGCGCGACGAGCTGCCGGCGGACTTCGTGAACGACATCGAGAACTGGAAGTCGCGCAGCGGCGTCGTGAAGATCAACTGTGCGCTCGACCGCGCGCCCGTGTTCACGGCCAACCCCGAGCTCGCCGACTTCACGGGCGGCTTCGAGCTGGCGCATTCCATCGCCTATCTCGAGGAGGCGTTCGAGCAGGCGCGTGCGGGCATCCCGTCGACCGCTCCGTTCAGTGACGGGGTCATGCCGACCTACCACGACCGGACGCTCGCCCCGGAGGGCAAGCACGTGGTGTCGCTGTTCACGCAGTGGGTGCCGCACGAGTGGAGCGAGAAGCCGCACACGGAGGAGCTCTACGCCTATGCGGATCGCGTCATCGAAGGCTACGACGAGCTGGCGCCGGGGTTCGCCGACAGCGTGCTGCACCGGCAGGTGATCGGCCCGTACGAGATGGAGCACGAATGGGGGCTGATCGGCGGCAACATCTTCCATGGGGAACTGTCCGCGGAGCAGCTGTTCCACATGCGTCCCGCGCCGGGCTACGCTGACTATCGCTCGCCTATCCGCGGCCTGTATCAAGCCTCGAGCGCCACGCACGGCGGGGGCGGCGTCTGCGGTATCCCCGGCTACAACGCGTTCCGTCAGATCGACAAGGACCGGCGCGGCACGCCGACGGTCGACGAAGGGCTAGGGTCTCGATGCCACAGCAGAACCGTTCCTTCCCGTTCTACTTCGCCAGCTGGTACAAGAAGTCGCCATACTTCGACCGCACGATCGAAGCCGGCTGCACCAGCTGGGACCTGTACAACCACATGCTCATCCCGACCTACTACGACGACGACGTCAAGGAGTACTGGCATCTCGTCGAGAAGGTGACGTTGTGGGACGTGGCGGTGGAGCGCCAGGTGGAGATCGTCGGCCCCGATGCCGGCCGATTCACTCAGCTGCTGACGCCGCGCGATCTGTCCCGGACCCAGCCCGAACAGTGCAAGTACGTGTTGATCTGCGCACCGGACGGCGGCATCGTCAACGACCCGATCCTGCTGAAGCTGGCCGAGGATCACTACTGGCTCTCGCTCGCCGACTCGGACGCCCTGCTGTACGCCGTGGGCGTGCAGGCCTTCGCCGGGCTCGACGTGCAGATCCGCGAGCCCGACGTGTCGCCGCTGCAGATCCAGGGTCCGCGGTCCAAGCCGTTGATCCGCAAGCTCTTCGGCGACGATGTCGCCGATCAGCGCTATTACTGGCACAAGCAGACCGAGCTGCAGGGGATCCCGGTGGTGGTCTCGCGCACGGGCTGGAGCGCGGAGCTGGGCTACGAGGTGTACCTGCGCGACTCGTCGCGAGCCAACGACCTGTGGGACGCGATCGTGGCCGCAGGAGAAGAGTTCGAGCTGCGGGCGATCGCCCCGAACGACCAACGCCGCATGGAAGCCGGCATCTTCAACTACGGCAACGACATGGACATCACGAACAACCCGTTCGAGATCACCGGGCTCGAGCGCCTCGCCGAGCTCGACAATGACAACGAGTTCGTGTCGCGCGAGGCGCTGGGGCGGATCCGCGACGAGGGCGTTCGGCAGAAGCTGGTGGGCCTCACGATCGACGGCGACCCGCTGACGATGTGGCTGGAGGACTTCTGGCCGGTGGTGGACGGGCACGAGCGGATCGGCAGGCTCACCAGCGCCTCCTATTCTCCTCGGCTGGAGCGCAACATGGGATTCGCGTGGGTGCCGATCTCGAAGGCCGCCGGCGGCACCCGCGTCCAGATCGCCTCGCCCGACGGCCCGATGACGGCCACCGTGACGGCACTGCCGTTCCTGGACCCGAAGAAGGAGATCCCCGCCGCGGGCTAACCTCACCTCGTGGAACCGTTGACCGGGAAGCTGCTGATCGCCAACGCTGGCCTGTTCGACCCGAACTTCCGACGATCGGTGATCCTGATCGGCCATCACGATGAGGACGGCGCAGTCGGTGTGGTGCTCAACCGCAGCTTGGGGATCACGGTGCGTGAAGCTGTCCCGCCGTTGGGAGACCTGGTCGATGCCGACGAGCCACTGTTCTCCGGCGGACCGGTGCAGGCGGACTCGGTGGTCGTCGTCGCCGATTTCTCGGACCCCTCACGCGCCCAGCTCCTGGCGATGGGCTCGATCGGGTTCCTGCCGCCGGAGACCGACGAGGACGACCTGACCGCGATCCGGCGAGCCCGTGTGTTCGCGGGCTACGCGGGCTGGACCGGGGGCCAGCTCGAGGCCGAGCTGGACCAGGATTCCTGGGTGCTGGAACCGGCCCAGCCCGATGATGTCTTCCACCGGGAGCCCGAACGCCTGTGGAACGACGTCCTGCGCCGCAAGGGTCAAGCCTTCGACATGCTCCGGTTGATGCCCGACGACCCGGCCATGAACTAGTCGGTGCCGGGTCGCTCGGGCTATCGTCCCGCGAGCGCGCACCGCGTACGGATCGGGAGGAGAGCAGTCGATGGCATCGGAGACGTTCACGTTCTACGTGCAGCCGTGGTACCGCAAGTCGCCCTACTTCGAAGCGACGAAGCGGCACGGATGCAAGAGCTGGGGTCTGTACAACCACATGCTGCTGCCGACCATGTACGACGATCCGGTCACCGAGTACAACGCGCTGCTGCACGACGTGACGTTGTGGGATGTCAGCGTCGAGCGGTGCGTCGAGATCCGTGGTCGGGACGCCTTCGAGCTCACGAACCTCATCACGTGCCGTGACCTCACGAAGGTCGGTGTGATGCAGGCGCGGTACGTGCTGCTCACGACCGCATGGGGCGGCATCGTGAACGACCCGGTGCTGCTGCGGTTGGCCGAAGATCGCTTCTGGCTGGCCCTGGCCGATTCCGACGCGTTGCTGTACGTGGCGGGCGTGGCGGCGGGTCGTGGGTTCGACGTGGAGATCGAGGAAGCCGACGTGGCTCCCATGCAGGTGCAGGGGCCCCGGTCCAAGGACGTGATCCGCGATCTGCTCGGCGATGCGGTCGCGGACCTGCGGTACTACTGGTGCGCCGAAGCCGAGATCGAGGGCATCCCCGTGATCATCTCCCGCACCGGATGGACCGGGGAGGTGGGCTATGAGATCTACGGTCAGGACTCTGCCCGGGGCGATCAGCTGTTCGAGGCCGTCTTCGCGGCGGGGGAGCCGTACGGCATACGGGTGATCGCCCCCAGCGAGGCACGGCGCATCGAGGCCGGCATCTTCAACTACGGCTCGGACATGCGCACCTCCGACACGCCGCTGCACATCAGCGGGCTCGAGAAGTTCGTGGAGCACGATCAGCCCAACGACTTCCTCGGACGGGAAGCCTTGGCCCGCCTCGCTGAGACGGGGGTCGACCGCAAGCTCGTGGGCATCGACATCGGTGGCGATCCGATGACCGACGAGGGAGCCTTGAACGACTTCTGGCCCGTGCACGAGCCGGGCGGTGGGCAGATCGGCAGGGTGACGGCGGGTGCGTGGTCGCCGCGCCTGGAACGCAACGTCGGATACGCGTGGGTCCCGTCCTCGCACTTGGCTGCGGGCACCGACCTGGAGGTCGTTTCGACCGCGGGCGTCCGCCCCACGGTCGTGGCGTCGCTCCCGTTCGTCGACGCCGAGAAGCGGATCCCGGTCTCGTGACCGTCGAGACGTGAGCGGGAGTTCGATCGCGTTCGATCGCGCCGCGGGCTACTACGACGCCACCAGGAGAACGGACCCGGCAAGCCTGCGCGCGATCATCGATCTCTTGGTTGCACGGATCGATGGCCGCGCTCCGGTCTTGGAGCTGGGGGTCGGCACGGGACAGTTGGCGCTGCCCCTTGCCGAGCGAGGGGTGGCCGTGGTCGGCATCGACCTGTCGGCGGAGATGATGGCCGTGTTGCGCAGCAAAGAGGGCAAGGCAACCGTGCCGCTCGTTCGAGGTGATGCGGTTCGGTTGCCCTTCCCCGCAGGGTCGTTCGGCGCCGCCTACGGCCGTTGGGTGCTGCATCTGATCCCTGAGTGGACGGCGGTACTCGGTGAGCTCGACCGCGTCCTGGCGCCGGCGGGGGTGATCGCGATCGAGCCTGGCGGGTTCTCCGGCGTCCTCGCCGAGCTGCATGCTCGGTTCGTGCAGGAGGTGGGGACGGCGGCGGAGCCGGTGGGTCTGGGGTCTTCCCGACGCGGCCAGCGTCTCGACGAAGGGATGCGAGCGGTCGGGTGGGATCTGGTCGACACGATCCGTATCACCGACGACCGTGAGGTCTCGCTCGCTGCGATCCTCGACGGAGTGCCGGCCAAGGAATGGTCATGGACGTGGCGCATCCCCGACGACGAGCTTTCGTCGGCCTCCGACGAGGTCCGCAGATGGGCGGCAGAGCGGTTCGGCGACCTGACCGAGCCGATCCCGGCCGTCGCGAACGACTGGCGGATCTACGAGCGGGCTCGCGCATGACCGCGTCGATCCCTTTCGACCGGGCCGCGGAGTACTACGACTCGACCCGTGGGCTCTCGCCCGAGGGGATCCGGGTAACGACCGACGTGCTGGTCGAGGCCTTCGAAGGAAAGGGACGCATCCTGGAAGTAGGGGTCGGAACCGGACAGGTGGCGCTGCCGCTGCATGAGCGCGCGGTGCCGCTCACCGGCATCGACCTGTCACGACCGATGCTCGACAGACTGAGAGCGAACGCGGGCGGCCTGACGCCCTTCCCCTTGGTCGAGGGCGATGCGACCCGGATGCCGTTCTCGGATTCCGTCTTCGGCGGCGTCTATCTGCGGTGGGTGCTCCACTTGATCCCCGACTGGCGCGCCGCGGTCAGGGAGATCGGGCGCGTCGCCGGTCCGCGAGCTCCGTTCCTGGCGATCCTGGGTTCCTACGGCGGTATCCGGTCCGAGATCCAGACGCGGTTCGCGGAGGTGACCGGTGTCCCGGCAGTACCCGTGGGCCTGACATGGGACGGCTGGGACGAGCTCGACGCCGAGGTGGCGGCTCTGGGCGGCAGCAAGCTGCCCGACATCGTCCAGCACGAACGCGCGCGGGACGACATCGAGACGTTCGTCCGCGGGATCGAGAACAACATGTACTCCTGGACCTGGGCCGTCGCCGACGAAGACCTGCGTGATCGGGCCGCCGTCGAGGCCCGCCGTTGGGCCGAGGGGCAGCTGGGCCCGCTCGCCGACGTGCCTCGCGAGACCTACGAGTGGCGGTTCGCGTGCTACCGGCTGGCCTGACCTGGCGGGTCAGTCCTGCACGTAGTCGTCGGGGTGATCGACCGCCCCCGGTGCATGGTCGACCACGTGCACGGCGGCCTGTTCAGGTGCCTCGATGCCATCGGGATCCTCGGCGTCTCCCACCATGAAGCCCTCATCGTCCGCGCCGTCGGCATCGGCGTCGTCGACCAGGTCGATGCTGGTGTCCGGCCGTTCCCGCTGAGGCTGCTCGCGGCGCGTGCGCTCGTCGATCGTGTCGCCCTCGCGCTGCTCCTCTGCCGTCGTGTGATCGAGGGCGCCCATCGGCCGGTCCATGTCGGAGATGTAGTCCTCCATCGCCTCGCCGGAGTCCTCGTCATCGTCGTTCGGCGATGGGCCCTCGCCGGTGCTCAACTCGCGCTCTCGCGCCATGTGCTCCTCCTCGTCGCCCGGTCGCCTCAGCGGCTCGTATATCCTGTGTGGCCACCACGTCGTGGCGACGATCGTCATCGTCCCACGTCCTGACACCAGGAGGTTCAACGGTGCCGATCACCGAGGTCGAGAAGATCTGGATGGACGGCGAGCTGGTGGCCTGGCAGGACGCCCAGGTCCACGTGCTCAGCCACGCCCTGCACTACGGCAGCGGCGTCTTCGAGGGCATCCGGGCGTACTCGACCGTACGTGGCGCCGCCGTGTGGCACCTGGACGAGCATCTCAAGCGCCTCTACCGCAGCGCGAAGCTCTATCACCTCGACATCCCGTTCGCGCCCGAGGCCCTCACCGAGGGCACCAGGGACGTGATCCGGGCGAACGGGCTGGATTCGTGCTACATCCGACCGCTGGTGTTCCGCGGGTACGGCGAGATGGGTGTGAATCCGCTCGAGGCCCCTGTGAACGTCGTGATCGCGGTGTGGCCATGGGGCGCCTACCTTGGCGAGGACGCGCTCGAGCGCGGTGTGCGGGTCAAGGTCAGCAGCTGGCGGCGCAATGCCCAGAACTCGCTGCCGGCAGCCGCCAAGGCCACGGGCCAGTACATCAACAGCGTGCTGGCCAAGGTCGAGAGCTTGAAGGCGGGCTACGACGAAGCGGTCATGCTCAATGACCACGGGTACATCACCGACGGGTCGGGCGAGAACATCTTCGTCGTGCGCAAGGGGATCCTGCTCACGCCTCCCACGCAGGCCGGGTCGCTCGACGGCATCACCCGCGAGACGGTGATCACGCTGTCGCGCGACCTGGGCTACGAGGTGCGCGAGGACAACCTGGTGCGCACCGACCTCTACAACGCCGACGAGTGCTTCTTCACGGGAACCGCCGCCGAGCTCACCCCGATCCGTGAGGTGGACGACCGAGAGGTGGGCGAAGGGCATCGGGGTCCGATCACCAAGGAACTGCAGTCCGCTTTCTTCGCGGCCACCAAGGGCGAGAACCCGAAGTACCCCGACTGGCTCACCTACGTGAACGACTGAGCGCGCGGGAGCGGCGGCGTTTCAGTAGCCTCGGAGCGTCAGCGACCGGATCACCCGCCAAGCGTCGACATCCACGTCGGCGCCGGACGCGCTGGCGATCCCGATCAACACCTCTCCTGCCAGGGGCTCATCCGAAGCCGGCGCCCAGAAGCTGTAGCGGACCCCCGGGCGGATGACGACCGACCCCTGGCCGAACGACGTGAACAGGGCCGACGTCGTCCCGGTCCCCGTTCCTCGGAACGACAGCAGTGAGCCAGCGCGTCCGTCGACCACGAGCTGGGAGACGTGGATCGCGCCCCGAGCGGGAGCATGGGCCGCGATCCACGACAGTGGCGGCCAGGCGTGGAACCGCGGCTCGACGCCAGGCTCGCCCTCCAGTCGTGGGCGCACCCGTCGGTCGAATCGACGATCGAACCGATCGAACCATCGCGTCCGTGCGTCGGCGGTGAGGACCCCCATCTCGCCGGTGACCGGGTCGAACGGGCTCAGCAGGATGAGGTCGAAGACGGCGACGCTCACCGTGCTGTCGTGCTGGCCGGTCGAGAGCGCGGCGAACCCGACCCCGCCCGAACCCCAGATGGAGCCATCGACCCGCCACCCGCCGGGAACATCGACCGACGCGGCCATCAGCAGGCCAGGGAGCTGGTGTCGAGCGGCGAGGTCGGTCGGTGGAGGAACCACACCGGGCGGGCCGGACGGAGGATCCGGCTGGGAACCTCGGCCCACCGTCAACGCCACGATCGCGGTCACCACGGCGACGGCTGCCACGGTGGAGGCACGTCGTCGTCGAACCGCCCGCGCTCGCATCGCGAGATGACGGTCGAAGGCACCGGGGTCTGGGGCGCACGCCCGCCGGACCTTCTCGAGAAGGTCGAGCACCGGATCGTCGTCATCGAGGTCCGATATCGGGGATGCCACTCGTCGATCTCGGACCAGCCGCTCGGCGGTCCCGACGTCGCCGCGGATCGAGGCCGCGCGCCTGCCGAGGGCCCGCCCCGCCTCGCCGGGTGACAGGTCCAGGCTCCTCACCAGGGACAAGGACGATCGCTGGTCGCGGGACAGATCCAGCACGATGCTGCGGGTCTCGTCGTCGAGCCGAACATCCTCGAACGGCTCGAGTGTCGGCTCGTGGCGAAAGCGTCGCCGGTGAGCGACCCACCGGCCGGACAACACGGCGCGCAGTGGGTTCATCGCTCTGCGGATCACGAACAGCGACGGTCGATGCATGATGCGGACCCGTTCCCACCGCTCCCACGCATGGAGCAACGCCTCGTGCGCCCGATCGTTGGCGTCGGTCCTGCTCCCGGTGGCCATGTACACCGCATGGTGCAGTCGCCCGTGCTCCAGTTCGAAGAACACCTCGAACTCGGAGGCGGGATCGATCTCTGGCGCCAGGGTCACCGGCGCATCGTCGCTGCGTGGTCGTTGCATCGGGCGAGCGCGCTCCGGAGTCGACTCGCACCATCACATCACGTCCTCGCTCCTCGCGGTAGGCTCCCCGGCGCCCATGCAGGACCGCTACCGACTCCCGCGCACCGTCGTGCCGTCCCGGTACGACCTCACGATCGAACCCGACCTCGAGGCCGCCACGTTCGTGGGGCAGGTCGATGTCGTCGTCGAGGTGCAGGAAGCGGTGGAGTCGATCGTCCTGAACGCCCTCGAACTGCAGATCGATCGGGGGTGGCTCGTGGGGGAGGACGGCGATCGCATCGAGGTCGACGACGTGGTCATGGACGAGCAGACCCAGCGCGCGCAGCTGGGATTGACGTCGTCGGCCGACACCGGCCGGTGGACACTGCACCTGGAGTTCCGAGGGATCTTGAACGACCAGCTGCACGGCTTCTATCGCTCCACCTACACGGGCGACGACGGGCAGACGCACACGATCGCCACCACGCAGTTCGAGGCGGCGGACGCGCGGCGCGCATTCCCCTGCTGGGACGAGCCCGACCTCAAGGCGGTGTTCGGGATCACCGTGGTCGTGCCCGACGGCCTGGCGGCCGTCTCGTGCGGTCCCGAGGTCGACCGCCAACCCGCCGGCGAGGGCAAGGCCCGGGTGCGGTTCGCCGACACCATGAGCATGTCCACCTACCTGGTGGCCTTCGTGGTGGGGCGGCTGGAGATCACCGAGGCTGTCGAGGTCGATGGGGTGCCGATCCGCGTGGTCCACGTGCCCGGCAAGGCCCACCTCACGGGTTTCGCTCTGGATGCCGCGGTGTTCTCCATGCGGTTCTTCAGCGAGTACTACGGGTTGGCCTACCCAGACAAGAAGGTCGACATGATCGCCCTGCCCGACTTCGCGCAAGGCGCCATGGAGAACACCGGCTGCATCACATACCGCGAATCGCTGCTGCTCGTGGACCCCGAGCTGGCGACCCAGCCCGAGCTGGAGAACATCGCCGACGTGGTCGCGCACGAGCTGGCTCACCAATGGTTCGGCAACCTGGTCACCATGCGGTGGTGGAATGGCATCTGGCTCAACGAGGCGTTCGCCACGTTCATGGCACTGCTCACGATCGACGCGTGGCGGCCCGATTGGGAGCGCTGGTCATCGTTCGCGCGCTACTGCACCGCGGCCAAGGAGGTCGATGCACTCCATTCCACTCGCGCCATCGAGTACCCGGTGCATTCACCCGACGACACCGCGGGCATGTTCGACGTCCTCACGTATCAGAAGGGCGCGGCCACACTGCGCATGCTCGACCGCTATCTGGGCCCGGAGAAGTTCCGCGACGGGATCCGTCTGTATCTGCAGCGCCATGCCTACGGCAACACCGAGACCCACGACCTGTGGGACGCACTGGAGGAAGCCACCGGCGAGCCGGTGCGGCGGATCATGGACGGATGGATCTGGCAGGGCGGCTACCCGCTGCTCACGGTCACCCCTGACGCCGACGGGATCAGGATCGACCAGCAGCGCTTCCTCGCCGACGGTTCGGACGACGTCACCACGTGGGACGTTCCACTCCGCGTCCGTGCCTTCGGTGAGGACGAACGCTCGGTGTTGGTGCCCGCCGACGGCGTGCACGTCCCGCTGAACGACGCCGCGGCCGCCGTCGTGGTCGATGCCGGCGCCAGCAGCTTCGTACGGGTGAGCTACGGGGGCGATCTGCTCGAACGGCTCACCGATCGGCTCGCCGAGGTGTCGGCGCTGGAACGGTACGGGCTGGTCGACGACCATTGGGCCGCGGTGGCCTCGGGGGCCGCCAACGCCTCGTCGTTCGTGCGGTTCGCTGCGGGCTTCACCGACGAGGACGACCTGGCGGTCTGGCAGGTGCTACTGCAAGGGCTCGGCTGGTGCGACCGATTCGTCGAGGGGGAATCGCGAGAGCGGTTCCGGGCGTTCGTGCGGAGCCTCGCGGCTCCGGCACTCGATCGCTTGGGTTGGGAGGCACGGGACGACGACGCAGACCTGGCCCGGGCACTGCGTGGCGCGCTGTTGCAGGGATTGGGCGTGTTGGGGGCCGACCCCAACGCGGAGGCGGCGTCCCGTGAGTTCGAGGGAGAGGCCAGCGCCGGGGTCGCCGTGGATCCGGCCCTGGCGGCCGCCGCCGTCAACGTGGTGGCAGCCACTGGCGACGATGTGGACTACGAGCGGTTCTGGCATCGATTCGTCGATGCGCCCACGCCTCAGGAGCAGCTCCGGTACCTGTTCGCACTGCCCTTGTTCCGCGATCCTGCGTTGCTCGATCGAACGCTGCAGGCGTGCCTGTCAGGAGAGATCCGGACGCAGAACGCCCCATTCGTGTTGGCGTACTGCACGCTCAATCGCGACCTGGGGTCGCGCAGCTGGGCGTTCATCCAGGAGCACTGGGATCAGCTCGCGGGCGCGTTCCCCGCGTCGCTGACGATCCGCATGGCCGACGGGGTGCGGTTCCTGTCCAGACCCGAGGAGGTCGAGGGCGCGGTGTCGTTCTTCGCAGACCATCCCATCCCGCAGTCGGCCAAGAACCTCGAGCAGACCCTGGAGCGACAGCGCGTGGCGGCCGCCCTGCGCGAGCGCGCGACGCCCGACCTCGCCGAGTACTTCTCGGGGTAAGGGTGAGGACCAGGCGGCCGGCCGAATCGCGGCCCGATCACGCGATCTCGATCGTGCCTCGCATGCCGTACGCGTAGTGTCCAGGCAGATGGCATCCGAAGATCGAGCCATCTTGCATCACCGGGAAGGCGTACGTCGTGACCCGAGTGGTGAGGGCCGGCACCGACATCTCACCCGGTTTCGGCGTGTGGGACGGCTCCGTTCCTGCCTCGTGGATCCGCTGGACCCCGCGATCGCCCACCAGGAACTCATGGTCGATGGGGTCGGTGTTCTCGACGACGAAGCGGATCGTCTCACCGGGGTCGACGGCGATCGTCTCGGGCACGTACTTCGAGTGGTGCATCGTGATGTGGATCGTTCGAGGATCGTTCGATGCCTCCCCGGGGGTGCATGCCGGCGCGAGCGCGACCACCAGCAGCACGCCGCTGATCGCGATCGCGCCCAGGCGCGTCATGCTGTACGCCTCCACGAGCGTCGTCGCGATCCTGATCGGCCGAGCAGGAAGGCGCCCCCAGCCACGGCAAGCAGGGCCGTGAGCAGCACCGCGGTCGTTCTGCCCGTCGGGCCGGTGTCCTCCGAGAGGCTCACGAGCGGTCGCGCGAGGCCGGCCGCCACCGGGTCGGGCTGCTCATAGCCGCTGGCGTCGATCGCCAGGTCGTGGGTCAGACGTGCAGCATCCTGGTTGATGCGGATGTAGGTGAGCCACATGTCCCGTTCGGGGATCCAACCCATCCGCTCGTCGGACCGCAGGTCCCGCAACAGCGCGGGTGATGCCGGCGCGCTCACTTCCTGGATCATGCCCAGCTGGTCGGGATCGCCGTCGGACTCGACCGCTTGCGGCAGCGTCGCGGGGGCTCGATCGGTCAGGAGGAAGACATCGGCCTCCACGATCTCGGCGGCCTCGCGGCCCAGGCCCAGGATGCGCAGCGGCACCCACGGGTTCGGGGTGGGGATCACGACCTGGATCGGCGTGCCCTCGCCGGTACGAACGCCCTGGTCCTTCGCTCGGTCCAGGTTGAACCGAGCCGCCATGAAGATGGGGCTTCGCTGCGCGTAGAAGTCCAGCACTTCCGGCGCGTCCGGAGGCAGGAAGAACCCGTGGTCCGCGGCCCAGGTGCCGACCGCGACCGCGCCGCCCTTCAGCACGGTGATGTCGAGGGCGTCGATCTGTGTCGTCAGCAGGACCTGGGCGCTCGCGTCCTCGGCGAATGCGGAGAGGGCGAAGGCGCCTGCCTCGCGCTGCGGCGTCACCTCCTGCACCAGTCGCTGCAGCGTCCACCCGCCGGCCTTGATGACCTTCGTCGGCACGCCGGGAAGGGGGATGATCGAGCCCACCTCGCCCGCATCGTTGCCCGCGAACTCGAACGACGTGACGTAGTGCTCCACACCGCGGTGATAGGCAGCCAGGGTCGTGGTCTTGAGCAAGGAGATGGTGCCGTTCGGTGCGACGAGGCCGCCGCACGCAAGCGCGCTCACCGCCGGCCCCAGGACCAACAGGGTGCTGAGTCCTGCCACGACCGATGCCCGAGCGATGCGCGTCCCACGCATGACGTCCCCTTCCGTCGATATGGAACGTCCGACGGCCCCTGACCGCCCGGGGGTTCCCACGGCTTGACAGGTCGTGGGCCCCACCCATACCGTTCGCGTACGAACGACCTTGGGACGGAACGCGTTCCACGGGTCAGGGAGGTCGTCACGAGCACCGCCGTCGTCGAGGGGATCGAGGTCGCCACCGACCACTGGATCGGTGGCCGTCGCGTTCCCTCGAGTCGCACGTTCACCGACGTCTCACCCATCGACGGAGGGACGATCGCCGAGGTTGCCCGAGGTGGAGCCGACGAGGCGGACGCCGCGGTCACGGCGGCCCGCGAGGGATTCAGGTCCTGGGGGGCCACCGGGCCGAAGGAGCGCGCCGAGGTCCTGCACGCGATCGCCGACGGCGTGGAGGCCCGGGTGCCCGAGCTGGCCGCGGTCGAGACGCGTGACAACGGCTCGCTCCTGCGGTCCATGCGGAACTCGGTGATGCCTCGAGTCGCCCGGAACTTCCGGTTCTTCGCCGATCATCTGCTCACGCTGATCGACGAGCGAAAAGACCACGATGGGTTCGCTGAGCGATTCGAATGGGACCCATCAGGCGTGACCGCCGTCATCACGCCCTGGAACGCTCCGCTGATGCTGGCCACGTGGCGCGTCGCCCCGGCCCTGGCCGCGGGCAACGCCGTCGTGCTGAAGCCCCCGGAATGGGCTCCGCTCACCGCGTCGATGCTGGCGGACATCTCGAAGGAGGCGGGTCTTCCCGACGGCGCGTTCAACGTGTTGCAGGGGATCGGCGAGGAAGCGGGTGCCGCGCTGACCGGGCACCCGGGCGTGGACCGCATCGCGTTCACGGGCAGCGTGCCCACCGGCACGCTCGTGGCGCAGGCGGCGGCGGCCAACCTCACGCCCACCTCGCTCGAACTGGGTGGCAAGTCGCCGTTCGTGGCCTTCGCCGACGCAGACTTGGACGCGGTCGTGCAGCAGGCGGTGAACCAGTTCGACAATGCGGGACAGGTCTGTCTTGCCGGCACCCGGTTGATCGTCGAGGCCTCGATGCACGATGCGTTCCTGGAGCGATTCACGTCGGCGACCGAGGCCATCGTGCAGGGAGACCCGCGTGAGGACACCACCGACATCGGCCCGCAGATCACCCGCGAGCACTTCGAGCGCGTCGACGGGTTCGTGCAGCGCGCGAAGGCAGACGGTGCCCGCGCCGTGATCGGCGGCGGCCCAAACGACGAGCTCGGCGGGCTGTACTACCGGCCCACGCTGTTCACCGATGCGCAGCGAGGGTCGGAGATCCTGACGCAGGAGGTGTTCGGCCCGGTGCTGACCCTGCAGACGTTCACCACCGAGGACGAAGCGATCGCGCTGGCCAACGACACACGATACGGGCTCGCCGCGATCGTGTACACGGGCGACCCGGCCAGGGCCGAACGGGTCAGCGAACGGCTCGTGGCCGGCACCGTGTGGGTCAACTGCTTCTTCGTCCGGGACCTGTCGGCGCCGTTCGGAGGCTCGAAGAGCTCGGGCATCGGCCGTGAGGGCGGGACGTGGAGCTTCGACTTCTACGCGGACGTCAAGAACGTGTGCACAGCACCGTGGAGCGACAGCGAGGGGAGAGAGCCACATGGGTGAGATCGTCGGCGCGGCCCTGGTCGCGCACGTCCCCACGATCATGCTGCCGGAAGCGACCCGGCTGGAGATCAACGACGGCCAGGAGATCACGCTGGTGCCCGGACTCCGCCGCCTGAAGTCCGAATGCTTGGAACGGGTGAACGCCGACACGGTGATCGTCTTCGATACCCATTGGGAATCGACGTTCGAGCACATCGTCACGTCCGCCGACCGGCGAACCGGGAAGTTCACGAGCCACGAGCTGCCTCGTGGCATGGCGCAGGTCCCGTACGACATGCCCGGCGACCCCGAGCTGGCATCGCTCATCGCGTCGCAGGCCGACGGGCGCGACGACTGCTGGATCCTGGCCTGCGACGACCCGTACCTGCCGATCTTCTACGGCACGGTGAACGTGTGGACCTACCTGGGCGACGCCGACACGCGCTGGATGAGCGTGGCGATCAACCAGTGCTGCACCACCGAGGACTTCCTGCTGTTCGGCCAGCTGATCGGCGATGCGATCCGGGCATCGGATCGCCGGGTGGTGCTGCTCGCGAGCGGCGGCATGACGCACCGCTTCTTCTCGTTCCAGGAGCTGCGTCAGCACGAGAGCTCGGCGGCGCCCGACAACATCCTGCATCGCGAGAGCTACGAGGCCGACCAGCGGGTCCTGAGGATGATGGAGCAGGGCGACCACGCGGGCATCATCGACTGGATGCCCGAGTACCGGAAAGCGGCACCCGAAGGCCACTTCGGCCATTACCTCATGATGGCGTCCGCCATCGGGGGTGCCCGGTGCCAAGCGCCGGGCGAGCAGTTCAGCGAGTACGAGGCATCCGTCGGCACGGGCCAGGTGCACGTCTGGTTCGAACGCCCGCCGGACGGTTGGACCGGAGAGGGGGCGGCCGCCTAACGCGGCCGCCGGACGGAAAAGGGGGGACTCCGCCGTGGCGGATCAGCAGACGCAGGAAACCGGGTACGAACGCTTGGGAGAGGCCAAGCTGTCGCTCCTGGATGTGCTTGCCCAGTCCGTGGGCTTCATGGGCCCCGTGTTCTCGGCCGCGTTCATCATCCCGCTCATCATCGGTGTGAACGCCGCGGCCAGGGGCGCGGGAACGTCCGCCGTGCTGGCGGTGTTGCTGGCCGCGGTCGGCGTCTTCGCGATCGGCTGGATCGTGGCGCAGTACGCGAAGCGCATCCATGCGGCCGGGTCGCTCTACGACTACGTTTCAGAGGGTCTTGGTTCGACCCTAGGCGCTGCCGGCGGTTGGCTCTACTACACCGGCACGATCATCCTCACGGTGGGACTGGGTGTGCTGCTGGGAGGGTTCATCCACGACAACCTGCTGCCGACGCTCGAGATCGACCTGGAGTTGTCGGTCTGGGTCTGGGACGCCATCGTGGCGGCACTCCTGTTCGCGGTGCTCTTCCTGGGCGTGCAGATATCGACACGCGTGCAGCTGGCGCTGGCGCTCATCTCGATCGCCGTGGTCCTGGTGTTCTTCATCACGGTCATCAGCAAGCTCGGCGGCGACAACGACTTCGCGAAGGTCGTGGACCCGAGCCCGGACGGCGGCTTCTCAGGCATCTTGTTCGGTGTGCTCTACGGCGTGCTGATCTTCGTCGGCTTCGAGACCGCCGCCAACCTGGCGGAAGAGACGGCCGAGCCCAAGCGATCGATCCCTCGCGCGGTGCTGGGCGCGGTCGTGCTGGTCTCGATCTTCTACGTGATCGCGGCGTACGTGGAGGTCGCGGGGTTCGGATTCGACCTGGCGGTCATCACCAGTCCGGAGGTCGCCGGCGCGCCGCTGTTCGCCCTGGGAGCACCGGGCGGCGAGTTCGGATCGGACTTCTGGCTCAAGGCCTTGGTCTTGGTCGTGTTCTTGGACATGCTCGCCGTGTACGTGGGTGCGGGTGTCGCGTCGACCCGAGGGGTGTTCGCGATGGCGCGCGACCGCCGGCTTCCGGGTCCGCTTGCCGCGGTCTCGGCGAAGTTCGGGACACCGGCCGGTGCCATCGCGTTGCTCGTGATCATGCAGGTCGTGTTCATCTACCTGGCCGAGCAGACGGAGGTCTTCGCGCTTCCCGAGCTGCCCCACTACTTCTCGCTGTTCGCGTGGGCATCGACGTTCGGTGGTTTCGCGTTGCTCGTCGTGTACCTGATGATGTCCGTGGGGGCGCTCGTCACGCTCGGGCGGCAGGACCAGCCCGTCGGGGTGGCGATCGCGGCACTCGTCGGCATCGCGCTGACCTCGGCAGCGATCTGGGGCTCCTTCTACAAGGTGCCTACCCCGACGATCTGGGCGCCTCGCTACGCCCTCATCTGGCTGGTGATCGGTGTCATCTTCATGTTCATCGTCAAGGGCCGTGCCCCGGCGAGCGAGGTGCTGTCCGACCTGCATGAGGACGAGGTGATGACCGGCTGACCGGGAAGCGCACCTTCCCCTGCAAGGAGTCATGACGGACGAGGAACGGACGCTGCGGCTGGATGCGCCTCGCGAGGAGGCGCTCCAGCACGCGGCGCGCCTGGTGGCCGAGGCCTGGCGAAGCTTCGACCGGTTCCGGCCTGAGGAACCTCCGCTCGACGAGCGGGTGTTGCGACTGCTCGAAGCCTCGTTGCCGCGCGACCCGACGTCGGTCCACGAGGCGCTCGACGACGCGGCCCGCATCCTGGACGAATCGATCGCCCAGGCTCGGCCGCGCTACTTCGCGTTCATCGGGTCGAGCGGGCTGGAGATCGGCGCCCTCGCAGACGTGTTGGCCCATACCTACGACATCAACCTGGCGGTCGATGCGCGCGCCGCCACGCAGGTGGAGGACCAGGCGGTGCGGTGGGCCGCCGAGTTCGTGGGCTTCCCGGCCGCGGGGGGAGCGTTCACGAGCGGGGGAACCATCAGCAACGTGAGTGCGCTCGCGGCCGCTCGGGAGCGAGCGGTGCCGGGTTCGCGTCATGCGGGTCTTGCGGGGACACGGATGGCCATCTACTGCTCGACCGAGGTGCACTACTCCGTGACGCGGGCGGTGGAACTGCTCGGGATCGGCTCCGACAACCTGCGCGCGATCCCGCTCGACGGGCTGCGGCGACTGCAGCCCGATGCGCTGGCACGGGCGCATCGACCAGGACCTGGCTGCCGGGGTCACGCCGGTGGCGGTCGTGGCGACCGCGGGCACGACGCTGACCGGCGCGATCGATCGGATCGATGCCATCGCCGACGTGTGCGAGCCTCGCCGCGTCTGGCTGCACGTCGACGGTGCCTACGGTCTCCCCGCGGCTTCCACGAGCTCGCGCTCGGCCGACTTCATGGGGCTGACGCGTGCCGATTCGTGCTCGATCGACGGACACAAGTGGCTGTACCTCCCCAAGGCGTGCGGACTGGTCCTGGTGCGTGATGCCGACGCGCTCGCGGGCGCCTTCGCGCATGAGCAGGGCTACCTGCCGCATCAGCGGCACGAGCTGCATGCGGCCGACATCACATTGGAGTACTCGCGCCCGTTCCGCGCGCTGAAGCTGTGGCTCGCGTTCCGAGCTCACGGAGCCGCTCAGTTCCGCGACGCGATCGAGCGCAACCTTGCCGAGGCGGAGCTGCTCTACCGACATGCGCAGGCCAGCGAAGACTTCGAGGTCATGGATGCCCCGCCGCAGCTGTCGATCGTGCCGCTGCGTCATGCACCGCCCGATGTGGCCGACCTCAACGCGCACAACCTGGCCTTGGCGCACGCCCTCCAAGCCGATGGGCGGGTGTATCTTGCCTCGGCGTTGATCGACGACGAGGTCTGGTTGCGGCCCTGCTTCGTCAACTTCCGCACCACCGAGGAGGACGTGTTGGCGCTCCTCGACGTCGCGCGTGAGCTGGGGGAGCGGCTCGCGAGCAGCGGGAGTGCAGCGTGAGCGACAGCCCCCCGGGCGAACGTCACCTCCCCGGCGACGATGGGTTGCTGCCGGCCGAACGCAAGGTCCTCGACGCGTTGGGACACCTGCCGCTGGACTTCCGAGCGATGTGGGCCATCTCGAACCTGTTCCGGAGCTCCACCGCGATCCGCCGGCACATGGAGTCGCAGGTGCTCGCGGCGGACCGGTTGTCCTGGACGTCGTTCGTGGGCATGTGGGTGCTGTGGGTGTGGGGCGAGATGGAGGCGCGCGAGTTCGCCGCGGCCGTGGGCATCAGCCGGCCCACCGCGACCGGGGTCATGACCACGCTGGAGGCTCGTGGCTACGTCACCCGGCGCAAAGACGCGAAGGACGGGCGCATGGTCATCGTAGAGTTGACTGCGGCTGGACGCTCGACCATCGAGTCGCTGTTCCCCAAGTTCAACTCGGAGGAGTCGGCCGTCGCGGCGCATCTGTCGCAGGCGCAGCAAGAGAGCCTGGCGGCCATGCTCCGATCGTTGCTGCGATCGGTGGCCGGTCCGGACCAGGAGGAAACGGCCGTCGGGCCTTAGTCTGCGGCAGACGAGAAGCCGGTGGCGCGTTCCACGATCCGCTCGCAGAGATCGCCGATCTCGGCTAGGTCATCGATGAACTGGCTGGGTTTGATGCAGATCGTGCCGAACCCACGCTCGATCTGTTCGGGGATCGCGTCCAACGCTTCGTCCAGGTCGGCAACCGCGTCGGGACGGAGGAATCGTCCGCGGGTGCCGCCCACCAGCTCCAGCTCGTCCATGGCGCGTCCTGCCTGACGCATGGCGGCCGCGAGCCGTTCCATGTCGTGCTCGCTCGGCCGGCCGAGGGGGTTGAACCCGTGGCCGTACCGCGTGAGCCGGGTCAGGAGCCGATCGTGCACCGTCTGTCCTCCGAACCACAGGCGGGGACCGTTCGCGCGGAACGGCTTCGGCTCCAACCACGTGTCCTCGAATCGGTAGAAGCGGCCCTCGAAGGAGGCCGGGCCGGGACTCCACAACGATCGCCAGGCTTCGAGGTGCTCGTCGAGGCGGGCGCCGCGCTCGGTGAAGGGCACCCCCAGCGCCTCGTACTCGGCGCGGTGACCAGCTGACCGTGGGCTGCACGACCAGGCGTCCCCCCGACAACAGGTCGAGCGTCGCGAGATCCTTCGCGATGAGCAACGGATGGCGAAGGGGAGGGATCACGGCGCTCGCCACCAGCCGGACCCGGGTCGTCGCAGCCGCTACGGCCGCCAAGAGCACCATGGACGAGGGCCACGGTGTCGACGGATCCTGGTTGCCCGGCAGTGCGTAGTCGCGTGCGTTCGCCGGCACGCCGTCGGCATCCGCGCCGGTGCCCAGCACCACGTGCTCGCTCACCATGACCCCGTCGAACCCGGTGTCTTCGGCCGTCTGCGCCATACGAACCAGCCCCATGAGATCTCGCGGCGGCACCAACGTGTGGTTCTCGCTGAGGATCAGGACCAGTCGAGGGGGAGTCACGAGCGCGGATCCGCTCAGCGCGTCGTGACGCGGACGGGCATGCGCTTGATGCCGTTGACGAAGTTCGACCGGATCCGCTCGACGGGACCGGTCAGCTCGATCGTGTCGAGGCGGGGGATCAGTTCCTGGAACAGGATCCTCGTTTCCAACCGTGCGAGGTGTGCACCGAGGCAGAAGTGCGGCCCGCCGGGCCCGAACGTCACGTGCTCGTTCGGCGTGCGGGTCACGTCGAAGGTGTACGGGTCGGCGAACATCGACTCGTCGCGGTTGGCGCTGGTGTACCAGGTGACGACCTTGTCGCCCTGCCTGATCTGCTGGCCACGGAGCTCGACGTCCCGGGTCGCGGTGCGCCGGAAGTGCATCACCGGTGAGGCCCACCGAAGGATCTCCTCCGTGGCCTTGGGGATGAGCTCGGGTTGGTCGCGCAGCAGCTGGAGCTGTTCCGGATGGTCCATGAGCGCCAACATGCCGTGCGTGATCGTGTGCCGGGTGGTCTCGTTGCCGGCGATCATGATCACGCCGAAGTAGTTGTGGAACTCGGCCTCGGTGAGCACGCCTTCCGATTGGGCGATCGTGAGGGCCTGCAGGACATCGTCGGTGGGCTCGGCGAGCCGCTGGTCGCGCTGGGCGTCGGCATAGGCGAACACGTCGAGCGCCGTTGGGGAACGGAACGGGAAGAGCCGGTATGCCTCGGTGTCCACCTGGTCGATGACGGCCGCCGACAGGTCGGGATCCTGGTTGGCGATCATGTTGTCGCCCCACGCGATGAGCTTGGGTGCGTCCTCTTGCGGCACCGTGAAGATCGAGCACAAGAACCGGATCGGTAGGTCCCGGCTGACCTGGGAGACGAAGTCGAACTCGCCCTGCGGAAGCGCGTCGTCGAGAACGCTGCGGGCGACGTCTCGGATCCAGTCCTCGTATTTGCCGACGCCGCGAGCGCTGAACCGCTTGGAGCAGATCTTGCGCAGCTCGGTGTGTCGCGGCGGGTCGGTTTCGAGCATCGACTTGCGGACGGTGAGTTGCTCGTCGTCCAGCTCTTCCAGCGACACGGCGCCCAGCTCGCTGGAGTAGGTCTCCCAGTCCATGTGGATGGCGGTAAGGTCGTCGTATCGCGTGACGGCCCAGAAGCCGGTGTTGGGAGCGGGCTCCGGATGCCAGATCACGGGGTGCTCGTGGCGCAGGTGGTCGAACCATTCGAACGGAACCCGTTCCACGTAACTATCCGGGTCCACCAGATCGATCTCGCCGAGCGCCTCACCCATGTCGTGTCGCCTCCGCCCCGCGGCAGATCCTCCTGCGGGATCCTTCGAAACTATTTTGCACCCGAACGATATACCCGGACAACGCAGGGCGAAGCGATCGCGGGCGCCGGCGTCAGATCACCTCGAAGTAGCGCCGACGCTCCCACTCGGTGACCACGTCGGCGGCGAGGAAGCGCTCCCACTCCCATCGGCCCGCTTCTGCGTAGTGCGCGACGACGTCGGGTCCGAAGGTCTCGGCGGTCCAAGCGCTGTCGCGGAAGGCGGCGGTCGCCTCGCCCAGATGGGCCGGCAACGCGGGCACCTCCTTGACCCAGTCCTCGCCCACGAGGGGCTCGCCGGGGTCGGTGCCGGCGGCGATGCCATCGGTGACCGAGGCGAGCACGCCGGCGATCGCGAGGTAGGGGTTGACGTCGGCGCCGGGGACCCGCCATTCGAGCCGGCTCGAGTCCGCATCGTCGGCAAGCACCCGACAGGAGACCATGCGGCTGTCGTAGCCCCAGCTCAGACCGTTGCCGGAGAACTCTCCGCCCGTGATGCGACGGTACGAGTTGACCGTCGGCGCGTACCAGAGCATCAGGTCGTTCGCGTGCGAGAGCACACCACCCACCGCTGCGAGCAGGGGCTCGGCCAGCTCATCCGACGCGTCATCGGCGCCGAACACGTTCGCCCCTTCGTCGTCCACGAGCGACATGTGCAGGTGACACGAAGAACCCGTCGTGTCGGGGAACGGTTTGGCCATGAACGTCGCCGCCATGCCGTGCGCCGCCGCGAGGTCGCGCATGGCGAGCTTGAACAGGATGTGCCGGTCGGCCATCTCCAGGGCCGGCTGGTGTTCCAGGTTGATCTCCCACTGGCCGAGTCCCCATTCCACCTGACTCGTCCAGGGGCCGAGGTGGGAATCGACGAGCGCGTCGCGCGCGTGGGAGAAGAAGGCTTCGTGGTGATCACCGGCCTGCACCGTGTAGTCGGCGCGCGCCAGCGTGGTCGGCACGAGCGTTTCGTAGCCGTTGGTGCGGCCCTCGTCGTACGTGCCCCGGTAGAGCGAGAACTCCAGCTCGCTCGCCACCTGCGGTCGCTGCCCGTCGCCCGCGAACCGCTCCACCTGGCGTCGCAGCACCGTGCGGGGCGCGACTGCCACGAGCTCGTCTCGTCCCATCTCGACGAAGTCGGCGATGCAGATGGCGGTGGCGTCGAGCCAGGCGGCCGGGCGCAACGTTGCCAGGTCGGGCACCAGTCGCACGTCATGCCAGCCGGTGTGGTGGCCCGTGTACGCCTGGTCGGGACCTGGCCACTGATCGACGTCCCATCCCAGCACGCACGAGCTGAGCGGCACACCGTCATCGACGAGAGAACGGAAGACGGCGACCGGGAACCGCTTGCCCACCAACCGTCCGGTCACGTCGGCCGACGTCACGATCACGGTGCGGATCCCGGCGTCGTCGAGCTCATCGGTGCGGAGCGGCGCCGTGGTCTCGGGCGACGTCATCGGGTCAACCAGCCGCCGTCGACCGGCAGCTGGGCGCCGGTGATGAACGAGGCGTCGTCGGACAGCAGGAACGACACCGCGGCGGCGACGTCGTCGGGTTCGCCCACCCGGTCAACGAGCAACCGCTGCGACATGAAGGCCCAGGCCTCGGCCGATCGGAGGTCGCCGCCGGGGATGAACGACGTCGCGATCGGGCCGGGTGCCACGGCGTTCACGCGGATGTGCCGCGTGGCCAGCTCCACCGCCATCGCCTTCGTGAGCATCTTCACGCCGCCCTTCGAGGCGTTGTAGTGCACCTGGGGGTGGCCTGCCGACGACACGACCACCTCCGATTCGATCGTCGACATGTTGACGATGGCGCCACCTCCCGCCGCGTCGATGGCGGGTGCCAGCGCGCGGGTGACGACGTACATACCCTTGAGGTTGGTGTCCAGGACCAGGTCCCACTCGTCCTCCTCGAGGTCGTCCAGGACCGACATGCGCACCAGGCCGGCGTTGTTCACGAGGTAGTGCACCGAGCCGAACACCTCGGTCACGGCGTCGCGGGCGGCCTCGGCATCGGACGGAACCCGCACGTCCAACCCGATGGCGACCCCTCGCCCTCCTGCGTCCTCGATCGAGGCCACCGTATCGGCGGCGGCCTCGAGTCGGACGTCCGCCACGGCCACCGAGGCCCCCTCACCGGCGAGCCGCATGGCGACGGCCCGTCCGATCCCGGAGCCCCCGCCGGTGACGAACGCCGTCCGCCCAACGTGATCGAAGCTCATCGCTCTTCGCCCGCAAGCGCATCGAAGGCGACCGAGGCCACGTCGACCGCGGTCCCGCCCCCATCGGCCAGCAGCGTCGTGCCCGTCACGTACGAGGACTCGTCGCTGGCCAGGAACAGGGCGCAACGCGCGATCTCATCCGGCTCTGCAGCTCGCCGAAGTGGGACCAGCTGGTTCGACCAGCGATAGGCCTCATCACGGGAGATGCCACGATCGGTCGCCAGCTCGTCCATCGCCTCGTCACCCATGGGGGTACGAACCCAGCCCGGACACAACGCGTTCGCGCGCACGCCCAGCGGCCCTCCATCCACCGCGATCGACTTCGCCAGACCGATCATGGCGGCCTTCGATGCCACGTACGCGGCGCTCGACGTCGAGGAGACGAAACCGGAGACCGACGAGACCAACACGATCGAGCCGCTCCCTCGAGCTTCCAGGTGCGGCATCGCGGCGCGGATCAGGAAGAGGGCACCGGACAGGTTGATGTCGATCGTGGTGCGCCAGGTCTCGTCGCTCACGTCGCCCGCTGTGCCACCGAAGCCGACCCCGGCATTGGCGACCACCACGTCGAGGCTGCCGTATGCGCGCACGGTCTGGTCGACGGCGTTCGCCGCCGCCGCAGGATCGCTGGCATCGCTCGCCAGCGCGAGCCCGTCGAATCCGGCCGCCACGGCCTCGATCCGCTCGGGGCGCCGGCCGGTGACGGCCACCTTGGCTCCTTCGGCCGCGAACAACCGCGCGATGGCGGCCCCGATGCCGGAGCCACCACCGCTGACGATCGCGACCTTGCCGTCGAGTCGCATCCAACCCTCTCCCTCAGTGGAACGGCAGGTAGTACCGCAGCTCCCAGTCGGTGACCTCGGTGGTGTCGGTGTCGTTTGAGGCGCCCATGTACCGGTCCCACTCGCCGCGCTTCAAGATCGTGAAGGCCTCGATCAGCTCGGGACCCATCGCTGCCACCAGTCGTTCATCCCCGTTCAGTGCGTCCAGCGCCGCGGACAGGTTCGCCGGGATGCCCACGTCGGTATCGGGGTCTCCGCCGATCGGCTGCGGGGGCTTCAGCTCCATCTGGTCCTCGACGCCGAATCGCGCGGCGTGCAACACCGCGGCGCCCACCAGGTACGGGTTGGCGGCAGCGTCGGCGGTGCGTTGCTCCAGCCTGGTCGCCTCGCCCCTGGCCGGCGGCACGCGGACGGTGACGCTGCGGTCGTCGTGTCCCCAGTTGGCCCAGTAGCCGTTGAGCATGTCGGGCTGCAGCCGCTTGTAGGCGTTGACGTGCGGCGCCATGATCGCCGCCATACCGGCGTGGTGCTCGAGCACGCCCGCTGCGCACTGGCGCGCCAGGTCGGACAACCCCTCGGGGTCGTTCGGGTCGTGGAACGCGTTCGAGCCATCGTCACGACGGAAGCTGAAGTTGACGTGCATGCCGCTGCCGCCCCGGTCGTTCAACGGCCTGCCCAGGAAGGTCGCCAGTTTGCCGTGGTGCTCGGCGATCTCGCGGATCAACAGCCGGAAGATGAAGGCGTCGTCGGCGGCCCTGAGCGCGTCGTCGTAGCGGATGTTGACCTCGAAGGCCGCCTCGTCGTACTCGCTGTTCCAGGTCTCCACGTTGAATCCGCAGGCGAGCGCCGTCGTGACCATCGCGTCGACGCACCCGCTCGGGTCGACGGCGGTCCCGGTCCCGTAGACCCGGTGACCCGGGAGCGAGATGGGGCGCCAGCCGGCACCACCGTCGTGCTCCATCAGGTAGAACTCGAGCTCGAAGCTGATCTGCGGCTCCAGCCCCAGTGCGCGCCACGCCTCGACGGCTTCGCGCAAGACGCGGCGAGGGTCGATCGGCACCGGTTCGCCGCCGCGCGTTGCGTCGCCGATGCCGATCACGGTCTCCGGCTCCCAGGAGTGACGGAGCGAGTCCCGGTCCAGGTGCACGTCGATGTCGGGCAGCCCGATGTCGAACTGGGTGTTGGGCACCTCCAGGATCTCGCGATCGTGCGTGAGCGGGTAGACCCCGATGCAGAACGCCGCGTGTCCTGACTCCGCGACACTGCCGAACAGGTACTTGCCTCGCTCCAGCCCGTGGATGTCGGGATAGAGCAGCCGAAGGCGCTTGCCGGTCGTGTCCATGAACCCCCCTGGGCGCGGTCAGGTGTGCGCGGTCACGGCCGAGCCGTTCGGTTGCCCGGCCCGGTCGTTGGGCGCAAGATACGCCTTCCGAACGAGGAGCGCGAAGGGAGCGGCCCGTGGCGATCGGCGAGGGCATCACCCTGGACGAGCTCGAGCGCGATCCCTATCCGGCGTATGCGCGCCTCCGCGACGAGGAGCCGGTGAGCTTCGTGCCGGCGGTGGGGTTGTGGCTCGTCACCCGGCATGAGGACGTCAAGCACGTCGCCACCCACCCGGAGACCTTCACGGGCGCGACCGAGCCGTCGACCCTGAACCGCACCATGGGTCAGAACATGCTCGGCATGGAGGGCCCGGAGCAAGGATGGATCCGCGCGATCACCGAGACGCCGTTCCGACCACGCGACGTGGAGGAGCGCACCCAGGGCATGATCCCGCGGCTGGCTGGCGAGCTGATCGACGGGTTCTGTGAGCGCGGCGAGGCCGATCTGTTCCGCGAGTACGCCGATCCCATGAGCGTGCGTTCGCTCTGCTTCATGCTGGGACTCGACGAGGTTCCGTGGCAGGACATCCTGCGCTGGAACGAGGGACTGATGCCCGGGCTCGCGAACTTCGAGGGTGACCCCGTCAAGCAGGCGCCGGCCGATCAGGCTGCTGACGCGCTGCACGCCGCGATCGGCGAGGTCTTGGACCGCCTCGAGCATGAGCCCGACGGGTCCGTGCTCTCGTGGATGCTTCACCACGAGGAGGACGGCCGGCGAATGAGCCGACAGCAGATCGTCGGCAACACCACGCTGATGCTGTCGGGGGGTCTGCAGGAACCGCGCGACGTCATCGCCCTGACGCTGTGGGCGCTGCTCTCGAACCCGTCGCAGTTCGAACAGGTGCGGGCCGATCGCTCGCTCGTGAGATCGGCGGTGGAGGAGACGCTCCGGTGGGCGGGTCCGGTCGGCACGGCCACGCGGCAGGCGACCGGGCAGACCGAGCTGGCCGGTGTCGAGCTCAAGCAGGGCGCGTTGATCGGTGCTGTGCTCTCATCGGCCAACCGCGATCCGCGCCGCTGGACGGACCCCGACCGATTCGACGTCCATCGCAAGGAGGGCGCGCACCTCGCGTTCTCGGCCGGGCCACACTTCTGCCTGGGCGCCTGGTTCGGACGACATCTGGCCCGGGTCACGCTCGACCTGGCGCTCGACCGCCTGCCCGGCCTCCGCCTCGATCCCGGCCGGCCCGTCACGCTCGCAGGGTGGGAGTTCCGAGCCCCGGATTCGTTGTGGGTTCGGTGGGAGCTGAACTCCAGCGGCTGACTACCAGGTGTGGTGGACGGCCTCCACGTTGTTCCCGTCGGGGTCACGGACGAACGCTCCGAAGTAGCCCGGGTGGTACTCGGGCCAGACCTTGGGAGGGTGGAGCTGCTCGGCGCCCGCCGCGACGGCCGCATCGCGGAACGCGATCACCGCTTCACGTGATGGCGCCGTGAACGCGATGTGGGACTCGCGGAACCCGTCGCCGGTCTCGAGCGGACCGAGCCAGAACGACGGGAACTCCACGCCGTAGCCGATACGGGAGCCGAGGTCGAGCACCCTGCGAGCGCCGATGGTTTCGAGCACGGCGTCGTAGAACGTGGCGCTGGCGGTCAGGTTCGCGCACTGGATGGAGATGTGATCGAGCACGCGTTCACGCTACACGCTGATCGCGTCGGTCTCGTAGCATCGCTCGGTGAGCAGCGCCGATCCCTCTCCGCGTCGTCCCGCACGCGCGGAGACGGTCGGGTCGCTCCTGCGGCCACGCGAGCTGCGCGAGGCGATCGATCGCTTCTACGAGCCGGGGCACTCCGCCGCGCTACAGGAGGAGCGGGATCGCGATCGCAGCGAACTGACCGCGATCGAGGACGCCGCGATCCGCGAGGCGGTGCGGCGTCAGCGCGACTGCGGGCTCGACGTGATCACGGACGGTGAGTTCCGCCGGTGGATGTTCATGAACTCGTTCTACGACGCGGTGAGCGGGGTGCGCACCGGCAAGACCGTCACGTTCCGCAACGACCGGGGGAACGATGTCGAGCTCGCGGTGCACGAGATCGTGGCGCCGCTGGAGCAGGTGGACTCGCCCGGGGCGCGAGAGGCCGCGTTCATGACCGGCGAGGCGGGTGGCACCGCGTTCAAGGTGACGTTCCCTGCGGCGTCGATCTTCGCGCATCCGTTCACGGCGGTCGAGGGGGCCTACGGGAGCGTGGCCGGATTCGTCGACGCCGCCATCGAGATCGAACGGGCGCTCGTCGCCGACGCCGTCGCCGCAGGAGCCGGTTACATCCAGTTCGATTTCCCGCTCTACCCCTACCTGTGCGATCCTACGTGGATCGGGCGGTTCGAAGGTGCGGGTCACGATGTCGATGCGCTGCTCGAGTCGGCGCTCGCGGCGGACGCCGCCGTCCTGGTGGGCATCCCCGAGGACATCACGGTCGGGCTCCACATCTGCCGTGGGAACTACCGCTCGTCGTGGATGTGCGAGGGCTCGCTCGAGCCCGTCGCGGAGCGGGTGTTCGGCGGGCTTCCCTACGACACGTTCTTGGTGGAGTGGGACGACGAGGGTCGCGACGGGGGCTCCGCACCGGTTCGCTACCTGCGCGACGGCAGCGTCATGGTCATGGGTCTGATCAACTCCAAAGCACCCGAGCTCGAGGACGAGGGCGATCTGGTTCGGCGCATGGAGGACGCGGCCGGCCATGCCGGCGGCATGGACCGGCTCGCGATCAGTCCGCAATGCGGATTCGCCAGCGTGATGCTCGGCAACGAGACCAACGAAGACGCGCAGTGGCGCAAGCTCGAGCTGGTCGGCAGGGTCGCCGACCAACTCTGGGGTTGAGCTCGACCATGCGGGTGCTCGTGCTGAAGCCACACGAGTTGGCCAACCCCGGGTTGATCGGCGAGGCGCTGTCCGCGCGCGGGGCTCAGCTCAGCGAGCACGTGCTCGCCGACGAGGGGCCGCCGCCGCCGCTCGAAGGGTTCGACGCGGTCGTGGTGATGGGTGCGCCGTGGTCGGTGTACGGCGGCGAGGTTCGTCCCTGGATCGACGAGCTGCTCGAGCGGCTCCGGCAAGCGGTGGCCGGCGACGTGCCCGTGCTGGGGGTGTGCTTCGGCGCCCAGGCCTTCGCCCAAGCCAACGGGGGATGGGTGAGGCGGTCGAACGACACGGAGGTCGGTCTGCATCAGGTCGAGACCTCGGATCCCGATGTCGTGTCTTCCGGTCCATGGTTCATGTGGCATGGCGACACGTTCGGGCCGCCCGATGGTGCGACCCTGCTGGCGAGATCGGCGGGAGGGCCGCAGGCGTACGCCCTGGGTCCGCACCTGCTCGTGCAGTTCCACCCCGAGGCCACGGCGGAGGTCATCTCGAAGTGGCTCGACTACGACGACTCCGACTTCCGTGCCGCCGGCGTCGATCCTGGAGCAACGCTGGACGCCATGCGGGCCGGCGACACCCAGGCGAGGGCACGCGCGGACCAGCTCGTCGCTCGATTCCTGGACACGGCCGGTCTCGCCTAGCAGACGAGCGACAGGCGTCGGCGAACAAACAACAACGGTGACGAGTCCGAACGCTCGATCGCGGCCTCGGGTGGGCAAGACTGAAACCTCTGGGGCGGGAGCGTGCCGCCATCCCGTCAGTGGGGGAGTCTGTGCCCAGATTGCTCTGAGTAGAGCGGAGCTATCGCGTGCCTGATACGGTTCTTTCATGAGTCGCCTTTCGTCGCGCGCAGTTCCCTGTTCGTCGAACTGCGCTCGCGAATGAGTCAATCACCACCTCACGGACTGCCCGCAGCGGCCGATCGTCTGGCGGCGGCGGTGACGTTATTGGTTCTCTCGCCTGTTCTGCTGCTAGCCGGTGTCGCGATCAAGCTGGACAGCCCTGGACCCGTTCTCTTTCGGCATGTGAGGATAGGTCGGCGAGGCCGCCCGTTCACGCTACTCAAGCTGAGAACCTTCCAACATGACGCGAGACCTGAAGGCACCTGGACCCTTCTCGACGAGCAGGCCGATCCTCGGATCACGCGCGTGGGTCGTCGACTACGCCGCACGTCTTTGGACGAGGTGCCCAACCTGGTCAACGTCCTTCGCGGCGACATGGCTCTCGTAGGTCCGAGGCCCACGATCGCTGCCCAGGTCGCCGAGTACACCGACCACCAGCGTCGGCGTCTGGAAGTGCTTCCCGGGCTCACAGGCTGGGCGCAGGTCCACGGGCGGGCAAAGCTGTCCTGGGCGGACCGGATCGAGCTGGACATCTGGTACATCGATCACCGCAGCGCGCTGCTCGATCTGCGCATCTTGGCGGCCACGCTGCGTCAGCTGGTGGCGACGACTGGTAATGAGCCATCAGATCGGTGATGCCTGGCCTTAGCCGCGAGGGGTCGCTCAGACAGGGGCGACGGAGCCGGCATCGACGAGTTCCCTGAGCAGTTTCTCCACCCGAGCCATCAGCGACTCTACGGTCTCCTTGTCGTGCAGGTTCTCGCTGTAGACGAAGGCCATGCGCAACTGGCCGTTCCAAACTTCCGCTGACACGCTGAGTGGGTAGTACCGCACACCTCGGGGGTTGTGCGTCTCGCCCGGCGGTTCCGCGGCCTCTGTCAGCAGCAAGGGTTCGGGTTGGTCCGGGACGGTGTCGAGGCGGGACCGTTTCCCCAAGTAGTTGAAAAGGACCTCCGCCCTGGGCATCGCCTCGAGCGTCGCTCGCATCTCGGCGTCCGGTGACATCGTCCGCAATAAATCGAAGCTTGCACCGTCTCGCAACGCCGAGTGGATCTGCTGGGTCAGTACTCGGCCAGCTGAACCCTTCGGTGCGACGCTGAGGACCATTGGTGTGTAGGAGATGAAGAAGCCGAGGGTGTCGAAGAGGTCGATGTCCTCGACCAGTTCCTCGTCCCGACCGTGGCCCATCATGTCCACCAGCACTGTCTCGCTACCGATCCATTCGGCCAAAGCCTCGCTCAGAGCAGTGATGAGCAGATCGACCTTTCGTCGCACCGACGGCGTCCGGTGCAGTAAGGCATCTGTTTCCTCGACCGACAGCTCGAGACTCATCACTCGGGCCGATGCGTTGGTGTTGGACCCAGCGTCCCGAAGGTGATCGACCGGCAGTGGCCGCACATCGTGCCACGGCAGTTCACGCCATTGCCGTCCGCGGGCTGATGCTTCGGCTGAACCGACGTACCTCTCGAGCGCGGTTGACCACTCGGCGAAGCTCGAGCTAGAAGAGCCGAAGACGACCGGTGATCCTGCCGAAGACTGAGCGTAGGCCGCCAGGAAATCCTGCCAAAACGGTCGCCAGGACAATCCGTCCATGACGAGGTGGTGCATGACGACAAGCAAGCGTTGCCCTCGCGGCCCCAGGTCGATCAGGCGGACCCAGAAGACCGGACCCCTCTCAAGGTTGAACGACGCCTGCACTTCGTTATTTGCCGTATCCATGACGTGATCCTGCTCGCCTGAGGAGAGCTGCGAAAGGTCCAGTGCGTCGAAGGGCGCCTGAGGCTCGGGGTCGACGATGAATGCTGACCAGCCACCCCCTCGATTTCGCCGGTAGCGCAACCTCAAGGCATCGTGGCGTCGTATGACGTGGTCCGTTGCAGCCGCGAGCCCATCTGGGTCGAGTGGAGACGTCGCCTCCAGGAGACCGCCCACGTTCCAGTGATGCACATCAGCGGACTGCCGCTCGACGAGGAACCGGTGAGCGTTGGGCAGCAGCGGGAGCGGCCGTTCCAGACTCGGGATCGGATCCGCTAGTTCCTCGGTCTCTACGGGCGTTCTTGTGAGGATGCCGTGATCCAGCATTCCAGCCTTGGCCATGTGGGTGGCGGCCTCTCGGTACGCACGCGCCACCAGCTCGACCTCGGCCGGGCCGTGGGCAGTCGACAAGAAGGATGGGGATGGGGGATTCGTGTGTACGCCGCGTTCGCGCAGGAAGTACTGGAACAGGCCCTCGTATCGGCGATTCTCCATGAAGGTCGGTCGGAAGAAGGAGCCGAAGTGTTGCACGTGGACCGGTATGCCGTGGAGCTCGAAGTGCTCGTTCAGTCCGCTCGCCAGCTCAGTTGTCGTGGTTGTCAGGTCCGCCTGGAGGGTCGGACCACCCTCGTCGAGCACGTCGAGCACAGCTCTCGCGGCGGCCAGGGAGACAGGGTGTTTGATCATGGTCCCGCCCGAGCCGGTGATGTCGGCCGCGGGGTACGACGCATCACCGAACCGCCAAGGGCCACCGTCAATCACGTCGATCAACTCCGAGTCACCCGCCACCACTCCCATCGGCATGCCACCACCGAGCACCTTGCCGTATGTCGTCAGGTCCGCCTTGAGGTTCCACAGCCCCTGCACACCACGAGCGTGCACGCGAAACCCGGTCACGATCTCGTCGTAGATGACGAGGAACCGGTCGCGGTCGGCCACCTGCCGGAGCTGTTGCAGGAAATCCAGCGGCTGAAGGTCCGGGTTCCGTGTCCTCACCGGCTCGACGAGGACTGCAGCGATCTGCTCGCCGTGAGCCGAGATCACGTCCATGGCCTCTGGGCTGCCGTACTCGAGGACGAAGGCATCCTCGACGACGTGTTGGGGTACCCCGGCGACCAGGAGCACAGTCCGGGCAGCTAGCCCAGTGCCCACCCCCCGCCCCAGGACGATGTCTGCCCGCCCGTGGACATCGTCGGTGAAGTACACAACCTTGTCGCGGGCCGTGACGGTGCGTGCGATGCGGATCGCAGTCTCCACAGCCTCACCGCCCGAGTGGCAATCGGTCAGCCTTTGCTTGCCGACAATGCCAAGGATGCGGGCTGTGACCTCGCCGAGCAGGTCGCTCTGCACACCGACGGCAAAGCTCCGTCAGAGCTGCGAGTCGATCGCGGCGACGACAGCCGGGTGAGCGTGCCCGAGCAGCACGGAGCCAAAGCCTAAGGCAGTGTCGACGAGCTCGTTCCCATCCACATCCCAGATCCGCGCACCGGACAACCGTTCCGCCACGATCTGGTAGACCAGGTCCTTCCAAGCTCTGTCGAACCCTACGATCGTGCGGTTGTCGGCAAGCTGAGGACGCCATGAGTCGGCGAGCTCGCGTGATCTCCGCGTCCGGGCCCCGTACCCTCGGACTAGCTCGTCGATGGCCTTCCGCGCACGCTCATCTGGCTCGCCTTGATGGATGCCTTGCGCTGTCGAAAGCTGCTGCTGGGCAGGCTCTTGAATCAGCCGGGGCTCGGCCTGCTCAGCCGAGCTTTGGCCCGTGGACAAGTCGAGCGTCGTTCCGGATGCGTCGTTCAGAGCCTCAACCTGCAGCGCCATCACCCGAAGCTGTTCCGTCACGACCCGCTCCAAGACACCTGAGCGTGTCCGATCCTCGAGGCTAACCGCTGGCGAGCTACTCGCATCGTCGAGCGACGCCATCGCTGAAGTGTCGAACGCCGCGCGCTCCCCAGCTGATTCAGCTGGGAGTTTGTCGTCGATGAAGGCCGCGAGCGATGACACATCAGGTGCCTGCTCGAATAGCTGTCGGAAGGTGATCCGGACATCGAACTCCTTGCGGAAGGCGGTGTTCGCCTGGGTCAGGAACAGGGAATCGAAGCCGAGGTCGGCGAAGGGCGTGGTCTGATTGAGCGCAGCCCGCTCGAGCCCGCTGAGTTGCGCCAGGATCTCGAGCAGCCAGTCGGCGATGCGATCGACGCGCGCAGGCTGCGTTGCCGATGGCGGAGCCGCCTTGCTGATCTTGGGCAGGTGGGTCTCGTGGTCCGTTTCGGTGGCGTTGGCCGTTACGGGGTCGAGCCAGAAACGTTGGTGTTCGAAGGGTATGTCAGCAGCCCCACCCGCCTCCTGACGCGTTCCCGCTCCGGCGTCGCGACGATCACGTCTACTCCGTGTACCCACAGACTCCCCGCGGCCTCGAGCAGGACGTCGAGGTCGGGACGCTCGTCCTGCGGATGACGCATCGAGGCGATAGCCGCGCAGGAGAGCTTCCCTGGAGCACACGCCAATAACCGCTCAGCGTGGTGCTGAGCCCCGCTTCGACAGCCACGTCTGCGACGCTGGCTAGGACAGCAACCCCGTCAGCAAAGCGGACAGTCCGACTGAGGTGACAGCCCCAGTAGGCTGGATCGACAGCGTCGTGTTCGTCAGCCAAGTGCCCGTGACATTGGATACCACCGAGATCGAGGGGACGCAGATTCACCTTTCGCGCCCTGGCCACTAGCTGGTCCGACACCGCGTCCATCAAGTGGGAGTGGGAGGCGACGTCGATTCGCACTCAGCTCGCGTCGACGCCCTGCTCCGCAGGCGATGTTCGACATCTTCGATCGCGTCGACCGGCCCAGAGAGGACGCACGAGTCCGGGGTGTTCACAGCAGCCAGCGACACATCCGATGAGACGTGGTCGAGCGCCTGTTGCTCCCCGAGCGCGACACTCAGCATAGCTCCCTTGAGCGCGCTCTGCATGAGCCTGGAGCGGGTGTCCACCAGACCCAGTGCGTCCGGAGCTGAGGACTCCTGCGAGGCATGCAGCGACGTACTCGCCCAGACTGTGCCCGATCAAGCCCTGGTCGCAGCCCCCGATCGATCCACCAACGTGCCAGCGCGTACTCCACCGCGAAGAGCGCCAGCAGGCCCTAACGAACGTCGCGCATCCGTTCAGCGGCCTCGCTTCGGTCGCGTCAGGTGTGAACATCATCGAACAGATGTCCTCTCCCGAATTGGCCTCCAGGATCTGCGCACACTCGTCCAGTGAATCGCGGAATGCCCAGTCTTCGTCATAGAGGCCGCGCGCCATGTCGACGTGCTGGCTGCCGCCGCCGAGCAGCAGGAGTGCCACGCGGGAGTCCATGGCCGGTCGGAGCGATGCGGCACCGACCGACAGCTGCTGCCTGAGAGCCGCGGAGGCTGACTCGGTGCTCCGAGCCACCACAGCTCGACGGAAAGGCATCCTGCGTCGACCAACCCGCAACGTGTGTGCCACATCGGCGAGTGGCAGCTCTGGACGCTGCTCGAGGAACTCTCCGACAGCGCACAGCTCCGTTCCAGTGCCTCAGCCGTGCGGGCCGAAAGCAGAAGCACCTCGAGCACGCAGCCGAGTCCGCCATCACTCTCCGCCTGCGGCCACTCCTCCAAATGAGGTGGGCGTTGTTGCCCCCCAAGCCGAACGAGCTGACGCCTGCCCTCCGGAGCCAGCCACGACGCTGCCCACACATGGAGATCGTCGCTGACGAGGAAAGGACTCGTCTCGAGAGCGAGCTGCGGATTGAGCTCTCGGAAGTTCAACTTGGGTATCTCGCCGGCCCGCATCGCCATGATGGTCTTGATGACCCCAGCGGCGCCCGCCGCAGCATCGAGGTGGCCGATGTTCATCTTCAGAGAACCGATCCGGCAGTAGGCGACGTCACGAGTGTCATGCCGGAAAGCTCGGGTGAGGCCAGCTATCTCGATCTGATCGCCGAGCTCCGTGCCAGTCCCGTGAGCCTCTACGTAGTCGATCGTGCGAGCGTCGACCTCAGCCATCGACAATGCCTGCAGCACAGCCTGCGACTGGCCTCGAGCACTCGGAGCCGTGATCCTGCCTTGTCAGCCCCATCGTTGTTGATCGCACTGCCCTTTAGCAACGCATATACAGTGTCGCCGTCATCCACAGCATCGGCCAGCCGACGGAGCACGACGAACGCCGCACCACTGGCTGCCACAGTGCCCCTTGCGTCGACGTCGAAGGCTCAGCAGAAGCCGTCCGGGGACAGGATGCCGCCCTCCTCGTATAGGTACCCGCTCATCGGAACGCGGATCCGTACGCCGCCGGCCACCGAGAGGTCCGACTCTCCCGCGAGCAGGCTCTGAGCCGCCAGATGATCGCTACCGCCGATGTCGAGCAGGCCGTTCCCACGTGGACTGCCGGCCCCTGCAACCCCAGCTTGAACGCAGCCCGAGTGACAGCGTACTCCCGCTCGGACGCGAGCAGTAGCGGGTAGTCGCCCGCCTCTCAGATCATGGCCTCGTCCCTTTCGGCCATGTGGCGGAGGTAAGTGTTAGCGGCTACCCCACCGAAGAGAGAGATCAGACCCTCAAAGCGTTCCGGATCGTGGCCGGCATGCTCCAAGGCTTCCCACACGCACTCGAGGAAGATCCGGTGCTGGGGTCGGTGAGCCGAGCCTCTCGTGGACTCATGCCGAAGAGCTCAGCATCGAAGCCGTCCGGTTCAGCCAGGAACGCGCCGGCGTTGACCCAAGAGGGGTCCTCCCGTGTCGCACCAACAACGCCAGCTTCTGTGAGCTCGTCGTCGGTGAACTCACAGATCGAACACACCCCCGCCCGCAGGTTTTCCCAGAGCTGGTAGATGTCCGTTGCCCCCGGTAACCGCCCCTACATCCCGACGACGGCGATCTCTTCCCGCTGCACCTCGTCGCCCTCGTCAGGCATCGCTCTTACCTTCGCGGCGACGACGTTGACGCTGTGCGGCGACGGCCGCCCGGCCCGACGACGCCGACCAGTTCGTGGCGGGTACCTCGTCCAGTTCCAGACCGAGACGGGCCGCGACCCAGATCGTAGGGACTCCCAGCGGCGTGTCGGTCGGAGTCACCCGCCAGGCGTCCGCCGCGTCGGCACGAACCCTGTCGTACTCCATGAACCGGGTGTCTCCCATCGGCCGCGAGTCGGGAAAGATGCCGTCGACCATCTTGGCCTCGAGATCGCCGTACGGTCGAGTAGTTGGTCATCGAAGGCCAATCCCATCCGGTCGCACAGAGTCGTCAGCTCTGCTCGCGGCTCGGTGACCAGGTCCTCGAAACGGATGCGGTGCCATCTTGTGGCCTAGATATCATCTAGAAGTCCGTCACCACCTGGTGACTGAGAGTCCAGACGAGTTCCGCCACCTGGCGTGGCTTCAGATCGTGGTCCCGCAGGTACAGTGCCTGATCCATGTGATGCCTCACGAATACCGCACCACCGGCACCGGGTGGCGAACGAGGTGGATGTAGAAGGGATCTTCGAAGTCCCTCTCAGCTTTGGCCAAGGCGCCTGAGTCGAGTGCGTACGATGGCGTCTTGTCGATCAGGAGGCGCGGGTCAGCGAGCGCCTGCAGCTTTCGGAAGAACTGCTGAGTCGTCATGTCGGTCTGCGTTGCGGCGTCCATGTGCCGTCGAGCCTCGTCGGGGCTCACCTCGAGCAGGTCCATGAGTGCCCTGATCGCGCCATCGAGCCACAAACCGAACCGCCCCGAGTATGCTACCTCCCGCTGCTGCAGAGTGGAGAAGCCCAAGAGCTGCAGCTCGCTGGCTGCGAAGATCTCAGGATGCCCGGCGAGCATGACTCTCAGTAAGGTCGTCCCCTATCGTGGCGGAGCCAGGATGAACGCAGCTCGCGGGTTTTTCGACTTCCACGCTCGGACTGTCCCGGTGAGCTCAGGCACCAGTTTGCGAATCGACGCATCAACTCGTCAGACACGAGCGGCATCTCGTTGACTTCGAGTTGCGGGGCTGCGCCTGTCCGGTACTGCGTAGACGTAAGTCGCCCAACGGCCGCGGGATACTCGGAGCGTAGGAAGGATGCGTACTCCGCAACCGTCGGCGCGTCGAAGAGCGCGATGACGAAGATCGTCTCGCCCAGATCGCGTTGCACCCGGTTGGTAAGACGGGCGGCCTGCAGGGAAGCGCCGCCCAGTTCGAAGAACTTGCCGGTCCGCTCGATCTGGTCCAAGTCGAGGATCTCCCGCCACAGACCGGACAGATACCGTTCCAGCGAGTCGCCAGGATCTAGCGACGACAGTGTCGGCAGCGACTTCTGCGAGAGCGGAGCAGGCAACCTGGCCCGGTCCACCTTGCCGCTCAGCCCGAGCGGCATGTCGTCGAGCTGGACGAAGATCTGCGGGACCATGTAGCCGGGGACCCTCGCAGCCAGGTGTTCTCGGAGTGCATCCTCGTTGGAGAGGACCCACCTCCTGCCACGACCCAGTAGGCGACGAGGCGCCCCTCTCCGACGTCGTCCCAGGTCACGATGACTACCGACTGGCCTACGCCAGAGTGGAGATCCAGGATAGACTCGATTTCCCCCAGCTCGATCCGCTGGCCGTGCAGCTTGACCTGGCCGTCCGCTCTACCGACATAGTCGAAAGCTCCATTGGTAGCGAGCGCGCTAGATCGCCGGAGTCGTACATACGCGCACCCTGTCGGTCTGTGAAGGGATCAGGCACGAATCGATCGGCCGTCAACTCTGGACGTCCCAGGTATCCGACCGCGACCTGCACCCCGCCGATGAAAAGGCGGCCCACGGTACCCGCCGACACTGGCTCCCCGGATTCGTCGAGCAAGTAGATCTGTGTATTTGCCACGGGTAGCCGATAGCACAGTTGCGAGGTCGCTGTTGCGCTCGCAGAGCCAATACGTAACGTCGACCGCTGCCTCGGTCGGGCCGTAGAGGTTGTGCAGCGGTACGTCGAGGAGGTCGAAGAACCGGTCCTGCAGGGCTCTCGTCAGGGCCTCGCCACTGCAGAACACACGGCGTAGCCCAACGCATGCTGTGACGGAGGGATCCTCGAGGAAGATTCGGAGCATGGACGGAACGAAGTGGACCGTCGTCACCCGCTCACGCTCGATGAGGTTGATGAGGTAAGCGCTGTCTCTGTGCCCGCCCGCGCGGGCGACGACCATGCTGGCCCCGCAGAGCAACGGCCAGAACAGCTCCCAGACCGAAACGTCGAAACTGAACGGGGTTTTGTGCAGGACGCGGTCATCGGCGGACAGTCCGTACTCAGACTGCATCCATAGGATGCGGTTGACGATCGCCGCGTGGCTGATCATGACACCTTTCGGTCGCCCGGTTGATCCAGACGTATAGATAACGTAGGCCAGGTCGTCCGGACCGGCCGGCGACTTCCTTGGCCCAGAAGGTGGCATCACCTGCGACAGGTCGCCGTCGTCCACTGTGATGACTCGGCACTCTACCTGAGGCAGCTGCTCGAGCAGTGCCTTCTCGGTGATGACAACGTCTGCGCCCGCATCAGCGACCATGAAGGCGATCCGGTCATCCGGGTAATCAGGATCGAGTGGCACGTACGCCGCCCCGACACGGAGCACGGCGTAGACCGCCACCACGAGCCGAACCGACCGGTCGAGATGAACCGCGACCAGCGCGCCTTTGCCGACCTCGAGCCGGGCAGCCAAGCCATCGACGCGCACCGACAATTCGGCGTAGGTCAGCGTCTCCTCGTGCCCCACCACGGCAACGGCGTCTGGCGTTCGACGGACCTGCTCGTCGAAGAGATCGATGAGCGTGGTGGAGCGCTCGTCGCCGGGCACGATGCCCTCCCAAGAAACGCCTGCTCGTTAGCCCCGACTTCTACCTAGTACTAGAATCCTACAGCACTTCCACCGCTAGAGCGCAGCTATGCTGGTGGGATGACCGCGCTAGCGCCGTCGCAGTGGGCCGACGCTCTCGCGGATGCCGAGCCAGCTACCATGCTAAGCCGAGGCATCGTCCGTGTCTGGGCCGTGAACCTTGCCCCATGGCTCAGCGCCGCACTTCCGCCCTGGCTAACGTCTATTGAGCACATGAGGGCGGGCGATCTTCGGAACACGCTCCACCGGGCACGGTGGCGAACTGGCCGGCAGTTCGTCCGAGCCGCGCTCGGCTCGCACCTAGGGCTCCCACCCGGCGAAGTGGAATTAATCGTCGATGCTCGTACCGGGCCGCGTATCCCGCTGGATCCCGTCGTTTTCAGCATCTCGCACAGCGACGACGTCCTCGTCCTGGCCGTGGCTGCTGGGCAGCCAGTCGGTGTTGATGTCGAGCTGCGGACTCGTCTCGTCGGCGCTCCGGGGCTGGCTGACCTGTCCCATTCGGTGCTTTCCGATCCGGAGCGTCACGGGGCGCAGCCTGGCGAGGCAGTGTCCGCTATACACCTGATTGCTACCTGGGTCCGCAAGGAGGCCGTCGCCAAAGCTCTTCGTCTTGGACTTGCCTTGCCCCTTTCCGAGGTCACGGTCGCCGACGGTTGGGCTCGGGGGCCGGCGGTCGACGACTGGAGGCTTCGCGTTAGTGATCTGCTGCCCTTTCCGGAAAGGGTCTGCGCAGTCGCCGCCCACCGAACGGATCTCGTGCGCTTGCGCGTCGTCTAGCTCGGGCCCTGCTGCGCTGGTCGTGCAGTAGTGTCCCGTTGCTATCGACGGCGAACATGAGACGGCTCTTGCTCTCCGACGACGACTCGGACTTTCGCGGCAAGCGGACCTCCTGACGCCGTGGAGTGCGTCTGAGAACAGCACTTAATGCCTGCAGGAGCTCTTGTGGAATTGCCCCCAGGATCAAGGCCGCCTAGCACACGAGCGGCAGGCGCCGGCGCGGCCATGCTCGCAGCGCGTACAGCTGCACGAGCCCGCCGGCGTCGATCGCCGGGGTACCGTCGTAGGCACCGATGCTGCCGGCGGTGAAGAGCCCCTTACCGTCACGCCCCGAGCTCCAGGCCCGCTCGAGGTAGGTGTCGATGGCCTCATCGAGGCCGGGGACCGATCCGACCCGGCTCCAGCGGGAGCAGGTTGCGGAACCACACGGCGTTGAAGACCGGCGGATGGCGCCAGGTGCGTCCGGCGTCGAACCGTCGCAGCGAGGCGGCCGCCGTCGAGTGCGCGGACGCCAGCCACGGCTCTTCGCCTGTCGTGCGGTGCATCAACAGATGGGCGCCGATCGCCGCGCCTTGGTTGTAGGTCCAGAGGGTGGGGTTCACGCCGTTGCGGTCGACGTGATCGGCATACAGACCGTCCGGCCCGCGAAGCGTTCGGTCAAGCCACGTGAGCGTGCGCCGGGCGAAGCCGAGCAGGTCGTCGTCGTCCTTCCCGCCCGCCAGGTGCAACCGCAGGGCGAGCTGTGCCGCCGGAGCCGCCGAGCACGTATGGCGGGCCCGACTTCGTTCGACCCATCGGATGCCGCCGTCTGGGTCCTGACCCTCCCGCACGAATCGGAAGACCTTCCGGGCTCGGCGCAGCCAACGGACGTCCTCGGTCTGCAGGTGCAGCTGCGCGAAGCACAACCCGATCCACGCGTTATCGTCGAAGTACCGTCGCCGGTCGCCGGGGACGGGCAGATACCCGTCGCCGGCCGCATACGGACGCAGCCCCCTCACGAGTCGATCGACATCGTCCTGATCGCCGGTGAGCTCGGCCAGATCGATGGCGGCCGCGAGCACCTGGCTCACCGGCCACACCGGGGCAAGCTTCCGGCGGCCGGGACGCTCGCGAACCGTGAGCGACCCGCCGTCCCCCGAGCGGAGACACGCGACTCGTAACGACTGCCAGGACTCGAACGCCCGATCGGTCCCCGAGTGCGCCACCGCCGACCTCAGGCAGGCTCGAACAGTTCGACGACGTTGCCGGACGGATCTTCGACCAGGATCTGCTGCCCACCGGGTCCCTCGACGATCTCGTTGCGGAAGACCGCCCCCGCCTCGCCCAGCGCTCCCACGATCGCTGCGAGGTCCTCGACTTCGATCACCAACCGGTTCCAACCGCCCGGCTCGGGTGCGCGCCCGTCGGGCATGGCCCGGGCAGCCGAGCTGCTGGGCCCCGCGAGCCACAGATCGAGGTCGTCTCGCCGGACGATCGCCATGGCCGACCCGAAACGCTGCACCTCCTCGAACCCGAGCCGGTCGGCGTAGAACCCCACCGCGGCTCCGACGTCCTCGACCAGGTACCGCATCGTCGCCATCGGAGCTCAGTCCTCCTCGCGTGTCGTGTCGCCGGGCCTGCGCGGAGCACGCACGCCACGGAACTCCCAGTCGCCACCGAACGCCGTCGACACGACCTCTTCGGACTCGGTGGGCTGCGCCCCGACGTCGTCGCGGATCGGCACCGAGCCTTCCACGATCGTGTTCCGCAGCGTCCCCAATCCGTCGACCTCGACCTCCACCACGTCGCCCGGCTCCACCGGTCGAGAGTTCGCGGGCGTGCCCGACAGCAGCACGTCGCCGGGCTCCAGCGTGATCGTTCGCGCGATGTCGGCCACCAGGTAGTGCATGTCCCAGATCATCTCGTCCGTGCTGCCCGATTGCACCACGTCGCCGTTCACCCTCGTCTCGATGTGCTTGCCATGGAAATCCCAGCCTTCCACGAGCCCGGGACCGAGCGGGCACAGCGTGTCCGAGCCTTTCACGCGGAGCATGGAGCCCGCGTCGGTGTCGCGGAAGTCGTGCAGGCCGTAGTCGTTGGCCACCGTGTAGCCGCGGATGTGATCGCCGGCTTCTTCGGGGGCGATGTGCCGGGCGCGCCGGCCGATCACGATCGCGATCTCGCCCTCGTAGTTCAGGAACCGGCAACGAGGCGGCCGCACGATGTCGCCGCCATGGCCGTTCAGCGCCGAGATCGGCTTGTGGAAGTACGTGGGTGCGGGCCCGAGCGTGACCCCGAACTCAGCGCGGCGACTCTCGTAGTTGAGATGGACGCAGACGATCTTGGTTGGCTCGACCGGCCATAGGTGCACCGGCTCGTCCAGCGGCATCCGCCGGCCATCGTCGGCGACCAGCTCCGCGCCCTCGCGCACCACGGGTGTCGGCACCCCGTCGAGCAGGATCCTCCTGGTCTCCATCGGCCGTAGTATGACCGCCGTGACCGGACCGCAGGGTTTCATGCTGCCGCGCTCACCCGCCGGGCGGGCATCGATCGTTCCGTCGCCGCCCTGGCACTACTCCGGTGATGTGCTCACGATCGAGTACCGCACGGATCCGGCGAACGTGGCTTCCCTGCTGCCGGCAGGGGTCGACCCCGCACCCGAGGACCCGGGAGCGGTGGCACTGGTCTGGGCCGATTGGCAATCGTGCAGTGACTCGGGCGCCGAGCTACTGGATCCGGTCCGCTCCCAGTACAAGGAGGCCTTCGTCGTCGTGCGCTGCAGCCACCGGGGTGAGACCTACTCCCGGTGCGTCTACATCTGGGTCGACAAGGATTTCGCGCTGGCTCGCGGGTGGTACCAGGGCTACCCGAAGAAGCTGGGACAGATCTGGATGACACGGCCGGCAGCGGTGGGCCGAGCCGGTCCGCGGCTGGAGCCCGGGGGGGCGTTCGGCGCAACCCTTGCCGCCAACGACCGGCGGCTCGCCGAGGTCACGCTCACCCTGACGGGCCCGTCCGAGACCGGTGGCTTCGTCAACGCGCTTCCCATGCTGCATTCGCGGTGGATGCCGAACATCGATCCCGCTCAGCCCACCAGCCTCGACGAGCTGGTGACCATGCGATCGCGAGATGTCGAGCTGGGAGCGGCGTTCACGGGCACGCCCACCGTGACGTTGTTCGAGGCCGACGCCGATGAGCTCGCCTCGCTCGCACCCATCGAGATGATCGCCGGCTACTGGCGTCAGGTGGGGGCCACCTTCGCCGGTGGTTCCCGGCTGGCGTGAGCGTGAGCGGCGGACCGTGATCATGCAGCGATCGAGCCCGAGCGTCGGCGACCCCGCGCCGATCCCGCTCCTGAAGGATCTCCGTGGGCGTGCCTATGCCCTGGACCGCAGTTGGAAGGAGCGCCCCGCGCTCATCTCCTTCCTGCGCTACTTCGGGTGTCCGTTCTGTCAGGCGTGGGTGGGCAGGCTCTCGCGCGCGGCCCCCTCGCTCGAACGCGAAGGGGTCGGCGCGGTGCTCGTCGGTCAGGGGACCGTGGGAGAGGCCATGGGATTCACCGGCCCCCGGCGGGTGCCGTTCGAGATGCTGGTCGACGAGGACCGCTCGTCCTACCGGGCGTTCGGGTTGCTCGAGGGGTCGGCCGGCGAGCTGCTGAGGCCGAAGGTGGCGGCGGCGTGGGTCGGCGTGCATCTGCGCGGGGAAGGGCGCCAAGGGGGGTCGCACGGCGGCGCCGTCAGCCAGCTGCCGGGCACCTTCATCGTGGACACCCAGGGCACCGTTCGCTTCGCTCATCGCAATGCCGATCAGGCAGACGATCCCGACATCGGCACGGTCCTGACCGTCTGCCACGACCTCTAGGACATGCAGTACCCTCGCGCCTCATGAAGCTGCTCAGGTTCCGCCACGGCGATCGGATCGCCACGGGCGCGGTCGAGAGCGGCGAGACCGACGTGCGGATCCTGCAGGGGACGTTCTTCGAGAACCCGCTGCCAACGGGCGAGACCCTGGCGCTCGACGATGTGCATCTGCTGGCCCCCGTCCTTCCCTCCAAGCTGGTGTGCGTGGGCAAGAACTATGCCGCGCACGCGGCCGAGTTCGGCATGGAGGTGCCCGAGGAGCCGCTGCTGTTCCTCAAGCCGTCCACTGCGGTGATCGGACCGCTGGATCCGATCCGCCTGTTGCCGGTGAGCCAGCGGGTCGACTACGAGGGCGAGCTGGCGGTGGTGATCGGGGCGCTGGCGCGTGACATCCGCGCCGAGGATGCGTACCGCGTGATCCTGGGCTACACGTGTGCGAACGACGTCACGCTGCGCGACCTGCAGAAGACCGACGACCAATGGGCTCGCGCCAAGGGCTTCGACGGTTCGTGCCCGCTGGGTCCGTGGATCGAGACCGATATCGACCCCAACGACGTCGGCCTGCAGACACGCCTGAACGGGGAGGTGCGTCAGCAGGGGCGCTCGACCGACATGGTCTACGGCGTCGCGACGCTCATCGAATACGTCACGGCGTTCATGACCTTGCTGCCGGGTGACGTCCTGCTGACCGGCACCCCCGAGGGCGTCGGTGCGCTGGCCGACGGCGACGTGGTCGAGGTGGAGGTCGACGGCGTCGGCACGCTCGCCAACCCCGTGAAGGGCTGAGCGGATGGCCGAGCAGGTTCGGTGCCGGTTCGCACCCGCGCCCAGTGGTTCACTGCACGTGGGCAACGTCCGCAGCGCGCTGTTCTCGTGGCTGTTCGCCCGCCATCAGGATGGCGTGTTCGTGCTGCGCCTGGAGGACACCGATGCGAGCCGCGTCACCGAAGAAGCCGTCCGAGGCGTGCTCGACGATCTGGCGTGGCTCGGCGTGGACTGGGATGAAGGTCCCTACCGGCAATCCCAACGCGGGGAGATCTACCGCGAGCACGCGGACCGGCTCCTGGCCGATGGCGCCGCGTACCGGTGCTACTGCACCAAGGATGAGCTCGAGGTCCGTTCGAAGACCGCTCGGGAGCGAGGCGAGGCGCCCGGCTACGACGGCCACTGTCGGGATCTCACCGATGAGCAGTTCGCCGCGTACATCGCGGAAGGTCGCGCAAGCGTCGTGCGGTTCCGCATGCCCGATCACGAGTGGGTCGTCGACGATGTCGTGAAAGGCCAGGTGCGGTTCGCGGCGGGTCAGCTCCGGGACTTCGTGCTGGTGCGGTCCGACGGCTCACCCGTGTTCCTGCTCGCGGTGGCCGTCGACGACATGCTCATGGGCATCACGCACGTGGTGCGGGGCGACGACCTGTTGGCCAGTGCTCCGCGGAACGCCGCCGTGATCGAAGCCTTGGGCGGCACGCCGCCCCGGTATGCCCATGTGCCGCAGGTGCTAGGGCCGGACCGTCAGCCGTTGTCGAAGCGCCACGGCTCCACCAGCGTGGAGTCCTTCCGTGAACAGGGGTTCCTGCCCGAGGCCATGGTCAACTACCTGGCGCTGCTCGGATGGTCGCCCGGCGACGATCGCGAGATCCTGAGCCGCGATGAGCTGGTGGCAGCGTTCGATCTGCAACGGGTTTCGTCCAACCCCGCGGCCTTCGACACCGAGAAGCTCACCTGGATGAACACCCACTACGTGCAGACGCTGGAGGAGGACGACCTGGCGGCTCGATGCCTGCACTTCCTGACCGAGGAGGGTCTGATGCCCGATCCGGCCGAGCTGCGTGCCGCGATGCCGTTGGTCCGCGAGCGTATGAAGACGCTCACGGATGCGCCGGAACTGCTCCGCTTCCTGTTCACCGACGACATCGAGCTGACCGACAAGGCACAGGCCCTGGTCGCGAAGGCTCCGCCCGGCTACTTGACCCGCGTCGCCGCAGCGTTGGAAGGCCTGGAGCCATGGGAAGCGGACCGCATCCAGGCCGCGTTGGACGCGCTCGCGGCCGCCGAGGGCTTGAACAGGACCAAGGCCTTCCAGCCCGTCCGTGCGGCGGTGACGGGCTCGAACGTGTCGCCTCCGCTGCCAGAATCGTTGGCGTTGCTGGGCAAACCGCACACGGTCGGTCGTCTCCGTGGTGTCGCCGCGGGGGCTGCCTGACCGACCCCCCGCGTCCCTCAGACGCCATAGCCCGGGTAGGGAACGTGGGGATGGGCCATGGGGTGGATGCGCGGGGCCTTCTGAGGGCCTAGCATCGCGAGCCGTGGTGAGTTCACTACGGGGTCGTGACTTCCGGCTGCTGGTGGTGTCGACGGGGTTGTCGTCCCTGGGCGACGAGCTGGCACTGATCGCGCTGACGATCAAGGTGGCCGAGCTTACCGACTCCGGCTGGGCGGTCTCGGGCCTGCTCGTAGCGGGCCTGGCTCCCCTGGTCATCTTCGCCCCGGCCGCCGGGGTCATCGTCGACAACTTCGAGACCCGCCGTTCCTTGGTCATCGCGTCGGCGATCCAAGCGGGGCTGGCGGTCTGGCTGGCGTTCGCCGGGGGGCTTCCGGCCATCTTGTTGCTGTCGTTCCTGCTGGGGACATGCACGGCCGTCGCGAGCCCCGCGATCTACACGCTGGCGCCGGTGGTGGTAGGTGAGGAGCACGCGACCGAGGGCAACGCCTACCTCGAGACCGCTCGGTACGTCGGCATGATCTCCGGCCCGGTGCTGGCCGGCTCGCTCTCGTTCGGGGCGGGGTCGCGGATCGCGTTGCTGGTCGATGCCGGAACGTTCGCGGTGGTGGCGATCGCCGCAGCGGCCCTCGTCGCCCGGCGGCGTCCGGCGGGATCCGAGGAGGGGGCCGGCGAAGCCAGGGCCGGGTTCGGCACGGTGCGCCGCGACCGCCTGCTGTTGATCGGTTTCGTGCTGATCGCGTTCATCGTGATGTTCGCGGCCATGGACAACGTCGCGGAGGTGTTCTTCGCCATCGACACCCTCGGCGTGGGCTCGTGGGGGTTCGGGGTGCTGGCATCCGTGTGGGTCGTCGGCATGGTGGTCGGTTCGTCGCAGATCGCGAGGCGGTTGCCCGCGTCCCGGTTGATGCCCGCCATGGCCGTCGCGGCGATCGTCGGGGGCGCTGCGGTCGCCATCGCGGGCGCCGTCGCGCTCATGGCCGTCGCCGTCGTGATGTTCGCGATCGGCGGGGTGGCCAACGGTGTCATCACCGTGTCGATGCGCAGCATCATCGTGCACCGGGTTCCCGACCGCTACCGAGGCCGGGTGTTCGCCGCCTACGGGGGCCTGTTCTTCGGCACCCAGCTGGCGGCCATGGCGGTGGCGGGCGGCCTGGTGGTCGCCCTGAGCGGCCAGCTCGTGCTCATCATCGGCGGCGCGGGCACCGTGTTGGCTGGCGTGGGCGGTTTGCTCGCCTACCGATCCCTGCCGGCCGCGGTCCGCGCGATGCCCGGCGATGAGGAGCCGGAGACGACCGTGCTCGAGCCGACGTCCGTCGCCCCGGACGGGGCCGAGGCGACCGACCCACTGACGCCTGCCGCCCTCGCGGACGATGCCGTGGTGCCCGACGCGGTCTTGGCTTATGCGGTGGAGGAGATGATCAGCGCGACCGAGGAGGAGATCGAGGACGAGACGCCGACGATCCCGGCGCGACCCGATGTGACGCACATCCCTGAGTCCGAGCCGGCGATCGGGCGGGTCGCCGAACGCTGATCGGCGTGCACGACGCCTAGACCTGCGCTGCCGGAATCTGCTACACCTCAACAGTGGGGACCATGCCTTCGGGGGGGAAGAGATGAAGGATCGCAGGGTCATCGTCTGTCTGGTTCTCGTCGCGGCGGTCATCGCCTCGGGAACGATCGCCGCATCCGCGGTGGACCAGCGCCGTGGCTTCACGACGAGTCAGGACTCGATGCTGACCGCCGTGGCGCCCGATGTCGAGGTCTCGCCGATCTTGACCGTCGGGGACACGCTCGCGAGCGGGTACCGCTTCGAAGCCATCCCGGACGGGATCGCCGTGCGCACCCGCAAGGGTGGGGGAGACGGGGACCGTCGCGGGCGCGTCGATGTCTACGTGAACCACGAGACCAGCAAGGTGCCGTTCCCCTACAACGCGCTGACCCCCACGGCAGCCAACGGGGAGAACGACTTCGACAACGCACAGGTGAGCCGGTTGGTCCTCGACCGGAGCTCGGCCGAGGTGCTCAAAGGCTCGTTCGCGATCTCGAGCAGCTCCGGATATCAGCGCTTCTGTTCCAGCTACCTCGCCACGAGCAAGGAAGGGTTCAGCCGGGACATCCTGTTCACGAACGAGGAGTCGCCCGACTACGTGTATCGCCAGGAGGACTCGTGGCCGCCCACGTCCGGTGATCCGGCCGAACGTGAGGCCGGGCTCGTCGTGGCGCTCGACGTGAAGTCGGGCCGCCACCGCCCCATCTACGGGATGGGCAGGCACAACCACGAGAACGCCGTCGCGATCCCGGGCTTCGACAAGCCGGTGGTCCTGTCGGGGGACGACACCTTCACGAGCGGTCCGCTGACCGATCCGCTCGACACCACCCAGAAGCTCGGGCCGTCCCAATCGCAGCTGTACTCCTACATCGCGCCGGACACGAAGTCGCTGCTGGCCGACGAAGGCCGGCTCTGGGCATTCGTCTCCGACACCCCGGGCGTGACGAACTACTACGACGTCGCCCCCGGATCGGGCACGAAGGTCACGGGGCATTTCATCAGGGTGCCGAAGGACATCGCCACCGGCCTCAACCCCGACGGTTCGGAGCTGAAGGCTGCTGACAAGGGCTATCCGTTGCCGCCGACGGACGGGAGCTGGCAGCTCGACCTGCGCTTCGCCACCACGCCTCCCGGCCCCGGCATCGACGGCCCGCAGTGGGTGCTCGAGTACTGGAGCGACCTGCACGACGTGTTCCAGTTCGTCCGGGTCGAGGACATGGCCTACGACAAGCGGCCGGGCAAGGGCAACATCGTCTACATCGCGGACTCGGGCCGCGGCAGGGCGCTGTCGGCCACCTTGGACACTCCGTTCAGGTCCAGCAACGGCCGCATCTGGCGGATGAAGCTCGACAAGCAGAACCCAAGGAAGGTGAACTCGCTCACGGTGTTCGTCGAGGGCGATGATGCCGACGTCAAGACGCTTGCCGAGATCCATCAGCCGGACAACCTGGAGACGACCCGCAAGGGGATCCTGGTGACCGAGGATCCCGGATCGAGCCAGCAATTCGTCGCCGCGGATCAGGGGCTTCCCAACGCCACGACCGCGCGGCTCTGGTACGTCCCGATCGCGAACCCAACCGGCACGCAGGTCCTGGCCAAGGTGGACCAGTCCGCCGATGGGGGGCCGACCGACGTCGACGGACGACCTGCAGGCAACTGGGGCGCGTGGGAGTCGTCGGGGATCGTCGACGCCTCCGCAGCGTTCGGCCGCGGCGCGTTCCTGATCGATGTGCAAGCGCACACGCTCTGGGTGGAGCAAGCGCCGGGCGAGGACAACAACGGTGACGGAGCGCCCGACTTCACATACAAGCGCGAAGGAGGCCAGCTGCTGCTGATCCGCATCCCCTGGGCGTAACCTCCAGGAGTCGGATCTCGTGGTCCAAGCGGGATCCGAACCCGTGTCTCTGCCTGGGGTGGGGTGACCGCTCCGGCCTGCTGCGCTAGGTTTGTCCGAGCCCAAACGGGGTAGAGTCTGGTTGTCCACCAATGGTGGAGCCGCCCAAGACGGGGCGAACTCGCGAGTCTTCTCGCACCTTGCCTTTCCCGGTTCCTTGAGATCGAGGAGGCAAGCATGGCCAGTCTGCCAACGTTCTTCCGAAGCACGTCAGTCATGGCGATCGTCGGGATCGCCGCTGCATCGCTCGCGGGCTATCTGATGTGGGGTCCAGTTGCGGGAGCCTTGGTGGCCGTGCTCGCCACCGTGGGACTCGTCTTCTACGGCTGGCGCCGCAAGGTCGAAGAAGCGCGGATCAGCGCTACGGCCGACGACTTCTCGTTCGCCGAGGTCGCCGTTCGGATGCGCGCCAAAGACAGAGCGCACGAGCTCATGGTCGCGAAGCGAGCGACCGCGGTGTTGGAGCCAGCTGGTTCCTAGGTCGGCCCGGATACCCCCAACGAAAGGGAGGGCGCCCATGGCGCTCATCGAGCAAGACGCGACCACGTCGCGAGATGCATCCTCAACGCAGACGTTGCCCAGTACCGAACGGGAACGTCCCACCTCACCACCCAACCCTCCGCGATCCACGTGGGACAAGATCGTCAGTGGCGCTGGAGCGGTGGTCGCGATCGCGTTGATCGTGATCGGAGCCGCCGCCGTCTACGGCGGGAACTTCGGCAGGGACAACGTGCAGGACCGTCTCCAGCCGGAGAAGGTCGTCTTCCCACCCTTCGACGCCATGACGCCCGCCGAGCAACAAGAGCTCGGGAACTTCGCGGGCCAGACCGTCGATACCGGTCCGGAGGCTGAAGGCTTCGCCCGTTACATCGGAGGCCACCTCGCAGAGGTGAACGAAGGCGCGACCTACTCCGAGACGAGTTCGGCAGCCCGGGAAGAGGGCTTGGATCCGAAGACGGCGGCAGACCTGCAGGAGAAGGCCGACTCCCTGTTCAAAGGTGAGACCCTGCGATCGATCCTGTTGAACGCCTACGGCTGGTGGACGATCGCAACGATCGCTCTCTACGTGGGCATCGCGCTGATCGTGGCCGGGCTGGTGCTCGGATTCCTCTCCCTATTGGGGTTCCGACACGCGCATCGGGCAGCGCCCGTCGTCGTGGGAGGCACCTCGCTAGGAGGACGCCAACCCTAGGGACGCCCTCGGCCGACTGGTCGGGGGCGTTCTCGTTTGGGGTGGAGCTCGTCCCTATCCGTTGATCCGTTCGATCGTGATGCTGCCCTCCCGTCGATCACCGAGAACCAGATCAGCGGAGCTACGCGGAACCGTGCCCGCCCAGGCTTTGCAGGTGGCCGATCTCGCAGGCGGTGCCTGGCCCTCCCTCCTCCAGGATCGCTGCTGATGGAGAACTACGAGTGGACGGGGGTAGCTGTACGGGTGTTCGCGTTCTCCGTACTCCCGGTGCTCCTCGCCGCCCTCCATGTCCGACTCGACGCCAGAACGAAGGATCGTCTGTGGAAGGTAGAGGTGTACCTGATCTATCTCTTCATGGTCGGGGTGGGTGGGAGCGGGCTCAGCGGCTTCTTCGGTCACGTCTTCACGCCTGACGCGGTCGCGGAGTCGATCGACTGGCCAGCGGGGAGTCCGTTCCAGCAGGAGATGGGTTTCGCGAACCTCGCGCTAGGCGTCTTGGGTTTCATCGCGGCGGGGCGAAGGGACGGTTTCAGAGAAGCGACGGTGATCGCGGTCACCATCGTGGCGATCGGTGCGACCGTGGTTCACGTGATCGACATCGTTCAGGAAGGCAACCTGGCGGCAGGAAACTCGATCCAGAACATCGCGAATCTCCTGAAGCCAGCGTTGCTGATCCCCCTGCTCATCGTCAGTCGGCGTTCTGAGCCCGACGGAGTTCAAGGACCATCGTTCGATCGATGGCGGATGAGCATCGTGGGAGTCGCAGGGGTGGCCACAGCCATAGTCGGGACCGGCTTCGGTGTCGGCTCCTCCCTTGAACTCGCCGTACCAGCGACCTTGCTCGCGGCTCTCCTCGCGGCGGGCCTCACGACGCGTTCAGCAACCCGGCTGCCGCCAGCCGGGTGAGCCTGGATCGTCGGATGCCTGAGCGTGCCGAGGTCGCCGGAGCAGCCGAGCGCCGGCCTGATTCGTCCTCGCGACGTGGCCGACTACCTAGGCGTGAGCCGATAGCGCGGGACCAGCTCTCGACCTCAGATGTGTTCCCCTGCCCGCGCATGGTGCGTATCCACCGCGTGGGACTAGGCCGAGATCGAGGCATGGGCCGATAAGCATTGGATGTGGCAGGAAGCCCTGGCGCGTCCGAGCCGCGGACAGGCATTTGTCGCCGCGCCTCTCGATCCACATCTCCGCCTCCCATGGGCACTGGTGGGCGGAGTGTGTATCGGCGCAGTTCAGGCGTCCATTGAGTAGTCCCAACGGGATTTGAACCCGTGTCTCTACCTTGAGAGGGTAGTGTCCTCGGCCTCTAGACGATGGGACCACGGTGGCTGAACACCGGCCACGCCATCGGATGATAGCCGACGGAAAGGTGAGCCAACGTGCGCAGCAGCCGTCGTCTCGATGGGAGATCGCATCCGGTCCCGTAAGGGTCGGGTTGTAGACGCAGGGTTGTGGGTGTTGACCCTCGCCTGCGCATCGACCACCTTCTGGTTCAGCTTCGTCGCCCCGCCCCCCGGGGCGAATCTGTTCTACGGCGCGGACAGGGTTGGTCACGCCATCGCCTACTTCGCGACGACACTGTGCTTCTTGTTCGCGGCGGTGTGGCGTCCGGGGAGAGGAACCGGTCCATTCCCACGGCTAGGGATGTGGTTCCCCCTCGCGGCGATCGCTGGAGGGATCGTCATCGAGATCCTCCAGGGCATGACTGCCTCACGCAGCGCGGAGGTCTTCGACGTGGTGGCGGAGGCAATCGGCATCGCAGCGGCGCTGGCCGTCCACTCGTTCGTCCGATGGCTCGTGACGACTCGCACCCGATGAGCCGGATTCGTGCTGATGAGATCCCTAGCGCGCTACTCCCTACCGACGGCCCTTCGCGTTCGGACCAAAGCTAACCATCGATGGCCTGCGCCGGGGTTTGACTTTGGGTTGGGCTCTTGGTTGGGGTTCGGGCTCGCGTTCGGGTTCGGGTTCGGGTTCGGGCTCGCGCTCGGAGCCACTCGTCGCGCGAGGAGCAGGCGCTAGCCGGTCCCCACCCCCACCTCTCGGATCGCTACCTGCCGCCTCGGTCCATTTGTCTGCCGAACCCCTGGAGTGCGGGGTCTTCGAGACGATCGGGAAGAAGCGAGAAGCTCGATCGGCGCGCATGGGCGCCCGATTGTGGAGGATCCCGCCGATGATGTGGCCGCCCACGCTCTTCAGCCGTTGACGGAGTTGGGCGACGCTGCTACGGGAGGTCTTGGCAGCGTCGGCGACGACGATGATGCCATCAGCATGCCGGACCAGGAAGAGGACGTCAGCCACCAAACCAGGGCCGGCATCGAGAAGCACGAAGTCGAATCGTGAGCGCAGCTCGGCGAACAGCCGCTCGACGCCATCACTGCCCCAGAGCTCGGTGGGATTCCTCGGGAGCGGTCCACTTGCGAGGACCACGAGGTCCGGTTCATCGGTCTCCTGCAGTGCGTTGTTGAGAACGGCCCGGCCCGTCAGCAGGTCGGTCACGCCCACCTCGTTGTCCTGACCGAAGAATCGGTGGAGGGTGGGATTCCGAAGGTCGCACGAGACGGCAACCACGCGACTCCCGCTCTGCGCAAGCACCACGGCCAGGTTGCCGGTCACCGCCGTCTTGCCCTCGCGCTCACCTGCCCCCGTCACGACGATGAACTTCATCGTCCGCTCGTTCGCTAAGTGAAGGAGCCCAGCGCCCGCTCCCCGATACGCCTGCGATGCAGGGCTCTCCGGCGCATGGGTTGTCACGAGGGTAGGTCGCCGACCGTGGGGCCCGGCGGGCAATGTGGGAACGGCTGCTAGAGCCGGCGCTTCCAGGACCTGCTCCAAGGCCAGCGCGCTGGCGATGGGCTCGGCGTACCGTTCGCGAACGAGGGCGAGGCCGATCCCCAACGCCAGGCCCAACATGGCAGCGAGGATTCCGGTGAACAGGAAGCCCTTGTTCGATGGCCCCACAGGCAGTTCGGCTGAGCGAGCCAGAACTGCCGCGTTCGGAGAGGCGGTGGGGAGAGTGAGGACGTTGGTGCTCGCCGCTGCGATCAGCTGAGTCTGGGCCTCGATCTGTGCTCGGAGGATGGAGCGGGCGGCATCCTGGTCGCCGGTGAGCTGGTCGAGCTGCTCGCTCAGTCGCTCCACCCGCTCGTTCGCCTGGCGGATCTTTTCCTGCTCGCTCTCGACCCGCTCCTCATAGAGGATCCGCGCGTTCTCGATCCGGTCCAGGACGAAGGCGGAGGCGAAGGCACTAGCGCATCTCTGGGCACGAGCGGCTCCGTCCTGGACGCATGAGATCTGAAGGAACGTGGTGTTCGGCTGCACGGTGACGTCGACAGCGGCGGCGGCGTACGCGAGATCACTGGACGATCTCGGGTTCAGACCGAGAGCCGGGGCCGCGAGCTTGGCAACCGGCTCCTGGGTGACCCGGGTGGCCTCGGTCTCCATGTTCGCAAAGGAGTCCAATCCCAACTGCTGCTGGAACTGTTCATCGATCGTCAGTGGCCGAACCTCCACTTTCGCGACCGATGTGTACAGGGGCGTTCGCCGAGCGATCAACCCCACGGCGAGCACCGTGACTACGAGCGTCACAAGTACGATCGAGAGCCTGCGGCGACGGAGCAAGTTGAACACATCGGGCAAATCGACCAGCTGCGTATCCTGCTCGGGTTGTATCGCTTGCTCCTCGGGTTCCCCCGATTGTACTCAAGCGGCGGAGGGCGAGGACCCCTGGATCGCGCCGTTCATTGCACCGCGTACGTAGCCAGGAGCCAGGCTCTTCAGGCAGCGATCCATCTCCTGCGAGTCGCGGCGTTCGGCAGCCGTGAGTAAGGTGTCCACCCACTCGCGCGCCTGCTCGTCCAAAGCGGGCTCGTGGTGAGCGACCATGATCTGTTGATGGGTGGTGGCACCCATCTGCTCCTCGTCGGTGAACAGTTCCTCGTGCAGCTTCTCGCCGGGGCGAGCCCCTGTGAACTCGATGCTGATGTCGTTTTCATCTGCTCCGGCCAGATGGATCATCTCTCGGGCCAGGTCCACGATTCTCACCGGCTCGCCCATGTCCAGGACGAAGACCGCTCCGTTCGCTCCGAGTGCGCCGGCCTGGATAACCAATCGACTGGCCTCAGGGATGGTCATGAAGTAGCGAGTCATCTCGGGGTCGGTGATAGTCAAGGGGCCGCCACGGACGATCTGCTCTTGGAAGACGGGAACAACTGAGCCCCGGCTGCCCAGGACATTGCCGAATCGCACTGACACGAAGACTTGATCGGCGAGTGCTTGGGTGCCGACCATCCTGACGACTCGCTCCGCCAGGGACTTCGTGACCCCCATCATGGAGGCTGGACGGACGGCCTTGTCGGTGGAGACGTTGACGAAGCGCTTCACCCCGGCGACCAGACTGGTTTCGGCGAGGTTGAGGGTGCCGCCCACGTTGTTCAGCACGGCCTCATCTCGGTCGTCTTCCATGAGCGACACATGTTTGTGGGCGGCAGTGTGAAAGACGACGAGTGGCTGATGAGCACCGATCACGTGCGCGATCTTCGCGCGATCCCGGATGTCGCCCACTACCGTGATGAAATTCAGGTCAGGAACTGACGTGCGGAGCTCGCACTGGATCTCGAACAGTGCGTTCTCGTCGTGATCGAGGAGCACCACTCGCTGGAGCCGAGGTGTGCCAGCTGCCGTACCAGCTCGGAGCCGATCGAGCCGCCGGCACCGGTGACCAGCACTGTCTGGCAATCTATGTAAGAGGCGGGCAGGTCTAGCTCCACGGGCTTCCGCCGCAGCAAATCCTCGACCTGCACAGCGCGTACTCCGGCCAGCTGGGCGTCGCCTGAGAGCACCTGGTTGATCCCCGGCAAGATCCGGTAGGCCACGTGGGTTTCTCGCGCGAGCTCCACCACTCTGCGTGTGGCTTCGCCGCCGGCGGCGGGCATCGTGATCAAGACCTCGTCAACCTCGCATTCCCGCACTACCTTGGGCAGGTCCTCTACGCCGCCCAGGATCCGCGTCGAGGCGATCGTCAACCCCGTCGTCGCCGGGTCATCGTCCAAGAACCCCACCAGCTCCATGGCCGACTCGGGACGTCGGCGTATCTCACGGCCGACTTGCGTCCCTGCACTGCCCGCCCCCACCAGAAGTACCCTGTGGGGAACCTTCCCCGCGGTCGTCCCGCGGTGTCGCCATCTCCCCTCGGCACGCATCCGCGTGACGACGCGGATGGCCGCCAATCCCAACAGGCCCAGCGCACCCTCGATCAGCGGGACCGTGCGCGGGAAGCCGAGCAACTGAGTGGACCAGACCAGGCCGATCGAGAACAGCACGAAGGTGCCGGCGATGATGGCGGCCACGTCCGCTGTAGACCTCCACAGTGACCCGGCGCCAGACCTGGCGCTGGAGTCCGAAGCCCAGCACGTCGCGACCTTGATCGGGATCCCCGCCAGGGCGTAGAGGATGACGAGCGAAGCAAGGTCCATCCAGCGGTTGGGGATCCGCAGAGGGAAGGCCAACAAGGCTGCGACCGTCCAGATTGCGACGTCCGCCGCAACCTTCAGCCGTAGCCTGCTCCATCCTTCAAGGCCGATCGTGGGGACGCTCATGGGGGGCCGGTGTTCCTCTTCCTCAACGATCCGTCGCTCAGTTGGTCGGACCCCGCTCTCGACCAGGGTCGGGGTTATCGGGCACTTGGGTCGGTCTAGGGAGCCATCACGGCAATCGCTTCCGAAAGCATCACGTGGGAGTGGGCCCGAGCCCTGAGCCCATCCTCATGGCGCCCTCGTTCACCTTCCGACAGTTCGTACACTACATCGTCCTACCCCGTTCGGCCTAGGGAAGACGGGAAAGGAAAGCATGAATACGAGCATGAATAGTGCCCTAAGGTACCTAGGCACAGGCGTTCTCAGGTTCCCCCTGGAATTGAGAACGTCCAGATAGAGTTGCTCGTGGGCCTGAAGGATGACCTCCAGACCGTAGCGTCCGAGCGTCGACCTTGCCTTCGCAGCTCGTCTTCGAGCATCGTCTGGCTCCAACAGGATTCGGTCAAGCGATTCCGCCAACCCGACCACATTCCCAACTGGGTAGAGCAGCCCTCGATCCTCATCGAGCAAGTCACGTATGCCGCGGACGTCCGCACCCAGGACCGGAAGCCCGACCGCCTGCGCCTCGAGGATACTCCGAGGCAACCCTTCTCGCGAGGATGGCAGCAAAAGTACATCAGCGGCGTTCATGAGGCGAGGGATGTCCCGGCGGTGCCCAGGAAATGCAGGCGATCTGTCAAAGACAGTTCTCTACCTAGGAGCCGCATGTCCGCCTCGCGAGGGCCGTCTCCCGCCAATCCCAGGTGGGCATTCCTGGTGCTGCATCAAGGTGAGCGCGGAGATGACGTCGCTATGCCGCTTCTCCTCATCGATCCCGGCCACTATGAGCAGGAAGGGTGCATCGACTGGAATTCCCAGCTCAGATCTGACGCTGGCTCGAAGCCCCGAATCTCCCGAAGGCTGGTAGGCATGGAGGTCGATCCCGACACCGGGGATGAGCACCATCTTGCCGGGCGGTACGATCGATCGCAACGGGCCGATCGCAGATCCTCATTGTTGATCACGACCAGACGGTCGGTCCATTTTCCAGCGAGGCGTTCGAGCCCGGCGTACACGAAGTTGGACGCAACCGATCCCTGCGGATGGAAATCAAGCCGTGTGCCGTGTACACGACCTTGGGTCGAACGGCGGCCGAGACTGGCAATGGCCATCCTGGTGAGCAGCGACGCCACCGGCGTGTGCATGTGGACGATGTCGTACCGACGACGCTCCAGCAATCGACGGACCGCCACCAGGCCATGCAGCTGGGATCGCAAATCACGAGGGTCCCGGCTCCACGGAACATCGAAGACTCGATCGTATGCCTGGAGGCACCTCCGATTCGTAGTCAAACTGGAGGCGGCAGCATCGACGATCCACCCGCGTCGATGGAAGTGGTCCGCATGAGGTAGGAAGAATCCCTCCAAGGTTTCGGCGATGGTGCTGACGACAAGCAGTCTGGGCATCGAACGCTCAGCCTATGTCCAGGCACCCATGGACGGCTGCGGCAAAGGCATCGACCCATCCGATCGATGAACAAGTTGTCGTAGCCATTGGTAGCTAGCGAGAACGTAGATGGGCCAGAAGAAATACAGGAAACTAACTGACGACCTCGACGCTGCCGATGATCAGGAACGAGACCCACATCGCTGTGAATTGCATCACGTAGATTTTAGGGCCGTCTCTGCGCGGTCGAATCGTCTCGCAGCGCGCCGATCAGTGCGCCGACGACACGAACCCAACGATCACCCCAGCGATCCTCAGGTCGATCCACAGTTCTCCGGCGAAGGGGACGACCTACTCCCTGCGAAGGAGTCGTTCACCAACGTCCCGTAGATCCATGGTTGTATATGTGCGCCCCGCTCGACAGACGGAACGATTCTCCGAACACCGGGATCGGCGTCAGCGCCGCTGACAACGTTGTGTGGCCCGACTGGGGTGCGAGGTCCTCGCTGTTGTGGAGGAGGAAGCCTAGGAACTGCGGCCCGTTGCCATACGCCTGTATCTGTTGGTTCAGGTCAAGGTTTCGCGACCGACTCCAGGCCTTGTCGGCTCAAGAGTTGTCCGGACGTGAGACCGCTGGTTCCAGAACCCCATCGCACCCAGCGCCACGATTGCGACTGCGGCCAAGGCGATCAAACCAAGAATCCGGATCCGGATCATGCGCCTCGAATAGACAGCAAGGATCGTGACGGCAGGCACAGCGTACGAGGCGCGATTGTAAGAAAGTCCCGTACACGCTCAGCGCAAGGATGAGGAGCGTCGCAGTGGCGAGGGAGTCACTAAAGCGGCGCGGCCCTGGCGCGCGGTGAGCCGGCGGGCCCAAACCATGATCATGCCCATCCCCAAAAAGGGCCGGAGCATGGTGGCGGCGATCCGACGGCCTTCTGCGTGGGAGCCAGTGCCTCCTGGCTCGCCAGCTCCGGCGAGGTGAAGTAGCTCACGAATTGGCCGATACTGCGGAATGCGAGAGCCATACCAACCGCCCCCACACCGAGGTAGAGGAAGACAAGCCAAATCGGGATGGGACCCCACGTCTTCATCCGCGCAGAAGATCGGGGGGTGAATGGCCGTCGACGCGCGACCAAATGGTAGCCGACGGCGAATGACACGCAAGCCACCGACATCACCACCAGCGCAACGTTGATCGTGCCGTCCGGGGGGAGGGTCTTGAGAACTGAGAGGAATGGACCGGTGAAGGCCATCAAGAGCGGGCAGACGACTAGGAGGTGGCGAAGTAGAACATCGCCCAGCCCAACGGGGACAAGAGTCTTCCACCAGGTGGGCGCCATGCGGAGACCCAGAGCGAAACACAGCCGAAGGTCACGATGGCCGCAGCGGCAGCAGGGAAATCGTGGGCCGGAGGTGTGAACAGGAAGAGCGTGAGGGCCCGTTATCGCCATGGGCCAGACCGGGCGTCGTGGCCATGCATCGATCGATCCTGGCCTCGAGACCGCCGAAGGTCTTCATCCTTCACCGATCGTCCTCCAAACCTCTCTCCATCGCGCGAGCGTGTCCGCCGACAGCGGTCGATGACGGTGCCGCAGCATCAGGGACTCTGCCCCCAAGACAACAGCCGCCGAATCCGTGAGGCCCTTTGCAGTTTGCTCGACCACGCACATCAATGCATCGCCACGTCGCCCCGCATGACGGGCCACGCTTCCCACGAGGTGGTATCGGAAGACAACATCTTGCGGAGGTCAATCCGCTCCTCACGGTACCCGAGGAGGACCTCTGGAACGTTCGCGAATCGACTCCCTCGGTAGCTCCGAAGGAGGAGATCGTAATCCTCGCATCTCACTGCGGAAACATCGTAACGGCGCTCCTCGAACCACTTGCGTCGGCCGCACCACGTGGGTGGGCGCGGCGAAACCTGAGCGAGGACGTGCGCAGATCCCCTCGTGGTTCACCGGGCAAGGACGATCGCCTTTGGCCATTCCTCCGTTGCCGAATACGAGCATCTGAGAACCCACGAGGTCGATCTCGGGAGCGTCGTCGAGGACGGCGACCTGGCGTTCCAACCGCTCGGGTACGCGATGTCATCTCCGTCCATCCTGGCGAAGTAGTCGCCAGTAGAGTCGATCGCCTGGTTCAGTCGAGCCGCCAGACCCAGCGAGCGGCCGTCCGAGTGAATCCGGAACCGATCGTCTTCGAAGCTCCTCGTGCGCTCGAGCGTATCGTCCGTAGAACCGTCGTCGATGACCATGAGGTCCCAGTCCTCAACAGTCTGACCGACGATAGAGCGGATCGCGGCGCTCACCGTCGATCCGCAATCCCGGACCGGCATCGCGATGCTGAGGTGCTGATCAGGCATCGATGCCTGCCGCGGGATACGTCTGGTGCAGATCAGATGTGACGCGTTCCCAATCCAGCGGGCCGCGTTCGCGATCGCCGCCTCAGCACATCGTCTCCGCAGGTCTTCGCTCTCTAGCAATCCCTGCATCGTCGAGACCAACGCGTCCGCGTTTCCGACCTCGAAACGTCCACCGCAGGCTTCGGGAACCGTCTCGCGAAGCCCGCCGTGGTCGCTGGCAACGACGGGGACGCCACACGCTTGAGCTTCGACGGCCGCCATCCCGAACATCTCATGGGCTCTCGTCGGCATCACGAACACATCGGCCATGGCGTACACGGCGGCGAGATCCTCTTCGGCGACAGCACCCATGTACACACCACCGACCGCCGAGATCCGATGGGCCCATGTTGCTGTCTCACTCGGGGTGCTCGTCCCTCCGAACTCAGCGATCGGCCCGGCGACGACGAGCGTGGCCTCGCCACCCCGTTGCCGGAGGCGAGAGATGCTCTCGATGAGCAGGTCGGTGCCCTTCTGCTGATTCACCCGCCCGACGTAGAGGACCACAGGTCCTTCGACGCCGATCCGCGCTCGCTGCGCCCGCCCACCAGCACGGTCGGGTTTGAACTGTTCCGTGTTCACGCCGTTGTATTGGACGGTCGTCCCAGCGGCGTCCAGGTCCCAATACTCGAGCGATCGCTCCAAGCAATCTCCGAGCACGGGAGCAATCGGTCGAAGGATCGAAGCAACCGTCGGTACCCTCGGTGACGCCAGCCTGTCCCGCCGATCCGGCGGAAGCGATACTCGTCGTAGAACAGCATGGCCGGACAATGCAGGGTCTTCGCGAGCACGACACCTTCCGGTTGACTGTGGAGATTGAGGACGTCGGGTCTCGGCCCATCGTGCAGTGCCGCGCCGACGCGCCCGAGATACTCCGCGTGCCGCCACGGCATCGGCGAGACGCATCGGACGAAGCGGACTGAAACCCCGTCGACGCGCCTGAGGCCGGTGACCGGGCCGACGGAGAACGCCGTGACATCGTGCCCCCGTCGCGCCTGTACCTTGGACAACTCCAGGATCCGGCGCTGGATCGCCCCACCGAAGGGCGACAACATCGGCTGGGTTCCTGCGACGCACACATGCACGATCCTCAGGAGGCGTTCCTTTCGAGGCATCGAGACCGGCCATCTGGCGTGGCTTGTCAGTTTAGGCGGAGCAACGCTTAGCGCGTCCGACGTAGATCACGATCGCCTGCTCAGGGCTAGTGACCATCGCGCCAGCGTGGTACCGACCCCGCGTGTCCCTTGCGCTCGACGCGGACGCTTCCCCTGATCGACCAGGCTTGTGTACAGCGCCTCGTGCCCGGTCACCATCGCTTGAGACGAGAACCGATCCTGTGCGTAGCGTCGCATGGCCTCTGCTCGCCGACGGTGCTCCTCGAACGTATCCATCGCCCGCTCGATGCCGTCGGCGATGGCCTGAGGTGTGGCGTCGTCGACGACGACCCCGAACTCGCCCAGCTGGTTGCGCACGCCCCCGACGTCGGTGGCGACGGCATAGCATCCGCTCAACATCGCTTCGGTGAGCACGCTCGGGAGCGCCTCACTGCGACTGGGCAACACGACGATATCGGCCGCGAGATACCGTGCGCTCAATGCAGCTTGTGGAGTGGGACCGACGAATCGAACGACATCTTCCAGACCAAGCTCCCGGCTACGATGTCGCCATCGGTTTTCCTCCGTTGGATCCTGATAGGTGAGATCGAGTCGATCTCTCGACGGTGACGCAGCTCCGCGACCGCATCGAGCAAGAGATCGATCCCTTTCAGGCGGATCAGCTGCCCCACGAACAGGAGCCGCCAGGCGTGTTCGCGACGATGCCCTGGCGGATGGAACGGGAAGGCGTCCGCGTTGACTCCATTCGGGATCAGATGGATCTCCGCGCCCGCCACGCGGTACGTGTGAGAAAGCAGCTCTGACTCCTGTGGCCAGATCGTGATGATCCCGTCGGCTCGGGCCATCACGAATCGTTGAGCGTGAGGATGTGCCGACGAGGCTCCATGGACCGTGAAGACGAACGGGGTCGAGGATCGGCCGGTGCTTGCCCGCATCGCTCCCCACGACAGATGGTGCACGTGGACGATGTCGAAGTCGCCGAGATCGAAGCTTTCCGCATGGCTCAGGGCACGGACGGTGTGTCCGCGTTGCCGCAGGCCGTCGACGAGGATCGTCTCGGGAGTCCACAGGACTCGACGTCGATACTCCGCCGAGCTGCCGAAGATGCCTCCGACGATGCCGATGTTCACGCGCCCGACCCCAATGCGCGCGCGCGTGAACGGACCGGAAGCGTCAGCACCACGCAAGTGGCCGCGTACCCCAGCAGGTACGCAACCGCGAGCCCTGCAGCGCCATGGCGGGGGACCAGCCACCATGCGCTCGCCAGCAGCGCGACGGCGAGTACGAGGTCGCTGATGAGCCATGCCGATATCGCCTCGAGGGCCAGTGCGGCTTGGCTCAGAATGGTGTTCCAAGCGACCGGAATCGTGGCGGCGAGCAAAAGGACGAACGGCCAAGGGTCCGACTGATAGTCCGCGCCGCTCAATCCCAGGATCGGTTGTCTGGCGAGGATCATGATGACGGCAGGAACCGCAGTGATCATCGAAAGAGCCAGGAGGTTGCCGCGAAGCAGTCGTCGGAAGGCACGTCGTTGTCCGGCACCAGCGAGGTTCGACAGGAGTGGGAGCATGACCGGAGCGAGCGCCGCGGGGATGAACAGAACCACGAGGCTCCAGCGATAAGCGACGCTGAACTGAGCCACAGCGACGAATCCATTCGGCAGCTCCGTCAGCATCCGCTGCCCGATGAGGAGGGAGAGCAGGATGGCGGTGCTCGCGGCCAAAGCTGGGACCGCGATCGTGCGCAGCGATCGCCATGTGCCCTGAGCGACGCGCCCTCGACCAAGTATCGGATGGGCATCATTGCCCGCAAGGGTAGACACCTTTATCACCGCCCAGATCGTGGCGATGGCTTCGCCCGCCAAGAAGCCGAGCAGACCACCGTTGAGTCCTCCGATGCCGATGCCTGCCACCAGTAGGATCGCCGTGAGGACGCTCCGAACGCTGTTCACGATTGCCGACTCTTTGAACGCCTCGAAGCCGGTCAAGATCCCGATCTGCACAGCGAATAAGGCGGACGTCAATGCGAACCCTGACGCCAGCGCGATGGAAGTCGCCAACGAGGGTTCATGCAGCCAATCCGCCGCGAGCCATTCCCGACCGACTAGCACTGCGCCGGTCACGAAGGCGCCGCTTGCCAGGGTGATCTTGGTGGCTAGGTTCGCATAGTCCCAAACGCGGTCCGGGTCCTTCGCTCGGAATTCGGCGATACGCTTCGTCACGGCGACGCCGAGGCCTAGGCCGGCGACGCCTCCGCAGGTTGTCACCACCGCTTGCACCGCGCTGAGCTGGCCGAACGCGTTCGCCGACAGCATCCTCGTCGCGACGATCGCGCCAGCCAGGCTTACGATCCTTCCAAGCACCGCGCCAGCCAACGTCCAGGAAACACCACCTGCCACGCGCGCACGAATAGGCTGCGTCGTCTGCGATGACTCAGTTGCCCCGATGCGCAGGCTGAGCCAAGACTGGATACGTTGCACTCTTGTCAACGCCTTTGAGCGGGCTCATTGAGTAGAGAGGGTCGACGTCTCAAGGGGCGGTGGGGGGCACTGATGCGTGGCGTTTGTTCCGTCGATTCCCAGAACTGCACCGATGTGCAGATCTGAAACGAGATGGGGGGGAACACGTCAAGGGTGAACCCCGAGCTTCATACCCTGCCACGAAGGTCTGTCTCGGCGTGCGAAGTCCTGAGTCCGGCCGGCTCGGATCGGTTCCCTCACCGCACGCAGCGACCGACCATTGTCAGCGGCTGAGCACCGGTGAGGTCTTAGGTTCAAGAAGTGGTCCGGTCTGGGCTTGTCGAGCCTTGCGCTTCCCCCGTGCGCCATGCAGAGATTGGACGGAGGAACCGTAGAGGGCTGTTCGACGAAGATGGGCTGGCCACGGGGGATCGTGCGTGCGGACGCAAAGGTCACGACGCGACCAGCACCCGTGCCAGCTGGTAACCCACTGATGTCGACGACCCTGATCGTCCCACCAGTATCGCTCGCCATGGCATGACACTACCCGAGAATCCCGAGCATCTACCTCAGAGGGACGCGCAGTATTCTCCGGTTCATGACACCATGCCAAGTTGAGGTCGTGTCCGCCAATTGGACCGGGAAAGACAGGCGCTTGGTTTCCTCGCCCGGTCGCGAGAATGCACTCTCTGGGCCGCCCAGAGTTTTCTCGCATGCTAGGGATGTCGCGGCCGGCGGTAGTTGGCCGAGTGGGACGACTTGTGAGTCCGTTGCTCATCTGGTTTCTGCGGACAGGCAGTTCTGCTACCAAGAATGCGAGCGCCCACCTTGCCAACCCTCTACGCTCCGCCAGTTCTACGGTGGAGGGCAAACGATCACGCTTAGGGAGAAGATCATGAGCTGGGCGCCCGGAGCTGGGAAGAAGGCATTCGTCCTGCGCGACTGCTCTGTCAGCCACAAGGGATCGCTCACTCCCCGCGTCGTCCCCTTCTCCGTCGGTACGCGAGCACTGAGTCCGGCGAGTTGCGAGTATCAGTGTCGTCGGGTGGAGGCTGGTCGCGACGGCCCTCCCTTCGACCCCCTCCTCTTCCAGCAGTGTCTAGCGTCGACGAACCAGGGCGCTCAGGAGGGATCGTGAGCGATGGCATCCCGATGTCGGCACCTGACCTCGACGGAAGCGACGAGTCGGCGGTTGTCGAGGCGCTCCGCTCGGGCGTCCTCGGCCTCGGCCCGATGGCCGAGGAGTTCGAGCGCCATGCGGCCGCCACCGCCGGGGTCGCCCACGGTGTGGCGGTCAGCTCCGGGACCGCTGGGCTCCACCTCATCGTCCGGGCCCTCGGCATCGGCGAGGGTGACGAGGTCCTGGTGCCGTCGTTCACCTTCGCGGCGAGCGCCAACGCGTTCATCTACGAGGGAGCGGTTCCGGTCTTCGTCGACATCCAGCCGGAGACCTTCAACGTGGATCCCACCGAGCTGACGAGTCGGCGAACGGCCAGGACCAGGGCCGCCATGGTGGTCGACGTCTTCGGCCAGCCCGCCGATTGGGACACCATCGTCCCCGCCGTCGACGGGCTGGCCGTGATCGACGACTGCTGCGAAGCGATCGGAGCCACGTACCAGGGCCGGCCGCTCGGCAGCTTCGGAGCCGCGGGGTGTTTCGCGTTCTACCCCAACAAGCAGATGACCACGGGGGAGGGCGGCATGATCGTGACCGACGACGCAGCGCTGGCCGCCCTCTGCCGAAGCCTGCGCAACCAGGGACGCGGTGAGATGGGCACGTGGCTGCACCACGAACGGCTCGGGTTCAACTACCGCATGGACGAGCTGTCGGCCGCACTCGGGCTCTCGCAGATCCGTCGGCTGGAGACGTTCCTCGCGAAGCGTGCCGAGGTGGCCGGTCGCTACACCGAGCGGCTGGCCGTCTTCGATTGGCTGCGCCCCCCCGTGGTCGCGCCGCACGTCACGATGAGCTGGTTCGTCTACGTCATCACACTGGATCGCGGGGTCGACCGGGAAGCACTCGTCGAGTCGCTCTCCTCGCACGGCATCCCCAGCCGGGCCTACTTCCCGCCGCTGCACTTGCAGCCCTACATCCGGGAGCGCTTCGGCACGCGCGAGGGGATGCTCCCGGTGACGGAGGACATCGCCCGCCGAACGCTTGCCTTGCCCTTCCACAACAACCTCACGGAGGCGCAGATCGACCGTGTCGTCGACGCTCTCGGGAGCGCTCGCGCCCCCTGAACGGGCTACGACTTCGCTGCGACGAGGATGTGGAAGCGGGAGAAGCCGGTCTCCTCCACGACGTCGAGGCCGGCATCCCGACAGAGCGCGTGGAGCTCGGACCGCGTGTTCACCACGTTGCCCCACGTGACCTCGTACCACTGCGCCAGGGCGGCGAAGCGTGTCGGCATGGTCATCAGCGCCTCGTCGGTCTCGGGGTAGGCCTCGTCGAAGATGAGGAAGCATCCACCCGGTCTCAGCGCCCGGGCCACCGCTGCGAACGCGGAGGCCTTCAGCGCGGGGGCGATCTCGTGGACGACCAGGAAGCTCGTGACCAGGTCGTAGGCACCGTCCTCACCCAGCCGGTCGACACTTTCGAGGCGTGCCTCGCATCGATCCTGCAGTCCTCGTTCCTCGATCAGTCGCCGGGCCAGGTCGACCGAATGAGCTTCGAGGTCGATCCCGACGCATCGCACCTGGGGGAACCGCTCGGCGATCTGCACGATCGCCCAGCCTCCTCCACACCCTACGTCCAGCACGCGGGCGCCCTCGCTCAGCGACGCCTTGAGGCGGGGAAGCTGCGGCACCGCATGATCGAGGAAGATGCGTGGGAGGGACCCGAGCCCCTGCGCGATCTCCTCCATGAACTCGGGACCATGGTCTTGGTAGGGCTTCGTGCGTCCCGTTCGGAACAGATCCACGTAGTCCCGATAGTCCTTGCCCACCATCATGTGGATCCTGGCCGCGCGGCCCAGGTAGAAGCTCGACGCGGGGTTGCCCAGGATCTCATCCAGATGCGGGCCCATGAGCCACCCGTCCCCGTCGCGGACCAGCAGCCCGAAGGAGAACGCTGTCCTGCAGAGCACGTCGGTCCGGAATGGGTCGGTACCGAGCTGCCGCGAGAGCTCGTCCGACGAGAGCCCGGGGCGTTGCGTCAGTGCCTCCCACACGCCGAGTTCCCGGGCGATCTCGAGCAGGTGGGTGGCGTGGAACCCGGCGATCAGCTCGTAGAGCCTGCTCACCTGGTCGGCCAGGCTCGGTCCGCCGTCGGACGCGGGCTCCGGTGTGTGGTGGCGCATGGCTACGGCGCCGGAAGGTCGAACCGCACCTGTTCGCCCCCCAGCCGGCCGCGGACGATCATCCGAGCGTCGGCGTCCATATCGTTCCAGGTCATCCGGAGATGTCCCGGGATGCTGCCGTCGCCGCCCACCCGCACGTCGGCGGTGACGTCGCCGGTGCGGCGCGACCAGGACGCACGGCCGCTGACCCACAGGTCCTTGACCCAGCGCACCCGGTCAAGGTTCCAGCCGACCTGATTCCAGCCCCACGTGGAGAACGATCCGCCGCGCAGACCGGAGTCGGTGTAGGCCCACATCTCCCACCAGCGGGCGGCGACGTCGGCCACGGTGTTGGCCGCCGCGACCGCGGTTCGCGTCCGTGCCGACCCATCGAGGTCACGCACGCGGCGAGCGAACTCGTCCACCGCTCGGATCGGGGCGTAGCCGGCGATGCAGGACGTGTCGCCCGCGCCGAGCGAGCGCGTGAAGCGTTGCACGATCGTCGACACGCATCGAGGGTCATCGGCGAGCGCGGTGATGTGCACCCGGTTCGGCGCCTCCAGGTACGTGGAGTCCGGGAACGCGGCCGCGACCGCCTGTGCATCGTTGGGCGTCGTCACCGAATCCAGGTCGCCAGCCAATACCAGGGTGGGCACGTTGGGATAGGTGGCGCCCGGATCCACCGGGGGATCGGCCGGCGCGTCCGGCACCGGCCAGCGCAGGCACGAGTCGTAGTCCTGCGTGAACGAGCCGGTCCACTGCGCCACCGACCAAGGGGTGAAGGCGCCAGGGTCGTTCTGCTCCAGATCGGCGAGCCTCGCCTCGTACTCGGCTCGCCGCTGGCGCGGCGGGGCGTCCATGTCGTAGAGCTGCGGGTAGTCCGTGCAGACGGTGGCGTAGTAGAGCCCGTAGGAGAACGAGGACGCGTCGCCGCCTCCGCTCGTGGCGTCGGCCTCGCGGACGCGCCGCAGCAGCGCCCGAGGGTCCGACGTGGGCGGCAACGCGGCGCGCACGGCGGCATCGAACTCCCGGTAGGCGGTGGTGGAGTAGCCGGCGCCCGAGGCCAGCGAGATCAAGCGGTCCGGGTCGATCACCGCCCGGCCGATCTCGCCCGCCCCGTCCGGAGCCCGGTCGACGATCGGCGCATCGGTCACGATGTCGTTGAGTCGCCGGAGCCGCGCGATGGGACCGCCAGGCAGCGCCGCACACGACACGTCGCGGGCACAGACCCGCCGCATCGACGCCAGGATGCCGTCGTGCCAGTCCATCGCCCATGGGTCCTGACCTTCCGCCGGATAGGCCGAGTCCAGCACCAGCGACCGGAGCCGGCCCGGGTGCCGGGTCGCGAACGACTGCGCGAGATAGGTCCCGTAGGAATCGCCGTACAGATCGATGTCGCCGATGCCCAGCTCGTCCAGCACCAGCACCAGATCGTCGGCGGCCTGGGCGGTCGTGTACAACGATGAGGCCGAGCCGAGCGAACGCCCGCACCTGCCCACCGCGGCGATCCACGCCTTCCGCCGGGCGGGAGACATCGTCTGCAGCGGACGACATTCGATCGCGCCCGACGCGCCGGTCCCTCGCAGGTCCACCAGCAGCAGGCTCCGCCGACGAAGCAGCGGCCGGTAGAGCTGGTGATAGTAGAAGTCGCCGTTGATCGTGGAGTACCCCGGCCCGCCCTGGATCGCCACGATCGTGCCCAACGACGGCTGCGATCGATCGGTGCGCGGGTAGCGCCGGTAGGCGATGCGGATCGTCTCGCCCTGCGGATCCGTGTGATCCAGCGGAACCCGGACGCGTCCGCACCGGGCGTCGTTCCCGACGCCACATGGCCGGGTCGGGGTGTCGGTGGCGCGGTCGCGCACGGCGGCCGCACGATCTCGTGAAGCCGAGCGGTCGGCGGCGATCGCCCCTCCCTCAGCGAGGAGGGCGAGCGTGACGACGAGCGCGACCGCGATCGATCCTGAACGTCGAGTCACGTCACCCTCCGAGGCCGAACGGAACACGGCAGGTTCGAGCCTGAGGGGGCAATCTACCCCAGCAAGTCCAGAAGCTTCCTGCCGTCGGGCGTGAGCTCGGAGTAGACCTCACGGCCCTGGCGTCGGGCTTCCACGACGCCGGCTCGGCGGAGCACGCCCAGCTGTTGTGAGACGGCGGCGGGCGTGAGGTGCAGCCGGCGGGCGAGCTCGCTCGTGGTCATGGGGATCTCCAGCACGCGCAGGATGTCGGCCCGGGTGCCGCCGATCAGGTCGTCCATGGCGCCGGTGCGCTCGGGGGGGTCGTTCTCCCACAGGGTGGCGATGCCGCGGGGGGAATAGGAGAGCGTGGGCTGCTCGGCCTCCAGCAGGATCGCGATGCCGGGCCAGTCGAAGACGCCGGGGATCAGCAGCAGGCCCTTGCCGGCGGGGTCGATGGTCGCGTCATAGATCTTGTCGATGAGCAGCTCGCCGTCACGCCACTCGATCATGGGATGCAGGTCGGAGAACAGTTGCTCGGCCCCGCCCAGGGCCAGTTGGCGAGCTCGATACGTGACGTCGGCCTCGTGCAGGGCCCGGATGCGCGGCCAGTGCGGTTCGATCGCCAGCTTCCAGTACTCGCGCATCTGGTCGACGAGCCGGGGGAGCATGCGGCCGGGGTCGTCGATCATCTGCTGCGTGAGGTCGCCGACGGGGTAGCCATCGAGTGAGTCGCGCATGTGCTCGACGTCCACCCGAACGGCGTCGAGCGGCGTGGAGGCCACCGTCTCCAGCTCTTCTTCGAACTCGGGGAACGGCGTGGCGGGCGGGGGAGTGAGGAAGTCCGGGATGTAGGCGTGCACGTCACCGGGCAGATCGGCCGGCGGTGTCACCGCGAACAGGAGCGCCAGGTCGTGACCCTCGATCGCCGCTCGTGTCTCCTGCACCCACGGCAGGTGCAGTGCGTGCTTGGACGGGTCGCGCATGGGCTTGTACAAGCTCATGCCCAGCTCCCAGATGGGGGAGAACGCGAATCGCGTCTCCGCCAGTTCCTCACCCGAGAGCCGGATCGAGATGGTCATGATTTCGGGTTAGCTTAATCGCTACCAGGTGGGAACACAAGGGGGTATCGTGCGCCTTGAAACGTTGTAGCAATCGGTGAAACAAGTCATCGACCGCTCGGAAGGAGGCCACGATGATGAACCCGATCGGATACGAACTGGTGTCGCGCCACCGCGAGCGGACGCTGCGCCGCTCCGCGGAGTCGACCCGCCGTCTGTCCGAGAGCCACGGTGAGCCCGGTCACCAGGACGCCTCCACGCCGCGTCGTCCGGTCCGCAAGGGCCGGTGACGCGGCGCCCGCGTCGCGGGTCGTTAGTCAAGTAGCTTGACCATCTGCCGGCTCATCTCCACGTACCCCTCCGTCTCGTAGAGATGCCGTGCCACCGGGTTGTCCGCGAAGACGTTGAGCTCGATGCGGGACACGCCCACGGCACGGGCTTCGTCCACGATCAGCTCCATGCACCGCCGGCCGTACCCCTTGCCTCGCGCAGCTTCGTCGATCTCGATGTCGAAGATGTACAGCCGGTCGGTCTCGGGCTTGTGAGCCAGCCACATGTGGCCCACGCGATGGCCGGCGGCATCCTCCACGATCGCGAGGCGATGGCCGGGCGTGTGCATCCCTTCCGGCAGTTCCTGAGCGGTCGAACGCTCCGCCTGCGCTCGCGCGGCGTCGTCGCTGATGAGGGTGTTCCTCGCCACCTCGGCGGCGTACCGATCGGTCGAATGCTCGGCGTAGGCGTCGAACTCCTGGTCGCTCATCGCACGGAGCGTGACCCCCGGCCCCGAACCGCCGTCCGTGCCGCTCAGTTCTCGCCCTGGTCGCGGGTGAAGCCCAGCTCGCCGTCGAACTCCTGGAGCTTCTCGATGTGCATCCAGGTGTGACGCCTGCTGATGCGCGCCAGCAGCTGGTGCACGTCCTCGTCCCACAGGTCGCCCGGGTCCTCCCGGATGATGAACCGGCATCGCCAGTGGTCGAGCGTGTCGGTGATGGTGCCGGTGGGCGGATAGACCTTGGTGCCGCGGCTGGAGATCATCTTCAGGTCCAAACGGGTGCCGATCGCGAGCTCGGTGAGCGAGGCACCCAGTTCCTCGGCGCTGAGCGGCGATTCCACGAAGACGTCGAGGCCCACGACGGCGCGTTCGCTCACCTTCACGTAGTCGGGATCGGAGGCCAGCACCGGCAGCTGCAACGGCTTGGGCTCGCGGATGGTCCACGCGTCGGTACGCGTGCCCAGATTGGCGATGATGGCGTCGGTGTAGTCCGTCGTGGACGCGCCGGCGTCGTAGCCGACCACGTCGCCGGTGAGCACGCCCGATTCCAGCGTCACGAACACCGCGTGCTCGATCGCTGCCGCCTGGTCGAACAGGCCCAGGTAGCGCAGCATCAGCACGCTGGACAGGATCACGGCGGTGGGGTTGATGACGTTCTTGCCCGCGTACTTCGGGGCCGAGCCGTGCACGGCCTCGAAGATGGCCACCTCGTTGCCGATGTTGGCGCTGGGCGCGAACCCCAGCCCGCCGATCAGCGCGCTCGTCAGGTCCGACAGGATGTCGCCGTTCATGTTGGTGGTGACGATCACGTCGAACTGTTCGGGCTTCTTCACCAGCTGGTGCGCGGCGTTGTCCACGATGACGTGCCAGGACTCGAGCTCGGGGTAGTCGGGCGCCACGCGCTCGAACACCCGCTTCATCGTGCCCTCGGAGAACTTCATGATGTTGGCCTTGGTGGCGCACGCCACCTGGGTGCGGCCCTCGCTGCGCGCGTACTCGAATGCGAACCGCGCGATCTTCTCCGAGCCCTTGACGCTGATCAGCTTCAGCGCCTGGGCGACGCCCGGCGTCTGCATGTACTCGATCCCGGCGTAGAGGTCCTCAACGTTCTCGCGCACCATCACCAGGTCGATGCCACGACCGGAATAGGGGGTGGTGACGCCCGGCATCTCGCGCACCGGCCGGACGTTGGCGTAGGTCTCGAACAGCTTGCGCAACGTGACGTTCGCGCTCTTCTCCCCGAACCCGACCGGGGTTTCCAAGGGGCCCTTCAGGGCCACGCGCGTGCTCGCGATGGAATCCATCGTCTCCTGCGGCACCCCCGAGGCGATGCCCTGTGTGAAGACCTCCGCACCCGCCTGCGCCGGTTGCCACTCGACGGGGGCGCCGGCCGCTTCGATGATGCGGCATGCCGCCTCGACGCATTCGGGCCCGATCCCGTCGCCGGGGATCAGGGTGACGGGGATGTGCTCGGTGATCTCGTCGGTGGTTTCCACGCGGGTCATGGTAGTCGTGTGGCGACTGGGGTGCCTTGGCCCCGAACGGATGACGGCCGCCCGATGCGGCCGGTACCGTAGCCAGCCGATGAGCCTCCCTCGCCCGAGCCTGTCCGTGGGGATCGCGCTGCTCGCGGCGATGGCCGCCCTGGCGGCGGCCTGCACCACCTCCGACGCCGCCCCGCCCGCCAAGATCACGGCGACGACTAGCTCGCCCACCAGCACGGCGTCCGTCCCGGGCGACGTCGGCGACGTGTCGAGCTACATCGACCCCGCGGCCGGCATCGAGAACATCGACCACTTCGTGTTCATCGTGCAGGAGAACCGATCGTTCGATCATTACTTCGGCACGTTCCCCGGTGCCGACGGTATCCCCACCGATGCCGACGGCGGCTTCGACGTGTGTGCCCCAGACCCCGATGTCGGCGGTGCCTGCCGCGTGCCGTATCACGACACCGGGTTCTACGACTTGGGAGGCCCGCACAACCAGGCGGCTTCGGAGATGGACGTGAACGGTGGACGCATGGACGGCTTCGTCAACAGCTTCCGCACCCTGGGGGGGGCGGGCTGCATCAGGAAGCCCGTCCAGAAGAAGTGCCGGTTCTCCGAGCTGGGACCTGGGGGCACGCCGGACGTCATGGGTTACCACACCGACCAGGAGATCCCGAACTACTGGGCATACGCGGAGCAGTACCAGCTGCAGGACCGCATGTTCGCCCCGAGCGACTCGTGGACGCTGCCCGCCCACCTCTACCTGGTCTCGGCCTGGTCGGCGCTGTGCTCGGACCGGACGGACGTGAACACATGTGAGAGCGAGCTGGACCGGCCGGCTCGGTGGTCGAACGACAAGGAGGACGCGGTGCCTCCCTACGCGTGGGCCGACATCACATGGCTGCTCGATCAGGGCGATATCGACTGGCGCTACTTCGTGGGGCGCGACAGCTGCCTCGTGCCGCCATGCCCATCGGCCCGCACCAGGACCCAGACGAACCCGCTCTTCAACCCGTTGCCGGGCTTCCAGACCGTGCACGCCACCGACCAGTTGGACAAGGTCGCACCGCATGATGAGTACTTCGAGGCCGCAGCGGCCGGCGAGCTCCCGAGCGTCTCCTGGGTCGTGCCGGCCGCGGCCGAGACCGAGCACCCGGGCGCGAAGCTGGGCAACATCGCGACGGGACAGGCATGGGTCACCCGGGTGGTCAACGCCGTGATGGAAGGCCCGCCCGAGCAGTGGGCGCGGACCGCGATCTTCGTGACGTGGGACGACTGGGGCGGGTTCTATGACCACGTGAAGCCGATCGTGATCGACCCGTACGGCTACGGGATCCGGGTGCCCGGCATCGTCATCAGCCCCTGGGTCGACCGCGACACCCCGATCGATCACCAGACCCTGTCGTTCGACGCCTACCTCAAGCTGGTCGAGGACCGGTTCCTGAACGGCCAACGGCTGGACGGGGAGAACCAGGGCTGGCCGGATCCGCGACCGACCGTTCGCGAAGACGCGAAGCGCCTGGGCGACCTGGCCCGTTCGTTCGACTTCGCTCAGGAACCGATCGCGCCGCTCGTCCTGGCCCCGTTCCCGGGAGGCCGCCGGTAACGTGCGACGTCCAGCCGTGATCCGCGCAGCAACGCTTGTGGTGGTCGCCGCCCTCGTGGCGGTGGCCTGCACCACCGACGACGAACCCACGCCGACCGGCCCGACCTCGCGGGCGGCCGGCACAGGCTCGACCGGCAGCGGTCCGTCACCTGAGGTCGGAGACTCCGGGTGGGTCGAGCCGACCGACGTGCTCGGCGCTCCGGGGTTGACCTCGGACCCGGACCCGGACGCTGCGCCTGAGGGCGTCGATACCTCCTCGCTGGAGGACCCACCCGATCTGCAACCGGCGCCGGATCGCTCGCGTCCCTTCGATCCCGAAGCCGGCATCGAGAACCTGGACCACCTGGTCTTCATCGTTATGGAGAACCGATCGTTCGACCACTACTTCGGCACGTTCCCCGGTGCCGACGGCATCCCCATGGACGCGAACGGTGTCCCCACGGTCTGTGCGCCGGATCCGCAACGGCCTGGCGTCTGTCACCGGCCCTACCACGACACGAACTTCATCGAGGAGGCGGGCCCCCATGGGGAGACGGCGTCGCCCATCGACATCAACGGCGGCAAGATGGATGGGTTCGTGCGCGCGGTCCAGGAGATCGGCAACGGCTGCAGCAAGCACCCGAACGAGCCGCCCTGCCCGCAGGCCACGCCCGGCCCGCAAGGCCAGCCCGACGTCATGGGCTACCACACCAGGGCCGAGCTCCCGATCTACTGGAAGTACGCCGAGACCTACACGCTGCACGACCGCATGTTCGCGCCCACCGACTCGTGGACCCTGCCGGCCCACCTGTACCTGATCTCCGGGTGGTCCGCGGACTGCCCGGACCTGAACGACCCCATGAGCTGCGTCTCCGAGCAGAAGTTCCCGGGCCAGGCCACGGCCGACACCACCGGCAGGTTCTGGGTGCCGCAGGACGGTGAGCCGCGGCCCTACGTGTGGGCGCCCATCACGTGGCTGCTCTACCAACAGGGGGTGTCGTGGGGCTACTACGTCGGCCCCGGCACGTGTGTCTCCCCTCCGTGCGACCAGCTGGAGGGCAACTACTCAGCTCCGGTCCAGAACCCGCTCCCCGGGTTCACCGCCACCGACGCCACGGGCCAGCTCGATCGCATCCGCCCCAGGACCGAGTTCAACCGCGACGCGCTGGCCGGCGACCTGCCGTCGGTGTCGTGGGTGATGCCCGAGGAAGGCAAGGGCGACCACCCGCCCGATTCGGTCGAGGCCGGGCAGGCGTTCGTGGCCAACACGATCAACTCGGTGATGCAGGGGCCCGAGGAGCAGTACCTGCGCACCGCGATCTTCCTGATCTGGGACGACTGGGGCGGCTTCTACGACCACGTCGTGCCGCCCGTCGTGGACGAGAACGGCTGGGGCCTGCGGGTGCCCAGCATGATCATCAGCCCGTGGGCCAAGCGCGGGTTCATCGACCATCAGATCCTGTCCTACGACGCGTACCTGAAGTTGATCGAAGACCGCTTCCTGGGTGGCGCGCGCCTGGATCCGGAGACCGACGGGTGGCCCGACGCCCGTCCCACCGTCCGCGAGGAGATCGAGCGTCTCGGCGATCTCTCGAAGGACTTCGACTTCACCCAGGACCCGCTGCCGCCGATGGTGTTGGATCCTTGGCCGTTCCGAGGTCAGTAGCGGGCTAGGATTCGCCCGGATGGGCAGGAGAACCGCTCTGCGTTGGGCGCCGCTGGCCGTCGCGGTCGTCGTCGCCGCCTCGATCGCTATCGCGTGCACCGAGTCCACGGATCTCGTTCCCGTGGCGCCGGCTCCGTCGCCCGTCGTCGCCACCACGCCGTACACCCCGCCCCAGCCGTTCCTGGTGCCCGATCAGTACCCGATCCTGGCCGATTCCGCACCGGAAGGCGTCGACACCTCGTTCCTGCGCCGGCCGCCGGAGGCGGCCGCCACGCCCGACCCCGCCCGGCCCGTCGACCCCGAGGCGGGCATCATGAACCTGGACCACCTGATCTTCGTGGTGCAGGAGAACCGGTCCTTCGATCACTACTTCGGCACCTTCCCGGGTGCCGACGGGCTGCCGAGGCGCCCCGACGGCAGCTTCGACGTGTGCGTGCCCGACCCGCGCGGGGGCCGGTGCCGCCGTCCCTACCACGACCGAGACCAGTTCGACGGTGGCGGTCCGCACGGCCACGATGCCTCCGTCGTCGACGTGAACGGCGGCCGCATGAACGGGTTTCTGCGAGCGCTGGAGATCGAGGGGAACGCCTGCACGCGCACGCCGCCCAAGGATCCGTGCTCGGAAGTGGAACCGGGGCCGAACGGCACGCCCGACGTCTTGGGCTACCACACCGCGCGCGAGATCCCGAACTACTGGCGGTATGCGCGCGAGTACGTCCTGCACGATGCGATGTTCGCCCCCACCGATTCGTGGACGCTGCCGGCGCACCTGTACCTAGTGTCTGGGTGGTCGGCGACCTGCCCCGACCTGAACGATCCCATGAGCTGCGTCTCCGACATCGAGCGGCCTGGATCCAACGCGTCGGACCAGGGACCTCGCTGGGAGCCGATCGAAGGCGGGCCGCGGCCGTACCTGTGGGCCGACATCACGTGGCTGCTGTACAAGGCGGGCGTCAGTTGGGCCTACTTCGTGGGGCCGGGCACGTGCATCGTGCCGCCGTGCGAACGCTACGAGGCGGACTCGACCTCGGTCAACCAGAACCCGCTGCCCGGGTTCCGCACGGTGGAGGAGACGGGTCAGCTGGACAACATCCGGCCAAACACGGAGTTCTTCGAGGCCGCCGCGGAGGGCAACCTGCCCGCGGTGTCCTGGGTCATGCCCACCGAGGCCAAGAGCGAGCATCCACCGGACGACATCGGTGCCGGCCAGACGTGGGTGACCACCATCGTCAACGCCGTGATGCAGGGCCCACCGGAGCAGTGGATGCATACCGCCATCTTCATCACGTGGGACGACTGGGGCGGCTTCTACGATCACGTCAAGCCCCCGATCGTCGACGAGAACGGCTGGGGCTTGCGCGTGCCCAGCATGGTCATCAGCCCGTGGGCCAAGCAGGGGTTCATCGACCACCAGACGTTGTCCTTCGATGCCTACCTGAAGCTGATCGAGGACCGGTTCCTGGGCGGAGACCGCCTGGATCCGAAGACCGACGGATGGCCCGACTCGCGGCCCACGGTGCGTGAACGCTTGCGCATCCTGGGCGACCTGTCCCGCGACTTCGACTTCGCTCAGGAACCGCTGGCGCCGGTGATCTTGGATCCGTCCGGCGACGCGTCCTGAAGGGCGACCGCGTAGAGCACGCCCTCGTAGTGCTCGTCGGGCGGGGCGTCGATCACGCGAACGATCCGTGCCGCCGGCCTGCGTGACCCAGTCCGTGACCTCTTCGACCGGTGTGGCGTGCATCTCCATGGGCGGGTCGCCCTCGTCCTCGGCGTCGGGCTCGGCCGCGGACGCATGCTGCCCGTCAGGGCGGCCACCACCTCGATCTCGGCTCGCCCGATGGGCCCGCCCTTGTCCACGAACCACGCCACGCCTTCCTGGAGCGGTCCGTACTCGAGCGTGTGACGGCCGGGCTGACTCGGCGAGCGCAGGCTCACCTCCAGGGTGGCCTCCTCGCCCGGTCCCAGGTCGGCCGGAAGGTCGCACCGCGACTCGGCGTCCAGCGCCGAATCCTTCCGGCGCCATCTCGCACCGAGCCTGACCGCGCGCTCACCGTCGGAGGGCCACACCCCGGGCCCGCGATCGGTGAGCCGGACCCGGACCACCACGTGCTCGCCCGCGATGACGCTGGTGGAGATCGTGCCGACCAGCTCCTGGTCGGCCGCGAACCAGGAGTCGGGCATGGGGTCGTTGGGCTCGGGCGAGCGCTTGGCGGTGGGCATCTGGAACAGCGCGATGCCGCCCGGTGAGAGCAACCGCACGAACTCCTCCACGTAGCGCCGCGCGAACATGGGATGCATGTGTTGGAGCACGTAGGTCGTGTAGATCAGGTCGAACGACCGGTCGGGCAGCAGCTGCAGGTCGTCCCGCACGTTCAGGTGGTACTCGCAACGGTCCCCGAACCGATTGAAGCGTTCCGCCGCCTCGATCATCGACGGTGCGATGTCGACGCCATCCACGCGCTCGAACCGGTCGCAGAGCGCCTGGGTCAAGCGTCCGACCCCGCAGCCGAAATCCAGCGCACGGCCCGTCAGCAGCGGCCAGCCGATGTCGTCTTCGATCAGGCCGAGCGCGCCGTCGACCTGGGCCCGCCCGTCGGCGAAGAACGCCTCGGGGTCCCAGCGACCTCCGCGGGTGCCCGGATGGGTCAGGACCGCCCACATCGGATCTCGCTCGCCGAGCACGTCCCACGTATGCGCCAGCGTGTCGAAGTCGGGCGGGGGAGCGGTGTCCGGCGCCGGCTGGTCGCCGCGGAACCGGCGGAGCCAACCGCGAGATGTGCGACCAGGCATCGCCCTACGGTAGAGCAGCGCACGGAGGTTGTCAGCCGGTCACGACGGGGACGAACAGGGCGTGCGTGGAGAGCTGGCCCGCCTGGATTCGAACCAAGACTAACTGATCCAGAGTCAGTCGTGCTACCGTTACACCACGGGCCACCGTGTCTACCTGGTGTTTCGTCCTATCCTGCTGGTAGCAAACCGTCCGTTCACCGACTAACTCTCGGAGCGGAGGGACACCGACATGGCTAGGACGAACACGGGCTTGAGTGTAGCGGAGGCCCTGGACTCGTTCACCCTGTACCTGCGAGCGAAGAATCGCGCCGATAAGACGATCCGCAGTTACAGCGAGTCGGTGCGTTCATTGGCTGATTGGCTCGATGACAACAGCGTCGACGACGACGTGGCGGCGATCACCCGTCAGCACGTCTGCGGTTCCTCCTTAGCCTTCGTGAGCGCGGCCTCAAGGCATCCAGCGAGCGGGTGCGGTACGCATCGCTGAAGCAGTTCTTCCGGTTCCTGATCGCCGACGGTGAGATCGAGACGAACCCGATGGACGGCGTGGAGCCGCCCTCCGTACCCAAGAAGCCCGTGGCGGTGCTCACTGACGACGAGCTTGTCCGCCTGGTCGGCACCGCTGAGGGCTTGGCCACGCTGATCGACCGCCGCGATGCCGCCATCATCCGAACGTTCATCTCGACGGGCGCTCGTGCCTCTGAGGTCGCGAGCCTGCGCGTCGAGGATGTGGATCTGCTGCGCGGACGGGTGTGGTTCCACCGGACCAAGGGCGACAAGCCGCGTGAGGTCGGTGTGGGCTCCAAGACGGCGCGGGCGATCGACCGCTACATGCGGGAACGTCGCCACCACACCGATGCCGGATCGGAATGGCTGTGGCTCGGTCGTCGCGGCAGGTTCACGACGGTGGGCATCGCACAGATGCTGGAGGCTCGCGGCAAGCTCGCCGGCATCGACAAGCACGTGCACCCGCGGGTGCGGAGACGACTTGGATCTCCCACGTGCTTGGCTTCGGCCCTTTACACGAGCGAAGAGGCGAGGGGCTCAGTCGCCGAGTCGCACTGAACCCGCTTCCATTCGGCGAGCGCGTCCTTCCCTTGAACGAGGGAACACCCAAAGGAAGAGACCGCGTTCCTTGGCTTCTGGTACCAACGGACTGCGGATGTGGGAGCGCACCGAGCTGGAGGCATGGGCGAGGCCACTGGTGGGACACAAAGCCCTGGCGTCAGCGTGCGCGGTAGAGGCCCGCCTGGTTCGGCCTTGTAGAGAGACATCCGGCTACCGATCGGTCCTGGCCCAACGGCCGCGAGAATGGTGCGAAAGGCCGCTATCCGAAGCGAGAGCCGCGAGCCGATAACGAGGAGGAGGGAGTTGGCCAATCGGGCTGGCCGGTGGCAGAGGTCGGCAGCCTAGGAACGGGAGGATGGGATGAGGCTTCGTCCGATTTTTATCGTCGTGGGCGCACTTAGCGTCCTCACGGTGTCAGCGGCAACCGCGTGGGGCGGCGATCCGCCCGGCAACAACGGAACCGTGAAGGTGCGCGGAGCCTCCGACGACACCAACGGCAATCAACCGCACGCGGGCTGCCAGCTCCAGGTCGAGTTCGCGGGCTTCGACGAGGGTCCTCTGACAGGAACCGCCACGTTCGAGTTGCGTCCGCCCAGCGGGCAGGGTGTGCTGTTCGAGGACTCGACGTTCATCGGCGAAGACCCAGCGGGAGGCGCGAACGATCTCGACGCGACCTTGGACGTCGATCTCGCCGGACCTATCGGAGACGCAGGACTGGCAGCCCACGATCAGCAAGGCTTCCACGTCAAGCTCACCGTCCACGCCGAGGGCTCGATCGGTGCGGACACCAAGCACAAGACTTTCTGGGTGAGCGATTGCGAAGGCGAGGGCTCTGGCGAAGGCGAGGGCTCTGGCGAAGGCGAGGGCTCTGGCGAAGGCGAGGGCTCTGGCGAAGGCGAGGGCTCATGGAGCCCAGCGTCCTATCCTACCGACTGAGACGAACCAGTCAGCCAGAGGACAGCGGTGCAACGCCGCTGTCCTCTGGCCTGTTTGCCTGCGGAACCACCGAGTGATCCGCAGGTATAGATTCCGCAGCCTGCCCGCGTGATAACCGCGATTACCAACTCCCGTCGCCAATGCGAAGATTGCTCGCTTCATGCCCAAGCTATGCCAAGAGGGGCTAGGAGACCCGGAGACCCCCCGGAGCTAGCTCCGAGGGGTCTCCGCTCGGGTGATGGGCTGTTCGACACCTGCCAGCTAGGCTGCGTCCTCCCCGATGACAACGGTCTCCCGCAGGACCGGGTCCGAGCTCATGTGGATCTGGACATTGCCGTCCGTGATCACGCCGGTGTCGTTGCAGGCGAGCGTCACCTCGACGCCCGAGTTGCACTCCATCAGATACACGTTCTGGTCGCCGTTCGCGTCACGGGCGAAGGCAGCGTCGTAGGTGAAGAAGATCCGCTCCACGTCGCGATCGCCCGGCTCGCCTCGGTCGACGAAATAGATCTCCACGAAGATCGGTACGCCGTTCTGGTCCGTGCAGTTCGCCGTGATGCGGGTCCGCAGGTGGCCCTTCGGTGACGGCGGCTGGTTGACGTACCTGGTCAATCCGTCGCGGCACATGACCTGGAACCCGGTGCCGTCGTGGGAGGTGTAGGTGATGTTCCCGCTGAGGTCACCCTTGGCGTTGAAACCGAGGCTCGCCCCCTCGTTGGTGACCCCCGAGCCGTTCGTTTGGTCCAGGGCCATCGCGACACCCATCGTCATGATGAACGCCACCGGCACCAGCACCAGCGCTCGAAGCAACCTGCTCTGCATACGCTTCCCCTTCCCCTCTGGGACAAGTGGCGGATACCGTAGGCCCTTTGACCTAGTACATACAACCCCTATCGGAGGTGATTTCCCGTGGGGATCCTGATGTCTCACCGGCTCTTGGAACCTTGGATCCCGCTGTCCGCGGTCCTCAGACGGAAGGCTCAGTCGTCCCGGACGATGCAGAACTCGTTTCCCTCGGGGTCAGTGAGGGTTCGCCCCGTCAACAAAGGAAACGCCCCCGGCCGAGTGGACCGAGGGCGCTTCCGTCAAGCCAGGTCGAAGTGTGGCTAGGAGCCTTCGCCTGAGCCTTCGCCGCCACCTTCGCCTTCGCCGCCGCCCCCGGGATAGCCGTCGTCACATTCGGTCACCCAGAAGACCTTGTGCTTGACGTCGGCACCGATCGAGCCGGTCGTGTTGACGGTCAGCTTGACATGGTAGCCCTGCTGTGGGTGCAGAACGTCGCCCTGATCGAACGCGAGCGAGTAGAGCTCGACCGCGTCCAGACCGGCCGGACTGCCGCCGCCGGAGCTGTCGTCGCCATCGAGCTGCACGGCATCGGTCAGCAGGACGCGGTCGCCGGTGGGCGGATGGGTCTCGAAGGTCACCTGGGACACGGTGCCTGCGTCAAAGCCGTACCACTCGATCTCGAACTCACAACCCACGTGTGGCTCGTTGCGATTGGGCTGACCACCCAAGGCGATGTTGTCGACCTTGACGGTGCCGTTGTTGCCGGGGGGGTTCCCGGCCAAGGCGGTCGTCGCGATCGTGGCGAGCACGCTTGTCATCGCGATGACGGCGAGGAAGCGGGTGCGCTTCACGGATCTGTCCTCCTTCTCCGGGCCGGGTGCGGCCACCGGATATCGCTGGAGACCCAAGGCTAGGCGCGAGGGGTCACCTGCGCATCCGCCGAAGGGGCAACGAGACGAGACCTTGGGCCTCGGACGAAGGGTGGGCTTGCCAGCCGCATCGGAATGCTCGCTTGGACCGGCGCACACGACTGAACGCGAGTGACAGCTTTCTTCAGGGGCACTGACCATCCGTGTCCGCCACGATTTCGCGACAGCTTGGCAGCGCGTCTCCGGACCGGGCGCTCGATACCACCGCACGTACTACTGCGAGCAACAACTTGGGGTCGTCTTGCATGACGAAATGCCCACCATTGGCTTGGATCAAGACGGAGTCGGTCGAGAGCGTCGCTAGGTCGGCTTGGGTTCGGTTCCACAGGGCTACGCTCAATACGTCCTCGTAGTTACCGGCCTTGACCACCGCCAGGGGCAGGTCGCCGTAATCGCGGGAGCTATCGCGGAGCGCGCGACGGGTTGCATCGATGTCGATGAGGTCGCCGCCGTCCACCCAGTCGCCTTCAGGCGAGTTTCCGTAGTAGCGGCGATACGGCCCGATCTCGTCCTCGTGCGAGGAATCGATCAGGACGAGACCGGTTGTCTCGGCAGGATACGTAGCCGCGAACAACCGACCGACGAACCCGCCGTACGAGTGCGCCATGACGACGTAGGGAGGCGCGATCCCCGCGCCCAAGAGCAGCGTGTGCAGCTCCTTCGCCTGTGACAGGCTCGTGACGTCGACGCCAGGGGGCCTGGGATCGCTCGTCCCCGTGCCCGCCCGGTCGTAGGTGCAGATGCGGGTGATCTCCGACAGGGGCCCCATCGAATCCAAGAAAGTGCTGGTCCCGGGGGAGTCGTAGCCTGCCTCCGCCACGATCGTCGGAGAACCGACCCCCTGACACGACCACGACAACTCATAGCCACCTATATCCGCGCGACCGGACATCGCCGCGGCCGGAGACACTGCTGGTGCCGGGGCCGAGTCCTGCGCCTGATCATTTGACCGGCAACTTGACAGCGAGACCGCCAGGGCGACGCTGATCCAGAACGGACTGCGCACCGTGCACCGCCTTCCGGCTCGAGTTCGACCGCGCTTGAGCCTTGGGCCGGAGCGTAACGCAAGCGGGGTCCCCCAGGAGTGACCCCTTTGCTGGGATACCGGTGAAGGAACTTGCGCCACGAGGATCGAGCGGGTCACTCTCCTGGCATGCGGTGGATGCAGATCTCAAGGTCGCAGTGCCGCGATGCGCCGTGGCTCGCTCTCATCACGGCAGGCTATCTCCTGTGGTCGTTGACCCCGCTGGTGTTGGTCGTCATCTATTCATTCAACGCAGGCACGTCCGTCACCCACTGGGAGGGGGCGAGCCTTCGATGGTGGGTCGGCGATCCTGCCGCCGGGGAGTCGATCGCCTACGACTCGGAGACCCGGGACCGCCTCGTCCACAGCTTGGTGCTTGCGACCCTCACGACAGCGGTCGCGGTGCCGATAGGCAGCGCCTTCGCCCTGGGGTGCCGCGGATGGCATTCACGACTGAGGGAAGCAGGGATGGCCAGTATGCTCGTCGCGCTCGCCTTGCCGCCGGTGACGCTCGGGGCGGCGATGTGGCTGCTGTTGGCCTACCCCCTCCGGTCGTTCCCGTTCGGGGAGTTCGGATGGTTCGGCACTCGGGCGCAATTCGTCGGGCTCGTGACCCTGTTCCTTCCCGTTGCGACGCTCGTCGTCTGGACCAGGTTGTTGTTCCTTGATCGGGAACAGGAGGAGATGGCGACAGATCTGGGTGCCCCTCCCGGCGAAGTCCTGCGCAGGATCATCCTCCCGCAGATCCGCCTGGCGATCGGCGCAGCCGCGGCGGTGGTCTTCGCGCTCGCCCTGGCCGAGTTCGTCGTCGTCGATGCCTTGGTTGGATCGAACAGCACCCGTGGCCTTGGACCAGAGCTCCTTGCCACCGCGACGAATGCCTCGCCCCGGGTCAACGCGGTTGGCACCACGCTGGCGCTTGCGGGATGCATTGCTTTCGCCCTCTTGGTGGCGACCTTTGGTTCGGTGGTCAGGAGGAGTAGGTGACTTGATTAGGCGAGCGACGATGTTGGTCGGCTACGGACGGCTGGATTCGGCACCCGCCAGCGCCTAGTGCCCCACCAGTGCTGGTCCGCCCATGCTCGATCTCGGCCCTGTCCCACGTCCGGTGAATGCCTACAAAGTCGGTATCGGAGCCGCCTAACTCAGCGAGCTGATCCACCCGCTGACGGCTCACTTCCAGGAACGCAGCCACGTCCGAGGTACGCATCAGGCCGCGTTGAACCGCCCGGGTGACCTCGTGTGACTCGGGCATGGCGGGATTCTAGGTTCGGAGTAGTGGATCTCGCCGATGAGTGGGACGGTCTTCTTTTCGGAGTTGCTGCTGTCGCAACGATCGTGGGGATCGTGTTGAGCGTCCGTGGTCGCACGGGTGGTTCGCGCCCGCGCTCGCTCCCCGCTCGCTTCCTGATGTGGCTGATCGTCACCGCCGCCATTGCCTGGATATCGGTGATGGTGTTCGTCTTCTGGGCCATGAGGGACTTCGAGTTCTAGTTCCATCCTCCGTGTCGCCGCCTGTCGCTAGCGTCCGAGGATGCTTCCCATCCTCGTGCAACGGCTGCCCCGCGACCGCCAACGGCTGGGTGTCAGCCAGGGCCACATGGCTCCTGAAGGGATGCTTCCTGATTCGCCCACGACGCCAATGGGCATTAGAGTGAGGGCCAAGTCGTCGTTCCGACCTGTGGTGAGAGTCACGGTCGCGAAGGGAAAGGAGGAGCGATGTCCAAGCGGACGCGGATGGTGACGACGCTCGCCCTCGCTGTGACGTTGGCAGCACTCGTGCCTGTCCAAGCGGCCTTCGCTGGGGGTGGTCCTGTCACCATCGGGCCTATCGGCATGTTCGGAGCACAAGAGGTCCCAGGACCTGGCGACCGCAACGGCGAAGGCGAGGCGACCTTCTCCTTGGCTGCCGCGAGGGGACGGGTGTGCTTCGATCTCCAGTGGAGCAAGATCGCACGCCCGACGGCCGCGCATATTCACCGCGGCCAAGCGGGGGTCGCGGGTCCGGTTCGTGTTGAACTCTTCTCAGGCCGCCGAGGGCTTCCGACCACGATCAATCATGTTCATGGGTGCGTTCGGGGTCTCGACAGCGACTTGGTGCAGCGGATCATCGATCACCCCGAGCGGTTCTATGTGAACGTCCACAACCGAAGGTATCCAGCGGGAGCGATCCGAGGGGAGCTTGCCGGAGGACCCGCGTAAGGAACCATTTCGCGGGAGGGTGGCGGCCATCGTCGCTCGATGGATGGCGGTGGCGGCGGGTCGAACCCTAACGAGCGCCACCCATCGACATGCCTGGTACGAGGCTTTCGAGTGCCACGGCGCGCGCAGCCTTACTTCGTGTTCGTCCCGGTTCTGCCACCACCGATCATCTCAGGCACCGCTTTGGCTGGGCGTGCGCGCTCGGCGATGAGAGAGACTTTACGGACCTCGTGGACGGTAAGGTCTGCGAGAAGGAGGCCCACGATTGAGAACGACCGCCGTTGCACTCGCCGTAGTCGTGGCCTCATGTCTCGCATGCAGTTCTGGTGAGAGTCCAGCGTCACAGGGCAGCTAGCTGCCGGGCGTCCGATATGTCTACCTCCGCTTCGAGTCGCCAGACCTGCTCCGCGATCCGGGAACGGTCTCGTTACCCCCTCGTGAACTTGGGGTCGCCCGCCCCGAAGTACTGCTCGGTGAGCTGCAAGGAGCCCGCGTTGGGACCGGTCTCGAACAGGTCCACGTTCTGGTCCGTGATGCACCAGAACTCGTTCGCCGGCAGGTCCGGATAGGTGTTGGCATCGCCACCGTCGCCCAGGCAGAACTGCATGTCGTGAGGTCCCGCAACGTCGCCGTAATCGACCTTGGTCGCGGGAACCGGGTTCTCCGCGTCCTCGACGACCCAGGCGATCGTCATCCGGAACGCTGAACCATCCACGAATGGCTTCTGGACCTCGAATTCCTTCTCACCGACGACGATCGTGATGGGGATTCCCTGAGCGCACGCGCCCTGCTGGCGGACGATCGTCAGGTCACCCGCGTCGCCCGATTCCGTGTAATCGTCCCCGCACCCCAGGACGTCGTCATTGAAGGTCGTGGTGACGGAGCTGCCGGGCTGGGGGCTGTAGAGGAACGTTTCACCAGTGAACGAGGAGCCGGTCCATGCGGACCCGCTCCAGGTGACGGTTGATCCTGATTGCGTGGGCGTGTTCACCGTCAGCGTCAGCACGTAACTCTTGCCCGGCTTGACCGGAGGGATGTTCGAGACGGACACGGACTGACCGCCCGGAGCCACGACCTCGCTGCCGATCCCGGTCGCACCGGTGATCGTGAAGCCCGCCGGAGCGTTCGCGAAGAGCTTGACCGAGTTGATCGAGGAGTTCCCCGATGGCGTCCCGTTGCGGAACGTCGCGGTGAGGGTGGCCCCGTTCGCGCCGGCAGCCAGCGAGGCTGGTGCCATATGGAGGTCGAACAGCTTGTCGGGCGCGGCACTCGCCAGGGTGGTCGGCACCACCATCGCCCCGATCGCCAACAGGAACGGGACTACCCTGAGCACGACCTTGCGGTTCTTCTTCTTATTCAATTCGATCCTCCTGGGATGTGTGGTCAGGGTTCGGACATCGAGCACCGTAGGTCGAATGGGCGTCACCCGTCAATGGAGACTGGGCACCCCAACATCGCAGACTCGAACCAGGTCTCCGTGGGGATCGAATTGCGACCTAGGTCTTCCGCCGAGAGGAAATGGCCGTACGCCGCGGTTCGCTGGGAAGTGCTCTGGGAATCGTTCCCAGCACGCAGTTGAGAGGAGAAGGCCATGAATCGGACGACCGGAACGGGCCTCATCGGCTTCGGACTCGTGTTGATCGTGGTGGGTGCCGTGCTTCGGTTTGCGGTGACCGCCAGTGCGGACGGGTTCGATACCGAGGCCGCAGGCATGATCGCGATCTGGGTGGGCGTCATCGCGGCGCTGATCGGTTTGCTCCTGGTGTTCCTCGGCAGCAGGCGGACCGGCACCCTTCGGGAGAACGTCGTGGAGACGCCTGCGGGCACCGAGCGGGTGCAGGAACGCGACGACTTCGGCGTCTGACTCGCCTACCCGCCGGAGTGGCGGGGGAGCCGCAGGCAGCGCAAACGCCGGATATGGTGTCGACATCGCCTCATCACGGAGGCATCGATGACCCAGCGACCATTCACGTTCATCACCCAGACCTCCGTCACGTCGAAAGCTCCAGCGGAGACGGTCTACGACACCATCGCGGACCTGCAGGCTCATCTGGAGTGGTCGGGGGAACGAGCGAGCGACGAGAACTTCAAACTGCTCGCCCTCGAAGCCGACGCAGGATCTGTGGGCGTCGGCACGAGGTTCACATCCTCGGGTGCCAACTTCAACGGCACCTTCCACGATCGGTCAGTGGTCGTGGAGGCGACGAGACCGAGCAGATTCGTGATCGAAACGGACGCGCGGCTCGATCGCAAGCGCGGGCGACCGTGGGAAGTGCACTTCGAACATCGCTATGACGTCCAACCAGAGGGGGTTGGGTCGCGGATCGTCTATACGGAAACGATCCAGCGGGTGAACTATGTCCCGTACTGGCTGAAGCGTGGCGCGCGAACGCTCTTCCGCCCCCTGGTCAACAGCGCCGACAGGAAACAGCTCGCGAACCTGGCCCGTCTCGCGGAGGAGCGTTCGGGAAACTGATCGACTCGCAAGACCTCGGGCCGCGAAGTGCCGATCCATGAATGGTCAGCGTTCGCCCTATTGGGGACGCGCAGGTAGGGACTCCTCCGCGAACGGACCTGTGGACAGTGAAGCTGCGGTGGACCATGCTTCCCGATTGCGTGCACCGACCCGATTCGGAGGACAGCGTGGATCGAACCAAGGCGGGGTTGTTCCTGATCGCGTTCAGCGTCATCGGGATCCTCACGATCATCGAGGGCATCAACGATGGCTGGACAGCTCTCAACTGGATCGTCCTGGCCGTGAGCATCGTGTTCGGCACCCAATCCGTCCTTGTGCTCATGAAGAGCGGCTCACCCCCCAGCTGACCGCGGCTTAGGAGCCGTCGCCGCCTAGCGCGGCCTCCCCCAACACGGCGGGCCTATGGTCTCCATCTTCGTCCAGCACCTACCCCGCGATCGTGAGCGGTTGGGTGTCAGCGAAGGTCTAGGGCGTGGAAGGTCAGTCGGTCCCCTGCGAGCTAAACGAACGCTGGATGGGCTCACCCACGGCGTGCTCTGTCAGCGTCCGGGGGGCCCATCCAACGTTCTGGGTTGGCCACCCTAGGGGGGTTGACCAGTCCTGTGGATACCCGTCTATCGGCCAGCGAAACCCCGTCGCTGAGAGAGAATCTGCACTCGGATGGCGTCAGCGTTCCAGCTCGACCTACTGAAGTGCGGCGTGTCGGCAGGCTGCCTACCTGCCCCGTCCGCGCCCAACGATCAGCGCCCGGTTGCGACCCTCTCCAGGAAGGTCTCGATGAAATCGAGGCCGTAGTGTCCACCGAAGACGGCTGTGGTGGTCTGTCGATCGATCAGCCCGTACTCAAACGTCCTCATGGGCGAGGTGGCGAGCCTTCCTCGACCTTCTCCAGATTGAACCTTTGCTCTCTGCAAGTTGCCGAATGAGTTCCTCCCGAGCTTCCTCCGACTCGTCCATGACGGCGTCTCCCCTCCCTCGCTTGCCAGGCTAGAGGAACCGCCCCCCAGCCATACCGAGGGGTATCCGAAGCCACCGGCCCTCAGATGGTGTCGGCGACTCCACAGCCGGACGCTGGCGCCGCGTCCCCGACCGCTTCCTATCGCTCCCCAGTGTGGAGTGGGCCGCGTACCGCCGTCGGGCGGCGGCCTAGGAGGCATCGTGCGACGATGTCGAGATGCAGGCCGAGCTGTCGCGACAGGGAAAGTACGTGGGGGTCGTGATCTTGAACGAGAACGGGACAGTGACGGTCGACCTGGAGGATCCCGCTCAGCAGGAGGAGGTTGAGCGAGAGTTCAGGGATGCTGGCCCGCTGGAGTACGCCGCCGGATATGTCGAGGCTGACTATCCATGGCAGGAGTCCTCGCTATTCGGCAATCGCCAGTGGTTCGAGAAGGTGCTCCGCAGCCTCGGCTCCCGTGGCTATGCCTTCCATCTCACTAAGACTGACGACGGATAGCCTTCTCGGTCGTCGAGCCTCTCCGACGCCACGGCTTGCTGTCCCACCATTGCTCATCGGCCCATGCCTCGATTTCGGTCTGGTCCCACATGCGGTGGATACCCACCATGCGCGGGCGGGAGAACACATCTGAGGTCGAGAGCTGATCCACAGGTCAGAGCTTCCACCCGCTGACGGCTAACACCGAGGAACACCGCCACGTCGCGAGGACGCATCAGACCAGGCTGGGCAGCTCGGGTGATCTCGGCTGACTCAGGCACTCAGCGAGAGAAGAAACCCCGCAAACGACTGCGGAGCCAGTCGAGCCTTCCCACCGTGATGTTAGCTCGAAGGGCGGCCTCATCCAAGGCGTCCGCCACCTGGGGATCGTCGTTCAGACTGGAGGCTTCCTCGATCGCTTCCACCGCTCCGGTGGACGATGAGTGTGCTGCCTCTGCCACCTGGATCACTGGTTCGATCGAAGCCACGGCACCCACCTCGCTCTCTCTGCTCGTCAAGGACGGGGCGGATGTTAGCGGAATCGCGGACGGAGGTCAGCTCTTGAATGGCAGTTCGCACCACATGACGGTAGGAGGACGCGTCCCGGCTCTGAGTCCCCAATCGGCTGCGAACTGGTCCACGAGCCGTAGACCCCAGCGACCATCGTCTTTGAACGGAAGCATGGCGGGCAGATCGAACCCAGTCCCTGGATCTTCGACCTCGATGCGGAGGGCATCGTGGTCGCCGTACATGCGGATGAGGAGCTGCTCGTTCGGTCCGACACCAGAGTGACGGATCACGTTGGTCGCCAACTCCGAGAAGACCAGGGCGACATCGCCCTGGATGGTCGGCGGAGCGCCGGGCGGGAGTGCGCTCATCAGCGCCGCGCGAGCGTCGGGGAGGCCTCCCAGTCCTACGTTCGCGCTGCTCTCGTGCAGCAGAGGCATCGTCGGCGTCATGAGCCTGTTCTTCCCTGTACTGCAAGACGAAAACGCTCGCTGGGCAGAAGTTCTTTTGCCTCGGTTTGGTGGTGATCAGTCGGGGTAAACGAGCCAGAGTTTGGACGAGTAGGACCAAGCCGGTCGGAGCGGGGAAGGCTCACGGCGGTCCCAAGCGTCCAACAGAAGGACCCCCCTCGACCCCCTCGTGGGTGGGTCCTTCACCTTTTCAAGTGCGAGCTGGTCGCACCCTCCGACTAGCGTCGGAGCAATGCTCCCCATCCTCGTCCAGCACCTGCCCCGCGGCAGCAGCGTTCTGAGCTGGCGGCAACGATCCGACGCGGCCTACTGCAGCGGTGCGTGTCGGCAGGCCGCCTACCGCGAACGCTCCGCAGCGTGACGCCAAGGCCTCGTGCCCCACCATTGCTGATCGGCCCATGCCTCGATCTCGGCGCGATCCCACATCCGGTGATCTTCGACATGCCCCGGTTCGGGCAGGCGGCCTAGCACCTCCATTTGGTCCACGCGCTTGCGGCTGACACCCAGGTAGTCGGCTACTTCGCGAGAGCGCATCAGGATTGATCGGGTGATCTCGGTTGGCCCCGGCACTGACTATCACCTTGGGGAGCGAAATCGGCAGACGAGGGCGGGCATGGGACGCGTGTCGCTCGGGATGGATCGCTGTCTGATCCCATCGATGGCCCAACCGCTGAAGCATGACCGGATGACGGCAGCATCGATCGAGTTGGGGACCCCTGCTGAGGTGAGACACGCTCGAAGGAGGAAGGGAGATTCCGGTCGCAGGACTCTGGCCAGTTCGTCGACGTAGCTGGCGCGAACCAAGGCGGACAGGTAGTGGAAGCATCCCCGATCGAGAGCCGCGTCGAAACTGGATGGCGCGAACGGCAGCAAGGTGGCGTCAGCCGCAACGAATGTTGGATCACTTGCCTGTTCCCGAGCAAGCGATAACGCACTCAGCGAAACGTCGATTCCCACGACCGTTGCCCCGGAGGCCGACAACCAAGCAGCTTCTGAACCAGCGCCGCACCCCAGGTCAAGTACCCGTCCACCGGTTGGAAACCAACCGCCCGCGACCGCTTCATCCAGCTCAGGCCCTGGCCCGGTTAGATGCCACCATCGGTACTCACCTGTCGAGTACTCGTCCACTTCGTCGCCTTGCCGAATCCGCATTGGTCCGCCGGCCGTCTCGATAGGGTCGAGCATGCTCCCCATCATCGCCGACTATGACCCGCAGCCGCCAATAGATCGTTGGCTTCCTCGCGCATCTCGTCTATCTCAGGAGGAGATGGCATCCGTGGTGAAGCCTTAGTCAGGAGGCCCGCATCGCCCAATACTTCCAGGTACCCGTCGAGATACGTCTTGCCAAAGTGCTGACCCGCACCCCAGGCTTCAGGAGCCGCTTCCGCCGTCTTCCGTGCCTGGAGTGCCAGCTTGACGTTCTGGCGGAATGATCTCCTTACCGGACTCATGAGAGTCCCCCCTGATTCTCGCCGTCGCGTAGTTCCAGGTCATTGAAGCGGGCCTCAGCTTCGGACTTTCCATGCTCGACGTAGGGGAATCTTTTCAGAGCAGCACCGGCTTGATGTCGATCCCAAATACCGTAGTAGGCGGGTCCAAGGCATACCCCCACCGGTAGCTCTGGCCCTCGGCCAGCCAGACAATCTCACCGCCAGCCATCACGTCATCCGCTGAGGTGGACGCTGTCGGGACGGCAAGTGCTAGCGTCGTCGCAGGCTGATACGCACATCGATCGCCCGCTCGCATCGAGGGGAGGTCCCATGTCGGGTCACGGGACAGCCGGCAGCTCCGAACCAATCGTCTACATCGACCATTCCCATATCCGAGAGGACTCGATCGACCAACTCAAGGCAGGTGTCGAACGACTCGTCGAGTTCATCGACGCCCACGAGTCACGGTTGATGACCTACGGCTTCTACATCGATGAAGAAGCGGCGAGGATGACCGTCGTGGCGGTCCATCCCGATTCGGAATCGCTGGAGCACCACATGGAGATCGGGGGCGGTGAGTTCCGCAAGCTTGCGCACTTGGTCACACTGACCGGGATCGAATGTTACGGGCGACCGAGCGAGAGGGCGCTCGACCAGCTGCGCCAGAAGGCCGCCGCACTAGGAGACGCCGGGGCGGTTGTTTCCGTCGGAAGGTTTGCAGGCTTCACGCACGTCGCAGCGGTGAACTAAGCGCCTGCGGCGGATCGAGCGAGGGGGCTAGCCGTTCCCATGACGCTGACAGGCGCTAGCGTCCCTCCATGCCGTCGATCGGGGATGTACGTCGGGAACTGGAACGGATGATCCGGGCTAACGCTGAGGATGATGCTGGGCGGAAACCATCATCAGCGACGACGGGAACCTTGGGGACCTGGAGAAGGTCGTCGAGGAGTCGTCGACTCGGCTTGGCGTGCGGGGCGTGGCCGAGGCCTGATCTCTCAGGCGAGGGTGAAGGCACAGGACTAGCGAGTTTCACCAGATAACTCGGGCTGCACCGCTCGGCGTTCACCTCTTGAAACCGCAGGTGGCACACCGCAAAGTGGGTACTGTTCCAGAGTCAGTCGTGCTACCGTTACACCACGGGCCACCGTGTTTCATCCGGTCGGGGCCCGAGTGTATCGCCACGACAACCTCCATGATGCGAACCCGATCACAGACGCTCGGTGCGATGGCCGTCACCATGGTCGCCGTTGTCGCTTTCCTCGTTTCCTCCACCGCTCCCGCGGGGGCGGTGGCGACCCAGACGCTGGCTCGTTGGCGCATGGACGAGGGCAAGAAGGCCACGGTCATGCACGACAGCAGTGGGCACAACATCGATGGGTCCATCGGCACGTCGGTGGTGCCCGGGGTCAAGTCCGGTGGGGTCACCTTCTACCATTGGCGCGACAAGCATCCCAAGGATCCACCGGAGCCGCAGCGACTGATCAAGGTCGACGACAACCGCCTCAATCCAGGCAACCGCGATTTCGCGGTCACCATCAGGTTCCGCACCACGAGGACCTACGGCAACATCATCCAGAAAGGTCAGTCGGGGGCCCAGGGCGGGTACTTCAAGTGGGAGATCCCCAAGGGCAGGCTGACGTGCCTGTTCCGGGGGCGTTCGGCGAGCGGCGGCGTGCTGAGCAGGGCGGTCAAGTCCGGGGGCAGGCGGTTGAACGATGGCCGCTGGCACAAGGTGCGCTGCGAGCGCACCGCCAACCGCGTCAGCATGACGGTGGACGGGCGGTACACGCGCATCGTCCGGGGAACCACCGGCAGGATCCACAACGACGTGCCCTTGACCATCGCCGGCAAGCGGAACTGCGACCAGGTCCAGATCACCTGTGACTACTTCGTCGGCGACATCGCCAGCGTCGTGATCCAGACCGGCTGATCGGCTCGGCCCGGAAAGCCGCTTCCAGTCTGCGGCGCAACTTCCTTCGACGGACCGGCCGTTTGACCGCGACGCCGCCGGGCGACTACGGTGACGTGCACGCTCCGACCACGATCGTTCGGGAGGGACGACCATGAACAAGGGTGGCTTGGTCGCCGAGGTATCCAAGCGGACCGGCTTGTCGAAAGCCGACGTCGGGCGCGTGGTCGACGCAGCGATCGATTCGGTCCGCGCGTCGGTGATCCGCGGCGAACGGGTGACGCTGGCCGACTTCGGAACGTTCGAGCGCAAGCACCGGAACGAGCGCATCGCCCGGAACCCTCGCAAGCCCGACGTGCCGATCGTGGTGCCGGCGCGTGATCTGCCCTCGTTCACGCCGGGCAAGGAGTTCCGCGAGCAGGTTCTGGATTCTTCGTCCCCGTCCTGACCCGCTATTCGAAGGTCACCAAGCGGAGCTCGCGGGCCAGCGGGGAACCTTGCGGCTCGGTCATCTCGAACCGCACGCGCTGCCCGAGGCGCAGGGTGCGGATGTTGGACCCGTCGATGGACGCGGAGTCGATCGCCACCTCGGTGCGGTCGTCCATGAGGAGCGTGCCGGTCCTGGCCTGCTCGTCCCAGTGCTTGATCGTGCCCTGCGCCACGCTCGGCTCCTCGGTCGTCGATGCGGTTCGGTTCCTACGGCGCCGCGGTCAGGCGAGCCTTCGCGTCCAGCTCCATGCACACCTCATGCGTGCGTCCACGGCGGTCGGCCTCCAACACCGTGAGGATATCGCTCGGAAGGTCCAGGTCGAAGGCCAGCTCCGGGATCTCCACGACCGCCGTTGGCACGTCGGCCTCTGCGGCCGCCTGCAGGTGCCGGCGGTAGGAATCGTGCCCGAACCTCGCGGCGATCGCCGAGGGCGGTCGCCGCACGAGCAGGTTGGTGCCCCCTTCGTCGGCCGACGGAGCCATGACCACCGCGCCCAGGGTGTGCAACGCCCGCGTGAGCGAGGCGGTGGTGACCAGCGGTGTGTCGGGGAGCAGCACCGCCAGCACCTCGGCGTCGCGAGCGGCGGCCTCCTCCTCGAGCTGGCGGACGGCGCTGCCCAGCGGAGGCGTGTCCTCGGGGATCGCGTGCACGCCGCGCATCATTGCCACCTCCAACACCGCCTCGTCGGGAGAGATCACCCAGGTGTCCCAGCCCCCGAGCCCGGTCGTGGCGTCGAGCACGTCCTCCAGCATCGCCAAGGTGAGCGCCGCCCGTTCGAACGGACTGAGCAGCGGATCCAGACGGGTCTTGGCTTCCTCGAGGGCCTTCACGGGCAGGGCGATCGCACGCACGATGGCGAGCCTAGCCCACCTCGCGATGTAGGCTCGGCCGGTCCCTTGGCTGACTCGGAGGAGGACGACCCGCTCGTGTCGACCATCGCGCTCTCCCTGGCCCCGCCGCGGTCTCGCCTGGGTGCGCGGGTCGCCTTCCAGGTGGCGTGTGCCGTCGTGGGAAGCCTGCTCATCGCCGGGCTCGCACAGATCGCGTTCACGCTGCCGTTCACCCCGGTGCCGATCACCGGCCAGACGCTGGGGGTGCTGCTGGTGGGCGCGGCCTACGGGCCGGGTCTGGGCGCGGTCACGGTGCTCCTCTACCTCGCGTACGCGGTGGCGGGGCTGCCGGCGCTGGCGCCCAACGAGGACGGCACGCACGATACGGGGCCGCAGGTGCTGCAGCTGGCGGCCGCCACGGGCGGGTACCTGTGGGGCTTCGTGGTGGCGGCCGGCGTGGTCGGCTGGCTCAGTCGGCGTGGCTGGGACCGCTCGGTGCGCAGCTCGATCGGGGCGATGCTGCTCGGTTCGATCGCGATCTACCTGTGCGGCGTCCCCTGGCTGATGGCGGCTGCCGACCTCCCCCTGCAGCAGGGTCTCGAGCTGGGCCTGTACCCGTTCGTGATCGGGGACACGGTGAAACTCCTTGCCGCCGCGGGCCTGCTCCCCGCCGCGTGGGCAGCCATGAAGCGCTTCTCTCCTCCTGCTCGGTCAGATCGGGAGGATTGAGCGCTGGAACCCTGGTACCAGCTGGCGAAGGCGGTCTCGATCCCGCCGGTCACCCTCTGGTTCGACTGGAAGCTGGAGGGTCTGGATCGCATCCCGCTCACCGGCCCGGCGATCGTGGCGTGCAACCACCTGTCGTATCTGGACCCGCTGGCCAACGCCCGCTTCGTGATGAAGGCGGGGCGTCGTCCACGATTCCTGGCGAAGGGTGAGCTGTTCGAGATCCCGGTCGTTGGCTCGGCGTTCCGGGGGGCCAAGCAGATCCGGGTCGACCGCGGCTCACGCGGCCAGGCGCCGCTGCTCCAGGCCCAGCGCGCGCTCACGGAAGGAGAGGTCGTCGTGATCTATCCGGAGGGGACGGTCACCACGCGGGCCGACCACCTTCCGATGCAGGGCAGGACCGGCACCGTCCGGCTGTCGCTGGCCAGCGGTGTCCCCATCATCCCGCTGGCGAGCTGGGGGTCGCAGGCCGTCTGGCAGAAGTCGGGACGGGGGAGCCTGAAGTTCGGCCGGCCCGTGTGGCTCCGCGCGGGCGATCCGATCGATCTGTCGGCCGGCCGGGAGCGGGCCGGCGATCATGACGCGCTCCGCGCGATGACCGCCGAGCTCATGGCCGTGCTGACGTCGTTGGTGGAGGACCTTCGCGAGCGGTATCCCGCGCGCTGGGCATCGCCCGGCTAGGCTGGCGGGTGTGAGGGACGACACCACCCGAGGGTTCTCCACGAGGGCGGTGCACGGGGCGCGGCCGTCCGTGGAGCAGGAAGCCCCCAGCGTGCCCATCTTCCAGACGTCCACGTTCCGGTTCGACTCGTCCGAGGACTACGCCGAGACGATCTCGTTCCGCAAGGATGGCTACACCTACACGCGCGGGTTCGGCAATCCCACGGTGGCCGCGTTCGAATCGCAGATGTCCGCCCTGGAGGGCACCGAGGCTGCCTTCGGGTTCGCGTCGGGCATGGCCGCGATCCACACCGTCTTTTCGGCGCACGTGCGCGCGGGCGACCGGTTGGTGGTCTCCAGCGAGCTCTACGGCGGCACCTACTCCCTAGCCACCAAGGTGTTCCCGCGCATGGGCGTCACCGTCGACATGGTGAACCCTCACGACCTCGACGCGGTGCGCGAAGCGCTGCCCGGCGCAGCGCTGTTCCACGCCGAGACGATCGCGAACCCCACCGTGTCGGTGGCCGACCTGGAGGCGCTCGGCGCGCTCTGCCGCGAGGCCGGCGTGCCGGCCTCGGTCGACAACACGTTCGCCTCGCCCTACCTCTGCACACCTGCCGGATGGGGCTTCGACTTCGTGATGCATTCGGCGACCAAGTACATCGGAGGTCATCACGACCTGATCGGTGGCGTGGTCTGCACGACCGAGCAGGGCAGGTCGCTGCTGCGCGATGTCGCGATCGACACCGGCGGCACCATGGCGCCCTTCGAAGCGTGGCTCTGTCTGCGCGGACTGATGACCTTGGCGCTGCGCATGGACCGGCACAGCCAGAACGCCATGGTGCTGGCGGCGTTCCTGGAAGGGCACGAGAAAGTGGAGCGCGTCTGGTATCCCGGGCTGGCGTCCCATCCGCACCACGCGGTCGCGGTGCGCGAGCTGGGTCGTGGAGCCGGCGGCATGCTGGCGGTCGAGGTCGCCGGAGGTGTGGACGGCGGTCAGCGGTTCTGCGACGCGTTGGAGCTGGCATGGGTCGCGACCAGCCTCGGAGGGAGCCATACCCTGGTGGGACACGCGGCGTCCACGACGCACCGACAGATGGATCCCGGCGCCCGGCGTGCGGCCGGTATCGCCGACGGTTTGGTCCGCATCAGCCTGGGTCTGGAAGATGGGGCCGACATCCTCGACGACATGGCCCGGGCCTTGGAGAAGGTATGAGCCGGCGCACGCGCGTCGTGGTGCTGTTCGGCGGTCGTTCGGCCGAGCACGAGATCAGCTGCATATCGGCTCGTTCGGTGATGGATGCGCTCGACCCCGAGCGCTTCGACGTCATGCCGGTCGGCATCACGCGCCAGGGGCGCTGGCACCTCCTGGCCGGGCCGCCGGCGTTGCCCGCCGAGGCGGGCCGGCTGCCGGAGGTCACGGAGGGGTCGGGCGTGGCGATCGAGCTGTCCGCCGAGGGGGCTGCTCGGGAGATGGTGGCAGCTGACGGCAGTCGTGCCTCGATCGATGTCGTCGTGCCCGTGCTCCACGGACCGATGGGCGAGGATGGCGCGGTCCAAGGGCTGCTCGAGCTGGCCGGTGTGCCGTACGTAGGCGCGGGTGTGCTGGGCTCAGCCGTCGGCATGGACAAGGCGGTGCAGAAGGTGTTGTTCGCCGCGGCCGGTCTGCTACTGCTGCCATGGGAGGTCGTTCGGGAGCCCGAATGGAACGAGGACGCCGAAGGCGTCGCCGCGCGCGTCGAGGCTCTCGGGTACCCCGTGTTCACGAAGCCGGCCACCCTCGGATCGAGTGTGGGCATCTCCAAAGTGCATTCGCCCGATGCGCTCGCGGCCGGCATGGCGGAGTCGTTCCGCTACGCGCGCAAGGCCGTGGTGGAGCGAGGCCTTGAAGGCATGCGAGAGATCGAGTGCGCGGTGCTGGGCAACGACGAGCCGGTTGCCTCGACGTGCGGGGAGATCGTGCCGAAGGGGCACGAGTTCTACGACTACGCGTCCAAGTACCTGGACGAGGACGGCGCGCAGCTGCTGATCCCCGCGGACCTGCCGCCCGAGCTGCTGGCGCGTATCCAACGGACCGCCGTCACGGCGTTCCAGGCCATCGAATGCTGGGGGATGGCACGGGTCGATTTCTTCGTGCGGGGCGAGGACGTGTTCATCAACGAGATCAACACGATCCCCGGTTTCACGTCGATCTCGATGTACCCGAAGCTGTGGCAGGCGAGCGGCCTGGCCTACCAGGATCTGGTGGAGCGGTTGATCGAGCTGGCGATGGAACGCCACGAGCTGGAGCGCGCCAAGGGCACGACCGCGAGGGAACTGGAAGCCTGACCCCTGCTAGCAGGTGCACCACCGGGCACGTGAGGGTGCGGGTGATGCCCTCCACCGCCTGGATCCGGGCCACCACCAGCTTGCCCAGGTCGTCGACCGTGTTCGCCTCGGCTCGCACGATGACGTCGTAGGGGCCGGTCACATCCTCGGCCTCAGCGACACCGCTGATGGCGCGAACCTCGTCGGCGACGGCTGCGGCCTTCCCCACCTCCGTCTGGATCAAGATGTAGGCGTGCACCACCGGTGGACCTCCCCCGTGTCGTTCCTCATGCGCTACCCCTTCGGTACTTGAGCGCTCTGGCGGATCAGGGCGTCATGCTAGCCGTGGACGACGTGGCGGCGCAACGCGCATCATCGCGGGGTGTTCCGCGATCGAACCGACGCCGGGGACCAGCTCGGAGCGGCGCTCGTCGACGCCCTGCCCCGGACCGTCCCCGATGGACCCGCGGCCTCGGCCGTCGTGCTCGCGATCCCGCGCGGCGGCGTGATCGTGGGCGGCCGCGTCGCGGAGGCACTGGGAGTTCCGCTCGACGTCGTGATCCCCCGCAAGCTCGGTGCGCCCGGCAACCCGGAGCTGGGCGTGGGTGCGGTGGCGCCGGGCGTCCGGGTGATCGATGGATCCACAACCCGAGCCCTGGGTGTGAGCCGGGACTATCTCGATCGCGAGACCGCCCGCCAGCTCGAAGAGATCGAACGCCGCGCCGTCGCGTACCGAGGAGGACGGGCCCCACTCGATATGCATGGCACCGTTGCGATCGTCGTCGACGACGGTGTGGCCACCGGTGTCACCGCCGTCGCCGCGCTGCGGTGGGCTCGCGCCCACGGCGCAACGCGGGTGGTGTTCGCCGCCCCGGTGGGGCCCTCGGGGATCGAGGACCGCTTGGCCTCCGAGTGCGATCGATGCATCGTCCTCGTGACCCCGAGGGATCTGAGGGCTGTGGGACAGTGGTACGACATGTTCGAGCAGACCACCGACGACGAGGTCCGGGCAGTGCTGGACACGCACGCATCGTGAAGGCGGTCGAGATCGGCCTGGCGGCCGTGTGCGTGGGCTTGGGGATCCGATCGCTCGTGTATTGGGTGCGCCGTCCGTTCGAAGGGGGCGACACCACCGACCTGGTGCTCTTCGCGCTGTTCGTCACCGGGCGCGTCGGCATGTGGTTCGCGGCCGGGGGGTTGTTCGCGATCTACGCCTGGCTCGACACCCGCGGTCAGGCGTTCGCGGACGATGTGGCGCAGTTCAGCTGGTACCTGCTGGTGTTGCTGTCCCTGGCCGCCGTCCAGTTCGTCGCCGGATTCATGCTGGGCAGGCGCACGCCGCAGCACTGACGAGGGCGATGACGGGCCGCGGTCCCGGTCGCGGCGCCGTGTGACGATGGTGCGGCATCGCCGCCGGCGGGCTCGGTCGTTCGGCGCCTTCGGTGCTACAAAGGACCCATGGCCCTTCGTTCGCGCACCCGTCTGATCGCGATTACGGCGGCGATGGTCGTCCTGGCGCTGGTCGGGATCGGCGTCGTTCGCGCGAGCGACCCGTCGTCGCTGCCGCCGATCGAGGCGGACCGGCTCCTGGCGTCGACGGCCATGACCCTGTCGAAGCCGATCACGATCTCGGGAGACGTCCAGACCCGTCTGGACCTGGGACTGCCGGACGTGCCCGCCGGCCTCGGTGGGCATGGAGGCTCCCTCGCCATGCTCAGCGGGACCCAACGGTTCCGGGTGTGGCACTCCATCGACGGGCTCCGTCTCGCGCACATCACGCAGGTCAGCGAGCGAGATCTGGTGGTCAACCACGACGAGGCCTGGTGGTGGGACGCGGCCGAGATGCGGGCGACACGCGTGCGGTTCAGCGATCTGCGCGACATCCTGGCGCCGATGACCGCCGGCGCGATCACGGCCTCGGAAGGCAACGACCAACGCGCACGGGCATTGGCCCAGGGCGCCGAGGCGATGGCGGCGGATCCGATCACGGCAGCGCGGCGCGCGATCGAGGCCGTGGCCCCGTATGCCTCGGTATCGGTGGAGGGTGCCGACGAGGTCGCGGGGCGGGCCGTCTACGACCTGGTCCTGACCCCGTTGAGCGACCGGACCCTGATCGGCTCGATCGAGATGTCGATCGACGCCGAGACTTCGGTGCCGCTGCAGTTCGAGGTGTTCGCACGAGCCACCGGTGAGGCAGCGATGTCTGCGGGATTCACCAGCGTGTCCTACGACCCGATCGAACCGGACGTGTTCGAGTTCACGCCGCCGGCGGGCGCCGAGGTGGTCGACGGGCTCGAGGGCATCGGCAGGCTCGATCACGCGCTGCCTCGCCGTGTGATGGAGGCGCGATCCGATGGCTCGAAGCCGCGGACGTTCGGCGAAGGGTTCGAGACCCGTGTGGCGCTACCACTGCGTCAGGGTGTGCCGCCGGAGTTCGCTCAACTGCTTCCGTACGCCGGCCCGCTGCTCTCCGCCATGGTGGTCGAGGGCGCCGACGGAAGCTGGCTCCTGATGGGTTCGGTGCCGCTCGACGTGCTGCAGGCTGACGCCGCCGCACTCCGGTGACGGCGGCGCTCGCCGCGCGCGGGCTGACCAAGCGGTACGGGACGGTGGCCGCCGTCGATGCCCTGGATCTCACCGTCGAACGCGGCGAGCTGTTCGGATTCCTCGGGCCCAACGGTGCGGGCAAGACCACGACCATCCGCATGGCCATGGGGTTGATCCTGCCCTCCGACGGCCAGGTCGACCTGTTCGGCGAGCCGGTCGTGGCCGACCGGGCTCCGTTGGAACGTGTCGGCGCGCTGGTGGAAGAGCCCGCGTTCTGGAAGTACCTGTCTGGGCGCAAGAACCTCGAGTACTTCGCGCGTGCCGGCGGCGATCGCGCGGACCGCCGCGCCCGCATGGGCCGGGTCGACGACGTCTTGGCCCGGGTCGGTCTGGCCGAAGCCGCGGGCAAGCGCGTCAAGGCCTACAGCCAGGGCATGCGGCAGCGGTTGGGTCTGGCGCTCAGCCTGCTGGGCGCACCCGAGCTCCTGGTCCTGGACGAGCCCACCAACGGGCTCGACCCGAGCGGCATGCGCGAGATGCGGACGCTGCTGCGTAGCCTCGCCGACGAAGGCACGACGATCTTCGTCTCGAGCCACCTGCTCGCCGAGGTCGAAGCCATGTGCGACCGCGTCGGCGTCATGGCCCAGGGCCGGCTGGTGGCCCAGGGGCCGCCGGCGAGCCTGCGGGGCGCCGTCGATCGCCTGCGCGTCGAGATCGACGACGTGGCGGCGGCGATCGGGGTGGTCGAGGCAGCGAGCGGATTCACCCTGGTGGCCGAGCGTGGCGCTCGTGAGGCGCGCGCCGAGCCCGGTCTGATCCGCGTCGCCCTCACCGACGGAGCCTCTCCCGCAGTGCTCAACGCCGCCTTCGTGTCGGCCGGGATCGGCGTCTCGGAGCTGACCGCCGAGCGGTCGTCGCTGGAGGACGTGTTCATGACTCTGGTGGAGGGCGCGGATGTACCGCGTTGAGCTGGCCAAAGCCTTCCACCGATGGCGCACGTGGTTGCTGGGCGCAGCGATCGGCGGCATCCCCATCGTCATCGTGTTCGCGCTGAAGGTCTCACCCCCGGGGCCGGCCGGAGGCGAGGACGCACCGCCCTTCCTGTTCCAGATCGCCTCGAACGGACTGTTCGCCGCGCTCACGTCGCTGGCGGTCGTGCAGCCGTTCTTCCTGCCGCTGGCGACGGGGCTGTTCGCCGGCGACGCCATCGCGGGCGAGGCGCAATCGGGCACGCTGCGCTACCTGCTGCTGCGGCCGGTCCGCCGATCGAACCTGGTGCTGGCCAAGTACGCATCGTCGATGACGCTGTTGGGGGCCCTGGTCGCCGTCACGATCGTGACGGGCGTGCTGGCGGGCGCCGTCGTGTTCGGGCTGGGCCCCCTGCCCACGCTGTCGGGTTCCACGTTGTCGGTGGGTGAGTCGCTGGTTCGCATCGCGGCCGCCGGCCTGTACATGCTCGCGGCGCTGTCCGGCATCGCATGCGTGGGCCTGTTCATCTCCACGAAGACGGACTCAGGCCCCGGCGCGGCGGTGGCCACGATCGTCATCGCGATCGCGAGCCAGATCCTGGATCAGCTTCCGAGCCTCCGGGCGATCCACGCCTTCCTGCCGACCCACGGGTGGCTCGCGTTCACGGGGTTGTTCCGCTTCCCGATCGACTGGGCTCCGATGCGAGGGGGCCTGTTGGTGAGCGCGGGCTACACCGCGGTCTTCCTGACGCTGGCGCTGGTCAGCTTCCGCCGCCGGGACGTGACGAGCTGATCCGGTGACGGCCGGGCCTTGTGCCAGCCGACGGCCTCAGCCGACGGCCTTGATGATCTCCTCCGACAGCTGGGTGAACTGCTGCAGGTGCTCGACGCGATCGGTCTTGAGCCCGCCCACGAGCCGGTCGTACTCGTCCGCGCGTCCCTGCGCCTCGTAGAGCTTGCGCGGCCGCAGCTTCTGCCCGTCCTCGAGTCCCGGGACGGACGCCGCCACCTCGTAGCCGAAGTCGGGGTCTTCCTCGAAGACGATCGTCTGTTCGGCGACGCCCTTCACGCAGGCCGACGTGTCCGGGATCTGCAGCTTCTTGGAGCGCTCGTCCCCGTCCTTGCCACCCACCCGGCCGGTGTTGAGCAGGTAGGTCTCGATCGGGTGGGTCGCCAACAGCTCGAGCAGGCGGTTGCCCTGCAAGCCGTGGGGGAGTGGGAAGAACGGATTGGTGCCGGGCACCCGCAGGAACTTGCCCTCCTCCGAGGCGCCGCCGGCGGCGGTGCCCGTGGTCTCGCCCAGCATGAAGTAGGCGGCGGCCTGCTCCTGGTTCAGCTTGGCGACCGCGGGGATGATGTTCTCGTTCCGATTCAAGATCAACAGGTAGTCGACCGGCCCGACGTTGCGGGCGTCCTCGTAGGCGTGCAGGTCGCGCATCGAGAACACCGCGCGCCCGTTCTTGGTGTAGTGCTCGTTGTCGAAGTCGACCCTGCCGTCCTCGTCCTGATAGACGTTCTCCATGTAGGTGGTGGGCTTGGTGACCGCCCCGTAGATCGAGGGCTCGAAGTCGGGGTTCAGCGCGAAGGTCTTGGCGAAGCAGCCGTTCTCGGTGCCGTAAGCCTTCCCCCCCGGCATGAGCCCCACGAAGTCGTCCTGGATCGGCTTCGATCCGTTCTGCGTCGTGAAGGTGGTCGTGGTCTTGCCGGTGCCCGACAGGCCGATGATCATGAAGACCTTGTCGCCGCGATGGGTGGGGATCACCTTGAGGCCGGCGTGCAACGCGAGCCCGCCCTTGCCGTAGACGATGTCGTTCCACATGCGCAGCCCGCCCTTCTTCGACTCACCGAAGTAGTCGGAGTTGAGGACGCGCGTCACGTAGTTGTCGAGGTCGACGGCGATGAGACGGTCGTCGGGGTAGCCCTGGGCCTTCAAGCCGGGCGTGTAGATCACCTGGACCAGCTCTTCCCCGCCTGCCCCGGCATCATCGCTTCGCTCGAAGTAGAGCTTCTGCTGCATGCCGGCGATGTTGGCGTAGTCCTTCTCCATGAGCAGGCGGGCGGCGGTGCGCATGGCGGGGTCGTTGCCGATGTAGCCGTCGATCTGGATCATGTCGTGCTCGGCGATGTAGGCGTCCTGCAGCGCGGCGACCTGCTCGTATGAGGCCCGGGTCATGGTCTTGCCGCTGGACTCCCGATCCACCACGTGGGTGCTGGCAGCGCTGCGCGAGAGCACGTGGGTCTGGGTGTTGGTGTTGCCGAACTCCGAGAGGCGCGTCTGCGGCATCTCCTCGGTGAACGCACGGATCTGCTCCGGCGTCGGGTTGCGATGGACCTGTGCCACGTGGGCCTCCTGTTGAAGGGTGCGGGGGTGCGCGTGACCCGGCCCGTCGTTGGACATGCCGGAGTGACGGCTGAGAGTCTATCGAACGCCTTTTGCCCTTCCTTCAGGCTCTCCCGGTCCCATCGCTCGTCTGGATGGCCGGGCGGAACGGACGACGTGTGGACATCTCCGAACACGAGTTGTTGAGCGCGATCCGTCGTGTGCTGTCGGGCGCCGGGCCCGATGTCATCGTGGGCGTGGGCGATGACGCGGCGGTGGTGGCTCCTGGCTCGGGCCAGCTCGTGCTCACGACCGACTCGTTGGTGGAGGGCGTGCACTTCGAGGGCACGCTCATGACCGCGCGGGACCTGGGCTACAAGGCGGTCGTGGCCAGCGTCAGTGACGTGGCGGCCATGGCGGCCGCGCCTCGGTACGCGCTCAGCGCGCTCACCCTGTCCGACAGGGTCGATGCCGCGTGGGTCATGGAGCTGTTCGGCGGCATGCGCGAGGCGTGTGACGAGCACGCGCTGTCGCTGGTCGGCGGCAACTTGACCAGAGGCACTGAGACCGCGCTGGTCACGACGATCGCAGGCGAGGTGGCGCCGGGTCGGGCGCTCACCCGATCGGGGGCGAGTGTGGGCGAGCGTCTCGTCGTGACTGGAACGTTGGGCGCTTCGGCCGCCGGACTCCGTCTCGCGACGCTCGGCACCATGCCGACCCAGCCGCAGCGGGCCGCCATCGTCCGGCATCATCGACCGATCGCGCGGGTGGCCGAAGCACAGGTGCTCGCCGCCGCCGGTGCCACCACCATGATCGACGTCTCCGACGGGTTCACCCTGGACGCGTCCCGCCTGGCCGAGGCCAGCGAGGTCGGACTCCGGATCGAGATCGAGCGCGTCCCCGTGGCAGCCGAAGCGACCGTGGAGGACGCGCTCGGTGGCGGCGAGGACTACGAGCTGATCGCCACGCTGCCGGCGGCCGCGCTGGTGACCACCCGGGAAACGATGGACGAGGTGTTCGGCGTGGCCCTCACGGATGTCGGCGTCGTCAGCGAGAAGGGGCTGGTCCTGGTGGAGGCCGACGGTGAGGAACGCGTGGAGGTCCCGCGGGGCTGGGATCCGTTCCGAGCCTGAGTCAGGACGAGGTGCGCTGGGGGATGCGGGTGACCTTGCCGGCCTTGATGCAGGACGTGCAGGCGTTCACGCGCTTCGGGGTGCCGTCGACCAAGGCCCGCACCCGCTGGATGTTCGGGTCCCACCGGCGGTTGTTCCGCTTGTGGGAGAACGAGACGGACTTGCCGAAGAACGGCTTCTTCCCGCAGATATCGCATACCGCAGCCATCGCCGGACGAGGCTACCAGGACTCCTCGGGTCGGGCGCGCTGAGGTGACACCCTCACCCCGGTGCGATGGCGGCGAGGTGCTGGTCCAGCGCCTCCTGGGAGAGCTCGCCGGGGACGGTCCCCTCGACCGTGCCGTCGGCCCGGTAGAACACCGTGATGGGGGGCCCGCTGGCGTTGAGCGACGTGAGGATGGCGCCGGTCGGGTCGAACACGCTGGGGTAGGGCACGTGGTGCTCGGCGATGAAGCCCTCCGCACCCTCGCGGGAATCCTGCGTGTCGACCCCCAGGAACTGGACGTCCGGGTGCCGATCGGCGGCCTCCACCAGCTTCGGCGTCTCGGCCTCGCAGGGCCCGCACCAGGAGGCCCAGGCGTTGACGACGACCGGCGTGCCTTCGAGGTGGACCAGCAGGTCCTCGAACTGCGGCACCGACGTCGGAGGCAGGGCCTCGGGGGTCGCCGGCAGCGCTGGAGACGGCGATGGCGATGGATCCGGGTCGTCGTCGGGCGTGCCCGTGCAGGCGGCCAACATCACGGCGAGGACGAGCAGCGGCGCGAGCGACCGGCGGAGCGTTCGCACACGGAGTGTCATCCCCGACATGGTAGAACCGACGGCAGATGAGGGATGCTGCCGCGACGCTCACGCTCGACTCGTCGATCCCCGATATCGACCCGTCGCTCGCGAAGCGCACGGCAGGGCGCAGGAAGAAGGGCGTGGAACAACGCACCGCCGCCCAGGTGCTCTGGACGGCCTTCGACATCGACACCGTGGGCGCGCTGCTGCATCACTACCCACGCCGCTACATCGATCGTTCGCGCGTCCAGACGATCCGCGATCTGAAGATCGGCGGGTACGCCACGGTGATCGCTCACGTGCACAAGGTCGCGAAGCGACAGACACGTCGTCGTCAGACGATGGTGACCGTCACCCTGCGTGACGGTTCGGGCTACCTGGATCTCACGTTCTTCAACCAGCCGTGGGCGGCCTCGATCTATCGGGAGGGTCAGGAGGTCGCCGTCTCGGGCATCGCCACGATGTACAAGGGCCGGTTGCAGCTGTCCCATCAAGAGGTGGAGTTGCTGCGCGGCGACGATGCCGACCTGGTCCACACCGGCCGCATCACGCCGGTGCACCCTGCGACCGAAGGCATCACCACGCGCACCATCCGCGAGCTGGTCCACCGCGCGTTGGTTCGGCTGCCCACGCTGGACGACCCCATGCCTCCGTCGCTGATCGGGGGAGACCCGCTGGTCACCTACGACCGAGCCATGCGCGACGTGCATTTCCCGGACGAAGACCGCGCGCTCGCATTGGCCCGGGAGCGGCTGAAGTTCGACGAGCTGTTCACGCTGGAGCTCGGTGTGGCGTTCCGGAAGCATCGCGTGGAGGCCGACCAGCACGGCGTCGCGCACGCAGGCGGGGAGGAGCTCACCCAGCGACTGTTGACGACCATCCCGTTCGAACCCACGGGCGCCCAGCGCCGCGCCATGGACGACATCGGGCAGGCCATGTCGCGCCCGCGCCCGATGAACGTGCTCCTCCAAGGCGACGTCGGCGCGGGCAAGACCCTGGTTGCCCTCCACGCAACGCTGATCGCCATCGCCTCCGGCCATCAGGCCGCCATCATGGCCCCGACCGAGGTCCTGGCGTCCCAGCACTACCGAGCGGTTTCCGAGCTGTTGCGAGGGGTGGGCGGTACCCCCTACCTGGAGCTCGCCGCCGCCCGGCCGGCCCCCGCCGCCGAAGGCCAGGGGTCGCTGCTCGATCCGCTCGACGAGCCTGCCGCAACCGCCGCCGATCCTCGCGTCACGTTCGCCCTGCTCACCGCGGCGGTGACCGGCAAGGACCGTACGCGCGTGCTGGAAGGCATCGCCGAGGGCGAGGTGGACCTGGTGGTTGGCACCCACGCGCTCGTGCAGGAATCGGTGACGTTCCAGGATCTGTCGCTGGCCGTCGTGGACGAGCAGCACCGATTCGGGTTGCATCAACGATCGGCGCTGAAGTCCAAGGGCGGCGAGGCGGACGTGCTCATCATGACCGCCACCCCCATACCCAGGACCCTGGCCCTGACCTACTACGGCGACCTCGACGTGGTGACGCTCGATGAGCTTCCCACGGGGCGCCGTCCCATCACGACGCTCGCCGCGCGAAGCCCGGACGAGCGGGCAGCCGCCTACGCCCTGGTGCGTGACGAGGTCGGTGCGGGACGGCAGGCCTTCGTCGTGTGCGCCGCCATCGACGACGGCAACCGCAACCAGGTCAAGGCCGCGGAGGCCGAGGCCGAGCGGCTCGCCACCGCGGTGTTCCCGGATCTGCGGATCGAGCTGCTCCACGGGCGCATGCGGCCGAAGGACAAGGACGCGATCATGGATCGCTTCCGATCGGGAGCCGCGGATCTGCTGATCTCGACCACGGTCATCGAGGTCGGCGTCGACGTTCCCAACGCCACGGTCATGCTGGTCGAGAACGCCGAGCGGTTCGGCCTGGCTCAGCTGCACCAGCTCCGCGGCCGGATCGGGCGTGGCGTCCACCCCAGCACCTGTGTGTTGTTCGACGAGTCCGCCATCGACAACCCGGAGGCGCGAGCTCGCATCGACGCCATGGTCGCCACGACGGACGGGTTCGAGCTGGCCGACGAGGACCTCCGGCTTCGAGGGGAGGGGACGCTGTTCGACACCAAGCAGTCGGGTATGCCGGATCTGAAGCTGGCCCGGCTGTCGGAGGATCTCGATCTGGTGAAGCGGGCTCGCACGCGAGCGTTCGCGCTCATCGACGAGGACCCCCAACTGGCCAGGCACCCGGAACTGCTGGACCAGCTCCGAGCACGCTTCGAGCGTTCGATCGACTGGCTGTTCCGGTCCTAACCTTCGAGGGAGGAGGAGCCGTTGCGCATCGTGGCCGGGTCCGCGAAAGGCGTGCGCCTGGGCCCCGTACCCGATGGCGTGCGCCCGTTGAGCGACCGGGCGCGCGAAGGCCTGTTCTCCAGCCTCGGCCCCGAGCGTCTGGACGGGGCCGCCGTCCTCGATCTGTACGCCGGGACCGGGGCCATGGGCATCGAGGCGCTGTCCCGCGGAGCGGAGCGAGCCACGTTCGTGGACCGGTCCGCCAAGGCCGCCGCCGCGATCCATCGCAACCTGGTGTTGACGCATCTCGACGACCGGGCGTCCGTCCAGGTCTCTGCCGCCCTCGCATACCTGAACTTGCACGCCAGGTCCGGTGCCCCGTTCGATCTGGTGTTCTGCGATCCGCCGTACGATCTGGGTCCGCCGGAGCTCGCTGAGGCCCTGGAAGCGCTCGCCGACGGCTGGGCCGGCGCGGGCGCGACCATGGTCCTCACCAGGGGAGATCGGAGTTCCATGCCTGTCATTCCGGTACACTGGGCCGTCGCGAGGCAACTCCGCTACGGCGACAGCCTCGTGCACCTGATCCGGCCCGTCGAAGGGCCGTCGGACCGGGTGGAGAACCCGCCGTAGACGGCCAGACACGCAGGAGACGTACGTGGGCTTGACCGCCTTGTGTCCGGGGACTTTCGACCCCGTTACCAACGGCCACCTCGACATCATCGAGCGCGCCAACCAGACCTTCGACGAGGTCATCGTCGCCGTGCTCGAGAACCCGGCCAAACAGCCGTTGTTCACCCTGGACGAGCGCCTCTCCATGCTCCAGGAAGCGTGCTCGCCCCTGCGCGGGGTCCGGGTGGCGGCATTCGGTGGTCTGTTGGTCGATTTCGCCCGCGACCAGGGGCCGGGCGCCACCATCGTGAAGGGGCTCCGCGCCATCTCCGACTACGAAACCGAGATCCAGATGGCCCAGATGAATCATCGGCTCGGCCAGGTCGAGACGCTGTTCATGCCCACCAATCCCAAGTGGTCCTTCCTGTCCTCCTCGCTGGTCAAGGAGGTCGCCCGTTTCGGGGGCGATGTGGCGGGCCTCGTGCCCGACCAGGTCAAGAAGCGGCTCATGGACCGGCTGGAGGAGCGCTGACGTGGATATCACCGCCCGTCTGAACGAGCTGGACGAACTGGTCCGAGAGGCCAAGGCCATGCCGTTGTCCTCCTCGGTGCTCGTCAACCGCGACGAGGTGCTCGAGCTGCTCGCATCCATGCAGGAGGCGCTGCCCGACGAGATCAAGCAGGCACGCTGGATCGTGAAGGATCGCGAGGAGCTCCTGGCCAAGGCCAAGGCCGACGGCGACCTGATCGTCGCCGCCGCGCACGACCAGCAGCTCAAGATGGCCCGCCAGGAAGCCATCGTGCAACGAGCCAACGAAGAGGCGGAGCGCATCTCCACCGAGGCCGATGAGCAGGGGCGCGCCATGCGGCGAGAGGCCGAGGAGTACGTGGACGCCAAGCTGGCGCAGTTCGAGATCGCCTTGCGACGCATCCTGGAGGAAGCACAGAGCGCCGGTCGCGGGTTGGCCAAGACCCTCGATCAGGTCGAGGTCGGCCGCGACAAGCTGCGCACCCCCGGCACCGCCGCCGAGCAGGAGTTCGGAGACCCCGACCAGACCGAGCTCCGCGGCGCCCACGAACGCCGCGCCTCGACGCCGTTGTTCGATGAGGAGCAATCATGACCATCGAGCGCGTGGACGTCCGCGATCTCATGGGCCAAGCCGGCACCTCGCGAACGGTGCGTCTGACGGGAACGCTGGACGACCTGGGCACCGAGCTCGCCGGCGTTCGGGACACCGACCCGATCGTGGGCGACCTGCTGGTCGAATCGCTCGTCGAAGGCCTCCTCGTGTCGGGCGTGCTCAGTGGCACCATGTCGCTGCGATGCGCACGCTGCTTGAAGGACTTCCAGCAACCGGTCTCGGTGCAGCTGCACGAGATGTTCGTGCCCGCGCCCGAGGACGACACCGACGACTACCCCCTCGATCCCGAAGGGGTGATCGATCCCGAGCAGATGGTGCGCGACGCGATCGGCGTGGAGCTGCCGTTCTCGCCGCTCTGCCGACCCGATTGCCAGGGCCTGTGCCCCGTATGCGGCGGTGACCGCAACCTGGGGGAATGCCCGGGCGATCACCCCAGCACCGACCCCCGCTGGGCCGAGCTCGATACGTTGCTCCAACAGATGGAGCAGAACTGAAACCCACCACCACGCAGCGGACCACGACGTACGGAAGGAAGACCGATGGCGGTTCCGAAGAAGAAGCAGAGCAAGTCCCGCAGTGACAAGCGCGCTGCCAACTGGAAGGCGAGCGTGCCCTCCTACGCCGAGTGCCCGCAGTGCAAGCAGCCCAAGCTGTCGCACCGGGTGTGTGGAAACTGCGGACACTACGCAGGCCGGCAGGCGGTCGAGGTCGAGTAGGCGCTGTGACCGGCGCCCACGTCGAGGCGTCGCCGGAAGCCCTGGATCGGGCGCTCGGCGTGGTGTTCCACGACGCCCGTCTTCGTGAGATGGCGGTGACGCATCGTTCCTACGCGTTCGAGCGAGGGCTCACGGTCACGAACGAGCGGCTGGAGTTCCTGGGGGACTCGGTGCTGGGCGTGGTCGTCACCGACCTGGCATACCGCACGTACCCGGAGATGCCCGAGGGCTCATTGGCCAAGCTGCGGGCCGCCATCGTGAACATGAGCGCGCTGGCCGACGTCGCCCGATCGCTGGACCTGGGCAGCGCGGTGCTGTTGGGCAAGGGCGAGGAACAGAGCGGAGGTCGGAACAAGTCCAGCATCCTGGCCGACGCGCTGGAGGCTGCCTTCGGCGCGGTGTACCTGGATCGCGGGCTGGACGTAGCTCGCGAGCTCATCGAGCGCCTGTTCCGACCTCGCATGGAGGCCTACGTACGCGGAGAGGGCGACCGCGACTACAAGACGATCCTGCAGGAGCTGGCCTCCCAGATGTTGCACGCGATGCCCGAGTACCGATTGGTCGAGCGCGGTCCCGATCACCAGAAGGAGTTCACGGCCACGGTGTTGCTGGCCGGTGAGCCCATGGGCACGGGGGTCGGCGGATCGAAGAAGGAAGCGGAACAGCGGGCGGCCCGAGAGGCGTTCACGCGCATCTCGGGGGGCGGACAGGGGTGAGCGGTGGAGCTTCCTGAGGTCGAAGTGATGCGACGTGACCTGGAGAAGGACGTGGTCGGGCGTCGCATCAAGGACGCCGAGGTCAAGAGCTCGAAGAACGCCATGCGGGTGATCCGTCGGCACAAGACCCGTCGGGACTTCACGTCCAGGTTGGTGGGGCACAAGATCACCAAGATCGAGCGGCGCGGCAAGTACCTGTTGCTCACGCTGGACTCGGGGGAGGTGCTGGTCGCCCACTTCGGCATGAGCGGGCAGTTCCAGCGGGGGACCGGGCGGGTGGCGATGCCGCCGCACACCCACGTGGTGCTGACGTTCCAGCAAGGGGGCGACCTTCGATTCATCGACCCACGTACGTTCGGCGAGCTGTTCGTGGGTGCCGCCGACGACCTCGGCAAGGTCAAGGAGCTGCAGCACCTGGCGATCGACCCGCTGGACCAGGTGTTCACATGGCCCACGTTCCAGTACCTGCTTGCAGACCGCGCGTCGAAGATGAAGCCACTCATGATGGACCAGAAGTTCATCAGCGGGCTGGGCAACATCTACTCCGACGAGGTGCTGTTCCACGCGGGGCTGCGGTACGACCGCATGTCGAACACGCTGTCGTCCCAGGAGGTGCGCCGCCTCTATCGAGCGATCCAAGAGGTGCTGCAGGAGGCGATCAAGCTCCGCGGCACCACCCTGGAGGACGAGGCCTATGTCGACCTGTTCGGCCAGCCGGGGGAGTACGGCAATGAGCTGAAGGTCTACGGCCGGCTCGGCTTGCCATGCCGCCGCTGCCGCACGCCCATCCAGAGCGTGAAGATCAGTCAGCGGTCATCGTTCTTCTGCCCGCAGTGCCAGAGTTAGCCCCCGGCGCGAGCGAAGCATCGACCTTCGTCTTCGCGAGGCCGATGGGACCATGGGAGCCATGCGCCGCGTGCACCTCTCGATCGAGGGACAGGTTCAGGGCGTGTTCTTCCGTGCCACCTGCGTCGAGCGGGCGAGGGCACTCGGCCTTGCCGGATGGGTGCGCAACGCCCTTGACGGTCGCGTCGAGGCCGAGTTCGAGGGAGAACCCGGCGCCGTCGAGCAGATGCTCGCCTGGTGCGCCGAAGGCCCACCCCGCGCCCACGTCGAGACCGTCCAGGTCCGCGATGAACCACCCACCGGTGAGCTCGGATTCCGAGTGACCCGCTGAGCCCCACCGACGCTCCCAGTCGCGAATCACATCCCTGTTAGCATCCGGCCGTGTTCCTGCGTTCCATCACGATCCGCGGGTTCAAGAGCTTCGCGGACAAGACGGTCCTGGAGTTCATCCCGGGCGTCTCCGTCATCGTGGGCCCCAACGGGTCGGGAAAATCCAACCTGGTCGATGCCATCAGCTGGGTCCTGGGCGAACAGGGCGCCAGGGCGATGCGCGGCGGCAATATGGCAGACGTCATCTTCGCCGGCACCCCCAGCCGTCCGGCGCTGGGCATGGCCGAGGTCAAGTTGGTCATCGACAACGGCGAGGGCAAGATCCCTGTCCCCATGAGCGAGATCGAGGTCTCGCGCACGATCTTCCGCAGCGGCGAATCCGAGTACCGAATCAACACGCAGGTCGTTCGCCTGCTCGACGTGCAGGAGCTGCTCAGTGAGACGGGCATCGGACGTGGGTTGCATACGGTCGTGGGCCAGGGCCAGCTCGAAGAGGTCCTGCTCGCCAAGCCCGAGGAGCGCCGCTCCTACATCGAGGAAGCCGCCGGCATCGCCAAGCACCGCAAGCGCAAGGAGCGTGCCGAGCGCAAGCTGGTCAACCTGGACCAGGATCTGCTCCGCCTCGCCGACGTGCTGGTCGAGATGCGACGACAGCTCAAGCCGCTGCAGCAACAGGCGGAGATGGCGCACAAGCACGAGACGCTCACCACCGAGGCGGACGCCTTGTCGGGCAAACTGGCCGCGGCCCGCCTCCGCGCGCTCCTGCGAGAGAAGGAGCGCCGGCAGGGCGGGTGGGACGAGGGCCTGGACGAGCGAACCCGCGCTCGCCAACGCCTCGATTCCCTGGACGGCGATGTCTTGGCGGCCGCCGACACCAGGGCCACGGCGTCGCGCGCCCTCGCCGACGCCGAGCACGCCTTCCGCCAGAGCTCGTTCGATCGCAGCCGGGCCGAGCAGGGATTCCGTGCAGCCGTGGAACGTGAGGGCACCGCGCGCACGGAGCTGGCGTCGCACGCTGCTCGCGCCGCTCGCCTGGACACCACTCGGGCCGACATCGCCCGGCTCGAGGCCCAGCTGACCGCCACGATCGCCGAGCTCGAGCTGCGCGAGTCCGAGCTCACCGACGCCGAGGACGCGTTCCGGCAGGCCGAGGAAGAGCGCCGCCGGATCGACGAAACCCGTCGACGTCTGGGAGAGGACGCCGCAGGGCGCCGGGCCGAGGTCGAAGCGCTCGAGCGTTCGGTCGTGGCCAGTCAGCGCGAGCGTGATCGACTCGCCGCATCGCTCCAAGCGGTCGGCGCACGGATCACCGAGGCCGACGAGGAACGATCCGGCCTGGAGGGCGAGATCGAAACGTTCGACGATGCGTCGGCGCCCATGAACGAGAAGCGCTCGCAGCTGGAGGCCGAACGCCGCCGGCTGGCGGAGCGCATCGAGGAGCTCGACGACATCCGCCGGCGCCACGAGAGCCGTCGGGACCTGTTGGAGGCCCGCCGCCAAGACATCGAGGAGACGGCCGGCTCACGGTTCCTGAAGGCGCACAAGCGCCGGGCGATCGGCCTGCTCAAGGACCTGGTCACCGTGGAGGCCGGCCTGGAGCGCGCGCTGGTCGCGGCCCTCGGCCAGCTCGCCGACGCCGTGGTCTACGACGACGGCGATCACGCGCTCGCCGATGCTCCCGAGGGTGACGGGGCGGTCCTGGCGATCGCCTCCGGTGGACCGGTGCCGATCGGGCTCACCGGTGAGCGCAAGCTGTTGAGTGCGGTCGATGCTCAGCCCGCCGCCCGGGGTATCGCGTCGACGGTGCTCCGCGACGTGTATCTGGCCGACTCGATCGAGGAGGCGGCCCACAAGCAGATGGCGCACCCCGGCGCCTCGTTCGTGACGCGAGACGGGGTGTTGGTGGGTCCTGCGGTGATCCACACCGCGATGCAGGCCGATGTTCGAGCCCGCGAGATCCGCGCGGAGCTCCAGGTGGTGGCCCATGACCTGGCGGCCACCATGAACAACCTCAAGCCACGGAAGGAGCGGCTCGCCGAGATCGCCGGTGAGGTCGAGTTCCTGGCGGAACAGATCGAGGGCGCCGATGTCGAGATCACGGCCGCCGCCGAACGCGCGACGGTGCTCGAGCGCGATCTCACCGGCATGCGCAAGGAAGAGGAACTGCTGCTGCAGCGGCTCACGGCGCTGGACGAGTCCGTGGCCGTGGCCAGGGAGCGGCTCACCGCGCTGGGACCGTCCACCGCCGAGGCCATGCCCGAGCTGCCCCCTGTTGCCCAACCACCGATGACCGCTCGCGTCGCGGTGGAGACCCTGCGGCGCGATCGCGCCACGCACGACACGCGGCTCGCCCAGCTGCGGGCCGAGCGCGACGAGCTCACCGCGCACGATCCCGCGCAGCTCCGAGCCGACCTCGAGGACGCCGAGGCCGCCCGGGCCGACGCGGAACGCGCGGTCAGCGCGGCTGAGGCCGCGACCGAGCACACCATCTCCGCCCGCGACGCCGCCGCGCAGGCCGAGCGCGCCGCCGCCGAGTCAGAAGCCGCGGTCAACAAGTCCTGGCGCGACGCGTCCACCGAGCTGGATCGTCTCCGCGAGACCTACGAGGAACAGGATCGGCTCCGCGGCGAGATCGAGCGACGGATCCGGGAGGCGGAACGTCTCATCAGCGAAGGTCATCAGGCCGACCCGGCCGCCGTCCTCTCCACCCTCAACGATGAGGACACCGTCGAGACGCTCGAGAAGCGTTCGGAGCTGGTCCAGCGGCGTCTGGCGCTGCTGGGCCGCGTGAACCTCCTCGCGACCGGCGAGCTGGAATCACTGCAGGAGCGGCACGATTTCATGCAACGGGAGCTGGACGACGTGAAGAAGGCCCGACGCGACCTGCTCGAGGTGATCGCGCGGGTCGACCAGGAGATCACCGACACGTTCACCACCGCCTACCGCGACGTGGCGCTACAGTTCGAGCGGCTCATCAAGGAGCTGTTCCCAGGGGGAGAGGGACGCCTCGTCCTGACCGATCCCGCCGAGCCGCTCACCAGCGGCATCGAGATCGAAGCCAGCCCGGGTCGCAAGCGCGTCAAGCGCATCAGCCTGCTCTCGGGCGGGGAACGCTCCCTCACGGCCCTGGCGTTCCTGTTCGCCATCTTCACCGCGCGGCCTTCGCCGTTCTACCTCATGGACGAGGTCGAACCCGCGCTCGACGATGTCAACCTGCACCGGTTCCTGCGATTGACCGAAGGCTTCGCGCGTGAGTCCCAGGTGCTCGTCGTGACCCACCAGAAGCGCACCATGGAGATCGCGGGCATGATGTACGGCATCTCGCTCAACAAGGACGGCACGACCAAGGTCGTGGCCCAGACGCTGGAACAGACCACGCCGATCGAGAGCGACGCCCGCCTCGAAGGCGAGCAGCCCGTTCCCGACACGATCGATGTGCCGGAGACCGAGCCGGTCGGCTAGCCTTCGAGCAACCCATGGAGTTCTACGTCTTCATCTTCGGTGTGCTGGCGGTCGTCTGCGTGGTTGCGTTCTTCATGCTCCGGGCCCGCAGGAACGACGAGATGCGCGATCTCGAGCGCCACACGCCGCACACGACCGGTCCCGGCCACGTCCGGGCGCCGGTGCCCGATCACCCCGCCAAGCAGAAGCACGCTCCCGCCCACCACGAGCCTGGCGCCTCAGGCGGCACCTTCCGCTCGGAGGGCCTGGGCGCCAAGGTCAAGGAGCTCTTCAAGCGCGGCGAAGGCGAGCAGACGTGGGTCGACCTGGAAGATCTGCTCATCAAGGCCGACGTCGGGCCGGCCGCCTCGTCGGACCTGGTGCAGCGCATCAGGGCGGACTTCACCAACGGTGGCGACCCCGTGGACCTGCTCGCCAAAGAGATCGTGGCGGTGCTCGGTCCGGACGAGCCGCTGGGACTGCCGGCGGGCCGCACCGGGGTGATCCTGGTGGTCGGCGTGAACGGCACCGGCAAGACCACGACGATCGGCAAGCTCGCGAAGCGGCTGGTTTCCGAGGGCATGCAGGTCAGCCTGGCCGCGGCGGACACGTTCCGCGCCGCGGCGGGGGAGCAGCTCGAGGTGTGGGCCACGCGGGCCGGCGCGCACGTGGTGGGTCAGGACCGCGGTGCCGACCCCGGCGCGGTGGCGTTCGACGCGGTCAAGTCCGCGACCGCGCGTGGCTCCGATGTCCTGATCGTGGACACGGCGGGCAGGCTTCACACCAAGACCCCCTTGATGGACGAACTGGGCAAGGTGAAGCGCGTCATCGAGAAGGCCGGCGCCCAGGTCGACGAGACCCTCCTGGTCCTGGACGCGCAGACGGGACAGAACGGCATCGCGCAGGCGCGAGCGTTCACCGACGCGGTCGATGTGACCGGCGTGGTGCTCACCAAGCTCGACGGCTCAGCCAAGGGCGGCATCGTGCTGGCCGTGCGGGAAGAGCTGGGGGTTCCGGTACGGTTCGTGGGTGTGGGGGAGGGGGCCGACGACCTGCGGCCCTTCGAATCGACGCTGTTCGCCGAACGACTCTTGTCGGGCTAGGAGGCAACCCACCAGGTGGAGGGAGCCAGGATCCTCATCGTCGAGGACCACCCCACGATGCGCGAGGCGATGCGGCTGGTGCTCGAGGGCGAGGGCTTCGACATCGACGAAGCCTCGGACGGGCCGGGCGCCCTGGCCCGGGTTCGGCGCGATCTGCCCGACCTGGTCTTCCTGGACATGAACATCCCCGGTTCCAGCGGCGCCGAGGTGCTCAGCAGCATCAAGGCCGATCCTGCCACGTCGGGTGTCCGCGTCATCATCGTGACGGCCGACGGCGAAGAGGGTCGCGAGCGGGCCATCGGTCTCGGCGCCGACGAGTACTTCACTAAGCCGTTCAGTCCGATCACGCTGTTGCAGACGGTGGAACGCGTGCTCAGCGAACCGCCGACGGCAACGTGATGGTGAAGGTCGACCCCTCGCCCGGCGTGGACGCCGCGGTCACCTCGCCTCCCAGCGCGGTCACCATCTTGCGCGTGACCGCCAGCCCGAGCCCCGACCCATCGGCCGTCCTGGCGCCTTCCACCGTCCGGTAGAACAGCTCGAAGATCCGCTCCATCTCGTCCGGTTCGATGCCCACCCCGTCGTCGATGACCGAGAATCGCACGCCGTTCGCGCCCGCGGCCTCGATCGACAGGACCACGGGGCGCTCGTCCGAGGAGTACTTCAACGCGTTCTGGAGCAGGTTCAGGAGGGCTTGGCCGAGCCTCATGGCGTCGGTGTCGATGCGCGGCGGCGCGGTGTCGGCGAGGCGGATCTCGATGCGTTCTCCGCCTGGGAGGTCGCGCACCAACGTCTCGATGGCTGGCACCAGCAGGAATGGTTCTGTCTCGAGCGCGATGTTGCCGGCGTCCAGGCTGGTCATCGTGACCAGATCGTCGGCGAGGCGGATCATGCGATCGGTCTGGGCCGCGATCACCCCCAGGAACTCCTGGATCTCGGGCTCGGTCAGCTCGCCACGCCGGCGCTGCAGGATGTCGACGAACCCGCGGATCGCCGCGAGCGGCGCACGCAGCTCGTGGCTGGTCACCGCGACCAGGTCGAGGTCTCGCAGATCCGGTTCCGGCATCCCCCGTACTCCCCCTGGGTAGGATACCCACACCACGATGTTCGATTCCCTCACCGAACGACTCGACGGCACCTTCAAGAAGCTCCGTTCCAAGGGCAAGCTCCACCCCAAGCAGGTTGACAACGCACTGAGCGACATGCGCACAGCGCTGCTGGAGGCGGACGTGTCCGTGGAAGTGGCCGACGACCTCCTGTCCCGGGTCCGCGAGCGCGCCCTGTCCGAGGAGGTGATGAAGAGCCTCACGCCTGGACAGCAGATCGTGAAGGTGGTCGACGAGGAGCTCACGGTGACCTTGGGAGGCGAGCACCAGCCGTTCGAGCTGGGCGGTGCCCGGCCGGCCGTCATCGTGATGGCTGGAGTGCAGGGATCCGGCAAGACCACCGCATGTGCCAAGCTCGCGAAGCAGCTCAAGGGCAAGGGGAAACGTCCGTTGTTGATCGCGGCAGACTTGGATCGGCCCGCCGCCGTGGAGCAGCTCCGAACCTTGGGTCGCGAGGTCGGGGTCCCCGTGTGGTCCGAAGGCCGTGATCCGGTCAAGCTTGCGAAGCAAGGGGTCAAGGAAGCCGAACGCCAGCACGCGGACGTGGTCATCGTGGACACCGCGGGGAGGTTGCATGTCGACCCGGAGATGATGAAGCAGGCTCGCAAGATCAAGGACGTCGTCAAGCCGCACCACGTGCTGATGGCTGCGGACGCGATGACCGGACAGGACGCCGTGGTCCAAGCGAGAGCCTTCATGCGCGAGGTGGACACCACCGGGTTCATCCTCACCAAGCTGGACGGCGATGCGCGAGGCGGCGCCGCGCTGTCGATCACCGCGGTGACGGGCAAGCCGGTGTTTTTCGTGGGGACGGGGGAGAAGCCCGACGACCTGGAGCCCTTCTACCCGGACCGCATGTCCGGCAGGATCTTGGGCATGGGCGACGTGCTCACCTTGATCGACAAGGCCAAGGACACCCTCGATGCCGACGAGGCGCAGAAAGCCGCCGAGGCGATGTTGAAGGGCACGTTCACCTTCGAAGACTTCCTGGACCAGCTGCGGCAGGTGCAGAAGCTGGGGTCGGTGGGCGACCTCATGAAGATGCTTCCCGGGGTCCCCGGTGGGAAGAACCAGTTGAAGGAGATGGCCGAGGCCATCGACGACGGCGAGCTGCGGCGCGCGGAGGCCATGATCTTGGCCATGACCCCGGCCGAGCGGCGCGAACCCGGTATCATCTCCGGGTCGCGCCGCCTGCGGATCGCCAACGGGTCCGGGGTCACGACCGCCGACGTCAACTCGCTGCTCAAGGATTTCGAAGGCGCGAGGAAGATGATGCGGACGATGATGGGCGGCAAGCGCATCCCGGGCATGATGCGACAGAGCCCGGCGAAGCTGCCGAGGCGTTAGGGCAACACCAGGACCAACGAGAAGAGGACGAAGGCATGTCGACACGGATCCGGCTACGGCGCATGGGCGCGAACAAGCGTCCCTTCTACCGCGTCGTGGTGGCCGACCAGCGCAGCCCGCGTGATGGTCGCTTCATCGAGAACATCGGCAAGTACCACCCGCTCGAAGACCCTTCGCTCATCGAGATCGACGAGGAGCGAGCCCTGCACTGGCTCATGATCGGTGCTCAGCCCAGCGCCCAGGTTCGCAACCTCATGAACAAGACGGGCATCTGGGACAAGTTCGTGGCCGAGCGGCCACGTGCCGAGGGCCAGATCCGTCAACGTGACGCCGAGTCCTCCAAGCCAAAGGTGTCGAAGAAGGCAGCCGCCAAGGCCGCCGCGGCCGCCGAGGAAGCCGCCGCGCCAGCCCCGGTGGACGAGCCCGCCGAGCCCGAGGCCGCCGCTGAGCCCGAAGCCGTGGCCGAAGCCGCCGAGGAGTAGGGCAGTGAGGGAGCTCGTCGAGTTCCTGGCGCGCGAGCTGGTCGATGACCCCGATTCGGTCGAGGTCACCGAATCCATGAATGACCGGGGCGTGCTCATCACGCTCCGTGTCGCCCCCGACGACATGGGCAAGGTCATCGGCAAGGGCGGTCGCACCGCCAAGGCGATCCGCGCGGTGGCCCGCGCCGCGGCGGCCCGGCACGACTCGAACGTCTTCGTGGACATCGCCGACTGAGGTGGAGCCGACCGTCGTCGTCGGCACGATCACCAAAGCCCACGGCCTTCGAGGCGAGGTGGCCGTCCAGGTGCGATCCGACAATCCGGACCGGTTCTCCGTGGGGTCGAGCATGCTGTTGCCGGACGGCCGGACGCTGACCGTGTCATCCGTGCACCAACACGGCACGGTGCTGCTCGTCGGGTTCGCCGAGGTCACCGATCGCACGTCGGCCGAGATCCTTCGTGGCACGGATCTGTCCGTGCCCGAGAGCTGGCTCCCCGATCTCGCCGATGGCGAGTACTGGTCCTTCCAGCTGCAAGGCTGTGAGGTGATCACCGACGCCGATCGGGTGCTGGGTACGCTCGTCGACGTGATCCCCAACCCAGCGAACGACCTCTGGGTTGCCCGCGATGACGACGGGACCGAGACCTTGGTGCCGGCGATCCGCGACGTGATCGTCGAGGTCGACATGGACGCCCGCCGGGTCGTGGTTCGGGACCTGCCAGGGCTCACCGCGCCCGACGACGATGCCTGACCGCCGCTGCTAGCCTCGCGCGCGTGCGCATCGACGTGTTCACGATCTTCCCCGCCCTGGTGCGGGGGCCGCTCACGGAGAGCCTGCTCGGCAAGGCCGTGGCCACCGGCCTCCTCGACGTTCTCGTGCACGACATCCGTTCGTTCACGAGCGACAAGCACCACCAGGTCGACGACAGCTCGTTCGGCGGTGGTCCCGGCATGGTGATGAAGCCCGAGCCCGTGTTCGCGGCCGTGGAGTCGCTCGATCCGGACCGGGGGCGGGTGCTCCTGCTCTCACCGGCCGGTCGGCGTCTCGACCAGGCGTGGGTACGCGAGCTCGCCGCCGAACCTCATCTGACCCTGATCGCAGGGCGCTATGAAGGCATCGATGAACGGGTGGTGAGCGGGTTGCCGGCCGAGGAGCTCTCGATCGGCGACTACGTGGTGGCGGGTGGAGAGCTGCCGGCTCTGGTGCTGATCGAGGCGGTCACCCGCCTCGTTCCGGGGGTGATCGGCAAGGAGGCGAGCCACCAGCACGACTCGTTCAGCCAAGAGGGCAAGCTCGATCACCCCCACTACACACGTCCACGGGAGTTCCGCGGGATGGCGGTTCCCGACGTCCTGATCTCGGGCAACCACGCGGAGATCGAACGCTGGCGCCTGGAAGCCTCCCTCGACAAGGCTCGCCGCAACCGTCGCGACCTGGGGCCGCCGAGTTCCGGATCACGACCCGCCGGCCAAGGTTGATCCCTGGCACCTCCGACTGTGATCAGGTGATCGGTTCCGCGAGCGCGGCAGCCGTGCTGTAGGCCAGGCCTCGGTTCTCCTGCTCCAACACCTGTGCGCGCACCTTCGCCAGCTCCATCCGGGTCTAGGACGCGGAACCGCGTCAGCTCCATGGCCTCGCGCTCCTCATCGTCACCCTGCCATCCGATCCGGATCCCGCCGACGCCCGGTGCGAAGTACTTGAGCTGGAACGAGCCTGGGAACGCGGCTCGAACTCCCCACCACGACGACATCCTCGTAGCATCCGACCGGGACGCAGTCGCGCACCCCGACTTCGGACACCCTGGCATGGTCGTCCCAGAACCACGGTGGCGGACCGTATCCCTGCGAGTACTGCGGGGTCCCGGTCTTCGGCTCGGCATGCATCTGGATCCCTGCCTTCGCGCCCTCCGGATCTCCGACCACCCAAAACCGGCCGCCGTCGAGCTCGCCCTCCTCCCAGTGCTCAACGTACTCGCCCAGGTGCCAGACGTTACCGTCCTTGTCCTGCGCGAGAATGACGAGCTCCGCCTCACCCAAGCTGCCATCGTTGAAATCCCGGTCCCAGCCGACCACCGCGTTCACGCCCCCGATCTCCTTCGTGAGGTCGGTGACGATGAACTCGACGCGCCGGGCGACCTTGTTGCCTTCGTCGTCGAACGCTCGACCCTCCCACACGCATGCGTGCCCGGTACCAGAGGGAACCACGGGTTGTCGACCGTCGCCGAGCCTGCGTCGAAGATCCCCGGATCGAAGCTGTTCCCCTCGGTCGACGGAGCCGTGGTCGTGGCGGTCGGCGTGGCGCCGGTCGCGCCCGCGGAGTCGTCCGTCGCGGCGGTTCCGTCAGACGCGCTCTCGCAGGCCCCGAGCATGACCAAGGCCACCAGGATCACCGACCCTCTGAGGGCCTTCGAACCGTTCGCTCGTGAGCCCGAGATCATCGGTCTCGGCTTCCCTTCTCTTCGTCAGGGCCGGGTCAGCGCCGGGAGGGGAGTCGCCGGCATCGGGGTACCGCTGTCCCCGCGTGGCTTCCCGAATCTGAGGTAGAGCGACGGCACCACGAACAGGTTCAGCAGCGTCGCGGTGATGAGGCCGCCCAGGATGACCCAGGCCATCGGGTACTCGATCTCCTGACCGGGGATCTCCCCCGCGATGAGCAGCGGCACCAGGGCCAGGCCCGTCGTCAGGACGGTCATCATGATGGGCACCACGCGCTCGCGAGCTCCCCGCAGCACGAGGTCGGGCCCGAAGGGCACACCTTCGAATCGCTCCAGATGCTGGTAGTGACTGATCAGCATGATCCCGTTCCTAGCCACGATCCCCAGCACGGTGAAGAACCCGACGAGGGATCCGAGGGAGATGACCCCACCCGTCATGTACGCCGCGATGACGCCGCCGATCAACGCGATCGGCAGGGTCAGGAACGACAGGGTGGCCAGACGCCAGCTTCCGAACGACGCCTGCAGCAGCAGGAAGATGGCGACGGCGGCCGCGATCGCCCCGATGTTCAGCCGGCCGGCGGCCTCCTTTCGCTCCGTGTACTCGCCCAGGAACTCCGCGTGGTACTCGGCAGGCCACTCGTAGTCGTCGAGGCGCTCCTCGAGCTCGCCCACGATCGAGCCGAGGTCCCGGCTGCCGTCGATGTTGGCGCCGACGTCGAGGCTCCTGAAGAGGTTGTCGTGATAGATGACGTTGGGCACAGGTTCGATCGTCACGTCCGCGACGTCCTTCAGCTGGACGTACTTGCCACTGGGTGTGTCGAACATCAGGTTCTCGATGTCGGTGTAGGTGTCGCGGGTCTCGGGCGTGCTCCAGACCTGGATGTCGTAGGCCTTGCCGTCGGCGAAGATGTCCCCGGCCTCCTCACCCGCGAGCAGGCGTGAGGCAGTCCTGCGGACGTCGCCGGGCTTGAGGCCGTAACGCCGGGCCTGGGCGAGATCGACCTCGACGCTCACCTGAGGGATGTCCTTGAGGGACTCGACGTGCTCCTCGGTCACGCCCGGGATGCTCCCGAGGATCTCGTTGATCTCGTCGGCCGTTTCCTGGAGCTGATGCAGGTCCTGTCCGTAGATCCGGATCGTGATGGCCTCGCTGGAGCCGGTCAACACCTCCCGGATCCGTTCCTTCAGGTAGGTCAGCACGTCCCGGGTCAAGCCCGGATACCCGTCGACGACCTCTTGGATCTCGGCCACGGTCTGGTCGTAGTCGACGGACGGGTCGACGCTGATCCAGTTCTCGCCGAAATCGATCCCCACGACCTCGTCCATCAGTAGAGCCTGGCCGATGTGGGACCCCGCGTTCCTGACGCCGGGGATGTCGAGCAGTTCGCCGTTGGCTCGGGCCGAGATCCGGAACATCTCGGGCTGCCCGGTGCCGGGAACCGTCAACCAGTGCATCAGGAAGTCGCGCTCCTTGAAGGAGGGCAGGAGCGACTGCCCGAGGAGCGGCAATGCCGCGACCCCCATGACGGTCGCCAGCCCCACGGCCGCATAGGCGCGGCGCGGCCGGAGGACGATCTTCTGGAGGATGAACTGGTATCCGCGTTGCAGCGCCGGCACCACCGGCGACTCTCGATGCTCCAGCGAAGACGACTTCCTGAAGAAGATCAGGCTCATCGCCGGCGTCACCGTCAGCGCGACGACCATGGACGCGAGCAACGCGAGCGCGTACGAGGTGGCGAGCGGCCGGAAGAACGACCCGGACAACCCTTCGAGCATGAAGATGGGCGCGACGGCGACGATCTCGATCAGGGTGGCGTAGACGATCGCGCTGCGAACTTCGAGCGAGGCGTCCAGGATGATCCTGGCGGCCGATTGGCCACTGCCCTCGGCCCGGCGTTGGCGCAGGCGTCTGACCACGTTCTCGATGTCGATGATGGCGTCATCGACGATGTCACCGAGGGCGATCACCATGCCGGCCAGGATCATGGTGTTGATCGTGGCTCCGCGTGCGTCCAGCACGAGGCCGGCCGCGATCAGCGACAGCGGGATCGCAACGACGCTGATCACGGCGGTACGCCAGCTGTAGAGGAACAGGCAGAGCATCAGCACCATCAGGATCGCTCCGAACCAGATGGCCTTGGAGAGGTTGCTGATCGACTCCTCGATGAAGGTCGCAGGACGGAAGATCGTCTCGTCGATCGCGATCCCCGGCAGCCCCGGCTTGAGCTCTTCGAGCGCCGCCTCGACTCCGCGGGTCACGTCCAGGGTGTTCGCCCACGGCAGCTTCTCGACGATGAGCATCAGGCCCTGGCCGTCGTTGATGACGGCATCGCCCACCAACGGCCACGTGCCTCGTTTGAGGTTGGCGACGTCCTCGAGCTCGAGCTCTTCTCCCGTGCTCGACTCGATCGGGATACCGGCGAGGTCCTCGGCCTGCACGATCGGCAGCACGTGCTGGACTTGGAAACGGTGCGTGGAGGTGTCGATGAATCCCCCGCGCCCGATGTAGTTGCCGTCGGAGTACTGGAGGAGTCCCGCGTCCAGCGCGTCGGCGACGGCCGTCGAGACGGCATCGACGGTGACCTTCTCCTCGCGCAAGCGCTTCGGATCGATCTGGATCGTCGGCATCTCGATCCGCTCGCCCCAGATCGGCACGTTCGCGACGCCCGGCACCCGCATCAATCGGGTCCTGATCTTCCAGTACGTGGTCATGGACAGGTCGATCAGGTCCAGGTCTGGGTCCGTCGTCGTGAGCCCGATCTTCATGACGCGGCTCGTCGCCGACAACGGCTGGATCATGAACGGCGGGCTCGCCCACGTCGGAAGCTGCGGCGAGATCTGAGCGATGCGCTCGGCGACGTGTTGCCTCGCCGTCAGCAGATCGCTCCCGGGCTTGAAGATCATCTCGACCGACGACAAAGACTCCACGGACTTCGAGCGGATCTCGTCGAGCCCGGGCACACCGTTGAGGGTCTGCTCGAGCGGGATCGTGACCAGGGCTTCCACCTGGTTCGCGGACAGCCCCAGAGACGGGGTCTGCACCTCGACCCTCGGCGGCGCGAACTCGGGGAAGACATCGACCGCGGTGTGACGCAGCTGCTGCACGCCGAAGAACATCAGCGCGGCGGCGAGCGCGACCACGAGGTATCGGAATTTGAGGCTTGACCCGACGATCCAGCGAAGCATCCGCGCCCTCCTTTCCTTCGACGATCGGCTACGTACCGAACTCCGTCTCGGTTCCGTACAGCTCGGGAACCCCGACCGTCACGATCTGGGTCCCGGCGGGCGGCCCCTTCGCGAGGAACGCCTCGGTGGATGACTCCCGAACGATCTTGATCGGCGCCCGGACGAACACGAACGGCTCGGGGTTCGTGTAGACCCAGAAGCCACCGTGTGAGTCGATGTACACGGCGTCGTAGGGCACGACCAATCTGGAACCGCGTTCCTCGACCGGCATCGTCTCGACGCCGATGTGCTGTGCCGCCGATTCGGTCAGGGTGACCTTCAGGAACTCCTCACCCTCGACCGGCTCCAGCGTGTACGCCTGCCCCTCGATCTCGTACTCGTCCGAGACCGCGCCGCCGCAGGCGGCCAGCACGAGGGCGACGAGCATGATCAGGGCGGCCGAGGGGAGGGTGCGCCTCATGGTGGACTACCCTCCGACCCGGTCGACTTCGGGGATCGCGACCAGCAGGTCCTCGGACTCGGTGTCCGATGCCGCGACGCGGCCGAACCGCAGATACATCGCGGGCAGCACGACGATGGCCAGGAGCGACGTCGAGATCAGCCCGCCCACGATGACGATGGCCATCGGCCCGACGATCTCCGATCCAGCGCCGGACATGATCGCGAACGGGATGAGCGCCGCAGCGCACGCCAGCACGGAGACCAGGATCGGCACGATCCGCTCCCCGGTTCCTCCGATCACCAGGTCGGCGCCGAACTCCTCACCCTCTCGCTGTCCGTGCTGATAGTGCCGGATGAGGACGATGGCGATCCGAGCAGCGAATGCGAGCACGGCGATCAGGCCGGCCGCTGAGCCGAGCGTGATGTCCCCGCCCGTGATCAACGCTGCCACGACACCCCCCGCCAGCGCCATCGGCAAACTGAGGAAGACCAAACCCGCAAGTCTCCAGCTCGCGAACGCGGCCTGGAGCAGCAGGAAGATCGCGATCAGGCCGGCCACCGCGATGGCGATGACCCTGGTGCGGGTCGCGCCTTGCTCGGCGAAGTCGCCGAGCACCTGCGCGTGATGCTCGAGCGGGAACGTGACCTGTTCCACCGCCTGCTCGACATCGCCCGCGACATCGCCGACGTTGCGACCCGAGACGCTCGCGGTGACGTCCACGTACGGCTCGACCGACTCGTGCAGGATCGCGGACGGGGTCGGCACGACGCGCACGTCGGCGACGTCTCCGAGCGGGACGAGACCGCCGTCGGGCGTGTCGATCAACAGTGCGCCGACGTCGGCTTCGCTTTGACGGATCTGCTCGGTTCCCCACACCGCGACGTCGAACACCTTCTGTTCCTCGAAGAGGTTCCCGACGGTCAAGCCCGAGAGCAAGGTCGTCGCCGCGCGACGCACGTCGCCCGGCGCGAGCCCGTGGCTCTCGGCCAGCTCGATGTCGGGTTCCACCTGGATCGTGGACTCCGCCAGCGGGACGTCGACCTGGGCGTCCTCGAGGCCGTCGATGCCGGTGATCGCTGTGCGCACCTCGTCGGCCTTGGCCTCGAGGATCTGCGGGTCCTGACCGTAGAGCCGGACGACGATCTCGTCCTCGCCTCGGCCCAGGACATCGGTGACGCGCTGTTCCGAATAGGTCAGCACGTCGCTCTCGACGTCCTCGAAGCCGCCGGCAGCGGACTCGATGGCGGCGACCGTCTCGTCGTAATCGGCCGAGGCTCCGACACTGACCCACACCTCGGCGGCGTTCACGTTGACGACCTGGTCCGAAGCCACGGCTCGGCCGACGTGGGCAGCCACGTCGTCGACGCCGGGCAGTGCCCGGAGCTCATCGACCGCCTGCGTCGTGATCTCGTCCATGCGCTGCAGCGACGTACCGGGTGCGGTTGCCAGCGACACCACCACGTCGCGCTCCTTGAGCGCCGGACTCATCGACGTATCCAGGAAGGGCAGCGCAAGGAGCCCGATGACCGAGACCACACCGAAGACGGCGATCGCGGCTGTCGGCTTGGGCACGATCCGCGAGCCGAGGCGCTCGTATCGCTTGCCGACCCAGCGTGCGATCGGAGACTCACGAGGCTCTCTCATCCCGTTGCCCAGCAGCATCATGCCGAGCGCTGGCGTCACCGTGACGGCGACGATGAGCGAGGCCACGACCGCGAGCAGGTACGTCGACGCGATCGGCGGCAGGAAGGCTCCAGCCTCACCCTCCATGAAGTACGCGGGCAGGAGCACCGCCACGGCGATGAGCGTCGCGAACAGGATCGCGCTCCGCATCTCGAGCGTGGCGTCGATGACGACCTGCCAGGCGGGGGTGCCGTCCGCCCGGGCTCGGCGCTCTCGGATCCGTCGCGCAACGTTGTCGACGTCGATGACCGCGTCGTCGATGAGCGCGACGAGCGCCATCACCAGGCCCGCCATGACCATCGTGTTCACGGTGGTGTCGGTGAAGTACAGGACCAACCAGGCGGTGCCCAGCGACATCGCGATCGCGAGGGTGCCGACCAGGGCCTTGCGCCAATCGAGCGTGAATGCCCCAAGGACCAGGATCAACAGGATCGCCCCGATCAGCGCGGCGCGCGCCAAGTTGTCGAAGGCCGTGTCGATGAACTCGGCCGGGCGATAGATCGAGGTATCCACCTGGAGTCCCGTCAGGCCTGGAGCCAGCTCGTCGAGTGCCCCGTCGACACCGTCTGCCACCTGCGGCGTGTTGGCGTCGGGGAACTTCTCGACCACGAGCAGCAGGCAGTCGCCGCCCGTGCACAGCGCATCGCCGATGAGTGGCTGGTGATCTTCGACCACGTCCGTGACGTCGCCCAACGTGGGCGCGGCGCCACCTTGAGCGCCACCCGTGGGCGTGACCCCGCCGTCCGGTTCTTCGATCGGCACCTGGGCGAGCTCGTCGGGGGTCGAGATGGCCTGCTTGTGGAAGATGTGGAGGCGCTCGTTCAACGTGTCGATGAAGCCGCCCGTGCCCGGCGAGGATGCCTCGAGGAACGTGAGCGGCGACACCTCGAGCGCGTTGCCCGTGGTACTGATCACTTGGTTGAGCGTGACGCCCGCGTCGTTGAGCCGTTGCGGATCGACGAGCACCTGCAGCTGCCGGTCTCGGAATCCCCACGTCGAGACGTTGGCGACCCCTTCGACGCCCAGCAGCCGGGGCACGATGACCCAGCGCGCCAGGAGCGACGTCTCGATGGGCGAGAGCTCCTCGGACGAGAGCTTCACCATCCCGACCCGGCTCGTCGACGACAACGGCTGGATCATCTGAGGCGGCTGTGCCACCTGCGGCAGCCCGGCGGCGGCAACGGCCTGGGTCAGGCGCTCAGCGACCACCTGGCGAGCATCGAGCACGTCGGTGCCGGGCTCGAACGTCATGACCACCGACGACAGGCCAGGCATCGACACGGACTCGATCTCGTCGAGGAACGCGATCCCCACGAGCAGGTCCTGTTCCAGTGGAACTGTGATCAGGTTCTCGACCTCGGCGGCCGAGAGCCCCAGAGCCTCGGTCTGCACCTCGACGGTCGGACGTTGGAACTCCGGCAGGATGTCGGTCCGGGCATGGTCGAGCTGCAAGACGCCGTACGCGAGCAGCCCGACGGCCACCGCCAGGATCAAACGACGGAACTTGATGCTCGAGCCGACGATCCAGCGCATCATGGGTGTTCGACCTCCATCTGTCCGAGGGCTTGACCGGTCTCGAGCCAGCGCGTCATCTGGTCATCCTCCTCAGCACGATCGCGAGGGACAGCTGCGAGCTCAGCAAGGGTTGCCCGCGGAGGGAACGTAGGACGGTTCCGTCCAGGCCGTCGTCATCGCCCGGGACGAGTTCGCCTCGTCGTCAGGGACGATTCCGGTCCGCGGTCGATCTCGCGGACACGGGGCGCACGAGACCGGTCTCGTAGGCCAAGACCACGGCCTGGACCCGGTCACGCAGCGCCAACTTCTCCAGCACGTGGCGGATGTGTGTACGCACCGTGGTGTCGGCGACGAAGAGCTCTCGCGCGATCTCGCCGTTCGAGAGCCCCCTGCCCACCAGTGTCAGCACGGTGAGTTCGGCTTCGGTGAGCGCTGACAGCACCCCGTCCTCTCTGCGCGGACCGGCGCCCGACATGGAGTCCAACAGGGCGCGGGTTGCCGTCGGAGCCAGGAGCGCATCGCCGCGAGCGATGATCCGGATGGCGTCGATCAGCTCGTCGGGCCGGACGTCCTTCAAGAGGAACCCGCTCGCACCGGCCCGGATGGCTTCGATGACGTACTCGTCGACGTCGAACGTCGTGAGCACCAGGATCTTCGTGGCGGGCTCGCTCGACGCGAGGACCTTCGTGGCCTCGACTCCGTCCATGACGGGCATGCGGACGTCCATGAGCACGACGTCGGGATGGAGCGTGCGAGTCAGTTCGATCGCTTGCTGGCCGTCCTCGGCCTCACCGACCAGCTCGATGTCGGGCTCGTTCCGAAGCGTCATCTCGAACGCGGCACGCATCAGAGGCTGGTCGTCCGCGGCGAGCACTCGGATCGTCATGGCAGGTCGTCGTCGAGTGGCAGGCACGCGTCGACGCGATACCCGCCGGACGGGCTCGATCCCGTTCGCAACCAACCACCGAACAGCGCGACGCGCTCCTGCATGCCGAGATGGCCGAAGCGCAGTCGGTTGTCGTTGGGTCGCCGCTGGGTGCCGACCCCATCGTCATCGATCGTCAGCAGGATCCGGCGTTCCTCGTAGCGGATCGTCACGGTCGAGCTCGCCGGCCCGGCATGCTTCAGGATGTTCGTGAGGGCCTCCTGTACGATTCGGAAGGCCGAGAGATCGAGGCCGGCCGGTGGGGTCCGCACCGATCCCTCGACGGTGAGCGTGACGGGCAGACCGGCCCCACGAACCCGCTGCACCAGGTCGGGAACATCGCCGAGCCCGGGCTGGGGCGTATGGCTCTCGGAGTGGTCGTCGGCCGTCCGCAGGAACCCCGTCAAGCGTCGCATCTCCACCAGGGCTCCCCGACCGGTGCGTTCGATGGCTTCCAGCGCGTGCAACGCTTCTTCAGGGTGCGAACCGTGGATCCGCTGCGCTGCGCCCGATTGCGCCACGATGACGCTGACGTTGTGGGCGACGACATCGTGGAGCTCCCTCGCGATCACCCGTCGTTCCTGGGCGACCGCTCGCTCAGCCAAGACCTCCCGGTCATGCTCCAGCTGGGCGGCCCGGTCCCTGAGCCGCAGCACCTGTCCCCGTCTCATGCGGAGGCCATCACCAAGGGACCACGCCGCGCCAACGATCAGGCATTCGAAGATGACCGTGTCCAGCTCCACCGGTTCCTTCCCGACGAGCAGGATGAGCAAGACCACGACCCCGCTCCCGACGCCGGCCACGATGGATGCCGGGCGCTCGCAGTAGGCGGCCGCAGAATAGAGCGCCACCAGGAAGCCGATCGATGCGAACGATGGCAGGTAGCCCAGACTCATGAAGAGGAACAGGGCCGCGGAGATCCCGGACAGGACCAGCAACGGTGTTCGCCGCCTCCACACCAACGGGACCGTCTGGCACACGACGAGCCCGATCCCCAGGAGGTCGAGGGACCGGGATGCGACGTCGTTCCCGCCTTCGGGCAGGTCCACGTGCAGCTCGTTCACGACCCCGATCAACGATGTGGCCGTGAGGATCGCGGCGAGCGAGGCGTCCTGCACGATCGGCCGGGTCCACCACGATCGAAGCCTGTGGGCCCAGACGTCGAACGAACGCACCGGCCAGAGCGGAGCCGTGAGCCGTCCGAACTGCTGGAACGGCGCGATGACCGAGTGCTGGTTCCGTTCCTGAGGTTTCATGGGGACAGAACCCTACCTCCGCTGCGGTACAAGACTCAAGGCAGGGAGCGCATTCTCGGGCGCTGGTATCATCGTCAATCGTTGCCATGAACACCACTGAACTCATCGAGCAGCCGTATCTGCGCACCGACCTCCCAGAGTTCCGCCCCGGCGACACCGTCAAGGTGAACGTTCGCGTGGTGGAAGGGACCCGCGAGCGCGTACAGGCGTTCCAGGGCGTGGTGATCCGGCGGCAAGGCGGGGGCATCCGCGAGACGTTCACGGTCCGCAAGATCAGTTTCGGGGTCGGTGTCGAGCGCACGTTCCCGGTGCACTCGCCCTCGATCGCCTCGCTCGAGCTCATCTCACGCGGGGCCGTGCGCCGAGCCAAGCTCTACTACCTGCGAGACCTGCGAGGCCGGAAGGCGCGCATCAAGGAGCGCCGCATCGACGATGCCAAGCTGGCCGCCATGGAGGCCGCGGCTGCCCTTGCCGCGGCCGAAGCTGCCGAGGCCGAAGCCGAGGCCGAAGCCGAGATCGCCGAGGACGACGTTGCCGAGTCGCCCGAGGTCGACGGCGGATCGGTCGAGGGAGCCGTCGACGCGGCTGAAGCCGACGATGTTGACGGCGGTACCGATCAAGCCGACGACGATGACGTCGTCGAGGCGCAGGAGAAGGCCGAGGCCTGATCGGTGTCCCAGCGGCCCGGCCCTGCCGACGCCGCCGAGCGCTCCCGCCCCCAGCACCGAGGTCGGTTCCGCGAACTCTCCGTCTTGATCGTGCTGGCGGTCGCCCTGGCCATCCTCATCAAGACGTTCTTGGTGCAGGCGTTCTTCATCCCCTCGCCGTCCATGGTGCCGACGTTGCGCCAGGGCGACCGCATCCTGGTGTGCCGGATCTGCCTGCATGTGTCGGATATCGAGCGCGGCGACGTCCTGGTGTTCTCCGATCCGACCCCGGGGACCACGGACGACCGCGGTCTGATCGGCGGCGTGTTCCACTGGCTGGGAGAGGGGATCGGGGTCGCACAACCCCAGGGTGAGGACTTCATCAAGCGGGTGGGTGCTGTGGCCGGTCAGACATGGGAGATACGCTCGGGCCAGCTGTTCGTGAACGGGAATGCCGTCGAGGAGCCTTATCTCAACACCCCGGCCGATTCCCGCAGCTTCGGCCCGCAGACGGTTCCCGATGGCATGCTGCTCATGTTGGGTGACAACAGGTTGCGTTCGGGCGACTCTCGATCCTCGCCCGAGGAGGGAGGTCTGGGCTACGTGCCCGTCGACAACGTCATCGGCTATGCCTTCTTCATCCTCTGGCCCCCATCACGCGTGGGAGGGATCGACTGAGCACCGTGACCGCTGATCTCAGCCGGTACGAGCGCATGTTGCGACAGCAGGGCTTCGTGCGCATCGCGGGCGCCGACGAGGCCGGCCGCGGCGCTCTGGCGGGCCCGCTGGTTGCCGCGGCGGTGATCCTGCCCGATGGGTTCGACCTGGAGGGCATCTGCGACTCGAAGATGCTCACCGAGCCCCAGCGAGAACGGGCGTATGCGCGGATCGTGGCCGGAGCCGCGTGGGTCGCGTGCAAGGCCGCGCCTGGGGTGATCGATTCCCGAGGTCTGCATCGCTCGAACATATTCCTGCTGCGAAGGGCGGCCAAGGCGCTCGAGCCCGACTACGTGTTGACGGACGGGTTCCCCGTGCCCCGCATCCCATGCCCGTCGATCGGCATCAAGAAGGGTGACGCGGTCAGCGCAAGCGTGGCCGCCGCCTCCATCATCGCCAAGGTGACGCGCGACCGGATCATGCGCCGCGTGGCCAAGCGCTACCCCGACTTCGGGTGGGACCACAACAAGGGCTACGGAACCCCCGATCACCTCGACGCCCTCGAGCGCCACGGCCCAACTCCCTTGCACCGCATGTCGTTCGCGCCCGTGTGCCAGCCCTCGCTGTTCCGCTTCGTCGACACCGACCCGTCGGCGAGCTCGGTGCCGCCGTGAGAGGCTGGGCTGGGATACTGGGGGGCATGATGAGCGACGACGACATCGAGCGATTCGAAGAGGAACGCGAGCTGGAGCTCTATCGTGAGTATCGCGACGTGCTGCCGATGTTCACGTACGTGATCGAGACCGAGCGTCGCTTCTACCTGGCTAACACGGTCGATGTGCAGCATCTCGAGGGCGGTTGGATCCGCGTAGACCTGGCGGACGCCTGGGTCTGGGACATGTTCCGTCCCGCGCGATTCGTGGCCACCGTCCGCGTCATGACCCGCCGCGACGTCAACGTGGAAGAGTTGGCCCGTCGGGACGAACCCACCACCATCCCCGAAACGCCAGCCACCCCCTAGAGCCGTCACCCCGCCGTGGGCTGAGGTGCCCGGGCCGTGACTCCGGATCCCTCAACGCGTGTCGGTGCATCTGCGTATCGTCGCCGGGGTGACCAAGGAACGCCTCACCACAGGCTCCGTGGGCGAAGACGCCACCGCCGAGCACTACCGTCGGCGGGGCTACGGGGTGGTAGTGCGCAACTGGCGGTGCAGCATCGGCGAGATCGACCTGGTGCTCACGCGCGGCGACACGCTGGTGTTCTGCGAGGTCAAGACGCGCCGTGGCGGGCGCTTCGGCGCCGGGTTCGAGGCCGTCACGTCCCGCAAGCGGCAGAAGCTGCGGTCACTCGCCCAGACGTTCCTGGTGGTGCACGGCATCAACCCGCTCGCGATCAGGTTCGACGTCGCCAGCGTTGTGGTGGGACCCGGTCCGTCGGCGTCAACGCAGGTGCAGGTCTTCCACGACGCCTTCTGAGAGGCGACGCAGCGCGGTCACCATGCGGTCGACGTCGTCGCGCCTGCTCAGGTAGTTCACCATGCCGGCGCGAAGGTGTGTGCGGCCCCGCAGCGTCGTGACGCTCACCCACGCCTCGCCGCTGACCTCCAGCGCTCGCTGCAGACCCGCCTGATAGCGGTCGAGGGCGTCGGGCGCCCAGTCCCCGGCGCCATCGGGAAGGTGCCGGAAGCAAACAACGCCCAGCTCGGGCGCAGCCGGCGTGGTCTCGAAGTCCGGAGCGGCGCCCATGACCTCCGCCAGGTACGCAGCCAGGTCGTCGTTGCGTTCGATGAGGCGGCCCAAGCCCTCCGTGCCCAGTTGCTTCCAGCTCATCCACAGCTTCAGCGCGCGGAACCGACGCGTTCCCTCCATCGAGTACTGGTACCAGTCCAGCGGCTCGTCCTCTGGCCGCGCGGACCGGTAGTACTCGGGAGATTGGTGGAACGTTCGCAGCAGGTCCTCGCGGCGGCGCACGATGAGCGCACCGATGTCGTAGGCCTGGAAGAACCACTTGTGCGGATCCACGGTGACGCTGTCGGCTCGTTCGAGGCCCGGCACCCGGCCCGCGTCACGATGGCTGAGCCGGGCCGCGCCGCCGTACGCAGCGTCGACGTGCAGCCACATCGACTCGCGTTCGGCGACCTCGGCCAATCCGCCGGTGTCGTCAACCGATCCCGTGTTCGTGGACCCGGCCACCGCCGCGATCGCCAACGGGGTGAGCCCGGCCCCGCGGTCACGCCCGATCGCCTCGGCCACCGGCGCAGCCTGCAGACGGAACCGCTCGTCGCTCTCGATCACCACCAGCGTCTCGCGGGGGAATCCGAGCATCCCGAGTGCGCGCGCCACCGAGAAGTGCGCTTGATCGCTGGCGTAGACGCGCACATCCTCCAGGGCGGCGCCTCTCGGAGGACCGGCCAGACCGCGGAGCTTCGCGAGCCAGATGTCGCGGGCCACCGTCAGCGCCATCAGGTTGGCCATGACCCCGCCGCTGGTGAGCACGCCCCAGCCATCGGGGCCGTAGCCCACCAGGTCGCGGAGCCAGGCCGTGACCTCTTCCTCCACGAACGTGCCGATCGGTCCCGCATGCCACACATCGACCCCTTGATGGATCCACTGGGCAAGCAGCTCTCCGGCGATCGACCCCGGCAGCGGGGGCGGCGTGAAGTAGCTGAACGACCCCGGGTGCTGCGCGTTGTAGGTCGAGGGCGCGATGCGTTCCCGGAACTCGGCGAGCACCTCGTTCCAGGGCCGCGGTGAGGCAGGTGCGGCTGCGGGCAACGACGTGGGACCGAAGTAGGCCTCGCGTGCCTCCGGATAACTGCGCACATGCATCGGCCGGACCATCGCCTCGCCGTAGAGCCAGTCCATGGCCTCGCGCCAGGTGGCCTCGCCGAGTGCCTCCAAGCTTGCGCGCGAGCGTGCCTCCTCGCGGAAGTCGATCAGCTCGGGTTCCGGGCTCCAGGCGAAGTCGTCCGACACGGCCGCGAGGCTAGCAGCGCCGGGACCCAGGCTCGTCCACCAGGCGTTCGTCGAGTGACGGACGTCACGGTGCCGCCGCGCGAAGCCGCATACGGTGCCTGCCATGTACGGACGGGTGCTGGGCGTTTCCATCTTGGGAGTCGGCGGTCATCTGGTGACCGTCGAGGCGCACGTGGGTCGAGGTCTGCCGTCGCTCACGCTGACGGGCCTGCCGGGTGCCGCCGTCCGCGACGCGTGCGACCGCATCCGGCCCGCCGTCGAGGGTTCGGGCCTGGAATGGCCGCTGCGACGCGTCACGGTCAACCTCGCGCCGGGCAACCTCCGCAAGGACGGGCCCGGCCTCGACCTGCCGGTCGCCATGGGCGTCCTGGCCGCCACCGCGCAAGTGCCCGCCGCCTCGCTCGACCGGTACGCGTTCTCGGGAGAGCTCTCGTTGAAGGGCGAGCTCATGCCCACGCCCGGCATCCTGTCGGTCGCCATCGCGGCCTCCCGCCGGCGCTTGACCGGTGTCGTCGTGCCCGCCGCCAATGCCCGAGAGGCGGCGCAGGTCGAAGGACTCCGCGTGGTGGCCGCCTCCACCCTCACCGAGGTCGTCGGCTTCCTCAGGGGCACCTGGCATCCACGATCGCCCTCGTCTGTGGTCGCCGCGGCGAACGAGCCACCATCGGTCGACTTCGCCGACGTCCGGGGGCAGCACCAGGCCCGTCGCGCGCTCGAGGTTGCGGCCGCGGGTGGCCACAACGCATTGCTGGTCGGATCGCCTGGGGCGGGCAAGACCATGCTGGCTCGCCGCGTCACCACCATCCTGCCCGAGCTCAGTCACGAGGAGGCGCTCGAAACCACCCAGCTCCACTCGGTGGCGGGGTTGTTGGCCGCAGGCGACGGGGTCTTGCGATCCCGGCCGTTCCGGTCACCGCACCATTCCATCTCGCAAGCCGGCTTGCTGGGCGGCGGCACCACGTACCTGCGGCCGGGCGAGGTCTCGCTGGCCAACCACGGGGTCCTGTTCCTCGACGAGTTCACGGAGTTCCGGCGCGATGCCGTCGAAGGCCTGCGGCAACCGCTCGAAGACGGCCGCGTCGTCGTGACCCGGGCGGTGGGCTCGGTGGAGTTCCCGGCTCGGTTCACGTTGGTCGCCGCCGCCAACCCCTGCCCCTGCGGGTTCGAAGGCGATCCCCGGCGGCACTGCCGGTGCCGGTCCGACCGGGCGGAGCAATACCGCCAGAAGCTTTCAGGTCCACTGCTGGATCGCATCGACCTGCGGCTACGCGTGCCGCGGCTCACCAAAGCCGAGCTCATGGACGGCGATCCTGGCGAGCCGTCGACGACCATCCGCGATCGGGTGCAGGCCGCCCGCGACCGTCAACGCGAACGCTGGGAACCTCTCGGCGTCTCGTGCAACGCGCACCTGCCGGGCCCGGTCGCCCGCAGGCAGGTGCATATGCGTGCCGAGGCCGAAGCCTTCCTCGGGCGCGCCGTCGACGCCCTCGGGCTCACCGGCCGGGGGTTCGACCGCGCCCTCAAGGTGGCTCGCACGATCGCGGACCTCCAGGGTTCGGATCCGGTCGAAGCCGGACACATGGCCGAGGCGTTGTCGTATCGAGACGGCTTCCCGGACGAGGGGCTGGCCCATGCCTCGTGATGGGTCCCATGATCGCGTCGATCGGCCCGTCCCCGCCGGTTTCCCGCCGGGCTTCGGTTCGGGTGCCGGAGCGCGTGAAGCACTCCTGGTGCTGGCGTCCCTGCGAGGGATCACGCCGCGCACGCTCCACGCGCTCGCGTGGTCGTGCAGGACGGCCCAAAGGTGCCTTCAAGCGGTGTGTGAAGGCCGCGTGGGCAGCGAGAACGACCGGGACGCGGCCCGCGGGGCAGATCCCGCCACGATCGTCCGGCGCCTGGAAGCTGCCGGCGCTCGGTTCGTGATCCCCGGCGACGATGAGTACGTGCCCGCCTTCCTCGATCTGCAGCACGACCCGCCGGTGGGCGTGTTCGTCCGCGGGCGGTCCCTGGCCGAGCTGGTTCAGGCGGTGTCGGTGGTCGGGGCGCGCAACTGCTCCTCGCTCGGCAACGAGGCCGCCATGGCCATCGGGGCGGGCCTGGGCTCGGTCGGTATCTGTGTCGTCAGCGGGGCCGCCCGCGGGATCGACGCGGCAGCCCACCGCGGGGCGTTGGCGGTCGAAGGGCCCAGTATCGCGGTGCTGGGGTCCGGCCTCGATGTGCCGTATCCCAAGGGCAGCGCGCAGCTGGTCGAGCGCATCGCGGCCGCCGGGGCGGTCGTCACCGAGTATGCGCCGGGCGTCGAGGCCGAGCCGTTCCGATTCCCGGCGCGCAACCGTCTGGTGGCGGCGTTGGGGAAAGCCCTCGTCGTGGTCGAGGGCGCCGACGGCAGCGGATCCATGATCTCCGTCGACCACGCCATCGATCTCGGTCGCGACGTGTACGCGGTGCCGGGGCCGGTCACCAGCCCCCTCGCCGAGGTGCCACTGGCCCTGATCCGCGACGGGGCCACCTTGATCCGAGGCGCCGCCGATCTGCTCTCGGACCTGGGCTTCGTCGGCAGGGTTGCCGAGGCTACCCCCGAAGGACTCGAGCCTCGCGAACGCGCCGCGTGGGAGGCCCTGGTCGAACCCTCGCCGCCCGATGTGCTGGCCACCCGGGTGCGCATGCAGACCCACGAGGTCATCGCGGCCCTCGTCACGTTGGAACTTCGCGGGCTGGTCCGGAGCGTGGGTGGGCGGTACGAACGACGGCTCCTTGCACCGACTCCCGACCGCTGATAGACACGGCCCGTGAGGCCCGCAGACGATCTCCCTGCGTCCGAGGTCCGCCTGATCCGCGATTTCGAGGATCACCTGGCGCTCGAACGACGCCTGTCGCCCAATACGGTCGCGGCCTACCACCGCGATCTGGTGCAGCTGGGCGTGTTCTGTGCGCGGCAGGACTCTTCACTGACCGATGTCACGTATCCGCTGCTGCGCAGGTTCCTTGCTCAGCAGCACACCCTGGGGTATGCGCGCGCATCGGTGGCACGGCGCGTGGGCAGCATCCACACGTTCTTCCGGTGGGCGGCCGCGACCCACCGCGTTGCCCAGGATCCATCGGTGCTCCTGGGCCGGCCGAAGGTCGTGAACCGGCTTCCGACCGTGCTCAGGGCCCGCGAAGCGGCCGAGTTGACCGAATCGCCATCGCCACCCGATCCCGGCGAAGGGTCGGACCCCTTGGATCATGCGGTAGCCCAGCGCGATCGCGCGGTCTTCGAGTTGCTCTATGGCTCCGGCCTGCGGGTCGGGGAGGTGGCGGGTCTCACGGTGGACCGGATCGATCTCGATCGCGGACGCGTCTTGGTGTTGGGCAAGGGGTCCAAGGAGCGCGAGATCCCCATGTCGGACCACGCCGTGGACGCACTCAGCGCCTACCTGACACAGGGCCGGGGCATCATGGCTCCCGAAGGCGGCCGAGAACTCTTCTACAACAAGAGGAAGAAAGGCTTCAGCCCACGCGATATCCGTTCGATGGTGGAACGATATGGCGGTACAGTGCTGCCGGGCAAGCGGGTGACGCCGCACACGTTGCGGCACTCGTTCGCCACCCATCTGTTGGAAGGGGGAGCCGACATCCGAGCGGTACAGGAGCTGTTGGGGCACGCGAGCGTGGCGACCACGCAGCGATACACCCATGTATCCCGGGCTCGGCTCTTCCAAGCCTACGAACAGTCGCACCCGAGGGCGTGACGGTGGCCACCGCCAAGAAGACAGCCTCCGTCGGCACCGCCCCGAAGCCGGCCACCAAGGCGAAGACGAAGCCGAAGCCTCGCGTGACCTCCGCGTCGCGCACCACATCGGGTGCGGGCTCGGGCGGCACCGCCACGATCACCATCCCGCCGCACGTCGATGACGAGCTGGGTGGGCACTGGCACGAGTTCAAGACCACCGGCGCGGTCGATGCCCGCGAGAAGCTGATCTTGCACTACGCGCCGCTGGTGAAGTACGTGGCCTCGCGCGTCGCGACCGGGCTTCCGGCCAGCGTCGAGCAGGCCGACCTGGTGAGCTACGGCATGTTCGGGCTCATCGATGCCTTGACCAAGTTCGAGCCCGGCCGAGGCAACAAGTTCGAGACGTACGCGATCCCACGCATCAAGGGCGCCATCATCGACGAGCTCCGCGCCATGGACTGGGTGCCGCGGTCGATCCGCTTCAAGGCTCGCGAGATCGACAAGGCCAACACCGATCTCGAAGCCATGTTGAAGCGTCAGCCCACCGAGCAGGAGCTTGCCGAGCGCCTCGGGATCTCGCTGCGAGAGTTGCACGATGTGGTGTCCCAGATCTCGTTCGTGTCCGTGCTGGCCCTCGACGAGATGGTGTCGGTGGGCAGCGATCGTGGCGAGCAGGTGTCGCTCATCGACACGCTCGCCGACCGCGGCATCGATCCCACGCAAGGGGTCGAGTCCCAGGAGACACGCGGGCTGCTCGCCGCGGCCATCAACGAGCTCTCGGAGCGGGAGAAGATCGTCGTGACCCTCTACTACTTCGAGGGGCTCACCCTGGCCGAGATCGGGCAGATCCTGGGCGTGACGGAATCGAGGGTGTGCCAGATCCACACGAAGGCCGTCGGCGGCCTCCGCGGCCAGCTCACCGAGGTCGAGTAGTCCCGACGATTCCGGCGATGAGAACCGGGTTCGGATGTGACGTCGATCACGGTCTCAGCCTGCCGCGATCCTTAGGCTTCGGGGATGCGTCGAACGCTCATCGCTCTGGCCCTGATCTCGTTCGTGCCCGCGCTGGCCGGCGTGCCGTCGGCCGCCGGGGCCGGACCCTGGACCTGGCCGGTGACCGGACCCGTCGTCCAAGGCTTCGATCCACCCGCTTCGCCATACGGCTCAGGTCATCGCGGTATCGACATCGCGGCCCCCGTCGGCACCACGGTGGTGGCACCGGCGGCCGGCACCGTCAGCTTCGCGGGCAGGGTGGCCGGGCACCTCTTCATCACGCTCGACCACGGCGCCGGGCTGGAATCGACCTATTCATGGGTCACATCGGTCGCTGTGACCAAGGGTGATCCGGTCAGCGCCGGGGACGTCATCGCGACCACAGGTTCGGGTCACCCCACCGGTTCCACGCTACATCTGCACATCGGGGTCAAGCTGCACGACGCCTACGTCGATCCGCTGCTCTATCTGGGGCCTGTGTCGGTCAGTTCTTACATCAGGCTGGCGACCTGACCGTGGCCTGACCCTGGCCCCACCCTCGGGGCGTTCAAGCCTGCGGCGGCTACGATGACGCGGCTTTGGCCGCCGCCCCGTTCCCACTCACTCGTCCTCGGCACGCCCGTTCCCGTGTCGGGCCGGCCTCGCGTGTGCCCGATCGACTCATCGTGCTCGCCGTCTCGCTGGTGGCGATGGCCCCGGTCACAGCCCATGCGCAGGCCGCGGACGACTGGACGCAGTACCAAGGAGGGCCCGGCCACACGGGGTCGGCCACGGACGCGCCGGCACCGCCCTACCTGCTCGACTGGAGCCTGCCGGTGCCGTTGGGTGGTCCCGGTGACCAGTACGGGGTCTCGGCGCCGGTGGTGGCCGGTGACATCATCGTCGTGGTCGGCCATGACCAGGTCATCGGGGTGGACGCGGCTTCGGGCGAAACGGCGTGGACGGTCGACCGCGAGCTCGGACCCTCGACCGCCGCCGCCATCGCCACCGTCGATGGCGCGCAGATGGTCGTCTACACGGAAGGATTCGGCGACGGTCCTCCCACCGGTTCCCCGACGCCGTCCGCGTCCCCATCTGCATCCGCCTCCCCGACCGAAGGTGAGCCCGATGCCGCGGGCACCTTCGATTCCCACCTGGCAGCGTTCGACCTCGAGACGCGTGAGCCTTCCTTCGATCCGGTCGGGCTGGACGCGGTCAGCCGAACGGGGGTCACGGTCGACGGGACGACGGCCTTCGTGGGTGCCAACGGTGGGCTCGTGTACGCCGTCGATCTCACCGATGGCACCGTGACCTGGACCGTGGACCTCGGCCGGCCGGTCTCCTCACCGCTCACCGTGGCCGGTGACACGGTGCTCGTGGGGCTGCAATCGACGCAGGCGTCCCGGCTCCCGACCGTGGTGGCGCTGGATGCCGCCGATGGCGAAGAGCGGTGGCGCCTCGACGACGACGCCACCGCCGCCATCGTCTCGACCGTCGCGGCCGATGGATCCACGGCCTACGTCGCGTTCTCCGGTAGCCAGGAATCCAGCGTCGACGCGGTCGAGATCGGCTCCGGCGAACGTGGGTGGCGTGCCCGACTCCCTCGACTGTTCGATCCGACCGCCAGCGCGCCACCGATCATCACCGACGAAGCCATCATCGCCACCGACGCGTTGGGAGTGACGTATGCCCTCGATCCGGCGACGGGCGAGCGGAACTGGAACTTCGCGCTCAACCAGAACGTGTTCCGTGCAGCACCGATCGCGGTCGCCGGACACGTCGTGGTCGGGACGGTCGAGGGCGAGCTCGTGGCCCTGGAAGAGGCGGCCGGCGACCTGGTGTGGCGATCGGGAGCGAACGGCCGTCCCATCCGCGCACTGGCGGTGGCAGGGGACCGCATCGTGGTGGTGCGAGCGGGGCTCGATGCCGGGCTGGAGGCGTACATCCACGATCCCGATGGCACCGTGATCCGCGAGATCTCACCCACCACGCCCGACCCCGGGATGCTGGCGCTCAACATCGGCGTCGCCGGCCTGGCGGTGGCTGCGGTCACCCTGGTGTTGGGCCGCTTCCTGGCTCGCCGGTCGGGCCCGGCGTTCCCCGATGCCCCGGACGTCGACGACGAGCTGAGCGATGACGGCGGCGAGCAGAACGAAGACGAGGTTCGGCCGTGACCAACAAGAACAAGAAGCGGCCCAGCGGCTACCGGGCTCCGGCCTCGGACGAGGGATCCCGTCCCGCGCGCAAGGGGATCCTCGATTCCCTGTTCTCTCCTCGGGTCCCCACCACGTCATCCATGCCCAGGGTGTCTACGTCGCTGCGGCGAGGGATCGTGACCGTGGCCACGTCACCGGTCATCGTGGCCACCACCATCGTGGTGGTGGTGGTGGAATGGTTCATCCTGGTCGCGTTCGGCACCCAGGGGCCGTTCGCGATCATGGTCAACCAGCTCGGGGTGCCGCCGGTCGGCTCCTACACCGATCTCACGCTAGCGATCGGAGTGTTCGGCGTGCAGACCGGGTTCCTGGCGCTCCTCGGGTTCATCGTGGTCCGAGCCGTGGTGCTGGCCATGTTGACGGCCCTGGTGATCGACGTGCTGCAGACAGGGTCGGCTTCACGGTGGTCGTTCATGAGTGGGCTCCGGGTCGTGCCCATGGCGCTCATCGTGAACATCGCGTGTCTCGGACTCCTGGTGGTGGCGAACTTCATCGGGCCGTTGCTGGGCTCGGGATTCGGATTGCTGATCCTGCTGGCCGCGCTCGTGGGAGGTGTGTACCTGCTGGGCTTCGCGCTCACGATCGCGGCGACGGAGCGGCGCGGTGTGGCCGAGACCATGAGCCGCTCGGTGCGAGCCGGTCGCATGCCCGGGGCGGGCAACCTGACGTTCTCGGCCCTCTACGTGCTCACCGCGGTGGCCCTCCTGGCGGTGCCCAAGCCGGGGTCGCTGATCGGGGTCAATCCATCGATCACCGCGTGGGTGATCGTCCTGGTTGCGGGACTGGCACACGTGGTGGTGATCGCCGCGCTCGCGTTCCGCTACCTCAGCGTGGCCGAGGACGTTCCCGACGCCCCTGTCCGTCAGGCGAAGGCCCGCACCGGCCGGGCTCGCTGAGCATCTGAGCCACTGATAGACTCCCCGGGCCGGCGCATCCGCGTCGAGCTCACACCTTCGGGGACCGCATCGCCGGGGTCCTGTGCCTCGCGGCCGGGCCGGTGACGGGCAGATCCGGGGGGAGGACACCACAACCGAAGAAGGAGAGCCCCCACATGCCTGTCGTCACCAGGCGGGAGCTCCTCGAGGCAGGCGTGCACTTCGGCCACCAGACCCGCCGGTGGAACCCGAAGATGCATCGCTACCTGTACGGGGAGCGTTCCGGCATCTACATCATCGATCTCGAGAAGTCACTGTCCGGGCTCGAGGAGACCTACGAGTTCGTGCAGGGCCTCGGTCGCCGTCGCGGCATCGTCCTGTTCGTGGGGACGAAGAAGCAGGCGCAGGAGGTCGTGCAGGAACAAGGCGGCCGCATCGGCATGCCCTACGTCAACCACCGGTGGCTGGGCGGCATGCTCACGAACTTCACCACGGTGTCCAAGCGACTGCTCCGCCTCCGCGAGCTTCGCGAGATGGACCGCACCGGCGCGCTCGACTACCTGCCCAAGAAGGAAGCGATCCGGTTGCGCCATGAGCGCGACAAGCTGCAGCGCAACCTCGGCGGCATCCAGGACCTGGAGCGCCTGCCGGACGCCGTCTTCGTGATCGACACCAAGAAGGAGCACATCGCCGTCAACGAGGCGCGCAAGCTGGGCATCCCGGTGATCGCCATCGTCGATACGAACTGCGATCCGGACGAGGTCGATTACGTGATCCCTGGCAACGACGACGCCATCCGCGCGGTCAACCTGGTGACGAGGGTCGTGGCCGACGCGTTGGCCGACGGCTACGGCATGGCGAAGGACGAAGCGGTGGAGCGCGTCACCGCGCCACCGAAGAAGCCGGCATCGGCGGGGCCGAAATCCACGCCTGCCCCCGCCCGCGTCGAGGAGCACGAGAAGCCGTCGGCCGAGGATGCCGCCGCCATCGCGATCTCCACGGTCTTCGAGCCCGACGCACCCGAGCCAGAAGCAGCCCCAGAGGCGGCAGCCCCGGAGGCGGCTGCCCCGAGGCGGCTGCCCCAGAGGCGGCTGCCCCAGAAGGGGCACCCGAGCCCTCTGCCGATCGACCTCACCTCCCGACCCCGAGGGCGAGCTCGAACCCGCAGCCGCCGAAGCCACGACCCAGGAGTCACCCACCCCATGAGCGATACCGACATCTCCGCCGCCGAGGTCAAGAAGCTCCGCGATCTGACCGGTGCAGGCATGATGGATTGCAAGAACGCCTTGGTGGAAGCTGGTGGCGACTTCGACGCGGCCGTCTCGCGCCTGCGTGAGAAGGGCCTGGCCTCGGCCGCCAAACGGGCCGGCCGGTCCGCCAACCAGGGGCTGGTCGAGAGCTACATCCACTTCAACAACACGGTGGGCGTGCTCCTCGAGATCAACTGTGAGACCGACTTCGTGGCCAACACCGAAGAGTTCAAGCGGCTGGCCAAGGACATCGCCTTGCACATCGCGAGTCCCGCATCGCCTCGGTTCGTCATGCGCGATGAGGTGCCGCCCGATGAGATCGAGCACGAGCGGCAGATCTTCGCGAAGCAGGCACAGGAGTCCGACAAGCCCGAGAACGTGATCGAGAAGATCGTCGACGGCAAGCTCAACGCCTACTACCAAGACATCGTTCTGTTGGACCAGCCGTTCGTGAAGGACGACACCAAGACCGTGCAGCAGCTGCTGGACGAGACCTCGGCCAAGGTGGGTGAGAAGGTTGCCGTCCGGCGGTTCGTTCGATACAAGCTGGGCGAGGACGAAGCATAGGCACGATCGCCGGCACCAAGATCACGTGGCACCAAGCCCGACGACCGAGGAGTGGCGCGGATGGCCGATGACGGAGACACCACACGGACCCACTACAACCGGGTCCTGTTGAAGCTCTCCGGAGAGGCCTTCGCCCCGGCGGAACAAGGTTCTGGCATCAACACCGACGCCACGGCGCTGGTGGCTCGACAGCTCGCCGAAGTGGTCGACCTGGGCGTGCAGATCGCGGTCGTGGTGGGCGGCGGCAACATCTGGCGTGGACGCCAAGCCCCGGGGATCGAGCGCAACCGTGCCGACTACATGGGCATGCTCGCCACGGTCATGAACGCCCTCGCGTTGCAGGACGCCCTGGAGAAGATCCATGTCACGACCCGGGTGCAGACCGCCATCTCGATGTCGCAGCTTGCCGAGCCGTTCACGCCGCTGCGCGCCCGACGCCATCTCGAGAAGGGCAGGGTCGTGATCTTCGCAGCTGGTCTCGGTGTGCCGTTCTTCTCCACCGACACGTGCGCGGCGCAGCGGGCGCTCGAGATCGGCGCCGACGCCCTGTTGAAGGGCACCAAGGTCGACGGGGTGTACACGGCGGACCCGCATGTCGATCCCTCGGCGGAGCGGTTCGACTCGATCGAGTACGTGGAGGTGCTGAAGGAGGGCTACCAGGTCATGGACGCCACCGCCATCAGCCTGTGCATGGAGAACAAGCTGCCCATCATCGTCTTCGACCTGCGGGAAGAGGGCAATATCCGCCGCGTCGTGGGCGGCGAGCCCATCGGCACGCTGGTGCATTGAAAGGGATCCCGTGACGATCGATTCCAGTCTGAAGGATGCCGGGCACAAGATGGAGCAGGCGGTCGTCCACCTCAAGGAGGACCTGTCCGGCATCCGCACCGGCCGCGCATCGGCCTCGGTGCTCAACCGCATCACGGTCGAGTACTACGGCACGCCTGTCCCGCTCAACCAGCTGGCCTCGGTCACCGTGCCGGAACCCCGCCTGTTGGCCGTCTCACCGTTCGACAAGGGGGCGCTGGGAGCCATCGAGAAGGCGATCCAGTCTTCCGACCTGGGGATCACTCCGTCCAACGACGGGCAGCTGATCCGACTGGCCTTCCCGCCGCTGACCGAGGAACGACGAAAGGACCTCGTGAAACAGGTCCACCACCGCGCAGAAGAGGGCCGCGTGGCTGTTCGGAACGTTCGGCGGCATTCCAAGGAAGAGATGGAGAAGCTTGAGCGAGAGGGCGGTATCTCCCAAGATGAACTGAACAGAGGGGAGAAGGAGCTCCAGAAGGTGACCGACCGCTTCGTAGCGGAGATCGATGAGATCCAGGGTCACAAGGAACAGGAGCTCATGGAGGTCTAGTGGCGGACGACAAGCGCAACGGCGACGATCTGTTCGAGGACCTCGACAAGTTCTTCGCCCCCATCAAGGACGTCGACTGGGACGAGCCCGCCTCCGCCGGCGCGCAGGAAACGCCCGATGAGGAGCACGTCGCCGTCCGCTCGGGGGATCCCGAGCACGCGGTCCCTCAGTCCGAGTCCCAGCTCCAGCCCGAGCCGGCCGCACCGCTCGCGGCCGAGCCCGACGATGAGGACGACGAGGACTGGTACGACACCACGGTCCTGGACACGATCGAAGGCATCGCCGTCGGCGACGAGCCTCCCGGTGGCCCTTCCGACACCACGGTCGTGGAGCTGGACGACCCGATGGCCGGCGAAGCGTCGATGCCCGGAAACGGCGAGCACGAGCTTCCCGGTGTCGATCCCGCGCAAGCGGGACTGTTCGCGGGTGGCGAGGAGGCCGAGGCCGGATGGGACGATGCCGCGATCATCAGCGAACAGGTCGTCGGGGAGCCCGACACCGAGACCGCGCCCATGTCCACCATCGATGACATCGTCGAGGAGGAGGTCGTCGTGACCACCGCACCGTCGGACGAAGACCTGGAAGCCGCAGCCGCGCATTTCGCACCGTCCGTCCGAGAGGAAGCTGACATCGTCCTCGAGGACGACGTCGTCCTCGGGGGGGTCGTGGGCTTCGAGGAAGACGAGTCCGATCTCGTCGAGCCCGCCGCCTACAGCGGCGCACAGGTGGGCGGCGCCCTCCTTGACGATGAGGATCCCTCCGACATCCTGGCTGATCTGCATCCCGACGAGGAGCCGCAGACCGTGACCGTTCCCAGCACAGAGGGTCTCGGCGGCCCCAGCTGGCAGGGCTCGGCAGCCGTGGAGGTCGGGGGCGACCCCGAGGGCCGCGGCCCCGGGGCCGGAGAGCGTGACGTTCCAGCCGCGTTCCTCACCGGTGCGGTCCTGGCCGGTGTCGCGCTGGCCGCGTTGTTGATCGGCGACGGCGTGTTCGGCGTCATCACGGCGGCGGTGGTCCTGCTCGCCCAGGGCGAGCTGTTCGGGGTCATGGTCAAGCGCCACCGACAGCCGGCCACTGCGGTCGGATTGGTGGCGGGCGCCCTGATGCTGGCGGGCGCGTTCTTCAAGGGCGAGGGTGCCGTGCTCGCGATGTTCGTGCTCGGCGTCATCGCCACGTTCCTGTGGTTCATGTCCGGGCCGGCCAACATCCGGAAGGACACGGCGATCAACATCGGGCTCACGGTGCTGAACCTGGCCTGGATCCCGCTGCTCGGCGGCTATCTGCTGATCTTGTTGCAGGAGCCCAACGGCACGCAGCTCGTCGTGGCCGTCATCGCGCTCACGTTCGTCTACGACACCGCGGCCTTCCTGTCCGGCTCGGTCTGGGGGGGGCAGTTCTTCCAGCGTCCGCTGGCGCCCAGCGTCAGCCCCAAGAAGTCGGTGGAGGGTCTGGTCATCGGCGGGCTCATCACGGTGATCGTGTCGGTGGCTCTGGTCAGCCAGTTCGTGGAACCGTTGCAGGACAAGCGCATCGAGTCGTTGTTGCTGGGCATCGTGGTCGCCGCCGCCGCGACGTTCGGCGATCTGGCCGAGTCCCTGGTCAAACGCGACGTCGGCATCAAGGACATGAGCAGCCTGCTGCCCGGCCACGGTGGAGTGCTGGACCGCATCGACTCGCTCCTGTTCGTCGCACCCGCGGCGTTCCTGCTGTTCCGCGTGGTTTTCGCCTGAACGGCGGCTCCACCGTCACCGCCTCGGTTCCCGTCGTTGCCACGCCCTGGGGGTAGGCTGGGACGCATGAAATCGGTCACCATCCTCGGTTCGACCGGGTCGATCGGGACCCAGGCGCTGGATGTCGTTCGCCGACACGCCGACCGTTTCAAGGTCGTGGGGCTCTCGGCCGCAGGCGCCAACCAGGAGCTGCTGGTCGGCCAGGTCCGCGAGTTCCTGCCTCCCTACGTGGCCATCGCCGACGAGCAGGCCGCCGCCGACGTCCAGGGCAAGCTGGGAGGGGTGCGCGGGGTCGAGTTCATGGTGGGGCCGGACGCTGCCGAGCGCATGGCGGCCGACACCGAGAGCGACATGGTGCTGAACGCGCTGGTGGGCTCCGCCGGCTTGGCGCCCACGCTGGCGACGCTGCAGAGCGGCAAGACCCTGGCCCTGGCCAACAAGGAGAGCTTGGTCGTGGGCGGGGAGCTGGTGACCGACCTGATCAAGGGCGAGCCGGAGCGGCTGCTGCCCGTCGATTCCGAGCACGCTGCGCTGGCCATGGCCATGAGGGGCGAACGCCGCGAGGACATCAAGCGCGTGGTGCTCACCGGCTCAGGAGGCCCGTTCCGCGGCTGGACCCGCAGCGACCTGGGACGCGCCAGCGTCAAGGAAGCCTTGGCGCACCCGGTCTGGTCCATGGGCCCCAAGATCACGATCGACTCGGCCACGCTCATGAACAAGGGCCTCGAGGTCATCGAGGCCCACTACCTGTTCGACCTGGAGTACTCCGCGATCCACGTGCTGATCCATCCCGAAGGCCTGGTCCACGCGATGGCGGAGTTCCGGGACGGCAGCCTGCGCGCCGAGATGGCCACCGCCGACATGCGGCTGCCGATCCAGCTGGCCATGGCGTGGCCCGAGCGCATGGCCGCCGGCGTCGAGCCCGTCCCGCTCACCGAACGCCCGCTCACCTTCGAGCCGATCGACCGTGAGGCGTTCCCGGCGGTCGATCTGGCTTACCGGGTCGGCGGGTTGGGCCTCACCTTCCCCGCGGTCATGAACGCCGCGAACGAGGTGGCTGTCATGGCGTTCCTGGAGGGGAAGATCGCCCTCACGCGCATCGTCGAGATCGTGCAGACGATCGTGGACGAGCACGAGCCCGCGACCGTGGTCTCGATCGTCAACATCGAACGAGCCGACGCATGGGCCCGCGCACGCGCCGCCGAGATCGTCGAGGAACGCTGACGCACGGAAGGATCTCCCCCCGCTCATGAACCTGCTCATCGGCCTGCTGATCTTCCTACCCTTCATCACGATCATCATCTCCCTGCACGAACTGGCGCACTTCGCTGCGGCCCGCAAGTTCGGCATGAAGGTCCGCGAGTACTTCGTGGGCTTCGGGCCGCGGGCGTGGTCGACGCGACGCGGCGAGACCGAGTTCGGCGTCAAGTGGCTGTTGTTGGGCGGCTACGTGAAGATCGAGGGTATGAACCCCTTCGAGGAGGTGGCTCCCGAAGACCTGCCTCGCACTTACGGCGCCAAGCCCATCTGGCAGCGGGCGCTCACGGTGTTCGCCGGCCCCGGTTCGCATTTCCCGATCGCGGCCGTGATCTTCGCGGTGGGCTTGTTCTTCTTCGGCGACCCGAACGTCCAGCAGACCGTCGTCGTCTCCGGCGTCGAGCGAACGCTGAACGGATCGGAGTCTCCGGCACTGCAGGCAGGCCTGCAGCCCGGGGATACGATCGTGCAGGTCGGCGACATCCAACGACCCAGCAACACGCAGCTGATCGACGTCATGACCGCCCAGGCCACCGATCGTGAAGGCGAGTCCATCGGTCTGGGGGTGGAGCGCGACGGCGAGGTGGTCACGCTGCAGGTCACGCCCGAGCTGGCCGACGTCGACGGCCAGATGATCGGACGCGTGGGGGTCACGATCGAGCTTCGCTCCGAGCCGCAGAGCATCGGGGCTTCGCTGGTTGGCGGCGTCAAGCTGGTGTGGGTCTCGATCGAGGATTCCTTCTCCTCCATCGGCCGCGTGTTCGGCCCCGAAGGGATCGGGCGGGTCGCGAGCCTCGTGTTCACCGACGCCCAGCGCGAGCCCGATGACGCGATCAGCGCCGTGGGGATCAGTCAGCAGGTGGGTGCCGTCAGCTCCAACGGAGGCTGGGACGTGATCTTCTACCTGTTCGGGTTCGTCACGGTGTTCATCGGACTCATCAATCTCCTGCCGCTCCCGCCGTTCGACGGAGGCCATCTCGCCATGCTGGGCATCGAGAAGCTCCGAGGAGGCAGACCCGTCGACATGCGCAAGGTCATCCCGGTCTCGGCGGTGGTGATGGCCTTCTTCGTCACGTTCGTGATGGCCACCGTCTTCCTCGACATCACCAAGCCGATCAGTCCGTAGTCAAGCTCGTTGGCGCGCAAGGGCTGCCACGATTTCTCAACACCGCGGGCGGCCTGCCGCCACACCACGGGGCTACGATTGCCGCATGAGCGAACAGACCGTGCTCGTCGTCGACGACGAGGAAGCCATCGCCGAAGCAGTCCGAGCGCGTCTGGAGAGCGAGGGGTACCGCGTCCTCGTCGCGGCAGACGGCCCCCAAGCCATCCAGCAGCACATCGAGCATCGCCCCGACCTGGTCGTGTTGGATCTGATGCTTCCAGGCATGGACGGCTTGGAGGTCTGCCAGCAGATCCAACGAGACGGGTGGACGCCCGTGCTCATGCTCACCGCCAAGACCGAGGAGGCCGACAAGGTGGCGGGGTTCGCGGTGGGCGCGGACGACTACCTCACGAAGCCGTTCAGCCTGCGAGAGCTCGCGTCCCGGGTCAAAGCCATCTTGCGCCGCATGGAGCGCATGCGCGCGCCGCAGGATGACGGTCCGCTCGATCGCGGAGCCCTGGTCATCGACGCCAACCGCCGCCGGCTCACGGTGGACGGCGACGAGATCAACCTCACCCCGCTCGAGTTCGAGATCCTGCTCACCTTGGCGCGCGATCCCGGCGTCGTCATGTCGCGCGATCAACTCATGGATCGGGTCTGGGGTTACCGCGACTACGCCGGTGGACGGGTGGTCGACTCCCACGTCGCCCGCATCCGCCGCAAGCTGCACGAGGACGGCAACGAGCCACGGTTCATCCGTACCGTGCACGGCGTGGGGTACGCGTTCCAAGAATCCTCGTGAAGCAGGGATCACCGTGAGCGCCCGGCCGCTCGAGAAGCTGCCCACGATCCGGGGCAAGCTCGGTTCCACGATCGTCGTCGCCGTGGCCATCACGATCGCCATCTCCTACGGACTCATCGGCTTCGCGCTGCGGAACACGCCGAAGGATTCCGAAGCGCTCGACGCGCTGTCGCTGGCTCGTCGGATCGCTGCGGGTGAGGTGTCGTCTCCGCCGTCGGGCATCATGATCGTCCGCAGGAACTCGGCGGGTGAGCTCACCGTGCAAGGCGAGAACCTCGGGGTGCTGCCGCCCGTGTTCGAAGACGGCGTCCCGCACTGGGGCGTGGTGGGCAAGGACGTGTACGCCGCCGTGCCCGTCGCCGGTGGATCGTGGGTCACGGTGATGAAGCCCTCGCCCACGCGGGGGTCACTGGGCCGCATCTCGGCCACGCTGGGGTTCCTCCAGAGCGTGTGGTGGCAGTTCCTGCTCGCGGGCACGATCGCCGCCGTCATCGCACTGGTCATGGCGCGCTGGCTCGCGCGCGGCATGACCCAGCCCCTGCGCGACATGGCGTCGGCGGCGCACCGGATGGAGACCGGCGACTACTCGACCCGCGTGTTCACGACCAGCCGCGACGAGGTCGGACAGCTCGCGGTGGCGTTCAACCGCATGAGCCAGGAGTTCGAGACCCTGGAGACCTCGCGCCGGGAACTGGTCGCCAACGTCTCCCACGAGCTGAAGACGCCGATCACGGCGATCCGCGCTCACCTGGAGAACCTCCTGGACGGGGTGGAGCAGCCGAACGCCGAAACGCTGCAGGTGATGCTGGCCCAGTCCGAACGGCTCGGCCGCCTGGTGGAACAGCTCCTCGAGCTCTCGAAGTTGGAATCCGGAGAGATCCCCTTGCGACGGGAAGAGGTATCGCTGGCGCCGGTGGTGCGTCAGGTGCTGTCCGAGATCGACGTCGCCAGCGCGGATCGTGCGATCGAGCTCTCCAGCCACGTCCCCGACGATCTGCCGGCCATCGAGGCCGATCGTGAGCGCGTGCACCAGGTGCTGTTCAACCTGGTGGACAACGCGATGCGCTTCACGCCCGACGGGGGAGCGGTGCGGGTCGAGGCTCATCGTGAGAACGGCTCGGTCTCGATCAGCGTTCGCGACTCGGGCGTCGGGATCCCCAACGATGCGTTGCCGCGATTGTTCGAACGCTTCTACCGTGTCGACGCCTCGCGTTCACGCGGGGACGGCGGCACCGGCATCGGGCTCGCGATCGCTCGCTCGGTCGTCGAGGCGCATGGTGGAACGATCAGCGCCGAGAGCGAGCTGGGCCACGGCAGCGTGTTCACGTTCGACCTACCGGTCGCCTCCGCGACCGACAGAAGGAGGATCCGTTGAACTCGATCACGACGACCGTGAAGGTCAGCGCGCCCGAGCGGTATGCGTTCATCGACCTCACCGACGACCTGCAGCGGGCGATCAAGGATGCCGGTATCACGGATGGAGCCGTGATCGCGTTCTGTGCGCACACCACCTGCGCCCTGCTCATCAACGAGTGGGAGGACGGCGCCATGGCCGATTTCCGCCGCCACCTCACCGAGCTGGTGCCGCACGACGGCGTCTACTACGAGCATGACGACTTCGAGATCCGCACCCAGAACATGAACCCCGGCGAGCGACAGAACGGTCACGCCCATGTGAAGGCCATGCTGCTGTCCGCCACCTCGCACGCCATCCCCGTGGTGGCGGGCGAGCCTGCGTTCGGCGCGTGGCAACGCCTGATCTTCCTGGAGCTGGATGAGCCGAAGGAACGCGCCATCACCTTTCAGGTCCTGGGCGACGTTTCGGGGTCGTGAGGGTCGAGCGAGGGACCTGTCCGAGACGGAACTGTCCGAGATCGTGACACCTACACTGGATGTGACATGGCGATCCCACGCAGGCTGACCAGGCAGATCCACATCGGCGACGTCGCGATCGGCGGCGATGCACCCGTCTCGATCCAGTCCATGACCACCACCAAGACCGCCGACATCGATGCCACCCTCCAGCAGATCGCCTCGCTGGTTGCCGCGGGTGTCGACATCGTGCGCGTCGCGGTGCCGCACTGGGACGACGCCGAGGCACTGGTCGCGATCGCCGCCAAGTCGACCGTGCCGATCGTTGCCGACATCCATTTCCAGTGGAAGTACGCCATGGCGGCGCTCGAGGCCGGTGTCCAGGGGCTGCGCATCAACCCCGGCAACATCAAGTACCACGACAAGGTCAGGCTGATCGCCCGGGAGGCCAAGGAGCGGGGTGTGCCGATCCGGATCGGCGTCAACGCCGGCTCGCTCGAGCAGGACCTGCTGGCGAAGTACGGCAACCCCACGCCCGAGGCCCTGGTGGAATCGGCGCTGAACGAAGCCCGCATCCTGGAGGACGAGGATTTCTTCGACATCAAGATCAGCGTGAAGCACTCCAACCCGCGGGTGATGATCGAGAGCTATCGCATGTTGTCGGAGAAGTGCGAGTACCCGCTGCACCTGGGGGTGACCGAGGCCGGGCCGATGCCCATGGGTGGGGTCAAGTCCGCCGTGGGCATCGGAGCGCTGCTGGCGGAAGGCATCGGCGACACCATCCGCGTCTCGCTCACCGACGACCCCGTCGAAGAGGTCAAGGTGGGCAATGCGATCCTGCGATCGATGGGCCTTCGCGAACGGGGCTTGGACCTGGTCGCGTGCCCGTCGTGCGGACGAGCGGAGGTCAACGTCCTCGAGCTCACGAAGAAGGTGAACGCGGCGATCGAGGACGAGGAGTTCTCGGTGCCGATGCGTGTGGCGGTCATGGGCTGCGTCGTGAACGGCCCGGGCGAGGCGCGTGAGGCTGACGTTGGCATCGCGAGTGGCAACGGGCTGGGCTTCATCATCCGTCAGGGCGAGGTGGTGGCCAAGGTGCCCGAGGACGAGCTGGTCGATGCCTTGCTGGCCGAGGCCCGCAGCGTCGCCGCCGAGAAGGTGGCAGCCGGCGAGGGGAACTAGTCTGAGCCAGACCAGTCGTCAAGTTCCCGCCGGTGTTCGTCCGATACCGTCCACCATGAAGCGACGAGCCTTGGTCCCGGTCGTGATGGTGGCAGCGCTGGCCGTCGGTACCGTCCCGTCGACCATGGCCGCGACGGTGCACCGGACATCCCTGGCCCCGGTGCCCGGCACCACATGCACCGTCTTGCCTGCCGACAACGCGTGGAACATGGACATCTCCCGGTTGCCCGTGCACCGCAAGAGCCGCACGTGGAAGAAGGCCATGCATTCGGCGCGCACCGACCTGCATCCCGACTTCGGACCCCCGAACTACGGGATCCCGTTCGACGTGGTGGCCTCGACACACGCCGACGTGACCGTGGACTTCCTCTACGAAGGAGAGAGCGACCCCGGTCCCTATCCCTTCGATGGGGACACCACCATCGAGGGTGGGCCAAGCAGCAGCGGCGATCGCCACGCCATCATGGTCGACCGGGATTCCTGCACGCTCTACGAGCTGTTCGCGGCGCGTTGGAACGGCGGGAACCCCACCGCGGGGAGCGGCGCGGTCTTCGACCTGGGATCCAACGACCTGCGACCGGCGGGGTGGACGAGCGCCGACGCGGCCGGGCTACCGATCTTCCCCGGGTTGGTGCGCTACGACGAGGTCGAGGCGGGGGCGATCCGTCACGCGATCCGTGTCACGGCGGACTGCACGTCGCGCCATTACTTGTGGCCGGCTCGCCATCAGGCGGGGAGCACCGCCGGTGGATGCCCGCCCATGGGCGCGCGCTTCCGGCTCCGGGCCTCGTTCGGCATGGCCAGGTTCTCCGATGAGGCACGCGTGGTGATCCGGGCGTTCAAGCGCTACGGCATGATCGTGGCCGACAACGGGAGCGACTGGTTCTTCCAGGGCACGGTGGACGATCGCTGGTCCAACGATCTGCTCGACGAGCTGAAGTCCATCCCGGCGAAGGCGTTCGTCGCGGTGGACGCGTCCGCCTGCAAGGTCTCGCCCGGGAGCGGCCGGTTCGATTACGGACGCCGGTGCCCGCCACCCAGGAGGGCCTAGCCGGCCGGGCTACTGCACCCGGCCCAGCACCGCGAGCAGCTTCGTCTGGGTGTCGGCGTCCTCGGGCGGTACCACCACGCCTCCGTACACGCCCCACGTCTTCATGTCGGACTCCTTCGGAGCGACCTCTGCGTAGAGCTGGGTGGCGAACCGTGCCTCGATCGTGTCCGCGGCCCCGATGCCGCGGGCCAGGTCCCATCCGTGGATCACGACGTCCAAGAAGATCTGCCCAAGGTAGTCGGACCCGGCCAGCGGCCCCGAGGACGAATCGACGGTGGTGGTCAGGGCGTTCTCGGTAGAGAACGCGGCGACCGCGGCGGCGGCGGCCCCGTCCCAGGCGCCCACAGGATCGGTGCCCAGGTTGTCGTCGTCGTAGCGGTCGCCGACCGCGGCCACCGTCATGCCCGACAGCAGATCGGGGGCCCAGAGGCTTTCGTACACCAGGTGGTTGACCAGGTCGCGCACGGACCATTCCGAGCACGGGGTCGGGCCCGACCATTGCTCGTCGCGGATCGCGTGCACCTTCTGGCCGAACTGCTCCATCGCGAGCACGTAGTCGGCCTGTGCCTGCTCCATGGCTCCCCCTCCTCCCTGGGACGGGCCGAGCCTACCCCGACGACTCGGCAGCGCGCCTGCGACGGTGTTCAGCCGGCGAGCGCCAGGAAGTTGCGCACCAGCCGCGGACCCTCGGGGGTCAGGATGCTCTCGGGGTGGAACTGCACGCCGAATCGGGGCAGCTCTCGATGCTGGGTCGCCATGACGAGCCCGTCATCGGTCCATGCCGTGAGCACGAGCTCGGCCGGCAGGTCGTCACGCTCGACCACCAGGGAGTGGTACCGGCCCGCCTCGAACGGGTCGTGCAGCCCTTCGAAGATGCCTCGACCGTCGTGGAAGACCATGGAGGCCTTGCCGTGCACGGGCGCGGTGCGCTCCACCGTGCCCCCGTACTCCAGGCCGATCGCCTGGTGTCCCAAGCACACGCCCAACACCGGCGTCTGCGGATCCAGCACGTCGAGCAGCTCGGTGAAGCAGCCGGCCGCCTCGGGGCGGCCCGGTCCGGGCGACAGGATCACGGCGTCGGGAGCGCGTTCGGCGAGCGCGGCCGCGGGTTCGGCATCGCTCTTGACCACCTGTGTGTCGTGGCCGAGGCTCTCGACCAGCTGCACCAAGTTGTAGGTGAAGGAGTCGTAGTGGTCGACGACCAGGATCATCGGAGCCCTTTCCCGCCGCGGTGCGCCGGCGGTCCCGGTGCGACCGCCGGCAGCAGAGCCGAGGCCTTCGCCTTGGTCTCGTCCAGCTCGGTCTGCGGGTCGGAATCGGCCACGACACCCGCGCCGGACTGGATGTGCGCCCGGCCGTCCTTGACGACCGCGGTGCGGATCGTGATGCAGAAGTCCAGATCTCCTTGGAACGTGCAGTAGCCCACCGCACCACCGTACGGGCCCCGGGCATCGGGTTCGTGTTCCGCGATGAGCTCCATGGCCCGGCGCTTCGGCGCACCGCTCAGCGTCCCCGCCGGAAAGGTGACCGCCAGCGCGTCGAGCGGATGCAGGTCGCCCCGCAGGTCGCCTTCGACGGTGGAGACGATGTGCATCACCGTGGTGAAACGCTCGACCTCCATGAGCTGGGTCGGTTCCACGCTTCCGGCCACGCAGACCCGGCCCAGATCGTTGCGCGCCAGGTCGACGAGCATCGCGTGCTCGGCTTGCTCCTTCGGGTCGGCCAGCAGCTCGTGTTCGAGCAGCCGGTCCCGGACCTCGGTCTCGCCTCGAGGACGGGTGCCCGCGATCGGGCGGGTGGAGACACGCCCATCCTCCACGCGCACGAGGGGCTCGGGAGACGAACCGGCCAGCTCCATGCCCAGCATCCGGAGGAAGAACATGTAGGGCGCCGGATTGGCCACCCGCAGCCGCCGGTAGATCGCGTACCCGCCGTCCGGCGCCGGGAACGTCACCCGCCTCGACGGCACTCCCTGGAAGATGTCCCCGGCCAGGATGTGCTCCTTGAACGAGGTCACGATCTCCCGGTACCGCTCATCGGGCATGTTCGGTTCACCGGTGATCTGCGCTGCTCCGTCGACCATTGGTTCCAGGGACGGCGGGGTCGCGGTCGCCGCTCGCTGGGCCAGGTCGGTCAACGCCTGCACGCCGTCGTCGTAGTTGCCTCGCGGTACGTGGGCCACCAGCAGCAGGCGTTGCTTCCAGTGGTCGAACACGGCGGCGCGGTCCACCACCTGCAGACCGATGGGCGGCACGGGGGCCGATGTGGGGTCGGGCACGGGGTGTCCATCGAGCAGATCAGCGGCCTCGAACGCCATGTAGCCCATGAGCCCGCCGGTGAGCGGCGGGAGGTCGGTCATGCGAGGCGCCCGGAGCGACCGCGCGATCGCGACGAGCGCGGTCCGGGCAGGGCCGGTGGGAGCGGCGATCGGGAGGTCGCGGGCCACCTCGGTGATGCGGACCCCGTCGCCATCGCCGACGATGACCGCGGCGGGCTCGCCGGCGACGAAGGAGTAGCGGCCCCAACGCTCCGATCGCTCCACGGATTCCAGCAGGATGCCGGGACCGCCGCCCGCCATCGACGGGAACAGCCCGACGGGCGTGGACACGTCGGCGAGCAGCTCGGCCCACATCGGGACCATCGGCCACTCGGCCGCGAGCGCGTCGAAGGTCCCCCGGTCGGTGCGGATCTGCAGGTCCACGTGTCTCCTTCGGTGGGAACCGGATACGAAGCGACCCCGGACCTTCGGGCCCGGGGTTCGCGGTGGTGCGGTGAGGGATCGGGGTCAGGCGCGCGCGAACGCCGGGGTGGTGAGCTCCCGGCGCCAGTCCCAGCGGTGGGTGCGCGTCGTCATGGCGCAGATTCTGCCTCTCCTGTCCAGGCCCGTCAACGGTCGCGCGAACGCGGTGTCGACCTCGTGCCGGTACCGGAGGACCGCCGCTATCCTTCCGGGCTTCATGCGCCTGTCCCGCTCGTTCGTGCCGACCCTCCGCGACGATCCCGCCGAAGCCGAGATCGCCAGCCACCGGCTGCTGCTGCGCGCCGGCTTCGTGCGCCAGGTCGCAGCCGGCATCTACACGTTCCTGCCTATGGGGCTTCGGGCGATGCGGAAGATCGCCGACGTGATCCGCGACGAGATGGACCGCTCGGGCGCGATCGAGATCCGCATGCCGATCACGCTGCCCGCAGAGCCGTGGAAGGCGACCGGCCGGTGGGAGCTGTACGGGGACCAGCTCTTCCGGCTCCAGGACCGGCACGGACGCGACATGCTGCTGGGCCCGACCGAGGAAGAGGTCGTGACCCCACTGGTCGCCGCCGAGTTGACGAGCTACCGAGACCTTCCCATCAACCTCTACCAGTTCGAATGGAAGTACCGGGATGAGTTCCGGCCGCGGTTCGGTTTGCTGCGCGGTCGCGAGTTCCTGATGAAAGACGCGTACTCGTTCGACCGCGACGACGACGGCATGCGGCAGAGCTATCGCATCATGTACGAAGCGTACGAGCGGGTGTTCGACCGGCTGCAGATGGACTACGCGGTCGTCGAAGCCGAGGCCGGGCAGATCGGTGGCGGCATCAACCACGAGTTCTTGGCGCGCGCCTCGGTGGGCGAGGACCTGTTCGTCGAGTGTGAGCACGGGGACTACACGGCCGACCTGAAAGCGGCCCGGCCACGTCCTCCCGAGCCGGCCGGTGAGCCCACCCAGGAGCTCACGAGGATGCACACGCCAGATACGCCCACGATCGAGACGCTCGCCGCGCTCCTGAACGTCGAACCCTCGCAGACGCTCAAGTGCATCATGTTCCACGTGGTCGATCGCACGGTCGCGGTGTTGGTCCCGGGCGACCGCGAAGTCAACGAGGCGAAGCTGGAGCAGCTGGTCTTCCCCGAGACGGTGCGCGCGTTCGACGACGACGACTTCGCTACGGGCGGGTTCGCCAAGGGATACGTGGGGCCCCAGGGCTTCGGGGACGACGTCACGGTCTACGCCGATCACACGGTGCGCGGGGGCCGGGATTGGGTCACCGGTTCCAACGAGCTCGATCATCACGTCACCGGCGCCAACGCGGGCCGCGATTTCCGGGTGGACTCGTGGGAGGACCTGGTGGTGCTTCGCGACGGCGACACCTGCCCGATCGACGGCGGCACGCTGCACGTAGGCCGTGCCATCGTGCTGGGTCACATCTTCCAGCTCGGCACGAAGTACGCGGCGCCGTTGGAGGCCACCTTCACCGAGGAGGACGGCTCCGAGCAGGTGTACCGCATGGGGTGCTACGGGATCGGCCTCTCGCGGATCCTCGCGGCCGCGGTCGAGCAGTACCACGATGACGACGGGCTCGTGCTGCCGAAGGTACTTGCGCCGTTCCAGGTGGTGGTGGTGCTGGCGACCCAGGACGACGAGGAGGCGGTCGCCGAGGCCGAGCGCATCTACGCGGAGCTCGGATCGGCCAGTGTCGAGGTGGCCCTGGACGACCGTGACGAGCGCGCCGGCGTGAAGTTCGCCGATGCCGATCTCCTCGGTTACCCCGTGCAGGTCACGATCGGCACACGGGGCCTCGCCAACGGAACGGTCGATCTGAAGCTCCGAGCCACCGGCGATCGATCCACGGCCCCCCTCGCCGACGCCGTCCAGGGCGCGATCGACCTGCTCGCTGCGGCACCGTGACCCACGAGAACGACCGGCCCGATGATCGGGCCGGTCGTTCTGGGGGACTCGTGGTGACCGGGCGAGGGGAGGATGCGCGGTCAGCTCAGCCTTGGTTGAGCGGGATCGCGATGTCGATCACGTCCTTGCTGAACGTGCCGATCGACCTGGCCTTGCCACTGAACAGCGTGATCGCGTACAGGCGCGAGCGCCCGTCCACGGTGAGTGCTGCGAACGAGTCGAGACGAACGGTGGTCCCGCGTTCGATCTCGCTGTAGATGTCGAAGCCGACCTGGTCGGACGCATCGGTCCGCAGGGTGCCGGTCGGGCTGAGGGAGCCGGAGTTCGCCGGCGCCTGGATGGCGACCTGGTCGAGGTTGGAGTCGATGTCGTACAGCGTGGTCGCGGTGTTGGTGTCCGCGTCGTTGTTCGTGTAGGCAACGCCCGTGACGCCCGTGGCGATGATCGGAGGCGCCGGCGGGGTCTGCGGGTAGTTGAGCGAGCCATCCACCAGCGTGGTGCCCGTCGTGACGTCGGCCCGCAGGTTCTGGCCGGTGTCGCTCACGATGCGCAAGCGGTCGACGGTCGGGTTGAAGTCCACGCCGAATGCGGTTCCCGACAGCGCCACGTTCAGGCGGCTGTGCAGGGTCACGTCGCCGTCGCGCTGCACGATGTAGACCCAACCTGGTCGCCCAGGCCGTAGAGGTCGCCCGTGGCAGGCCGGAAGTCGATCCCCACCAGCTCGGTGTCCATGTCCAGGCCGTCGATCTGGCCGCGAACGTAGACACGCGAAGGACGGTCGCTTCGGAACGAGACGAGCTTGCCGTCATCCGTGAGGCCTAGATCTTCAGTCGTTCGGAACCTGCGTGATCCCCCTGGCGTCCGCCCGTGTTCGACGCGGCGGGGAGCGCTCACAAGCGTGGCTGCCAATGCCGCGACGACCGCGGCCGTGATGCATCGTTTCATCCTATGTCCTTCCATCTCGTCGTTCCCTTCGTGGTCCGCCGGTCGGCGAGTCACGGATGGTTTCGAGTGGGGGGGTCGGAAGGGTTCAGATCTGTCGCCGATCGCTGGGTGGAGACCCGGACCGGGCGAGTCACGACGCCTCGGCTATACTGGCCCGACGCGTCGAGCGACGCGCAACGGCGAATGAGCCGAACAGGTGTGTCCGGAGGTGGGCTCGTGCCCACCTTCTCGTTCGTAGGGGAGGGTCGGGACCATGGACGCGGAAGCGCTGGTCAGACCCGTGGTCGAGCATGCAGGGTTCGAGTTCGTGGAAGCCGTCCACGAGTCAGGGGCCGGCCGTTCCGTATTGCGAGTGGTGGTCGACCGTCCCACTGGCGCCGATCTGGACGCCCTCACGGAGTTGTCGCGTCAGGTCACCCGAACCCTCGATGGTGAGGGGTACGGGTCCGGTCCGTACCAGCTGGAGGTGTCCACGCCGGGCCTGGAGCGGCCATTACGGCGCCCCGCGCACTTCCAGCGGTCGATCGGAGAACAGGTGAAGGTCACGATGGCGGCGTTGGTGCTGGGGACGAAGACCCAGACCGGCACGCTGATCTCGGCCGATGACCACGGCATCACGATCGCCGTCCCATCCGACGATGCATCCGAGGAACGTCGGGTGCCCTACGACGACATCGCGTCAGCGCGAACGGTCGTCGACTGGGACGCCGAATTGAAGAGGAGCAAGGCATGAACGCCGAGATGATCGCGGCGCTCCGCGAGCTGGAGCGCGAGAAAGGCATCGCCTTCGAAACCATCCTTGGGGGCCTGGCCGAAGCGATGGCCTCGGCCTACAAGTCGTGGTGGAAGCAGGAGAACCCCGATGCCGACGACGACTTCGTGGGCTTCCGCGCCGAGATCGACCCTGAGAGCGGCGACCTGCGCATGTGGAAGCAGGACCTGGAGGAGATCGACGTGCCTCCGATCGAGGAAGGCGCAGAGCCCACGCTCGAGATGAAGGTGCTGGGCGAGGAGGAGGTCGAGGTCACCGACGACTTCAAGGGCCGCATCGGCGCGCAGACCGCCAAGCAGGTCATCTTCCAGAAGCTGCGCGACGCCGAACGCGAGATGACCTATGAGGAGTTCGCGGGCCGCGAAGGCGATGTGGTGACCGGCATCGTGCAGCAACAGGAGCGCCGGTACACCTTGCTCGACCTGGGCAAGGTGGAAGCCCTCCTGCCGCAGGCGGAGCAGGTTCCCTCCGAGCCCTATCGCCACGGCGAGCGGCTGAAGGCCTTCATCACCGAGGTCCGCAAGGGGACGAAGGGTCCGCAGATCGTCGTGTCCCGGTCCCACCCGGGCTTGCTGCGGTCGCTGTTCGCCCTGGAGGTGCCCGAGATCGAGGAGGGCATCGTCGAGATCAGGGCGGTGGCTCGCGAGCCCGGCCACCGCTCGAAGATCGCCGTCATCTCCAACGAGCCGGGGGTCGACCCCGTCGGCGCGTGCGTTGGCCCGAAGGGCTCGCGGGTGCGCATGGTGGTGAACGAGCTCCGCGGAGAGAAGATCGACGTGGTGCCGTGGTCGGACAACCCGGGCGAGCTGGTCGCCAACGCGCTGCAGCCCGCCAAGGTCAGGGAGGTCAGGACCGATCCCGACACCGGCACCGCCATGGTCATCGTGCCCGACTACCAGCTCTCGCTGGCCATCGGGAAGGAAGGCCAGAACGCGCGGCTGGCGGCGCGGCTCACGGGGTGGCGCATCGACATCAAGTCCGAGACCCAGGTCGCAGACGAAGCAAGGGCCCCGGCCCCCGCGGCCGAGCCCGTGGCCGAGCCCGCAGCGGCGGCCGAGCCGGCGACCGATGAAGCTGCGGAGGCGGAGATCGAGGTTGTCGAGGAGTCGGTTGCGGACGAGGCGATCGACCAGATCGAAGCGGAGGAAGCGGTGGTCGAGGCCATCGACGAGGCCGTCGCCGAGGAAGCGGAGGTCCCCGCGGGGGAGTAGCGGTGGAGCCCACGCGCACCTGCGTCGGGTGTCGCGAGCGTGGTCCCAAGTCGGGCTTGGTTCGCCTGGTCGAGACGCCCGCGGGGGTCATGCCCGACCTCGAGGGCCACGCCCCGGGCCGGGGAGCCTATGTGCATCGCGACCGGGGATGCCTCGACGCGCTGATGGGCAAGGATGCCCTGGCCAGAGCGTTGCGCACGGGTCTGGGGCCGGACGAACTGGGTAGGCTGAGGCACACGATCGAGACAGGAGCGTTGTGAGGGTCCACGAACTCGCGAAGGAACTCGGGGTCACCAGCAAGGAACTGCTGGGGACGTTGGAGCATATGGGCGTCAGCGGCAAGTCCGCGTCCTCCAGCGTGCCCGACGACCTGGTGCCGCGTCTCCGCGCGTCCGGCGGCAAGGCCACCGAGGCTCCGAAGCGCCGTGAGGTCCTCGAGCCGCCGCCCGCCCCACGCAAGCCCAAGGCCAAGCCGAAGGTCAAGGACGCGCCGGCACCCCCACCGGCCGCGCCGACGACGCCGGTGGAGGTCGCCGCGCCTCCCGTCGCCGCTGCGGCGACCGATCCGCCTCCGGCGGCCGTCCCCGCTCCGGCACCGGCTGCCGCCACGACCACGACCCGATCCGACTCCGCCTCCCGCATCGGCCCCGAGCACGGCGACGCCTCCAGGTACCACCGCGTCTCCCGCTGCGACGCCCGTGGCCGATACGTCCCCTTCCGTTCGCCAACCTCGTGGACCCCGCCGTGCCAACGAGCCGGTGCCCGGCGTGCCGACGCTGCAGGTGGTGCGTGGTGCCACCCCGCAGACGCTCGCCGAGAAGTCCGACCGCAGCCCGGCCGACATCGTCAAGATCTTGTTCATGGCCGGCGAGATGGTCACGGCCACGACATCGCTGTCCGACAGCTCCATCGAGATGGTTGCCGCCGAGCTGGGGATGGAGACCCAGATCATCGGCATCGAGGACGAACTGGCGGCCGAGGACGACGTCGACGAGGAGGTCGACGACGCTCTCTTGGAACCCCGCCCCCCGGTCGTCACGGTCATGGGCCACGTCGACCACGGCAAGACCAAGCTGCTGGATGCGATCCGCGAGACCGATGTGGTCGCCGGAGAGTTCGGCGGCATCACCCAGCACATCGGCGCATACCAGGCGCACGTTGGTCACCGTGACATCACGTTCATCGACACGCCGGGTCACGAGGCCTTCACGGCCATGCGTGCCCGCGGTGCCCGCGTCACCGACATCGCGGTGCTGGTCGTGGCCGCCGACGACGGCGTCATGCCGCAGACGGTCGAGGCGCTCGACCATGCGAAGGCCGCCGACGTGCCGATCGTCGTAGCCGTCAACAAGGTCGACAAGGACGATGCCGACCCCAACCGGGTCCGCACCCAGATGGTCGAACGCGGCATCGTGCCCTCCGAATGGGGTGGTACGAACGAGTTCGTCGACGTGTCGGCGCGCGAGAAGATGAACCTGGACACGCTGCTGGAGACGATCCTGCTGGTGGCCGACCTGGAAGAGCTGAAGGGCGTCCCGAGCGGCCGTTCTCGCGGCACCGTGATCGAGGCGCACCTCGACAAAGGTCGTGGACCCGTCGCCACCGTGCTCGTCCAGCGAGGCACCCTCGATGTTGGCGACGCCCTGGTGTGCGGCAGTACCTACGCCAAGATCCGCGCCATGCAAGACGAGTACGGCCAGACGGTGGAACACGCCGGGCCGTCCAAGCCCGTCGTGATCTTGGGATGGGAGTCGGTGCCGGCCTCGGGCGATGAGTTCCGCGAGGTGGGTGACGAGCGCGAGGCTCGTCACATCGCCTCGGAGCGCGAAGCCAGGGTCCGTGCGGCCGAGCTGGTGATCAGCCGTCCGCCCACCCTGTCGGACCTGATGCGCCAAGCCGAGCGGGCCGAGATCCCCGAGCTCAACCTGGTGGTCAAGGCCGACGTGCAGGGTTCGCTGGGAGCGCTCACCGATGCGTTCCTGAAGCTGCCCCAGGACGAGGTACGGGTGAACATCGTGCGCAGCGCCGCGGGCGGCATCACGGAGAACGACATCACGCTGGCCATGGCCTCCGGCGCCATCGTGATCGGGTTCAACGTGCGGCCGGACAAGCAGGCCGTCGACCTCGCCGACAAGGAGGGCGTCGACGTCCGCACCTACCGTGTCATCTACGACGCGATCGACGACATCAAGGCCGCGTTGTCGGGCATGCTGGCGCCAGAGCAGAACGCACACGAGCTGGGCCAGGCGGAGGTGCGCGAGCTCTTCCGGGTGCCTCGCCTGGGTGTGATCGCCGGCTGCTACGTCACCGGGGGCACGATCCCGCGCGACGGGCTCGTGCGCCTGGTGCGGGACAGCATCGTGGTCTACGAGGGCAGGATCGGGTCGCTGCGCCGCTTCAAGGACGATGTTCGCGAGGTGGCCTCCGGCTACGAGTGCGGCATCGGCATCGATGGCTATCAAGACATCAAGGAAGGCGACGTCATCGAGGCCTACGAGATCCGCGAGGTCGCCCGCTCCATCTGATGCTGGTCGCTGTCCTGCGTGTCGATCTGCGCATCCGAAGCTCCCGTTCCCTGAAGCAGAAGCGACATGTCGTCAAGGCCCTGACGACTGCGTTGCGCCAACGGTTCGACCTGTCGGTCGCCGAGGTCGATCATCAGGACCTGTGGCAGCGGGCCGAACTCGGCGCGGTGATCGTCGGCAACCAGGAGTACCACCTGCGGAAGGTGCTCCACGAGGCGCAGAAGCTGGTCGAACGGTGGGACGAGGTCGAGCTGATCACGGCCGACATCACCGTCATGGACCCCGACGACTGAACGCCGAGTCGGGCGAGGCCTCCCGCGTGGGGGCTCGTCCCCGCCGTTCCCGTTACGCTGACTGCATGCCACAGGGAACGCGTGCGGATCGGGTGGGTGAGGAGTTCCGGGAGATCCTCGCCCAAGAGATCCAGAAGCTGAAGGACCCCCGCGTGGGGTTCATCACCGTCATCGGCGTGCGCGTCTCGCACGACCTCCGACACGCGTGGGTCGCGTACACGGCCATGGGTGACGACAGCGCCAAGGCCGGCAGCCGAGCCGCGTTGCGGTCGGCCACGCCGTACCTGCGCTCGGCCCTGGGTCGCCAGGTCAGGCTCAAGTTCTTGCCCGAGCTGGAGTTCGAGGAGGACCAGACCAGCGAGCGGGCCGAACGGATCGACGCGCTGATAGCGCAGATGCATCGCGCGGACGGTGACGAGTGAACGACCAGGCCACCCAGCTCGCGAAGGCCGCCGAGGTGCTGACCTCGGCAACGGACGTCGCCCTGGCCTGCCACCTGAATCCGGACGCCGACGCCCTCGGGTCGATGCTGGGCCTGTCCGCGTTCCTGCGCTCACGCGGCGTTCGAACCACGTGCTCCTATCCGAACGAGCCCCTGGAACCGCCTCGCTGGGCCTCCATGCTTCCCGGTTCGGACGAGCTGGTGCCCGTGCGCGAGTTCCCCAAGGCGCCCGCCGTGATGGTGACGTGCGACTGCGCGGCGTTCGACCGGCTCGGAGCGCTGGGCCACGCGGCGCAGAAGGCGAGCGAGGTGATCTGGATCGACCATCACCGTTCGAACGACGGCCTCGGCACGATCCCGCTCGTCGACCCCGACGCGTCGTCCACGTGCGAGATGGTGTTCCGGCTGATCGAGACGATGGGTGGTGACATGCCCGACGAGACCGCGCTGTGCCTGTACGCGGGCCTCGTCACCGACACGGGCAAGTTCCAGTACGAGGCGACCACCCCCGATACCCTGCGGCTCGCGGCGCGCCTGCGCGAGCACCCGTTCGATCACGCGGCGCTGGTGCAGGCCCTGTACGAGGACAACCCGGCGTCCTATCTCCGGCTGGTGGGCACGGCCCTCGGCCGCCTCGAGCACGTGGAGGAGGCCGACCTGGTGTGGACCTACCTGACCCAGTCCGACCTTCGCGACGCCGGCATCCGCCCGGGCGACACCGAGGATCTGATCGACGTGGTGCGGACCGCCCGCGAGGTGGACGTGGCCGCCATCGTGAAGCAGCAGAAGGACGGCCGGTTCAAGGTGAGCGTGCGTTCGCGCGGCGAGCACGATCTGGCCGCCATCGCGGCGACCTTCGGCGGGGGAGGGCACCGGCTGGCGGCCGGCTACACGTCGGCCCACGGGCCGGCGCAGACGATCGCTCTCCTGGCGTCCGCGCTGCGCGGCGAACCCGTCGCACCGTGACGGCCGCCGGGTCGGATGCACGCGGACCCGACGGCCTCCTGCTGATCGACAAGCCGCGGGACATCACGTCGCACGACGCGGTCGCCCAGGTGCGCCGGGCGCTCTCCACCAAGAAGGTCGGTCATGCGGGCACGCTGGATCCGATGGCCACCGGCCTGCTGGTGATGGGCGTGGGCCGTGCGACCCGCCTGCTTCGTTTCCTGGGCGATCTCCCCAAGACCTACGAGGCCACGATGCGGCTGGGCGTCGAGACCACCACCCTGGATGCCGACGGCGAGGTGACGCAGACGTCGGCCGCCGACGACGTGAGCGATGTCGCACTCCGCATCGCGACCGATGCCCTGGTGGGCGATTCGATGCAACGCCCGCCCGCGTTCTCCGCCGTGAAGGTCGGCGGCCGGAAGCTGTACGACGCCGCTCGTAAGGGCGAACACCTGGAGGCGGAGCCTCGGCCCGTCCACGTCGATCGCTTCGATGTCCTGACGCGACGTGGTGACGACGTCGACGTTCGCATCATCTGCGGTGGGGGGACCTACGTGCGGGTGCTGGCTGCGGACGTGGGCGCCGCACTCGGCTGCGGCGCCCACCTCACCACGCTCCGTCGAACGGCGATCGGAACCTTCCGGGTGGAGGAGGCGACATCGCCCGGCCACCCCGGCGAGCCATTGCCGCTCGCCCGGGCGGTGCAGCACCTTCCGTCATGGCCGGTCGATGACCAGGAGGCGATCGCCGTGAGCCACGGTCGCATCCTGGCCCCGTCGGGGCTGTCCGGACCCTTCGCGGTCGTGGACACGGACGGCAGCACGGTCCTCGGTGTCTACGAGGACGACGGCACGAAGGCCAAGCCAGTCGTCGTCCTGACACCCGGTCGCCCCGGCGTCACGGACGGGTAGTCTGAGGCGGACTACTGGAGCCCGGCGAACAGCGAGTCGATCGCCATGGCCACCAGGATCAGGGCGCCGACGGCGGCGCCGACCGCCAGCCCCACGCGTTGCAGGCTCCACGTCTGGATCGACACCGGATCGTGTGGCGGGGCGAGCTCCTTGAACCGTGCCATGATCGGCCTCGGGTCCTTCTTGAGCCGCCCGGACAGCTCGGTAGGGATCGCCATACCTTGGGCACACGCGAATGCCTCCGCGATCTCGTCGGGCGTGAACACCGCGGTCGCGCGTTCGTAGACCCGATCGGGCTCGGACTGCAGTGCCAGGGTGAGCATCATGTTGGCCAGGTCGACGGCCTGTCGCCAGGGTGACGGCCGGATCTCCAAGCCCGAGACGTCCACCAGCTGCAGGTGCCCGCGCTGGACGAGCAGGTTGGCCGGCTTGACGTCGCGGTGGGCGACGCCGATGTCCCAGAACTGTCGGATCAGCTGCAGGCCCTCGTCGATGATCGCGTCGTCGATCTCGGAATCGCCAAGGTTCTTCGAATCCTCGAAGAACTCCGTGACGAGCATGTACTCCCGGTTGGGCGTGAGCTCCACGATGCCCCACGTCGTGGCGACCTTGACGCCGCTCATGGCCAGCACGCGCAGCGCGTAGTCCTCGTACTCCGTCAACCGGCGCACCACCCCGAACGGGGTCTCGTCCTCCAGCTTTCCGTACAGGATCGTGCGCCCGATGCGATACCAGCGGTCGGCTCGCGCGTGGCTGGTGGCGTAGATCTTGCCGAACACCCGCGCGCCGTCGGCCATGGTCATCAGCAGTGGCGACGAGCCGCCCGAGCCCGCCAGGCCGAAGGGTTTCACCTCGGCCACCTCGAACCCAAGCTGGTCGGCCATGGCTGTCTTCACAGCCTCGGCTCGCGGGCCGCTCAGGTCCAGGTGGGCGGCGTTGCCGCCCCGGGCGTAGCTGACCGGGAACGATTCATCGGGCACGAACCAGCGGTACGCGGTCTCGCACAGCACCCAGCACAGCACGGCCGCGTAGATCACGTTGGTGGGGTAGTCGACGCCCAGGTACAGCCGAGCCAGGCAATCGAGGCCAACCGCGACCCAGGCGAGGCCCATCGCCTGCGTGCGTCGGCGGCCGGCGGGGACGAGCAAGAACGGGATCGCGAACGCCGTGATCGCGAAGGCGGTGACGGACCACGACGGGAACGTGAAGTTGGCGCTGTCGACCAGGGCCGTCACGCCGGGCGCCGGTCGCTGCCGATCCAGGAACGTCAGCACCAACCAGTCCACCACCACGAACGAGACCAGGGCCACCACCAGGGCACGGAACCGCTTCGTCACGATCAACGCCGCGGCCACGACCAACCGCAGGACCTGCACCGCCCCGAACGAGGTCACGAACGCGATCGCCTTGGCCACCTCGGTGAGGGCGGGCGTCCTGATGTCGGCGAACGCCTCGAGCACCGAGGTGCCGACGATCTGGAGCGTCTCGGTCGTCTCCACGATGATGCCCAGCACGATCCCGGCCACGACCACCGCGCTCGTGGCCCAGAGCCAGTTGCGCGCCGTCGACTCGCGAGGCAGCGGGGGAGGGTTGCCCGAGGGCCGTCGCTGCCGGTGTCGTGTGGTGGTCGCGACCACGGGCTATGAGAGCGCGGGGTCGAGCGGGTCGCCGGGTGGCTCGGGCGGCGCATGCAGGACACCTCTGCGCACCAGCACGGTGTCGACCTCGGTGACCAGGGCCGCCGACCCCAGGGCGATGCCCGCGCCCAACAGCACGCCGGCCACCACGTCGGAGAACCAGTGCGCGGACAGGTACACCCGGGAGAACGCCATGACGAAGGCGAACACTATCGCGATGCGTTCCCACTTCACCCTGGTCGGGCCCGGTCGGAAGGCCACCAGCACCAGGGCGACCGCCAAGGCCGCGCCCGCCACGGCGTGACCGGACGGGAACGAGTGCCCGACCACCTCGACCAGCGGGTGCGGCGGCCGTCCGCGGTGGAAGAAGATCTTCAGCCACGTGAGCAGCAACTCCGACGCAGCCCAGGTCAGCACGAACGCCCAGAAGGCGAGGAACCGGCGCCGGACCAGCAACAGGACCGAAACCACGATCCGCAACGGGATCGTGACGATGCCCCCGCCAAGGATGTTCAGGAACCGGAACACCCCGCTGAGCACCACGTTGCGGATGCCTTCCATCCACGAGTTCATCGTGCCGTCGAATTCCCCCACGAACGCCAGGGTGGTCGTGGGAGCATCCGTCACAGGATGGCGACCCACCGCGATCAGCATGAAAGAGAGCCCCACCAGGAGCGCGATCGAGACCCGCAGCGCCCGGCGATGGTTGATGAGCACGCCGGCAGCCTATCCCTCGCACGGCGGGGCACCCGCACCGCACAGCGTCAGGCCGAATCGTTCCTCCACCGAGGTGACGAGATCGGTCCGAGGCACGGTCGAGAGCGCCTGATCGACCTCGATCGCGAGCGTGGGATCGACGTCGTCGCTGAAGGAGTACCGGTACTCGATGCACCCTCCGTCGAAGACCTCGTAGCGGCGCCCGGTGTACGTCGGTTGCAGGCTGGTGGGCTCCTGGAAGATGCGCATGTCGAACTCGTCGGGCGACGGCGGCACCTCGACGGCCGAGGACGTGTCGCAGGAGGCCCGCACCGTGACCTCGACGGCATGGATGCCCGCCCGGTCGTGGTCCAGCCAGAACGTCGCCTCATCGTTGCGAGCCAGCGCGCCGGAGAACGACCACCCGACCGGCAGGTCGGCAACGCAGGGCAGCCGCGTGGCCGTGGGCACCGATTGTGCTTGCAACACGATGACGTCGCTGTCGGGGCGAGAGCACGCGGGCGTGGCTTGGCTTCCCTGCGTGCATCCCGACCCTGCGGCCACCAGGGCCAGGGCGATGAGCCAGCCCGTGCCCCGACTCCGCGCCCGCGTCGTCGCCGTCATGCCAGCACCGTCCAGTTCTGCGCGACGATCGTCGTGAACAGCAGCGCGCCGGCCAGCACGGCGACCGTCAGCGCGATGCGCCGCAGGCTCCACCGTTGGATGCGCACGGGCTGGCGCGTCGGCGCGAGCGCGCGGAACCGCTCGGCCAGGTCGCGGCCATCGTCCTTCAGCATCGATCGGAGCTGGGTGGGGCTCGCCACCCCGCGCGTGGCGGCGAACGCCTCCGCGATCTCGTCGGGAGTGAAATAGCGCAGGGCAACCCGGTACACGGTGTCGGCGTCCGAGCGAAGACCGAGCACCAACATCATGTTGGCGAGGTCGACTGCCTGCCGCCAGGGCGACGGCCGGACCTGCACGAAGAAGACGTCGATCACCTTGAGCTCCTGATCGCGAACCATGAGGTTGGCCGGCTTCACGTCCCGGTGCGCGAGACCCTCGTCCCACATGTCGCGGATCAGCACCAGCCCCTGTTCGATGACCGTCTCCTCGATGTCGGCTTCGCCGATCTCGACGGCACCGTCGAAGAACTCCATGACGATCATGTATTCTCGCTCGGGCGTGATCTCGAGCACGCCGTACGGCCGAGGGACCGGAAGTTCGAGATCCTCCATCAGCCGCAGCGTGTAGTCCTCGTACTCGACGAATCGACGCACGGTGCTGAACGGAGTCTCGTCTTCCAGGGCGCCGTACAGGATCGTGCGGCCCACCTTGTACCAGCGGTCGGCACGGACGTGGTTCTTCGCGTAGAGCTTGGCGAACAGGGTGGTCTCGGTCGGGCCGTCGCTCGAGCCGGCGGCCTGGGCGCCCGGCTCGGCATCGGAGCGCACGCGCAGGCGCAGCGGTGTCGAGCCGCCCGAGCCCGCCAGGCCCACGGGCTTGATGTCGAGCACCTGATAGCCCAGCTGATCCCGCACCGCGGTGCCGATCGCCTCGGCGCGCAGACCGGTCACATCCAGGTGCGCCGTCTTGCCACGCCGGTAGCTCACCGGGAACACGTCGTTGGGAACGAACCATCGGAAGGCGGTGAGACCGATCGCGACGCCCAGCACGGCGCCGAAGACCGCGGCGGCGGGGGGGTCGACCGCCAGGTACATGCGTGCCAGGCCGACGCCCAGCAAGATGCCGCCGATGACCCACTTCGCGTCGTCGCGATACCGGCCGTGGGGGATGAGCGAATAGGCCATGCCGACCAGGGTGACCGCCAACGATGCCATCGGCCGCGACGGCATGGAGAAGCCCTGCCACTGCCAGAGGATCTCGACGTCGAAGGGCCTCGGGCGGTGGAGCAGCACGGTCATCAGATAGGCGAGCGCCTCTTCGGCAACGATCGCGCCAACGAACACCAGGAGCTGGCGCCACCTGCGCACGAGCACCAAGGTGATGATGGTGCCCCAGCGAAGCGCCCGAAGGACCCATCGGGTGGAGAGCAGCGCCAGGCCCTCCATGATCGTGGTGAGGGGTTCGAAGCGCCAGGACGCGATCCACCGCATGATCGCGGTGTCGACCTGCTCGTACAGCTTCGCCATGGGCTCGAACAACCAGAGCCCGATCAGGGTTCCGACGAAGTAGGCGACCATCGTGAGCCAGAACTTGCCGCTGCGGCCCAGGTCGCGAGGCAATGGCGGCGCCTCTCCGCTCGGCCGGCGACGCACGTCCGGCCCCCGCAGGCGCTTGGGCCGTTCCTGCCGAGGGTGAGAGGTGGATCGGGTCGTCACGCCGCTTCCTGTCGTGCATCGAGCCATGACCGGGCGACTGCGGTCACGTCCGACCCTCGCTCCACGAGGTCGTTGAGGTCGCGCAGCGCATCGGTGGTGAGCAGCCCCGACACGCGGTCCAGCGCGTGCGCCAGGCCCGGACCGAAACGCTCGATCGCGTCACCGCGCACGAGCGGGGTGAGGTTCTCCGCAGGCTGGAGTTGCCGGTCGTCCTCGAGCACGACCAGGTCGCTTCCGCTGTCCGCCAGCACCCCGTCGGTGGTGAACATGATGCCGACGTCGACCGTGTCGCGCTCGATGGCCTCGGCGGTGAGGCTCCCTCCGGACGGCAGCGGTATGAACGAGTCGAATCGCACGTCGTAGGACTCCTCCAATCCGGGCAGGCACAGCGGCCGGTCGGGACACTCTGCCGGTCCGCCGAGTGTCATGTCGCCGGCGACGCCGATCAGATCGCTGATACGCCGCAACGACAGATCGTGGGCGGTGGCCTGTGAGACCACGACGGCATTTCGGTTCTGGGCGACGGCGGGGGCCAGCACGTCGATCCCCCGCCCGTCCAATGCGGCTCGGAGCTGGGCGTGCGTACTCGCTTCGTCGGCCGTGGGCTTCCCGCCCAGGAACGACAGGGCGCTGCCTGCGTACTCGGGTACGACCTCGATCAGGCCACGCTGCAGGGCAGGCATCACCAGCTCTCGGGTCCCCACCTGCGGCAGACGTTCGACCGGGAAGCCGGCTTCCTCCAGCGCCTGGGCGTAGATCTCGGCCACGATCCCGCTCTCAGCGAAGCTGAACGAGGCCACCGTGATCGCGTCGTCCTCGGTGACCAACGGGCCGGCGTCGGTTCCCGAGCACGCGGCCATCACGACCATGGATCCACACCAGGCCAGCACACGCTTGCGCACGTCGGCCACGGTAGCGCGTCGGTGCCCATGGTGTGAACCGCTACCCTTCGCCCCGATGGAGATCGTTCGGGGCTTGGAGTCGCTGCCGTTGCCGGCCGGACCCTCGGTGACCACTGTTGGGTTCTTCGACGGCGTCCACGTGGGCCACCAGGCGGTGTTCGCCACCACGGTCGAGGAGGCGCTCGGGCGGCAGGCGAGGTCGGTGGCGGTGACGTTCGACCGCCATCCACGGGAGGTCCTGGTCCCCGGCACGGAGCCGCGCCTGCTCACCACGGTGGAACGCAAGGCGTCCCTGATCCAGGCCACCGGCATCGACGTGTTGGTGGTGCTGCCCTTCACCCCCGAGTTCTCCCGCGTCACGGCCGAGGAGTTCGTGCGCCGCGTGATGGTGGAAGGCCTCGGTTCCGTGCACGCGGTGATGGGCGCGAACTTCACGTTCGGATACAAGGCTGCTGGCACGGTGGCGACCCTGCCCGGCCTGGGAGCGCCGTTTGGTATGACGGCCGAAGGTGTGCCGCTCCTGGAGCTGGCCGGCGAGCGTGACCGGCCACCGGGCCCTCCACACGAGCGCGTGGTGTCGTCATCGTCGATCCGCACGGCGCTCGGGGCCGGTGATCTGGGCTGGCCCCACCGTGCGCTGGGGCGCCTGTTCGTGTTGGACGGCGAGGTGGTGTCGGGGCACGGGCGGGGCAAGGGCCTGGGCTACCCCACGGCCAACCTGCGCACGTGGCCACGGCTGCTCCTGCCGGGCCAGGGCATCTACGCCGGCGTCGCCGACGTCGACGGCAGCCGCTATCGAGCGGCGATCGACGTCGGCACCAACCCCACCTTCGGCATCGAGCCGCTCCATGTCGAGGCATTCCTGCTGGATTTCGAGGGGGAGGACTTCCGTGGCGCACCGGTCTCGATCGAGTTCTGGGAACGCTTGCGCGATGAGGTGCGCTACGACAGCGTCGATGCGCTGGTCGTGGCCATCGGCGACGACGTCGCCCGCACCCGTGCCGTGGTGCCTGACGCGGCCACCACCCCGGCTGGTAGCCTGGGAGACTGACCATGACGACCCTGACCAAAGACGAGAAGACCCAGATCATCTCCGAGTACGCCCGTTCCGACGGCGACACCGGTTCCTCCGAGGTCCAGATCGCGGTGCTGACCAAGCGCATCACCGATCTGACCGAGCACCTCAAGACCCACAAGGAGGACCACGCGTCCCGTCGCGGGCTGCTCAAGATGGTGGGCCGGCGTCGTCGGCTGCTCGACTACCTCAAGCAGGAGGACATCGAGCGCTACCGCGCGGTGATCGCGCGGCTCGGCTTGCGCCGATAGACAGGTGCGAGCGGCATCCCTGACATGGGATGGTCCGCTCGTTCGAAGGAAGTGATGCACGAGACCCACTGATCCGAGTTGCCGGAGGTGGGAGCGACCCGCGGTCGGTTATCAGTAGCGAGCCCCCGAGCTCACCAGATCCTCGGAGGTTCACGACTGAGAATCGGCCGGACCCGCCTCCTCACGTCCGAGATCACCGCGCGAAGGCAACGATGCCGCGCGCTACGACGTATCCACGAATTCCCAAGGAGGACGGCCCGATGGCCACCACGAACCTTTCCCGAAAGATCGGGAACCAGACCATGACCCTCGAGACGGGCAAGATGGCCCGCCTCGCCGATGGCGCGGTCATGGTCACCTACGGCGAGACCCAGGTGCTCGGCACCTGTGTCTCGTCCAACCCCCGCGAGGGGATCGACTTCTTCCCGCTCACGATCGACGTGGAAGAGCGCATGTACGCGGCCGGGCGCATCCCCGGCAGCTTCTTCCGCCGCGAAGGCAGGCCCGGCGAGACCGCGATCTTGACCGCGCGGCTGATCGACCGCCCGCTGCGCCCCACGTTCCGTGACGGCTACCGCGACGAGGTCCAGGTCGTCATCACCGTGCTCGGTGTGGACGGCGAGAACCCCTACGACATCCCTGCCATGAACGCCGCCTCGGTGGCGACCTGTCTTGCCGGGTTGCCGTTCGACGGCCCGGTGGGCTCGGCCCGCGTCGCGCTGATCGACGGGCAGTGGGTCACCAATCCAACCTTCGCCGAGACCGAGGAGGCCACGTTCGATGTGGTCGTGGCCGGCCGGCGCAACGACTCTGGCGAGATCGACATCCTCATGATCGAAGGCGAGGCTCCCGACAAGACCTGGGAGCTGCTCGCCGCGGGAGCCCAGGCGCCCACGGAGGAGACCGTCGCCGAGGGCCTCGACGCCGCCAAGCGCGCGATCGACGAGGTCATCGACTTCCAGCGTGAGCTCATCGATGCCGCCGGTGTCACCGAACAGGAGTGGACGCCCCGGCCCCTGTACGCGGACGACCTCTACGACGCGCTGTCCGCGTTCGCCAAGTCGCGGCTTGAGGAGTCGATCGTCACCGACAAGGCCGAGCGCGAAGCCAAGCTCGATGCGTTGAAGACCGAGTCCAAGGGCCACCTGGTCGAGTTCTTCGGTGACGACGTGTTCGCGGCGCGCTCCGACGAGTTCGGTCCCGCCTGGAAGCAGCTGCAGAAGAAGGTCATGCGTGCGCGCGTGATCAGCGAGGGCGTCCGCCTGGACGGTCGTGGCCCCAAGGACATCCGTCCGCTGTCGGCCGAGGTCGGCGTGCTGAAGCGCGCGCACGGCTCCGCACTCTTCAGCCGCGGCGACACGCAGGCGCTGAACATCACGACCCTGGGCATGCTCCGCATGACCCAGATGATCGACACCCTCGACCTCGAGGACTCCAAGCGCTACATGCACCACTACAACTTCCCGCCCTACTCCACCGGCGAGACCGGTCGCGTGGGTTCCCCTCGCCGCCGCGAGATCGGGCACGGAGCGCTCGCAGAGCGCGCCCTGATGCCCGTCGTGCCCAACGAGGAGGAGTTCCCCTACGCGTTGCGTTTGGTCAGCGACGTGCTCAGCTCCAACGGATCCACGTCGATGGCCAGCGTGTGTGGCTCGACCTTGTCCCTCATGGACGCCGGCGTGCCGATCAAGGCGCCGGTGGCGGGCATCGCCATGGGCATGATCGCCGATGAGGGCCGGTTCGTGACCCTCACCGACATCCTGGGCGCCGAGGACGCGCTGGGCGACATGGACTTCAAGGTGGCCGGCACGCGCGAGTTCGTCACCGCGATCCAGCTCGACATGAAGGTCACCGGCCTGCCTGGAGACGTGCTCGCCGGCGCGCTGCAGCAGGCGCGTGAGGCCCGCTTCACGATCTTGGATGTGATGGAGGAGGCGATCGCCATGCCTCGCGAGGAGGTCAGCGTCAAGGCGCCCCGCATCATCAGCATCCAGATCCCGGTCGACAAGATCGGCGAGGTGATCGGGCCCAAGGGCAAGCGGATCAACGAGATCATCGCGCAGACCGGAGCCGACATCGACATCCAGGACGACGGCACCGTGTTCATCGGTTCCGAGCTCGGCGGCGAAGGTGCCGACGAGGCTGCCCAGATGATCGACGAGATCGCCAACCCGCGACCGGTGCTGGTGGGCGAGAACTACGACGGCATCGTGGTCAAGACCACCACGTTCGGCGCCTTCGTCAACCTGGTGCCGGGGCGTGACGGCCTCGTCCATATCTCGAAGCTGGGGCGCGGCAAGCGTCTGAGCAGCGTCGAGGAGGCGATCAAGGAAGGCGACAAGATCACGGTGGTCGTCGAGGACATCGACGCGCAGGGCAAGATCAGCCTGAAGCCGGTCGGCGAGGAATGGGCCATCCCTGAGGGCCAAGCGGACGAGAGCGGCGGCCGTCGGCCACGTTCGGACCGTGACCGTGGAGGCGGCAGCCGAGAGGGCAGCCGAGAGGGCGGCCGTGACCGGGGCGATCGGGGAGACCGCGGAGACCGCGGAGACCGCCGTGGGCGTCGGTTCCGCGACGAGGCCGGTGCCGGTCAGGGTTCCGGCGACGCCCCGGCGTCGTCAGCTGGGACCCCGGCCGACGCACCCGCCGGCGACACACCCGGCGCCGAGTAGCACGAGCGATGCCCATCGCCCGCACGGAGTTCGGCTCCGGCCTGCGCGTGGTCACGGAGCGGATGCCCAGCGTCCGCTCCGTGTCCCTGGGTTTCTGGGTCCTGGCCGGTTCTCGCGATGAGGACCCCAGGATCAGCGGTTCCAGCCATTTCCTGGAGCACCTGCTGTTCAAGGGGACCAGCTCACGCACCGCCCTGCAGATCGCGGAGAACTTCGATGCGGTGGGGGGCGACGTCAACGCGTTCACGGCCAAGGAGTACACGTGCTACTACGCGCGCGTGCGCGATCGCGACCTGGAGATGGCGGTCGATCACTTGGCCGACATGCTGCAGGACTCGCTGATCCGCAAGACCGATCTGGACGCGGAGCGCCAGGTCATCCTCGAAGAGATCCACATGCACGAGGACTCGCCGGAAGACGTCGTGCACGACCTGTTCACCGAGACCCTCTGGCCCGAACACCCCTTGGGCAGGCCCGTCCTTGGCACCGTCGAGACGGTCGAGGCGGCGACACCGGGGGCGGTGAAGCGGTTCTACCGCAGGCGCTACGTCCCCGGGCATCTCGTCGTGGCCGCCGCGGGCAACCTGCAGCACGACACGTTGGTCGCCATGCTGCGCTCTCGCATGGACACCGGTCGCGTGATCCGCACCGGACAGCCGTCGGAGTGGCGCATGCGGTCGGGAGGACGGGCACCGGTCCCATCCGGGCGTGACCTGGTGCGTCGCCGCAAGACCGAGCAAGCCAACATCTGCTTGGGCACCAACGGGCTCGACCGGACCGATCCCGATCGGTTCGCGTTCCTGGTGGCCAACACCGCGCTTGGGGGCGGCATGTCCTCGCGGCTGTTCCAGGAGGTGCGCGAGAAGCGCGGTCTCGCGTATTCCGTCTACAGCTACCACGCCCAATACACGGAGGCCGGGCTGTTCACCTGCTACGCCGGCACCACGCCCAGCCGCGCCCCCGAGGTGGTCGGCCTCTTGCGCCGCGAACTCGCTGATGTTCGCGACGGGGGTCTCACCGCCGAAGAGTTCGAGCGCGCGAAGGGACACGTCAAGGGCTCGCTGGTGTTGGCGTTGGAGGACCCCGGCGGTCGCATGAGCAGGCTCGGCAAGTCCGAGATCGCGCAAGGAGAGATCCTGACCGTGAACGAGGCCCTTCGCCGGATCGAACACGTCACCCTGGCAGACGCCAGGCGGGCCGCCGAACGGGTGCTGTCGCAGCCCATGACGCTCACGGTCCTGGGGCCGTTCGCTCGCTCGGCGTTCCGCGAGGTCTCCGGAGGGCTTCCCGAGCGCGAACCGGGGCTCGAGGCGACGGCGTGATCCGTGTCGGCGTGGTGGGGGCCGCGGGTCGGATGGGTCGCGAGGTCGCTCGGGCCGTCGCTAACGACCCCGATCTGGAGCTGGTCGCCGCGATCGATCCGAGCGACGTGGGCGGTTCCGTGGAAGGGCAGTCGATCGCGGGTGATCTCGCAGGTCTGCTCGAGGCCGGTGCGCAGGTGGCGGTCGATTTCACCAGGCCCGAGGCGGTCATGGATTCGATCCGCTGGGGCATCGACCACGACGTGCACTTCGTCGTCGGCACCACGGGCATCTCATCGGCCGATCTCGACGAGCTGCGTGCGCGCACCGACGCCGCGACCACGAACGTGCTGGTGGCGCCGAACTTCGCGATCGGCGCCGTGCTGATGATGCGGTTCGCCGAACAGGCGGCACGCTCGATGCCGTCGGCCGAGATCATCGAGCTCCACCACGACGGCAAGGTGGACGCGCCCAGCGGCACGGCGCTGAGCACCGCCCGCCGGATCGCCGCCGCTCGAGCCGGCGCGCCCGATGCCCCTGCCGGCGATGACGACCACCCCGGGGCCCGGGGGGTCGACGTGGATGGTGTCCGTGTGCATTCGGTGCGCCTGCCTGGCCTGGTGGCTCATCAGGAGGTCGTCTTCGGTGCGCCGGGACAGACCCTGTCGATCCGCCACGACACCAGCGACCGACGATGCTTCATGCCCGGTGTGCTGTTGGCGATCAAGGCGGTGAGCTCGTTGCCCGGACTCACCGTAGGGCTGGAACCGCTGCTGGAGCAGCCGTGAGCGGTGGGTTGGCGGTCGTCGTCGCACACCCCGATGACGACACCTACGGATGTGCGGGCACGGTGGCCCTGCACGCGGACGATCCGGCGTTCCGGTTCACCTTGATCCACGTCACCAGCGGCGAGAAGGGACAGATCGCAGCGGGCTCGGGCGCCACGCCCGAGACCCTGGGGCCGGTCCGTGAGGAAGAGGATCGCCGTTCGTGGGTGAGCCTGGGACGAACACCCGACCGCCACGAGTGGCTCCGCTACCCCGACCACGGCGTCGCCGACGTCCCGTTCACCGAGCTGGTCGATCGGATCGACGCCGTCCTGTCGGATGAACGGCCCCAGGTGGTCATCACCTTCGGGCCCGACGGCATCACGGCGCACCCCGATCACATCACGGTCGGTGCGGCAGCGACGGAGGCGTTCCATCGATCGCGAGAGCGGGGCGGCGACGGTTTCGCGCGATTGCTGCACCAGGCCATCCCTCAGTCGATGCTCGATGCATGGAACGAGCAGCTCGTGGCCGCCGGCAAGGAGGCCATGGATCCGACGCAGCTGTACCAACCGCGTGGCGTGCCCGACGAGATGGTGGGGGTTCGGGTCGACTGCACCGGTGTGGCGACGCGCAAGCTCGCCGCGCTGCGCGAGCATGTGACCCAGCGTGATGACGCGATCGAGAACCTCGGCGAGGAGTCGGAGCAGCTGCAAGCGATGGCGTTCGAGACCCACGTGGTCGCGTGGCCACCGCGCGAGCCCGGCGATCCGGTGCTCGCCGACGTGTTCGAGCGCCTCGACTGATCGGGCCTACCGCTCGTCGGTAGGCTGACCCGCGATGGACGTCGACATCGAACCCATCAGCGACGATCGACTCGAGTCGTACATGGCGGCGGTCGAGCTCGCGTTCAGCGACCGCGTGCACGAAGCCGACCTGCGGCGTGAGCGTCTCATCGCGATGCCCGATCGCTACCTGGCCGCGTACGACGGCGATCGCATCGTGGGCGGCGCCGCTTCGCTGCCGATCGAGATGACGTTACCGGGAGATCGGCGCGCGACGTGTGCGTTCGTCACGGCGGTCGGCTGGCGGTGGTTCGAGCGGCCGCGGGATGAGGGCTCGAAGCCGTTCCACGTGATCCATCGTGATCGCGAAGGCCGCCCGGACGGCTACGTCGTCTACACGGTCAAGCACGAGTGGCCCGACACGGTGGCCGCGTTGCAGGTGGAGATCCGAGAGCTGATCGCGGAAACGCCCGACGCGTACGCCGACCTCTGGCGCTACGTGCTGGACATCGATCTGGTGGCGGAGGTCAACGCGTTCAACCGCCCGGCGGACGAGCCGCTGCTCTGGCTGGTGTCCGAACCGCGACGTCTCCGGATGCGGCTGGGCGATGCGCTCTGGATCCGGCTCGTCGACGTGCCGACGGCATTGCCGCTCCGAGGCTACGCGGTTCCCGATCGCGTCGTGTTCGACGTGCAGGATCGGTTCTGCCCGTGGAACGAGGGACGGTTCGAGCTGGTCGTGGAGCCCGACGGTTCGTCTCGGTGCGGCTCCACCGACGGCGACCCCGACCTCGCGTGCAGCGTGAACGATCTGGGTGCGGTGTTCCTGGGCGGAGCGAACTTCTCGCGTCTGTGGGGCGCAGGACAGGTGCACGAGCTGACCGAGGGTGCGATCGGTCGGGCCGACGCGATGTTCGGCACGTGGCCCGCTCCGTGGTCCTCGTTCATCCTCTAGTGCCCGGGGCCTCCTGCCGGAGTTCCGCCACCGTGAGCGTGGCGTCGTCCCCGAGCGTGACCAGGATGCCCTCGCACTCGCCCATGGGTGCCACCTCGTGGCCCGTGAGTCCGAATGCAGCGCGCTCGACCAACGGTGTGTGGCTGATGGCGAGCCCGGTCGCGCCGTCGGGCACCTGATCCAGGAGGGCGCGGACGCCGGCGGCCATGCCTTCGGGGCTGCCGCCGCTCGCGTCCTGGCCACCGAGACCGGGGATCACCGCGTGCTCGGGCAGCTGTTGGCCGGCACCGCGCAGGAACCACGCGGCGGTTTCTGCCGCACGGTGGGCCGGCGACACGAACACCGCGCCGTAGGTCGTGCCGGCGGCTCGCCCGACGTCCTCAGCCATCGCTCGGCCGGCCTCGGACAGCCGATCGACGGCGGGGTCGCGCGGGGCATGGCGACGCAGCTCCAAGCGTTTCACCACACGGTCCCTCCCTGGTCGGGTTCGCGTATCATGCCGCAACCGTGCGCACCGTCCGTCGAACCATCGTGCCCATCATCGCCCTCGCCTTCGTGGCGGGAGCGGTTTCGTGCACGGGCCAGGACGAACCCGCTCCGCCGGGAACGGCCACCGGCCCCACGCCGACGGGCGCGGCGCCGGTCGCCAGCGATGTCGGCGACATCGAGTTCGTCCCGGGCGAGTACGCCTACGACTTCAACAACATCTCGGCGACGCTGTCGATGGACGGCAATACCGCCACGCTGGACGTGCGCAACCGCTCCGGCTCCGAGTTGGGGGATCCCGGCATGTACGTCATCGTCGGGGAGGGCACGCGGTACGAGGGCACGGTGGCCTCAGCGTCCACGATCCCCGACGGTGACGACGCCACCTTCCAGATCACGTTCCCCGAGCAGGTCAAGCCCGATTCCGTGGGCCTGGCCATCCTGCTCTTCGGTGACAGCAACGCCGGCGCCATGGCTCCGGTCCCCGAGTAGCGAGGAGAGTTTCCCCGTGCGCCTTCGCTCGTCGATCCCCATGCTCGCCCTCACAGCGGTGTTCGTCGCTGGCGCGCTGCCCGCCTCGGCGGGCCCGAAGGTCCCGGCGGCCAGGCTCGCTCCGGTGGCGGGAGTCGCTGATCCGGTGCCCGCCCCGCCCGCCCGGGCGGGGTTCTCGATCTCGCGGACCGACGGGAACGACACGAAGGGCGCCCTCGACCTGCGCTCCATGAAGATCACCCGCGGCAGGGGCAAGGACACCATCGTCATGACGACGTTCGGCGGGGTGTCCAACCGCGACATCGATCCCGTCAACGGCAACCTCGCCGTGCTGATCGACCGGAACGACAACAAGCGTTACGACTACGCCCAGTACATCTTCTTCGCGGGCGGCAGGATCCGCGGCGTGTTGGTCGATCTGCCTTCGGGGCGGCCGATCGATCGAACGGCTCCGGCGTCCCGTGTGAACTCGCGGACCTTCCGCACCGTGATCACGCGGAGCAAGGTCAACAGCCCGGGGACCTATCGCTTCGCGGTGTTCGGTTTCAACCAGGACGCACCCTGCACGCCGCGCCGGCCCTGCATCGACGGCATCCCGAACAGGTTCCCGCTGATACCGCTCGATCACCGGGCGCCGACCCTCACCATCCAGGATCTGCCCCGCTATTCGACGGAGGCCAGTGCGGACCTCACCGCTCCGATCGACTTCTCGTTCCATGACGACCCGTTCGGCACCGGCGTGAAGCGGTGGACGGTGCAACGGCATGAGGTCGGCGGCCCTGGGGAATGGGAAACCGTCGGGACCGGCACCGGAACGTCGGTCTTCGACGTGCCGGGCGAGGAAGGGGTCACGTACGACGTTCGTGTCTCCATCATCGACAAACAGAAGAACGACAAGGTCACCGCGGCCGAGCGCACCACCTTCCCGTTCGACGACCGCAATACGATCGTGACCTACTCCGACGCGCTGCGGACCTTGGGGAGCCAACCGGGTTCGTTCCTGGGCACGACGACGTTCCTGGACCAAGGGGAGACCGCGACGATCCCCTTCGATGGTTCAGGGTTCTGCGTGATCGCACACCCCACCGCGACTACGTCAACGGTGACCGTGGTCATCGACGGCGGCTCGACCGAAGTCGCGCACTCGTCGGTTGATCCCCGAGCCCGAACGTGTTTCGGGTTCAACGCCGGATCACACACCGCTGTCATCAGCGGACAGACCGTGGAGCCGTTCGCCTTCGACGGATACTTCGCGATCCCGTGAAGCTCAGGCATCGGCGCGGCTCGCGGGTTCGCTCTCGCCGGCTTGCCAGCGGGCCAGGACGAACAGCAGATCGCTGAGTCGATTGAGGTAGCGGCGAACCTCCGGGTTCACATCGCGCTGGGCGTGTTCGAGGGCGACCACGGCTCGCTCGGCGCGGCGGATCGTGCTGCGCGCGACGTCGATCGAGGCGCTCGCAGGGTTGGCGCCCGGCACGATGAACACGGTCGGCAGCGGGCGCCGCGCGACTAGCTCGTCGATGCGGTGCTCGAGCTGGTTGACCATCGCTCCCGTCACGAGCGACACGCCCGCCGTCAGCTTGTCGCGCTCCTTGGGATTGGTCGCCAGGTCCGCCCCCACCACGAACAGCTCTCGCTGCAGGGTCAACAGGTCGGCCGCCATCACCTCGTCGTCGGTGAGCGACCTCGCAAGACCCAGGACCGCCACGGCTTCGTCGGTGGTGCCGTAGGCCTCGGTGACCAGGTCGTCCTTCGGGATGCGGCCCCCGTACAGGAGCCCGGTGGAACCGTCGTCGCCGGTCTTGGTGTAGATGCGGGGCATGGCCCGCTAGCATAGGGCGCATCCCCGCCGTGCAAGGAGGCACCGCATGACCGGCCCAACGTCCGGCAGGTTCGGAAGCGTCGTGACCGCCATGGTCACGCCGTTCCGCGACGACCACGCCGTCGATCTGGACGGCGCACAACAGCTCGCATCGTGGCTGGTCGACAACGGTTCCGACGCGATCGTGGTCGCCGGCTCCACGGGGGAGTCCCCCACGCTCACCCACAAGGAGAAGTCGCAGCTGTTCACGGCGGTCGGGGACTCGATCCGCGGTCGAGCCAAGATGATCTGCGGGACGGGCACGTACTCGACCGCCGAGACCCTGGAGCTGACGCAGGCCGCCGAGGACGCCGGTGCCGACGGCCTGCTCGTCGTGACTCCGTACTACAACAAGCCGCCGCAGCGTGGCTTGGTGGCCCACTTCGAACACATCGCGGACGCTACCGACCTGCCGATGATCCTGTACAACATCCCCGGCCGGACCGCGATCCGCATCGAGCACGACACCCTGATGCTGCTCGCGCAGCGCCCCAACATCGTGGCGGTGAAGGATTCCACGGGCGACTTCCAGGCCGTCTCCAGGGTGATCGCCGAGGCGCCCGACGGGTTCGAGGTCTACTCGGGCGACGACTGGGCCGCCTTCGGCTACGTGTGCCTGGGCGCCGTGGGCATCGTCAGCGTGGCGAGCCACTTGGTGGGCCCCCAGATCCGACAGATGGTGGACCTGATCAATACCGGCGACGTCCCGGCGGCGCGGAAGATCCACGAGACCCTGTCGCCGCTGTACAACGCCTTGTTCATCACCTCCAACCCGATCCCGGTCAAGGCTGCCCTCGAGATGCTCGGTCGCCCCGCGGGCCCCCCGCGCCTGCCGCTGGTGCCCGCGACGGCCGAAGAGACCCAGCGGGTTCGCCTGGCACTGGAGGAAGCCGGTCTCATCTAGCCCCGGCGACTGTCGCGTCGTCTTCCTCGGCGGTGTCGGGGAGGTCGGTCGCAACATGGCATGCGTCGAGCTCGATGGGCGCATCCTCATCGTGGACGTGGGCCTGTCCTTCCCCAGCGGCGACATGCCGGGCATCGATCTGGTGCTGCCCGATTTCGACTATGTGCGCACCAACGCATCCCGCGTCGAGGCTGTGGTGCTGACGCACGGTCACGAGGATCACATCGGCGCGCTGCCCTACCTGCTCCGCGAGTTCGACCATCTGGACGTGTACGGCACACCCTTCACGCTGGCCTTGCTCGAGGGCAAGCTGGAAGAGCACCAGGTCACCGATCGGGCCACGTTGCACACGGTGACCCCGGGCGAAGGCGCATCCGCCGGACCGTTCACGATGCGGTTCCTGCGGGTGACCCATTCCATCCCCGACGGCATGGCGGTGGCCATCGACACGCCGCACGGCACGATCTTGCACACCGGCGACTTCAAGATCGATCAGACGCCGCTGGACGGCCGGGCCACCGACCTGCACGGTCTCGCCGAGGAAGCCAGCGGCACGGGTGTGCACCTGCTCCTGAGCGACTCCACGAACGCGGAGGAGGCCGGCTACACCTCCAGCGAACAGAGCGTGGGGCCGGTGGTGGCCCGCATCGTCGCGAACGCGCCCGAGATCGTCGTTGCGGCCTGCTTCTCCAGCCATATCCACCGCATCCAGCAGATCGTGAACGCGGCGGTCGCGGACGAGCGTGTGGTGGCGTTCCTTGGCCGGTCGATGCACAACTCGGTGCGGGCGGCCCGCTCGTTGGGCCTGCTGCACGTCGACGATCGCGATGTGGTCGACATCGAGGAGGTCGCCGCGCTCGATCCGGGCCGGGTCGTGGTGATCTGCACGGGTTCCCAAGGCGAGCCCTTCAGCGCCTTGTCGCTCATGGCCCAGCGCCAGCACAAGTGGGTCAAGCTGCAGGAACGCGACACGGTGGTGTTGTCGTCCTCGTTGATCCCCGGGAACGAGCCGGCGATCCATCGCGTCGTCGATGCCCTGTACCGAACGGGCGCGAACGTCTTCCACATGCCGGCGGATCCGGTGCACGCCAGCGGACATGCCGCCGCGGAGGAACTTCGTCTGATGCTGTCCCTGGTGCGACCGCGCTGGTTCATCCCGGTGCACGGTGAACGCCGGCACCTGCAGCATCACGCACGCCTGGCCGAAGAGGTCGGCATCCCGCACGATCACGTCATCATCTGTGAGGACGGCGACATGGTTGCGGTGGGGGAGCGCGTCGAGATCGTCGACCGTGTGCAGGCCGGCATGACGTTCGTCGACGGGCTGGGCATCGGCGACGTTGGCACGGAGGTGCTGCGCGACCGCAGGAAGCTTTCGGGCGACGGCGTGGTCGTCGTGGTGGTCACGGTCGACTCGCAGACCGGCGAGCTGGTGAACGGTCCCGACATCGTGAACCGCGGATTCGTCTACGAGGAGGCCTCGCAGGACATCCTGGACGAGGCGCGCGAGCGGGTGGTGTCCGCCATCGGCGAGACCGCGCAGGTGCAGGGCGTCGACACCTCGGCGCTGCAGCAGGACATCCGCCGGGTGCTCGGCCGCTACTTCAACGAGGTGACGCAGCGCAAACCGGTGATCCTGCCGGTGGTCATGGAGGTCTGACGGCAGGGCCGCACGTCCGCATGACCAGGTCCTTGCAGCGACCGCTCCATGCGTCAAACTGTCCCATCTATGGCGACGAAGACTTCCCCGTCGCGACGGAAATCGTCGCGCCCGTCATCCACCCGTGCATCCGGCAGCACGCGAGGTCGCTCGCCGGCAACCAAGGCCAAGACCAAGACCAAGGCCAAGACCAAGGCCGGGAAGCCCAAGAAGCCGGCGTCCTCACGCTCCTCGAGATCGCGAGCTCGTCAGCGACCGCGGCGCGCCTCGACCCGGCAGATCCTGTCGCCGCACGCTCGCGACGCGGTGGGCATCGGGCTGGTGGTGCTCGCCGGGCTCGCGGTCCTGTCGGTCTGGCTCGAAGCTGCCGGCCCCGTCGGGCGTGCGCTGAACACGACGCTGCACGGGGGCTTCGGGGCCGCAGCCATCGTGTTCCCGATCGTGGGGCTCGCGTGGGGGTTCACGCTGGTGCGCGATCTGGCGCCCGAGGCCCGTCTGCGCATGTTCATCGGGTTCGCGCTGTTCACGCTGGGCTCCCTGGGTGTCCTCTCGATCGCGCTGGGCAACCCGAGCCCGTTCGCCTCGTTCGAGGGCACGGGTACGTCGAGGGGACTGGCGGAGGCCGGTGGGTTCGTGGGCGCGGTGGGCGCCTACCCGCTGTCCCAGGTCGTCTCACCTGCCGGAGCTTTCATGGTCGACCTGGGTTTCGCGGCGATCGGGCTGCTGATCCTCACGGGTACCTCGTTCGCGGAGGTCGGCCGCAGGCTGTCGGCATTCAAGGCAACGCTGGTGACCCACGACGATGACGCCGTCGCGCCGCAGCGGCGCGAAGCCGAGGAACCAGCGCAGGATCCGGCAGAGGACCGACGAGGCCGTCGCTGGACCAGCCGCATCTCACGCACGCTCACCCTCCGCCCGGATGACGAGGCGCAGGGCCCCGCTGAGGCCGCCGCACCGGCGACGTCCGCGGAGCACACGACGAAGCGCACCACGAGGATCCTCGAGGCGTTCGGGCTGATCGAGGAGCCCGTCATCGTTCTGCCCGAGGCCGGCTCGGACCCCGACCCTCGCGTCGCCGCCCTGGCCGAGCCCCCGGCCGTCGACGACGCGGACGCACCGGCCGGGTCCTCGAAGCCCAAGAAGTCGAAAGCTCGCACCGTCACCACGTCGCAAGGTCCCTACCAACTCCCACCGCTCGACCTGCTTCGGGTGGCGCCACCCTCGACGAACGACGGCACCGACGAGAGCCGCATCACCGACGCCCTCGGCCACACGCTCACGACGTTCGGGGTGGATGCCCGAGTGGTGGACTCGCACCGGGGGCCCACCGTCACGATGTACGAGGTCGAGGTCGCCGCCGGCACCAAGGTGAACAAGGTGCTCAACCTCTCCAGCGACATCGCCTACGCGCTCGCCACACCGGACGTGCGCATCATCGCCCCGATCCCGGGGCGATCAGCGATCGGGATCGAGGTGCCCAACACGCACCGTGACTTCGTGATGTTGGGCGACATCTTGCGATCGTCGGCAGCCAAGGATGACAACCACGCACTCTCGGTAGCGCTGGGCAAGGACATCCATGGTCGCGCCCAGATGGTGAACCTGTCCCGCATGCCGCACATGCTCATCGCGGGCGCCACCGGCGCCGGCAAGTCCAGCCTGGTCAACTGCTTCATCACGTCGATCCTGATGCGCACCACGCCCGACGACGTTCGTTTGGTACTCATCGACCCCAAGCGAGTGGAGATGTCGCACTTCGCCGAGGTTCCGCATCTGCTGAGCCCGGTCATCGTGCATCCCAAGCGTGCCGCCGAGGCCCTGCAATGGATCGTGCGCGAGATGGAGATGCGCTACGAGATGCTGGCCGCCGTGGGGGTCCGCGACATCGACGGCTACGAGGAAGGTCTCGCGGCCGGCACCCTTCGGCTGCCCGTCGGCCACGAGGACTCCTATCGACATCTGCCCTACATCGTGGTCGTGATCGACGAGCTCGCGGACCTCATGATGGTGGCGCCTCGCGACGTGGAGGACGCGATCTGCCGCATCGCCCAGATGGCACGCGCCGTGGGCATCCACCTGGTGGTCGCCACCCAGCGACCGTCGGTGGACGTCGTCACGGGCCTCATCAAGGCCAACATCCCTTCGCGGATCGCGCTGATGACCTCCTCGCAGGCCGACTCCCGCGTGGTGTTGGACCAGAACGGCGCCGAGAAGCTGGTCGGCCACGGCGACATGCTGTTCGCACCCGCCAACGCCTCCAAGCCCACGCGTCTGCAGGGCGCCTGGGTCACCGAGGCCGAGGTCCACGCCGTTGCCGACTTCATCCGAGGCCAGCGAGAGGTCGTCTACGAGCAGCACATCGAGGGGCTCGGCCTGCCGCCCACCCAAGCGGAGATGACCGGAGGCCTCAGCGGCCCGGGGGACAGCGACGAGGACCTGGTGAACCAGGCCGCCGAGCTGATCATCCGCTCCCAGCTCGGTTCGACCTCCATGCTGCAGCGCAAGTTGAAGGTGGGGTTCGCGCGCGCCGGCCGACTCATGGACCTGCTGGAAGAGCAGGGCGTCGTCGGCCCCAGCCAGGGTTCGAAAGCTCGAGACGTGCTCATCACGTGGGAAGAATGGGAGGAACGGCGCTCCGCGTGATGTCGCCAGCGCCTACAGGGCGCCGACGCGTCGCGCGACCTGGAACAGCGTGTCGGAGTGCTGCTGCGGGTCGATCATGAAGTGTCCCGCCTGGCCCATCTGAGCCTGCCAATAGCTGTAGACGCGCTCGGAGTTCCAGCCTCGCGAGAGGGCGCCTTGGTAGCTGCGGACGAGTTCGCTGCCCGACCAGATCGCTTCGGGGGCCACCACGAATCCGCCGCGGGTGCCGTCGATCGAGACCCAGTACGCGCCCACCAAGCCCCATCGGCCGTCATCCAGCACGCCTGAGACGAGCAGGAACTTGACGGGCCCCTCCGACAGGCATTCCGGTGCGGAGATCCGCTCGCGGACGGAGGCGAGCGGTGAACGTTCCCAGGCTGCGCTATTCATCTCAGATCCCATTCCAGTCGTTCCTTCGTCTTCTCGTTCCCTCGTCTTCCCCCGCTGCGCGTCACGCTAGTCCCCCGGATGGGGGCGCAGATAGCGGCCGGAAGTCGGTACTTGCCCGCCGTCGGGCCTAGTTCTTGGCATCATCACCACCGCGCAAGCTCCGGACGGGGGGTGGACCCTCGATCCTCGACCGTCATAGCCCATTGTTCGTGGTCGCGCCACTCACCCCTGATCATCAGGTAGCGAGGCGAGAACCCCTCCCTCCGGAACCCGGCTCGGCGCACCAGCGCGATGGAGGCCACGTTGTCGGGCTGGATGTTGGCTTGCACGCGATGCAGACCGAGCTCGCCGAACGCGAGGTCCAAGAGGAGCTCGATGCCCGCGCGCATCAGCCCTCGACCCGCGTACGGCTCGAAGGCGTAGTAGCCCAGATACGCGTTGCCGAACTGCCCGTAGAAGATCTGGGACAGGTTGTAGACGCCGGCGAGCCCACCATCGCCGGCCACGCACACCACCAGGGACCGGTCGGTCTCGGTCCGGTTGCGTGAGAGCAACCGATCGAACCACGGGTCGGGCTCGCCTGCGTCCAGCCAGGGATCGTGGAGCTGCTCGGACGCCCGTACCCCCGCGGTGAACGCCGCCCGATCCGACTCCGCCGGCGCCCGAAGGATCACATCGGCCGACGGCGAGAGCTCCGAGGCCGTCATGCGCTCCCGGCCCGCGCTCGTGCATCGGCGATGACGCGCTCGGCCGAGGCGCGATCCTCGAACCCTTCGGTGGCGACCTTGTGCCCTTCCAGATCCTTGTACACCTGGAAGAAGTGCTCGATCTCGTTGAGCAGCGACATCGGCATGCCGGCCAGGTCGCCGACGTGCGACCACAACGGATCACGCAGCGGGACGCAGAGGATCTTCTCGTCCTCGCCCTTCTCGTCGGTCATGCGGAACAGGCCGATCGGACGCACGTTGATGCGGCACCCTGGGAAGGTTGGCTCGCCCACGAACACCAGGGCGTCCAGCGGATCTCCGTCCCCGCCCAGCGTGCCGTCGATGAACCCGTAGTCGGCGGGGTACTGCATCGACGTGAAGAGCATGCGGTCCAGCACGATGACACCCGTGTCGTGATCCATCTCGTACTTGTTCCGGGAGCCTTTGGGGATCTCCACGATCACCGTGAGTGAGTCGTCGAGCATGCGCCGCAGTGTAGCGGGGCGGGCCGGCAGGTCCGTCACGCTCCCGAGGGGCTATCATCCGTGCCGACCCCATGGCTGGCACATCCCTGCAGGACCCGATCGGGGTCGGCCCTGCGCTTGCGAGGGCGCGGCTGATCCGGGGACAGTCCCTGGAGGAAGCGGCGCGCGATACCAAGCTCCGGGTCGACCAGCTCACCGCTCTCGAACGCGAAGACTTCGAGGCGTTGCCGGGCGACGTCTTCGTCCGTGGAGCCCTGCGAACCTATGCCCAGTACGTCGGACTCAGTCCCGACAAGGTGCTGGAGATGTACGCGCGCCACGCCGACGAGCCGGTTCCACCACCGCCCCCAGGCAGGATGGGCCGTGTCGAACAGGCCATCGCGGCCACGCGGATCCGGGACAACCAGCGGTTGTTGATCGTGCTGGCCCTGTCGCTGCTGGCCCTGCTGCTGCTGTTCGGGCTGGTCTCTCGCGACCACGGCGCCCCGCCTCCCGCGGTGATCTCCTCGTCCTCGCCGCTGCCCGAGAGCCCCGCTCCCACGATCGACGTCGTGCTCCTGGCGTTGCGTCCCGCCGAGGTGGTGGTCGTGGTCGACGGGATCGACGAGCGCCATGAGATGGCCGAAGAAGAATCGCTGTCGTTCTCGGGTACCGACGAGCTCGTCATCACCGTCGCGGACGGCGGCTCGGTGCAGCTCACGGTGGACGGACGCGACCTGGGTGCCCCCGGCGAACCCGGGTCCTCGTGGACCGAGACGTTCTCGTTCGGCGTCGAGGAGCCCAGCGTCACCCCGTCCACCGAGCCCGCGGCATCGGTCACCCCGTGAGCGCCACCGTGCGTGCCGAGCTGGTCGGCGTCGGCACCGAGTTGCTCCTGGGTCAGATCGCCAACACGAACGCCAAATGGATGGGGGAGCGGCTCGCCGAGATCGGCGTCGACGTGCTCTACCACCAGGTGGTGGGAGACAACGCCGAACGCATCGGCTCGGTGTTGCGGCGGGCGGGCGAGCGTGCCGACGTGGTGTTGGTCACAGGCGGACTGGGCCCGACCGAGGACGACATCACGCGCGACGTGCTGGCCACCCTGATGGGGGTGGATATGGTACGTCACGCCCGGATCGAGGCATACCTGCGCGAGCGGTTCGCCGGCTTCGGCAGCGGTGAGATGCCCGCCAACAACCTTCGTCAAGCCGATGTGCCCGAGGGGGCGCGGTTCATCTTGCCGGAGCGCGGCACGGCTCCGGGTCTGATCGCCGAGATCCCCGGCGGCGCCACGGTCTATGCCATGCCCGGTGTGCCCGCCGAGATGGTCGAGATGATGGAGTCGACGATCGTGCCCGAGCTGCGAGCGCGCGTCGGCGATGCGGTGCTCATGTCCAGGACGCTGCGATGCACCGGCATGGGCGAGTCACGGGTCGCCGAGATCTTGCACGATCTCTTCGAAGCGTCGGCGAACCCGAGCGTCGCCTACCTCGCATCGGCGGGGGAGGTGAAGGTGCGGATCAGCGCGAAGGCGGCGACGGCGGCCGAGGCCGATCTGCTGATCGAGCCGCTCGCCGCCCAGGTTCGCGAGCTCCTCGGCGACGTCATCTTCAGCGAGCAGGACGAGTCGCTGGAACAGACCGTCCTGCGCTTGCTGACGACGTCGTCCCGCAGGCTGGCATTCGCCGAATCGCTCACGGGCGGAGGGTTGGGGGCCCGGCTCACGTCGCTCGAGGGCGCGTCAGCCGCATTCGTGGGATCCGCGGTCGTGTACACGGCGGTTGCCAAGCAGCGCGTGCTGGGTGTCTCCCGCGAGACGATCGACGGTCCGGGGGTGGTGAGCCGCGAATGCGCATCGGAGATGGCGGCGGGGGCGCGTCGTCTCTTCGACGTGGACGTCGCGGTGTCGCTCACGGGAGTCGCCGGGCCCGAGTCGCACGGCGGTGCCGAACCGGGCACGGTCTGGTTGGGGCTCGATGCCGGCGATCGCAGCCATACGCGAGGCTATCGGTCCACCGGCGATCGTGGACGGGTCCGGCGATGGGCTGAGCAGGCCGCGCTGGATCTGGCGCGTCGCTACCTCGAAGGGCTGGCGCTTCCGTCCTCAGACCGGTTGATCTGAGGCTGCCGGATGCGGCTGTTCGTCGCCGTCGCGATGCCCGGATCGGTGGATCCGATCATCGACGGTGCGATCGAGCCCTGGCGCGACCGCGTGCCCGGCGCTCGATGGGTGCCGTCGGAGGACCGGCACGTGACGCTGAAGTTCCTCGGCGACGTGGACCCATCCCTGCAACCGTGGGTCCACCGACGCGTACGCCAGATCGCGGATGCGGCCGGCTCGTTCCCGATATCCCTCGACGGTCTCGGAGCGTTTCCGTCGCCGCGCCGGGCTCGGATCGTGTGGGTGGGGGTGCGGGACAGCGATTCCCGGCTCGCCGCGCTCGCGAGGGGGCTCGACGCCTCCTTGGATTCGACGTTCGCGACCGAGCACCGGCCGTTCACCGCACACGTGACCATCGCGCGCTGCGATCCCCCCCGATCGCTGTCCGACGAGCTCTCCTCCACGCCACTGACGAGTGCCCCGTTCACCGTGAACGAGATGGTGCTGATGCGAAGCCATCCGCCCAGGGCCGCCGGTGGGCGGGCATCCGGGATGCCGGCCTACGAGGTGCTCGGATCCTTCCCCTTGCGGAGCGGAACCGCCGGTCCATGACCTGCGGTGCTTGCGGTCGAACATGTGTTCGATTACGGTGCTGGGAATCGGATCGGTCACCCGGATCGTCCGGTGAATCACAGGGGTGTAAGTTATGTCAGAGCCGATGGGTAGCGTTCGCGCTCCATCAGTGAGCACGCTCGACCGGCACCTCTCCGCTGGACGAGCAGGGATCGACAAGGAGGGCACGGTGGACCGCGACAAGATGCTCGACGTCACGCTCCAACAGATCGAGAAGCAGTTCGGTAAAGGCGCCGTCATGAAGCTGGGCGAGCACCCCATGGGCGCCGGGATCGGCATCATCTCCACCGGTTCCATGGCGCTCGACATCGCGCTGGGGGTGGGAGGCATCCCTCGCGGGCGCATCATCGAGGTCTTCGGGCCCGAGGGTTCGGGCAAGACCACCGTCACCCTCCACATGATCGCCCAAGCCCAGAGCAAGGGAGGCATCGCGGCCTTCATCGACGCCGAGCACGCGCTCGACCCCACCTACGCGCGCGAGCTGGGCGTGAACATCGACGAGCTCCTCGTCTCCCAGCCCGACTCCGGCGAACAGGCGCTCGAGATCGCCGACATGCTCGTGCGGTCCGGCTCGCTCGACCTCGTGGTCATCGACTCCGTCGCTGCCCTGGTACCGAGGGCTGAGATCGAGGGCGAGATGGGTGACACGCACGTGGGCCTGCAGGCCCGGCTCATGTCCCAGGCCATGCGCAAGCTCGCAGGCACCCTGTCCAAGTTCGACACCTCGGCCATCTTCATCAACCAGCTCCGCGAGAAGATCGGTGTCATGTTCGGCAGCCCTGAGACCACCCCGGGCGGACGGGCGCTCAAGTTCTACTCGTCGGTGCGGCTGGACGTGCGCAAGATCGAGAACCTCAAGGACGGCACCGATGTCGTTGGCTCACGCACCAGGGTCAAGGTCGTCAAGAACAAGGTGGCCCCGCCGTTCCGTCAGTGTGAGTTCGACATCATGTACGGCAAGGGCATCTCACGCGAAGGCTCTCTCATCGACGTGGGAGTCGACCTGGAGATCATCAAGAAGGCCGGCGCCTGGTTCACCTACGAGGGTGAGCAGCTGGGTCAAGGGCGTGAGAATGCCCGGCAGTTCCTGGCCGAGCACACCGACGTCAGGGACGAGATCGAGCGGAAGGTGCGAGAGGCGGTCGGTATCTCCGAGTTCGGTGCCGAAGGCGACGAGACGCCCATCGAGATCATCCCCGATGCCGTGCTCGACGAGAGCGCCAACGACGGCGGTGGCAAAGCCAAGGCCAAGGCCGCGGCCGGGGGATAGGGTTCGGTGCCGTCGACCCATCGCCGTCGAGGGGAGCCCCGCAACCCCAAGACCTGCCACGAACGAGCCCTCGGGCTCCTGGCGGTCCGCCCGCGAAGCCGCCGGGAGCTCGAACGCCGACTCCTGGCGGCCTCGTTCGATCGTGCCGAGGTCGATGACGTCCTCCTCCGGCTCGAGCGGGTCGGTCTCGTCGACGACGAGGCGTTCGCGCGGCAGATGGCCGACTACCAATACGGCTCCCGGCGAGCGGGCCGACGGGCTGTCACGGGCGCCCTCATGGAGAAGGGGATCGCTCCCGAGGTCATCGCGCAGGTCATCGACGACGCCCCCGACGACGAGGATCAGCGCGCCCTCGCACTCGCCGGGTCCCGAGCCGTGCGCATGGGCGCCCTCGATCCCGTCAAGGCCTTCAACCGTCTCACCGGTTTGCTGGTTCGCCGCGGCTACAGCCCGGACGTGGCTCGCAGAGCTGCCCGCACGGCGCTGGCTGTGGATCCGGCCCACGAGGGGGGCGGCGTCGACTAGAGCCTTCCGGACCCTTGTCTCAGGGTGTTCGCGCCCGTACCATCGTGAACACGAGAGGAACACTTCCGGAACCGAGTTCAACGCCAACGAACCTGTGAGCGAGCCGACCTTGACCCGATCCGACCCATCGACGGAGCACGGACGAAGTTCTCCACATCTGCCTGCCCCGTAACCACTCGCGCGCAACGCTCCTCGTCTGCGAACACGGACCCGGCGGGTCCTCTCCCGAACCGTGCATCTCCACCTTCGGGAGGAAACATGATCCCTGCACTGACCGCCGTCGCCGGGCTCGTCCTCGGGTTCGTCGCCGGCTTCCTGTATCGCAGATCCGTGGGTGCTTCCAACGCCTTGAGCGTAGAGGCGCGAGCCCAGACGCTGCTGTTGGACAGCCAACGCGAGGCCGATGCCGCGGCACAGCACACCCTGCAGCAAGCCAAGGACGAGGTCGCGTCGATGCGGCGGGAGGCCGAAGACGACCTGCGGGGACGCCGCGATGAGCTCGCCCGTCAGGAACGTCGCATGGCCGATGCCGACGAGGACCTGAAAGCCAAGGTCGTCAAGGCCGACGTCCGCGCCGGTGAGTTGGAGGAACGCGAAGACAAGCTCACCTACATCCGGACGCAGTTGGAACGCGCGAACCAGCTGCACGTAGCCCGGATGGAGAAGATCGCCGGCATGACGTCCGTGGAGGCCAGGGATCAGCTCGTGGCGCAGATCGTGGACGACGCCAAACGTGTGTCCATGTCACAGGTCCGCGAGATCGAGCAGCGCGCCCGTGAGGAAGGGGAAGAGCGGGCCCGCAAGATCGTGACGATCGCGATCCAACGGGTGTCGTCGGAGCAGACCGCGGAATCGACGGTGAGCGTCTTCGCCCTTCCGAGCGAGGACATGAAGGGGCGCATCATCGGCCGCGAGGGCCGCAACATCCGCGCGTTCGAGGCGACCACGGGGGTCAACGTCATCATCGACGACACCCCCGAAGCGGTGGTGCTCAGCTGCTTCGACCCGGTGCGCCGCGAGGCAGCGCGCATGACCATGGCGAAGCTGGTCGAGGACGGTCGCATCCACCCTGCCCGGATCGAGGAGGTGCACGAGCGGTCGATGCGCGAGTTGGAAGACCAGATCCGGCGCGCCGGTGAGGACGCGGTCGCCGAGGTGGGCATCACCGACATCCACCCGGAGATGATCCGGTTGCTGGGGCGGCTGCAGTTCCGCACGTCCTACGGACAGAACGTGCTGAAGCACCTGGTGGAATCGGCGTTCATCGCCAGCTCGCTGGCGGCCGAGATCGGCGTCGATGGCACGGTGGCCAAGCGAGGTGCCTTCCTGCACGACGTGGGCAAGGCGGTGACGCATGAGGTCGAGGGCTCCCACGCCATCATCGGCGCGGAGATCGCCCGCCGGCTCGGCGAGGTTCCCGAAGTGGTGCATTGCATCGAGTCCCACCACGGTGAGGTCGAACAGCACACGATCGACGCCGTGCTCGCCCAGATCGCGGACCACATCAGCGGGGGACGCCCCGGCGCCCGGCGGGAATCGCTGGAGACCTACGTCAAGCGGTTGGAGCGGCTCGAGGAGATCTGCACCAGCCACCCCGGCGTCGTGAAGACCTTCGCGATGCAGGCGGGCCGCGAGGTCCGCGTCATGGTCGAGCCCGGAGACGTCGACGATCTGGCTGCCCAGGTGATCGCCCGGGACATCGCCAAGCAGGTCGAGGAGGAGCTGCAGTACCCGGGGCAGATCAGGATCACGGTCGTCAGGGAGACGCGGGCCACCGAGTACGCGCGGTAGGGGCCGCGCGGGGCGTCACGACTGGCGTTGCAGCTGCCCCAGCTGGTCCGTGAGCTCGGCGATCTGCGTCCGGAGCTTGACGTTCTCTTCCTGCAGGTGAGGGTCGGTCGAAACACCGCCGCTCTCCTTGAACCGCAGGGCAGCTTCGGCCGACTCGGCGGCCGCGTAGGCTCGTCGGGCGCGCGCCTCCGCCTGCTCCAGTCGTTCCTCGAGCTCGGCGACCTCTGTTCCGCGATCGTCGCCGCTGGGCGCCACGGTGCCCTCACCGGACTCGGACGCGGCGGGCGCGGCGTGCCCGTTCGAGGCTGCGGCTCGCAGCTGCTCGGTGGCCTCGTCGAGCTGAGTACGCAGATCGTCGGCGCGGCCTCGCTCCTGCTCCTCGCGTCCCTTGGCCGCCTCGAGCTGCTGCTGCGCCTCCGCGAGCGCGGCTTCGTCGACCGTCGGTCCTGCCGTGGGCGCGTCGCCGGTCGCGGCCTCGGATGCGGCAGCGGTCTCGCGAGCCTCTGCCTCGTGCAGCCGCTCTTGGAAGTCCACCAGGAGCCGCTCGGCTCCCAGGGCCCGCTCCTCGGCGGCCGCCAGGCGTTCGTTGGCCTCGGTCTCTGCCGCCACCGCGGCAGCGGCCTGCTCTTTGGCGGCCGAGGTCGCCTGGCCCGTCGATTCCAGCTCCGTCCGGGTGATCTCGAGCTCAGCGACCGCCGCTTGCATCTCGGCACGCGCGACATCGCGGTCTGCACGGGCAACATCCATATCCGAGCGTGCCGCATCGATCTGTGACCCTGCGGCTTCGGCCGCCTCGGTCACGTCGGCGAGCTGGGCACCGAGCGCCTCGATCTCGGCGTTGGCTGCCTCCCCGGCCTGCTCCAGTTGAGCGTTCGCGTTCTCGAGCTCCGCCATGCGCTCGGCGGCGGCGACGGCGGCGTCCTCGAGCCCTGCGACCTGCTCGCGCAACGGCGTCAGCTCCTGCTCGGCGCTCTCGGTTGCTGCGCGGGCTCGATCCAGCTCCGTCCGGGTCGATTCCAGCTGTTCCGCGACCTCTTGCAGCGTGGCGACCTCGTCTTCCAATGCCACGACTCGATCGTGGGCCACGCGGGCACGCTCGTCGGCCGCGATGCGGGACGTCTCGGTCATGTCGATCGAGCGTTGGCGTTCTTCGAGCTCGGTGTTCAGCTCGGCCACTGTGGCGGTGAGGTCTTCGATCTCCTGCATCTGACGGACCAGTTCGCTGCGCGCCCCGTCGCGCTCGAGCTGGGCGACGGCGAGGGAATCCTCGAGCTCCCGGACACGGTGCGTCGTGGCCGCGAAGTCCTGCTCAGCCGTCCCGAGACGCTCGGCCAGCTCGCTCTCGCGTGCGTGTGCGCTGTCGATCCGTTCGGTCAGCTCGTTCACGGTGGTCTGTGTCGCGGCGAGCTCGGTGGCGGCACGCTGATGAGCCTCGGCCGCGTTGGCCAGGTCGGTCTCCAGGAGGTCGACCCGTGCGTGCGCCTGTTGCAACGCGTCACGTCCGGCCTCGTACCGGTGTGCGATGTCGCTCAGTTCGGCCTCGAGGGACTGCGCCCGTTCGCTGGCTTCACCGAGCTCGGCGAGGCGTACCCCGGCATCCGCGACGATGCGCTCGGTACCGATCGACGTGGCGAGCAACCGTTCCTCGCGCTCCTGGGACTCTGCCAACTGCCGGCGAACGGCATCCAGCTGGGTGATCAGGGCGTCGGGGTCGTGCTCGGGCTCCTCGTCTCCGGCGGAGGCCATCAGTCGGGACTCCAAGGTGGCGATCCGGGTGGCGAGGCGCTCGACGTCGGGGCGATCGCTCCCGTCGAGGCCCTCGTGGCTCGACGCCGACGCATCCCGTTCCATCGCGGCTGCCCGCTCGGTCAGCTCATCGATCTCGGAGCGGGCACGGGCGAGTTCCTCGCGGGAAGCCGCGAGCTCTGCGCTCATGTCCTCGAGGGTTTCCTCGAGTTCTCGACGTCGATCGGATCCCATCCGTGTGTGCCCTTCGGCCTACTTCGTCAGGCGGTGATGCAACGTGCATCGGCGTCCAGGGCCGCGACTTGAACCCCCCCGAACCGGAATCTGGGCTCGATGTCGATCGCCCGCGTGCGGGAGGAACACCCACATCGGATACCCTCCGGGCATGGAGCGCCGCTACCTGATCCGCACCTTCGGGTGCCAGATGAACGAGCACGATTCCGAACGCATCGGCGGCATGCTGACGGCCGACGGCATGCGTCCCACCGACGACGTGGACCGGGCACGGGTCATCGTGCTCAACACCTGTGCGATCCGCGAGAATGCCGACAACAAGCTCTATGGCAACCTGGGGCATCTCAAGCCGGTGAAGGACCGCAACCCCGGCCTGAAGATCGTCGTGAGCGGGTGTCTGGCGCAGAAGGACCAGGATCTGATCCAACGCAAGGCACCGTGGGTCGACGTGGTGGTCGGCACGCACGCGATGCCGCAGCTCCTGCAGCTGCTGGAGCAGGCAGAGACCGATGGGCCGCAGATGGACGTGCGCGAGTACACCGAGACCTTCCCCAGCGCGTTGCCGGCAGCGCGCCACGATGCGTTCCGTGCGTGGGTCTCGATCGCCCCCGGGTGCGACAACGCGTGCACCTTCTGCATCGTGCCGTTGGTCCGAGGACCGCAGCGCTCCCGCTCGATCGGCGACATCCTTGCCGAGGTGCAGGGGTTGGCCGCGCGCGGCGTGGTGGAGATCACCTTGCTCGGCCAGAACGTCAACACCTACGGTCGCGACATCACCGTGCCGGGATCGGCCCGCACCCCCCTCTTCGCCCGGTTGCTCCAAGAAGTCAACCAGGTTGACCATCTTCGGCGGATCCGATTCACCAGCCCGCATCCGCACGATTTCACACCGGATGTCATCGAGGCGATGGCGGCATGCGAGAAGGTCTGCGAACACATCCACTTCCCGCTGCAGTCCGGCTCGGATGACGTCCTGAAGGCCATGCGCCGCTCGTACCGGCGTGAGCGGTACCTGGGATGGCTGCGGCGCATCCGCGAGGCGATCCCCGGCATCGCGGTATCCACCGACATCATCGTGGGGTTCCCGGGGGAGACCGAAGCGGACTTCGCGCGGACGCTCGACGTAGTTGAGCAGGCGCGGTTCGACAGCGCATTCATGTTCCAGTACTCGCCCAGGCCCGGCACCCGCGCGGCAGGCTTCGCCGAACAGATCCCGAAGGACGTCGTGCAGCAGCGCTTCGACCGGTTGGTCGCACTGCAGGAACGCATCTCCAGCGAACAGGGGGCCGAGGAGGTCGGTCGCACGCTGGAGGTACTGGTGGAAGGAGGGGACCGCAAGGGGGTCTCGACGCAAGCACGCACGCGGACGAACCGCATCGTCCATCTGCCCGACGCGCTGGCCCCCGGCTCGTTCGTCCACGCCCGCATCACCGCGTCGGCCGCCCATCACCTCTCGGGTGAGGTCGTGGCCTCGCCCCAGCCCGCGTTCGGCTGATCGTGGCCGGGACGCTGCCGGCCCTGGTCGGGCCAACCGCCTCCGGCAAGACGGAGGCCGCGATCTCGATCGCACGCCACCTGGGGGCCGAGATCGCCAGCATCGATTCGATGCTGGTCTACCGCGGCATGGACATCGGCACCGCCAAACCGACGGCGGCACAGCGCACGATGGTCGTCCACCACCTGCTGGATCTGGCGGAACCGTCGGAGCGGTTCACGGTGGCTCGCTTCCAGGCGTGTGCGCGGGCAGCCATCTCCGACATCGAGGCTCGGCGAGCGCGCGCACTGCTGGTGGGCGGGTCCGGCCTGTACCTGCGCGCGGTCGTCGACGACCTGGACTTCCCTCCGGAAGATGCCGACATCCGCGCCGCGCTGGAACGGGAAGGCCAGCTGGTGGGGGCGGGGCGGATGCATCGCCGCTTGGTGGCGACCGATCCCGAGGCGGCCGCCAGGATCGAGCCCGAGAACCTCCGTCGGACCGTGCGGGCGTTGGAGGTCGCGGCCGTCACCGGCAGGGCGTTCAGCAGCTACGCCGTCTCCTGGGAGCGCTACGACCCCGCCCGGGTCCGCGCGGCGGGAGTGCGGATCGAGCCTGCCGTCCTCGCACGGCGGATCAGCGAGCGCGTGTCCTCCATGTTCGCGACCGGATGGATCGAGGAGGTGCGCGGTCTGGTCGATCGTGGATGGGGGGGCTGGCTCACCTCGACCCAGGCCATCGGCTATTCGGAGTTGGTCCGTCACCTCGACGGTAGGCTTGGATTGGACGAGGCATGGGAACGCACCACGACGCGGACCCGGAACCTCGCGCGGCGCCAGATGGCATGGTTCCGGCGCGATCCGCGGATCCGCTGGTTCGATGCCGGAGCGGGCGGCGCCATGGACGTGGTGGACGATGTGCGGACGTACCTGGAGGGTGCGTGAGCGAGCTGCAATTCAGCAAGTACCAGGGGACGGGCAACGACTTCGTCATGGTCCTGGACCTGGACGACGAGCGGCCGCTGAAGCCCGATGAGATCGTGGCCCTGTGCCACCGGCGGACCGGCGTAGGAGCCGATGGCGTGATCCGAGTGGTGCGCAGCGATCGGACCGACGCAGCGTTCTTCATGGACTACGCCAACGCCGACGGCTCGCTCGCCGAGATGTGCGGGAACGGCATCCGCTGCGTGGGCGCGCTGGTGCACGACCGGGGGCTCCTGGATCCTGCGGTCAGGGAGCTCGACGTCGCCACGCGCGCCGGCGTGCGGCACCTGCTCCTGTCGATCGACCCCGCCGGCGCCGTCGACCGCGTCACGGTGGGGATGGGCCAGGCCAACTTCACCAGGGCCGCCATCCCGATGCACGGCCCAGCGTGGGAAACCTTCCTGGATCAGCCCGTCGACGTGGGTCCGGGGATGCAGTTGGCGGCCAGCGCCGTCTCCATGGGCAACCCGCACCTCGTCTTGTTCGTGGACGAACATCCGGACCGCTACCACGTGAGCCACATCGGACCCGCCATGGAACGCCACGAGCTGTTCCCCGAGCACACCAATGTCGAGTTCGCCCACGTGGGTCACGACGGCATCGACGTCCGTGTCTGGGAGCGGGGAAGCGGCGAGACGATGGCGTGCGGCAGCGGCGCCTGCGCGGTCGCCGTCGCCGCCCACGAGGCCGGGTTGTCCCCGGGGTCGGTGCAGGTGCGGTTCCCCGGGGGAAGCCTGCACGTGGAGCGGACACCCGAACAGGTCATGCTCACCGGTCCAGCGGGCCGGGTCTTCGACGGCGAGATCGACATCGAACGACTGCTCGCAGGTCCGTGAACCGGGTCGCGCCGTGAGCTCGAACGCCACGCGGGAGCACCTCGCCGAGCGAACCCTCGCCTTGATGCAGATCGCGTCGGTGAGCCGCGATGAAGACGCGATCCTGGCATCGGTCCGACGCGAGCTCGTCGGTCACGAAGCCTTCGAGATCCTCGACGACGCCGACTCCGTCATCTTCGTGGGACCGCGTGTGCGTCGCGTGGACACGCCGTTCGTGGTCATGGCGGGCCACGTCGACACGGTTCCGATGGCGGGGGCGCGCGAGCCCGCTGCCCGTGAGGCCTCGGCGGTCGTGGGCCGGGGCGCCAGCGACATGAAGTCGGGCCTGGCGGTCATGCTCGAGATCGCCGCGGAGCTCACCGCGCCGCCTGCACATGCGAACGGACAGACCGACCTCGACGTGGGGTTCCTGTTCTTCGGGCGGGAGGAGCTGCCGATCGGCGAGAGCGCCCTGCTGCCCTTGTTCGAACGCTGTCCGATCGCGTCCACGATCGAGCTCGCGGTGGTGATGGAGCCCACCGACAACGCGATCGAGGTGGGGTGTATGGGCAACCTGAACGTCCGGGTCACGGTGAAGGGCACCGCCGCGCACAGCGCCCGTCCCTGGCTGGGTGAGAACGCGATCCATGCGGCGATCGAAGCCTTGGCCCCGCTCGCCGACCTGCCGGACCGCGACGTCACGATCGACGGACTGACCTTCCGAGAGGTCGTCAACGTCACCACGATCGAAGGTGGCATCGCCACCAACGTGATCCCCGACCGGGTCCAGGCGCACGTGAACTATCGCTACGCCCCGTCACATGCCCCCGCCGATGCCGAGGCCCGACTGCGGGAGCTCCTCGGCCATCACCGGGTCCAGGTCGAGATCGACGGCAACGCACCGCCGGGACCGGTGGCGGTGACCAACCCGCTCGTCCAGCGCCTGCGCGCGGCGGGCGACCTGTCCGTCGGCCCCAAGCAGGCATGGACCCCCGTGGCCGAGTTCGCCACCGTGGGTGTGGACGCCATCAACTTCGGACCGGGCGACCCGCAGTACGCTCATCGGGACGACGAGCGGGTCGAGGTGGCCGCGCTCGTGCGTTCGCACGAGGTGCTGCGGAGGTTCCTGGCGCTCGATGGCGCCGCCCCCGCGGCGGGAGGCGGCGAGTGACGCATCTGTCCCCTGGCATCAGGGCCGTGGAGCCCTATCCGTTCGAGGAGCTCGACCGCCGGAAGGTCGCGGCGCTCGCAGACGGCCGGGAGCTGATCGACTTCGGTGTGGGCGACCCCCGCGAGGTCACGGCTCCGTTCATCCGCGAGGCGCTGCGCCGATCCGTGGAGCCCATCTCGTCCTATCCGCGAGCCGCGGGTCTTCCCGAGCTGCGGCGGGCCATCTCGGGGTGGGTGGGACGGCGGTTCGATGCCGTGATCGACCCGGACACCCAGGTGCTCCCCACCCTGGGCTCGAAGGAGCTGGTGTTCGCACTCGCGCAGGCCGTGCTCGATCCGGCCGGGGGCAAGGACCTGGTCGTGGTGACGGCGCCGGGGTACACGATCCCCGAACGTGGAGCCCGGTATGCGGGCGGCGAGGTCGTCCGGCTGCCGCTCACCCCCGAGCGCGGGTTCCTGCCCGATCTGGACGGTGTCGACGGCGCCACGTGGGACCGGGCTGCGGTGTTGTGGCTGAACTACCCCAACAATCCGACAGGGGCGGTCGCTCCGCTCGCGTTCCTGCGGGCGGCAGCCGATCTGTGCAGGGCCCACGACGTGCTGTTGGCCTGTGACGAGGCCTACAGCGAGCTGTGGTTCGAGCCCCAGGCCCCGCCGGCCAGCGTGCTGCAACTGGCTGAACCGACGAACGTGCTGGCGATCAACACCTTGTCGAAGCGCTCCTCGATGACCGGCTACCGCAGCGGGTTCGCGGCCGGTGACCCCGAGGTGATCGGAGCCCTCAAGCGATTGCGGCCCAGCGTGGGCGTCACTCCACAGGAGTTCGTGCAGCGCGCAAGCGTCGCCGCTTGGAACGACGAGGCGCATGTGACCGAGAACCGACAGCGATACGCGCAGAAGCGCCGGGTCCTGCTCGGCGTGTTCGAACGCCACGGCATCGAGGTCGCCGGCAGCGAGGCCACCTTCTACCTGTGGGTGAAGGTGCCGGGCGGCGGAACGTCGCTGGCCTGGGCCGTGCAACTGATCGAGCGTGCCGGGATCATCGTTGCGCCGGGTTCGTTCTTCGGGCCGGAGGGGGAGGGCTACGTGCGCATGGCCCTGGTGCCATCGGTGCAGGACTGTGAACGGGCGGCATCGGCGTTGAACGTGCTCTTCGAAGGGGTCCGTGCATGAGTGAGGTGACCGATGTGACCACGCTGCACGACCGGATCGACTCGGGCTGGGATGCCGGGGAGCCGGACGCCGGCGCCGTGGACGCTGTGGTCGGCATGCTCGATCGCGGCGAGGTTCGGGTCGCCCAGCCTCCAGACGAGCCGGGAGCGGAGTGGACGATCAACGGATGGGTGAAGAAGGCGGTGCTGCAGTACTTCGCCGTGCGTGGCCTGGAGCGGGTCGAGACCGGTCCGTTCGAGTATCACGACAAGCTGCCGCTCAAGCACGGCTACGATCGGCTCGGCGTGCGTGTCGTTCCCCCCGCCACGGCTCGCTACGGCGCGTTCCTGTCCCGGGGTGTCGTGCTCATGCCCAGCTACGTGAACATCGGTGCGTGGGTGGGTCCGGGCACGATGGTGGACACGTGGGCGACGGTGGGCTCGTGCGCTCAGATCGGCGCCGGTGTGCACCTGGCGGGCGGGGTGGGCATCGGCGGTGTCTTGGAACCGCTGCAGGCCGCCCCGGTGATCGTGGAGGACGGCGCCTTCATCGGGTCACGATGCATCGTGGTCGAGGGCGCCCGTATCGGTGCGCGCGCCGTGCTGGGGGCCGGGGTCGTGCTCACCGGCAACACGCCCGTCATCGACGTCACCGGCCCTGAGCCCGTCGAGCATCGCGCTCGTGTGCCGCACGACGCCATCGTGATCCCGGGGACACGGCCCCGGTCGTTCCCGGCGGGCGAGTACGAGTTGCCCTGCGGGCTCATCATCGGATACCGGACCGAGGCCACCGACGACAAGGTGCGTCTCAACGAGCTGCTGCGCGACTTCGGCTCGTCCATGGGCTGAGCGGCGGGGTCGTGACCGATCAGCCCGCATCCGGCCGTCAGCGCAAGCGGGCGCCCGTGCCCGACCCCGCGGTGCTGGAATCGCCGCTGTCGGCATCGTGGCGCCCGTCGGTGCGGGAACGAGCGGTGCTCGTGGGTATCGGGCCGGGGATCGCGGAGGAGGATCTGGACGAGCTGGCGGCGCTGGCCGACTCCGCCGGAGCCGAGCCCGTGGCGAGACTCGTGCAATCCCGGAGCGAACCAGACCCCGCCACGTGGATCGGCCGAGGCAAGATGGAGGAGCTCCACCGGCTGGTCCATGCCGGTGAGGCCCAGCTGGTGGTGTTCGATCGAGAGCTGACGCCCGGACACCTGCGGACCCTGGAATCGCGGCTGGGCGTGAAGGTCATCGACCGGACCGCACTGATCCTGGACATCTTCGCGCTGCACGCACGCAGCCGGGAAGGCAAGGCGCAGGTGGAGCTCGCGCAGCTCAACTACCTGCTCCCCAGGCTCCGGGGTTGGGGCGAGGCGATGAGCCGGCTGGGTGGCGGCATCGGGACCCGAGGGCCAGGGGAGACCAAGCTGGAGGTCGACCGGCAGCACCTGCAACGCCGCATCTCCAAGCTGCGTCGCGACATCCGCACCATGGCGAAGACTCGCGTCACCAAGCGAGCACGCCGCCAGGACAGCGGCATCCCTCAGGCGGCGATCGCCGGCTACACCAACGCCGGCAAGTCCACGTTGATGCGAAGCATCACTGGCGCCGACGTGCTCGTGGCCGACCAGCTCTTCGCGACGCTGGACCCCACGGTGCGCCAGCTCAAACTTCCCGGTGGGCGCCGGTGCACCGTCACGGACACCGTCGGGTTCGTGGGCAAGCTCCCGCACGATCTGGTGGAAGCGTTCCGATCGACGCTGGAGGAGGTTTCGCTCGCCGAGCTGGTGTTGCACGTCGCGGACGCGTCCTCGCGTGACCTGGATCAGCAGATCGACGCTGTCCGACGGGTGCTGGCCGACATCGGGGCGGCCGATGTGCCGGAGGTCTTGGTGCTGAACAAGATCGACGCGCTGGCCGGGTCCGAACGCGCGCGCCTTGCCCGCCGTCATCCGGGCTCGGTACCCGTCTCGGCCTTGACGGGAGAAGGCATCGAGGGGCTCTTGGAGACGCTGGACGAGGCGCTGCCGCACCCGCCCGTCGAGGTGGAGCTGATGGTGCCATACGGTCGCGAAGACCTCACCGCTCGGCTGTATCGCGACGCCGAGGTGCTCTCGACCCGCCACGACCCGTCGGGCACCGTCGTGCACGCTCGTGTCGGCCTGCGCGAACTGGCTGCGGTGCGTGAGTTCGTTCGCTCGGAGCGGCGGAGCGCGTCCTAGCGCTCGGGAGCCCCGACCTCCCAGATGGCCTCATCGGCCCACGGACCCACCATGACGGTGTCCGGATCCTGACCGCGGGCTTCGGCCAGGCGCAGCGCCAGGATCTGCAGCCGCACGGTGAGCGGGATCTGGGCCAGCAACACCGGCAGGTCCGAGGGTTCGACGACCTGGGACACGGCGACGCCCGCACGTGCAGCTGCGGCGCTCACCGCATCCAGCAAGCGCTCGGACGGAGGTCCCAAGGTGACCAAGGCGTCGCGCTCGTCCAACGGCACCGCCTGGCCGTGCAGCAGGTACTCCACATCGAACCCCTCCGCCGGCAACCGCGCCGCCTCACGCGCCTTGAGGGCGCCCTCGTCCGCGGTGGTGGCGGTGACCGAGGCGCCCGTGAAGACCAGGAGCCGATCGGGGACATCGATCTGTTCGACGCCGGGGGCCTCGATCGCCCGGGCGACCGCCGTCGGAACCGAGGCGAGAGCCTCGGTCGTGAAGATGTCGGCTCCCAGCTCCTTGGCGAGCATCGCGAACACGCACAACGTGGCCGTGTAGCTGACCGTGTAGGTCTCGGAGGTCTCCTTCGGCACGGTCTCGATCGAATGCGGCACCCCGGCTCCCTGGCGGGTGATGGTGAGCGTGTCGATCGTGTGGACGAAGGCCAGCGCCCGGGCCGCCCGCGCGTACGCCGTCTCGCCCGTGTGGCTCACGACGATGATGGCGTCCTGGGGGCCGATGACCGGGGCCATGGTCACGAATCGCATCGCAGGCACCACCACCGCGCCCCGGCCCGCTTCGGCGAGCATGAGCGCGCCGAGCTGCGCGGCGTGCAGGCTCGTTCCGGTGCCGACGATCCACAATCGATTCGCCCGGTGGAATCCCTCGGCGGCCACGCGGACCTGGTCGTGCGTGGTGTGGGAGTTGAGGACCTGTTCCAGTGCCTCGGGCTGGGAGCGGATCTGTCCTTCGAGGTTGGCAGCCATGTCAGCTCCTGGGCCGAGCTCTGGGCCCGGCGCGCTGACGCGAGCCTACCGCTGGGCTCAGAGCTTTCGAAGCACCGCGACGACCTTGCCCATGATGCGGCCATCGGCCATCTCGAACGGTTCGAGGGCGGGGTTCTCCGGGATGAGCATGACCCGGTCACCGTCGTGGCCGAAACGCTTGACCGTGGCCTCGTCCTCGGCCGGACCCGGCAGCAGGGCGGCCACGATGTCGCCATCGCGCGCGTGCTCCTGCGACCGGATCACGACGACATCCCCGTCGAAGATGCCCGCACCGATCATGGACTCGCCGGTCACCTTCAACGCGAAGTGGTCGTCGTCGCCGGCGAAGCTCTCGGGCACCGCGAGGTAGTCCTCGACGTGTTCCGTGGCCAGCACCGGGGCTCCGGCCGCGATCCGACCCACGAGCGGCACGGTCACGGCCTCAGCCTTCGGCTCGGAGAGGGCCATGGCCCGAGGCTTCGTGGGGTCCTTGTGGAGCAGCCCCTTGCGCTCGAGGTTGGCGAGCTGGGCGTGCACGCTGGATGAGGAGGTGAGGCCCACCGCCTCGCCGATCTCCCTGACGGTGGGGGGGTAGCCGCGCTCGCGGACGGTCTCCGCGATGTGGTCGAGGATGCGTTGCTGCCGAGCGGTGATGGGCGTCGTGTCGGTTCCGGTGTCAGACATGGTCTCTAGCCTTCCTCACGTCGGCGAGCCACGGCGCGGCACGTCAGCGGGACGCTAGCAGCCCACCGGGAGGGGTGCAAACATATGTTCGGATATCCTCTTGACATCGAACACGCGTTCGTCGACCATCGACGCATGCACCGAACGTACGTTCGCCGCCGCATCACGCTGTTGCTCGCCGCTCTGGGGGTCATCGCCGTGCTGGCGGGACCCGTCAGCGGGGCGATGGGTGTCGGCGACCCCGGACTGGCACCCGTCGCCGATCGCACGTACGTGGTCGAGGCCGGTGACACCCTGTGGGCCATCGCCTCCCAGGTCGCCGGCGATCGTGACCCTCGCCGCGTCGTCGAGCAGATCCAGGCTGGGAACGCCGTCGACGCGGGCTCGCTCCAGCCCGGCATGGTGCTGCATGTCCCTGCCTCGCGTTGACGGCACAGCATCGTGCGGGTACCGTTCGCGCGACCACAACATGTTGTGGCCACACGATCATGCGATGCCCTTGGTGCGATGCGGACGAAGACCGCGTCGTCGACTCCAGGCCTGCCGATGGCGGCGCGGCCATCCGTCGGCGACGTGAGTGCGCCGCGTGCACCCGCCGGTACACCACGTTCGAGCGTATCGAGGAGGTGGGGTTGATCGTGGTGAAGCGCGACGGCTCCAAGGATCCGTTCCGGCGCGACAAGCTGGCTGCCGGCATCCGCAACGCGCTCGCCGACCGCCCCGTGTCACCGCTCGAGGTCGAGGACATGGTCGATCGCATCCAGGTCCGTCTGCGGCGCCAGGGGCCCGAGGTGTCGTCTCAGCTGGTGGGCAAGGAGGCGCTGGCAGCGCTCCGCAAGACCGACGAGGTCGCCTACCTTCGGTTCGCATCGGTCTACAAGGACTTCGAAGGTGCCGCCGACTTCCAGCGCGAGCTGGTCTCCCTGCAGAAGAAGGTTCCCGCTAAACGACGCGCCAAGGCTTGAAACCCGCGATCCCCGGCCGGTGATCGGTGCGAGGAGCTGTCGAACCCATCCCGACCTGGGATACTAGATGTAGTGGCTGACAAGAAAACTTGGCACATGATGTTGACGTCGGCGGGGGAGCGGTCCAGAATCACCGAGCCGTAATCACATCGATGTGGTTCTTCCTCAGCTCCACCAGAAGTTTCCGTCCACGATCGACACGAGGAGGGGTTTGCGAGGTGGCGACCAAAGAGGGGGACGTCGAGGTCATCCGCGAGGGACTCACGTTCGAGCGCTACTTCACGACCGACGGACGACACCCGTTCGAGGACGTGGAGTGGGAGACCCGCGACGCGGTCATCCCCAACTACAAGGAAGGCGGCAACGCCTTCGAGCAGCGTGACGTCGAGTTCCCCACGACGTGGTCGCAGAACGCCACCAACATCGTGGCGCAGAAGTATTTCCGTGGAACCTTGGGCACCCCCCAGCGCGAGTCGAGCGTGCGGCAGCTGGCCGGCCGAGTGGTCGACACCATCCGCGGGTGGGGTACCAAGAACGGCTATTTCGACACCCCGGATGACGCCCAGATCTTCGCCGAGGAGCTCACGCACCTCATCGTGACCCAGAAGGCGGCCTTCAACTCGCCCGTCTGGTTCAACGTGGGCGTGCCCGACACGCCGCAGCAATGCTCGGCGTGCTTCATCTTGGCGGTCGACGATCACATGAGCTCGATCCTCAACTGGTACGTCGAGGAGGGCACGATCTTCAAGGGCGGCTCCGGCTCGGGCATCAACCTGTCCAGGATCCGTTCGTCCAAGGAGTCGCTCGCCGGCGGCGGTACGGCCAGCGGTCCCGTCAGCTTCATGCGCGGCGCCGACGCCAGCGCCGGCACGATCAAGTCGGGCGGCAAGACCCGCCGCGCCGCCAAGATGGTCATCCTCAACGTCGATCACCCCGACGTGGAGGACTTCATCTGGTGCAAGGCCAACGAGGAGCAGAAGGCGCGCGCCTTGCGAGATGCGGGCTTCGACATGGATCTGGACGGCAAGGACAGCGCCTCGATCCAGTATCAGAACGCCAACAACTCGGTCCGCGTCACCGACGAGTTCATGCGCGCCTTCGAGCAGGATCAGGACTGGAAGCTGAAGGCGGTCACCAGCGACGAGACCGTCGCCACGATCCGTGCTCGGGCACTGATGCGCCAGATCGCCGAAGCGGCATGGCAGTGCGCCGACCCGGGCATGCAGTACGACACCACCATCAATGAGTGGCACACATGCCCCGCGACGGGCCGCATCAACGGTTCCAACCCGTGCAGCGAGTACATGCATCTGGACAACAGCGCGTGCAACCTGGCCTCGCTCAACCTCATGAAGTTCCTGAACGAGGATGGCTCCTTCGACGTGGCCAGCTTCAAGCACGCGGTCGAGGTGGTCTTCACCGCGCAGGAGATCGTGGTGGGCGAGTCGGACTACCCCACCGACAAGATCGCGGCCAACGCGCGTGCCTACCGTCAGCTCGGCCTGGGGTACGCCAACCTCGGCGCGCTGCTCATGGCGCGGGGGTTGCCCTACGACTCCGACGCCGGCCGCGCGTGGGCCGGTGCCATCACGGCGATCATGACCGGCCAGGCATACCGCACCAGCGCCCGCATCGCCGAGGTCATGGGACCGTTCGAAGGCTACGAGCCCAACCGGGACGCCATGCTTCGCGTCATGAAGAACCACCGCGCGGCCGCCGACGAGATCGACGCCGATCTGGTGTCCGAAGGCATGCTCACCGCGGCCACGAGCTCGTGGGACGAGGCGATCTCGCTGGGAGAGCTCCACGGCTATCGCAACGCGCAGGCCACCGTGCTGGCGCCTACCGGCACGATCGGGCTCATGATGGACTGCGACACCACCGGCATCGAGCCCGAGCTCGCCCTCGTCAAGACCAAGAAGCTGGTGGGCGGCGGCACGATGCAGTTCGTCAACCAGACCGTGCCTCGCGCGCTCGACAAGCTGGGGTACGACGCCGGGCAGGTCGAAGATATCGTGGCCTACATCGCCGAGCACAACTCGGTGGCCGCTGCCCCGCACCTGAAGGACGAGCACGCCGCGGTGTTCGACACGGCCATGGGGGCCGAGCCCATCCACTACATGGGCCACGTGCGCATGATGGCCGCGGCGCAGCCGTTCATCTCCGGCGCCATCTCCAAGACCGTCAACATGCCCGAGGAAGCCACGGTCGAAGAGGTCGAGCAGCTCTTCGTCGAGAGCTGGAAGCTGGGCCTGAAGGCGGTCGCGATCTACCGCGACAACTGCAAGGTCGCCCAGCCGCTGTCGGCCGACAAGAAGAAGGGGGCGGCGGCCGAGACGGCCGGCGAGCTCGCCACCCCGGTGCGCAAGCGCCTCCCCATGTCGAGGCCGTCCACGACCACCTCGTTCGAGGTGGGCGATGCCGAGGGATACATCACCGCCGGGTCCTATCCCGACGACGGGCTGGGGGAGATCTTCCTCAAGACCTCGAAGCAGGGGTCCACGCTCGCCGGCGTCATGGATGCGTTCGCCATCGCGATCTCGATCGGCCTGCAGTACGGGGTGCCGCTCGAGACCTACGTCTCGAAGTTCATCAACACGAAGTTCGAGCCCAGCGGCATGACGAACGATCCGGACATCCGGTTCGCGACGTCCATGATCGACTACGTGTTCCGCCGGTTGGCATTGGACTACCTGCCGCCCGAGACGCGAGAGGGACTCGGCATCAAGTCGATCGCCGAGCGCACCGAGGCAGCCCACGCCCAGATCGCCGAGACCCCCGAGCAGCCGTCGCTGAAGGCACCCCCCGAGGCACCGCAGACGATCGAGATCGGCGAGGCTCCCACCGCCAAGGCCAACGACGCACCGCTCTGCTACAGCTGCGGCTCCAAGATGCAGCCGGCGGGCTCGTGCTACGTGTGCTCGAGTTGCGGCAGCACCAGCGGCTGCTCCTGATCCGTCGGCCGGGGTCACGCGGGCCGGGGGGCTCGCCCCCGGCCACGCACGGTAGCCTGAACCGATGAGCGAAGGCGGCGCCAGACTCGAAGGCCTCCATCACGTGCAGCTCGCTATGCCGCCCGGTGAGGAGCAAGCCGCGGTGCGGTTCTACGGGGCGATCCTCGGACTGCCGCAGGTCCCCAAGCCGCCGGAGCTCGCGCCTCGGGGAGGCGTGTGGTTCCGCGACGGCGAGCTCGAAGTGCACCTGGGCATCGAGGAACCGTTCACCCCCGCCGCCAAGGCCCACCCCGCCTTCGTCGTGCGCGACCTGGAGACGCTCCGGGAGCGGATCGAGGCGGCCGGCTACCGGGTGACCGACGACGTGCCGCTGGAGGGTTACCACCGCTGCCACGTGCGGGACCCGTTCGGCAACAGGATCGAGCTGGTGGAGCCCCGGACGTGAGCGGGACCACGTCCTGATGGATCTGCCGTTCCGGCGCCTCGACACCGAGGCGGTGCTGCCCGCGGCGCGCCATCCCGGCGACGCTGGGCTCGATCTGTGCGCCAACGACGACCTCGAGGTGCTGCCCGGTGAGCGCGCGATGATCCCCACCGGGGTGGCGGTCGCCATACCCGACGGCCACGCGGGGCTGGTGCTGCCGCGTTCGGGCCTAGCGTCCAAGCACGGCCTCACGCTGGCCAACGCGCCCGGTCTGATCGACGCCGGCTACCGGGGCGAGGTCATCGTGGCGGCGGTCAACCTCGATCGCTCCGAAGCGGTGAAGATCGCGCGAGGCGACCGCATCGCGCAGCTGGTGGTCGTGGCGTTGCCCTCAGTGTCGCCGATCTGGGTCGAGGAGTTGCCGGGTTCGCACCGCGGCGTGGGAGGCTTCGGCTCCACGGGCACCTCGTGAGCCCATGGACCATCCGCCCCGAGCGGGCGGCGGACCGGCACGCGTCGTTGGAGGTCGAACGCCGAGCGTTCGGTTCGGAGGCCGAGGTCGACATCATCCGTGCCGTGCGCGACCTCGACGGCTCGTTCGCCGTGGTCGCGGTCGCCGAGGACGATCAGATCGTGGGTCATGTGCAGTGCAGCCGGGTCTCCGTGGGATCCGGCCACGTGAGCGGCCTCGGGCCGATCGGCGTGACCCCCGGGCGGCAGGGCGAGGGCATCGGCCGTGCGCTGGTCGAGGCATCGATCGAGACGGCGCGCGAGCTGGGGGAGCCGGCGATCGTGCTCCTGGGGGATCCGGATCTGTACGGCCGGTTCGGCTTCGAGCCCGCATCGCGCTGGGGGCTGCGGAACCCGTTCGCGGGCACCACCGAGCACGGGTTCACGATCCGGGAGGAAGACTTCATGCTGGTGGCCCTGCGCCCGGGGGCCGCCGATCTGGCCGGCCCGGTCCGCTGGCATCCGGCCTTCGGTCAGCCCGGTTGAAGGTGTCTGCGACCACGGTTAGCATGGGGTTTCGCCGCGCGGACGTGGCTCAGTTGGTAGAGCACCACCTTGCCAAGGTGGGGGTCGCGGGTTCGAATCCCGTCGTCCGCTCCAGAAGGACCGCAGGTCAGGGCCGGTTTCCGCCGGCCCTTCCGCGTATCTCGGAGACCTCCGTCCCGCCCTCGTCCCGCGGTGGTCCCGCGGTGGACACGGCTTCGTCACGGTTGGAGGCCTCATCGATCGCGTCTGTGACCTGCCTGGAGACCTCCGCGTAGAGCTCCACGTAGGTTGAGTCCACCATCCTCGTGCTCGTGTGGCCGAGCCGCTGCGCGGTTGCCAGGATGTCCTTCGTGGCGTCATAGGCGAGGCTGGCGCCGGAGTGCCGCAGCCACCCAACCCGGACGTGCTGACCGATCTCGGCGGCTTCGAGGGCTCTGATCCAGACCGGGCGGAACGTCTTCCTACGGACTGGCTCGCCTGTGGAGCCGGCGAAGATGAGACCGTCCGCTGCCGGCGGGAAGCGGAGCAGGTGGGCGGCTAGGGCTCGGGTAACGACGTCCGGCAGCGCGATCGTGCGGTCGGAGCCCGACGTCTTGGTCTGGCCCCACACGAACCGGCCGTTGACCTCGGTACACCGCTCATCGATGCGGATCGTGCGTTCCGCGATGTCAACGTCGTCCCGCCGAACCGCGACGAGCTCGGACCAGCGGAGCGAGCCGTAGGCCCCGAGGAGGACGAACGCGCGCCACCGTTCGGGGAGCTCCTCGACGACGCGGGAGATCTCGTCGGGCTTCAACACGCGGACCTGCTCCCGCTTCGTCCTGGGCAGCTCGACGCGCGCCGCCACGTTCGATCGCAGCCGGTTGTCGTCGACGGCGCGGTACAGGAGCATCCGCAGGAGCTTCAGCGTCTCGGCGCCCTGCCACGGCGACTCGACGGCCGAGACCACGTCGCGCACGTCTTGGCGACTGATCGTCGCGAGCGGGTACTGACCCAGCGGCTCGCGGAGGTATCGCTGCCAGACGGTCTCCCACTTCGCAAGCGTCGATGCTGCCGGCATGCCGCGCTTCCCCGGACGGGTGCGCTGTTCGCGCCAGAAGGCCTCGAGCGTGATGTTGGCACGCGCCGGGTCGGTCCACTCGCCGATGTTCTTCTCGTTCTCCTGCGTCGTTAGGACCGCTCGGCGTCGATCTTGCGGCTGAACGTGCGCGAACGCTCGACGTGGTCGGGGCCGCGGTAACGGGCGATCCAGTTCGCTTCCCTCGATCCACAACCCGGGCACGTTTTCGCGCCAACCGGGATGCTCCGCCGGCATCCGCTGCACTTCCGTTGCACGTGAGCCATGTCCTAGCGTCCCTTCTTCCGTTGCCGCATCCGATATTCAGCCTGTGCGGCGGCGCGAGCACACTGAGGGCTGCAGTAGATGGCGTCGGCTCTGGAGTGATAACGGCTTCCACCCGACTGCTTGGAGAACAGGACGTTTCCGAAGTCGTGATCACCGGAACCGGGTTCGCGGGAACCACCGACGTGACGTTCGATGGGCTCGACGCAGTCTTCACGATCGACTCAGCGACCCAGATCACCGCCACCGTCCCCGCCGGAGCCACCGATGGGCCGATCGAGGTGAGCACCGCAGGGGGCAGCGACGTGAGCGGCCAGTCCTTCGAGGTCTTGTATCCGCCGAGGATCACCGGCTTCAGCCCGAGGAGCGGACCGGTGCGGACGATCGTCACCGTCAACGGTGCGAACTTCCACGACATCGTGAGGGTCAAGCTCGGCAGAAACCGGGTCAACTTCACGCGTCTGTCGGACTCCCGGCTCCGGTTTCGCGTTCCGATCGGCTCCAAGGGAGGGCGGATCACGGTCAAGACGGACGATGGCACCGACATCTCGGGTGGCAGGTTCGACGTCCGTAAAGACCGCCACAGGACGCGCATCACGATGAAGCTCAGCCAGCACCTCGTGGCTTCGGGCCTCGTCGGTGCTACCGATGGGGAGAACAAGTGCCAGGCACGCCGGATCGTCATCCAGCGTCGGGTGGGCAGCTCCTGGCATCCGGTCGACCGAGGCTTCAGCAGGCCGAACGGGAGCTACCGGATCGCGATCGCGGATACCGAAGGGACCTTCCGGGCGGCAGCTCCCAAGAAGTCCACCCTGACGGATCTGTGCTCAGCCAAGACGTCCAAGCCCAGGCAGCACCATCACGCCAGTGGTGGCGGCGGTGGAGGCGGCGGTGGTGGAGGCGGCGGCAACTGCCATCCGTCCTACCCTGACTTCTGCATCCCGCCTCCACCACCCGATCTGGACTGCAGCCAGGTCAACGGCAGCAACTTCCGGGTCGTCGGGACGGACCCACATGGCTTCGACGGCGACAACGACGGCGTCGGATGTGAGACATAATGCGGCAAAAACAGGCGCGCAGATCGCGAGGCGCGATGCTCCTGGTGGCGATGTTGGTGTGGATGGCAGCCAGCTACTGCCATCCCCATCGGGGCGAGGCAGGAACCACCACCTTTAGCCGATGGAAAATTCGGCACCGGGTACTCGTCGGCGACTAGGTGTTGCTACGTTTCGCCTCGAAGACGAGGTTCTGCCTGTTGACGAGCTTGCCGCTGCGCTGGGAGATCTGATCCATCAGAGCGAGCACGCGGAGAAGTCGATCCTCTCCGAGAGACGGAATCAGGCGGCGCAGTCCCCTGGTCCAGAACAGGTAGCGGGTCCGGTGCCGCGAGAACCGCGCATCCTCGGCCAGCTGCTTCAGCGATGCATGCGTGAAAGGTCGGATGTGCGTGTAGTCGTCGTAGAAGCCACGGTTGAGCGACTCTGCCGAAGGGACGATGAGGCAGATGTAGCCTCCGGGACGGAGTATGCGGCGCACTTCGGTCAGGAACCCCACCGGGTTGTCCAGATGCTCGAGCAGCCAACAGGAGTAGAGACCGGACACGCTCGCGTCCTCGAATGGGAGTTCATAGGCAGACCCGAGACGAATATCGAGCCCTTCCGATCCATAGTGGTCCACCACGGAGGGGGCGTTGTCGACAGCGATGATCTTGTCGGGTGCCTGCCGGGTGAACGCGCAACGACCGGGGCCGAGGTCAACAATCGGTGCCTCGAGATCCCGAAAGCGAGACTCGTAGAAGTAACGGTTGAAGAGGTTCTCCCAAGCGCCGAACTCTCCACCCGTGCGCAAGATGTAATCCCCGTAGGCTTCGGCCACGCCGCAATCCTAGCGATGACTTGCTGCCGCTGCGCGAAGCCTACTCCGCGCCGAACTCATCAGCCACGCTGCGTTCAAGAACCTCCGGTGGCCGCTGGACGATGCCATGGCAGCCGCTATCAGCCCGGGCAAGGTGATGCACCTCCGTATCACGGTCAGGTTCGAAGATGTCAAGGACTACGCCCAAGCCACGATCCCCTCCTCGTGGATCACGAGCGTGCTCGAGATCGGCGAGCTGCACGAATGACGGCTGGGCTCCGCTCGGGGGCTGCGTGCGGGTTCGCGCCATCCGAAGTGCAGGAGTACCCTCCGGCGATGGGCGGTGGACGGATGCGTGCAGCTGTTTCGTTCCGACCGGTTTCCGAGACGTTCGTCGTCGCGTTGGTGACGACGTTGATACTGGGACCCTCACTTCACGCGCGAGCCGCCCCCGGAGCACTCGATCGCTCCTTCGGAAGCGACGGCAGGGTTTCCACGGATTTCACCCGGGCGCATGACGCTGCGTTTGGCGTCGCGATCCAGCAGGATGGGAGGATTGTCGCCGTCGGAAGCACAAGGACCTTCGGCAATTTCGGGCTGACCCGCTACAACCGGGATGGAACCCTCGATCCATCGTTCGGCGGTGATGGCAGGGTCTCGACGAACTTCACCTTGGCTGATGACGACGTGGCGGAGGACGTCGCGGTCCAGGCGGACGGCAACCTGGTGGTCGTGGGAAGTTCGGGCTTTTTTGGGAATCCCGTGTGGACCCTGGCTCGATACCTGCCGGACGGGAGTCTTGATCCCGCCTTCGGGGACGGAGGGGAGGTCACGACCGATTTCAACCTAAGTCCCGATGTCACCGAATGGGCTACTGCGGTCGCGATTGATGCTGATGGCAAGATCGTCGCAGTCGGGAGCGTCCACGAGGGGAGGTTCGCGCTTGCCCGCTACAACACCGACGGCACTCCAGACAGTTCGTTCGACGGCGACGGCATGCTCACGACGAAACTCGCTGCAGGTGACGAGGCGGCGGAAGACGTCGCGATCCAGGCCGACGGGAGCATCGTGGTTGTGGGCCACATCGGATTCAACCGATTCGCGTTGGCGCGCTACATGACCAACGGGGCGCTCGATCCGAGCTTCGGTGGCGACGGCACGGTCACGACGAGCTTCCGGGGTGACGGTCGTGGAACAGGGCTCGTCATCCAGGACAACGGCAAGATCGTGGCCGCAGGGATAGCGAGAGGGAAGTTCGCGCTCGCTCGATACAACGTAGACGGAACGTTCGATCCGACGTTCGGGAAGAACGGCAGGGTCACGACCGGCTTCACCCCGGCTGGAGCTGGGGCATGGGATGTCGGGCTTGACCCCGACGGCAGGATCGTCGCGGCCGGCGATGCTTCGGGATCGTTCGCCGTCGCCAGATACCGGCGCACCGGACGCTTGGATGCTTCATTCGGTGACCACGGGAGGGTGATGACGAAGTTCGGTCAAGCTGGGGCGGACGCGTGGGCGCTTGCGATACAGGGCAACGGGCGCATCGTGGTGGCAGGTGAAGCCCACGTGCGGAGGGGCAGGGATTCGAAGTTCGCGCTCGCCCGATATCGCGCTTGAGCCCGACGGCTTTCTAGGTCCGCACCCGCCACGGCCTGCTGCCCCACCAGTGCTCGCTAGCCCACGTTTCGATCTCGTCCCGGCTCCACATCCTCCAGCGGCCGACCAGGCGTGGAGTGGGCAGACGATCCAGCGCGTCTAGCTGCAGCTAGCTCCGGACGATGGTGACACTGCCAGCAGTTGGGGCGATGAGCGTCTCATGCCCGTCGGTCCATTTCACCCGGTAGCTCACTCCCACTTCGCCGTGAATGACTTTCAGGACCTCTCCCTCCCGAGGCGGTGAGCCGACCTGCGGGGAGTCGATGACGATGAGGTCTCCTCTACGGGGTCGAATCGCAACTTCCTTCGCGGGAGTCTTCGTCGTGGCCTTCTTGCCGGTGGTCTTCTTGGCTGGCACGATCCCTCCCTGGCTGACGAGTGCCATCTACCCTATTCCCCATCCGTGTCCTCTACCGAGGACGCAAGGGGCTCTCCCGCCAAGGCTCGCTGCCCCACCAGTGCTGGTCGGCCAATGCCTCGATCTCGACGCGGTCCCACGTCCGGCGAATGCCGACAAGGTTCCCCGCCAGAAGCTTCCTGTCGGCAACTACCTGATCTACACACTGCCGGCTGACTGCCAAGTACGCGGCCACGTCGGCAGTACCCATGAAGCGTTGTCTGGCGGCTGTAGTGACCCCGGCTGACTCAGGCACTCAGCGTGAGAAGAGTCTCGGCAAGCGACTACGGAGCCAGTCGAGCCGGCCTAAGGTGGTGTTGGCTGGCAGGGCGGCCTGATTCAGCGCCTCGGCGACTTGTGGGTCGTCGTTCAAGCGGGAGGCTTCCTCGATTGCATCCACCGCACTGGCGGATGATGAATGTGCTGCCTCAGCAACTTCGATCACCGGTTCAAGCAAGCACTGGCCCCACTTGACGGCTTCGAACTGGATCTGGCACCGGCTCGACCGTCCTTGTGTGTGGACGCTCTCGCCCTCGGGTATTGACCAGGTCACTGGACACTTGGGAGGCCCCCATGGACGATGCTGATCATCCGCATCGCGTTGGACAACGTCCATCCCTCCGAACTGGGCGAAAACGCTCGGAGGGCATTGGATCGACTGCTCGACGGGAAGACATATCGACTCGTCCCTCGACTGATGGACGCAGGCACGAGCCTCTACATGGTCAGTCCGTGAGGAGCGAACGGACAACAGCAGCTTCCCACCTCAGGGAGCGGGCAACTGGTCCGGCAAGCGGAAGGATCCACCTCGACTGATGCGGTCGCCCGCCTTCCGCGCAAAAGGGTGGGTTTTGACCGGGATGAATCGGGAAATGCACCCGGCAAGACAGGAACTGACCACCGAAGGGAGGCCGGAAGCATGCTTGCGGAACTAGGGACGCTGGTGGCCCAGGCGGGCGACAAGGGAAGCGATCTCGACGTCGCTTCCATCCTGGGCTACATCGTGATCGGAGCGATCGTCGGCGTGATCGCTCGGTTCGTGATCCCAGGCAGAGACCCCATGGGGATCATCGGCACGATCGTGCTCGGGATCCTCGGTGCGGTCATCGGAGGCTGGGTTGCCGGAGAGGTCTTCGAGGAAACCACAGGCGTGGACTGGATCGCATCGATCCTCGCCGCCGTGGTCTTGGTGCTGTTGTGGCGTGCGGTCGCCGGCAATCGCGTGCGTACGTAGCCGTGGCCATATCCAGAACTGGAAACTGCTGAGCTCAGAGGAGGAGCAAGATGGCAAAGCCAGCTGTGAAGCCGAAGAGCAAACCAATGTATGACGCGCTTCGAGACCAGGGTGTGAAGAAGAAGAAGGCAGCGAAGGTCGCGAACGGGTTCGTTGTGACGAAGCGCGGCGACACCAGTGCCGCGCCGAAGCGTCGATCGGCATCCAACAAGTCGGGGCGGAACGGCAAGAAGCGTTCGACCAAGGGACGCGCCAAGTCGAAGCGTCGCTAATCGGCGGTTCGTTGAGGGAGGGAAGCATCGTGGAAACCAACATCTGGACGTTCTCCCGCGAGTACGTCACCGAGCCGCTGGACGTAGACGGATTCAAGGTCGAGGCCACCGACGGTGACATCGGCAAGGTGGATGAGGCGACCTACGAGGTCGGCTCCTCCTACATCGTCGTTGACACCGGTCCGTGGATCTTCGGGCGCAAGGTCGTTCTGCCGGCCGGCGCGATCGAGCGGATCGATATCGACGATCGCAAGGTGCGGGTCGCCCTCACGAAGGACCAGATCAAGAACTCCCCAGAGCTGGACGACGAGGTCGACTACCGCTCGCCGGACTACCGGACGAGCCTGGGCGGCTACTACGACCCGTACCTATGAGCCGGGCCCAGACCCAAGAGAACCCGCAGGTGAACAGCACCTTCGATGAGTTCCGAGCCGCAGCCTCCGAGGAAGATCCGGAGCTGAACCTCGATCAGGTCCTCGCTTTGTACGCCTACTCGGGGGGCCGGGAGAGGCCGCCGATCGTTGACCTCTCGACCTGGCGTCAGGCCTGCCGCATCGCCGACATGAGTTGTGGCCGCGCGATTCCTGTTCCTCAGGAGGCTGGGGCCCGGCTCGTCGCACCCGAGCCCCTGGAAGAAGCCGACGATGTACTGCGCGAACCGGCAGGGGAGTTGGCTGGTGAATCTGACCGGGAGCGTTGGACCACAGCCTCGGACGCGCTACACGGATGGTATGTGGACCTGTTGGATCCAGCCCCTGATTCCAGCGGACGTTAGCTAGCGGAGTTCCTCGACGGCTCGACGCTCTAAGCCGGTGTAGCGAGCCGGAGAGGTCGGCCGACTGACTCCCAACGTCACGTGTTGGCTGGCCTCGTTCGGGTAAAGAGTCATCGCTGCGGGGTACGGGCGTATCGTCGGGAAGGCTAGCGTCCAAACTTCGCAGCACGCATACGGTAGAGCGCCCCCGACTCCAAGGACGGGGGCGCTCTTCTATCTGGGTCGAAGGGACGGGACCTGCCGTCGACCAACATGTCGACTCGGCGCGAACAGTGTTTCTCGATCACGTGTCGGGGGAAGGGCCTCCCCGAGGAGAAATGACCATGAGCGAAGCCGAGAGTATGCAAGTGGATGTAGCCGAAGACGACGTGGAAGTCGACAGCAAGGAGGCGGGTGCCATCCACAATCTGCAGGACGCTGGTCGAGCGGCGGCAGAGGTGGCGGGGGCCGTTGCCAGCGACCGGCTGAAGACGGAGGTCAACGCCCGCTCGAGCCGGCTTGCGGTCGAACTTAAGGCGTTCGCTGTATCTATGCGGATGTCGAGTCAAAGCCTTCGCGAGCAAGGGCATGACTCCCAGGCGGACATCGTCGACGACGTGGCGAGTCGAGCGGATCGACTCGCATCGCGTCTGGCTACGAGCGATTCGGACGACCTCGTCGAGGACGCTAAGCGCCTCCTTCGAGAGGCCGCGGCGTTCGCCCGACAGGAGCCGCTCCTCGTGATCGCGGGAGCACTCACACTGGGTCTCTTGGCACCCCGGCTGTTCAGGGCTGCGACAGCGAGTTCAAGCGAAGACTCGGAGCGAGAGGAGTAGGCATGGAAACGGAAAACAGCGCAATGGAAACTGTGACGGAGAAGGCCGGCGAGGCGGCTTCGGCGGTGGGGTCTGGTGCGAAGAAGGTGGCGTCCGCCGTCGCCGAGAATCCGCTCCTGACCGCGGCTGGAGCCGTCGCGGTGGGGACCGCAGTCGGCGGCGCAACCGCGATCGCGAAGAAGCGGCAGAAGTCGAGGACCTCGGCCAAGAAGGCGTCTGCACCGAAGAGTTCGGCGAAGAAGAGCCCAGCCAAGAAGAGCCCAGCCAAGAAGAGCCCAGCCAAGAAGAGCCCAGCCAAGAAGAGCCCAGCGAAGAGGAGCTCCACGAGCAAGGGTTCCTCGGCCAGGTCCGGATCAGGTCGGTCACCCGCGGCGAAGCGCAAGAGCGCGAGCGGGGGTTCGACGAAATCGACCACGCGCAAGACGCCCGTCAGCCAAAAGAAGTCGTCAACCTCGACATAGGCGACGACTTCCGCGACGGTTCAACGTCAGCGTCCTTGACTCCTGACTTCTTCCCACTCCTCGCTGCCGTCGGGAGAAGGCGACTCGCCTTTGCCCGCAATCAGATTGAGGGGTCCATCTATGCGGCTCGGGAAATGGGAAATCCGGCCGCTTGGGGGCGGGGTGGGATGTCTCACGATGATCCTGATTTCGATCATCGCCTCTATCCTGTTGACGGTCCTACTGAACCTCGTGCTACGTGGATAGCTCCAGGCGGTCCCGTGAGTCAACCTCAGGACCTTGACCGGACTCACGCTTCCCGGTGCGTACAGCTCAGAGAGACGGCCAACAGAAGTCGGGGCATCTCTGCTAGAAGATTGACCGGGCCGGCTTAGAGCATCTCCTTCCGCTCCTGCTTCGCCCGTTCGGCTCCGATGGCTGTCTTGGTGTTCTTCTCTTCTTCGGGGGGAGGAAGGACGGCTGGAAGGCCGAGGGACTCCAACCACAGCTCCCGAGCCCAGCCCATCGTGTGGTACAGGTGCTCATCCTCTTCCTCTTCCACCTCGCCGTGGGCTTCCTTCAGGACCTTGGACTCGTCCCCTGTGAGCTTGTCGGCCGCTTCTCCAATCAGCTCCCAGTTCATGTGATCTTTGCTCTCGGCCTCGACCACGCATTCCGCTGCGACAAGTTGGGCTGCCGCCGGATCTGATCCAAGAGCGGTCTCCATGCATCCAACGAGGGTCTTCGCTTTGGTGCGAACGATCTGCCTGCCTGGGGTCTCCTTATCGGCCTGAAGGCCGAATGCGTCGAGCACCCGAAGCATGACGACCTCATGGTTCCTGGTCATGCCGACACCGATGTCGAGCGTCCCATGCTCCTCGTCCACTCCGGGAACACGCGCCTCCTGACCAAATCAGCTGTAGCCGACGAGCATCCCCCCTTCACCGACAACGGCCCAGTAGCCGTCTGAGGCAGTTACGACCTCGTCAATGTCGTAGGTCGAGTATCGATCCGGATACCGCCAGGTTGCGATGCCGCGTCCATCAGCCTCGGTCAGCCGCCGAACTTCCATGCCGTCAGGCTAAACGAAGACGATCGGCAGCCAGGGCTGGTGTGAACAGTTCGGCTCCCCGCCGCCGAGGTACATTCCTGAACACTGGCCAACCACGGGTCCTGTTCCTGGACGAGTTCACGGAGTTCCGGCGCGATGCCGCCGAGGGCCTGCGCCGTGTCCTGCCGCCCGAGTAGCGTCGTTCCATGCTCCCGATCCTCGTCCAGCACCTGCCCCGTGACCGTGAGCGGCTGGGTGTCAGCGAAGGCCACATGGCCTGGCTCCTGGGGATCACGCGTCCGCAGTATCGGGAGCTGGAGGCCGGACGGCTCGACATCAGCAACGACCTGTTCGGGCGGATCGTGGACTTGTGCGGGTGGGCCTCGATAGCTCTGGTCCTTCGGCTGTCGCCTCGCGCACATTCACGGGCCGATCCGGTTTGCTCGGTGGTCTTAGCTCACCTACTGATAATCACCGGCTCCATCCGAACCCCGGCGGTATCGGGTGACATGCACCTCTCGCCGAGAGGCGCATCTTCTTGATCCTTGGTTGCGCTGCCGGGGTGTCGATCTTGTTGTTCGTTTCGAATGGGTCGGTGGCGAGGTTGTAGAACTCCGCGCTCCCGTCCCCATAGCGGACGTAGACGCGGTCACGTTGACGCCAGCCGCAGTAGGCAGGGCGATTCGATGTCGTGTCGCCTCCCCCGGTCGCTTCAAGTACGAACCCAGATCTCGTTGGGGCGTCAAGCAGAGACTGCCCAGCAAGGCCGGGGAAGGACAGATCCGTCACGTCCTCAATCGTTGAAGCGATGTCGACGTTAAGCGCCAGCCGATCGTCGATCTCGCCCGCGGGCAATACGCCATCCATGCGAACGACCATTGGGATTCGGGTCGCAGCGTTGTAGGCATGCCACTTGCCAACCGCCCGATGCTCACCCCACAAGAAGCCGTTGTCCGAGGCAAAGATGATCAGGGTGTCGGACAGGCGACCCGTGTCGGCGAGTGCACCATGCACCCGTCCGATGAGATCGTCGACCGCGCCGAGCGCTTCACAAGCGCGGCGGCGGCGAAGGTCGATAGTGGTCACTTGTGCTGGGGTCAGCGCCGAGTAGCGGAGCCACCTCGGTGCGTTTCGTGGCAAGACGTTGAATGAGGGAGGCCGGTAGTCGCGGATGGTCGCACAACTCCCACCATCGCGAGGGGCAGGCGTATGAGGCCCGTGGACAGCATTCGGCGTGATGTACGCGAACAGTGGTACCGCTGGATCCGTCGCACGGATGAATGCGTCGGCCCCTTCGGCGATGACATCGGTCGAGTAATCAGCGTCCGCACTCCCGCGATGCTCGGTCGAACCATCGGTCCGGACGAGGTCATATTCGAAGTAGCCGGGATGCTTGAACGCAAGCCAGCTGTCCCAGCCCGGGGGTACATGGTCAGTGGGGGCGCTCTCGTAGCCGTTGAGGTACTTGCCGATCAGGCCAGTCTGGTAGCCAGCCGCATCGAGCCAGGTCGCTAGGTTCGAAGCCTCGCCACCGTTCTCGACGAACGCCCCCCAACCCCCGAAGGGCGGAAGGTTCGACCAGACCCCCGTCGAGTGCGCGTACTGGCCCCGGAGGAGCGAGGCGCGGGACGGGCAGCACAATGATGTCGGGACCATCGCGTTCGGATATCGGACTCCTCGGTCGACGAGAAGGTCTTGAAGCTGCGGCATGCGTCGGAGAGTGTCCCAGCGCTGGTCGTCCGTCAGGATGATGACGATGTTCGGTTGCGCCGTCTGAGCCCGCGCCTGAGTCCCGGCCTCGATCGACAGCAAGACCGTCAATAGGACCGTCGCGCTGACGATGGCCTTCCCTCGCGGGTTGTGCACCGCGTCAACCTAGCCTAGGGAGCCGCGCATCTGTGTAGGCGTCGCCAGGATAGGGGCGTTTGACAGGCGCGGCCATTCGGCATAGCACCACAGATGCCCGCAGGGAGGATTGACTCGATGACACACCGCAGGTTGCGGACACACCAGGAGTAGGCGCGAACCTTGAGCGGGGTTGGATCCTGGTGTGGGTCGGTCTGGGCCTGTTCAGTCTGCTCGTCTTCATCTTGGAGTTGTCCGTCCTCGCTGGAATCGAGTTGTAGCGAGCGAGCTACCATGGACCTCACCGACCTTGGAGAGCGGAGTAGGCATCCTGGGCGAGGCGCGTCGCGGGAGCTGCTCAGTGCGATCTCCCGATCCGAGGAGGATCGCGCTGCCCTGATCGGTCGGTTGTACGTCCGTGAGGATGCGACGTGGCTGGCCGAGTTGCTCACCGACCTCGAAACGGACGAGCCGTTGCGGTTAACAGGTCGCCGAGGGCCTCCCCCGTGTCCTGGCGCCGGGATAGCGTCGAGCCATGCGCCCCATCCTTGTCCAGCACCTGCCCCGTGACCGTGAGCGGTTGGGCGTGAGTGAGGGGCACATGGCATGGCTCCTGGGGATCACGCGCCCGCAGTATCGGGACCTAGATGCCGGGGAGGCTCCACATCACGAACGACCTGTACGAGCGGATCGTCGATCTGTGTGGGTGGCCGCGCTCGGAGAGTGCATCCGTCCCGCATCTGTCCCGCGGCGTACCGCGCAACGTCGGGAAACGCTGAATATCGTCGAGACGCATAACCGCAGGTAGAGGGCGGGATCCGAGCATCGCCGCAGGTAGTGGAATCGGCCCCGCCTACCTTGCCAAGGTGGGGGTCGCGGGTTCGAATCTCGTCGTCCGCTCCATCAGACGGCCGCCTTCGGGCGGCCGTTCGCATGCCCGATAGAGTGGGACGACACAGCGGCGGGGTGGCCGAGTGGTTAGGCAGAGGCCTGCAAAGCCTCGCACACCGGTTCGATTCCGGTCCCCGCCTCCAGAGCCGGTACCGATCGAGATCGGTGGCCCGCTGACGTCGCGCTAGCGGAGCTCGCAGCTGTTCCTGCGGGCTGCGCTGGAGCAGCGGTCTCGTCCGGGTCCTCCGCGCGCCGTGTCGGGACCGGCGCCACCGTTCAGCGTGTCGGGACCGGGGCCCCCCTTGAGGAGGTCATCGCCCTTCCCACCCTGGATCACGTCTCTGCCCGCGAGTCCGGTCAGCGTGTCGTTGCCGCCCACCCCACAGATGATGTCTCGGCCGGGCGTGCCGCGCAGGGAGTCGGCGGCGGACGTCCCCACCACGTGGTTCCGAGGGTCGCCCTCGAAGCCGGGGCACTCCGGCGCTTGCACCTTGCCCGCCTTCACATCGTGGCCGAAGAAGCAGCCGTTCGTGCACGAGTCAGCCGACGTGATGAGGGTGTCGCTGTTCAGGTCCACGAGCCCGTCGTCGGCAGGATCCGGGGGAGTGCCGAACCCACACTCGTTCGCTCCGGGATTCCCCAGGATGTCGGCCCCGTCTGTCGGAACACCGAACCCTGGATCCTCAGTGACTCCGATGAGTCCGAAGTGACAGTCATCGCCGTCGATCCCCTCGTTGCCGTTCGAATCCACACGTCCGCCGATCGTGGACCACGCGAAGTCCGATGCGCCGACGTCGGGGTTGTTGGGATCGGAGTCGTTGAAGACCAGGGGGAGGGGTCCGTTGGCCACCTGGAACTCGCCGGCCAGGACCTGGATGGTCACTCCGTTCGGCGTGCCGTCGTATCCGACCAGGGTGCAGTTGTCCCCGCTGTTGATGACGCCGCTGCCGGCGACGCCCGCGTTCGCCCCCGGCGGGGGGTTCCACGCGTCGCAGTCGAGGCGGCCGTTGATGATGTGGGTGTCGCCATAGAAGGCGTTCGCGTCGTCGCGAAGGTTGGCGACGCCGTCGCCGTTGAGGTCCGCAGCGCCCCCGATGACGGTGGGGGAGAAGCCTCCGGTGAACGGATCGGCCATCGCAGGGGTGGCGCCGAAGCCGGCCACGCTGATCACCGAACCGAGGAACAGGGCCGCGAACACAGCTCGAACCTTCGGGGTGCGCTGCTGATGCATCTATCCACTCCTTGACGGTTGTCAGGGTCTCGGGAGATCCATGGGGCACGTTCCGCGCGCACGCTACGTTCGCGACCCGGAAGGCGTCAAATCGAGCGGCCCGTCCTCGACGACGTCGCCTCGCCCTCGGCCGGGATCTCGGGGCTGGCCAGGTGGAGCGGGACACTCGTGACGACAACGTGTGGCTCGAACAGTAGCAGCCGCTTGAAGTACAGCGCCGTCTGCCCATGCAGCAGGCTCTGCCACCAGTGGCGTGGCACGACCTCGGGCAGCACGACGGTCACGATCGTGTCGCCGCGTGCCGTGTGCTTACGGATCTCCTGGAGCAGTGGCGTTCCCAGATCGCGGAACGGTGCCTCGACCATCACGAGTGGCACTTCGAACCGGCGGTCGATCCATGCGTCGGCGACGGGCGCGATCTCGCTGTTGTCCGTGACGAGGAAGAGTGCTTCCACACCGACTGCGTGGAGCGATTTCGCGTAGGCGACCGCGCGGGCCGTGGCGAAGCTCGCGTTGCCGACAGGCACGATCACGAAGCTCCGCTCGGGCTCGAGGGGGCGGCCCGACATCGAGACGTGCTCCCGGAGCAGCAGCGGCACGTCGGTGATCACGACGCCCGGCTCGAACAACATGGCGGTCTTCAACAGGAAGAAGCGCCGGTTGTGAAGGATCAGCTCGATCAGGGATCGATCGCCCGCGTCCTCGGGAACGACCACGGTGAGGAAACCGTCCATCGACCGGGAGCGTGAGCGGATGTAGGACCGGAGCGTCCTGAGGAGGTGCTCGTCAGCTCCGTCGAGCCGTGCGAGGTCGCCCAGGCGCTGCGCCACGATCGCCCATTCCGCTGCCATCATCTCGAACCTGGAACCGGGCCCGATGTAGAGCGCGGTCACGTGTTCCGGGCGGATGGCCCGCAGGTACGCGATGCCGTCGCGGGTCGCTGGTCCGAGGTCGGGCACGAGGAACAGGACCTCGCTGTCAGGTCCGGCCACGACGGCCGGCATGACGACGTCGAGCATCGTCCCGACCGAGCGATAGTGGCGACCCACGAGCAGGAACATCCCGACCACGACCGGCACCGCCACGATGACCATCCATGCGCCCAAGGAGAACCGCGTGGCGACCACGATGAGGAACACGAGCCCTGTGGTGAGCGCCCCGACCACGTTGATCGCCGCTTTGCCCTGCCAACCCGCAGTGCGCCGTCGCATCCATCGTCGCACCATGCCGGCTTGCGAAAGCGTGAGGGCCACGAACACGCCCACCACGTACAACTGGATCAGCCGCGTGAGGTCGGCGTCGAAGAGCCACACGAGCACGACCGCGAGGCCGGCCAGCACCGCGATCCCGTTCGAGAACACCAGCCGATCCCCGCGATTGCGGAACTGCGATGGCATGAAGCCGTCCCGAGCCAGGATCGACGCAAGCCGGGGGAAGTCCTGATATGCGGTGTTCGCGGCAAGGATCAGGATCAACGCTGTGAAGATCTGGAGTACGAGGAACATGAGACCGTCGCCGAACACGGTCTCTCCGATCTGAGCGAGCACCGACTTCGAGGCCGCGATGTGCTCGTTCGTTCGTACGCCCAGCGCCGTCGCGAGTCCCGAGATGCCGAGGAACATCGGGATGCTCATCGAGCCCATCAGCAGCAGCGTCGAGGCTGCGTTCTTGGATTGGGGGCGACGGAACGCCTGCACGCCGTCGGCGATCGCCTCCACGCCGGTCAGCGCGGTGGCGCCCGACGAGAACGCCCGCAGCACGAGCAGCACCGTCAGCCCCGAGACCGCTTCGAGCGGGAGGTCAGCGGTGTCGGCCTTCGGGCACCCGCCGCTCGTGCACAGCCACGTCCCCCACACCAGGGTGGCGCCGACGACCACGACGAAGCCGTACGTCGGGATCGCGAACAGTCGGCCGGCCTCCTTCGCTCCCCTGAGGTTCGCGACCGTGATCGTCAGGATGAACGCGATGGCCATCGGCATCTTGTAGGGGGAGAGCGCCGGTACGGCCGACGTCACCGCGATCGCTCCAGCGGTGACGCTCACCGCCACGGTGAGTACATAGGAGATCTGGATGGCGGCGGCCGCCGTGAGGCCGGGGAACAGGCCCAGGTTCTCTTTCGCAACGATGTAGGACCCACCGCCCTGCGGGTATTCGCGCACGGTTTGGCGATAGGAGACGATCACCACCACGAGCAACGCCGCCACGCCGAGGGAGAGTGGGGTGAGCAGCGGTATCCCCGAGGCGCCGACCAGCACGAGCACGAGCAGCATCTCCTCGGTCGCATACGCGACCGAGGAGAGCTGGTCCGAGGCGAACACGGGCAGGGCAAGCAGCTTCGGAAGCAATTGGTGCTCTGCCTTGTGCGAAGCCAGTGCTCGGCCGAGCAGCAGGCGCTTCCAGGGTCCGCCGAGATCCCGTTCGGGGGCCGGTTCCCTGGTAGGAGTCTGACCCACCCCAGCCCTCTCTCGCGTCACAGCTGATCGTCTCGAAGCAGGATGAGCCAACCGGCGATCGTCGTCATCGCGAAGCCGGCCCCGACCATGAACAGACCGCCGATGCCCTGGATACCGAACGCCGTTGCGACGACACCGCCGAAGTAGGGCACGAAGAAGAGATACGTGACCGCGTCGTGTCTCGTCGGACCAGGAGGGCTTGGTCGAAGGATGGTCTGCATGGCTGAACTCCTCCCCGGCCCGCGGTCACACCGGCATCTGATCGATCACGGCCTGGAGTAGATCCATCGCGTGGTGGACATCACCTCCCGTATCGTCGCCCGCGGTCTCAGTTGCCAGTTGTTGCCGTGCACGCACGACAGAGACCCTGTGGCCGTCGGCCATCATCAGGAGCTCAGTGATGGCCTCAGCGTCTCTGGAATCGGATCGCGCAAGCGCCGAAGCCCGTTCACTCAAGAGGTCGGCAGCAGTCATGGTTCGTCTCCCTCGTCGATGTTCGTCGGCAGCCGGGTACAGCCCGGCGACGGTCATCGATCGAGAGGCGGAGCGCGCTGAGCGTTACTGCGGATCGAAGGGGAGAGCAGGTCGACGCGTAGCGCCTTCGCGGCCACCACGAACCAACGCATGCTCGTTCGCCAGGCGGTGGGGTGGATACTGCACAGGACCCGATCGCTTCCTCTGCGGGAGAACGAGCCTCGTCGCTCCACGTGGTGCGCGGACAAGCTCAGCAATGGAGACATGCGCCGGATCGAGATCGGGTCACCGGATGGCGACGTGGGAACCGTCTCTGCAGACGCCGAGACGGAGCTGATGCACACCAGGACGAGACCGCTCACAGCCATGATGAGGAGGAGCCTGATGGGCCGGGCGAGTCTCACGACCTGAGCCTAGTCCCACTCCTTGGCGCGACGCACGAGGTGCTCGGCTCGTGGGCGGCGCACCTCGCAGCCTGACCGACAACCTCCAAGAGGGAACCGGCGCCTTGATGTCAGATACACTGCCCGCCGTGGCCACCAGCGCAAGACCCCAGGTCACTGCGGGCGCTTAGCTCAGGGGGAGAGCGCTTCCCTGACACGGAAGAGGTCAGAGGTTCAAATCCTCTAGCGCCCACCATCGAAGCCGCAGGTCAGAGTACCTGCGGCTTCTTCATGGTCCTCTCTTTTTCGTACCAACGTGCCACGATCGAGGACCTCCTGCTCACCGCCACGGGCCACGATCCGGTCGGAAAACCGGCTAGAAATCGTCACTTCTCGCGGGGTACCGAACTTTGGGTAGGGTGGTCATTGGCCCCGAGCAGAGGAGGAACGGATGAAGAGATTCACGTTCATCGCGATCACCCTGGCGCTGAGCCTCACGACCGTGATCGCGCTCGCCGAAGGGTCACAGACCCGGCTCGGCGTGAACTACTCCGGGATCCGCAACCCGAATGGCTGCCGCATCGCTCCTGATGTTCAGCATCCCAAGCAGCTCGACGTGAAGTGCGGGCAGGGCGTCGGAGCGTCCGGTCCAGCGTTCGTCCGGTACCGCTTCCTCAGCAACGTCGGTGCGATCCAGAACGACGCGACGATCTCTGCGGACATCTCGACGTGGGTCGGCAAGGACTGCTTCGCGGAGTGGATGGTGCGTCGACCTCACAAGAGCGCTCGGACGCTGCGCATCACCGTCCCCTACGGCTCCTACTGTGACATCCGGTCGGTGAGCTGGTCCCAGCCGTAAGACACGGCGCGCCTGACTGAGCAGGCCCGGGTCACCGGGTACCATCGCCGCACCGATGCGAGCCACCACTCTCTCGTCTGCGCGCCGTCTCGGCATCGCGGCAGGCGTCGTCGCTTGCCTCGCGGTCGCGCAGCCGGCGAACGCGGCGATCGATTGGGGTGGCACACGCAACGTCGGGCCGCCGTCGACCTGGAGCCCGGGCAACTCCCTGGCCTCGGTCGACAACCGGTTGCTGACCGCGTGGGCCAGCGACTGCCCGCCGCCCCGAGGCGCGTGCGCCAACCTGCGTGGCTCGTCCATGGGGGTCTTCGTGCAGCGAGCCAGCCTGGGCGGGCCCCTCACGTGGTCGAAGCCGTTCCGCATCTCGAGGAAGTCGATCGACGCCGAGCGGGCGAGCATCGCGGGGCACGGCACGATCGCGATCGCGGGGTGGGTCACCCAGCGTTCGTACACCCGCTACGACGGCGGCGCACCGAGGGCCTTCTACGTTCGGCGCAGCGCCGACCGCGGAGGATCGTGGTCCAAGCCGATCCGGCTGTCGCCGCTGGGCGGCCGGGTCGACTATCCGCAGCTCGCCGTCACCGACGGCGCCGCCTACGCGGTGTGGACGAACGCCGACAACGGGGCCATCCGCCTCGCCACCAGCAGCAACGGGGGCAAGCGCTGGACCACCAAAACGGTCGGTACCACGACCGCCAGCCCGGACCGTGGCGAAGGTCTCGCCGGGTACCCGACCGTGGGCGCCAGCGGCGACAACGTGACGGTGTCGTGGTTCGCCGACGACGGCGGCCGGCAGCTCGCGAAGTCCTCGAGCACCCGGGGGACCGATCTGTCGGCCGCCTCCCCGGCGGAGACGCTGACCGGCTCGAGCCCGAGCGACGGGTTCCACTACGCGGTGGCTCGCGGTGCGTCCGACGGTGTCACGAACGATGTCGCCATCGCCTACACGACCGACGGTGGCATCGCGGCCCGTGTCTTCGACGGATCCTCGCTTGGCCCCCAGACCCAGGTGATCGCAGGGAGCTGGCCCACGCAGATCCGGGGTCGCACCTACGCGGGCGCGACCGGGCCCGTCGTGCAGCCGTTCGGAGCACAGAGCCTGGCCGCCGCCTTCTCTGCGTGCCGCGACACGGCGCTCAGCTCCGACTGCCGTTCGACCAAGAAAGCGGCTCGGATCGAGGTACTGTCGACCAGCTCGACCGATGGTGGCGGCTCGTGGTCCGAGCCTGACCGGATCGGCGGCGTGCGAGGGATCGGCAGCCGCATCAACGACGCGGCTGGGTTGGTCGTGACCCGGCCCGACAAGCGGTTCGTGCTGTGGAACATGCGCGACGCCCGGTATTCGTTCTATCGACTCGCGCTCACGGCCGGAACCGGCACGCCCTGATCAGCGACGGACCGATCAGCAGGATCGGCGCAGACAGAATCCTTGGTAGGGCCGGCCGTCGACGCATGCGTGGAAGTTCCGCCCGCACCCGGTGCACCGGTAGAGGTTGCCGCCGCACGCACAACCGGTCTTGGAGACCGGCCGGCAGTCCACCCGGCACGGCTTGGGACCGGGGCGGGCGAGTGCCTCGGACGATGCGACACCGGCGATGGCGGTGTACGCGGCGAACGACGCCATGGCGGCGCGGCCCAGGAACCCCCGCCGGGTCAGCGTGCCGTCGGCGTGATCACGCGGAGCCATGGGTCACCGCCGGATGCTCGTCGGTGCTCGGCGCGATCCGCACGCCTTCGACATCGTCGACCAACGCCAAGACGTCGTCGATCGTGGCAGCGACACCGCTCGCCACGATGAGCCCGCCCTCATCCACCACGAACGCCGTCGGTGTCACGTCGACCCCGTACGCCTCGGTGATCTCCGAGCCGGTTTCGGTGATAAGTCGCGAGCGACCGGCGCTCTCCAGCCACGATCGTGGGTGGTCGGCCGCGGCACCACGGCTGACCAGCAGCGTCTGCGGCACCCGCCGTTCCTCGGCCGCCCGGAGCAAGGCGGGCACCAGATCGTCACACGCCGCGCAATCGGGGTCCACGAACGTCACGAGATGACGGCTGCCTCCCAGGTCGGCGCCGAGCGGCTCGATCGCGGGCGCGCTGGCTCCCGCCGGGAGCCCGGCGGACAGACGTCGCGCCGGCCTATCGTCGTCCGCGCTCCGTTCCGCGCGGAGCGTGGCGATGGTGCTGTTGGCGCCTGCGAGTGCCAACAGCAGCCATGCGACCACCGCGACCAACAGGATCACCGTCACCGTCAGGACCGGTGTCACGATGGCGATACCTCCGACGTGCGCGGGTCCACCTGGAGGGAAGCGAGCGATCCGTTGACCGCCGTGAGCCGCCGCTCGGTGGCTCGATCGAGGCTCGCGACCACGTACAGGCTGAAGGCCCGGCCCGAGACCGAGAAGAATCGCTGGACACCGGCCTGGTCCCGCCGGGGGATCTGGAGGGCGCGCGCGTCGAGGTCGCGCGGACGCAGGGTAGGCGCGCCCTGGGGCGCGTAGAGGCCTACGTCAGCGAGCTCGTGTCCGAACTCGACCAACGAGACGACGATGCCGCCGGATTGCTTCCCCATCGCGGCGGCGGTCTCCACGGCGTAGGAGCTCTGCCGGGCGTGGGTCAGCCGATAGTCGGCCATGTGGAGCACGGGAAGGTTGATCGCGGGGTGGGGCACCTGCGGGACCGAGAGCCGCGCCTCCCACCCGGCGGGCACCTCGATGGAGAGGCCGTGATCGGACAGGCTGGTCATCGAACCATCGCCGCCCCGGCGGCGACGGCCGTCACCGCGAACGCGGACTGGGTCGCGAAGGTCGCGGTGCGAACCGGCCGCTCCCATCGGGCGAGCGAGCTCTGCACCCCTCGGAGCGTCTCCGGGTCGCGAACGGGGAGCACCGCCAGGATCGGCAGCGAGCGGGCCAGGCCGAACATGGCCCCGATGAGGGCTCCACCCGAAGCACTGCCCGACATCAGCTCGCCGGCCAGCGTCAGGTAGATCGCCGAGGTGGTCACGATCGTCACCACGCCCAGCCCCAGTTGGAATCCGAACCCGGCGCCGAAGATCGGACCCCGGTAGCGGGACATCCAGCCCTCGTCCACCTGTCTGCGCGCACCGGGCAACCGCAGGCCGAGCCAACCCAGGTCCATGGCCAATCCCACGATCGCGAGCACCGCCAGCATCAGCAGCCGCGCGACGACGTCCACGCCATTCATGAAAGGCGCGCCGATCGCGCCGAGCAGCCCACCCCCGATCGTGCCTCCCAGGGTCGAGGCCACGATGTAGGTGGTTGCCGTGGGCCAGAACCGGAACCCTCGTGCCCGCTGCCCGAGCGGGGTGATGCTTCCCAGCATCGACGTGCCTCAGGGGGACCACGTCGAGCGCACGGCGGCGGCCACCGCCACGGCGACGACGGGAACCAGATAGGCGGCGTTCACGACGACGTGCCTCCGGTGTGGGCCCGAGCGATGGCCTCGTCGGCGAGAGCGTCGGCGAGCAGGGAGCGAACCTGATCCCAGCTGCTGGCGGCGCCCTCACTGCTGACCTCACCGTCGGCACCCACCATGACGAAGTAGGGGGACATCGTGATGCCGTAGTCGCCCCAGGCCTGCGAGGACTGCAGCACGGGCGTGTCGTCGGGCGCGAGATCGCGCAGGCGGGACGGGCTCTCGAACTGGGGATCCTTGGTCACGATCAGGACACGTGCCTCACCCGGCATCGGTTCGTGCGCGCCGGTGCGAAGGCCGTCCCAGAAGGTGCGACACGTGAGGCACCCGCTGGACAGGAACGCCACGAGCGTGGGGGCGCCGGCGGTCGCCACGGGGATCACCGCCGACGATCCATCGAGCGTTCGTCCCGCGACGTCGTGGGCCGGGGTGACGGAACCCCGAGGGCCGGGCAGGTGCGCCGGCAGGGTGGCACCGTCCGATGCCGTCTGGGTCCCGGAGTCGGACGCGTCTCGGTCTTCGAAGACGATCGTTCGAGGACCGGCCGGCTCCAGCTCTTCATGGCCGGGATGCTCGGTGTCCTCGGGCAGCCGTCGCAGTATCTCGGCGTGGCTCCGGAGCAGGCCCACCATGACGAAGGCCAGCAGCACCAGCAGCAGGGTCTCGATGACCACCAGGACGGTGAGGCCGTTCACAGGCACCCCGCGCTGTGGCTGCACGTCACCTGATCGTATGCGGCCGAACAATGGCAGTTGAGGCAGTCGATCGTGCAGGGCAGGACGCACGTCACCAGCCGGCACACGATGGGCGTGACGGCGGCGATCTGTGTGTTGCATTGGCCGTAGCGGAACACCACGCAGCATGTCCTGAAGTTGGAGCACTTGTCGCTGCCGCAGTGGCATCCGCCGGGACAGGCGCGCCCCGGATCGATGCTGCAGTCCAGGTAGTACCGCACGTTGGTCGTGCCGCACAGGCCGGTGCCGCCGTAGCTGCACTGCCACCATCCGCCGACGAACGTGTGGGCGGGGCATCCGAAGTTGGAACCACCCGGCAGCGTGCAGCACAACGCGGTGTAACCACCGCAGCACCGCGATCCCGGCGGGCAGCTGGCGCAGCTCATGCGGAGGAGCTCGTCCGCCTTCACGGGCCTCGTGACGTAGCGGATCGGCGCCGCCGACAACGCCGCCGCTCCCACCACCGCACGCTCGGCCGTGCTCGTGCCGTGCTCCGCGGGAGCACGGCGTCCCACCAGGGCCGTCGCGACCCGCATCGCGCGCTCAGAGACCGACATCGGCACCGTCCGGCGGAGGATCGTCGAGGGGGGATCCCGTGACCGGATCGTGATCGGGCCACAGGCTCGGGTGTCCGACCGCCACCCCCGCCGTCGAGAGCGCCACGTCGGCTCGGCGGTGGCGATCGGGATCGAACAGCTCCTGTTGGTGGTGGTCAGGGGCGGTCCATGCCTGCATCGAGGCGGGCACCTCCGTGACGACCACGATCGTGAGCCATCCCGCGACGATCAGGCCGGCGACGGCGGGCACCGTCAGGGCACCGAGGGATGTCGCGGTGGTCGCCACCGAAGGGAAGCCGTCGATCGCGGCGGTAACTGCGACCGCCACCGCCGCGACGTTCACCGAAACGTGCAACCAGCTGGGACGGGTCTCACGAGCGCCCGCGCAGCCGCACGACGTGGCGCTCGGACGTGCCAGCAGCAGGAACCCGACGAAGCACGCGAAGCCGAGGTAGAGCAGTGCCACCAGCACGGCGACCCACGGCGCGGGTCGGACCAGCGCGATGATGCCGACGACCATCTCCAGCACCCCGAGCCCTCGCACCGCGAGGTCCGATGCGGGAAGCCCTGCCGCGTACAGGGCCTGTGCCGTGGGCCGAGGCAACCAGACCTTGCTCGCGCCGGCGACCACCAGGAGTCCGGCGGTCAAGAAGAACAATGGGGCGATCAGCGGCGGCACCTCAGGGGGCTCGACGACGACGGATACGTGGCAGGGTAACAAGGGCAGGTCTCGATGCAACCGAGCCCGGCACGCGGCCGGAAATCTTGCGGATGTGGAGGCTCCATGACACACTCCGCGTGAAGTCCGGGCTCGCGCCCGGGCCGACGGCGGCACGACGCGGGCACGTGCCGCCGTCACTGTGCGGAGTGGGTTGCTATCGTTCCTGACATCCGGGCGCGTAGCTCAGTGGGAGAGCGCTCGCCTCACACGCGAGAGGTCGCAGGTTCAAAACCTGCCGCGCCCACCGGATGACCGTCTCAACCACCACCGCGGCGGTCGGTACACGATGAACGCCGCCGCCTCGATCATCATCACGCCAATCTTCGTTGCCGACCTGCACGTCGAGGGCGAGCGGATGCCAGTCTACGTGCACATCATCGACCATCCCGAGGCGCGTGTGCTGGTCGACACCGGCATGACGGAGCTGCACCCGTGGCTTGCCGACATGGACCCCCGCCTCCGGCCGCTGAGCGAGCAGGACCTCGATCTCGCCGGCATCGACATCGTCGTCAACACGCACCTGCATGGCGATCACTGCGGCGGCAACCACCTCTTCGCCGGCAAGCCGATCTACGTCCAGCGCCGGGAGCTCGACGACGCGCGCAGCCAGGACGACTACACCATCCGCGAGTGGCTCGAGGCGCCCGGCGTGCGGTACGTGCCGGTCGACGGCGAGCTCGAGCTGCTTCCCGGGATCCGGCTCGTCCCGGCGCCGGGTCACACACGCGGCACGCAGGTGGTCGTCGTCGAGACCGGCGGGCGTCCGGTCGTCGTCGGCGGCGACATGGCGGTCTGGTTCGGCGAGCTCGACGAGCCGCACACCGAAGGCCAGCTGCTGGTGCGCGCGCTCGACCCCGAGCTGGTCTGGCTCGCGCACGAGCACGAGCCGTGGCGGCCACGCACCGCCTAGGCAGGTTCACGACGTGCCGCGCCCCACCGGTTGACCCTGCGGAAGCCACGAGGTGGTCCACCCCGGCCTTTGGCACCTCCGACGCGACCTGACACGATTCGCAGATGACCACCAGACCTGCCGCGGCACCGCATCTGGGCGACCTCGCGCGGCTGCGCCGCGTCCGCGACCGGGTCGACCGGGAGTACGCGCAGCCACTCGACGTCGAGGCGCTCGCACGCGACGCGCACATGTCAGCCGGCCACTTCAGCCGCCAGTTCAAGCTCGCCTATGGCGAATCGCCGTACGGCTACCTGATGACGCGGCGCATCGAGCGCGCGATGGCACTGTTGCGTCGTGGCGACCTCAGCGTCACCGAGGTCTGTTTCGAGGTCGGCTGCTCGTCGCTGGGCACGTTCAGCAGTCGCTTCACCGAACTGGTCGGCATGCCGCCAAGCGCCTACCGACGCGACGAGGCGCATACGACGGCGGGGATGCCGTCGTGCGAGGCGAAGAAGGTCACCAAGCCGGTCAGGAATCGAGAAGCGCCGGTCGACGAGCCGCAGCTAGCATGACCGCCATGGACATCACCATCCACGCGAGCTTCCTCCCGCAGGACGATCCGGACGCCGCACGTGCCTTCTATCGCGATGCCCTCGGCTTCGAGGTCCGCGACGACGTCGAATACGGCGGGATGCACTGGATCACGGTCGGCCCCGTTGACCAGCCCGCCACGTCCATCGTCCTGCACCCGCCGGCCGCCGACCCCGGCATCACCGACGACGAGCGACGCACCATCACCGAGATGATGGCCAAAGGCACCTACGCCAGCCTCCTCCTTGCCACCAAGGACCTCGACGGCACCTTCGAACGGCTGCAGGCCGGCGATGTCGAGATCGTGCAGGAACCGACCGACCAACCGTACGGCGTTCGTGACTGCGCCCTCCGCGACCCCGCCGGCAACCTGATCCGCATCCAGGAGCTGACCTGAGTCCGGACGATGGCTGCCCGCGACCGCGAGACCCGCAGGGCCGACACGATGGCCATGCTGGCGACCCCGGCGATCGACGTGTGGATGGCCACGGCGTCGTCCGCAGGCGAGCCACACCTCGTGCCCCTGTCGCTCGCCTGGGTGGACGAGCGAGTGGTGGTCGCGATCGAGGCAACGTCGATCACCGCGCGCAACCTGACCGCGTCCGGCGACGCCAGACTCGCCGTCGGACCGACGCGCGACCTGGTGATGATCGACGCCGTCCTGGAGAGGGCGGTCGCCGTCGCAGCCGACGATGGGCTGGGGGCGGCGTTCGCCGCACAGGCCGACTGGGATCCGCGCCGCGACACGGGCTATGCCTACTTCGTGTTGCGGCCGGTGCGAGTGCAGGCGTGGCGCGAGGCGGATGAGATCCCCGGCCGCACGCTCATGCGCGACAGCGCCTGGCTCGAAGAGGTGATCCGTCCGGAGGAGGTACGTCACGATGGCTGAGAAGAAACCCGCGAAGAAGAGCACACGGAAGTCCGCCAAGCGCACGGCGACATCGTCGAAGGGATTCACGGCTGAGGAACGGGCAGCCATGAAGGAGCGCGCCAAGGAGCTGAAGGCAGAGGCGGCCAAGGAGGACGGGGAGAAGACCCTGCTTTCGAAGATCGCTGAGATGAAGGGCACGGATCGCACGATGGCCAAGCGGCTCCACGCGATCGTCACGTCCGCCGCGCCGGACCTCGTCCCGAAGACTTGGTACGGGATGCCCGCGTACGCCAAGGATGGCAAGATCGTGTGCTTCTTCCAGAGTGCGGGGAAGTTCGACGCGAGGTACGCGACGTTCGGTTTCAGCGACGAGGCGAACCTCGACCAGGGGGCGATGTGGCCGACGTCATGGGCGCTCACGAAGCTGACCGCCACCGAAGAGAAGAAGATCGCCGCGCTCGTGAAGAAGGCGGTGCGCTGAGCCCGGCCCATGGAGACACGATGAGCACGGCCGCGAAGAAGGACACGAAGGCGTCCGCGCCGCACGATGCCGACAGCCACGATCTGATCCGCGTCCAGGGCGCGCGGGTGAACAACCTGAAGGACATCAGCGTCGAGATCCCGAAGCGCCGGCTGACGGTGTTCACCGGCGTCTCGGGGTCCGGCAAGAGTTCGCTGGTGTTCGGCACGATCGCCGCGGAGTCGCAGCGGATGATCAACGAGACGTACAGCGCCTTCGTGCAGGGTTTCATGCCGACGTTGTCCCGGCCGGAGGTCGACCTGCTGGACGGCCTCACCACGGCGATCATCGTGGACCAGGAGCGGATGGGCTCCAACCCCCGCTCCACCGTCGGCACCGCTACCGACGCCAACGCGATGCTGCGCATCCTCTTCAGCAGGCTCGGGAAGCCGCACATCGGCTCGCCCAACGCGTACTCGTTCAACGTCCCCTCGGTGAAGGCCAGCGGTGCGATCACCGTGGAGCGAGGCGGCAAGACCAAGGCCCAGAAGGCGACGTTCAACCGGCTCGGCGGGATGTGTCCGCGCTGCGAGGGCATGGGTGCGGTCAACGACTTCGACCTGACGGCCCTGTACGACGACTCCAAGTCGCTCGGCGGTGGCGCGCTGACGATCCCCGGCTACAGCATGGACGGCTGGTACGGCCGGATCTTCAGCGGTGCCGGCTTCGACATGGACAAGCCGATCAAGAAGTTCACCAAGAAGGAACTCCACACCCTGCTCTACGGGGAGCCGACCAAGATCAAGGTGGAAGGGATCAACCTCACCTACGAGGGGGTGATCCCGAAGATCCAGAAGTCGATGCTGTCCAAGGACGTCGAAGCGATGCAGCCGCACGTCCGAGCCTTCGTGGAGCGCGCGGTGACCTTCCAGACCTGTCCGGACTGCGATGGGACCCGGCTCGCGCCCGAGGCTCGGTCGTCGAAGATCGCGGGGAAGAACATCGCCGACGTCTGCGCGATGCAGATCAGCGACCTGGCCGAGTGGGTCCGGGGCCTCGACGAGCCATCGGTTGCCCCGCTGCTCACCGGCCTGCAGCACCTCCTCGACTCGTTCGCCGAGATCGGGTTGGGCTATCTCTCGCTCGACCGGCCTGCAGGCACCCTGTCCGGCGGAGAGGCGCAGCGCACCAAGATGATCCGTCACCTCGGCTCTTCGCTCACCGACGTCACCTACGTCTTCGACGAGCCGACCATCGGCCTTCACCCTCACGACATCGAGCGCATGAACGAGCTGCTGCTGCGGCTCCGTGACAAGGGCAACACGGTGCTGGTCGTCGAGCACAAGCCGGAGGTGATCGACATCGCCGACCACGCCGTCGATCTCGGTCCCGGCGCCGGCACCGCCGGTGGCGAGGTGGTGTTCGAGGGCATCGTCGACGGGCTGCGGGCCAGCGACACGCTGACCGGGCGGCACCTGGACGACCGTGCTTCCTTGAAGCCGTCGGTGCGGTCACCGTCGGGAGCGCTGGAGGTCCGCGGCGCCAGCGCCAACAACCTGCGAGATGTGGATGTCGACATCCCGCTCGGCGCGTTGGTGGTGGTGACCGGCGTGGCCGGGTCGGGCAAGAGCTCTCTGATCGACGGGTCGGTGTCAGGGCGGGACGGGGTGGTGTCGATCGACCAGTCCTCGATCAAGGGCTCGCGGCGGAGCAACCCGGCGACCTACACCGGCCTGCTCGACCCGATCCGCAAAGCGTTCGCGAAGGCCAACGGCGTGAAGCCGGCGCTGTTCAGCTCCAACTCCGAGGGCGCCTGCCCCACCTGCAACGGCGCCGGGGTCATCTACACCGACCTGGGCGTCATGGCCACCGTCGAATCCACCTGCGAGGAGTGCGAGGGCAAGCGGTTCCAAGCGTCGGTGCTGGAGTACACGCTGGGTGGCCGGAACATCGCCGACGTGCTCGCGATGCCGGTCACCGAGGCCGAGGGGTTCTTCGGCGACGGGGAGGCGCGGACACCGGCCGCCCACAAGATCCTCGACCGGCTCGCCGACGTCGGGCTCGGATATCTCAGCCTCGGTCAGCCGCTCACCACACTGTCCGGCGGCGAACGACAGCGGCTGAAGCTGGCGGCGCAGATGGGCGACAAGGGTGAGATCTACATCCTGGATGAGCCGACCACCGGCCTGCACCTCGCCGACGTCGAGCAGTTGCTCGGCCTGCTCGACCGGCTCGTCGAGGACGGCACGTCGGTCATCGTCATCGAGCACCACCAGGCGGTCATGGCGCACGCCGACTGGATCGTCGACCTCGGCCCCGGCGCCGGCCACGAGGGCGGGCAGATCGTCTTCGAGGGCACACCCGCCGACCTCGTCGCCGACCGCACCACACTCACCGGTCAGCACCTCGCTGCCTACGTCGGCACCTGAGGATCCGGGGCGAAGATGGCCGGTTGGCTCCTGGGAAACGCCTCGGTGCGTGCAACGATGAAGGAGATGTTCGTCTCGTTCATCATCGCCGCACTCGCCTTACTGGTGGTCACGGTCGCCTGGGGAGGCATCATGGACCTGGGTGCAGGGGAGCAGCATCGTCACCGCCCCGCCCGGCCGCCGCGCTCGCGTCGCCGCACCGTCTGACGTCACCAGCTCGCCGGCGAGCCCCTCGCGCGTTCACGATCCGTCCCCGGTCCATCCGTTAGGGTGTCGGCCGCTCGACGAGCGAATCCGGCTGGCTCGCGAGCGTCGACCATCACGAGGAGACGCCACCATGTCCGTTCCGCCCCCACCCCCCGCCGAGACGGTCGCGGCACCGGTGCAGGGCCGTGTCGCGGCGCGAGCCGTCGATCTTCGCAAGGTCTACGGGCTGGGCGACGCCGCTGTGGAAGCCCTGCGCGGCGTATCGGTCGACCTGGCGGCGGGCGAGTTCACCGCGATCATGGGGCCATCAGGCTCGGGCAAGTCCACCCTGCTGCACTGCCTGGCGGGCCTGGACTCCCCGACCTCGGGCAGCGTGTTCATCGGTGACATCGACCTCACGACCCTCAACGAGAAGCAGCTCACCGCCCTGCGTCGAGACAGGGTGGGGTTCGTCTTCCAGGCGTTCAACCTGATCCCGACGCTCACGGCCGGCGAGAACATCACCCTGCCACTCGACATCGCGGGGCGCGACGTCGACCCCGCATGGTTCGATCAGGTGGTGGACACCATCGGCTTGCGTGACCGGCTGCGGCACCGGCCCACCCAGCTCTCGGGCGGCCAGCAGCAGCGCGTCGCGGGAGCCCGGGCGCTCGTCAGCCGGCCGGAGATCGTGTTCGCCGACGAGCCCACCGGCAACCTGGACTCGCGTTCGAGTGCGGAGCTCCTGGCCTTCCTGCAGGAGGCGGTCCGAACCCACGGCCAGACGATCGTGATGGTCACGCACGACGCGGGCGCTGCGGGCTACGCCGACCGGGTCGTCTTCCTCGCCGACGGCGACGTCGTCGACCAGATGCGCGAGCCCACGGCCGGCAAGGTGCTCGACCGGCTCAAGACCCTCGAGGGCTAGGGACTCCCGTGCTTCGCTCCACGCTCAAGAGCCTCTTCGCTCGGAAGCGCCGGCTGGTGCTCACCTTCACCTCGATCGTGCTCGGGGTCGGGTTCGTCGTCGGCACCTTCGTCCTGACCGACACGATGAACAAGGCGTTCGATGACCTGTTCAGTCAGGCAGCGAGTGGCTCCGATGTGATCGTGCGCGCCGAGCAGGCGTTCGCGCCGTCGGCCACCGGACCGGGCGGCGGCGCAGGCGAAGAACGCGACACCGTGCCCGACGCGTTGCTGGACACGGTGCGACAGGTGCAGGGTGTCGCGTCCGCGACGGGCGACCTCTCCGGGTATGCACAGATGCAGGATCCGAGCACCGGTGACGCCATCGGAGGGGTCGGGCCGCCGACGATCGGGACGAACTGGTCGCAGAACAATGCCAGCCTCGTCTTGCGTGAGGGCGAGCAACCCACCGGTCCGCAGGACGTCGCGGTGGACGCCGCCACGGCCACGACGTATGACCTGACGGTCGGTTCGCCGATCACGATCTTGTTCGAGGGCATCGCTCCGGAGGAGTTCACGATCTCGGGCATCGCGGGGTTCGGCGATGCCGACAACCTGGGCGGCGCCACCCTCGCGCTGTTCGAGACCGCCACCGCCCAGCGCGTCCTCAGCAAGGAGGGCGTGTTCGACTCCATCTCGGTGCTGGGTGAGGAGGGCATCCAGCCCGCGCAGCTCCGGAACACGATCCAGCAGGAGCTCCCCCCGAAGACCGAGGCGCTCACCGCGACCTCGGTGGCCGACGAGCAATCCGAGCAGCTGAAGGAGGGTTTGGGGTTCTTCCGGATCGCCCTGCTAGTGTTCGCCGCCATCGCGCTGTTCGTGGGTGCGTTCATCATCTTCAACACGTTCTCGATCATCGTCGCCCAACGCGGGAAGGAGCTGGCGCTGTTGCGAGCGGTGGGCGCCAGCCGCCGGCAGGTGCTGACCTCGGTCATCACCGAGGCGCTCGTGATCGGCCTGGTGGGGTCGGCGCTCGGCATCGCGGCCGGCATCGGCATCGCGATCGTGCTCAAGTCCCTCTTGAGCGCTTTCGGCATCGACCTGCCCAGCACCACGCTGCAGCTGCAGCCTCGCACGGTGGTCGTCGCCTTCATCATCGGCGTGAGTGTCACGGTGATCGCATCCGTCGTGCCCGCCCGCCGCGCCTCGAAGGTTGCGCCGATCGAGGCGCTCCGATCATCGCAGGAAGCTGCTTCGGCCGGCCTGGGGAAGCGTTTCGTCATCGGGCTCATCGTCACCGCGGCCGGCATCGGGGGGCTTGCCTACGGCCTGTTCGGCGAGCCCTCGAACGCAGGGTTGCTGATCGGCGCGGGGGCAGCGGTGACATTCGTGGGGGTGGCGATCCTGTCGCCGTTGGCCTCGAAGCCGCTCGCGGGCGCGATCGGGTCGCCCCTCAAGCACCGCAGCATGCCGGGTCGTCTGGGTCGCGAGAACGCCATGCGCAACCCGCGCCGTACCGCCGCCACATCGTCGGCCCTGATGATCGGCCTCGGCCTGATCGCCATGGTCTCGATCTTGTCCGCATCGCTGAAAGCCTCGTTCGACAAAGCCTTGGCCGATACCTTGCGGGCGGACCTGGTCATGACCACGTCCTCGTTCACGCCGTTCAGCCAGGATGTGGCGGCCAAGACCCGCGAGGTCGATGGGGTGGCTGCCGTCTCCGAGCTGCGGCAGGGGGGGTTCAAGGTCGACGGGACGGATTCCGTCATGACCGGGATCGATCCCACGACGGTCGAGCAGGTCACCGACCTGGACGTCGACCAGGACGCGCTCCAGGCGCTGGAGGGGGGCGACGTCCTCGTCTACGACGAGACCCTCGCCGAGAACGGGTGGTCGGTCGGTCAGGAGCTGCCGTCGGCGTTCCCGGCCGGCGGCGAGCGACCCCTGACGATCGGTGGCACGTTCGGCGTCAACTCCATCGTCGACGACTACGTCGTCTCGCTCGAGACCTACGACCAGCTCTTCCGGCAGCGGCTCGACATCTTCGTGTTCGTCAAGCTCACCGACGGTGTCGATCCGGCGGCCGTGACACAGGAGATCGAGACCTCGATCGAGGAGTTCGGCAACGTCTTGGTGCAGGATCAGACGGCCTTCCGCGAGCAGCAGGCGGGCTTCGTGAATCAGCTCTTGGGGCTGATCACCGCGATGCTGACGCTGGCGGTGATCATCGCGCTGTTCGGCATCGCCAACACGCTCGGCCTGTCCATCTTCGAGCGCACGCATGAGCTCGGTCTGCTGCGCGCCGTCGGCATGAGCCGTACCCAGGTCAAGCGCATGATCCGCTGGGAAGCGGTGATCATCGCCATCATGGGCGCCCTGTTCGGCGTGGTGATCGGTGTGGTCTTCGGCTGGGCGCTGCAGCAGGCGCTGGCGCCCGAGGGCATCACGGAGTTCGTCCTGCCGGTTGGCCAGCTGATCACCTTCGTGATCTTCGCGGCGTTGGCTGGCGTGGTGACGGCGATCTTCCCCGCACGGCGCGCGGCCAAGCTCGACGTCCTGGAGTCCATCTCCTACGAGTGACCATGTGGCCGCTCGCCGTGCGGCGAGCTGGGCGCGGCGCACGTGGTGGCTATCATGGCCGCCATGCCCATCCTGACCTTCGCCGATGGTTCCACCACCGCCCTTCCCGAGGGAGAGCCGGTGGGCTCCGTGCTGCCGAAGGGATCGCTCGCGGCGCGGGTGGATGGCGAGCCGCGTGACCTCTCGTTCGTGCCCACCGACGACGTGGAGGTCGAGCCGATCGACGCCCGGTCTGACGACGGCCTCCAGATCCTGCGCCATTCCACCGCGCACGTCCTGGCGCAGGCCGTCTGCGACATCTTCCCGGGCTCCGCGTACGCCATCGGCCCAGCGGTCGAGGACGGGTTCTACTACGACTTCGACCTGGCCGGCCCGATCCACGAAACCGATCTGACGAAGATCGACCGACGCATGCGGCAGATCGTGAAACGCAACCAGCCGTTCCTTCGCGAGGAGGTTGCTCCCGACGAAGCCAAGGCTCGACTGGTGGGCCAGCCGTTCAAGCTCGAGATCATCGACGAGACCCCGGCCGATGACATCGTCAGCCTGTACACCAACGACGGGTGGACCGACCTGTGCCGGGGTCCGCATGTGCCCCACACCGGCGTGTTGGGCGCCTTCAAGCTCACGTCGCTGGCGGGCGCGTACTGGCGCGGCGACGACACCGGCACGCAGCTCACCCGCATCGCCGGCACCGCATGGGCGAACGCCGACGACCTCGATGCCTACCTTCACCGCCTGCAGGAAGCCGAGCGCCGCGACCACCGCAAGCTCGGCGCCGAGCTCGACCTGTTCTCCTTCCCCGAAGAGATCGGGTCGGGGCTGGCGGTGTTCCACCCCAAGGGCGGGCTGATCCGCCGGCTCATGGAGGACTACTCGCGCCGCCGCCACGAGGAAGGTGGGTACGAGTTCGTCTACTCACCGCACATCACCAAGTCGGACCTGTTCGAGACGAGTGGCCACCTGACGTGGTTCGCCGATGGCATGTTCCCGCCGATGGAGCTCGATGGGGGTGCGCAGTACTACCTGAAACCCATGAACTGCCCGTTCCACATCTTGATCTTCCGCTCGCGGACCAGGAGCTACCGCGAGCTGCCGTTGCGGCTCTTCGAATTCGGCACGGTCTACCGCTACGAGCTGTCGGGCGTCGTGCACGGGCTCACGCGGGTACGTGGACTGACCATGGACGACGCGCACATCTTCTGCACTCGCGAGCAGATGGAGGACGAGCTGCGTTCGCTCCTGACCTTCGTGCTGGACCTGCTCCGAGACTACGGCCTGGACGAGTTCTACCTGGAGCTGTCCACCAGGCCCGACGACAAGGCGGTGGGCAGCGAGGAGGAGTGGAGCGAGGCAACCGAAGCGCTTCGGCGGGCGGCAGCGTCCATGGACCTCGACCTGGTGATGGATGAAGGTGGCGGTGCCTTCTACGGTCCCAAGATCAGCGTGCAGGCGCGTGATGCGATCGGCCGGACCTGGCAGATGTCCACGATCCAGCTGGACTTCCAGATGCCGCAGCGCTTCGAGCTGGAGTACGCGGCCGCCGACGGCGAGCGCCACCGGCCGATCATGATCCATCGCGCGCTGTTCGGATCGGTCGAGCGGTTCTTCGGCGTGCTCACCGAGCACTACGCTGGCGCGTTCCCACTCTGGCTCTCACCCGAGCAGGTCCGGTTCGTGGCCGTCGCCGATCGCCACGTTGGTCATTGTGAGGAGCTCGCGGACAAGGCGAGGGCGGCCGGCCTGCGTGCGGTGGTGGACGATTCGAGTGCATCGGTCGGCAAGAAGATCCGCTCCGCGCAGCTGGCCAAAGCTCCGTACACGGTGGTGGTGGGGGATCGCGATATCGAGTCCGGCACGTACACCGTGCGGGATCGTGCCGGCACGGAGCACGAGGGTGTCTCGATCGATCGGCTCTTCGACACGCTCGTCGATGAATCCAACGCGCGCGCACTCGTGCAGTCCGGCTTCGGAGGCTGACGCGCACGTGGAGCATCTCTGGAGCCCCTGGCGCATGCAGTACATCCAGGCGGCGAAGGATGAGAGCCCCCAGGACGAGGGGTGTGTGTTCTGCGACGTGCCAGAGCGTGAGCCCCAACGGGTGCTGACACGCGGCAGTCTCGCGTTCGTGGTGCTCAACAAGTTCCCGTATAACCCCGGGCACGTGCTGATCGTGCCCTACCGCCACACCGGCGACGTCGAGGATCTCACCGACGATGAGAACGTGGAGATGCAGCGGCTGCTACAGCGGTCGATCCGCGCGCTCCGCGAGGGCTCGTCCCCGCACGGCTACAACGTCGGGATGAACCTGGGCTCGATCGCCGGCGCCGGCATCCCCGACCATCTGCACTGGCACGTGGTTCCGCGCTGGAGCGGCGATACCAACTTCATGCCGGCGGTGGGACAGACGCGGGTGCTTCCTGAGCTCCTCGCCGACACCCGAGCCAGGCTCATCGAGCATTTCGAGGAGGGCGGGTGAACGAGACGGGGGCACCGATCACCGGACGGTTGGACCTGGCGGACGATGGGCATCTCCACTACGAGGTGGCGGGCGAGGGACCGTGGGTGACGTTCCTGCACCCGGGCCTCTGGGATTCGCGAACCTGGGATCCGCAGTTCGCCTCCTGGGCAGACCGGTACCGGCTGCTTCGGTACGACCTGCGCGGGTACGGTCGATCGAGTCGCCTGACGGGTGCGCCCTTCTCCCATGTGCGCGATCTCGCGGCTCTGCTGGATCACCTCGGCGTCGATCGGACCGCGCTGGTGGGGTGCTCGGTGGGCGGTGGCGTGGAGATCGACTTCGCCCTCGAGCACCCCGATCGCATCACGGCCCTGGTGGCCGTGACGACGGCTCTGGGGGGGTTCGAAGAGCTGGAGGAAGAAGAGGAATGGTGGGCCGAGCGTGCAGCACCGATCGAAGCAGCGATCGAGGCGGGAGACCACCCGGGCGCCGTCGACGCCGAGCTGGCGATCTGGGCGCCGCTGGGGACCGACGACGAAGCGGGTCGACGCATCCGAGAGATCGCCATGGACAACATCCACGAGCTCACGATGGACGAGAGCGCCATCGAGGAGCTCGACCCTCCAGCCGCTCTGCGTCTGGGTGAGATCGATGTCCCGATGCTGGTCGTGATCGCTGCCCACGACCCGCCCGACATGCGGCGCCTGGGGGAGTTGGTGGCTCGCGAAGTGCTGGACGGCCGCGCGGTGACCCTGGACACCGATCACGTCCCGAACCTGCGCGATCCTCAAGCCTTCGACGACGCCGTCCTCCCGTTCCTGGAGGCGGCGGCAGTCTGACCGGGCTACCTGCGGGACTCCTCGCGCTCGCGCTGGTAGCTCTCGATGACCTTCTGCGCCAGGTGTTGGGGGAGCTCCTCATAGTGGCTGAAGCTCAGTGAGAACGCGCCGCGTCCACCGGTCATCGAACGCAGGTCGATGACGTAGCGCGCGACCTCCGCCTGCGGCACCTGAGCCTTGATGCGCTGCTTGCCACCGCCGATCTGCTCCATACCGGCGATCTTGCCGCGCTTGGCGTTGAGGTCGCCCATGACGTCACCGGTGAACTGGTCGGGCACCACCACCTCGAGGTCGACCACGGGCTCGAGGAGCGCAACGCCGCTGGCCTCGACCGCATCCTTGATCGCGAGCGAGCCGGCGATCTGGAACGCCATGTCGGACGAGTCGACCGCGTGGAACTTGCCGTCGACCAACGTGACCTTGACGTCGACCATGGGGTTGCCGCTGACCACGCCGTCGGCCATGGTCTTGACGATCCCCTTCTCGATGGACGGGATGAACTGCTGCGGGATGGCACCGCCGAAGATCTTGCTCTCGTACACGAAGCCCTCACCGTGTGCGAGCGGCTCGATCTCGATCATGCAGACCGCGTACTGGCCGTGCCCCCCGCTCTGCTTCACGTGCCGCCCCGTCGCCGAAGCCTTGCTGCGAACCGTCTCCCGGAAAGCGATCTTGGCAGGGCTGGTCACCACGTCGACCCCGAACTTTCGCTGCAACCGCTCGATCATGACCTCGAGATGCGCTTCGCCCATGCCGTGCATCACCGTCTGATGCGTCTCCTCGTTGCGGGTAACGCGGAGCGTGGGGTCCTCCTCGCGGAGCCGAGCCAGTCCGGTCGCGAGCTTGTCCTCCTCGCCCTTGGTCTTGGGTGCGATCGCATAGGCCAGCAGCGGTTCGGGCAAGGCCAGAGGCGCCAGGTGCACGGGCGCGTCCTTGGTGCTGAGGGTGTCGCCGGTGTGTGCATGCTGGAGCTTCGCCACCGCGCCGATGTCGCCGGCACTCACCTCGGATACCGACTCATGGTCCTTGCCCTGCAGTGTGAACAGTTGTCCGATGCGCTCGTCGGTCCCTTGGGTGGTGTTGTGCACGCTGGTGTCGGGACGGATCGCCCCGCTGAAGACCCGGAACATCGTGATGTGCCCGACGAACGGGTCGGACAGCGTCTTGAACACGAACGCGGTCGTGGGCGAGGACGGTTCGCACGACCGCTCGGCGTCGGTCCCGTCCTTGGCCGTCACGGTGACGGGCCCTCGGTCGACCGGCGAGGGGAACTCCTCCTCGATGAAGTCGAGCAGCCGGTCGATGCCCATCGCCCTGGCGGCCGATCCGACCATGACGGGCGCCAACCGCGCCCGGGTGAAGCCGTCCTTGGCGCCGGCGACGATGTGTTCCTCGGGCAGCGTGCCTTCCTCGAGGTATTCCTCGATCAAGGCATCGTCGGACTCGGCGACCGCCTCGATCAGTTTCTCGCGGGCGGGGTCGGCCATGGCGTGCAGGTCGTCGGGCCAGTCGGACTCCTCGGCTTTCGGCCCGCTCGGATAGCGATCGGCCTTCTCGTGCAGGAGGTCGGCGACGCCTTCGAAATCGTGCTCCTGGCCGATCGGCAGCTCGAACGGCGCCACCTGGTTGCCGAACGAGGAGACCAGCTGGTCCAGCGTGGCCTGGAAGTCGGCCCGCTCCCGGTCGAGCTTGTTGACGAAGATCGCGCGGGGCAGACCCTCTTCGACCGCCAGCTCCCACGCCGCCTCGGTCTGCACCTCGACGCCGTCGACGGCCGAGACCACGACGATCACCGCGTCGACCGCCCGCACCGCCGATCGGACGTCGCCGATGAAGTCGGCGTAGCCGGGGGCGTCGAGCACGTTGATCTTGATGCCGTTCCACTCGATCGGAGCCATCGAGAGCGAGACCGAGATCCCTTTGCGCTGTTCGTCGGGGTCGTGGTCGGACACCGTGTTGCCGTCCTCCACGACGCCCATCCGCGTGATCGCGCCGGACGTGTAGAGCATGGCTTCGAGCAGTGTCGTCTTCCCTGAGCCTCCGTGGCCGACCAACAGGACGTTGCGGATGTCCTTCGCGTCGTAGGTCTTCAAACGCGTGCTCCTTCGCGAACGGGGTCGAGAGGTAGGGGGCATCCTACTCGGAGTTGCTAGGCTCGCGCGGTCCGACATGCGTCGTTTCGAACGCCAACCTCCCGGCACGGCCATCACCCGCACCTTGCTGGTGTTCGGCGGAGCCTCGGCCGCGGTGGCGGGTGTGCTGATCGTCGATCGGCGGCCCGAGCTCGCCGCCGTTGCCGCCGCCGGATCGGCGGTCGTGCTGCTGATCGGAGGCCACCGCGCCAACCACGGCGCGGGAGGCCCCACGGACCGCATGCTGGACGAGCTCATGGATCGCTGGTGGGACGGCGTGGTGCTGGGCACGATCGCCTGGGTCGCGCACTCGAACGATGCCAGCATCGCCATCGCGGCCTTGGCCGCGCTCTGCCTGTCCGCCCTGTCGTCCTACGTTCGCGCCCGTGGGGCTGCCCTTTCGTACAGCGTCGAGGAAAGTCACGTCACCCGCGGCATCCGGTACGGACTGGTGACGGCCGGGCTCGCGTTCGGATGGGTGCACTGGACGTTGTGGGCCGCCGCGGCGCTATCGGCGCTGGCCGCGCTGGTCCGTGCCACGCAGGTCGCCCGCGAGGAACGGGCTGCGCAGGACGCGCGCGATGACCGGGCTGCTCAGGCCGGTGCGATGGGGCGTTCGTGAGCGCACGGGAGGAGACCTGGCAGCAGACGCTGGCCTTCCATACCTACCGCCTGGCGAGCTGGCTGGGACGCTCCCTGCCCGAACACATCGGTCACCGGTGGTACCGCCGCTTGGGGCTCCTGGCCCACGATCTGCTCCCGAGGACGCGCCGGGTGGTGGCGATGAATCAGGCCCAGGTGCTGGGCCGCCCTCCATCGGATCCGCTCGTGCGAGCCTCGACCCGTGAGGCCTTCGAGACCTACGCCCAGTACTGGTTCGATTCCTTCCACGTGGGCGAGGTCTCCGACGAAGCCATGCTGGAGCGGTTCCGTCCGGTGGACGTGCACAACCTCTGGAACGCGCTGGAGCTGGGGAAGGGCGCCATCTGCGCATTGCCGCACATGGGCAACTGGGACGCCGCCGGACGGTGGCTGGTCGCCAGTGGCCAGCGCCTGGTGTCGGTGGCCGAGCAGCTCGAGCCTCCCCGCCTGTTCGACCTGTTCCTGGAGCATCGCCGGTCCTTGGGCATGGACATCATCGGGACGGCGAACGCACGCGTCGGTCGGCAGCTCGCGGCCTACCTCGCCGACAACCGTGTGGTGGCGCTGGTGGCCGATCGCGACCTCAGCCAGCGCGGCGTCGAGGTGACGATGTTCGGCAAGGTGCGCAAGCTGCCCGCCGGCCCGGCCCTGCTCTCGATCACGAGCGGAGCGCCGTTGTTGGTCGCGCCCGTCTACCAGATCGCTGACGGCTGGGTGTGCGTGTTCAGCGAGCCGCTGCGCATCGAGCCCACCGGGGACCGCCGGGCGGACGTCGTCGCGCTCACCGAGCAGATGGCCGAAGGATTCCAACGTGCGATCGCGGCGGCACCTTCGGACTGGCACATGTTCCAGCCGGCCTGGCCGGATCCATGAACCGCGCTCCGGCGTTCGTGCGCAGTGCCTCCAGGAGCACTCCGTGCGCGTCGCGCTAACGTGCCCGTACGCCTGGGACGACCCCGGTGGTGTGCAGACCCACGTCCGTGAGCTCGCCGAGCGTCTGCTCGCGGAGGGTCACGCGGTCACCGTGCTGGCCCCGGTTCGCACCGCGGCCGCCCAGGCGTGGGTGCGGCCGGTGGGGGCCCCCGTGGACATCCCGTACAACGCATCCAACGCGCCCATCGACCCGCGGCCGTGGGCCGTGAGCCAGATCGCGGACGAGCTCCGCAGGTTCGGCCCGGACGTCGTCCACGTGCACGAACCGTTCACACCGTCGACGTCGATGTGGGCCTCGCTGGCCGCTCGCGTGCCGGTGGTGGCGACGTTCCATTCCGGTGCGACCCGATCGCGACTGTCCGACGTTGCCTCCCCGCTGCTGCGTCGCCTCGTCCGGCGCATCGTCGTGCGGGTCGCGGTCTCCGAGGCGGCGGCCGACTTCGCCCGGCGACGTATCGGAGGGGACTTCGTCATCGTGCCCAATGGGGTCGACGTGGCCCGGTTCGCGCGGGCTGAGGCCACCGACCTCGGACCGGGCACCACGCTGCTCTTCGTGGGCCGCCTGGACGAACGCAAGGGGTTCCCGACCGCCCTGGCGGCGTTCCTCCAGCTCGCTCCCCGCTTCGACGATCTGCGCCTGGTGGTTGCCGGGGACGGGCCGGATCGCGCTGCGGTGGAAGGGGTGTCGCCGGAGCTGCGCCCACGCATCCGGATGCTCGGTGCGGTGCCCAACGTCGACCTGCCGCCCATCAGCGCCGCGGGCGACCTCTTCCTGGGCTCGGCCGTGGGCGGGGAGAGCTTCGGCGTCGTCTTGGTGGAAGCGATGGCGGCGGGGGTGCCGGTGGTGGCAAGCGACATCCCCGGCTACCGCGAGGTCGTCCGCGACGGAGTGGACGGACTGTTGGTGCCGCCTCGAGACTCCGGAGCCATCGCCGACGCGGCCGGCCGGATCCTGGCCGACCCCGAGCTGGCGGCCCGGCTGCGCGACGCCGGCCGGGCCCGGGCCGAGGCGTTCGATTGGTCGGTCGTCGTCGCAGCCCTGCACGAGTGCTACCGCCGGGCCACCAACGATGTGGGCGTCCCGCCGCCATCGCTACCATAGGCGCCGTGTCTCCCCTCATCTGGGTCCTCACCGGGGTCGTCGCGGCCGTCCTGCTCGGCGGCGTGCTGCTGTACAACCGCCTGGTCTCACTGCGAGCCCGCGTGGACAGCGGCTGGGCGGGCATCGACGTGCAGCTGCGTCGCCGCTACGACCTGATCCCCAACCTGGTCGAGACGGTCCAGGGGTACGCCAAGCACGAGCGTGAGCTGTTCGAGCACATCGCCCGTGCGCGCGCGGGAGCGATCGAGGCAGATGGCATCGATGCCCAAGCTCGTGCGGAGAACCAGATCACGGCCGACCTGCGCCAGCTGATGGCGGTGGTGGAGAACTACCCGGACCTGAAGGCCAACGAGAACTTCCTGGCGTTGCAGGAAGAGTTGGTGGGCACCGAGTCCAAGATCGCCTACGCGCGACAGTTCTACAACGACCAGGTCATGAGGCTGAACACGCTGATCGGCTCGTTCCCGTCCAACCTGATCGCGAGCATGGCCGGGTTCGAGGAGCGGGAGTTCTTCTCGATCGAGGATCCGGTGCGCGGCCCCGTTCCCATCGACATGCGCCCGGACGCCTAGATGTACGAAGAGATCGCATCCAACAAGCGCAAGACCGTGCTGCTCGTCCTGGGATCGATCGTGTTCCTGGCGGTGGTCGGCCTCGGTATCGGCTACCTCTTCGGGACGGGGCCGGTGGGGCTGGTGATCGCGCTGGCGGTGGCCCTGGCGTTGTCGATCTCGTCCTACTTCTACGGCGATCGGATCGTGCTGCGTTCCACCCGGGCACGCGAGGTGACGGCCGCCGAACAGCCACGGCTGCACAACATCGTCGAAGGCCTCGCGATCGCCGCCGGTGTGCCCAAACCTCGCGTCTGGATCGTTCCCGAACAGGCGCCGAACGCGTTCGCGACGGGGCGGGACCCCGAACATTCATCCATCGCGGTCACCGAGGGTCTGCTGGGGATGATGAACCGCGTCGAGCTGGAAGGCGTGATCGGCCACGAGATCTCCCACGTGCTGGACCGCGACATCCTGCTGGGCACGATCGTCGCCACGCTGGTGGGCGCCGCCGTGCTGCTGTCGGAGTTCTTCATGCGCACCTGGTGGTGGGGCGGCATCGGCGGCCGTCGCGGCAGCGACAGCCGCGGTGGCGGGGCGGATCTGATCCTGTTCGTGGTGGGGTTCGTGCTCATGGCGTTGGCTCCGGTCGCCGGCGAGATCATCAAGCGATCGGTCTCACGGAACCGCGAGTTCCTCGCCGATGCGCAAGGAGCGCTACTCACGCGCTATCCGCCGGGCCTGATCGCGGCGTTGGAGAAGCTGGCGGCGGCGCCGACGGCGATGCACTCGGCCAACAACGCCACCGCCCACCTGTGGCTGAACCAGCCGTCCCGCCTGCAGGGCAGCAAGACCACGCCCATGGAGCGACTTTTCTCGACCCATCCGCCGATGGCCGAGCGCATCCGCCGCCTCCAGGAGATGTGATCGCCGCCCCCGTGCGGGGTGACGTCACGTTGGTGTGACGAATCCCGGCCGAACCCGCCTAGGTGTTTGAGGCACCGCACATCCGCCGGTAGCATCCCTGAGCGGGTCCCTACGGGGACCTTCGACATGTCCGGCCCTGGACGCATGGGCCCGAAGCACGAGATCCCTCAGGAGGTTCACCGCACCGTGGCTCTCACCTCACGCGGCAAGGCGATCGTGGCCGGCGGGGCCGTCGTGGCTGTGCTCGGCGGCGGTGTCGCGGCGCTTGCGCTCTCGGGCAACGACGCCGTGACCAAGGCCGTCGACGGCTTCGTTCCCGGCGATCAGACACCGCCCGCTCCCTGCCCCCTCACCGACATTCCCGTTGGAGGAGACAAGGAGCCGCCGAACCGTCCCGCCCTGGCGGTGAAGGTCGAGAACACGCCGGACTCCCAGCCGCTGGTCGGTCTCGATCAGGCGGACATCGTCTACGAAGAGGTCGTCGAAGGCGGCATCACACGGTTCATCGCGGTCTTCAACTGCACCGCCGCCGAGCGTGTGGGTCCCGTGCGGAGCGCCCGCACCACCGATCCCAAGATCATGCTCCAGTTCAGCGAACATCCGCTGCTGGCGTACTCGGGCGGTGCCAACAAGGTCGTCAACCTCATCAAGAAGTCGGGCGTGGTGGGCATGACCGAGGGCGACCCCACGCCCCCGTTCACACGCGACGACGCTCGCGAGGTGCCGCACAACCTGTTCGTCAACACGAACAAGCTCTGGATCGCGGGACAGAAGCGCGCCAAGGACGAACCGGCGCCGCAGGCTGTCTTCAGCTACGACGCGGAATTGCAGAAGCCCAGCAAGAAGACGTCCGCCGCCACCGTCGATTTCCCGCTCACCACCGCCGAGTGGCGCTGGGAGACTGGCTCCTGGGTCCGGTATCAGAACGGTGAAGAGATGACGTTGGAGGGCGGAGCCAGCGTTGCCTTCGACAACATCGTGATCCAACAGGTGAAGACCACCGAGAGCGACATCGTCGACGTCACCGGCTACCCCTCTCCCGAGGTCGCGGTGACCGGCACCGGGAAGGCGTGGCTGCTCCGCGACGGCCGGCTCGTGACCGGCACATGGTCGCGGCCCGCCGAAGGTGACGTGACGGTGTTCACGACCAAGGGTGGCGATGAGTTCCAACTGACCCCCGGCACCACGTTCGTCGAGCTCGCTCCCACGGGCATGTTCACGGCCCCCGTCACCTTCGAGAAGTAAGCCCTCACCAGCAGGTTCGCCTCCGGTACACTCGCTGGGAAGTTTCCGTGCGACCGTTCCCCAGGAGGCGATACCCCGTGCAACGCGAGACCGGCAGCTTCACCGTGAAGTCCGGGCTGGCCGAGATGCTCAAGGGCGGCGTCATCATGGACGTCACCACCGCCGATCAAGCCAAGGTCGCTGAGGATGCGGGCGCGTGCGCCGTCATGGCGCTCGAGCGGGTGCCCGCCGACATCCGTCGCGACGGGGGCGTCGCGCGCATGGCCGACGCCACCAAGATCGAGGAGATCCAGCAGGCCGTCACGATCCCGGTCATGGCCAAGGCGCGCATCGGGCACTTCGTGGAGGCGCAGGTGCTGCAGTCGCTGGGCGTCGACTACATCGACGAATCCGAGGTGCTCACGCCGGCCGACGACGAGTTCCACATCGACAAGTGGGCGTTCACCGTGCCGTTCGTGTGCGGCGCGCGCAACCTGGGGGAGGCCCTGCGCCGGATCGCCGAAGGGGCCGCCATGATCCGCACCAAGGGCGAGGCCGGCACCGGCAACGTGGTCGAGGCCGTCCGGCACGAGCGCCAGATCCTGGCCGACATCGCCCAGGTCACCACCCTGCGCCCCGAGCAGCACGTCACCAAGGCCAAGGAGCTGGGCGCCCCCGTGGAGCTCGTGCGCGAGGTCGCCCGACAGGGCAAGCTCCCGGTCGTCAACTTCTCGGCCGGCGGCATCGCCACGCCGGCCGACGCCGCGCTCATGATGCAGCTGGGCGTCGACGGGGTGTTCGTGGGCTCGGGCATCTTCAAGTCGCAGGACCCGGCCACCATGGCGCGCGCCGTCGTGGAGGCCACCACCAACTTCCAGAACGCCGACGTGCTGGCCAAGCTGTCGCGCGGGCTAGGCGACCCCATGGCGGGCCTGGAGATCGACACGCTCGAGACGCGTCTGCAGGATCGCGGCTGGTAGCCGCGATGCGGCCGGGTACCGAAGGTCGCAGATAGTCAAGGAGATTGACCATCATTAAGGCCGGCGTGCTCGCGCTGCAGGGAGACTTCCGCGAGCATGCACGCGCCCTGTCCCACGCGGGCGCGAGCGTCGTGGAGGTCCGCAACGCCGAGGACGTGTCCGGCGTCGACTGCCTGGTCGTGCCGGGCGGGGAATCCACCACGATCGGCACGCTCGCACGCGCCTACGGCTTGGTGCAGCCCGTCCGCGATCGTGCCGCGGCCGGCATGCCGATCTTCGGGACGTGCGCCGGCATGATCGTGATGGCGCAACGGGTTGCCGGCGGCGAGCCGTTGTTCGGTCTCATGGATATCGGGGTGCAGCGCAACGCGTACGGGCGACAGGTGGATTCGTTCGAGGACGACGTGACGGTGGAGGGTATCGAGCATCCGGTGCGAGGGGTGTTCATCCGGGCACCGCGTATCACCGACGTCGGCGCGGGAGTGCGCGTGCTGGCCATCCATGAGGGCGCGCCCGTGGTGCTGCAGCAAGGGTCGCTGCTCGTATCATCGTTCCACCCGGAGCTGATCGGCGAGATCGGGCTCCATCGGTACCTGCTGCAGCTGGGCTAGGAGGGAGCGACACCGATGTCCGGCCACTCCAAGTGGGCCACGATCAAGCGCAAGAAGGCGGCCAACGACGCCAAGCGCTCCAACCAGTACGCGAAGCTGCTGCGAGCCGTCGAGGTCGCCGCCAAGGAAGGTGGCAGCGGCGATGTGACCGCCAACATGACGCTGGCATCGGCCGTGGAGAAAGCCAAGAGCTTCTCGGTGCCCAACGAGAACATCGAGCGCGCGATCAAGCGCGGGACCGGCGCGGACGAGGACGGCGCGAAGTACGAGGAGATCGCCTACGAGGGCTACGCCCCCGGCGGCATCGCGTTGATCGTCGAGGCGCTCACCGACAACCGGAACCGCACCGCGCAGGAGGTCCGGCACGCGTTCACCCGCAACGGAGGCAACCTGGGGGAGACCGGTTCGACCGCGTGGATGTTCGCGCGCAAGGGTGTCGTGGTCGTGGACAAGGACGCCGCCCCCGGCGAGGAGCGTCTGCTCGAGCTGGCGCTCGAGGGCGGCGCCGAGGACCTGCGCGACTCCGAGAGCTCCTGGGACATCATCAGCGATCCGCATGCGTTCAAGGACGTGAAGGACGCCCTCGAGGGAGCCGGCGTCGAGGTGTTCAGCGCCGAGATCTCGCTGGTGCCGCAATCCACGATCCCGGTCGACGGCGGCGAGGCCAAACAGGTCCTCAACCTGATCGAGGCGCTGGAGGAGCTGGAGGACGTGCAGAGCGTCTACGCCAACTTCGACATCCCGGAAGCGGTCATGGCCTCGCTCTAGGGTGCCGCGCTCCAGGTGCCGGGCTTTGAGTGATTGCCTCGTCGCCGACCCGCCCCTAGGATGCGAACTGATGTTCGATTCCTGTGTGCTCGGCATCGATCCAGGCGTGGCGAAGCTCGGCCTCGCCGCGGTCACGCGTGATGGTCGGCGTCCCTCGCTCATCTGGGCCGAGACGATCTCGACCAGCCCGGACGAACCGGAGGCGGAGCGACTCCGAGCCGTGGCCCACGCCGTCCGCACCGCCATCGCCCGTCATCGCCCGGTCTCCGTTGCCGTGGAGCGGGTGGCCTTCAATCGCAACCAGGTGAGCGCCCTCACGGTCGCCAGGGCGACGGGGGCCGTCATGGTGGCCGCCGCCGAAGCGGGTCTGGCTGTCGACGAGTACAGCCCGACGCAGGTGAAGAGCGCGGTGACCGGCGCCGGGAACGCGGACAAGCAGCAGGTTCGGCTCGCGCTCGAGCGCATCCACGGCTTCCGAGAGCTGCCGCCGGGGCCTGACGCGGTTGATGCGGCCGCGGTCGCCCTCACGCACCTCTTCGGGCTCCGCACCCCTCGCGTGGCCGGGGCTCGATGATCTCCTTCCTCGAGGGTGAAGTGGTCGAGAAGGCCGCGAACCGCATCGTGCTGGCGGTGAGCGGGGTGGGGTACGACGTGCAGGTGCCCACGTCGGTGGTGGGTGGACTGCCGCCGATCGGCGCCACGGCGCGGGTGCACACCCGCATGGTGGTGCGTGACGACGCCATGGTGCTCTTCGGGTTCGCGACGACCGACGAACGCGAGCTCTTCGACTTGCTGACCGGCGTCAGTGGTGTAGGCCCGAAGATGGCGCTGTCGTTCCTGTCCGCGCTCAGCGCCGATTCGCTGCGGCGCTCGGTGGTTGCCGGCGATGCCGACGCCCTCACGGTGGTGCCCGGGGTGGGCAAGAAGGTGGCCCAGCGAGTGGTGGTCGACCTCCGCGACAAGCTGGGTGGCGAGGTCGAGATCGTGGTCGACGGTCCGCTCGCCGACGTGCGCGAGGCCCTGCTGTCGCTGGGTCTCACGCCTGCCGAGGCGAGCGAGGCCATGACCAGCGTGCACACCGACGGCCGGGACGTGGAGGACCTGCTGCGCGAAGCGCTCCAGAAGGTGGGACGGTAGGCGAATGGACGAGGAGCGCCCGACCGACGCTTCCCTGACCGAGGCGACACCGATCGACCCCGAGGACCGCGAGTTCGACGTCGCGCTGCGGCCCAGGTCCTTGCCCGAGTTCGTGGGCCAGGAGCGGGTCAAGGAGCAGCTCGAGCTGCTGCTCGACGGAGCTCGCCGGCGCGACGAACCGGTCGATCACCTGTTGTTCAGTGGTCCGCCCGGCTTGGGCAAGACCACGCTGGCTCAGATCGTGGCCGAGGAGATGGGCGCGGGCTTCCTGCCCACATCAGGACCGGCGCTGGACCGCCCGGGCGACCTCGCCGCCATCCTCACCAACCTCGAGGCCGGTGACGTGCTCTTCGTCGACGAGATCCACCGCATGCCCCGGCCGGTCGAGGAAGTGCTGTATCCGGCGCTGGAGGACTTCCGGCTCGACGTGGTGCTGGGCAAGGGTCCCACCGCGCGATCGATCAGGCTGGAGCTGCCACGCTTCACCTTGGTGGCGGCCACGACACGGCCCGGGCGCATCACGCTGCCCCTGCGGGACCGCTTCGGGTTCTCGCCTCGGCTCGACTACTACCCCGTGGACGACCTCACCTACATCGTGCGTCGCTCGGCGGGCATCCTCGGCGTGCGTCTGGACGAGGAAGGCTCGGTCGAGATCGCGGGTCGTTCCCGTGGCACGCCGCGCATCGCCAACCGACTGCTTCGCAGGGTTCGCGACTTCGCCGAGGTGCGTCACGACGGGGAGATCGACGGCGCGGTCGCCAGGGCGGGTCTGCAAGTGTTCGAGGTGGACGAAGAGGGGCTGGACCGGCTCGACCACGCGATCCTGGGAGCCATCGTGGAGCGGTTCGCCGGGGGACCGGTGGGGCTGTCCACCCTGGCGGCCGCGGTGGGCGAGGAGACGGACACCGTCGAGGATGTCGTGGAGCCCTACCTGCTGCAGCGTGGATTCCTGCAGCGGACCCCTCGTGGGCGGGTGGCCACCGAGTTGGCGTACCGTCACCTCGGCGTGGCCGCTCCCGGCACCCTGCCCCTGTAGACTCGGCGGGTTCCCCGCTCGGACGACCGAAGAAACCGGAGACGTTCACGATGCTGTTCTCGATCTTGGCCCAGGAAACCCAACAGAACCCGCTCGTGGCGTTCCTGCCGCTGCTCCTGATCGGCGGCGTCTTCTACTTCCTACTGATCAGGCCGCAGCAGCGGCGAGCGAAGGCCCAGCAAGCCCTGGTGCGCAGCGCAGAGGTCGGCGACGAGATCGTCACCACCGCCGGCATCTTCGGCACGATCATCGGCATCGACGACGAGGACGTCCTCACGGTCGAGATCGCTCCCGGCACCCGCGTCCGCATGGTGCGAGGCGGCATCGGTCGTCGCATCACCGAGGACGACATCGTCGACGGCGAGTACGACGACGACGATGATGACGCCGACGAGGGCTCGGCCAACTCGCCGGACGACGCAGACGAGCAGGGCGATCAGCAGGGTCCCTTCTCGCAGCGGTGAGCGACCACGACCGTCCGCTCGAGCCGATGCGGCGGCCCGACGAGCCGCCACCTCTCGTCCCTCAGGAGCCGCTGCCCGGGCACGCCGCGCCCACGCCTGGGCCCGATGAGCCGCCCTCGGTCACGCTCGAAGACGTCCAGCAGAGCGAAGAGCTGTCGGCGTTCATCGCCTCGGCGGACCGGGTCATGGACGCCATGGGGTTCACGGAGCACGGATTCCGTCACGCCAACCTGGTCGCGAGCATCGCCTATCAGGTCCTGCACCGGTTGGACTACAGCGACCGGGAGGCCACCTTGGCCAGCGTGGCCGGGTACCTGCATGACGTGGGGAACGCGCTCGCGCGCGATGCCCACGGACAGACCGGCGCGGTCATCGTGTATCAGGCCCTGCACGAGACCGTGCAACCCGTCGACCTCATGCCCATCGTGGCCGCCATCGCGAACCACGAGGAGAAGGAAGGCACCGCCGTCTCACCCGTGTCGGCTGCGGTGATCCTGGCGGACAAGAGCGATGTGCATCGCAGCCGTGTCCGCACCACCGGGCAGATCGAGAAGGACATCCATGACCGCGTGAACTACGCCGTGGAGCAATCCTTCCTGCGGGTAGACTCTGACGCTCGCACGGTCAGCCTGGAGCTGACGATCGACACCGCCATCAGCCAGGTCATGGAGTACTTCGAGATCTTCCTCGGACGCATGCAGCTGTGCCGCCACGCGGCCGAGATGCTGGATGCGCGGTTCCGGCTCGTGGTGAATGGGGCGGAACTGGCGTGAAGAGGACGCGCGGCCTGTGGGCCTCCATCGTGTTCGTCTGCGTGCTCGTGGTGGCCTCGTTGGTGGGGTTCGCCTCCGGCGCGCTCGAGCCGACGCTCGGCCTCGACCTGGAGGGTGGCGTCTCGGTGATCTTGTCCGCGCCCGACGGCACCGGGCAGGACGTCATGGAGCAAGCGCTGTCCAACATCCGCAGCAGGGTCGACGCCTTCGGGGTGGGCGAGCCCGACATCGTGTTGTCCGGCGACACGATCGAAGTGCAGATCCCCGGCCTGACCAAGGGCTCGATCGAGGAGCGCAGGAAGACCCAGTACTGCCTGGTCGATGCCGACGACACGAACTACGGATGTGCCGACACCCAGGCCGAAGCGCAGAAGGCGCTCGACGGGTTGGAGGTCGCTCCTCAGACCGCGGAAGCCTGCATCGTCGACCCCGCCAGCGACGACGAGCAGCTCGAGTGCTTCGGCACCGAGGAGGAGGCCACCGCCGCGAGGGCCGCGATCGTCGTGGCTCCCAAGACCGACGGAGCCACCGACGACGAGAAGTTCTGCTTCACGGACGCCACCGGAACGCAGTCGACATGCTTCCCCTCGAAGAAGGAGGCCGACGCGGCCCTCAAGGATCTGAAGGTCGAGGTGACTCAGGAAACGTTCTGCGTCCTCGACACCGGTGGGACCGACGACGCGAAGCCGACCCCGACCCCGTCCCCGTCCGCCTCGGCTTCGGCCTCGGCGACCCCCAGTCCCACACCCGAGCCCAGCGGGTACTCGACGCTCGATCGGAGCGGCGCCGAGGCGCTGCCCTGTGAGCAGAAGACCGAGGCTGCCGCCGATGAAGCGCTGTCGGCGATCGGCGTCTCCCGCCAGGACGTGCAGTTCTGCGTGATCAGCTCGGCAGACCAGGACCTGGGCTGCTTCATCGATCAAGCCTCCGCCGAAGAGCAACAGCGCGCGACGGGCCAGCAGCGGCTGCTGGACGTGATCGGCCAGACGGCGCGACTGGAGGAGCGCCCCGTGCTGACGGTGATCCCGCCCGGCGACCCCGCGTTCGCCTCGACGCCCGTGACCTGTGGGACCGAGGCCGAGCGTCAACAGCCCGAGTGCGCTCCGAGCGCGCTGGAGTCGCAGGAGGTCGTCTACCTGGACGAAGGCGGCAACAAGTTCCGGCTGGGACCGGCCGTGATCAGCGGTGGTGATATCTCCCAAGCCACCGCGATCTTGGGCGGCGGCACCGACACCCAGGTGGTGACCCAGTGGGAGGTGCAGTTCGAGCTGACCGGCGACGCCACGCAGCGCTTCGGCGAGGCAACCACCACCGCGGTCAGCCAGCCTCCTCCCCAGAACCAGATCGCGATCGCGGTGGACGGCGTCATCATCTCCTCGCCTACGGTTCAGAGCCCGATCACGACCGGCACCGGCGTGATCACCGGTGGTTTCAGCGAGACCGAGGCCAAGGACCTGGCGACCGTGCTCAACGCCGGTGCGCTGCCCGTCGAGCTCACGCGCCAGTCCGTGCAGACCGTGAGTCCCACGTTGGGGTCCGAATCGTTGCGTCAAGGCATCGTGGCCGGCGTGGCCGGGTTGATACTGCTGTTCCTCTACCTGCTCTTCTACTACCGGCTGCTAGGTGTCGTGGCCTGGATGGGCATGACGATCTGGGCCATCTTGGCGTTGGCGCTGGTCTCGCTCGCCGGCCTGCAGTTCGGCTACGCGCTGACGCTGGCGGGCGTGGCCGGCCTGGTGATCTCGCTCGGCGTCACCGCCGACTCCTACATCGTGTTCTTCGAACGGCTGAAGGATGAGGTGCGCTCCGGCAAGTCGCCACGCTCGGCCGTGCAGCCGGCGTTCGCGCGCGCGTACAAGACGATCGTGGCGGCCGACATCGTCACCGGGATCGCGGCGGTGGTGCTGTACATCACGGCGGTGAGCTCGGTGCGAGGGTTCGCGCTGACGCTGGGTGTGGCGACCGCGCTCGACCTGTTCGTCGTGTGGTTCTTCAAGCGGCCCACGGTGTTCCTGATCGCGCGCAACGACACGCTCGTGCGGTTGCGTGGCTTCGGCCTCACCAGCGGCGTCGCGGCTGAGGGCGACCTACCGTCCCGACCGACCGGGCGCGCGCGGCCTGCCGGAGGTGAGGCCTCGTGAACTACCACCATGCCATGGAGACCTACCGAGGCCACACGATCCCGCATTTCCGGTTCACGGAGCGCCGCAACATCTGGTTCACGTTCTCGGGAGCGCTGATCGTGCTGTCGCTGGCCGGCCTCATCTTCAGCGGGCTCAACTACTCGATCGACTTCGAGGGAGGAGCGCAGATCGGCTTCGAGCTGCGCTCGGGCGTCACGACCGAGGAGATCGGGGCCATCATGGCCGAGGCCGGCCGTCCCGACGCCGAGGTGCTGGTCGTCAGCGGCGACCAGGTGTCGATCCGGACCGAGAGTCTGGCGGCGGCGGGCGAGACCGACGAGCTGGTCGCCGCCCTGGCGAGCCAGGCCGGCATCTCGACCGACGAGATCAACATCCAGGACATCGGGCCCACGTGGGGCAGGGAGATCTCGCGCAAGGCGTTCACTGGGCTCGGGATCGTGTTGCTGGCGATCTCGATCTACATCGCGTTCCGGTTCGAGCCCAAGATGGCCTTGGGAGCCATGATCGCGCTGGTCCACGACGTGGTCATCACCGCCGGCATCTATGCACTCACCGGCCGGGAGGTCACACCCGAGACGGTCATCGCGATCCTCACGATCCTGGGATTCTCGCTGTACGACACCGTCGTGATCTACGACAAGATCAAGGAGAACACCGAGTCCGCGGCCCTCACCTCGCGCCTGGGCTACGCGGGCGTGGTGGACCTGTCCCTCAACCAAACGCTGATGCGCTCGGTCAACACGTCGTTGGTCGTACTACTGCCGATCCTGTCGCTGCTGCTCTTCGGCGGCGAGACCCTGAAGAACTTCGCGTTCGCGATGCTCGTCGGCGTGGCGATCGGCGCATACTCCTCGATCTTCATCGCGGCGCCGGTCCTGGCGATCTTGAAGCGCGGCGAGAAGCGGGTCCGCCAGATGGAAGCCCGACGGGCGGTGCGTGAACGGCCCACGGTGTCGGCCACGGCGCCCACGACCTCGAGCGCATCCACCGCCGCCACCTCGGACGCCGCGGCCCGGGCTGCGACCGCCAAGACCGGCTCGCCCTCGCGCCCACGACCCAAGAGCAAGAAGCGCCCGCCCGCCAAGCGCCGCCGGCGCTAGCGCCGGCCATCCGTGCACGAAACGAACCCGAGGGAGTGAACCAGCGTGGACATCGAGCAGATCGAAGCCTTGATCCGTGACGTGCCGGACTTCCCGGAGCCGGGGATCGTGTTCAAGGACATCACGCCGGTGCTGGCCGACCCGATCGCGTTCTCGACGATCACCGATCTGATCGTGGTGCACTTCGGCCGGGGGAACGTAGACAAGGTGGTGGGCATCGAGGCGCGCGGGTTCATCCTGGCCTCACCGGTCGCATATCACTTCGGCGCCGGGTTCGTGCCGATCCGCAAGCAGGGCAAGCTGCCCTCCGAGGCGATCGGTCAGGAGTACGAGCTGGAGTACGGCACCGCCACGATCGAGCTCCACGTGGACGGCATCGGAGCGGGCGAGCGGGTCCTGATCGTGGACGACGTGCTCGCGACCGGCGGCACCGCGAACGCCGCGGCCTCGCTGGTGGAACGCGCCGGGGGCGACGTCATCGGTATCGCCTGTCTCATCGAGCTCGACTTCCTCCACGGACGGGACAAGCTGGGCGATCGAGAGCTCTTCACGCTCATCAACTACTGACCGCTTCGGCCTGAAGCGCGCGGCACCCCCCGTAGACTGGGTGCAGGAGGCCACGCGTGGAGAGCCGGGAAGACGTCACGACCCCGCAACCGGAAGGCCCGGTGGAACCGACACCGGTTCCGCCGTCCCAGCCGCGTCGAGGCTCGCGCCTGCCCAACATCCCGCGCCCACGCCTTCGTCGCGGTGACGGATCGGGCTCCTCGGCCATCGACCCGCTGATCAAGAAGGTCCGCTCGTACAACCCGCGCGCCGACACGAAGGAGATCCAGCGGGCGTTCGCCTTCGCCGAGTCCTCGCACGAGGGGCAGAAACGCATGTCGGGGGAGGACTTCATCACCCACCCCGTGGCGGTGGCCGAGATCCTGGCCGACCTGCGCCTGGACACCACCACGCTGGAAGCGGCGCTCCTGCACGACACCGTGGAGGACACCCTCGCCACCGTGAAGACCATCGAGGACGACTTCGGCGAAGAGGTCGCGCGCATCGTGGACGGACTCACGAAGCTGGATCGGTTCGAGTTCCGCACCCGTGAGCAGGAACAGGCCGAGAACGTCCGCAAGATGATCGTGGCCATGGCCGGCGATATCCGTGTCCTGTTGATCAAGCTGGCCGATCGCCTGCACAACATGCGGACCCTGGGGGTCTTCCCTGAAGGCAAACAGCGTCGCATCGCCACCGAGACGATGGAGATCTACGCGCCGCTCGCGCATCGGCTGGGGGTCCAGGAGCTCAAGTGGGAGCTGGAGGACCTGTCCTTCAAAGCTCTGCACCCCGGGCCCTACCGGGAGATCGCCAGCCTGGTCGACGCCCGCCGGGGCGAGCGCACGGAGCTGATCGAACAGGTCACCATCCAGGCGCGCGCGAAGCTGAAAGAGCTGGGCGTCAAGGCGGAGGTCGAAGGCCGCCCGAAGCACCTGTACGCCATCTACGAGAAGATGGTGATCCGCGGCAAGGAGTTCAACGAGATCTACGATCTGGTGGGCGTGCGGATCCTGGTCGAGTCCCTCCGCGACACCTACGCTGCCCTCGGCGCCGTCCACTCGCTCTGGAAGCCCATCCCCGGCAGGTTCAAGGATTACGTCGCCATGCCCAAGGCCAACATGTACCAATCGCTGCACACGACGGTCGTCGGGCCCGGCGGCAAGCCGCTGGAGATCCAGATCCGCACCCGCGAGATGCACCGAACCGCCAAGTTCGGCATCGCCGCCCACTGGCGCTACAAGGAGGGCGGCAAGAGTGCGAAGGACGCCGCCGAGGCTGCTTGGCTGGGCCAGATGATGGATTGGCTGAAGGACATGGCCGACCCGCGAGAGTTCATGGACTCGCTCAAGATCGACCTGTACGGCGGGCAGGTCTTCGTGTTCACGCCGAAGGGCGATGTGGTGAACCTGCCCGCCGGCGCCACACCGGTCGATTTCGCCTACGCCATCCACACCGATGTCGGTCACCGCACGATCGGCGCGAAGGTGGGCGGCAAGCTGGTGCCGCTGGACTACGAACTGCAGACGGGCGACTCGGTGGCGGTGCTCACCTCACGTGCGCAGGGTGAAGGGCCCTCGCAGGACTGGCTGCAGTTCGTCAAGACCCCTCGCGCGCGGTCCAAGATCCGTCAGTGGTTCTCGCGAGGGCGTCGCGAGGACGCTCTGGAGCATGGCCGGGACGCCATCGTTCGTTTGATGCGCAAGGAGCGCCTGCCGCTCAAGCGCCTGGCAACGGAGAGCTCCCTGCACCAGGTCGCCGAGGAGCTCAAGTACCCCAACCTCGATGCCCTCTACGTGGCCGTGGGCGAGGGGCACGTGTCTCCGCAGTCGGTGGTGGCCCGCATCGCGCGATCGCTCTCTGGTGGCGCCGAGGACGACGCGATCGACGTGCCCCTCGCGCGGCCCGTGCAGATCGGCACCCGCGACCCCTCCAGCGGCGTCGTGGTGCGTGGGCTGGGCGATGTGTGGGTGCGGCTGGGCCGGTGCTGCACGCCCGTGCCCGGCGACGACATCATGGGCTTCGTCACGAAGGGCCAAGGGGTCAGCGTCCACCGCACGGATTGCCCCAACGTCAAGGCGCTCAGATCCCAGCCCGAGCGTCTCATCGACGTGACGTGGTCCGAGGGCAAGCCCACGTCGTTCGTGGTGGCGATCCAGGTCGAGGCCCTCGACCGCACGAGGCTGCTGTCCGATGTGGCCACGATGCTGTCGGACAACCACGTCAACATCCTGTCCGCGACCAGCACGACCGGCAAGGACCGCATCACGCGGCTCCGATTCGCCTTCGAGCTCGCCGACATCGCCCATCTGTCCAGCGTGCTCGCGACGGTCAAGAAGGTCGAGAGCGTGTACGACGCCTACCGCGTGACCCCCAGCTGACGCATGCGCCCAACTGACTCATGCGGATAGTGCTGCAGCGGGTCACGCACGCCGGTGTGAGCGTCGACGGCGCGGTGGTCGGGGCGATCGAGCGGGGGTTCCTGGCGCTGGTGGGCGTCGGCCGGGGCGACCCTGCCACGCAAGCCGTCACGCTCGCCGAGAAGGTAGCCGCTGTGCGGGTCTTCGCCGACGACGCCGGCAAGATGAACCTCGCCCTGCCCGACGTCGGTGGTGCGGTCCTCGTGGTCTCGCAGTTCACGCTCTACGGGGATACGCGGAAGGGTCGCCGCCCGTCGTTCACCGCGGCGGAGGACCCCGAGCGAGCCGCCGCGCTCGTCGAGGACTTCGCCGCCACCCTGGAAGCCCGTGGCGTCCCGGTGGCACGGGGGGTCTTCGGGGCCGACATGCAGATCGAGCTCTGCAACGACGGTCCGGTCACCTTGGTCTTGGACGCCTCCGACCTCGCGCGGGCCTGAACGGGCGCTGAGGACGGTCAGCTAGCATGACCGCCTCATGTGGCTCGACGTCTACAACGCCAACCCCTACGGGACGAACTGCTGGTTGCTGGCCGCGCAGGGCAGCGACGACGCCGTCGTGATCGACCCCGGATTCGAACCACGCGCGGTCCATGCGCTGTTGGAGGCCGCAGGCAAGACCCCCGTGGCCGTCCTGGCCACGCACGCCCACGTGGACCACGTTGGCGAAGCCGGAGAGTTCGCCAAGGAGATCCCCGTCTACGTCCACGAAGCCGACGCCGTCGCATTCACCGACGAAACCGCCTGGAACGCCGGATTCGAGAATCCACTCTCGCCGGTCAAGGACCTTCGAACGATGGCAGACGGCGACGTCGTGACCTTCGCCGGCTTCTCGATCGAGGTGGTGCACACGCCAGGCCACACCCCCGGCCACTGCTGCTTCCGCCTGGAGGGCGAGGCGCTGGTCCTGTCGGGCGACCTGGTGTTCGCGGGTTCGATCGGGCGGTCGGACTTCCCCAACAGCGACCCGGTCGCCATGCAGGCCAGCCTGCGCCGGTTCCTGGCGCTGCCGGACGAGGTCTCGGTCCTGCCCGGTCATGGTCCCGACACGTCGGTGTCCAGAGAGCGAGCGTCCAACCCGTTCCTGCGGGAGCTGGCGTGATGGCCGATCTCGCCCCCCCTCGCGGGACCCAGGACCTGTTGCCCGATCGAGCCGACGCGATGCTGGGCTTGTACGAGGAAGCACACCGGCTCGGGCGCGTGGCCGGGTATCGCTACGTGGAGACGCCGACCTTCGAGCACACGGAGCTGTTCACGCGAACATCCGGGGAGACCTCGGACGTCGTCATGAAGGAGATGTACACCTTCTCAGACCAGGGTGGACGGTCCATCACGCTTCGCCCGGAGAGCACTGCGGGCGTGATGCGTGCGTGGCTGGACCACGCGCAGGATCTGGGCTCCCCGTTCCGCGGGTACTACGTGGCCACCGAGTTCCGCCACGGGCGTCCTCAGGCTGGGCGCACGCGCGAGTTCCGCCAGTTCGGCATCGAGGTGATCGGTACCGCGGCGCCGGGCGCCGACGTCGAGGTCATCGAGCTGGGTGAGCGATACCTCCGTGAACGAGGGCTGCGACGGGTCAGCCTGCGGCTGAACTCCATCGGTGACGACGCGTGCCGGCCGGCGTATCGGGACGAGCTCGTGGCGTACTTCCAGGGCTATCTCGACCGGCTCGACGAGGACTGCCGGCAGCGCGTGGCCAAGAACCCGCTGCGTGTCTTCGACTGCAAGGTCGACGGCGACAAGGACTTCGTCCTGGCCGCTCCCACGATCGCCGACCGGCTCTGTGAGCCGTGTGCCGAGCACTTCGCGGGCGTGCGAGCGGGGCTGGACGAGGCCGGCGTCGAGTACATCCTCGACCCCCGGCTGGTGCGCGGCCTCGACTACTACACGCGCACCGCCTTCGAATGGATCTCCGAGGTGCTGGCCCAGAACAAGGCCGGCACGGTCAACGCCGGGGGGCGGTATGACGGGCTCGCCGAGGCGCTCGGAGGCACCCCGACGCCGGGGGTCGGCTTCGCGATGGGCCTGGACCGAGTGCTGCTGGCGATGGAAGGCGAAGGTGTGGCCCCACCACCACCCAGGGTGCCGAGGGCATTCGTGGTCGCGATCGGCGCGCAGGCGCGGCCGGTGGGGCGGAGCCTGGTCAATGAGCTCCGCTCCTCGGGGATCTCAGCCATCGCCGCGTTCGAGGAACGACCCATGAAGGCCCAGATGAAGCAGGCCGACCGCGCTGGTGCGGATTTCGCCGCCATCGTCGGTGATCAGGAGCTGGCTGACGGCGTCATCACCCTGCGCCGTCTGGCCGACGGCATCCAGAAAGCGGTGCCGGCCCAGGACGTGGCCCGGTGGCTCACCCGGCTCGATGACTGGTCGGACGGGCCGCTATGACGAACGGCCCCACCCCCACCGAGTCCGGCGGAGCTGAGATGCGCACCGCGATGCGCACCGGCATGTGCGGGGCACTGCGCCACGGTGACGCCGGCACCACGGTGACCCTGTGTGGGTGGGTGGGGCATCGCCGCGATCACGGCGGGGTGACCTTCATCGACCTTCGCGATCGCGACGGGGTGGTGCAGGTGGTGTTCCACCCCGAGGACGCGCCACAGGCGCATGCGGCGGCACAGGAACTGCGGGGCGAGTGGGTCGTGCGGGTCGTGGGCACCGTGCGGGAACGCCCCGACGGCATGGTCAATCCGAACCTGGCCACCGGCCGCGTGGAGGTGCTCGCCTCCGAGCTCGACGTGATCGGACGCGCCGAGACCCCGCCCTTCCCGATCGAAGACCGCGGTGACGCCGACGAGCTGCTCCGTCTGCAGTACCGCTACCTCGACCTTCGCCGACCCGAGATGACCGCGGCCCTGCGCATGCGCCACCGGATCAACGCCATCATCCATGACCACATGGATTCGCTCGGGTTCCTCGAGGTGGAGACCCCGCTGTTGACGAGGTCCACGCCGGAAGGTGCGCGTGACTTCCTGGTTCCCTCCCGGCTGCAGCCGGGCACCTTCTACGCGCTCCCCAATCGCCGCAACAACTGAAGCAGCTGCTCATGGTGGCGGGCCAGGACCGGTACTACCAGATCGTCCGGTGCCTGCGCGATGAGAACCCCCGGGCCGACAAGGGGCTTCGAGTTCACCCAGCTCGACGTGGAGATGTCGTTCATCGACGAGGAGGACATCGTCGCGGTGATCGAGCCGCTGTACGCACGGATCGTCTCGGAGCTGCAGGGCGTGGAGGTGTCCACCCCATTCCGGCGAATGACCTACGACGAGATGCTCGACCGGTTCGGTTCGGACAAGCCGGACCTGCGCTACGGCATGGAGCTGGCCAGCCTCACCGACCTGTTCGAGGGCAGCGCCTTCAACGCGTTCGCGAAGGTCGTCGCCGATGGCGGTGCCATCAAGGCGCTGGCGGCGCCCGGCGGCGGGCAGCTCTCGCGCAAGGAATTGGACAGGCTGGTCGAGGACGCCAAGGGCCGCGGCGCCGCCGGGCTGGTCTGGATCGTGGTCGAGGAGACGGGAGCGGTCCGTTCGCCGGTCGAGAAGTTCCTCGGTCCACCGGAGATCGAAGGCATCGTTACTCGGACGGGTGCGCAACCCGGCGATCTGGTCTGCATCGTCGCCGACGTCATGCACCGTGTGAACGTCGCGCTCGACGGCGCCCGGCGCGACCTCGCGACCCGGCTCGGCCTGATCCCCGTGGACCAGTGGGTGTTCTGCTGGTACTTCGAGCCCCCGCTGTTCGAATGGAGCGAGGAGGAGGAGCGTTGGGTCTCCAACCACCATCCCTTCACGGCGCCGCTCACCGACGACCTCGACCCCGCATCGGCGAAGGCGCGCGCCTACGACCTCACCCTCAACGGCTTCGAGATCGGCGGCGGCAGCATCCGGATCTATCAGCCGGAGCTGCAGCGTCGAGTGTTCGAGGCGTTGGGTCTGCCCGAGGCCGAGATCGACGAGAAGTTCGGTCATCTGATCCGGGCGTTCCGCTTCGGAGCGCCACCGCACGGCGGCATCGCCATGGGCGTCGACCGGCTCGCGATGCTGATGGCGGGCAAGAACTCGCTGCGCGACATCACTGCGTTCCCCAAGGCCCAGTCGGGCGGCGACCCACTCACCGGCGCCCCCGCGCCGGTGGGCGAGACGCAGCTCCGCGACCTCGGGATCCGGTTGGCCGCCCCGCCCGCCGACCCGGGCACGAAGGAGGTTCCATCATGACCCAGCTCACGCCCGATCAGGCGGCACTGTTCGGACCGCCGAACCTGGCGTACCTGGCCACCGTCAACGGAGACGGCTCGCCGCACCTGTCCCCACTGTGGGCCGACACCCGCGACGACATGATCGTGCTCAACACCGCCGACGGCAGGGTCAAGGTCGAGAACGCGCGTCGCGACCCCCGGGTCGCAGTGTCCATCCACGACAAGGAGCATCCCCACCCCCCGCTCGCCATCGTGGGCACCGTCGTCGAGATCACGACCGAGGGCGCCGAAGAGCACATGCAGGAGCTCACGCGTCGCTACACCGGCGAGGGTTGGGACGGTGTCGCGGACCAGACGCGCATCCTGTTGGTGATCCGTCCCGACCGAGTGCTGGGCTGGACGTAGAAGGTGCCGGCCGTGTGAGCGACCAGCCGCTCGCCGCACGCATGCGGCCCGCCTCGTTCGAGGAGTACGTGGGTCAGGGCCATCTGGTGGGCCAGGACACCGCGCTCTCACGCCTGCTGGCGGGCGGCAACCTGCCCTCGATCATCCTGTGGGGCCCGGCGGGGACGGGCAAGACCACCCTCGCCCACCTGCTGGCCGACGCCGTCGGGGCCGAGCTGATCCAGCTCTCGGCGGTCTCGAGCGGCGTCGCGGATGCGCGCAAGGTGATGCAGGGTGCACGCGGCGGCATGTTCCGCACGGTGCTGTTCGTGGACGAGGTGCACCGATGGTCCAAGGCGCAGCAGGACGTGCTGCTGCCGGCCGTGGAGGACGGCACGATCACGCTGATCGGCGCCACCACCGAGAATCCGTACTTCTCGTTGAACACCCCGCTGCTCTCGCGCTGTCTGTTGCTGCGCCTGGAGCCGTTGCCCGAGGATGCGCTCGCCACGCTGCTGCGCCGAGCGCTCACCGACGAGGACCGCGGGCTCGGCCGGCTGGGGGTGACGATCGACGACGACGCGCTGGCCCACCTCACCCAGATCGCGGGCGGCGACGCGCGCATCGCGCTCATGGGCCTGGACGCCTCGGCGCTGGCCGCCACCCAGGCCGACGCGCCAAGGATCACGCTCCAGATCGCGGCCGACGCGGTGCAGAAGAAGGCGATCGTCTACGACCGCCAGGGCGACGCGCACTACGACGTCATCAGCGCGTTCATCAAGTCGATCCGCGGGTCCGATCCCGACGGCGCGCTGTTCTGGCTCGCCCGCATGCTCGAGGCGGGGGAGGACGCCCGGTTCATCGCGCGGCGGCTGATCGTGCACGCCAGTGAGGACGTCGGCCTCGCCGATTCCGTGGCCTTGGTGGTCGCGGTCGCCGCGGCGCAGGCCGTGGAGCACGTCGGGCTGCCGGAGGCGCGACTGAACCTGGCCCACGCCACGATCTACCTGGCGACCGCGCCGAAGTCCAACAGCGTGATCACGGCCATCAACCGAGCCATGGAGGATGCGCCCGGCGCCGACCCCGTGCCGCTGCACCTTCGAGACGCCAGCTACCGGGGTGCGAAGCAGCTAGGCCACGGCAAGGGCTACCGCTACCCTCACGACTTCCCGGGTCACGCCGTGGAGCAGGACTACCGCCCGGCGAAGTACGTCGGCCGCGTCTACTACGAACCGTCGGGCCAAGGCCGTGACACCGCTCGGGCGCCGGGCACCGGCCGCCGAGACGACCCCGAACCCGATCCCCGGGCCCCCGACCAGGACGGGTAAGCTACCCCCCTTCACACGAGCACCGGAGGATCGTCGACATGGCATACATCGCAACGGCAGGGGACACGGCCCTGATCATCGTCGCCGCCTTCTGGGGGCTGCTGGTCCTCGGGCTCATCATCGTGCTGATCAACACGTTCCGGGTGCTCGAGAGCACGAAGATGACGATCGACACGATGCGCGAAGAGACCGTGCCGCTGCTCCGTGAGGTCAAGGGGTCCGTGGAACGGGCCAACCGCGAGCTGGATCGCGTCGACACCATGCTCGTCAGCGCGACCGACATCGTGGGCAGGGTCGAGAAGCTCTCCGGCCTGGTGGAGCAGGCCGCAGCCAGCCCGCTCGTCAAGGTCATCAGCCTGGGCGCCGGGTTGCGCAAGGGCGTCGCCAAGGCGACGGGCGGCCGCAAGAAGTGAAACGCGGCTTCTGGGTGGCGTTGGGCCTGGGTGCGGGCGCCACGGGCGCCGTCCTCGCGAGCCGTTGGACCAAGAAGCAGACCCAGCGCGTGGCCCCCACGACGCTGGTGCGCGAGGCCAAAGGCGGCGTCCTGGACTTCTCGAAGCTGGTCTCCGAATCGATCCAGGAAGGCAAGCAGGCCATGGCCGAGCGTGAGGCGCAGCTGCGCGACGAGCTCGGCAACCCCCCTCGGTAGGCTTGGCCCCGTCGGTAGACTTCCCGCGTGGAAGGCCACCGGATCCGCGAGATGTTCCTGTCGTTCTTCGAAGAGCGCGGTCACGCGCGCGTTCGCTCGGCCTCGCTGATCCCACCGCCCGAGTCGGGGCTCCTCCTCACGAACGCCGGCATGAACCAATTCATCCCGTACTTCCTGGGCCAGGCGGAGCCGCCGCACCCGCGCGCCGTTACCTCGCAGAAGGTCATGCGCACCAACGACATCGAGAACGTCGGTAACGACGCGCGGCACCTGACGTTCTTCGAGATGCTCGGCAACTTCTCGTTCGCGGATTACTTCAAGGCCGACGCCATCGCGTGGGCCCACCAGCTCATCACCGAGGGCTACGGTATCGAGCACGATCGGCTGTGGGTGACGGTGTACGAGCAGGACGACGAGGCGGCCACGGCCTGGGTCGACCTGGCGGGGCTCGCGCCCGAGCGCATCGTGCACCGAGGCAAGCTCGATGCCGACGGTGAGCCCGCCAACTACTGGTCCACGCACGCGGCGGGCCCCGCCGGGCCCTGCTCGGAGATCTTCGTCGACCGCGGCCCTGCGTACGGGCCCGAGGGTGGCCCCGACGTCGACGAAGAGCGGTTCATGGAGATCTGGAACCTGGTGTTCATCCAGGACCAGGTCGACGCCCACGACAACGTCCTCGGGCCGCTGCCCGGCAAGAACGTCGACACGGGATCCTCGCTCGAACGCGTCGCGACGGTGTTGCAGGGCGTCGACAACGTGTTCGAGACCGACCTGTTCCGACCCACGCTGGAGCTGGTCGAGGGCCTTGCGGGCCGCCGTCATGGTGAGGATGCCGACATCGACGTGTCGTTGAAGATCGTGGCCGAGCACGGCCGTGCCACGACGTTCCTGATCGCCGATGGTGTGCAGCCGTCGAACGAGGGCCGCGGGTACATCCTGCGTCGCATGCTGCGCCGCGCGATCTCGCACGCGAGACGGTTGGGCATCACGGGCGAGGTCCTGGACCCGATCGTCACGACCGTGGTCGACGGGTTCGGCGGTGGCTACCCCGAGCTGCGCGAGAACGAAGCCTTCATCCGGCAGGTGGCGGGCTCGGAGGAGGAGCGGTTCTCGGCGACGCTCAGCAAGGGCATCGGGCTGTTCGAGGAAGCGAAGTCCCGTGCATCCGACGGGCGTATCTCGGGCGACGACGCGTTCGCGCTGTCGGACACCTTCGGCGTGCCGCGCGAGCAGATCGCCGAATGGGCCGCCGAAGCCGGGCTCACCGTGGACATGGACGGATTCGCCGCGCGATTGGAGGAGCAGCGTGCACGCGCCCGTGCGGCCCGCAAGACGATCGAGGTCGGCCTGGAGCCCGGCGCCGTGCCACCGACACGGTTCGTCGGCTACACCGATGCCCAGGCCGACGCGCCGATCGCGCTGCTCCTGGGTGACGATAGCGAGCAGCTGGAGGCCGCCGAGGAGGGTCAGGCCGTGCGCGTCTTCCTCGAACGCACGCCGTTCTATGCCGAAGGCGGTGGCCAGGTCGGCGACCAGGGCCAGATCCGCACCGACACCGGGGTGGTGCGGGTGGTCGATACGGTGCCAGCGGGCGCCCACTCGACGATGCATCTGGGCACCGTCGAGTCGGGCGAGGTCCGAGCCGGGCAGGCGGCGCATGCGCAGATCGATGTGGCGCGTCGAGAGGCGACCGCCCGCTCGCACACCTCCACGCACGTCGTGCACTGGACCTTGAAGCACATCCTGGGTGATCACGCGCGGCAGGCCGGCTCGCTCGTGGCCCCGGGGCGGCTCCGCTTCGACTTCCCGCATCACGCGGCCGTGCCCTTGGAAACCCTCGAGGAAGCCGAGCTGGAGGCCAACCACCGGCTCGCGCTCGACGATCCCGTGCACATCTTCGAAACATCCATGGCCGAGGCCGAGTCGCTCGGGGCCACGATGCTGTTCGGCGAGAAATACGGCGACGTGGTGCGCGTTGTGGAGATCGGTGACTACTCGCGAGAGCTCTGTGGTGGCACGCACGTCGACCGAACCGGCATCGTCGCGGTGATCCGCATCCTCGGCGAAGCCTCGATCGGCGCCGGCATGCGTCGCGTCGACGCCCTGGTCGGTCCTGACGCCCTGCGCGAGATCAACGCCGAACGCGAGCTGCTCCGCGGTCTGGTGGCAGCGCTCGGTTCCACCGATGCGCAGGCGGCCACCGAACACGCCCGCCGCGTCATCGAGGAGAACAAGCGCCTCAAGGGCGAGCTGGGCCGGTTACGCGCGGGTGACCGCGACGCGGTGATCGGCTCGCTCGTCGACGGCGCCGTGCCCATGGACGGCGTCTCACTCGTGGTCTCGGAGGTGCCCGGCGAGGACCCGGCAGGCCTGCGCGACCTGGCGCAGAAGGTGCGCGATCGTCTCTCCGGCGCCCCCGCGGTGGTGGTGGTAGGCAACGGCGACGGTGGCAAGGCCATGATCGTGGCGGCGGTCACGTCCCCGGCGGTCGGACGGGGCATCACAGCGCCCGCGGTCCTCGAGTCTGCCGCGGGCATCATCGGCGGTGGAGCGGGAGGCAAGGACATCCTCGCGAACGCCGGGGGTAAGCACGCCGACCGCGTCGACGAAGCGCTGGGCGGTATCCCCGCACGGCTGCAGGAGCTCATCACGTCCGCCGGCCACTAGCATGGGACAGACGATCGAGGAGCCTCCTCACGAGAGAGGCCGCGTGCTGGGGTTGGACCTCGGGCAGGCGCGCATCGGTGTCGCGGTCTCCGATCCCGACCGTCGGGTGGCCGTGCCCATCGGCACGATCCACGTGGGCCAGCCGCCGGGTGAGCTGAAAGCGGTGGCCGCTCTCGTGGCCCAGCACGATGCGACGTTGGTGGTCGTGGGGCACCCACGCACCCTGTCGGGAGCCGCCGGCACCAAGGCGCAGCAGGCAGAGGCGTTCGTCGACGGGTTACGCGCGATCCTGTCCGTCCCGGTCGAGCTGCACGACGAACGGCTCAGCACGGTCGAAGCCGAGCGTGGTCTGCGCGAGGCCGGTGTGAAGGGGCAGGCGCGCAGACGCGTGGTGGACAGCGCCGCCGCCACGATCATCGTGCAGTCGTATCTGGACGCCCGTCGGTATCCTCGTTGACCGATGGAGACGCAGCCCAGCGCCCGGCGCGCCGACCGGCACCAGCGCACCGACCGGCGCGCTGATCGCAAGGACGACCTCCGTCCCCGGCGCACGTCGCTGCTGATCGTACTGGTGGCGTTCTTGGTGGTGGTGGGTGGCATCGTCTGGGCGGTCGACTACTACGCCGGATGCCAGCGGGCGCCCGAGCGCCTGGCCGTGCCCGTCGCCTACACCGTCGATCAGGGCGCGCCCGCCACGGTCGTGGTCGACGATCTGGCCCAGGAAGGTGTCATCAGCTGCGGGGGGTTCGTGGGCAACCTGCTGCTCCGTGGCACCGGCAAGGCCGACGATATCCGTGCGGGGGACTACCGATTCGCGACGGGTCTGACGCTGGACGAGGTCATGACCATCCTCACCACCGTCCCTCGGCGGGTGCCAACGGTCGAGCTCACGGTCCTTCCCGGCTATCGGCTCACCCAGATCGCGGATGCGGTCCAGGAGGCGATGGGCATCCCCGCAGCGACGTTCCTGACCCGTGCCGACACGGGCACCTTCACCCGCCCGCCGCAGCTGCCCGCCGACGCCAGCCTGGAAGGTTTCCTGTTCCCCGAGACCTACCGCGTTCCGAAGGAGGCGACCGCCGACGAGGTGATCCAGCGACTCCTCGACGAGTTCACTGACCGCACCGCGGACCTGCCGTGGGCCGACGCCGAGGCCCGTGGCCTGACCCCCTACGAGGTCGTGATCGTGGCGTCGATGATCGAGAAGGAGGCCGGGATCCAGAAGGACCGGCCACTGATCTCGGGCGTCATCGCCAACCGACTCGCCGACGACATGACCCTGGGCATCGACGCCACGCTCCTCTACGACGACCCCACCCCTGACGGCGAGCTGTCGACCGCGGACATCGAGACCGACGGCCCCTACAACACACGGATCCGAGCGGGGCTGCCTCCTACGCCCATCGCGAGCCCCTACCTGTGGTCGTTGCGAGCGGCGCTCGCCCCCGCCGACACGCCGTACTTCTATTACGTGCTCTGCGGGGACGACGGCAGCCACCGCTTCTCCATCACCTACGACGAGCATCTGAACAACGTCGATGTCTGCCTCGGCTGAGCCGGGGGTGCCCACGGTGCACGGCGGCACGCGCGTCCTCGGTGTGATCGGCTGGCCGGTCGCCCACAGCCTGTCACCGGTGATCCACAACGCGGCGTTCCGAGCGCTGGCCATGGACCGGGTCTACGTGCCGTTGCCGGTGGCGCCCGATGGATTGGCCCGAGCGATCGAGGGGCTTCGCTCACTGGGGTTCGAGGGCGCGAACGTGACGATGCCGCACAAGGAACAGAGCGCCGACCTGGCCGACGAGCTCTCCGACGACGCGAGGCTGCTGCACGCGGTGAACACGCTGGTGCTGTCCGAACGCACGGTGATGGGGGAGAACACCGACGTGATCGGGTTCGAGCGGTTCCTGCGCGACGATACGGAGTTCGATCCCGACGGTGCCGAGGCGTTGATCCTAGGGGCAGGCGGGGCGGCTCGCGCCGTGGCGCTGGCGCTGGCGCGATGCGGAGCCTCGAGCGTCACGGTCGCCGTGCGCGACATCGCCGGTGCCGCAGCGCTCGTCGAGATGATGGCCGGCACCCATGCGCGGGTGGAGCCTGTCGAGTTCCGGGCGGCCGAGGCACGCACCGCCGATCTGGTCGTGAACGCCACGCCGATCGGTAGCGACGGGCGTTCCATGCCGCCCCTTCCGAAGCTGGGCGGGGCCGTCACCGTGGTGGACCTGCTCTACGACCCGGCCCGGACGCCGTGGAGGGCGGCCGCCGAACGCGCCGGCGCGCGGTCGTACGGAGGGCTCGGCATGCTCCTGCACCAGGCCGCCGCCTCGTTCCAGCGGTGGACCGGTCTCGACGCGCCGATGGACGTCATGTCGTCCGCCGCGATCCATTGCCTGTCGCACCGGGGCTGAATCGGCGCGCTCCCGTTCGCAGGATCCGACCGCCCGAAGCCTCAAGGGGTCCCGGTCGGCCGACGATGCCTCGAAGCAGATGGATGACTATTCCGCGCTCGCACAGCGGATCGCCGTCAGCGTGAGCGGTGTGCGGGGCTCGTTGATCCTGTCCAGGGACGGGTTGGTGCTCGGTGCCCATCCCCAAGGGGAGGAGAGCCTCGCGAAGCCCGCATGGTTGAAGTTCGTCACGCTCGGTGAGCCCGAGAAGAGCTTCGTGGAGTTCTCCGACGTGGTGTGGGCGTTCGTGAAGCGCGGGCCGTACGCCGCGTTCACCGTGGCCGATGCCGGAACCCGCCCGGGGATCCTGGTCGATCAGATGGAGCAGGTGCTGCTGAGCGCCGAGGAGGGACGCAGCCGCCGGGACACCGTGCGCCTGCACGATGCGTCGGCCGCCCCCACGGGCAAGCCCCGCACGTCCCTGCACCCGCCCGCCGAGAAGCCACAGCCCAGCGAGGTGGTCGCCGCGCCCGCCGCCGAACCTGCTCCCGTTCCGTCCGCCGACCCCGGCGCTCTGCCCCCGCAACCCGAGACGCAGGAACCGGCGGCCGCCTCCGCCCTGCAGAAGGAGCCGAAGAAGCTGGCGTCGAAGTCGGCATCCGGCCAGGGGGAGGACGAGTCCGAAGTGGATCGAGTCCTTCTGGCGAAAGAGTTCTCGGGGTTGCTTCAGGTCGACAAGGGCGATGACGAAGACACTTCCTGACGACCTAGACCGAATGACCCATCCAGCACGCGAACGCATAGGACGCCGATGACCACGGTCAAGCGCAAGTCGAAGCAGCTCGGCCAGATCCTGATCGAGCTTGGGATGATCACCCCCGAGCAGTTGGAACAAGCGCTCGAGGAGCATCGCCGTACCCCCAAGTCCATCGGGCGCGTCCTGATCGATCTCGGCATGATCAAGGAGGGCGACCTGGTCAGGGCCCTCGCCGAGCAGGTTGGCCTGGAGTTCGTCGATCTCTCCGAGCACCCGGTCGATCCCACCGCCACCACGCTGCTTCCGGAGGCGCTCGCTCGCCGCTATCGCGCGATCCCCATCGGCGAGCGCGACGGCAAGCTGCTGGTGGCGATGTCCGACCCGGCGAACGTCTACGCGCTGGACGACATCCGAACGATCACCAACCGGGACGTGCAGCCGCTGGTCGCCACGGCTGCCGACGTCGAGCAAGCCATCCAGAAGTTCGCCGGCATGGACGGCCAGGTCGAGGCGCTGGCCAACGTCGCTGCCGACGCCTTGGAGGGCGAAGAGGAGCACCTGGAGGCGGCCCTCGAGGACGCTCCGATCGTCAAGTTGGTGAACGCGATCATGACGCAAGCCGTCGGGGACCGCGCCTCCGACGTACACATCGAGCCTTCGGAACGCGCGGTCCGCATCCGGTTCCGCGTCGACGGCGTGTTGCACGAGCCCATGCCCCCCGCGCCCAAGAACATCCAGGGGGGTCTGATCAGCCGGCTGAAGGTCATGGCCGAGCTGAACATCGCCGAGAAACGCGTGCCCCAGGACGGCCGCATCAGCATGAAGGTGGGAGGCAAACAGCTGGACCTGCGAGTCGCGACCCTGCCCACCGTGTACGGGGAGAAGGTCGTGATCCGCGTGCTGGACAAGTCCAGCGCGTTGCTGGCGTTGGAGGATCTGGGGTTCCTGGAGGAGTCATACAAGCAGTTCGCGCGCTCGTTCAAGAAGCCCTACGGCGCCATCTTGGTCACCGGACCGACGGGCTCGGGCAAGTCGACGACGATGTACTCCACGCTCAACATCCTGAACGAGGTCGACAAGAACATCATCACGGTCGAGGACCCGGTCGAATACCGGCTGCCCGGTGTCAACCAGATGCAGGTTAACCCCAAGGCCGGGCTGACGTTCGCGTCGGCGCTGCGGTCGATCCTGCGCGCCGACCCCGACATCGTGCTGATCGGTGAGGTTCGCGACCGGGAGACCGCCATGATCGCGGTCGAGGCCGCCCTGACCGGCCACCTGGTGCTGACGTCCTTGCACACGAACGATGCCCCCAGCGCGATCACCCGGCTCACGGAGATGGACGTGGAGACCTTCCTCGTGGCCTCGGCGATCGACGCGGTGGTCGCCCAGCGGCTCGCGCGCATCCTGTGCGAACGCTGCAAGGAGGCCTACCAGCCCGATGAGCATGAGCTGGTCCAGGCCGGCTATCCCGAGTGGTTGCTCGCCGAGATCCAACAGTTGTACCGCCCATCGGGCTGCGCGGCATGTTCCAACACCGGCTACCGCGGCCGCATGGGGCTCTACGAGGTGATGCCCATGACCGAAGAGCTGGAACGGCTCACGGTCGAGCGTGCATCTGCCGAAGCACTGAAGACGGTGGCCATCCAGCAGGGCATGATCACGCTCCGCGACGACGGCCTGGAGAAGGTCCGCATGGGCCTCACATCGATCGAAGAAGTGGCGAGGGTGGTGAAGTAGATGAGCATGATCCAACAGGAAGAGTCGGTCCAGATCCCGATCCCCGAGCTCCTCGGGAAGCTGCTGGAGGCCGAAGGCTCCGACCTGCACCTCACGGCGGGCTCACCGCCGGTCGTCCGGGTCCACGGCGACCTCGAACCGCTCGAGGGGTTCGCGCCGCTCACGCCTCGAGCGCTGCAGGGCATGATCTACGCGATCCTGCCCCAGAAGCTCCGCGAGCGGTTCGAGCAGGAGCTCGAGCTCGACATGTCCTACTCGTTGCCGGGGCGCGCCAGGTTCCGAGTGAACGTCTACATGCAGCGTGACGCGGTCGGCGCTGCGTTCCGGGTCATCCCATTCGAGATCAAGCCCATCGACGATCTGGGATTGCCGCCGGTCATCGCCGACCTGGCGCGGTTCCAGCGCGGGTTCGTCGTGGTGACCGGGCCCACCGGTTCCGGCAAATCGACCACGCTGGCTTCCATGGTCGACGTCGTCAATACGGAACGACGCGGCCACATCATGACGGTGGAGGACCCGATCGAGTTCCTGCACAAGCACAAGAGTTGCATCGTGAACCAGCGCGAGGTCGGGGCCGACACGCACGGCTTCTCCCACGCGCTCAAGCACGTGCTTCGCCAGGACCCCGACGTCATCCTGGTCGGTGAGATGCGTGACCTCGAGACCATCTCGACCGCGATCACCGCGGCCGAGACCGGCCACCTCGTCTTCGCGACCCTGCACACGCAGGATGCGCCGCAGACGATCGACCGCATCATCGACGTGTTCCCTCCGCATCAGCAGCAGCAGGTGCGGGTCCAGCTCGCCACCACGCTGCAGGGCGTGGTGACCCAGCAGTTGATCCCGACCGCGGACGGGAAAGGACGCGCGGTGGCGTGCGAGGTGCTCGTCACGACGCCCGCCGTGCGCAACCTGATCCGCGAAGGCAAGGTCCACCAGATCTACTCGTCGATGCAGGCGGGTGGTCGATTCGGCATGCAGACCATGGACATGTCGTTGGCCCAGCACGTCAAGTCGGGCCGGATCTCCCAGCAGCTCGCGTTCGAGCGTTGTCACGATGCCGAGGAACTGCAGCGCCTCATGGGCGGGGCGGCGCCCATGGGTGCTCCGGCCGTGAGCGGGGCGGTCGTCGGCATCGACCACGAGCAGGCCCCCAGGGCGCGGGCGGCATGGGTGGCACGGGCGGCGGCATGGTCATGGGCGGCATGTAGAGGAGCGAAACGATGCCCGATACGTTCGATTACAAGGTCCGCGACCGAGCGGGCAACATGGTCACCGGTACGCTGGTGGCCGACAGCGAGCTGCTGGTCCTGCAGCGCCTGCGTGAGATGGGCTACACGCCGCTCGAGGTGGGCAAGCAGAAGAAGGGCCTCAATCTCGAGATCAACATCCGCAAGCCCAAGGTCAAGCTCAAGGACCTCTCGGTCTTCTCGCGGCAGTTCGCCACGATGATCAACTCGGGGTTGCCGATCCTTCGGGCGCTGGCGATCCTGTCCGAACAGACCGAGAACAAGCTGTTGGCGCGAGACGCTGGCCACCTGTCGCGGCGACGTCGAGCAGGGGGCATCCCTTTCCGGCGCGATGCAGAAGCATCCGAAGGTCTTCAACGACCTCTACGTATCGATGGTGAAGTCGGGAGAGACCGGTGGATCGCTCGACACGACCCTGTTGAAGCTCGCGGCCATGCTCGAACGCGAGGTCCACCTGCGAGGCAAGATCAAGGCGGCCATGACCTATCCGGTGGCCGTGGTCGGGCTCGTCGTGCTGATCATGTCGGCGATGCTCCTGTTCGTGGTGCCGCAGTTCGAGGGCATCTACGAGCAGCTGGGCGGGACGCTGCCGTTGCCGACGCGCGCCCTGCTGGCGATCTCGGACATCTTCAAGAGCTACTGGTACATCGTGGTCGGCTTCGTCTTCCTCGGCCGGTACCTGTTCCGCCGGTTCAAGCGCACGGAGCAGGGACGCACCACCGTCGACCGACTGAAGCTGCGCATCCCGGTCTTCGGCAGCCTGTTCCACAAGACGGCGCTGTCGCGGTTCTCCAGCACGTTCGCCATGTTGCTCAGCTCGGGCGTGCCGATCCTGCAGGCGCTGGACATCGTGTCCGACACCGTGAACAACAAGGTGATCGCCTCCGCCGTCGACGACGTCCAGACGAGCGTCCGGGAAGGTGAATCGATCGCCAGGCCGCTCGGCCGGCACGACGTCTTCCCGGCCATGGTGGTGCAGATGATCGCCGTCGGTGAAGAGACCGGTCAGGTCGACACGATGCTGGAGAAGGTCGCGCAGTTCTACGACCAGGAGGTGGAGGCATCGGTCGACGCGCTCACCTCGTTGATCGAGCCGCTCCTCATCGCCGTCATCGGCGCATGCGTGGGCGCCGCCGTCATCGCGCTCTACATGCCGATGTTCGGCATCATCCAGCAGATCCAGTAGGTGACTACTCAACCCCTGGTAGGGCGCTCGGCGGATTCGCGCGATCTCGTGCCTCGTGTCGCTACAGGTCTCATCACGACCGACCGATGACATCTGCGAAGCGCACCGATGGGGTGCGCGCGAACAACGGAAGGAGGCGAGAGCTTCCATGCTCAAGCGCTTCATGCAGCGCACGAGGGACGAGGAGGGTTTCACCCTCATCGAGTTGATGGTGGTCGTTCTGATCATCGGCATCCTGATCGCCATCGCTCTGCCGACGTTCCTCGGCGCACGCCAGCGGGCACAGGACCGCGGCGCGCAGTCGAACCTGCGGAACGGTCTCGCGGCCGCGAAGGTGCACTACACCGACACCGAGCTCTACCTCGGGTTCGACGTCGCCGCAGCCGGAGGCCATCGAGCCGTCGCTGGAGTGGGTGGTCGCCGGTGACCCAGCAGTCAACCAGGTGGCGCTCGGTGGACCTGCGGTCGCCGCTCGACGAGATCCAGTTGGTCGCCGAGAGCGCGTCGGGGACGTTCTTCTGCATCAGGGACGTCACCACAGGCGGCACTGCGGGGACTTTCTACGGTCAGGGCGCGGACTACGCCGACGTGGACACCGCCGCTGAGTGCATCGGCACCAGCTGGTAAGTCAGCACGCACCTCAGCACCATCTGAAGGGGCGGCCCGAGGGGCCGCCCCTTCGCTATCCCGTGTCCCCCACGTCCTGCTGCTCAAGGAGGTCCTTCGACGTGCCGATGGCTCGACGGATGAGCAGGCCCACGCCCCGCGCCCGCATGCTCCGCCGCCTCGCATCCGACGAAGACGGTTTCACGCTGGTGGAGTCCATCGTCGCGATCACGATCCTGGCGATCGGCGGTTTCGCGATCGGGCAGTCGCTCTTGTTCGGTCTCGACACCACCGCCAACTCCCGCCAGCGCCTGGCGGCCAGGACCGCAGCCGAGCAGCAGATGGAGCTGGCGAGGCAGCTGAACTACGACAGCCTGGTGCTGGACGACAGCGTGCCGATCCCACATTCGGCCGACCCGGACGACCCCGACTACTGGGTGGATGACGTGGCCGAGACCTACGATCCGGACGGCGCGGGACCGCTCGCACCCGAGCCGATCGAACGGATCGCGGGAGCCTCGCCTGCCTTGCATCATCTGCAGACGCCGGTGCTCCAGGGCAGCAGCACCTACTCGATCTACATGTACGTGACGTGGGTGGACTCCGAGACGGACGGGATCGGCGCCTCCGACGAGGCCGACGGGAACGGAGACGGCGAACCGGACGCCAACGGCGAGGACGTGAAACGCACCACGGTCGTCGTCACATGGGCGGACTCGTTCGGCGGCACCATGCAGCACCTCACGATGGGCTCGCTCTTCTCCCAGGGCACGATCCCGTATCAGGGTGCTGCGGCGCCGGCCAACGTGCCTCCGGTGGTTGGGTGTCCCACGTACACGGCGAGCGGCCTCGACGTGGACTTCGCCGCGGACGTGTCCGACGAGGACGGGACCGTGGTCAGCATCGATTGGGACTTCGGCGACGGCGGCACCGGCACCGGCGCCGAGCCGTCCCACACCTATGCCGCGGTCGGCACCTACACGATCGTCAACGACGCCACCGACGACGACGGAGGTATCGGTACGAACGACGGCCAGGACTGTGAGGTCGTGGTGACGACGTCAGGCGGCGGGGCCGGCCCCGACGGCACGATCAGCATCGCGAGCGGCGCCGCGTATACCACCCAGACCCAGGTGACGTTGATCCTCGGCGCCCCCGGCGCCACGGTGACCACCCAGATGCAGTTCTCCGACGACGGCACTACGTGGTCGACGCCCGAGGACTACGAGACCTCCAGGATCTACACGCTGCCGAGCGGCGACGGCACGAAGACTGTCTTCGTACGGTTCATCGACGGCGGCGATCCCGGCACGGCCACCTCGGACACGATCGTGCTCGACACGACGCCACCGGGCGCACCGGGGACCCTGTCCGCAACGTCCACGACCAGCGGGGCCGACAAGACCGTGGTCCTGACGTGGAGCGCCCCCTTCCCGGCGGCGCCCGACCTGGCCGGCTATCAGGTGTGGAAGCGGAAGACGACCGCAACGACCTGGGCACAGGTGACGTCGTGCACGGCGGGCACGACCTGCTCTGACACGTTCAAGAAGCAGGACAGCTACGAGTACTACGTCGTCGCGGTGGACCAGGCCGGCAACGTTGGCCCGGAGAGCAATCATGTCACCAAGTAGCCGGAGCTCGGAGGGCTTCTCCCTTGTCGAGGTCGTCGTGTCGATGGCGGTGATGTCGCTGGTGGCCACGGCCGTGATCGGTGTGGCGATGCGGGTGTTCACCGACACCGCGACGATCGTGGATCGTCGCGACGTGTTCACCGATGCGCGGTTCGCGTTGGATCGCATGACGAAGCAGCTGCGTCAGGGTGAGGCGATCGACACCCTCGCCAGCGACGCGGACCAGGTCACGATGACGACCTACATCGACGGGGCGCCGGCCACCGTCGTGTGGCGGATCACGGGGAGTTCGGCCCCCTTCCAGCTACAGGAGTCCAGGGACGGGGGGACCACCTTCTCCAACGTGCTCGCCTCGCTCGGCTCGGCCGACGTGTTCACCTATACCGAGCACGAGGGCATCACCGACCAGGTCACGATCGACCTGACGCTGTCGACGAGGACCAGCACTGTGGCCCTCACCTCCGACGTCTACCTGAGGAACGCAGACGCATGAGTGGCATGGGAGGACGACTTCGGAACGAGGAAGACGGCTACGCGCTGGTCGTCTCGGTCATCCTGATGTCCGTGATGATGCTGCTGCTCGCCGTCGGCCTCTCGGCGGGGAACTCGGCGCTCAACAACGCCCAGCGCGGCATCGAATGGACGCGAACCCTCACGGTCGCCGAATCTGGCATCAACGACAGCTTGGTACGTCTGTCCGCCGACCGATCCGCGACCTCGCCGTGCCCGGCGCTCGGGTCCACCGCATGCCCCACGGAGGGCGGCGAGTACCAGATCGATTGGGCGGGCACAGGCGACGAGGTCGTGATCACCTCGACCGGGTACTATCCGTCCCTGGCCACGGCGGAGCTGTCGCGAACGGTGCGGGTGACGCTCGAGCCGGCGCCGACGTTCCGCTACGCCCTGTTCTCGGAGGACTTCCTGGAGGTCAAGAACAACCCGGTCGTGACCGGTGACATCTACTCCCAGGTCGGGGTCGACATCGGCAACAACACCACCGTCTGCGGTTCGGTCGTGGTCGCGAACGGCGATGTCACGATGGAGAGCAACTCGCGGGTGGCGCAGAACCTCGCGGCCACGGGCTGCTCGGGCAAGAGCGGCATGGTGTGGGTGGGCGGCTCGATCATTGGCAGCAACGGCGTCGTGATCGAGGGTGACGCGAAGGCGTCGGCGCCGACGGGGACGTCGTGCAGCCTGGCGAGCACCAGCTACCAGATCACCCAAGGATCGATCTCGGGGAACGCCACCGCGTGCGGACGCATCACCAGCAGCGTGAGCGGCACCCGACTCCCAGGCGTCAACACCGCGGCCCCGCCGGTGACCCCGCTGCCGACGTTCACCTTCGACCCGGCCAACTACCCTGCGCTCAACTGCTACCCCAGCGTGCCTTCGTGCGATGAGACCAATACGTCGGCCACTGCGGTCTCGGCCGCGAACACCGCGCTTGACGGCGAGCGCTCCACCATGTCGGGCGACTGGGCGATCTGGCAGACCGCGCCCAGTCAGAGCACGCTGGTTGACCTCGAGGACCTCATCCTGGCCGGCGATACGACCATCATCACGAACGCCCCCATCGACTTCGGGAACACCACCTCGATCGAGCTGGCACCGGGGGTCGACACGGCGACGCTGGTGGTCATCTCCCTCTACGTGCCGACCGGGACCTGTGGCACGAACGGCGGCGATTGCAGCATCTACGGCAAGAACGCCATCGAGTTCACCCGAGGCGATCTGGCCGACCCGGACGATGGTGTGGCGGGGCTGCTCTACACCACCGGGAAGATGGCGTTCAAGAACAAGGGGATCCCGGGCGAAGGGGCGCTCTACGCCGGATCGCTGGACGTCAAGAACGGCTTCGACATCGTCTACAACCCACGCATCGAGAAGGTCCTCGGGTTCGGCACCGCGCTGGAGACCACGCTGTGGGAGGAGCTGGACGGGTAGGGGACGCGTTCCCACATCCGCCCGCCGGTCCACGATAGGTTCGCGCCCATGAGCGACGATGTCTCTCAGTGACGCGTGGTTGCGGGCGCTGGTCTCCCTGCCGGTGGGGCTGGCGATCGGCAGCTTCATGACGGTGGTCATCGCTCGGGTGCCGTCGGGGGAATCGCTCGTTCGGCCCCGGTCGAAGTGTCCTCGGTGCGAGGCCGAGATCGGCACCCGTGACAACGTCCCGGTGCTCGGATGGATCCTGCTGCGGGGCCGCTGCCGTCGCTGTGGGGAACGCATCTCCGTCGTCTACCCGCTGATCGAGCTTGCCACGGCGCTGCTGGTGGCGGCCGCGATGTTCACCTATGACCGGGTCTGGGTGGGCGTCATGGTGGCGGCGCTCATGGCGCTGATGCCGGCCATCTCGGTCATCGACATCCGGCACAAGTTGATCCCCAACGCCATCACGTATCCCGCCACGATCGGGTTCGCCGCCTTCATCCTGTTGGCGTGGCTCTTCGACGGTGGAACCGACCCCGTGCGAGCTTTCCTGGGCATGCTTGCCTACGGAGGCGGTCTGTTCGTGCTGGCGATGATCTCGCGGGGCATGGGCATGGGTGATGCCAAGCTCGCGGTCGTGATCGGGCTGGTGCTGGGCTCGATCGGTCTCGGGATAGTCGGTGTCGCTGCGGGGGCCGCGATCCTGTTCGGCGGGCTCGGCGGGGTGGTTGCCCTGTTCCTCGGCCTCGGTCGCAAGGCTCGGATCCCGTTCGGTCCGTACATGGCGGCAGGGGCGATCGTGGCGGGCTTCTGGGGGCAGCAGCTCGCCGACTGGTACCTAAGAGCGTTCACGACTTCCTAGCCTTCGCCCACGGAACCTTCCAGGGCAGTGAAGGCATAGGCGCCCAGGTCAGAGCCTCAGAAGACCCTCGTCTCAGGTGTTTGACTTGCCCCCCCCACTGGTGTTTCGTGGCAAAGCTCAGGAGCACAGAGGTGCTCTAGTGAGCTTGTTGTGGCACATGTGGCACTTGTGACACACGAGGAAGGTGAGATGGCGAGCGACATGCAGCCGTTCTCGACGGGGGGCTTGCTCACCGTCGCCGAAGTGGCTGCCGCCATGCGTGTGTCGACCATGACGATCTATCGATTGATCAAGACCGGAGAGATGGGCGCGGTTCGCGTGGGCCGAAGCTACCGGATCCGCGGATCGGATCTTGAGCGATTCCTCCAAGAGCGTTCGGTCCACGTGGAGGAGGCGTAGATGGCGCGGGGGCGGATCGGGCTCGACATCGGTTCGACGGCTGTCCGAGCCGTGGAGGTCGTCGGTGGGAACTCTCCCGCGATCGTCCACGCCGCGCAGGTCCCGCTCCCGCCGGGCGCGGTCGAGAACGGGGAGGTCAGGAGCCCCGAGATCGTTGCCGAGGCTCTGAGCGAGCTGTGGCAGCGCGGCGGGTTCAAGGGCAAGCGCGTGTACATGGGCGTGGGCAACCAACGGGTCGTCGTCCGAGAGATCGCGTTGCCGTATCTGCCGGAGAAGGAGCTACGGGCCTCCCTGGGGTTCCAGGTGCAGGAATTCGTGCCGATGTCGGTCGATGAAGCGGTGCTGGACTACGACCTGTTGGGAGAGTTCGAACAGGACGATCGCCGGATGCTGCGGATGCTCCTGGTGGCGGCGCAGCGAACCATGGTCGACGTGCTGGTTGCGGCTGCCACTGGCGCCAAGCTGGAGCCGATCGGACTGGACCTCGTTTCCTTCGCCATGGTGCGATCGGTTGGCACGACCGGGGTCGGCATGGATCTGGAAGACGACGGTGATGAAGCGGTGATCGACATCGGCGCTCACGTCACGAACATCGTCGTACACGCCGCAGGCGCCACCCGGTTCGTTCGGATCCTTCCCTCGGGAGGGCGCGATATCACGATGGCGATCGCGCGCGGCCTCGGGGTCGATGAGCCGCTCGCCGAGCGACTGAAGCGTGGTGAGGAGGTCGAGCTTCCACCCGCGGGGGATCAAGACGCGGCCGGTCCCGATGGCTCGTCCGCCGACGACGCGGGCGACCACGGTGCCCGCCCCGACGTGATAGCGTCCGATCCTGCCCGGGTCCGAGACCTGGCGATGCAGCGCGCCGCCAGCTTCGTCGACGAGATCCGGTCCTCGCTCGAGTTCTACACCGCCCAGGCACAGGACGCGCGGATCGCGCGGATCGTGGTGACGGGGGGCGGGTCCAAGCTCGATGGCTTCCTGGATCTGATCCGTCAGCGCATCCCGGTCGAGGTCGAGAACGGCCGAGTGTTCCAGCGTGCGCAGACCCAGTTGCATCTGTCGCCCGAAGCGCTGGCCGAGGCCGAACCGCTCCTCGCGGTGGCGGTCGGACTGGCGATCCCCGGAGGCGACATGTGAGTCACGTCAACCTCCTTCCCCCGGAGATCCTCGAGGCGCAGCGCTGGCGAAGGGTCACCTTCGGCGTCGCCGCCGCGGGCGCGATCTTGCTGGTCGCGCTGTTCGGGTTCTACCTGCTCCAGACCAACACCCTCAGCGGGGTGAACGAAGACATCGACGATCAGGAGCAGACGAATGCCTCCATCCAGGCTTCCATCGCCGACAAGCAGCAGTTCGCGGACCTGCAGGAGGAAGCGCAATCCAAGCAGGCATTGCTGTCGACCGCCTATGCCGGCGAGGTCTCGTTCTCCTCACTGTTGATGGACCTCTCACGCGTGGTCCCTTCCGATGCCTACATCGACAGCCTCACCGTCCAGCTGACCGCGGCCCAGGCCGACGTCGCAACGGCGGCCTCGGAACTGGTCGGCGCCATCACCATGTCCGGCAAAGCCGTCAACGTCGAGTCGGTCTCGATCTTCTTGACCCGGCTCGAGCAAGTGAAGGGTTGGGTCAATCCGTGGGCCGGCAACGTCTCCGACGACGTCGCGGTCAACGGAGTGAGCTACGGGCTCCAGGTCGACCTGTCCACCGACGTCATCACCGAGCGTGGGAAGGGGGCCGTCGATGCTGCGGGGTAGGCGGGGCCCCGTCGTCGTGGGCGCGATCGTCGCGGTCCTCCTCGTGATCGTGACCTTGCTACTGGTGCTCCCGAAGATGGGAGAGGTCACCACCGCCCGCACCGATCTCGAGGCGGCCCGGGCAGAGCAACGGACCCGAGAGTCGCTCCTGGCCGCCCTCGGAGAAGCCGAGCTGCTGGCGCCCGAGGCGCGCGCCGACATCGAGGAGGTCGAGCGCCAGATCCCGCCGACTGTCGATGAGCCCGGACTGTTGCTCCTGCTCAAGAACGCGGCGACGAGCTCGTCGGTCACCGGCATCACGCTGACCCTCGGCACGCCTGTCGCCGACGCCACCACCGGCCTCACCACGATCCCGGTGACCATCAGCTGCTCAGGGTCGTACTTCTCGCTCACGGAGTTCCTCTACAGCTTGGAGACGCTGCCTCGAGCCGCGAAGACCGGTGGAGTGACGATCGCCCCCGGCGGGACCGCAGACCCCGTCACCGGGTTCACGGCGAACACGCTGCAGCTCCAGACCAACGTCGTGTTCTTCACGACGGACGCGAGCGCCGGGCCGGGATCCGAACCCGGTCCGACCGAAGACGCCGCGGCGGCCGGCGCCACCGGCGCCGTCCAACCGGCGGGGGGCTAGCCGATGCCGCTCACCGATCGCGACCGCCGCACCCTGATCGTGGGTGGAGGCATCTTGGGCGTCATGCTCTTGGGGTTCTTCCTGTTCAACATGCTGGCAGGCGGGGGTGGGGACGAGGCACTGCCCACCCTGCCACCCATCACGGCCGCTCCGACGGGGCCGGGACCCGACGGCAGCGGCACGCCGACGACGACACCGACCCCGGGCGGTCAGCCGCCGGTCTTCACCGGCCGAGATCCGTTCTCGATCCCGCCCGAGCTCGTGCAGACGACCCCCCCGGACCAACCCACCGGCCCAACCGGCGGAGGGACCGGGCCGACCGGTGGTGGGACCGGTCCCACCACCCCGCCGACCTCACCGCCCACATCGACCCCCCCCACGACCCCCGGGGGCAACTCGTCCACGGTGAAGGACGGCAAGACGGTCGTGCTGTTGGACACGTTCATGCAGGGAGGCGAGCCCATGGTGCAGGTCGAGGTCGACGGCACCGTCTACAACGTGGGCATCGGTGAGCCCTTCGGCGGCGGCTCGTTCGAGCTGCGGTCGGTCACGGGCAACTGTGCCACCTTCCTGTTCGGAGACGAACCGTTCACGCTGTGCGCCAACTCCACGAAGTAAGAGCTTCACCACCGGAGCCGGCGTAGGCAGGCCCCGGCGGTCCGCCCACGGGGGGAGCGGTCGCCGGTTGCGCGGGGGCGGCCCAGCGGGCCGCCCCCGCCCCACGTCGTCCCTATGATGTGCGGATGCTCCGCATGCTCACCGCCGGTGAATCCCACGGGAAAGCCCTGGTCGCGGTGCTGGAAGGGCTCCCGGCGGGCGTGCCGGTGTCCGTGGGCGTGCTGGCGGACGAGCTGGCGCGACGGCGTCATGGCCACGGACGCGGCGGCCGGCAGAAGTTCGAATCCGATCGATTCGAGATCCTGACCGGCGTCCGTCACGGACGCACGCTGGGATCGCCGATCGCGGTCACGATCCCCAACCTGGAGTTCGACGCCAAGTACGCCGAGCTGATGAGCGTGGACGGAGAGACGGATCCATCGAAGCGCCTGACCCGGCCTCGCCCGGGGCACGCGGACCTGGCGGGCGCCCAGAAGTACGGCTTCGACGACGTCCGCAACGTGCTGGAGCGCGCCAGCGCACGAGAAACGGCCGCCCGGGTCACCGTGGGCGCCTTCTGCAAAGCGCTCCTCGGGGCGCTGGACGTGGACATCCTGTCTCACGTCGTGCAGATCGCCTCGGTCAAGGTTCCCGCCCGTGCTCGCGTGCCGACGCCCGACGAACGAGCAACGATCGACCGTTCGCCGGTGCGCTGCGCCGATGCCGAAACAGCGGCGCGCATGGTTGCCGAGATCGATCGGCTCCGCAAGGAGCGCGACACCGTGGGTGGGGTGTTCGAGGTGCTGGCGTACGGCGCTCCACCGGGACTGGGATCCTACGTCCACTACGATCGCAAGCTCGACGGGCGACTCGCACGGGCGCTCATGAGCATCCAATCCGTAAAGGGCGTCGAGGTGGGGGAGGGGTTCGCCACAGCCGCGAAGCCAGGTTCGAAGGCGCACGACGAGATCGTGGTTCGCGGCGGCGCCGTGACCCGTGCGACCCAGCGCGCGGGCGGCATCGAGGGCGGCATGAGCACCGGCGGGCCGATCCGGATCCGCGCCGCGATGAAGCCGTTCTCCACGGTGCCGAAACCCCTCGCGACCGTCGATATCGTCACGGGTGAGGAGGCGGTGGCCATCAAGCAGCGCACCGACGTGTGCGCGGTGCCCGCCGGCGGTGTGGTGGGTGAGGCGGTCGTGGCGTTCGAACTCGCCGACGCGGCGCTGGAGAAGTTCGGCGGCGATTCCCTGCCCGAGACGCGACGCAACCTCGATCACTACCTGGAATCCCTGGAGGCGCTGGCATGATCGTGTACCTGGTGGGCATGCCCGGCGCCGGGAAGACGGTCGTGGGACGCGAGCTGGCGGGCCGGCTGGGCGTGCCGTTCATCGATCTGGACACCCAGATCGAGCACGACGTCGGCAAGCCGGTTGCGCAGATCTTCACCGACGACGGCGAGGCGGCGTTCCGCGCCATGGAGGCATCGGCCCTGGTCGCGGCCGGCACGCACGATCCCGCGGTGGTCTCGTGCGGTGGCGGCGTGGTGCTGGAGCCCGCCAACCGCATCTCGCTCCGCAACACGGGCACGGTCGTCTACCTCGATGTGCCGCTCGACGTGCTGCAGCAGCGGGTCCGGCCAGCCGCCGAGCGCCCGCTGATCCGGCAGGACGGTGACCTCGAGCGTCTGCTCCACGAGCGAGGCCCGATGTACCGGGAGTTCGCGGCCCATGTCGTTGATGGCAGCGGCGCTCCCGGCGACGTCGCCGACGCGATCGTGGAGGAGCTTCGTTGGTCCGCGTGAGCGTGCCCATGCCCGACGGCGCGTACGACGTTGTCGTCGGGCAGGGGGTCATCGAGGACGCAGGTGCCCATCTGCCGCCGTTCCCCGAGGCGGCCACCGCCTTCGTCGTCGCCGACCGCGAGGTGGCATCCATGTGGCTCGATCGGCTCACCGACGGGCTGTCGGCCCGCACCCTGCCGACCACCCTGCTGACGGTGCCAACGGGGGAGGAAGCGAAGTCGCTGGACGTCTACCGTGTGTTGCTGCATCAGCTCGCGACCCAGGAAGCACACCGCGACGACGTGGTGGTGGCCCTCGGGGGTGGCGCCGTGGGTGACCTGGCCGGGTTCGTTGCCTCCACCTACATGCGGGGTATGCCGTTCGTGCAGATCCCCACCACACTCACCGCCCAGGTCGATGCCGCGATCGGAGGCAAGACCGCCGTCAATCTGCCCGAGGGCAAGAACCTGGCGGGAACCTTCTTCCAGCCGCGAGCGGTCCTGGCCGACGTCGAGGCCCTGACGAGCCTGCCGGACCGGGAGTTCCGATCGGGTCTGGCGGAGGTGGCGAAGTATGCGCTCACCCTGGACCTGGAGCTGTTGGCGCGCCTCGAGTCCGATCCCGGCCCGGTGTTGGCTCGCGATCCCGACGCGCTGGAGCAGGTGGTGGTGCGCTGCGTCGAGGTGAAGGCCCGCACGGTGGCGAGCGATGAGCGCGACACCGGCATCCGTCTGTTCCTGAACTACGGCCACACCCTGGGCCATGCCCTCGAGCGCCTGGACGCGTTCGCGGGCCGCACGCACGGCGAGGCGGTGGCGCTGGGCATGATGTTCGCGGCACGGCTGGCCGAGCTCCGCGGGTTCGCGTCGGACGGCCTGGCGGCGCGGACGGCGAGGCTGCTGTCGTCGCTGGGACTGGACACCGACGGTCCGCTGCCGCCGGCCGCTGACATCATGTCGGCGTTCCGAGCGGACAAGAAGTACCGCGGCGGCGTGCGGTTCGTGTTGTTGCGCGACGTGGGCCAGCCGGCCGTGGTCGAGGATGTCACGTCGGCGCAGGTGCGAGAGGTCTTGGACGACATGGGAGCCGCCGCATGAAGGTGTTGTTCGTGTTCGGGCCCAACCTGGGAGCGCTGGGCCGCCGCGACCCCGACACGTACGGGAGCCACACGCTGGAACAGATCATGACCGAGGTCACCGATCAGGCGCCGAAGCACCAGGTCGAGTGGTTCCAGTCGGACGCCGAGGGCGATCTCGTGGGCCGGCTGCTCGGCGCCCGCGATGCCGGGCATGACGCGGTCGTGATCAATCCTGGGGCGCTGAGCCACTATTCCTACGCGTTGCGTGATGCGGTGGAGGCGTGCGAGCTTCCCGTGATCGAAGTGCACATGTCGAACATCTACGCCCGTGAGGAGTTCCGGCGCCACTCGGTGATCTCGGAGGTCTGCCGGGCGACCATCACCGGCCTGGGGGCCGGTGGCTATCATCTGGCCTTGGAGGCGATGCCGTGGATCACCAGCTGAGGAGGACCGCGCTCGCGGGCAGACTGCCCGAGCTCGCGGTCGACGCGTTCCTGATCACTGGGCTCACCAACGTCCGTTACCTGACGGGGTTCACCGGATCCAGCGGGCAGGCGTTGGTCGCCGGAACCGGTTCCATCTTCTTCACCGATGGGCGCTACACGGAACAGTCCCGCCACGAGGTGGCGGACATGGATCGGGTCACGGCGCCGGGCTCGCTGGCCCAGAGCGTGGCCGAGCAGACCGATCGCCTCGGCATCTCCACGCTCGGCTTCGAGGCCAACCAGGTCACGGTCCGAACGCTCGAGCGGCTCGCGTCGGCGATGCCGGATATCACGCTGGTGCCGTTGGACGATGAGGTCGAACAGCTCCGCTGGGTGAAGGACGACGAGGAACTCGGGTACCTCCGCGCCGCGCAGGAGGCCACCGATCAGGCGTTCGAGGACATCCTGGAATCCCTGGCCGTGGGGCAGACCGAGCTCGCGGTGGCGCGGGAGCTGGAGCGGCTGCTTCGTCGCGACGGCGCCGATGGGCTCAGCTTCGATTCGATCGTGGCGTTCGGTGAGAACGCCGCCGAGCCTCACCACGAACCGAACCGCCGCGTGCTCGAAGAAGGCGACGTCATCAAGGTGGACTTCGGTGCATTGTGCGCCGGCTATCACGCCGACATGACCCGCACGGTGGCCTTCGGTGAGCCCGCTTCCGAGCTCAAGAAGGTGCACGACGTCGTGAAGCAGTCCCAGCACGCCGGCATCGATGCGGTCAGGGCCGGGGCGAGCGGCGGCGACATCGACGACGCGGCTCGATCGGTGATCGAGGACGCCGGCTATGGCTCGTACTTCACGCACGGCTTGGGCCATGGCGTGGGCCTGGACATCCACGAAGGCCCGCGATTGGGCAAGCAGCACGGCGACCAGATCCTGCCCGCCGGCGCCGTCGTCACCGTGGAGCCGGGGATCTACATCCCCGGCCTCGGCGGGGTTCGCATCGAGGACATGGTGGAGGTCACCGATGATGGGTGCCGTGTTCTGGGAACCTCCTCACGCGACCTGATCGAGTTGTGAGGGCGCGACCCGTCCCCGGCGAGGAGCTGACACCCGCGTGAGCGTTTCCACCAACGACTTCAAGAACGGCATGACGATCGAGCTGGACGGCACGTTGTTCCAGATCATCGAGTTCCAGCACGTCAAGCCCGGTAAGGGTGGGGCGTTCGTGCGCACCAAGCTGCGCAACGTCAAGAGCGGCGCCGTTCTGGACAGGACGTTCAACGCCGGCGTCAAGGTCGACAAGGCCATCGTGGAGCGCAGGGACTTCCAGTACCTGTACCCCGATGGCGACGATCTGGTGTTCATGGACCTGCAGACCTACGATCAGATCCACGTGCCCGCCACCTTGGTGGGCGGTGCGTCGGACTACCTCACCGAGGGCGGCGAGGCCCAGATCTCGACCCATGAGGGCGTGCCGATCTCGGTCGACCTTCCCGCTTCACTCGCGCTCACGATCACCAGGTGTGACCCGGGCGCCAAGGGCGACACCCGCACGGGGGCGCTGAAGCCGGCCACTCTCGAGACCGGGGTGATCGTCAACGTGCCCCTGTTCCTGGAAGAGGGCGAGCAGATCAAGGTCGATACGCGCTCGGGCGAGTACATCGAACGTGTGAAGGCGTGAGGGCCGTGGCGTCGCGGCGGGACGCCCGGCGTCTGGCGATCGACATCCTCTACCAGGCCGACATCACCGATGTGGACCCCGTGCGTGTCCTCGAGTCGTGGCGGGCGGCCGATCGCGAGGTGCCGCCCTTCACCGAGGAGCTGGTCGCCGGCGTGGTCGAACACGGCCCCGACATCGACCTGCTGTTGGCCGAGCACGCTGAGGGGTGGACCGTGGCTCGCATGACCGCCTTGGATCGGACGATCCTGCGCTTGGCGGTCGAGGAACTGCTGCACCGCGACGACGTGCCGGCGTCCGTGGCGATCAGCGAGGCCGTTGAGGCAGCGTCGGACCTGTCGGCGGCCGAATCGCGCCCCTTCGTGAACGGCGTGCTCGGCCGGATCGCTCGCGGCACACCGCAACTGCCGGACGGATCCTAGCTCTCGGAAGCCGAGGGGTCGGCGGGCTTGGGCTCGACCGGTTGCACCTGCTGAACGGGCTGGACCGGCTGCACGGGCTGGACCGGCTGCACGGGTTGAACCGGTTGTGCGGGCTGGGCGGGCTCATCCTCGGAGCCTTCCTTCAGTCCACGCTTGAACTCGTTGGACGAGCGCCCCAGGTTGCGCGCGATCTCGGGAAGCTTGGTGGCTCCGAAGATGACGGCGATGGCCACGATGCCGACGATGATCCACTCGTTCATGCTCGACGCTCCATCTCTTCACGGTCGGGGAAGGTCCGGTGCGGGTCGGGTCCCGTCCGGTGTTCAGCTTCCAGTGTACGCCGCCCTGCTATGCTCGCCACAGGAGTTCTTCCCCCTTTAAGTCCGGTCCTGCGAGGCCGGGAAGGGAGCACCAGATGCACGGACCTCCATACGCCTCCTCGCATGCCCGAGGGGGCGTTCCTTCTCCTTGAGTGGGACCCTGCTCGACGCCGATGATGTGCGGCGTGCACTCACCCGGATCGCGCACGAGATCATCGAACGCGACAAGGGTGCGGGCGACATCGCCCTCGTGGGCATCGCGAACCGCGGCGACGACCTGGCCCGGCGGCTGGCGACCGAGATCGAACGCATCGAAGGCACCTCGGTGCCCGTGGGCGTCTTGGACATCACGTTCTACCGGGACGACATCGGCTTGAAGGCCGAGGCACCCGAGGTCCACGAGACGCGGATCGACTTCGACATCGATGGGCGCACCCTGGTGCTCGTGGACGACGTGCTGTTCACGGGCCGCACGATCCGTGCCGCGATGGATGCGCTCACCGATCTGGGCCGGCCCACCAGGATCCGGCTGGCGGTCTTGGTCGACCGAGGACACCGCGAGCTGCCGATCCGGGCGGATTTCGTGGGCAAGAACGCGCCCACTCATCGCACCGACGACGTTCGGGTGCTCGTCTCCGAACTCGATGGCCACGACGCCGTGGTGGTAGAGGAAGCGGGAGCGGGAGCCGGCCGTCGCCGTGACGAGGAGGTGAGCGCGTGAACCGTCACCTGCTCTCGATGCACGACGTCACCGCCGATGACGTGGTCAGGATCCTGGACACCGCGGAGTCCTTCCGCGAGGTGGGGTCGCGTGTGATCAAGAAGGTGCCCGCCCTCCGGGGGCGCACCGTCGTCAACTTCTTCCTGGAGAACTCCACCCGCACACGCATCAGCTTCGAGCTGGCCGCCAAGCGGTTGTCGGCCGACGTGATCACCTTCAGCGCGGGCGGCTCCAGCGTGAGCAAGGGGGAGAGTCTCAAGGACACCGCCCTCACGCTGCAAGCCATGGGAGCAGATGCGATCGTGATCAGGCACTCCTCGAGCGGCTCCCCGCTGCAACTCACCAAGTGGGTGGATGGCCACGTGCTGAATGCCGGGGACGGCACGCACGAGCACCCGACCCAGGCGCTGCTGGATCTGTACACGATGCGTGAGCGGCTGGGGCGCCTCGACGGACTGCGCGTCGCCATCGTGGGCGATGTCCTGCACTCCCGCGTCGCCCGCTCGCTGTGCGTCGGCCTGGTCACGATGGGCGCGGAGGTCACGCTGGTCGGCCCACCCACGCTGATCCCGCCGGACGCGCCGCGGTGGGGGGTCGCCGTCAGCTACGACATCGCCTCCGTGCTGCCCAAGCTCGACGTTTGCTACATCCTGCGGGTGCAGCGTGAGCGCCAGCGGCTGGAGTACTTCCCCAGCGTCCGCGAGTACAACCGGCTGTTCGGTCTCACCGCCGCGCGCGCGGCGATGCTGCCGGAAGGGTCGCTCATCATGCACCCAGGTCCCATGAACCGCGGCGTGGAGATCGACTCCGACGTCGCCGACCTGCCGCAGGCCGTGATCGAGGAACAGGTCACGAACGGCATCGCGATCCGCATGTCGCTGCTCTACCTGCTGCTGGGCGCCGGTCGTACGGAGACAGCCTCATGGCTGAGCTGCTGCTCCGCGGAGGCCGGGTGCTCGACCCTGCGTCGGGTCTCGACATCGTGGCCGACGTCGCCATCGTCGGCGGCACGATCGAGGCGGTGGGTCCCGGGCTCCCTGCCGAGGGCGCCGAGGCGATCGGCTGCGACGGGCTGATCGTGGCGCCCGGGTTGGTCGACCTGCACACGCACCTGCGCGAGCCCGGCTTCGAGCACAAGGAGACCGTCGAGACCGGCACGCGGGCCGCGGCAGCCGGTGGATACACGGCCATCTCGTCGATGGCCAACACCGAGCCCGTGACCGACCACGCCGGTGTCGTCGCGGAGATCCGCGAGAAGGCGATGGCGGCGGGCCTGGCGGACGTGTTCCCGGTCGGCGCCATCACGAAGGCGCAAGCGGGCGAGTCGCTCGCCGAGATCGGGGACATGGTCGAAGCCGGGGTGCGGGTGTTCAGCGACGACGGCAACTGCGTGCCCACCGCGCGCATGCTGCGCAACGCCCTCACCTACGCGAAGGCGTTCCCGCAGGAGGTCGTCATCGCCGACCATTGCGAGGACGCCTCGTTGGTGATGGACGGGCACATGCACGAAGGGCCCAACTCGTACTCGCTCGGGCTGACGGGCCGGCCCGCCGAGGCAGAGGAGACGATCGTCGCCCGGGACATCGCGATGGCACGCATGACCGGCGGACGTCTGCATCTGTGCCATCTGTCCAGCGCACGATCGGTCGACCTGGTGCGCGCCGCCAAGGCCGAGGGCGTGCGGATCACCGCGGAGGTCACCCCGCACCACCTGGTCTACACCGACGACCACCTGGTGGCATACGACACGAACTTCAAGGTCAACCCGCCGCTGCGCACGGCTGAGGATCGAGATGCCCTGCGTGCAGGGGTCGCCGACGGCACGATCGACGCGATCGCGACGGACCACGCACCGCACGCGGTGGAGGAGAAGGAGTCGGAGTTCGATCTGTCTCCTCCCGGCACGATCGGGCTCGAGACGGCCTTGGCAGCCGTCTGGACACACCTCGTCGAACCCGGTTCGATCAGCCCGGCACGCGCCATCGAGGCGATGAGCCTCGCACCGGCCCGGATCCTGGGTGCGGCGGGCCACGGAGGTCCGATCGGGCCGGGGCGGCCGGCCAACCTGGTGGTGTTCGACCCGTCCGAGCGCTGGGTCGTGGAGCCGCCGTTCGCGTCGAAGGCGCGGAACTCGGCGTTCATCGGCGCCGAGCTGACGGGACGGGTGCGGTGCACGGTGTTCGGTGGTTCGCTCACCGTCGCCGACGGGAAGCCGACGCGCTAGATGGTGAGGGGTCCGGACGCCCTCCTGGTGCTGGAAGACGGCACCGCGTTCCGTGGCACCGGGTTCGGCGCCGACGGGGAGACGTTCGGCGAAGCGGTGTTCAACACCGGCATGGCGGGCTATCAGGAAGTACTGACCGACCCGTCCTACGCGGGCCAGATCGTGACGATGACCTCGCCGCACCAGGGCAACTACGGGGTGAACGACGACGACCCCGAGTCCATCCGGGTGCAGGTGGCCGGGTTCGCCGTGCGGGAGGCGTCCCGACGTGCCTCCTCGTGGCGCTCGGAGGCGTCCCTGCAGGATTCCCTGCTGACGAACGGCATCACGGCCATCGAGGGCATCGACACACGCCGGCTCACGCGGCTCCTCAGAGATCGAGGATCGATGCGTGCCGCGATCTCCACGCTGGACCTGGACCCCGGGTCGGTGATGGAGCGGGTTGCGGCCTCGCAGGGCATGGCAGGCGCGGACCTGGCCAGGACGGTCTCGGCCGATGAGCCGTACGAGGCCGCTCAGCTGGTGGGCCGCGCCCAGACCGACCTCGGGCGCGTGTTCCGGGTGGCCGCCTACGACTTCGGCATCAAGCGCAACATCCTGCGGCTGCTGGCCGCCGGAGGCATCGAGGTCACGGTCTTCCCTGCCCAGACACCGGGCGCCACGATCGCGGACGCAGGGTTCGACGGTGTCTTCCTGTCGAACGGTCCCGGCGACCCATCCGCGACCGCATACGGGATCGAAGCGACCCGCGACCTCCTGGGACGGGTGCCCATCTTCGGGATCTGTCTGGGCCACCAGCTCCTCGCGCACGCCCTGGGCGGGCGCACCTACAAGATGACGTTCGGGCATCGCGGCGTGAACCAGCCGGTGAAGAACCGCACGACGGGCGCCGTGGAGATCACCAGCCACAACCACGGGTTCGCCGTGGATCCCGACGGGTGGGCGCGGGACGAGGACGGGTTCGCCACGTCCGAGAAGGGGCGGGTGGATCTGACGCATTGGAACCTCAACGACGGCACGTTGGAGGGCCTGCGCTGCCTCGATGTGCCCGCGTTCAGCGTGCAGTACCACCCCGAAGCCGCACCCGGACCCCACGATTCCCGCTACCTCTTCGACGACTTCCGCACGCTGATGGGTCATCACGGTGCCTAGGCGGGACGACCTCCGGAAGATCATGGTGATCGGGTCGGGGCCGATCGTGATCGGGCAGGCCTGTGAGTTCGACTACTCGGGCACGCAAGCGTGCACGGTGCTGCGCGAGCAGGGGTATGAGGTGGCGCTGGTCAACTCCAACCCCGCCACGATCATGACCGACCCGGAGTTCGCCGACCGAACCTACGTCGAACCGCTCACCCCTTCCTCGGTCCTGTCGATCATGGAGCGCGAACGCCCGGAGGCGCTCCTGCCGACCCTGGGGGGCCAGACCGGCCTGAACGTGGCGGTGGCGCTGGCGGAGTCCGGCGTCCTCGACCGCTTGGGGATCGAGCTCATCGGAGCCTCGCTCGATGCGATCCATCGAGCGGAGGATCGCAGCGGCTTCAAGGAGACGATGATCAAGGCGGGACTCGACGTCCCCGAGGCCGGTGTCGCCTCCACGCTGGAGGAGGCGCTCGCCCTCGGCGACTCGATCGGCTACCCCCTCATCGTGCGGGCATCGTTCACGCTGGGAGGCGGGGGCAGCGGGTTCGCGTCCGACCGAACCGAGCTCGCCACGCTGGCGGCCCGCGCCTTGGAGATCTCGCCGGTCTCGGAGATCTTGGTGGAGGAGTCGATCGCGGGATGGAAGGAGTTCGAGCTCGAGGTCATGCGCGATGCCGACGACAACGCCGTCGTCGTGTGCTCGATCGAGAACGTCGACCCCATGGGGGTGCACACCGGTGACTCGGTCACGGTGGCGCCCCAGCAGACGCTGACCGACCGCGAGTATCAACAGATGCGCGATGCCGCGCTCCGCGTGCTGCGGGTGATCGGCGTCGAGACGGGCGGTTCGAACGTGCAGTTCGCGGTGGACCCCCGGACCGGTCGCCAGGTGCTGATCGAGATGAACCCGCGCGTCTCCCGGTCGAGCGCCCTTGCCTCGAAGGCGACCGGGTTCCCCATCGCGAAGATCGCCGCGCTGCTGGCCGTGGGGTTCCGGCTGGACGAGATCACGAACGACATCACGCGCGAAACGCCGGTGTCGTTCGAACCGACGCTGGACTACGTGGTGGTGAAGATCCCCCGGTTCGCGTTCGAGAAGTTCCCCGAAGCCGATCCGCGTCTGACCTCGACGATGAAGTCGGTCGGTGAGGTCATGGCGATCGGGCGCACGTTCAAGGAGGCGCTGGGCAAGGCGTGGCGCGGCCTGGAGAAGACCGGTTCGGACGCAGGCGGCGATCACGCTGCGGGCGTGCCGGGCGAGGTGATGGCCACGCTGGCCGATGGCTCGGAGCGCCGGTTGCACCTGATCGAACGCGCCCTGGGTGAGGGCCACGCGGTCGAGGCTGTGGCGGCGGCCAGTCGCATCGATCCGTGGTTCGTGGACCAGATCGACGAGGTCGTGCAGGGCGCCGATGCGTTGAAGGGGCGCTTCCTGTCCGCCGTGTCGGCGCGGGAGCTGTGGGAGGCCAAACGGATCGGTCTGTCGGATGGGCGGATCGCCACGCTGACGGGCGCGACCGAGGACGCGGTGCGGCGTCATCGCGACACCCTCGGTGTGCGTCCCGTGTTCAAGACCGTGGACACGTGCGCCGGCGAGTTCCCCGCGCGCACCCCGTACCACTACTCCACCTACGAAGAGGAGGACGAGGTCGTGCCCGCGACACGGCCTCGGGTGGTGATCCTGGGCGCCGGGCCCAACCGGATCGGTCAGGGCATCGAGTTCGACTACGCCTGTGTCCATGCGGCGTTCGCCTTGGAGGAGGCAGGCTTCGAGTCGGTCATGGTCAACTCGAATCCGGAGACCGTTTCCACCGACTACGACACGTCGAGCCGGCTCTACTTCGAGCCGCTGTCCGCTGAAGATGTGCTGGCGGTCTGCCGTGCCGAGCGGCCGGTGGGCGTCATCGCCCAGCTGGGCGGGCAGACGCCGTTGCGGCTCGCTCGCACGCTGACGGAGGAAGGCTTCACCGTGCTCGGCACGTCGCCGGACGCGATCGATCTGGCGGAGGACCGCGGCAAGTTCGCTCGCATCCTGGCCGAGCTGGACATCCCCGCGCCCGCGCACGGTGAGGCACGCACGTTGGACGAAGCACGCGCCGTCGCGCACCGCATCGGCTATCCGGTGGTGGTGCGACCCTCGTACGTGCTGGGGGGCCGCGCGATGGAGATCGTCTACGACGACGACGAGCTCGCGACGTTCGTGCGCAGCGCCGCGGACGCCTCGCCGGACCATCCGGTCCTGGTCGACCGATTCCTCGAAGGAGCGATCGAGGTGGACGTTGACGCGGTCGCCGATGCGAACGGCGACGTCTTCATCGGGGCGGTCATGGAGCACATCGAGGAGGCCGGCGTGCACTCGGGCGACTCCTCATGCCAGATCCCACCGGCCACGCTCAGCGACGACGAGCTCGACGTGGTTGAGGACATCGCCCGGCGGCTCGCGCGGCGGCTCGGCGTCGTGGGCTTGCTGAACCTGCAGCTGGCCGTCAAGGACGAGCGCATCTGGGTCCTAGAGGCCAACCCTCGTGCCTCGCGCACCGTGCCGTTCGTCTCCAAGGTGATCGGGGTGTCATTGGCCCGCATCGTCACCCGGGTGCTGGTCGGGACCTCCCTCGCCCAACTGGCAGCCGAGCAGATCCTGCCCGCCGATCCCCACCACTACCGGCACCTGCCGTACACGAGCGTCAAGGCCGCCGTGCTGCCCTTCGGACGGTTCCCCGGAGTCGACACGGTGCTGGGGCCCGAGATGAAGTCGACCGGCGAGGTCATGGGGATCGATGCCGACCCCGGGTGGGCGCTCGCGAAAGCGTTGAACGCGGGGGGGACGGCGCTGCCCGGCGCGGGAACGGTGTTCATCAGCGTCGCGAACCGCGACAAGCGGGCCATCGTGTTCCCGGCGCGGCGCCTGGCCGATCTCGGCTTCCGTTTGCTGGCGACCGGCGGCACGGCCGGCGTGCTCCAGCGGGCCGGCATCCCCGTCGAGCGTGTCGCGAAGGTCAGTGAGGGTCCCGACAACGTGGCAGAGCTGATCCGCGATGGCCGCATCGATCTGGTCGTGAACACCCCGTTCGGCCGCGGACCGCGCACCGACGGCTACTACATCCGGACGGCGTCGGCGGCGGCCGGCGTCCCGTGCATCACGACGCTGCCGGGCGTGTTCGCGGCGGTGCGCGGCATCGAGGCACAGCGCGGCCGGCCGACCGAGCCCCGTTCCCTGCAGGAGTACCATGCCGAAGCCATGCGGGAGCCCATGCAAGCTCGGCTGACGTTCGAGGAGGCCGCCGCGGCGGTGGAGGGACCGGCGTGAAGCAGGTGCGCGCGGAGATCCTGTCCACCCGCAAGCTGGGTGCGTATCAAGCGCTGACCCTCGTCGCTCCCCAGATCGCCGAGAAGGTCCGGCCCGGCCAGTTCCTTTCGGTCCGCGTGCCGGAAGGACGAGAGTTCATGCTGCGGCGGCACTTCTCGATCCATCAGGCGTCGCGACGCGGCGGATGGGCCGGCACGTTGGAGTTCATCGTCGATCCGACTGGCGAGGGCACCCGATGGCTGGCCGACGCCAAGGCACACGAGTTCTTGGCGGTGATCGGGCCGCTGGGCAAAGCGTTCGCCTACCCGAGGGCCCTGACCAACTGCCTGCTGGTCGCCGAAGGGCATGCTGCCGCGCCGATCTACCTGCTGGCCCAGGAACTCCTCGCCCGGCACAAGCGGGTCGACATGGTGGTGGGTGGCGACACGCTCGAACGGGTCTTCAAGCCGATCGAGGCCAAGCGCTTGTCGCAGACCGTCACCATCATGACCCGCGACGGCACCCTGGGGGAGCGAGGCACCGTGCTCGATGCGGTGCCCGACATGGCCGATGCCACCGCCGCCGATGTGATCTATGCGGCGGCGCCGTCCGGCACCCTCGCGCGACTCGCGGAGTTCTGCGTCCAGCGGAAGATCCCGGCGCAGGTACTGGTGGAAGAGCGCATGGGCTGCGGATTCGGGGTGTGCCAGACCTGCGTCGTGCCGGTCGCTCGCAAGGACGGCGCCGGCTATGACCACGTCCGATCGTGCGTGGACGGGCCGGTGTTCAACCCCGCGCGCGTGCTGTGGGATCGATGGCTCTCAGAGGAACCCACGATGCTCCCGACGCCACCCGAAGGCCTGCCGGTGGTGCGCTCGTGGCCGGGCTAACGGACGGAGGTCGACTGTGGCCGGCGTGAAGCGCTCGCTCAGCGTCGATCTCGGCGGCGTCGTGCTGCCGACGCCCGTCATGATCGCGTCAGGCTGCGGAGGAGTTGCCCGGGAGCTCAGCGGCCTGGTCGAGCTGCGGAAGGTCGGCGCCGTCGTCAGTCGCAGCATCTCCCTGGAGCCGCGCAAGGGCACACCGACGCCCAGAATCGCGGAGTCGGCCGCGGGCATCGTGTGGTCGACCGGCGAGCAGAACCCCGGGATCGACGCCTTCGTCGCCGATGAACTTCCGCGCCTCGCGCGCGCCGGCACCCAGATCGTCGTCTCGATCACCGGCGGCACGCTGGAGGAATACGTGCGTCTGACCGGATCGCTGCAGGGAAGGCCCGAGGTCGCGGCCATCGAGGTCCATCTGTCCGGGCCCGACCTCGAACTCGAGCGGGACGTCCTGGGCGCGCATGCCGACCGTGCCGCCGAGATCGGTGGCGCGGTGGCCCGCATGTCGCTCGTACCGGTGTTCGCGAAGATCCCGATGCTCGCGACCGACCTCCCCGAGATCGCGCGCGCCGTGGTCCGGGCCGGCGTCACCGGGGTGGTCGTCGGCGGACCGCCCCCCGCCATGTCGGTGCAGACCTCGCGTCTGCGTCCCGACCTCGGCGGGGTGACCGGATGGTTGTCGGGGCCCGCGGTCGCGCCGCTCATGCTGCGATCGGTGTTCGAGGTGGCTCGCGCGATCCCGGAGACCCCCGTCGTGGCGGTGGGGGGCATCCGGACCGGCGATGACGCGATCGGGGCGATGCTGGCGGGAGCGTGGGCGGTCCAGGTCGGCAGTGCCACCTTGGTCGATCCCTCGGCGCCCGTGACGGTCGCGCAGGGGATCGTGCGCTACCTCAAAGACAAGGGCATGGGGTCGCCCGGTGACGTGCGGGCCAGGCTCCGTGTCCCCGCGTCGTTCGGTGCCGTCGAGCCCCAGGAGCAGGGAACCGACGCATGATCCCGCGCCCGGTCAACCCGTTGGTGGTGGCGCTGGACGTGAGCGACCTGGATGCAGCCGAACGGCTGGCGGCATCGCTGGCGCCGCACGCGAGCATGCTGAAGGTCGGCCTCGAGTTGATCTGGGCGGCGGGGCCGGACGCGGTGCGTCGCATCGCCGAGCACGGCGCGGTGTTCGTCGACGCGAAGCTGCACGACATCCCCACCACGGTGGAGCGAGCCGCCGCCAACATCGCGAGTCTCGGGGTGGCGATGCTCACCGTGCACGCCATGGGAGGAGACGCCATGATGCGGGCGGCGCGCGACGGTGCCGAGCGTGGCGCATCGGAGGCGGGTCTTCCCACCCCATCCGTCGTGGCCGTGACCGTCCTGTCGTCACAGTCGGGTGAGGACCTCGCTTCGCCCGCTTCCTTGGCGTTCGAAGCCAGATCCGCGGGCCTGGACGGCGTCGTGGTCTCGGGCATCGATGTCGAGCAGGTACGAGCGGTGTGCGGCGAGGAGTTCTGCCTGGTGGTCCCCGGCATCCGCCCGCACGGCGGGAACGGTGACGATCAGGTCCGGGTGCTGACGCCGTCGGCCGCCCTCGACGCGGGCGCCGACTACCTGGTCGTCGGGCGTCCGATCATCGGGGCCGACGACCCGGTGGGGGTCGCCCGCGGCATCGTCCTGGCCGCCCGATGACGATGCCATCCTCGTCCGGCGGCCGATCTCACCGAGCGCGAAATCGCAGGTAGATGGCCGATTCGGCCGTTGTGACCCGTCTGGGGGCTGCGTATACTCCCCGGGTTCTACGACCCTGAGACGATGAAAGGGAGCGCGACATGGCTCTACCGCAGTTGACCCCGGAACAGCGCGCAGACGCCCTCAAGAAGGCCGCCGCCGCGCGCAAAGCTCGTGCCGAGCTCAAGGGCGAGTTGAAGTCCGGGAAGCTCACGCTCGAACAGGTGTTGAAGCGTGAGGACGACACCGTTGGCAAGATGAAGGTGTCGGTCGTGCTCGAATCCCTCCCCGGCGTCGGCAAGGTGCGAGCCGCCAAGATCATGGAAGAGCTCGACATCAGCGCCAGCCGTCGCGTTCGTGGTCTCGGTGCCAAGCAGCGGGAGCAGCTGAACGCCAAGTTCGCGAAGTAGCGCCGCAACGGGCACGCTCTTCGTCATCGCGGGGCCATCCGGCGTCGGCAAAGGAACGGTCGTTCGCGAGGTCCTGTCCCGGATCCCGCAGCAGTTGGTGCTGTCCGTCAGCGTCACGACCCGTCCTCCTCGTTCCCAAGAAGTCAACCAGATTGACTATCTCTTCGTGGACGACGACGAGTTCGATCGCATGATCCGGGACGGCGAGCTGTTGGAGTGGGCCGACATCGTCGGTCATCGCTCGGGCACGCCCCGGAGCTGGGTCGAGGAGGAGCGGCGGGCCGGGAACGACGTGCTGCTCGAGATCGACGTCAAAGGAGCGGAACAGATCCGTGCGCTGGTTCCCGACGCGATCCTGATCTTCCTGGAACCGCCTTCTCCCGAAGAGCTCGAGCGGCGGCTCCGTGGCCGCGGCACCGAGTCGGAGGAGCGTATCGCCCTTCGGCTCCAGACCGCGGGCTGGGAGTTGGACCAGCGAACGTGGTTCGACCACACGGTCGTGAACGACGACCTGGAACGCGCATCGTCGCAGGTCGCTGCTATCATCGAGGCATCCCACGACGAGGGTTCCTCGGCCGTGGACGACGAACCCACGTAAGGACGGTCCCTCATGATCGAACCCAAGATCGACGACCTGTTGGCCGCCGTCGACTCCAAGTACTCGCTCGTGATCCTGTCTGCCAAGCGGGCCCGCGAGATCAACAGCTACTACAACCAGCTCGGCGAAGGCCGCGGAGAGTTCGTGCCGCCGCTCGTCGAGACCGGGTTCTCCAACAAGCCGCTGTCGATCGCGCTCGAGGAGATCGCCGAGGGCAAGATCGAGTACGAGCGCATCGAGGACCCCGCCGAGGCAGAGTGAAGCGTCACGGGGTCGGGGCGTGATGGCGACCGGAACCTCGATCGGACCGCCCGGGGGACGGCGCATCCTGGTCGGGGTTACGGGCGGTGTCGCCGCCTACAAGGCCGGTTCCCTGGTCCGCCTGTTGACCGGTGCCGGGCACGACGTCACGGTCGTCATGACCGAGTCGGCCACGCGGTTCGTGGGGTCTGACACCTTCGCGGCGCTCACCGGCCGCCCGGTGCATTCGTCCCTGTGGGAACGCCCGGGAGAGGTGCTCCACGTGCGGCTGGCGCACGAGTCGGAGCTGGCCGTCGTGGCGCCCGCCACCGCCAACGTGCTGGCCAAGCTCGCTTCGGGCCTGGCCGACGACCTGCTGACCTCGACGCTCCTGGAAACAGGCGCGCCGCTCGTGCTCGCACCCGCGATGCATACGGGCATGTGGGAGCATCCAGCGACCCAGTCCAACGTGCAGACGCTCATGAGCCGGGGGGCGGTCGTCGTCGGTCCGGTCGACGGGGCGCTCGCTCACGGCGACAGCGGTCTCGGCCGGCTCGCCGAGCCCGAGGCGATCGCCGCGGCCATCGAGTCGACCCTGCTGGATCATGCCGCCCCGATGCTCGCCTCCACCGACAACGTCTTCCCGCTGCGATCGGGCGAGCTGGCCGATCGGGTGGTGGTGGTGGCCGCCGGTCCGACTCACGAGCCCATCGACCCGGTCCGATTCATCGGCAATCATTCCAGCGGCAAGATGGGGCTGGCGATCGCCGCCGAAGCGGCGGCGCGTGGCGCCGATGTCCGGCTCGTGCTCGGGCCTGGCACGATGGCGCCGCCGGCCGAGGTCTCGGTGCACCGGGTTACCACCGCAGAGCAGATGCGAGACGCGGTCGTCGAGCTCGTGGAGGGAGCCGATGTCGTCGTCATGGCAGCGGCGGTGGCCGACTTCCGCCCCAAGCAGGCGGCAGCCGGCAAGCTGAAGAAGGACGAAGGCCCGCCCGACCTGGTGCTGGAGCCCACGCCCGATATCCTGCGCGAGCTGGGTGAGCGGACCGCCCGCCCGATGCTGGTCGGCTTCGCCGCCGAAACGTCCGACGTCGTCGCCGGCGGCCGGCAGAAGCTGGTACGCAAGGGTGCCGATCTCCTGATCGCCAACGAGGTGGGGCGCGAGGGAACCGGGTTCGGCTCCGACACCAACCGCGCCGCGATCATCGGACGGGACGGTCACGAACAGGGCCTGCGGGACTGGACCAAACCCGAGCTCGCGTCCGCGATCGTGGACCGCATCGCCGCCGAGCTCCGCGCGCGCTGACGACGTCATATCCGGCGGCTAGACTGCCGCGCCATGAGCCGGGACTACCTCTTCTCGTCCGAATCCGTCACCGAAGGCCACCCCGACAAGCTGGCCGATCAGATCTCCGATTCCATCCTCGATGCCTTCCTGTCCGAGGACCCGCAAGCGAGGGTGGCCTGCGAGACCCTGGTGACCACGGGGCTGGCGTTCGTGTCGGGCGAGATCACCCTCAGTCAGGGCTGGGTCGATGTCCCGCAGATCGTGCGCGACACCATCACCGAGGTGGGCTACACCGATGCCAAGTTCGGCCTCGACGGCGAGACGTGCGGGGTCATGACGGCGATCCAGGAACAATCGCCCGACATCGCCCTCGGTGTCGACGACTCCCTGGAGCACCGCGAAGGCCACTCCGGCGACTCCCTCGACCTCCTTGGCGCCGGCGATCAGGGCATGATGTTCGGGTTCGCGTGCCGGGACACCGATGAGCTCATGCCCGTGCCCATCGCCATGGCGCATCGGCTGGCCAAGCGACTCGCTGACGTCCGCAAGGCGGGCGTCGTTCCGTATCTGCGTCCAGATGGCAAGTCGCAGGTGTCCATCCGGTACGCCGACGGGCGCCCGGTGGCCGTCGACACGGTGCTCATCAGCGCCCAGCATCGAGAAGAGGTCGATGTCGACACGCTCCTCAAACCCGACATCGAGGCCGAGGTGATCGATCCGGTGCTGCGCGAGTTCGTCGATCTCGACACCTCGTCGGTGCGGGTCCTGGTCAATCCCACCGGCAGGTTCGAGATCGGTGGCCCCAAAGCCGACACGGGACTCACGGGCCGCAAGATCATCGTCGACACCTACGGAGGGTTCGCCCCGCACGGCGGCGGGGCGTTCAGCGGCAAGGATCCCACCAAGGTGGACCGGTCCGCCGCGTACATGGCTCGCCACGTGGCCAAGACGGTCGTCGCGGCAGGCCTCGCCGACACGGCTCAGCTCCAGGTCGCCTACGCCATCGGCACGGCGCATCCGGTCTCGCTCATGCTCGACTGCTTCGGCAGCGAGCAGGTCGACCCCGCGGCTCTGGAAGCAGCACTCTGGGACGTGTTCGATTTCCGGCCCGCGGCGATCATCCGCGATCTGGACCTCGCCCGGCCCATGTACGCCGAGACCGCGGCCTACGGGCACTTCGGGCGCAAGGAGTTCCCCTGGGAGGCGACCGACCGCGCCGATGACCTCCGCGCCGCCATCGGGTGACCCGGGCGGTCTCGGCGCCGATAGCGAGCGGTCGAACCTGAGCGGACCGGTGTCGGTCTGCGTCGATCGGCCCGTGCTCTCGCTCGACCGGCCTTTCACCTACGACCTGTCGCCGGAGCTCTGCGCGGGCGTGGGTTCGCTGGTGCAGGTTCCCTTCCACGGACGCGCTGTTCGCGGTTGGGTGTTGGGTCCCACCGGCGAGGTGCCTGCTCGCATGCTGGGCGTGAAGAAAGCCGTGTCACCGGAGCGGTGGTTCGATGCCGATGGCTTGGCGCTCTCGCGATGGGTCGGGGAGCGATACGTGGCGCCGCTCGCCACGGTGTTGGGCCGTGCCACCCCGCCGCGGATCGCCTCCGAGGAGGGCGTGCCAAGGCCACCTGCCTCACCGGTCGAGGACCCCGGGGCCGGCGGCGAGATCCTCGCGGCGTATCGGGGCGCCGAGCGCATCGATGAAGCGCTGTCGAGTGGGGATGGCGCTGCCGTGGTCGTTCGCCCGGCTCCAGAGGACGAGACCGCCGCCACCGTGGATCTCGTCTCCCGGTGCCTGGCGTCCGGTCGTCGCGCGGTCGTCGTGGTGCCGGAGGCCGTCCCCGTGCCGGGTGTTGCCCGCGCGCTGCACGAGGCGTTCGGCATCCGGTGTGGGTCGCTGCTGGGAGGGTCCAAGCGTCTGCGGTGCCGCACCTGGCTCGAGGCGCAGGCCGGGCGCTTCGACGTGGTGGTCGGGACTCGGCCTGTCGTGTTCACGCCCGTTCCGCGGCTCGGGCTACTGGTGGTTTCGCGCGAATCCCACCCCGCCCTTCGCGAGGACCGAGCCCCCTACTACCACGTGCGCGACGTCGCGTTGGCGCGCGGCCGCATCCAGGGGTGCGCGGTGGTGCTCTCGTCCATCTGCCCTTCGATGGAGGTTGCGTCGCTCGGGCTGCCGCAGGTGACGCCGCCGGGACGGCGATGGCCTCCCGTCGAGATCGTTGCCCCGGGTCCGGAGGGTCGCGCTCCACGTTTGCTGCGTGCCCTCAAGCACGCGCGCCGGGCGTTCGTGTTCTCGCCGCTGCCGGGTGCGGGCATCGCGGCCGTCTGCAGGGCATGCGGCAGTCCGGCGGCCTGCGCCACGTGCGGCGGCATGCTGCGCTCGGAGGAGGGAGCGATCCGTTGCGTGGTCTGCGAGGCGCCGGGCCGATGCCGCGTCTGCGGCGCGGCTGACTTCGGCCTGCGTCGAGGTGGCCGCGAGCGCATCGAGGCGTGGGCCGGCCGCTTGACCTCGACCCCCGTCCGCCGGCTCGGACCGGGCGATACCCCTCGACTGCCGGACCAGGACGAGATCCTCGTAGGAGGCCCCGACGACGTGCGTGACTTCGGGCGTGGAGGGCTCGATCTGGTGGCCATCCTCGACGCCGACCTCGCCGAGCGCAGGCCGGGCCTGGGCGCCAGGGAGCGAGCCGTGACGACGTGGATGGAGGCCATCGCATGGGCAAGGCCCTCTGGCAGCGCCATCGTCCAGTCCTCGCATGTCGGCGATCCCGCGGTGCAGGCGCTGGTGCGGGGCAACCCTGATCGTTTCCACGCCGACGAGGGCGCCCGGCGCGCGGCGGCGGGGTTCCCCGTGGGCGCGGCGGTCTTCCGGGTGGCGGGCGACGACCGTATGGCGGAGCCACTGGCGGCGTGTGAGCCGGTCACGATGCTGACCTCGGTGAGCGGGGACCAGACGGTATGCTTGCTCGCGCTCGATGCCGGTTCGGTGCCGGGCTTCGGACAGGTCGTCCGCGACCTCGCGGCTCGCGAGATCGTCACCCGCGTCGAAGCCGAGCCCCACCTGTGACCGGACGAGGCCTCGAAGCGATCGCGACCGACCCGGGAGCCAGCGCGTGATCATGCCCATCCGAACGCTCGGCGACCCCGTGCTGCGTACGCCGGCCAAGCCCGTCACCGAGTTCGATCGCAAGCTCGCCGTGTTGCGGGACGACATGCTGGAGACGATGTACGACGCTCCCGGCGTGGGACTGGCCGCGCCACAGGTGGGATTGTCGGTGCGCGCGTTCGTGTTCGATGACGGGCAGACGGGCCCCAGGTTCATGGCCAACCCCGAGCTGTTCGACGCGAGCGGTCGGACGACCGAGGACGAGGGGTGTCTATCCATCCCCGGTCCGTTCTCCGCCACCCCACGTTCCGCCGTCATCACGTGTCGTGGCCACGATGTGGACGGCGCCATCTACGAGATGACCGGCGAGGGGCTGCTGGCCCGGATCTTCCAGCATGAGAGCGATCACCTGGACGGTGCGCTCTACATCGATCACCTGGACGAGCCTGCCCGGCGCGAGGTCATGGCGGAGCTCCGGCGTATCGAGCTGGCCATGGACGAGCCCAGGAAGCGACGGCTGCTGCGCCGCGACGAGGCCTGAGCCGCCGTGAGCGCCCCTCGATCGGTCTTCCTGGGGAACGACCCATGGTCGGTGATCGCGCTGGAGGCCAGTCTCGACGCCGATGATCCGCTGGTGCCGGTCGCCGTCGTGACCCATGACGCGAGGCCGGCGGGACGTGGGTCGCGTCTGCGGCCCACCGCGGTGGCGGGCGCGGCTCACCGGCTCGAGCTGCCGCTGATCGAGGTCGAGACGGTCGGCGATGGACCAGGATGGGAAGCCTTGCGGCGCACCCGTCCCGACGTGCTCGTGGTCGTGGCTTACGGGGAGCTCCTGCCCGGCCACGTCCTGGACCTGCCCACGACCGGGTGCGCCAACCTGCACTTCTCGCTGCTGCCGCGATGGCGTGGCGCGAGCCCCGTGCAGCGCACGATCGAATCGGGGGATGCGACCGCCGGCGTGACCATCATCGAGATGGACCGCGGTCTCGACACCGGTCCCGTGCTGGCGCGAGCGGAGGAAACGGTCGCTGCTTCCGACGATGCTGGATCGCTCGGGTCGCGGCTGGCCGAGATGGGAGGCGGCATGCTCGGTCCCACGATCAGGGCATGGCAGGAAGGACGGCTCGTGCCTGTGGATCAGCCTGCCCAAGGCATCACCTATGCCCCGAAGCTCGCCGCGCCCGATCGCCTCGTGGACTGGGAGATGCCGGCGGCAGCGATCGACCGGCGGGTTCGGGCACTGTCACCCACCCCGGGGGCGACCACGACCTTCCGTGACGGTGTGCTGAAGATCGTCCGGGGCGAGCCGGCGTCCGGTGGAGGCGCCCCCGGTGTCATCGTGGGTGAGCATGCCCAGGGCGGCGGTGTCCTGGTCGGCACCCGCGAGGGCCTCTATCGGGTCCTGGAGGTGTCGCCGGCCGGCAAGCAGCGCATGGCCGCCGAGGCGTGGGCGCGTGGGGCCAGGTTCGCACCCGGTGAACGGCTGGGGGCCGAGGGGTCGGGAGCCGCCCAGTGAGGCAGACCGCGAGGACGGTGGCACTGGAGGCCATCAGGAGGGTGGTGGACGAGGGCGCCTATTCCACGATCGTCGTGCCGGCGGCCCTGCGGAAGTCCCACCTCGACGTGCGTGATCGGGCGTTCGCCACCGATCTGTCGTTCGGCACGATCAGGCATCTTCGATCCATCGACTGGGCGTTGGACCGTGTCGCCTCGCGGCCGGTGTCCCGCATGAGCCCCGGTGCGCGCGGCGTGCTGCGACTCGGCGCCTATCAGGTGCTGTTCACCGACGTCGCCGCGCACGCTGCCGTGGGGGAGACCGTGGGGCTGGCGCGCGATCGTGAGCGCGGGTTCGTCAACGCGGTCCTTCGCAGGCTGGCCGCCGAACCACCCGCCTGGCCCGCGGGTGGGGACGCGGCCGAGGTCGCCATCCGCACCGGCGCTGCCACGTGGATCGTGGACGAGCTCGCCCGGCTGTTGCCCGCCGAGGAGGTGGAACCTGCCGCGTCGGCGTTCGCCTCCCACGCTCCCCTGTGCCTTCGGGTGAACACCGACATGGTGTCGGTCGAAGGATTCGTCGAGGCGATGCAGCGCGACGGGCGCGACACCACGCCCGCCTCGTTGGATCCCACGTGTCTGCTCGTGGACGGCGGCGATCCTGCGGCGTTCCCAGGGTTCGCCGACGGGTGGTTCGCCATCCAGGATCAGGCATCGGCGTACGTCGTTCGAGCCCTCGATCCGCAACCGGGCGATCGAGTGTTGGATGCCTTCGCCGCGCCGGGCGGCAAGACCGCGTTCGCATCGGCCCTGGTGGGCGCCAGCGGGTTGGTGGTCGGCGCCGACCTCCAGGCCGGACGCGTGCCGCTGATCCGGCGAGGCGCCACGCGCCTTGGTCAACACCCGCTCGTCCTGGTCCAGGATGCGGCCCACCCGGCGCTGCGCGGGCCGTTCGATCGCATCATGGTTGATGCTCCGTGCTCGGGGATCGGTTCGGCGCGCAGACGGCCGGAACTGTTGTGGCGCAATAGGAAGGAAGAACTCAGCTCGCTAGCCCGAGCTCAGGTCGCCATGACGTCGTCCGTGGTGGACCTGTTGGCCCCGAACGGGCGACTGGTGTACTCCGTGTGCACGTTCCCTCGCGCCGAAACGGATGCGGCCGCAGAGGCCATCGTCCGGCACCGACCCGACCTGGAGCCGGTCGAGATCGAGGGTCCCGAGGGTCGTGCCACACGGGTCCGCCTGTGGCCGCACCAGCACGGGAGCGACGGCATGTTCGTCGCGGCGTTCACGCGGCGGGCCTGAGACGCCCGGTACCATGGCCCGCGTGGGCAAGCTCGCCGCATCGATCCTGTCGGCCGACCTGGCGTGCTTGGCGGACCAAGTCAAGCTGGTCCAGGAGCATGCCGAAGTCATCCACATCGACATCATGGACGGGCATTTCGTACCTCCGATCGCCTTGGGCACGGTCGTGGTGGCTTCATTACGGCCGTACACCGAGCGCACCCTGCATGGCCACCTCATGGTGGACGCACCCGAGGCGTTCTTCGAGGAGCTGGCCGACGCAGGGCTCGACATCGTGTCGTTCCACCACGAAGCGGTCGTCGAACCCGGCCCGGCGATCGCCAAGGCTCGTGCCGCGGGTCTGGGCGTAGGGATCACGCTGAACATGGAGACGCCCGTCGAGGCCGTCTTCCCGGTGCTCGATCATGTCGACGATGTGATGCTCATGAGCATCCGCCCGGGGTGGAGTGGACAACAGCTCGACCCGGCGGTCTACCCACGTCTGCTCGAGATGCGCACCGAGATCGATCGTCGGGAGCTGGATGTCGCACTGGAGATCGACGGCGGCGTCAAGGTGGACAACGCTAGGGCAGCCGTGGACGCCGGCGCCACCGTGCTGATCGCCGCCAGCGGCATCTTCGGTACCCCCGAACCGGCCGCCACCGCCGCTGCGCTCGCGTCGATCGCTCGCGGAGAGGCCGCCTAGCCATGCCCGAGACGATCCTGGTGGTCGACGACGATCCAGACATCGCGCGCTTCGTCGAGGTGAACCTGCGCTCGGCCGGCTACGACGTATCCGTCGCCGGTGACGGCGAGGAAGCGCTGGAACGTGCCGGCGAGGTCCGTCCAGACCTGGTGCTGCTCGACGTCATGATGCCGCGCATCGACGGCTTCGAGGTTGCGCAGCGACTGCGGAAGAACCCGCAGACGGCCAACACCTCGATCATCATGCTCACCGCCAAGGCGTTGTCCGCCGACAAGGTCACGGGCCTGCAGTCCGGCGCCGACGACTACATCATCAAGCCGTTCGATCCGATCGAACTGCTCGCGCGTGTGAAGGGCACCCTGCGCCGCGCCAAGGAGATGCGCAACCTGTCGCCGCTCACGGGCCTGCCCGGCAACATCCGCATCCAGGAAGAGATCGAACGTCAGGTCCGGGAGGCGCACCCGTTCGCGGTCCTGTACTGCGACCTGGACAACTTCAAGGCCTACAACGACCAGAAGGGGTTCGTTCGAGGCGACCGACTGATCCAGACCACGGCGCGGATCATCCAGGACGCTGTGGTGGAGAAGGACGGCGCCGACTCGTTCGTCGGCCATGTTGGCGGCGACGACTTCGTGGTGGTGGTGGACCCGGAGACGGCGGAGGCGGTCGCCCAACGCGTCACCGAGAAGTTCGACGAGGCGCTGGTGGATTTCTACGACGCGGAGGATATGGATCGCGGGTTCGTGCGCATCGAGGATCGGAAGGGCGTCATGCAGGACATCCCCTTGGTCGCGATCAGTGTCGGCATCGCGAGCAGCGCCAACCGCGCGTTCGCCCACTACGGCGAAGCGGTCTCGGTCGCCACCGAGATGAAGCAGTTCGCCAAGCGCGACCAGGGCTCGTCGTACGCGATCGACCAGAGGAGTAGCTAGAGCTCTCTCTCTGGGGCTATCGCTCGCTGGCGCTCGCTACTTGAGCCCCCAACTGCTCCGGTTCCCGGGTGGCTGGCCCACGTCTCCGGTCCCGCGCGGGTGGGTTCCCAGGGGGCGTAAGGTCCCTCTCGGATGGCGGATGGCTGGGGTGTGTCCTTATACTGGTGAGACAACACAACGACCGTTTCCGGGGCGGGGTGCAACTCCCCACCGGCGGTGACAGTCCGCGACCCTTCGGCAGCCAGTCGTGGGTGGATCCGGTGAGATTCCGGAACCGACCGTGAGAGTCGGGATGGAAGGGAACGGCGCACACGACGGCCAGCGCGCGTGATGCGCGTGTAGGGGGTCGTCGGTCGCCTGCCGCTTCCACCCACCACGCCTCGGCCGACCGCGAGGCAGAGCCATCGATACCGGCCCGACGAACGTGGGGGAGGACCCGAGGATCGCGCAGATGCGCCGCGCCCTCGAGCTGGCCGAGAACGGCTGGGGCAGAGCATCACACAACCCCATGGTCGGCGCGCTCGTCGTGGATGATGCCACCGGCGCGATCCTGGGCGAAGGATGGCACGAGGGTCCTGGTACCGCGCACGCCGAGGCGATGGCCCTGGACGAAGCCGGCGATCGTGCGCGGGGTGCCACCGTCGTGTGCACGCTCGAACCGTGCAACCGGCAGGGGGCCACCCCGCCCTGCACCAGTGCGTTGATCGCTGCCGGTGTCGCGCGGGTCGTGGTCGCGGCCACGGATCCCAACCTGGGGGACGACGCACCGGGGCTCGGCGAACTCCGTGCCGCCGGCATCGACGTCGAGTCGGGCATCCTGCGCGGTGAGTCGCGCCGGCTGAACCGTGCATTCGAGCGTCACGTGAGGACCGGGTTGCCCACCGTGACGCTGAAGATGGCGTCCAGCCTGGACGGCAAGACGGCCGCGTCGGATGGATCGTCCCGATGGGTGACGGGCCCACGCGCCCGCGCCGACGTCCAGCGTCTGCGGGCGTGGGCCGACGCGGTCATCGTGGGAGCGGGCACCGTGATCGATGACGATCCCGCCCTCACGGTGCGCGACGGCCGGTTCGCCCACGCGCGGCCGCCCGTTCGGATCGTGGTCGATACCGCGGGCCGGGTGGCCGCATCGGCCACCGTGTTCGACGCCTCGGCACCGACCATGGTGGCCACGACCGATGCCGCACCCGAGGATCGGATGCGGCAGTGGACCGATGCCGGCGCCGACGTCCTCGTGCTGGAGCGTGACACCGAAGGGTCCGTGTCCCTGCCGTCGCTGCTCGAGGTGCTGGGCAAGCGCGATGTGCAAGGCGTGCTCGTCGAAGGCGGTCCGACCCTGGCGTGGAGCTTCGTTCGAGACGGGCTGGTCGATGACGTGATCGTCTACGTCGCGCCCAAGCTCTTCGGCGGCGCCACTGCGCCCGGCGTGCTCGCCGGTGCGGGCGTCGCCTCCATCACCGATGCACTCGAGCTGTCGTTCGACTCGTTCGAAGCCGTCGGCAGCGATCTTCGATTGGAGGCTCATGTTCACCGGGATCGTTGAAGAACGCGGCTCGGTCCGGTCGCTGCACGATCATCGGATCGTAGTGGAGTGCTCGGTCGTGCCGACCGACAGCGACATCGGTGCGTCCGTGGCGGTCAACGGCGTCTGCCTCACGGTCGTCGCCAACGACGGCGACTCGGTGGCGTTCGACCTCTCCACCGAAACCAGTGAGCGGACCAGCCTCACCTCGCTCGACGTGGGTCATCCGGTGAACCTCGAGCGACCCGTAACGCTCGCGTCCCGGCTGGGTGGCCACATCGTGCAAGGACATGTGGATGGGGTAGGGACCATCACCGACGTACAGCGGGACGACGCAGGGGGAGCGAGCGTCCGGGTCCAGATGCCCGCCGACCTGGTGCGGTACGTCGTCGAGAAGGGTTCGATCACCGTCGACGGGGTCAGCCTCACCGTGGCAGAGGTGCACGGCGATGGCGTCACCGTCGCACTGATCCCACACACCCTGGCGGTCACCACCCTGGGTGTTGCCGCCCCGGGCCACCCCGTGAACCTGGAAGTCGACATGATCGCGAAGTACGTGGAGCGACAGCTCGCAACCTCGAGGGAAGGACGATCCGGATGAGCGAACGCGTGAGGCAGATCGACGATACGGACGGCCCGGGGTTCGCCACCGTCGAGGAGGCGGTGGAGGAGATCCGGGCGGGACGCATCGTGATCGTGGTCGACGACGCCGATCGGGAGAACGAAGGCGACCTGATCATTGCGGCGGAGAAGGTCACGCCTGAGTCGATCGCGTTCATCGTCCGGTACTCGAGCGGGGTGATCTGCATGCCGGTGCTGGGGGAGCGCCTGGACGAGCTGGAGATCCCATTGATGGTCGCTGCGAACACGGATCTTCGCGGCACGGCGTTCACCGTTTCGATCGACGCACGGCGGAACATCAGCACCGGGATCTCCGCGGCCGATCGCGCGGCCACGATCCGCGCGATCGTCGATCCCGATACGACGCCGGGGGATCTATCGCGGCCCGGGCACATCTTCCCGTTGCGCTACCGCGAGGGCGGGGTTCTCAAGCGGGCCGGCCACACCGAGGCGTCGGTGGACCTCGCCCGTCTGGCCGGCCTGTATCCGGCCGGTGTGCTGTGCGAGACCGTGAACGATGACGGGACCATGGCGCGCCTGCCCGACCTGATGCGTTTCGCACGGACGCACGGCCTCAAGATCATCTCGATCGCCGACATGATCGAGTATCGCCGGAAGCGCGAGATGCTCGTGTCCAAGGTCGCCGAAGCGACGATCCCGACCCCTTCGGGCGAGTGGCGCTCCTATGCGTACGAGAGCTTGGTCGACGGGCGAACCCACATCGCGCTGGTTCTCGGCGAGATCGGTGACGGGGTGGGTGTGCTGACCCGCGTGCACTCCGAGTGCCTCACGGGCGATGTGTTCGGGTCGCTTCGATGCGACTGCGGCCAGCAGCTGCAGTCGGCCATGGGGCATATCGGTGAGCAGGGCCGCGGAGTGATCCTGTACGTGAGGGGCCATGAGGGCCGTGCGATCGGGCTGACGCACAAGCTCCGCGCCTACGAGCTCCAGGACCAGGGCCGGGACACGGTGGAGGCGAACCTGGAACTGGGGTTCCCCGCCGATCAGCGCGACTACGGCATCGGTGCACAGATCCTGGTGGATCTCGGTGTCACGACGATGCGGCTGCTCACGAACAACCCGGACAAGCGGGCGGGGCTGGAGGGGTACGGATTGGCAATCGAGGAGCGCATCCCGCTGCAGGTCGAGCCCACCCCTGAGAACATCGGATACCTTCGCACCAAGCGAGAGAAGATGGGGCACCTGCTCGACATGCCCGGATCCGACCTGGAGATGGTCCCGGAGCCGGCCGTCGAGCAGAAGTCGGTCGACACCGTCGTGGGCCGGGTTGACGCGTGACCACGTTCGCCGGCGGGTACGACGGCACGGGCAAACGCGTCGCCGTGGTGGCGTCCAGGTTCAACGAAGGCGTGACGAGCAAGCTGGTCGAAGGCGCAGTCGATGGGTTGCGCTCGCACGGGGTCGAGGACGGCGCCATCGACGTGGCGTGGGTGCCGGGTGCCTTCGAGATCCCCTTGGTCGCGGGACGCATGGCCAGGACCGGGCGTTACCACGCCGTCATCTGCCTGGGGGCCGTGGTGCGGGGCGAGACCGCGCACTTCGAGTTGGTGGCGGGTGAGGCGGCCCGTGGCATCGCCGGCGTCGCATCCGAGACCGGGGTGCCGGCGATCTTCGAGGTCATGGCCACCGAGGACCTGGCGCAGGCCGAGTCTCGAGCAGGCGGCGCGCACGGCAACAAGGGGTGGGAGGCGGCCCGCTCGGCCTTGGAGATGGCTGAGTTGATGGAGTCCCTGCCGGCGTCGGCGAACGAACGGATGCAAGGGCGATGAACGACCGGAGGTGAACGGACCATGCTCGTGGACAAGCCGTGGGGCAAGGTAGCGACATACTCGCTGAACCAGCCGTCGTCGGTGCGGGTCATCACCGTCGAGCCCGGCCAGGAAACGAGTGTCCACTTCCATCGCATGCGCGACGAGATGTGGGTGGTGCTCGATCCGGGGCTCACGATCGAGATCGGGAACAAGGTGGTGCAGGCGCATGCGGGGGAGGAGTTCATGATCCCGGCCGAGGAGACCCATCGCATCCGGTGCGATGCGCCGGGCCGAGGCCGGATCCTGGAGATCGCCTACGGCTACACCACCGAAGACGACACCCAGCGGCTCGAGGACGCGTACGGTCGCCCCTTGGAGCCTGATTGGTGAGCTATACTCCCCGCCTGAAGCACGTGAGTCCAACGAAGCACCGGGCCCAAGCATCGCGTGTGCCCGGTGCTCATTCGTCTACCAGGAGGTGATGCGGGGTCTCGACCGATCCGCGAATCAACGACCGGATCCGCTCTCCCCAGGTTCGCCTGGTGGGGGCCGACGGCCAGCAGATCGGGGTGGTCGACACCCGCGAGGCGCTCCGTCAGGCCGGTGACCTGGACCTCGACCTCGTCGAAGTCGCGCCGCAAGCCGATCCGCCCGTGTGCAGGATCATGGACTACGGCAAGTTCAAGTACGAGCGCGACGTTCGCCAGAAGGAGGCCCGCAAGAAGCAGTCGCGGACCGGCCTGAAGGAGATCAAGTTCCGCCCCAAGATCGACCGTCACGACTACGCCACCAAGAAGGGCCACGTCGTGCGCTTCCTCAACGGGGGCCACAAGGTCAAGATCACGATCATGTTCCGCGGCCGCGAGATGGCGCACACGGAGCTGGGACGCAAGATCTTGGACCGGCTCGTCGAGGATCTGGGTGAGACCATCGTCGTCGAGTCGATGCCCAAGCAAGAGGGCCGGAACATGATCATGGTCATCTCGCCCAACAAGAAGTACGTGGAGGCCATGGCCAAGGCGGCCGAAGCCGCAGCTACCGAGGCCGCAGCTACCGAGGCCGCAGCTACCGACCAAGCACCGTCGGCCCCCGACGCAGAGCCCGTCGAGGCCACCGCATCCGACACCGAGGGATAGATCCATGCCGAAGATGAAGAGCCACAGCGCCACCACCAAGCGCTTCCGCATGACGCGGAAAGGGAAGGTGCTGCACCGCAAGGCCACCGGCAACCACATGCTCACCAAGAAGTCCGGCGGCCAGCGCAGGCGCGTCGAGGGCATGTCCGAAGTCACGGCCGAGAAGAAGAAGATCAAGCGCCTCCTGGGGAAGGCCTGAGCCATGGCAAGGATCAAAGGTTCGGTCCATGCCAAGAAGAAGCGTCGCGAGACGCTTGCCAAGGCCAAGGGATACACGGGGACCCGCCGCAAGCGGTACCGCGCCGCCAAGGAACAGGTCATGCACTCGGGCATGTACGCCTACCGTGACCGGCGTGACCGCAAGGCGCAATTCCGCCGGTTGTGGATCGCTCGCATCAATGCGGCGGTCCGCCCGCACGGCATGTCCTACTCCCGGTTCATGAACGGATTGAAGGTCGCCGGCATCGAGGTCGATCGCAAGATCCTGGCCGACATGGCCGTCAACGACCCCTCGGCGTTCGCGTCGCTGGTCGAGCGGGCGAAGTCCGCACAGCCGGCAGCCTGACCGCGCGGACCCTCGGAGCTGGGGGTCGCGTGCTCACCTCACCCAAGAACCCGAAGGTCGCGGCCGCCGCCAAGCTGAAGAAGCGGGCGTTCCGCGACCAAGAGCGCCACTTCCTGGTGGAAGGCGCCCAAGCGGTTCGAGAGGCGCTGGCATCTGCGGGTGCGCTCGACCTGCTCTTCACGCTCGACGAGATGGATCCGCTCGCGGTTCAGGCTCGTCAACAGGGCGTCGACGTGATGCTGGTCGGTCCGGACGCCATCGGCGCCATCACCTCCACCGTGACCCCGCAGGGTCTGGTAGGCGTCGCATCCTTCCTCGACGTGGGGCTCGATCGCATCGAAGTAGGGCCGTGCCTCGCCATCCTGCACGAGGTTCGAGATCCGGGGAACGCAGGCACCGTGGTGCGCTCGGCAGCCGCCGCCGGCGCGGGCGCCGTGGTGTTCACCTCGTCGTCGGTCGATGTCTACAACCCGAAGGCGGTTCGGTCGTCGGCGGGCTCGGTCTTCCACGTGCCGGTGGTTCGAGGCATCGACACCGCTGCAGCGATCGAGCAGGTCAGTGCGCGCGGACATCGCGTCGTCGCGATGACGGCCGACGGCACCGACGACCTGTACCGGGCCGACCTGACCGGTCCGATCGCGTTCGTGTTCGGCAACGAGGCGCACGGCTTACCGCCCGAGGTGATCGCGTCGGCCGACTCGACCGTGCGCGTCCCGCACACCGGCCGGGCGGAATCGCTGAACCTCGCCGCCGCAGCGACCGTCTGCTTGTTCGAGTGGCAGCGACGCCGCCTTCGTGAGGGCGAGGCGCTCGAGAGCATCATCGCGGCAGCGGCGCACGATATCCGCTCGCCGCTCACCGCGATGAAGGGGTTCGGATACGCACTCGAGAAGCGTTGGGACATCATGAGCGAGGCGCAGCGTGCCGTGATGCTGCAGGGGATCGTGCACGATGCCGATCGTATGGACACCATCGTGCGTCAGCTAGTGGATTCGGCGCGGGTCGTGGCGGGCAACCTCGAGATCTTCGCCGAGCAGGTGGATGTGCCGGCGCTGGTGCTCTCGATCGCCGACGCGCAACGCCGCGATCCCGATCATCCGCCGATCGAGTGGACGGGCCGGCCGCTGACGGTGTTCGTGGATCCCGCGCGGCTCAAGACCGCGCTGCTGTCGTTCATCGAATCGTTGGTCTGGTGGGCGCACGAGGGTCCGGTGTTGATCGGAGCGACGCGCGAAGGGGACGACCTGCGCGTCGTCGCATCGCGCGCCGGTGCGGATCTCGCTTCCGAGGACGTCGAGGCGCTGTTCATCCCGCGACGTCCGGGCCAGGGCGGGGGGAGCAAGATCGGGCTGTTCGTGACCCGTGGTGTGGCGGAGTTCTGTGGGGGGCGCGTGTGGGGGGCGATGGACCGGGGGACCCTGTCGTTCCATCTCTCGCTTCCGGTCGCTTTGTAGACTCGGCAGCCTGATGGATGCCGACGAGCTCAGTCGCACGTTCGAAGCCGAACGGGCACGCGGCCTGGCCGCGTTCTCCCAGGCGAGCAGCCTCGAACAGCTCGAGGCGGCGCAGGTGGAGATCATGGGCAAGAAGTCCTCGTTCGGCAGGGCGCAAGGCCAGCTCCGGACCCTCGACGATGAGGGCAAGCGGACCGTCGGCGCGCTCTCCAACCAGGTTCGGGACGCCTTGCAGGCAGCGCTGGAGGAGCGCAGGCAGGCGTTGCGGGTCATCGCCGAAGCGGCGCTCCTGGACGCCGACCGTGTCGACCTGTCCCTGCCGGGTCGGCGGCCGCGCATCGGCTCCTATCACCCGCTCACGATCGTGGAGCGTCAGGTGGTCGACGTGTTCGTGAGCCTGGGCTTCCGGGTGGTGGAGGGCCCCGAGATCGAGGACGAATGGCACAACTTCGAGGCCCTCAACATCCCGCCCGACCACCCCGCTCGCACGGTGAAGGACACGATCTACCCCGCGATCGTGGGCCGGCCCGATCTGGTCCTTCGCACCGAGACGTCCTCGGTGCAGATCCGCACGATGGAGTCCCAGCCGCCGCCGGTCTACGTCATCGCACCGGGCCGGGTCTACCGGCGGGAAACGCCGGATCCGACCCACCTTCCCGTCTTCCATCAGGTGGAGGGGTTAGTGGTGGACGAGGGGATCACGTTCGCTCACCTGAAGGGCATGCTCGAGGCGATGGCGAAGGCGCTCTTCGGCCAGACCCGGCGGGTGCGGCTGGGCCCGGCGTACTTCCCATTCGTGGAACCGGGCGCCGAGGTCGGCGTCTCGTGCTTCAAGTGCGAGGGCGTGGGGTGCAACGTGTGCGGCAACGGCTGGATCGAGCTGTTGGGTTCGGGCATGGTGCACCCGAAGGTGTTGGAGAACTGCGGGTACGACAGCGAGCGTTACACCGGGTTCGCCTTCGGCATCGGGATCGAGCGGATCGCGTTGTTGCGATACGCGATCCCTGACATCCGCATGCTGATCGACAACGACATCCGGTTCCTGGCCCAGTTCGAGGGCGTGACATGAGGATCGTGCTGTCGTGGTTGCGCGAGTTCGCGCCCACCGACCTGCCCGCGCCCGAGCTCGCCGAGCTCATCACCCAGCGCGGGGTCAAAGTCGAGGGCATCCTCGGGCCTTGGGACGGTCTAGACGGGGTGACCGTTGCCCGGGTCATCGACGTGTCTGACCATCCCGACTCCGATCACCTGTGCGTGGCCAGGATCGACGATGGGACCGGGGAGCAAACCGTGTGCGCCGGGGTCCGCAACTTCGCCGCCGGTGACCTGGTGCCGTGGGCGAAGCCGGGCTCGCGCGTGCCGGACCTGCCGGAGCCGCTCGCGCGGCGGACGCTTCGCGGGGTCGTCTCCAACGGCATGCTGTGCTCGTTGCGCGAGCTGCACATCGCCGACATCCATGAGGGCATCCTGGTGTTCGACGATCGCGAGGGGCTCGAGGTCGGAGACGACGTCAGGGCCGTCTTGGGTCTGGACGACGCGGTGTTCGACATCGAGGTGGAGCCGAACCGGCCCGACTTCCTGAGCGTGTTCGGTGTGGCCAGGGAGGTCGCGGCTGCGACGGGTGTGCCGCTGCTCGAGCCCGAGCTCGCGATCGACGAGAGCGACGAAGACGCTGCATCGGCGGCCTCGGTGAAGCTCGAGGCCCCCGAGGCCTGCCCCGAGTACGTGGCCAAGATCATCCGGGGCGTCGATGCGTCAAGCAGGAGCCCGTTGCGCATCCAGGCCCGACTCACGGCGTCGGGGATGCGGTCGGTCTCGGCGGTGGTCGATGCGACCAACTACGCGATGCTCGAGCTCGGCCAACCGCTGCACGCCTTCGACATGGATCGCCTGGCCGGGCCGGGCATCGTCGTGCGCCATGCCGCCGACGGCGAGCGGATCGTGACCCTGGACGACGTCGAGCGCACGCTGAACGCCGAGGACCTGCTGATCTGTGACCTCGAGCGACCGGTGGCGATCGGCGGCGTCATGGGTGGAGCCACGTCCGAGGTGTCCGATGCCACCTCGGACGTGCTGTTGGAGAGCGCCTACTTCACGCGGACGGGGGTGCTGCGGTCGGCGCGCCGTCTCGATCTCCACAGCGAGGCATCCCATCGCTTCGAACGCGGCACCGACCCGGAAGGACTGGAACGCGGCGCGCAGAGAGGGGCCCGCCTGATCGCTGAGTGGGCCGGAGGAACGGTGCTGTCGGGCGTGACGCGGAGCGGCGAGCCTCCCGATCGTCCCCGGGTCAGGATGCGCCCGTCGCGGGCCACCCATCTGCTCGGCTACGAGGTGACCGGCGACGACGCCCGATCCGTCTTCGACCGGCTCCGGCTCATCCATCGGTCCCAGGAGGGGCAGGACTGGATCGAGGTCGACGTGCCCGGGTACCGGGTCGACATCGACCGCGAGGTCGATCTGATCGAAGAGGTCGCTCGCATGCAGGGCTACGACCGCATCGGCTCGTCCGTGCCCTCGGCGGGACAGGCCGGCGGCGAACCTCCACAGGCTGCGTTCCGTCGTCGACTTCGCGACGCGTTCGTTCGAGCGGGACTGCGCGAGGTGCGGCTGTTGTCGTTCGCCTCGCAGGAGGACCTGGCGCTCATGGACGAGCACGACGCCATCGAGATCGCGAATCCGCTCCAGACCGACGAACGGTTCCTGCGCACCCGGCTGTTGCCGGGGCTGCTGCACACCGCGGCGCGGAACCAAGCCCGTGGTTCGGAGGCCGTCGCGATCTTCGAGACGGGTACGGTCTTCCGTGCCCAGGATCCGGTCGACGAGCACGAGCAGGTGGCATTCGTGCTGACGGGGCCGGTGGGCGAGGGCTGGGCGGCGGACGATCGCGTGTACGACGTCTTGGACGTCACTGGTGTGCTCGAGGCCGTCTGCGTGGAGCTGGGGGTTGATGGCCTCTCGCTGGGCGGGCCCCTCGGCGATCCGTTCCATCCCGCGCGCTCGGCGTCCGTCGAGGTGGACGGACAGCCGATCGGCGTCGCGGGCGAGCTGCATCCGCGTGTCGCCGAAGCGCTCGAGCTCACCGGCCGGGTGGCGCTGGCCGAGCTGGACGTCGACGCGATGCGGCGGGCCGCCGGTCACGACTTCGTGATCGATGACGTGCCTCGGTTCCCCCCTGTTCGCCGCGATCTGGCGTTCGTCGTGCCGGACGACGCGCCGGCGGGAGCGGTGCAGGAGGCGCTGCAGGATGCCGCCGGGGAACTGCTCGCTCGCTGCGTGCTCTTCGACGTGTTCGAGGGAGGCACCCTGCCGGCTGGCACCAAGAGCCTGGCCTTCTCCCTGGAGTTCCGGGCACCGGACCGGACCCTCACCGGCGAGGAGACCGATCCGCTCGTGCATGCGGTGACGAGCCGCCTCGCCGACCGCTTCGGCGCTCAGCTCCGCACGGGCTGAGCGCGTAGCTCGCGGGTCATCGGGCGTGCGGCGAGCAGATAGAATCCGGCTCGTGGGACCCGACTACCTCTCGGTCGACGATCTCTCGCCGAAAGGGCTCATCGAGCTCCTCGATCTGGCGGCTGACGTGAAGGCGCGCTCCGAGGTCTACGAGGGGCGCCTCGCCGGTCGGTCGGTGGCGCTCGTCTTCGAGAAGCCCTCCACCAGAACGCGTGTCTCGTTCGAGGTCGCCGTGGCCCAGCTGGGTGGCCACCCCGTGGTCCTGAGCGCGAACGACCTCCAGCTGGGACGAGGCGAGACGATCGAGGACACCGGACGGGTGTTGTCGCGATACGTGGATGCGATCGTGCTGCGCACGTTCGAGCAGGAGCGACTGGAAGTCCTCGCCGAGGCCGCCACCGTCCCGGTCGTGAACTCCCTGAGCGACTTCGAACATCCGTGCCAGGCGCTGGCAGACCTGCTCACCGTGCGTGAGCGCATCGGCGGTCCGGCGGGGCACACGCTCACGTATCTGGGCGATGGCAACAACGTGGCGCACTCCCTGCTGCTGGCCGGCGCCAAGACCGGCATGCAGGTCCGGGTGGCCGCGCCACCTGGTTTCGAGCCCATCCCGCAGGTGGTGCACCGCGCCGAGGAGATCGCCGCGGAGAACGGTGGCGCGGTCGTGGTGCTCAATGATCCCGTGGTGGCAGCCACCGGCGCCGACGTCCTCTACACGGACGTCTGGGCAAGCATGGGCCAGGAGGCCGAAACGGACGAGCGCCTGCTGGTGTTCAGCGCCTACCAGTTGAACCAGCGTCTCGTGGACCTGGCCACCGACGATGTGATGGTGCTGCACTGCCTGCCCGCGCATCGCGGCCAGGAGATCGCCGCCGATGTCATCGACGGTCCTCATTCGGCGGTCTGGGAGCAAGCCGAGAACCGGCTCCACACGCAGAAGGCATTGCTGCTCCGGCTCTTCGGTCTGGCCTGAGCGCGGGAGGATCGGTGCCACGGACCAACGATCAGGTGGCGGCTGCGCTCCAGGAGTTCGCCGACCTGCTCGCGATCGTTGGCGACGATCCGTTCAAGCCACGTTCCTACGAGAAGGCGGCTCGGGCGGTCGGAGGCTATCCCGACGACGTCGGGGGCATGGATGCCGCCGGCGTCCTCGCGATCCCGGGCGTGGGGAAGTCGATCGCGGGCAAGATCACCGACTACCTCGAGTCGGGCACCTTCCCCGAGTTGGAGGAGCTCCGGGCGAGCGTGCCGGCAGGGGTGCGGGAGATGACCGCGATCCCCGGCTTCGGTCCGAAGAAGGCGATGGCTGTCTACGAGGAGCTGGGCATCGGTTCGGTGGACCAGCTCCTCGCGGCAGCCGATGCCGGCCAGCTGGCATCGTTGAAGGGGTTCTCGGCCAAGACCGAGGAGAGCGTGCGCAGGGGCGCGGAGCGCCTGCGGACGTCCGGGGGCAGGGTGCTGGTGAGCGAGGCGCTGGAGCTGGCCGACGGTCTGTTGGAACGACTCGAGGTCGTTCCCGGCGTGCGACGGGCTGCCTTCGCCGGGTCGCTCCGCCGCATGACCGAGACGATCGGCGACGTCGACCTGCTCGTCGCGACGGACGATGGAGAGCCGGTGATGGAGGTGTTCGCCGGGCTGGATGCGGTCGACCGTGTCGTCGCGCGCGGCGAGACGAAGACATCGATCCTGACCGGGGATGGGCTCCAGGTCGACCTGCGGGTGGTGCCGCTCGAGGCCTGGGGCGCGGCGATGATCTACTTCACCGGATCGAAGGCCCACAACATCCGCATCCGCGAGATGGCGGTGCGTCAGGGCCTCAAGCTCAACGAGTACGGGTTGTTCGATGCGGGATCGGGAGCGCTGCTGGCCGCCGCGACCGAGCAGGAGGTGTACGAGCACCTCGGGCTCCCGTTCATCGAACCGACCTTGCGCGAGGACCGCGGAGAGATCGAAGCGGGGTTGGCGGGGGAGCTTCCCGATCTCGTCACGCTCCGGCAGATCCGAGGCGATCTGCACACGCATACGAACCTCACCGACGGCGTGGCAACGCTGGAGCGCATGCTGGAGGCGGCAGCCGAGCATCGATACGCCTACTACGCGGTCACCGATCACGCGCCGGACCTGTTCATGCAGCGCATGACCGACGAGAAGATGCTGGCGCAGCGGCTCCAGGTGGCCCGCTTGCAACCGAGCTACCCGAAGATGCGCCTGCTCCACGGCACCGAGCTCAACATCGGTCCCGACGGGGGCGTCGACTGGGACCAAGACTTCCTCTCGGGCTTCGATCTCACCGTGGCGTCGGTGCACTCCCACTTCGCACAATCACGGGACGAGATGACCCGAAGGGTGATCCGCGCCATGGAGAACCCGCGCGTCAACATCATCGGCCACCTCACGACGCGCAAGATCGGCCACCGTGACCCCGTCGACCTGGATCTGGAGGCGGTCTTCCGAGTCGCGGGCCGGACCGGCACCGCGTTGGAGATCAACGCCTACCCGGACCGGCTCGACCTGCGCGACGAGCATGTGCTGTGGGCGCGTCGGTACGGCGTGAAGTTCTCGATCGATACGGACTCCCACGCCGTCGGACACCTCGACGTGATGCGGTTCGGCGTAGCCACGGCACAACGTGGCTGGCTCACCAAGGACGACGTCATCAACACCTGGCCCATCACGAAGCTGGAGCGGTTCCTGCGGAAGGGCCGGCCGACAGGGTCGAACACCTGAGCAGGCGACGGCTGCCCCGTTCGTTCTACGAACGCCCCTCCGTGGCGGTGGCACCGGACCTGCTCGGCCGGACGCTCGTGCGAGGGCTGCCCGACGGGGAGCGGCTGGCGGGCAGGATCGTCGAGACCGAGGCCTACGAGCCCGGCGACCCCGCGAGCCACGGGAGCCGTCGCAGGACCGCGTTCAATGACACGATGTTCGGCCCTCCGGGCCGGCTCTACGTGTACTTCACCTACGGCAATCACTGGATGATGAACGCGGTGACCCGGCCACGGGGCCAGGCCAGCGCGGTGCTGCTGCGAGCCGTCGAGCCCATCGAAGGACTGGAACGCATGGCCACCCACCGAGGCAGGACCCTCGCCACGGATCTGTGCTCGGGGCCCGGCAAGCTGACGAAGGCGCTGGCGGTCGATCGCGAGTTGGACGGCACCGACCTGGTGCGCGGCACCGGTGTCTGGATCGAAGTGGGGGCGCCGTTGCGGCCCGAAGCGATCGGAACCGGGATCCGGGTCGGGGTGAGTGACGGGCTCGATCGACCGTGGCGGTTCACGGAGCGGGGGAACGTGTTCGTGTCTCGGGGGAGGCCGGGACCACCGTCGGGGAGTCGACGACCTCCTTCGCCACCGTGATCTGCACCGTGCTGGTCTGCTGCGCCGACGTGCCGGCGGACGGTGATTGGTAGATCACGAAGCCCGGCGGTTGGGTCGAGGGCTCGGTCATGGTCTGCACGTAGAAGCCCGCTTCCAGGAGCGCGGCCTCGGCCGTCTCCTGCGTCATGCCGATCACCGACGGGATCGGCACCGACTGCACGCTCGTCGGCGACTTGCACGCTCGGACGGGTTCGGTCCCCACGATGAACTCCAGGGTGGTGATGTTCTGCGGCAGCGTGTAGGCGTTGGGGAGGCAGTAGGGGGTCTGGGTCACGTCCACCGCCACCGATGTGTAGCCCACGTCCGGGGTCGGGAAGTCCCGCACCGGAAGCCCGGCCGCCGCGCGCACCATGAACAACCGCCAGATCTGAGCCGGCCATGTGCCGCCGAACACCGTGATGCGGGTCCGGGGCGGCTCCATGGGGATGAGTCCCTCGTGGAACCCCACCCAGACCGCGGCGGTGAGCTGAGGGATCGAACCCACGAACCACGCGTTCGTGTGGGTGTCGGCGGTGCCCGTCTTGCCGATCTGCGGGCGCCCGATGATGGCGGCCCTGCCGGTCCCGAAGCTCACCACCTCCTGCAGGATGTCGTTGGCCACCTTCGCGACCTGGGGCTCCAGGACCTGCTCCGATCGCGGCCTCGCCTGCCACACCACGGTGCCGTCGGCGTCCTCGACGCTGATGACGGGGACCGGCATCACGTGCTGGCCCCCCGTGGCGAGTGTGCCGTAAGCGCTCGACATCTCCAGCGTGTTCGACTCGTTGGTCCCGAGCACCGCGGACAGGTAGGGAGACAGCGGCTCGGACGGCTCCGCGACCCGCGAACAGCACCGCATGCCCATGCGTTCGGCGGTCTCCACCACCGTGTCGGGCCCGAGCTGCTGGATCAGCTGCGCGTACACCGTGTTGACCGAGTTGATCGTGGCGCTCTCCAGGGTCATCGATCCGTACCCACTGCCCTCGGCGTTGGTGACGTGCCAGATGGCGCCGCTGTCGAGCGCGATGTCGATCGTGGCCGGCGCCGAGAACACCGTCGACGGTGAGTACCCGTTCTCCAACGCCGCCACCAGGGCGTAGGGCTTGAAGGCCGAGCCGGTCTGGCGCCCCGCGCCGCCCTTGCCGGTCGCCAGGTTCACCCGGCCGCCGTCGGAATCCTTCCAATAGTCGTCGTCGTCGCCCCCGACCATCGCCCGGACGTACCCGGTCCGCGGGTCGATCACCGTCATCGCGCCGTCGGGATCACCCGGGTACTTCAAGAGGTTGTGGACGGCCTCTTCCGCGTAGCTCTGGAGCCGGGGGTCCAGCGTGGTCGTGATGCGGAGCCCGCCGGTGAACAGCAGCTTGTAGCGATCCTGGCGGGTCTCCCCGAACGCCGGGTTGCCCAGGAACCACTCCTTGAAGTAGTCGACGAAGTAGGGGTAGCGGTAGCGTTCCGTGGACGGCGGCCGGTCGATCTCGATCGGCTCCCGCACGCCCCGCCGGTACTCGGCCTCGTCGATCATGGCCAGCTCACGCATCAGACGCAGGACCACGTTCCGCCGGCCGTACGCCGCTTCGGGTTGGATCGCGGGATCGAAGTGGTTGGGGGCGGTGATGAGTCCGGCCAGCAGCGCTGACTGACCCAGCGAGAGTTGTTTCGCGTCGATCGAGAAGTACGTGCGGGCGGCAGCCTGCACGCCGTAGGCGCCCTCGCCGAAGTAGACGGTGTTGAGGTAGCGGGTCAGGATCTGGTCCTTAGTGAACCGGTCCTCGAGCTGCCACGCGAGGGCCGCCTCGTCGATCTTGCGCCTCAACGTGTCGGCGTTGCCGACGTACAGGACCTTGACGAGCTGCTGGGTGATGGTGGAGCCGCCTTCGACGACCTCTCCTTCGGCGGCGTTGACGGCGAAGGCGCGTGCGATCGCCCGGCCGTCGAACCCGTGGTGGAGGTAGAAGCGGCGGTCTTCGATCGCGACCGCGGCGTCACGCACGAACGGCGACATCTGGTTGCGCCGAAGCACCACGCGATCCTCCGTGGCATGCAGCGGCGTGATCAAGGAACCGTCTCCGGCGAACAGGAACGACGTCTGGGCCAGCGGCAGCGGGTCGTAGTCGTCCAGGTGCGGCAGGCTGCACGCTGCCAGCGTGAAGACGAGCAGCACGACACAGGCGCCGGCGGGGAAGAGGCGGCGATCCCTCACGCCGCCGAGCATACCCCTGGCCTGCAGCGCCACTGGTAGCATCCGGCGCGATGGGCCCCGACGACCTGGCCGCGCTCGTTCGTGACGCCGCCGACGTGGTGCCCCAGGATGCTTTCGGTGAGAAACTGGCTCTCGGCCGCCCGCTCAGGGTCAAGCTGGGACTGGACCCAACGGCTCCGGCCGTCACCCTCGGGTGGGCCGTGGTCCTGCGGAAGCTGCGCCAGTTCCAGGATGCGGGCCACACCGCGGTGTTGATCGTCGGTGACTTCACCGCGCGGGTCGGCGACCCCTCGGGCAAGTCCGAGACCCGGCCTCGGCTGTCCAAGGACGAGGTGAACGGGCACGCCGAGCGGCTCCTCGACCAGTTCCGGACCATCCTCAGCGAAGATCGGCTCGAGATCCGCCGGAACTCGGAATGGCTCGAGCCGATGGGCATGGAGGACATCCTGGCGCTCACCGCCTCAACGACGGTGGCTCGGATGCTGGAGCGTGATGACTTCGCGAAGCGCTACGCCGAGAACCGCCCGATCTCGCTGATGGAGTTCATGTACCCATTGCTGCAGGGCTACGACTCCGTGGCGGTCAACGCCGACGTCGAGCTGGGCGGGACCGATCAGCTCTTCAACCTGTTGGTGGGGCGCGAGCTGCAGCGCGATCGAGGGCTCGATCCGCAGGTGGCCATCACCACACCCTTGCTGGAGGGGCTCGACGGCATCCAGAAGATGAGCCAGTCACTGGGCAACTACATCGGCATCGCGGAGCCTCCCGAAGAGCAGTTCGGCAAGCTGATGTCGCTCCCAGATGGGCTGATCGTCCGCTACCTGCGGCTCTGCACAGCCATCGAGCCCGAGGAGTGCGACCGGATCGAGGCCGGGCTGGCGGATGGGTCGCTTCACCCGAACGAGCAGAAGCGTCGGATGGCTCAGGCGGTGGTGGAGCTCTACCACGGCCCCGAGGCGGCCCAGCAGGCCGAAGCGCGGTTCGACCTGGTTCACAAGTCGCATCGGGTCCCCGAGGACGTTCCCGAAGCAGCGGTCGAGTCCTCGTGGACGGCCGAGGACGGGACCGTCTGGCTGCCCAAGCTCCTCGTGGGGGTTGGCCTGGCCTCGTCCAACGGCGAGGCACGACGCAGTGTTCAGCAGGGCGGTGTTCGGCTCGACGGGGAGGCCCTGACCGACCCCGACGCCACGTTCGCCGCGGAAGCGCTGCGCGGCAAGGTCTTGCAGATCGGCCGACGGCGTTTCGTACGCCTCGTGTGACGTCGAGTTGACGGGGACTCCGAGGCTGCTACCATAAGCGGTCGGCGCCGAGCTCTTTGCAAGCTGGTCTGTGACCACGCCCGCGAGACGCTTCCCGCCGATCTCGCACCTTGAGAACTGAACAGTGTGTAACAGCCAGTGCTTTATACCCCGTCACGTGGGGCCGGTTCGCCGTGCCCTCACGAGACGAGAGTAGTACTGAAACCGTCCGGACATACACGGGCGGGATCACCGAAGGCCGGTCAGGGGCAGTGCCTGTCACTGCCGGCTGAACTCCAACACAGATATGAACCCCCGAGCCTTCGGGCGAGGGGATCTCATTTCTCTACGGAGAGTTTGATCCTGGCTCAGGACGAACGCTGGCGGCGTGCTTAACACATGCAAGTCGAACGGTGAACCGGGCTTCGGCCCGGGGATCAGTGGCGAACGGGTGCGTAACACGTGGGCAACCTGCCCCAGACTCTGGGATAACTCCGGGAAACCGGGGCTAATACCGGATACTCCGATCGGACGACATCGTCTGACCGGGAAAGCTCCGACGGTCTGGGATGGGCCCGCGGCCTATCAGCTTGTTGGCGAGGTAACGGCTCACCAAGGCGACGACGGGTAGCTGGTCTGAGAGGACGACCAGCCACACTGGAACTGAGATACGGTCCAGACTCCTACGGGAGGCAGCAGTGGGGAATCTTGCACAATGGGCGCAAGCCTGATGCAGCGACGCCGCGTGGGGGATGAATGCCTTCGGGTTGTAAACCCCTTTCGGCAGGGAAGAAGCGCAAGTGACGGTACCTGCAGAAGAAGTCCCGGCTAACTACGTGCCAGCAGCCGCGGTAAGACGTAGGGGACGAGCGTTGTCCGGATTCATTGGGCGTAAAGCGCGCGTAGGCGGTTCGGTAAGTCGGATGTGAAAACACGAGGCTCAACCTCGTGCGTGCATCCGATACTGTCGGACTAGAGGTAGGTAGGGGAGATCGGAATTCCTGGTGTAGCGGTGAAATGCGCAGATATCAGGAGGAACACCGGTGGCGAAGGCGGATCTCTGGGCCTTACCTGACGCTGAGGCGCGAAAGCTAGGGGAGCAAACAGGATTAGATACCCTGGTAGTCCTAGCCGTAAACGTTGGGTGCTAGGTGTGGGCGGAAATCGACCCCGTCCGTGCCGAAGCTAACGCATTAAGCACCCCGCCTGGGGAGTACGGCCGCAAGGCTAAAACTCAAAGGAATTGACGGGGGCCCGCACAAGCGGCGGAGCATGCGGCTTAATTCGATGCAACGCGAAGAACCTTACCTGGGTTTGACATGCAGGGTGAAACCGTTGAAAGACGGCGCTCTTCGGAGCCTGCACAGGTGGTGCATGGCTGTCGTCAGCTCGTGCCGTGAGGTGTTGCCTTAAGTGGCGCAACGAGCGCAACCCCTGTCCTTAGTTGCCAGCGAGTGAAGTCGGGAACTCTAGGGAGACTGCCGGTGCCAAACCGGAGGAAGGTGGGGATGACGTCAAGTCAGCATGCCCCTTATACCCAGGGCTGCACGCATGCTACAATGCGCGATACAGAGGGTTGCGATCCCGTAAGGGGGAGCGAATCCCAAAAAGTCGCGCTCAGTTCGGATCGAGGTCTGCAACTCGACCTCGTGAAGTCGGAGTCGCTAGTAATCGCAGATCAGCATTGCTGCGGTGAATACGTTCCCGGGCCTTGTACACACCGCCCGTCACACCACGAAAGTGGGCAACACCCGAAGCCGGTGGCCTAACCGTAAGGGGGGAGCCGTCGAAGGTGGGGCTCGCGATTGGGGTGAAGTCGTAACAAGGTAGCCGTAGCGGAAGCTGCGGCTGGATCACCTCCTTTCTAAGGAGCCTTTGGCAAACCGGTGCGCGAGGACATCCGATCCACGCGCTGCATCCCGGGAGACTCCAGGTCGATAGCACTGGCCGCCCGTCGGTATCGCCGGCGGATCTCTTCACTAGTACGTCCCCGAGAGGGGAAGTGGAACGTGTCGAGATCCACCATGAGACCGGCGGGCACGCACTGTTCAGCTTTGAGGGTGCGAGCCCTCGAGCACCTTGAGAACTCGATAGCGAGCGCGAGCATCTACAGTCAAGTTATGAAGGGCTTACGGTGGATGCCTTGGCGTCAGGAGCCGATGAAGGACGCGTCTGGCTGCGAAAAGCTGCGGGGAGCTGCCGAGAAAGCATTGATCCGCAGGTGTCCGAATGGGGAAACCCGGCCGGGGTCATGCCCGGTCACCCATGCCTGAACACATAGGGCATGTGGAGGGAACCGCTCGAAGTGAAACATCTCAGTAGGGCGAGGAAGAGAAAGCAACCGCGACTCCCCTAGTAGTGGCGAGCGAACGGGGATCAGCCTAAACCGATCAGGTGTCATAGACCGATGTCGTTGCCTGGTCGGGGTCGTGGGATCCACAGGGACCCCCATCGGAGGGTCCAAGGAGTTACAAAGCAGGCACGTAGTCGAAGGCCATGGAAAGGGCCGCCACAGAAGGTAACAGCCCTGTAGGCGAAACGTGATCTGCCTCCTTGTGGACATCCCGAGTAGTACGGGACCCCTGAAATCCCGTACGAATCTGGGGGGACCACCCCCTAAGGCTCAGCACTACCTGACGACCGATAGTGAACCAGTACCGTGAGGGAAAGGTGAAAAGTACCCCGGGAGGGGAGTGAAATAGCACCTGAAACCGTGAGCCTACAAGCAGTCGGAGCTTGTCGCTGGGCAACCAGTGGCGGGTGACGGCGTGCCTTTTGAAGAATGAGCCGGCGAGTTAGCGGTATGCGGCGAGGTTAACCGTTCTCGGGAAGCCGAAGCGAAAGCGAGTCCGAATAAGGCGAACAGTCGCATGCCCTAGACCCGAAGCCGAGTGATCTACCCATGGGCAGGTTGAAGCGAGGGTAAGACCTCGTGGAGGACCGAACCCACCAGGGTTGAAAACCTGGGGGATGACCTGTGGGTAGGGGTGAAAGGCCAATCAAACTCGGTGATAGCTGGTTCTCCCCGAAATGCCTTTAGGGGCAGCCTCGGGCGTTCTGTTACGGAGGTAGAGCACTGATTGGGCTAGGGGGCCTACAAGCTTACCGACCTCAGTCAAACTCCGAATGCCGTAACACCAGAGCCCGGGAGTGAGGGCGCGGGGGCTAAGCTCCGTGTCCGAGAGGGAAACAACCCAGATCGCCAGCTAAGGTCCCTAAGTTCATGCTCAGTGGGTAAGGATGTGGGAGTGCACAGACAACCAGGAGGTTGGCTTAGAAGCAGCCACCCTTGAAAGAGTGCGTAATAGCTCACTGGTCAAGTGTTCCCGCGCCGACGATGTAACGGGGCTCAAGCATGACACCGAAGCTGCGAGATCCTTCATATGACTCGGCCCTGGCGGGAGGCCGCCCGGGTCCAGGTCGAAGGATCGGTAGGGGAGCGTTCTGACGCGAGTGAAGCGGCGGGGTAACCCAGCCGTGGATGCGTCAGAAGTGAGAATGCCGGCATGAGTAGCGAAAGACGGGGGAGGAGCCCGTCCGCCGAATGCCCAAGGGTTCCTGGGGAAGGTTCATCCGCCCAGGGTTAGTCGGGACCTAAGCCGAGGTCGAGAGACGTAGGCGATGGACGACTGGTTGATATTCCAGTACCACCTCATCCGCGCCCAGGCCGAATCCGAGTCGCTAAGGGAACCCCTTCGGGGGCTACCGACCCACTCGGTACTAGGCCAGCGAAGGGGGGACGCAGAAGGGTAGCTCGACCCAGGCGATGGTTGTCCTGGGGCAAGTGTTTAGGGGGATCTCCCAGGGAAATCCAGGAGATCATCAACCCTGAGGCACGATGCCGAACCGTTCAAGGTGAAGCGAGTGATCCCATGCTGCCGAGAAAATCCTCTAGCGAGCTGATGAGGTGCCCGTACCCCAAACCGACACAGGTGGGCACGTAGAGCATACGAAGGCGATCGAGAGAACCCTGGTTAAGGAACTCGGCAAATTGCATCCGTAACTTCGGGATAAGGATGACCCCGCTAGGGTGAAGGACTTCGCGTCCTGAGCTCGAAGGGGTGGCACAAACCAGGCCCAAGCGACTGTTTACTAAAAACACAGGTCCGTGCAAAGTCGCAAGACGACGTATACGGACTGACGCCTGCCCGGTGCTGGAACGTCAAGGGGAGGGGTTAGATCCTTCGGGGTCGAAGCTCTGAACCTAAGCGCCAGTAAACGGCGGCCCTAACTATAAGGGTCCTAAGGTAGCGAAATTCCTTGTCGGGTAAGTTCCGACCTGCACGAATGGCGTAACGACTTGGGCACTGTCTCAACCAGGGACTCGGCGAAATTGCAATACGAGTAAAGATGCTCGTTACCCGCAGCAGGACGGAAAGACCCCGGGACCTTTACTGCAGCTTGATGTTGGGTTTTGGCATGTGTTGCGTAGGATAGGTGGGAGGCTTTGAAGCCACGGTTTCGGCCGAGGTGGAGCCAACCTTGAAATACCACCCTTCATTTGTTGGGACTCTAACCCAGGCCCGTGATCCGGGTCGGGGACAGCGTCTGGTGGGCAGTTTAACTGGGGCGGTTGCCTCCTAAAGAGTAACGGAGGCGCCCAAAGGTTCCCTCAGTCTGGTTGGCAATCAGACGTTGAGTGCAAGGGCACAAGGGAGCTTGACTGTGAGACCGACGGGTCGAGCAGGAGCGAAAGCTGGGCCTAGTGATCCGACGACTTCCGTGTGGAAGGGTCGTCGCTAAACGGCTAAAAGGTACCCCGGGGATAACAGGCTGATCCTGCCCAAGAGTCCATATCGACGGCAGGGTTTGGCACCTCGATGTCGGCTCGTCTCATCCTGGGGCTGGAGCAGGTCCCAAGGGTCGGGCTGTTCGCCCGTTAAAGAGGCACGCGAGCTGGGTTTAGAACGTCGTGAGACAGTTCGGTCCCTATCCGCTGTGGGCGCAAGAGATCTGAGAGGAGCTACCCCTAGTACGAGAGGACCGGGGTGGACGAACCTCTGGTGTGCCAGTTGTCGCGCCAGCGGCACGGCTGGTTGGCCACGTTCGGAAGGGATAAGCGCTGAAAGCATCTAAGTGCGAAGCCCACCTCGAGATGAGATCTCTCACCGGGACAACCGGGTAAGGCCCCTGGCAGACCACCAGGTTGATAGGCCGGAAGTGGAAGCACGGCAACGTGTGGAGCTGACCGGTACTAATAGGCCGAGGACTTGACTTTCGCTCGCGCTCGCTATCGTGGTTCCGAGGTGACTCGGAGCTCGCACCCTCAGAGCTTCTCTGATGGGTCTCCTCAAGGGAGATCCGTCATGAGAACCGCCGTTTCGGTGGTCATAGCGGAGGGGAAACACCCGGTCCCATCCCGAACCCGGAAGTGAAGCCCTCCAGCGCCGATGGTACTGCCAGGGAGACTTGGTGGGAGAGTAGGTCGCCGCCGGGACATCGTGAGAACGGGCCGCCTCCGGGCGGCCCGTTCTTCTTTCACTAGGCTGGAGCAGGATGCCCAAAGCCCTCACCCCTCGCCCCGGCGGCAAGTCTCGACCTCGCCGCGGACCCACGTCGGATCTGCCCCGCGACGTCGTGGACGAGCTCCAACGCTCGACCAAGCCGACCCAGGTTCGCGACGCCGTCTCACGCCTGTCTCGCGCGGTGGAGCTGCTGGAGCGCGGCGATCCGGGCGCGGCCGTCGCCGAGGCCACCAAGGCCAAGCAGCTCTCGCCCAGATCGGCCTCGGTCCGGGAGGTGCTGGGATTGGCGCTCTACGGACAGGAACGCTGGCCCGAGGCGCTCACGGAGCTGAAGGCGTACCGTCGCATGTCGGGCCGGGCCGACCAGAACCACGTGATCGCCGACTGCCTGCGCGCGGTCGGCAAGCCGGCGGAAGCCGTGCCCCTGGCAGAGGAAGCCCTGCACGCCAAGGTGTCCAACGACGCCAAAGCCGAAGCCGTCATCGTGGCCGCGTCGGCGCTCGCCGATCAAGGTCGATTCGCCGAAGCGCTCGCCTTCCTGGGTCGCGCCAGGACCCGCGATGATGTGGCGGAGCCGTACACGCTCCGGCTCTGGTACGTGCGGGGCGACATCTTGGCGAAGGCGGGCCGCCGTGATGAGGCGGCCACCGAGTTCCGAAAGGTGATGCGCCACGACGCCGGCGCGTTCGATGCGGCGGAACGACTGGCCGCCCTGAGCTAGCCGGGCGGGCCGGCGCCCCCGGTCGGGGCGTCCGGACCTTCGGTCTCGCGTTCCCATCGTTTGCGCCAATAGCGACTGAGCCCGGATGCGTTCATCCCGATGGACCCCAGCGCGTCGTACCGCGCCAAGTCGATCGCCTCGCCGCTGTCGGTTTCGAACTCACGTCCGGCCTGCGCACGCAGGATCTGGGTGAGGTCGGCGGCCTGCATCTGCGGGTCGCTGCTCAGGGCACGCCGAACCGTGTCGGACCAGTCGCGGATGCGTTGTGCCGCTCGATCGCATCCTTCCGCGGGGTCGTCGACCACGCCGAAGTGGGAGGTCAGCAGGGTGGTGGGTGAGCGTCCGCGGATGCGAGCGATGCTCCCGAGCGCCAGCTCCACGTCGACCTCGGGTGGCGGGAGCGCCGGACGATAGGCGTCCGCCCAGGGCAGGTGCGAGCCGATCGCCTCGCCAGTGAAGATGGCACCGCTCGCTCCCTCGCAGAGCGCCACGTGGTGCGATGCGTGCCCGGGGGTGGCGAGGACCTCGAGTGTCTTGTCTCCCAGGCTGATCGTGTCACCGTCCTCGACGGCCCGAAGGCGGTCAGGCGCGACCGGGATCGTCGTGCCGTAGAAGGCTTCCATCCGCTCCTCTCCGTACGTTCTGGCGGTGGAGGCGACCAGCCTGGTGGGGTCGCGCAGGTGTGGCACGCCTCGCTCGTGGGCCCAGACGGTGGCCCGCGGATAGGTGAGGCTCAACGCGCCTGCTCCGCCGGCGTGGTCGAGATGGATGTGCGTGAGGACGATGTGCGCCAGATCTTCCGCCCCGAGACCGAGCTGGGCGAGCGCGTCCACGATGACCTCGTGGTCGGCTCCGGGGCCGGCTTCCACCAGCGTCGGTTCGGAGGCCGCCACCAGGTAGACGGCGTTCAGCTCGGGCTCGCCGGTCATGATCGTGTCGATCGCCGTGATGGCGTCGCCCAGCGGGATCAGCGTGGGAGCACGTCCGTCGGGTTCCACCCGGTGAAGTCTCGCACAGGGGTGTCGCAGGCTCGGGGTAGTGTCGCGGCATCCCCCAGGAAGGAGTCTCCCGGACCGACGAACTCGTTCCATCCGAAGGAGCAGCCATGGTGACAACGAACGTCACTCTATCGCCCATGAACAGTCCACGAGGAACCCGCGTCGGGATCTACGTCCGCCTGTCCGTCGATCGGGACGGCTCGACCAGCACCAAGCGCCAGGAGGCCGACTGCCGCAAGCTCGCCAAGCAACGTGGCTGGCGGGTGGCCGGTGTGTACGCCGACACGGACGCATCGGCGTGGAGCCGCAGCGTTCGCCGACCGCAGTACGAGCGGATGTTGGCCGGCGTGGAGGCGGGCGAGCTCGACGGCATCCTCGTGTGGAAGCTCGATCGGCTGATGCGGCAGCGACGCGAGATGGTGCGCGTCGACGACCTCCTGGAGGATCACGGCGCGTTCCTGGAATCGTTGAACGATCCGGTGGACTCATCGCCGATGGGTAAGACCGTGCTGCACCTGCTCGCATCCCTGGCGCAATCCTCCTCCGACGACACGTCGTTGCGCGTCCGTCGGGCGAAGGAGGAGGGCGCAGAGAAGGGGCGTCCCAACGGGGGAGGGCGCCGGCCGTTCGGCTACACCGTCGGCGGCCTCACGATCGAACCCGATGAGGCCGACCTCATCCGCGATGCTGCGGCATCGGTGCTGGCTGGTGAACCCCTACGGGCGATCGTGCGCCGATTCAACGACGCCGGCATCAGGACGCCCGCAGGCAAGAAGTGGGATCCGACGCCGCTCCGGCGGATGTTGCGCTCGGCTCGCATCGCTGGACTTCGCTCCCACCGTGGCCGCGTCGTCGGCACGGCCGCGTGGCCCGCGATCGTCACCGAGGCTGAACATGAGCGCCTCGTGGCGGTGCTCGCCGATCCCGCTCGCAGGACCTCGGTGCCGGTTCCCCGTCGCTACTTCCTCACCGGGTTGGCGCGGTGCGGGTTGTGTGGGACCAAGCTCGTGGCGGCGCCTCGGACGAAGACTGCGCAACGCACCTACACCTGCCGATCATCCGCGCCCGCCCACGGCTGCGGCGGCATCCGCGTGAACGCCGAGGAGCTGGAAGACCTCGTGAGGGATTCGATCGTCATCGCGGCCGGTACGGAGGCGCTTGCCGGGATGCTGCAGGCCACCCGAGCCCAGGGCGATGAGGCCGAGCTCCTGGAGCAGGTACGCACCGATGAGGCCGCGCTCGAGGAGCTGGCCCGTGATCGCTACGTTCGCCGCACGATCACCGAGGCCGAACACCACGCCGTCCGCGGGGAACTCGACGAGCGGATACGCAAGCTGCGGGGAGAGCTCGCGGCGCTGACACGAACCGACGCGCTGGTAGGGGTCGACGGGGCGGACGCATTGGCCTCGGCTTGGGACGGGGGGGACGTGGCCTGGAGATCGGGGGTTGCCCGGCTGCTACTCGACGAGGTCCTCGTGCACCGGCCGCCGCGACGGTCTAACCGATTCGATCCCGACCGCGTCGAGCTTCGGTGGCGCGTCTGAACCCGCGTACCACGACAACGAGGCATCTTCGGCCCGGTTCACGAACGCGATCCACCGGCCCTTCGCCGACCTGGGGGGTTGCATCTGGTTAGGGGGTTGCATCTGAACGTTGGGGCGCTGGTCGATGAGTCGATCGATCAGCTTGCGAGCGTGCCTGCCCTTGCCGGTCACGACGCACTTCTCCTCGGGTCCGAGGCGATCCACCAGGCCCGAGAGGCGTTCCCAGCTCGTCGTGTTGCCGATGAAAATCCGCCCTTGAGTCGTCACAAGCGTAGTGTAGACTACATCGACGTAACTCTCGTTCGAAGCTGATCGGCTCGCGCTCGATAGAGCGCCCTTCTGCCAGGCAACGGACCCAACCGTGAGGAAGGGACCATGTCTGGCTTCTTCGTATTCGCACCGGATCGGCTCCGCGCTGCTCGCAAGGCCAGGGGCATGTCTCGTGAGCAGCTGGCGATCGCTGCCGGTTCCCAGTACGGGGCCATCGCCATGTTCGAGAACGGTGGCCGCAACCCACGCCGCGACACGCTCCTGAAGCTCGCCGCAGCGCTCGACATGGATGTGCGCGACCTCGTCGAGCCCGATCCGTTCGTCGCCAAGTCGCGCAAGGCCCAGGGGTTGCCCGCAACGGTAGACGATCCCGCGGTATTGGGCAAGCTCGCGACGCTGCTGGGGGGCGGTGAGCCTCGTGGCGACGCCTAACGAAACGAAGGCGGCCCGCCCGGACCGCCTCCAAGACCCCACCAGAGGTCACCACCATCTTACCGCCCCGGCTAAGACACTTGGACGGGATCCGCAAGGCCGGTGCGGCATGAGGACCGTCGGCGAGATCGACCGCGCCGGCAACATCCTCAGGATCTACCACCAGACCGAGGCGGGCTCGTCGTGGACCCATCCACCCGGCGAGCGCTACCGCTATCGGGCCGAGCTTGGTCCCGAGCGTCGAAGGGCCGAGGGCAAGTACGGCTGGGTTGAGATGGCCTGCCCGTGCCCACTGGGGACGCAGCCGGAGGGTCACGCGGGCGCGTCTGAGGGCGACGAGCGAGCCAATGGTCCCCAGGGGCCACCCGGACCGTTGTCGCCGCCAGAAGCGCCATCCGGCGGTGATCCCCGTGACGAGACATGACGAAAAAGGGACCGCCCCGAGGGGCGGCCCACGTGACCCGGCTATGAGTCCTCACCAGGGTAACACCGCCAATCCGAGCGCCGGATACGACGCCAATCGGTACGCGCCGACCTCCGTCGCAGTCCTATTGCTGCTGCCCGAGTCGAGTGCTCGTGCCTTCGCCGTGGCCTCGGCGCTCGGACGCTTCCTCGATCAACAGGGGACTTCGGAACGGGTGCGCAGCGGGAAGGAAGCGAGCGGCACGCGCATCGACCAGCACCGCCTGACCATCGTGCTCGAAGCGCTGGCTATCCAGGAGAGGCAGTGGCGGCGGTACGTGGCCGACTGGGAGCGGAGGTTCACGGCCCATCGATGCGGCCAACGTCGCGTGTTCCTGTTCGCTCGGGCCTTGCCCCAGACCTGCGCGGGATGCGACGCCGATGTGATCTACGACCACGTGCCGTCCTCGCCCAGGCCGAAGCACGGTGCTGGCTTCGCAGCAAACGGTCGTACTACGACCGGGCCAACGGTCGTACTACGACCAAAAAGCGGCGCAGTCACGACCGCGACCGCGGCGCAGGAACGACCGCTCACACGCACGGATGTGCCACACCATGAAACAGGTATCAACGGTATGGAAGTAGGTGTGGACAGGGACGAGGCTCTCGAAAGGTTCGAAGCTCTGGAGAGGGTGAAAGCACTACTCGGCGCGACCGAGCTTCATTCGATGCCAGCGCCCGACATCGAAACCACGCTCACCGACGTGGTGGTCGGAAGCTTCATCGCCTCGCTGATCGGTGTCCAGTACGCACGGATCCGGTGAACGTCGATCGACGGCTCACGCGGCATGGCCGGCCTCCTCGCGGCGAGGAAGGATGGACCGCGCTCGGCATCCACCTTCCGTGGAACTAGCATGGCGGCTACTACCGCACCGGCTGGCGGGCCGTCCAGGCAGGCGAACGCCGTGATCCGCCGCACCGGTCACCTACGGGAGGTGGTGGCGTGAACCAAGCCATGCCCCGTGAGGAACTAGTCGCCCGGACCGGCCAAGCGGCGCATTTGATCGTCGTAGAGAGCGTTGACCTCGTACAGGCCGTCCCGCCCCTCAACCGTCTTCCTCTCGCCAATCGACTCACCCAGTATCTGCTCGAAGTCGTAGACGAAGGTGTTGCCGTCACTGGACGTGATCTCCAGGCACCGCCAAACATTCATGCCTGGTACTTACCCGTCGAGCGACTCCGAAACTCCCGCGACAGCGACGATCTCCCGACACTGGCTACAGGTCCAGCACGTCAACGAGTGGACCCAGGTGCCATGCGTGAACAGGCCGCTCTCGATCAGGGCCGTGGACCCGGACTCGGGGCAGATGGGCTGGTCATGCATGCCCTTCTTTCGACCCCATCCCAACGCGGGTTGATAGGACAACCGTCCCATGAAACCGATCCAGCGCCCCTACCCCATGACCACCCGTATTGGAGGCGTGAGCATGCAGCAGGGCCCACCCCCAGGGGGGAGGGGTGGCCGCGCAAGAAGAAGCCATAAACATGACCGGAGTCAGCACCGAGTCGCCTTCCGCGCGGGTCCGGGACTTTCTGGACTCCGGTGGAGAAATCCTTGACTCGATGGACAAGATCGGTACGTGAATTGCCTGATCTGTCGTAGACCGATCCCGAAGGCCGCAGGAGCCGGACGGCCGAGTTCCTACTGCTCAACCACGTGTCGGCGTGAGGCCGAGTTCACGATTCGCCGGCTGCAGCGCCGCCTGGAGCGGATGGAGAACTTGGCAGCCGAATCGCGCATCGAGCAAGCGACGCTCCGACAGTACCCGCTCGAACGGGAGAAGGCGCGACACACAGCGATCGTGGTCGAGATCAGCAAGCTGGAGGGTCGGCTGCGATCCTTGCTCGGCCGCGACAGTTCCGAGGATGCCGAAGAGGCATGATCCAACCCTCCAACAGGCACGCGAGAGCGAGCACCTCTGACTACGGCGCTAGGACGCGGTGCCTTCTCCCATGGCGAGTGGAAACCGGGCTCGGTATGAGCGACGGGGCCAAGCCTACCCAGGTCGCAAGTCACGCTCCGGAATCTTTCTGGGTGTGGGGCCGGAGGACTTCCTCGACGGGATCGTGCTGCACCATGGCCACGAAGCGAGCCCACTCGGGTGTGACCAGGCGGGGCCTCGGGTAGCACGGGTGCCATGGAGTTCCTTCTGGTATCGATCTTGCTCAGTGTCGGGCTGACGGCTTTCTTGCGCTGGCGCATGCGAAAGGCTCAGGAACGAGCCGAGGAACGCGCCCAGCAGATGGCTGATGGGGGCGGGGGTGATGCACACTCGATGTCTCCTTTCGGCATGTTCCCGTTCGGAGGGATGTTCGAGCACTTGTTCCAACAGGGCTTTTCCCGGTCCTACGCCTATGACGAGACGACCGGTGCTTGGATCGACATCACCGATGACGACGTCCAACCTGGGACACCGGATCGTCCGGACGTGGGTAGCGAGGTGGCTCCCGCTGAACTGGAGGGCGCTGCTGGCGGCTCCGTTGAGCCGACCCCCTCGCGTCGTTCCCGATCGCCCAGCGAGAAGCGCCGCCCCGCCACGAGGCCCAGCCTGTTCGGCAGCATGGGCATGCCGAGTGATGGCAGTGGTGAGTTCGAGGTGCAGACTCCGGACGAGCAGATCACTTTCGAAGACGTCGGGGGGATGGATACGCTCAAGCAGGAGATCCGAGATTCCATAGGCCTGCTGCTGAAGCACCCCGACGACGCCGAGCTATATGGCATCGAGTGGAACGGCATCCTTCTGTACGGCCCGCCGGGGGTAGGGAAGACATACCTCGCGGGCGCGATCGCGGGCGAGTACGGGCTGAGCTTCATCCACGTTTCGACGGGTGACCTCGTCTCGTCGCTCGTCGGGGGATCGTCACGCAACATCGACAAGGCCTTCCAAGCGGCGCTCGAGAACCTGCCGTGTCTGCTCTTCTTCGATGAGTTCGACTCGGTAGCTCAACGCCGCGACCAGAACCCCGACCAGGAAGCTCGTCGCACCGTCAACCAGCTGCTCACCTCGCTCGAAGCGCACCGAGACGAGCGACAGCTGCTCGTGATGGCCGCAACGAACTCGATCGAGCATCTGGACCCCGCAGTGATCCGGCCCGGACGCTTCGACCGCCACATCCGAATCGATCTTCCTGATGCGGATGCCCGCCGGGCAGTGTTCCTCTCGGAGCTAAGCGATCGTCCGACCGATCCCCAGCTCGAATTCGAAGACCTCGTGCGTCGTACCGAGGGGATGACGCCGGCCGCGATCGAGCAGATCGTCGACGTCGCGGCGATCGAAGTCTTCCGTCAGGCGACGCAGTCGGGCGACCGCCTTGCCTTGAGCGAGAAGGACTTGCTTGCCGCGATCGAACGGCACGGAGGTCAGGATCGACCAACCGTTGAGCACTGGACGTGGGACTCTCTGGTGCTCGACCCGAAGATCAAGGCCCAGCTCCAGCAGCTGCAAGCCGTGATCGAAGACCCCGAATCGACGCTGCGCTTCGGCGTGGAGCCGCCGACCGGGCTCCTCCTCGCCGGGCCGCCCGGCACCGGCAAGACGACGGTGGCGAAGGTGTTGGCAGCGCAGGCTCGCTCCTCGTTCTACCCGGTCTCGGGCGCAGACGTCATGAGCAAGTGGGTGGGCGAGTCCGAGCGCAACATCCGTCAACTGTTCGAACGGGCGAGGGCGAATCGGCCCTCGATCGTCTTCATCGACGAGATCGACGCCCTCGCCGGCCGTCGGGGCGATCTGCAGGCCCACGACGGCCAGGTGAACCAATTGCTAGCAGAGATCGACGGCGTAGCCGGCCAGCGAGGTGTCTTCGTGATCGGGGCAACCAACAGACCGGATCAGATCGATCCTGCTCTGCTGCGGGGCGGTCGCCTCAGCCGCACGATCGTGCTCGGCCTTCCGGACGAGGCCGCCCGCCTAGCGATCCTGCGGCTGCACACCTCACGGATGCCCACGGTCGGAGTGAACCTCGAGGACGTCGCCCACAGGACCGATGGGTTGTCGCCAGCCGATCTTCGATCGCTCGCACAGGAAGCGGCGCTCGCCGCGATGACCCGCGCGGGAACAGGCAAAGATGAACTCTCCGAGGGCCAAGCGTCGGTGACCCAGGCGGACTTCGACGAGGCTCTGTCGCGCATGCGGCCCACGCCGGTGGGCTGAAGCTGAATCGGTCAAATACTCGCGCGATGCCGATCATCAGCGCCTGGGCGCCGGGTGCGGCAGATGCGCTCGAGCTGCGCGCCAAGTCGACGCCGCGTCGGCCTCACGCGTTCGCACGATCCGGGGAATCCAGACTCTCCGACGTCTTCCTGGGGCCTCTGTGAGTCGCTGGCCGGGTTCCCGGGCCGTGTGGTCGGACTACCCGAACCTCCTGCCGTAGCGTTGCGCCAGCGTACCTTCAGTCGCCATCCGGCGGGTACGGCCGGCTCGTTAGCCTATTCGCCTGCGCGGCCGCGATCGCCAGGTCCCGGTCGGCGTAGATGGACACCGAGTGCAGCCCGACGAGCTCAACCGTCCGCGCGATGGTCCCACCTGGTGGCACGGACAGGAACAGCCGCTGCCGTCGCTCTTCGAGCAGCTCCGCGAGCACCGAGACGCCATGCAGACCCGCGCTGTCGATGAACGTCAGTCCGGACAGATCCAGGACGACGGCCCAGTCTTCCGACGTCACGAACCCGGCGATCCGTTGCCGAACCTGGGCGGCGTTCGACATGTCGATCTCGCCGGACACCGTCGCCACGACCACCCCGTCCATTCGCTCGATCCCGACGTCAGCGAGCTCGGAGTTCATGGTCCAGCCTTCCGTCGCATCCGGACCGCGGTGCCCTCATCCGAGGCCTCCACGGTGACCTCATCCATGAGCCCACGGATCAGGCGGAGCCCATTGCCGCGACCCCCGCGGGAGCTACCTCGCCAGCCTCCCGTATCGCGGACCCTCATCTCGATGACGTCGTCCTGCGAGCTCCCCGCGATTCTTATGGTGCCTCCGGTGGGCCCGTAGGCGTGCTCGATGGCGTTCGTGGATGCCTCGGAGACAGCGGTCACGATCCCCATCGCCGTCACAAGGGGAACACCGATATCGTCGAGCCAACGGCCGACGGCTCGTCGGATATCCACCAGCGAGCCCGCGCGTGCCGGCACAGCGAACTCGAGCTCGAGTGATGGGACACCTTGCCGTTGGAGGAGCAACACTGCCACGTCATCAGCCGGACGGCCTCCCTCGAGTTGTTCCTCGAGCAGGGCGGTGATGGCCTCTGGGGCCTCACGTGTTGGAAACAAGCGCTCGACCGCACGCCGAAGCCGCTCGAGACCAGCGTCAAGCGATTCGCCCCTGCGTTCCACAAGTCCGTCGGTGTACAGCAAAAGCATGTCCCCGCGTTCGATCTGAAGCTCGTGCTCGATGAAGGGTCTGGATCGGTTGACGCCGAGCGGCGGGGAGTGTTCATCGATCTGTGCGAACGTTGCACCGCTCTCGCCGAGCACGAGTGGCGGGCAATGCCCGGCCAGCACGAACCGGAAGGTCGAGAGGTTCTTGGTCAGCACTCCAACCAGCAGCGTGACCAGCTCTCCATCACCGAAGTGCCGGTGATATTGATCCAAGTGCTCGGCGATCTCGCTGGCGGTCCCGCCCAACAATGCGTACGCGCGGAGGGCATTGCGCATCTTGCCCATCAGCGAGGCGGCCGGCAGTCCGTGGCCTGCCACGTCGCCGATCGCAAGGACGAGGTCACCTGACGGGAGTGGGAACGAATCGAACCAGTCGCCACCGATCCCGACGGCCGATGACGCGGGCAAGTACTTCGTCGTCACCCGAAGCCCTGGTACGTAGGGCAATGAGTCAGGGAGGAATGTGCGCTGGAACGCGTCGATGACGACGCGAGCGCTTTCGGCCAGACGCACCTGGACGGCGAGCGCGACGCGGTCTGCGACGAGTTGTAGGAGCTCGACCTCGTCCTGCAGAAAGACCCGGGGAGTGGTCGTCCCGATGTGGAGCACCCCGACGACTTCTCCGTGCGCGATCAACGGAACCCCCAAGAGGGAACGGATGCCCTTCTGGAAGAGGATCGGGTTCAGGACAGTCGTGTGGTCGACGTGGGTGAGAGCCACCGGACGTCGCTCCGCAGCGATCCGCCCCGCAAACCCCTTCCCGACCGGGATCCTGACGCCACGCTCCACCTCCTCTTCGATCCCCTTCGCCGCGCGGGCAACGAGCTCGTTCTTCTCGGGATCCAAGAGCAGAACGGCCGCTGTGTCCGTCCCGAGGATGTCGCGAACCCGCAGGAGCAGTTCGTCGAGTAGATCTTCCACCGAGAGGAGGGCGAGGGCCGCATCGCTCACACGCTGCAGGCGCTTCAAGCGTTCCAGGTCATCGATCGGTGCGAAGGTCGCCACTTCGCCACTCTGAGTGATGGCGCTGCGGGAGGCAACAGGATCTCCCGATGGCGACACCCACACCGCGGTTAACCGCGGTCAGCCGTTCGTGATCAGGATCCGGGCGACGGCGAAATAGTTCGATGGATCTATGTCGCGGTCCGAGTCGAAGTTAGCCACGAAGAAGGCGAGCGCGGCGACATCGCTCGGCGTGTGTCGCGCGATCCTGCCTCGGATCTGGACGAAGACTGTGCCCCCCGCGGCGTGAAGCCGAACTCGCACGCTGGCGAATCGGCGCTCGGCCCGGAACCGCCGAACGCATGCCAATAGGCCATTGCCGCGGATCGGCCGCCTCGACCACTAGGCTCCCTGCGGGAGGGTGGCCGAGCGGACGAAGGCGACGGTCTTGAAAGCCGTTAGCCCCGGCACCCTGTTGCGTACGTGCCACACGATTCGGTTGCCGCCAGCTGCGTGGGGATGCAGGTGGTATTGCTCGCGGCACCTGGTTTGGATCAGGTCAACAACTCGTGTGAGCCAGCCGCGGAACCGAGGCGGCATCTTCGACCCGAGACGCCCCGAAAGGACCTCTGACCTGCTGTGGGTACTACCCCTCTTAACCTGTGGGTGCTCTAACTGTTGTGACCCTTTCCCGCAGGTCAGCGAGTTCTGAGAACACCCCTAGTTGTCTTGCTGGCTCTCGATGAATGGAACCGCATCGACATGGGAAGGGTGGATGGGACGTCGCCGAGAGGAAGGAGTCGATATATGCGTCGACGACTACGCACGGTGATCGCCGCGATTTCGGTCGTGGCGGTTTTCGCAGTACCCCTTGCGGGGCAGGCCTCAGCGAAGGGTCATGATGGCTCCCACCTGAGGGCTTGGCTCACGGGTGAGAAGGAAGTCCCCGGTCCGGGTGATCCCGATGGCTGGGGAAGGGCCCAGGTCTGGGTCGATCCATGGGATGAAGAGGTTTGCTTCCACCTCGAGTGGAGGAAGATCGAAGGGCCCGTGGCGGCCCACATCCACCGCGGTGGACCCCAGGTCGCCGGGCCGGTGAAGGTCCTGTTGTTCGAGACCAGTGCCCCGCTGCCCTCCTCGATCCATGCGGTGGCAGGTTGCGTCGATGCGGACAAGGAACTGTTGATGCGGATCGCTGCGCACCCGCGGCGCTTCTACATCAACGTCCACAACACGCCGTACCCCGATGGCGCGATCCGCGGTCAGTTGTTCAAGCCTTCGCACTGATCGTCCTCCCGCCCGCCTCACCAGCAGCAGCGCCTCCCTCGTCGTCCACTGGGCGGCGAGGGAGGCGTCACGGTGCTCACCTTCATGAACCCGACCCCCGGACAACCACCAGAAGAGGTCTTGAGCTTCCTGTGCTGAGGGCGATTCGATCTCCGTACCGGCAAGCCGCTTCGCTTCCGCGAAGTGCTCCAGTCCGTCGATCTCGCCTAAGGGGATGGTGCTCGCACTTCGACCGTGTATTCGGCCATGGCTGCGCCCTCGTTCTTTCTTGGACCAATATCGGAAGTACCTTTGACGATTCCCTTTGCACCTCATGGTTTATCCATGCACCTGACCGGCGTAGCAGGAATCACGAAGAAGATGTGTTTTGGAAAGGGGTGCACGGGTACTCCGACGCTGCGCGCCAAATTGGATGGGGTCCTGACGGAGAGATTCGTTGCGAAGAGCACTCGTTGCGCATCACGTGGAGGGGAAGCTCTTCCTCGCCATGTTCAAGATCGTGCGCCTCGTGCGGGTGCTAGGCGGCGCGTCGTGATCGAAGTTCGTCAATCGAAGGAGGAAAGTTGATGCAGCAGTCTGAACGTGAAGAGCACACGACTCACGACCGCGATGCTGATCCGAGGGTGATCACTGATCGACGTGAGAGCCGGAGCAGCACCGCAGCCCTGACCCTGGCATTTGGAGGCCTCGTGCTGGTCGTGGCGTCGTTCTTCGACTGGATCGACGGTCGCGAGCAGTCGCTCACGGACCCGAACGGATTCCAGATTCCGGATGGGCGCCTCGTGCTTGGGATCGGTGCAGCGCTGCTCCTCATGGGCATCCTGATGGCAACGAACAGGAGGGTGGGCAGCTGGTTCGACGCCGACCTGCTCGGTTTCGCGCTCTCCACTGTCGCCCTGGTGACGGTGGTCACTCTCTGGGCGTACCTCGCCTCGGATGAGCGGTCTCCGGACGTTGGCATCTACGTGGCGACCGCCGGAGCGGCGATCGCGATGGTGGGATCGCTGATGGCACTGTTGAAGAGCCAATCGGACAGGGCCACCTTGGATGAAGAGGGTCGAGGCGACGTAGGAAGGAACCGACGCCTCGCCTAAGTCTGCAGACCACCGGTTCAGTTCGTCCAAAGACCGCCGGGAATGCCCGGCGGTCTTTGGCGTCGGATGGCGGTTGGGGTCTGACGATCAATGGAGACCGCGTCACGCTGGGGAGCTGGACATCAGGACGGCCCCATCGTCACGTGGTTCCGACGGAACAGTTGGAATGCTAGGAGGCGATTGTCGCCCCGCCGCTCGACAAACCTGAGGGAGCTGGGCGCACGCAATCGATCTGAACGCCGCGAGATGCGCGTTTGCCCGCCCTTGGTTCCGGATACCACTCGACCGACCCCAAGAAGGAGGTGTGGGGGATGAGCACATTCGACGAGTTCCGAGCCGTGGCCAACCAGGAAAACCCGGAGTTGAATCTCGACCAGGTGCTCGCGCTCTACGCCTACTGGGGTGGCCGCGACCAGCCCGAGATCAATGAACACTCGACCTGGCACCAAGCCTGCCGCATCGCCGACCTCAGCTGTGGCCGTGCCATCCCCGGCCCCCAGGAGGCCGCTGCCCGGCTCTCCGCACCTGGGCCGTTGGATGATACCGACGAGGCACTGGACCAACCGGCGGAAGACACGGCAGGCGACTCTGAACGAGAGCGTTGGACCGCAGCCTCCGACGTGCTTCACGGTTGGTACGTCGATCTCCTGGACCCCGCCGATTGCCGCCGAGCCGGGTGATCGCGCGGTCGCTTGACCGACTGGGCCACCGGCCGCGACCGCGCCAAGTTCGCCTAAGAGATCGCTGACTTTTCGAGGAGACCTTTCCCGTCTGGCCGCGATGCAGGCTCGCACCGCCGAGCACCGGCCAGGCTGACGGGCGTTTGTGGGGTAGCCGGGATCTGGATGCAGCACCAGATCGCTCGGACGAAGGCCATGGCTAGGTGCGCGATCGACCTGATAGCTCCCGCCTCACCCAGGCCAGGACGCTTGCTCCCCAGAGGTCCTGCGCCTTTGCGCGACCGCTCGGTGCGCACCACCGAGCAAGATGTGTCGCCCGCCGAGAATGACTCAACGCTCATCGGGGTAAGCAGCAGCCAACGACCTCAGGAGGTAGGACGATGGGATTCCTCGGCACGCTCGCAACGTTCGGCATCGGATATGTGGCAGGCACCGCGACCGGCCGGCAGGGCGTTGAACAGCTTCCTGCCCGGGTGCGCCAGGCTCTCCCCGACCGGCTCGGCGGGGCAGTGGGGGCAGGAGAGGGTTCGCCGTCAACGATCGATGTGCGTGAGATCCGGCAGGTGATGACCGCCGCTCCCGAGTCGGTGCGTCCGAACGATAGGTTGCAGGACGCCGCTCGCTTGATGAAAGCGAACGATATCGGCGACGTGCTCGTCGAGGACGACGAGGGCCGCCTCGCGGGCATCATCACCGACCGCGATATGGCGATCCGGGCGACCGCGGAAGGGTCGGACCCGATGACCACGATCATCGCGGGCGTCTTTACCCGAGACATCGCGACGGTCGCTCCGACCGACACGGTGCACAGCGCGATCGAGCTCATGCGAGCGCGTGATGTGCGGCGTCTGCCCGTGGTCGAAAGCGGCAAAGCCATCGGCATCGTTTCGCTCGGCGATATCTCGATCGAGACGTCACCGGATTCCGTGCTCGCTGACATCAGCACCGCTTCGCCAGACCGATGAGTAGATCGTGTGGATAGGGTCGAAGGGTGGAAGGTGACCTCAGGCCCGCAACTGCGAGGCCCACTCAGCGAGACGATGTGCTCTCTGCTGCTCGGCCACTCAGCTCCCGAGTTCGGGACGGTGATCGTCGATGATCCTCTGTCCGATGATGACCTGCATCTCGCATTGTTCCTGGGTTATGAGCTGCACTACCGGAGCCTGAACGGCATAGACGACCGCGTGGAATGGAACGCATCGATGCTGGCGTTCCGCGAGGCCTTGGAACTGCCCTTCGAGGTCGCCCTCAAGAGATCCTTCGGCAGGGTCCCCACGTGCGAGCCCATCGATCAACAACTCCGCGACATGGTCAACGAGGATCAGGCGCCTCCACTGTCCTCGTTCATGGCTCGCGAAGCCAGCATCGACATGTATAGGGAGTTTGTGACGCACCGATCCCTCTACCACCGCAGGGAGGCCGACCCGCACTCATTCGCCATCCCCAGGCTTCGAGGCAAGGCGAAGGTCGCGATGATGGAGATCCAGTCGGATGAGTACGGTGGTGGGGACGCCGCCAGGATGCATTCCGCCCTCTTCGGGGACACGATGAGGGGACTGGGCCTGGACCCGGGTGAATGTGCCCATGTCGACCGTCTCCCGGGCGTGACGCTGGCGACGATGAACCTCATGTCGCTGTTCGGACTTCACCGTCGGCTGACCGGAGCCATCGTGGGCCACCTCGCTGCTTTCGAGATGACCTCGTGCATCCCGAACCGGCGCTATGCGGATGGACTGCGCAGGCTCGGATTCGACGAAACCACGACACGGTACTTCGACGAGCACGTCGAAGCCGACGCAGCTCATGCTGCGATCGCCGCCAACGATCTTGCTGGCTCGCTGCTCGATGATGAGCCGGCCCTCGCCGACGACGTCGTGTTCGGTGCGAGTGCGCTGCTCGGCCTCGAGGGCAGATGGGCGCAGCATGTCCTCTCCTGCTGGGAGCTCGGGGTCAGCAGCCTCATCGGGATCGGCGAGTCGGATGTTTCCGAGCCAGCCTGAAGAGATCAGCTACGTCCTGCCGATCCGTTGCGGAGGCAGCTGCGGAGGGCATCCCGAACTCGGCCAGATGCTCAGGAGGCTCCAGGATCGCGGTGTGGAGGTCATCGTCGCGGACGGTTCCCCGGGATCCGCCCTCAGCGGCCCCCACGGCTCCAGCTTCGTGGGAATCCGACGTATAGATGTCGGCGGGATAGCGCCGAACTCGAACGGCAAGGTCGCAGGGGTCCACGCCGGAGTGCTGGCAGCGACACGTGAGCGGATCGTGATCGCGGACGATGACGTTCTCTACGACATGCCCACGTTGGTCGCCGTCGCCTGCCTCCTCGACGGGGCTGATCTCGTTGTGCCGCAGAATTTCTTCATCGGCCCTCACCGATGGCATGCCCTATGGGATACGAGTCGGATGATGATGAACCGGGCGTTCGCACATGATTTCCCGAGCACGTTCGCGCTGCGTCGATCGATGTTCGTCCGGATGGGCGGCTATGACGGCGACGTCTTGTTCGAAAACCTTGAGTTGATCCGAACGGTCAAAGCCGCCCACGGTCGCATCACTTGGGCCCCAGACCTCTTCGTCCCTCGCTTCCCCCCGACCCAGGCGACCTTCATGCGCCAGCGCGTTCGTCAGGCCTATGACAGCTTCGCACAACCCACCCGCCTCGCTACCGAACTGTGCCTCGCCCCTGCCTTCATCTGGGGGATCGCACGCCACCGCCGGATACTGGCGGCTGGGCTCCTCGTGGCGGTGACGGCCGCGGAAGTTGGCCGAAGAAAGGGCGGCGGGGAGCGCACGTTCCCGGCCCTCGCTTCACTCCTCGCTCCCGGGTGGGTCCTCGAACGGAGCGTGTGCGTGTGGGGGGCTGTCGGTCTCCGGTTGATCAAGGGGGGCGTTCGATATCGCGACGGTCGACTGCGGCGGGCAGCGTCGTCGAAGCGAGACTTGCGTCGGCGCCAGCTTGGGCCTCGGCGCGCATCGCTTGATGCGTCCCGTCACAGAGAGGTTTCATCCGAGATTTCCCACATCGACACAACGGGATGATCCGTCTCCGAACTTCGATTTCCTGACCGTCTTCATCGATCAGGACGATCGGTCCGCGGAGCAAGAACGGTCCATCGCGGTACGCCGTGATCGAAGGAGTGGCCGACTGTGAGGAGTGGCGATCCCCTCCACGCACGCTTCGATTGCACCGCTCACCCTCGCCCTTGGATCCGGAGGCGCCCGCCCCCTCTACCGCTCTTGTCTCATTGAGAAAGCTCGAGCGGGCCTCTGGCGCGTCGTGGTCTGTTCGCGAGGGACCGTCACTGCGGATTCTCTTCACAATCCACCGCCTTTCAACCGTTCGGCCATGAGGAGTCTTCCCTCCCCCGCGCAGCAACGGCCTCGTGGGCTGCCTGGAGCCCGCGGACGATCCTGGTCCGAACGGACCACCCTCAGAGCATCTCCTTCCGAGCTTGCTTCGCGCGCTCCGCGCCTATCGCGGTCTTCGTGTTCTTCTCTTCCTCGGGGGGAGGAAGGACGGCTGGAAGGCCGAGGGATTCCAACCACAACTCCCGCGCCCACCCCATCGTGTGGTACAGGTGTTCGTCCTCTTCCTCTTCCACCTCGCCGTGGGCTTCCTTGAGCACCTTGGCCTCGTCCCCTGTGAGCTTGTCGGCTGCTTCTCCGATCAGCTCCCAGTTCATGTGATCCTTGCTCTCGGCCTCAACCACGCATTCCGCCGCGACAAGTTGGGCTGCCGCCGGATCTGATCCAAGAGCGGTCTCCATGCATCCAACGAGGGTCTTCGCCTTCGTGCGAACGATCTGCCTGCCTGGGGTCTCCTTGTCGGCCTGGAGGCCGAATGCGTCCAGCACCCGCAGCATGACGACCTCATGGTTCCGGGTCTGTTCGAGGTACTCGGTCCACTCCTTCTGCAGGTCGTCGTTCTGGGCGCACCGCACCGCAGTCTCGTAGATCTGGACGCCGCCCCGCTCGGTCTCGAGCGACTGATACAGCAGGTCCTCCAGTTGTGCTCGATTCATGGATCCTTTCCTTTCCATCGACGACTGTCTCGGCCACATTCGACGACACTCGTCCTACCCTTCGGTATCGAACCGAACCCCTATCTCCGCGATCCGACCGCCCCTTGCTGAGCCGAGAACTCGTGCTCCATCGTCCTCATTCCTTGCATCGAGGCCGGAGCCACGCGGAGAGGTTTGCTCCTCCTGGATCTTGCCGTCGCGGTCCTTGATCTGGACCGACGCTGACTCCCGCTCCTTGGCGATCCGGATGGCTTCGGCTTTGAGGGCGCTCGAGACCAACACGTCCCCTGCCCGTGTCGCTCGCCACTGACCGCGCTGCCCGTTGCTGCCGACGGTGTAGACCTTCCGCTTGGCCATGGTTGCCTCCCTCCACTGATTGACCGGCGGGATGATGCCCGGCCTTTGCTCTCTCGAAACGCGACAGGCATATGTGTGCCCAAGTTGGGTATGCCGACCACATCCCCGATAGGAGGATCATGTGATTTCAGACGACGGGCGAGGCAGGACTTGGTTGGTGTGGACACTCTTGCTCGTTGGCGTGGGCTATCTAGCACACCGGGGGAGCGGGCGAACGGATCAGGAAGCGGAGACGCCCACTCCGGATGAAGCCGTTGCACACCAGCGCAAGGCTGACGCTCTCGTCGAAATCGCGAGCGAAGATTCTTTCCCTGCCAGCGATGCTCCCTCCTACTGGGCACGCGAGACCAACGATCTCTGACGTCGGAGAACTGGACACGAGTGGCCTTCCGCATGGCGAACTTGGAACGGGCGCTGTCATGAGCGACGGGTCCAGGCCGACCAGGTCGCGAAGTGTCACGCTTCCCGGGATCCTTCTCGGTGTGGGGCTTGGCGGCTTCTTCGACGGAATCGTCCTACACCAGGTCTTGCAATGGCATCACATGCTCGCTTCCACGAGCGAGTATCCGACGTCCACGGTCACTGGGCTGGAGGTCAACACCCTGTGGGACGGCCTCCTTCATCTCGTGACCTATGTCTTCGTTGCCGTTGGGATCTTCATGCTGTGGGATCGAGCGCGAGGAGGAGGCTACGTGTGGACGTGGCGCAGCATCCTCGGTTGGGTCCTGTTGGGATGGGGCATTTTCAACTTGGCGGAAGGGGTTGTCGATCATCACGTGATACGGATCCATCACGTGAGGCCGGGTACCAACGAACTCGCCTGGGATCTCGGCTTCCTGGGGGTTGGAGCGATCTTGGTGTTCGTCGGGCGGCGGCTAGCGCGCTCGGATCGACCATCTGAGGGTCGCTCACATTCCTCACACTGACGCCGCCAGGCCTGACGGGTCCAGCAGATTTCACCAGAGACGAACCGGGGGAAAGAAAACTCTCGGGGTGCGCATATTGGACCGCAGAATGGGTAACGGGGTGCCACCAACGGTCAGTTCGCACCGAGGGAGGTGGCTGTGATGGTGATGCGATACGACCCGTTCAGCCAGGTTGACCGGCTGACCCAGCAGCTGGCAGGCCGGCTCCAGGAGACGGGCGGAACGATGGCTATGGATGCCTACCGCAGGGGAGACGAGGTCATCGTTCATTTCGACTTGCCGGGTGTCACTGCAGACTCGATCGAAATCACGGTCGAACAGAGCACCCTGACCGTGCATGCTGAGCGTCGCTGGGAGCCAGAGGCGGACGATCAGCTGATCGCCACTGAGCGCCAGCAGGGCGGGTTCAGTCGACAGCTCATGCTGGGCGAACACCTCGATGTAGGCAAGGTTGCGGCGAACTACGAGGATGGCGTTCTCACGTTGACCATCCCGGTCGCTCCCGCCGCCCAGCCGCGGAAGATCCAAGTTCGAGGGGGTTCTCACGCCGAGGCTCTCGACGTCGAGACGCCGAGCGCCTCAGAAGAGAAGTCAGCCCCGCAGCAGTGAGACTGGGCGATTCGGGAATCTGGCCGGGTAGGACGGGGCGATGCCCACTTTCCACCGGGATCCCTAGTCGCTCCAACGAGGAGGACCCCGTGGCCTTCCGGGCCGGGGGGTCCTCCTTCTGTTGCCCGCGCGGGAATCAGGTCGGTGGCTCCACGGCTCGAGCCCCACGACGAGGGCCCGATCGGTTCAGTGCTGGCCCGGCCTCTGGACGGCCCCCTAGTTGTTCGCTCCCCTATCTTCCCCTTCGCCCTGCTCGGATGGAGGCGGCGTCACCTGTCCTGGCGTGCCGCTGTCTTCGCGGGCCGCCTGCTCGTCGTTCCCGCTGGTGTCGTCCGGCTCCCGTCCATGCTGTTGTTCCATCGGTTCCACCTTTCGATCGGGTCGCCCTACCCACTTCGCCGGGGTCAGATCCGCTTCGGCATCGACCTCGTACGACGAGAAGGAGCTCGTAGATCCATGCGGTCTCACGTCCCACACCCTGCCGCAGTCGGGGCAGGTCCAAGACTTGATGTCGAGGGGCTGCCGACCTCGGGTGGCGAGCACTCGTGATCCGTCACGCTGGCTCTCTACCCGGGATCATCGGGAGCGACACCGAGCAGATGAGGACCATTGCCAACCGCCTTCGCGGATGAGATCGGGCGGCGGCTCAGCATCCTTAGGTGGACATGGGCACATCGAGGCGGACCGTGCTGACGGGAGCTCAGTCAGCGAGTGCGACGAGATGGGCGGTCACAGCGTCCAGATCTTCGAAGACGGTGACGGCGCCCGCAGTGCGACGAGATGGGCGGTCACAGCGTCCAGATCTTCGAAGACGGTGACGGCGCCCGCAGTGCGAAGCTCGGCATCGGAGAAGCCGCCGGTCAGTACACCGACGGTTGGGATCCCCGCTGCTGTCGCCGCGATGCAGTCCCAGGTCGCGTCGCCCAGCATGATGCCCGGCGGGCCCCCAACGCCGCTGAGAGCTTGCCTGACCATGTCGGGCGCGGGCTTGGTCCGGTCGACATCACCGGCCGTCGTGAGGTCGTCGACCAGGTCTGTCGCCATGAGCAGATCGAGGTAGTGCGCGACCTCTTGCTCCTTCGCTGAGCTCGCCAGAGTCAGTCGAAAGCCAGCTTCCTTGAGGGTTACCAGCAATTCGCGGGCACCAGGGAGCGGTTGGATCTCTTCCATCAACTCCTCGTACCGCAGGGTCTCCGACTCTCGGATCCGGTCACCGAGTCGGTCTTCCACACCACGCCCCGCAACCGCGTCGATGAGTTGGTCTCCCCCCATACCGATATGGCGATGGAGAACCCATGCTGGAACGTGCACCCCGTGATCCTTCATCGCGCGATGCCAGGCAAGCGTGTGGTGATAGACGCTGTCGACGAGCGTGCCATCGATATCCACGAGCACTGCGAGCGGTTGATTATCCGGGTCTGCTGCAATAGGTCCCGTCATCGCGTCCTCCACGGTCAGTCGAGCACGAGTCGTCACAGCCGACGCAGCTCACATCTTGATGCGACCCAGCGTCTTGTCCCACCAGTGCTCGCTGGCCCACTTTTCGATGTCGTGGCGCACCCACATGTGATGACCGGCCACCATTTGCGGCTGGTCGACGCGCACCGACGAAGGCTACGAAGACGACCCCTCGTCGTACTCTTCCCTGACAGCTCCCGGGCGATCGGCGACGGGCCGAGCCGTATCGGAGGGTTCGCTGCCTGGGTCGGGAGACTCGAGACTTGAGTATCCAGACATCAACATCGCGACCGCGATCCCGAAGATTCCGCCGGCCAACGCGGAAGTCAGGGCGGCGCCGGCCCGCTCGAACCAGATCGCGCCGACCAATGCGCCCACCCCGATACCCACGACGGCTCCGATCAAGCCGCCCACGACCAGCCTCTTACCCAGCCGTCTATGAAGCCGCTCCTGGGGCGGACTCTCAAGGGGGACGGGCTTGCCCGGTGTCGGCTCCTTCATGAAGCAGCGCTACCCGAGGCGATCTCGGGACAAACGCTGCGCGGAGGTTGGCTCGGACTAGGCTTGTGACCCGGATTCAGCCGTTGCTCGGATGTCTCCCGCACTGAAACCTCGCGCCAGGCAAGGTCATGCCAGTCGGAGACAGGTCTCCCGCCTTGCCCACAAGAACCACGCAGCCGGATGTCGGAAAAAACTTGATTGGTTCGCGCTTGGGCGGTCTCCATTCTGGGAAAGCACCGGGGCAACGTGATGGAGGAGTGAACCATGCCGGATCAGAGGAAGCTGACGGAGTCGGTCACACGGGCGGGCAAGAATGCACTGTCGAGCGATACCGGGCAGATTGTTGTAGGGGCGATCGCCGACAAAGTGCAGGAGATGGCGCAGGGTAAGGCCGAGGACGTTTCCCAGACGATCAAAGAGCAGGCGGCGAAGGCCGCAGGGCGGACGCCCTTGCGCCGCGATCTCTCCCCCCCAAGTAAGAGGACGGAACCGGCTGGACCATCGGCGATGTCGAAGGTGAAACAGAAGGCCGGGGACGCTGCATCGGCGGTGGGCTCGGGACCGAAGAAGATGGCTTCGGGGACGAAGAAGGTAGGGAAGAAGGCGGCTGGCGTCGTGGGCGAGAACGCCGTTCCCGTATTGGCAGCGACGGGCGCGGCTGCGCTCGCATACGGTGGCGCGGCGCTTGCTCGGGAACGCAAGAAGAAGTCGTCGAGCAAGCCATCATCGCGCAAGAAGTCTCCCGCCAAGACGTCCTCGGCCAAGAAGACCTCGGCCAAGAAGTCTCCCGCCAAGACGTCCTCGGCCAAGAAGACCTCGGCCAAGAAGTCTCCCGCCAAGACGTCCGCCCGCAAAAGGACCTCAGCCCGAAAGGGAAGCGCGAGGAAGTCGCCCGCGAGGTCGACGACGACCAAGAAGGGCTCTGCTCGGAAGACGCCCACGAAGAGGTCCCCCGCGCAGAAGAGAACCTCGTCATCCCCAAGGTCCAGCGGCACGAAGCGATCCGCTCCGAGCCGCAAGCGCAGCGGTTCCAGCTCGTCGAGGACCTCGCGAGCGTCCTCTAATTAGAGCTACCACCCGGCGTCCTGGTCGAGCAAGAAGCGCCGGAGTCTTTGACCGCCGCCCGTCCACGTCCCGCGCACATCATCTCGGCAAGGGCAGACTGAGAACTCCGAAGTCAGCGGTGATCGAATCCGGGCGAGCCGCGATGGCGTCACTCAGGTGCTGCGTCGTCCGGATGTCCCACACGTTGACCGGCCAATTCCGTCTCCGAACGACGACGATTACTTGCTGGAAGGCCGGCGTTTGCACGCTGACAGAAACGCGATTCGCTCCCCAGCCCGATGCCCGGTCGAGCAGATCGAGGGCGGCATCTGATGCCGCTAATAGCCAGGGAGCGATGGTGTCGATCGCAAGGGAGTTCCGCGCGCCCGGATAGCGTCGTCGAATGAGGTCGACGCCCCGCTCACCGATAGTCTCGACAGCGCAGTTGAACCATAGATGGTGATCATCGATCCCCACGTCACGTGTGAGATCGAGGACGCAATCGAGGAGATGGCCAGCCTCCTTCAAGTCTATCTTCGCACTCCGGCCTGACGACGCGACTTCGTCGAGCCAATCGACGAGGGGTCGATCGCCCTGCATGCCGGGCGCATGACTGGTGACCACCTCGCCCGTGGGGTCGAACCGCGCGTCGCACTCCGCCCACCCAACTCGCGATCGTAGGAAGTTGGCCAGATCATGGGAGCGATTGAGTCGATGCCACACCAACTCAACCCCCTCAAGGCGGTCCGGCCATTCTTCGACGTCCAGCGCGACCGCATCACTTTCCGCCACGACGACTGACCCCCCCATCGAGCAACCCGATCAAGTTAGGCCTCTTCATCCCGAGTGTGATAGAGAGTGAAGTCGAAGACGTCCAGGTCGTGAAACCCGCAGACGACAAAGAGCCATTCCTCCTCGGGCTTGATACTCCCCAGAGCGAACTCGTGAGCGAAGCGCTCGATGTCTTGTGGAGTTCCCTCGACCGTGAACCGCATCAGCATCTGCTCTTCGCGGTTCGCGGCGAGGATCGTGCGGGTGACCACCAAACCTCCCTATCCACTTTCCCAACTCTGCACACGCAAGCCAGGCATTGCCTCTCGTTGCCTGTTGAGACACGTGGCCGCCATACCAGCAAGTCGGGAGTCGGCGCTAGGCTCCCGCGGCGAGCCATGCTCCCCATCCTCGTCCAGCACGTACCCGGAGACCGAGAGCGGCTCGGCGTCTCCGAGGGCCACATGGCGTGGCTGCTGGGGATCACGCGCCCCAATTATCGAGAGCTGCGGGGGCTTGTTCTCGAAGCAGCGGGAAGCAGGATCGATGCACCAGCTTCTGAAGGCCCCATTCGTGACTTCGACTGGTGTCGCGACGTAGGCATTTGTGACGCAAACGACGTACGAGACTTGACCCCCAACGCACGTGGTCTGGGGGTTGCCTAGGACGTTCTTCCAAGGGCACGATTCGCTGCAATGCGGGCGGAGCAGGAGGCAAGTCGGCTGACTCAGGTGAGAGTGAATCGTAGGGAGCGCCTCCGTCGCATCAGTTCGAGCGTTGTCACCCCCGGCCACAAGCACCGGGTTGCGGGCGAGGGAAGGGGGCACCCACCCATGCTGGACGATGGCCGCGTGCCGTGGATAAGACCACCCGAGACAGGGATGCCGGATTCGGATGTGCTTCGGATGGGCCACAGGATCACCTGGCCAATGGACCAACGAGACGCGCACCTACCGGCGAGGACTACGTCAACCGGTTCATTTCGTCAGTGGTCGTGGACACCGATGACCGCGAAGTTCATCGATGACTTCAAGGCGTTGCCCTAGCGGCCTAGCTCGTCATCCGCCTCAACTCGGCCAGCCCTTTCCGTAGGTAGAACGTACTTCGATAGGCGCGCATCCGCAGCGTGACTCCTCCCAGTGAACTAGAGGAAGGTCTGGATCCACGCCAGCACGGCCGGAGTGTCGATCCGCGCCGAGTATCCTACGCCCGCACAGTTGATGTTCGTACCGAAAGAGTTGACACCCAGGATCGTGTCGCTATCGCGCAGCAGATGAGGGCCACCGGAGTCACCGAAGCACGACCCGCCCTTGGCTGGGTTGTCAGCCACCTTGATGACCACGTCGCTGGTCTTACTGCGGTTCTCGATGAGCTTCGTACGCGCAAAGAAGCGCTTGGCGAATTCACCGGGATCAAGGTCTCTCTCCTGGTCCCTGATTCCGTAACCCACAACGATGAGCGGGGTTCGAGGGCTCAACGAATCCACGAGATTGACCTCGGGTAGCAGACCGTATCGACTGAGAGAGACGGGCTCCGCGAGGATGAGCACGCCGACGTCAGGGCTGGCGAATCGAGGAAGTCCAGGCCAGCAACTGCCGCCGTCGATCCCGCAGTAGCCCGGATACGTGTGCGCGGACTCGACCAAGTGATCCTCGGGGAAGCTCGTCGCATCCTCTTGGAAAGTTACCCACGTCTGGCCCAGAGAGGCATCTTTGAACAACTCGGTGCAGTGGCCCGCAGTAAGGAAGACGGTTGAAGTGATCATCGAGCCCGAGCACAAGAACTGGTCGTTGAAGGCCATACCGACATATGGATGACGGTTGCCGTCGGGCTGACCTTGGATGATCGCTCCGGCGGGCGCGGTAAACCCTTGAAGGGTCATCGCCATGAGAGCGGACAGGATCGCAAAACTCCGCCATCCCAAACCCCGCTTGCTCGTTGCTGTGCCGGTCCGTGCGCCCATAAACCCTCCTCCATCCTGCCCTTGTTTCACCTGCTCGATCTGCGGCCCCTACCCACCTTGGTGGAAGGCAAACGGGCCTCCCGCAATCGGACCGAACATGGTCTGAGTTGATCGTTTGGAGACCTTCATCACACCCGCGATCGTGAACGCGGCCCGCGACGGAGAGTTCGGGTGATGGAGTCAGCGCCCTGAGACTTTCGCTCCTCGTGCCGATCGGCAATCCTGCGTGCAGCAGCATCGACTACATGGCGACGGTGAATGCACACTGCGTCTTCGAGCGTCTCTAGGACTTCACAGCTTCACGTGTTGGACGGCACCCGGTTGGGTAGGGCCTCATCGCTGCGGGTTCGGGCGTATCGGTCGGGAAGGCTAGCGCCCAGATTCGACAGCACGCATACGGTAGAGCGCCCCCGACTCGAAGGACGGGGGCGCTCTCTATTTGGGTCGAGGGGACGCGACGCTAGCGTATCCGGCCAGCAACATCCCCACCGCGATCCCGAGTATGCCGCCAGCCAGCGCCGAGGGTCAGCATTGCCTCGGTTCCCTCGAACCTAGATCGCGCCCCCGAACGCGCCGACCCCATAGCCACCGTTGACTCCGATAAACGCCGCCAGAAGCAGCCTCTTGCGGAGCCGATTGTGCAACCGCTGCCGAGACGGGCTCTCGAGGGGCACGGGCTTGCCCGGTCTCGTCTCGTCCATGACGCAGGGCTACCCGACGCGTTCTCGGGACAAGCTCCGTCTCTGACCTCGTGCAGTAGAGGCGTTGGCTGTGGCATCAGCGTGTCATTCCCTGTGTCACAGGAGGGATCGTTGCGGCAGCCGGGCTCGGTTTGACCGCAACGCCTGGGGGTAGATGTCCCAGTCCAGCCAGGGTCTGGGCGAGTAGGAATCGTGTGATTGCAATCGGCTGCCGGTGGTGCAGGCCGAGCCAGTACCCGCCGCGGTCAGCTCGGAGTGGGAATCATGGTGTCAGTCCAAGAACCGCGTGAGGTCAGCGACAGCGACCTGATGGTGGGGATCATCCAAGGAGATCTCGATGCCTTCGAAGGGTTGTTCAACCGATACCTCCCGACCGCGATGGCTCTCGCCCAGAGGATCCTCCGCCAAGGCCAGATGGCAGAAGAATCGGTCCAGGAGGCGTTCCTCGCCGTGTGGCGTGACCCCCAGAAGTACCGGGCGGAGCGGGGAACGGTGCGCTCCTGGCTGCTGACCACCGTTCACAACCGTGCCGTAGACCACGTGCGTCGCGAGCAGTCCCAGCGCGCGCGCGCGGCCGCGGCCTCAGCGTTAGGTTCCGCAGACGAGCTGCCGGCAGACCCCGGCGAGGTGGTGGTGAGAGCCATCGGCCTGGTGAAGCTGCAAAGGGCGGTCCGCCGGGCTTTGGAGGGCCTTCGGCCCGAACGGCGACAGATCATCGAGTTGATGTACTTCGGGGGGCTCACCCAATCTCAGATCTCCGACCAGCTGTCGCTCCCGCTCGGGACGGTGAAGTCCCGGACATTGCTGGGAATGCGACACCTATGGGCGACCCTGGGCGGAGATGTAACGATCAACGTCCACGATCGATAAGGCTTCCCCTGCGCTGACGCAGTTCCGGCGGGTAGATTCGCCCGCCCCGCACCCGACCCGAGGAGGGGCTCCCGGCTGTCGAGTTCGTAGGGGTCGTGATCCTGACCGAGGACGGCAAGGTGACGGTCGATCTGGAGAACCCGGCTCAGCAGGAGGAGGTTGGGCGAGAGTTCCGGGATGCTGGCCCACTTGAATACGCCGCCGGATATGTCGAGGCGGAGTATCCGTGGCGAGAGTCCTCGCACTTCGGCAATCGCCAGCGGTTCGAGAAGACTCCGCAGCCTTGGCTCCCGTGGCTATACCTTCCATCTCACCAAGACTGACGACGGATAGCCTTCTCGGTCGTCGAGCCTTTCGACGCCACGGCTTGCTGTCCCACCAGTCCTGGTCCGCCCACGCCTCGATCTCGGCCCTGCCCAACATCCGGTGACCGGCGACCAAGCGTGTGGGCGGGAGGCGACCCAGCGCCTCTAGCTGATCCACCCGCTGCCGGCTGACACCCAGGAACGCGGCTACATCGGAGGTACGCATCAGGCCGCGCTCAGCGGCTCGGGTGATTTCGGTGGATTCAGGCACCCGGCGGCTACCGAACCCAGAGCTGATTCAACAGGATGCCCCATTGGAGGCTGAACTGGTAATTGCCCAAACGTTCGGAGACGAAGCCGATGGTGTTCGGATTCGTGAGCCAGACGTAGGGAGCCTGGTCGACGATCGCTCGATCGATCTCCGCCCAGAGTGCGCCGGCAGCGACGGGGTCGTCGACCTGCACCCTGGTCGCTTCCTCGACCATCTCATCGATCCGCGGGTCACAGAATCCCGACAGCGGGGTCAGAGCTGCATCGCACATAAAGAAATCGTTGATGAAGTTCGACGCCGCCGGATAGTCGGCGCTCCATGCGCCGAGCGCCATCTGGAACTCATTCTGGGGACTATAGAAGGCTCCGAGTGGGAGGGGTCTAATGATGCCGTCATAGCCGATTTTCCGGAGCAGATCGACCATGTACTCCCCCAAGTCCGCTCCTTAAGACCAGTACTCGGGGGGGTACTCGAACACGACGCGCATCCCGGCCGTGCCGGAACGGCGGACGATCGCTCGGGCTTCCTCGATGCCCACGGCTGGGGCGGACCAGAGCCCCTTCCCCCCAGGCCCTGGGTTCGAGGTGAACGGGCAATACGGTTCATACCCGGGGAAATTCGGAGGGAGCTGCTGGCACGTTGGCCGGAAGGCTCCCTCGCCGAGGATCTGCGCGACCCGGTCTCGATCGATGACCCGGTTCATCGCTCGTCTCACCGTGGCGTCATCGAAGGGAGGTGACTGGGTATCGAGCACGAGGAATTGCGTCTGTGCCCTTTGAGACGAATGGATCTGGGCCGCGAACCGTACGAAGAGCCTGTCGAGCTGATCCGATTCAACCGAGTCGTACGTGAGATCGGCGTTGCCTGCGGCCACCGCCTCCACCTGATCCTCGGTAGAGACCCCGAACGTCCACTCGATCCGGTCCACGTATCCATCGGGTTGGGCGGCAGGGGACCATTCCTGGAAGCGCGGGTTGCGAACCAGCGTAATCCCTCCTGCAGTCATCGGGGCTTCCAAGGCATAGGGCCCGGTGCCGGGTACGCCAGCACGCACCTGTTCTGCATCCGGGACGGAGGGTGGAACCGGATAGGTCATCGGCGTGGTGAGCTTGTAGAGGAAGCCTGGGTCTGGTTCAACCAGGTTGAACGTGATCGTTGTCCCGCCTCGGCCGTCGTCGGTCTCTATCCCTTGGGAAAGGTCGCATGTTCGAGGATGGTCGTGACAGGCCTCACCTCCGACGAGCCCCTGAAAAGGAGAGGCGTCGAAACTGAAGGCCCGCTCGATCCCCCGGCGGAAATCGACGGCTGCAACGGTCTCGCCGCTCGAGTAGGGGATCTCAGGGCGAAGATCGAACGTGTACCTGCGGCCCCCGTCCGTCGGGATCGGTATCGACTTGGCTAGATCGGGAACGAGCTGGGTGCTGACGCCACCGACCGGCTCGAGCGCCAAGAGACCATCCCCGAGCAGATGCAGGACGATCCACGCAGCGGAGTCAGGCGCGTGCGAGGGATCGACTGACCCGGGCTTGAAATTGCCGAGCACTTTCAGCGTGCCTCCCCTGTGAGACGTCGATGTGTCTCGAACCGTGACCCACAGTTCGCTTCCCACGGGTGCCATCCCCTGCGGCGCGCTCTCGATGACCGTACTGGAGGCGGACGATTGCCCGGGCTCGATGCGGGAGAGCGTCCCATCGGCTTCGTTCGCTACCCAGACGATCCCGCCAGCGACCGCGATCTCCGCGGGGTCGTCTCCGACCTGGATCGTGCCGACCACAGAGTTGGTGTCAGGGCTGATCCGCGACACGTTGTCGTCGAGCGTGTTCACGACCCACACTTCGTCCCCCACTACGGCCAGCGATCCAGGCGCGGTGCCCACATTGATCGGATGGGTGACCTCGTTCGTCTCAGGGTTGATGCGCAGGACCTGGTTGGACCCGGCCAGCGCCGTCCACACACTCTCGAACCCGGTGACGATCCCGCGTGGTTCGAGCCCGACCGGGATCTCGACGACAATTCGCCCGCTGTCCGGATCGATACGGGAGACCGTTCCGTCGAACCGGTTGGTCACCCAAACATCGTCCTCGCCGACGGCAACGTCCGCAGGACCGTTGCCGACCTCGATCGTCTCGACGACCTCACGGACATCGGGATCGGTGCTGATACGGGAGACGGACGGCCCACCGCTCTCCACGACCCACACCGATCCGTCCCCGACGGCGATCGCCGTCGGGCTCTCACCGACCGGAATCGTGTCGACGATCGCCTGGTCGTCCGAGTCGATTCGCGTGACCGTATCGGCGTCCGGATTGGTCAACCAGACATCGTTCGCCGAGGCCACGATCGACCCGGGGCGGGCATCGACCTCCAGGGTCGAGACGACCTCGCCGGAGTCGGGATCGAGGATGCCGATCGAGTTCGGAGCGATCTCCGAGGTGCCTCCCGCGTTTCGAGCCAACGGGACGGCGACCAGGGCAGCCAGCAGGGCGAACGCGGCCACGGCCGCGACCACCTTCCACCGCTTGCGAGGGGTCGGGGCAGGGGCGGTGGACCGGACGAACGGGGCCATCGCCACCGCGGCGTCCTGATGTTCGGACGCGACCGCGATAACGTGGAGCGGCTGATCGAGCCCCTTCAGCTCCAGCGGGCCACGCTCGGTGAACCGGATACCGTCGATGCGCCTGGCGAGGTGGACGATCTCCCGACTGGCGAGGATCTCACCGGCCTTCGCACGGGCCTGCAGCCGCCCGGCGACGTTCAGGGCTCCGCCGCGAAAGCCACCCTCGACGGGCACGGCCTCACCTGCGTCGAGTCCGATCCCCACGGTGAGCGGGAGGGATGGATCGGCGGTCGATTCCTCAACGAAGCGCTGCTGCAGGGCGACGGCGGCTCGGATCGCCGAGCGTGGCGAATCGAAGACGGCTAGGACCTCGTCGCCTCGGAGCTCGACCACACGCCCCCGGTGTTCCTCGACCACCGCGCGTGTCACCTCGGCGAAGCGTGCGGCGAGACGTGCAGCACCCTCGTCCCCGTGTTCCTGCGTGAACGAGGTCCAGCCACGCATGTCGCCGATCAGGAACGCGTGGACGTTGGCGTCTTGGCTGACGCCCGATCCCGGCTGAGGTGAACCGCGCGGCTCGCCCACCGGCTGCGACCCGCCATCCGGCGGAACACTCACGCGCCAAGTATCGACCCCTTTCGCGGTCGGCGCTCACGCGGTCGGGGCCACCAGCCGTATCCCCGAGTGTCGCCATGACCCGGGGCCAGCAGTAAGCCAGTCAGCCCTGAGCGCTAGGGTCAGCCATGCTCCCCATCCTCGTCCAGCACCCACCCCGAGACCGCGAACGGCTGGGATTGAGCGAGGGGCCACATGGCCTGGCTGCTCGGGATCACGCGCCCGTAGTATCGGGACCTGGAGGCCGGGAGGCTCCACATCGGCAACGACCTGTACCTGCGTATCGTTGACGTGTGCGGGTGGCCGCGATAGCGGGGGCGACGTGGGTGCGCTGGGAGATTCCGAGCCGCCCTCCCCACAACGAGGTCTCGTCGGGTCGCATCACGACGCTTATTCCTGGGGTCAAGAACTTGGCTGCGGCTCCTCGACGGCCTCACCGGGGTGATGCATCGACAACCGACCCTCGCGCTCTGAGTAGCGGTCCACGGTGAACCCAAGCCTTTCGTAGAAGCGTCGAGCCCGAACGTTGTTGGGGAAGACGTGCAACCGGACCGTCCGACCTCGCCTCAGCACGTCCCGGACAACAGCAGTTCCGACTCCGTGACCCTGGGCTTCCGGCAGGACCTCGATCCGCCCGAGGTAGAGGTGGTCGCCTTCGTCGCTCACGTCCAGGACGCCGATCGCCGTGCCGTCGTCATCCTCGATGATCGAGAGGCGATCTGGCTCGAACCATCCGGCATGGAAGCGGCGCTGGAAGTCGGCATCACCCCAGCCGTGCATCGGCTCCACGTACTCTCGCATCGTCGCTTCATTCAGGTGGAAGCAGAACGCGTCGTCTGCACTGGTCGCCTGACGGAGCCTCACTTGTCGGATCGTAGTAGGAGCAGCGTCCGTCGCCGTTTCAGGCCGGACGCAGCGCCTCGATCGTGGCCGTCTCCACAAGTCCAGAGATTGCTCGCGCCAGATCGCCATCGGAAGTGACGAACACGTCCGCCTGCAGCTGCGTCAGCGCCACGAATTCGGCGTCGTACGTTGTCTCCCACCCCAGCTGGTCCGCGACCCTCCAGGCCGTCCGCTGGAGTACTTTGTCGCCAAGGAAGCGAACCTTCATGGAGTTGATGCGCGTCACCCGCTCGATCCCCTCGGCAGCCGAAATCTCACCCCGGCGGGCCGCCTCGTACAGCGCCGATAGCGCCTGCGAGCGGACGAGTGTCGGCGCGACGAGCGTGTGTTCGGCGGCAACCTCGGTCTCACCGGCAGCGATCAGGAGCAAGGTCTCGCAGTCCACGACGAAGCGCGTCACGCCGCAGACGCTACCTACTCGGCCCGAGTAGTCCCACCTCAGGCGACATTCGCGAACCCTCGGGAACCACGGGGTCCTGTTCTTGGACGAGTTCACGGAGTTCGGGCGCGATGCCGTCGAAGGCCTGCGGCAACCGCTCGAAGACGGGTCGTGTCGTCGTGTCGTCGCTGCGGCGTCCAAGTTGGGCTGGCGGCAACGATCCGACGCCACGTACTGCACAGGTGCGTGCAGGCAAGCGGCCTACCGTGAACGCTCCGCCGCGTGACGCCACGGCTTCCTGCCCCACCCGTGGCGCTCCCCCCATGCCTCGATGTCGGCGCGATCCCACATCCGGTGACCGGCGACCGACCGTGAGGGTGGCAGGCGACCTAGCGTCTCTAGTTGCTCGACGCGCTGCCGACTGACGCCCAAGAACGTGGCCACATCGCGGGAGCGCATCAGGCCGTGCTGGGCGGCTCGCGTCGTCCCGGCTGACTCAAGCACGGGCTGATTCTAGGGAGCGCCTGGTTTGCGGCCCGAAGGTCACGAAGCGCAGGATGCGTTCATGGAGATTCCTGAGACCAGGTACGCGAAGACCGCCGACGGCGTTCATGTCGCATACCAGTTCCTCGGCGACGGGCCCGTCGATCTCGTACTCGTTGCGACCGGCCTGGGTCTCGGGGAGGTCTGGCGAGGACGCAGGACCGGCCCTTTCCTGCACCGGCTGGCCTCGTTCAGTCGGCTCATCGTGTACGACAGCCGCGGCATGGGGCTGTCCGACCACGTCCTTGAGCGGGAGCAGATCCTGACCCTCGAGAGCAGGATGGAGGATGTCCGTGCTGTCATGGACGCGGTCGATTCGACTCGCGCCACCTTGCTGGGGCTCGATTCTGGCTTGGGTGTCGCCGCGATGTTCGCTGCGACCTTTCCCGAACGCACCGCGGGGCTGATCGCTTACGGTGCCTCAGCTCGAATGGGGTGGGCACCCGACTACCCCATCGGCCTTTCGGAGAACGAACTCGAAGGGGACATCGCGGAGATCGAGAGCGGCTGGGGAACGGACAAGTTTGCGAAATCGTGGGTGGAGGTATTGCATCCCAGCGCTCGAGAGGATGCTGCAGAAATCGCAGACTTCGCGGCGTACATGCGCGGGCTCGGTGGACCCGGAGATGCTGCCCTCTGGAGCCGCCTTGACGAAGAACTCGACTTCCGTGATCTCCTGCCCTCGATCCGTGTACCCACCCTGGTGATCCATCGTCGTGAAGACCGCGCGACGCCCTTCGAGCACGGTCTCTACCTTGCGGAACACATACCCGGTGCGGAGCTGGCGGAACTGCCTGGGGACGCTCACATGTGGGACGTGGGCGATGACCTCCCTTCCACGGTCGAGCGATTCGTCTCGACGATCCACCAAGAGGAGGTTGAGCTCGATCGTTACCTCGCGACCGTTCTGTTCACCGACATGGTCGACTCGACCACGGTGGCCTCTGCGGGCGGTGACCAGGCATGGGCGACGCTGGTCGATCAACACCATCGCATCATTCGCGGCCACCTCGCCAGGCATCGAGGATCGGAGATGGACACGGCTGGCGACGGCTTTTTCGCCACGTTCGACGGTCCTGCGCGGGCGGTCCGCTGCTCGCTCGCCATCATGGCTGCTGTTCGCGATCTCCCGATCGAATTGCGGGCGGGGGTGCACACCGGCGAGGTGCAGGAGATCGATGGGAAGGCAGGAGGCATCGCCGTGACGATCGGCGCGAGGATCGCCGCGCTGGCAGGTGCATCGGAGATCTTGGTGTCCTCAACTGTGAAAGACCTCACCGCCGGTTCGCGGCTCGTCTTCGAGGAACGCGGCGAGCATGAACTGAAGGGCGTACCCGGCAAGTGGCTCCTTTACCGAGTGGCTGACCTCGCCACCTGATTCCCACCAGGGTGGTCGGTCGATGCGGCTAGGCTCGACCATGCTCCCGATCCTCGTCCAGCACCTGCCCCGCGACCGAGAACGGCTGGGTGTCAGCGAAGGCCACATGGCGTGGCTCCTGGGGATCACGCGCCCGCAGTATCGGGAGCTGGAGGCGGGGCGACTCCACATCAGCAACGACCTGTATCTGCGCATCGTGGACGTGTTTGGGTGGCCTCGATAGCGGGAGCGGCATGCTCGTTGACTACGATGGGAGCGACGCGAAGACTCGACTGCGCGACGGCGAAGGGGGAGCCATGCTCCAGGACAATCCGAACGAAAGCACAGGGCCGAAGGCGGACGGACGCCGACTCAGCGGTGGAGCGAATCGCATGTTCGACGACTTCCGCGGTCGGGACGCGGCAAGCGCACCCACGGACCCTTGACCTAGGCGGCAATAGCGCGGCGGGCGTGCTTGTGGCGTTCGGCCATCCGATGACACGAGCCGGAAAATGGCAATTTGAACTCGATGCGAGGCGGCCCCCGCCCGGTGCCGAACACGCCGGACGAGGGCCTAAGAACCGCCCCGATTGGAAGCCGTTACCACCGGGTGATGCGACGGTCTACTGACGCGACTGCCTGGAAGCCGACTGGGTCGAAGTCGATCGGATCGAGCACGTCGAAGAAAGCCAGAACGTGCACTTGACCCACGACGAACGGACTCGACGGCACGACCCGGACGCGGAACCGGTGCCACTGGGCGTCGCAGACGATGCCGAAATCGCCAGCTGCTGTGCCGGCGACCGTGCCGGCGAACTGGGTCACCTCGACGACCAGGTCGGGCTCCACCCACGGCCGCTGGCAGCGGGTCAGGACGGGCACGCTGGCGCTACCCCCAGCGTTGAGCTTCACCTGGAACCCGATGCGGACCTCCACCGGCGGGAGCAAGTTCACCGTGCGGGAGTCGAACGCCCTTCGCACGACGTCGCCGGTGTTCGGATCCCTCAACGTCAGACGCACCCGGACGTTCGCGGGCCCGGGCTGGAACTCCGCGTCCACGTTCGGGTCGACCAGGCGTGGGTCCACCTCAGGCTGCAACCGGTGCGTACGTCCGTCGCAGACTAGACCCTCGGAGCCGGTCGAGGTACCCGTGGCCGTGTGCGTGCCCTGCGGCTGCACCACACTGATGTCCAGTTTGGGCGTCGCGCCTTCGGTGCACGTCGCCCGCAGGGTGACGATGGCGGTGCCGAACCGGCCGACCTTGGCAAAGCCACCAATCTCGACTTGCCCTTCTATGCTGGCCAGTGCCGCACCGGGCGAACCAACCAGTACGCCGACGAAGATCACCGCCGCCACGAGAATCCGAAACGGTTTCACCATGTCCACCTCCATGCGTGCGTTCGTCCGGCAGAGCCGATCAGGACTTGCCCGAGGGTGCGACCATGACGGCTGACATCCACTGGATGCGGCGACGCACGCCACGACACCCCAGCACCCGTCGAGTGCTCGTTCCGAGTATGTGCCTTCCGCGCTTGGATAACCAGAGCCGCCCTCCAACTCCCACCACTTAGTCGATAAAGGCGCGACGGCCGCCACCGCGCAAGTGCCCGCCACCTCGCTCGACCGGTACGCGTTCTCGGGCGAGGTCTCGATGGCCAACAGCTCCGCTACTTCGCTGGCCCAGCGCAATGTATCCGCGCTGACTGGTTTGATAGGAAGCGTCCGCTTGCAGATCAACCGTGAGAAGAGGAACCACATGACTGACAAGAGGGTTTGGTTCATCACCGGTGCGGGTCGCGGGATGGGACTCGACATCGCCAAGGCCGCGCTCGAAGCGGGCAACGCCGTCGTCGCCACCGGGCGTAACCCGAACACCGTCGCAGCGAGCCTGGGAAAGAACGATGATCTCGTCACCGTCAAGCTCGACATCACCGATCCCGCTGACGCCGAGACGGCAACCCAGAGTGCCGTGGCTCGGTTCGGACGCATCGACGTACTCGTCAACAACGCGGGCAATTTCAACGCCGGCTTCTTCGAAGAGATCATTCCTGAGGACTTCCGGCGGCAAATCGAGACCACCATGTTCGGCCCGATGAACGTCACTCGAACGATCCTGCCTGTCATGCGCGCCCAACGATCGGGGCTAGTCGTGGCGATCTCCTCGACTGTCGGGATCGTGGGTCAGGAGTTCTGCACCGCGTACGCAGCCTCCAAGTTCGGGGTGGAGGGCTGGATCGAGTCGTTGGCCCCTGAGGTCGCGCCGTTCGGCATCCGCACCATGCTCGTCGAGCCGGGCTTCTTCCGCACCGAGTTGCTCACCCCGGAGTCCACGAACTACGCCAAGTCCTCGATCGACGACTACACCGAGCGAACAGAGCAGACCGTCGAGGCTTGGAAGAGCATGAACGGACTGCAGGGAGGTGATCCAGCCAAGCTCGCTGATGCGCTGGTCCAGCTCGCAGGGCAGGACGAGCCACCGTTGCGCTTCGTGGCTGGAGCTGACGCGATTGCAACCATCGAGCAGAAGGCCAGGGACCTCCTTGCCCAGGCCGCCGCCTACCGCGACCTGTCCTCCTCCTTGGCTCACGACGACACCGTTTGAGCTGGAGGTCCCACATTCGACACTGGCCCGAGCGGCCCGGCAACCGCGCGGCACTCCAAGCGACATTCCCGAACGCTCGCCAATGAAGGGGTGCTACTTCCCGGAGCGCACCCCGGAGCGCACCAGAGTCTCTCGGTCTAGGCTCCTGCTTGGAGGTCGCTCATGCCTGAGGTCTCGAATCACGGCGTCAGGATCAGCTACGAAGTGGCGGGCGAGGGTCGCCCGCTTGTGCTGCTGCACGGGTGGTGCTGCGATCGATCGTGGTGGACCGAGCCTGGATACGTGGACGAACTCAGGAACGATCACCGCCTGGTCATCGTCGACCTCCGTGGTCACGGTGCGAGCGACAAGCCTCACGAAGCCGCCGCCTACACCTCGGATGCCCTGACCGGCGACGTGTTCGCGGTCGCCGACGCCGAAGGCTTGGATCGGTTCGCCATCTGGGGGCACTCCTACGGCGGATGGATCGCGTGGATGACCGCAGCCGCCGCGCCGGAGCGGGTGCCCGCGATCGTGACCTCGGGAGCCTGGGACCCGCGACCTGAGACCGAAGAGCCGACGGAGACCAACGAGTTGGACGAGGCTCTCAGACAGGGCGGGACGAGGGCGCTGGTCGACCTGTTCAAGATCAGTGATGGAGATTCGTTTGACCGCGAGTTCCAGCCCTGGGCGCGGGCCGTCACGCTCCGAGCCGATCCAGAGGCGCTGCTCGCTGCGCACGCGCCCGAGCTGTGGACCGACGGGATTGCGGACGAGGACCTCAGGTCATTCCCCGTCCCGGCGCTCCTCATCGCCGGGGAGTTGGAGGACGAGGACGACGATGCCGCGAAAGTGGCCGCGATGATCCCCAACGGGCAGAGTTTGCGGTTGCGGGGCCTTGGACACGGGGGGGCGTGCGCCGCGAGTGGCCTCACGGTCCCCACCGCCCGTGCTTTCCTCGACCGCTGGTTCGCCTAGCCAGGCACTTCCAGCTACATCCGCCAACCCTCGCCAAGGGCGATGAGCCTTCCCCCGGCAGCACGGTACGGTGAGCGATCATCCTGACAAGCACAGGAGAGCGATGATGGAACCAGACGAGATGGTGAACGTCCGCTAGATGGTTGAGGACGTAGACGCCGCGATCGAGTTCTACACCGCGCACCTGGGTTTCGAGGTGCGCACCAGCTTCGCCCCCGCTTTCGCTGATGTCACCCGCGGCAACCTGCGGCTGCTGCTCAGCGGGCCGACAAGCTCGGCGGGACGCCCTATGCCGGATGGCACCATGCCAGGCCCCGGCGGCTGGAATCGCATCCACCTCATCGTCGCCGACATCGCCACCGAGGTAGCTCGGCTCCGCGATGCGGGAGTGAGCTTCCGCAACGACGTTGTCACCGGCCCAGGAGGCCGTCAAATCTTGCTCGAAGACCCCTCCGGCAACGTCGTCGAGCTGTTCCAACCGGCTGGCACCTGAGCAGGCCGATCAGGAGATGCCCGCAGTATCGGGAGCTTGAGGCCGGGAGGCTCCACATCAGCAAAAACCCTGTACCTGCGGATCGTCGACGTGTGCGGGTGGCCTCGATAGCCAATCGGCGTGGGCTCATAACCCTGAGGTCACAGGTTCAAATCCTGTCCTCGCGACGGAGGAACCACATGCGGAGTCGCAGGAAGCCCGGAGGAACCGAAACGGCCTCCGGGGCTTCCTCATTCCCGCAGGATCCCCCGCGAGCCGGCTCGGTGTCGACGTCGCCGCGAGCTATCGGGCGTCCGATCGTGGGCTCTCAATCGGTCCGGCGAGCGACGAAGTTCGCGTAGCGCAGCTGGCCCGCCGGCGTGAGGTGATAGCGGTCGGAGGAGAACCACTCCTGGTGGTGTGCGCTGAACGTGAACCAATCCAGCAGGTGGGCTCGGCCGAAGTCCCGATCGCATCGACCGAGACGCCGGTTGTTGTCCTGACGCCATGGCCTCGGCACCGTGACCGTCACGAGGTAGACCGTCCGTTTCGCCGCCGCACGCACCGACGCCTGGCAGTCGGCCAGCTTGATGGCACCGTTGTTCCCCAGGTGGATGATGACCGTCTTCCTGAGCACTCCGGAGCCTCGCAGGGAGCGGATCAGCCCCGGCAGGGCTGAGAACCGGCGGTTCGTGCTGGTGTTTACGCGGATCCCCTCGTTGCGGAGGTCTCGTGAGGCGTCCCGCATGACCGAATCGCCGATCGCGTACCGGCCCGGGCGGATGCCGCCACCACGGTGCCTCGGGTTGAAGTACGGGTCGACGCCCATGGCTCGATAGGCGTTGTAAGCGTTCTGGGAGGTATCGACCGGCCATGTGTGGGTGAACCCGTTCCTGGTCATCTGGGTGTCGAAGTACAAGATCGCCTCGATCATGGGATAGGCCGACGGCAGCAGATCGCGCGAGCTGGTGATCCATGCCGCCTTGCGAGCGGCCTGCGCCGGGTCTTCCATGACCCCGTTCTCGGCGATCATGATCGGCTTGGTCTTGGTCGAGGCCCAGTCGTAGAACGGGTCGAAGACCTGCGTGAAGCTGCGCCACTGGCTCCCGGGACTGGGATACCAGTTGTAGCCGTCTGCCGCGATCCAGTCGACGTAGGCGTCCCCCGGGTAGTAGTTCGGGGGCCAGGGGAGCGGGTGACGAAGCTCCAGGCCGTGGGACACCACACCCACACCACGTTGGTGGCCCCCGCGGGCTTGGAAGACCTCGTGCACGTGGCGCCAGGCCGCGATCATGTCGGCGGCCGAGTGCACCTCGGAGGAACGGTAGCCGGCTTCCATCTCGTGGTAGTAGCGCAGGAAGATCGGCTCACCGAAGGCCGCCAGGCGGTCGGCCTGCTGGCGGAGCCAGGGATCGTGATCGCCTCGGGCTAGCTCGATCGTGTCGGCGCCGGCGCCCCAGGTGATCATCGGGATGCGACCCATCGACACGTCCCAGCTCTCCAGGGAGTTGGGGATCGCCTCGTCGAAGGCGTAGAAGCGGTTGATGATGTCGTAGCGCCGGCCCAAGAAGGACTCCCGCGCACCGATCTCGCCCATCCCGCCGCCCACCCCGTCTCCTCGATCGGGGTTGACGGTGGCCCCGAACCAGGCACCCGAGGCAGGAGACAGCGGCCCGACGGGACGAGCAGCCGCACCCGCGGAGGCCGGCGCCATCACCATCAGCGCCCCCACCATGAACACGGCGCTGAGCACCCGGAGCAGGGCGTGTGGAGCGCGGATCGGGGGGTTGGAGGTCACTGCAGCTGCACAGTATGCATGCCGTCGAGCAGCGGTCAATCTGAGCCGGTCGCTCCCGCTACCCTGGGCACATGCGCACCGACAATGCCCCCTATACCGGTGGAAAGACCCATGCCCTTGAGGACGCGGCCTGCCGGCGCTGAGTTCACGGCTGCGGCGGATCGAGCGAGGGGACTAGGTCATCGGATGAGAGCCTCTGGGAGCGAATCAAGCGGGTCCGTGTCCGCGACATCACCGAGGGGATCGCGGAGTCGGCGATGGGCCCTGCTCGTACTCGTCATGCTCGGCCTGATCGGCTGGGTCGTGTGGCAGCTGATCTTCGGAGAGCCCGGGGGGCCCGGCCACCTAAGTCTTGCAGGGCATCGTCCCTCATAGCTAGCGCGATAGCTTGATATTGGCTAC
>CAWGFM010000003.1:0-150040 GCA_963821935.1 uncultured Actinomycetes bacterium | reverse complement strand
GCTACGCGTGGAACGGTCCAGCGTCCGGCAACCACACGGTGCAGGTTCGCGCCACCAACGCGACCGGCGAGACACAGACCGCCGATCGCGTCGAGCCGTTCCCGAGCGGCGCGACGGGCCAACACCAACTGGTGGTCACGGTCACGCGATCACCCGACCCCAGACTTCTCTCCCGGACCGCATGCCCACGCGGGAGAGGCGACAGGGAGGGCGGTTCCGCCATCCCGCAACAGGAAGGAGCAGGGCATGAAGATCTTCACGAAAGCGCGCACGGCGATGGTTGCCGGGTTCGCAGCGCTGGCGATCGTCTCCGCCGCGTGCGGCAGCGACGACGCCACGGACACCGTTGGTGAGAACGGTGGCGCAGCGTCGGTCGCACCCAGCGACGACATGACCACCACGGGCGGTGCCTTCGGTGCGGCCTGTTCGGCGGTGCCCGCCGACGGAGCTGGAAGCTTCGACGGCATGGCGGCCGACCCGGTCGCCACGGCGGCTTCCAACAACCCGGTCCTGTCGACACTGGTCACCGCGGTGACCGAGGCAGATCTGGTCGACACCCTGAACGGCGCCGAGGACATCACGGTGTTCGCACCGATCGATGACGCCTTCGCCGCGATGGACAAGAAGACCCTCAACGCCGCCATGGCCGACCCCAAGGGTCTGCTGACCACGGTCCTCACGTACCACGTGGTGCCCGGTGCGTTGACCCCCGAGATGCTCGCCGGTTCCCACGAGACCCTTCAGGGCGAGATGCTCAAGGTCTCGGGCAGTGGCGAGGACTTCAAGGTCAACGGTGACGCCAGCATCGTGTGCGGCAACGTGCAGACGTCGAACGCCACCGTGTACCTGATCGATGGGGTCTTGACCCCGCCGATGGGCTGACCGACAACCGCACGACCGAAGGCCGGGGGTCTCAGACCTCCGGCCTTCGTCATGTCGTCATCCCGGACGAGCGGCAGCACCTCGAAGGCTAGACTGCCGGCCATGGCGGAGCCACAGGTCGGCGTCATCATGGGATCGAGGTCGGACTGGGACACCATGAAACACGCCGCGGAGACACTGGAGGAGCTGCAGGTCCCGTTCGAGACGAAGGTGGTCTCAGCCCATCGGACGCCCGACCTGCTGTTCGAGTACGCGTCCAGTGCGGCGGACCGCGGACTGCTCGTGATCGTGGCGGGGGCGGGAGGCGCCGCCCACCTGCCGGGCATGACGGCCGCCAAGACGCATCTGCCCGTCCTGGGGGTTCCGGTGGAGTCCAAGTCACTGAAGGGCATGGACTCGTTGCTCTCGATCGCGCAGATGCCGGCCGGGGTCCCGGTGGGCACCCTGGCGATCGGACGGTCCGGGGCGATCAACGCCGGGCTGCTCGCGGCGGCCGTCGTGGCGTTGCAGGACGACGAGCTCCGCGACCGACTCACGCACTTCCGCGCGTCGCAGACGCGCACGGTCCTCGAACATCCTGACCCGTCCGTGTGAGCGACGTCCCGTGACGCGCGTCGGCATCGTGGGTGGCGGCCAGCTCGGGCGCATGATGGCACTGGCCGGGTACCCGTTGGGCATGCGATGCATCACGCTCGACCCGTCGCCTTCGTCTCCCGCTGCGCAGGTGGCGCCTTCGCTCGTCGGTGCCTACGACGATCGGGCGCTGCTCGCCGAGCTTGCCGATCGCTCCGACGTGATCACGTACGAGTTCGAGAACGTGCCGGTCGAGGCGGCTCGGTTCGCCCAGACGCTACGGCCGGTCTTCCCCCTCCCGAGTCGTTGGAGGTCGCGCAGGACCGACTCGAGGAGAAGCGTCTGTTCGAACGGGTGGGACTGGAGGTGCCCGAGTACGAGCCGGTCGGATCGCTCGATGACCTCACCGGTGCCCTCTCCAGGATCGGCACACCGGCCGTGCTGAAGTCGCGCCACCTGGGCTACGACGGCAAGGGGCAGACCGTGATCGAGGACCCTTCGATGGCCGAGTCCGCCTGGCTCGCCGTCGGTCGGGTGCCCGCGCTGCTCGAGTCGTTCGTGGCGTTCGATCGTGAGCTCTCGCTCGTCGCGGTGCGCGGTGGCGACGGCGCCATGCTCGCGTACCCGCTGGTCGAGAACCACCATCGGGACGGCATCCTGCGGCTCACGCTGGCGCCGGCCCCTCGCTTTGACCACCGGCTCCAACGAGCCGCCGAGGAGGTCGCCCGGTCGATCATGGATGCCGTCGGTCACGTGGGCGTCGCGGCCATCGAGCTGTTCCAGGTGGGGGATCGGCTGCTCGGGAACGAGATGGCGCCCCGGGTGCACAACAGCGGCCACTGGACCGACGTGGGCGCTCGGACCAGTCAATTCGAGAACCACCTGCGCGCGATCGCCGGCCTAGCACTCGGGTCCACCGACGCCATCGGACGCAGCGCCATGGTGAACCTGATCGGCTCGATGCCCGACGTCGCCGCGCTCGCGGCCGTGCCCGGGGCGCATCTGCACGACTACGGCAAGGAGCCCAGGCCGGGCCGCAAGCTGGGACACGTCACCGTGTGCGCCGATGATGTCGGCACGCTCGATGCCGGCCTCTCGGCGGTCCAGGCGCTCGCGGGCGGCTAGGCGCGCGTTGCCGCAGTGTGGGCCCGGCGGAACCGCTCGACCGCCTCGCGATGGTCGAGGATCGGGGCGGGGTAGTCGGAGGGAGCGTCGGCGCCGAGCTTCCACGGCTCGTAGATGTGCCGGTCCTCGACGCCGGCCAGCTCGGGAACGTAACGACGAACGAACCGTCCCCGCGGGTCCAACCGCTTGGCCTGCATCGTCGGGTTGAACACCCGATTGGGCCGCGTGTCGGCTCCGGTGCCCGCGACCCATTGCCAGTTCCCCACGTTGTTGGCGACGTCCCCGTCGACCAGCAGATCGAAGAAGTGCGCGGCACCCTCGCGCCAGTCGATGTAGAGATCCTTGGTGAGGAACGAACCCACGATCAGCCGCGCCCGGTTGTGCATCCACCCCTCGGCGAGCAACTGCCGCATGCCGGCGTCGACGATCGGGAAGCCCGTGCGCCCTTCCTTCCATGCCGCCAGGCCCTCGGGATCGTGGCGCCACCCGTCGCCCTTGGTGCGCAGGTCCTGGTGACTGCGCGCAGGATCGGCGTCCAGCAGCTGGTGGTAGAAGTCCCGCCAGCACAGCTGCCGGATGAAGGGTTCCGAGGCCGGTCGTCCGTGCAGGTCCCGCACCACCTCGAGCGGGGAGAGGCATCCGAAGTGCAGGGAGGGCGAGAGCCGTGACGTGCCCTCGGACTCGAGGTCGTCGTGTCGTTCGGCGTACCGGTCCAGTCCACGGCGGGACCAGCCGGACAGTCGGGCGCGTGCCGCCACTTCGCCGCCCGTCGGCAGCTCGGGCGAGGTCCTCCCACTCACGAGCGACCCGAGTGAGGGGAGCCGTCCGCGGGAGAGTGAGGTGGGCATGCGGAGTCGGCGAGGCGTCGGCGCGATCGGCCGAAGCTCGGCGTCCTGCCACCTGCGCCAGTACGGGGTGAAGACGCGGAACGACGCGCCGCTCGTCGTGAGGAGTTCGCCCGGCGGCACCGCCGTGACGCCGGGGCAGAGCGTCAACCGGACGCGCTGCTCGTCGCATGCTCGCTGGAGCGCTCGTTGGCGGCGTCGTGCGACCGAGCTGACGTCGGCGCTCACGAACACGTCGCTCGCGTTCACCTGATGCGCGACCCGCATCGTCTCCTGGACCACGTCCCCACGCCGGAGCACGAGCCGTGCGCCGCGACGGGTCAGCGAGGTGTCCAGGTCCTTCAGTGAATCCATGAGGAAGCGCACCCGGTTCGGACGTGCGAAGTCGCTGCTCAGGATCTGGTCGTCGAACACGAAGAGCGGGACGACGCGGCCCGCCTCGGCAGCCGCCGCCGTGAGGGCCGGATGATCGTGCACCCGGAGGTCACGCGTGAAGAGCACCAGAGCCGTCCGCTCGCGCTGAGGCATAGAAGCGGATACTACGGCGGCCGTCCGACCGGCCACCTTCGATGGGAACCCCGGGAGGGAGTCGAACCCCCGACCCGCTGGGTAGAAACCAGCTGCTCTGTCCGCTGAGCTACCGGGGCTGGGCTTCGATGGTAGAGCACGCGGCGATGAAATCCCACGCAGCCCCGGCGCCGCCGCTATCCTGATGGCAGTCGCAGCGAGGATGCGCGACGAGGGGGATCGATCATGGAGTGGCTCGCGCAGACGACGACCACCACCGAGAGCAACATCGCGTGGGGTCTGTGGGTCTTCATCTACATCGGCTTCATCGTGATCTACGCGATCGCGTCGTGGCAGATGTACGTCAAGGCCGGATACGAGGGGTGGAAGGCGCTGATCCCCTTCTACAACTGGTACGTCCTGATGAAGATCGTCGGGCGGCCGGGATGGTGGCTGATCCTGCTGTTCATCCCCTTCGTCAACTTCGTGATCTGGATCATCGTGATGGTCGATCTGTCCAAGAGCTTCGGACACGGTGTGGGGTTCGCGCTGGGGCTGATCTTCCTCAGCTTCATCTTCATCCTGATCTTGGGGTTCGGCTCGTCCCGCTACGTCGGGCCAGCGGGTCCCGAAGGCTCGATGACCACGCCGCCCCCGCCGATGCCTGCCTGAGCGTCGACCGATCGCATGGCGTCACGGATCTCGCATACCTCGTTCGACTGCCATGACGCCTACACGCTGTCGTCCTTCTGGGCTCGGATGCTGGGGTTCACCGACGTGCCTGATGACCCCAACGAGCCCGGCGATGAGGAGTGCATGATCGTCGATCCGGACGGCGCCCAGCGGTTGCTGTTCATCGAGGTCCCCGAAGCCAAGCAGCTCAAGAACCGTGTGCACCTGGACCTCGTCCCGACCGATCGGAGCCGCGATGAGGAGATCGGCCGAGCGTTGGCGATGGGTGCCACGCCGGTGGACGATCTCCGCAAGCCCGATGGCAGCGGGTGGCTGGTGATGGCCGACCCCGAGGGCAATGAGTTCTGCATCCTCCGCAGCGATGCGGAGCGGGCTGCGACGTCCGGCTGACGATGGAGCGGGTGACGGGAATCGAACCCGCATAGCCAGCTTGGAAGGCTGGAACTCTGCCATTGAGTTACACCCGCGCGGTGCCCTCCCAGCCTACCGTGTGTGCCTGGCATACTCGCGCGATGCCGCCGTCGACGCGCGTAGCCTTCCAGCTGGTCGACGTGTTCGCCGACGTGCCCTTCGCCGGCAATCAGCTCTGCGCGGTGCTCGATCCTCCCGACGGGTTGGCGACCGACGCGATGCTCACGGTGGCACGTGAGATCGGGTTCTCCGAGACGACATTCGTGACCGCGGTGCGGGCGGGCGGATACGACGTGCGGATCTTCACACCCGACGCAGAGCTGCCCTTCGCCGGGCATCCGACATTGGGCACGGCGTTCGCGCTGGCTGCTGCCGACCGAGTCAGCCCGTCCGTCATCCAGACCTCGGCCGCGGGCGAGGTGTCGGTCGAGGTCGATGTGGGCGCCAACCTCGCCACGATGCAGCAGCTGCCGCCGGTGTTCGGACCGGAGGTGACCGATCGCGCCGGTATGGCGCTTGCTGCCGGGCTGGAGGCCGATGACCTGGCGACGGATCTGCCCGTCTGCTCGGGCTCGACCGGTCTTGCCCATCTCATGGTGCCGCTCCGCGACGAGGTCACGCTCCGCCGGGCCGAGCGGAACGATCGGGGGTGTGCCGAGGTCTGCCGCGCGACCGCGACCGAATCGCTCTACCTGTTCGCGGTGCGAGGCGACGGCGACGTGATGGCCAGGATGTTCGATCGCAGCGCCTCGATCGGAGAGGATCCCGCGACGGGGTCGGCGGCGGGTCCGCTCGGTGCGTACCTGTCGATGCACGGCCTCGCGGGCATGCCGGGCTCGGTGACGGTGGCCCAAGGTGAGATGGTGCAGCGGTCCAGCTTCCTGCGAGCGCACGTGGAGCCGGATGGAACGTCGTGGTCGATCCGACTGGGCGGAGGCGTGCACATCGTGGGCGAAGGATCGTTCCAGTTGCCGAGCGGCCGCTAGGACACCTGCCCGCACCCAACCATCGGTTCGCTGACCACGTCTCCAGCGCCGGCCTCCACCTGGACGGTGAGGTGCCATCCCGCGCCGGCCTCCAGCGCCTCTGTGCCCTCGTAGGAGGTCTCTCCGTTGCCGAATACCGCCGTCGAATCACCCGCGGGGGTCACCTCGCAGCGCACGAACGCTGGGGCGGTCCCGGTGTTGACTAGGTCGTAGCGGTAGCAAACGGGAACGCCGGATCCGAACGGGCATTCCACCGATTCGGGCATACCCAAGGTCAGCTCGGGGGTTCGGGCGGGCGCGTTGGTGGTCAGGAACAGCAGGGCCGCACCGGTGACCAGCCCGGCGATGAGGATCATCACCAGCAGGTTGTACGTGGCGTTGGTCGTCGACGGGGCCGCGGATCGCATGGACCTGCGACGCTAGTCCAGCCGTGCGGCCAGGCACAACGGCCGGAAGGCGCAAACCACGGATGGCTCGTCGATGGCAAGCGAGACATCCCGAGGCTCGGCCCGCACGTACCATCCTCATGCGACTCCACCGGCTGATCGGCCAGCTTCCCATGCTCCTGATGCTCCTCGCGGCGGCACTCCTGCTGACGGGCTGTCCCAGCGACGGCAGTGGGGGCAGCGGCGGCGGCTACTAGTACCGACCGGGGCGGAGGACCTTTCCCGACGTTGCGGACGCCCTAGACTCACCCCCACGGGGCGTAGCGCAGCCTGGTAGCGCACCTGCTTTGGGAGCAGGAGGTCGCGGGTTCGAATCCCGCCGCCCCGACATGCAGAACCCATCACGCGACGCGCGCCTCGGTGTGGTCGCGCTCGTGCTGGCCGCGGGGTTGGCCTTCGCGGGCGTCGGGATCGCGGACGCCGGCCCTCGCGTCGCCAACGGCGGTGCGCCCCAACTGCTGCCCGACATCGTGATGCAACCCATCGTCGAGCTTCGGGTCATCAAGAACCGCGGTGTGAAGCTGCTCCGGTTCTCCAGCATCATCGGGAATCGCGGAAGCGGTGTGGTCGAGCTGCTCCCCCGCAGGGACGACTGCGACGGGAACGGGGACTTCTCCGACGATCGCTCCGCCGTTCAGCAGGTGTACCTGGACACGAACGGGACCGGCGCCTACGAGCCGGACGTGGACCGAAAGGGCCCAGCGACTCCCGCAGGATGTTCGTTCTTCCACCCGGAGCACAACCATTGGCACTTCGAGGAGTTCGCCCGCTACACCCTGTCCAGGCCGACGTCGGGACGGGTGGTCGCCTCGGCCGAGAAGGTGTCGTTCTGCGTCCGGGACAGCATCCGTTTCGCCTCCGGGCTTCCGGGCTCACCGAGCATCCCCGCTTACGGCGAATGCTCGAGCGACTCGATCAGTGGTTTGTCCGTGGGCTGGGCCGACTACTACGGCTACTACCTGCCGGGCCAGGAGCTGGACATCCGCGGCCTGCCTGGGCACCGGTTCTGCCTTCGGCTGGTCAGCGATCCGACGAACCGGCTCGTGGAGTCCAACGATGACAACAACGAGCGTTCCACCCTGATCCGCATCCGGAAGCAGAAGGTCACCGACCTCGGGCGATCCTGTCCGTCGGTGTGATGGATCAGGTTCGGTTCGGGCCCCGGCCGTAGGCGGTCATGACGTCGATCAGATGATCGTGCGGCAGGGCGTGCGCGGTGACGCCGTCGATGCCGGTCATCGTCTCGGCGCCGATCAGGGCGTTCAGGATGGCTTCCTCGGTGGCTTCGATCGTGGCCCAGAACAACGGGCTGATGGCCGCGTCGGGCAGCATCGTGACGTCCACCGGCGCGCCGGGGGCTTCGTCCTTGTCGTTCGCGAGCCGCCCGAGGTTCGCCGTGGCGAACGCCACGAAGAGATCGCCGCTGGAATGCTCACCCGCCCCGCCGACCCGCGCGATGCCCAGTCCCGCGCGCTGGGCGATGCGCTCGAGTTGATGCGGCAGCAGCGGGGCGTCGGTGGCGACGATGACGATGATGGATCCCGAGCCGAGTGGGGGAGCGGGATCGGAAGCGCCCGTTCCGGTGGCGGCGGTCTCGACGAACGGGCTCGGGATCTCGTCCGGCCCGATCGCGAGACCGACCGGCACGCCGTCGACGGTCAGGCGTTCGCGGCGACCGTAGTTGGCCTGCACCAGCGCGCCGACGGTCCAACCGCCGTCGGCGGCGGTCAGGCGTCGGGACGCGGAGCCGGTCCCTCCCTTGAACTCGTGGCAGATCATGCCGGTGCCGCCGCCGACGTTGCCCTCCGACACCGGCCCGCCGGACGCTGCGTGCAACGCATGGTCCAGGTGCTCGCGCCGCACGTGGAACCCGTTGATGTCGTTGAGCCCGCCGTCCCAGGTCTCCCCGACGACGGGCAAGCTCCAGAACGCGCTCGTGTCGGCACGGTCCGCCATGTCGGACGCCACGATGGCGTCCCGCACGACCCCGACGCTGTGCGTGTTGGTGATGGCGATCGGCGTGGTGAGCCGGCCCGATTCGCGCACCCACTCCAAGCCGGTCAGCTCTCCGTTACCGTTCAGACGGTGGCACCCGGCGAACACGGGGTGCGCGCCGATGTCGTCGTGGGGAACGACCACCGTGACGCCCGTGCGAACCGGTCCGTGGCCGACCTCGAGCGGGCCGTCGCCCTCGATGAGGGTGGCGACGCCGACGCGCACGCCCTCGACATCGGTGATCGCATTGATGGGGCCAGGTGACAGTTGGCCAACGGTGAGTCCGAGATCGCGATAGCGGGTCATCGGCGGCACAGCCTACCCGGCGACGGCACGCACGGTCGCGGTCACGGCGGCGGCCACGATGACGACAACGAGGATGGGCGCCTTCAGGGCGATCGCCACGGCGGCGGCGAGCACGCCTGGGAGGCGTGCGTCGATCACGAGCTCTCGGTCACCGCCGAGGGTGTTGATGGCGACCAGAGCGGCGAGCAGCGCGGGCGCCAAGAGCGTGATCAACGTGCTGAGACGCGCGGGAAGGGGACGACCGCCCAACAGGACCGGCCCCAGCGCCTTGATGGCGATCGTGCCGAGCCCGGTGAGGGCCACGACGGTCCACGCGGCGTTCATCGGCACCGCTCTGTTCGATCGTTCCCACCCTGATCGTGGTCGCCGTCGTCTCGCAGGCCGAGCAGACAGGCGAGGCCGGCCGCGATGATCGGCACACCGGCCGGCACGAACGGGGTCAGGGCGAGGGCGATCGCCGCTCCCAGGAGGGCGGCTTCCTTGGCGCGGCGCGTCGTGAGGCGGGGGACCAGCAACGCCAGGAAGAGCGCCGGGAACGCGGCGTCCAGTCCCCAACGAGCGGGGTCACCGATGATGTCACCGAACAGGACCCCGAGGATCGTGCCCCCGACCCAGGATGCGTACAGCACGACGCCCGAGCCCAGCAGGACATGCGGGTTGAAGCGACCGTCGGGCTCGGCGGCGACGGCCCACGTCTCGTCGACGGTGAGTTGGGCGTGCAGGAACCGGGACCACACGCCGCCGGTGAGGGACGGGGCCACGCTGATCCCGATCGGGGCGTACCGCAGGTTCAACAGGAGGGCTGCTGTGACCGCCGAGATCACGCTGCCGCCAACACCCAGGACGGCTGCCGAGGCGAACTGCGCCGAGCCCGCGAAGGTGGTCGCCGACATCACGACCGGGGCGAGCGAACCCATGCCCGCAGCGCGTGCAAGCACGCCGAAGGACACGCCGAAACCGGCGACGGCGATGGCCAGCGGGGCGACCGCTCGGACGCCGTCGCGGGCGGTGCGTTCGCGGGCGGGCTCACTCATTGGGTGGAGCCATGCTACGGCTGGGCTCTGCAGCGGTAGCCTCCACGCATGATGCCTGCCACGCCTGAGATCGCCTCCACCGTTGACGGCATCGCGCCGTCAGCGGTGATCCAGATGCTCCGCGGTCTGCCGCCGGCACCCGGCTACTCGCTCATGGTCAAGCCGCTTCGCTATCGAGAACGCGCCCATCTGTCCGCTTGGACGGACTTCGACGATCGGTCGATCACGCTGCAGATGCCCGAGCCGTTCTTCCCGTTCGGCGAGGTGGTCCCCTACGCCGCGAAACGGCGCCCGACCGCCCGCAAAGGGGGCCCGCCTCGGTTCATCTGGCTCACGGAGGGCGTCACCTTCCGCACGCCGCGCGATGTCCTGCGCTTCCTGTACTGCCACGAGTGGATGCACTGGTACCTGCGCGAGGTGTTGGGTCGCAAGTCGGCCGCCGAGACGGCCTGCGATCGGTTCGCGCTGCGTAACTACCGTCGCCGCGAGGTCACGCCCGCGGACGCCGACGCGGCGCTGGCCCGCGGCGCACGCTGACGATGCAGGCCCGGGGCGAAGTGCGACCAGCTCGGTCACTTCCTCCCCGCGTGGGTCGTATGGGGGCTAACGACAACGTCCTAGGACGGAACCGTTAGGGCCACAACGACCCACGCGAGCAGCACGACCACGGTGGTGCCTACCGGCGTGCGCCGATGGCGCTCTCCAGCAGCGTCGTGAAGTCTTCGACGCGCTCCTGTTGCCGCTCGGGTTGTGCCCGTAGCCGATGGAACAGCCCGGGGTCGAGCTCCTCGCTCACCAACGCATCCTGCAGGGAGTTCGAGAGCCAGTCCACCATGGACACGAGCATCTCCAGGTCGACGTCGGTGCGCACCTCGCCGCGCTCCTGGCCCCATTCCACGAACTCGAGCGTGCCGTACGGATCCTCGCTGACCAGGTACCGGTTGATCTCTCGCTTCAGCGCGAGCTCGGTGCCGTAGTTGCCGATCAGGATCACACGGTTGGGCACCCAGTCCTCCTTGATGAGGTGCTCCGTGCGGGCGAGCCAGAAGCGAAGGACCGCGAAGTACCCCTGTTCGCGCACCTCGGCTGGGGCATCGAGCCAGGCGGGCAACTGGGCCACCGACCGCTTGTACGCCTCGAAGAACAACCCGGATTTCGACTTGAAGTGCTGGAAGATCGACCCCTTGGCGATGCCGAGCTCGCGCGCGATCTCCTCGACCTTGGTGCCGTGATACCCGTGTTCGGCGAAGTGGCGCATCGAGCATTCCACGATGCGTTGGCGCTTGGCCTCGGTTCGGACGCTGCGTGGGGTACCGGTGGTGGTCGCCATGGCTGCATGCCAGCGTACGACATCAGTGACTTATGGTCACGCAGCTCGCGGTTCCCGCTCTCCACCCGGTGCCGATGACCTGCCATCATCAGGTTTCCTGGGCGTCACCGACGTCCTTGACCTCAAGTCAGCGAGCGCATGCGATGGACGAGGATCTCGAGGTACTGAAGCGAGCGCTGATCGTCGCCGACCTGGACCTGGGTGTCGCCGCGGTGCTGCGGTTGGTCGACAACGGCGCCGACCCCAAGTGGATCTTGGAGGAAGGCATGGCCGTGGCCATGTTCGACCTGGGCGAGATGTGGAAACGGGGCGAGGTGTTCCTGCCCGAGGTGGTCGCCTCCGCCGAGGTCTTCAAGGCGTGCAACGCCATCGTGGAGCCGGTGCTGCTGGCTCAGAAGGACCCCGACGCCGAGGCCAATGCGCTCGTGCTGCTGGCCACGGTCAAGGGTGACCTGCACGACCTGGGCAAGAACATGGTGGGCGCCATGCTGCGCACCAGCGGCTTCGACGTGCATGACATGGGCAAGGACGTCAGCGCCGATCGGATCATCGAGGCGATCAACGAGATGAAGCCCACGATCATCGGGCTGTCCGCGCTGCTCACCACCACCGTTCCCTACCAGGAGACGGTCATCAAGAAGCTCGTGGCCGCGGGCCTGCGCGACCAGGTCATCGTCATGGTGGGAGGCGCACCGGTGACCCCCGAATGGGCCGAGAAGATCGGCGCCGACGGCTATGCGAACAACGCACCCGAGGCTGTAGAGATCGCCAAGAAGCTGGTGGGAGCGGCCCGATGAGCATGGGGGCGACCGACATCGCCACCACGGTGCTGTCAGGGCCCGGTGGCGAGGTCCGCATCGGCGACGAGCACCCCTTCGTCATCATCGGTGAGCGGATCAACCCCACCGGCCGCGCCAAGCTCACACAGGAGCTCACCGCGGGGGACATGACCTCGGTGCAGGCCGACGCGCTCGGGCAGGTGCGGGCGGGGGCGGCGGTGCTCGACCTCAACGCCGGTATCCCCGGGTTCGACGAAGCGGCGATGCTGTCCCAGGTCGTTGAGGCGGTGCACGAAGTGGTCGACGTGCCGCTGTGCATCGACTCGTCGACACCGGAAGCGCTCGAAGCCGCGGTCCCGCTCGCGCAGGGCAAGGTGCTGATCAATTCGGTCACCGCAGAAGCACATTCGATGGAACGACTCCTGCCCTTGGTGAAGCGGTTCGACGCCGCGGTGATCGGTATGGCGAACGACGAAGAGGGGATCTCGATGGATCCGGGGGAGCGCCTCGCCGCCGCCCGAACGATCGTGGAGGCCGCCGCCGACCATGGGATCGCGCGTGAGGATGTCATCATCGATCCGCTCACGATGCCGGTCGGCGCTTCCGGGGATGCCGCCACCGCCATGTTCGAGACGGTGCGGCTGATCCGCGACGAACTCGGTGTCAACGTCAGCTGCGGGGCGTCGAATATCTCGTTCGGCATGCCGGACCGCCAGGGCATCGATGCAGCGTTCCTGACGATGGCTGCCATGGCAGGCATGAACACGGCGATCACCAACCCCATGCACGCGCCGGTGCGAGCGGCGCTGCTCGCGAGCGATCTGCTGCTCGGACGCGATCGGTTCGGTTCGGCATGGATCGCCGACCACCGGGCGCAGACCGGCGCCGGCGCTCCGGGGGCCGCTCGATGAGCCGCAAGCTCGAGGTCCGCTACGAACCCAGCGGCACCACCGCACACATCCCGGCCGGTACGACCCTGTTCAACGGGGCGCACTGGGCGGGCATCCCCATCGAATCGACGTGCGGGGGCCGCGGGACCTGCGGCAAATGCAAGGTACGGGTGCTGGCAGGCCATGCCGCACGAACGCTGGCCGACTACCGTCACGTGTCGGAGGGGCTCGACGAAGGCTGGCGCCTGTCGTGCCAGTGCGAGGTCGCCGAGGACATGGTGGTGGACGTTCCACGCGCGATGACGATGCCGAAGGCGACGACCATGGGGGTGGGGCGCTTCGTGCTGCTGGAACCCAACACGGCGAAGTACGTGCTCACGATCGCGGCGCCCACGCTCGACGACCCCCGCAGCCGCCTCCGTCGCGTCACCGACGGGCTCGCGACCGAAGGGCTCGACGTGACGCACGCCTCGAGCGTGTTGCCACGCCTCGCCGTCGCGATCGACGACGAGGGCGACTCGATCGTGACCGCCTCGGTGATCGGCGACCGTCTCGTCGACGTCGAGCCCGGCGACACCAGCGACCGGCTCTTCGGGGTCTCGATCGACGTCGGCACCACCACGGTGGTCGCGACCCTGATGGATCTGCGCGCCGGTTCCGTGGCGGCGGTGGAATCCACGATCAATCGCCAGGCCCCGTTCGGCGCCGACGTGCTGACGAGGGTGAGCTACACGCAGATGAACGGTCCGGGAGGGCTCGAGGAGTTGCGCAGGGCAGTCGTCGCAACGATCGACGGGTTGCTCGGCAGTGTGTGCGCCACCGCGGGGATCGACCGGGGCGCCATCTTGGAGATCGTCGCGGCCGGCAACGCCACGATGATGCACCTGTTGCTGGGCGTCGACCCTGCATCGATCGGCCGGGCACCGTTCACCGCGACGTTCCTGGAACCGCAGGACCTGCGTGCGGCCGACGTCGGCATCCAGATCCACCTGGAAGGGCGCCTCGTGCTGTTCCCGTCGATCGGAGCCTATGTGGGTGCCGATATCGTGGCCGACATCGTGGCGACCGGCATCCCGCGGGAGCCGGTCATCCGTCTGCTCGTCGACGTCGGTACGAACGGCGAGATCGTGGTGGGCAACGAGGACCGCGTGGTGACCACCGCGGCTCCCGCCGGCCCCGCGTTCGAGGGCGGCCAGATCCTGCACGGCATGCGTGCCACCGAGGGAGCCATCGAAGGCGTGGTACTCGACGTCGCCGCAGCGGACGTGCGGCTCCAAGTGATCGGCGGCGACGTGGAACCCCGCGGCATCTGTGGCAGCGGGCTCATCGACGTCGTCGCCCAGCTCCGGCTCGCAGGTCTCCTCGCAGACAGCGGCATGCTGGTCTCTCCCGACGAGGCGGTCGAGCTCGGCCATCCGCTCGCCGATCATCTCCACGTCGACGACGAAGGGGTGCGCCGGTTCGCCTTGACCGACGACGTGGTCATCACCCAGCGCGACATCCGGGAGCTCCAACAGGCAAAGGGCGCCATCGCGACGGGGATCGAAGCCGCGATGCGCGAACGCGGACTGTCGGCGGGCGATCTCGACGAGGTGCTGCTCGCCGGCTCGTTCGGGACCTACATCGATCCGCTCGGTGCTCGGGTGCTGGGTTTGGTCCCTCCCGTGGCTGTCGACAGGATCCGTGCCGTCGGCAACACGGCCAGCGAAGGCGCCAAGATGGCGCTGCTGTCGTTCCGTGAGCGTGAGGTCGCCTTCGAGCTGCCGGCGTTCGTGGAGTACCTGGAGTTGTCGGGCGTTGAGGACTTCAACGACCGATTCATCGCGAACGTGTCGTTCCCGCCGCTCGACCTGGTGCGCCCGGGCGCCGTCGAGGGCGACCCCGTCGACGTGGGACCGGCATGACGACCGGCACGAAGCCGAAGAACCGAACAGCGTTCATCGCGTGTGGCGCGGTCGCGATCGACACGAAGGCGCTGATCGATCAGCACGGATGGAAGGCCGACGTGCACGGCATCTCCTCCGACCTGCACATGACGCCGCACGAGATCGCGCCCGCGGTCGAGGCCAAGCTCCAGGCGCTGCTGCCCGCGTACGAGCGGGTGATCGTCGTCTACGGCGACTGCGGCACCGGGGGGCGGTTGGACGAGGTGCTCGCCCGCTATCCCGCTGCGCGCCCCGCCGGCTTCCACTGTTTCCAGTGGTACGCGGGGGAGATGTACCAGCGCTTCGAGGACGACATCGGCATCTACTTCCTGACCGACTGGCTCGTGAACAACTGGGAACGCGCGGTGATCAAGGGCCTCGGCATCGACCGGTTCCCGTTCACCAAGGATGCCTACTTCGGCAACATCACCCGCATCCTGTTCGTGCGTCAGCACCCCGACCCCGACCGGGAGACGAAGGCGCGCGAGATCGCGGCGTGGATGGGCAAGCCGCTCGAGATCCATGACCTCGGGATCGGCCCCCTGGATGACCTGCTCACCCCACTCATGGAGGAACCCGATGTTCGAGCATGACACCGCGCTGAAGGTCCTGTCTGCCGAGCAGGAAGAGATCATCCACGAACAGGCCATGCGCATCCTGGAGGAGATCGGCACCGACGTGCTCCACGACCAGGCTCGCGCGCTCCTCGCCGACGCCGGCATGAAGGTGGTGGACGATCGCGTGCACTGGGATCGCGCCTTCGTGATGGAGCAGGTCGCGAACGCTCCGTCGTCCTTCCGGCTGCAGGCACGCAACCACGAGCGGTCCCTGACGATCGGCGGGGCGGACGGCGTGCCGGCGTGGATGAACGTCGGGGGGCCACCCTTCGCCTCCGACCTGGATGAGGGGCGTCGGAGCGGCCGCATGGCCGACCACGATCGCTTCGTCCAGCTCACACACGCGGCCGATGTCCTCAACTGCGTCCAGGTCGGCGCCGCCGAGGCCACCGACCTGCAGATGGAAACACGGCACATGGACATGGAGTACTCGGCGATCCGCCACTCGGACAAGCCGTACACCACGTACGGCACGAGTGGCCCGCGCGCCCGCGACGGCATCCGCATGGCCGAGATCGTGCACGGTGGACGCGACGCCATCGAGGACACGCCGGCGCTCATGGGGATCGTCAACCCCAACTCGCCCCTGATCTGGGACTTCCGCATGACCGACGCCTTGATGGCGTGGGCCGAGGCGAAGCAGCCGATCGTCGTGACGCCGTTCCTGCTCGCGGGGGCCACCAGCCCGGTGAGCGTGAGTGGCGGGCTGGCACAGCAGGTCGCCGAGGCGCTCTCCGGCGTCGCCCTCGCACAGCTGGTGCGGACGGGGGTGCCGTGCCTCTACGGGTCGTTCTTCACGGTGACCGACATGCGCACGGGCTCGCCGGCGTTCGGCACGCCGGAATCGGTGTTGGGCGTACTGGCCGGTTCGCAGCTGGCCCGCCGGTACGGACTGCCCTTCCGTGGCGGCGGCGGGCTGGCCTCGTCGCCGGCGGTCGACGCGCAGGCGGCAGCCGAATCGCAGATGATGCTGTGGGCCACCAACCTGGCGTCCACCGACGTCGTGCTGCACGCCGCCGGGTGGCTCGAAGGAGGCCTGTGTGCCTCGTTCGAGAAGTTCGCGCTCGACGTCGAGCTGCTGCGCCAGTTCCAGGTGCAGGCCGGCGGGATCGGGTTCAGCGAGGCGGAGCTGGCCTTCGACGCGCTGAAGGAGGTCGGACCCGGCGGACTGTTCCTGTCGTCACCGCACACACGCGAGCATTTCAAGGAGTGGCTCTACATGAGCCCCCTGTTCACCACGCCCGACTTCGCGACGTGGGAGACCATGGGGAGCCAGAGCACCGAGGTCGCCGCCAACACGGCGTGGAAGCAGCTCCTGGAGACCTACGAGGACCCCGGACTGGATCCGGCCATCGACGAGGAACTCCAGGCGTACATGGCGAGCCGCCGCGACGCTCCGGATCTGTTCGTCGAGGACTGAACCTTTCGGCACGAGCACGAGGTCTCGCCCTCTGAATGCTGCACCCCCGGCGGAGTCAGTCGAGCGACTTCCACGCCAGGACAAGGCAGGCAACTCGAGCGACGCCGACGATCCATGGAATCGGCAATGCGAAGCCGAGCCAGAAGACTGCCTCGGCGGGGAGCAGGACGAGACTCAGCACGGCTCCCGCCTCTGATCCGTTCCACACGAGCCAGGCGGCCCAGGAGGCGACCAGGGTCACGAGCAGGAACGCCATCAGGAGTACCGCGAAGATGCCGTCTCCCAGCCGCGAGGACCACGGGCCGCCGTACATCGCGAAGAGGCCGAAGAACTCCGGCAGCGTCCCGCGCCGCAGCAAGTAGACGGCGACAGGAACCGCCGAGATGCCGAACCCGGCAGCGTAGAGCCACGTCAGTGCTGCGTAGGTATGTGCATAGACCACAGCATCGCCACCCCGCCGATCGCCGGCCGATACGGTGTCACCCGGATCAGCTCCTCGTCGAGTCTTCCCCGAGCTCTGACCAGCGGAAGCAGTGTGCTACGTGGTCTTGCACCATGCCGGTCGCTTGCATGAAGGCGTAGCACACCGTGGGTCCCACGAACCGGAACCCTCGCTGCTTCATGGCCCGTGACATCGTGCGGGACTCCTCACTCTCCGAAGGGATCTCGCCGTCACGGCGCCGCCGATGCACGATCGGTTGCCCGCCGACGAACGACCACAGGTAGGCGTCGAGCGACCCGTCGCTGCTCTGCACCTCGAGCACCGCCCGTGCGTTCGCGACCGTCGATGCCACCTTCAGCCGGTTGCGCACGATCGACGGGTCCTGCAGCAGGCGCTCGATCCTCGCGGGTGTGAATCGCGCGATCGTCGCGGCATCGAACCCCGCGAACGCCCGTCGGTAGCCCTCGCGCTTGTGCAGGATCGTGGCCCAGCTCAGTCCGGCCTGCGCGCCTTCGAGCGTGAGCATCTCGAACAGGTGGACGTCGTCGTGCGACGGCACACCCCATTCCTCGTCGTGGTAGGCCAGGGACGCGGGGTCATCCAGCGACGCCCACCCGCATCGATCCACGGCTCAGGCGCCGGCGGCGATCTGTGCCAGCACCTCGTCCACGCGTGCCAAGCCCTTCAGCGTGTGCTCGATGTCGTATCCGAACCCGAATCGCATGCCCTTCTTCAGGCCGAACATCTCGGCGGGCACCACGAGCACGCTCTGCTCGGTGCGGATCCGCTCGGCCAATCCTCGGGTCGTGCCCGGCAGTCCGACCTTGGCGTAGGTGATCGCTCCGGCGGCGGGCCGTGCCCATCGAAGCACGTCCGCGTGGCTCCGCAGCCACGTGTCCAGGTGCGGATAGTTGGCTCGGATGATGGCACGCGTCCTCGCAAGGATCGACTCCCGGACGTCGGGGATCATCGCGAGCGCGGCCAGGCGATCGGAGACGATGTTGGGGGTGAGCGTCGTGTAGTCATGGCGTCGCCGGATGCGGTCGATCACCTTCGGCGGGGCCACCGACCATCCGACCCGCAGGCCCGGCATCGCGAACGCCTTCGACAGCCCACTGGTGATCACGACGCGCTCGGACCGACCCCAGAACGACGAGGTGGTGGCGTTCCCTTCCAGCTCGGCGCCCCGGTAGATCTCGTCTGCCACGATCCACGCGCCACGGCGCTCCGCGATCCGCACGATGGTGTCCATCTCAGCTTCGGTCAGTACGGAGCCGGTCGGGTTGTTGGGATTGCACACCATGATGACCTTGGTGCGTTTGCTCACGGCACGATCGAGCTCCTCCAGGTCGAGCGCCCATCGATCGCCGTGCAGCTTCAGCCGGAACCGGTCGGTGCCCGCGCCGAACGCCCTTCCCAGTCCCGAGCCCTGCATGTAGTTGGGGATCATGAAGGCGAGGCGGTCGCCCCCACCCAGCAGTGAGAACAACGACAGGAAGTTCGCTTCGGACCCGCCGTTGGTCATGGTGACCTGCTCCGGGGTCGCACCGGGGTACCACTCGGCGATCGCCGCTCGGGACTCATCCGAGCCTTCGGACAGCGGGTAGCCGAGCGTCGTGTACAGGAACCCTTCGACGTCGGCAGCCGGTCCGAGCAGCTCGCGGATCGTCATCGGCAGCACGCCAGACTCGGACAGGTCGTACTCGACCTGGTGCCAGTACACCGATTGGTAGCGCTCCATGTGGAACAGGTCGAGGTCCACGGCTTCCTCCTGGCGACGGTCACGCGAACCTAGCACCGATGCAGGCTGCTTCGCGGCGCTTGCTGTCGTTCCACCTCAGTCGAAGGGGCACCCGCACGTCGCGATCCACACAGAGTTCCGCTGGCTGTCGATGGCGACGCTCGATGCGAAGAACCCCGCGGGCATCGCGATGTCCACGGGCTCGGCTTGGTCGTCGTTCTGATCCAGGACGTATACGTGCTTGGCTGCGGCGATCCAGATCTTGCCGAGGCCGATCTCGGCGTCGGCGAGCGGGCCGTCGAACCCGATCGCCCGGCCTCGTTCGGCGGTTCGTGGATCCAGGGGCGTCACGGCGGAGGCGCCCTGGTCGACGAGCCACAGCTCGTCTGGTGAGCCCTTCTGCTTGGGGCCGACCAGGTACGCCTCTTCAGGGATATCGAATGTCTTGAACCGTTCCTTCGTGACATCGAACCTGATGATCTGGCGGTTCTCGCAGTCGCAGATCCAGACGAAATCCTCGAAGGGCACGACCACGGCGGGGGAGTACGCGCCCGAGGGCCAGGTCTGCACCTTGAGCGTGATCGGATCGATCCGTCCGAGGTCGCCCAGGCTGCTGACGAACCACATCGCATCTGAACCCGCCCCGAGCGCCGGGACCCCACCCTCGATGTCGATGGAGTCCACGACCTCGCCGGACACGAGATCCACCCGAGTGATCGAGTCGTCCTCCGACCACGACGCGAGCCACTGCGAACCGAACCCGATCGCGGACGCGTCGTGAGCGTCGATGTCGAACGTCTCTCGAACCTGGCCCGTCTCCACATCACGGGTACGCACCGACGAAGGAGTCAGCTGGAACAGCGCACCGTTCTCCACCGACAACGCGCCCCACAGGTGATCGGTGATCAAGCCGTCGGCGACCGTGGTCACGATCTCGGCCTTGCCACCATCGAGCTTGACCAGGCTGGTTTCTGGGGCCGGGGAAGCCTGACCCCCGGACGTGGGCTCCGCCGGTCTCACAGCGATCCACAGGGCAAATCCGGCGACGACCGTGACGACAGCGGCGACCATGATGCCCGCGCGGCGTCGCCCGCGGGCCGGCTCTTGTGCCCTGATCGTCGCGAGTCGCACGAGGGCGTCGGCCGGATCGATCGGCTTGGGTGTGGGTTCGCCGCCGATCGAGCGAACGGCCACCAGCCGCCACGTGCCGGGGACGCCCTTCAGCTCATGCGCTGCGACGTCGTCGAACTCGATCGACGAGCCATGGACCAGATCCTTGACGGTGCTGGTCACCAGGACCTCTGCCGACCCGGCGAGCGCCATCACGCGCGCCCCGATATGAACCGCAACGCCACCGAGGTGTCCCTGGATGGTCTCGACCTCGCCCGTGTGCAGCCCCACTCGAACGTCGATCCCCAGCTCCTGCACGCCCGCGGCGATCGCGACGCCCGCGGCGATCGCCTTCGCCGGCTCAGGGAAGGTCGCCAGGAACCCATCTCCCGTGAAGTTCGCCTCGTGCCCGCCGTGATGTCGAAGCGCAGAGCGGACGACCTTGCGGAAGCGGGTGAGCAACGTGGTCCAGCGCGCGTCCCCGAGGTCGGAGGCCACATGTGTGGATCCGACGATGTCGAGGAAGAGGACGGTAGCGAGCCGGCGACCAGGGGCCGAAGGACTCATGAGGCTATCCTCCGCGCATCCGTCTGACCAGGCAACCCCGCTGCGGTGCCGGTAGCGTCCCCATCGACGGCTCCGGACCGATCGAGAAGAGCGGCTAGGCTCCCACGCCATGACCGCGGTGCGGATCTTGGACGCCGATGACGTGCGCCAGGTGCTGGACATGGCCTCATGCATCGATGCCTGCGAACGTGCCTTCATCGCCTACTCGGCCGGCGAGGCGGAGCTGCCGGGGGTGATCCATCTGGACGTTCCGGAGTCCGGAGGCGAGATCCACGTGAAGGCCGGCCATCTGCACGGCGAGCCGTACTACGCGGTGAAGGTGGCCAGCGGGTTCACGGGTGTGCAGGCCTCGATCATCGACGGTCTGGTGGCGGTGTTCGACGTGCGTGACGGCTCGACCGCCGCGTTGCTGCTGGACGGCGGATACATCACGGACCTGCGCACGGGCGCCGCCGGCGGTGTCGCCGCGCGGCATCTTGCGCCGGCCGACCTCGAGCGGGTCGCGGTCATCGGCACGGGTGCGCAAGCTCGGATGCAGCTGGATGCGCTGGCCGTGGTGCGCCCGGAGTTCACCGAGGTTCGCATCTGGGGCAGGAACGCCGAGCACGCTCGGGCGTGCGCCCACGATGTGACCGAGCGGTTCGGCGGCGACGTCACGGTCCGTGCGTCGCCCACCGTGGACGCAGCGATCGAGGACGCGCAGGTGGTCATCACGTGCACGGCCGCGCACGAGGCGTTGGTCCGTGCAGACCGGCTCGCAGGAGGTGCGCACGTCACCGCGCTCGGCTCCGACGGCGCCGGCAAGCAGGAGCTCGATCCGGAGATCCTGCGGCGCGCCGACGTGCTGGTGGTCGATTCGCGAGATCAGTGCGTCACGCTGGGCGAGCTCCAGCACGCGCCCGACCAGCGCGATCGAGCCGTGGAGCTGGGCGAGGTCTGCGCGGGGACGGTGGGGGGCCGCACCGGCCAGGGCCAGCTCACCGTCTGCGACCTGACCGGCGTCGGAGCGCAGGACGTGGCCGCGGCGAACGTCGTCATGGCGCGCGCCGGCAGCAGCGGTCGCGTCGTCGAGCTGTGATCGTTCAGACCGAGTCGGCCAGCCGGGCCACCAGCTGTTCGTGCAGCGCGCCGTTGGTGGACAGCACGCTGCCACCGTCGCGGGTGGGGGAACCATCGAGCTGGGTCACCCGGCCCCCGGCTTCCTCGACCACGACCTGGAAGGCGGCGTAGTCCCAGATGTTCAGCTCGGGTTCGATCATGGCTTCGCCGGCTCCGCGTGCCACCAGGGTATGGCCCCAGAAGTCGCCGAAACCTCGGCTCCGGGAGCACCCCCCCAGCACATCGAGCACGGCAGCGCCGGCGCCCTGAGGCCCGGCGAGCCAGGTCTTCATGCCCGCGTAGAACACCTGTGCGTCGGCCAACTCTTCGATCTCGCTGACCCCGATCGTGTTCCCGTTCATCCGGGCGCCCTGCCCACGCAGGGCCTCGTATCGCTCGTTGAGTGCGGGTGCGCTCACGATGCCCAGTACCAGCTCACCGGACACCTGCAGCGCGATGAGCGTGGCCCACACGGGGATGCCGCGAGCGTAGTTGGCGGTCGCGTCGATCGGGTCCACGATCCACACGCGGTCCGCGCCTTCGGGAGACCCTCCCTCCTCCTCACCCAGCACGTGGTCGTCGGGGAAGGTGGACGCTACCTGCCGGCGCACCATGGTTTCGATCGAGGTGTCTGCCTGGGTCACGACCGTGCGATCCGCCTTGTGGCGCACCAGCAGTCCCTCACCCAGGAACAACCCCATGCCGATCTCGTCGGCACGATCGGCAAGCCCCGCGGCGAACGCAAGCTCGTGCTCGTACATGCACCGCAGCGTACCCGGGGCCGGGGCGCCCTCAGTTCGAGCCCGGGTATGGGATCTCGGGTAGCCTTGATGGATCCATGCAGACCACCATCGAGAGCACCGATAAACACACCGTCAAGCTCACCGTCGAGGTTCCGGCGGACGAATACGCCAAGGAGATGGACCAGACCTACCGGTCCATCTCCAACCAGGTGAAGATCCCCGGTTTCCGCAAGGGCAAGGTGCCGAAGAAGATCATCGATGCCCAGATCGGGCGCGACGCCGTGCGGGACGAGTTCCTGCAGGCCGCGGTGCCCGACTACTACCGTCAAGCGGTCTCCGAACACGACCTGGCGCCCATCACCGATCCCGACATCGACCTGGACGAGTTCGCCGACGACGCGCCGCTCAAGTTCACGGCCGTGGTGGAGGTTCGCCCCCGGTTGGACTTCACCGAACAGGACTACATCGGCCTGAAGATCGAGCGGCCGTCCACCCAGGTGGCCGAGTCCGACATCGACTCGTGGGTCGACCGTCTCCGCGAACGGTTCGCCGAGCTCGAGCCGGCCGAGCGGCCCGTCCAGGACGGCGACTTCGTCACGATCGACCTGAAGGCCACCGGACCGCTGGGTCAGGAGATCGATGGGCTCAGCCGTACCGACTACCTGTACTTCGTGGGCTCCGGTGAGTTCGGTCCCGCGCTGGATGCCGAGATGCCCGGCACCAAGGCAGGCGGGATCCTCAAGGTCACCGAAGAGATGGGGGAGGGAGCCGGCGACGGGCTCTCCGGTCAGGCAGCCGAGATGACCGTGCTGGTCAAGGACGTGAAGGCTCGCGTGCTGCCCGAAGCCGACGACGACCTCGCGAAAACCGCCAGCGAGTTCGACACCCTGGCCGAGCTGCGCGAGGACCTGCGTCAGCGGCTGGGGGAGACGAAGGAGCGGGAGGCCAAGGCAGAGCTTCGTGACCGCGCGTTGCAGGCGTTGATGGATTCGGTCGAGGTGGACCTACCCGGGTCCTTGGTGGACGACGAGACCGAGCATCGCGTCAACCACGCCAAGCAGCGGGCCGAGCAGAACGGGCTGACGATCGAGCAGGTCCTGGAGGCCGAGGGCTGGGACGAGGCTCGGTTGCGCCAGGACTCGCGCGACCACGCGGTGCGGGCCATCAAGTCCGACCTGGTGCTCGAAGGTGTCGCACGGGCCGCCGACATCCAGGTCGATGCCGATGAGCTGGGCAAGGAGATCGGTGTGCTTGCCCAGGCCTACGACCGTGATCCCAAGGAACTGGCGACCCAACTCGACCGAACCGGCCAGATCGTGACGCTGGCCGGGGATATCATCAGAGGCAAGGCGCTCGACCTGCTGGTGGACCGCGCCGATATCACCGATACCGACAGTGAGAGTACGAGCGACAGCGAAGAGGAGAACGACGATGAGTGACATGCACGATGCCCGGGCCGCCTACGTGCCCTACGTCATCGAACAGACCAGCCGGGGCGAACGGGTCTCCGACATCTACTCCCGGTTGCTCAAGGAGCGCATCGTGTTCCTGGGTACGCCCATCGACGACAACGTCGGTAACGTCATCATGGCCCAGCTGCTGCACCTGGAGTCCGAGGACCCCGACAAGGACATCAGCCTGTACATCAACTCGCCCGGCGGCGTGATCACGTCGCTGTTCGCGATCTACGACACGATGCAGTACATCAAGCCCGACGTGTCCACGATCGTCATGGGCCAGGCCGCCAGTGCCGCGGCGGTGCTGCTGCTGGCAGGCGCGCCCGGCAAGCGGTTCGCGTTGCCGCACGCCCGGGTGTTGCTGCACCAGCCGCACGGTGGGGCCGAGGGTCAGGCCGTCGACATCGAGATCCAGGCCAAGGAGATCACCAGGTCGCGTCACCTGCTCGAGCGCATCATCGCCCAGCACACGGGCCAGGAACTGGAGAAGGTCGCCAAGGACACCGATCGCGACTTCATCCTCACGGCGGAGGAGGCGAAGGAGTACGGTGCCGTCGACGAGATCATCACCGCCCGTGGGATCCAGGCGGAGCTTGCTTCCGCTGGGGTCGCCGGGGCGTGATAATCACCGCAGCAACGGAGGCCGGGGCTCGCCCCCGGCCGACACGCCCGTTCGTCGGAGAGAGAAGGCAGGGATATGGCGAAGTTCGGTGATTCGGACCTGCTGAAGTGCTCGTTCTGCGGCAAGAGCCAGAAGCAGGTCAAGAAGCTCATCGCCGGTCCCGGCGTGTACATCTGCGATGAATGCATCGATCTGTGCAACGAGATCATCGAAGAGGAGCTCAGCGAGACCACCGAGCTGAAGCTCGACGAGCTGCCCAAGCCGCAGGAGATCTACCAGTTCCTCGACGAGTACGTCGTCGATCAGGATCGCGCCAAGAAGGTGCTGTCGGTCGCGGTCTACAACCACTACAAGCGCATCCAGGTCGGCACCAAGAACGACGAGGTCGAGCTCCAGAAGTCGAACATCATGATCCTGGGGCCCACCGGCTGCGGCAAGACGTACCTGGCCCAGACGCTGGCTCGGATGCTCAACGTGCCGTTCGCCATCGCCGACGCCACGGCGCTCACCGAGGCCGGCTACGTCGGCGAGGACGTCGAGAACATCTTGCTCAAGCTGATCCAGGCGGCCGACTACGACGTCAAGAAGGCCGAGACCGGCATCATCTACATCGACGAGATCGACAAGATCGCCCGCAAGTCAGAGAACCCCTCGATCACGCGTGACGTCAGCGGCGAAGGCGTGCAGCAGGCCCTGCTGAAGATCCTCGAGGGCACCCAGGCCAGTGTGCCGCCGCAGGGCGGGCGCAAGCACCCCCACCAGGAGTTCATCCAGATCGACACCACGAACATCCTGTTCATCTGCGGCGGGGCGTTCGCGGGTCTGGACAAGATCATCGAGTCCCGCATCGGCAACAAAGGCGTGGGGTTCGGAGCCGACATCCGCCGCAGCGACGAGAAGGAGATCGGCGAGATCTTGGGCAAGGTGCTGCCCGAAGATCTGCTCAAGTACGGGCTGATCCCCGAGTTCGTGGGTCGTCTGCCGGTCATCACCAGCGTCGACAACCTGGACGAGGACGCGTTGGTCGACATCCTCACCAAGCCCAAGAACGCCCTGGTGCGTCAGTACCAACGCTTCTTCGAGTTCGATGGGGTCGAGCTGGAGTTCAAGGACGACGCCCTGCGTGCCATCAGCGAGCAGGCGATCATGCGCGGCACCGGTGCGCGCGGCCTTCGAGCCATCATGGAAGAGGTGCTGCTCAACGTCATGTACGAGCTGCCCTCACGCGAAGACGTCACCAAGTGCCTAGTGGACAAGGACGTCGTGCTCACGGGCGTCAACCCCACGCTGGTGCCACACGAGAAGCCGTCCAAGAAGCGCAGCGACCGACAGGAGAAGACCGCCTGACCTGACCTGTCGGGTCAGGCCCTGCGCACCGCGTCCCGAAGCTCGCCCGCGACGGCCAGCTCGTCCAGCGCTCCCAGCTCCTCCAGCACCCGCGACGCCGACGTCAGTTCCAGATCTGCCCGATCCGGTTCGCCGGCCGCCAGGTGCGCACGCGCCAGCACCAGCCGCGTGCATGCTGCATCCCATCGGCCTTCCAGCGCTTCGAACCCGTGGACGGCCGTCGTCAGCAGGTCCCGGCCGGCATCGATGTCGCCGTCGGCCAACAGCGCCGTGCCCTCCAATCGATCGAACGACGAGGCGAGCTGCTCGATGCCGGCATCGGAGGCCCACGGCCGCATCTCGTGCAGGAACCGATCCACCTCGCTGCGGAGCGCGGGATCGGCCAGCCGCAGCGCCCGAACCCCGAGCAAGAGCGGCCAGTGTCCCCGGATCGGGAGGTCGGCGGAGAGCCGCAGCGATGCGTCGGCGGTCTGGAGGTCTCCTTCTCGCAGGGCGATCCAGGCCCGCCAGGCCGCGGACGCCATCGCGCTGTTGGCACCGGTGCCGCCCCGTCCTTCCACGAGCATGTCCACGATCGGGATCAGACGGTCCAGGAGCGCGCGCTGCCCGGTCGCGCTGGCGATCACAGCGGTGGCACCGAACAGGTTCTGGGTGAAGTAGGGAGGTTCCGCTCGGCGATCGCCCAGGTATCGTTCGGCAGCTGGGCAGATGTCGCCGGTCACCGCGGCCCATCGCCCGAGGAACACCCCGGCGAACGCCTGCCATGAGAGTGCGTGGAGCAGCAAGCTCTCGGCTTCGGTGTCCTCCATCGCTCGTCGTCCCGCATCAGCGTATTCCCAGGCTCGTTGATAGCGGCCGACCATCGCGCTCGTCCACGAGGCCATCGCGTAGGTGTCGCCCGTCTCCCATGCGTCGTCGAGCTGGTCGAGCAAGCGGAGGCGTTGTTCCACGACTTCCAGGTCGTCCCCGTAGCGGCCCAACATGATCGTCGTCGAGCTCGTGGCATCCAGCGCGGCCGACTCCAGATCGGGCCGGCCCAGCTCCCTCGCCATCTCGGCGGCCCTCAGGGCGATCGCGCGGCTCTCCGTGAGCTCCGTGTCGAGGAGGCCTCGGATCGGCCCGTACGCGAACGGGATCATCGACTGGCCTGTCAAGAGTCGGATGAGCGTCTCCGACGGCTCGTCACCCGCGTGTCGGAGGCCGATCTCAAGCAGGCGCCGCACCTCCACCTCGGGCGGGATCAACGACATCGATCCGGGCCAACGGGTGGGCGCCTCGATGGCCCACGCGCACGATCGGGCGATCGCGGCGTGGTCGTCGGGTGCAACGGTCAGCCGGGTCTCCACGGCCTGTGGGAACGAGCGCCATTCCTCGTCGCCCTCGTAGTTCGTCCGGGCGATGCGACCGAACTCCTCCAGCACGAGTGCTCGCTCGAGTGGGTCGACCACCAGGGCACCCGCGCGGTGCGTCGATCCGCGTGCTTGGGCGATGCAGAAACGGGCCCGCGCGTCGTCCGCCGCGGTCAGCAGCGCGGTGAACGCCTGCCTCCGGAGATGCTCGCGACGCTCGGGGTCCGATCGCGGATCCTCGGCCGCAGCTCGGAAGGCTTCCTCGTAGTGGTAGCCGAGCAGTTCATCGAAGTCGGCCCGGTCGGTGGCGGTGGACTCGATCCAGTCCGCCACCTCCGCGTGCGCGCGGGAACGGTCGGCCCGTGGGAGGCGCTCGTACGCGACATCGCGGATCAGCACGTGCTTGAAGATGAACTCCCGCTCGCCGCCGACCGACGATCCGATCCGGGAGCGGACGAGGTCGCGCACCTCGAGGCGTTCCAGCATCGATCCCAGCGCCTGACCCGATCCGTTCAACAGCCGCAGGATCGGACCCGGCCAGAACACCCGCCCCACGACCGCCGCGAACTCCAAGGCTCTGCGCTCGTCGGGGTTGAGCAGGTCGATGCGGGCCGCGAGCACCCCCTGCACGGTGTCGGGAACCCGGACGTCGGCGATGGACTCCGACGCCCGCCACCGGAGGCCGTCCCGCACGATCCTCGCTTCGTCGATCAACTGTCGGAGGATCTCCTCCAGGAAGAACGGGTTGCCTTCGGCTCGACCCAGGATCGTGTGACGGACATGGTCCGGCAGCTCCTCGACGTCGAGCAGCAACGACATCAGTCGATCGGCGTCGTCGGCCGAGAGCGGATCGAGGGACATCGACGATGCGTTGCGCCGCCCGCCGCCCCAGGCAGGGCGCCGATCCAACAGCGAGGGACGGGCGGGGCACGCGATCAGCAGGGCCCCGTCCGCACGGTCCGCCACGTGCTCCAGCAGATCCAGCATCGCCGCGTCCGCCCAATGGATGTCCTCGATGACCACGATCGCAGGGCGATTCGCGGCCATGGAGCTGAAGAAGTCTCGCCAGGCATCGTGCATCTCGGCGCGGACCTGGCGCGGATCGCGAACGGCGACCGAGGTGCCCGACGCTTCGACGCCGATCGTGAAGGCCAAGGCCCGCAGCGTGCGTTCGCGTTGTTCCGTGTCTGCCGCCGTCGGCATCGCTCCGTCGCGGATCTTCTGGACGACGACATCGGGCGGATCACGGTCGTCGATGCCGGCGGTGGCCTTGAGGATCTCGGCGAGCGGCCAATAGGCGACGCCGTCTCCGTAGGGCAGACACCGACCCTGCACGATTGTGATCGTGTCGGCCTCCCTCGCCTGCGTCAGGAACTCCTTCGTCAGGCGGCTCTTCCCGACGCCGGGCTCTCCGTAGATCGTCACGAGGTGCGGTCGCTGTTCGGCCTTCGACCGTTCGAAGGTCGTGCGGATCAGATCGAGCTCGCGATCGCGCCCCACGATCGGCGCGGACAGGCCGGGAACGCCCCGCGGGTCCGATCCGGCTCGCGACCCCAGCACGACGACGGCGTCGACCGGCTCCGCCTTGCCCTTCAGGGAGAGCGCAGGAAGCGGTGCCCAGCGGGTTCCCGGCGCCGAGCGGACCGTCCGCGCCGACGCCACGATCTGTCCGGGTTCGGCGGCCGTCTGCAGGCGCGCGGCCGTGTTGACCGCGTCTCCAGTCACCATCGGCTCTCCCGGTACCACGTCGATCGTCGCCAGCACCTCGCCCGTGTGGACCCCGATGCGGATCCGAAGCTCCAGGTCGTGGACGCGACGCAGCTCCTCGTTCACCTGCCCGAGACGCGCCAGCATGCGCTGGGCGGCGCGCACCGCGCGGCCGGCGTCGTCCTCGTGGGCCGTCGGCACCCCGAACACGGCCATGACGGCGTCGCCGATGAACTTCTCGACGGTGCCGCCCTCGGCTTCGATCTCGGCGCGCATCGCGTCGAAGTAGGTACTTAACACGTCACGCAGGCGCTCGGGGTCGAGCTGCTCTCCGATGGTGGTCGAGCCGGTGACGTCGGCGAACAGAACGGTGACCAGCTTGCGTTCCTCTCCCCGAACGACAGCCTCGATCGTCTCCACGGCCGCGCCGCACTTCGGGCAGTAGCGCGCGTCGTCCGGCAGCGACGCGCCACAGGACGCACAGGTCCGCCCGAGGGCGGCGCCGCACGAGACGCAGAACGACGCGTCGGGTGGGTTGTCGGCGCCACAGCTCGAACAGGTCAACGAGGTTCCCTCCGCGAGAAGCGTATCGAGCGAGCGTGGCGCGGGTGCTGGCACGAGCCGCCGACTCGGGTGATGATGCCGGTCGACACGGGCGATCGGGGGAACCGATGGAAGCTGAGATCCGAAGGGAAGCCACAGGCTTCGCGAAGAACTGGTGGCTGTTCCTGATCACCGGCCTGGCCTGGCTGATGATCGCGATCATCGTACTGCGGTTCGACACCGCGTCGCTGGCGACGGTCGGCGTCTTGATCGGTGTCATGTTCCTGGGCGCCGCCATGAACGAGTTCCTGGCCTCGGCCACCGTTTCCGGCGGGTGGAAGTTCGTGCATCTGGCGCTGGGTGCCCTCTTCGTCCTGGGCGCGCTGTGGGGCTTCATCCGACCGGTGAACACCTTCTTCGCGCTGGCCTCGATCCTGGGGTTCCTGCTGGTGCTCATGGGCACGACATCGATCGTCGGCGCGATGCTCTCACGCGAGTCGAACCCGCTGTGGTGGCTGGGGCTGACCGTGGGCGTCCTGGAGATCCTGCTGGCGATCTGGGTCTCGCAGCGGTACTACCCGGCCAGGGCTGCGTTGATCTTGATCTGGGTCGGGATCATGGCCATGTTCAAGGGCTTCTCCGAGCTGTTCCTCGCGTTCGAGCTGCACCACGCGAAGAAGCGTCTCGAAGCCTCGAGCTGACCGCTCCACGGCCTCGGGCGCGGGGAGGGCTCTCGTAGACTCTGCGCCCATGAGCCAGCGGCCAACCGACGCGGCGCCCTCGGGTGCCGAGATGGCCACCCGGTACGACCCTGGCCAGGTCGAGCCGCGATGGGCCCGTGAGTGGGTCGACCGCGGGTACTTCACCGCCGACCCGTCGTCGGGCAAGCCCCCGTTCTGCATCGTGATCCCCCCGCCGAACGTCACGGGACGCCTGCACGTGGGGCACGCGCTGGGCCGCACGCTGGAAGACACGCTCATCCGCCGTGCACGCATGCAGGGTTTCGAGGCGCTCTGGCTGCCGGGCATGGACCACGCAGGCATCGCCACGCAGGTGGTCGTCGAACGCACGCTCCGCGAACAGGGCATCGAGCGTCGCGAGATCGGCCGCGAGGCCTTCGTGGAGCAGGTGTGGGCGTGGAAGGAGCGATACGGCGGCGAGATCGTCGACCAGATCAAGCGCATGGGCGCCAGTCTCGACTGGAGCCGGGAGCGGTTCACCATGGACGAAGGGCTCTCGCGCGCCGTGCGCGTGGCGTTCGTCCGTCTGTACGAGTCGGCGCTGATCTATCGGGGCGAGCGGCTCGTCAACTGGTGCCCCACCGATCGCACCGGCCTGTCGGATTCCGAGGTCGAACACAGTGACGTCGAAGGCGAGCTGATCACGTTCCGTTACCCGTTGTCGGACGGCACGGGTGCGATCGATGTCGCCACCACGCGTGTCGAGACGATGCTGGGCGACACCGGGATCGCGGTGCACCCAGGCGATGAGCGGTACGCCTCGCTGGTCGGCAGCACCGTGACGCATCCGTTCGACGGGCGCCAGATCCCGGTCGTCGCCGACCACCACGTGGACAAGGAGTTCGGAACCGGAGCGGTCAAGGTGACGCCTGCCCACGACCCGAACGACTTCGACATCGCGCAGCGCACTGGCCTGCCGCTCATGAACATCTTCGAGGCCGACGCCAGCCTCAACGATGCCGTGCCCGAGGAGTTCCGCGGGCTGGATCGCTACGCCGCACGCGCGGCGGTCCGAGACCGGCTCGACGAGCTGGGCCTCGTCGCCAGCGAGGAACGTCCATACATGCACTCGGTCGGTCACTGCTACCGGTGCCACAGCGAGATCGAGCCCTGGATCGCCGGCCTCCAGTGGTTCGTGAAGGTCAGCGGGCTCACTGGCCCCGCCACCGACGTCGCCGAAGACGGCCGGCTGCGCTTCGCGCCCGAGCGGTGGCAGCGACCCTACGTGGCGTGGCTGGACAACCTCCGTGACTGGAACATCTCCCGGCAGTTGTGGTGGGGACATCGGATCCCCGCGTGGTACTGCCCCGACGGGCACGTGACCGTGGCCGTCACCGACCCGGATGCCTGCGGCGAGTGCGGGACCGCCGAGATCCACCAGGACGAAGACGTGCTCGACACGTGGTTCTCCTCCCAGCTGTGGCCCTTCTCCACGTTGGGATGGCCGGACGAGACCCGGGACCTGGAGCGCTTCTATCCCAATGCCGTGCTGGTGACCGGCTACGAGATCTTGTACCTGTGGGTCGCGCGCATGGTCATGAGCGGCATGTTCCTCGTGGGTGACGTGCCCTTCCGGACGGCGGTGATCCACGGACTGGTGCGCGATCAGCAGGGCCGCAAGATGTCGAAATCGCTCGGCAACGTGATCGACCCCATGGAGATGATCGATCGCTACGGCGCCGACGCGCTCCGCTTCTCGCTGGCCCGTGCCGCCACCGGTGGCCAGCAGGACATCCCGCTGGCGGAGGAAGCCATCGAGGGCGCTCGGAACTTTGCCAACAAGCTGTGGAACGCCTCCCGGCTCGTGCTCCGGGGCTTCCCCGGCGGCGAGCCGACCCTGCCACCCCCCGAACGCCGCACGCTCGCCGAGCGATGGTTGCTCTCTCGTCACCAGCGATGCCTCAGCGAGACTGATGCCGCGCTCGACGATTTCCGGTTCGCCGACGCGGCGCAAACGCTCTACCGATTCGTGTGGGCCGAGCTCTGCGACTGGGGCCTGGAACTGGAGAAGGGCCGTCTGGACGGCGGGGGTGAGGATGCGGAGGACGCGACCCAACTCCTCGCATGGGTGCTCGAGCGCACGCTGCGTTTGCTGCATCCGATCATGCCGTTCGTGACCGAGGAGATCTGGCAGCGCATCGGCGTGCCCCTGCCCGACGCGCTGGCCATCGCGTCCTGGCCCCGGGGCGATCCGGCGCTCCTGGACCCTGGCGCCGAAGCCGCGCTGGCTCAGCTGCAGGCGGTGGTGACCGCCGTCCGCCAGTTCCGATCCCAGCACGGCATCTCGCCCAAGGAGCGGTTCGAGGCGGTGGCGGGCGTGCCGGCAGGGTCGATGGAGGCGGTCGCCGGGCAGGCGGACGCCGTCCTGCGCCTGGCGGGCGTGACGCTGCAGGTCGTGCCCGACCACGATCCACCGCACCATGGCTGGACGACCATGACGCTGGAGGAGGGGTTCGTGCAGCTGCCGCCGGGGCTGTTCGACACCGGCGCCGAGCGTGCACGGCTGACCAAGCAACGCGACGGCGTCGTGGCCGATCTGGACCGGTCGGCCGGCAAGCTCGCCAACGAAGGGTTCACGTCGAAGGCTGCCCCGGAGGTCGTGGCCGGTGAGCGCGAGAAGCACGACCGTCTGCAGACCCAGCTCGACGGCATCGACGCCCAGCTCGCACAGCTGACGGCCGTGGGCGGCGGCGCGTGAACCGGCACGGGGTCCGCTCACCCAGATGAACTTCACCGAGGCCCTCGCCGAGCTGGACGGACGACGGGAAACGCGCATGATCCCCGATCTGTCGCGCATCCTTCGGCTGGCCACGCTGCTCGACGACCCGCAGCTGCGTTACCCCACGATCCACGTGACCGGCACCAACGGCAAGGGAACGGCCGCGCGCGTCGCCACCGAGCTCGCCTGCGCGCACGGCCTGACGGCGGGGCTCTACACGTCACCGCATCTGCACAGCGTCACCGAACGCCTGTCGATCTGCGGCAAGGACATGACGCGGGAGGAGTTCGCCGAGGAGTACACCCACCTGATGCCGTTCCTGGAACTGGTCGATGCCGATGCCGATGATCGGGTCACCTACTTCGAGGCGCTCACGGCGCTCGCCTACCTGTGGTTCGCCGACAAGCCCGTGGGGCTGGGCGTCTTCGAGGTGGGCATGGGCGGGGAATGGGATGCCACCAATCTCGTGTCGGGCAACGTGGCGGTGCTCACGCCCATCGCCCTGGACCATCCCGAGCTCGGCGACACGATCGGCCAGGTGTCCACCGAGAAGGCCGGCATCATCAAGGAGGGCGCCACCGTGGTGAGCCGGGAGCAGGACGCGGCCGCTCTCCCCGTGATCGAAGCCCGCAGCAGCGAGGTCGGCGCCGAGCTGCTGCTGGAGTACCGCGACTGGGAGGTGGAGGAGCGGCTTCAGGCGGTGGGCGGGCAGGCCCTGCGGGTCCGGGGGCAGTTCGCGACCTACGACGAGCTGTTCCTGCCGCTGTTCGGCGAGCACGCCGCACGCAATGCCGGGGCGGCCGTAGTGGCGTTCGAGTCGTTCGCGGGCGAGGCGCTCGATACCGGCGGCACACGCGATGCGTTGGCGTCCGTGCGCTGGCCGGGGCGTCTCGAGGTGATGTCGCGCCACCCGTCGATCGTGCTCGACGGCGCCCACAACCCCGCCGGCGCCGAGGCGCTGTCCGAAGCGCTTCGGGAGGCGTTCACCTGGGAACGGCTGCATCTGGTCATCACGATCAGCGTTGGCAAGGACGTGGCCGGCATCCTGCGGCATCTCGCACCCTTGGCCGACCAGGTCTACGCCGCTCGCAACGCCAGCGAGCGGAGCGGCGACGCCCAGCGGATCGTCGAGTCGGTCGCCGCCGACGACGTCCCGGCGACGGCGTTCGATGATGTCGCGTCGGCCCTCGCCGCGGCCCTCGCCGCCGCCGCCGACACGGACCTCATCCTGGTGACGGGCTCTCTGTACACTGTCGCGGACGCTCGCCTGGCGCTCGGATCCACCGCGTAGTCAGGGCCGGCTGCCCGCCCCATCCGAAAGAGACCTTCAGGGACCATGGCCATCGAATCCACCTTGCTCATCGTCAAACCCGACGGCGTCGCCCGCGGACTCGTCGGTGAGGTCCTTCGGCGCGTCGAGGCCAAGGGCCTCACGATCGAGCAGATGAAGCTGTTCACGATCGCGCGAGGGACCGCAGAGGAGCACTACGGCGAACATCGCGACAAGCCGTTCTTCGGCGAGCTGGTCGAGTTCATCACCTCGGGCCCCGTCGTGATCGCACGCATCACGGGCGAGGATGCCATCAGTTGCTGGCGCACGCTGATGGGGCCGACCAACCCGGTGGAGGCGCCGCCGGGATCGATCCGCGGGGACTTCGCCACCCTGATCGGCGAGAACATCGTGCACGGCAGCGACTCTGCGGCCTCTGCCGAGCGAGAGCTTTCGCTCTTCTTCGGCGCCTGAGGACGAGGGGACCGGTCATGCCCGGGCTCGCCGAGGCCTTCGAGCGCATCGGGCTGGCCCTCGAGCATCACCTGGAGCATTCCCACGCGGCGGGCGCCGCGCTCGCCGTGACCGACGGTGAGGAGATCCTGGGGGTCGCCGTGCGAGGCGTGGCGGATGCAGCGGCCGGCACGCCGGTGCGCCCCGAGACGCGGTTCCAGATCGGGTCGATCTCCAAGTCGTTCGCAGGCATCGTGGCCCTGCAGGAGGCCGAGGCGGGCCGGCTCGACCTGCATGTCAGCGTCAACCAGATCCTGCCGTGGCTCGACCTGCCCGAGCCGTTCGGCCCCATCACCTGCCACCACCTCATGACGCACACCTCGGGGCTCGCGATCGGCACCGAGGATGCCCCCACCTTGCACGGTGCGCTATGGCTCGCGCGCACGGTCCCCCCCACGGCGCCGCCCGGAGCGCGGTTCTGGTACTCCAACGACGGCTGGAAGATCGTCGGCGCCTGCCTCGAACACGTCACCGGCATGCCGGTCACGGACCTGCTCATGGAACGCGTCCTCGGTCCGGTGGGCATGCGATCGAGCGCAGCCTCCATCACGGACACGGCGCGGCAGGATCTGGCCGTGGGCTACGAACCGGCGCTGTCGGACCGGCCGGCACAGCTCCGTCATCCGCTGGCTCCCGCCACGTACGTGGTGACCGAGACGGCCGACGGCTCGATCGTCTCCGACGTCGTGGACATGAGCGCCTACGCGCGGCTGCTGCTGGCGCGAGGTGACGTGCCCGATGGCCGCGGCGGCCGGATCCTGTCGGATGCGATGTTCGACGTGCTCACCCGCGACGGTGTGGACGACGGCGACGGTGGCCGCTATGCCTACGGCCTCTGGGAGCAAGAGTTCGGCGGGCACCGGATGTTGATGCACAGCGGCGGCATGGTGGGGTACACGGCCCACCTCATGGTCTCGCCCGACGAGCAGCTGGGCGCTGTGATCCTGCAGAACGGCGGGGGCTCGAAGGAGCAGGTCCTGAGGCACGCGATCGATGTCGTGCGCGCCTCGTTGGGCGGCGATGCCCCCCCCGAGGTCTGGGCTCCGTCCGCGCCCACCACCATCCCAGCGGCCGCCGACTACGTCGGTGTCTACGCGGGCGATGACAGCCGACGCATGGAGATCGACACCGAGGACGATGGTCTCCGGGTCACGCTCGGTCCACTCTCGGTCCGGCTGGAGCGCGACCCCCTCATCGAGGAGGTCGGTGATGTGTTCCTGGTGCCCCATCCCGCGCTTGATCGGTTCGTCCTGGCGTTCGGGCGCGGCGCCGACGGTGCGGTCGTCGAGGCGTTCCATGGCCCGACCTGGTTCCGAGGCGAGCGATACGACGGCCCCGAACCCCAGATGCTTCCGGAACGATGGAGCGCCTTGCCGGGCCTCTATCGCAACGACAACCCGTGGAGCCCGGCCCTCCGGATCGTGTCCCGCAAGGGTGGCCTGGCGCTGCAATGGCCCTCCGACATCGGCGACGAAGGCGGCGACGCTGCCCTGATACCGCTGGCGGACGGCTGGTTCGCGGTGGGGGAGGAACGCGACCCGCGGCGGATCCGGTTCCTGGGTGAGGCCGGCGGGCTCGCGATCGTGGCGGAGTTCAACGGCGGTCGTTGGTACCGCGCGTCCGAGCAGTAGTCTGGAGCGGACTACTTCGTTGCCGTCTGCCTGCCCGACGCGATCGGACAGGAACGCCACCACCTGGTCCATGAGCTCCGGGTGGTCGATGAACATCCCCGCTCCATGGTTGTCGCCCGAGACGATCACGGGCTCGATACCCAGCTGCGCAGCGAGCTGACCCACCGCGGTTGCGTACGGTTCGTTGTCCTCGGCCACCGCCAGCATGACCGGGAAGGATCGTCCCCATCCCGGCTCGAACCCACCTTGCGGAGCGAGATACGGGGACAGCGCCACGACACCGTCGGCTTCGACATCGGTGACCGACTCGAGTGAGACGACCGCGCCCTGTGATGCACCGATGAGCGCGATGCGTTTGGCGCCGTCACCGCGAGCGCGCTCCACCACCGCCGCGAGATCGCCCGAGCGATCGCTCCCTGCGGTGCCCGTCGAGTTGCCCACACCCTGTGCGTCGTAGGCGATCGCCCTCCATCCGTCGACCTCGGCGACCAGCGGCATCAGAGGGTAGAAGCCCTCCTTCGTACCGGTCGCTCCGTGCGACATGATCGCGACGTTGGGGCCCTCGCCCATGGCGATCGCGTCCAAGGTCTCGCCGTTCGCCAGATCGATCGAGATCCGGGTGGATCCGGACGGTGGACCGGCAAGCGAGCGGTCGCACGACACCCCGGCACCCACGATCACGACGACCGACAGCGCCACGGCCAGGCTCCGGCGGGACACCGTCAGGCCTGGGGTGGCACGCGCGAGGCTTGCCCGACGACCTCCCCGTACTCCCACACGTCGATGTCGGGCGGTTCGTGGCCCAGGGTCGTGAGGGCGGTGCAGATCTGTGAGCGGTGGTCGGTGCCGTGATGCAGCACCTGCGCCAGACGGATCCCGCGGGTGGCACGGCGTGTTCCTCCGTCCTTGCTGGTGTTGACGATCTCGGCTCCGGGGTCCAGGTCGCCCTCCAGGATCTGTTCCCACCCCGCCGCGGTGGCCGTGGCGACCGGCCGGAGCTCGGCGAAGGACAGGTCATCGGCGTCGAACCCATCGATGCCCAGGCGGCCTTGCGAGATGGATCGCAGGTAGAAGTTGTCGGCGTCGATCAGATGACGGAGCGTGTCCAACGCGCTGCCGTAGATCGCCGGGACCGTCCGCGCCAGTTGGTCTTCGGGAACCTCGGCACAGGCGTCCAGCAGCAGCTCCGTCGCCCAGACGTGATGCCGGAGCCCCTCCCGGATCACGAGACCACCGCGGCGCCGTCCATCGACGCACCGGGAGACCGGCCGGGAGACCGGAACGCGATCGTGGCGTTGGCACCGCCGAACCCGAACGAGTTCGACAGCGCGAGGGTGACGTCCAGCTGGCGAGCCTCGTTGGGTGTGATATCGAGGTCGCAGTCCGGATCGGGGGTGACGTAGTGGATCGTCGGCGGGATCGTGCCGCGTTGGATGGCCAGTGCGCACGCCGCGCCTTCGACCGCGCCGGCCGCGCCCAGCATGTGTCCGGTCATCGACTTGGTGGACGAGACCGCCACCGTGTGCGCGTGATCGCCCAGGACCGACTTGATCGCGATGGTCTCGGCAGCATCGTTCAACGGGGTGGAGGTGCCGTGCGCGTTGACGTAGGTCACGGCCCCGGGCTCTTCGTGCGCGTCGGCCAGGGCCCACGTCATGGCCAGGGCCGCGCCCGACCCCTTCGGATCGGGGGCGGTGATGTGGTGGGCATCGTCGGAGGCGCCGTAGCCCGCGACCTCGCAATAGATCCGCGCTCCGCGAGCCACGGCGTGCTCCTCGCTCTCCATGATCAGCGCAGCGCCTCCTTCGCTCAGGACGAAGCCGTTGCGATCGGCGTCGAACGGTCGGGAGGCGGTCTCGGGGTCGGGGTTCTTGGTGAGCGCCGTCATCTGGGCGAATGCGGCGACCGTGAGCGGGATCGTGGCTGCCTCGGATCCGCCTGCGATCACCAGGTCGCTGTAGCCGTCGCGGATCAGGCGCATCGCCTCGCCGATCGCGTGGTTGGAGGAAGAGCACGCCGACACCGTGCAGTAGTTGGGTCCCGTGAGGCCGAAGTTCATGGCGATGTGACCGCCGGCGGCGTTGGCCATGAGCATCGGCACCATGAACGGCGACACCCGCCCGGCGCCCTTCTCACGGAGCACGTCGTGCTGGTTGAGCAGCGTCTGCACGCCGCCGATGCCGGTGGCGTAGATCACGGCGCCGCGTTCGGACCGCACCTCGGGCTCGCCGGCATCGGTCCATGCGAGCTTCGCGGACGCGATCGCGTACTGGGCAAAGGGGTCGGTCCGGCGCGCCTCCTTGGGGTCCAGGTAGTCGGTGGCCACGAACCCGGGCACCTGGCCGGCCACGGCTACCGGCAGATCGGAGTGGTCGAACGCGGAGATCTCGGCGACGCCGTTGCGCCCCGTCGTGAGGCCCTCCCAGAAGTCCTCGACGCCGACGCCCACCGGCGTCACCGGCCCGATGCCGGTGATGACGACCTTCGTGCGGCTCACGGGGGGTCTCGTACCTCCTGGCTACGAAACGCCGAGCTTGGTGGCGACGAGGTCCATGGCCTGGCCGACCGTCTTGACGGGCTCCATCTCTTCCTCGGGGATCTCGATGCTCCACTCCTCCTCGAGTGCGAGCACGGCTTCCACCAGGTCGAGCGAGTCGGCGTTGAGGTCCTCGGCGAAGCGCGCGTCGGGTACCACCTGCGTCTCGTCCACCGCGAGCTGCTCGGCAAGCACCTTCTTCACGCGAACTTCGATCTCAGCACGGTCGGTCATCGGTTCGTTCCCTCCTGCGTCCGGTCCGCCCAAGGCTAGCGGGCGGAGCACCCCTCCGACCGCCTCAGGCGGTCAACCCACCGTCGACGGGGATCACCGTCCCGTTGACGTACGACGCTTGTTCCGACATCAAGAACCCCACGACGGCGCTCACCTCGTCCAGCGTGCCCGTCCGCGCGACCGGCGTCTGGTCCAGGTACCAAGCGCGGGCTCGCTCGTCCAGGTGCGAGGTCATCTCGGTGTCGAGCAAGCCCGGGCAGACGGCGTTGACCGTGATGCCCTTGCCGCCGATCTCGCGCGCCAGCGACTTCGTCAAACCCAGCAGGGCCGTCTTGGATGCCGCGTACACGGTCTGACCGGCGTTGCCCCGCAGGGCGACTGCGCTGGACATGTTGACGATGCGGCCCCACTTCTCACGGAGCATGCCGCGCATCGCCGCCTGCGAGCACAGGAACGCGCCCTTGACGTTGGTGTCCATGACCGTCGCGTACGTCTCCATCGAGTACTTCAGCAGCAGCCCGTCCTGGCTGAAGCCCGCGTTGTTCACCAACCCGGTGACGTTGCCCGCCTCGGTCGCGACGCGGCGGAACGCCTCCTGGACCGACCCTTCGTCCGTGGTGTCCAGGTGGACGGCCAGCCCGGGAGTACCGGCGACCTCCAACGCAGAGACCGCCTCCTTGGCGGCCGCCTCGTCGGTGCGATAGCCCACGGCCACGGTCCAGCCGGCACCGGCCAGCGCGACCGCGCATGCCCGACCGATCCCGCGCGAGGCGCCGGTGACGACGGCCACCTTCGACGTCATGCATCCTCCGACGCGACGGCCGTCGCCGACGCCGAGTCGGTCGTCGGTCCGGCGTAGGGGGCCATCGTCCATCGGACCAGCGTGGCGCCCCAGGTGAGGCCCGCGCCGAAGGACGCGAACAACACCAGGTCGCCTTGGCGGATCCGTCCGGCACGCCAGGCGCGATCGAGCGCGATGGGGATCGAGGCCGCGCTGGTGTTGCCCACCTCCGCCACGTCGACGATGGCTTTCGTGGGGTCGATGCCCAATCGGTCGACCACCGAGCCCATGATGCGGGCGTTGGCCTGATGGGGGATCAAGACATCGACGTCGTCCAGGGTGTAGCCGGACTTCTCGAGCAGCTCCCGGCAGGCGGCGGCCATCTCCGTGACCGCGCGCTTGAAGACCTCACGGCCGTTCGGCATGCGAACGGTGTGGTCGTTGGCCTCGACGGTGGCGGCCGAGGCCGGGGTCCGCGTGCCTCCGGCGGGCATCCACAGGATCTCGGCGGCGTTGCCGTCCGCGCCCAGCACCGCGCCCTCGAAACCGGGCTCCTCGCTGGCGCGAACCACCGCGGCGCCGGCGCCGTCCCCGAACAGCACGCAGGTGCCGCGGTCCGTGTAGTCCAGGATGCGGCTGAAGATCTCCGTCCCGATCAACAGGATGGTGTCGGCCATGCCCGCGCTGATGAAGGCGGTGGACGCCGAGAGACCGTAGGAGAACCCGGAGCACGCCGCGTTGATGTCCCACGACGGGCAGGCCAGGCCCAGCTTCTGCTGCACCCAGACGGCCGTGGCCGGAAACACCGTGTCACCCGTGATCGTGGCGACGATGATCATGTCCAGTTGCTGCGGCGACACACCGGCAGCGTCCATCGCCGCCCCGGCGGCTTCGACGGCCAGATCGGACGCCTCCGTGCCTTCGTCGGCGAAGTGGCGCGCCGCGATGCCGGTGCGATCGCGGATCCATGCGTCGTTGGTCTCGACCATGCTCTCGAACCAGCTGTTGGGCACGAGGCGCGGCGGGAGCGAGGAGCCCACGCCGGCGATGGTGGCGTAGCGGGTCACGGCGCCGAGGATACCGCGGCGGCGGCCGCCTCGGGGGTGCCGACGGCCACCGCGCTGGCGCCCGGCACGACCCGTTTCGCCATCTTCGTGAGCACCTGGCCCGGGCCGGCCTCCAGGAACGTCGTGGCGCCGGCGTCGGCCAGAGCGACGGCGCAGGCGTGCCAGCGGACCGGCGACACCACGTGCCTCGCGAGCAGCCCGCGCAGCTCCACGGGATCGTGCACGAGCGTGCCGCTCACGTTCTCGGCGATGGGGAACCGAGGCGCGTCGACCTCGATCTCGGCCAGGGCGTCAAGGATCGGTTCGACGGCCGGTTCCATCAGTTCGGAGTGGAACGCCCCGGCCACGTTGAGGCGCATGGCTCGGACCTTCTGCTCGGCGGCCAGCGTCTCGGCGCGCTCGATCGCCGGCACTGAGCCGCTGATCACGACCTGCGCGGGGGAGTTCTCGTTGGCGACCAACAGCACATCGTCACCGCGGGCCTCCTCGCACAGAGCGCTCGCCTGTTGGGTGTCCATGCCCAGCAGCGCGGTCATCGTTCCCGGTCGCTCCTCGCCTGCGCGCTGCATCGCCTCGCCCCGCACGACGACCAGGCCGAGGGCGTCGGGCAGCCGCATGGCCCCCGAGGCGACGAAGGCGGCGAACTCACCCAGGGAATGCCCGGCGACGCCCACGATGGACGGGGCGGTGAGGCCCTCTGCCTCCAGCACGCGGAACGCCGCGACGTCGCAGGCCAGCAGCGCCGGCTGGACGAACTCGGTCGTCTCCAGCGCCGCCCGGTCATGGCACCCCGCCACCACATCGCGCTGCATGACCTCGGATGCCTCGGACAGCACGGATCGGCCGGCCGGGTGGGTGTGCCACGCGTCGGCCATGCCCTCGGATTGGGAGCCCTGGCCCGGAAAGACCACCGCGAACGTCATCGATCGACCCCTCTCCGTGCCCCGCATCGCTGTCCCGGCGGCAGCCTAGCGGGCGGCGCGAGCCGTGTGACGGGCCCGTGGTTTCGAGGGCGTGAAGTTGCCAGCGTGGGGCGCCTCCTGTTGAATGGCCCTCGAGTCCCATCATGGCCGAGAGGATTCAACGTTCTTCTTCTCCCACGTCCAAGAACCAGGGGACGGAGGGTGTACTCGGGTTCCTTGGTCGCGATATGGCCGTCGACCTCGGCACCGCGAACACGCTCGTGTACGTGCGTGGACGCGGCGTCGTGCTCAACGAGCCGAGCGTCGTCGCGATCAACACCCTCACTGGAGCCATCCTTGCCGTGGGTGCCGAGGCCAAACGCATGATCGGCCGCACGCCCAGCCACATCCAGGCCGTCCGCCCGCTGAAGGACGGTGTCATCGCCGACTTCGACGTCACGGAGAAGATGCTGCGCTACTTCATCCAGAAGGTGCACAAACGCCGCCTGCTCGCGAAGCCGCGGGTGGTCGTCTGCGTCCCTTCGGGCATCACCGGCGTCGAGCAGCGCGCCGTCGAAGAGGCCACGATCGCGGCGGGCAGCCGCCGCGCCTACATCATCGAGGAGCCCATGGCCGCCGCGATCGGCGCGGGGCTCCCCATCCACGAGCCCACCGGCAACATGGTGGTCGACATCGGCGGCGGCACGACGGAGGTCGCGGTGATCTCGCTGGGCGGGATCGTCACGAGCACGTCGATCCGCATCGGTGGCGACGAGCTGGACGAAGCCATCATCCAGCACGTCAAGAAGGAGTACTCGCTGCTGCTGGGCGAGCGCACCTCCGAAGCCATCAAGCTGGCCATCGCCAGCGTGTTCCCGATGCCCGAAGAGCTCGTGGCCGAGATCAAGGGCCGGGACCTCGTGAGCGGTCTGCCGAAGACCATCACGATCACCGCGGAGGAGATCCGCCGCGCGATCGAGGAACCGGTCAACGCCATCATCGACGCCATCAAGACCACGCTGGACCGAACCCCCCCCGAGCTGTCCGCCGACATCATGGACCGCGGCATCGTCCTCACGGGCGGTGGCGCCCTGTTGCGAGGCCTGGACAAGCGCTTGCGTCACGAGACCGGCATGCCGGTCACCATTGCGGACACCCCGCTGCAGGCCGTCGTGCTCGGTTCGGGCAAGTGCCTGGAGGAGTTCGAGGTCCTGCAACGGGTCCTGGTGTCTCCCTCGCGGCGGTAGCGCCCGGTGGTCACGCGGCAACGCCCTCGCTCGACGCGACTCCTGGTCGTCGTCCTCGTCTCGGTCTCGCTGGCGGTGATCACGCTCGACTACCGGCAAGGTGAAGGTGGCCCGTTGGCGGCCCTGGGCGACGCGGCGAAGACCGCCATGGCGCCCCTGCAACGGGCCATGACCAACGTCACGCGCCCCATCGGCACCTTCTTCTCGGGCCTTGCCCACCTGCCGTCGCTGGAACGCGAGAATCAGGCCCAGCGCGACGAGATCGCCGCACTGCGGGGCGAGGTCGCGGCGGCTGGGCTGCTGCAGGAGCGCAACGATGAGCTCTTGGCCATGCTGGGGCTCTCCAACGCCATCCAGCCCGAGCCGGTCACCACCGCGACGGTCATCGGCAACAACGTGTCCAACTTCGAATGGACGGTCGTGATCGATCGCGGTTCCTCCGACGGCGTCGCGCTGGATCAACCGGTGGTGACGGGCAGCCAGGAGGCGCCGCTCCTGGTCGGCCGCATCACCTCGGTGAGCCCGGATTCCTCCATCGTGCAGCTCATCATCGATCGCGATTCCGCTGTGGCGGCGGAGCTGGAACAGGCAGAGGAAGGAGGTCTCATCACCGGCCAGGGCGACGCAGACCTCAAGATGACCGACGTGGAGACCGGCACCGAGGTCGCCGACGCCGAGAAGGTATGGACCTTGGGCTACGTGGCCGCCGGCAAGCCCGGCCTGTATCCGTCGGGGCTCCTGGTGGGCGAGGTCTCACGGCTGGTGCCGGCCGACAACGCCACCGAGGAGTACGTGGAGGTCCGGCCCGCGGTGGACTTCGAGACGCTCCAGTTCGTCCTGGTGCTGCAGGCCCCGGGAGCCGAGGGGTGATCCGGCGTGTGCTCGCCATCACCGCCGTGGTCGTCACCGCGCTGCTGCTCCAATCCACGGTGTTCAGCGATCTCAAGCTGCTCGGGGTGCGCCCTGAGCTGATGTACCTGGTGACGATCGTCATCGCGATCCTGGAGGGGCCCCGCGAGGGCATGGTCGTGGGGTTCGTCGGCGGCATGGCCCAGGACTTCCTGCTCAACCAGCCCAAAGGCATCACCGCGCTGACGCTGACGCTGGTGGGGTATGCGGCGGGGCTGGCTCGTCAGTACATCGTGTCTCCGTCGCCGCTGCTGCCCGCGATCTTGGTGGCGGCGGGCACGGCGGCGGGCGTCGCGTTCCACCAGGTCGTGGCGTTCCTGCTGGACCAGATCGATGAACCGCTCGGGTACGCGCTGCGGGTGACGCTCCTGACCGCCCTGTACGGTGCGCTCCTGACGCCGATCCTGTACCCGCTGTTGCGGCGCGTGATCGAGGGATCACGTCCGACCCGGGTGGTGAGGTTCTAGCGATGGAGCGATCCTCGGCACGGCTCAAGGTGTTCGCGATCTTGGTGGTCATCATGTTCGCGGCCCTGTCGACCCGGTTGTGGTTCCTGCAGGTGTTGGCCACCGAGCAGGCGCAGGAGGCCGCCAAGAACAACAGCGTTCGCGTCGCGACGACCGATGCGCTGCGTGGCGAGATCCTCACCGCCGACCAGGCGAAGCGGGAGAACCCGATCCCGCTCGTGACCAACCGCAAGAGCCTGGAGGTCCGGATCAACAAGCAGGTCCTGGACGAGAGCGGCCGCGCGGAGGCGGTGTTGCTGGACCTGTCGGAGATGCTCGACATCCCGGTGGTCGAGATCACGAAGTCGCTGGAGGACACGCAGTACTTCGACTTCCAGCCCAAGCCGGTCGCCGAGTTCGTGGACGAGAACGTCCGGTACTACATCCAGGAACACCAGAGCCAGTTCCCCGGCGTCGAGGTGGTGGATGCCAGCGTGCGGTCCTACCCCATGGGTGAGATGGCGGCGCACATCGTGGGTTCGCTGGGGCAGATCAGCAAGGAGCAGTCCAAGGACCCGGCCTTCGAGGGGTACGGCCTCAACGACCTGGTGGGCCGGAGCGGGCTGGAGGTCACGTACGAGAAGTGGCTCCGAGGCAAGAAGGGCGAAGAGCGGTTCGTGGTGAACGCCGACGGTGAGACGATCCGGCGTCTTTCCGCGAAGTCCGCCACCGCCGGCAACGACCTGGTCCTGTCCCTGGACGCCCGGGTGCAGCGGGCGTCTGAGGAAGCCCTCGACGAGGGGATCGACCAGGCCAGGAACATGTTCGACGACGCCACGAACAAGTACTTCGAGGCCAACGCCGGCTCCGTCGTGGTCCTGGACGCCGAGACGGGCGGCGTGGTGGCCATGGCATCCTCGCCCACCTTCGACCCGCGGTGGTTCGTCCGAGGCCTCAAGCCCGACGAGTCCTGCTATCTGGGCATCCCGGAATGGCGATGCGGCGGCGCCGACTCGGTCTCCCCGCTCCTGAACCGGACCTATCAGGAGGTCTACATCCCGGGGTCGACGTTCAAGCCGTTCACCGCCCTGGCCGCGGTCAAGGAAGGGGTCGCCGACCTCAGCAGCTACTACTCGTGCCCCGCCACCTACGTGCACCCGGGGGACACGTCAGGATTCGACTTCAACAATTGGTCCACGAACGATCTTGGGTCGTTCCAACTCAACTACCTGCTGAAGATCTCGTGCGACACATCGTTCTACCAATGGGGCTCGCAATTCTGGTACCGGTACTCGAACGATCAGTTCGGTGAGAACAACGAACCCCTCCAGAGGGACCTGCGCCAATGGGGTTTCCAGAGCCCCACCGGCATCGATCTCCCAGCCGAAGCCGAAGGCTTGATCCCGGACGCGGCCTGGGCCAACGCTCCTGCCCAGAACGAGCTCTTCCCGTATGACTGGAACCCAGGCGGCAACATCCTGCTCATGATCGGCTCGGGGTACGTGACGGTGACCCCGCTGCAGCTCGCGCAGGCGTACGGCGCGCTCGCCAACGACGGACACCTGTGCCGCCCGCACCTGGTCGATCACATCCAAGATGCGGACGGCGACGTGGTGAAGAAGGTGGGCGGTCAGTGCGACCGGACCGTGCCGTACACCCAGCAGCAGCTCGACTACATCATGGATGCGCTCACGGAGGTCCCCCAAACCGGCACGGCCAGTGGGGCGTTCTGCGGGTTCCCGCTCGGTGAGTACCCGGTGGCGGGCAAGACCGGGACCGCGTTCCGTGGATACCCGTTCCAGGACACGTCGTGGTTCGCGGGCATGGTGCCGGCCAACGATCCCAAGTACGTCGTGGTCGCCATGGTGGAGCAGGCCGGGTTCGGCTCCGACGTGGCGGCGCCGATCGTGCGGAAGGTGATCGAGTCGATCTACGACATCCAGACCAGCTTCGCCTGCGTCACGGAATCGGAGGAGGACTGATGGCCGACCTGGTCGCCGGTCGCGTCTGGGCGGAGCAACGCCGCCCCGTCCGCCACCTGGATCCCGTGCTGCTGCTCGTGACCGCCGGGCTCGTCGTGGTGGGGCTGTTCGCCATCTATTCGGCCACGAGCCAGACGCTGCGCCAGGACGGCCTCGATCCATTGTCGCGCGTCAACAAGCAGGCGGTCACCGCGATCTTGGGCTGCATCCTGCTGCTCTTGATCGCCACCTTCGACTACCGGTTCTTGAAGGTGTACGCGGGGTTCATCTTCGGCACCACGCTGTTCCTGTTGCTGCTCCTGCAGATCCCCGGGGTGGCCGGCAACGTCAGCGGCACCAGCAACTACATCAACATCCCGGGCGTCAGCTTGCTGCAGATCAGTCCGTCGGAGTTCTCCAAGATCGGCCTGATCGTGATCTTGTCGGCCATGTTGTCGGAGCTGCGATCGCCGATCCCCGAGCTGGCGGACGTGGTCCGTGTGCTCATGGTAGCGGCGCTCACGATGGGGCTGGTGTTCATCAACGTGGAGATCGGCACCACCATCGTGCTGATGGCCATCACCGTCGGGATCCTGGTGGTGGCGGGCACGCGCGCGAAGCACCTCATCGCGCTCGCGTTGGGGTCGCTGCTGCTGATCGGCCTCGCCTTCCAGCTCAACGTCATCGAGGACTATCAGATCAACCGCGTGCTCAGCTTCATCGACTCCGAGAGCGCCACCGCCGATGCCCGCTACAACCTGGATCAGTCGAAGATCGCGGTGGGCTCGGGCGGCATGTTCGGCCGCGGGTACCTGCACGGCACGCAGACGGCGCTCGACTACGTGCCCGAGCAGCACACCGACTTCATCTTCACGGTGGTGGGCGAGGAGTTCGGGTTCATGGGGTCGGTGTTCGTGCTGTCACTCTTCGCGCTACTGATGTGGCGGGCGATCCGCATCGCGTCGCTGTCCAAGGATCCGTTCGGTACCTACCTCGCGACCGGCGTGGCGTCGATGTTCGCGATCCAGATGTTCGTCAACGTGGGCATGGTCATCGGGATCATGCCGATCACCGGCATCCCCCTGCCGTTCCTGAGCTACGGGGGCACGACCATGCTCGTGAACTTCGTCGCCGTGGGGATCCTGCTCAACGTGCACATGCGTCGATTCAAGTAGGCCGCACGCACACGAGGGCGAGTCGCTAGGGGAGTGGCCGGATCGGCTGCGAGACCATCCACAAGAAGGTGGAGCCTTCCGGTCCCGTCTGCTCCAGCACCACGTCGCCGTCCATCGCGCGGGCGGACATGCGAGCGAGCGTGAGTCCCAGCCCGACACCTTGATGCGTCCGGGTGTTGAGCTCTTCCCCTTGTTCCAGCGGTTCGAAGATGCGCTCGAGCGAGCCGCCATCGATGCCGTGGCCGTGGTCCGCCACGCGGACCTCGGGCCCGCGTTCATGGATCGAGATGATGATCCGTACCGGCTGGTCGTCGGGGGAGAAGGCCATGGCGTTCTCGACCAGCTCCTCCAGGATCCGCCGGGCGGCGGTGCGGTTGAGGCTGGCCATGGCCGGTCCGGGGGGAGCGTCGACCGTGACCCGATCGTGCACGGTGGCGACCTCGCGAGCGACCTGGGTCACGTCCGCCCATTCCGTGAGGCCGGCTTCGACGGCCGCCTCGAAGCGTTGCACCAAGCGAGCCAGGCTGTGCGCGCGATCGACGAGGCTATCCAGGATCTGACCGCGCTCGTCCGGCGCGGCGGTGCCCTTCGACAGCGTCTGGGCCATGCCCAGGATCACGGTGACCGGGGTGCGGAGCTCGTGACCGAGCCGGGAGACGAGCTCGTGGCGCCGAGCGGAGCGTTCCAGCAGGGCTTCCTGAGCGATCTCCAACTGGCGGGTCCTTCGCCGCTCCCGTTCGAGGGCTTCCGTGAGCTCGTCGATGACGGTGGGGGTGATCTCGGGGGAGATCACTCCGCCTCCCGCGAACGCCTGCCTGATCGCGTGCAGGATCTCGTCGCCGTCGGAATCCTTGAGCACGTAGCCGGACGCCCCGGCCACCAGCATGTCGCGGACCGCGCGTTGGTCTTCGGAACCGGTGAGGGCGACGATGCCGATCGCGGGGTGGGTGGCCTTGAGCCTGCGCGTGGCCTCGATGCCGTCCATCGTGGGCATCCGCACGTCCATGAGGATCACATCGGGTGCGGTCACCTCGACCAGATCCAGTGCCTGATCGCCGCTCGCAGCCTGTCCCACCACGGTCATCTCGTCGGTGTCCAGGAGCGTGATCAGTGAGTCGCGGAACCCTGCGTTGTCGTCGACCAGGAGGACGCGGACCTGTGGCAGTGTCGTCGGCAAGGACTGAAGCTGGGCCGGGGCCGCCACATCGCTCATGGTAGGTAGTGTCGGCACGGATGGCCGACGAGGGTATCCGACGCACGCCGGGTTCGTGCAGGGGGACACAGGTGGACCGATCTGGTCCATATGGCCTAGTCCGTATGGACACGAGACGCCGAGCGGCCGGCGTGACCTCCACCTGCCGCGGCGTGCCGCTGCTATGCTCGCTGCAGATGTGCACGCAGAAACCGGGCTCGCTGCCCAGGTCCGCGTGAACGAACGACCAGACGTCGAGGTGGCGCGCGACCGCCGCCGCGGGGCCCCACCAGGGCAGCCCGCGCGCGGGACCGCGGGCGCCGGACAAGGACAGACCGGGTGCGCGATCACGCGCTGAGCCCGGCGCGCGGCATCACGTTGAGCCGCAGCGCGGGTTCGAAAACCGAACGACAGAGCGATCCCTTCGGGGCGCGACCCGTCCCATCTCCCGGTTCCCCTTTCCCCGGTCTGCCCCCTCGCACGTCGCGAGAGGAGTAACCCATGGACCACGAAGCACCCGTGGCGACGCCCACGGCGTCCCGCACCGATGGCTCGACCGAGTCGACCGACGATCGCCTCGCCGCCTTCAAGCGCGGCGCCCCGGTCCCGAAGGCCAAAGCCGAGCGGAAGCTCAAGCCCCAGCCCAAGCCCCAGCCCAAGCCCCAGCCGAAACCCACCCCCAGCGCCGAGCCGACCGCCGAACCGCGATCAGCAGCGACACCCCGACCGGAACCGACGGATCGACCGGCACAGAGAGCGCCCCAGCGGGCGAAGCAGTCCCAGAAACCCCGGGAGCCGCAGAAGCCTCGCGCTCCGCGTCCCGAACAGGCACCGTCCGACGCGACCGAGTCGGCGGGGCCGAGCACCGGGCCTAGCGCCGGGTCCGAGCGCCCTGCAGGCGAGGGGAACGGCGCTCCGCGGAAGCGTCGCCGCCGAGGCGGCCGAGGACGCGGGGGCCGTTCCACAGGAGCGAGCCCGACTTCGACCGAAACCCTTCCCTCCGAGTCGGACACCGATGCCATCGGACCGGCCGCCGACGCCACCCCTGCGTCTCAGCGCGACGACGCCCAGCCCGATCGCGATGAATCCACGCCGTCCGGCCAGTCGCCCTCTCGCTCGTCGTCATCCTCACGCCGGCGTCGTCGCCGAGGATCGGGTGGTGGCACCGGGGCCGCAGACGCCAAGACCGGCGATCAGAAGACACCCCCGGCCAACGACACGGGCGACCAGAAGGCCGGCCAGCGCGAGCGTTCCGGGCAGCGCGAGCGTTCCGGGCAGCGCGAGCGTTCCGGGCAGCGCGACGGCAACGGCAAGAAGTCCATGACCGTGGAGGAGCAGGTCGCGGCTGGAGGGCCCACCAGAGGCATCCGTTCCAGCCGCTCCAGGACCGGGCGCTCCGGCCGGGATGGCCGACGTCGTCGCGAGCCCTCGATCGTGCCGCCGCGCATCACCGACAAGCTCATGGTCATCACCGAGCGCGACGAGCGAGACCAGATCGCGGTGCTGGAGGAGGACGTGCTCGTTCAGCACTACGTCACCCGCACGGGTGCCACGTCGATGGTCGGGAACGTCTACCTGGGGCGCGTGCAGAACGTGCTTCCGGGCATGGAAGCCGCGTTCGTCGACATCGGCCGCGGCCGCAACGGCGTCCTCTATGCCGGCGAGGTCAACTACTCGCCGGAGGACCTGGAAGGCAACGCGCCGCGCATCGAGCAGGTGCTGAAGTCGGGCCAGGCGGTGCTCGTCCAGGTCACCAAGGATCCCATGGGTGGCAAGGGCGCCCGCCTCACCGCCCAGATCTCCCTGCCGGGCCGGTTCCTGGTGTTCGCGCCCAACCAGAACCTGTCGGGTATCAGCCGACGGCTTCCCGACGACGAACGGCGCAAGCTCAAGACCATCTTGAAGAAGGTCAAGCCCGCGGAGCACGGCGTGATCGTTCGTACGGCCGCCGAGGGAGCGTCCGAGGACGCCATCATCCACGACCTCACCCGGCTGATCGCGCAATGGGACGAGATCCAGCGCCGGTCGAAGAAGGTCAAGGCACCTGACGTCGTGTACGAGGAGCCCGAGCTCACGGTCCGCGTGGTCCGCGACATGTTCACCGACGAGGAGTACCGGGGGCTGGTCACCGATTCGGCCCGCGTGCACGGCAAGGTCATGGACTACGTCAACGATGTGGCGCCCGACCTCGCACCCAAGGTCTCCCTCTGGGAAGGACCGCTGCCGGCGTTCGAGGAGCATCGCATCGAGGAGCAGATCCACAAGGCCCTCGACCGCAAGGTGTGGCTGCCCAGCGGCGGCTACCTCATCATCGAGCGGACCGAGGCCATGACCATCATCGACGTCAACACCGGCAAGTCGGTGGGCAAGACCAACCTCGAGGAGACGGTGGTCAACACCAACCTGGAGGCCGCCAAGGAAGCAGCGCGGCAGCTCCGGCTGCGCGACATCGGCGGCATCATCGTGGTCGATTTCATCGATATGCTGCTGGAGACGAACAAGAAGCAGGTCGAGGACACGATGAAGGAGGCCCTGGCCGTCGACAAGACCAGGTCCCAGGTGTTCGAGATCGGCCCGCTCGGGCTGATGCAGGTCACACGCAAGCGCGTGAGCGGCGGCTTGGTGGAATCGTTCTCCGAGACATGCCCCCACTGCGAAGGCCGGGGCATCCTCATCAACTACGAAGGTTGAAATGCACTGCGCCGCCGTGCGTGGATCTGGCGGGCAGTGCGCTGACCAGTGCGTTTGATGTCGCCTCGTTCCACCGAGGTGATCTGATGTGGATAGCTGCCAACGAACTTCTAACGAACTTGGCGTGTGTGGGGGGAGGCGAGCGAGATAGCTTTGCCTTCACCGTTGCGTTGCAAGTTCGGCACTGGCCTGATCGCGCTCACCCTCGCGATGGAGATACGTCACCTACGTCGCTTCACCCTGTTTTCGGAGCATAAGGCACGGCCATTCGGATTCGACCTGAGATGTAGTCACTGCCGCTAGTCGGCTCGTGTTCCATGGCTTGGGCAAGCTCTCGCTTGGGAACCTTGCGAGTCTCCCGGGCCTGCCGCTAGGTCGCATGCCACCCCGCGCACGGTCAGCGCACATCGAATGTGGGAGCGGAGTGAGGTCGAGCCATGGGCTGACCAGCGCTGGTGGGGGACTCGTCGCTGGCGCGTTCAGGGGTAGGGCACCCTTCGTCCATTCGAACGCGGTTTGTCGGTTCCCGTGGTCGATCAGGTAATCGCCGGCGTTGGTGGGGCTTTGGACTTCGCCGTGGATCGACTGACGGCCCGCGACACCGATGCCTGCATCGAGGCCCTCACCGTCGCCGAAGCCGCGCTCTCAGTGGCGGACTGACCTGCCTTGCTGGATCGAGCGGTGTCGGGTACGGATTCGGCCTTCAGGGCACTGGAAACCCAGATCCCGCCCCTTCTGAAACGACTGTTCGCCATGGTCCCTCCCGTGACGTAGTTCGATGATGCCCCATCTGTATCGGGAGGGAACGACACCCCCTTTACCTACAGCAAACACCTTGACTCGCCGGATTCTCTGTTCATGGTGAACCAGCACGGCCCGCGCCCACGAAGCGCCCGAACCGCGGACACAACGTCCCCGGCAGTCGGCCCTTCACCCTCCGGCCCGGACTCCGCCGCCGCGGCAGGAAGCATCTCTCATTGACTCGCTCGTGGCTGCAGACGCCTCAGGCAAAGGGCACTTCGGCCTGATGGATGTTCCGGTGCCCTTCCGGCTTCCCCGAAGTCGGACCTACACGAAGGCGCGCAGGCGGCCTTGCCAGCTGCAATCGTCGTTAGGCCACGCCGAGATTGTTCAAGGTTCCGACCAGCCTAAGCGTAGCTGGCCCCCAAGACGTCTAATCAAGCGTGACCAAGGACGGGGACGCGGGCTACGAGGCGTTCTTCAACGAGCAGTTCACGAGGGTTGCGAGATCGGCAGCCCTGGTCACCGGCGACCTTCAGGAGGGTATGGACATCGCGCAGGAAGCCATGGCTCGGACCTACCAGCACTGGCGCAAGGTCTCGGTGATGGATCGCCCTGACGCGTGGGTCCACAAGGTCGCGACGAACCTCGCGCTCTCGCGACTCCGCCGTCGCCAGACACGGCTGATCGCGAGCGAGCCACCCGCGCCGGAGGCAGCAACGCTCGATGACGAGCTTCTAGGTGCGGTTCGATCGCTCTCGCCTGCGCAACGCTCGGTGATCGCGTTGCGCTTCTACCTCGACTGGTCGGTCGACGATGTAGCGCAGGCCTTGGGCAAGCGACCGGGCACGGTGACCGCCCTCACGCATCAAGGGATGGAGAGACTTCGAGCGCTCTTGCAAGAGGAGACCTCATGAACGAGTACGACGCACTGATCCGAGAGATCCACGACCAAACCGAGCGGCTGCCGATCGAGATCCCCTCGCCGACGAAGGCGATGACCAGCGGGCGTCGACGTCGACGGGTCTCGATCGCGGTCACGAGCCTGGCCGCCCTCGTCATCGCGGTTGGCGTCGCGTTGCCGCTGCGAGCCTTGATGCGGCTCGGTGAGGATGCCCCGCCGAAGCCGATCGGACCGTCCCCGTCGGGCTCGGTCCTTGCTCCAACCGGCACCATCGCGTTCCTCGGTGGCGGCCAAGGCTTCGGTCCGATCACGCTCTTTGACCTGGCGTCCGGGACGAGCGAGCCCCTCACGAAGGAGTCGTACAGCTCGGTGAGCCTTGCCTGGTCGCCGGATGGATCCACCATCGCGCTGACCAACGGCACGGGCGAAGGCACGGGCGAGATCGTCCTCGTCTCGACGAAGACGGGCGAACCGATCCAGACGTTGCCGATCGACCCGCTCCTCGCCCCGCAGGACGTGGACTGGTCTCCCGACGGGACCTTCCTGGCGTTCGCCGACAATCGAGGAAGCCTCCACACGATCGAGATCGACGGGTCCAACGTGCAGGACATTCCGACGGATGGCCGCGCGCTCAATATCGCCTTCTCCCCACAGGACGATCGGATCGCATACGTCGACGACAAGGGTGACCTGAAGGTCATCGACCTCGCTACCGGACGCACTACAGACCTGTTCGAGGATCAACCGGGTCAGAGGGTCTGGTTCGGACCCACCTGGTCGCCCGACGGGTCAAGGCTCGCCTTCTCGGTGATTGAGGAGAATCGCAGTTCGATCGACATCGTCAACGCCGATGGGACCGGACTCCGGCGACTCGTGGACCCCGTCGTCGATGGCGTCAACCCTTCGTGGTCGCCTGACGGCACCTGGATCGCGTTCGAGGGCGGTGGGGAACGGAGGGACCTCTACGCGGTCTCGATCGACGGAACGACCATTCGCCAACTCACTGACACCGGCCTCGACGAGTACGGTTCAGACTGGGGAGGGGGCCTCGCCGCCACCTCGGCGAGCAGCGACGCGGAACTCGTCGAAGATGCTGTTCACCTGCGTGCTCACCTGGGTCTCGACCCCGGCGCTCATAGGTACTGGTCGTAGTAGCCGACGCCGAGGCTAGTCCGGTAGTCCGCCGAACGGTAGTCCCTTCGTCGTCCAGCTCAAAGAGTTCTTGATCTGGTCCTTCGTGAGGGCGACCCGGACCTTCCGGTCCCCGATGTCGATCCTCTCGATGGCGGCAGCTGGCAGGATCACCTTGCGACCGAGACGTGGCTGCTTGCCGACTCCGAGGGCAACGAGGTCGACGTCGCCAGCTGGCCGGACCTCGGCTGAAAGCCATCCTCTGCTCTAGGTGCACTAGGTCGAGGTACATCAGTGAACGCTCGCCAAACCCCGGCGGACTCTGTCCAAAGGGCGAGGTAGTCTCGCGCCATTAGCGCATCCCACGCGATGAAGGGCAGTGTCGATGTCCAGCGCGCAGTTGTACGACACCATCGGAGCCACTTACACCGTGACGCGGCGCACCGAGCCGCGGATCGCCGCCGGGATCTGGGCGGCGCTCGGCGATGCGCGGACGGTATTGAATGTCGGGGCTGGCACCGGCTCCTACGAGCCCTCCGATCGTGACGTCGTCGCGGTGGAGCCGTCGGCGCTCATGCGTGCGCAGCGTCCCGCAGGCGCAGCGCCGTGCGTTGCTGCCACCGCGGAGAGCCTTCCGTTCGAGGACCGGTCATTCGACGCCGCGATGGCTTTCGCCACCGTCCATCACTGGCAGGACCCGATCGCGGGCTTGCGCGAGATGCGGCGCGTGGCTCGCCGCGTGGTGGTGTTCACGCACGACAGCAGTGACACCGGATGGCGTCGCCGGTTCTGGCTGACTCGCGACTACCTGCCTGAGGTCGCTGACCTCGTCGCCGACCGGCCTTCGCTGACCGAGCAGGCCCGCGCGATCGGAGCCCGCACGGAGCCGGTGCCTATCCCGTGGGACTGCGCTGACGGCTTCTTCGAGGCCTACTGGCGTCGGCCCGAGGCATACCTGGACGATCAAGTTCGTCGCGGAGTATCGGTGTGGGCCAGGGTCGGGCCGGATGTTGAGCAGCGCGTAGTGCGCAGCCTCTCCGATGACCTTTTCTCAGGCCGGTGGGCCGAACGCAACCGCGACCTCGTCGATCTCGATGTGGCAGAGCTTGGCCTTCGCCTGCTAGTCGTCTAGGTACATTCGCGTACCCTCGTTAACACCACGGACTCTTACCCAGCGTGATGTGAGGTGAGGTCTGCAGGGAGAAGCGCGAAGACTACGCAGTCGACGCGTCGGGTGCCGATCTCCATGTACGATCGGAGAACGCCCTCTTCCACATAGCCGCTCCGTTGTGCCACTCGCCGAGATTCCTCGTTTGACGGCTCAGCGAAGAGAGAGAGCCTGGCGAGTCCGAGGTCTCCAAGCGCCCACCGCGAGACCAACCGGACCGAGCGAGTCGCGAATCCCTTTCCCCTTGCCTCCGGGAGGAGCCAGTAGCCGACGCTCCCCCGGTTGGAATCCTCCGGGTCCGCGAGGATCACCCAGACGTGCCCCAGACAGACGTCCTTCCGATCGCAGATCGAGAAGGTCGCGCGCGTCCCCTCGGCCCAGCGAGACAGGTTGCGTTCCAGGACCTCGCTTGCCGAGTCAAAGGGGCCGATCCACCGGACCACGTCCGGATCGGCGATGCCTCGCCCGATCGCTCGCAGATCGTCCTCCCGGGGCGGTCGAAGGGTGACGACACCGTCGCTCAGGGGTCGGTCGGGAACCGCAAGCTCCACACGGAAAGGATACGGTTCGCCACCCACACCACTCGCGAGCCTCTGGACATCCGTTGCCGTTCTCATGAACCGCTGGCGGGGCGGTCCGTGCCCAAGGGACATTCGTGAACCGTCGCCAACCATGGGGTCCTGTTCCTGGGCTAGTTCACGGAGGTTCGACGCGATGCTGTCGAAGGCGTGCGGCAACCGCTCGAAACGGCCTGCGGGGCCATCGCAACGTCGCGCTGTTTACACGCTGGTCGCGAGAACAGCATGACGTTGCGGTGACTGTCGTGTAATTGGCGACGGCGTGTTGCAGGTAGGTCCCCTGGGGCAGTCTCTTACACGGAATCGCTTGTGAGGCTTAGAGATATACCTACAACACCCAAACATATCGACGAGGGTTTGGTGCCCTGCCCCCGCCCGGGTCGGATCGCCCGCGTGGGCGTGGTGGGACGGCGGCCCGACCCCTCCTCTCCCCAGAACATGCATGCCCTACCACCTGCCTGTTGTTATCCTCGATTCGTCCCCTCCCAACGAACCTCAACGAACTTCGAGGGTGAGCTGGTCTAGACGTGCAGGTCAGAGGGGTAACGAGCGGTAAGTGCAGCAACTACGAAGTCTGACGCGTGATGGCGCCTGACGAGGGCGCGGAGGAACCGACATGTATGCGGTGATCAAGACCGGTGGCAAGCAACACAAGGTGAAGACCGGCGATGTGATCGAGGTCGAGAAGATCGTGCACGAGGGCGAGACGATCACGTTCCACCCTCTGTTGGTGGTCGACGACGACGGTGCGACCCACGTGGGGGCCGAGGCAGCCAAGGCCAGCGTCACGGCGAAGCCGCTGGGAGAGAAGAAGGGCGACAAGATCAAGATCTTCAAGTACCGGCCCAAGAGCGGGTATGCCCAGCGAGGAGGCCACCGCCAGCTCCGCACCCTGCTCGAGATCGAAGACGTCAAGCTCGGCCCCACGAAGAAGAAGACCGAGGAGTCGTAGGCGGGCACGTCGGCCGGGGCTCGCCCCGGCTTGTTACCCTGGAGGACCTATGGCACACAAGAAGGGCGGCGGCTCGTCCCGAAACGGCCGCGATTCCAACGCCAAGTTCCTGGGCGTGAAGACCTTCGGCGGCGAGACCGTCACCGCGGGCTCCGTCATCGTGCGCCAGCGCGGCACAAAGATCCACCCCGGTGACGGTGTCGGCAAGGGCAGCGACGACACGCTGTTCGCGTTGCGCGAAGGGACGGTCACGTTCGAATCCTCGCGGGGTCGCAAGTTCGCCACGGTCGTTCCGGCCGAGTAATCCTCAACCGTTCAGTCGCTCGGTGATCTCCTGTACCCAGGCGTTGATCTCGGGTTTCCTGCTCCCTGATTTCGCGGTCAGATAGCGCACGTTGTCGCGCATGTGCCGGCGTTTCGAGTTGCGTCGCATGGCCGCCAGCGGGTTCATCGGACGCCCCATGGATCCCGAGCTCTCCGTCACTGCGAAGGGATCCCCCGGCGTGAGTGGTGGAGGCGGGGTGAAGTAGAAGGCCGTCTCCTTCGCGCCACGCTCGTCGTCCTCGTGGCTCACCAGCAAGATGGGCGAGCCTTTCACACGCTTCGCCCGCCGCATCTGTGCGAAGCGCACGACGCGAACCTGCTCCAGAGACTCGTCCCTGAAGACGAGGCCCTCGTCGTCGAGCGTGAGCAGGCCCTTGCGTTCTCCCATCTCGCCCTTGCGCAGGCGCACCATCCACACGGTGGTCGGTTCCGGCATGGGAGCCACACTAGGGTGTAGGGGTGGCGTTCGTCGACGAGTGCATCGCGTACCTGGAAGCCGGCCGAGGGGGCAACGGCTCCGCGTCCTTGCATTCGGAACCGTACAAGCCGCGCGGCGGACCGGACGGTGGGTCGGGGGGCAACGGCGGCTCCATCGTGTTCGAGGTCACGAAGGGTCTGCACGATCTGTCCTGGCTCGCCGAGCATCCCCATCAGCGGGCAACGCCCGGGGCTCCCGGTCGGGACTCGCGGCGCGAGGGTGCCTCCGGGAAGGACCTCATCGTGCCGGTCCCCGACGGCACCGTGGTCATGGACGAGGCCGGACTCATCGCTGATCTGGTGGGGGAGGGCGCCCGCGCGATCGTGGCGGCGGGAGGGCGTGGCGGACGTGGCAACGTGGCGTTCGCCGGACCGCGCAACCGGGTTCCTCGCACCGCGGAACCGGGAGAGAGCGGGGAGGAACGGCGCGTGCGTGTCGAGCTGCGCACCGTGGCCGATGTGGGCCTGGTGGGCCTGCCCAACGCGGGCAAGTCCACGTTGTTGTCCCGCCTGACCGCCGCCAAACCCAAGATCGCCGACTATCCGTTCACCACCCTGACGCCGAACCTTGGGGTTGCAGGTCGGGACGACGACCGATTCGTCGTGGCCGACATCCCCGGACTGGTGGAAGGCGCCAGCGGCGGCAAGGGCCTGGGGCACCGCTTCCTGCGGCACATCGTTCGATGTCGCGCGCTCGTGCTGGTCGTCGACCTGGCCACGCCCGACGCAGTCGCCGACCTCGCGACGCTCCGTGAGGAGCTCGCCGCCTACGATCCCGATCTCGCGGATCGTCCCTCGATCGTGGTGGGCTCGAAAGCAGACCTGGTGGAAGACCCCTCGGCCGTGGCAGCTGCGATCGCGCCGCACGCCCTGGCCGTCTCGGCCATGACCGGAGCAGGCGTCGAGGAGCTCCTCGAGCGGTTGGGGCTCCTGTCCGACGAGGCTGCCGAGGCCGAGCCCGAACGATCGCCATTCGTGGTGCTGCGACCGGGCCGCCCCCGGTTCACGATCACCCGTGAAGGTGACGGCCGCCGGTGGCGCGTCGAGGGCAGGGGTGTGGAGCGATGGGTCTCGGAAGCCGACATGGACGATGACCGCGACGTCGAGCGGCTGCAGCAGCGACTGGTGAAAGACGGTGTGGAACGCCAGCTCGCCGCACTGGGCGCGCGTCACGGTGACGAGGTCGCCATCCTCGACCGGGTGTTCGAGTTCCTGCCCGATCCCACCGAACCCGCCGGCGACGAGGATGAGGACGGTTGATGGATCCGACGCGGCTGCTGGAGGACGAGGCCGAGCAGTGGCGAGCGCTCGGTGACGTCTACGAGCGGATCCCCGAGGACCGGTTCGAGGAGCCGTCCGTCACGCCCGAGGGCTGGTCGCCAAAGGACGTGATGTTCCACCTCGCGGCGTGGATGCAGGACTGCGCCACCCAGCTGGAGCGCATGCGCGAGGGCACCTTCGATCCGGACGAGGAGACCCGCGAGGCCATCGATCGCCAGAACGACGAATGGTTCGAACGTTCGCGCACGATGGACCCCCAGGAGGTGCGGACGGCGCTCGAGCCCGCCCGACGACGCATGGTGGAGGGGTTGGCTTCGATGCCCGAGGTGACGCCGCTCGCCTGGGAGTGGTTCGAAGAGAGCGGACCACTCCATCTCGTGAAACACGTGAACGACCTGGAGGCGTGGCTAGGATAGGTTCGTGGGAACGCGCCTCGGTGTCATGGGCGGCACGTTCGATCCCATCCACTACGGACACCTGGTCACGGCCGAGGAGGCCCTGCATCAGTTCCGCCTGGACGGGGTGGTCTTCGTGCCGACGGGTCGGCCGTGGATGAAGGCCCATGGGGTCGTCTCGCATGCCGAGGACCGCTACCTCATGACCGTCATCGCGACCGCGTCCAACCCGTTGTTCCGCGTGTCCCGCATGGAGATCGACCGGGACGGTCCCACGTACACGGTCGACACGCTGCGCGGCTTGAAGACCGAGATGGGTGAGGACGTCGATCTGTTCTTCGTGACCGGAGCCGACGCGGTGGTCGAGATCTTCCAGTGGAAGGACCAGCAAGAGCTGTTCGGACTGGCACATTTCATCGCCGCGACCCGCCCCGGCTACGACATCGCCGCGTTCGAGGCGCATGCCTCCACCAGCACCCCGGACATCACGGTCATGAACATCCCTGCCCTGGCGATCTCGTCCACGGACGTTCGACGCAGGGTGCACGGGGGCAGCCCCATCCGCTACCTGGTCCCCGAAGGCGTCAAGAGCTACATCGAGAAGGCGGAGCTCTACCGATGAGCTCGGCGCCGGAGCGCGGTCCCGCCCGTGTGACGCCTGTGCGCGGCTCGCGCGCGCGGCGTTCGGCCCAACGCCGCCGCCGCTGGATGGAGGCAGGGGTCGTGGGGCTGGCGGCGGTGGCTGCGATCGGCGTGCTGGCGTTCGCTGTGACCCGTGGCGGCGAGGACACGCCCACCGACGAAGGTGGCGCCGACGCCGTCACCGTCGACGCCGGGGGGCCTACCACCCTGGCGTTCCAGGTCCGAGGGACGACGGCCCCGATGCTGGCCATCATCGGCGCCGGCACGAGCGAGCGTCCCGCCGCCTTCATGCCCGTTCCCCAGGACCTCACGATCGTCGGCCCGGGGCAGGGTGAGATCGGCACCGCTGAAGTGGCCGGGCTGCCGGCCGAGTCCATGCGCATCGACCTGTCGAACATGGCGGGGACCTGGCTGGACGGCTACGCGGTCCTGGGTCTGCAGGGGATCAGCGATCTCGCCGAGCGCGCGGACGGCCTGCAACTGAACCTGGGGGAGTCCTACCCAACCAAGTCCGGGAGCCTCGGTCCGGGGGCGCTCACGCTGTCGGGTCGGCAGACCAAAGCCTTCCTGGCGGGGAGCACGGACGATGCCGCCACCCGGTGGGAGATCGTGCTGACGGCCCTGCTGTCGGACCCACCCGCGCTGGAGTCGACCGATCTCGTCGAGACCGACGACGCCCAGGCGGCGGCGACGGTGTTCGCGGGTGCCCAGGGCGCCGACATGACGCAGATCCCGACCACGGTGATCGCCGGCACGATCCGTGTGCCCAAGTACGACGAGCTCGATCGCATCATGGCTGACTCGTTCGGATCGACACCACCGACGCCCGTCATCGTGCAGAACGGCAACGGTGAAGCCGGCGTGGGAGAGATCGTGGGCGCGCAGCTGATCCCCGCCGGGTTCCGCGTCACGCTCTCCCAGAACGCGCAGACGTTCGACGTGGCCAAGACGGACGTGTTCGCAAACGGGAGCGCCTACGAGGAGGACGCCCAGCGGGCGCACGATGCGCTGGGGGTCGGGCGTGTCCGTGTGTCCCAGGTACCATCGGGTATCGGCGACGTGCTGATCGTCGTCGGGAAGGACTTCACGGTTGACGAAGGCGGGACGGCAGAGGACGAGTGAGGGCAGCGTCGTGCTGCCACCAAGCCGCGACGTGGCCATCGCGGCCGCCCTGGCCGCCTCGGCCAAGCAAGCCGAAGACGTCGTCATCCTCGATGTGCACGGCATCATCGTCATCACCGATCACTTCGTGATCTGCACGGCCACGTCGCATCGGCAGATCCGCACGGTGATCGACGCCGTCGAGTCGGCGCTGCGCGAGATGGGCGTCAAGCCCGTCCGGCGCGAAGGCGAGCCGGAAGCGGGTTGGTGGCTGCTGGACTACGTGGACGTGGTCGTCCACGTATTCGGTTCCGAAGAGCGCGCGTACTACGACCTGGAACGCCTGTGGAGCGATGCTCCGCGTCTGGCGTGGGAACCGGACCGACCCGCCGGCGTTCGCTGACGCCGACGGGTGCGGTCGGTCTCGAGCTGACTAGCTGGTCTCGATCTTGATGTAGTCGATCTCGCCCGCGAAGTAGTCGCAGGTGGTCTCGATCTGGTCGCAGTTCTTCTTGCCGGCGATCGTGAGCGGCACGTTGTTGCTGATGCTGCCCGTGGGACCGTTCGCCTTCCGGGTGCGGGTGTTGTCGATGGTCATGGTCAGCCTGGTGGCCGTGCGCTCGCACGTCACGACGTGCCACTGACCGTCGTTGAGCGGTATGTCGCCGGAGTTCACCGACTTGCTCTGCACCGCGCCCGACGTGGACCGGCCGCGGAACAGGCAACCGACCTTGCCGTTCGGGATCTGCCACTTGAAGTAGCCACCCTGCGCTCCGGACTGCCCTTTCTGGATCATGTTGCCGTAGTCGTGCGTCGTCCGGAACCTGATCGTGATCGCGTAGTCGCGGGTGCCGGGGTTGAGCCGGCTGTCGTTGACCTGGATCAGTCGTTCTGGCTTGGTGGGCGGCTGGTTCGGTTGTGTGCTGGTCCAGCGGTAGAAGGTGACACCGTTTTGGTTGTTGCCGGTGATCACCGCGCTGCCGATGCTGCCGTTGATGCCGTTGCCGCTGCTGTCGACCATGGTCGATGCACCGGGTCCTTCGTTCATCTGCCAGTTGGCCAGCGGGACATTGGCCGCTGCATCGACGGGCGTGGACGAGCCGATCATCACCACGCCCACCGCCATCACGGTGCAGAGCATGACGAATCTGCGGAACTGCCTTCTCATGGAACCTCCTCCGAGGACCTACCCTCACTCGGATGTGCTTCGGAACCTACGCCTGTCCCCCGTTCCGATACTCGAACCCTACGTGTTGACGGCGCGAACAACAAGGCACCAGAGCCACGATCTTCCCGTCGAAACGTGACCGGGCGTCGACGGGAACGGGCGGTAGGATGGCGGCTCCGATCGCGGGCCCATAGCTCAGCTGGTAGAGCGCTTGGCTGGCAGCCAAGAGGTCAGGGGTTCGACTCCCCTTGGGTCCACTTCCGCTTTCGACCTTGAGCCTTCAGCTTCGCCCGTCCTACCCGGCAGGGAAGGGAGCATGATGCCGAAGCGGTTGCGAGAGAACGGTCTGTCGATCGTCATGTTCAGCCTCTTCGCCATCTTCCTCGCCGGTCAGAGCGTCACCGGTTGGCGGTCCTTCAACAGCGCTAGGGAGGATCACGACGAGCAGACCGTCAGTTTCGGGTCCTACCTCACGACTGGGCACTTCGTGGAGGCCACCTTCGAGAATTGGGAGAGCGAGTTCCTCCAGATGGGTGCCTTCGTCGTCCTCACCGTATGGCTGGTGCAGAAGGGATCGGCGGAGTCCAAGTCGGTCAGCGGTGATTCCGAGCTTGACACCGACCCGAGGGCTCTGCGCGACAAGGACGACGCCCCCGGACCGGTTCGCTCAGGCGGGTGGCGACTCCTGCTCTACGAAAACTCGTTGGGCCTCGCGTTCTTGGTTCTCTTCGTGATTTCGATCGCCCTCCACGCGCTGGGGGGCGCCCGTGAGTTCAGCGCCGAGCGGGTGGCCCACGGCGAGGCACCGGTCGGCGTCGGACAGTTCGTGACGACTTCGACCTTCTGGTTCCAGTCCTTCCAGAACTGGCAGAGCGAGTTCGTGGCGGTAGGAGCGATCGTAGTGTTGTCGATCTGGCTTCGGCAGAAGGGCTCCCCTGAGTCGAAGCCAGTAGCGTCGCCGCATGAGGAAACCGGAGGCTGAGCAACTGCCCAGAAACTTGGGCACGCACCCCGCCATTGAGCGAGATGAAAGCTATCGTCACGGTACCGAGTGTCTGGGAGGAGAGGAAATGTCAGAACGACCGAGTGGCTGGGCCGTCGGATGGACGACGTTCGCGGCGTTCATGATGATCTTGATCGGTGGGTTCCACGTGATGGCGGGGATCATCGCCATCCTGAACGACGCGTTCTACACCACCACGAGGGAATACGTCTTCCAGTTCGATGCCTCGACGTGGGGTTGGATCCACCTGATCCTCGGCATCGTCGTCTTCCTCGCTGGTGCCGCGCTCTTCAGCGGAGCACTGTGGGCTCGCACCGTCGGCGTGATCATGGCGGTGATCAGCGCGTTCGTCGGATTCGCGTGGCTGCCTTGGTATCCGGTCTGGGGGATCGTCATCATCGCGATCGCGGTGTCAGTGGTCTGGGCGCTGACCGTGCACGGTCGCGACCTGGCCGACGTCGAAAGGAACCGCTAGCACTCCGCCATCTACAGGCGTGTTAGGGGCCGCTCGATCGCTCGGCCAGGGTGGATGGCGCGTCAGCCTGTCGCAGATGTGAGCGGCGAAGCACGAGGAAGGCAGCCGCCGCAAGGAGTACCAACACGATGTAGCCGATCTCGGTCCTCGCTACGGACGTCGCGACGGCGGGACTGAGACAGGAAGGGCTCATCGAGAGCGCTATCGCCGGGTGAAGGTGGTCACAGTGGGCAACTTCGAGACGATGCTCGACGCGAACGCCAGGTACGCGGAGGGCTTCGACGAGGGCGACGCCCAACCACCTCCGAACAGGCCCGTCGCCGTGGTGACCTGCATGGATGCCCGGCTCCATACCGAGCGATTCCTCGGTGCCGACATCGGGGACATCCACGTGATCCGGAACGCGGGAGGACGCGCCAGCGATGACGCGCTCCGTTCCCTGATCATCTCCTCCCAGCTGCTCGGTACGCGCCAGCTGATGGTGATCCACCACACCGACTGCGGGATGCTCACCACCGACGAGGACATCTGGGTCAAGCTGGAGGCGGAGACCGATTCGAGCGTTCGCGACATCGACTTCATGCCGTTCTCGGATGTCGAGGGCAGCGTCCGGGAAGACGTGCGGACGATCCGCGACAACCCATTCCTCCCGAACGACGCCGAGGTCACCGGGTGGGTCTACGACGTTCGGTCGGGGCGGATGAGCCAGGTCGGTGACGCGTAGCGGGAGTTGGCGACGGGTCAGGTTCGCGGGCCGCTTGCAACCTTGATGTGAATCTGTGACAGCCCTGGAGTCCTTTGCAGTGAGTCTCGAACGGGCTCTTCGGCATTCAACGGGGCGCAGCGGGCTATCCGGCGATCCGCGGGTCGGTCCGCCCTTACAACCTTGAGGAGAATCCGAGACAGCCATGGAGTCCTTGAGCAGCTCGAACGGTCGGCGGCAGGCCTAGGTTCGCGGACCGCTTGCAACATTGATGTGAATCTGTGATAGCCCTCGAGTCCTTTGCACTGAGTCTCGAACGGGCTCTTCGGCATTCATCGGGGCGCAGCGGGCTATCCGGCGGTGGCCAGGCCAGGAGATTAGGCGTTCGCCTCGACTAGGGTCCACGACATGCCCCGATCCTCTCCTCAGCAGGAGCCATACCGGCCGCTCGTGTCCGATGAGGACGCCGAGCGCATCCGCGCCTGGCACGAACGGGCCTACGAGTCGGCAACGGCCGAGCTCGCATCCGGCGTCGCCATGACGTGTCTGGATCGCACGATCGTCGTGCCGCCGCAGGTGTTCCCTCCGTCAGGGACGCTGCTGGGCGAAGCCGTGCTCGAGGAGGTCCGGGCGACCGACCGCGTGCTCGACATGGGCACGGGCAGCGGCATCTGCGCCATCCTGGCCGCGTCGACCTCGGTGGACGTCGTGGCCGTCGACGTCAACCCGCGAGCGGTCGAGGCCACACGGTTCAACGCCATCCTCAACGGCGTGCAGGACCGCATCGAGGCGTTCGAGAGCGACGTCTTCGATCGGGTTGAGGGCCGGTTCGACCTGATCGCCTTCGACCCACCGTTCCGTTGGTTCGCGCCTCGGGATCTGCTCGAGGTCGCGATGACCGATGAGGGGTACGCAGCGATGACCTCGTTCTTCGCCGAGGCGAGGGACCACCTCAACCAGGACGGGCGCATGCTGATCCACTTCGGTACCTCCGGAGATCTCGCCTACCTGCAGGCCGTCATCGACGAGCGCGGCTTCGAACGCGAGACCATCGCCCGTCGACGGGTGGTCACGAGCGACTGGGATGTCGAGTATCTCGTCTTCCGTTTGACGTGATCCGATGGCGGTTCGAACGCGAATCGGGTGCAGCGACACACAGTCCGACACGCAGCAGACAAGAGGCTCATTCCCCCGTGATCTTAACGCGCTTCGATCCCCGATGGCTCCGCTACGTGGAACCCTCGACGCGGGCCGACCCCCTCCGTGCCCGGAAGGAGGCCACCTCCATGCGCCCTCACCGTGTTCGTCCAACCGACAACGATCACCCGCACACGCGTCAGGACATGCTCGAGATCTGCATCGCGGCACGCACTCCCGACGAGATCGAGCGCGCCGCCGATCAGGTGACCACCTGGCTCGAAGAGAATCCCCACGATGACGTGGTTCGGTTGGTTCGCGACCGTCTGGTCGCTCGGGGGTTCGCGACTGACGCTTAGCTGAACAAGCGGTGCAGCCGACCCTTCAGCCATTCCAGCCGGCCGACGGTGGTCTCTGCTCGCAGCGATGCTTCGTCCAGGGCTTCCGCCACGGCCGGGTCGTCGTTCAGACGCGCCGCCTCGTCGATGGCTTCCGACGTCTCGACGGAAGACCCATGGGCGGCCTCCGCCACCGTGACCTCAGGATCGGGTGATTCCCCCATGTCTCCACCTCGCTCCACCGCCAGACGCATCAACGGATATTACTGCATACCGGCTACGAGGAGGTCAGGGCGGTAGTGGCAGCTCGAACCAGACCACGGTCGGGGGACGCGGGCCGGGCCGCACGCCCCACTCAGACGCCATCCGGTGAACGATCTGCAGGCCCCAGCCGCCATCGGCCCGCGGCTGCGGCTCGACCACATCGAACCCGGCGCCTGGGTCTTCGACCTCGACGCACAGCCGATCGCCGCGGCCATACATGCGGACCTGGAGCTGGTCTTCGGGGGTGGCGCCGGAATGACGGATCGCGTTGGTGGCCAGCTCGGTGAACAACAACCCGACATCGTCGCGAGCCTCGATGGTCGATGCTTCAGGCAGCGCGTCGATGACCGCCGACCGCAGGCCGGCGAGCTCGCTGGTCTCGATGCTTGCGCTGGCTTGGAGCATGTACGGAGGCAGACCAGGCATATGAGGGCTATCCCCCGTACCGGCCAGACGAAACCGTCAGATCCGGTCGTCTGGGTTCGAGTACGCCTGGAAGGGCGCCTTCATGACGGCTTTCTTCACCATCTGCGCGTAGAGCGCCGCGCCGTCGGGATCGAGATGGATCGCGTCGTATGTGATGTCGGGTGCGTCGCCGATCCTGTCCCAGCCTGCGAGCACGACGTCGGTTCGCTCGCTGTCCAGCTCCCGGAGCCGTTCGTTCGCGTAGGGGAAGTACCACGAGAACGATCGATGCTGGTCCAGTGAGTCGGCTGGGATGACGGGACGTTGCGCGTCCCGCAGCAGGACCCAGACGATCTTGCGCGCTCCAGCCGCGTACAGCGTGCGCACCAGTCGCGCCGCCTCTCGATCGAACTTCTGCGCGTAGTAGTCGTAGTCGACCCGGTCGTGCTCCCACAGGGAGTTGTACCCGAGCGCCACCACCACCACCTTGTCCACCGGGTGGCCCGACTCGGCGAGCTCGTCCGCGGCCACATCCAGCATCAGGGCAGCACGGCCGATGACCTTCACCCGCCACGACGGGAGGGCGTCGCGGATCGCGGTGACCGCGCCCAGCCCGACGGAATCCGTGTAGAGCGTCAGGCGTTCCGGCCAACGCTCCGGCAACGGCGAGGGCGGCTCGGGTGCCGGATCGGCAGATCCTGCGGCGGGGGAGGAGGCGGCGGACGTCGGCACGCGGTCACGTGCTCCGAAGCCCCACAGCGAAACCGCCAGGATCAGCGCCAAGACCCCCACCACCACCGGAACCGAGAAGGATCTGAGACGGTCGGCGAGGCGAGGCTCCACGTCGGAGCATCGTACCCGCCCGCTACACTCCGACGCCATGAAGGTCTTGGTGGTGGGCTCCGGCGGGGTCGGGGCGGCGTTCGCGCCCATCGCCGCCAGACGAGACTTCTACGAGCACATCGTCTTCGCCGATCTGGACTCCACGCGTTCCCAGCGGGTGGTCGATCGGTACGACGGCGGGGCAGGCCGGTTCAGTGCCACGACGGTCGATGCCTCCGATGCCGGCAACGTCGCCGACTGTGTTCGCGCCAACGAGATCACGCACGTGTTGAACGCCGCCGATCCTCGCTTCGTGATGCCCATCTTCATGGGCGCGTTCGAGGGCGGGGCTCACTACCTGGACATGGCCATGTCGCTCTCGGCCGCACACGCCGACCTGCCCTACGAGAAGGTGGGCAAGAAGCTGGGCGACGACCAGTTCGCCCTGTCGGACCGCTGGGAGGCCAACGGGCTGTTGGCGCTGTGCGGCATCGGCATCGAACCTGGGGCCGCCGACGTGTTCGCGAAGTACGCTGCCACGTCGTTATTCAGCCGGATCGACGAGATCGGCGTGCGGGACGGCGCCAACCTGGAGATCTCCGGGTACGACTTCGCTCCCACGTTCAGCATCTGGACCACGATCGAGGAATGCCTCAATCCGCCGGTCATCTGGGAGCGGGCTCGAAGCGAGGTCGACGGCGGCTGGTACACCACCGCGCCGTTCAGCGAGCCCGAGATGTTCTCGTTCCCCGAGGGCATCGGCGACGTGGAGTGCGTCAACATCGAGCACGAAGAGGTGCTGCTCGTGCCCCGGTGGATCGACTGCGATCGGGTGACGTTCAAGTACGGGCTGGGAGACGACTTCATCAAGGTGCTCGAGGTCTTGCATCAGACCGGCCTGGACCGGGTCGAGAAGGTGAACGTCCGCGGCGTCGAGGTCAGTCCTCGGGATGTGGTGGCTGCGACCCTGCCCGATCCGGCGTTCCTGGGCGAGCAGATGACCGGCATCACGTGCGCCGGCACCTGGGTCCGCGGTGCGGGGATCGAGGGCGGCCCGCGCGAGGTCTACGTCTACCACGCGGTCGATACCGGGGAGACATGGGCCAAGGACGGCGCCCAGGCGGTCACCTGGCAGACCGCCATCAACCCCGTGATCGCGCTCGAGCTCATCGCCAGCGGGGTCTGGACCGGCGTCGGCGTGCTGGGCCCTGAAGCCCTGGAGCCTCAGCCCTTCCTGGACCTGATGAACGAGTACGGCAGCCCGTGGGGCATGGTCGAGATGACCCCAACCCAGCAGTAGGCCGGGGCTTGCCCGGCCCGTCCCCGATCAGCTCAACGCGTCGAGCGAGGCCTTCATGCCGGCGATGCTGTGGTCGCTCATCGATTCCAGGCGGCCCTTGATGAACGGTTCGGCCAGCCGTGCGAGGCCCTTCAAGCCCATGTCCGCCACGTAGGACACGGTGGTGCCGGTCCCGATCGGCGCGAACGAGATCCGGTCGGTCCCGACGAACCGGTCGCTCTCACCGGCGAGCGTCACCACGCTGGGGCGATCGAGCTCGGTGATCTCGTAGATGATGATCTGCTCGGCGTCGTTGAAGCGGAACACCACCTCGAACCGCGAGCCCACGGCGATCGGTCCGTCGTCCAAGCGGCGAGCGCTGGGGATGCTCGGGTCCCACTGTTGCGACGTGGAGAAATCGGCCACGAAGTCGAACGCCCGTTCCGGCGGGCAGGTGGTTTCGATGAGGCGTTCCACTCGGTGGGTCATGCCACCAACCCTACCGGCGAGGCTCAGGTTGCGAGGTCTCCGAGACGATGCATCACCAGACCTCCGACTCCAGGAGAGGGGTTCTGCGCGCCCGTGGTCATGGAACGCAACGATCAGACGCCGACCGAGATCGGCATGGAACGGCTCGCTGCACTCATCGAGCCGGGTTCCCTGCTGGAAGCGACCCCCGAGTGCCTGGTCGTTGCCCGCTCGGACGGACGCATCCTGTTCGCCAACCATCGGGTGGAGGAGCTCACCGGTTTCGACCGGGCGGAGCTGGTCGGACAGTCCGTCGAGCTGCTGGTCGCCGCCGACGTGATCGATCTGGCTCCCGGCACCCGCATGGAGGCGGTGTGCCGCACCAAGGAGGGCGGCGAGATCCCGGTCGAGGTGCACCTGGGAGCCATCGAGGGGCCCGAGCGCCTGCTGGTGGTCACGCTCCGCGACGTCTCGGACCTGAAGGAAGGCAGGGAAGCACGGTTCGAAGCCGAGGCGAAGTACCGGGCGTTGGTCGAGCAGATCCCCGCCGTGGTGTACCTGGACCCCGTGGACGAGAACGCCGACTCGATCTACGTGAGCCCGCAGGTGGTGACGCTGCTGGGCATCGATCAGAACGAGTGGCTCACCGATCCCTATTGCTGGCGCAAACACGTGCACCCGCAGGACCTCGACCGGGTGTGGGAGGAGTACGAGGACTCCTACAACAACCACACGACGCTGAACCACGAGTACCGCATGATCCACGAGGACGGCACCCTCAAGTGGGTGTTGGAGCAGGCGTATCCGATCAACGACGAGCACGGAGAGCCCTGGCTCATCCAAGGCGTCATCTTCGACATCAGCGCGAGGAAAGCGGCCGAGGAACAGGTCGCGTTCCTGGCCTACCACGACAAGCTCACCGGCCTGCCCAACCGCGCCTTGTTCGAGGAGATGCTGGAGACCGCCATCGCGCGGGCTCGGCGGCACGACCTGGGGGTCGGGGTGCTCTTCCTGGACCTGGACAACTTCAAGCTCGTGAACGACTCGTTGGGTCACCACGCCGGCGACATGCTGCTCGCACAGCTCGGCGAGCGGTTGCAGGGCTGTACTCGCGAGACCGACATGGTCGCGCGCCAGGGAGGCGATGAGTTCCTGTTCCTGCTCTCGGACCTGGAACGCGGGACGAGCGCTTTGGTGCCCGGCACCGACGCCGCCATGCTGGTGGCCCAATCGGTGGCCGAGCGGGTGGCCGAGGCGCTGACGGAGCCGTTCGATCTGCACGGGACCGAGTTCATCGCGACCGGCTCGGTCGGGATCTCGCTGTTCCCGCAGGATGCGCTCGATGCGGACACGTTGCTGGCCAACGCCGACAGTGCCATGTACCAATCCAAGAAGCACGAGCCCGGCGGCTACGTGGTGTTCGCCACCAGCGGCGAGGACCCCATGAAGAAGCTCTCCATGACGACCCGCCTCCGCCGAGCCGTGGAGCAGGAGAACTGGATCCTGCACTACCAGCCGGTGGTCAACCTGCTTGACGGTTCCGTGCGGGGGGTGGAGGCGCTGGTGCGCTGGCAGGACCCGAACGGCGGGATCGTGCCGCCCGGGGAGTTCATCCCGCTCGCGGAGGAGCTCGGTCTGATCGAGGCGATCGGCGACTGGGTGATCGACGCCATGGCAGAGCAGCAGCGGACATGGAGGGAAGGCGGATTGGACCTGCGGGTGGGATTCAACCTGTCGCCGCGCCAGCTCTGGTCGGCACATCTGGCCGAGAAGGTCTTGGCCAAGCTGCACGCAGCCGACGTCGACCCCGCGCAGATCGTGGTCGAGATCACGGAGTCGACCGCCATGGCCGACCCCGACCGCACGCAGAAGATCCTCACCGACCTCCATGCGTGGGGCCTGACACTGGCCATCGACGACTTCGGCACCGGCTATTCCTCGCTCGCCCGCTTGAAGCACCTGCCCGTCGACATCCTGAAGATCGATCGCTCGTTCATCCGCGACGTGGACCTGGACGAGAACCTGGCCTCCATGGTGAAGGCCATGATCCAGCTGGCCAGCGGCCTGGGCATGGTGCCGCTGGCCGAAGGCATCGAGACGCAGGGGGAGATGGAGTTCGTGCGGGATCAGGGGTGCACGATCGGGCAGGGGTTCCACTTCGCCCGGCCGGTGCCCGCCGACGAGATCCCCGGACTGGTCACCCGCGAAGGGGGCCTGTTCCCGCAGGCCGCTAAGGCCTGAATCAGCTCCCGGCGTCAGGTTTCCACGAAACCCGTTGCGCCATTCCTATGGGCTCGCGTCCCACGGCCCCATCGGTTCACCGGCTTCAGAAGTTTCATTGCGTTCGGTGCTAACCTGCGCGCCGTGCAGAGGCGGTGCAACGGGCGGGTCCCCACGCTCGCGATCGTGTCGATGGTCACGGCCGCGGCGCTGATCGCGATCCTCCCTGATCAGCTCGGTGTGGCACGCGCCGGCCCACCGGGCCAACCCGACATCGTCATCATCCTCACCGATGATCAACGGTTCGACTCACTCTGGGCCATGAACGCGGTGCGTCGTCGCCTGCAGAAGCCGGGCGTGACGTTCCAGAACGGGATCGTGTCCAACCCGCTGTGCTGTCCTTCCCGGTCGACGATCTTGACGGGCAGGTACGCGGGAGGGCACGGGGTGTGGTCCAACACCGGCGCAATCGGGGGCTGGAGCACCTTCCACGATCTGGGCAACGAACGCCGGACCATCGCCACGGCGCTGGACGATGCGGGGTATCGCACCGGCCTGGTGGGCAAGTACCTGAACGGCTACGGCTCGGCCGGAGGAGCCGTGCCGCCCGGCTGGGACCGCTGGTTCGCGCTCAACGACCGCAACTCGCTCTACTACAACTACTCCGTCACCGATGTGACCGACGGCGTCGGTGGGACCAGGAGCTTCGGCAGTTTCCCCACCGACTACTCCACTGACGTCTTCGCCGAGGAAGCGGTCTCGTTCATCGAGGCCACGCCTGCCCAGACCCCGTTGTTCCTGTTCGCCTCGCTCGCGGCCCCGCACGGCCCCACGACGCCGGCGCCGCAGGACATCGGGGCGTTCGACGGCCAGGTCTGGGAACTACCTCCTTCGGTGAACGAACGCGACGTTCGCGACAAGCCTAGCTACATCCGCTCGATCCCTCGCCGTGACGCCGCCGGCATCGCGAAGATCGAGAAGCGCATGCAACGGACGGCGGAAACGCTGCTCGCAGCCGATCGCATGGTGAACGACGTGATCGCCGCGCTGAAACGCACCGGGCGACTGTCGAACACGATGGTGGTGTTCATGTCCGACAACGGCAACCTGCATCTGGAGCACCGCTGGCATTACAAGATCGTCCCGTACGAGGAGAGCATCAAGGTGCCCTTCATCGTTCGCTACGACCCGATGGTGCGGGGATCCGAACTGCAGGGCACGGTGTCCGAGGCGATCGTGTCCAACGTCGACCTCGCCCCGACGCTCGCCGGACTCGCCGGAGCGACCCTGGAAGGGCCGGTGGACGGAGTCGACTTCACCCGGATCCTTCGAGGTGGACGGCCCACCCGCAAGGAAGTCCTGCTGGAGTCCGTCGAATTCTCCAACGCCAAGCATGCCGATGTGCCGAGCTACTGCGGGCTGCGGTCGGCGCGGCGCATGTACGTCCGGTACGCGACGGGCGAAGAGGAGTTCTACGACCTGCGGAAGGATCCGTACCAATTGGAGAACGTGGCCGACCAACAACTGCCTCGGATGGTCCGCATGCGCAACCGGACGCGGGCGTTGTGCGTGCCCACCCCACCGCAGTTCGCGTGGCAACCGTGAGCGGGCGGATGGCCATCCGACGCCGGTCGGTTGCCCTTCCGGTGGCGCTCGCGGCCTGCGCGGCGCTGGCCTCGATCTTCGCGAGTGTCGTGACACCGTCGGTGCCGCAAGCCGAGGCGGCGGAGGCGCGTGGAGGTCTCGGCGCGCTCGACCACCTGATCTTCATCGTGCAGGAGAACCGATCGTTCGATCACTACTTCGGCACCTACCCGGGCGCCGACGGCATCCCTCGCCGTCCCAACGGTCGGGTGAAGGTGTGCCTGCCCAATCCCCACCTGGGCGGTTGCTCCCGGCCATACCACTCCACGAGCCTGCGGTCCCTCGGCGGTCCGCACAACCATCGGGCCTCGAACATCGACGTCGCTCGCGGGCGCATGAACGGGTTCATCCGCGCTCTGCCCAACATGCCGAACGCCTGCTGGGAGCGCCCCCGGCAACCCGCGTGCAGACCGTTCGTCGGCCCGAGCGGTCAGCCGGACGTGATCAGCTACCACACAGGTCGGGAGATCCCGAACTACTGGGCGTACGCGCGCAAGTTCGTGCTGCAGGACCGGCTTTTCGCTCCGGTCGATTCCTGGACGTTGCCTGCCCATCTGTTCCTGATGTCGGGCTGGTCCGCCTACTGTCCCGACCGCCATGCGCCGCGGTCGTGCAGGTCCGACATCAATCTGGCGGGCGATCGCGAGCAATGGACCTACGGTGAGAAGCCGATCTACGCCTGGACCGACATCACGTACCTGCTCGACAAGGCCGGGGTCAGTTGGGGCTACTACGTGGCTCGAGGCACATGCTGGGACCCGCCGTGTCCGGGGGGCAACCGTGGCGGCACCAAGTCGAACAAGAACCCGGTCCCTGGGTTCACTGACGTGTGGCAGGGTCCACGCGACCCCCACGACAACATCCTGCCCCACGACCGGTTCATCACGGCTGCCCGGAACGGGAACCTGCCGTCGGTCTCATGGATCGTGCCGTCGGCGGGGTACAGCGAACATCCGGGGGGAGGTGGCAGCCTGCGGACCGGCATGGCCTACGTGACCCGGCTCGTCAACGCCGTGATGTCGGGACCAGAGTGGGGGAGCAGCGCCATCTTCGTGACCTGGGACGACTGGGGCGGCTTCTACGATCACGTGAAGCCGGCGTTCGCCGACCGCAACGGGTACGGGCTGCGGGTCCCCGGGTTCATGATGTCGCCCTTCGCGCGGCGAGGCATGATCGATCACCAGACCCTGTCGTTCGATGCGTACCTGAAGCTGATCGAGGACCGGTTCCTGCAGGGTCAGCGGTTGCCCGGCGACCGGCCGGACAGCAGGCCCACCATCCGGGAGGACCTGAACAAGCTCGGCGACCTCGCGAGGGAGTTCGACTTCACGCAGGCGCCGCTTCCGCCGCTCATCCTCGATCCGAGTCCGTAGCCGGCGCGCGGCCACGTTCCCGCCGTTCGCTACCATCTGCTGACCGTGAGGTACGACGCGTCCGAGATCGAGCCGAGATGGCAAGTGGCCTGGGCCGAAGAAGGCCTGTACATGGGCTCGGACGACCCCGACGACCCCAGGCCGCGGTTCTATGCGCTCGACATGTTCCCCTACCCCTCGGGCGACCTGCACATGGGTCACGCGGAAGCCTTCAGTGGTGGGGATACCATCGCACGGTTCCGGGCCATGCAAGGCTACAACGTGCTGCACCCGATCGGGTGGGATGCGTTCGGGTTGCCGGCCGAGAACGCGGCCATCCGGCGTGGGGAGCCCCCCGCCGAGTGGACGCACGCCAACATCGAGCAGCAAGCCACCTCGTTCCGCCGCATGGGCATGTCGTTCGACTGGACCCGCCGGCTCGCAACGTGCGACCCCGAGTACTACCGGTGGACCCAATGGCTGTTCCTGCGGTTCTTCGACAAGGGCCTGGCGTACCGCAAGAACTCGCCCGTCAACTGGTGTCCCAAGGACCAAACGGTGCTGGCGAACGAGCAGGTGATCCAGGGTGCGTGCGAGCGGTGCGGCACCATGGTGGAGCGCCGGGACCTGACCCAGTGGTTCTACAAGATCACCGACTACGCGCAGCGCCTGCTGGACGACATGGAGGACCTGACGGACTGGCCCGAGCGCGTTACCACGATGCAGCGCAACTGGATCGGGCGCTCCGAAGGCGCGCGGGTCACGTTCACGATCGCCGAGACGGGTGAGCCGATCGACGTCTACACCACCCGTCCCGACACATTGTGGGGCGCCACCTTCTTCGTGTTCGCGGTGGACCACCCCGCCGTCGAGCGACTGGCGGGGCTGGGCGGCACGACCGACCAGGTCGCGCCCGTGCGCGAGCGGGCCGCCGCCACCTCCATGGTCGATCGCGAAGCGGCCGACACGAAGGAAGGCGTCTTCCTGGGCGTGCACGCCGTGAACCCGGTCAACGGCGAACAGATCCCCGTCTACGCCGCGCCCTACGTCCTGATGGAGTACGGGACGGGCGCGATCATGGCCGTGCCGGCACACGACCAGCGTGACTTCGAGTTCGCACGCCAGCACGGCCTGCCCGTGCGCGTGGTGGTTGCGCCCGACGGCGTCGCACCCGATGAGGCCACGATGACCGAAGCGCTGCCGCACGACGGCGTCATGGTCAACAGCGGTCGGTTCGACGGCCAGACGTCACCTGGTTCGATCGCCACGGTGATCGATTGGCTCGAGCACGAGGGGCGTGGGAACGCCGAGGTGCATTTCCGGCTGCGCGATTGGCTGCTCAGCCGCCAGCGGTACTGGGGGGCGCCGATCCCGATCATCCATTGCCCTGCCTGCGGTGAGGTCGCCGTGCCCGACGAGCAGTTGCCCGTGGAGCTGCCCGCCGACGCCGATTTCGCGCTGGGCGGCGAGTCGCCGTTGGCACGACATCCCACATGGAAGCACGTCGGCTGCCCGTCGTGCGGCGGTGAGGCGACGCGCGACACGGACACCATGGACACGTTCGTCGATTCCAGTTGGTACTTCTTCCGGTACTGCTCACCGGGCTACGAAGACGGCCCGTTCCGGCGCGAGGACGTCGACCGGTGGATGCCCGTGGGCCAGTACACGGGTGGCGTGGAGCACGCGATCCTGCACCTGTTGTACTCGCGCTTCTTCACCAAGGTGCTCTACGACCTGGGCATGGTGGGGTTCACCGAGCCGTTCCCGAAGCTCATGAACCAGGGCCAGGTGATCTACGACGGCTCGTCCATGAGCAAGTCCAAGGGCAACCTCGTCACGCCCATGCCGCTGGTGGAGCGGTGGGGCTCGGACTCCATGCGTCTGATCATGCTGTTCGCAGGCCCGTTCACGGACGACATCGACTGGAAGCTGATCGCCGGCGACGAGGCTCGTCGCCCCGGTGTGCACGCCTGGCTGGGCCGGGTCTTCACGGTGGTCGCCGAGGCCGTGGAGGCCGACGGGGACGAGCCCGAGTCGCTGGTTCGCCTCACCCATCGCACGATCGAAGGGGTCACCGAGGACCTGGAGCGGTTCCGCTTCAACACGGCGATCTCGAAGATGCAGGTCCTGACCAACGAGATGCGAACCACACTCGACGCGGGAGGCGGGGCGCGCGGCGCCGCCGAGGCGCTGGCCCAGTTGCTGGCGCCGTTCGCGCCCTATGCCGCCGAGGAGCTGTGGCGAACGGTGCTGGGCCACGACACGTCGGTGCACCTGTCGAGCTGGCCGAGCTTCGATCCGGCGCTGACCGTCCAAGACACCGTGACGATGGTGATCCAGGTCGACGGCAAGCTGCGTGACAAGGCCCAGGTCGACGCGAGCATCGACGAAGCGAGTGCGCTCGAGCTGGCGCGTTCGAGCGAGCGGGCACGCGCCGCCGTCGGCGATCGCCGGGTCGTGAAGGAGATCGTTCGGGCACCCAAGCTCGTGAACCTGGTCACGGGCGACTGATCGAGGTCACCCCGCGGCAGGTTCGGCCACGGTCACCCGAACTCGGTGGACGCCGTTGTTCGCGTAGCCGCCCAGGTTCGGCTCTGCGTCGAGGGGTTGTCGTTCGCCCGAGGCGTCGGTGGCGCGGCAGGCCAGGTCATGCACACCGGGGAACGCTTCCCACGTCAGGTGCCAGCGTTGCCATGCGTGAGCGTTCGAAGGCGGATGCACCGTGGCGTCGTTCCAGTTCCGGCAGCCGTCCACGCTGACCTCCACGCGCTCGATCGGCGCTGAGCCCGACCACGCACGTCCTTCCAACTCGATCGAACCGGGCGCGACGAGCCGTTCGCGTTGCGGGAAGCTCGCGATGCCCGGGGGGACCATGAGTGAGCGAGGAAGCATCCGGGTGACCGGTGCACCGGGGTCGTCCGCATCCGACCGCAGCCGATAGCTCGTCGTGTGCTGGTATCCGTCGAACGACCGGTCGATCGCGTCGATGCGGCCCAGCCATTTCACGTGAGTCATGCCGTACCAACCCGGGACCACCAGCCGGACGGGAGCGCCGTGCTGGGGAGGCAAGGGCTGGCCGTTCATCTCATAGGCGAGGAGCACGTCGGCGCGCATCGCTTCATCCAAGGGAAGCGAGCGCTGGTAGGACTGCTCGATGTCGCCTTCCACACCACGGTCCAGGCCCGTGAACACGATCTCCATCGTGGCGTCCGGAACGCCTGCCTCCTCTAGGACGGACGCCAGCGGAACGCCGGTCCATTCGGCGTTGCCGACGGCTTCCAGGAGCCAGGGCTGGCTCACCGGTCGTGAGTCGAACATCGCCCGGCCGTTGCCGGCGCATTCCAGCGTGACGGCGGCCGTGACCGATTCGCGAGACCGCAGATCGTCCAGTGAGAAGCGGGCTGCGCGATCGAATCCTTCGAGCTCCAACGACCAAGTCCCGGGATCGACGAAGGGCACGTCGTAGTGGATCAAAAGGTAGTGCATGCCGGCCGGCGTCACGTCGTACCGCAGGGCCTCGAGCGGCATGCCGTGATTGCGGGTCGCCTGCGCGAGCTCATCGAACCCGAGGCCTTCGTTGCGAGAACGGATGCCCGTCTGCACGAGGAAGGCATAACCTCGGCGCCCCGGCAGGTCAAGTCGGCCAGACGTGACGGCGGTCACGGAAGGCCCGAGGTGGGGGTCCTAGCGTGCCGGCATGGCGATCAGGGAACGGCTGGACCAGCTGTCGCGCGCCGAGCTCACCGGCCTCATCGTGGTGATCGTGCTCACGCTGGCGGGCGCGGGCCTGTGGTACCTGCGATCGCTACCCAAACCGGTTGAGATCGCCGCAGGCGGCGTGGGCGGAGCGCCGGCCGACGCCGTGGCTGCGACGGCAGCGGGGACGTCGCCCAGCGCGTCAACGGCGCCGCTCATCGTCGACGTCACGGGTGAGGTGCGTCGGCCGGGCGTCTACGAGTTCGTCCAGGGCGATCGGGTGGTCGACGCGGTCGAACGTGCGGGCGGAGCCAAGCCCAACGCCGACCTCACCACGCTCAACCTGGCCGCGCTGCTCACCGACGGGACCCAGATCGTGGTGCCCAAGCAGGGTGCGGGTGGCGTGGCCGGCGTGACGGGAGCGGTCGACACGTCGTCGTCGGCCGGCGGACTGATCAACATCAACACGGCCACGGCCACCGAGTTCGAGACCTTGTCGGGCATCGGCGAGGTGCTCGCGGCGGCCATCATCGACTACCGCACCGAGAACGGGCCGTTCACCGCGGTCGATGAACTCGAGGACGTCAGCGGCATCGGCCCGGCTACGCTCGAGGAGATCCGCGACCAGGTCACGGTATGACCGAGTGGCTCCTGCCGGCTGTAGCAGGAGCCTTCTGGGCGGGACTGGTGGCGTGGACGACACGACCGGAGTGGCTCCGTCCGTGGATGGGTGCGGTCGTCGGCGTGGCCGCGCTGGTCTCGGCGTTGATCGCCGCGCCTGCGGCCGCCCGATCGACCTCGCCGTTGCACCGGTTCGGGCTCCTCAGCAGCGAGGCCGGTGTCACCCGTGCCGTGGCCTCGCCGCAGCTGGAGCCTCGGCGCACCGGACTCATGGTGGTCGCCTTCATCCTGCTAGGGCTCTTCTCGCTCGCGCTGGGGTGGGGCGGACTGCAGGAAGCGCGGGTCAGTGGATCCGCCTTGGCGGGTCTGGCTCCGGCCCGGGTGACCTTGGAGGGGACCCTCAAGGTCGATCCCACGGCCAGCACCTTCGGGTGGTCGGCGGTGGTGGACGTCACCCGGGTGGAGTGGGAGGGCGGTGCCAGCTCGATCCGCGAGTCCGTGTGGGTCGGCGGCGACGAGGCCATCCCCCGCGCGGTGCGCGGCGATCTGGTACGCCTCGAAGGATCCATCGAACGACCCGACGACCCTGGGTTCTCCGAATCACTGCGCCGGAAAGGCATCGCGGTGGCCGTGCGGCTCTCCGAGTTCGAGCGGCTCGGCGGGGCGCCCAACCCGTTCGTGCGCGCCACCCAGGTGTTCCGGGCGTTCGTGGGGACCTCCATCTCGCGGCTCTTCCCTCCGAAGGAAGCAGGGCTGCTGCTGGGATTGGTCCTGGGTGACGATTCCCGGTTGGACCCGGGGCTGGCGCGGGACTTCCACGCCACGGGTCTGGGACACCTGTTGGTGGTGAGCGGCGAGAACGTCGCCATGGTGTTGGCGCCCATCCTCGCGTTCGCGGCGTGGGTAGGTCTCACCCGGTGGCCTCGGTTCCTGCTGTGTTCGGGCACGGTGGTGTTCTTCGTGGTGCTCACGGGAGCCGAGCCCTCGGTGATGCGAGCCGGTGTCATGGCCACCCTCACGTTGGTCGGCGTGCTCATGGGCCGACCTCGCGCGACGGCCTCGATCCTGGCGGGCGCCGTGTTGGTGCTGATCGTGCTGGACCCGTGGTTGGTGTGGTCGATCGGCTTCCAGCTCAGCGTCGCGGCGACCGGCGGCATGGTGGCCCTGGCCACACCGATCGCGCACCGTCTGGGCCGGTTCGTCCCAACACCCATCGCGTTGGCGGCGGGCACCACCGTGGCGGCCCAGCTCGGCGTCACCCCGATCCTGTTGTTCCATTTCCACGAGGTCCCGGGCGTGACGATCCTGGCCAACCTGGCGGCCTTCCCAGCCGTGGCGCCCGCGCTCCTCATGGGCATCGCCGCGTCGCTCGCGGGCCTGGTGTTCCCGCCCGCAGGCGGGTTCCTTTCGGTGTTCGCAACCGTGCCCATGCGGTACCTGCAGGCGCTGGCGAACGCGTTGGCGAAGGCACCCGTGGGCTACATCACGTCGAGGGCCGGTCCCGTCGTGCTGGTCGTGGGGGCCACGTCCCTCGTTGCGCTCACCCGGTGGCTGCGGACCGGCAGGCGGCCTCCCCGCGGGCTGGTCGTCACCGCGGCCGCTGCCCTGCCCATCCTCGTATGGACCACGGCCGCGGGTGTCGGCCCTCCTGCTTCCCTCACGGTCCGGTTCTTCGACGTAGGGCAGGGGGACTCGGCGCTCGTCACGAGCCCGGCAGGGGCCACGGTGCTGATCGACGGCGGTCCCGACGACGATCAGGTCGCCACCGAGCTGGCGGCGCTGGGGGTCAAGCGGCTCGACGTCGTCGTGGCGAGCCACCCGCATGCAGACCATGTCATCGGTCTTCCCAACGTGCTGTCGAGGGTGCCGGTCGGTCTGCTGCTCCAGCCCGGATGTCCGGTCGAGTCGTCGCTTCAGACCGAGCTGGACCGGGCCATCGACGATGAGGGGATCGACGTCCAAACCCCTTGGACCGGCGGCACCTACGCCGTCGGTGACCTTCGGCTCGACATCCTGTCGCCGCACGAGTGCTGGACCGGCACCGAGTCCGACACCAACAACGACGCGCTGGTGCTCATGCTCAGCCGCGGCCAGGACACGGTGCTGTTCGCCACCGAGCCCGAGGAACCGGCCCAGGAATGGCTCGTGGACAGCGGTCTCCCTCTGGAAGCCGACGTGCTGAAGGTGCCGCACCATGGCGCCGCCACCTCGATCCCGGAGTTCTTCGAGGCGGTCCGTGCGCAGGTCGCCGTGGTCAGTGTGGGGGAGAACACCTACGGGCACCCGGTGCCGTCCACGCTGGCCGCGCTCACCGCATCCGGAGCCCGCGTGTGGCGCACGGATCAGCGAGGCACCGTCACCATCACTTTCGAGCGGGGTCAGCCGCTCGTCACCAGCGGGCGGTAGCATCGCCACCGTGACCCCTGACGCCACGCCTCCCGTCACGCTCCTGTGGGGCGAGGACGACTTCCTGCTGCGCGAAGCTGCCCTCGCCGCGCTCGGGCCGCTTCGAGCCACCGAGGTGGACGCCGCGGAGTGGACGGGCGGCGAGCTGCACGATCTGGCGACCCCGTCGTTGTTCGGCGAAGCGCGCGCGTTGCTCGTCACCGACGCGCGATCGCTCGCCAAGGAGGCGATCGCCGAGCTCGCCGCCTACCTGGCCGCCCCCGATCCGGACGCCACGCTGATCATCTGCTGCCAGGTCGCCGAACGGGGCAAGGTGCCCGCGGCGTTGGGCAAGCTGGTCAAGGACATCGGCACGATCACGCAGGTCGCCATCCAGCGGAAGGAACTCGAACCGTGGGTCGCCCACCGTGCGAGCGCATTGGGCGTCGATCTGGGAGTGCCGGGCGCCCGAACGCTCGTCGAGACGCTCGGCGAGGAACCGGGTCAGCTGGCGGCCGCTCTGGAGCAGCTCGCCACGGCGTTCCCCGGCCAGAAGATCACGCCGCAGGTCGTGGCCCAGCAGTTCCGTGGGCTGGGCGAGCAGCGATCGTGGGACCTGTGCGACAAGGCCTTCTCCAAGGACCTGGCGGGCGCCATCCGCTCGCTGCGGTCGATCGAGGAAGGTGGCGACGACGCCCTGAAGACCCTGGGTGCCATCGCGAGCAGGGTCCGCGATCTGATCAAGGTCCGGGCACTCCCTGATCGCACGCCTCCCAAGCAGGCTGCCTCGGCCGCCGGGCTTCGATTCGAATGGCAGGGGCGCCGCTACCAGCAACAGGCCCGAAACTTCTCCATGACGCAGCTGGTGACGCTGCATGAGCGCATCACCGAAGCCGATCGGGCGTTGAAGTCGGGCGCCACCGGCGACGTGGTCATGCCGGTCCTGATCACCCAGATCGCCGCGTAGCGCGGCTGCCCAGCGCTACTCCGCTGCGGCGTTCGCGGCTTTGGTGAGGCGGCTCTTGTGGCGCGCCGCCGTCTTCTTGTGCACGATGCCCTTGCTGGCTGCCTTGTCCAAGGCACGGGAGGCCTCGCGGGCCAGCGCCTGCGCGGTCTCGGCGTCGCCCTCGACGACGGCCGAGTGCGCCTTCTTGGTGGAGGTCTTGAGCGCGGTGCGCACGGCCTTGTTCCGCTCGTGACGCTTCGCGTTCTGCTTGTTCCGCTTGATCTGTGACTTGATGTTTGCCATACGGCCGACCAGCCTACCAGTCGTCTCCACCCCGCCCGGGCGGGGCTCTCCCCGGCCCGTACGATGGTGGTCCCGTGACCACCGAGACCTCCCACATCCGCAACTTCTGCATCGTGGCGCATATCGACCACGGCAAGTCGACGCTGGCCGATCGGCTGCTGGAGGTCACGCACACCGTGGAAGGTCGCGCCATGCGCGCGCAGTACCTGGACAAGATGGATCTGGAGCGCGAGCGCGGCATCACGATCAAGGCCCAGTCGGTCCGCCTGGCGCACGAGGGGTACGAGCTGAACCTGATCGACACGCCGGGCCATGTGGATTTCACCTACGAGGTCTCGCGATCCTTGGCCGCGTGCGAGGGCGCCGTCCTGTTGGTCGATGCCGCACAGGGTCTGGAGGCGCAGACCCTGGCCAACTACCACCTGGCGCGCGACGCCGGGCTGGTGATCGTGCCGGCGCTCAACAAGATCGATCTGCCGGCCGCCGAGCCGGAGCAACGCACCAAGGAGCTCGCCGCGCTCCTCGACTGTGACCCGGACGACATCCTGCACATCAGCGCGAAGTCCGGCGCAGGCGTCGACGCGCTGCTGCAGGCGGTGATCGACCGCGTGCCACCGCCCACGGGCGATGCATCCAAGCCCGTCCAGGCGCTGATCTTCGATTCGATGTTCGACGCCTACCGGGGAGTAATCACCTATGTCCGGGTCCAGCAAGGCGAGCTGAAGTCCAACGCCCGCATCAAGATGTTCGCGACCCGGGTGGAATCCGAAGCCGAGGAGACGGGCGTGAACGCACCCGAGCCGACGCCGGTCGCCTCGCTCGGACCCGGTGAGGTCGGCTACCTCGTCACCGGGCTGAAGGACGTGCATCAGGCCAAGGTGGGGGACACGATCACGCTCGCCGGCAAGCTGGGCGCAGCAGAGCCCCTTCCTGGCTACCGCGAGCCCAAGCCCATGGTGTGGTCCGGGCTGTTCCCGGCCGACGGCAGCGACTACTCCGAGCTGCGCGACGCGCTCGACCGGCTGAAGCTGTCCGACGCCGCACTGCACTTCGAGCCGGAGGTCTCGACCGCGTTGGGGTTCGGGTTCCGGTGCGGGTTCCTCGGATTGCTGCACATGGACATCGTCAAGGAGCGGCTGGAGCGGGAGTTCGACCTGGAGCTGATCGCGACGGCTCCCAACGTGGAGTTCCGCGTGCATCGAGGTGATGAGGTGGAGGTGATCCACAACCCCGCCGAGATGCCGGTCCCGGGCACCTACGACGTGATCGAGGAGCCCATGGTGTACGCCACCATGATCACACCCTCGGACTTCCTGGGCGCCGTGATGGAGACCAGCCAGAGCCGCCGGGGCGAGATGGTGGACATGAGCTACATCACGCCGGAGCGCGTCGAGATCCACTACGTGCTGCCGCTGGCCGAGATCGTGTTCGACTTCTTCGATCAGCTGAAATCCCGCACCAAGGGCTACGCCAGCCTCGACTACGAACCGTGGGGCTACCAGGCGGCCAACCTGGTGCGCGTCGACGTGCTGCTGCACGGCGATCCGGTCGATGCGTTCAGCACGATCGTGCACCGCGACAAGGCGTACGTGTACGGCAAGCAGATGACCGAGCGGCTCAAGCAGTTGATCCCACGCCAGTTGTTCGACGTGGCGATCCAGGCCGCGATCGGGGCCAAGATCATCGCGCGCGAAACGGTCAAGGCCAAGCGCAAGGACGTCACGGCCAAGTGTTACGGCGGCGACATCACCCGCAAGCGCAAGCTGCTCGAGACCCAGAAGAAGGGCAAGGCGCGCATGCGCCGCGTGGGCAGGGTCGATGTGCCGCAGGAGGCCTTCATCGCCGCGTTGCGTGTGGACGACGGCAACAAGCGGGACGCGAAGAAGTGACCGGCGGCGAGCAGGTCGGGATCTACGTCCATATCCCGTTCTGCCTCACTCGCTGTGGGTACTGTGACTTCAACGCGTATGCGGGACTCGACCACCTCGCACCGCGATACCTCCGCGCGCTGATGGCCGAAGCCTCGCTTGCCGCCCGAGGGCTTGGACTTGCCCCCGGCTTCCCCGTCGCGAGCGTGTTCCTGGGTGGCGGCACGCCCACGATGCAGACCCCAGAGGATCTCGCGATCCTGTTGACCCACCTGCGCGAGACGTTCGACCTCGCTGCCGACGCGGAAGTCACGACCGAGGCCAATCCCGACACGGTCGACGAGGCATCACTCCGGGCCCTGAGAGGGGCCGGGTTCGAGCGCCTGTCGATGGGCGCGCAGTCGTTCGACCCCCTGGTGTTGGCGTCGCTCGAGCGACTGCACTCCCCCGACAGCGTCCATGCCGCGTTCGCGGCGGCCCGAGCGGCGGGCTACGACAACGTGAACCTCGACCTGATCTACGGCGCGGACGGCGAGACCGTCGCCTCGTGGGAGGGAACGCTGCGCGAGACGATCGCGATGGCGCCCGAGCACATCAGCGCCTACGCGCTGACGGTGGAGCCTGCCACGCCACTTGGCCGAGCGGTCGCGAGTGGCACCACCCCCGAGCCCGATCCCGATCTGCAGGCCGACATGTTCGCCATCGCGTGCGAGCTGCTGCGTGCTGCCGGCTACCGGCACTACGAGGTCTCGAATTGGGCGAAGCCGGGGTTCGAGTGCCGTCACAACCTGGGGTACTGGGAGCGCCGGCCGTACCTGGGGCTCGGGGCCGGTGCGCACTCCTACCGGGCGACCACCGTTGGTGGAACACTCGCCCGCCCGAGGAGTACATGGAGCGCGTCGAGCGCGGCGAGCTTCCGATCGGAGGCGAGGAGCGTCTCGAGCCGTCCGATGCCTATATCGAAGAGGTGTTCCTGCGGATGCGCATCCTCGAAGGCATCCCATCGAGCTGGGTCGACGACGAGGTGGCCGGCCCGTTCCTCGAGAACGGGTTGATCGACGACCGGGCGGGTGCCCTGGTCCCGACCGAACGCGGCATGCTCCTGCTGAACGAGCTCGTCCTGGCCCTGACCGCGGAAGCGAGTCCAACCCGCGCTCGCTAGACGGATCGTCACGGAACCTCCGCTGTTTCGTCCGAGAGACACCCTATGCTGCGCTGGGTGAAGCCACTTCCCCGTGCGCTCATCGGGGCGTCGCTCGCCGTCATCGCGCTCGCTGCGGCCGTCGCCGTCTCCACCCGATCGGTCTCGGCCGACCTCTCCGATGCACCTCGTGCGCGGCCCAACATCGTGTTGATCGTGACGGACGATCAGCGGTGGGACACGATGCGTGGGATGCCCATCGTCCAACGCGAGCTGATGGACCGTGGGGTGGCGTTCACCAACGCCTTCGTCTCGAACCCGCTGTGTTGTCCGAGCCGCGCGAGCATCCTGACCGGCAACTACTCGCACTCCACGGGGGTGTACCGTCAGCGCCCGCCGTTCGGCGCCTTCCCGTGGTTCCAGGACGATTCCACGCTGGCCACGTGGCTCAATGACGCGGGCTATCACACCGGCCTGTTCGGCAAGTACATCGACGCGTATCAGCACGATGCGCTGACCGGCTACGTGCCGCCGGGATGGGATCGCTGGGTGGCCTTCGTGCACTCGAGCTACTACGACTACGCCCTGTCCGTCGACGGGGTGGTCGAGTCGCATGGCGACGATCCCGCCACCGACTACTCCAGCACCGTGCTCGGTGATGCGGCGGCCTCCTTCGTGCGCTCCGCGCCGGCCGACCAACCGCTCTTCGTCCAGTTCGCACCCGCCGCGCCGCACGATCCGGCGATGGCCGAGCCCACGTACGAGCGAGCTTTGCGCGATCTCGAGCCGTGGCGCCCGACCTCCTACGACGAGGCAGACGTGTCGGACAAGCCCGAGTACGTGCAGCGGTTCCCCCGGTTGACGTCTGAGCAGATCGCGAACGTCGATGGCCTGCGCCGGCGTCAGTTCCTGACGCTTCGCAGCGTCGATGCGCAGGTCGGGAACCTGCTGGATGCCCTGGAGGAGACGGGACGATTGCAGGACACGCTGATCGTGTTCACCTCGGACAACGGGCTCCTGTGGGGCGAGCACCGCTGGATCCGGAAAGAGGTGCCCTACGAAGAAGCGCTGCGCGTACCGTTGGTCATGCGATACGACGGGTGGGATGTCGCGCCGCGCGTCGACGATCGTCTGGCCCTGAACATCGATATCGCCCCGACCGTCGCGGAGACCGCAGGCGTGGAGCACCCACCGACAGATGGCGCCAGCCTGGTGACGGTCATCGACGATCCCGGCTCGCCCTGGCGATCGGACTTCCTCATCGAGCACATGGAGGGGCGGAACCCCGTGCCCACGTACTGCGGTGTTCGCACCGAGACCCACAAGTACGTGCGCTACGTGACGGGTGAGCTTGAGCTCTACGACCTGACCCTGGATCCGGGAGAGATGGACAACGTGGTGTCGGCGCCGGAGCAGGCACAGGTCGTCGCCGAGCTCGACGAGCGGCTGGATGAGTTGTGCGAGCCCGCCCCACCCGGCATGGACGGTGGCGGCGCCGACGAAGCGGCCATGCTGCTGGTGGGCGTGTCCGGCGCCACGGGGGTGGTGGCGTTCCGAGCATCCCGCCGACGGCGCCGACCGAAGAGCGAACGCGCCGCCCCAGAGCCCGTCGAGCGAGCGGCACCGAGGAGCGAGGCGAGGATAGAGTGACGCGATGCCCAGCGTGACCTGCCCCGCCTGCTCGACCGCCCAGGCCGTGGAGCCCGGAGCCGGCGGCTACGCGTGCGCATCCTGCGGCAGGTCGTGGGTGTTCGTCGCCTGCGACACGTGCGGATCCCGGTTCCATTCACGCCCCGACTCGACGGGGTGGACCTGCCCCAACTGCGGCACCCCACACGGGACGGCCGCCCAGCACGGTCCGGGTGTCACGCCGACCGCCGCCGCGACCGCCGCGCCGCCGTCGCTGGCGATCAAGGGCGACGATCTGGACGAGGCCGAACGGGAACCCTTGGGTGGACCACAGACGCCGTTCGATACCTCGGATCCTGCATCGGCCTACCCCATGCCGAGGCGAGCCGACCGAGGCGGCATCCCACCCTGGGTGTTCGTCGCCGGTGGTGCGGTGCTGGTGGTGCTGGTCGCGGTCTTCCTGTTCACCCGGGGGGGAGACGAGCCTGACGATCTGCCGCCGGCGGGAGCCGCTGTCGCCAAGGAGCAGGTCTGCACGGATGTTCGGCAGCTCCAGACGCTGCGGACCGACGCACTCGGTCGTGCGCAGGACGACCTCAAGGCCGACGCGAAGCAGCTGCAGTCAGCCGGCGATGCCGCGACCGCGAAGAAGGTCAAGAAGCTGGTGGCCGCGGTCGGGGACTATCGCGTCGCGTTGGAGGAGCAGCAAGACACCACGGAAGCCAGTGAGGCGATGGGCACGGCGATCGACGCGCTCGACTGCTGACACGTTCCTGCCGTGGCCGCTCCGTATCATGGGTCCATGGAGCGCGAGCGTTCGGAGCTGGGGCCCCGCAAGGGTGCCGTCCTGTGCGCGGTGGTGGAGCAGTACGTCCGGAGCGGGGAGCCGGTCGGCAGCGAGACGATCGCCGAGCACGCCGGCCTCGGCGTGTCCAGCGCCACGATCCGCAACGAGATGGCCGCCCTGGAGGAGCTGGGCTACCTGTCCCATCCACACACGAGCGCAGGCCGCATCCCCACCGACACGGGGTATCGCCACTACGTCGACTCGCTGCCGGCGGGCGGACGCTTGCGCGATGCGCAGCGCCGGGCGATCGCGGGTTACTTCGCAGAGGCGATCGTCGATCTGGAAGAGGTGCTCAAGGGCAGCGTGCAGCTGCTGTCGCGCCTGACCCAGTACGCGGGGCTGGCGGTTCCTCCGAACGCCACCCAGGAGTCCGTGGTTCGCCTGGAGCTGATCGACATGGGGCCCACCGTCATGATCTTGGCGGTGGGCCAGCACGGCCGGCTCGACAAGCAGGTGATCGACCGGCCCGTCGGGGTCGACACCCAGACCCTGACGCGTACCGAGCGGCGCCTGCAGAAGCTTCGAGGCGAGACCTACCTGGATGCGCAGGTGCATCTGTTGAAGCTGGCCGCGGAGAGCACCCGGGACGAACACGATCTGTTGCTGCAGGTCGCGGATCTGCTGCGGGTGGCCCAGGGAGATCGTGCCAGCCACATGGTCGTGGGCGGTGCCTCCAACCTGGCGGACGAGACGCAGCACATGCGCCGGGAGACATTGCGCCGGTTGTTCGAGACGCTCGAGCGTGAGACCGAGATGCTCGCGGTGCTGGAGGACATCGGCTCGAGCCGTACGGATCTCAACGTGACGATCGGTGCCGAGCACCCGTCGACCGGTGAATGGGAAGCGTCCATCATCACGGCCCCCTTCCAAGCCGGCGACACCACGGTGGGCACGGTCGGCATCGTCGGTCCGACGCGCATGGACTACCTCTCCGCGATGGCGTCGGTCCGCGCGGTCGCCAAGCGGCTCTCCGAGATGGCCACGGAGCTGGATCGATAGCCCATGGCGGCGGTTCGCGATCTGTACGAGGTCCTGGGCGTCGAACGCGGCGCGTCTGACGACGACATCCGCAAGGCCTACCGCAGGCTCGCCCGCGAGCTGCATCCGGACGTGAACGGCGAGGGTGACGCCGAGGAGCGGTTCAAGGAGGTGGCGGGCGCCTACGAGATCCTGTCCGATCCCCAGAAGCGGCAGCGCTACGATTCCTTCGGCACCGCCGGCGGGCCCCAGGGGGCGCCCTTCTCCGACATCCAGGACATCTTCGATCTGTTCTTCGGTCAGGGCGGCGGCTTCGGGTCGACCACACGGCGGCGCGGCCCGCGCACCCGCGCCCAACACGGAGAGGACCTCGGGGTCCGCCTCACGCTGGGGTTCCGCGAGGCGGTATTCGGCACGCGCGAGGATTTGGCCATCGACCGGCTCATCGAGTGCGAGCGTTGCATGGGCAACGGGGCCGAGCCCGGCACCGCGCCGGTGGCGTGCCGCACGTGCGGTGGCGCCGGCCAGGTGCAGGCGGTCCGGCGCAGCGTGTTCGGCACGGTGATGACCGCGGCCCCGTGCGCCACCTGCCGAGGCACCGGCCAGGAGGTGCTCGACCCGTGCGAAGCGTGTTCGGGCCAGGGGCGACGGACCGAGCACACCGCGGTGACCGTGGACATCCCCGCCGGGGTCTCGGACGGGATGGAGCTGCGGGTCACCGGGAACGGTCACGCGGGCGTGCAGGGCGGCCCACCAGGGGATCTCTACGTCGGGCTCTCGGTCGAGCCCTCCATGGCGTTCGAGCGGCGGGGCCAGGATCTGTTCGGGGTGCTCGACATCTCCATGACACAGGCCACCCTGGGCGCCGAGATCCGGATCGAGGTGCTGGACGGGGCCGAGCACATCCACGTTGATCCCGGCACCGAGTCGGGGACCGTCGTCAAGCTCAGATCCAAAGGGGTGCCCCACGTGAACCGTCGCGGCCGCGGCGACCTGTACGTCACTCTGCACGTCGTGACGGCCTCGGAGCTGTCCAAGGAAGAGCGTGCGCTGTGGCAGCGGCTCGCGGAGCTCCGGGGAGAAGAGTCGTCGAAGCGTGAGCCCGCCGCCGGAGAGCTCCGGCGCCCGGAGTTCTGACGTAGGCTTCTTGCCCATGGTCGACTCCGCGTGCATCTTCTGCAGGATCGCCGCTCACGAGATCCCCGCCGACATCGTCCGGGAGTCCGATCGCGTGATCGCGTTCCGTGACATGAACCCACAGGCGCCCACGCACATCCTGTTGATCCCGAAGGAGCATGTGGAATCCGTCGCTGAGATCGCCGATGACCACGCGGCCACGCTGTCCGACATCATGCAGGCGGCGACCCAGCTGGCGCGGGCCGAAGGCATCGAGAGCGGGTGGCGTCTGGTCACCAACGTGGGCGCCGATGCCGGCCAGACCGTGTTCCATCTCCACTTCCATCTGCTCGGTGGGCGTGTCATGCAGTGGCCTCCCGGATGATGCCCGCTAGAATCGTCCCGAAGCCGCGGGGTCTCGCAGTTGGTCCCTGCGGCCGCCGCCGACACAGGAGGGAACGGGGCGAGCGCCCCGAGAGAGACGCCACGTGGCAGGTGCCACCACGCAAGTGAAGATCCTGGTTCCGGGCAACCAGTCGATGGTGGCCTTGCTCGGTCAGCGCGATGTCTTCCTGAAGCTGATCGAGTCGGCGTTCGAGTGTCGCATCCTGGTCCGAGGCAACGAGATCACCGTGACCGGTGGTGAGGCAGAGGCCGAGCGCGTCACCCGCATCTTCGAGGAGTTGCTCGTCCTCCTGGAGAAGGGGCACGACCTCACCGACGACTCGGTCGGCCAGACCATCGCGCTGGTCAAGGGCGACGGCGTCGAGCCCGGCGAGGACGTGATGCGACCCAGCGAGGTCCTGGGCGACCGCCTGCTCACGGCCAGAGGCAAGGGCATCGCGCCCAAGACGATCGGGCAGAAGCGGTTCGTCGATGCGATCCGAACACACACCGTGACCTTCGCGATCGGGCCCGCAGGGACGGGGAAGACCTACCTGGCCGTGGCCACCGCCGTGAAGGCCCTGCAGGAGCGCCAGGTCTCCCGGCTGATCCTCACGCGGCCCGCCGTGGAGGCGGGCGAACGCCTCGGCTACCTGCCCGGCACGCTCTACGAGAAGATCGACCCCTACATGCGCCCGCTGTACGACGCGCTGTTCGAGATGACCGGCGCCGAAACCCTTCCCCGCCTCATGGAACGCGGCACCGTCGAAGTCGCACCCCTGGCTTTCATGCGGGGAAGGACGCTGAATGATGCGTTCATCATCTTGGACGAGGCGCAGAACACATCCCCCGAGCAGATGAAGATGTTCCTCACCCGCATCGGGTTCGGTTCCAAGGCCGTGATCAACGGCGACTCCACCCAGACCGACCTGGCGACCGGCCAGCACAGCGGGCTGAGCGTCATCGAAGAGGTGCTGGACGGGATCGACGGCATCGCCTTCTGCCATCTGGGTGGGCGTGACGTCGTGCGTCACAAGATCGTGCAGGAGATCGTGGAGGCCTACGACCGGTTCGGCCAGCAGCGCCTCCGGGTCGAGCCATGAGCGAGGACGACAGCGGTCATACGGTCCTGGTCCTGGTCTCGGACCGCCAGACGGAGTCGCTCGATGTCGACGATCTCGCGGTCCTTGCCCGCGCCGTGCTCGTCGCCGAAGGGCGCACCCACGTCGAGCTGTCGCTGTCGTTCGTCGATGAGGCCGAGATGGCCGGGCTGCACGAGCGGTACATGCATGAATCTGGACCGACCGACGTCCTGACGTTCCCGCTGGACGAGGACGATCGGACCGAGGACGGCGACCGTGTGCTGGGTGACGTGGTGATCGCACCGGCCGTCGCCGCCCGCAACAATCCCGACGATCCACTCGCAGAGTTGCGCCTGCTGGTCGTGCACGGCGTCTTGCACATCCTCGGATACGATCACGAGAGCGACGGTGAACGCGCCGACATGTGGGCGCGGCAGCAGCGCTACAGCGGGGTGCGTGTGCCGTGACGGGGTGGCTCATCGTCGCCGTGCTCGTGATCCTCGGCTCGCTGTTGGCCTTAGCCGAGTCCGCGCTCACCCGCATGACCAGGGTGAAGGCGCTGTCCATGGAGGACGAAGGCCGCCGCAATGCCGCCCTGCTGGTGCGCCTGGAGACCGACCCGCCGCGCTACCTCAACTCGATCTACCTGTGCGTGGTGCTGGTGCAGAACGGCTCCGCGATCTTGGTGGCGATCCTGGCCGAGCGGACCTGGGGCAGCGGGATCGTCACGATCGCCTCGCTGGTGTTCACGCTGCTGTACTTCGTGTTCGTCGAGGCCATGAGCAAGACGTTCGGGGTGCTGCACAGCGAGCAGGTGGCGCTGGCGCTGTCGCCTTTGGTGTTCTTCCTGGGGCGACTGTTCGCCTGGCCCACGCGCCTGCTGATCGGTCTGGCCAACGTGCTGCTGCCCGGCAAGGGCATCAAGGTCGGCCCCTTCGTCAGCGAAGAAGAGATCCGTTCCATGGCCCAGGTCGGTTCCGAAGAAGGCTCGATCGACGAGGGCGAGAAGGAGCTGATCCACTCGATCTTCGAGTTCGGGGACACGATCGTGCGCGAGGTCATGGTGCCCCGTCCGGACATCATCGCGATCGAAGACGACAAGACGTTGCGCGATGTGCAGGCGCTGGTGCTGCATCACGGCACGTCGCGGATCCCCGTGTACAACCACGACCAGGACCTGGACGACGTGGTGGGCGTGGTGTTCGCGAAGGACGTGCTGAAGGCGCTCCACCAGGGCAAGCACGACAGGCCGCTGTCCGAGGTCGTGCGTGAGGCCCGCTACGTGCCGGAATCCAAGAAGGTGGCGGACCTGCTGCGCGAGATGCAGCGCGAGAAGTTCCACATGGCGCTGGTCACCGACGAGTACGGCTCCGTCACCGGGCTCGTCTCGCTCGAAGATCTGCTGGAAGAGCTCGTCGGCGAGATCACCGACGAGTACGACCTGGAAGAGCCGGAGTTCGAGCAGATCGACGCCGACGTGTTCCGGGTGTCGGGCAAGACGTCGATCGACGATGTCAATGAGCTGCTGCAGGTGGATCTGCCCGACGAGGAATGGGACACGGTGGCGGGGTTGGTGCTCGACTGCTTCGGGCGCATCCCCGACGAGGGCGAGGAGTGTCGGATCGACGGACTCACGTTCCGGGCCGAGACCGTGCAGGGCCGGCGGATCGCCAGCGTCCTGATCACGCGAAGGCCCGACCCGGAACCGGCACTCGTCGAGGAGCCCGCCCGATGACCTCGATCGACGTGGCACAGCTCGAGCAGCTGATCAACGCCGCTCGCGAGGCGCGGGCGAACGCATACGCGCCCTACAGCGGGTTCCACGTGGGCGCCGCTCTCCTCACGGTGGACCGCCAGATCGTCAGGGGGGTGAACGTGGAGAACGCGAGCTACCCAGTCTCGGTCTGTGCGGAGCGCAACGCGGTGGGTACCGCGGTCGGCCTGGGCATCACCTCGATCCGAGCCGTGGCGGTCGTGACCGACGCTGATACGTCGACGCCGCCGTGCGGCGCCTGCCGCCAGGTCCTCTTCGAGTTCGGGGGCCCGGGCATGGCGGTCATCGCGGAGTCGGCCGACGGTTCGACGCGCACCCACTGGTCGCTGGACGAGCTGCTGCCCGATGCCTTCGGCCCGGCCGACCTCGGCCACTGATGTCGCCCGAGGAGGCGGAGCCGGCCGAGCGCTCCTTCCGATCCGGTGTGGTCGCGGTCGTCGGACGTCCCAATGTTGGCAAGTCCACCCTCGTGAACGCGCTCGTGGGCGCGAAGGTCGCGATCGTCTCGGACAAGCCGCAGACGACCCGCAGCGACATCCGGGCGATCTGGACCTCTCCCGATGCCCAGATCGTGTTCACCGATACCCCGGGGTTCCACAAGCCGCGGACACTGATGGGCGCTCGCCTCAACGATCTCGTGGGTGATGCCGTGGCAGGCGTGGACGTGGTGGTCCAGGTCGTGGATGCGGCCGCCGGGGTGGGCAGAGGCGACGCGTTCGTCTACGCGAAACAGGTCGCCGGCGAGCAGACGCTGGGCAGGATCTGCGCCGTGAACAAGATCGACCGGGTCGGTCACCAGGCAGTGATACCGCAGCTCGCAGCCGCCGGGGCCCTTGGCGAGTGGGACGAGATCGTTCCCATCTCCGCCACGAACCACGACGGGCTCGACAACCTGCGGTCGCTGCTGCTGCAGCGCATGCCTGAGGGCCACGCGCTCTATCCCTCGGACCAGGTCACGGATCAATCGATCGAGGTCCGGCTGGCCGAGCTGATCCGCGAACAGGCGCTGACCGTCACGCGTCAGGAAGTGCCGCACTCGGTCGCCGTCACGATCGAAGAGATGGAACGGGGCGAGGGGCTCACCTCGATCCATGCATCCATCATCGTGGAGCGCGACTCCCAGAAGGGGATCTTGATCGGTACGGGTGGTCAGACCCTGAAGACGATCGGAAGCCAGGCCCGCGAGCAGATCGAAGCCACGCTCGCCACGAAGGTCTACCTCGACCTGCACGTCAAGGTCATGAAGGAATGGCAGCGCGACCCGAAGATGCTCGACCGCCTCGGCTTCTAGGGTGCGTCATGGATCGGGTTCGTCGAGCCTTGCGTCGAGCAGCCGTAGACGCACGGCTACCCGGACGTGATGCGTGCGACCGCCACCATCTGTGGATGGTAGGTACAGGTCACCGCGTACTCGCCGGGCTGCACGCCAGCGAGGTCGGCGGTCCCTCGCTCGCCCGCGTCGATGTCGACGTCGACCGCGGTGCCCTCCAGGGTGAACGTGTGGGGAGCCGCACCCTGATTGTCCAGCGAGACGGTGGCGCCGACGGCCAGCGCGGGGCAGTTCGGCCGGTAGGAGAAGTCGTCCATGACCACGGTCGCCGCCTCGACGCGGTTGGTGCATCGAGGAGGCTCGGCTGACCCACCCGAGCATGCAGCTGCACACAGCACGCTCGCACAGGACACGACGATCGCCAGCACGGTTCGCACGCTGCCAGGGTATCGACCCCATCGCGCGCGCGGCGCGACGATCACGTTCGCTACGATGGATGCCATGAGCCAGCCAGCTGTCCAGCCTCGAACGCCCGCCCCCTCGGGTGGCGAACGGGCCGGCGCGCTGCAGACCGCCGAGGCGGATCGGATCGTGGCTCGTGCAGCCGCGGTGGATGCTGTCGGACTGGAGGGCCGAGCCGCCGCGTTGGCGACGCGGTCGATCAAACGTGAGACGAAGGTCTGGGCGCTGGAACTGGCGATCCGTTGCATGGACCTGACGACGCTGGAAGGCAGCGACACGACGGGCAAGATCGTGGCCCTGTGCTCCAAAGCCGTGCGCCCCGATCCGCTCCGGCCGGAGCTGCCCTCGGTGGCGGCGGTCTGCCTGTATCCCCAGCTGGTGCCGGTGGCCGTCGATCAGCTCCGAGGAACCGGTGTCGCGGTGGCCAGCGTGGCGGGAGGCTTCCCCAGCGGTCTCGGACCACTCGATGCTCGCCTCCAGGAGATCCGCGACGTGGCCGACGCGGGCGCCGATGAGATCGACATCGTGTTGAACCGTTCGCTGTTCCTGGGCGGGCGCTACGGCGATGCGTTCGAGGAGCTGGTGGCCGCGAGGGACGCGGCGGGCTCCACGCATCTCAAGGTGATCCTGGAGACGGGCGAGCTGGGTTCCTACGACCGCATCCGGCAGGCGTCGATGTTGGCCATGGCCGCCGGGGCGGACTTCATCAAGACATCCACCGGCAAGATCGGCATCAGCGCCACGTTGCCGACCGCCCTGTGCATGTTGGAGGCCGTCCGCGATTTCCGAGCGACGACGGGGCGCGACGTTGGGGTGAAGGTCGCCGGTGGCATCCGCAGGGCCAAGCAGGCGATCCAGAACCTGGTGCTCGTCCACGAGACGCTCGGCATGGATTGGATGCGGCCGGAACGATTCCGCATCGGAGCGTCCAGCCTGCTCAACGACGTGCTGATGCAGCTCGAGAAGGAACGTACCGGCCACTACGCCGGGCCGGACTACTTCACGATCGACTAGAGGGGGATGACGGCGTGAGCGAGGCGATCGAACGCCCACCGGGCCAGGCGCCGTCGTGGGAGTACGCGAGCGCGCCCGAATCCACCGACATCGTCCGGCTCGACGATCGGTACGGGCTGTTCATCGGAGGCGAGTTCGTGGAGCCCAAGAGCGGACGGTGGTTCCCAACCATCAGCCCGTCCACCGAGGAGGTCCTGGCCGACGTCGCCGAGGCCGACGCTACCGATGTCGCCCGGGCCGTCGACGCCGCGCGAGAGGCAGCGCCGGTCTGGCAGGCGCTCCCGGGCTCGGAACGAGCGAAGTACGTCTTCCGCATCGCGAGGCAGCTGCAGGAACGCGCGCGAGAGTTCGCCGTGCTGGAGTCGATGAACGGCGGCAAGCCCATCAAGGAGTCACGCGACGTCGACCTGCCGCTGGCCGCGGCGCACTTCTTCTACTACGCCGGGTGGGCGGACAAGCTCGAGTACGCGTTCCCGGGCCGACCCGACCCGCGGCCGCTGGGCGTCGCAGGTCAGATCATCCCGTGGAACTTCCCGATGCTCATGGCGGCGTGGAAGCTGGCGCCGGCGCTCGCCACCGGCAACACCGCCGTGTTGAAGCCCGCTGAGACCACCCCACTCACCGCGCTGCTGCTGGCGCAGGTGATCCAGGAAGCCGAGCTCCCACCCGGCGTCGTCAACATCGTCACCGGCGCCGGGGAGACGGGATCGGCGCTCGTCGACTCGGCCGTGGACAAGATCGCGTTCACCGGATCCACCGAGGTGGGCAAGGCCATCCGGCGGGCGACCGCCGGCACGGGCAAACGCCTGACCCTCGAGCTCGGCGGGAAGGCCGCGAACATCGTGTTCGAGGACGCCCCGCTCGACCAAGCGGTGGAAGGTGTGATCAACGGCATCTTCTTCAACCAAGGCCACGTGTGCTGCGCAGGCTCTCGGCTGCTCGTGCAGGAGCCCGTCTTCGACACGGTGCTCGACAAGCTGAAGGATCGGCTGCGGACGCTTCGCGTGGGTGATCCGCTCGACAAGAACACCGACGTGGGAGCGATCAACTCCCAGGCGCAGCTGGACAAGATCGAGGAGCTGGTCGAGTCCGGAGTAGAGGAAGGGGCCGAGATCTACCAGCCCGCCTGCGATCTGCCCGAACGCGGATTCTGGTTCCGGCCCACGTTGTTCACGGGGGTGTCACAATCGCACCGGATCGCGCGCGAGGAGATCTTCGGGCCGGTGCTGTCCATCCTGACCTTCCGCACGCCCGAGGAAGCGGTCGAGAAGGCCAACAACACGCCGTACGGGCTGAGCGCCGGCGTCTGGACCGAGAAGGGCTCGCGCATCCTGTGGATGGCACAGCGACTGCGGGCCGGGGTGGTGTGGGCCAACACCTTCAATCGGTTCGATCCCACGTCCCCGTTCGGCGGCTACCGGGAGAGCGGGTTCGGCCGCGAAGGCGGGCGGCACGGCCTGGAGCCGTACCTGGCGTTCGACCGGGCGTCCTGGTGAGCGCACGCGTGCCGGTGCGGCGCACCGCCAAGCTCTTCATCGGCGGCGCCTTCCCCCGGAGCGAGAGCGGGCGTTCCTACGAGGTCGAGTCGCACGACGGGAAGCCGCTCGCGTACGCGGCGCAGGCCTCCCGGAAGGATCTACGCGAGGCCGTCGTCGCGGCGCGCTCGGCGTTCCCGGGGTGGTCGGGCATGACCGCTTCGCTGCGGGGACAGATCCTGTACCGGGTCGCCGAGCTGATGGAGGGCAGGCGTTCGCAGTTCCGCGACGAGCTCGCCGACGCGGGAGCGGATGACCCGGACCGCGGTGTCGACGCCGCGATCGACCGGTGGATCTGGTACGCGGGATGGGCCGACAAGATCGCGCAGATCGCCGGTGGGACCAATCCCGTCGCCGGTCCCTACTTCGACTTCACGATCCCGGAGCCGACCGGGGTGGTGGGCATCGTGGCTCCGGGGGACCAGTCGCTCCTGGGACTCGTCTCTCGACTGGCTCCCGCCATGGTCGGTGGCAACGCAGCGGTCGTGATCGCGAGCGAAGGCTCCCCACTGCCCGCGGTCTCGCTCGCCGAGGTGCTCGCCACCAGCGACGTGCCCAGCGGCGTCGTCAACATCCTGACCGGCCGGACCGCCGAGCTCGTGCCGTGGCTCGCCGGCCACATGGACGTGAACGCGATCGACGTGACCGGCGTCCCGAAGGATCTGGTTGCCGACACCGAGCGCGTCGCGGCCGACAACGTCAAGCGTGTGCACCGAGCGCCCGACGCGGATCCGTTCAGCGACGCGGCACAGAGCCCCTACGAGATCACCGCGTTCATGGAGTCCAAGACCGTCTGGCACCCGATGGGTGCCTGACGAGGTGGATGGACCACGGACCTCGGCTCTGACCGAGGAACGGGAGCGGCGGATCGACATCGCGAGCGCGGTGCTCCTGGCGCTCGCAACCGTGCTGGCCGCATGGTCTGCGTTCCAGTCGGCGAAGTGGAGCGGGGAGCAGGCCACGGCGTACGCGGAGGCCAGCGCCGCGCGGCAGGAGTCCGTTCGCAACACCACCGTCGCCGGCCAGCAGACGATCATCGACGTCTCGATGTTCGAGCAGTATGTCGACGCCTTCGCCGCGGGCGAGGAGAAGCTGCAGCGGTTCTACCTGGATCGCGTTCGTGACGAGTTCCGGCCGGCGCTCGACGCGTGGATCGCTCTGCAATCCACCGGCGATCCGGAGGACGCCCCCGGCACACCCTTCGAGCTGGAGGGATACGACCTAGGGGCGCTCACCGAAGCCGACCGCCAGGAGCGCCTGGCGGGTGAGCGCTTCCAAGCGGCGTTGGACAACAACGAGCGCGCGGACATCTACGTCTTGCTCACCGTGCTGTTCGCGTCGGTGCTGCTGTTCGCCGGGCTCGCTCCCAAGTCGCGGAGCTACGCGATCCAGCTGACGATGGTCGTGATGGCGTGCGTCGTGCTCGTGGCCGGGCTGGGTCTGCTCCTGGCCCTCCCCAAGACGTTCTGAGCCGGCGGCTTCCCGGCTCAGGTGTGCGCCATGGGCTCGGGCATCGTTCGTTCCCGCGGCAGGGACAGCCATGCCAGGAACACGGAGCGGTAGATGGGATCGCTCTGGAGCGTGGCGGTCGGGCTCCGGGGGAGTGAACGCAGCGTGCTGAGCTCCCGCAGGAACGGGGCGCTCGCGATCGCGCCATCCAACGCCCGAAGCAACTCGAATGCCTCAGCCTCTCCGACATCGGCGAGCGCCGTCAGCCGCGCCCGGACCTCCTGCACGGCGTGGAGCACGACGCGGTTCTCGTGGACGTCTTCGGTGAGGACCCGGCGCTGATCGAACACCCGGCGCAAGCGTCCGTGCTCGTCCAGGTTGCCCGGCTTGCGTCGGCTCCGGATCAGGGATCGCGGCTCAGGGTGACGTGCCAAGTCGCCCGTCGTCCAACGCTCCACCCGGATCAGCTCCTTGCGATGCGACCGCTGCAGACGCGGCAGCGCGTCGATGAGCCCGGGGCTGCCCGCGGCGCCGTGCACGATGTCGCGGAGCTGCTCGACGCCCACGGGGGCCGCGTCTGCCTCGTGCGTCTCAGAAGAAGCTGGCGAATCCATGGGCCGCGTAGTCCTCGCGCATCAGCTCGGTCTTGGCACGTGCCAGCGGGAACTCCTCACCGATCACCGCCAGGAACGCCGCCAGGCCTTCGTCCAGTGAGCTCTCGGCGCCGCGGACCTTGGGCAAGACCTTCTGCACGAACTGCTCGTCCAGTGCGTTCTGCCACGGCGTGTCGATCTCCATGGCGGCGTCGACATACAGGTGGATCTCCTGCAGCACGCGGAACCCGAACGGCGCGATGCCACGCAGCGCGTCCCAGACGGCCAGCAGCGTCTTGGCGTAGGGCTCGCCCTCGAGGTACTCCACGACGTAAGAGCGCTGGAGCGGCAGCTCGATCAGCTGCGCCCGGTCGTAGACCTTGTCGGCGAATCCGTGGGTGGTCTCGTCGATGTTCACGGTGCCGGCGAACTTCAGGTTGGGGGAGAGCTGCACCGCGTGCCCCGGGGCCAGGTCCAAGCGCGAGACCCCCTCGCGGGATCGGACCTCCATGGCAGACAGGAAACGGCTGAAGTAGTGCTCCACGCGGGCCAGGTTCATCTCGTCCAAGATCACGTGGTATTCGCGAGCCGTGCGCTGCCCGGTCTCGGCCGAGTCCCATTCGCGCGCCGCCTCTTGCACGAACTCGCTGAACGGCGTGTGGTGGTAGAAGCCGTCCAACGGAGACAGGTAGCCCAGCAGGTCTTCGTTCGAGGACCAGCTGGGGTCGACCGCCGCCAGCTGGACCTGAGCCCGCACCGTCGTCGCGTAGGCCTGCGCCAGCCAGGTCTTACCGGTGCCGCTGGGCCCGGACAAGATCACGAAGCCACGGGTCTGCATCGCCAGGTGGTAGCGGCGCACGACGTCGTCGTCGATCAGGAACGTGGGGTTGGTCTCGCGGAACCGGGCCAGCACTTCCCGGAAGCGGTCGCCGATCGTGCCGGACCCGTTCGAGGACGCGTTCTGTTCGCTCGGTGGCTGGGCTGGCCACGCCGCAGTCATCGTGTCCGTCATCGCGCTCCTCTGCTCGCCCGCGTGAAGAAGCCTCGCACGGGTGCGCGAGGCGCTCCCGGAATGCTTCGGCACGCAAGGGCTCAGACCTGAACGCGGAGCTACGGTTTGGCGAGAGGGTGCCGGGTGGCCGATCCCGTGTGGAGCCAGCAGGTGGGGGAGGAGTTGTACGTGGACAACACCGTGGTGCACCCCGGCTCCGCGCACGACCGACCGGCTTCGGACCGTCGGTGGCTGCCCTTCCCGGTGGCGGGAGGGCCGTACTGGACGCCGTCCTTGCCCGTGGCTCGTGCCATGGTTCGTTGCCTTCCGTGCGTGGATCACGAAGATCCGCTGAGCGCGAGGGCAGGAAGGGCCGGGAGGCGGTCCAACGGGCGGTCGCACGACTCGAACCCTCGGGACGAGCCCGAGGCACCTAGCCTACCTCGTTCGTCCCAGGCCCCGCCGTCCCCGGTGTATCCGCCGCCCGCAACGGAAACAACACACGCCCGCTAGGGCGCCCGTCACACCTCCGGCGCTACGATTCGCGGATGCCGCCGTACAAAGAGCAGGGCATCGTCCTGCGTTCGATCAAGCTCGGTGAAGCCGACAAGATCGTCACCGTCATGACCCAGGGGTCGGGCAAGGTCCGTGGCGTCGCCAAGGGGATCCGCAAGACCACCAGCCGCTTCGGTGCACGCCTGGAACCGTTCACGCACGTCAACCTCATGTTGTACCGAGGCCGCGGCACGCTCGACACGATCACCCAGGCCGAGATCATCGCCCCGCACATGGCGATCAGCGAGGACCTGGCGCTGTTCGCCGCCGGAGAGACCATGCTCGAAGCCGTCGACAAGGTGGCCGAGGAGCACGAGCGGAACCTGCGACTCACGCTGCTCCTGCTGTCGGGCTGCCGCGCGTTGGATGCTCGGCCCGCCGATCCCGCCGCGGTCGCCGAGTCGTTCATGTTGAAGCTCCTGTCGCTGTCGGGGTTCCACCCATCGCTCTCTGGGTGTGCCGTCTGCGGCGAGCGCGACCCCCAGCTGTGGGACGCCGGCATGGGTGGCGCCGTCTGTGGCCGATGCGCCGAGCACGGCGCCGGCTCGTGCTCGCGGGCGGCGTTGGACTACCTCGCCGTGCTAGCGCTCACCGATCTAGGCGAGGTCGGCGGCGTGGTCGCGCCGAAGGCGCGCGACCGAGAGGAGCCGGATCCCCGCGTGCGCAGCGAGAGCCGCGCGCTGCTCTACGGGTTCGCGGAGTACCACCTGGAACGACGCATGAAGTCGGTGCCGATGTTGGTAAGGACCGCCCAGTGAGCTACCTGGGTGACATCGATCGTTCGCGCGTGCCCGGGCACGTCGCGATCGTCATGGACGGCAACGGCCGGTGGGCGCAGCAGCGCGGGCTGGCGCGCACCGAGGGCCATGGTGCCGGTGAGGACGCGCTCTGGGACACCGTGAACGGTGCCGTGGAGGTCGGTGTGCGATGGCTCACCGTCTACGCCTTCAGCACCGAGAACTGGAAACGCCCGCAGCCCGAAGTCCTCTACCTCATGAACTTCAACCGCGAACTGCTGCGGCGCCGCCGCGACGAGCTCAACCGCATGAACGTGCGCATCCGCTGGAGCGGGCGACGCGACTGGCGTGTGCCGCGCAGCGTGCTGAAGGAGATGCGCATCTCCGAGGAGCTCACGCGCGACAACACCGGCACGACGCTGACGATCGCGTTCAACTACGGCGGCCGCGCCGAGATCGTCGACGCCGTGAAGGACCTCGCGCGCGACGTCGCCGCGGGCACGATCAAGCCCGACAAGGTCAGCGAACGCGAGATCGCCGCGCGCCTCTATCACCCCGACATGCCCGAGCCGGACCTGCTGATCCGCACCAGCGGCGAGGAGCGCATCTCCAACTTCCTGCTGTGGGAGGTCGCCTACTCCGAACTGTGGTTCACCCCGATGTTCTGGCCCGACTTCACACGCGAGACCCTCTTCGAGGCGATCCGCGACTACCAGAAGCGCACCAGACGATTCGGCGCCCTCGCCGACGAGTAGTCGTCGACGACCCGGCCGATACCATGGTCCTCACGCCAGCGGTCGCTGCCAGCGGCCGGGAGAGGAGTCATCGCATCATGACCGCCGACCTCATGGAGGCCGTCACCTCCCTCGCGAAGCGTCGGGGGATCGCGTTCCAGTCCTCGGAGATCTACGGCGGGTTGCGCTCCTCGTGGGACTACGGTCCGTTGGGGGTGGAGCTGCGCCGCAACATCCGCGCCGCGTGGTGGCGATCCATGGTCCAGCTCCGCGACGAGGTCGTGGGCCTGGAAGCGGCGCTGCTCATGTCGCCGAAGGTCTGGGAGGCCAGTGGCCACGTCGCGGGGTTCAGCGATCCACTGATCGAATGCACGAACTGCCACCAGCGGTTCCGTGACGACCACCTGGAGGCCAACCCCGACGGCGTCATCACGTGCCCCAACTGCGGTGGCGCGGAGTTCACCGAGCCCAAGCAGTTCAACATGATGTTCCAGACGCACATGGGGCCGGTGGCCGACGAGGCCAGCGTCGTGTACCTGCCGCCGGAGACCGCACAGGGTCAGTTCGTGGATTTCCCGATCGTGCAGCAGGTGAGCCGCAAGAAACTGCCGTTCGGCATCGCGCAGATCCGCAAGTCGTTCCGCAACGAGATCACGCCGGGCAACTTCATCTTCCGCACGCGTGAGTTCGAACAGATGGAGCTTGAGTACTTCGTGGAACCGGGTGCGGAGGACGAGTGGTTCGAGCATTGGCGGCAAGCGCGCATGACGTGGGTTTCCGAGCTGGGTCTGTCCAAAGAGCGGCTCCGGTTCCGCCCGCACGAGGGGGACGAGTTGGCGCACTACGCGCGGGCGGCCACCGACATCGAGTACGAGTTCCCGTTCGGGTGGTCGGAACTGGAGGGCATCCACAACCGTGGTGACTTCGATCTGCGACAGCATGCCGACACCAGTGGCGAGGACATGACCTACTTCGATCAGGCCAAGGAGCAACGGTTCCTGCCCTCGGTGATCGAGACCGCGATCGGCCTCGACCGGTTGATGCTGGCGCTGATGCTCGATGCCTACCGCGTGGAGGAAGCGCCCACCGCCAAGGGCGACATCGACAAGCGAACCGTGCTGGGCTTGGATCGCTCGCTGGCGCCGATCAAGGTCGCGGTGCTGCCGCTCAGTCGCAACGAGCGGCTCACCCCTGAGGCTCGCAGCGTGTTCGACCTGGTCAAGCCCGAGTGGATGTGCCAGTTCGACGACGCGGGCGCGATCGGACGCCGATACCGCCGGCAGGACGAGGTCGGCACGCCGTTCTGCGTCACGGTGGACTTCGATTCACTCGACGACCACCAGGTCACCGTGCGTGAACGCGACACGATGCAGCAGGAGCGGCTGCCGATAGTCAACTTACTTGACTACCTGAAGGAACGGGTGTGACCGACAGCGCTGCAGAACCGGCGCCGACCGCGCAGCGCGGGTGGCTCACGCTGTATGCGGTGGCCTTCGTGACGATGCTGGTGGCGGGAGCCTTGTTGGGCATCGCCGCTCGGGGCTTCCTGACGAACACGGGCCTGCTCTTGTTCTCGAGCGGGCTCTCCGCTCTGGCGATCGTGCTGTCCATCGTGGCGGTCGTGGTTCCGAGGCGACGATGAGGAGGCGCAGGTGCAGGTTGGCCGCGAGCGTGGCTGCGCTGGCCCTGACGGCGGCGGCCTGCACGTCGAACGGCGTCGAGATCTCGATCGGTGGGCCGTCCGACTCACCGACGCCGACACCGGCGCAGTCGGTCTCGCCCGCATCGGGCGGCCTTCGGGTGGACCCGGTCCACACCCGCGAGCCCACGTCCGCCGGCGCCATGCAGGAGCTGTGCGTGGCGCCCGAGCCCGTGTCCACCTCGGACGGCACCCCTCCGGAGGAGACCTCGCCCGAGGTCGCCGAGGTGGAGCGCCAGGTCGAGGTGGTCCGCGAACGCGACTACCTGGAGCCGGTGGTGGCCGAGCCCGTGACCTCCCAGCGGATCGCCGCCGAGCTCACCGACGCGTTCGACGCCACGTATCCGAAGGCGTTCTACGACCGGCGGACGGTCGCGTGGCAGACGATCGGTGTGATCCCTGGGGATGTGACGATACGCGAGGCGCTGCTGGCGTTCCAGACGGGCCAGGTGGTGGGGTTCTACAACCCCGTCGACGGTGAGCTCGTCTATCTCGCCGACGATGACGGGCTGGATCTGACCGAGCGCTACACCCTGGCGCATGAGCTCACCCATGCCATGGACGATCAGCACTTCGACCTGAGCCGGATCGATGCCATCACCGCCGCCTGCCGCGACGAAGCGTTCCAGGCGGCGCTGGGAACCGTCGAGGGCAGCGCGCAGTACTTCGCGGCGCGGGTGGTGTTGGACTTCCCCCACCCGGACGCGGAGATCGGCGACGCGGGCGGCGGCGGCCTGCCCGACGACGTACCGCCGTTCATCACCGCGCTGCAGCTGTGGCCGTACACCGCCGGACAGGCGTTCGTGACGGCGCTCGCCGAGCGTGGCGGGGTGGAGGCGATCGACGGAGCGCTGCGCAGGTTCCCCGTCTCGACCGAGCAGATCCTGCACCTGGATCGCTACCCGTCCGATCGCCCGACCCCGGTCGACATCGGCGATCTGTCGAAGACGCTCGGTCCCGGATGGGGCGATCTGGACGTCATGGACGTGGGGGAGGAGTGGCTCCGCGCGATGTTGGCGCTCCACCTCGGTGAGGGCGAGCTGGACCCGGCCGTCGCGGGCTGGGACGGTGGCGTCTATCGGGCGTGGACGGACGGCAGGGACGCAGCGGTCCTGCTCTCGACCGTATGGGACACGTCGCAGGACGCCACCGAGTTCGCCGACGCGATGCGGTCATGGTTGGGGGTCTCAGGCGTGCGCGGGTCGGTGGCCGAGCCGCAAGGTAGGCACGTCGAGGCGAGTTTCGCCACATCGGACGCCGCCCTGGTCGTACTGACCTCCGGGTCGGGTCGATGACGGGGACCACCCCCCGATCCCTCTCGCCGATCCGCTCGACCCCAAACACGCCGTGACACGCGTCCGGGTCGTCTCGGTCTGCGTGCTGGCCGCGGTCATCGTGGTCTCCGTCGGCTCGAGCGTCGCCTCCGGGAAGGTCAGGGGCCAACGCGTCGTGCGGGGCCTCGACGACGCGGTGGCGTTCACCGTCGATCAGCGCGGACGGATCTGGTACGTGGAGAAAACGCGCGGCGAGGTCTGGGTCACCGAAGCGGGGCGTGGCCGCGGTCGTCACGTGTGGACGATCCCGCACGTCGACGGCTCGTTCGCGCAAGGACCGCTGGGCATCGCGCTCCATCCCCGGTTCCCGACGAAACCGTTCGTGTACGTGTACGCGACCCGGGGGATCGGCGGCGGTTTGATCGATCAGCTGCTGCGCCTGCGGCTGCGCCGAGGCCGCGGGGTGGCGAGCCACGTGATCTTCGCGTCCAGGGGTCGTTCCGGCGCCCTGCACGATGGTGGCCGGATCCTGTTCGGACCGGACGGCGCGCTGTGGGTGACGACCGGTGATGCGGGCGATGAGCGTGGCGCGCAGGACCGCCAGAGCCGCCGAGGCAAGGTGCTGCGCATGGATCCCGACGGCTCGGTTGCCGCCGGCAACCCCTTCCGGGGCTCGCGCGTCTGGGCGCGAGGGTTCCGCAACCCGTGGGGCATGGACTTCGACCCGCAGGGCGGCCGCCTCTGGCTCACCGACAACGGACCGGAATGCAACGACGAGCTCAACCGCGTCGTTCGAGCCCGCAACTACGGCTGGGGACCATCCTGGACGTGCGGCGGACGTTCCCCGGGCAACACCAACCGCGACGGGGCGCGGCCGGTGCAGCCGGAGCGCTGGTACAACCCGCCGATCGCGCCCACCGGCCTGGCCTTCTGCGACGGATGTGGTCTGGGCGCCCGCAGCGACGGAGCCCTCTTCTTCGGGGCGTACAACTCGCGCCAGATCCGGCGGGTCACGCTGAAACCGAACCGGCTCGGCGTGCGCGGCCAGCGCGTGGTGTTCCGTTCGAACGGTCACGTGCTGTCGATGGAAACCGACTCCCGAGAACGGATCTACTTCACGACCGGCAGCGCGATCTTCCGGTTGGTCCGTCAACCACCGTAGGCCGGGGCTTGCCCCCGGCCGCCTAGATCATGCTTCGACCACTCGAGTTGCAGGGTGGCCCACCTCACGCGTCCCATCGCGGGCTCGCCGTAGACTGGCGGCTCCGCTCGAACGACCCCGCCGGAGGCATGCAGTGACCAAGTACGTCTACGACTTCTCCGAAGGCAACAAGGACATGAAGGATCTGCTCGGCGGCAAGGGGGCCAACCTTGCCGAGATGACGACCATGGGGCTGCCGGTTCCGCACGGGTTCACCATCACCACCGAGGCGTGCCTGACCTACCTGGCCGAGGGCGGTCACCCCGACGGCTTCATGGACGAGCTGGAGACGCACGTCCGATCGCTCGAGGACTCCATGGGCAAGAAGCTGGGCGACGCGTCCGATCCATTGCTCGTCAGCGTCCGGTCGGGCGCCAAGTTCTCGATGCCGGGCATGATGGACACCGTCCTCAACCTGGGGCTCAACGAGGGGTCCCTCAAAGGCCTGGCCGAGCGGTCCGGGGGCGACGAGCGGTTCGCACGAGACGCCTATCGGCGGTTCATCCAGATGTTCGGCAAGATCGTCATGGACGTGCCGGCCGGGGCGTTCGAGGACGCCCTGGACGCCGCCAAGGAGGCGAAGGGCCCGAACGCCGCCGACACCGACCTGGACGCGGACGACCTCGCGGCGCTGGCGACCGAGTTCCTGTCGATCTACCACGAGCACACGGGCAGCGAGTTCCCGACCGATCCTCGCGAGCAGATGCGGTTGGCGATCGACGCTGTGTTCTCCAGCTGGAACGGCAAGCGCGCCATCGACTACCGGCGTCAGAACAAGATCAGCGACGACCTGGGCACCGCCGTGAACGTGCAGTCGATGGTGTTCGGCAACCGGGGGAACGACTCCGGCACCGGCGTGGCGTTCACCCGCGACCCGTCCACGGGCGAGCAGATCCCCTACGGCGACTACTTGGTCAATGCCCAAGGCGAGGACGTGGTGGCCGGCATCCGCAACACCCTGCCGCTCGCCGACCTGGAGCGCGTCGACGCGGACAGCTACCGAGGGCTGCGGGATGTGATGCACACGCTCGAGCAGCACTACCGCGACATGTGCGACATCGAGTTCACGATCGAGCAGGGCCGCCTGTGGATCCTGCAGACGCGGGTCGGCAAGCGCACCGCGTTCGGCGAATGGGTCATGGCCTACGAGATGCTCGAAGAAGGCTTGATCGACGAGGACGAGGCGCTGCTGCGCGTGGATGCCAACCGATTGGAAGAGCTCTTCAAGCGCCGGGTCGACGCGACCGGCGCCGACCCGATCGCGACCGGCCTCAACGCCTCGCCGGGAGCGGCGACGGGAGCCGTCGTGTTCACCGCCGACGAGGCGCAGACGCGTGGCCAGGCGGGGGAGCAGGTCATCCTTGTCCGGCGCGAGACCACGCCCGACGACTACCACGGCATGATCGCGGCGCAGGGCATCCTGACCAGCGCTGGCGGCACCAACAGCCACGCGGCGGTCGTGGCACGTGGTGAAGGCATCCCCGCCGTGTGCGGCGCCGACACCATCAAGCTCCGCGTCGCCGAGGGGCTGTTCCACGCGAACGGGACCATCGTGCGCGAAGGCGAGACGATCACGATCGACGGGTTCACCGGCAACGTGTTCGTGGGCGAGCTGCCGATGCAGGGATCGCTCCTGGAGAAGGGTCGCCAGGGCGATGTCGCGGCCCGACAGCAGCCGCTCTGGCGCTCCTTCGACCGGCTCATGACGATCGCCGACGCGCGGCGTCGGTTGAAGGTGCGAGCCAACGCCGACACCCCCGATCAATCCACGAACGCACGCTCTCGCGGCGCTGAAGGCATCGGGCTGTGTCGCACGGAGCACATGTTCCTGGGCGAAGAGCGCGTGCTCGCCGTCCGCACGATGATCTTCGCCGACACCGTCGGACAGGAGCAGGAGGCCTACGACATACTCCTGCCGCTGCAGCGCGATGACTTCGTGGGCATCTTCAACGCGATGAGCGGGCTGCCGGTCACGGTACGGCTCCTCGATCCGCCCTTGCACGAGTTCCTGCCCGACCAGGTGGAGCTGGCCGTCGAGGTTGCACTCGGCAGGGCCAAGGGCGAGGACGTCAGTGAACGAGAAGTCGTCCTGCAGAAGGTCAACGAGCTCCACGAGATGAACCCCATGCTGGGGCTGCGGGGCGTGCGCCTCGGCATCGTGAAACCCGGCCTGTACGCGATGCAGGTCCGCGCGATCGTCGAGGCGGCGGTGCAGGTCCGGCGCGACGGCGGCGATCCCAAGGTCGAGATCATGATCCCACTGGTTGCCACCGCGCCCGAGCTGCAGCAGATGCGCGCCGAGCTGGAGCCGGTCGCTCGAGAGATCCTCGATCGCGAGGACGTCGAGCTGAGCCACCTGGAATGGGGCACGATGATCGAGCTGCCGCGTGCCGCCGTCACCGCCGGCGAGATCGCCGAGACCGCCGACTTCTTCTCGTTCGGCACCAACGACCTTACGCAGACCGCGTTCGGGTTCAGCCGCGACGACATCGGCAAGTTCGTGAGCATGTACGAGGAGCGCAAGCTGGTGCCCGCCAACCCCTTCGTAACGATCGACCGGCCCGGCGTCGGCGCGCTGATGCGCACGGCGGTGGACCAAGGCCGGGACGCCAAGCCCGACATCCACTTGGGCATCTGCGGTGAGCACGGCGGTGACCCGGCCAGCGTCGAGTTCTGCCACGAGCTGGGCCTCGACTACGTGAGCTGCTCACCGTTCCGTGTCGAAACGGCTCGGCTCGCTGCCGGCCAGGCCGCGGTGGGCGAGGCCGAGATCGCCAGCAGGTAACTCACCGGTCCGCGTCCGAGGAGTTCCTCCCTTCAGTGACCCGGGTCACGGTTGCCGTGCGACCGCGGCTGTAGCGTCTGCGGTCCTCCCACCTCCCCCAGCAGGAGGTGGTCATGGATCAGCAGCGGGAAGGTGGTTCCCTCCCCAGGCGAGAGTTCCTTCGCCGGTCCTCCCTGGGTGCGGTGGCGCTGGCCGCGCTCGGCGCGGGCGTCCATGCGCCCGGTGCTCGATCGGTGCTCGCACAGGTCGTCGGCGATCCGGCCGCTGACATGCCTGAGCAGCCCATCGCGGCGGTCGCTGTGTGGGGTGACGACGTCATCGCGGTCGGTGGTGTGCGCGGCGACGCGCGGGCCTGGCGTCGGTCGGGTCCCCAGCAACCCTGGGTCCAGACCGCCGGGCCGCAGTCCTTCCCACATGGCACCGCGCTGACCGGGCTGGCGGTGCACGACGGCCGAGCGGTCGCATCCGGGTGTTCCGGGCCCGAACACGGCACCCACCCAGCGCTGTTCACCTCGAGCGACGTCAGTTCGTGGGTATCCGAGCCGGGGGTCGGCGCCGCGGCGGGTGTGTGCACGGGGGTGGCGTTCGTCGCCGGCCATGGCCTCGCGGTCGGCGCTCGGTTCGCCGAGCCCGACGTCGAGGAGCCCATCGAGACGATCGCCTATCGATCCGTTCCGGGCGGTGGATGGGGACCCGCAACGCTTCCCGGGGTCAGGCCCGTACGCCACGGGTCGGTCACCCTGCTCGCGAACGCCGGCGATCGGCTCGTCGTGGGCCTCACCGACGTCCATGGCATTGCCTTGTACGTCGCGGCAACCGCCGAGGGGCCGTGGCGCTCGATCGGGGCTCCCAACGCGGGGGTGCCCGTCGCACCGGTCGCCGCGACGACGTTCCAGGGTTCCATCTTGCTGGCCGGCATCGACGCCAGAGACCATGCGCGGTTCTGGCAGCAACAGGGCCGGTCCTGGCTCGAGGTCGATCCCCCGACGGGGGTCGGGCCTACGGTGACGGTGCGGAGCCTGCGTCGCTCGGGCGCCGAGGTGCTGGTCGCGGGCAGCCGGGGGCATGTCGGCTTCGTGAAGGAGGTGAAGGCCTCATGAGCTGCAGCGGGAGCACCACCTGCGGCATGAGCGACCCGAGGACGTTCGACGCCATCGGCCCCACGCCCATCCGGTACGGCAGCCCCGGCAACTACGTCCGCAAGGAGATCAAGTGTGAGAAGAAGCTGTACGCGGAACTGGTCGATTGGCTCGCCACCCTGAAGCAGTATTCCGTCGTGCACGGGGGTGCCGGGCTCAACCAGATCACCTACATCGGGCACGTCGGAGCGTTCGTGTGCAAGCCGGGCTGTCACGGGCAGGGGAAGGCGCTCGACATCAACCGGATCCAGTGGAACGGGGTGGCCACCGACATGTTCGGGGGTGACCACGCGGCCGGCGACCGCACGGTGCGCCGCCGTTACCTGGCGGTCGACGCGTCGTGCCGTCGCTACTTCAAGTACACGCTCGATGGCTGGTACAACGCAGCCCATACCAACCACATCCACGTCGACCTCCATGCGAAGCCGGTGTTCAGCAAGGACAGCACCTCGGACACCGGGTTCATCCAGGCGGTGTGCAACAACTTCAACGGAGCAGGGCTCACGGTCGACGGCGGCTGGGGTCCTCGCACCCAGGACGCCTGGAACGACATCAACCGCGCGTGGGGCTATAACGGCTGTGACCCCTTCTCCAACGAGGTCACCACGGCGGAATGGTGCAACTTCGTCATGGCGCACGGGTTCGCCGACCAACCGGCGTCAGCCGCGATCCTGCGCTCACCATTGTGTTGAGGAGGCTCTGCATGGCATCGGTGATCGAGTCACGGCACTACCCGTCCACGCTCGCTCGCCATCGCGCCCGTCTGGCGATGGTGACGGTGGCGCTGCTGTTCATGGCGTGCTCACGCGGCTCCGGCGACCAACCCGGCACCGGGGCAGATCGCGCCACGACCGCATCCCCACCGACGACGGTCTCGGCACCCGCGGCCAACAATGGAGGCCTGGTGTTCTCCCGAGTGGTCATGCCGTCAGCCGACGGTGTCCCGCTCGCGGCACAGATCCTCGAGTTGTCCGACGATGGGTCCGTGGGCCTGGTCCTGGCCGAAGGCGCCGCGCACCGGTCCTCACCGTCATGGTCGCCCGATGGCCGTGCGTTCGCCTACGCAGGCGCTCACGGGATCAGGGTGTGGCGGCCGTCCGGTGACGTGCTCGTTGCTCCATGCGATCCGTCGGCGTGCTCGGGCTCGGGGTCACCGGCGTGGTCGCCCTCGGGCACCGCCATCGCGTTCGCCGGCGAGCGCGAAGGCGTCGAAGGTCTCTTCCAGGTCTCACCCCGAGGTGGCCAGGTGCGTCCGATCGTCACGGGTATCTCCCTGCGCGGGGCACCCGCGTGGTCGCCAGACGGGGAGTCCATCGCGATCATCGTGACGCGAGGTGCTGACTCCGGCATCGTGATCCTCGACGCCGACTCCGGGCAGACTCAGGAGCAGGTCGTGCTTCCGCAGCTGGAGATCGGGGAGGCGGTGGCGTGGTCGCCCGACGGCGACACCTTCGCGGTCGAAGCGGCCGACGGGCCCGAAGCGGCGGGCATCTACATGGTCGCTCGCGACGGGACGGACCTTCTGCTGCTGAGCACATGTCCTGAGCAGGGATGCACCGACCTGGCCCCGGCGTTCAGCCCGGACGGCCGGTGGGTGGTGTTCACCCGGGCTCGTTGCGACGAACCGCGCAGCGACTGCTTCGTGGGTGACGTCTGGGTGGTGGCCAGCATAGGCGGGAACGCCCGTGCCCTCACGTCCGGAGCCCAACTCGATTGCTGTGCGGCGTGGGGGCCGCTCGCTCGATGAGGGGGGCGTTACGCTTGCTCAGTGCGTTTCATCCGCAGGCATCCCGTCCTCAGCATCGCCGGGCTCCTCCTCACGGCGGGGGTCGTCATCTTCGCGGTCAGCGCCGTGACGGTCTGGCGCTCGGCCCATCACGACGGGGCCGCCGACATCGAACGCGCCGATGCCATCCTGGTGCTCGGCGCGGCCCAGTACGACGGCACGCCATCGCCGGTGTTCCGGGGGCGCCTGGACCATGCCGTCCTCCTCTATGACCAGGGTCGAGCCGACCGGGTCATGGTCCTCGGCGCCAATCAGCCGGGGGACCGAACCACCGAGGCCGAGGCCGGCCGGGCGTATCTGGTCACCCAGGGTGTGCCCGAGTCCGCGATCATGGCCGTTCCGGTCGGAGGCACGTCCTACGAGAGCCTGCGGGCGGCAGCCAACGAGATGCGACGCCAGCAGATGGACTCGGCGTTCTTGGTCTCCGATCCCTGGCACAACGCCCGGATCGAGGCCATGGCGAGCGACCTGGGCATCGCGGGCTACGCGTCGGCCACGTGGACATCGGCGGCCAAGACCGAGGAGACCCGCGTGCCGGGCTACGTCCGCGAGACGTTCGCGTACCTGGCGTATCGCGTCCTGGGCGGGTGAGGTCGCCTCGGGAGCGTCGGTGGTCGGCGCTACCATGGGGCCGTGAACGCCGGCCCCCGTCTCAGCCCCAGAGAGCGCAGCGAACAGGTCGAACATCAGATCCTGAGCGATCGCGCGGTCTTCGCCGATGCCTCCAAAGGTCGAGAGCATCCGGAGGGGCCTGACGAGATCCGCACGGTGTTCCAGCGCGACCGCGACCGTATCGTGCATTCCAAGGCCTTCCGTCGGCTCAAGCACAAGACCCAGGTCTTCATGGCGCCAACGGGCGACCACTACCGCGTGCGCCTCACCCATACGCTCGACGTCTCGCAGATCGCGCGCACCTGCGCCCGGGCGCTGCGCCTCAACGAAGATCTCACCGAGGCCATCGCCCTGGGGCACGACCTGGGCCACACCCCGTTCGGTCATCTGGGCGAGCAGGCGCTCACCCCGTTCCTCGCGCAGCCCTTCCGCCACAACGAGCAGAGCCTGCGTCTGGTCGAGCACCTGGAGAGCGACGGTCAAGGCCTCAACCTCACCTGGGAGGTGCGCGACGGCATCGTGCACCATCCGTGGTCCATGCCCGAGCCCTCCACGCTCGAGGCGCAGGTGGTGCGGTTCGCCGATCGCATCGCCTACATCAACCACGACATCGACGACGCCGTGCGGGCGGGCGTGCTCGATCTGGGTGAGCTGCCGGCGCGGTCGGTCGAGGTCTTGGGCGGCACCCACTCGGATCGCATCGACACGCTGGTGAGCGACCTCATCGGCCACAGCGAGGGGTCCGAGCGCGTCGGACTGTCTCCGCCGGTGTTCGACGCCATGGATCGGCTGCGCGACTTCATGTTCGCCGAGGTCTACCTGCGTGAAGGCGCTCAGCTCGAACAGGAGAAGGCCGTGGCCCTCATCCGTGAGCTGTTCCGCTACTTCCTCGAGCATCCCGACCAACTGCCGGCGGAGTACCATCGGACGCCGGGCGATCTCCCGGTCCGCGTGGCCGACTACATCTCGGGCATGACCGACCGGTTCGCGCTCCGCACGTACGAACGTCTCTTCCTTCCCCGGGGGTGGCTCGAAGATCCGGGCGGCGGTTGGCCCTCCGACACCGATCTGGAGACCTGAGCCAGGAAGCTGGGAGCCCGTGGCCGGACGTATCAGGGACGACGACATCCAGACGGTGAAGGACCGCACCGACCTGGTCAAGCTCGCCTCGCAGTACCTCACGCTCAAGAAGGCGGGCGCCGACCGCTTCGTGGGCTTGTGTCCGTTCCACCAGGAGAAGACGCCGTCCTTCGGCATCTCGCCGTCCAAGCAGCTCTACTACTGCCACGGCTGCGGGGCGGGCGGCGATCCCATCCGGTTCATCCGCGAGCTGGAGCACCTCAGCTACGTCGAGGCGGTCGAACGGCTGGCCCAGCAGGCCGGTGTTTCCCTGCGGTACGAAGGCGATTCGCCCGAGGCCCGGCGGGCCGCGGCGCGCAAGGCCGCGTTGTACCGAGCGAACGAGCAGGCGGCCGAGCTGTTCACCCAGTTGCTGGCCGACGGCAAGGAGGCGACGGAGGCTCGGGAGTACGTGCAGGCGCGAGGCATCTCCCCCGAGTCGATCGCAGCGTTCGGCGTGGGTTTCGCGCCCGGCTATCGGGACTTCCTGCTGCGCCGCCTCAGCGGCTCACGCGACCTGAGCCCCGAGATCCTGCTGGAGGCAGGGCTGGCCACGCGCGGTGACGACGGGCAGGTGCGCGATCGGTTCCGCGGTCGCATCACCTTCCCGATCCACGATCTGCAAGGGCGCGGCATCGGCTTCGGCGCGCGCATCCTGCCCACGGACCCCCGCGCCGGCGAGCAGGCGAAGTACCTCAACACCGCCGAGACGCCGATCTACAAGAAGCACGAGGTCCTCTACAACCTGCACCGGGCGCGGCAGTCGGTGGCCAAGACGGGCGAGGTGTTCGTGGTCGAGGGCTATACCGACGTCATCGGCCTGGTGCAAGCGGGCATCGAGGGCGCCGTGGCCACCTGCGGCACGGCGCTGGGGGAGGGGCACTTCCGACAGCTCGCCCGGTTCACCCAACGTGCGATCCTTGCGTTCGACTCCGACGAAGCGGGCGCGCGCGCGGCCGAGCGGGCGTTCGCCTTCCAGCAGGAGTTCCCCAGCGTGCAGGCCCTGGTGATGATCATCCCCCAGGGTCTGGATCCGGCCGACTTCGTGGCCAAGCACGGCGCCGACGGCGTTCGCGAGGCCGCCACGACCGCACGCCCGCTGGTCGAGTACATGGTGCGTCGCACGATCGAGCGCCACGATCTGTCCTCGGTGGAAGGCCAATCCCAGGCGGTCTCCGACGCGCTCCCCATCCTGGACCGGCTCACCGACCCGGTGCGCCGCAGCGAGTACGCGCATCTGGTGGCCGACCTCACCGGCGTCACCGAGGCGTCCGTGCGCCAGGCGCTGGAGAGCCGGGGCCGCGGCCTCCCCGCCCAGGTCCAGGTCGAGTCGCCCAAGCGCCTGTCGGCGCGCGACAAGCTGGAGCGAGAGATGTTGAAGCTGCTGGTGCGCGACCACGATCTGTTCGTGGCCTTCTCCCCTCGACTGACCGAGGAGCACTTCCGTGCGGCGTCGGCGCGCAAGGCCATGGCCGCGCTCGAGGCGGCGCACGGCGACGTGGCCCTGCTCGCCGGTGGCGACGACGAGAAGCTCGCCTCCTTCGTCTCCTCGCTGGCCGTGGAGCCGCTCGAAGGAGGTGGCGAGTCCGGCCACGCCGACTACGCGGAGTCGGTCTGGTCCCGGCTGCATGAGGCCGTGCTCAAGGCCAACAGCGACGCCATGCGTCTTCGGCTGCAGAAGCTCAACCCCACCACCGACCCCGGCTACGACGAGCTGTTCGCCGAGCTGGTCCAGGTCGACGGCGAGCTGCGACGTCTCCGACAGGTTACGCGAAGCAGCTTCTGAGGTCGATGGCGATGGTTCGGGCCGGAAGGGTCGCCGACCCCTCGCGTTCCGTACACTTGGGCGTCGTGCAGCCAACCCCCCAGGAGATCCGTTGAGCGTGCCGGCCCGCGAGATCGCGAGCCTGGACGAGGTCAAGGAGACCATCACCGCCAAAGGGCGGGAACGTGGTTTCGTCACCTCCGAGGACCTCCTCGAAGCCGTCCCCGTCGACGACTTCACTCCCGAACAGGTCGAGGAGTTCCTGACCCAGGTCCAGGAGCACCTCACCAGCGAGGGCATCGAGGTCATCGAGGTCCCGGGCGAAGAGACCGATGCCGCCACCCAGGTGCGCATCGAGGTCGACCTGCTGAAGGCGCCCACCAACGACCCGGTGCGCATGTACCTCAAGGAGATCGGCAAGGTTCCGCTGCTCAACGCCGCCCAGGAGATCGATCTGGCGCGGCGTATCGAGGCGGGCGAGATGTCCACCGGCATGCAGCTGGAGATGCACGCCGAGGAAGAGGTCAAACCCGACCCCCACGCGCTGAAGGTGTGCGTGATCAAAGTGTGGGAGATCCGCAACCACCAGCTCACTGCGTTCAACAAGGTGGAGGGCATCGGCCGGGAGAAGATCGCCAAGACCTACCGTCCCAAGACCGACGACGATCTGCACGCCTGGCTGCATCGGGTCGAGCGCGACGGACAGCTCGCCAAGCGCAAGTTGATCGAGGCCAACCTGCGCCTGGTGGTCTCCATCGCCAAGCGCTACGTGGGTCGCGGCATGCTGTTCCTGGACCTGATCCAGGAAGGCAACCTGGGCCTGATCCGCGCCGTCGAGAAGTTCGACTACGCCAAGGGCTTCAAATTCTCCACCTACGCCACGTGGTGGATCCGTCAGGCCATCACCCGTGCCATCGCCGACCAGGCGCGCACGATCCGCATCCCCGTGCACATGGTCGAGACGATCAACAAGCTGGTGCGCGTGCAGCGCCAGCTGCTGCAGGACCTGGGCCGCGAGCCCACGCCCGACGAGATCGGCAAGGTCATGGGCATCGGGGCCGACAAGGTGCGCGAGATTCAGAAGGTCTCGCAGGAGCCCGTTTCGCTTCACACGCCCATCGGAGAGGAAGAGGACTCCCAGCTCGGAGACTTCATCGAGGACTCCGATGCCGTGGTGCCGGTCGACGCCGCCAGCTTCATCCTGTTGCAGGAGCAGCTCGAAAGCGTGCTCCACACGCTCAGCGAACGAGAGAAGAAGGTGATCCAGCTGCGGTTCGGCCTGGTCGACGGCCACCCGCGCACGCTGGAAGAGGTAGGCCGCGAGTTCGGCGTCACCCGCGAGCGCATCCGGCAGATCGAATCGAAGACCCTGTCGAAGCTGCGCCACCCCAGCCGTTCGCAGAAGCTCCGCGACTATCTGGAGTAGGTCCTTCTGCGCCTCACGCAGGCGCATCCCGACTTCGCTGTAACTCGTTAAGGCCAGGCCCTCCCGGGCCGATACCCGAAAACAGGAGAGGCTCTCTTCCTATGGGAGGGAGGAGCTGACGGAGCGATGCGAGCACAGCTGAAAGCGAAGCTGCAGCGTGAGGACGGCTTCACGCTCGTGGAGCTGATGGTGGTCGTCTCCATCCTGGCGGTCCTGCTGATCATGAGCATGTCCACCTACGCCGGCGCGAAGTCGCGCAGCCAGGACTCCGCCGCGAAGTCGGTCGCTACACGCGCGCTGCAGACGGGCCGGGTCGTCTACACGGACGACGCGACCTACGCCACGGTCGACACGGCGAAGCTGACGGCCGCTGAGAAGTCGGTCACCTTCGTGGACGCCGCGGTCGGCAGCACGAGCTCCGATCAGGCGAGCACCGACGTGCCAGACCGCGCGACGACCGCCAACATCTTCGTCGCCGCCGTGTACAGCGACGCGGGCAACTGCTTCTACGTCCGCGACTGGATCACGTTGGGTATCGCCTACGGAGTCGAACTCAACACGACGCCTGCCTCGTGCTCCGCCAGCAACGCTTCGTCGGTCACCTGGGTCGCGAGGTGGCCGTAGCCGCGACCGAGTCCTAGTTCCAGGACGCGTCGTCGGTGTCGTCGTACTCGCTCAGCCGGGAGCGGATCGCTCCTCGTGCTCGCTGGATCGCATCGAGGCTGAGCACGCCTGCTTGATCGGCGATCCGTTGCGCTCCGCCTGAGACCAGTCGCAGCGTGGGCCCTGCCTGAGCATCCTGCTGCCGCCGTGGACCGTGCACCACGTCCGGGTCATCCTGTCGCATCTTGGTGGCGAGCGAGTAGCCCACACCGATGCCGGCGAGGAAGAGCAACGGGGAGCGGAGCTTCATGCCGCGGTCCTTTCGGTCGAAGGCTGGTGATGGATGCGTCGACAGCCTACCGAAGCAAACCGCGCGAAGTGCCACTGGTAGACTGCCCGACGCTCCACCTTCCGGGGTAGCTCAACCGGCAGAGCGGCGGACTGTTAATCCGTAGGTTGTGGGTTCGAGTCCCACCCCCGGAGCCTCTGACCAGCGGAAACGCGGCACACTCGGAACGCACTTGCTGAGCGTGGACCTGTCCACACGGGTGATGAGGCGACCGCTCTAGGATTGGCGCTCGCCGTCGCATCCGACGATGGTGAGGCGCGGGCATACCTGTACTGGCTCCGAGCGCTGACGGCGCGGTTCGTCTGGTCCTCTCGGTTCCGCTCGATGGTCGATCGGCTCGTCCCACCGCTCATGCTCGGGAAATGGGAAATCCGGCCGCTTGGGGGCGGGGTGGGATGTCTCACGATGATCCTGATTTCGATCATCGCCTCTATCCTGTTGACGGTCCTACTGAACCTCGTGCTACGTGGATAGCTCCAGGCGGTCCCGTGAGTCAACCTCAGGACCTTGACCGGACTCACGCTTCCCGGTGCGTACAGCTCAGAGAGACGGCCAACAGAAGTCGGGGCATCTCTGCTAGAAGATTGACCGGGCCGGCTTAGAGCATCTCCTTCCGCTCCTGCTTCGCCCGTTCGGCTCCGATGGCTGTCTTGGTGTTCTTCTCTTCTTCGGGGGGAGGAAGGACGGCTGGAAGGCCGAGGGACTCCAACCACAGCTCCCGAGCCCAGCCCATCGTGTGGTACAGGTGCTCATCCTCTTCCTCTTCCACCTCGCCGTGGGCTTCCTTCAGGACCTTGGACTCGTCCCCTGTGAGCTTGTCGGCCGCTTCTCCAATCAGCTCCCAGTTCATGTGATCTTTGCTCTCGGCCTCGACCACGCATTCCGCTGCGACAAGTTGGGCTGCCGCCGGATCTGATCCAAGAGCGGTCTCCATGCATCCAACGAGGGTCTTCGCTTTGGTGCGAACGATCTGCCTGCCTGGGGTCTCCTTGTCGGCCTGAAGGCCGAATGCGTCGAGCACCCGAAGCATGACGACCTCATGGTTCCTGGTCTGTTCGAGGTACTCGGTCCACTCCTTCTGCAAGTCGTCGTTCTGGGCGCACCGGACCGCCGTCTCGTAGATCTGGACGCCGCCCTGCTCGGTCTCTAGCGATTGGTACAGAAGCTCCTCCAGTCGTGATCGGTTCATAGGTCCCTTCCTTTCCATCGATGAACTCTCGGCCACCATTCGATGACACTCGTCCTACCCTTCGGTATCGAACCGAACCCCTATCTCCGCGATCCGACCGCCCCTTGCTGAGCCGAGTACTCGTGCTCCATCGTCCTCATCCCTTGCAGCGAGGCCTGAGCCACGCGCATAGGTTCGCTCCTCCTGGACCTTGCCGTCGCGGTCCTTGATCTGGACCGACGTTGACTCCTGCTCCTTGGCGATCCGGATGGCTTCGGCCTTGAGGGCGCTCGAGACCAACACGTCCCTTGCCCGTGTCGCTCGCCACTGACCGCGCTGCCCGTTGCTGCCGACGGTGTAGACCTTCCGCTTGGCCATGGTTGCCTCCCTCCACTGATTGACCGGCGGGATGATGCCCGGCCTTTGCTCTCTCGAAACGCGACAGGCATATGTGTGCCCAAGTTGGGTATGCCGACCACATCCCCGATAGGAGGATCATGTGACTTCAGACGACGGGCGAGGCAGGACTTGGTTGGTGTGGACACTCTTGCTCGTTGGCGTGGGCTATCTAGCACACCGGGGGAGCGGGCGAACGGATCAGGAAGCGGAGACGCCCAATCCGGATGAAGCCGTTGCACACCATCGCAAGGCTGACGCTCTCGTCGAAATCGCGAGCGAAGATTCTTTCCCTGCCAGCGATGCTCCCTCCTACTGGGCACGCGACACCAACGATCTCTGACGTCGGAGAACTGGACACGAGTGGCCTTCCGCATGGCGAACTTGGAACGGGCGCTGTCATGAGCGACGGGTCCAGGCCGACCAGGTCGCGAAGTGTCACGCTTCCCGGGATCCTTCTCGGCGTGGGACTGGGCGGCTTCTTCGACGGAATCGTCCTGCATCAGGTTCTGCAATGGCATCACATGCTCGCTTCCACGAGCGAGTATCCGACGTCCACGGTCACTGGGCTGGAGGTCAACACCCTGTGGGACGGCCTCTTTCATCTCGTGACCTATGTCTTCGTTGCCGTTGGGATCTTCATGCTGTGGGATCGGGCGCGAGGAGGAGGCTACGTGTGGACGTGGCGCAGCATCCTCGGTTGGGTCCTGTTGGGATGGGGCATCTTCAACTTGGCGGAAGGGGTTGTCGATCATCACGTGATACAAATCCATCACGTGAGGCCGGGTACCAACGAACTCGCTTGGGATCTCGGCTTCCTGGTCGTTGGAGCGATCTTGGTGTTCGTCGGGCGGCGGCTAGCGCGCTCGGATCGACGATCTGAGGGTCGCTCACATTCCTCACACTGACGCCGCCAGGCCTGACGGGTCCAGCAGATTTCACCAGAGACGAACCGGGGGAAAGAAAACTCTCGGGGTGCGCATATTGGACCGCAGAATGGGTAACGGGGTGCCACCAACGGTCAGTTCGCACCGAGGGAGGTGGCTGTGATGGTGATGCGATACGACCCGTTCAGCCAGGTTGACCGGCTGACCCAGCAGCTGGCAGGCCGGCTCCAAGAGACGGGCGGAACGATGGCCATGGATGCCTACCGCAGGGGAGACGAGGTCATCGTTCATTTCGACTTGCCGGGTGTCACTGCAGACTCGATCGAAATCACGGTCGAACAGAGCACCCTGACCGTGCATGCTGAGCGTCGCTGGGAGCCAGAGGCGGACGATCAGCTGATCGCCACTGAGCGCCAGCAAGGCGGGTTCAGTCGGCAGCTCATGCTGGGCGAACACCTCGATGTAGGCAAGGTTGCGGCGAACTACGAGGATGGCGTTCTAACGTTGACCATCCCGGTCGCTCCCGCCGCCCAGCCGCGGAAGATCCAAGTTCGAGGGGGTTCTCACGCCGAGGCTCTCGACGTCGAGACGCCGAGCGCCTCAGAGGAGAAGTCAGCCCCGCAGCAGTGAGACTGGGCGATTCGGGATCTGGCCGGGTAGGACGGGGCCTGATGCCACTTTCCACCGGGACCCCTAGTCGCTCCAACGAGGAGGACCCCGTGGCCTTCCGGGCCGGGGGGTCCTCCTTCTGTTGCCCGCGCGGGAATCAGGTCAGTGGCTCCACGGCTCGAGCCCCACGACGAGGGCCCGATCGGTTCAGTGCTGGTCCGGCCTCTGGACGGCCCCCTTGTTGTTCGCTCCCCTATCTTCCCCTTCGCCCTCCTCGGATGGAGGGGGCGTCACCTGTCCCGGCGTGCCGCTGTCTTCGCGGGCCGCCTGCTCGTCGTCCTCGCTGGTGTCGTCCGGCTCCCGTTCAATGCTGTTGTTCCATCGGTTCCACCTTTCCATCGGGTCGCCCTACCCACTTCGCCGGGGTCAGATCCGTTTCGGCATCGACCTCGTACGACGAGGAGGGGCTCGTAGATCCATGCGGTCTCACGTCCCACCACCCTGCCGCAGTCGGGGCAAGTCCAAGACTTGATGTCGAGGGGCTGCCGACCCTCGGGTGGCGAGCACTCGTGATCCGTCACGCTGGCTCTCTACCGGGATCGTCGGGAGCGACACCGACCAGTTGAGGACCTTTGCCAACCGCCTTTGCCACTTGCGCACTACGCCGTGTGCATAACGAAGGCCTGGCCACGCCGGCCGAACGTGAGCCACCGCTCGGCGGCGAGCTGCGGATTCTCGATGAGGAACTCGCGAAACGCTCGTCGTTCGCCCTTCTGATCCGAACGATCGAAACAGTTCCAGTCGTCGAAGAGCAGGATGGATCCCTCTTGCAACAGACTCGCTAGGAATCTCAAGACGGGCACGGTGGACTCATAGAGATCACAATCCACGAGGGCTACCCCGACCTTGCTGGGATCCAGGGCACTTTTCAGCGTGGGGGTCAGCGATTCCTCGTACCAGCCCTCGACCAGGTGCACACGCTCCCAGTCGACCCCACGGCTGTGCAGCTTCGCAGTGACCTCGGCCCGGGAACATGCATAGTCTCCCTTTCGAAACTCCCCTGCGATATCGACGCCAGCCGGCTCGGGGAGTCCCTGGAATGAATCGAATCCGAAGAAGCGCATCTCGGGCGCGAGCCCGTATCGCGCTGCGAGTCTCTGCGCGGCAGAGAAGTTCGACCCCCGGTACAGACCGAACTCGAAATAGTCTCCTTCTAGGCCCGTGGAACGCATCCGCCTGAAGCAACCGGCGACGGCCAAGCGTCGATGAGGAACTGACGGCACGGCTTCCCGCAGCATCGTCAAGGTGGTTGAGGTTTGGTTCATCCGGCCGTCATAGCCCGCCTGTGCGCGATGAAAACCCTCGACGGCGATCAGGAGGCTGTCCCGGCGTCTAGCGGACCCGCGACACACTGCGCATCGGACCGTGCTGACGCGAACTCAGTCAGCGAGTGCGATGAGATGGGCGGTGACAGCCTCCAGATCATCGAAGACGGCGCCGGCGCCGGCAGTGCGAAGCTCGGCATCGGAGAAGCCACCGGTCAGTACCCCGACGGTTGGGATCCCCGCTGCCGTCGCCGCGATGCAATCCCAGGTCGCGTCGCCCAGCATGATGCCCGGCGGGCCCCCAACGCCGCCGAGAGCTTGCCTGACCATGTCGGGGGCGGGCTTGGTCCGGTCGACATCACCGGCCGTCGTGAGGTCGTCGACCACGTCGGTCGCCATGAGCAGATCGAGGTAGTGCGCAACCTCCTGCTCCTTCGCTGAGGTCGCCAGAGTCAGTCGAAAGCCAGCTTCCTTCAGGGTGACCAGCAAGTCGCGGGCTCCAGGGAGTGGCCGGATCTCATCGATCAACTCACCGTACCGCAGGGTCTCCGACTCTCGAATCCGGTCACCGAGTCGGTCTTCCACGTCACGCCCCGCAACCGCGTCGATGAGTTGGTCTCCACCCATACCGATATGGCGATGGAGAACCCATGCTGGAACGAGCACCCCGTGATCCCTCATCGCGCGATGCCAGGCAAGAGTGTGGTAATAGACACTGTCGACGAGCGTGCCATCGACATCCACGAGCACTGCGAGCGGTTGATTATCCGGGTCTGCTGCAATAGGTCCCGTCATCGGTCCTCCACGGTGAGTCGTCCACGAGTCGTCACAGCCGACGCAGCTCACATCTTGATGGGACCCGACGTCTTGTCCCACCAGTGCTTGGCCCAGTCTCGATGTCGTGGCGCACCTACATGTGATGACCGGCCACCATTTGCGGCTGGTCGACGCGCACCGACGAAGGCTACGAAGACGACCCCTCATCGTACTCTTCCCTGACAGCTCCCGGGCGATCGGCGACGGGCCGAGCCGTATCGGAGGGTTCGCTTCCTGGGTCGGGAGACTCGAGACTCGAGTATCCAGACATCAACATCGCGACCGCTATCCCGAAGATGCCGCCAGCCAACGCGGAGGTCAGTGCGGCGCTGGCCCGCTCGAACCAGATCGCGCCGACCAATGCGCCCACCCCGATGCCGAAGACGGCTCCGATCAAGCCGCCCACGACCAGCCTCTTACCCAGCCGTCTATGAAGCCGCTCCTGGGGCGGACTCTCAAGGGGGACGGGCTTGCCCGGTGTCGGCTCCTTCATGAAGGCAACGCTACCCGAGGCGATCTCGGGACAAACGCTGCGCGAATTCCGTAGACGCACCAAGCCTGGTGGTGCATGCCCTACTTGTTTTGTCGGCGCTGGACGATTGGATCCTGATCGAAGGGGAAGGGGTGGATGGACGTCGCCGAGAGGAAGGAGTCGATATATGCGTCGACGACTACGCACGATGATCGCCGCGATCTCAGTCGTGACGGTGGTCGCAGTACCCCTTGCGGGGCAAGCCTCAGCGGAGGGTCATGATGGCTCCCACCTGAGGGCTTGGCTCACGGGTGAGAAGGAAGTACCTGGTCCGGGCGACAGCGATGGCTGGGGAAGGGCCCAGGTCTGGGTCGATCCGTGGGATGAAGAGGTTTGCTTCCACCTCGAGTGGAGGAAGATCGAAGGGCCCGTGGCGGCCCACATCCACCGCGGCGGACCCGCCGTCGCTGGGGCAGTGAAGGTCCTGCTGTTCGAGACCAGCGCCCCGCTGCCCTCCTCGATCCATGCGGTGGCAGGTTGCGTCGATGCGGACAAGGAACTGTTGACGCGGATCGCTGCGCACCCGCGGCGCTTCTACGTCAACGTCCACAACACGCCGTACCCCGATGGCGCGATCCGCGGTCAGCTGTTCAAGCCTTCGCACTGATCCGCCGGGGCCGCCTCACCAGCAGCTGCGCCTCCCTCGTCGCCCACTGGGCGGCGAGGGAGGCGTCAAACATCGGCGACGCGGCGATCCAAGTCTCTGGCCCATGAGCAAATAGGTATCTGCGCGGATCCCCTTTTGCTCACTGGCTGACTCGCCAGGCTCTGCGGAGATCCAGTTTTCTTTATTGGGTGACCTCGGCTGACTCAGGCACTCAGCGTGAGAAGAGTCTCCGCAAGCGACTCCGGAGCCAGTCGAGTCGGCCCTCGGTGGTGTTGGCTCGCAGGGCCGCCTCATCCAGCGCCTCGGCCACCTGGGGGTCCTCGTTCAGGCGAGACGCTTCCTCGATCGATTCCACGGCATCGTTTGACGATGAGTGTGCGGCCTCAGCCACCTCGATCACCGGTTCAGCCGATAGCACGTCCCGCTTTTCGCCCTCTTTCATGAAGGGGCGGATTCTAGCGCAGTCGATGCCGGTCAAGCCATGAAGGGCAGCTCACACCACATGACCGTGGGAGGACGCGCCCCAGCCCTCATGCCCCAGTCGGCTGCGATCTGTTCCACCAGTCTCAGACCCCAGCGCCCATCGTCTTTGAGCGGAAGCATGGCCGGCAGATCGAACCCAGCCCCGGGGTCTTCGACCTCGATGCGAAGCACCTCGCGATCGGCGTACATGCGAATGAGAAGCAGCTCGTCCGGTCCGACGCCGGAATGACGGACGACGTTGTTTGCCAGCTCGGAGAAGACCAAGGCAACATCACCCTGGATGGAAGGCGGACCGCCTCGCGGGACCGCGTTCACCAGCGCCGAGCGAGCGTCGGGGAGGTTCCCCAATCCTATGTTGGCGCTGCTCTCGTGCAGCAGAGGTTTCGCCGGTGTCATGAGCCTGCTCTTCCCTGTACCGCAAGAGGAAAACGCTCGCTCGGCCGAAGTTTCGGCGCTGGTTTGGTGGTGACCAGCGGGGGTAGAAGTGTCCGCCGTGAGCCAGAGTTTGGACGGGTTGGACCAGCCGGACGGAGCGGGGAAGGCTCCTTTCGACGGCGGTCCCAAGCGTCCAACAGAAGGACCCCCTCGACCCCCTCGTAGGGGGTCCTTCATTTTTCTAGGTGAGAGGGTGGTCGCACCTTCGACTAGCGTCCTGGTCGAATGCTCCCGATCCCTCGTCCAGCGCCTACCCCGAGACCTCGGCGGCTGGGTGTCAGCGAGGGTCACATGGAGGCCTGCAGCCCACCACAGGAGGTAGTCAGCCTGACGTACATGTGTGGTTGACGGTCCCTGGTCGCCGAAGGCCGGTCCACTCTCGCCCTCAGACCAGCGTCCAGACCGTGTATGCGGCTATGTAGACGGTGCCAACGACGACGATCACGGATAACCAGACCTTGAACCACCCGAGGTTCTCTAGCCCGCCAGAGATGACCCAGAGCTGGCGAAGTGCTATTGGCACAACGACGCCCGTACCGCCGATGAACAGCCCCAGCGTCACGAACCACGCCGTATGGAACATGTGGAAGTCAGGCTCCGTTCCAAGCCTTATCCCAACCAAGGCGGCGACCTCGCCCCCCGCTAGGAAAAGAGTCACCACAAGCGAGTAGCAGGCAGCTGTCACTTCAAGACGGCGTCCAGCTTTGCTCTGGTCCTCATGAAGCTCCTCTGGGAGGAAGGACTTGGATCGCGTCTCGAACGCCAGCGCGATGAACAAGACGGGGATGACCTGCGCAGCGACGGCGTAGAAGTCGGACGAGACGACGTTCGACACGCGCATCAGTGTGCCCCAGCTCGGGTGTCGATGCGAGCATGTCGGCCTAGAGGCCTAGCGTCGGAGCATGCTTCCCATCCTCGTCCAGCACCTACCTCGAGGCCGGGAGCGGCTGGGTGTCAGCGAAGGGAAGGTCACATGGCTTGGCTCCTGGGGATCACGCGTCCCAGCATCGGGAGCTGGAGGCCGAGAGGCTCCACATCGGTACGACCTGTATGGGCGGATTGCCGATGTGTGCGGAGGAACCTCAGCCATGGTCCGTCCCAGGATCGACTCCACCTGTTCGGCCGCATCCGTCGCGGCCTCGGTGGTGTCGTGGGTGTAGATGTTGCCGGTAGTGGTATCGAGGAGTGCCCGAGCTAGCGGGATACCACGTCGAGCCTGACTCCGGTTTCCAAGGCGGGCTCGGCAATGGAGGAATGCTACGCCCGGAGCAGAGCTGAGCCTCTCGGTCTAGGCTCCTGCTCGGAGGTCACCTCATGCCAGAGGTCTCGAGTCACGGCGTCACGATCAGCTATGACGTGACTGGCGAGGGTCGGCCGCTAGTGCTGCTGCACGGGTGGTGCTGCGATCGATCGTGGTGGACCGAGCCGGGTACGTCGATGATCTCAGGAGCGATCATCGCCTGGTCAGCATTGACACTCGCGGCCACGGCGCGAGCGACAAGCCGCACGATGCCGCCGCCTACACCTCCGTTGCCCTGACCGGCGACGTGCTTGCGGTCGCCGACGCCGAAGGCATAGATCGATTCGCGATCTGGGGGCACTCCTACGGCGGATGGATGGCGTGGATGACCGCGGCTGTCGTCCCGGAGCGGGTCCCCGCGATCGTGACCTCGGGGGCCTGGGACCCGCGACCCGAGCCCGAAGAGCCGACGGAGACCGATGCGCTGGACGAAGCCCTCAGGCACGGCGGGACGAGAGCGCTGGTCGACCTGTTCAAGGTCAATGACGGAGATTCGTTCGACCTCGAGTTCCCAACCTGGGCTCGAGCCGTCACCCTCCGAGCCGATGCGGAAGCGTTGCTCGCCGCGCACGCGCCCGAACTGTGGGCCGAGGGGATCCAGGACGAGGACCTCAGGTCGTTCCCTGTTCCTGCGCTCCTCATCGCCGGGGAGTTGGAGGACGAGGACGACGACGCCGCGAAGGTAGCCGCGATGATCCCCAACGGGCAGAGCTTGCGGTTGCCGGGCCTCGGACATGGTGGGGCGTGTTCCGCGAGCGCGCTCACCGTTCCCACTGCGCGCGCGTTCCTCGAACGGTGGTTCGCCTAACCGGTCACCTCCAGATACATCCGCAAACGCTGGCCAACCACGGCGTGTCCTTCTGCTATGGACGAGCTCACCGGGTTCCGGGGCGCCCCCGATCAGCGGGGGTGACCACGGCGGAACACGCTCGTGACGGCTCCGGCGATCGCTGTGAGCATCGCGGCGGCCACCGGCGCGATGAACGCGCCCAGAGGTAGCTGCGTCGGGTCGGAGCCCGTCTCCACGACCGGAAGCACGATGGCAAGGAGCGTCGCGAGCGCCCAGATTCCGAGCGTCGCGATCGAGAGTCCGATCCACGTGAGGCGCCACATGGCATCACCGCGCAGCCGACCCATGGCCCACAGGAACACGAGCGTGCCCACCCCGCCCCAGAACCACGTCCCGAACGCCGCGACCTTCAGGTGCTCCTGCTCGGAGCCGGAGACCATATCGGGGGACAGCAGGCTGATCAGGACGACAGCGATCCAGATGCCGCCGATCCCGATCGCGGTCCACAGCATCCAGGAGCCGTCCGCCGTTGCGGTGCGGCGTTCCATTCGCCTAGCCTAGCGGGCCGATCTGGCCTGGGCGAAGCTGGTACGTGAGTTGGGCGTGAGCGCCTGCGCCCGGTCGCTGGGGATCACCCCACAGGCGCTCAGCTCCCGGCTGCGGGTGATCGAGCGGGACAGATAGGCCGCTCTCCGTCTACCTTGCTAATGGATTGCTAATGAACTCGGCGATACAGGGCTGATTCAGGGATGACACCGGCAAGGTCCGGCAGGGCGTTTGCCCAGCTAGGGCGTACTGCGGTGTCCTAGATGGCACCACGGGGGAAGGACTGTTAATCCGTAGGTTGTGGGTTCGAGTCCCACCCCCGGAGCATCATCTACCTGCAGGGATGCACGCTTCCGCTGCCGCCGAGCGGTCGAGTTGGGCAACAATTGGGCAACACCGTTCACGCCCAATTCACGCACGATCTTCGCCCAGGCCAGGTCGGCCCGTCGTTGCGCCTCTGCGGCGCGGTCACCGGCTTGCCCGGCGGCAGCGAGCTTGCGCTCGCCCTCATCGGGCCCGGGTTCCGCACGGCGACGGACGCTGCTCCTACTACGATCCGACAAGTGAGGCTCCGTCAGGCGACCAGCGCAGACGACGCGTTCTGCTTCCACCTGAATGAGACGACGATGCGCGAGTACGTGGAGCCGATGCACGGCTGGGGTGATGCCGACTTCCAGCGCCGCTTCCATGCCGGATGGTTCGAGCCAGATCGCCTCTCGATCATCGAGGATGACGACGGCACGGCGATCGGCGTCCTGGACGTGAGCGACGAAGGCGACCACCTCTACCTCGGGCGGATCGAGGTCCTGCCGGAAGCCCAGGGTCACGGAGTCGGAACTGCTGTTGTCCGGGACGTGCTGAGGCGAGGTCGGACGGTCCGGTTGCACGTCTTCCCCAACAACGTTCGGGCTCGACGCTTCTACGAAAGGCTTGGGTTCACCGTGGACCGCTACTCAGAGCGCGAGGGTCGGTTGTCGATGCATCACCCCGGTGAGGCCGTCGAGGAGCCGCAGCCAAGTTCTTGACCCCAGGAACAAGCGTCCTTATGCGACCCGACGAGACCTCGTTGTGGGGAGGGCGGCTCGGAATCTCCCAGCGCACCCACGTCGCCCCCGCCCCCGCTCCCGCTATCGAGGCCACCCGCACACATCAACGATCCGCAGGTACAGGTCGTTGCCGATGTGGAGCCTCCCGGCCTCCAGCTCCCGATACTGCGGGCGCGTGATCCGAGGAGCCATGCCATGTGGCCTTCGCTGACACCCAGCCGCTCTCGGTCTTGGGGAAGGTTTTGGACGAGAATCGGGAGCATGGCGGGACTCTACCCCAACGGCAGGACACGGCGGAGCCTGAGTCGTTCAGTGACTGGGCCAGTCTCCTTGTCGTCGGCGCAACAGGAGGCGAGCAACCTGAAAGACGAGGACGCCAATCGTCACGTTGACGAAGCCAACCAGCGCTGCTGTAGCGAAGAAGGCGACGCCTGAATCGACCCCCGTCGAGACGAGCAGCACCGCCCAGCCGACGGACGCCAACGGAATAACAACGCGCCACCACCTGCCGAGCAGGAGTCCCACCAGCAGCATCGTCGGAATCACAGACCTATCGTATGCGGCAGGCAGCGCACCTGGGTAGGAGCCATGCCATGTGGCCCCTCGCTGACACCCAGCCGCTCTCGGTCACGGGGTAGGTGCTGGAATCAAGAGATCGGCAGCATGGTTCACGATAGCCGCGTGTGAGGACGCGGTGTCCAGGAAGCCTCAGAGGGCCGCGGAGCGTGTGAAGCCGCCGAGCGGCATGGGCTTCACGCTCAAGGGTACGCCCGATCCGGCGAGCTGCTGCATCATCTCGCGGGCTGATGCGCTGAGCTGTCCGAAGACCTGGATGCCGGTGGTCTCTTCCAGCAGGCCCTCGTACGCATGCTCGATGTGCTGCGCCACGACCTGCATGTGAAGTTCCATCGAATCCGTATCGGGATGGACCTGGACGACCGCGACCTCCGTGCCCTCCTCGTTGGCGTAGCCGTTGAACGCGATCATGCGCGGTTCGTTCGCCTCGACCGCGCTGACCAAGTGCGCGAAGGACTTCTCGAACTCTTCGAGCTTGCCCTCCTGCAACTTGTGCGTGCCGATGAAGATGAACGGCTCGGACATAGCAACCTCCCGTCACTCCTCGAACAGTGAACAGCACCGGGGATAGTCTCGTTGTCATCGACGCTTCGGCGCAAGGTCGGCCAGGCATGCGGCTGGTCGCCCGGTCACCGGATGTGGGACAGCACCGAGATCGAGGCGTGGGCGGACCAGAACTGGTGGGGTACGAAGCCCTGGCGTCACGCTGCGAGCGTTCACGGTAGGCCGCTTGCCTGCACGCCGCGCTGCAGTAGGTCGCGTCGGATCGTTGCCGCCAGCCCCGGACCCCGCAGCGACGACACGACGACACGACCGTCTTCGAGCGGTTGCCGCAGGCCCTCGGCGGCATCGCGCCGGAATCCGTGAACTCGTCCAGGAACAGGACCCCGTGGTTGGCGAGCGTTCGTCTATGTACCTGGAGCCGAGTCCCTACGCATGAGCAAGGGACGGCCCCGGCCTGGACCTGCCGATCGCCATGGGCGTGTTCGCGGCGAATCGCACAACCGGCGTTCGGGGCGACGGATAGCGACACGGCCACCGTCTCGGTGACGGTTCCGACGCAGGATCGCGGGCGGGCTCACGCGTTACCGGTGGCCTGACCGCCACCCCGGATGGTCTACGCTGCTCGCAGCGTTGCGCTGTAGCGCCGACGGAGGGAGCCGCGTGATCGATTTCATCCAGGACAATCACGACCTGATGATGGGGGCGGCGCTGATGATCGCCGGCTTGCTCGCGGTCATCGCAATCAGGAAGCCGTCGAAGCGGGTGAAGACGTTCGCGCTGATCGGTGCCGCCGTTACGTTCGTGATCGGGGCGCTGTTGTTCCTGGGGCTCGCCTAGCCGATAAAGGTGCTGCGGGCGTCCCGACCGCTCCCGGAATCGACCGCCCCTGGCCGGGGAACAGACTCTCAACATAACAGGGTCCGTACCCGTATTGCGCCAAGGCGCTGGCTGGGCTGCTGCCGTTGGGTACCACAGCCATCTCATCGACCGTCATCGCACGAGCGGGTCCCTCTGGCAGGCCTAGGTTGATCTCGTCGAACACTTCGAGCGCCCAGGCGGTTCGGAGCGCGGCCTCTCCGGCGAAGCTGATGCAGATCTCGTCCTCTGCCTCGTGGCGGTTCGTGACCTCCCCCTCGCCGTAGTGAACCCGTCCTGCGACACAGCCGGGCTGGCGTTTGCGATGGGTCAGTATCTCGATGCGCTCGATCGTGCGTCCGAGCAGCCAGCCCGCGACGGCGTGGCCTGCTTCGTGCCAGCACGTCCTGAACGTCTGGCCCTCCAACGCCCGGCGCGATTGCACAATCATGTCCCACCCTGGTCAGCGGCCTCGTCGTCGTCGGGCTGCCAATCGCCCAGCCAGTACCGGACGGCGGCCCTGGTCGCCGCGCTCACACTGAGGCCCTCGTCGACCGCAGCCCGTTCCAGTCGGCGGACCATTTCGGGCGACTCGAAGAAGCTCACCCGCGTCGTGAAGCGTGGCGCTCGGGCCTCAGCGATCGCCCGGCGACGCTTCGGAACTGTGTTGGTAGCCATCACCAGGAAGCGTGTCGGTTCGGTCAAGGAATCGTGGGCCAGACTCCGGGGAGGTAGGGCCCCCCCGCAGGTCACGGGCCGTTTCGCCCCCCAAGACCCGAAAAAGTCCCAGACCCGCAAGCAGTGCGGAAGGGTCCTGACTCCGGTCCTGCTTGGTGATGTTTTCTTCGACGACCCCCCACGCCCCCCTTCGTGGGCCAGGCCTCTCGCAGCTAGCGATCATCGCCATGACTCGGCCACTGAGAGAGCGACTTCCCTTCGCGGCATTGAGAGCGTATGTTCCTGTGCGTCAGCCATTCGCACGGGACGGGACGGCGCGCAGCGCATTGGTGATGGAGGCTGCATGAAGCTACGAGTGGTCATCGCCCTGACGGTGACCGTCGTCCTGCTGCCCCTGACAGCCCACGCGAGTATCGGGTGGGGTGAGACGGGACGCGATCCGGCAGATCTCGGCTGCCCTGACGATGGTGAGCCCCCCTGCCTCGGGTTCGACATACGCTCCACCTCGCTTCGCATCGTGGGCGTGGACGGGGGACGGCGCTATCTCACGATCACGCTCCGGAGCTACGACCGTCCTTTGCGCGGGTGGCTCAGCGGTATCACGATCGACGCGAGCGGCGGGCCCAAGCCTGATCGGCGAGCCTTCCTGAGCAACCCGCTCGGGGCCTCGATGCCGCAGACGGTGCGGTGCGGTATCAAGACGGCCGATCCGGAGTCGAAATGGCGGGAAGGTGACTACAGAGTCCGGCGTAAAGGAACGGTGGCGTCGTGCCGTGTCCCGCTCCGATGGGTGGCACCGACCAAGCGACCCATCCGATGGCATGTCCGAACGGACTGGGTCTTTCCGGAGCCCTTTTCCTTGCTCGACCGCGCTCCTGATCACGGCTGGTATCCCTGAGGCTGGACGAAGCTCGTCCCCTACTAGCTCGATCAGAGGGAGGGCGGGTACTAGGGACGAGACCTCACGAAGCACGTGCCACCACCCCCCGACGAAGGTGAGCGGTGCGGCGGATCATGGCGCACCCGGCCTGGATGGCCTGCCAGTCGGTGCGTCCTGGATCGTTGCGCCGAACAGATCGACCACACGAGCAAGGGCCGCGGCCTCGCCGAGACAGGGGCTCTCACCGGCCTCGGCCTGGAGCTTCACCCACCCTGGTTCTGGGGTGTCGGGTCGGTCCAGCAGATCGTCCCCGAAGGTCCGTTGAGCCCGTCTGCGCGACGCTCTGGGGATCCGGCCTGGCGGGGCTCCCCTGGTGGAAGCAGGCGGCCCTGCAGCGACGGGCCAGTTCGGCGAGCGACGGCGGTCGCCATCCCGACCCTATGCGGCCCGCAGCCACTCGCAGGAGGTTCACGAGGCCTCCATCGTGAGCTCGCAAACCGGCGTTGCTTAAGCGCGCCGTCTCCGGATCATGGGCGCTCGGATCGATTCTCGACCATCGTGATGTCACGCCCATGGGCCGTGAGGGCCCAGATGACCACAACATCGATCGCGATGACGATGATCGACCAGATGGGGTACAGGGGGATCCATGCGAAGCTCACGAGCGCACTCACTGCCGCGACGATCACCCCGACCGTTCGCGCCCACACCGCGCCGGAGAAAAGACCGAAGCCCGCGAGCAAGACGACGACGCCACCGATCAGGTGAATCCATCCCCAGACCGTCGCGTCGAACTCGAGCACATAGTTCGGGGTCACGGCGTAGAACTCGTTCTCGATGATGCCAGCGAGACCCGCGATCGCGTGGAACGCTCCGATCAAGATCAACATGATCGCGGCGAACATGGTCCACCCAACCGCGCCACTACTCCGCTCATGTGCCATGAGTCTTCCTCCCCCACAGAATTGTCGTCCGCACTGTCACCATAGCGAAGGATCGGCAGGGGTGCGATGACTCTTCGCCCCTTCAAGCGCCTGCGATCGCTTGGAGCCTTGCGGAACGGACCGCTCAGGTGGTTTGAGCATCGCCGAGGCCTTGGACGAGAGAGAACCCAGACTGGCCCGGTCTCCTTTTTCTGATGCCCCTCGTCTCAGCGGCGTTGGAGGGCCCAGGGCTTCGGCCCAGACCCGCGAATCGTTTGAGTGCCCCCCCAAAGGGTTTCCCGGCGTCAGGTCCGAAGCCCCCGTTCGCCGCGCCCTCAAACGATTCCCGCACATCTTCAGTCCATGAGGGCCAGCGAAGTCAACACGCCAATGACGTAGACGCCGACCGCCGCGCCCACCACTACGCGCAGCTTTCGAGGACCGAGCAGACCTCGGAGGTCTCGTGATCGCGCCACTTCGCCGAGCGGGATGATGAACGCCATCATCGCTGACGACGAGGGCCCGTCGGCCATTCTCCCGATGCTGCGCGAAGCAAAGGGGTGCGGGGGTTCCGGGCAGCTGGAGGCCGTGGTCACCCTCCGATGCCAAACCCCAGTGACGGCGACGACCTCCCGACACTCGCTGCACGTCCAGCAGGTCAACGAGTGGACTTACGTGCCGTGCTCGAACACGCCGGACTCGATCAACGAACCCGATCCGCACTCAGGACATATTGGAGCCTCGCTCATGGCTCTAGCTTCGGACCGACCCCGTTCGCACGTTGATAGGACATCTGACCCATGAGCCCCGAACGATGGGCGAGGGGCTCGCACACGCAATGTGCGAGCCCCTCGGGAGCTGGGCAATCGTCGCCGGGCGGTGCAGTCCCCGCCTGGTGAGTGTCACGGCGGCAGCGTTCGAGTTCCCCCGAATTCGATCAAGGAAACCTGCCGATAGGCCGGATCTGGGCCCTACCGCTGACGCGCAAGGGCCCAGTGTCGAGGGACGCCCTCAGACCAGCCAAGGCGCCGTCGTCCTCAGGCACTCGGCCTTCTGGAGTCAGGTTGTCGATGATGGCAGGAAGGGAGGACGCGATTCCCTTCTCGGCCTCCTCCTCGGACACACCTGCGTCCTTCGCGACCTGCTTGACACGATCTTGCCCGAGGGAGCTGCTAAGCCGCTCCCGTCTGGCTCCGAGTTCGTCCCGGTTCCGACCCAGGAAGACACGGTGTCACCCAGCCCTCCGTCTTTCAGCTTCGAAACGACCCCCCCGATGCCTCCCGCGTCCTGTACCATCTTGGAGACCGCCCACGCCGCGATCACCGGCTCAGGACTCTCTTCCCCCATCCTCCGCGGGGAGACGGTGACGAGGCTGCCCGAGTCCGACACCGCGGCACGGCACGACGCCTAGGCGCGGCCCTCACGAGGTCGTCCCGTCCAGCAATCTCGGAGAAGACCATGAAGGCTTGGTTGTGGGAGAGGTATGGGCCGCCGGAGGCACTCCGACTTGCGGACGTGCCACGGCCCACGCCCGCCGCCGGCGAAGCCTTGGTCAAGATTGTGGCCGCATCGGTGAACGCGGCGGACTGGCACTCGATGCGCGGAAGCCCCCTTTTTTCGCGGCTCACCCTGGGGATGCGGCGACCAAAGTATCGGAGCCTCGGTGTCGACATTGCTGGACGCGTGGAGGCGGTCGGCAGCGGCGTCAGCAACTTCGCCCCCGGAGACGAGGTCTACGCCAACCTCTTGGAGCATGGTTACGGTGGCTTCGCGGAGTTCGCTTCGGTTCCGATCGAAGCGATGTCATTGAAACCAGTGAGTCTTTCCTTCGTGGAGGCAGCCGCGGTTCCGATGGCGGCGGTTACCGCGCATCAAGGTCTCCGTCACCACGGACCGATCGACCCTGGGCAGAAGCTGCTGATCAATGGTGGGTCTGGCGGTGTCGGTTCTTTCGCGGTCCAGATCGCGAAGTCTTATGGTCCTAAGGTGACGGCCGTCGTTGGGCCCGAGAACCTTGAGCTCGCCAAGTCCCTGGGAGCTGATACCGCCGTGGACTACACCACGACGGACTTTGCCGCGGGTGGTCAGCGCTACGACCTCATCCTCGACACGGTCGGCAACCGATCGGCGAACGATCTGAAGGGTGCGCTCGCAGAGGGCGGGAAGGTCGCGGTGACGGGGTTCACCAGCGTAGCCAACATGTTGAGTGTCTCGCTGCGGGGAGGCAAGAACGTTAAGCAGGTGAAGGCACAAGTCCGCACCAAGGACTTGCAGGCGCTCGGCGAGCTGGCCGATGCCGGCAAGCTGCATCCTGTCATCGACAGGACCTACGAGTTCGCTGAGCTCCCCGCGGCGATCTCGCACGTCGAGAAGGGCCATGCGCGAGGAAAGGTCGTCGTCGAAATCCCATGATGAATCCACGCAGCCACGATTCACCGGGACGGTTGTGGCCTTCGTTCCACAGCCCGGTCGCCGATATCAAGTTCGGGTGTGTGAGCGGGATGCTCGACATGGCGGTGCGTCGCGACCTGATCTCGCCTGGGGCCCCACGAGAAGAGGCGCTGCAGGCGAAGAAGCTGTCTGGTCGGGTCCGCGAGCTCGCCGCCGACCTAGACGAGTATCGCCTGCAGCTCGTCCGGGTCGGTTGGCCAGCCAAAAGAGATCGAGAATCCTGCCGACCCAGCGGGGGTCTCCTTGGACGTGCATGAGTTCGCTAAACCTGCTGGGAGACGCCGCCTCACGCTGCACGAGGAGCAGGGGCTCAGCACCTGGACCCTGGCGACCATCGGACCCGCGCCGAGCGACCAATGGGCGCGACCTGACGGTGGACAAACGCGAGCGGGACGTGCGCATTGCGTATTCGATAGCGCCCGTGACCGTGTTCTGGAGTCGCCTGCTCAGACGCCGTACCAGCTCGTCGACAACGCCTCCCGCCACCGTCTGATCCTGACCTGAGCGAGCCGGGGTCGGGTCACCTCGTGGGCCTGCGCTCTCGTTCGCGGAACCCATACTGGATGTGCGGTTATCCTCGCCTGATGCCGAACCTGCCCTCAGGAACCGTCACGTTTCTGTTCACCGATATCGAAGGCAGCACAGGATTGTTGAAACGTCTCGGCGACGAGGGGTACGCGGCCGTGCTGAAGGACCATCGGCGGATCCTGCGCACGGCGTTCACCGCGCACGGTGGGCAGGAGATCGACACCCAGGGCGATGCGTTCTTCTACTCGTTCCCGAGGGCGCGGGATGCCGCGGCGGGCGCGGTCGAGGCTCAGCGCGGCCTCGCCGATGGCGTCTGGCCCGACGACGTCGACGTCAGAGTCCGCATCGGACTCCATACGGGCGAACCCTCCGTGGGTGACGAGGGCTACACGGGTCTCGATGTGGTGCGTGCGGCTCGCATCGCGGCCGTGGGACACGGCGGGCAGATCCTGTTGTCGGAGAGCACACGGGCGCTGCTGGGCACCTCGCTGCCCGAGGGCGTCACCGCGCGATCCATCGGCGAGCAGCGGTTGAAGGACATCGACAGGCCCGAGCCACTCCACGAACTGACGATCGATGGGATCACCGCGCCGGCCGCCGTCGAGCAACCGCATCAACAGCTGTTCGATCCGGCCGGGATACCCGTCGATGAAGCGGCGTTCGACAAGGAGTTGGAGCAGACGATCCAGCAACATGTCCTCGACCGCATCCAGCGCGCGTTCCGCGAAGGGGGCTCGTAGCTCTTCGTACATTTGCCGCCCTGCGCGGCTCGTGATGCGATGGGTCAGCCTCGGTCAGGCGCCACTGTCATCCGTGTCTGTCGTCTCGCTGTCACCCTCCACCACGATCACGGCGTAGTCCGCGTCCAGACGCACATCGACGATCGATCCGTCGGGCTTCTCGACCTCGACCTCCCACGTCCCGCCGTTCTCTTCGTCGCGTTCGACGGCACTGGCCGTTCCGCCTCCGGTTTCCTGCAAGGCGGCTTCGACGGCAAGATCCGCTTGTGGCCCCGTGGCCCCGCCTTCACCATCGTCGCCGGCGAACGCGATGGCGCTCCCTGTGATCACCGCCGCAAGTGCGACCGCCCCGATGACCGCGATGACCCATTTCCGCATGGTCGGGCTCCTTCCCGCTCGAAGCGTCTCAGCTCCGAGTCTACGCCCACGAAGATGAAAGGAGGATGAGATCACTTCAGCCCCCCTGCGGATGGGGAGCGAGGGCGATCAGGCCAGCGTTGGTGGGGGTGAAGCCGCACGCGTCGATGTAGAACGGACGGAGGTGTTCGTCGAAGTCGACGTGCAGCCACTCACATCCCGCATTCCGGGCCTGGGTTGCGGCAACGGCCACCAACTCACGTCCGATCCCCCGGTGGCGCACCGAGGCGGCCACCATCGTGTCCTGGATCCACGCATGCACGACGCCGTCCCACACCACGTTCACGAAGCCGGCCAGGGCGTCATCCTCCCTGGCCACCACCCAATCCAAGGCTGTGCTCGTGCACGACCGCACGCCAGTTCCACTCATCCTCATCGAACGTTTCCGTCTCGAAAGCGTCGGCGTGGAGCAGGTTCAGCTCGTGGTTGCCGAGGTCGCCACGCCACGTGCAGGTGATCGTCATCCCTTCATCCTGGGTCGGGCAGGATCCCGGAGAGGTCCCGACGACGCGGGAGGGCGACGCCGGGAGGCGAACCCCTCACCTCGTTCCGCGACGAAGGACTCCGCGGTCTCCGCCCCCAGATACCGCGAGCTGATGGACCGCCTGGCCTCATCGACGTGGGACTCGTCCAGTTCGACGTCACCCCGGATCTCTACACCGCGGAAGGGAGTGGAGGTCTCGAAGATCATGAGGACCGCGCGGGGATCCCGCGACAGGTGCCGCATCTTGACATCGCTCTTGGCGACGACGAGCTCGAACGACTGGCCCGTTGTGCGGAACCACACCGGGGTCACGGCGGCGGAACCATCGCGCCGATAGGTGGTCAATACGGCTGGAGCGGGCGCGTCCAGCAACGATCGGAGGGGCTCGAGCTCGATCGACAGGTCCGTCGCCAGAGTGTAGGCGCGGACCGCGACCGGCTAGACGAGAACGGCGATCACCAACACCAGCGCCACGAAGGCGGCGAGGCAGGTTCGGAACACCACTGGATGATGCTTCGCGATGTCCCACCGCACGCGCCAGGTGTCCTCGGTGATGCGCGTCCCTAGGAATACCTTGTCCATCTGGCCCTCCCGACCGAACACGAGTGCCTCTAGCGTCGTGCTTCCGGCGACGCCCGGCAATGGCCCGGTCGACCGTCGCCGACCTGGCGGGAACTCATGGGTCAGGCGTCCTACGGAGCGGCCCCGCCTCGATCGACCGGCCGCACGCTTAGTCGGTCAGCTGCGCAACCCAGTCGTGAAGCCTGGGAAGGTGCTCGGCGTAGTGGTCGGGCCCGGCCTTGCGGATCCACATGTCGGCTTCGGGCACGTTTTCGTCGACCGCACCCCACGCACGCAACATGCGGGTCCGTGCCGCCCAGGCCTGGGCCCGCACGGTGGTGAACGGCACGTCCTTCATCGCCTCGTAGAACTGCTGGTTCATGGCGTCGATGTCGATCTCCTCGGCGCGATAGGTCCCGAACCGGATGCGCTCCAGGACGGCTCCCGCTTCGGCGAGCCAGCATCCGAGGTGGGCGACGAGGTCCTTCGCGGACCATCCCTCCTCGAAGTAGCCGGGCGCGGTCACTCGGTCCTGGGGCAGTGAATCCACCAGGTCGTGCAGCTCGATCCACAGGCGGTCCTCGTCGACCATCAGTTCGCGTTTCGCACTGGCCTCGGCCATGGCCGACAGTATGTCCCTGGAGCGCCTTCGCTGGCATACTGAACTCCGCCTCCCCTCGGAAGGAACGGTCGATGCGAGCTCGGATCTTGATCATCAGCGCCCTCCTGGTCGGTTCGGCACTGCTCGTCGGCATGACACCGGCGACCGCGAACCACCAGGGCCGTGGACCGGCGCGAGCCCCGGTGGCCCTGGTGTTGCGCTACTCCTTCGACAACGACCAGAACGGTGTCGTGCGCGACGCTTCGCCCAGCGGCCTGCACGGCGCCCTCGTGAACGCCGATCCCGCGACCGCCTACGGCCCGAGCGTGCCCGGACGCGGCCGGGCCGTGACCCTGGTGGGAACCCAACACGAGTACGTCGACGTGCCCGAGGCCGATGCGCTGGACGTGAACAGATTCACGCTGGCGGCGTTGGTCCGGTACACCGGCGTGGAGAACGACGCCACGTTCGGCAGGTGGGAGGTTTTGGAGAAGGCCGGGGCGTACTGGATGAACGTGCGAACCAACGGCCGGGTCCGGGTCGGAGGATTCTTCGGGAGCTGCGCGGGCGGCTCGGCGTGGAAGTACCTCGACAGCACCGGCGCGATCGCGACGAACACATGGATCCACCTGGCCGCCACCTACACCGGCTCCACGTTGACCGTGTGGATCGACGGTAAGCGTGCCGGGAGTCGGGCCATCACCGGGACGACGTGCTCGAACGACGAGCCGCTGGCGGTCGGTGCGAAGGACGCTCCGGCCAAGGGCCTGCTCGAGGCCTTCTGGGACGGCAGGCTCGACGACGTGCGTGTCTACAACCGGGCACTCGCCGCGGGCGAGATCGCTCGACTCGTGCCGGCGGCTTAGGTCGTCATCCTCCGCCCTTCGGCGGGGCGAAGACGGCCGACCGGCCGATGCCCGAGCGAGGGACACGAGCTACCCTCGCGCAACGATGCGGATCGATCGAACGGCCCAGAAGCCGACGCCCCCTGCGACCCCGTCGTGGGACAACTCAGGCCTGCGGAACCGCCTGGAGGGGCATGACGTCGATGACGTGGCGGTCGACGAGCTCCACACGCTGGCCCGCGATCGCCAGACCGACGGATCGCGCGGCGTCCGTCGCCGGGTTCGAAGCCGCGGCGTCAGCGCGGGCGAGTGAGGTAGACCGAGGGGTCGCTGCCCTCGGGGATCGCGTACAAGGAGCGGTTCCAGGTTGTGAAGGCGATGGCCTCCCCGGGCGCCACCGGCACCGGGCACGGCCTGCGGTGGAGCGTGCTGGTCACGCGATGGTCACCCGACCACGGATAGAACAGGCCACGCGTGTAGCTCTTCACGATGATGCCTCGCCGGCCGACGTCGGCCGCGGTGACCGTGCCGATCGGCACCTTGCCGACCTGGGTCATCTGCCGATGGGCGCCAGGCCGCAGCGGTGAGACGTCGGCCCGGAACACGGTGCCGGAATCGCCACCGAACTCCTTGGAGATGATGTACAAGCTTCCGCCGGTCACGAACATGGCCTCCGCGTTGTGCGACCGGCCTCCGGGGTAGCGCAGCGTCACCATCTTCGCGTTGAGGACACGGGTCCGCAACCGTGGCTCGCGGAACCAATAGACCTGCACGTCGGTGCGGCGCACGGCGTTGTCGCCGATGTCGCCGATCCACAGCCGGTGGTCCCAGTACGCCATGTCCTCCCAGTCGTGGTTCGTGGCCTGATCGACCCTGACGGAGGCTTTGCCCTTACCGGTCGGGGTGATGGCGTGGATCAGACGCCGCGACGGGTTGGCGCTGTCCTGCTGCACCCACAGCGTCTGGCGATGGCGATGTGCCGAGACGATGCCGGAGATCTCACGGATGCCTCGCAGGCCGCGGACGTGCCCCACCGCGTGCGGAGCCCGGAAGCGAGGACACCGCCGTGCCTTCGTCGATGGCGCCTCGGCGGCAGATGGCAGCGTGACCGCCACGACCACCGCCGCCACGGCCGCGAAGCCGACGATCGCGGCGAGCCAACGGGCTCGACTCATGGTGACGGCTCCTGGTTGGTCTCGTCTCCGGCGTTGCGCGCTCGCCGGGTCTGCATGACCGCGCGGATCGCCGCAACGACCTCCGGCATCTCGGTCCCCATGGACGACAGGTCGTCGGCCGGGATCGCCACCGCGTCGACGTCCGACGTGGCGCGAACGGTGGCCATGCGGCGCTCCTGCATCAGCAATGACATCTCACCGACGGGGTCGCCTGGTCCGAGGGTCGCGAACGGCTCGCCGTCCTGCAGGACCTCCACGGTGCCGTGTTCGATCACGAGCATGTCCCAAGGAAGTTCCCCTTGCTCGAACAAGACCTGGCCGGCCTCGACGTGCACCGAGCGGGTCCACCGTGCGATCTGGGCGAGGTCGTGGTAGTCCAGGTCCGCGAACAGGTCCAGGCGCCGAAGGCGCTCGACATCCATGCTCATGCCTCACAGTATCGAAATCCTCAGAACGCCTGACGGGAGGCACCACCTGCCGATCCGTTCGGGGTCGCGGGCTATGCTCCGCCCGCATGAAGGTGATCACCTGGAACGTCAACTCGGTCAGGCAGCGTCTGCCGCGTCTGCTGGCGCTGTTGGCCCGCCACGACCCAGATGTGGTCTGCCTGCAGGAAACCAAGGTGGCCGACGACGATTTCCCGTTCGACCAGATGCGATACGCCGGCTACCACGCCACCAGCTTCGGACAGCGCGCCTACAACGGTGTGGCGGTCATGACCAGAGGACCCCACGACGTCGTGAGCCGGGGCATGCCGGACGACCCCTCGGCGGACCATTCGCGTCTGCTGTGCGTCCGCACGGCCGGTCTCACCGTCGCGTGCGTGTACGCGGTCAACGGCAAGGCGGTCGGGGACCCCGCGTACGAGGTGAAGCTTGCGTGGTTCGAAGCGCTGCGCGCCTGGGCCTCCGCGACGCTGGACCCGACCGAGCCGGTGCTGCTGGCGGGTGATTTCAACGTCGCTCCCGACGACCGTGATGTCCACGATCCGGATCTGTGGCGTGGCAAGAACCTGGCCAGCGAGCCCGAGCGCGAGCGCCTGTCCGCGCTTCGGGCGTTGGGATTCGCCGACCTGGGACGGGAGTTCGCCGGCGACGTCGCAGGGCCGTTCACCTTCTGGGATTACCGCATGGGCGCGTTCCATCGGGGCTGGGGGCTGCGGCTCGATCTGCTGCTTGGATCGGCTCTTATGCACCGTCGGCTCATCGCCGTGGAGGTCGATCGCGAGGAACGCAAACCCACGGCCGGTGAAGGCAAGCCCAGTGACCACGCGCCCGTGATCGCGACCTTCGAGGACGCCGACTGATGGTCGCCCCTCTGCCGAGCATCTCGGTGACGCCGGATTGGCTGTACGGCCAGGCAGGTGACGACATCGTGGTCGCCGATGTTCGGTGGATCCCGGACGGATCGGTGCGCGCTGCCTTCGAGCATGGGCACCTGCCGGGTGCCATCTCGTTCGATCTGGACCGAGATCTCGCACGCCCGGCGTTCCAGGGACCTGGCCGCCATCCGCTGCCGAGCCCCGCCTCGTTCGCACGCACGATGAGGGACGCAGGCATCGGGGACGACACGCCGGTCGTGGCCTACGACGACGTGGGTGGTTGGGTGGCCGCGCGGCTGTGGTGGATGCTGCATGTCACGGGCCATCCGGCGTCGCTGCTGGACCTGCCGTCACTCGAGGCCTGGACCGTAGCGGGTCGCACCTTGGCTCAGGGGCCGAGCGACCCTCGGGCGCCCGGCACGTTCAGCGAGCGCCCGTGGCCCGCGGATCGCGTGGTCGACGCCGGCGAGGTTCGGGCCGAGCTGTCGAGCGGCTCGGCCGTCGTGCTCGACGTCAGGGCGGGGGAGCGGTACCGAGGTGAGGTCGAGCCGATCGATCCCATCGCCGGACATATCCCAGGAGCGCTCAACGCACCGTGGCAGGGCGATCGTCAGGACGAGGGCGCCGGCGACCTGTTGTCGCCGGACGCGTTGCGCCTGCGGTACGAGGACTTCGGCGTGCGTAAGGGCCACACGGTGATCGCTTCGTGCGGGTCCGGCGTGACGGCCTCGTTCGCGGTGTTCACGATGGAGTTGGCAGGCCTGCCGGGCGCCAAGCTGTACGAGGGTTCGTGGTCCGATTGGATCCACGATCCCTCCAGGCCGGTCGCGACAGGGCCTGAACCCGGCCGGATGCCGGGCGAAGAAGGCAGTCCCTAGACCATGTCCTCGGGTCGCACCTGTCGGTCGTACTCGCTTTCGGACAGGTGACCCAGGGCGACCGCGGCTTCCCGCAGCGTCAGGCCGTCGTGGTGGGCCTTCTTCGCGATGGCCGCCGCGTTGTCGTAGCCGATCGACGGTGCGAGCGCCGTGACCAGCATCAGTGAGCGTTCCACCAGGTCCTGGATGCGTTCGAGATCCGCCGACAGGCCGTCGATGCAGAACTCGCGGAAGGAACGGCAGACGTCTGCGAGCAGGGACGCTGAATGCAAGAGGTTGCGGATCATGACCGGCTTGAACACGTTCAGCTCGAAGTTGCCCATGGACCCCGCAATCTTGATCGCGGTGTCGTTGCCCATGACCTGGCACGCCACCATCGTGACCGCCTCGGACTGCGTGGGATTCACCTTGCCGGGCATGATCGAGCTGCCGGGCTCGTTCTCGGGCAGGATCAGCTCGCCCAGTCCGCTGCGGGGACCGGACCCCATCCACCGGATGTCGTTGGCGATCTTCATGAGGCTGGCGGCCAGGGTGGCCAGGGCTCCGCTGGCGAACACCACGGCATCGTGGCTGGCGAGCGCCGCGAACTTGTTCGGCGCGCTCACGAACGGGAGCCCGGTGAGGTCGGCGATCGTGGCGGCTACCGACTCGCCGAACCCTTCGGGGGCGTTGAGGCCGGTGCCGACCGCCGTGCCGCCGGCAGCGAGCTCGTACAACCCCGGCAGGGCGGCTTCGATCCGGATCAGATCGGCGTCCAGCTGGGCCGCGTAGCCACCGAACTCCTGACCCAGCGTCAGCGGCACCGCGTCCTGCAGGTGGGTGCGACCGATCTTGACGATGCCGGCGAACTCCTGGGCGCGGCGCTCGAGCGAGTCGCGTAAGCGCTGCCACCTCGGGGAGCAGGTGTTGCACCAGCGCCGACGCAGCGGCGATGTGCATGGCCGTCGGGAACGTGTCGTTGGAGGACTGCGACATGTTCACGTGATCGTTCGGGTGCACGGGCGACTTCGAACCCTGCCTGCCGCCCGCGAGCTCGATCGCCCGGTTGGCGATGACCTCGTTCACGTTCATGTTGGTCTGGGTGCCCGACCCGGTCTGCCACACGTACAGCGGGAAATGATCGTCGAGCCGGCCCTCGATCACCTCGTCGGCCGCGGCGACGATCAGGTCGGCGAGCACCGGGTCCAGATCACCGGCATCCCGGTTCACCATGGCTGCAGCCTTCTTCAGGATGGCCTGAGCGTGCACCACTTCGATCGGCATGCGATCGGCGTCCTCGTGCCCGATGGCGAAATGGTGGAGCGAACGCTGCGTCTGGGCGCCCCAGTACCGGTCGCCGGGAACGTCGATCGCGCCGATCGAATCGGTCTCGCTCCGGTCATCGGTCATGCGGTCGTGAACCCCCAGGTGTCTGACACGTCCATCCTCCCAAACGCACGGGAGCTCCGCATCGAGGCCGCGGTTCGCGTGTTCGGGCCTCCTCGGGCAAGATTGTGCAGCTACTGCCGATCGGAGGAGCCAACCATGAGCGAACGGAACGGGGGCGACCGCGAGCGGTCGAGTGTCCTGGGAGCCAGAGCCATCACTGGCATCGTCGTGGTGCTGTTGCTGTTCGTGTTCCTGGCTGTCAACCGCGACGACACCGAAGTCTCGTTCATCTTCTTCACCACCACCACCGCGCTGTGGGCGGCGCTGGGCGTGGCGGCGGTGGGAGGCTTCCTCGCCGGTTTCCTCATGGGTCGCAGCCGCTACCGGGTGAGGGGATGATCCCCATTCGGACCGCCCGTGGGAGAATGCCGGACTCGGGGCGGTAGCTCAGTCGGTCAGAGCAGGGGACTCATAATCCTCCGGTCGCAGGTTCGAGCCCTGCCCGCCCCACCACCACATCCCTTGCACCACACCCCGTATCCCCACACCACCACCGGCGCTGGGTAGTAGGCACCGTGTCCCTCCGTGATCGTGAACTCAGCTCGGGTTGTCACCGTCGAGGTTGTCGCGAGAAACACTGGTCGGGTTGATATCACTAGCTTCGATCCAGGCCCTCCGTCGGGCTTCGACCGCTCGGTCGGCCCTACGCCTCCCGTGACGCTGCGGCGGGGAGAAGCCGTCACTTTCTCCTATGTGGGCAAAGGGCCCGCCGCTGCTGCGGACTCCCAGCAGTTCGTGGAGTCATGGAACGCCGCGCAGGCGGTGAACTTCAGCACTCTTGCGTGGGTGGGAGGGATTCTCGTCGCGGTGGTAGTGGCGCTAGTCATCGTTCCCGACGTGTTACGCACTCCTAAGCAAGGGGTCGCTCGGCCCGGTTAGGACTTGTACCCATGACTTCCCGTCCTGGTCCAACACGTGCCCCGTGACCGTGAACGGTTGGGTGTCAGCGCGGCCCACATGGCATGGCTGCTTGGGATTGCGCGTCCGCAGTATCGGGAGCTGGAAGCAGGCAGGCTCCACATCAACAACCTGTACGAGCGGATCGTGGAGCTGTGTGGGTGGCCGCGTGGAGCCACCCGCGTGAACACATCCACTAACGATGATTCCACTCAGGCGTTCCCGAGAACAGCTCATCCCCTGGATACGAGGAGATATGTGTGCATGTCACCCTTGCCCTTCACCGGGACGAGGCCGCGCGGCTCGCAGACGAACCGGTCACGGATCAGCTCGTAGGTCGCGGGGGTCACCTGGATCAACCCCGGGACGCCTTCGGACTCCATCCGGCTCGCCGTGTTCACGACGTCGCCCCACAGGTCGTACGCGAACTTGTGGGTTCCGACGACCCCGGCGACGACACGGCCCGAGTTGATCCCGATCCGGAGGCTGATCCGGTGGCCGTCGAACTGGTTTCCCTCGGTGTGGTCGCGCATCCGGAGGGCCAGCTCGGCGATGGCGTGCGCGTGATCGCGCCGCTCGTGAGGCACGCCGGAGGCGACCATGTACGCGTCGCCGACGGTCTTGATCTTCTCCAGACCCAACTCCTCCACGAAGCGGTCGAACGTGGTGAACACGGTATTCAGCAACGAGACGAGCTCTGGCGGCGACATCGCGGCTGACATCGGCGTGAAGCCGACCACATCGGCGAACAGGACCGAGGCTGCTTCGTGATCATCGGCGATCATCGCCCTGTCCGACTTCAGCCTCGCGGCGATTTCGTCAGGCAGGATTGCGAGCAATAGATCGTCGGACTCTTTCTGGAACCGGTCACGCTGACGGACGAAGTACGCCATGGAGGGGAAGACGAAGAGGAGGACACCGAAGATGGTGAAGGCGATCTCGGAGGGCGATCCCTCGCCCAGGTGGACCGGCTCGATGACCTCAGGCAGCACAACGGCCAGGACGAGCGTGGCGACGTACGCCAGGAACCAGAGGAACGCCGCTCTGACGCGCCGGACGATCAGCGCACCGATCACGGCCAGAAGGCCGAACAGGATGACTAAGTCCGACGGCACCAGCCCGCCGAGGACGATCGTCTGCGCCAGGACCTCCATGAGGATGAGGAATAGCGCCACATCGACGATCCCCACGAACCGGTGAGGCTTGAGTGCGAGGACGCCCAACAGCAGGAGGCTCGCGAGCGAGGCGCTGAGTTCGATCGCGCCGGTCCCCGGCAACCCTCCGCTGAAGTCCGCGATCGCGAAGAGCAGACGGGTCAGAGCCCCGATGACGAAGTAGCCGACGATGATCCGTCTCTTGCCCCGCTGGATGTCGGTCTCGCCCGGATAGGCGCCGATCGCCATGAGGTGATCCCACCAACGTCGGACACGAGCGCGAGCCATGGGCGATCGTAGTCCCCTGGATCAGAAGTCTGGGGCGATCCGGCCCGCCAACTCGATCACCGACGACTCCATCCCGTGCTCGGCCAGGACGAGGACACCCGCCATGTGACGATGATGCAGACGGCCGCAATGGCCGCCGAGGACGAAGGAAGCAGGATGGCCAAGCTCACGTAGAACGATGGGTCGGTGTTGGAGATCGACGAGATGACTACGAAGAGACCGACCGAGGGGTGACGTGGCCCAACTACAGCACGGGCAAGACCATCATCCACCTGGTGCCGTGGCACGCCATCAAGGAGTGTGAGCACCCCGCACCAGCAGGGCCTCAAGCTCGCTTCGCCTAGCTAGCCCCCGAACAGGGACCCCATCTTCGCCGCTGCGTCCGTGAGGTCGGAATCGAGCAGCTCGGCGTAGGTATCCGCAGTGAAGTACATGGAGCTGTGTCCGGCCATGCGGCTGACTAGGCGCAGGTCGATCCCGGCACGGAGCCACAACGTGATCGCCATGTGACGCACGTCGTAGAAGCGGAGGTGCTTGAGTTCGGGGCGGGTGGCCAAGAACTCATCCTGCAGCGCGGCGAAGGTCTCCGCGAACTTCTCCGGGTGGACGGGGTCGCCGTCGATGGCGAACAGGTAGCCGTCCAGCCCCACCACCCCGGGTAGGGGCATACATGCTCACGCCCACCCACCCCAAGGGGGAGTAGGGGGGTCAAAAGTTCGGAAGGGCACGTTCAGGCAGAACCCTAAGGCACCGGGAGAAAAACGTCGTTCCCCGAACCCTGGAAAGCTCCCGATACGCTCCAAGAAGGGACGGATAGCCGTGAATGCGAGCCAGGCGCATCTGAGAATGCGGCGTCATGAAGCACTGGGGAATCGGGGGGCAGGGCTCGGAGGTGTATCCGGGGCCTGAGACCGGAATTGACCACCGGTCGCCCTTCGGCGTCGAGGCTCCGGGTTTGGTGCAGAGGCTCACGAACTCGTCTTACGCGCCTTCCATACCTCTTCGCAGGGCCATCGGCGCGACCACTCGAGGCTGACCATGTCCTCGTCCTCAAGGAAAGGCGTGGCGTCGGGACCAGGGCGCAGCTCGATGAGATCCTCGGTCACGAACCCGTTCGCCCGCAGCAGACGGATCATGTCGCCGTAGCCGAGGTGGAACTCGACGGAAGGCCAATCGGGCCATTCGAACCGGTGCATGCCGAAGTAGTCCTGGCGAAGCCGGTCGGTCTGGGCACCTCCGTCGTCAGGCGTGCAGAGCATGGCGAGGGTGCCGCTCGTGAGGAAGATGAGTGCACCGCCTGGACGCAGCACGCGAGCAGCCTAAGAGATTCAGCGATATGGGTCGGCCCAGATGCTCGCGCCGTACTCGAAGATCGCCAGGTCGAAGCTCGCATCCGCGAAGGGAAGCTCCTCGGCGTTGCCTTCATGAAGCGGGAAGGAGAGGCGGTGCTCATGCTGGAGCCTCCGGGCCGTCGCGAGCTGTTCCGGGGACAGGTCGAGGCCGACGGCCCGAGCCCCTCGGCGAGCCAGCCATGCCGAGACGTACCCAGTGCCGCAGCCGAGCTCGATGGTGTCCTTGCCGTCCAGTCCGTTCGGCAACACGCCGACTTCGGCCTCCGGGATCTGCCATATCCCCCAGAAGGGCTCCTCGCTCGCCCACGAATGTTCACCGGCGGCACGAAATCTGTCGCCCACTCCTTCCACGCGCCGCGATTCCGGGTGAGGTAGTCGCGCTCGTCCCCTTTCGGTTCCTTGCTCATGGGGTCGAGTATGCCGCGCCAATGAGCGTCTCGTTGTTCGTGACGTGGATTACGCTCAATCACCCGTCCCATGCTTGCTCGCTTAAGTCAACTCCTTGCCATGTCGATGTGCACACGGCATGGATGAGGCTGGAGTGGACAACCAAGCAGCGGACCCGGCGGACTGCAGCCGACGCATCCGGTGAGGCCGGCGACGCTCGTCCTCGTCGGGATCGCCCTCGCGTGGCTCGTCTACGGGTTCCTGACGATGACGGCCCGCCGCCGCGGCATCCGGTCCCGGAGGGATCGCCCGCCTACGTCGGCGACGTCGACGCGCCCGAGGTCGGGCCGGTGACGCCGTGAGGGTCATCTGCGCGAACCGCGGGCTCCCGATGGTCTTCCAGCGTGAGTAGCGGGTACTGCTCCCACTTCTGAGCAACGCCTGCCCCACGTCGCCCGAGGCGGCCATGGCGCCTTACCGGCTAGGTCGGGGACGCCCGGCACCGCTGGCTGGCACACAGCCCGCGACACCGCTCGAAACCCTGGCCTCTAGCTGACTATAGCCACGATTAGCACCGCTACAGCGAAGGCGATCTCGCACCCCGCGAACACGCCCGGCGCGTCCTTACAACACTTGATCGTGGATCGAAGGGTCCCGGAATCCCGTTCGGCCTCTCTTGGCAAGGCATCGTTTCTCATCAGAACCCCACCGCCGTACCTGGTCGCCGTCGCCGACGCCACACCATGAACCCCTGTCACGCGGTGCTCAACAACCCCGAGAAGCCAAAGCGGCAGGGACACACCCTCAGGCGCGGACTCTCCACGGCCTGTCCC
>CAWGFM010000002.1:0-313653 GCA_963821935.1 uncultured Actinomycetes bacterium | reverse complement strand
GGTGTCGTCAAGCACATATCAGCACGGCCGGACTAGGCATCCGCGGCAATGCCGATCGCCGGGCATCGCGACGGAACTCCGTGAACTCGTCCAGGAACAGGACACCCTTGAAAGGGTGGCTGGGGCGTCATGGTCGAAGCCGGACCACTGCCCGGTCTTCGAGTTCAACATCCGCCCCGCCACCGACGTCCCCCAGTTGGACCAGAGCCTGCACGTTGGCGGGCCCGGCCACATAGGGGCCGTTCGCCCCAGGAACGAGCGCGTCGATGGTGTGGAAGTGCCCGTCGCAGGGGACCAGCCCGGCCAACGGCCCGGCGAAGTCGTTACCGAAGATGGTGTCCTGACGAATATCGACGCTCCACTCGAACGCCTGCTGCTGATCGTTGCAGCGAACCTTCATCGTGACCTGCACTGACCCGTCCGCCAGCAGGGTCGCCTTCTTCGGCAGTACTACTGCCGAAGGTGGTACCGCATGAGCGGTGCCGATGCCAACGGATGCCAGGAACAGAGCCGACAGTATTGTCGCGCTGCAGAGACGTTTCATGGGAACTCCCCTCTCGGCACCGAGCTGGTCAGACAGCTCTATTCAGACCCGCTCGTCAACGGTACAGCAGAGAACCGAGGTGCGGTAGGCGACTGCCGACAAGCCGCGCTGCAATGGGGCCCGCCCCTGATCGTTGCCTCTGCCTCTAATTCGGGCACCCACACCCATCGACAATCCGACGGTCAGGTCGTTGCTATGTGGAGCCGACCCGGCCTCCAGCTCCCGATACTCCGGGCGCGTGATCCCCAGGAGCCATGCCATGTGGCCTTCGGTTCATGACCAATCCACCCTTGTTACGACGTACCCTCTCATCAGGCTGCGCAACGATGCAGACGAAGGAGGCAGATGCCGAAGGTTTCAAGGGACAGCGCGCCACAACGGCAGGAGGTTGGTCCGGTCGTGGATCTGCGCGACGAACTCGACGGCTACACCGTGAGCTTCACCACGCTCCTCGAAGACATCGACGCGACGCCCTTCATGAAGGGGCTTCCGGACGACCGCTGCCAGTGCCCGCATTGGGGCTACGTCATCAAGGGCAAGATGACCGCTCGGTACGCCGACCGTGATGAGGTTTTCGAAGCAGGCGACGCCTTCTATACCCCGCCCGGCCACATCCCCGTGGAGCACGAGCCCGGCACCGAGTTCGTGTCGTTCAGCCCCAGCGAGGAGCTTCGCACGGCCGAGGCGGTCCAGATGAAGAACATGCAGGAGATGCAGGAAGGCTCGACGCCTTAGGCGAGGCGGTGTGCGGGGAGCCATTCCCTCGGGCAGGTGGCCGTGTTGCTTGGTTGGCGCACTCTGCCCTCCCAAGAGTGAGGTGTCGCCAGTCGGGCATTGGCGTGCGGGACCAAACCGAGATCGAGTCGTGGGCCGATCAGGAGTGGTGGGATAGCAGGCCGCGGCGGGCGCGCCGAAAAGGGCGGTGAAAAGGGGACTTTCACCTGTGAGGATCGGGCGTGAACCCCTTGACGATTGGGCGGATACCGAGCTACAGCTCCGAGCTGGAACTCCGGGAGCGTCGCGCTGGCCCAGCAAACCCAGCTCGGCCTAGCTCGGGGTGTCGAGGCCGTCCATCTCGAACACCTGACGGATCTCGACTTCGCCCGAGGCGCCGTACTCGCCTGCGTAGATCCGGGCAAGCGCCTCGAACGGAACACCCTTAGCCCATCCGACGGCTTCGTCCATCGACTGAACCTGTAGGATCCAGTAGCCGGCGACCGCGTCCTTCTCGCCGAAGGGTCCGGCGACAACGGTGCGCTCTCCGTCCGAGAACTGCACGCGTTTGCCCTCGCCGCTCGGGTAGAGCCCCGCCAGATCGACGAGCACTCCTGCCTCCTTGAGTTCGTCGTTGTACTTCCCCATGGCGGCAAGGAGTTCGTCGCTTGGCCTCGCGCCCGGTTCCGGATCCCCCTTGATCATCAGCATCACTCGCATGTCGCAACCTCCGTCGCTCGCGCTCCGAGGGCGCCCTACTCTGCCGGATCTGATACGTGATAGTCAGTCTCGGTCTCGACGCCGTAGTAGCGCGTATGAAGGTAGTCGCGATCGGAGATCGCCCGCAGAGCCTTCGGAGCAAGGTCCTCGTTCGGGAGGCGCAACCATAACGCGCATCGATCATCCTGGGCGTAGTCGAGGTAGAGGTCCCTGCCCTCGATGTCGTCCCTCACCACTCCGACGACCTTGTCCGCCAGGTCCCTCTGCTGCTTGTAGATCTTGAAGGTCGCCAGGATCTGCTCGCCCGTGTAGAGCTTGATGTCGCGAGTGGCGAAGCCGTCCGCGACGAGGTCGGCCTCCGCTCGTTTCGCCTCGTCCTCGTCAGAGAGCATCGCGACAAGGTAGCCCTCGGGCCGCCATTTCCACGGGCGCGCACCAGGTTGCCGCTCGGTGATGTCCAGCGGGAAAACGTTCTCACCCTCGTCCATGAAGGTCTCCGATCAAACGATCAAGGCGACGCCCATGGCGAGGAGCCACAGGGACCACGCGATGTAGAGGATCGGTATAGCGGCGTCCGCAAGGGACCATCCTTGTTCCTCGTTCGGTCCGAGGAACTCGGCAGACCCGACGATCAATCCTGCACCGATGACGATGCCGGCCCATCCCATCCAGGTCGGCACCAGGTCTTCTCCGGCGATGGCAACACCGACTAGGACCGACCAGATCCCGGTGAAGAGGTAGCCGAGATGCTCGCCGACTCCGACTCCCAGGTATTGGTGCATCGCACGGAACACGGCGACGTTCGCCTCTCGTTGGCCGCTTTCGAGCGCCGGATCCGCATTGATCCGAGCGAGTGAGGGAACCAGGTAGACCCATCGCAAGAGCCCGAGCATCTGCACGAGCCCAGCGAGGACGCCGACGGTCACCGCGAGCGGGACGATGCCCGTGAAGCCGAGCGCCTGACCGAGCAGCACCACGGCTGGAATCAACAGGAGTCCCGAGAGCATGAACATCCACCACAGAAGGATCAGCGACGACCCACCGGCACGGAACCGATCGAGGATCTCGTTCGCGGGCCTCCGCAGGATGTTCGGGTATTCGAACCGCTTCCCGAGCAACGCGAAGGTCGCGTTGAACCACAGAGGAGCGACGATCAGGAACACTCCCGCGGCTACCTCGACATTCATGTGAAACCCTCGGTGGGATCCAGGGACGACACCAGCCCAGAGCAGCCAGAGAGTAGAGCGGGCCTAGAGCCCGCCCTACTACCCAGCAACACCGTCATTCGGATTCCGCTCCGTCCGCCGCATCCCAGCGATCAACAGAAGCCCGGAAAGGATTCCGAAGACCACGGTCCCCGACGCCCCGAAGACGATGAACTGTTCCTCGACGGGGATCCCGAAGGCCTCGGTCACGACCCAGCCAATGGGCCAGAGAAGAGTCATCGCAAGTATCCAAATGAGCCACAACGAGAAACTGCTCCGCAGCAACACTCCCTGACCTATCCCAACGGCTGCTCCGCAGATCGCGCCCATGATTATGAGATCGGGCACGCCCGTCTCGTAGCCAACCGCCATCGCACCGATGGCCAATCCGATGGCCAGTCCGAAGCCCGTCACGACGATCCATTCGGGACCGATGTCGAGGGTTCGGCGAAGCATGAGCCATTGGGCCAAGCCGATGCCTGCGCCCACCAACGCTCCTCCGAACAGGGCTGGCATCAAGCCGTCCACGGGGCCGGCAACGACATGCCCTAGTTCACCTGCGATCGGGAAGGCAAGGAGGTTCAGCCCTACCCAGATGAAGAAGGTCTTCACTCCTGCACGTCCGGGTGACTGAACAGCGCCCAGACCTGCCTTCGGTGTGCCAACGGTCGCGCTCATGGCGCTCCTTCCGTCGATAGAACGATCCAGCGCTGTACGTGTCCCCGGGATCAGGTCTAGATCGTCAACCGCTGCGACGGAGAGCGAGTTTCGAAGAGCACCAGCTAGCGCGCCAACGTTGGCTTGCTCCGACGAGCGTACACCCCTAGACGAGGCAGTGCTCGCGGGATCTAGGAACCGGCGCGAACGGCGCGATGTTGGCCACTCAGAAGAGCACACCCTCCGACCTATGGGGCGCTCTAGCCAATGCCGCCGCTGAGCTCCGGGCGTGAGTGACGGGGCGCCTAAGACGCGCGTCGACCCCCGTGTCGTCCGGTTCCGTAGCGACACCGCTTCGGGAACCGAAAGGCCCGGGGGCCTCCGCGTTCGACGGGTGTCCCAGGTCGCGGACCATCGGGCTGCGAGCCCGGCTTGATCCGACCGTAGTGGGCTGCGTCGCCCACAGGGTAGCGCGTCTCTCGCCTGAGCGCGATCTCCGGCTGCTCGACTGTGCGGCATCCATATCTTGCAAGCCGAGCACGCCCGAGCGTAGGGTCGAGTGACCGAAGAAGGGAGGCGCTGGGATGCATCCGAACGAGCAGTTGCTTCGCGATAGCGACCAGGCACAGATCCGAGGAGACATGGAAGCGTTCATGCACTCCTTCACCGATGATGTGATCATCCACATCCCGGGGAACAGTTCGCTCAAGGGGGATTACAAGGGTAAGGATCAGTTCGTAGAGCTGTTCTCGCGCTTCACGGAGCGTGCGGGCGAGTACACGTTCGAGCCGCACGCATACTTCGCGGACGACGAGCACGGGGTCAACCTCCAGCTCTCGCACTACAAGCGTGGCGACGAGACGCTCGACTCGAACGAAACGTTCGTATGTCACTTCCGCGAGGGCAAAATCTCGGAGTTCTGGTTCCTCAGCGAAGACAACGACGCGGTCGACGCCTTCCTCGGATAGGCAGCAGCAGCTGGTCCGGCAAGCCGGGGCGCCTGCCTACTGGAACCCGTCCGATGCCCGAGTCAGCCGAGGTCACCCGAGCCGCCGAACGCGGCCTGATGCGTCCCAGCGACGTGGCGGCGTACCTCGGCGTCAGCCGACAGCGAGTGGACCAACTAGAGGTCCTGGGCCGTCTCCCAGGCACGCGGTTGGTTGCCGGTCACCGGATGTGGGACCGCGCCGAGATCGAGGCATGAGCGGACCAGAACGGGTGGGGTAGCAAACCCTGGAGGACGCGGCAGATAACCTAGTCGCCATTCGCCCTCTCAACGATCGTCGGGCGGGCCACGCTAGGCTTCGACTCGCCGCCTCCACCCATCCACCCAGCGACGATCGTCGCGAGGCCCTGCCACGGCCACCAGGTCTTCATGAACAGCCCACCGCCAGCCTTTCGTCCTTCGACCCACCAACCAAAGTAACGACCGCGACGGACGAAGACTTTGCGAGAACCCATCCCGCTGTATTCTCGCCCATTCGCTCGCAACCCGCCATGGCTAGGCTGCACGCCGCGCCCGGTAGCTCGCCTGCCTGCACGCCCCGCTGCAGTACGACGCGTCGGACCGTAGCCGCCAGCCCAACCGACCACCGCAGCGCCGATCAAAGTCGTCGGTGAAGCGGGACGGGACGTGTCCCTCCCACCCCGGCGGTAATGGCTGCTGATAACGACCCACAAGCCTAGCCCCGTCGTTCTTGGCGGCGTTCCACGCGGCGACGGTGACGGCGCATCACGCCCAGTCCGAACCAGACCAACGCCCCGAGGACCGCAGCGGCCAGTGTGAGGAGCCAAAGCGGACAGGTGAAGCTCCAGACGAGGAAGTCGAGCTGCACGCTCTCGGTGTTCTGGACCATGAATACGAGCAGGAGACCTACTCCGGTGAGCGAGGCGATCGCTCCACCGCTGAGTCGGCGTCCATCCGCCTTCGGGTCTGTGCTCTCGTGATTGTCCTGGAGCATGGCTCCCCCCTTCGCCTGTCGCGCAGTCGTGTCCTCGCGTCGTTCCCATCGTAGCCAACGAGCATGGCGCTCCCGCTATCGAGGCCACCCGCACAGATCCACGATCCGCAGGTACAGGTCGTTGCTGATGTGGAGCCTACCCGCCCTCCAGCTCCCGATACTGCGGGCGCGTGATCCCCAGGAGCCAGGCCATGTGGCCCTCACTCAGCCCTAGCCGCTCTCGATCCCGAGAGGTGTTGAACGAGGACGGGCAGCATGGCAGGACGCTACCCCGACGGCAGGACACGGCGGAGCCTGAAAGGTTCAGGGACTGGGCCAATCTCCTTGTCGTCGGCGCAACAGGAGGCGAGCAACCTGAAAGACGAGGACGCCAATCGTCACGTTGACGAAGCCAACCAGCGCTGCTGTAGCGAAGAAGGCGACGCCTGAATCGACCCCCGTCGAGACGAGCAGTACCGCCCAGCCGACGGACGCCAACGGGATTACAACGCGCCACCACCTGCCGAGTAGGAGACCCACCAGCAGCATCGTCGGAATCACTGACCTATCGTACGCGCCGGGCGCACCTGGGTAGGAGCCATGTCCTAGTGGCCCTCGCTGACACCCACCCGTTCACGGTCCCGGGGGTAGGTCCTGGACGAGTTCGAACCTCAATGCACTCAGTCCAGCACGCCGCCGATCCGGCTGGCGCGGAAGAGCGGGACCGGGTCGGGAAGGCCCTTAAGCTCCGCGTCGCCGATCGCTTCGAACCCGATGGCCGCGCCGGTGTTCGCCCGCTCCACGGCCTCGCTGACGAGAACCTCGCCCGGCCCCGCCACGTCCGCTATCCGCGACGCGAGGTTGACCGTTTGCCCGAAGACGTCGAGATCGCGTTCGATCACTCGGCCGACGTGGACGCCGGCGTGCGAGGCGAGCGCTCCCTCGCCGCTCATCGTCTCCACGAGGTCGAGCGCGGCGTCCACCCCGGCGGTCGCGTGGGTCAGGCGCAGCATCGCACCGTCTCCTAGGAGCTTCACCAGTCGTCCACTGTGCTTCCTCGCAGCGTCGTCCGCCCGGCGTTGGAGCGACGCCGCGGCGCGGACCCCGGACTCGTCGCCGCGCTCCCGCGTGAGCGCCGTGAAGCCGGCCAAATCGACGAACACGATCGCGGGCGGCTCCTGCGGGGCGGGCGACGGCGCGAGCCCTCGAGACGCGAGGAACCGCTCGAAGCCCTCGACAATTCCGTTCACGCTCCGATGCTCGAGGTAGCGGGCGCTCAGCCACGTGAACATCTGGGGCACGAGGTTCGTCGCCCCCATGAAAGCGACCCGCACCTCGTCCGGGAACTCGTCGAGCTCGCCCCGGAACAGCCGCTGTCGCACCGGCTCCGCGATCTGCTCGTCCACGAGATCCACCCACCCGAGCATCGCCGCGCGCGTTCCCTGGGCCATCAATCGTGCGGCGCGGATCGGCGCGTCCTCGTCGGGGGCCTGCCGCCACACTTGAAGGAAGCGCTCGAACATCGACTCCTCGTCGACGTGGATCGGCGAGGCCGGGTCGGGCTTCGGCAGCCCCAACACCTCGTAGACCGCGGGCAGGAGCTCGGCACCCGGGCCGGCGTTTGCCTGGAAATCGGCGAACGTGCGCTCGGATCTCGGACCCGGTTGGTAGGGCAGATACTCGTCGGTGCGCTGGAACGACAGGAACCCGTCCACGACAGCGCGTTCGATCGTCTCGGCTGGGAGTCCGCTCTCGAGGAGCGCGGAGACCATCTTCGACGCGAGCACGTCGCCGAATGAGAAACAACCGTCGGCGTCCGGCGTTAGCAGGCCGATGTCGCTGAGCCATCGCACTCGCTCCTCCGGGCAGCCTGCCTCACTGGCGATCTCGGCGGCGGAGTAGACGCGAGGCACGCACAGCATCGTAGTTGAGCGGAGTGCCACACCCCTACGATTCCGGCGCAACCTGGGACTTAGCTTGCCTACCAGGGAGTTTCGGGACCGACGCCCTCTATCCCAGCGTCACGATCGTCACCACGGTCGGGTTCGGCGACATCACCGCGAAGGAGCCGATAGCCAGCACACGCAAGGGCATCCTGCTCATGGTTGGATGGTGCCATCCTTTCCCGACACACCAAGCGAGTGGAGGCCGTAGGGCCGTCTGCTCGCTTTGCGTTCGGACATCGCCCACGCCTAGAGTGAGCTTTGGACCGCTTGCTTCTCGAAGACGGGTGGCAATCGCCAGCAGGATGTAGCCAAGCACCGCGCACCCCACCAAACGTGAAGCTCTCATGTTTCGATGATACGCCTGGCTAGGAAGCAGATGCTGGCTTGGCCAGCGTTTGGGAATGTCGCTGGAAGGTTGCCTTTGTGCGTTCAGGAGCTGGCGGGTTGGAACAGCTCGACCACGTTGCCGGAGGGGTCTTCGACCAGGATCTGACGGCCTCCTGGGCCGGTGACAACGTCGTTGCGGAAGCTCACTCCGACATCGCGGAGCCGAGTTACCTCGGCGTCGATGTTGGCGACGATGAGGTGGATGCGATTCCAGCCGCCGGGGCCTGGCGTGCTGCCATCCGGCATGGGGCGTCCCGCCGAGCTTGTCGGCCCGCTTAGCAGCAGCCGCAGGTTGCCACGGGTGACATCAGCGAAAGCGGGGGCGAAGCTGGTGCGCACCTCGAAACCCAGGTTCGCCGTGTAGAACTCGATCGCGGCGTCTACGTCCTCAACCATGTATCGGACGTTCACCATCTCGTCTGGTTCCATCATCGCTCTCCTGTGCCTAATCAGGATGATCGCTAACCGTACCGTGCTGCCGGGGAAGGCTCATCGCCCTGTCGAAGGTTCGTCCATGTACCTGGAGCCGATCCTACGCAATGAACAAAGGACGGCCCTGGCCTGGATCTGCCGGTCGCCATGGGCATGCCCGTCGCGCCTTAACCGGCTAGGTCAAGGGTCTACCGTCGCGCCCGCCGTGTCCTGGCCGCGGAAGTCGTTGAGCATGCGATCGAGGATCGACGGCACCCTCCCGAAGATGATGACGCCGCTGATGGACAGCACACTGGCGATCACCGCCGGCACAAGCCACGCCGGAGAGTCCAGACCGACGGCGACGGCTAGTTGTCCGCATCCCGCCGCTACCAAGCCAGCGTAGGACCACGTCATGCAGTACGCGTGGGTAGCGATGACCGGCGGCGACCACTTGCCGAGGAGCAGGGGCACGAGCCCGACAGCGATCGTGACCAGGCTCGCGACTGCCAGCCCATGGAAGACGCCGAACGTGGCCTCTCGATGCAACGACAGGGCCGCCACATTCACGAGGACCAACGCGAGGACGTAGACGGTTCCGAACCTTCGGTGGGTGCGTGTTCCCTTGGGCGACAGCAGGACGGCGGCACCTGCGAGCAGCGCCGATACTGCCGCAACAATATGCCCGGTGGCGTAGGCCTGTTCCCAGTCCACAGAGTCATCCGATCGTCACGCAGGATGCTACCCGCGCCCCGGTGTCGGCGAGGCCTCGACCGCTCTATAACCGGCTAGGCAAGTGGTAACCGCTGGGCTCCGCACTAGGCATCGCCGTGTGACACGGCGGACGGCAATCTCTGTGGGTCTGGCAATCACAGGTGTCGCTGCCATCTGGTTCGGAACGCAGACGGTCGATCAGGAGCACGGCCCCGACCCAAGCGGCAAGGAGTTCGTCGCGGGCTGGCTCTCGACCGAACTCTGGATGAATCTCTGGCTCGTTGGGCTCGGCATGCTCTTGCTCGTTGCCGCGGTCGTCTTCTTCGTTGCCTATCCGCGACTGAAAAAAGACGCGTCCACTCGGCGAGATGACACCAGCGGCACGTTTACCGGCTAGGTGTCCGTTCCCGTCGAACCGGTGCCCCGAGCCGCATCATCGGTGCTGTGGGAACCTCCGGACTGCTCGATTCGTCTCACGGAAGATGAAGGGCCCTATCGCCGTCGCGAGCCTGGTTGTGCTCATTGCCTCGTGCACGGCTACGAGGGAGGCACCGCCTCCCCCCACCGCTTCGCCCGAAACCCGCTCAGGGACTCCCTCCGTCCAGCCGGCCCGGGAGGTTCGTGAACTGCCACCGGCAACACGCGATGTCTACCGGTTCGAGTTCGTGAGCAACAAGTCCGGGTATCGGGTCTGGCCGATATCGGGAGCAGCCGAGCTCGGCGCGGTGTATCGATTCGATGTACCGCATTGCGGGCTCACTTGGATGATGGACTTCGATGCGAGCTTCTGGCGACCACGCGACCCGAACCTCCCCGAGCCGGAGGCGGCGTGGGCGTTCCTCATCAACGCGGATCGAGGCACGATGGAGCTGGTCGCGACGAACGCGGCGGAGTACGTCAGCTCGACGCGTCGCCCCGTCATGCTCGCGCGGCTCGACGGACCGATCGTCACTCAGCCCTGCGATTGAGCGGTCAGCACCCCGACCGCTTGTGGCGATGAAGAGGCGAAGCTCAGAGATCTGTCGAGGTCCCCGACAGGTAGGCTCAGCAGGCCCATCGGATAAGGAAGAGCGCGATTCATGGCGCAACGTTCGTTGAATGTGCAGACGCGAACCTCGGCCACCTCGGAAGCGACGCCGGAAGTCGTCTACGACCTGATCTCCGACCTTCGGGCACATCTCGAATGGTCGGGCGAGCGAGCGAGCGACCCCAACTTCAAGCTGCTCAGCATGGACTCACCGGATGGTCCGGCGCAGGTCGGAACGACGTTCACGTCCACGGGTGCGAACTTCAACGGCACGTTCCACGACCAATCGACCGTGACCGAGGCCACGCGACCGACGGTGTTCGTCATCGAGACGGACGCCCGCTTGAAGCGCAAGCGCGGCGAGCCATGGAACGTCCACTTCATCCATCGCTACGACATCGAGTCCGACAGCGACGGCTCTCGCATCACCTACACCGAGACCATCCAGCGGGTGAACTACGTCCCCTACTGGTTGAAGCCGTGGGCACGACCGATCTTCAAGCCGCTCGTGAACCATGCGGACCGGAAGCAGCTTGAGAACCTTGCGCGTCTCGCCGAGGAGCGGTCAGGTCCCTCCGGCCCCTAGCCGCGCTCGGTTCGCTACTTCCGCGAGCCGCTCGACACGCCCGAGGGCGGCGGGCAGGTCGGGGTCTAATCGGCAAACCAATCGGGCCACCCACACACGTCGACGATCCGCAGGTCAGGTCGTTGCTGATGTGGAGCCTCCGGCCTCCAGCTCCCGATACTGCGAACGCGTGATCCCCAGCATCCATGCCAGTGGCCCTCGGAGACACCCAGCCGCTCTCGGTCTCGGGGTAGGTGTCGGACGAGGATGGGGAGCATGGCTGCTCCTTAGCAGCATCTATCGGCTGAGTGGGAATCAGGTAGTCAGGTCGGTCACTCGGTAAAGATGCCACACGCCGGGGACACCCTTCAGCTCATGCTCACCCCGGTCATCGAAGACGAGCCGCGAACCGGCGGTGAGGTCTTTCACAGTTGAGGACACCAAGATCTCCGATGCACGTGCCAGCGCCGCGATCCTCGCGCCGATCGTCACGGCGATGCCTCCTGCCTTCCCATCGATCTCCTGCACCTCGCCGGTGTGCACCCCCGCCCGCAATTCGATCGGGAGATCGCGAACAGCAGCCATGATGGCGAGCGAGCAGCGGACCGCCCGCGCAGGACCGTCGAACGTGGCGAAAAAACCGTCGCCAGCCGTGTCCATCTCCGATCCTCGATGCCTGGCGAGGTGGCCGCGAATGATGCGATGGTGTTGATCGACCAACCCCGCCCATGCCTGGTCACCGCCCGCGGAGGCCACCGTGGTCGAGTCGACCATGTCGGTGAACAGAACGGTCGCGAGGTAACGATCGAGCTCGACCTCCTCTTGGTGGATCGTCGAGACGAATCGCTCGACCGTGGACGGGATGTCGTCGCCCACGTCCCACATGTGAACGTCCCCCGGCAGTTCCACCAGCTCTGCGCCGGGGATGTGTTCCGCCAGGTACCGGCCGTGCTCGAAGGGCGTCGCGCGGTCTTCACGACGATGGATCACCAGGGTGGGAACGCGGATCGAGGGCAGGAGATCACGGAAGTCGAGTTCTTCGTCAAGGCGGCTCCAGAGGGCAGCATCTCCGGGTCCACCGAGTCCGCGCATGTAAGCCGCGAAGTCTGCGATTTCTGCAGCATCCTCTCGAGCGCTGGGATGCAATACCTCCACCCACGATTTCGCAAACTTGTCCGTTCCCCAGCCGCTCTCGATCTCCGCGATGTCGGCTTCGAGTTCGTTGTCCGAAAGGCCGATGGGGTAGTCGGGCGCCCACCCCATTCGAGCTGAGGCACCGTAGGCGATCAGCCCGGCGGTGCGCTCGGGAAGGGTCGCAGCGAACATCGCGGCGACACCGAAGCCAGAATCGAGCCCCAGCAAGGTGGCGCGAGTCGAATCGACCGTGTCCATGACAGCACGGACATCTTCCATCCTGCTCTCGAGGGTGAGGAGCTGCTCCCGCTCAAGGACGTGGTCGGACAGCCCCATGCCGCGGCCGTCGAACAGGATGAGCCGGCTGAACGAGGCAAGCCGGTGCAGGAAGGAACCGGACCTCCGACCTCGCCAGACCTCCCCCAGAGCGAGGCCGGTCGCAACGACCACGAGATCGACCGGGCCGTCGCCGAGGAACTGGTATGCGATATGAACGCCGTCGGCGGTCTTCGCGTACCTGGTCTCGGGGATCTCCATGAACGCATCCTGCGCTTCGTGACCTTCGGGCCGCAAACTGCGACGTGCTGCCTACAAGTCCAGCCAATGCCTGAGTCAGCCGAGATTGACCAACCGTCCAGCGGGCACGTGCGTTACCTCCGACGTGGCCGCGTTCCTCGGCGTCAGCCGACAGCGGGTGGATCAGATCTCGATCTCAGATGTGTTCCCCTGCCCGCACATGGTGGGTATCCACCGCATGTGGGACCAGACCGAGATCGAGTCGTGGGCCGATGAGAACTGGTGGCATCGGAAGCCGTGGAGAGTGCCGAAGTAGGGCCGCTCGCCCTCAAGCCCGCCCTTGGTCCGACGACACACCAAGAGGGAGCCTTTGCTCGCACTGCGGATCGGATTTCCTGGTGAGCACCTGCTCGCTGATCGACGGAGTCCGGACGCCGGGTGGTCTGTCGGGACTGCGGGCACGTCGTGCAACGCGAGCCTTGGACAGATCCGTCAGGTGATCGAGATGGAAGGTCCTGACGCATCCAACTAGCGTGCTCACCCGCTGCGGAGGTCATGCACCAAGCCCGTGACCCAGCACCACCTATCCACGAAGCACGAGGTTGAGTAGAACCGTCAGCAAGAGTGAGGCGATGATAGAGATCAGGATCATCGTGAAGCAGCCCAGCCCGCCTCCAAGCGGCCTGATCTCCCAGTTCCCGATCCTCATGGATGGCTCTTACCCAACGCCCGGCGCACGAAGCCTCAGCGGAGCGACGCCTACTCGGATGCCTAGCTCCATAGGCTAGGTTGACGCGGTGAACAACCCGCGAGGTAAGGCCATCGTCAGCGCGGCGGTCCTGTTGACGGTCCTGCTGTCTATCGAGGCAGGGCCTCCGGCGAAGGCGCAGACAGCTCAACCGAACATCGTCATCATCCTGACGGACGACCAGCGATGGGACACCCTCAGGCGGATGCCGCAACTGCAAGACCTCCTCGTTGACCGAGGAGTCCGGTACTCGAACGCGATGGTTCCTACGTCGTTGTGCTGCCCGTCTCGTGCCTCGCTGCTTCGCGGCCAGTACGCCCACTCGACCGGCGTCTGGAGCAACGGACCGCCGACCGGGGGCTGGTACTCGTTCGAGGCGAACGGCGGGGAGCAGTCGAACCTCGCGACCTGGCTCGACAACGCGGGGTATCGAACCGGCCTGATCGGCAAGTACTTGAACGGCTACGAGAATGACGCTCCGGCCGGTCATGTCCCGCCGGGTTGGGATCACTGGGTTGCATTCGATGAGCCGGGCTACTACGACTACGACCTCGTCCGGAACGGCACGATCGAACATCATGGTGAGCGCGCCGCCGATTACTCGACCGACGTGATTGCGGACGAGGCCGACGCCTTCATCCGTTCGGCAGACCCCGACGAACCGCTGTTCGCTTATGTCGCGCCCTACGGGATGCATACGCCTTTCATCGCTCCACCTCGCGACGAGGGCAGCTGCGATTCTCTCCCGGCCTATCGACCACCGTCCTACAACCGGCTACCTCAGAACGCTCCCAGGTGGCTGGCCTACCCGGCGTGGGATTTTGCCAGGCGACGACAGGTTGACACGAGCCGCCGGAGGGCTTGCGCGATAATCGGATCCCTCGACGACCTTGTCGCCCAGACGATCGACGCGCTGGCCGATACGGGCCGACTGTCCCAAACGCTGGTCGTGTTCGCCTCGGACAACGGTTACATGTGGGGGGAGCATCGGGCGACGGGCAAGGGGCAGCCCTACGACGCCGCGACTCGCATCCCGATGGTCGCGCGGATGGACGGAGTGATCGGTCGCCACATGGTCGATGGGCGGCTTGCGCTCAACATCGACATTGCCTCGACGATTGAGGACGTGACGGGCTTATCCTTCCCCGGGCTTGCTGGCCAGTCTCTGCTCAACCCCTCAACGAGATCTGGTTTCGTCCTTGAAGCGACCAGTGGAGGCGAGTCAACGTCGAATCGCCCTGCCTACTGCGGCTGGCGTCAGAGGGATCGCGTCTACGTCCGCTACGGGGACGGGGGCGCAGAGTTCTACAACCTCGCCACCGACCCATTCGAGACGAACAACAAGATCAGTGCACCGGCAGCGCAACCACGGATCAGGAGGATGCGTCTGGCGGCGAGAAGTGCATGTGACCCGATGCCGCCGGGGTTCGTGTGGAGCCGATGACCGTCATGGGCGTGCTCTAGCGACGGCCTCGTCACACCGTCAGCTCCCGCGTCTTGAGGTGTCCTGCGCGGACGGCCACGTCGGCGTAGATCGGAAAGCCAGCGGCCTTGGCGCGACAAATCGCCGAACTCCCCCCAAGCACTGACCCCTCAGAGGGGTGGTGGAGGAGTGTCGAGCTTGGTCAGGTGATACCGACCGAGGCGAGGCAGCGGCTTCGATCCACCGAGACGGGCGATCGCCCAGAAGAGGCCGCCTGCGATCGCGACCCTGGCCAACATCCGAGCGAGGATGCCCCAGCCGTAGGAGGTCGTATGCGTTCGGTATTGGACGAGGTCAATGTACTCCTCGAAGAAGATCTCCACGGCCAAGGCGGTGATGAACAACCCCGCGAGCAAGGCCGTCACCGCTCCAAGCATCCGAAGCGGACGGAAGGACTTCTCCATGGGGGAAGTATCGGCCTGCTGGGGGACGTTCTGAAGGCATCCTAGGTCTGCTCGGGGCTCGAAAGCTGCGCGTAGTGGTGGCACGGCGGTCGGGCGTGTACGTCATTGGCGTGTTGACTTTGTTGGCCGTCATGGACTCAAGATGTGACGGGAATCGTTTGAGTGCGCGGCGAGCCGGGGCTTCGGACCTGACGCCGCGAACCCAATGGGGGGGCACTCAAACGATTCGTGGGCCTGGGCCGAAGCCCTGGGCCCTCCAACGCGCCTGATCTATGTCTACTCGCAGCGAACACCCGCGAGGTGTCCTGGGAACGACGTTCCTCTTTTCAGTCGTCACTCTCCTGGCCCTGCTCTAGGTCGTGGCTCTGCCGATCTCCAAGATCGTTATGACTGCCACGCGACCGCGTCGGCGTACTCGCGAAGTTCCTCGACCTTTTCGGACCATTCGACCTTGAGCACCAGGGGAGAACTCCCTCACACGAGCTCGAGCGGCACAGGTTTTTCATGCACCCCGAAGGCGGCCATGGGGCCGCCTCGGAGTGAGGACCCATGGGGGGAGCCCAGGGTCCGCTTCAATAGGACGACTAGGGCCTCCCGGTGGAGCTCCGTCCCTGCCGGCTTGATCCCTACGCGTCCAGGTTGTCTGGCACGAGAGTGTCTCTGTGTCCCCGCTCCCCATTCTCAGTGCGCATATGCGGCTGAACGTACGGCCTACAGGCTCACGCGCTCAACATGCAAAATGCGTACGTGTTGATGTCCGCCGAATGGATGGGCACATGACCGCCCGACCACTGCAGTGATTCGCGTTGGATCCGTCGCGGACGTGGTCCAACTCTGGCTGCTACGTCACGCTCCTACGATCGTGTCGTTCTCCATCCAGCAGGATCGCCCGCACCTGTCGACGACTGAGCACTCCTTGGGCCATGAGCGGTGGAACGAGTCGATCGACCATCGAGCGGAACCGTGTGGACCAGACGAACCGAGCCGTGAGCGCTCGCAGCCAGTACAGGTACGCGCACGCCTCTCCGTCGTCGGATGCCACGGCGAGTGCCAGTCCCAGAGCCGCCGCCTCATCGCCCTTCGGGACAGGTCCATGCTCAGCCGCCGCCAGCAGTCGTTGCTCATGGCGGCTGAGAGTCGACGGCACCAGCTCACCACTCAACCGCTCCACGTGAGCGAGCGCAGCGGCATCGTCCTCGTCGGAGCCTTGCGAGTATCCCGACGTGAGCGTGAGGAGTTCCCCCTGCCATCCTGCCAACAGCACGATGCACCTCGTCCGACGTGCAGACGGAGACCGGCTGGTAGAGTGAGATCGGCCCGCCGAGCTTTCCGGATTCGGACGCTGAGTAGCGAGAGAACACGATGCCGAGGTGTCGATCGGTGGGCCGGATGCTCACAAGGTCGACCCGGTGCCGCAGCAGCACGGCAGCCACGGCGTGCGAGGCCTCATGGTTGGCAGATTGTTCGAGTTCGCTCACTCGTCGTCCTCGTCGTCAGGCTGCCAATCGCCTAGCCAGTACCTGATCGCGCATCTCGTAGCTGCGCTGACCGAGAGACCTTCATCCGCCGCCGCTCGTTCGAGGCGTTTGGCCACTTCGGGCTGCTCGGAAAAGGACAACCGGACCGAGAAGCGCGAAACGCGAGCCTGCGACGCGGCCTGGCGACGGGTAGGAACTGTGCTGGTATCCATCCCTTATAGCGTGTCGGTCCGGTCAAGGAATTAGGCGGGGAGTTGCTCGAACCGGCAGGTCAGCGGCTATTCCTCTCTCCCGAACCCAAAAGTCCCAGACCCGTACGGAAGGCGAGTGACCCCTGACTCCGGTCCTGTTTACGTCTCCTTCTTGCGCGGGCACCCCTCCCCCCTGGGGGCACCTGCTGCACGCTCACGCCCCTAATTCGGGTGGTCATGGGGTGGGGTGCTGGGATCGGTTCATGGGTCGGTTGTCCTATCAACCCGTGTTGGGATGGGGTCGAAGGAAGGGCATGTACGATCCGCCCATCTGCCCCGAATGTGGGTCCGACCACATGATCAAGTCCGGCATGTTCACGCACGGAACGTGGGTCTACGCGCTGACGTGCTGGACGTGTGGGAACTGTCGGGCGGTAGTCGCCGTTGCGGGAGTTTCGGAGGCCGCCGCCGGGTAAGAACCCGGTATGGACGTATGGAGATGCCTGGAGATCACGTCTAGCGACGGCAAGACCTTCGTCTACGACTTCGAGCAGATACTGGGTGAGTCGATAGGCGAGATGAAGCAGGTCGAGGGTAGAGACGGCCTGTACCAAGTCAACGCGCTCTACGACGACTCCATGCGTCCCCTGCCCGATGTGCCCGACCCCATCGACTAGAGGCACACGAGGCCAGGCTCGGTTCACGCTGCCAACTCCACAGCTGCTCGCCAATCCGCATCGATGACGGCGAATCGTCGCTTGGCGGCTGAGTGCGAACAGCGCATCGCTACGAGCGGCAGCAGCCGTGCGGTTCATGACTGCCCCCATAGGGGGGTGTTACCGCTGTCACCCTGTGGGTGACTCGGTTACAGGGGTAACAGGGGGTAGGCGGTAACGGCCACCGTCGGCGAGCAGCTGGCCGTCCTTCGCCATCCGCCACAGGGTCGTCTTCGCCAACCCGTACTCCACCGAGGCGATCTCGGATGCCTGCTTCGGCGTCAGGGAGCCGTGGGCACGCACGGCGTCCAGCAGCTCCTTGCGGGTCTCACCGATCGCGTACTCAGCGGCATCGCCCATCAGCGCCCCACGCCCCGACGGACGGCGTGAACCTGAGTGCTAGCTCCTGTTCGGATACGTCGCGCCCGGTGACGTGCAGCGTGGCATCGGCCTGTCCTCGGCTGCGCTTCACCACGATGATCGTGTCTGCGGCTGCGGCGGTGCCGAACGTGCCCTGCACGGTCTCCACGAAGTCGGCTGCTTCCGCCTTCCGGGTGTGCATGAGCGCCACGACCGCGATCCCACGAGCCAGGGCGATGCCCTGAAGCCGCGCGGCTCCGTCGTAGTCCACGGAGAAGTAGTCGGTGCTTTTCCCTCCCCGTGGCCGGATGCGGGGCCACACGTCGACGATCACCAGCCGCGCCTCGGGGTGTTCGTCGAGCCAGGCTTCCATACGGTCGGCACCGCCCTCGTCCATGCGCGGCCAGTCCGTCTCGATGTGCAGCCCGTCCGGCGCGGGTTCGGCCTCCAGCAGCGACCTCAGCCGCGACTGCAATCGGCGGGGGCTGTCCTCCAGCGCTAGGTACAGCACCTCTCCGGCCTCGACGAGGATCGTGCCCAGGGCACGCCCGCCTGAGGCGACGGCGATCGACAGGCCCAACGTCGGTCGAGCGGCTGGCGTTCGGGCCAGCGTGGAAGGTCGATGGCGGTGTCGGTATCGCCTCGGAGTGGGTGGTGACCGAACCCGATGGGATGGTGATCCACCCGGACACCCTGCGGTCGCGGTGGCAGGGACTCGCCCGCGATGCCGGAGTCCCAGACATCCCGCTGCATGCCGCACGCCACACCTACGCCGAGCTTGCCTTGGGTGCTGGTGTCAGGCTCGACGTGGTGTCTCGCCAGCTCGGGCACTCCTCGATCGCCACGACGGGCAACATCTACACCCACGACACCACGGAGGCCACGACGGATGCGGCGGAACAGGTGGGGGCGATCCTGGGGCGGGACCACGGATGAGGGTCCTGGGGGAATATTGGGGGAATGAGTAGGCCCCGAGGGGGCGCACGCTCGGGGCCACTATCCATTCTCGCAGGTCAGCTGGTGTCGGAGGGGGGACTTGAACCCCCACCCCCCGTGAAGGGGACTAGGCCCTCAACCTAGCGCGTCTACCGTATTCCGCCACTCCGACGTGGTCGTGGATTCTAGCAACCGGGTTGTGCCGGGCGGGGGGTAAGCCCCCTCCCACGTCGATCGCTCGCTCTACGGGTTCCACTTCCAGGCGAGCCAGAACGTGCACAGGCCGAAGATGACGCCCGACACGACGGTGAGACGGTCGAGCGTTCGCTCCAGCGCCGTACCGCCGGACAACGAGGAAGAGCCACCGAACATGTCGGACAGGCCGCTTCCCCGTCCGGAGTGCAGCAGGATCGTGAGGATGAGGAACAGGGCGGCGATGACGTCGATGACGATGATGACGGTATTCAGCATGTGATCTCCGGTGTCGGGGAGGACGGACGAGGAGGGCGTCAGTCGCCCCTGGAAGCGATGATAGATTCCTCGAGCGGGAAGTGACACGCGGCGAGTTGACCTTCCTCGAAGGCCCGTAGCTCGGGCACTTCCTCCCGGCAACGCGGCTCGACCCCGTCCGTGCGTCCTTCGGCTTTGGCCAGCTTCTTCGTCTGCGGACACCGAGGGTGGAACCGGCAGCCCGACGGTGGGTCGATGGGTGAGGGCACGTCCCCCTCCAACACGATGTGCTGCTTCTCCTTGGCCAACCGCGGATCGGCGACCGGCACGGCGGACAGCAGCGCACCGGTGTACGGGTGACGGGGGTGGCGATAAAGGGTCTCGCCGTCGGCGATCTCCGCGATCTTGCCCAGGTACATGACGGCGACCCGGTCGGACACGTGCTTGACCACGGACAGGTCGTGCGCGATGAACAGGTAGGTCAGATTGAACTCACCCTGCAGGTCCGACAGCAGGTTCAGGATCTGTGCCTGCACCGAGACGTCCAATGCCGAGACCGGCTCGTCGGCCACGATGAGCCTGGGCCTCAGCGCCAGCGCTCTGGCGACGCCGATCCGTTGCCGCTGGCCGCCCGAGAACTCGTGCGGGTAGCGGTTGTAGTGCTCGGGGTTGAGGCCGACGAGCTCCATCAGCTCCTGCACGGTGGCCTTGCGCTTGTTGCGCTCGACGGTGCCGTGGAGCTGGAACGGCTCATTCACGATCGAGCCCACCGTCTTGCGAGGGTTCAGGGACGCGTAGGGGTCCTGGAACACCATCTGCATGTCCCGGCGAAGATCACGAAGGTCACCGCCCTTCAGGTGCGTGATGTCGTTCCCGTCGAACTCGATCGTGCCCTCGGTGGCTTCGTAGAGCCGCATGACGACCCGGGCCAGCGTGGACTTGCCGCACCCCGTTTCGCCCACCAGACCCACGGTTTCGCCCGGATAGACCTCCAGATCGACCCCATCCACGGCGTGCACGTCGCCGATGTGCCTCTGGATCAGGATGCCACGGGTGATCGGAAAGTACTTCTTCAACCCCGCGATCCTGATGAGTGGTTCGCCGGCGCGCGGGGTGGCCTCGGGCTCGCCGGCGACCGCTTGGGCGCTCACTGCCTCACCACCGTCTGTTCGCGCACGACGGTCTCCTTCTGCTCGAGGGTCAGGAAACACGCGTCGGCATGGTGTCCGTCGGTCGGCACCAGGAGCGGCTCCTCCTCGACGCATCGATCGAACCGGTACGGACAACGAGGTGAGAACGAGCAACCCTTGGGGAAGGTTGATGAGGGAGGGCGGCAGGCCTTTGATGGGCGTGAGCCGGTCCTCGACCTCGTCCAATCGTGGGATGGACTGGAGCAACCCCCAGGTGTAGGGGTGGTGCGGCTGGTAGTAGATGTCGTCGGTGTTGCCGGATTCCACGATCCTGCCGGCGTACATCACCTGGATGTTGTCGCAGTACTCGGCGACGACGCCCAGGTCGTGCGTGATGATCATGACGGCCGTGTCGAACTCGTCCTTCAGCTTGTCGATCAGGTTCAGGATCTGTGCCTGCACGGTGACGTCGAGGGCGGTCGTTGGCTCGTCCGCGATGAGCAGGTCCGGGTTGAGGGACAGCGCCATGGCGATCATGGCCCGTTGGCGCATACCGCCGGAGAACTCGTGTGGGTACTGCCGAGCACGCTCGTCTGGGCGGGGGATGCCGACCAGGCCCAGCATCTCCACCGCTCGCTTGCCCGCATCCTTTTTGGAAACGTCCTCGTGCTCCAGGATGGACTCGGAGATCTGGTCGCCCACCCGGTAGTACGGGTGCAGCGATGTCATGGGGTCCTGGAAGATCATGGAGATCTGCTTGCCACGGATGTCACGCATCTCGTCGTTCGGCAAGGTCAACAGGTCCTGGCCCTTGAACGTGATCGATCCGGTCACGTCGGCCTGCTTGCGGTTGACCAGGCCCATGATCGCCAGGGAGCTCACCGACTTGCCCGAACCTGACTCCCCCACGACGCCGAGTGTCTCGCCAGGCATGATCGAAAAGGACACCCCATCGACCGCCCGGACGACGCCGTCGTCGGTCTTGAACTTCACGCGGAGGTCGGACACGTCCAGCAGCGGATCGGGCACGGGTTCCTCCTGTCGACGGCTAGCTGTAGCGCACGCGCGGGTCGAGCGCCGCATAGATGACGTCGACGACCAGGTTGGCCGTGACGATGAACAGCGCCCCGACGATCGTCACGGCCATGACCCCGGGATAGTTGGTGCTGAGCAGGGACTGGAGTGCGTAGATGCCGAGTCCCGGCAGCAGGAACACCTGCTCCACGATGACGGCACCACCGAGCAAGAACGCAATGTCGAGGCCGACCATGGTCACCACCGGTGTCAGCGCCGCCCGCAACCCGTGCTTGTACACGACACGGCGCTCAGACAGACCTTTGGCCCTGGCGGTCCGCGTGTAGTCCTCGCTGAGGACCTCGAGCATGTTCCCGCGGACCATGCGGGCGTAGAACGCCGCAGAGGTCACCGCCAGGGTGATCCAGGCCAGCAGGAACTTGCCTTGGAAGATGGATTGCCAGAGTGAGGAGCCGATCTCCAGCCCCGTCGGTGGAGCCCACCCGAGTCGGTAGAAGAACACGTAGATCAGGACCATCCCCAGCCAGAAGCTGGGCAGGGACACTCCGATGAGCGCGAACAGCATCGCGCTCCTGTCGGCGAGGGATCGTCGTTTCACCGCCGACACGATGCCGGTGGGGATGCCGATGAGGAGCCAGAGGACGACGCCGCCGACCATGAGCGTCACGCTGATCGGCACCCGTTCGATCAGCTCCGACTTGACGGGAACGTTGTTGGCGTAGGAGAAGTAGACCTCCTCGTTGAGCCACAACCCCGGCCAGGGAACCAGTCCCTTGGCGAACCGCGCGTACTGCGTGGGGAGCGAGTCGTTGAGGCCCAGTCGCTCCTGGATGAGTTCGATCACCTCAGGCGTGCCCGACCTGCCCGCGAGCCGCCTGGCGGGATCACCGGGTGGCAACTTGACGAAGACCAAGAACGTCAGGACGGAGATGACCCAGAGCACCAGCAGCATGAACAGCGTCCGCCGGATCAGGTATCTGCCCATGTGCTCCCGCCCCCGTTGTGCGGGAAGAGGAGCGAGGTCGAAGCCCCGCTCCTCTTCACCTTCGAATCGTGGGATCAGGCGGCTGTATCGACCATGGAGTAGTGGTCGAGCGCACCCATCCCAGCGAACTGGTCGAACGAGTAGTTCGCGATGTTCTCACCCAGGATGTCGATCTGGTTGGAGAACCGGCGCGGGACGACCGGCACGATCTCCTCCATCACCATCTTGTCCAGGTCGGCCCAGCACTGGTTGGCCTCATCCAAGGCCAGCGCCCAGCACTCGTCGATCTCAGCATCGATCGTCGGGATACCGTCGGCTGGGACGGTGTAGCCGTACTTCTCCAGGTCGGCTTCGGTCGTGCCCAAGAACGCGTAGTTGGAGCCGTTCTCGCCCCCATTGAGCAGCGGGTCGAAGTACGTGAAGGCACTGGCGAAGTCCTTGCCCCAGGCTGCCTGACAGAACGCCTGGTGAGCAGCCAGCGTGGCGCACTTCTGTACGACGGCATTGTAGTTGAGCGTCTTGATGTTCATGCTCATGCCGATCTTCTCGATGCTCGCCGACATGGTCTCCAACGTCTTGATCGCGTCGTCGTCGTCGGTGACCGTCAAGGCATCGAAGGTGCACTCGGGTGCGTCGCACATGCCGTCTTGATCGGTGTCGTACTTGGACTGCTTCATCTCCTCCATGGCCTTGGCCACATCACCGCGCTCGTCCGGGGTTCCATATGGGTTGTAGTCCTGTCCGAGCCCGCCCAGCATCGACGGAGGGATGAAGTGGCTCGTGATCTCGCCCTGGTCCGGTCCACCGATCAGCCGCAGGAGCGCCGCCCGGTCGATGACCCAGTTGATGGCCTTCCGGATGTGGATGTCGTCCATCGGTGGCTGGAACACGTTCAGCCCCGTATAGGTGATGCCGTCGCTCGGATAGACCTTGATCCGGTCTTCCAGCGCGGGGTCGGCGTGGTACTGCTGCAACGTGGTGGCCGTACCCAGGCAGGTCATGCAGATGTCGAGCGCGCCCGCGTCGACCTTGTCGAGCAGATCCTGCACCTCGCCGCCGACCTGGACCTCGATGCGATCGAGGTAGGCGGGGCGAAGGTCATCGGTTGCCTTGTCCCATGCGGGGTTGCGCTCCAGCACGTAGGACTTCCCGATGTCCATTCCCGTCGGAGGGGTCTGGCCCTCGATGTCGATGTCCGCCATGCCCTCCCACTGGTAGGGACCGGAGGAAACGAGGAACTGCCCGATGTCCTTCGGGTGCGCCTTGACCAGTTCCTCGGGCAGCGGAGCCATCGCCGGCATGGCGACCAGGTACGGGAAAGCGCCGATCGGCTCTTCCAGGGTGAACTCGACGGTCGTGTCGTCGATGTGCCTTGACGCCGCTGACCTCTTCAAGCTTCGGGTCGTCGTAGGCCTCCTGGAAGCCCTTGATCACACCGGCGTAGTAGAACCAGTAGCCACCAGAGGATGCCTCCGGGTCCGCGACACGGTTGACCGCGGTCACGAAGTCGTCAGCCACGATCGGACGGTTCAGCGGATCGCCGAACATGATGCCGTCCTTCAGCGTGAAGGTGTAGGTCAGGCCGTCGGCGGAAACCTCAGGCTGATCGGCCGCCAGGTCGGGCAGCGTCTCGTTGCCGCCCTCGGTGCCCGGCGTGCCGCTGTACGAAAGCAGGGTGCGTGCCAAACCAGCGCGCAGGAACTCCCACGACAGCGAGTAGTACTCGGCCGACGGGTTCATGCCGTAGAAGAAGTCCGACCCTCCGTCGAAGCCGACCCTCAGCGTGCCGCCGGCGACTGGCTCTGCGCCCGTGTCACCGGTCGCGCCGGTGGTATCGCCGCTCGTCGAGTCGCCGCCGCACGCAGCGGCGACGATCGCCAATACGGCGACGATCGCGCCATACCGAAGCTTCTTACTCATCGTGCCCCCTTCATGTCTCTCCCGTTCCGAAAAACGGATCATCCTTACGACTCGTGTACGCACATCAGGCGGTCTTGGGATCGAACGCATCCCGCAGACCGTCTCCGACCAGGTTGAACGCGAGCGTGGTCGCGAACAGGAACAGGCCCGGGAACAGCATCATCCACCACGCAACCCGGTAGTAGGACGTCGCCTCGTTGAGGGCCGCACCCCACGACGGGATCGAGGGCGGCACGCCGAGGCCCAGGAACGAGAGCGAGGCCTCGAGCAAGATGTTCGTGGGGATGATCAGCGTCGTGTAAACGATGATCGGTGCGAGCACATTGGGCAGGATCTCCCTGAACATGATCCTGCGATTGGAAGCGCCCAACGACCGTGACGCCTCGACGAACTCCTTCTCGCGGATCGACAGGACCTGGCCCCGGACGATGCGCGCCAGGTACGGCCACCCGAACACGCCGATCACGAACGCGATCAGCCCTCGCCCGGGTTGCAGCAAGCCGGCCAGGCATTCCTGCCCCGGCGGCTGCGCGCCACACGCACCGACGATGCCCAGCATGAGCAGCAGCACCGGAAGCGAGAAGAAGATGTCAGTCAGCCCGGAGATGAACGTGTCGACCTTGCCCCGGTAGAAGCCCGCCATGATGCCCAGCGTGACGCCGAGCAGGAGCTCGATGCCGGTCGCGGTGAGGGCCACGATGAGCGATGTCTGGGCTCCGTAGAGCACGCGAACGAACAGATCCCGTGCCGTCCCGTCAGCTCCGAAGAGGAACACGCCCGCCTCGTTGCTGGTCGTGGGCCCAAGGGGTACACCGCCCGGAGTCGTCATCTCGAAGACGTATTGCGCGTCGACGGGGTGGCCGACCAGCCTGGCGAACAGCGGCGCTGCCAGCGCCAACGCCACGATGATGGTGAGAATTATGACACCGGCGAACGCAAGCTTGTCCTTGCGGAATCGTCGCCAGAAGATCTGGCTGGGCGAACGCCCGATGATGTCGCCTGCCGGTACCGGTTCTGAGAACGCTGCGTCTTCGTCAACGGCCTCAGGTTCGAGGTGGGTCTGCGACACGCCGCCCCTCTCTCCAGCTGCTGCTGCAGCGATCTACCCGGTTCCGCCTCGACCAAACCACGATCAGTGACCGGCGGAATCGCCCGCAGGAGTATACGACGATGAACCCATCCGGGGTTCGAGTTCTACTGGACCAGGATCGACATGAGCTCGGGCAGGATCTGCGGGCCGAGCAGGGTGCCGAGCGATCCGTCCCGGCAGGCCGCTTCCCCGAAGGAGTTCGAGCCGTCGGGACGGATGGGACCGCCGCTGACGAGCAGCGGCACGGGGTCGGCGGTGTGCGCTTTCCGAACACACGAGGTGGCATGGTCCGCGGTGACAGCGACGACGGTGCGGCTGTCCAATCGAGGCAGGACCTCCGCGAAGAAGCCCCGGTCGATCGCCGTGATCACGTCGCGCTTGTCCAGGGCACGCCCGTCGTGGGCGGGCACATCCGGGCCCTTGATGTGGATGTACAACGCCTGGAATCCCCCGAGCGCATCGGAGGCCAGCCTCGCCCAGTCCGCGTACCGCTCCTCGGCCGTAGGTCCGAAGCCCACGGCGTCGAGCCGAGGTGCGTCGACCGGCTGCATCCCCAAGGCGATCGCGATGCCGCGTTCGACCGGCATCTCGACGAAGCACCCCCACGGCATCCCGAACCGTTCCTCGATGGGTTGCAGCCTCGGCAGATGATCACCGCCGTCTCGGGTCAGGATGAGGTTACCGGCGAGCTGACCCCGTGCCCGGCGTCGCCGATTGACCTCGGAAGCGTCCATGATGGGCGCCGATCCCTGGACGAACGCGTTCGTCAGATCGGCGGCACGTCTGGCAGCATCGGAATCCTCGAGGGGCTCGGCGAGCGCCACCACGGGGTCGAACGTCTGCAGGGCCACGCCCAGATGCCCTTCACGCCGGTACGCGGGGTCCGTGTTGGTGACGTTGGCCGACAGCGCCGTGCCGTCGTCGGTGCGGATCACCAGGGCACCCCGATGCTCGACCGTGGCTTGCAGGTCGAACGCCGCGCCCGGCAGATCCAGTCCTTCCCTCGACCTCGTCGGCGAGGGCACGGGATTCCTCCGAGGACAGGTCCCGGCCCACGCGGCGGTCCACGATCTCGGAGCCGTCCCCGGTGGCGAAGTTGATGCGGTACGCGAGATCGCCGTCACGCACATCCATGCCGATGCCCATGGCCTCCAAGATGCCGCGGCCGGGGTGCTCATCCTGCGGGGCATAGCCGAGGATCCCGAAGACGCCGATGTCGGATTCCGGGGCGATGCCCTCGCCCACCGTGATGACCGATCCGGTGCGGCCTCGGTGTGCGAGCGCATCGAGGTTCGGGGTCGCTGCGGCTTCCAGGGGTGTCCGGCCATCGAGCTCGGGGATCGGATCGTCGCCCAGGCCGTCGAGGCAGACGTAGAGGAAGGTGTGCAATCGGTCCTCCTAGCGATACTTCACGATGAGCGCGAGGTCCTCTGGTTCGAGGCTGGCACCGCCGACCAGCGCGCCGTCGATCTGTGGGTGGGCCATGAACTCACGGATGTTCCCCGGCTTGACGCTGCCGCCGTACTGCACCCGGACCGCCTGGGCCACAGCGTCGTCGAAGCGCTCGGACAGGGCGGAGCGGATGACGTCGACCACGCGGCCGGCGTCCGCGGGCTCGGCGTTGCGGCCCGTGCCGATGGCCCAGATCGGCTCGTAGGCAACCACCGCGGTGGTTGCGTCCGCACCTTCAACCTTGTCGAACCCTCGGCGGATCTGCTGGGTGACCTTGGTGTCGGTGCCATCGGCCTCGCGTTCCTCGAGCGTTTCCCCCACGCACAGGATCGGTGTCATGCCGTGCTTGATGACGGCTCGCACCTTCTGGTTGACCACCAGGTCGTCCTCGCCGAACAGCTGGCGTCGCTCGGAATGGCCCACGATCACGTATTCCACCTTCAGGGCCGCCAGCATGGGTGGCGACACCTCGCCGGTGAACGCGCCGGAGTCTTCGTGGTAGACGTTCTGTGCGCCGAGGCCGTAGGGGAGCTTGTCCGATGACATGAGCGTCTCCACCGATCGCAGGGCGGTGGATGGCGGGCAGATGACGACCTCGACCCGCTCGGCATCATCGTGGTCGAGCAGGTAGCTGAGCTTCTGCACCGACTGGATCGCCTCCAGATGCGTCTTGTGCATCTTCCAATTCGCCGCGATGATCGGTCGTCGCTCGGCCATCGGTTCAGTCCTCCAAGATCGCGATGCCCGGCAGGGCGCGGCCTTCCAGGAACTCCAACGAGGCGCCACCGCCCGTGGAAAGATGATCGAAGCCGTCCTGCAGACCGGCGCGCTTCACGGCGAGCAGCGAGTCTCCCCCACCCACCACGCTGAACGCGTTGGCACGGGCCACGGCCTCCGCGACCCCCCGCGTCCCGCCGCTGAAGGGCTCGAGCTCGAAGACACCCATGGGGCCGTTCCAGAGCACGGTCTTGGCCTGACCGATCGCCTCCGCGAAGCGGCGCACGGTGTCCGGTCCGATGTCGAGACCCCTCAGCCCGTCGGGGATGTCTCCGGCGGGCACGATCGATACGTCGACGTCGTCGGCGATGGCCCGAGCGGCCACCACGTCGGTCGGGAGCTCGATGCCCACGCCGCGATCCGCGGCGAGCGCTCGCGCCGCTCGGACCTCGACGAAGCGGTCCGTCTCCACGAGGCTCGCGCCGACCGATCCGCCGTCGGCGGCCAGCAGCGTGGACGCCATGGCGCCGCCGATCAACAAGGTGTCGACCCGCTCGATCAACGCCTCGATGACCCCGAGTTTGTCCGAGACCTTGGCGCCGCCCAGGATCGCGAGGTACGGCCTGGCGGGATCGTGGAGGAGGCCGCTCAGGACCTCGACCTCGCGCTGCATGAGGAGCCCCGCGACCGCCGGCCGGCCGCTGGCCACCATGAGCTCGGGCAGGGCCGACACGCTCGCATGTGCTCGATGCGCGGCGCCGAAGGCGTCGTCGACGTAGGCGTCGACCAGCTCGGCCAAGCGTCCCGCGAAGGCGGGATCATCGGACTCCTCCCCAGGCTCGAACCGCAGGTTCTCCAGGAGCACGATCGGTGCGTCGGGCAGCTCACTGGGCGCCGTCCGATCGAGGATGCTGACCGGCTCGCCCACGAGCTCGGCGAGGCGCTCACCCACCGGAGCCAATCGCAGGCCCTCGGCGACCTGTCCCTTGGGACGTCCGAGGTGTGACGCCAGCACCACCCGAGCGCCGCGGTGACGGAGCTCAGCGATCGTGGGCAGCACCCCCCGGATGCGAGCGTCATCGGCCACCGCTCCGCCTTCCAAGGGAACGTTGAGATCGACGCGGTCGAAGACGACCAGGCCGGCCACATCACCGAGGTTGCCGAGGGTGCGAAGCGTCACAGCTTCGACGCGACGAGCGACGCCAGGTCGACCAGGCGGTTGGAGTAGCCCCATTCGTTGTCGTACCAGCCGATGGTCTTGACGACGTTGCCCATGACCATGGTGGAGGCCGCGTCGAAGGTGCAGGACGCCTGCGAGCCCACGATGTCGGAGGAGACGATGGGGTCGTCGGTGTACACGAGCTTGTCCGCCAACGGCCCCTCGGTGGCCGCCGCCGCGAACGCCGCGTTGACCTCATCCACGGTGACCTCGCGGCTGACGGTGGCGACGAGGTCGGTCACCGATCCGTCGGGCACCGGCACGCGCATGGCCATGCCGTCGAGCTTGCCCTGCAGGTGCGGCAGGACGAGGCCCGTGGCCTTCGCGGCGCCGGTGGACGTGGGGATGATGTTGACCGCGGCGGCCCGCGCGCGGCGCAGATCGCTGTGCGGCAGATCCAGGATGCTCTGGTCGTTCGTGTAGGCGTGCACGGTGGTCATGAAACCCTGCTCGATGCCGAAGGCGTCGTCGATGACCTTCGCCATGGGCGCCACGCAGTTCGTGGTGCAGGAAGCGTTCGAGATGACGTGGTGGGTGGCGGGGTCGTATGCGTCGTCGTTGACACCCAGCACGACCGTGAGGTCCTCGTCTTTGGCCGGAGCGCTGATGATGACCTTCTGCGCGCCCGCTTCCAGGTGCGCGGCGGCCTTATCGCGGGAGGTGAAGATGCCCGTGGACTCGATCACGATCTCGGCGCCCACCTCTTTCCAGGGCAGGTCCGCAGGGTTACGTTCGGCGAAGAAGCGCAGGGCGTCGCCGTCGACCACCAGACCGTCGGCCCCCACCTTCACCTCGGCGGGGTAGCGCCCATGCACGGAGTCGTACTTGAGCAGATGGGCCATGGTCTCGGCGTCGCCCAGGTCGTTGATGCCCACGAAATCGAAGTCCAGCCCGCGCTGCTTGGCGGCCCGGAAGAAGTTGCGGCCGATGCGGCCGAATCCGTTGATGCCGATCTTCACGGTCATGATCCGAACGCTCCTTGGCGAGGTTCCGAGGGGTGCACGGCGGTGCGCCGTCGTGCAGGAGATACTAGCTAGCCGGAGCGCTCGAGGTCGCGGTGGCTCACCGAGACCGGCATGCCTCGGTTGCGCAGGAACCGGCCGAGCTCCTCGGAAACCACGACGGACCGATGACGTCCGCCGGTGCATCCCACCGCGATCGTGAGGTAGGACTTGCCTTCGGAGACGTAGCCGGGCACCACCACGTCGAGCAGCGCGTGCAGTCGTTCGGTGAAGGCGCCGTACTGCTCCTGTTCGTGGACGTACTCGCGCACACGCGGATCGGTGCCCGGCAGCGGTCGCAGCTGGTCTACCCAGTGCGGGTTCGGCAGGAACCGCACGTCGAACACCAGGTCGGCGTCGCGTGGCGACCCGAACTTGAACCCGAACGACTGGACGCTGACCTGGAGCCCGGCCTCCGGCGGAGCATCGGCGAACGCATCGCGGATGCGGTCACGCAGATCGTGCGGCGTGAGATCGGACGTGTCGATGATGAGGTCGGCCTCGCCGCGGAGGGTCTCCATCATGAGGCGTTCCTTGCGGATGCCTTCCACCACGCGATCCGCCGGGGCCAACGGGTGTCGGCGTCTGGTGGCTTCGTAGCGGTTCACCAGGTCCTGGTCGGCTGCTTCGAGGAACACGATGCGGTAGTCCACCCGTTCCGATCGCAGCTCGTCGAGCGCTTTCGAGAGCTCGCCGAAGAAGACGCCCCCGCGGGCATCGACCACGATCGCGACCCGCGAGGGGCCGCCCGGGCGCGAGACCAGCTCGGCCATCTTGCTCAGGAGCGCAGGCGGCAGGTTGTCGACGACGAAGAAGCCCAGATCCTCGAGTGAGTTGGCCGCTTCGGAACGGCCCGCCCCCGACAGGCCGGTGATGAGGGTGAACGCCGGGGCCGGCTGTTGATCGTCGCCGGCCGGCAGCGGGACCACGTTGGACTCCGCCATGCTCATGCACTCTCCCGAGCCTGGGACACGATGCCCGCGGGCATACCGGCGACCCCGGCGTTGGCCCCGACACTATGGAGGGCGTCGTGGATCGTGGCGGCCAGCTCGGGTCCGATGCCGGGCGTCTCGGCGATCTCGGCCACGGTGGCGCCCCGGACGCGAGTGAGCGAGCCGAAGCGCTTGAGGAGCGCCTTCTTGCGAGCGGGACCCACGCCGGCGATGTCGTCGAGCGGCGAGGCCAGGGCGCGCTTCTCACGCTTCTGCCGGTGGTAGGCGATGGCGAACCGGTGCGCTTCGTCCCGCAGGTGCTGCAACACGAAGATCGCCTCCGACCCGCGAGGGATGCGGAGCGGTTCGGGATGATCGGGGAAGTAGACCTCTTCGAGGCGCTTGGCCAGACCCACGTGCGGGATCTTCAGGCCCAGGTCGGTGAGCACCTTGGAAGCCATGCTCAGCTGACCGCGGCCACCGTCGACGACCACGAGCGCGGGCGGATAGGAGAAGCGGCGTCCCGCGGACGGCGCATCCTGTTGTTCCTTGAGCAGGCGGGTGAACCGGCGCCGGAGCATCTCCTCCATGGAGGCGAAATCGTCCTGTCCGGCCACGCCCTTGATCTGGAAACGCCGGTAATCCGACCGCTTCGGCAGGCCGTCCTCGAACACCACCATGGACCCGACCGTGTCGGTGGGTCCCAGGTTGGAGATGTCGTAGCACTCGATCCGCAACGGCGCCTGCTCGAGACCGAGACGATCGGCGAGGTCGGTGAGGGCGCGAGAACGGGCCCCGAAGTCCGAGGCCCGGCGCAGCTTGTGCCGGTGGAACGCCTCCACCGCGTTCTGGGTGACGACCTCCATGAGCCGGCGCTTGGCGCCGCGTTCGGGCACCGCGATCTGGACCCGGGAACCGCGTCGCTGCGACAACCACGTTTCCAGGACCTCCTGGTCTGCGGGAAGCACCGGCACGAGGACGCGTGGCGGCACCTCCTGGCGCTCCATGTAGATCTGTCGCACGGTGGCGGCCATCAACTCCGCGGCCGTGAGCTCTTCAACGCGATCCACCACCCAGCCCTTGCGTCCCAGCACCCTGCCCCCCCGGACCACGAACACCTGGAACTCCGCCTCGAGGTCGTCGTCGGCCATGCCGATCACGTCCAGGTCTTGGGGCTGGGTCAGCACCATCTCCTGCGATTCCATGGCGCGGCGAGCCGCGCCCAGTTGGTCGCGGAGCTTGGCGGCCTGCTCGTACTCCTGGCGCTGGGATGCTTCGTCCATCTCGGACTCGAGCCGGCGCAGGACCTGCTTGGGGTTGCCGGCCAGGAACTCCGCCATGGCATCGACGTGTGCGCGATAGGACTCCTCGGTGACCCCGGAGACCTCGGGCACACATGGCCCCGCGCAGCGCCCGATGTCGAAGTACAGGCACGGCCGCTTGGCCCGAGCACGCTGGTCGAAGAACGCGTTGGTACACGTGCGAACCGGGAACACGCGTGTGAGGGCGTCGAGCGTGTCGCGGATGGCCCACGCGTGGGCGTAGGGCCCGAAATAGCGCACCTTCTTGCGCTTGGCTCCCCGCAACACCTGGGCGCGGGGCCACGTCTCCCCCACCGTGAGTGCCAGGTAGGGATAGGACTTGTCGTCGCGGTAGCGGATGTTGAAGCGCGGCTTGTGGGACTGGATCAGGTTGTACTCGAGCATGAGGGCGTCGACCTCACCCGAGGCGAGCATCCATTCGACGCTCTCGGCCGACGCCACCATGGCCTGGGTGCGTGGGTGCAGGGGGGTCGCCCAGTAGTTGGCGAGACGCTTGCGCAACGACGTGGCCTTGCCCACATAGACGACCCTGCCGTCACCGTCTCGGAAGAGGTAGGCCCCCGGTTGATCCGGGATGCTGGAAGCTTCGGGCCGTACAAGACTCACCCAGCCATCCTAGCCCCGGCGCACGACAGCGCCCGGAGGTGACCAGGCTAGTTCTGTCCGCCTCCGCCGCCGTTGCCCCCTCCGCCTCCGCCGCCGCCACCACCGGCTTCGACCACGGCGAGCGTGCCGAACATGGTCGTGGGGTGCGCGTCACACTGGAAGTAGTAGGAACCCTCATCGAGGGGCTCGACGTCGAGCGACTGTTCCACCGGCCCGGGCTCGAGTGGCGTGGCTTCGATGGGATCCCCGCCTTGAGCGGTCAGAGCCGCGACGTTATGGGTGATCCCCGCAGCCTGGTTGTCATAGGTGATCGTGAATGGCTCCCCCGCGGGGGCGACCAGACAGTTCGTATCGAAGACGGTCCCGGCGGGAGTGACGAGGTCGAGCAGGATGGCGCCATCGGTGCCACAGTCTTCCGCGGTGCCACCACCGATGACCTCCGGCGGTGGGCTTGGGTTGGCGATGAGCAGCTCGGGAACGTCCGCGTGGATGCCCAGCTTCAGCAGCTGGCTGGCGTCGTCGTACCACGTGACGTAGATCGAGGCGCCGTCGGGCGTGACGGCCACCGAGGGGAAGGCGGCCGCGCCGAGCGGACCCGTTTCCACCGGCTCGAACGCACCGTCGTCGGTCGAGCTGACCAGCACCACGGAGCCGGCGTTCATGAAGGCGATGTGCTGCACGCCCTCATCGTCGACCGCCACGCCCGTCGTAGGCGCGAAGTTGCCGGTGCCCTCGGCGGCCTCACCGAGATCCACCTGGGCGACGTCGGTGATGGTCCACCCGGTGCCGTCCTGCGCGGCGAGCGTGACCGAGTCGCCGTCGTAGAACGTGATCAGTGCGTTGCCATCCGTGTCGACCGTCATCGACAGTCCGTCGGCGTCGACCCCGCTGGCCACGGTGCTACTGGTCCAGGTGCCGTCCCCGGCGCGGACCGCCACCTCGACCGAGCCCTGGGCCGGGTCGACGTAGGCCACCGTGGGTCCAGCGGACGTGACCCCGATCTGGGTGCGCTTCGGTTGCCCGCACTCCGCACAATCATCGATCTGGGCCGCCGTCTCAGTGGTCCACCCGTCGGGAGAACCGATCGCGACCTCGATACGCTGGCCCTGCGCATCGAGCGCGTACGACACCCACGGGTTGTCGTCGGCGTCGACCGCCACGTCCGGACGACCGATGGGTCCGGCCTTGCGCAACGAGAACCCGTACTCGTAGATCGGCTCGACCTCGAACGAGGTCTGACCACCGAGGCCGTAGTAGACGCCGTCGGCGCCGGTCCACACCACGTGCTTGCCGCCCGCTGCGTCGACCGCGATGTCGGTGCCGTTCATGTTCTGAGCGGTGCCACCGACCAGTTGGTTCACGGTGGCGGGGCCGTACGGGATCGTGATGCCGGTGGGCGTGTCGCGGACCTGCGCCGCGGCGCCTCGGGTGAAGATGCCGTCGGCCGAGACGCTGCCCACGCCGATCGCGGCGCCGAACTTGCCAGGCTTGGCGGGTTGATCGCCCTCGGCGGGCGTGGTCTCCGTCTGGATGAACGGAGCCCCGATGGGCCGCGTCGCGGGGATCTCGCCCGGTTCCAGCTCGGCCGGCACGATGAGGTAGGAAAAGAACGGTTCGCCCTCGGCGCCGACCGCCACCGAGTTGCCCAAGCCCACATCGTCGTTGCTATCGGCGACCGAAACGATGAACCGGGGGCCCTCACCGGTGACGACCTCTCCCTCCGGGATGTCGCTGCAGGCAGCCGTCAGGAGGGCCGCGGCGCAGGCGATGATGGAGAGGCGCGTGGACACGTCGGCGGGAATCCTAACAAGCTTCCTCACGCCTGCGGGACCAGCTGCCCGTCGGGTTCGGCGGGGACATCGAGCGGCAGTTGCGGGCGCTCCAAGACCTCAGCCAGGAAGCGGCCGGTGTGCGAAGCGGGGTCGGCCGCGATGCGTTCGGGAGTGCCGCTGGCGACGATGGTGCCCCCTTGGTCGCCACCTTCGGGTCCCATGTCGATGATGTGATCGGCGGTCTTGATGACGTCGAGGTTGTGCTCGATCACCACCACCGTGTTGCCGGTGGCGACCAGCCTCTGCAACACCGCGAGCAGTTTGCGCACGTCCTCGAAGTGCAGACCGGTGGTGGGCTCGTCCAGCACGTAGATGGTGTTGCCGGTGGCGCGCTTGTGCAGCTCGGAGCTGAGCTTGATGCGCTGAGCCTCACCCCCCGACAACGTGGGCGCAGGCTGACCGAGCCGCACGTACCCCAGCCCCACCTCGGACAACGTCTGCATGTGCCGCTTGATCGGCGGGATGTTCTGGAAGAACTCGAGCGCATCGTCGACGCTCATCTCGAGCACGTCGCTGATGGACCGGCCTTTGTACTTGACCTCGAGGGTCTCGCGGTTGTAGCGCCGCCCCTTGCAGACCTCGCACGTGACGTAGACGTCGGGCAGGAAGTGCATCTCGATCTTGATCTGTCCGTCACCGGCGCAGTTCTCGCATCGGCCTCCGCGCACGTTGAAGCTGAATCGCCCCGGCTGGTAGCCGCGCAGGCGAGCCTCGGGCACCTGCGCGAACAGCTTGCGGACGTGATCGAACACGCCCGTGTAGGTGGCGGGGTTGGAACGCGGCGTTCGCCCGATGGGCGACTGGTCGATGTCGATGACCTTGTCGATCTGCTCCCAGCCGATGAGCTTGCGGTGCTTGCCCGGCTGCAGCCGCGACCGGTAGACCTTCTGCATCAGGGCGCGGAGCATGACGTCCTGTACCAACGTGGACTTGCCGCTGCCGCTGACCCCGGTGATGCACACGAACAGGCCGAGAGGGATGGTGACCGAGACGTCCTGCAGGTTGTGCTCCTTGACGCCCTGGAGCTTGAGCTTGCGAGCCGACGGCCTGCGCCGGACCTGCGGTGTGGGGATCTGCCGGCGCCCGGATAGGAACTGACCAGTGAGCGACCGATCGCACTCCAGCAGGCCCTTCAGGTCGCCGGTGTACACGATCTCGCCGCCGTGCTCCCCTGCCAGCGGGCCGATGTCGACGATGTGATCGGCTTCCAAGATCGTGGCCTCGTCGTGCTCCACCACGATCAGGGTGTTGCCCAGGTCTCGCAGCCGCACCAGCGTGTCGATGAGGCGCTTGTTGTCGCGCTGGTGCAGACCGATCGAGGGTTCGTCGAGGATGTAGAGCACGCCGACCAGGCCGCTGCCGATCTGGGTGGCCAGCCGGATGCGCTGCGCCTCTCCCCCGGCGAGGGTGCCGGCCGGTCGGGACAACGACAGGTAGTCGAGGCCCACGTCGACCAGGAACCGAAGTCGTTCGCGGATCTCCTTGAGGAGCCGTTCGGCGATCATGTGCTCGCGCTCGGACAGATCGATCGTCTCGGCGAACGCGAGCGTGTCGCGGATGGACAGGTCGGTGAGCTGGGCGATGTTGAGCCCCGCGACGGTCACGGCGAGGGTCTCGGGTCGCAGCCGTGCGCCGCCGCACGCGCGACACGGGATCTCACGCATGAACTGCTCGAGCTTGTCTCGTTGGGATTCGGAATCGGTCTCTTGATGGCGTCGCTCGACGTTGCCCAGCACGCCCTCGTACGTGGTGTAGTACGAACGCTGACGGCCGTAGCGGTTCTTGTAGCGCACGTGGATCTGCTCGTCGGAACCGTGCAGCAGGATGTCGCGGTGGGCCTTGGGCAGCTTGCGGAACTGCGCGTCCAGGTCGATGCCGTGGGTTTCGCCCACCGAGTCGAGCACCCGGTTCCAATACTCCAGGGTGGCGCTGGCCCACGGAGCCAGGGCGCCTTCGTGCACGGACAGCGAGGGGTCGGGCACCACCAGCTCGGGGTCGACCTCGAGCCGGGTGCCCAGACCGTCGCACGTGATGCACGCCCCGTACGGAGAGTTGAACGAGAAGTTGCGCGGCGCCAGCTCGTCGAACGACAGTCCGTCGAACGTGCACGCCAGCTTCTGGCTGAACGTCTGCACGTCTTCGCCGTCGTGGGTCTGCACAGCGATGGCGGCGATGCCTTCGGCCAGCTCGAGCGCGGTCTCGACGGAGTCGGCCACCCGCCGGCGCATGCCAGGCTTGGCGACGAGGCGGTCCACCACCACCTCGATCGTGTGCTTGTAGTTCTTGGGCAGGCGGATGGGCTCGGCGAGATCGCGAACCTCGCCGTCGATGCGGGCCCGGGGGAAGCCCTTGCGGGCGAGGTCGGCGAGCAGCTTGCCGTACTCGCCCTTGCGCCCGCGCACGATGGGCGCCAGCACCTGGAACCTGGTGCCCTCGGGCAGCTCGAGCACCTGGTCCACGATCTGTTCCGGGGTCTGCCGCCCGATGGGGCGGCCGCAGTTGGGGCAGTGCGGGTGGCCGACGCGCGCGAACAAGACCCGCAGGTAGTCGTAGACCTCGGTGATGGTGCCCACGGTGGACCGCGGGTTGCGCGAGGTGGACTTCTGGTCGATGGAGATGGCCGGCGAGAGGCCCTCGATGAAGTCGACGTCGGGCTTCTCCATCTGACCGAGGAACTGCCGGGCATAGGACGACAGCGACTCGACGTAGCGGCGCTGGCCCTCGGCGTAGATGGTGTCGAACGCCAACGAGCTCTTGCCGGAACCCGACAAGCCCGTGAACACGATCAGCTCGTCTCGCGGGAGGTCCAGCGTGACGTTCTTGAGGTTGTGTTCACGGGCGCCGTGGATGACGAGCCGCTCGCTGCCCATACGGCAGCCAGTGTAGAGGCGAGCGCCGACATGCCAGTGGCCCTATCCTCCGCGGATGGATCGGGATCTTCGCGAGACCCCTCTCTTCCGGGAGACCGAGGACTTCTACCGCTCGGTGCTGGAGCCCGGCTTCGGCCGTGTGTCGTCGGCGACGGGTGCCGTCGCGTCCTCCGACGGCCGATGGATCGCCTTCCACGGGGAGCGACTGGACCGACTGGAAGGTCATGAACAGGGGCGGATCTGCCTGGCGGAGGCCGACCAGGGCACGTGGCGGCAGATCACTGACGGGCCGAACGACGACGCGGAACCCCGCTGGTCCCCGGCCGGGACGACGCTGAGCTTCCGATCGGATCGCGCGGTCGCCGGGGTGCACCAGATCTACCTGCTCGGCACCGATGCGCCGGCCGAAGCCCGGCTGTTGGCGACGCTGCCGGGCACCGTCGAGTGGCACGCATGGTCCCCGGACGGTTCCTCGATCCTGGCGGGGGTCGCGGGCGACGCCGCCGAGCAGGCCGACGCGCTCGGTTCCGGCACGCTGGGCGGTGAGCACGCGCTCCCGCCATGGGTTCCCCAGGTGGAATCCTCCGACGACGGCGACGCGGAGCGTCGATCCCTGTGGACGATCGACGTGACGACCGGTGACACGCGTCGAGTTTCGGCCCTGGACCGCAACGTGTGGGAGGCATCGTGGTGCGGCCCGGACCACGCGGTGGCGGTGACCTCCGACGGCCCCGGCGAGGACGCGTGGTACGGAGCCGGCGTCTCCCTGTTCGACGTGGGCACCGGTGAGGAGCGGCGGCTGCTGGACAGCGACGTGCAACTCGGCTGGGCGGAAGGCTCCCCCGACGGCGCACGCGTCGCCGTGATCGAGGCCATCTGCAGCGACCGGTTGGTGGTGGCAGGCGACCTCATGATGATCGACGTCGAGAGCGGCGCCAGCACGCATCTCGAAACCCCGGATGTCGACGTCACCAAAGCGCGCTGGCGTGATGCCGATCGCCTGCTGGTGTTCGGACGCCGGGGCATGTCGGCGGTCGCGCTGGAGATCGATGCAGGGACCGGCGCCGTCACCGAGACATGGTCGACCACCGACGGCGTTGGTGGCTGGTTCCACCCGACGGGTGAACCCTTCGGCGAGGCGTTCGTCGCGGTGGTGTCCTCGCATCGGCGTCCTCCGGCCGTGATCGCCGTCGAGGATGGGAACGAACGGATGATCGCCGACCTCGGCCACGACGGGCACACCGTGCTCATGGCCACGATCGGTCGCCGCGACGTCGTGCGATGGCGTACCTCGGACGATCTGGAGATCGAAGGTCAGCTCACGGTGCCCTCGCGGGGCGAGGCGCCCTTCCCCCTGCTGCTGCTCGTGCATGGCGGCCCGATCGGGGCGACCAGCGATCACCTGCCCGGCGGGCTGGTCGGACTCCTGCTCTCGCGAGGGTTCGCCATCCTGCAGCCGGATCCTCGGGGCTCGACCGGCCGCGGGCGAGCCTTCGCCATGGGCGTCGTGGGTGACATGGGCGGCATGGACATGGACGACGACCTCGCGGGCGTGGACGCGGTGGTGGCGTCCGGCGTCGCCGATCCGGACCGGCTGGTGCTGGCCGGCGGCAGCTACGGAGGGTTCATGGCGACCTGGATCCCCACCCAGGACCACCGCTTCCGAGCGTCGGTCGCCATCTCCCCCGTCAGCGACTGGTGGTCCGAGCGTTTCGACAGCACCCTGGGCGCGTGGGTCGGTGATTTCCTGGGTGGCCAGCCGGACGAGGTGCCCGAGGAGTACACGAAGCGCAGTCCGGTGCTGCAGGCCGCGAGCTGCAGCACCCCCGTGCTGCTCACCGCCGGATTACACGACCGCGCGACGCCCGTCGGTCAGGCGGTGGAGTTCTATCGAGCCCTCCGGGAGCATGGCGTGCCGACGGAGGTGGTGACGTATCCACAGGAGGGCCACGGGGTGCGCAACCTGCCCGCCGTCATCGATCAGGCCGCCCGCATGGTGGCCTGGTTCGAGCGGTTCATTCCGCCAGCCACCGGCGAGACGTTACCCTGAGCACATGACCACCCGGGAAGAGCTCGATGCCATGCCCACGCAGCAGTTGCACGATCTGGCGCTGGATGTCGCGAAGCGCCGGATCGACGGCGTCGCCTTCGTCTGGGACCTCATCAAGGCCCTCCCGGTCGCCGAGGAGATCGCCGACGACGACCAGCGCAGCAAGATCGACATCATGCGGCCCACGGCCATGCTCAACGACCTGCTCTACGACTCGGGGCGGGGCGACCTGGGCGAGGCGTTGCGACCGATGTACATCGACTACCTGATGAAGCATCCCGAGTCCGCCGACAAGGCCGCCAGGATCGAAGCCGAGTTCGACGGCACCCCGGACTCCGACATCTAGCGGTGGGCGACGGCATCGTCCCGCGCGACCTGCTGGACTACCGTGACGAGTTCCCCGTGCTGGCGCGCAAGACCTACCTGATCAGCGCGTCGCTCGGGCCTGTCTCGGAGCGGTCCCAGCGTTACCTGGCCCAGTACATGGACGCCTGGGCGACCAAGGGCGCGCCCGATCATGTCTGGCTGGAGGACATCTTCCCCCGCATGGCCACCCTCAAGCGATCGTTCGCGACGCTGGCGGGGTGTGACACCGACGAGGTTGCGCTCACCACCAACATCTCGATCGCCCTGGCCACGATCGCATCGTGCCTCGATCCATCCAACGGCCGGAACCGGGTGATCCTGTCGGAGCTCGACTTCCCCACCGACGGACACGTGTGGCTGGCGTGGGCCGCCAAGACCGGAGCCGAGGTCGTCTGGCTCTCCAGCGCCGACGGACTCACGATCCCCGTGGAGACCTTCGACGAGGCGATCGACGAGCGCACCGCCCTGGTCATGGTGAACCGGGTGCTGTACCGCTCGAGCGCGCTGGTCGACGCGAAGGCGATCTGCGGGATGGCACGCGAACGAGGAGCGCTGTCGTTCGTGGATGACTACCACGGCCTGGGCATCGTCCCGCTGGACCTGCACGACCTGGGGTGCGATCTGTACACGGCCGGATCGCTGAAGTGGATGCTGGGAGGGCCTGGCATGGTGTGGCTCTACGCTCGCCGCGACCTGATCGGGTCGCTCGAGCCCACGGTGACCGGATGGTTCGCGACGCGAGAGCCGTTCTCGTTCGACACCCAGCACCTGGATCGTCATCCCACCGCGCGGCGTCTCGAGCACGGCACCCCGCCCGCGCCGGTGTTCTTCCTGGCTCAGGGTGGCATCGACATCATCAACGAGGTCGGGGTGGAACGGATCCGGGCACGCCTGGGAGAGCTGACCGACCACGTCGTCGCCCGGGCCGACGAGGCCGGGTTGGACGTCCGCACGCCACGCGACCGTGACGTCCGAGGCGGCGTCGTCAACGTGGGCGTCGGCGAGCGCGCCGGCGAGATCTGCCACGACCTCTTGGCCCGCGACGTCTGTACCGACTTCCGCGGGAACGGCCTTCGGATCAGCCCACACTTCTTCAACACCGAAGAGGACATCGATCGCTGCTTCGAGCAGCTCACGTCGATGGGTGTCGGCGAACACGCGGGACGACACCGGTGAGCGAGCCCGGCGACGATGAGGTTCCCCTTCGCGTTCGACCCGAGATACCGGCGCCTCTTGTCGCTGCTGGCGATCACACCGAGCCGGTCGTGGGTCTCGCTCGATCGAGGATGGCTGGAGGCGCACTTCGGGCCGTGGCGGCTGCGAACGCCCGTCGCCAACATCGAGGGCACCGAGGTGTCCGGCCCCTACCGGGCCCACCGCGCGATCGGCCCCCATATCTCCTTGGTGGACCGGGGCCTCTCGTTCGGCTCGAACACCGAACGCGGTGTGTGCATGAGGTTCCATGAACCGGTTCCCGGCAGGGAGACGTTCGGCTTCGTGCACCACCCCGGTCTCACGGTGACCGTGGCCGACGTCGACGGGTTGGTCGCCGCGATCGATCGCGCCCAGGAGGCGGGTCGGCCCGACGGACCCGCCTAGCGCGGGACGATGCGGCCGGCCTTCACCACCACTCGGATGTCGTCGAAGGCCGTCGGGTCGCCGAGCGGGCTGTCGCCGAGCACCAGGAGATCGGCGGGAGCCCCGGGTTCGATCGGGGCTCGCACCAACGCGTCGAGCACCTCCTCGGTGCCCATGCCGGCGTCGTGCATCAACTGCAGCTCGCGGGTGTGGATGCCGGACGGGATCGGTCCGTTGCCCAGGTCGGTGCCGTAGGCCACCGTGCCGCCGGCTCGATGGAACCGAGCCAGGTTGTCGACGGCGGTCGTGAGCGCCGGTGACTCGCCACCGAAGGCATGGATATCGAGGGTAGAGACCCATCGCATCCGGGCGGCGGCCATCTCGATGAGATCGTCGGAGAGCCGTTCGGTCCAGGGTGTATGCGCCAGTTCATCGACGCCGGCACCCAGCGCACGGGCCACCTCGCCGGTCCCCTGGGCGTGAGCTGTCACCTGGAGCTCGCGCGTGTGTGCCGCGTCGCAGACGGCCGCCAGGACCGCATCGTCGAGCGCCGGCCCGGCCTCTGCGTTGAGCGAGACCTTGATCGCTGCGGCACCCAGGTCGGCGAGCTCTTCCACCGTCGAGGCGGCCGCGCCGGCGTCGTCGATCTCCGACCCCGTCCCCGCAGGCGCCCACTCCGCGTGCATCGGGTAGCCACCGGGCGCCGTCAACATGGGACCCGCAGCCCGGATCAGGGGGCCGTCGAAGCCTGGTGCCTCGGAGATCTCCGCCAGCGGGAAGATGCGATCGGCGGGCCAGCCCAGGTCGCGGACCGCGGTGATGCCCCGGCGCACCAGGGCGACCGGATCGCCCAGTTCGACGTGCACGTGACGGTCAGCGCCCGCAGGCGTGAGGAACCCGTCGACCGCCACGGTGTCGATCGTGCCGTCGGCGATCGAACCGGGGTCGGTCCAGCCGGTCTCGACCCGTTCGATCGTGTCGCCGCGACAGATCACGACGACGTCGGAAGCGATGCGCCCCGGCCCCAGCCAGGCCATGGGTGCGGCGATCGCCAGCGATGGCATGGGGCGAGGCTAGACGCCCACGCCGGCTTCGCGCATGGCCCTCAGCTCCCGGCGGAGGTCGTGCACCTCGTCGCGCAGCCGTGCTGCGTACTCGAACCGCAGGTCCTTGGCGGCCTCGTGCATCTCCTCCTCCAGGCTCTGGATGAGCCGTTCCAGCTCGTCGGTGGGCATCTCCGGGATGTTCGGTCGCGGCACGTCGCTGACGGGTGGGGGTGGTGGACGCCTTCGGGTCGCCATCGCCGCGCAGCTGCAACAGGATGTCGGTGACCTTGCGGCGGATCGTCTGCGGATCGATCCCGTGCTCGTCGTTGTAGCGCATCTGGATCTGACGGCGGCGCTGGGTCTCGCTGATGGCGGCCTTCATGGAATCGGTGATGGCGTCCGCGTACATGAGCACCGTGCCGTCCACGTTGCGGGCGGCGCGTCCGATGGTCTGCACGAGCGAGGTCTCCGAGCGAAGGAACCCCTCCTTGTCGGCGTCGAGGATGGCCACCATGGAGACCTCGGGGATGTCGAGCCCTTCGCGGAGCAGGTTGATGCCGACCAGCACGTCGAACTCCCCCAGGCGCAGGTCGCGCACGATCTCGATCCGCTGGAGCGTGTCCACCTCCGAGTGCAGGTACCGCACTCGGATGCCCATCTCGACCAGATAGTCGGTGAGGTCCTCGGCCATCTTCTTGGTGAGCGTGGTGACGAGGACGCGCTGCTGCTGCTCCGAGCGCATGCGGATCTCACCGATGAGGTCGTCGACCTGGCCCTTGGTGGGCCGGATCTGGACCTCGGGATCGACGAGACCGGTCGGGCGCACGATCTGCTCGACGACCGTTGCGGAATGCCGCATCTCGTACGCGCCCGGTGTGGCCGACATGTACACCGTCTGATGCACGCGCTGCGTGAACTCCTCGAACTTGAGCGGGCGGTTGTCGATGGCGCTGGGCAGGCGGAACCCGTGCTCGACCAGGGTGGACTTGCGCGAGAGGTCCCCCTCGTACATGGCGCCCAGCTGGGGCACCGTGACGTGGCTCTCGTCGAGCACGACCAGGTAGTCCTCGGGGAAGTAGTCGAGGAGCGTGTACGGGGCGGTGCCGGCGCTGCGACCGTCGATATGGCGTGAGTAGTTCTCGATGCCGCTGCAGAAGCCGACCTCGCGCATCATCTCCAGGTCGTAGCTGGTACGCATGCGGAGGCGCTCGGCCTCGAGCAGCTTGCTCTGCTGTTCGAGCTGGGCGAGCCGCTCGGCGAGCTCCTCCTCGATCGTGACCAGCGCGCGCTTCATGCGATCCTCGGACGCCACGTAGTGGGACGCCGGGAAGATCGTGAGGTCGACGATGTCGTCCTTGACCAGCTCTCCGGTGACCGGGTCGAACTTCGAGATCTTCTCGACCGTGTCACCCCACCATTCGACGCGATAGCCGGTGGTCTCGTAAGGCGGGAACACCTCGAGCGTGTCGCCCTGCACCCGGAAGGTGCCGCGCGCGCGGCTGACGTTGTTGCGTTGGTATTGGATGTCGACCAATCGCTGCATGGCGAACTCGAGCGGGATCTCGGTGCCCCGGTACGGGCGAAGGATCTGGCCCTCGTACTCCTCGGGCGAACCCAGCCCGTAGATGCATGAGACCGAGGCCACGATGAGCACGTCTCGCCGGCCGAGCAAGGCCGCTGTGGCCGCGTGGCGGAGCCGTTCGATCTCTTCGTTGACCGAGCTGTCCTTCTCGATATAGGTGTCGGTCGACGGCACGTAGGCCTCGGGTTGGTAATAGTCGTAGTAGCTGACGAAGTACTCCACCGCGTTGTCGGGGAACACCTCGCGGAACTCGTTGGCGAGCTGCGCGCCCAGCGACTTGTTGGGAGCGATCACCAGGGTGGGCCGCTGCAGCTGCTCCACCACGTGCGCGATCGTGAACGTCTTGCCGGTGCCGGTGGCACCGAGCAGCGTCGTGTGCGGCTCTCCGCCTTTGACGGCGCCGATCAGCCGCTCGATCGCCGCAGGCTGATCGCCTGCGGGGCGGAACTCTGATTTGATCTCGAAGGGGGGCATCGCGACCAGTCTATGGCGGCAGGGGGACACGACCGCTCGCGGGACGCAACCCCCCGATCCGTCGACCGTAGACTTCCGGTGTGCGCACCTGCCCCAACTGCGGCACGGAGAACCCGGAGCGGTCACGGTTCTGCATGGCGTGCGGTACCCCGCTCGACGCCAGACCCACGGTCGGGCAGGAACGGCGGCTCGTCACCGTGCTGTTCGCCGACATCGCCGGGTTCGCCGCCAGGTTCGAGCACGCCGACCCCGAGGACATCGGCGCCGCGCTGCGCTCGTTCCACGAGCAGCTCCGGCGTGAGATCGAGAGCTTCGGCGGCACGGTGGACAAGTTCGCCGGCGACGTGGTGTTCGGGGTCTTCGGCGCGCCCACGACCCACGAGGACGACGCCGAGCGGGCGCTCCGGGCCGGTCTGAGCATCCTGCAACACGTGCGCGAGCAGGACCCGGCCGACCCAGCTCGCGAACTCGGCGTGCGGATCGGCATCGCCACCGGCGAGGCCGTGGTGTCGGTCGGGGATGGTCCTCGTGTGGGCGAGCGCGTGACCGGCGACGTCGTGAACGTCGCCTCGCGGCTGCAGACCACCGCGATGCCCGACTCGATCGTCGTCGCGGAGAGCACGTTCCTCGGCACGCGGTCGCAATTCCGCTGGCAGGAGATGGCGTCGATCACGGTGAAGGGCAAAGCCGACCCGGTGCGCATCTGGCGGCCGATCGAGCCGCTGGCCCGCGTCGGCGTGGAGCCTCCCGATCCGCTCGGCGCGCCGTTCACCGGGCGCGAGGGCGAGCTTGATGACCTCCGTCGCTCCTTCGAAGGGACCCGGACCGACGGGCTCCTGCAGATGGTGTCGATCATCGGGGAAGCGGGACTGGGCAAGAGCAGGCTGATCGCGGAGCTGTCCCGCTACACCGAGGCCCTCCCCGATCTGATCCGATGGCGCGTGGGGCGGCCGTCGGCGTACGGGCAGGTGGCGACCTTCGGCCCGCTCGCCGACATCGTGAAGGCGGAAGCCGGTGTGCTCGACTCCGACGAGCCGGAGGTCGCGCTCTCCAAGCTCGATCTGGTTCTTGCTCGGGTCATCGTGGATCCGGCGGAACGCGCACGGACCCAGTCGCATCTGGCGGCGCTCCTGGTGGGAACCGATGATCTCGGCGAGGTCTCCCTCGACGAGGCCTTCTCGGCGTGGGCGGGCTTCCTGGAAGCGATGGCTGCCGAGGCCCCCACCGTCCTGGTCCTCGAGGACATGCATGACGCGGTGGATCCGCTGCTGGGTTTCCTCGAACGGCTCTTGGAACGAGACCGCCCGGTGCCGCTGCTGGTGGTCGTGGCCGCACGGCCCCAGTTGCTGGAACGCTACCCGGGGTGGGGTATCGGTCCCTCCGCCTCGGTGCTTCGGCTCAATCCGCTGACGCGTGATGAGACCACCCGGCTCGTACGCGCGCTCTTGGGATCCCAACCGCTGGCGGTGGATACGCGGGATGCCGTGATCGTTCGGGCCGCGGGTAATCCCCTCTACGCGGAGGAGTTCATCCGGATGATGCGAGAGCGGATCGAGGACGTCGGCCCGGCCGGCGGTCTGATGAGCCGGGCCATGCCGGAGTCGATGGCGGTCCCTCCGACCATCCATGCGCTGCTTGCGTCGAGGCTCGACGCACTGCCCGCCGATCTGCGCGCGACGGTCCAGGACGCCGCCGTGGTGGGCTCCACCGTATGGGCCGGCGCGGTGGCCGAGGCTGGCGGCCGCCCGACGTCTCAGGTGTCCCTCCAGCTCGAAGCCCTGGTCGACCGTCAGCTGCTGCGGCAGGCCCGCGCCAGCTCCGTGCAGGATCAGGGGGAGTTCTCGTTCCGCCACGTCTTGGTGCGTGAGGTGGCGTACGGACAGATCCCGCGCGCCGATCGAGCCCGGAAGCATGCGGCCGTGGGTTCGTGGCTCGACCGCACGCTGTCACCGGGTGCCGCCGATCGCGACGAGCGACTGGCCTTCCACTACGCGGAGTCGTGGGAGCTGGCGACCGCTGCCGGCGCGAACGATGTGGCCGCCGGCGTCCAGGAACCGGCGATCGACCACTTGCTCGCAGCCGGAGCGCGTGCGGCGCGGCTCGATGCGCCGAGGGCGCACATCTCCTACGCACGTGCTCTGCGTTCGATGCCGCCGGACCACCCCCGGCGTCCCACAGCCTTACGAGGCGCGGGGGTCGCCGCGCAGGTCGTGGGCGCCTTCCAGGAGGCGGAGACCGATCTGCGTGAAGCGGTCGTGGCGTTCGAGTCGGTCGGCGACACCGCGGGCGCCGCCGATGCCCGCGTCCTGCTGGCCCGCAGTTTGTTCGAACGGGGGCAGCTCGAACCCGTCATGCCCTTGCTGCATGAAGCGTTGGAACAGCTCGAGACGCTGCCCCGAGGTCCCGAGTTCGCGCACGCGGCGACCAGGGTGGCGGGACATCTCTGGGTGATGGGTGACCATGAGGGATGCATCCGATGGGCGAACGAGGCCATGGCGTTGTCGGAGTCGCTCGATCTTCCAGCCCAGCGGGTGCTGGCCCTGCAGTATCGCGGAGCCAGTCGGAGCAAGCTAGGCGATCTCGGCGGGCTGGAGGATCTGCGCGAAGCGCTACGGATCGGGCGGGACCGGGGGTTGGGCGAGGAGACGGCGATCGCCTACAACAACCATGCGTACGAGTTGTGGTTCCACCGGGGGGCGTGGGCCTCGCTCGAGGCCTGGGAGGAGATGCTGGCCTTCTGCGAGGAACGGGGCCTGGCCACATCGTCCGCCTGGGCCCGCAGCGGCATGCTCGAGCCGCTTTTCGACGTCGGGGCATGGGACCGGGTGCTGTCGATGGCCGCCACGGTTCGCGCATGGGACGCCGATCATGGTGGTCGGTCACAGCCCGGCACGGTCGCCACCACGCTGCAGGGGTGGGTGGCGTTGCGCCGCGGCGACGATGCAGGCGCGGCCTCCGCATCCGAGCAGGCGCTGACCCGTGCCGACCAGCTCGGAACGCCCGAGTACCGCGCGCCCGCGCACGTCCTGGCAGCGGAGGTGGCCTGGGCGCGAGGCGATCAAGATGGCGCGCTGTCACTGGTCGACCGGTTCCTGATCGAAACCTCGTCTCAGCCCATCTACCGGATCATCGCGCTGCCGACGGTCGCTCGTCTCGTATCGGCGGCCGGGGTCGAGGCGCCCGACCTGGGTGTCTCGGGTTCGGACCTGGATGGGGCCGCGAGCTCCGAGCGGTTGGCCCTGTCGCTGCAGACGGCCCGGGCCGAACTCGCCGAGGGGCGGGGCGACGCTGCCGGGGCGTACGAGCGGTTCCAGGACGCGGTGCGGCGATGGGACCGATTCGGGTTCCCGGTGGAGACCGCGCAGTGTTCGTTCGGGGCAGGCCGTTGTGCTCGGGCGCTGGGCAGGGAAGACGAAACGCAGCGCTGGTTCTCCGATGCCCGCAGCACCTTCGAGGCCTTGGGAGCCAGGCCCTGGCGAGAGGAGCTGGATCGCCTGAGCGGCGAGGTCACATCCGGCCCGCAGCGATGATCCGATCGAGGAACCGCTGCGTCTCGACACGTTCCGGCCGCGAGAAGATCGTCTCGGGCGTGCCGCGTTCCAGGATCGAGCCCTCGTGCAGGAAGCAGACCTGACCGGCGACATCGCGAGCGAACCCCATCTCGTGGGTCGCGATCACCATGGTCATGCCGCCGCCCGCGAGTTCGCGGATCACGTCGAGCACCTCGGCCACGAGCACGGGGTCGAGCGCGCTCGTCACTTCGTCGAACAGCATGATCTCGGGCTGCATCGCCAATGCCCGCACGATGGCCACCCGCTGTTGCTGTCCTCCGGAGAGGCGGTCGGGGTACTCCCCCGCCTTCTCATCGAGATCGAAACGGGCCAGCAGGGCGTGGGCACGCTCGTGGGCCTCCGCGGCGCCGAGGCCCAACACCCTGGTGGGCGCCAGCGTGATGTTGCGCACCACCGTCATGTGCGGGAACAGGTTGAACGACTGGAACACGATGCCCACCCGCCGCCGGATCGCATCACGGTCGACGCCCGGCGCCGTCACGTCGATACCATCGATCGCGATCGTGCCGGCATCGATCGGTTCCAGCAGGTTCACGCAGCGCAGTAGCGTCGACTTCCCCGAACCGGACGCGCCGATCAGGGCCACGACCTCGTGCGTGTCGACGGTGAGGTCGATGCCGCGCAACACTTCGAGATCGCCGAACGACTTGTGAAGTCCTTCGACACGCAGCGACTCGGTCACGCCACTCCCCCGGACTGGCGCCGCCGTTGGTCGCGCTTGATCAACCAGTCCACGAACAGGACCTGCGGGATCGTGAAGGTGACGAAGACCAGGGCCAGGGAGACGTACGGCGTGAAGTTGAACTCGGCGGCCGCTGAGATCTGCGCCTGACGCAGGCCCTCCGTGACGCCCAGCGCTCCGATGAGGGCAGAGTCCTTCTGGAGGCCGATGAAGTCATTCAGCAGCGGTGGCAGGACCCGCCGGATCGCCTGGGGCAGCACGACGAACCGCATCGCCTGGCTCCGCTTCAGGCCGAGCGATCGAGCGGCCGCCGTCTGACTCGGGTGCACCGACTCGATCCCCGCCTTGTAGACCTCCGCCACGTAGGCCGAGTAGACGAGGGTGAGCGCGACGATCGCCCAGAACACGTCGCTGTTCGGCACTCCCTGGAGCTCGAGCGCCGGCATCCCGAACCCGAGGATGAAGATCACCAGGATCGTCGGGACTCCGCGGAACAGGATCGAATACGAGACGGCGAGGAGTCGGATCGGGGCGAACGCGGGGCCGGGCAGGCTGCGCATCACAGCCAGGATGAGCGCGAACATCAGCACCAGCACCTCGGCGACCAGGAAGATCCGGACGTTGAGCCAGAAGCCGTCGAGGATGGTGGGCAGGGACTCCCGGAAGATCTGGCCGTTGAAGAACTGAGCCTGCACACCTGCTTGCGACGACCAGCCCGGCGAGTTCACGATCACGATCGCCAGGACTCCGAAGAACACCACGGTGCTGAGCACCGCGACCCAGGCGTTGCGGGCCTCGCCCCCTCCGCCGAGGATCTTGGAGCGGCGGCTCCCCGACAGAGGGTCGGGGTCGGGTGTGATCATCGGGGTTTGCGGCGGGCCGGAGTACGACACCGGCGACCCGCGCTTCCCTAGCCTGGAACGACGATCAGGAGAAGACCGGCACGTCGACGTCGGTCGACAGATACTTCTCCTGCAGATCCTTCAAGGTGCCGTCGTCTTCCAGTTCCTTGATAGCAAGGTTGACACAGTCGACGAGGTCGTTGCCCTTCTCGAAGGTGAGCCCGAAGTATTCCTGCTCACCACCGACCGCGGGGAACTGTCCCACGACCACGTCGGCGAATCCGTAGAACGCCGTGGGGTAGTCGACGACCACGCCGTCGAGCTGACCGTTCTTGAGGTCCTTGAGCGCCAGGTCCAGGTCGTTGTACACACCCGGCTCCTGCGTCGGCTGCACGAACTCTTCGATCGCCTGCAGGCTCGTGGTGCCGATGGGCGCGCCGAGCTTGAGGTCCTTCAGGTCCGCCAGGGTCGTCGCCCCGATGGCGGGGGAACCCTCGTTGGCGATGAGGGCCTGATTGACGTCGAAGTATCCGTCGCTGAAGTCGACCGCTTGCGCACGCTTGCCCGAGTAGGAGACCTGCTGCATCGCGAAGTCATAGTCCTTCGGCCCGGGCGCGAAGGACTTGTCGAACGGGATGCCCAGCCACGTGACCTGGTCGTCGTCGAATCCCATCTCCTCGGCGAGCTCGTAAGCGAACGCGCTCTCGTAGCCTTCGCCGGTGTACGGATCGCCGGTGAAGTCGCTCGATTCCCATTCCGAGCCCTCGGTGCTCTCGCCGCCGTACCACGGGCCGTACGCAGGGTTGCCGGTGGCGATCGTGAGCGTGCCGTCTTCGACCAGGGTGGCGTCGGGCGACTGCGCGCATTCCTTGGCCGTGGCGGGCGCAGCACCTGTGGTTCCGGCGTCGCTGGGTGTGTCCTCTTCGGGCGCACACGCTGCACCGACCAGCGCCAGCACCGCCAGACCCACCACGAGCTTCCGCATCGCCAGACCCCCTCGTCTCCCCGCCAGGGGTCGGAGACTAGCAGAGCACTTGTCCGCGAAGGGGCGCCCGAAGGCGGCCAACATCCGCTAGGTCTTCGGCTCCCAGCTGAAGTACCTGGCTGCCAGGATCAGCCCGGCCAAGCCCCAGGCCGCCACGATCACCAGGTCCAGCCATTCGTACGCGTTGCCCAGGAATGCGCTCGACATCGCATCGAAGAAGTGCCGGACAGGGAAGATGTCGCTAACGGTCCTGATCCATTGCGGCGCCTCATCGCCGATCGGGATGAAGATGCCGGACAGGAACAGCAGCGGCAGGATCGAGGCGTTGACGATGGCGGGCGAGGCGTCGGCGTTGGGGATGGCCGACGTGAGCGCCAGTGCCATCGCCGCGAACGATAGCCCGCCCACCACTACCGTGAGCAAGACCAGCAGCAGCTGCACGCCGGTCGGTACCTGCGCCGAGTAGAAGATCGCCCCGAACGCCACCGTGATGGCCACCAGGATGAACGAGATGACCATGGCGTGGATCACCCGTGCCGACAGGTAGGCCCAGCCCGGGAGGGGCGTGCCTCGCGTTCGCTTCAGGATCCCCATGTCCCGCTGGAAGCTGACGCTGATGGCGATGTTCGAGTAACAGGCGGTGATGACGCCGAACGCGGCCTCGGCCATCACGTAGTAGGTGGACAGATCGATGTCCTGACTCTGAAACGGGATCTGGCCGTCGCCAAGCAGCGACGTGAAGATCACCAGGAACATCAACGGGAACGCGAACGTGAAGAACGCCGATGCCGGGTTCCGCCAGAAGGCCTTGTTCGTGTAGCGGACCTGCTGGAACATCAAGGCGGCGTTATGCATCCGCTTCCTCGGGTTCGCCGCCGGTGATCTCCAGGTAGACATCCTCGAGGCTCGGCCTGGACACCTCCAACGTCGTCAACGCGACATCGTTCGCGAGCGACCATCCCGTGAGCTCGTGCAGGGCCCGGGTCGGATCCTCGCTGCCGATGGTCCACCCCCCGCGGCCATCGGGCTCCTGCCCGAGCGCCGGCAGCTCTGCGCTCGGGTCGGACACCCGGAATGCGACCTTCGTCAGCATCTGATCGCGTCCGGCGATCGTCGCGGGCGTGCCCTCGGCCACGATCCGACCCCGGGCGATCACGGCGACACGATCGGCGAGGTACTGGGCCTCGTCCATGAAGTGCGTGGTGAGGAACACGGTCTTACCCAGGCCGGTGAGACCCTTCACGATCTCCCACGCCGCCCGGCGGGCGGTGGGATCGAACCCGGTGGTCGGTTCGTCGAGGAACAAGAGCTCGGGGTCGCCGGCCAACGCGATCGCGACGTCCAGACGCCGCTGTTGCCCGCCCGACAGTTTGAGCACCCGCGTGTCGCGCTTCTGATCCAGCCCCACCAGATCGATGACCTCGTCGGCTGGGCGCGGTGCAGGGTAGTAGCCGGAGTACATCTGCACGGTCTCGCGCACCGTCAGGTACGGATCGACCCCGGTGGATTGCAGGACGATCCCCACGCGCCGGCGCAAGGACTGGTCGTGGCCTTTCGGATCGTGGCCGAGCACCTCCACGTCGCCCGCGCTTCGTGAGCGGAACCCTTCGAGGATCTCGACCGTCGTGGTCTTGCCGGCGCCGTTAGGGCCGAGCAACGCGAACACCTCGCCGCGGTCCACGTGCAGATCGATGCCGGCGACGGCGTCGACGTCCCCGTAGGACTTGTGCAGATCGCGCACCTCGATGACGCGTTCGCTCACGGCCGACAGGCTATGGGTCGCGTGGGATGTCCCGCAACTCCCCGCTCACGGATGACCGGCGTGTTTGTCAACCAGGTTGACCAATCCTTTGCCATCGATCCATCGGTGCGCGTTCCGAGCGAACAGGTCCACGACGTCTCGTTGCCACCCCTGCACGTCCCCACTGATGTGCGGGGAGACGATGACTGTGGGCATCGTCCACAGCGGGCTGTCCTCGGGCAATGGCTCCGCCGCGAAGACGTCCAGCGCGGCGCCCGCGATGCCGCCGGACCGCAGCGCGTCGATCAAGGCCCCTTCGTCTACCGTCGCGCCCCGGCCCACATTCAGGAAGCGAGCCGTTGATCGCATCGCCACGAACACGCGCGCGTCGAAGATCGATCGCGTCGACGGCGTCAGCGGCAGCGCGTCCAGGACGAAGTCCGCGTCGGACACCGCTTCGACGAGCCGGTCACTGCCCACGATCGACCCGAACGTGGGATCGACTCGCTCCGATCGACCCACCAGCGTCACCGTCATGCCCAGGTCCTGGGCTCGTGTTCCGGCGCCTCGGCCGATCGGACCGGGGCCGGCCACCACCAGATGCGTCCCCGCCAGGCGTTCGGTCGAGCGCCCCTGCCGCCACCGCCGATCGTGTTGATCCACGATGGAGCGTTGCAGCCCCGAGGTGAACGCGAGCATCGCGCCCACGGCCCATTCGGCGATCCCCTGATCGAAGACGCCGCGAGCATTCGTGACGTCGACATCTGACTCGATCAGCTCCGGGAAGAGCAGCGCATCCACCCCGGCCGAGGCGGTCTGGATCCATCGCACATCGCCGGCCGCGTCCCAGACATCGCGGATCTGTCCGGGTGGGGCGCGCCAGACGAACATGGCCTGAGCACCGGCGAGCGCGGACCGCAACGACTCAGCACCGCTCGCGTATCGCAAGTGCAGCACATCCTCGACCGCCGCCACGCCGGGCGGCGGATCGTCGGCCGAGGCGCCGACCACGACCGCGATCGGCCGGCCGTCCGACCTCACAACGGGGTTCGACCGCTCATGCCACTGCGCTCGCCGTGGAAGAAGCCCACCTCGGCTTCGCCCAACTTCCAGCAGAGGAACACCGGCTCTCCGTCGCGCTCGGCGGGGAAGTCCACCAGTCCGGTTTCGGGATCGCGAAGCAGGATGCCGTGCTCGGCCAACGCGAGCATCTCAGCCTTGAGCGCCTGCTGGGCGGGGAACCAGGCCGGCTCGGCGACGCCGCCGGGCTCGGCAGCGACCCGGGCCGTCAGACGCTCGCTGGCCTCGATCAACGCCTGCCTCGCCTCGCGCAGTCGCGGGAGGCGCTCACGCAGCTCGGGCAGAACGGCGTTGGCCTCAGCGACCGTGAACAGGCGTCCGTTCACGCCAGCTCCAGCAGGGCCGGCAGCTCGCGCAGATCCTCGATGCGATGCCCCGCATGATCCGGATAGCGGTCTCGTCGATCGATCAGGATCGGTGTCATCCCCAGAGCGGCGACCGGATCCACGTCGAACTCCGGGTTGTCGCCCACGAACGCCGCGTCGGCGGCTCCCACGCCGGCTCGCTCCAGCGCGAGGCGGTAGATCGCAGGATCCGGCTTCTCCACGCCCACGAGACCGCTGATGACCCGAACCGGGAACCGGTCGCGCACCCCGAGCCGATCCAGCAGTTCCTCCAACCATGCTTCGAAGTTGGACACGATGCCAAGCGCCGGCCCGGCGTCTGAGAGCCGGTCCAGCGTGGCCGGCACGTCGTCGAAGAGCGCGTAGCTGGACAGGTCGGTGAACCGTTCGTAGAGGGCGTCGCGCAACCCGTCCTGGGACGGCAGCTCGAGCTCGTCCAGCATCTCCTGATAGACGCCGATCCAGAAGGCCCTGGATCGATCGACCGACACGGTCCACCGGTCGTCGCTTCGGGCAGCGTCGCTGAATCGCCTGCGCACGGCTGCGGAGGCGGTCAGCACCTGGTCGCTGTCGCGCTGGTGCCCGTGGTCGGCCAGGACGAGTGCGAAGAGCTCGGGGAACGACGGTGCCGCGTGGACGAGCGTCTCACCGACGTCGAAGAAGACCGCCCGGAACTTCATGGGCACGTCTCCATCAGCTCCGCCCACACCCGGTCGACCTGCGCCTCCAGTTCGGCCACCGAACCCTCGTTGTCCACCACGATGTCGGCGAGCGCCGCTTTGTCGTCGAGGGGCAGTTGCGCGGCCATGCGCGCACGGACGTCGTCTCCATCCATGCCGCGTTCGACGAGCCGGGCGATCTGCGTTTCGGGCTTCGCTGTCACGACCACGACGACCGTCATGTCGTGGTGGGATCCGGTCTCGATCAGCAATGGCGACTCCACCACGACCACGTCCTCGGTTCCGGCGTGGTCTGCGATGACCTGAGCGATCCCCCTGCGCACCTGGGGATGCACGATCGCTTCGAGGTCGCGGCGGGCTTCGTCGTCGGCGAACACGATCGCGGCCAGCGCGCCTCGGTCCAGGTCGCCGTCCGCGGTGAGGACATCGTCTCCGAACCGTTCCCGGACGGCGGTGAACCCCGGCGTCCCGAAAGCGACGGCATCACGAGCGAGCACGTCGGCATCGATGACGACCGCCCCCCGAAGGGCGAGCATGCGGGCCACGGTGGACTTGCCCGATCCGATACCCCCGGTGAGCCCGACCGTAAGCATGACGAGAGGACGCCGGGCCTGTGAGGTCCGGCGTCACCTCACTCCGAGCGACCTTCGCGACGCTTGAGGTCCTCGAGGATCGCCTCGAGCGAGACCTCCTCGTCGGCAGCTTCCTCGGCCACGCCGGCCGCGTCCTCCGCAACGGCCTCAGCTGCGGCGGCCGCCTCGGTGTCACCGATCGCCTCGGCGACGATGGCGTCGTCCACCGCCTCCTGCGCGGCCTCGACCGCGGCGTCCTCCACGGCCTGCACCTCGGCGATCGCCTCGGTGACCGCCTCTTCGACGGCGGGGATCTCATCGGCCGGGATATCCTCGACGCTCTCGACGACCTGCACGGCCTCCGGCGTCACCACCGGCTCCGCGGCCGGCTCGACCGCAGCCGGCTCCTCGGCCGGTTCGGCAGCGACCGGCTCGGCGGGCACCACCGGTTCGGGCTCGTCGGTGCGGGCGGCGTCAGCCTGGGCGACCGCGGCGAGGATGTCGTCGGGGATCTGGATCGTGGACACCATCTCGGGTGTGGGCTCGCGGCGCGCCTCGGGCTCGGCCTTGATCTCGGGCTCACGCGGCGGCGCCGACGTGACCTGACGCATCGACAAGCTCACGCGTCGGCGCGACACATCGACATCGATCACCTTGGCCTTCACTTCGTCGCCCACCGACAGCACGGACTCGGGCGAGTCGACGTGCTCGTGGCTGATCTCGGAGATGTGCACCAGACCCTCGATGCCGGGTGCGACGCGCACGAACGCGCCGAACGGCACCAGCTTGGTGACCTGACCTTCGATGATCGTGCCCGCCGTCGACGTGCGCTCGAACTCCTTCCAGGGGTCTTCCTGCGTGGCCTTGAGCGAGAGGGAGACACGCTCACGTTCGAGATCGACGTCGAGCACCTCGACCTCGACCTCCTGGCCCACCGTGACGACCTCCTGCGGGTGATCGACGTGCTTCCAGCTGAGCTCGGACACGTGCACGAGCCCGTCCACGCCGCCCAGGTCCACGAAGGCACCGAAGTTGACGATGGAGCTGACCGTGCCCTTACGGCGCTCGTTCTTCTGCAGACCCTCGAGGAACTTCTTGCGCCCTTCGGACTGGGACTCTTCGAGGAACGCGCGGCGGCTGAGCACGACGTTGTTGCGGTTGCGGTCCAGCTCGATGATCTTGGCCTCGAGCTCGGTTCCCACGAACGGCTGCAGGTCGCGGACACGTCGCAGGTCCACCAGGGACGCGGGCAGGAACCCACGCAGGCCGATGTCCAGGATCAGGCCGCCCTTGACGACCTCGATCACCGGACCCTTGATGGTCTGGCCGGAGTTCATGACGTCTTCGATCCGGCCCCATGCGCGCTCGTACTGCGCGCGCTTCTTGGACAGGATCAGGCGGCCTTCCTTGTCTTCCTTCTGCAGGACCAGGGCTTCGATCTGGTCGCCGACCTTGACGACCTCGTTGGGGTCGACGTCGTGTCGGATCGACAGCTCCTTGGACGGGATGACGCCCTCGGACTTGTAACCGATGTCGAGCAGCACCTCGTCGCGGTCGATCTTGACGACCTCGCCGTCGACGATGTCGCCGTCGTTGAAATCCTTGAATGACGCCTCCAGCGCTTCGATCAGCTCTTCGGGCGTCAGGTCGCGCTCCGGCTCGACGGAGGTTTCGGGCGGTGCGTCGGGAGTCTCCGGTGGTGCTTCGGCGGTCTCCGGCGTTGGTTCCGGTGGCGCTTCGATCGGTGCGCTCGATGCAGCGGCGGGAACCTCCTGGGTGGAGGCCTCAGGGGCCGCTTGGGTCTCGGTCGCCTCGTCGGCGACCGTGGTGTCGTCACTCATGACGGTGGTCTCCTTCCGGCGCGCGAACGCTCACCACTCGCGACTTGGGATTTTGCGAGCGGCACACGAGCGAACCCGCGGCCGTCACCAGGGTAGGTGTCGGAAGGAAACCCCGTCAAACGGCGGCAACCGGAGGGTCAATGACCGGCCGGCGCTGCATCGGACCAGTTGAGCCCCCAACCGACGTCGGCCTGCAATGGCACATCGAGATCGACAGCGTGCTCCATGCGATCCTCGACCAGCTTCGCCGCCGTCTCGACGGTGGCTTCCGGCACCTCGAAGACCAGCTCGTCGTGCACCGTCAGCAGCATGTGGCAGTCGAGCTCGGGATGGTCTCGGAGCGCTTCGTCCACCCGGATCATCGCCATCTTGAACACGTCGCTCGCGCTGCCCTGGATCGGGGCGTTGAGCGCCTGGCGCCGGCCCAGGTCGCGAACTCGCGGATTGGCGGCCTGCAGTTCCGGGATGTATCGCCGCCGCCCCAAGATCGTCTCGGTGAAACCCTCGACCGTGGCACGGCCCACCTGGTTGTCGAGGTACTCCCGGATCGCAGGGAACGACGCGAAGTATGCGTCCATGATCTCCTGGGCTTCGTCGGGCGCGATGTCGAGACGCTGCGCGAGCCCCCAGGCGTTCATGCCGTAGGCGAGGCCGTAGTTGACCATCTTGGCGCGGGACCTCGATCCGGGGTCCACCGCGTCCAGCGGCAGGCCGAACACGCGTGCGGCCGTCGCGGTGTGGATGTCCTCACCGCTCGCGAACGCCGACCGCAGGCCTTCGTCGCCGGACAGGTGGGCCAGCACCCGGAGCTCGATCTGGGAGTAGTCGAGCACCAGCAACACCTGGCCGGTCTCACCCGGCACGAACGCTCGGCGGATCTGGCGGCCAAGTTCGGTGCGGATCGGCACGTTCTGCAGATTGGGGTTGGTGGACGAGAGCCGTCCCGTGGCCGCCGCGGCCTGGTTGAAGGTGGTGTGCACGCGCCCGTCTCGAGCGTCCACCAGCTTCGGCAGCGCCTCCAGGTAGGTGGAGTTCAGTTTGTCGAGCTCGCGCCACTGCAGCAGCGCGTCGACGACCGGGTGGGCATCCCGCAGCTTCTCGAGCACGCTGGCGTCAGTCGACAGCTCGCCCTTGGGAGTCTTCTTGCCTGGCTGCAGGCCCAGCTGGTCGTACAGGACCTTGCGCAACTGCGGCGGCGAGTTGAGGTTGAACTCCTCCCCAGCCTGTTGGTAGACCTCGGCCTTCAAAGTCGCCATGCGGTCGCGCACCGACTCCCCCATCTCCTCGAGGTAGGGGGCGTCGAGGCGGATCCCGCGGGCCTCCATGCGCGCGAGCACCGACGACAGTGGCAGCTCGACGTCGTCGAGCAATCCTCGAAGTCCCTGCTTGTCGATCTGCTCCTCCATGACGGGCGCCAGCAGGGCCACCGCAGCCGCCTCAGCGGCGACCGTGCGCCACGGAGCATCGGCGAACAGCTGCCCTTCGTCCTGTTCCTCGACCGCGCCCATCACGTCGGTGCCCAGATAGGACTCGGCCAGCGTGCGGAGTGGATAGTTCGCGGCGGCAGGATCGAGGAGGTAGCCGGCCAGCAGCGTGTCGAACGTGACGCCGGCGATCACGCCTCCCGAGCGGAGCGCGACGCGCTCGAACACCTTCGCGTCGTGCGCCCACTTGGGAGCGCCGGCATCGGCCAGGAAGCCATCGAGCGGCCGCACGTCGGTCAGCGACGCGTAGGCGGCCTGAGCGCCGCCGGCGGACGTGGCGGCTCCCCGGACGGCATCGTGGTCGGCGTCCAACCGAACGCCCACGGGTGCGCCCCCCGCCCAGGTCGCCGAGAGCTCGTCGGCAGAGACCTCGCGCAGGTCGAGCTCGGCGACCTCCAGCGCGGGCTTCACGGCGTGTCCGATCTCCTGCAGACGGTCGAACAGGCTCCGGAACTCCAGCGAGGTGAACAGGCGATCGACCTCGCCCTTGTCCCACTCGCCCATGGCGCAGTCGTCGGGCGTGACCGGCAGTTCGACGTCGGTCACGATCTGCGCCAGCTCCTTGTTGAGCGCCAGCCGGCCGGCGCTGGCCTCGACGTTCTCCTTCTGCTTGCCCTTGAGCTGGTCGGTGTGTTGCACCAACTCCTCGACCGTGCCGAACTGGTTGACCAGCTTGGCCGCGGTCTTGTCGCCCACGCCCGGCACCCCGGGGATGTTGTCGCTGGTGTCCCCCTTCAGCGCCACGAAGTCGAGGTACTGCGCCGGTGTGATGCCGAAGCGCTCGGTCACCGCGGCCTCGTCGTAGCGGACGATGTCGCTGATGCCCCTGCGGTTGAACATGACGGTGATGCCGTCGCGCACCAGCTGGAAGAAGTCGCGGTCCGCGGTGACGATCGTGGCGTCGATCCCCTGCTCGCTGGCACGCAACGCCAGCGTGCCGATGGCGTCGTCGGCCTCGTTGCCGTCAGCGATCCGCAGCACAGGGATCCGCAGCGCACCCAGCACCTCCTCGATCAGCCCCAACTGCGACGAGAAGTCCTGCGGCGTCTCGCGCCGGCCCGCCTTGTAGTCGGCGTCCTTGGCCAGCCGGATCGTGGGCGCTCCCGAGTCGAAGAACACGGCGATGAGGTCGGGCTTCTCCTCGGCCATGAGCTTGATGAGCATGCTGGTGAACCCGTACACGGCGTTGGTCACCGTGCCACTGGAAGTGGCCAGCGTGGGGGGCAGGGCGAAGAACGCCCGGTAGGCCAGCGAATGTCCATCCAGCAGGAACAGCCGTCGCGGATGGCCGGCTGCCGTGCCCGCGTTCGATGCCGAGGGGGTCACGAGCCGTATCGTAATCTCCGCCCATGACCTCCGACGTGCGACACGCCTCCGCCGACTACCTCGAAGCCCTGTTCGAGCTGGAAGAGGAACGCTTCCCGTTGGTCCAGGCCGAGCTGAGCCGATGGATGGGGGTGAGCCGGGCGTCGGTCTCCGAGCACGTCAAGCGGTTGGTCGCCGACGGGTTGCTCACCGCCGAGGGGCGCACCCTGGGGTTCACGCGCGAGGGGCGCGACATGGCGATCGTCTTGGTGCGCCGGCACCGGCTCGCCGAGCATCTGCTCATCGACATCATCGGTCTGCCCTGGCACCAGGCGCACGAGGAGGCCGAACGGTGGGAGCGCGTCATCTCCTCCGACATCGAGGATCGTTTGGTGATCCTGCTCGATGACCCCGGCGCCTGTCCCCATGGCAACCCCATCCCTGGCTCGGCGCACGAGGTCGACGTCACGAGGTTGGTGGCGCTGAAGGACGTGCCGGCCGGCACCGCGGCGACGCTCCGCCGGCTCACCGAGGACCTCGAGCTCGAGCTCGACGTGATGCGCTTCCTGGAAGACAGCGGGCTCATGCCGGGCGGCGAGCTCCGCGTGAACGGCGTGGGTCCCGACGGCTCGATGAGCCTCACGGTGGGCCGTGAGCCGGTCGCCCTCGGCGCCCATCTGGCGGACAACCTCTGGGTCGAGCCGACGCCCTGACGCCGGGTCATCAGTTCGGTCCCGAATCACCTTGACGCGAATCCGACCCAGTGGATAGGATTTCGCTCGTCCGAATGGTTGGTGTTCAGACCTCCGAACACCAGCAAGCCGGTACCGCGAGATGTGGAGGGGAGAACGCACGGATGCTGCCCACGTTCGTCATCGGCCTTCGTGAGGGCGTAGAAGCTGCCCTGATCGTCGGCATCATCGCCGCGTTCCTGACCCAGCGGAACGAACGCAAGGCCATCCGTTCCATGTGGTTGGGCGTCGGCGCCGCCCTCGCGATCTGCGCGGTCGTGGCGGTGATCCTGGGAGTCCTCAACGAGAACCTGCCCTTCAAGGAGCGGGAGATCATGGAGGGGGTGCTCGCCCTCATCGCCGTGGCAGGCGTCACCTACATGATCGTGTGGATGCGGCGCCACGCGCGCGAGCTGAAGGGCCATCTCGAGCGCAACGCTGCCGACGCGTTGGTGGCAGGCTCGACCCTCGCGCTCGTGGGCATGGCCTTCTTCGCCGTGATCCGCGAAGGCATGGAGACGGCGATCTTCATGCTGGCGGCCTTCCAGAGCTCCTCCAACGCCACGGCGACCGGCCTGGGAGCCGTGCTCGGCGTGGTCGTGGCGGTCGTGCTGGGCTACGGGATCTATCGCGGCGGCGTTCGCATCAACCTCGGCCGCTTCTTCCAGGTGACCGGCTTCGTGTTGGTGCTGGTGGCCGCCGGGTTGCTCGCCAGCGCCGTGCACTCCCTGGCCGAGGCTGGGGTCGTCACACAGCTCCAGGATTCGGCCTTCAACCTCTCGTGGCTCGTCGACCCCGGCAGCGTCCGGGCCGCGTTGCTCACCGGCATGCTCGGTCTGCAGCCGGTGCCCACGGTGGCCGAGGTCGTGGTCTGGCTGGCCTACGCCATCCCGATGAGCGCCTACGTGCTGTGGCCGCACCGTCCGCAACGAGCGCGCGTCGAGCGAGCGCCGGCGTCCTCGGTTCCCGAACCGTCCAGCTCGTCCGCCGTCTGAGAACCCATCCGATCGAACGAAGGAGCCCTCGATGTCACGAACCGCTTGGATCCGCGTCGCCTGGTTGTTCCCGATCGCACTCCTGACGGTCGTGGCGTCCTCGTGCGGCGGGGACGACGGGGCCGCCGCGGACGAGTCCACGGTGGAGGTCGCACTGAACGATTTCGATCTGAAGCTCTCACCCGAGACCATGGCTTCGGGCGAGGTGACCTTCCGGGCCACCAACGCCGGCCCGTCGACGCACGAATTCGAGGTCTTCTCGGGGGCCGACGAGGTGGACATCACCGCGCTTCCCGTGGAGGACGACGTCGCCGACACGACCGGCCTCACGTTGATCGACGAGATCGAGGACGTGACGCCGGGCTCGGAGGCGGAGTTGCCGATCTCCCTCGATCCCGGCACCTACGCGATCATCTGCAATTTGCCGGAGCACTACGCCGAGGGGATGTACTCGACGCTCACCGTGGAGTAGTCCCGCCAGACCTGTCACTCTTTCTACAGTGCCGCTGACGTGCATGTTCGGCGGTCGCACGAGGTCGGCGAACGGTCGGGAGTTGACAGGTCTCAACCTCGCGTTTATCGTTCGCCAAGGTCCCGCGAGGCTGCGGGCAGGGACGGGAAACCGGACCGGCCGAGTCGCTCGGGACCGCAGCTTGACGGGCCGCGACGCTCGACAGGGGACGATCACGTATGGGGAAGGCGTGATCGAACCCGAGGGGCGGCGCGGCCCGTCATCTGTTTCCAGGCCGATTTCCGTCTGGTTCACGCCCCTGCCGCGGTCTCACTTCCCACCAGTCACACAGGTCACAAGGACAGGTCGAGGGTTTCGGGTCCGGTCGCCGACCCTGAAGGACCGCTGGAGGGAACTAGAGAACCGCTTCGAAGAACTTGCGGGTCTCGGGATACTTCGTGTGGTTGATCATCTCGTCGGGCGTGCCCTGCTCCAAGATGACGCCCTCGTGGAAGAACATCATCCGGTTGGCCACCTCGCGCGCGAACCCCATCTCGTGGGTGACCACCATCATCGTCATGTGCATGTCGGTGGCGAGTGACTTCATGACGGTGAGCACCTCACCTATCAGTTCGGGGTCCAGCGCCGAGGTCGGCTCATCGAAGAGCATGACCTCCGGCTCCATAGCAAGCGCCCGCGCGATCGCCACGCGCTGCTGCTGACCACCGGAGAGCCGGATCGGGTACTCGTCAGCCTTGTCGGCCAGCCCCACCTTGTCGAGGAGGTCGAGTCCGATCGACTTCGCCTGACCTTCGGGGATGCCCTTCACAGTGACGGGACCCTCGATCACGTTCCTGATCACGGTCATGTTGGGGAACAGATTGAACTGCTGGAACACCATGCCGGCCTTGATCCGAAGCTGGCGGACCTGCTCACGCTTGCCTCTCGTACGGTGCCCGCCTTGCAGCCGCACGCCTGCCACCTCAATCAAGCCCGCGGTGGGGTCTTCCAGGAAGTTGATGCATCGCAGCAGGGTGCTCTTGCCCGACCCGGATCGACCGAAGATGACGACGACCTCGCCCTTGTCGACCTCCATGTCGATGCCCTTCAGCACCTCGAGGCTGCCGAAGCTCTTGTGGAGCCCTTCGACCCTCACAACGGCCTGGCCGTTCGCCATCGCGCTCAATGCCCCTGCCCCGGCATCTCAGGTCCCCCAGTGACGTCCTCCTCGAGGACAGCGGCGATGTCGCCTCCCGAGCTTCCCTGACCACTCGTACTGACGACCTTCGTCTTCCGTCCAGTCTCACCCCGGACGTAACCCTTGCTGATCCGGCGCTCGAGGCGGCTCTGGAACAGCGTGAATACGGCCGTCAGCGCCCAATAGACACCGGCTGCGAGCAGGTATGCCTCCACCGGCTTGAACTCAGCAGTACCCACGAGCACGGCCCGGCGGAACACCTCAGACTGCTCGACCGAGACACCGATGAAGCTCACCAGCGCCGTGTCCTTCATCATCGCGATGAACTCATTGCCGGTCGGCGGGATGATCACGCGGAAGGCTTGGGGAAGCACCACCCGCTTCATCTTCTGCCGATATGTCATGCCGAGCGCCTCGGCGGCCTCGGACTGTCCGTGACTCACCGACTGTATGCCCGCGCGGAAGATCTCCGTCATGTAGGCGCCGTAGTTCAGGCCGAGGGCGACGATCCCGACGATGAACGGGTCGAGCGTCAGCAGGTTCTCGATCCCTTGGGAGAGTCCGAGGTTGCCGACGAGAACGGGCAATGCGAACGCTAGCAAGAAGAGTTGCACGATCAACGGCGTTCCGCGGAAGAAGGATGTGTAGAAACCAGACACGCCGTACGCGATCGGGTTACGAGACAGTCGCCCGAGGGAGCCGATCAGCGCCATGAAGACGGCGAGAACGATACCTGCGAGCGCGATGATGACCGTGTACGTGAGGCCCTTCAGGACGAAGTCTGCGCGATCGCGCATGAACTGCGTGTCGAACTTCGCTGCGTTGAACAGGAAGCCCAGGATGACGAAGATCACGATCCAGACGATCGCCACCTTCAGACGGAACGATACGCCGGCGCTCCTCTGCGCCAGTCCTTCCATGCGCCCGGTCGGTCGTTGAGCGGGGGGCCGGGTCGCCCCGGCCCCCGTCTCACTGATCGCCACGTTGCCCCCCGTCGTGGATGTTGCTCATCGAAGCATCACTGCTCGACGGTCAGGTCCTCGCCGAACCACTCCATAGAGAGGTCGGACAGTGTCCCGTCACTGTGCAGCTCCTCGACGATCGAGGATACGGCGGTCACCAGCGAAGCCTGATCGAGGTCCGACTCTTTGTCGATCGCTACGGAGAGCGGCTCGTAGAAGAGCGGCTCACCCACTAGCACCATGTCGCGCCCTTTGTCGATGGCGGCTTGCAAGGTCGGCTGCGCCGACACCACCGCGTCCACCTGTCCCGACTCCAACGCCTGGATGGCCGTCGAGTCGGTGTCGAAACCCTTGATGACAGCGTCCGAGATCGGGTTGGCCGGGAAGGTGAAACCGGGGATCTCGAGTGTGCCTTGCAGGTAGAAATCGTACGTGCAGCCGGCGCACGTGCCGAGGGTCATCCCCGAGAGCTGGTCGAAGGATGTGATGCCGCTGTCGCCGGGAACAGCCACCGCAGCCGGGGTGAAGTAGTAGGCGGGCGAGAAGTCGAGGACCTCGGAGCGCTCTTCGGTCACAGTCATCGAACCGACGCTCATGTCCCAACGGCCTTGCCAATTGCCAGCCGTGATGGATTCCCACTTCGGGGTCTCCCACTCGATCGTGACGCCGAGCTTGTCGGCGATCGCAGTCGCGACGTCGATGTCGAAGCCCTCGTACTCCTGCGTTTCGGGATTCAACGACGACTGCGGCGGATAGGCGGGGTCGGTCGAAACTCGGATCACGCCTTCTTCACAGATCTGGGCGAGCAGGTCCCCCGTGGTGTCGTTGGTCGCGCAGACACCCGTCGTCGCGCCGCCGCCTCCCCCACCGTCATTCACGGTCGGCTCATCGTCGCTCCCGCAAGCTGCGGCGGTCAGTGCGAGCACCGCGAGCAGCGCGACGAGCGAACGAAGCTTGAACTTCCGCATCAAGTTCCTCCTTCCGGGACGCAGGTCGCGCGCGCCCCTACCATCGGCCGGACTATAGGCCGGGGGGCCGATGCGAGCAACGCCATGAGGCGAACTACCCCCCAGAAGGACTACGCGAACGATGGGACCACGGATTCCCCTCGCATCCCATCGGCCACCAGCTCAGGCCGCGATCGGCAGCCAGCGAGATCCTGCTGCTGCGTACAGATCGACGCGAGGATCGACCATCTCGCCGGCCTCATCGAACGCGTAGCTGCGGGCCACGCCGACGGTTGACTCGATGCCGGCGAGACCCTCGGCGACCGCGGCACGATCGCGAGCTCCGGTCGTGAGCACACCCCCGAGCACGGTGGCGGCGTCCCACGCCTCGGCCGCATAGATCCCGGGGGCCAGGCCGTTCTCCGCCTGGTAGGCGTTGACGAATCGGCGTGCTGCCTCGGTGCGTGCGGTCGTGACGTCGACACACGGGCACGTCAGGACCCGAGGCACCTCGCCCTCGTGCGTGGGCACCGTGGGCGGGATCACTGTCTTCATCGCGTCGCTCGCGAGGTCCACGGACGATCCCGCTCCGGCCTCGCCCAGTGCCGCCGTCACCGCTTCGGCGCCTTCCGGGGCTCCGGTCCATACGAGCAGGCTGCAGCCGGCCTCGTCCTCGAGAGCGGGCTCGACGGTCTCCTCGCTGAGCAGCACGCGCGGGATCTCAGGAGCGAGGATCTCGTCGAGATCGCGCTGCAGGTCGATCGATGCGGGCCAGTCCTCCGCTCCGATGCACACCGGTCCGCCTCGCGCCTCGTCGACGGCGCCGCTCATGCCCGCTTCGACGGCGTCCGCCAACGCCGACACCTGCAGCGAGGCATCGGGCACGAACCGGCGCCACAGGCCCTGGGTGCCGACCTCGGGCGACGGACTCTGCGGCGACAGGCTGAACGTGGGCACCCCCGCTCCCGCAAGCGCGCTGGCGACCTGGGGCGGCTCGGACCAGAACGGCGCCACGACCGCCGCCACGTAGGAAGGATCGTCGACGACCTCCTCGGCGAACTCCAGCGCGCGCTCGGCGTCCCCTTCCGTATCCATCTGGACGACCTCGATCTCGACGTCGATGCCGCCCTCCTCGACGGATCGATGGAGTGCCAGGTCGAACGACAGGAACGACGGCGACACCAGATCGACGTGTGAGGGGATCGAAAGATCCTGCAGAAAGGCAACGCGCACGAGCGGCCGGTCGCCTCCCCCGGCCCCTGGCGACGAGCAGGCCGCCAGCGCCATGGCACCCGCCAACAGGACCGGGAACAGCCCGCGGCGACTGGGGATCCACCCGCGCCCGCTATCGTATGGAGCTCCGGCCGGGATGGCGGAACTGGCAGACGCGCGGGACTCAAAATCCCGTGAGCTTCGGCTCGTGAGGGTTCGACCCCCTCTCCCGGCACCGGTCCCTCGAGCGGCGTTCACGATTCGGGCAGGAGATCGGCCAAGGCAACCGTCTCGGTGAAGACGGGCTCGGCGCCGGGGACGCCTCCATCCACCGGCACTTCCGGCACCAGGAACACGGCGATCGTGGCCTCGGGGGCGCAGTCGCCGGACTCCGTGCACGTGATCGTGCCCGAGATGCCGGTCACGCCGCTGGTCGCGGACACCGCATCCAGCAGCGCGGTGCGACCGATCATGAGCGTGCCGTCGTCCTGTCGTTCGGCGACCCGATCGATCGCGTCCAACAGCATCAACGTGGCGTCGTAGGCCTGCGCATGGAACGCACCCACCGGCATCGTTCCGAACTGCTCCTGGTAGGCCGTCAGGAACTGCATGCGGTAGAAGTCGTCGTCGGAGAGTTCCGTGAGGTCGGGGCCGGACAGGTGCATCAGCACCGAGGCCGCGTGGTCGACCACGAACGCCGGGTCGAAACATCCGGCCGACGCGACCACGGGCACGCCCCGCAACGATGGCAGCGCAGCAGCTTCTCGGGCGGCGTCCGCACACTCCGAACGCCGGCCCACCAGGTAGACGAACTCCGGGCGTCCGAGCGCGATCGCCCGCATCAGACGAGTGACGTCGGTGGTCACCTGCAGCGTGCCTGCCACGGCGACGATCCCCTGGTCGGCTTCGAACCTGGTTCGGAAGGACGACGCCGCCCCCGTCGTCCCCGCCTCGTCGGTGGCGACCCCGCTCCTGGCCGCCTCCAGTTCGCCTGTGGCGTAATCGGCCACCGCGGCGCCTTCGAGGAGGTCGTTGTACGCGGTCCGGAAGAACGTCGCCGGCCGGGTGTCGGGCTCGGTGAGATCGGCCTCGGTCGCCGTCGGCGAAATCATCACCACCCCGCGTTCGGCGAGGCCGGCGGCGGCGTCGGACAAGACCGCGTGGGCACATCCGGGCCCGATCACGCCCACCAGCTCCTCGGGAACCGCATCCGCGGGAGCGCCGGCGTCAGGCCGCGACTCGCACCCCCCGGGCATCTCGGTCACCGTCACCGGGTGATCGAGCAAGGGCCCCGGGTCGCCATCGAAGGCACCGTCCAGGAAGTCCACGGCCAGCTGGACGCCTCTGGCGGCGTCGAGGCCGGTCGTGGAGCCGGGACCGGAGGCGCCCTCCAGCATCATCCCCAGCTGGATCGGCTCACCCGGCGCGATCGTGATCGTGCCGAGCGGATCGGGCGTCGCGGACACGCCATCCGGCGGACCCTGCGCATCCGGCCCGAAACACGCGGACGCAGTCAGCACGAATGCGAACGGCAACAGCGACGTCTTCCTGATGGCGCGCCGGATCGCAGCGGTCCGCGCCACGATCAACCGACACGGGTGGCATCGAAGAAGCGAGCCGCCAGCTCGAGCATGCGGTCGGGCTCGCCCTGGACCATCGGGCTCATGAGGGCGCTCCCCACGATCACGCCGTCCGCGAACGTGCACGCGTCGGCGGCCTGGTCCGGGGTGGCGATCCCCACGCCTGCCAGCAGCGGCAGGTCGGTGCGTGGCCGGAGCGATTCGACGACGGATCGCGCCGTGTCGGAGAGCTCGTCCCTGGCCCCGGTCACGCCGTAGGTCGCCACGCAGTAGATGAACCCGTGGGACCGACCCGCGATGGCGTCCAGACGCTCCGGCGCGGATCCGGGAGCCGCCAGCAAGACCGCATCGACCCCCCGGCCGGCGGCCTCGCCGCACAGCTGATCGGCTTCGTCCACCGGCACGTCGGGGACGATGATCCCGCTGACGCCCGCGTCTCGCGCGCGATCGAGGAACGCCTCGATCCCGAGCCGCACCACGGGGTTCACGTAGGTCATCACGGCGACCGGGATCGACAGCCCGGCCTCGTCGATCAGCGCGAACACATCGTCGGGCGTGGTACCGGCCTCCAGGGAACGGCGCGATGCCTCCTGGATCACGCCGCCGTCCATGACCGGGTCGGAGAACGGGATGCCGACCTCCACGGCGTCGGCTCCAGCCGCCTGCAAACCCTGCAGCACCGAGACGTCGACCCCCGGGAACCCGCCCGTGAGGTAGGGCACGAACGCACGATGGCCTGCCCCGCGCACGTCCCGCAGGGTGGTTTCGAGCAGACCCATCAGACGCCCAGCGCGGACAGGACGGTGTCGAGGTCCTTGTCGCCCCGGCCGGACAGGCACACCAGGACCCGCGAGCCAGGGGGAAGCGGCCGGGACAGGAGCCAACCGATCACGTGCGCGGGCTCGAGGGCCGGCAGGATGCCCTCGGTTCGGGCCAATGCCTGGAATCCCGCCAGCGCGTCCTCGTCGGTCACCGACACGTACCGGGCGAGGCCGGCGTCGTTGAGCCAGGCATGCTCGGGTCCCGACGCCCGGGTAGTCCAGGCCGGCCGAGATCGAATGTGTCTCCACGATCTGCCCCACCTCGTCCTGCAGGAGGTAGGACAGGGCGCCGTGCAACACGCCGGGCTGTCCCTGCGTGATCGAGGAGCAGTGCTCGCCGAGGCCGGGACCGCGGCCTCCCGCTTCGACACCGATCAGCTCCACCCCCGGCGCCCCCACGAACGCGGTGAACATGCCGATCGCATTGCTGCCCCCGCCGACACACGCGAGGACGAACCCGGGGTCGCCGCCCCCGGCCTCGAGGGCGTATTGCGCCCGAGCCTCGTCGCCGATGACACGCTGGAGGTCGCGGACGAGCCCCGGGAACGGATGCGGGCCGACGACCGAGCCGATGATGTAGTGCGTGGTGGTGACCGAGGCGGCCCAGTCCCGCAGCGCTTCGTTGACGGCTTCCTTGAGCGTTCGGGTGCCGGCGGTGACGGGGACGACCTCGGTGCCGAGCAGCTTCATGCGGGCCACGTTCGGCGCCTGGCGGCGGATGTCCTCCTCCCCCATGTACACCACGCATGGCAAGCCCAGCAGGGCACATGCGGTGGCGCTGGCAACGCCGTGCTGACCCGCGCCGGTCTCAGCGATGATGCGCTCCTTGCCCAGGCGCTTCGCGATCAACGCCTGGCCCAACGCGTTGTTGATCTTGTGCGCGCCGGTGTGGGCCAGATCCTCGCGCTTGAGCCAGATGTCGTAGCCGAGCTGCTCCGAAAGGCGCTGCGCGCGGGTGATGGGGGTCGGGCGCCCCACGAAATCGCGCGAGAGCGCGCCGAGCTCGCCCAGGAACTCCTCGTCCACCTTCAGACGCAGCCCACGCACCCGCGAGCTCGTCCAAGGCCGGGATGAGCACCTCGGGAACGTACCGGCCTCCGTAGTCGCCGAAGCGCCCGCGGGCGTCGGGCAGGGATGGCAATGCATCGGTCGGAGCGACGCTGACCGAGCTCATGGGATCGACTCCTCTCGCATCGTCAGATCGTGGAGCAGCGCGCGAGGGTCCGTCGTGCGCATGAGCGCCTCGCCCACCAGGACGGCGTCGGCACCCGCCGAGGCGGCCGCCAGAACGTCGGCCCTGCCGGCGACGCCGCTCTCCATGACGGCGACCCGTCCGGGTCCGATGCGAGCGATGCGCTCGAGGGCTGCATCGACGTCGACCGCGAGCGTTTCCAGGTCGCGGGCGTTCACCCCGATCACCGAGGCATCCGTGTCCAGCGCCCGATCGAGATCGTCGTCGCTGTGCGTTTCCAGCAGGACGCCCAGCCCGAGATCGGAGGCGATGGAGCGCAGCGAGGCGAGCTCGGCGTCGGAGCAGCACGCGGCGATCAGCAGGATCGCGTCGGCGCCGTGAGCACGCGCCTCGATCACCTGCGCCGGATGCACCAGGAAGTCCTTGCGCAGCACGGGGATCCCCACCATGGCGCGGACCGCGTCGAGATCGGTGAGCGACCCCTGGAAATGGTGTGGCTCCGTGACGACCGAGATCGCGGCCGCACCGCCCGCCTCGTACGCGCTGGCCATGGACGTCGCGTCCGCTCCCCCGGCGATGGTTCCGACCGACGGTGAGGCTCGCTTCACCTCGGCGATGACGGCGGGGATACCCGCACGAGCCGACAGTGCCGCTGCGAAGTCGCGCGCGGGCGGCTGCGCTGCCGCCCGCGCCATGAGTGCGCCCTCATCGAGCGGGTCGCACGCGAGGTCATCGCGCAGACGGAGCGTGAGATCGGTGAGGAAGCCCATGGAGCCGCCAAGTGTAGTCAGTGCGCGTGTGCGTTCGGTGTCGGGCGGCGCTCCCTCAGTGAGACTCCGCCCACGCGAACGCCGCGCGCAGATCCAGCGATCCATCCAGGGCCGCCCGCCCCACCACCGCTCCGGTGGCGCCGGCGGCGTGGACCGCCTCCAGATCGGCCAGCGACCCGATCCCCCCGGCGGCCATGGTGGGCACACCGGTGCGCGCGACCCGCTTGATGACATCCACGTCGGGGCCCTGCCTGGAGCCCACCCGGGCGAGCGCGGTGACCACGAAGCCGCGTGCCCCGGCCGCGGTGAGCCACCCGAGGCTCGACATCAGATCGAGGTCGACGCCACCCCGGCCTCGTGACCGGATGCGTCCGTTCGCGACTTCGATGCCCAGGGCCACCCGGTCGCCCAGGTCGTCCATGACGCCTGCGAGCGCCTGCTCGGCCGCCAGCGCGGACGATGCGACGACCACCCGAGACGCCCCCGCCGCGAGCATGCGATCGATCTCCTCCCGGTCGCGGACGCCGCCGCTGCACTGCAAGGAGACGTCCGGGTGTGCAGCGTGGATCGACGTCATCACGCCGGCTCCGGTGGCTTCGCCGGTGAACGCCAGATCCATGTCCACCACGTGCAGCCAGCGCGCTCCCTGCCGAGTGAGCGTTGCAGCCGCCTCCAGCGGGTCGCCCCCGAAGTCCTGAACCGGCCGAGGACCGTCGGGGGTGTACTCGCCGAGACGACCGTGTGTGAGATCGATCGCCGGCAGCACGCTGAACATCGGCCGACCCTACCGGGCCCAGGAACCGGCCCCCGCCAGGGCCAGGTCCTCGATCGCGAGCCCCACCGACTTGAATACCGAATGGTGCCCCCCGACCGAAGCGCCATGCACCAGCTGTCGCAGGTCGGCGTCGATCCGCTCGGCGGTGACGTCGCCGAACGCCAGGACCAGGTCACCCGCCTCGGCCACCGCGGCGTCGCGATCCTCGACGACGATGCCGGCTTCCGAGACGGCGGCCTCGTCCAGCTCGCGAGCGTCGGTGGTGTAGGTGCCGACGGCGTTCACATGCGTGCCGGGGGCCAACTGGGTTCCGTCGAACACCGGCGTCGAGCTGGTGGTGCACGTGCAGACCACATGAGCCTCACGGACATCCGCCGGCTCGCCCACCCGCGCTCGGATGCCCCCACCGGTCGCGACCCGGTCCGCCAGCCGGCGTGCCGTGTCCCGCGTCCTCGACACCACCACGACCTCGTCGATCGGGCGCACCGCGCACATCGCATCGACGTGCGCCGATGCCTGGACACCGGCGCCGAAGACCACGAGGCGAGATGCTTCGGCCGGGGCGAGGTAGCCCGTGGCCAGTGCCGATACGGCGGCGGTGCGGATCGCCGTGAGGGCGGAGCCGTCCAACACCGCTCGCACGGATTGCGTCGTCCCGTCGAAGACCACGTAGGAGGCCTGGATCGTCGGCAGTCCCGCTCGGGCGTTCGCAGGCGAGATCGTCACGAGCTTGACGCCCACCGCCTCGTGCGACACCGCCGGCATCAGGAGCAGCGTCCCGGCTGGGGTCTCGACGTGGGATCGCTCCAGGATCGTTGCCGGGTCGAGGTCACGGAACGCCGCTTCCAGGGCGGCCACCGCTACCGGATAGGTCAGCTCGCGCCGGAGTTGCTCTGCATCGACCACACGGAGCGACTCGGGAGGCACGCCGGGCTCCGCGGGCACCGTGCCCTCAGAGCTCACCCAGGTATGCCTCGCGCATCAGCGGGTTCTCGAGGAGGTTCTGGGCCGTGTCGGCCAACACCACCTCGCCCGTCTGGATGACGTAGCCCCGGTCGGCGATCGACAACGCCATGTTCGCGTTCTGTTCGACCACGAACACCGTGCGCCCCAGCGCGCGGATCGACTGGATGATCTCGAAGACCTGGTCGACCAGCACCGGCGCCAGCCCCATGGACGGCTCGTCCATCAAGAGCACCTTCGGGTCGGCCATCAACGCCCGGCCCATGGCCACCATCTGTTGCTCGCCGCCGGACAGGGTGCCGGCCTTCTGCTTCAACCGCTCGCGTACCCGCGGGAACATCTCCAGCACCTGCTCGCGATCGCGCTCGGCTCCGTCGGGATCGGTCCGCTGGAACGCGCCCATGTCGAGGTTCTCCGACACGGTCATGTCGGAGAAGAGTCGCCGGTTCTCGGGCACCATGGAAACGCCCCGCCGCACGATCTCGGTCGTGGACCGGCCGCTCACGACGTCACCGTCCAGCACGACCTCGCCCTCGGACGGAACCACGTACCCCAGGATCGTCTTCAGCGTCGTGGTCTTACCGCTGGCGTTGCCGCCGAGCAGGCACACCATCTCGCCCTCGTAGATCTCCATGTCGACGTTCCGCAACACCGAGACCATGCCGTAGTGGGTGCTGACGTTGCGAAGTTCCAGGACCGGCTTGCCCTGCGTGGTGCCATCGGATGCCGGCTCGGCGTCGCTCATCCCGCGGCTTTGGTGCCCAGGTAGGCCTCGATGACGTGCTCGTCGTGCGCCACCTCTTCGTAGGTGCCCTCCGCGATCTTCTGTCCGTAGTCCATGGCGACGACGCGGTCGGACACGCCCTTGACCACACGCATGTCGTGCTCGATCACCAGGATCGTGATCCCTCGCTCGTCGCGCATGCGCACGATGTGATCGCGCAGCTCCAAGGTCTCGCGCGGGTTCATGCCGGCGGTGGGCTCGTCGAGCAACAGCAGCTCGGGGTCGGTGGCCATGGCCCTGGCCATCTCCAATCGCCGACGGTTGGCGTAAGAGAGCACGCTGGCCAGCTGATCCTGGCGGTAGCCCGACAGCCGGGTGCCGAAGAAGCCCAACGCTTCCGCCGCACGTTCCCGGATCGCCAGCTCCTCGCGCCGGGTGGCGGGCGTGCGGAGGAGGGCCCCGAACACCCCGGCCTTGGTCCGGCAGTGCTGGCCCACCATGGCGTTCTCCAGCACGGTCATGTTGGGGAACAGCTTCACGTTCTGGAACGTGCGCGCGATGCCCAGCGTCGTCACCTGGCTCGGCAACCTGCCCAGCACCGAATCGCCCCGGAACACCACGTCGCCGGCGTCCGGTGTGTACAAGCCCGTGATGACGTTGAAGACCGTGCTCTTGCCGGCGCCGTTGGGCCCGATCACCGACACGATCTCGTGTTGGTCGACGTGGAGCTCGAGCTCGTTGAGCGCGTACAGGCCACCGAAGTGCTTCGAGACGCCTGCGACCTCCAGCAGGGCGCTCACGAGATGCCCCCTTGGGCGGGCTGGGGCGCATCGGTGGCGTCGGCTTCCAGCATGTGTTTTGCCCACTGGTCCTGCGTCCGCTCGTCCTCCTGCAGCTCGCGGCTCCTGCGCACATTGGGGATCAGGCCCTGCGGCCGCAGCAACATGACGGCGATCAGCGTGGCTCCGTAGATCAGCAACCGGAAGTCCTCGAACTGCGTGAGCAGTCCGGGCAGCCCGATCAGCACCAGGGCGCCCACGATGACACCGGGGATCGAGCCGAGGCCGCCCAGGATGATGACCGCCAGCGCCGTGATCGAGACCAGGATCCGGAAGCTGGCGATCGTCAGCGATCCCAGGCTCACCGCGAACAACGCACCGCCCAAGGACCCGATCGCGCCGCCCATGGCGAACGCCAGCAGCTTGTACCGCGTCGTGGAGATGCCCATCGCGTCGGCGACCTGCTCGTCCTCACGCATCGCGTTCCATGCCCGGCCGATCCGGGACATCTGCAGACGCCACGACACGAAGATGGCGAACAGACAGAAGGCAAGGACCAGGTAATAGAAGTGGGCGGGGTCGCTCTGGAACTCGTATGACGTCCCGGGGATCCGCGCGTTCGTGATGGCGCTCATGCCCAGCGCTCCACCGAACAGGCCTTCCGCCCACGTGGATCCGAAGATCACCCGGGCGATCTCTCCGAAGCCCAGGGTGACGATCGCGAGGTAGTCCCCACGAAGACGCAGCACCGGTGCGCCGATCAACACACCGATGAAGGCTGCGATGGCTACCACGATCGGCAGGGCCACGAAGAAGTCCAGATCGGCGCCGAACGCGGGCGGGCGGAACCCCAGGAACGTCACACGTTGGCCGCCGGTGAGGATCGCGGTGAAGTACGCACCCACCGCGAAGAACGCCACGTACCCGAGGTCGAGCAGCCCGGCGTAACCCACCACGATGTTCAACCCGAGACCCAGCAGCAGATAGATGCCCACCAACCCCAGGATGCGGGAGACCACGGGCCCGACGAGGTAGGGCAACCATGCGAGCAGACCGGCGATCACGAGCCACGCGATGATCTGGAGGCCCCGAGCGGTGAGCCTGCGATCCAACGGGTGCCCGTCGCCCTCGGAGTCTTCACGATCGGCGACCCCGTCCGCGCCGTGGGTGACCGGTTCGGTCTGCACCGCCGCCGCCACGGGGTCGTGCGATCGGCCCGGCAGTAGGATGCGGTGGAGCTTCGTGGGCACCGCGAACCGCACGATCGCGGCGACCACCACGAAGGTCACGATCGCCCCCGTCAGCTCGAGCCCGCCCTTGGCCTTCGAGTAGAGCCAGTCCTTCTCGATGCCCGTCTGGTCGAATGCGGGGGCGACCACGCGCTCCAGCAGCGCCATGGCCACGACCCCGGCCAGACCCGCCACCACCGGGCGGTGGATCGATGCCGGCAGGCTCCGAAGTGCACCCGCGGCCCCCCCGAGCGCGGTCATCCCGATCACGAGCACGGCGGTGCCCACCAGCGGCTCCAACCCGAGGTACAGCTGGTCCAAGGTCGCCGGTGAGATAGAGATGAAGACTGTCCGGACCGATTCCGGACCGATCAGGTTGACGATGCCGAGGCCGACCGCGACCACGACGCCGGCGGCCAGGCCGGCGGCCAGGCCGGCGACCAGCGCGGACACCGTCGACAACGACACGAGCTCGCCGGCGACCACGCGAGGGCGAACGGCGACCCAGCCGCCCAGGGCCGAGGGCAGGAAGATCAGGACCTGGTCCATCGTGAGACCGGTGCCGATGATCGATAGGTCCGAGAGCCTCTCGATCATGCCGACGAGCGTCAGGAACCACACGACGAGGCCAGCGATGGCACCCACGCGGACCGCCAGCTTGATCGTGTCGCCGTGCATCAGACCTTCTCCGCCTCGCCCGTACCCATGATCCCGCCCGGGCGGAAGATCAAGACGAGCACCAGGATCGAGAACGTCACGACGCCGCGCAGCTCGAACGGTGAGGGGACATTGAAGCCGCTGAGGAGCAGGATCGGGCCCACCGATTCGGCGATGCCCAGCGACAAGCCGCCGATCGCGGCCCCCGGGATGCTGCCGATGCCGCCCAGCACGGCCGCGGTGAACGCGGCGATACCGGGTAGGAACCCCATGGTGGCCCCCACGACGCCGAAGGTCAGCGCGTAGAGCACACCGGCGATGCCTGCCAGCGTGCCGCCGATGATGAACGTGATCACCACCACGCGATCGACATCGATACCCATGAGGCTCGCGATCTCGCGATCCTGGGCGACCGCACGCATCGACTTGCCGGTCCGCGTGCGTTGCACGAACAGCTCGAGCACCACCATCACCACGATCGAGGTGACGACGACGACCGGAACGATCTTGTCGAAGCTGACGCTGCCGATCGTGATGCTTCCCTCCAGGAACGAGGGACGCGGGTAGCCCCGAGTTTGCGAGCCGAAGAATCCCTGCGCGCTGTTCTGCAGGAACAACGACGCACCGATCGCGGTGATGAGCGGCACCAGCCTGGGCGCGTTGCGCAGCGGGCGGTAGGCGACCCGTTCCAGCAGCACCGCCACCCCGACCGAAACCACGATGCCCGACACGAACAGGATCGCGAGCGCGATGATGGGCTGGCTGTTGAGGAAGCCGCTCCGGGAATAGGCGCTCGCGAAGAAGAACGATGCGAACGCCCCGAACATGAACACCTCCCCGTGGGCGAAGTTGATCATGCGCAAGATGCCATAGACGAGGCTGTAGCCGAGCGCGATCAGCGCGTAGACCGACCCCAGGGCCAGGCCGATCACGAACAGGTTGGCCAGGAACGCGAATCCCGGTCGCTCGCCGGCAGGCAGCGTGAACGTCTTGAAGATGCCCCCGCCGACCACCACGAAGATCGCGACCGTGAGGATGGTGAGGACGATCTTGCGGGTGGGGAGGCGTTCGAGCCGGCCGAGCGAACGCCCGCCGGTTGAGGCCGGTGCCGCGTCGTTGGCCATGCTCCCCCTACCGCGTCGTGACACGGAGACCGCGGGCGGGGCTGGTTCGCCCCGCCCGCGGTTCCGTCATCTTCGCCGCTGTTAGGCGACTTCTTCCAGCGTCAAGGTCTCGGTGAAGACCGGCTTGGCCGCAGGGTCGAGGAATCCAACGTCGGGCACCTCGTAGACACCGATCGTGACCGATGTTGCGCAGTCACCGTCCTCGGTGCACGTGAGCGTGCCGATGACGCCTTCATAGCCTTCGACGGCTTCGACCTCGTCGATCAGCGCCTGGCGCGGGATCGTCAGCGAACCGTCGCCGTTGTCGATGGCGACCGCCTCGATCGACTGCGCCAAGATGTTCAGCGCGTCGAACGCGTGAGCGTGAAACACCGAGATCGGTGCGGAGCCGACCTTTTCCTCATACGCAGGCACGAACTCGTTGGAGTAGAAGTCGCCGCCGGAGAACGCGGTCAGGTCCGGACCGGACAGGAAGACACCGTTGGCAGAATCGCCCGCTATCTCGGTGTACGTGGCGTCCGAGCAACCGTCCGAGCCCAGCAGGATGGTGTCCTCCAGGCCGCTCGTCGTGGCCTTCTGCTTCGCGATCAGGGCGCAGGCGGGGTTGAAGTCGGGCGCATAGATCACGTCGGGCGCGTCCTGTGCGATCTGGGTCAGCAGCGACTTGAAGTCCTTGTCGGCGCTGTTGATCGCCTCGTCGGACATCATCGTGCCGCCACTTTCCTCGAAGTTAGCCGAGAAGCCGTCGGTGAGACCCTGGGTGTATGGGCTCTCGTCGTGGATGGTGACGGCGGTCGTCGCGCCCAGTTCCTCCGCCGCGAAGTGGGACACGACCGCGGCCTGGATCCGGTCGTTGTGCGCGGTTCGGAAGTAGCCGGGCACGTGGGTTCCGGCTGTCGTCAACGCGGGGTTCGTCGCCGACGACGACATGGTGAGGATCCCCTTCTCGCCTGCCAGGATCTTGTCCGCGATGCCGAGCGACGCGCTCGAGCAGCTGGTGCCGATGACCGCGACGACCTGTGGGTTGGCAGCCAGGATCTGCGCGCCCGCCTGTCCGCCCTCGGCGGAACAGCCGTCGTCCTCGTGCACGAAGTCGATGTCGTGACCGGCGATCTGGCCGTTGGTCCCGTCGAACGTGCTGTCCAGGTAGTCGGCGGCGAGCTCGACCCCGTACTGCTGGTCGAGACCAAGGTTCCTGGTGTCACCGCTGATGGACTGGAGCGTGCCGATCGAGATCGGCTCACCCGATGCCACCTCGACACAACCGAACTCCACCGTGGTGCAATCGACCTCGCCCGACCCGGTGGCCCCGGTCTCTCCGGTCCCGCCACCTCCGTCATCGTCGTTGGAACACGCGCTCGCGACCAATGCGAGCGAGCTCACGATGGCCAGCATCGTGAGCAGCTTTCGGTGCTTCATGGTGCCCCCTCTCTCCTAGCCCCTGTATCGCCCGGTTGGTATCACATCCGAGCGGTCGAGGCCAATCGCCCGACAGGACCAGTCCCCTACCCATACGTCGTTCACGAGCCAGGGGATGGCGCCACGGAGTGGCATCATGACGGGGTGGATCTTCCGGTGTTCGCCCTGCACACGGTGCTGTTTCCGCTGCAGCGCATGGACCTGCGGGTCTTCGAGGCCCGCTATCTGGCGATGATGGAGGCGATCCTGCCGCACGGCCCGTTCGTGATCGTGGCGATCAGGGAGGGGCAGGAGGTGGGCGGCGGCTACCAGGCCAATCGCGTCGGGGTGACCGTGCAGGTGGAGGACCACGAGCCGCTTCCCGACGACACGCGCCTGGTCCGGGTCAGGGCGACCGACCGGGTGGCGTTGATCGCGCAGACCTCCGAGACCCCCTACCCCGCATGGTCGGTGGAGCCATTCCCGGACGAGGGCGGGGCCGGCACCGATGACGTCGAGGCGGCGCTGGCAGCGGCGATCGCCTATCTGGCCGCCGCCGGCGAGACCGTCGAAGCGCCCGCCGTGCCGCACGACCCGGTCGCGGCCAGCTGGAGCTTGGCGGCCGCCACGCCGGGCATGCTGCCGGACCGCCAGGCGCTGCTGGAGAGGCCCGGGGCAGGCGAACGGCTGCGCGCGGTGCGCGACACGTTCAAGCGGGAGACCGCCCTGCTGCGGTCGCTGGGCGCCAGCGTGGGGGGAACCCGGTTCGATGTGAACCCTAACTAGTCCATCGTGGACGAGTGAGCCACGGCCTCCTCGGGTGTCTGCTCCGGCTCCACCCTGGCGGCTCCCGAGCCGAGCAGCGACGTGAGCGCACCCAGGAGCTGACCGGTCGTGTTGACCCGGAACGACCCGACCTGCAGCGGGGTGACCCCGTCGCTGGACAGGAACCGCACCCGAACGGGCGTGCCACCCGGGTGCGTCTCGAACTCGTCCTTCAGTTTCGCCAGCACGGCCGGCGTGCACGCGGCGGCCGGCAGGTCCACCACGAGCGCCTCGGGGCGTACCAGTTGCGGGGCGGCCGACCCCAGGCGTGGCTCCCGCACCTCGTTGGCACGGATCTGCAGCTCACGCCCTCGCAGGTCGATGCGGCCCACGGCCAGCACGATGCGATCGGGCTCGATGAGGCCGGGCACCGCCTCGTACACGTTGGGGAAGGCCACCACCCCCACCCCGGCGGCCAGACCCTCGAGACGGAACTGCGCGTACGGTTCCCCTCGCTTCGTGTACTTGCGCGCCACCGACCCGATGATGCCGCCCAGCGTGACGAGGTCGCCGTCACCCAGCGTGGAGAGCTCGGTGATCTCGTGCGAGCACTGGGACGCCAGCACCTCCTTCACCTCCAGGAGCGGGTGATCGGTGACGAACTGGCCCAACATCTCCTTCTCCAGACGAAGCAGCGTTCGCTTGTCGAACTCCTGACCCTGCAGGACCGACTCGTCGATCTCGCTGGCACCGGCGCCGTCGTCGCCCGCCTCCGAACAACGAGAACTGCCCGGCGGCCTCCGCCTTCCGCTCGGCCACGATGGGCGCCGAGACCTTGTCGTGGTTCTCGAACAAGCCTGCCCTCGTGTAGCCGAGCGAGTCGAAGGCACCGGCCTGCACCAGGGCCTCGAGCACCCGCTTGGTGAGCACCGACGGGTCGACCGAGCGGCAGAAGTCGGCGAACGAGGTGAAGGCGCCGTCGGCACGGCGCGCCTCGATGATCTTGATGACGGCGCCCTCGCCGACGTTGCGGACCGCCGAGAGCCCGTAGCGGATCGCCGGTGCATCGCCCGGAGCCGGCGCGAAGTCCAGCTCGGACTCGTTGACGTCGGGTGGGAGCACGTTGATGTCCATGCCCCGGCACGCGTACAGGTAGTACGGCTTGCGGTCCTTGTCGTCCTTGACCGACGTGAGCACCGACGCCATGTACTCGACGGGGTGGTGCGCCATGAGGTAGGCGGTCTGGTAGGCGACCAGCCCGTACGCGCAGGCGTGTGATGCGTTGAACCCGTAGTCGGCGAACGGCACGATCATGTCGAACACGTCCGCGGCGAGCCGGCGGTCATACCCCTTGTCCACCGCGCCCGCGATGAACTTCTCCTTGAAGGGCATGAGGACCTCGAGCTGCTTCTTGCCCATCGCCTTGCGGAGCGTGTCGGCCTCGCCCATGGAGAAGCCCGCCAGCGCCACCGCGACCTGCATGACCTGTTCCTGGTAGATCATGACGCCGTAGGTGTCCTTCAGGATCGGCGCCAGGTCCTCGTGGGGATAGGTGACCTTGCGCCGGCCGTGCTTGCGTTCGGCGTACTCCGTGTGCATGCCGCTGTTGAGGGGACCGGGCCGGTACAGCGCCACGAGCGCCATGAGGTCTTCGAAGCGATCGGGTTCGAGCACCTTGATGAGCTGACGCATGCCGGCCGATTCCATCTGGAACACCCCGGTGGTCTCTGCGCGCTGGAGCATTCGGTAGGTGGTCTCGTCGTCGAGCGCCACGTTGTCGATGTCGAGCTCGACCCCCCGCGCTCGCAGATGCCGCAGGGTGTCCTCGATCACCGACAGGTTCCGCAGCCCCAGGAAGTCCATCTTGAGCAGGCCCAGCGCCTCGACCCCGTTCATGTCGAACTGGGTCACGATCCGCTTGGAATCGTCGCGTGAGTCCTTCGAGAGCTTCAGGGGCAGGTAGTTGACGAGCGGTGCGTCGCCGATGACGACCCCGGCTGCGTGCACCGAGTCCTCGCGGCGAAGGCCCTCCAACGCTCGCGCCGTCTCGACGATCTCCTTGGCTTCAGGCTCCTTCTCGTAGGCAGCCGCCAGGTCGGGCGAGAGCTTCAGCGCATCCTCGATGGGATAGTCGCGGCCCATGATCGCGGGGGGGTACATCTTGCAGAGCCGGTCCCCCACCACCGGCGGGAACCCCAAGACCCGGGCCGCGTCACGGATGCCTTGCTTGCCCTTGATCGTCTGGAACGTGACGATCTGGGCCACGTGGTCCGACCCGTACTTCTCGGTGGCGTACCGGATCACCTCGTCACGGCGACGCTCGTCGAAGTCCATGTCGATGTCGGGCATCTGCACGCGATCGGGGTTGAGGAATCGCTCGAACAGCAGGCCGTAGCGCAGTGGATCGAGGTCGGTGATGCGAAGGCAGTAGGACACGACCGAGCCCGCGGCACTGCCACGACCGGGCCCCACCCGGATGCCGTGCTCACGTGCGTGGCGGATCAGGTCCCACACGATGAGGAAGTAGCCACCGAAGCCCATCGACGTGATGACCCCGAGCTCCGTGTCGATACGCTCGCGGATCTCGGGCGTGATCTGGTCGTAGCGCGCCGCCGCGCCCTCGTCGACCAGCTGGCGAAGGTACGTGTCGCGGTCGAGTCCACCGGGCGTGTCGAATCGCGGCAGGTGATAGCGCTGATCGGCCGGCGCGCGATCGCCGTACACCAGATCCAACTCGCAGCGCTCAGCGATGGCCAGGGTGTTGTCGCAGGCTTCGGGGAGCTCGCGGAAGACCTCGCGCATCTCTTCCGCGCTCTTGAGATAGAACTCCTCCGAGTCGAACCGCAGACGCTTGGTGTCGGTCTGCACCTTCTGCTGCTGGATGCACAGCAGCACGTCGTGCGGTTTGGCGTCTTCCTTCAAGGTGTAGTGCAGATCGTTGGTGGCCACGAGCGGGACGCCGACCGAACGCGCGAGCTGGATCTGGCGCTGCAGGATCGTGCGTTGATCGTCGATGCCGTGGTCCTGGAGCTCGATGAAGTAGTTGTCGGCCCCGAAGATGTCGCGGTACTCCCCGGCGATCGCGGCGGCCTTGTCGTCTCGGCCGTTGAGCAGCGCCACCGAGGTCTCGCTGGACAAGCAGCCCGACAGACAGATGAGGCCGGCCGAGTGCTCGGCCATGATCTGCTTGTCCATGCGAGGGCGGTGGTAGAAGCCCTCGAGATGCGCCAGGCTGACCAGCTTGAGCAGGTTGCGATAGCCCGTCTCGTCCTGGGCCAGCAGGGTGAGGTGGTAGTACTTCTCCTGGCTCTCGCCGGGGTTTCGATCGAAGCGAGACCCGGGGGCCACGTAGGCCTCGACCCCCAGGATCGGCTTGATACCCGCTCGGCGTCCCGCTTCGAAGAACGGCAGCGCGCTGAACATGGAGCCGTGGTCGGTGACCGCCACCGCGGACATGCCCAAGCGGGCCGCCTCGCTGAAGATCGTGGGCGCACCGGGGTTAGCTTTCGGAGGATCGATGCGCGCGGCGCCGTCCAGCAACGAGTACTCGGAATGGACGTGCAGGTGGACGAAATCGCTCGCCCGGTTGCCGGGGGTGGGGTCGGTCATCGCCGCTGCTCAGGCCTCCTCGGGGAGGTTTTCCACACCCGCGGACGCAGATGTGGAGAACTTACATCGTTGTGATTCGCGGGGAGGTCACGGTACGCCCGGGCCAGGGCAGCGTCAAGGTTGCAGGTGGCGACGTTCGCCCTCGGCGCGCGCCAGCTCGAGCGCCCGGCCCAGGTCGTCGGGCAGGGGTTCGGACAGCTCGATCCGCTCCCCCGTGATCGGGTGCTCGAACGCGACGCCGGCCGAGTGCAGGAAGGGTCGATCCAGGCCCAAACGGGTCGCCAGGTCGCCCGTGCCGCCGTACGTTCGATCCCCCAGGATCGGGTGCTCGATCGCCTGCAGATGAACGCGGATCTGATGGGTCCTGCCCGTGCGAGGGGTTGCCTCCAGCAGCGTCGAGCCGTCGAGCCGCTCCGTGACCTCGAAGACGGTCTCGGCCTCCCGACCCTCGGTCCGATCCACGACGACGCGATCGGCGCGTCGGCCCAAGGGAGCGTCGACCGCGAACGAATCGTGCTCCACACGGCCGCGCACGAGCGCGACGTACCGTCGTTCGACGTCGTGCCGTTTCATCATGGCCGCCAGCGCCTCGTGCGCCTCGTCCGTGAGGGCCACCAGCATCAGTCCCGATGTCCCGACGTCGAGCCGATGAACGATGCCGGGTCGCAGCGGTCCGCCCACGCTCGACAGCGGCACCTGCATGCCGAGGAGCCGGTTCACCAAGGTGCCGGTCCGCCTCGTCGCGGTCGGATGCGTGACCAGCCCTGGCGGCTTCGCGATCACCAGAAGATGCTCGTCCCGGTGGCGAACCGGCACCGCGGGACCCTCCGGCTCCAGGTCGGCAGGCGCCGGGATCGCGACCTCGATGGTCTCCCCGCCGGCCAGCCGATGCGACTTGGATCGTGCCTGGCCCTCGACCGTCACCTGCCCAGCTGCGATCGCGCGTTGCACGTCGGCCCGCGGCAGGCCCGTCAGTGCGGTGGCGACCACGTCCAAGCGACCGGGTTCCGCCGTGAACCGTTCTCCCGCAGCGGTCATGAGCGATCCGAAGCCTCCGGATCCTGGGCGGCATCGGGTTCGTGCCGCTCCGAGCGGAACGAACCGAACGCCAGCAGCAGGGCACCCACGACGATCGCGCTGTCCGCCACGTTGAAGATGGGCCACACATGGAGATCGACGAAGTCGACCACTCGTCCCGAGAGCCCCGAACCACGGACGATGCGGTCGGTGAGGTTGCCGAGCGCACCGCCCAGGATGAGTCCCAACGCCACCGCCGGAAGCGTCGACCGGTGCCGGAAGGCCGTCGCGACGATCACGAGCGAGACCACGATCGTGGCCGCCACGAAGATCCACGGCGTGCTGCGCCCGATGCTGAACGCGCCTCCCGAGTTGGTGGTGAACCGCAGGGTGAGGACCCCGGGGATCAGGTCGATCGGCGAGCCGGGCAGCGTCCGCTCGGCCCAGACCTTGGTCAGCCGGTCCAGGAGGTAGGCCGCACCGGCCGCCGCGAAGAGCACGACCGCGCCGTGCCGCTGCACGCGGTCCACGGCGTCAGCGACGCGATTGCGCCTGCGCGTCTTTGATGCAGAGGTCGACGTAGGGCAGCGCCTTGATGCGAGCCTTCTCGATTGGCTTACCGCATCGGGTGCAGATGCCATACGTGCCGTCGTCGACCCGCTTCAGGGCGCGTTCGATCTTGTCCAGCAGGTCGCGCACGTTCTGTTCGATCGACAGGTCCTTCTCGCGCTCGAAGGTGGCCGTGCCGGCGTCGGCCGACTCGTCGTCGAGGCCCACATCTCCGGCCATGTCCGACTGCGTCGAGGCGAAACTTTCCTCCTCGATCGTGGCCAGCTGCGTGCGCAGCTCGGTTTGCTCCTCGAGCAACCTCGCTCGAAGATCGTCGACCTCTTTCTTCGTGAGCTTCGACTGGACCATGGTCGGCGAAGGGTAGCAGACGTGAGGCGTGTACCATTCGAGCACAGGCAGCGACGGGAACGACGCTGCGAGGGCCAGATCGGCGGAGCGAACCGGGGACGGTGCGAGCCCGGGGCCGACCTCCTCGCACCCATCCTCCCCGAGCCCCTGCCCGAACCGGACGGCGACGGTCGCCGCCCGCGGTAGGCGCAGGCGGGATCCGCCCGTGATCGCGGATGGTTCGGACCCATCTCGGTGGGTCTCGGACCGCAGAGCGGCCGGCGCCGAACGGGGCCGGCAACGTGGGGTGGTACCGCGGGGCCCGGCGCCTCGTCCCTGCACCGACAGGGAGGAGAGCGCCACGTGGCACGGTTCGATGCGGTGGATCCCAAGGTGGACTTCCCTGAGCTCGAGCGCGGCATCCTGTCGTTCTGGAAGGATCAGCGCATCTTCCAGCGCTCGTTGGAGCAACGAGCCGACGCGCCTCGGTGGATCTTCTACGAGGGACCGCCGACCGCGAACGGCATCCCCGGCGTCCACCACGTGGAACCTCGCACCTTCAAGGATGTCTACCCACGCTTCAAGTCGATGACGGGCCACCTCGTTCCTCGAAAGGCGGGCTGGGATTGCCACGGGCTTCCGGTGGAGCTCGAGGTGGAGAAGGCGATCGGCACCACCGGCAAGCGTGACATCGAAGCCTTCGGCGTGGCGGCGTTCAACCAGCGATGCCGCGAGTCGGTGCAGCGGTACGTGGGTGAGTTCGCACGGCTCACCGAGCGCATCGGCTACTGGATCGATATGGACGACGCGTACTGGACCATGTCGACGGAGTACATCGAGAGCGTCTGGTGGTCCCTGCAGCGCCTCTACGAACGAGGACTGCTGGTCGAGGCCGACAAGGTCACCGCCTACTGCCCCCGATGCGGTACGGGGCTGTCCGACGCCGAGGTCGCCATGGGCTACCGAACGGTCGAGGACCCCAGCGTGTTCATCCGGTGCCCGATCGTGGAGGCTCCCGATCCCGGTCTGGTGGGGGCCTCCCTGCTGATCTGGACCACGACACCCTGGACCCTTCCCTCGAACGAGGGCGTCGCGGTGAGCGCGACGGATGACTACGACGTCCTCGAGCGCGACGGCGAACGACTCATCGTGGCCGCAGCGCTCACGGCTCGCGTCCTCGGCGAGGACTGGGCTCCGACTCGAACGGTGCTCGGCGCCGACATGGTGGGTGCCCGGTACGAGCCGCCGTACCCCAACGTGCAAGGGGCCCACCGCGTCGTTGCGGGCGATTTCGTCTCCATGGGGGACGGCACCGGCATCGTGCACCTGGCTCCTGCGTTCGGGCCCGAAGACCTCGCCGTCGGGAGGGCGCAGGGATGGCCCGTCCACAAGCCGGTGGGCGACGACGGACGCTTCACGGACCTGGCGCCCGAGTTCGTCCGCGGGTTGTTCGTGAAGGACGCCGACCCCCTGATCGTGGAGGACCTGCGGGCGCGAGGGGTTCTGGTGCGTGAGGAGAGCTACGAGCACAGCTACCCCTTCTGTTGGCGCTGCTCGACCCCACTCCTCTACTACGCACGGACCTCGTGGTACGTGCGTACCACCGCCGTCAAGGATCGCTTGCTCGCGGTCAACCGCGACGTGGGGTGGTTCCCCGAACACATCCGAGAGGGCCGATACGGCAACTGGCTGGAGAACAACGTGGATTGGGGGCTGTCGCGAGAGCGCTACTGGGGCACCCCGCTGCCGATCTGGCGCTGCGATGGGGGACACACGCGCGCCGTCGGCTCACTGGCCGAGCTGGGCGAGCTGTCCGGCACGGACGTGTCGGCGATCGACCCGCACCGGCCGACGATCGACGATGTCACGTTCGCCTGCCGAACGTGCGACCGCACGGCGACCAGGGTTCCCGAGGTGATCGACGCCTGGTACGACTCGGGCGCCATGCCGTTCGCGCAGTGGGGTTATCACCCCGAACTGGGCCGGGGCGAGGAGGAGTTCGAGCGGAACTTCCCGGCCGACTTCATCTCCGAGGCCATCGACCAGACGCGCGGCTGGTTCTACACGCTGATGGCCGAGGGGGTCCTGCAGTTCGACGAGACCGCCTATCGCAACGTCGTGGTGCTGGGACACATCATCGACATCGACGGCCGCAAGATGTCCAAGTCGTTGGGCAACATCTTCGACCCGTGGGAGGCCCTGGACCGGCAGGGCGCCGACGCGCTGCGGTGGTTCATGATCACGAACGGCTCGCCGTTGTCATCGCGCCGGATCGGTCACGAGGTACTGGACGACGTGCTGCGCCAGTTCCTGTTGACCCTCTGGAACGTCTATGCGTTCTTCGTCACGTACGCGAATGCCGAGGACTTCAACCCGGACGATCCCTCGCAGGCGGCGCCGCCCGTCGCAGCGCGGCCGCTGATGGATCGGTGGGCCCTGTCGCGGCTGACCGAGGTCGTGGATCGAGCGCGCCGCGGGCTGGATGCCTACGACGCCACGGGCGCGGGACGCTCGATCGCGACATTCGTGGACGACCTGTCCAACTGGTACGTGCGCAGGTCCCGCCGCCGGTTCTGGGACCCGGCAGGCGAGGGCGGTGAGGACTCGCTCGCGGCGTTCCATACGCTCTACGAGTGCCTCACGACGGTGGCGGCGCTGCTGGCCCCGTTCACGCCGTTCATCGCCGACGCGCTCTGGCAGAACCTGGCCGCGCAACGCGCCGGCAGACCCGACTCCGTGCACCTGGCCGACTACCCCGAACCCGACGGCTCCCGTCGCGACGAGGATCTCGAGCGCGCCATGGCGGCCGCCCGCGGCATCGTCGGCCTGGGACGCACCGTTCGCGTCGAGACCAAGACTCGGGTGCGCCAACCGCTATCGGAGGCGGTCGTGCACTACGCCGGCGACCACGACGCGATCGCACCGCTCCTGGGGAGCGTGGCCGATGAGCTGAACGTCAAGCGGATCGTGTTCGCCGAGAGCGCGGCCGAGCTCGGTCGCTGGCGCGCCAAGCCCAACTTCCAGCTGCTGGGGCCGGCGCTGGGCTCGCGGGTCAAGCTGGTGGCATCGGCATTGGGTGCCGACGATGGCACGTTCGCCGCGGCGCTCGCCCGAGGAGAGGATGTGCAGCTGTCGCTGCCGGGCGAGCAGGTCACGATCCGGCCGGACTCGGTCGACCTGGTGCAGGAGATCAGGGAAGGGTGGGGCGTGGCGAGCGATGGGGGCCTCACGGTGGCGCTGGATCTGACGCTCACGGATGAGCTCCGGACCGAAGGCGTGGCGCGAGAGCTGATCCGAGCCATCCAGGATGCCCGCAAGGCGGCCGGGCTGGAGGTCGCCGATCGCATCGAGCTGGGCCTGCGGTCGGGGCCGGTGGCGAGCGGTGCGGTGACCACGCATCGGGATGTGATCGTGGCGGAGACGCTGGCGGTCGAGCTGATCGTCGGTGAGGTCGACGGTCATCGGCGCGAGGCGACGATCGATGGCGAGCCGGTGGTGATCACCCTTCAGAAGGCGGCGTGGGCGAAGCCCGAGCGATCGCGAACCGTCTGAGCAGTCCAGAGCCCACCAGCATGACCGATGCGAATCCCGACACGGTTGCGGCCAGGATCCAGATGGCACCTCGTTCGACCAGCAGGCCGATCGCCAGGGTCACCAAGGCGAGCAACGCCGCGATCCACGACCCCATGAACCGCAGGGCGACGTCGCGCCCGTAGGTCTTCGAAGGCCTGGGTCCGGCCGAAGCGTCGACCCTGCCGCGTGGAGCCGTCAGTCCTCGCCCCAGAACAGGTCGCGCAGGGAGCGGTCACCGTCAGCGGGGTCCTCCTCGCGTGCGGCAGCGGCGGGCTCGGGTTCGCCCACCCGCACAGCTGCGTCCGACTCGGGGACCCTCGTCGGCGTCTCGGCCGCGACCGGTTCCTGGACCGCGGTGGCCTCGGGTGCCGGCGCTGCCTCCCGAGCGGGCGCGGACCCCTGTCCGGAGGACTTGACCGGCTCGGCCTTGGTGGGCGCGGCCTTGTTGGGCTCGGCCTCCGCCGGAACGACCGCGGGCGCGGCTGTCGCCGCAGCCGCCGCCGGCTTCCGCGTTGCCTTCGACATCCCCTTGACGGTCTCTGCATGACCTTGGACCAGGCCGGCGAGGCTCTGGAGGAACTCCCGTTCCTTGACGAGGAACGCGTTCACCGCCGCCTTGTCCGCGGCCCGACGTGCTGGCCGACCCCTGGACCTTGGCCTCGGCCACGATCCGCGCCGCCTCGGTGCGAGCCCGCTCGATGATCTCGTCCGCCTGACGCGAGACGTCGGCGAGATCGGGAGCGCCCACCACCGGTGACGGCGCGCCTTTGCGTAGCCGGTCGACCTCCGCGACCAGGGCCGACATGGAATCGGTGACCGTGTCGAGGAACTCATCGACATCGCGCATCTTGTAGCCGCCGAAGCGAGCGACGCGGAATTCCTTCTGCTGGATGTCGAGCGGACCCAACATGGTTCGCGCAGGCGACGGCGATGCGGTCTCGAACGCCGTGCCTTCCGTGGTCTCGTTCTTCTTGCCCATCGAAGCCCCTCCTGGTTTCCCCCGACCGTCGTGCCCTTTCAGCGGCAGATCGCCGTCTGCAACACGAAGATGATGACGAACGCGATCACGACCGACAGGTCGAACATACCCGCGGGCGGCACGATCCTGCGCAACGGACGCAGGACCGGCTCGGTGACGTCGAACAACAGTTCATACGCCGAACGCAGCGGCCCCGTGGTGGGTGGCCGGACGCCGGCCAGCGCGACCCAACTCATGATCACCCGGATCAACAGCACGATCCAGAAGACGGTCAGGGCGATGCAGAACAGTCGTTGGACGGGGGACACAGCGATCATCGGTTGCAGAGGCTAACAGCCTGTCGCTGCGGAGCACCGAGCGTGCCGCACGCCGCGGCATGGCAGCGTCCTAGAACTGGTTGTAGAACCCGCCGCCCGCCAAACGCTCCCGCTCTTCCGCGGAGACTTCGACGTCGGCCGGTGTGAGCAGGTACACGCGGTTGGCGACCAGTTCGATCTTGCCGTCGAGCCCGTACACGAGCCCGCTGGCGAAGTCGACCAGACGCCGCGCGATGGCGTCGTCGGTCGACTGGAGGTTCATGATGACGGCGGTGCCCTCCTTGAACCGGTCGGCCACCTCACGTGCCTCGTTGAACCGCTTCGGTTCGGACTTGTGGATGGCGCCCGTTGCGGCCACCGCCGGCCGCGGCGACGCGATCGTGCGGACGATGCCGTCCGTCTCCGACGGCACTTCGCGGACGGCTTGGGGACGCATGCGTCGAACCGGCGCGGGGTCGGCCTCAGGCATGTCCTCGACGAAGTCCTCGTCTTCCTCGACGAGCCCGAGGTAGTTCAGGGTCTTCTTCCACACGCCGGCCATCACTTCCTCCCTACATCACGGCGTCCTCGGACCGAAGAGCGCGGTTCCGATGCGGACCATCGTAGCGCCTTCCTCGACCGCGGCCCGGTAATCCAACGACATCCCCATGGACAAGTCCACTATGTCGGGGTGGGTGTCTCGCACCTCATCGCGAAGCATCCGGAGCCGTCGGAACCACGGGCGGGCAGCCTCGGCTGCATCCGGGGAGGTCGGGTCGTGGGGCGGGTCGAACGGCGGAACGGTCATCAGACCGCGGAGCCGGATGCCCTCCAACCGGGCGAGGTGGTCCGCGGCTTCCGGCACGTGCTCGGGAGGGATCCCCGCACGTTCGTGCGTGAAATCGACCTCGATCAGCGCATCGATCGTGCGTCCGTCCTCGGCGGCTCGACGGGCGAGCCGCTCGGTGGCACGACCGCCTGCCAGGGTTTCCACCACATCGGCCAGGGCCGCCACGTGGTGAGCGCTCCCGGTCTGCAGTGCTCCGATGAAATGCCAGCGCGCGCCCGGGACCTCACCGTGCAGGCCGCGAAGTTCCTTCACGTAGTTCTCGCCGATGCATGCGACGCCCTCCTCGACCGCCCATCGGATGGGTTCGGCGGGCATCGTCTTGGCCGCGGCGACCAGGAGGACATCGGAGGGATCGCGATCCGATCGCTCGGCAGCTTGCGCGATGACCTCACGGATCGTGGCGATGTTGGCCGCGATCTCATCGCGTGATCCATGCATGCCTGCACGGTACCCAACGTCGAGCCGTCGGCGGTCATGCGCGATGTCGGGACATGAAGAAGGGCGGGGAGTGATCCGACTCTCTCGGCCAAGAGGCGGGGGAAGGGCGCCTCCTCGCATCGGAACCTCCCCGCCCTTCGAGCCCTGCGTGGTGCATGGGGCCCCGCGGGGCGGCGGGTTGCTCGCTAGCTCTTCAAGAAGTCCGGGATGTCCAGATCCTCCTCGGCATCGAACGAGACGCTGGGCTGCGGTTCCATCTCACCGGTGGTGAAGACATCGGTCTCCTCGTCCACGTCCTCGATCAGGATCGAAGGCAACGAACCGCGCTCTTCGCCCCCTTCGCGATCCGGCTCTTCGAGCAGGCGCGACAGGCGGGACTCGAACTGGTTGGAGGGTTGTGCGTTGGGCGCCACCTTGTCGAAGCCGGCCGCCACGACGGTGACGCGCACCTCTTCACCGAGCGCGTCATCGACGACCGCGCCGAAGATGATGTTGGCGTCGGGATGGGCGACGCGCGTGATGGCGTCTGCGGCCTGATTGACCTCGTGGAGGGTGAGGTCGGTGGGCCCGGCGATGGAGAGCAGCACGCCCTTGGCGCCATCGATGGATGACTCGAGCAGCGGAGAGCTGATCGCGGCCTTCGCCGCCTCGGTGGCGCGATCCTCGCCGGTGCCGATGCCGATGCCCATGAGCGCCGACCCCGCTCCTGCCATCACCGACTTCACATCGGCGAAGTCGAGGTTGATGAGTCCCGGCGTGGTGATGAGCGAGGTGATGCCGTCCACGCCCTGGAACAGGACCTGGTCGGCCATGCGGAAGGCCTCGACCATGGGCATGTTGGGGTCGGCGACCTGGAGCAGTCGATCGTTGGGAACGACGATGAGCGTGTCGACGGCCTTCTTCAGTTCGGTGATGCCGATGTCGGCTTGCGTCGCCCGCTTGCGGCCTTCGAAGCCGAACGGACGCGTCACCACACCGATGGTCAGTGCGCCGAGACCCCGCGCGATCTCGGCCACGATGGGAGCGCCGCCGGTACCGGTACCACCACCTTCTCCGGCGGTGATGAACACCATGTCGGCGCCCTTGAGGATCTCCTCGATCTCATCGCCGTGCTCACTCGCCGCGCCCTTGCCGACCTCAGGATCGGAGCCCGCACCCAGCCCGCGAGTGGTCTCGCGTCCGATGTCGAGCTTGACCTCTGCGTCGGACATGAGCAGCGTTTGGGCGTCGGTGTTGACGCCGATGAACTCGACGCCCCGGAGGCCTGCCTCGATCATCCGGTTCACCGCGTTCACACCGCCCCCGCCGATGCCGACGACCTTGATCACCGCGAGGTAGTTCTGGGGAGCGTCCATCGTTCGTCTTCCTCCCGAACCCCGGCGGCAGACGTCGCCGTCCGGTTCGACCTGGGGAAATGCCGTACCGTGCGCTTCAACCGTAACCGTCAACTGCACGGTTATTGTCATATCTACCTTACGTAGAGTGAGGCAAGTTACTAAGGATGCGCAGGTCCGTCAAGTCTGTCGATCAGTCTCGTTGTCGTTCCTATCGACATCTTCGCCTGCCCGTGGAGGGTCCGATCGCGAGGTGGTCGAGACGTCGGTGACGACGGGAACCCCGACGAAGCGAACGGTGGGTGCAGCGGGGGCGCGGAGGTCGACCGAGAGCAGGTCCTTCCGTTCCTGTTCCACATAGCGAAGGATCGCCGCCAGTGCATCGGCCTTGGCCGCGAGCTCGCTCGCCGAGCCGTAGGCGACCATCACACCGTCCGCCAACTCGAGGGTGAGGGTCGCGTCGGGCTGGACGACGATCGCCTGGATCTGGGACCGGATGCCGGGTCCGAACTCCGCCGCCGCGGCCGCCGCGGGAGCCACCATGGCCGCCGAGACCGGTGTGGGCGTCTGGCCGGCCACCTCGGCTGCGAGGATCTCGGGGAGCGCCGCACCGACCGCCGGTCCCAGGATCGATCCGTCGGCCGCCGCCAGCACCGTGCCGTCCTCCGTGCGGGCGATGGCCACCGGGATCCGCTCGCGAACCCGGATCGTGACCGTGGAGGGCAGGGAGACGACCACGTCGGCATCCGCGATCCAGGGGCTGCGCTCGAGACGGCGAGACACCGCCCCCTCGTCCAGCGCGAAGACGTTGGTCGCATCGTCCACGCCCGCGGCTCGTTGCACCTGGCGTTCGCTCAAGCGGCGCTCGCCTTCGATGCGGATGGCCTTGGCGTGGAACAGCGGGGTTGCCGTGAGGCTCATGCCCAGCACCGCGATCGCGACGGCGGCGGCGCCGGCGATCGCCCATCGACGGAGCGAACGCCGGCGGGCTTCGTCGATCCGCACGACGGGTTGGACGGACGATCCGTCATGACCCTCGTGGGTGAGCGCCTCGGGCGATGGCTCCGGCTCGGACTCGAGCACGGGGAGCGCCGGGTCCGTGTCCACCGCGCCCTGTACGTCGCGGTCAGCCGGCGACATCGACGAACCCTCCGATCATCTGCACCTCGGGCTCGAGGTCGACCCCGAACCGTTCGGAGACCTGCGCGCGGATGCGCGCCATCAGGGTGTGCACGTCGTCGGCGCCTGCGCCCGGGTCGGCCACGATGAAGTTCGCGTGCTTCGTCGAAACCTGCACACCACCGACGCGCAGACCCTTGAGGCCGGCGTCCTCGATCAGGCGAGCAGCATGACCGTCCGGTGGGTTCTTGAAGACGCTGCCGCAGTTGGGTTCCGCCAGCGGCTGCGTCCGCCGGCGCCACTCGCGGGCCTCGTCCATCAGCCGGCGGATCTCACGATCGTGTCCGGGGACCGTCGAGACGGACGCGGCGATCACGATGGCGTGAGCGGGCAACTCCGAACGCCGATACGCGAACCCGACGTCGGCCGAGGGGATCGTGCGGGAGGCACCCTCGCCGAGCTCGAACACCTCGACCCCGGTCACCACCTCCGACATCGATCGTGCGTGAGCACCGGCGTTCATCGTGACCGCCCCTCCGACGCTGGCCGGGATCGCGACACCGAACTCCAGACCGGACAGACCGTGACGCAAGGCCACTCCGGCAAGCGCCGGCAGCGGCATGGCGCCTCCGGCGGTGAGCGTGCCACCGTCGCGAGCAGCCCATCGGTAGGCGCGTCCCAATCGCAGGACGATGCCGGCGAACCCACGGTCGGAGACCAGCACGTTGGATCCCTTGCCGATCACGACGATCGGGACATCGGTCTCCCCCACGGCGGCCGAGACCGCCACGAGGTCGCCCTCGGACTCCGGTTCGACGAAGATCGCAGCGGCACCTCCCACCCGCAGCGTCGTGAGCGGCGCCATGGGGAAAGAGGTGCGAACCCGTGGTCCGAAGGCCGTTCGCAGGATCTGCTCGGCGCGGCGAAGGGCATCGCTCATGCGTCGGTCTCCCGGATCCGCTCCATGGCGGCGTCGCCCAGCATCCACACATCGCCGCACCCCATCGTCACCACGAGATCGCCTGCCGTGACCTCACGATCGAGATAGCCCACGACGTCGCGACGATGCGGCAGGTAGATCACGTCGGTGGACGGCGAGGCCAGGCGGACGCCGTCCACCACCAGCCGGCCCGTGACGCCCGGGATCGGTGATTGATCCGCGCCGTACACGTCGGTCACCAAGACGAGGTCGGCATCGGCAACGCTCGCGCCGAGCTCGCGCCAGAACGCTTGAACGCGCGAGTACCGGTGCGGTTGCACCAAGGCGATCAGCCGCGCCGGCGCGCGCCGGCGTGCGGTCGCGACGGTGACCGCCATCTCGGTCGCGGTCTGTCCGTAGTCGTCGAAGAACTCCGCGCCCCGCACCGACCCCCGGAGCTCGAACCGGCGGTGCACCCCGCGGAAGCCGGCCATCGCATCGGACGCGGTGGCGCGGTCCACGCCGAGGCGGTCGCCGACGGCGATCGCCGCTGCCGCGTTCAACAGGTTGTGGGCGCCATCGATCTGCAGCCGGAGCGGCGTGGCGGGAGCCCCGTCCGAGATGACGCTCCCCCGTGCGCCAGCCGGGCCGAGCTCGTCGACCGACAGCCGCACGTGGTTGTCGGATCCGACCCCGTAGGTGATCGCGCCCACCCCGGCGATGGCCAGGACCTGCCTGACCCCTTCGTCGTCCCCACACGCGACGAGGTGCTCACACCCCGCCGCGAAGTCGGCGAACGCCGCCTCGATCTGCTCGCGACCCTCGGTGTAGAAGTCCACGTGGTCGACCTCGACGTTGGTGATGATGCCGATGTGCGGACGCGCCAGCAGGAAGGATCCGTCGCTCTCGTCGGCCTCGAACACGAACAGATCGCTCGAGCCTGAGCGCGCTCCACTCCCGCTCTCGTTGAGGTCGCCTCCGATCAGGTAGCTGGGGTCGAGGCCGGCAGCCTCCAGCACGACGCCCACCATCGAGGTGGTGGTGGTCTTGCCGTGCGTGCCCGCCACCGCGATCGACCGATGGCCGTGCGCGAGCGCCGCCAGGGCCTGCTGACGTGCCCACACGGTCATGCCTCGCTCACGCGCCTCCACCAGCTCGGGATTGTTCCCGCCGATCGCGGACGAGATCACGACGACGTCCGCGTCGGTCATCCTCGAGCCATCGTGGCCGACCCAGACATCGGCTCCCGCCACCGCCAGCTCACGCAGTCCCCTCGAGTCCTTGAGGTCGGAGCCGGAGACGTCGATCCCTCGCGCGAGGAGCAATCTGGCGAGGTTGCGCATGCCGGCGCCGCCGATGCCGACCAGGTGCACCGACCGCACCCCGTCGAGCGTCGGGACCTGCAACGTGGGGATGCTGCCGGCGGGCGGCGTGAAATGATTCACGGCGAACCGACCTCGTGCACGACGTCGGCCAGCCGGTCGGCAGCATCGGGTCGTCCCCAGGCTGTCGCCTCATCGGCCATCCGTCGGATGCGGTCCCGATCATCCACCAGTCGCATGATGCGTTCGCCCAGCCGGTCGCCCGACAGATCCCGATCCAGGAACAGCTCGGCGGCTCCGGCATCGACCACGGCGCGGGCGTTGGCCTCTTGATGGTTCTCGGTGGCGTGCGGGTACGGGATCAGGATGGAGGGCAAGCCGCACGCGGTGATCTCCGCGATGTGGCCCGCGCCCGCCCGGGCCACCACCACGTCGGCGACGGCGAGCGCCAGGTCCATGCGGTCGAGGAACGCCAACACGCGAACCCGCAGGGCCATGGGGCTCGATGCAGCCCCTGCGACGACATCGAGGTGCGCGGGGCCGGTCAGCACCAACAGCTGCAGATCGTCCCTGGCGCGGATCGCCGATCCGGCCAGCATCTGGGCAACGGCCTGGTTCACATGCAGAGCGCCCAGGCTTCCGCCCACGATCAACACCGTGCGGCGATCCGGCGCGAGGTCGAGCTCGGTCCGCGCTTCGGCCGCCAGATCGTCGCGGTTGGCCCGTACGCGCGTGATCTGGCGCCGGACCGGATTGCCGGTGACCTCCACCCGCAGCCGGGCCGGGAAGGAGGCACGGGAGCGGTCGAACGAGACCCCGACCGCGCGAGCGAAGCGGGACAAGAACCGATTCGACACACTGGGGATGGCGTTCTGCTCGTGGAGCGCGATCGCCACCCCCGCTCGGCGCGCGGCCAGGACCGTCGGCACGCTGACGTACCCGCCCACCCCGACCACGACGTCGGCACCGTCGAGGAACCCGCGCGCCCGCCCGACCGATCGCAGGGCCACGACGGGGGCTTTCATCGTGGCCCGCGACAGCTGCCGCTTCATGGGGATCGCGTCCACCGCGTGGAACGGGTACCCAGCCGCCGGCACCCTGACGGCTTCCTGACCGGTCGGTGATCCCACGAACGACACGGCGTCGCCGTCGGCGGCCAGGCGGTCGGCGAGCGCGATCGCCGGGAACACGTGCCCGGCCGTGCCGCCACCGGTGATGACGACGTTCATCGGCTCGCCCTGCGCGCCCCCGCCTGACGGACGGGGGTAGTGGCGGGGCGGGACGCGGGCATGGCGCGGGCGGCCGGCTTGGCTCGCGCCACGCTGGCCAGCACCCCGATGCCCGCAAGGGTCACGACCAACGCGGTGCCACCGAACGAGACGAGCGGCAGCGGCACGCCGGTGATGGGCAGCAGCCCGGTCACCGCGCCGAGGTTCACCACGGCCTGCAGACCGATCCAGCCGGTCACCCCGGCGGCCAGGAGCCGGCCGAAGGTGTCCGGCGCGCCCATGGCGATCCGGATCCCGGCGAAGATCATCAGGACGAACATCGCCAGCACGAACAGTGCCCCGAGCAGCCCCAACTCCTCGCCGATGATGGCGAAGATGAAGTCCGAATGCGCGTTGGGCAGGTAGTCCCACTTCTGCCGACTCGCGCCCAGGCCCACCCCCGTCCACCCGCCGGAGCCCAGTGCGATCAGCCCCTGGATCAACTGGAAACCACTGCCTTGGGGGTCGTTCCATGGATCCAGGAAAGAGTCCACGAACCGCGTGCGACGGTAGGCCTCCCCGAAGACCAGATAGGCGATGCCGGCCAGCCCCACCGCGCCGGTGATCGCCAGGTACTTCATGCGCACGCCCGCCACGAACAACAGGAGTCCGACGGAACCACACAGGATGATCGTGGTCCCCAGGTCGCGCTGGAGGATCACGAGCAACGACACCACGCCCATGACCGGCGCCAGCGGCAGGAGCAGGTGTTTGGGGTCGTCCAGCCGGTGCCACTTGTTGGCGAGCACGGTGGCTGCGAAGGCGACGACGGCCAGCTTGAGGAACTCGGCGGGCTGCAGCGTGACCGGACCCAGGTCGATCCAGCGCGACGCTCCGTACAGGGACGTGCCGTGCGATGGATGCAGGGCGAGCAGCATCAGCGGGATGATCGCCAGCAGGAAGGGGCCGGAGATCCGGGCCCAGGCGGTATGAGGCAGGCGCCACGCCACCACCATCGCCACGAGACCGGCCACGGCATAGATCAGCTGCCGGTTGAAGTACCAGAAGCTCGTGCCGTACCCCTCCACCGCCGAGATGGAACCGGCCGACAGGATCATGACCAGGCCCACCATGGTCAGCACGGTGGCGGGGACGAGCAGCATGAGCAGGCTTCGGCGGCGAGCGTGCGCCGCGCTCGCCGAGACCGGTCTCGCCGGCCGGACGACGCGCAGGTGTGGCGTCGAGGACCCGGACCGGCGCTTCGCCACCTTAGGCCCGGCCATCGGCGCTCACCTCGTCCAAAGACCGAGCGGCGGCCGCGAAGCGCTCGCCGCGCTCGCCGTAGTCGGTGAACTGATCCCAGCTGGCACAAGCGGGCGCGAGCAGCACGACCCCGGCCGAGTGACGAGCCGCCTCGAACGCCAGACCGACGGCCACCTCGAGCGAGGGAGCCTCGGTGACCGGCACGGCTGCATCGAACACGTCGACGAGCTGCCGGGCTGCCTCGCCGATCACGATCGCGGCCGACAGGTGCACCGCCTCAGCGCGCAGTGGCGACAGGTCGACGCCCTTGGCGCGACCACCGGCGATCAGCACCGCGTCCGGGCCGGCCTCGCGGATCGCCTCGACGGCGGCGTGCACGTTGGTGGCCTTGGAGTTGTCGATGAACCGAACGCCCGAGACGGTCGCGACGATCTCGCCCCGATGTGGCATCGGTGTGAACGACGCGATCCCGTCGCGCACCGCCTCCACAGGGACGCCGAAGGCCAGGGACGCGGCGGCTGCCGCGGAGGCGTTCGCCAGGTGGCCGGTGCGTTCCGATCGGATCGGAGCCACGCGCTGTTCGCCCGATACGCGCGCGACGAGGACGCCTTCGGCGATCCCGACCTCACCGTTCCGAGGCTCGTTCGTGGTGGTCCACACGACGGCGCACGGCGCCCGCTCGGACACGGCGCGCGCCGCCGGGTCGTCACGGTTGCCCACGTGCACGTCGCCACCGTGTTGGTTCCGATAGATGGACGCCTTGGCATCGGCGTAGGCCGCGAGCGACCCATGCCAGTCGAGGTGATCGGGAGCCAGGTTGAGCAGGACGCTCACGCGCGGGTGCAGTGACTCCTGCAGCCGCAACTGGAACGAGGAACATTCCACGACGAGTGCTTGGTGACCCTCGAGCGCCGCCGTCGGGAAAGGATGTCCGATGTTGCCGCAGGCGACCGCATCGGTGCCCGCTGCGCGCAGGCACGACGCGATCATGCCGGTCACCGTGGTCTTGCCGTTCGTTCCGGTGACGGCCACGTAGGGCACCTCGCACAGCCGCGCGCCCAGCTCCATCTCGCCCCAGACCGGCAGGTCCCTGGACCTGGCCCACTCGAGGATCGGAGCGGCTTCGGGCACGCCCGGACCGGTCACCACCAGCGTGGCGCCGTCCAGGTGGGCGCGCTCGTGACCTCCCGCGTGCACCGGCACTCCGGCGCGGGTCAACGCATCCATGTTGGGAAGTTGGGCGGCGGATGCGGACTCCGTCACGCTCACCTCGGCGCCTTCCGCCAACAAGACCGTCGCCGCAGCGGCACCGGCGACGCCCGCGCCCACCACCACGACGCGTTCACCCGCGAACCGCTCTCCCGGGCTGCGGCCGTTCAATCCAGACCACCACGAGCGATGAAGTCCGTGTAGTACAGCCCCAGCCCCACGGCGACGCAGAGTCCCGCGATGATCCAGAACCGGACGATGACCGTGAACTCCGGCCACCCCGCCAGTTCGAAGTGGTGATGGATCGGCGACATCCGGAAGATGCGCCGGCCGAACCCACGGAACGAGATCACCTGCAGGATCACCGACATCGTCTCCATGACGAACAATCCGCCCAGGATCACGAGCAGCAGGGCCGTGTTGGAGCTGATCGCGAGCGCACCCAGCAGCCCTCCGATGGCGAGCGAACCGGTGTCACCCATGAAGATGCGCGCAGGGGCGGCGTTCCACCAGAGGAAGCCGGCGACCGAGCCCATCATGCCGGCCGCCACGACGGCGATGTCGAGCATCGCGAGCTCGTCGACCGCATAGCAACCCCCCGGCGTCACCCCCTCCACCCCGCACGGATGGCGGTACTGCCAGAAGGCGATGAACACGTACGCCGACAACACCAGGATCGACGAGCCCGAGGCCAGCCCGTCGAGCCCGTCGGTGAGGTTCATGGAGTGCGACGATGCCGTGAGGACCAGGAAGCACCACAACAGGAAGAACACGCCCAGGCGCAATCCCGTATCGCGGATGAACGTCACGCTCGTCACCGTGCCCGTCGCGTCGGCGTAGCGCATCACGATGACCCCGAACAGCACCGAGACGACCGCCGTGGCCAGGAACTTCTGCGACTTGGTCAAGCCCAGGGATCGACGACGGCGAACCTTCGTGAAGTCATCGGCGAAGCCCACCAGCCCGAACCCCACGGCCGCCAGGACCAACGCCAGCCCGGCGGGGCTGAACCCTCCGACGGTGATCCGAGCGGCGACGTAGCTGGCGATCAACCCCAGGAGCACGACGATGCCGCCCATCGTGGGCGTGCCCATCTTCTCGAAGTGGGTGTGCGGGCCGTCCTCACGGATCCGCTGGCCCCACCCCCACACCCGGAAGGCACGGATCGCGATCGGTGTGCCCAACAACGTGGCGGCGAGTCCCACGGCGGCCGCGACCAGGATCGACCTCAACGGAGGGCCTCCGCCAGTCGTTCCAGGCCCGCGACCCTGGAGGCTTTGCACAGGACGAGGTCGCCCGGGTGCGCGTGGTCGATGACGTCGGCCAGCGCTTGATCGATGTCCTCGTAGGCGACGACGTTCTCTGGCTCCACCCCTTCGCGCTCAGCGGCGGTGGCGATCAGGGACGCATCCAGGCCGACGACGACCACCCGATCGATCCGCATCCGGGCCGCCAGCTCACCCACGCGCTCGTGCTCACGATCGGCGATCGGTCCGAGCTCGGCCATGGCGCCCAGCACCGCGATGCATCGCGCATCACCCGCCATCCACCTCGCGGTCTTGAGGGCCGCGGCCATCGATTCGGGGTTGGCGTTGTATGAGTCGTTGAGCACCCTGATCCCGGACGGCGTCGTGAACGATTCCATGCGCCACCGTGAGACGTTCGCGCGTCCGAGGGCTTCGGCGGCCGTGGCCAGGGGGACGCCGAGCTCCAGTCCCACCGCGGCCGCCGCGAGGGCGTTCGACACCATGTGCTCCCCCGGCACCGCCAGCCGAACCGGTGCTCGATCGGCGCCGCGGACCAGCGTGAAGGCGGAGCGACCTCCGGCATCGAGCGAGACATCCACGGCTCGAACATCGGCGCCGATCACCGTGCCGTAGGTCACGACCCGGCCCCGGCATCGCTCCGCGAAGCTCGCGACCACCGGGTCGTCGGCGTTCAGCACGGCCACCCCACCCGCCTCGATCGCATCGACCGGCTCGGCGGACGCTTCCACGATGGCGTCCCAGGAGCCGAAGATCTCCAGGTGCGCCACTCCCACGTTCGTGACCACCACGATGTCGGGCTGCGCGATCTCGCACAGCCGCGTCACATCGCCCTTGCGACGCGCTCCCAGCTCGGCGATCACGACCTCCACATCCGGCCGGGCGCCCAGCATGGTCACCGGCAGCCCAACCTCGTTGTTGAACGAGCCTGGGCTGGCGTGCGTGATGCACGTGGTGCCGGCGACTGCCGCCGTGAGGTCCTTGGTGGACGTCTTGCCGTTGGCGCCCGTCACCCCGACCACCCGTGACGTCATGCGGAGCCGTTCGTCGGCGGCCAGCTGCAGGAACGCATCCCCGGTCGATCGGACGAACACAGACGGCCCCGGCGCCTCGGCGCCGTCGCGCACCAAGGCCCCCGCGGCGCCGTGCTCGAACGCCTCCGGAACGAAGAGCCCTCCATCGGTGTGCTCGCCGGGCAGCGCGACGAACAGGCTTCCCGGTCCGGCCGAGCGCGAATCGGTCACCACCGAGGTGATCTCCGCATCGCCGCCCACGAGCAGCCCGTCGACGGCTCGAGCGACGTCGCTCAGCGGCCTGGGCTTCACGATCGAACCTCTCGCGCCGCGAGCTCTTCGCGCACGACGATGCGATCGTCGAACTCGACGAGCCCGTCGGCGGTCTCCTGGTAGGGCTCGTGCCCCTTGCCCGCGACGATGACGGTGTCGCCGGTGCGCGCCCCGCGCAGCGCACGCCTGATCGCGAGCCTCCGATCGGCCTCGCTGACGAACTCCCCACCGCCCTCGACCGCACCGGTTTCGATCTGGGCGAGGATCGCGAGAGGATCCTCGGTCCGGGGGTTGTCGCTGGTCAGGACCGTGAGATCGGCTCTGGAGGTGGCGACCCGACCCATCAGGGGTCGCTTGGCACGGTCGCGGTCACCCCCGCAACCGAACACGATGATGAGCCGCCCAGACGTCAGCGGGCGCGCCGCTTCCAGCACGGTCTGGATGCTATCCGGCGTGTGCGCGTAATCCACCACCACCAGGAATCCCTGTCCCGCCTCGATCGGCTCGACGCGGCCGGGTACCTCGCGGAGCGCCTCGATGCCGGCGACGCTGTCGTCATCATCGATCCCGACCGCGCGGGCCAGTGCCATCGCGGCCAGGCAGTTGGACACGTTGAACCGCCCGCGTAACGAGGAGCGGACGCGGCGATCGTCCACCCGGAAGCTCAGTCCGTCGGCTGTGGCGTCCACGTCGAGAGCACGGAGATCGGCGTCTCGATCCATGGCGAAGCTCGACAGCGCGATCGCGTGATCGTCGTGCAGACGCCGTCCGTACGGGTCATCGACGTTGACCGCGCCCGTCGCGGCGACGCCAGGCGTGAACAACGTCGCCTTGGCGTCGAAGTAGTCCTGCATGGATGGGTGGTAGTCCAGGTGATCCTGCGACAGGTTCGTGAAGGCCGCCGCGTCGAACCGCACGCCACCGACCCGCCCCTGGTCGAGCGCGTGCGACGAGACCTCCATCGCGACGGCGTCCACGTCGTCATCGCGCATGCGCGCCAGCAGCCGGTGCAGATCCGGCGCCTCGGGGGTCGTCCGCGACATGGCGACCGGGGTTCCATCGATGCGCGCGCCGGTGGTGCCGATCACGCCGGGGCGCATCCCGGCGGCCCGCACGATCTCCTCCAGCAGGTAGGTCACCGTCGTCTTGCCGTTGGTGCCGGTTACGCCCAGCATCGTCATGGCGCGAGCCGGATGTCCGAACGCCACCGCCGACATCGGACCCATCGCCGAGCGGACCGACGGCACCACCGCCTGCGCCACGTCGAGGTCGAGCGGGCGCTCCACCACGAGCGCGACGGCGCCGGCGTGGACCGCGGCGCCCGCGAAGTCGTGACCATCGACCGACGCCCCGGGGATGCAGAAGAACAGTGGCGCCGGGCGACACGTCACGCGAGTCGAACGCGACGTCGATGACCTGCGCGTCACCACGCCGCGACGCCTGCGGGACCGCCGCGACGAGGTCGGCGAACGAAACCGAGGGGAAGGGATCTACCACCGGCCGGTAGCGTACCCGCGGCCCCCGCCGCGAGCGGGTAGCCCTCACGGGAGTTCTTGAGCGTGCGGTGGCAGGCCGACCGGCGGCGCTGCCGGGATCGCGAGGCGCTGGATGGCGTACCGGGCCAGCTCTTGGAACAGCGGCGCCGCCGCCAGGCCCCCGTACACCGTGCGAGGCTCGTCGATCGAGACGGCGATCACGACCTTCGGATCGGATGCGGGCAGGAACCCGACGAACGATGCCATGTACCGCTGCACGTAGGTGCCGTTCTCATCGAGCTTGCGCGAGGTCCCGGTCTTGCCGGCCACCTGGTAGCCGGGGATCTGCGCTTCACCGCCGGTGCCGTCCTGCACCACCGACGCCAGCATGCTGGTCAACAGGTCCGCCGTCTCCGGCCGTACCACCTGCCGGGTCCGAGGCGAGGGGGCTGGGCGGAAGGTGCCATCGGTCGAGCGGAACCCTCGGACCAAGCGGGGCTGCACCCAGGTTCCGTCGTTGGCGATCGTGGCGTAGACACCGGCCATCTGGAGTGGGGTCACCGAGATGCCTTGCCCGTACGACACCGTGGCGCGGATCACCTCGTCCCACTGCGAGGCCGGCAGCAGGACGCCTTCCGCCTCACCCGGGAACCCCACGCCGGTCTCCCGGCCGTAGCCGAACCGCTCCATGTAGTCCCCCAGTGGCTCGTTCCCCACCTGCTCGGCTACCAGGGCCGAGCCGATGTTGCTCGACTCCGCGATGATGTCGCCGATCGTCATCGTCTCGACGGGGTGCACGTGGGAGTCGTGGATGGTGAACGGGCCCACCTGCATCTGCGCGGGCACCTGGAACCGCTGATCGAGACTGACGGACCCCGTCTCCAGGGCGGCCGCCGCGGTGATGATCTTGTTGACCGAGCCCGGTTCGAAGGCGTCGGTCACGGCGCGGTTGCGCATCACCTCCGCCGGAGCGTCCGCGAAGTGGTTGGGGTCGAACCCCGGGTAGGTCGCCATCGCGTAGACGTCACCGGTGTGCGGATCCATCACGATCACCGTGCCGCCGAGGGCCTGGTTCTGCTCCACGGCCCGCTCCAGCGCCGCCTCCGCCATGTACTGCATCTGCCGGTCCAACGTCGTGATGATCGAGGTGCCCGGCACGGGTTCGACCAGGGTGTCGAGTCCGGTGGAGATCGGCAGTCCGTCGGCCGAGAGCTCGGCGGTGCGCTCTCCCGGGGTGCCCGCCAACTCCGCCTGGTAGCGGTTCTCCAGGCCCGCGATGCCCACGCCGTCCACGTCCACGAACCCCAGGACCTGGGGGGCGAGTGAGCCCGCCGGGTAGTAGCGCTGGGGCACCTCGAGGAAGCCGATACCCGGAAGCTGGAGGGCTTCCAGGTCGTTGGCCACGTCCAGATCGACCTGACGCTTGAGGTAGACGAACGTCCCGTCGGTCGCCAGCGCCTCGCGCACGTCCTTCGGCTTCATCTCGAGGGCCTCGGCGATCGTCTCGGCCTCACCCAGCGGGTCGGTGACCAGTGTGGGGTTGGCGTAGATGTCGCGCGCTTCCCGGGTCACGGCCAACGCCGTGCCGGCCCGGTCGAGGATCTGCCCTCGTTCGGCGGGCAGCTCGATGGTGCGGACGCGCTGGTCCATGCCCAGCCGGGCCAGGGCGCCGTTGTCGCGAACCTGCAGGGTGGCGAGCCGCACGACGATCCCGCCGAACGCCACGACCATGATGACCAGCATCGCCACCAGGCGATGAGCAGGGGGACGAGGGCTCACGCCGATCCGCCGTCGGCACCGGCCACCCGCAGGGGGATGACCTCGTCGGTGGCGGGCAGGCGCATGTCGTTGTCCTCGGCCCAGCGTGCGATCCGGGAGGGTGCGGAGAGCCTCGCCACCTCGATGCGCAGGGCGGCACCCTCGTCGGACAGCCCCACCTGCTCCTCCTGGACCGTGCGAAGGCGGTACGTGGCGTTCACGACCAGGGCGTTGAGCGCCACGACGGTCATGATCAGGGTCGTCATCACCACCGCCGTGAACACCCAGAAGGCCGGGTGTGAGCGGCGAGGGGTATGACGGGACGTCTCACGGTGCGCCCGGCGCTGGGGAGGGATGGAGGGTGCCGGACGCACCGCGGGTGTGCGCACGGGGCGCGCTCGTTCGGGCTGGTGGGCTCGAGGAGCATGGAGGTCTCGGGCCGGAACGCTCACGTGGCCGCCTCGGCGCGCTCGGTGCTGTGCTCCGTCCGCTCGGCGACGCGCAGGAGCGCGGCTCGAGCGCGAGGGTTGCGAGCCACCTCCTCTTCGGTCGGCCGTTGCGGCTTCTTCGTCAGGACCGTGACTCGCTCGTCCTCCCGGAAGCACCGCTTCGCGATCCGGTCCTCCAGGGAGTGGTAGGCGAGCACGACCACGCGGCCACCGGGAGCGAGGAGCTCGACCGCCCGAGGCAGGGAGGCGGCGAACTCCTCGATCTCCCGATTGACCGCGATACGGAGCGCCTGGAACGTGCGACGCGCGGGGTGGGGGCCCCCCGGTCGCTTGCCCAGCGCGCCCGCGACTACGCCGGCGAGCTGATCGGTCGTCGTGATCGGCCGTTTCGCCACGATGGCGCGGGCGATCCGACGGGAGCGATGCTCGCCGCCGTACTCGTAGATCAGGTCCGCGAGCTCGGTCTCGGAGAGCTCGTTGACCAGGTCGGCGGCGGTCTGGGCGTCGGTTTCCGCCGCCCCACCCATCCGCATGTCGAGCGGTCCATCCACTCGATAGCCGAAACCGCGCTCGGCCGTATCGAGCTGCATCGACGACACGCCCAGGTCGAAGAGGATCCCGTCGACCGGCCCGTCCGTCAGGTCGTCGTCGACCCCCGAGAACGTGGTCTGCGCCAGCCGCAGTCGCGCTCCCGAACCTGCGAGGCGTTCGCGCGCGATCGCCACCGCGACGGGATCGCGATCGATGCCGATCACGCGCCCCACGCCCGAGTTCAGCAGGGCCTCCGCGTGCCCTCCCGCGCCCAGGGTCATGTCCACCACGGTGCCGCGGCCGCCGAGGTAGGAGATCACCTCGGCCACCATGACCGGCTCGTGGGTCGCGTCGCCCGGCATCCACGCACGCTTCGTCAAGGTCAACCGATGTGCCCCGCCAAGATCCCCAGGCCGATCGAGGCCAGCAGGGTCAGGGCCGTCATGCCGATCAACGTCAGGCTCTGCCGCACCTCGGTGCCCAGCTTGTTCGGTCCCGCCGATGTCGCCACGTCCTTACCCCCTTGGATCGAGCGCACCGCTTCGGTACGCATCCGCGAAACCGGCGCTGTAGGTTTCGTAGGTTTCGCGGTCCCAGATCTCCATCCGGTCTCGCACGCCGAGCACCACCACGTCCTTGTCCATGCCCACGACGTCCCGCAGGCGCTGCGGGATCGTGATCCGTCCCTGCCCGTCGAGCTTCACCTCGTCAGAGGAGCCGAAGAACAGTCGCGAATACGCCCGTCCGTCGTTGTCGGAAAGGGGGAAGGACGCGACCTCCTCGGACCGGCGTTCCCACTCGGCCCTGGGGAAGCAGTACAGACAGCCGTCCTGGCCAACCGTGATCCAGGCCCCGTCCACGAACGCGGCTCGGAACTTCGCCGGCAACGACACCCTGCCTTTGGGGTCGAGCTGGTAACCGTGCGTGCCGAGCAGTTCGGCCACGCCTCCTCCCCTTTCCTCCACAATGCTCCACTCTTATGCCACCTGCACTCCACCACGTCAACAGAACACAGGTTCGATTGCGATGCAGGGCAAGCAGAAGCGGAGGTCAGGCGAGGATCCCGCGAGGCAACCCCGAGAAGGCCAAGCGAGTGCCTTGGGGCTCAAGTAGCGAGCGTCAGCGAGCGTAGCCCCGAACTAGACCAGATACGTTTCCCAGCCGGGCTCGAGCCTGCCCAGGGTGAGGTGGAAACCGTCGCGGGGCGCGAACGGCTGACGGGCCAGATGGAACCCCGCCTCCGACGGCGTGCGGTCTTCCTTCTTGGTGTTGCACCGTCGACAGGCCGCCACGACGTTCTCCCAGACATGGAGACCTCCACGCGAACGGGGCACCACGTGATCGAGGTTCTCCGCGGCCTTGCCGCAGTACTGGCAGCTCCATGCGTCGCGCGCGAACACCGCTCGGCGCGTGAGCGGGGCATGCGGACGATACGGCACGCGAACGTACCGGCGGAGCCGGACGACCGACGGTGCTTCCATGACGATCCGCTCGGAGTGGAAGACCATGCCGTTGCTCAGGACGACCTCAGCCTTCTCCTTGAGGACCAGCACGACGGCCCGGCGCGCGGGGACCACCGCAAGCGGCGAGTCCGACGCGTTGAGGACGAGCGCACGTCCCATGCGACCGAGTGTAGCGGCCAACAGCGGCCAACAATGGCCCACGCAGATGGCTTCTGTGGGGCGCGCAGCCTTGGGGCCCAAGTAGCGAGCGTCAGCGAGCGAGAGCCCCGAGATACGAGTCGGGTGCTTGCGTCGAGCGAATCACAGCGGTGTAATCTCCTGGGCGAGGCGACGGATCGGTCGCGCGCGATGCCTGGAGTTGCGAATAGGGGCCGCGCGGGGCGTCCGCGGACGCGGCCGATCCGTCGTCCTCGTTCCCCCCTCGTCTCGTCGCCGTCGCGGCATCCCGGGCAAACGCGTGGGCGCGATCGTCCGTATGCAGGGAGTCCTGCGCGAACGGCGCCGGACCGGTTGGCGCCGAAGTGACGTACGATTGGCGCGTTGCCCCGGAGGTGATCGTGGAAGTTCGGGAACGCCCACAAGACTGGCAGCGCTTCGCCCAGCGCTTCCACGACATCGAGAACAACGTCGAGAAGGTCGTGCGAGGCAAGCACGCGGAGATCCGCCTCGCCCTGGTCGCCCTGGTCGCTGAAGGACACCTGTTGATCGAAGACGTACCGGGCGTGGGCAAGACGATGCTGGCCAAGGCCATCGCGCGCTCGATCGATTGCTCCTTCCGCCGGCTGCAGTTCACGCCGGACCTGCTGCCCACCGACGTCACCGGCGTGAATGTCTTCAACCAGGAGCAGCGCGACTTCGAGTTCAAGCCCGGTGCGATCTTCGCCAACATCGTGCTGGGCGATGAGATCAACCGGGCATCGCCCAAGACCCAGTCGGCCTTGCTCGAGTGCATGGAGGAACGACAGGTCACGATCGACACCCAGACCCATCCGCTTGGCACGCCGTTCATGGTGATCGCGACCCAGAACCCCATCGAGCACGAGGGCACGTATCCGCTGCCCGAAGCCCAGCTCGATCGGTTCATGCTGCGGCTGTCGATCGGATACCCCTCGGCCGAGGTCGAGACCGAGATCCTGGCGAGTCACGCCAGTGGGGCACCCCTGTCCGACATCTCGGCGGTGACCGACGCCCCCGGCGTCGCCGACATGATCCTGCAGGCCCGGGAGGTCCACGTCGCTCCCGCCATCCGGCGCTACATCGTGGACATCGTCGAGGCCACCCGCACACACGGCGACGTCTACCTGGGGGCGAGTCCCCGCGCCTCCCTGATGATCCTTCGCGCATCGAGGGCGTTCGCGGCAACCCAGGAGCGCGACTACGTCATCCCTGACGACGTGAAGACCCTGGCCGTGCCCACGCTCTCGCACCGCATCATCGTGACGGCCGATGCCGTCATGGGCGGGCGCACCCCCGACGTGGTGGTGCGCGAGGTAGTGGCCGAGGTGGCGGTCCCGGTGGCGGAGAGCCCCTGATGCCGTCGGGCCGGGGCATCGGCGTCGTCGGTGCCGGCCTCGCGATGTGGCTCAGCGCACGGATCGTGGGTTCACCCGGCCTGGAGGTCATCGCCGTCGGTCTCATCGTGTTGCCGTTCGCAGCCGCGTTGTTCGTGCGGTGGGGGCGAACGCAGATCACGATCAAGCGGCGGCTGACCGAGGTCCGGGTGCAGCCCGGCACGCGGGTCACGATCCAGCTCGACGTGGAGAATCGCTCACTGGTTCCCTCGACCTTCCTGTTGGTCCAGGACACCCTGCCGCCGGCGTTGGGACGCCCCGCACGACTGGTGGTCTCGGGCATCCCACCGCGGAACGTGCAACGCGTCAGCTACACGGTGCTCCCCCAGACCAGGGGCCGCTATCGGTTGGGCCCGCTCATCGCCGACGTGTCGGATCCATTCGCGCTCACGAAACAGAGCCTGGACTTCGACGAACGGGACGAGCTGCTGGTGACCCCCGAGATCGAGGACCTGTTCGGCCCCTCCGAGGGCAACAGCGGTCACAGCTTCGGCGCCTCACGGGCGCGTCAGCTCTTCCGCACGGGCGAGGAGTACTACACGATGCGCGGCTACCAGGAGGGCGATGACCTGCGCCGCATCCACTGGCCCTCGGTCGCCCGAACCGGCGAGCTGATGATCCGCCAGGACGAGTCGTCCAAGCGTGCCAGCGGCCTCGTCTTCATCGATACCCGTGCGCAGGCGCTGGGACAGAGCCATGGCCAGGCGTTCGAGCGCGCCGTCTCGGTGGGGGCCACGCTGGGCGTGGCGTTGTCCCGACGCGGGTTCTCCCTGCGCCTGGCCACGGCCGACAGCCCCGCAGCCAACGTCTCGGAGGAGCTGTTCCTCGACGTGCTGGCCGGCGTCACCCACGTGCAGGCCCGTTCCATCGGACGCGCGCTCTCGCACCTGCGCGCCGGCGCCTCGGCCGACACCTCGCTCGTCTTCGTCTCGGCGCCTCCCGCACCGGCAGAGCTGACCTCGCTGATCCGAAGCGGCGCCGGCTTCGGCCCCAAGATGGCGATCCTGATCCACCCCACCGATCCGACGACCTTGCCGGCCGACCGCCGCAGCCAGCTGGAGGGCCGGGCCAGCCAGGCGGTCTTGATGCTGACCAGGGCCGGCTGGGACCCGATCGTCCTGAACCCGTCCATGAAGCTGAGGGAACGATGGCACGCACCCAGGGAACGAACGCTCGCACGCAACGGCTGACGGCGCTGCTGGCCACCGCCTTGCTGGCCACGGCCACCGCCTTCGCGATCGGTCGTGTGTTCGTGGACCATGCCTCGACCTACCGCATGGCGCTGGCCGGGCTGCTCTCCGCGGCGATCGCGGTGGCGCTCGAACGTCGCGGGCTCTTCCTGGCGGCCCTGGTCAGCGCGGCGGCGATGGTGGCCGTCGTCGGGTTCATGGTCTTCCCTGACACGACATGGCCCCACAGCACGTGGTTCGGGCTCCCCACCCTCGAGACCGTCCGGGCCATGGTCGAGGCGGCCGGCATGGTCGGCGAGCAGGCGCGTGTCCAGGTCGCCCCCACCGAGCCGCTGGCACCGCTGATGCTGGCGGCGCTCACGGCCACCTGGGCCGCCATCTTCTCGGCGCACGCGCTGGCGTTCCGGGCCGGCAGCCCCATCCTGGCGCTGCTGCCACCGATCGCCCTGGTCGCGTTCGCCGACACCGTGCTGGAGGATGTCGTGCGCCCGCTCTACGGTGTCGCCTTCCTGATCGCCGCAACCGCGATGATCTTCGCCGACGGCCTGCGTCGAGTGCAGGGGTGGGGACCGGTGTGGACGGGCCCCGGGCGCGAGGCCAGGCTCAGCCTCACCGCCGGGCGGGGGGCGCGACGGGTCGCGCTCGCTGCCGTGGGCTTCGCCGCCATCTCGCCGTTGCTCGTGCCCGGCTTCGGGTCCACGGCCGTGATCGACTTCAGCAGCTCCGGTGAGCAGGTGCGATTGAACCCGCTGGTCTCGGTGGGGGCCCGCTTGCAGCGCGACGACCCGCTGCCGGTATTCGAAGTGACCTCGGAGCGGCCGACCTACTGGCGCATGGTCGCGCTTCCCGACTTCGACGGCACCACCTGGAATCCGGACACCCAGCCCCAGGTGCAGGACCTGGTCGAGGGTGCGTCCTTGACCGTGAACGCGCCCGCCGATCCCTCGATCCCGGTCGAGCCGCTCACCGCGTCCTTCCGCACCACGGGCGATCTCGATCTGCCCTGGTTGCCGGCTCCGTATCCGGCCTCGACCACGAACATCGATGCCGACGGTCTGGCCTGGGACCCCGAGGCAGGAGCGATCACACTGGACGGAACCGTCGACACCGGCACCTCCTACTCCATCACCTCGCAGTCGGTGGTCCCGACCGCCGAAGAGCTGCGCGCCCAGCCGCCAGTCGACGCAGCCTCGCTCGCGCGCTACCTCGCCTACCCCGACAGCCTGCCGCTCGAGATCGAAAACCTGGCCCGGAGCTGGACCGCGGACGCCGAGACCAATACCTACGACCAGGTCATGGCCATCCAGGATCGCTTCACCGACGGCAAGGAGTTCATCTACGACGACACCGTCGCGCCGCGCGACGACGAGGATGCCCTGCTCGACTTCCTCACGCTGTCGAAGGCCGGCTTCTGCCAGCAGTTCTCGAGCTCCATGGCGGTCATGCTGCGGACGCTGGGCATCCCTGCTCGGGTCGTGGTGGGCTTCACGGCCGGCAGCTTCGACGATGAGGATCGCCTGCGCCGGGTCACGACCGATCAGGCGCACGCGTGGGTCGAGGTCTTCTTCCCCGACTACGGGTGGCTCACGTTCGACCCCACGCCCGGGCGCACGGATGTCCTCGCGTATCCCTACCTCGATGCCAGCGTCAGGTCGGGCTGCCAGGGTGGACCTCGTTGCGTGAACCCGAACGGCCCGGGCGCACCGGACGTGACGGGAGAGCCCATTCCGGGCCAGCTCACCCCCGGCCTCCTCGAGCGGAAAGAGGGGACCTTCGGCGATCGGGCGTTGCCGACCCTGCCCGATGCCCAGGACGCCGGCGCGATCGATGACCCGCCGGCGATCTCACCGCGAACCTGGTTGGGGCTCGGGGCCCTGCTCCTCGTCCTGGTCCTGGCGCTCATCCCGCCGGCGCGCGAGCTGGGCCGACGCCGGCGCCTGCGCCAGGCCGCCCGGGAGCCTCGGACGCTGATCCTCACGACCTACGACGTGTTCACCGAGCGCGCCGGCGAGCTGGGGTTCGCTCGTGCGCCGGGCCAGACGATGCAGGAGTACCGCGACGGCGTGCGAGCCAACGGTGGCCTGTCCGACGACGGGCCCGAGATGTCGGAGCTGGGTGCGCTCACGACCCTGACCACCGAAGCCGCGTACGCCCCTCGGGAGCCAGGGGCGAGCGAGGCGTCCGAGGCGTCGCGTGCCGCGGCGACGACGCTGAAGGGCCTGCGGCGGGAAGTGGGCTGGGTGCGGCGGATCACGGGCGCCTACCACCGCACCTGATCCATCAGACCTGAACTCGGCGTGGAGCGGTGACGGGGGGCTACGTTCCGGTGGCGGTGTGGGCTGCGGCCTCGCGGAGCGCCCGGACGAACTTCTCGCGGTCTTCCTCGAACTGACGAACGTTGGTCTCGACTCCGGTGGCGATGTCGTCGATGGCCACGAAGAACGCCATCTGTCCGTCGCGGAGGGCGTCCATGACCTCGCCGTCACGCCGGCAGATCTTGAAGATGCTCTGACCGTCGGTGACGAGCCGCACCTCGGACAGGTGCTTGCTCATGCCCGCCTTCTGGTTGAGGAACTCCCACGAGCGTCGCACCCGCTGCAGCGACATGCCACCGTCGAGCAGCGACTTGACGACGCGCAGCGCCACCAGATCACGGAACGAGTAGAGGCGTGGGATGCCGGGGCGCCCCCCGGTGCCCTGGACGGACGGTTCCACCAGTCCGATCTGGTCCCAGTACCTGAGCTGTCGTGACGTGCAGCCCGTGAACTTGCATGCCTGGTGGGTAGTGAATCCCTCCATCCGGACGCGTGCCCCCTCGAGATGACGATGCTCGTGTGACGGTTCCTCTTGCGCCGGCACGGTGTCCGATCGAACGGTCAACCTACCGTCGACGGTCACGCGCCCAGGGGAAGGGGACCCCGTTGTACACCAGCGCGTCGAACAGCGGCAAGCCGTGAGGTCAGACGGGACGCAGAATCATCCGAACGGGCTAGGAGTCTTCACCCGACGGCCCGCCCGGCGGACGGAAGCGCGCGGCCAAGCGCCCGAGCATGCCGGTGAACGACATGCGGCCGTCCTGCTGCATCGCGCGGATCTGATCGCGACCCAGCTGACCCAGGTATCGATAGATCGCCAGCGCCGACAACACCATGAGCACGAACCCCGCCGCCGCGACCCATGGGCTCAGGACGAAGAGCAAGAGCAGCACGCAGCCCACCACGAAGCCCGCGGTCGCCAGACGGATGCGCCGGGCCAGGTGGGTGTAGAGATCGGTGCGTCCGACGTGCTCGTCGAGCTTGGGATCCTCCTCGGCGAGGCGTCGTTCGATCTCTTCCAAGATCTTCTGTTCGTGATCGCTGAGCGGCATTCGGGGCCGTCCTCGGTGGCGAGCGGGTGTCGTCCACCACGATTATAGGGAGGCGCTTTCGAAATCGTACGCACCACATCCGACGCACGAGCGGTGCGGCCGTCACCGATCAACGTCGGCGCTCGCGATCCAGCAGGGAGGCGGGCTGGGCCGAACCCCGTCCGAACCGGCGCTCGACGCGGTCGACGGCACGTTCCACGTCGGACCATCGCTCCCCTCGCAACAGGGCCAGCTGCTCGGCGCCGGCCGAGACCAGGCCGGTGGCGGCCACACCGAGGAGCCTGATCCGCCGGCGTTCCCCGGGCAACGCCCGATACAGCTCGCTCACGACCCGGAAGAGGTCAGCACCGACGTCGGTGGCGTCGGGCATCGTCCGCGAGCGGCTGAGCGTCGTGAACGTGGCCAGGCGAGCCTTCAGCGTCACCGTGCGAGCCCGGTACCCATCGGCGCGCATCCGGGACGCCACCCTGCCCGAGAGCGCCAGCAGCTCGCGCAGGATCTCCTGGTCCTCGTCCAGGTCGTGCTCGAATGTTTCTTCGTTGCTGACGGACTTCGGAGCTTCGTAGGGAACCACGTGACGATCGTCCACGCCGTGCGCCAGCTGGAACAGGTGCCGGGCGTTCTGTTCTCCCAGCAGCCGGGCCAGGATGGCCTCCGGCGTGGCGCCCAGGTCGCCGATCGTGCGGATGCCCATGCGCCCCAGCGTCTCGCCGGTCTTGGCCCCCACCCCCCAGAGGCGTCCGACGGGCAACGGCTCCAGGAAGGCCTGCACCGTACCGTCGGGGACCAGCTGCATACCGTCGGGCTTGCACAGGTCCGAGGCGATCTTGGCCACGAACTTAGTGGGCGCCACACCGGCCGAGCACGTCACCCCCACCTCGCGCTCGACCGTGGCTCGGATCCTGCGAGCGATCGTTGGAGGGTCACCGAACAGGCGCGTCGCGCCCGCCACGTCCATGAAGGCCTCGTCGAGCGACAGGGGTTCCACCAGCGGCGTGAACGACAACAGGACCTCGCGGAACCGATTGGAGTGGGCCTGGTAAGCGGTGAAGTCCGGCGACACGAAGATCGCGTCGGGGCACAGGCGGCGGGCTCGCACGGTGGGCATGGCCGAGCGGACCCCGAACGCCCGCGCCTCATAGGAAGCCGACGACACGACACCGCGGCCACCGAGCCCGCCCACGATCACCGGTTTGCCTTTGAGCGAGGGGTCCTTCAGCGACTCGACCGAGGCGTAGAAGGCGTCCATGTCGACGTGCAGGATGGGTTCGCTGGGCCGTGGCGGCGTCATGACTCCCTCATGCCGCGGAGTCTCTCCTATCCTGCGGAACCGGGACTGGCATGCCAGAGGGTGCGCGGTCCGGTGCCGGCGTGCGGGTCCGAACGGTGATCGCGCAGCGCGTCGCGGAGCCGGCCTTCGTCTCGCGCGCGATGCAGCGCCGACAGATCCCAGACGTCCTCGGCCACGATGCTCACCCCGCCCACCCCGGTGCGCCGCAGCTCCCCCACCACCGCCAGCGCGTACCCATGGAAGACGGTCCTGACGACCTTCGGCTGGACGGATTCGAACACCGTGACCTCGACGGGCCCGGTGGCATCGTCCAGCGTCAGGAAGATGATCCGCTGCCCACTGCGGATGGCGGGGGTCTGGGAGGCGACCTTGACCCCGGCCACCATGACGCGCGTCCCACCGCGCGTGCGCCGCAGGTCACGCGCACGCGTGACGCCGAGGTCGGTGAGCAACGGTTCGAAGAAGCTCACGATGTGCCGGGAGGCGTCCATGCCCATGACCTCGAGCTCGGCGCGCACGACCTCGGCGTCGGAGTAGTCCTTGAACTCGAACCCGCTCCTGCCGCGAGCCGGGGCGTCGTCGTGGGCCGGGGCTTGCCCCCGGCGGCCGTCACTCCCGAGCGTGAGCTGCTCACCCTCGCGCACCACCTCGGCGGTCATGGCGGTGAACAGATGCCGGCGGCGCTGGGGAGCGAGCGCATCGAACGCCCCGGCGTGCGCGAGCGCCTCGGTGACCGGCCGGCTCACCGTGGTGCGCCGCATGAAGTCCCCCACATCGGTGAACGCCCGTTCCGATCGCGCCGCCATGATCGAACGGATCTCCGCCTCGCTGATCCCATGCACGTCTTGGAACGCCAGTCGTATCCCCGATCTGTCCTGGGGGTCGATTTCCACCACGTAGTCGGGTTCGCTGCGGTTGACGTCGAGGGGCAGGATGGGGATGTCGTGGCGGCGAGCGTCCTGCAGGATCAGGCGACGTGGATACATGCCGGGGTCGTGGGTGAGCAGCCCCGCGATCATGTGCGCCGGGTAATGCGCCTTCAGCCAGGCGCTCTGGTACGTCGGCACGGCGAAGGCGGCCGCGTGCGCCTTGCAGAACCCGAAGCTCGCGAACTGCGCCACGGCGTTCCAGACGTGCTGGGCCGCATCGGGGTCGACGCCGCGCTCGGTGGCCTTGGCCAGGAAATCGGCGCGGAAGCCCGGCAGCATGTCCTCACGATCCAGATGGCGCCGGATGTGGTCGGCGTAGGTCTCGGTGTAGCCCGCCAGCGCCGCCAGGGTTCGGATCACCTGCTCGTGGTAGACGATCACGCCGAACGTCTCCTGCAGCGGCCGGCGCATGCCCGGGTGGATGTAGGTGGGCGTCTGCGTGCCGGCGCGCCGCCGAAGGTAGGGCGTGATCATGTCGGACTTCACCGGCCCGGGACGGAACAGCGAGATGTCGACGATCAGGTCTTCCCAGCGGGTGGGCTGCAGCTTCTGCAACAGCTCACGCTGGCCGGGTGATTCGATCTGGAAGCAGCCCAGGGTGTCCGAGCGCCGGATCAGCTCGAACGTGTCGTGGTCGTCCAGCGCGATGCGGTCCAGGTCGACCTTCTCGCCGGTGGTGCGCGCGATCTCGTCCAGGGCGTGACGCATGGACGAGAGCATGCGTACCCCCAGGATGTCGAGCTTGAGGTAGCCCAGCAGCTCCACGTCGTCCTTGTCCGCCTGGATCATGCGGTGGCCGTTGGCGCTGCGTTCCAGTGGAACGCGTTCGACCAGGTCGTGGCTGGCGAGCACGATGCCGCACGGGTGCAGCGCGATATGCCGGGGGAACCCTGAGATGCGTTCGGCCACCGAGATCAGCAGCTCCATCTGCTCGAACTTCAGGTTGATGCCCTGCAGCTCGGGGAGGCGGTCGATGGCTTCGCGCAGGTGGCTCGCCGAGATGTGCGGGAACGACTTGGCGACCGTGCCCACCTCGGGCTCGGGCAGCCCGAGCGCCTTGCCGACCTCGCGGATCGCCGAGCGCGCGCGGTAGGTGTCGATCATGGCCACGCAGGCGGCGCGCTCGTCGCCGTGGCGGGACAAGATCATCTCGTAGACGTCCTCGCGGCGGGCCGATTCCACGTCGATGTCGATGTCGGGCAGATCCTTGCGCATGGGGTTCATGAACCGCTCGAACGACAGGTCGTGCCGCAGGGCGTCGACGTCGGAGATGCCGGTGAGGTAGCACACGAGCGACCCGGCGGCGCTGCCCCGGCACGCGGCCCGGATGCCCATGGCCTTCATGTCGGCGACGATCTCGGCCACGGTCAGGAAGTACGCCGCGAACCCCATGCGCCGGATCATGGAGAGCTCGTGGTGCAGGCGCTCACGCAGGGCCTCGGTCTCGGCCATGCCCCGCTCGTGGACGCCTCGCCAGCAGCGTTCGGTCAACAAGGCCTCGGCGCTGCGGCCGCGCGGCGTCGGGAAGTCAGGGAAGCAGATGCGCCCCAGGCCCAGGTCGAACGTGCAGCGGTCGGCGATCTGGAGGGTCGCATCGCACAGATCGGGACGTTCGGCGAACAGGGCGCGCATGCCGGCGGCAGGTTTCAGCCAGCCTTCGGCGTTGCGGCGCGTCACGTTGGTCTCGGCCAACGGCACGATGCGACGCATGCACTCCAAGGCGTCGGCCACGAACGCGTCGGCCGCCTCCAGATAGCGGACCGGGTTGGTTGCCACGGCGCGGACATCGATGCGCTCGGCGAGCCGCAGCATGGCCCGGATCTCAGCATCGGCCTCGCGATCGAGCCGGTGCTCAACCCCCACGTACAACCGGTCGCGGCCGAACGCTTCGCGGAACGGGTCCAGCAGCCGTGCCGCGCCATCGGTGCGTCCAGCGATCGCGGCACGTCCTTGGTGCGAACCGGGACCGGCGATCGCGATCAACCCGGCGGCGTGCGCGCAGATCTGCACTGGGTCCACCCACGGGTCGCCGCGTTCGCCCAGCATGTGCGCATCGGTGAGCAGCCGGCACAGGTTGGCGTACCCGATGTCGTCGGTCGCGAGCAACACGACGTGGGCGTCTCCGGGCGGCGGGCTCGATGCCCTCACCGTCACCGATGCACCCAGCAACGGCTTCACGCCCCGGTCCTCACACGCCCGTACGAACCGCGCCGCCCCGTAGAGTCCGTCCCGATCGGTCATGGCGACCGCGGTCATCCTCAACTCGCTGGCACGCACCGCGAGCTGCTCCGGTGTGAACGCACCCTCCTTCAGCGAGAAACACGACCGAACGTCGAGGTGAACGAACCCGCCACCGGCCACGTCATCGCTCCGGCGGCGAGGGCGCATCGGGCCACACGTACGGCAAGTCGTCCGGCACGTCGGGGAACAGTGGGCGGTACCACTCGGCGTCCTTGCGGACGAGCGCCGATCGATGCGCTCGGTGGAACGCCTCGTGGCCCAGCCACGGTGGCACGAGCTCCAGCCGCTCGAGCTGAGCTTGGGGGCGTGGCTCTCGACCGAGTTCCTGCACGAGGGTCGCACGCACCGTGTCGGCGTGGCCGAGCGCGGTCCACGCGTCGCAGATCGCGACGCCATAGGCGACGAGCGCTTCCTCGTACCCACGCCACATCTTCGCGGCCGGGTGGTGCCGCCATCCGTAGCCCGGCACGTGCGTCGCCCTGAACACCTGCAGTGCCTCGACCCGTTGCTTGCCCAGTCGCTTGGGATCCAACAACGACGCCGTCCGGGCGAAGTCGGGATCGGGCAGGAACGTCTGCATCCCAGCCGCGGCCGGCCGCGCTAGTCCAGCCCGGGCGCTGAGGCGAAGACGGGCCCGGGGTCGTGCACGGAGGCCGCCACCGTCATGAGCACGACCGCCGGTACGAAGAAGAGCCCGATCGAGGCGAGCCCTAGCACGCAAAGGACCAAGAGCAACACGGCAGCGCCGATGCGAACTCCTCGACGGGAGACCAGAACCGGCATCAGCGTGATCAGGACCGGGATCGCCAGGATCAGGAGGACCGCCACGCCTTCGGACGAGATCAGGCTGGTGGACGATGAGGTCACGATCGTCGAACCACCTACATCCGTGCTTCCGTGCTCCTGCTGGATCGTCGGCGCGAAGGCCAGGATCAACGCGGCTACCGAGGCGGCCAGGAACGATGCGAACGCGAACCGTTTCGACATCAGGCATCCAGTCTACGGTCGAGCGTTCGCTCAATCCCACAGGCGCTCCATGTGCCAGCGGTCGCGGCCACGGTCGAAGTACAGGTCCCAGACGGCCCCACCGCGCGCTTCGACGCGCCAGTACTCTCGGTCGCGCCCGTCCGACCACCACCTGCCTTCGATGCGCCAGCGGCCGATGACGTCGATGACGTCGTACCGCCGGCCGCGCCATTCGAAGAGCGACGGCATGCCCGCATCGCGTTCGACCCTGATCTCTTCGTCGAACCGCTTCGTCATCACCATCCCCACGAGATCGCTCCAACGTGACCGGCGTCACTGACAAGGAATCGAACATGTGTTCGAGCGGAGGATGAATGTACGCCCGGTCTCCGACATCCGTCAAGACCGGCGGCGGCAGAGGTTTTCGAAGCCGGGATGCCCTCCCATACTGGGCCCCCATGGAGACGCAGATCCGCGACGCCCGAGACGGCGATGGTGCGGCGATGATCGATCTGGCTTCACGACTTGCAGAAGGTGTCGCACCGTGGCGTGATGAGACGGCCGTTCGGCGCGCCGTCCGGAACTGGGTGGCCGATTCCTTCGCCGAGCGCGGCCAGCCAGACCACGCCGCGTTCGTCGCCGAGCGTGAGGGCGAGGTGGTGGGGTTCGTCTGCGTCAGCGAGCGCGCCCACTTCGCCGGCACGATCGACACCTACATCGGGGAGCTGGTCGTCTCGCAGCGAGCCGAGGGCACCGGCATCGGCCGGGCCCTGGTGGAGGAGGCCATGACGTGGGGCAGACGACGTGGCCGTGTCCGGGTCGTCGTGGACACCGGCGCGGCCAACCGAGGCGCGCGCGACTTCTACGCGGCGCTGGGTTTCGACGACGAGGACGTCACGCTCAGCAAAGGCATCGTCTGAGTGGAGCACCTGATCCTTGCGCGGCACGCCGAGAGCGTGTTCAACGTCCGCGGCGTCTTGAACGGTGACCCGTCGGTTCCGGGAAGCCTCACGGAACGGGGCCGGGAGCAAGCGCGGGCGCTGGGCGAGTCGATCGCCGACGATCCGATCGACCTGTGCGTCACCACGGCGTTCGAGCGCACACGGCAGACCGCCGACATCGCGTTGCAAGGTCGTGAGATCCCTCGCGTCGTCATCCCCGAGCTCGACGATCCACCGGGCGGCGACTTCGAGCTGCGACCGTATACAGAGCTCGCAGCGTGGCTGCGAGCTCACGGCCGCGACGCGCCCCTCCCCGGCACCGATCGTTCGGAGCGACAGATGGTCGTCGCGATGCTCCCCGGAGTGGAGCTGCTGATCGCACGTCCCGAGCCCACCGTGCTCGTGATCGCGCACGGGTGGTTCGTTGCCTGGATCCGTGGCGCGGCGTTGCGCAGCCATCAGCCACGAGGATGGCGATGGACCATGCCAAGGGCTATCGGTTCTCGCGAGGTCAGGTCGAGCGCGGCGTCGCGGAGCTTCGGGAGGATCCCTATCGCTACCTCCCGCGCTAGGGCCGTATCATCCTGGCCATGACGACGGTGGCCGATCCGGACGAGCATCTCTCCCCTGCAACGCCCCTGCCCGAGACCGCCACCGACGCGCAGATCGAGCTCATGGAGCGGTACTCGGCGCACAACTACCATCCGCTGCCCGTGGTCATCGCCGACGCCGAGGGCGCATGGGTCACCGACGTGGAGGGCCGTCGCTACCTGGACATGCTGGCCGCGTACTCGGCGCTCAACTTCGGTCATCGTCACCCCGACCTGATCGCGGCGGCGCGGACCCAGCTCGACCATGTCGCGCTCACCTCGCGGGCCTTCCACAACGACAAGCTGGGGCCGTTCTGCAAGGAGTTGGCCGAGCTGTGCAGCATGGAGATGGTCCTGCCCATGAACACCGGGGCCGAGGCGATCGAAACCGCCCTGAAGACCGCGCGCCGCTGGGGCTACGACGTGAAGGGCGTCCCCGAAGGCCGGGCGAAGATCGTCACCTGCAGCGGCAACTTCCACGGCCGGACGATCTCTATCGTGAGCTTCTCCACCGACCCGGATGCGCGCGGAGGGTTCGGTCCGTTCACCCCGGGGTTCGAGACCGTGCCCTACGGCGATGCCGATGCGCTCGAGGCCGCGCTCGCCGACCCCGACGTCGTGGGCTTCCTCGTGGAGCCGATCCAGGGCGAGGCCGGCGTCATCGTGCCGCCACCCGGCTACCTACGCCGCGCTCGCGAGCTGTGCACCGAGCACCGGGTGCTGCTGATCGCCGACGAGATCCAGTCGGGCCTGGGCCGTACCGGCCGAACGTTCGCGTGCGAACACGAGGGAGTGCATCCCGACATGTTCGTGCTGGGCAAGGCGCTCGGGGGCGGCATCGTGCCGGTCAGCGCCGTCGTCTCCACCCGAGACGTGTTGGGAGTGTTCCGGCCCGGTGAGCACGGATCCACGTTCGGCGGCAACCCGCTCGCGTGCGCGGTGGGGCTGGAGGTGCTGCGGCTGCTGCGCACCGGTGAGTACCAGCGCCGCGCCGATGAGCTGGGCACCGCACTGATCGAGCGGCTCCGGGCACTAGCCCCCACGCGCGCGGTGTCGGAGATCCGCGGCCTCGGGCTGTGGATCGGGATCGAGCTCACGCCCGAGGCGGCGCCCGCCCGGGCGGTGTGTGAGCACCTCATGGAGATGGGGGTGCTGGCCAAGGACACCCACGAGACGACCGTGCGGCTGGCTCCGCCATTGAGCGTGACACAGGAAGACTTGGACTGGGCGGGGGATCGGATCCTGGAGGCACTTCGCCGCGTGGCCTGAACGAGGCGGGACCACCACCTCCTCCGCTCGAGCGCGGCACACCGGTCACGTTGCGCGAGATCTGGCGGGGCCGCGTCATCGCGGCGCGGCCCGTTCGCATCGTCGAGGACGTCCCCCATCGGCACCGAGCCTTCTGGTTCGCACCCGGCAGCCGCTGGAAGAACGACCCACGGGAACACGGTGAGATCCGCTTCTACGACGGAACCTGGGAGCTGGAGGACACGGTGTTGGAAGGCGGCGTGCTGTCGTTCGCGTTCCCTCAGACCGGATACGCCGTCCTCATGCGGAGCGACGCACAGGGGACGTTCACCCATCACTACGTGAACCTCCAGTCTGCCTTGCGTCGCTCCCCCGTCGGGTTCGATTACACGGATCATTTCCTGGACGTCCGCATCCCGATCGACCGTTCCAGCTACGAGTGGAAGGACGAGGACGAGCTGGCCGAGGCGGTGTCGCGCGGCATGGTCAGCGAGCGATCGGCCCACGACATCCGTTGGGCCGGAGAGCGCGCCGTCGAACACGTCCTGCTGCGCGAGCCTCCGTTCGACCTCGACTGGCACGCATGGCGACCCGATCCAGGGTGGGAAGCCCTGTCGCTGCCCGAAGGCTGGAACGAGGGAGTCACGTGAGCGGACGCCCACGCTCCCACACTTGCGCGGGCCGCGGGCGTAGGATTCGCGCGTTCGACACCCCTTGAGAGGAGGGTTGTTCCATGGATGACTCGGGTGGCTTCACCACCCCACCGCCACCGCCGCCCACCCCACCACCACCGAGCGGTGCAGGCGGTACCGGAGGTATCCCAGGCGCCGGAGGACCGGGTCTGCCATCCCGAGGCCTGGGCGAGATCCTTAGCGCGGCGTTCGAGATCTACAAGGCCAACGCGTCCGGGCTGATCTTGATCGTCGCGGTCGTGGTCGTACCCCTGACGTTCATCAGCGCCTTCCTGACCGGTGTGGTGTTCGCGCCGGAGACCCGAACCGAAGAGATCTTCGGCACCACGGTGGAGGTCACGACCCGAAGCGCCACGGTCGGACTCTTTGTCGGCCTGATCGCGTTCGTGATCGCCATCATCATCTCCGCCGTCCTGCAGGCAGCACTGATCCGCGGCGCCGCGCAGGGCAGCATCGGCGATCCGGTCGACATCGACGCCTCCTACAAGTGGGGCTTCGCACGGTTCGGCAGCGTGCTGCTGATCTCGATCCTGGTGGGCCTCGCGGTCATGGGCGGGCTGATCCTGCTGATCATCCCCGGCATCATCTTCGCGGTCATGTTCTCCGTGAGCATCCCCGCTCTGGTGGTGGAGAACCGCAAGGGAACCGACGCCATGAGCCGCTCCTGGAACCTGGTGAAGGGTCACTTCTGGCACGCGCTGGTCGTCATCATCGTGTCCGCGATCATCGCGGGACTCATCGGTGGCGTGATCGGCGCCATCGGCACCGCGATCAGTGACAACTGGTTCGTCACCTGGATCTTCCAGGCGATCGCGCAGATCCTGGTCGCGCCGTTCTCAGCCTTGGTCAGCGTCCTGCTGTACCTGGATCTTCGCGCCCGGGTCGAGCATCTGGGTGCCGAACAGCTCCGCGGAGAGCTGGCGCAGAACCCGACCTGAGCTCACCGGAACCGACCATCACCGAGGGCGCCCCGAACCGGGGGCGCCCTCGTGATTCCCGGGCCTCCCGGTGGTCGGTCAGGCAAGGGTGGGAACCACATCGTCCAGGAACTCGCGGACCCGGTCCTGTCCCTGGCCCGGCCACGAGATGACCAGGTAGCCGATGCCGCCGGCGGCCATCCAGTCGTAAGCGCGCCGGACCTCGTCCCAGTCCTCGCTGATCGACAAGCTCGATGCCCGAAGGATCGTGGCGGGGTCACGTCCCGCCTCCTCGGCGGCCCGATCGATGATGGCGGACATCGCAGCCAGGCCGGCGCCGTCGTCGGCCCAGCCGTGCCATGCGTCGGCATAGCGACCTGCGATGGGCAGCGTGCGCCGAGGTCCCGTGCCACCCACCCAGATCGGAGGGCTCGGCTGTTGGATCGGCCTGGGGTGGTAGGTGGCGTCGTCCAACCGGAAGTACCGGCCCTCGAATGACGAGTGATCCTGCGTGAACAGCGAGCGCAGCACCTGCACACCTTCCTCGAACCGATCCATGCGCTCGGCGACCGGCGGGAACGGGATGCCCAGCGCACGGTGCTCGGGCTCGTTCCACGCGGCGCCCACCGCGCATTCGACCCGGCCTTCGGAGAGATGATCAACGGTCACGACCTGCGTGGCGAGCACGCTGGGATGACGATGGGTCATCCCCGTCACCAACGTCCCGAGCCGGATCCTCGAGGTCTCCCGGGCGAGACCCGCCAGCAACGTCCATCCTTCGAGGCACGGCCCCATGGGGTCCGAATACAGGGCGGTGAAATGGTCGAACACCCAGACGCCGTCGAGGTTGGCGTCCTCGGCCATGCGAGCGCGGGACACCAGCTGGTCCCACGTGAGCTGATGCTGAGAGATATCGATCCCGAACCGCATCGTCGCGCCACCTCCCGATTCCTGCGAGTGTATGTGCATGTCGACCGCCGATGATTTCGCCGCCCTGCGAGCACGCTTCCCGGCCTTGGCTCGGACCCAGGACGGCCGCCCCGTGGTATTCGCCGATGCTCCTGGCGGATCGCAGGTGCCCGACTCGGTGATGGAGGCGATCACCGGCCATCTCCGCCGGGGGATCTCCAACGCCAGCGGTGCGTTCGCGGCCAGCGAGGAGACCGATGCACTGGTCCTGGCCGCCCGTGATGCCGGCGCCGACCTTGTTGGCGCCCGGCCGGAGCAGATCGTGTTCGGCGCCAACTCCACCACGCTGCTGATGCACCTGTCACGCTCGCTCGCTCGCATCCTGACACCGGACGACACCGTGGTCGTGACTAGGCTGGACCACGACGCCAACGTGCGTCCCTGGGTCCTGGCCGCCCGGGATGCCGGCGCCTCCGTGCACTGGGTCGACATCGACACGGAGGACGCCACCCTCGATCTGGATTCGTTCGACGAGGCGCTCGCGCTCCGCCCGCGGCTGGTGGCGTTCACCCTGGCGTCCAACGGCGTCGGCACCGTCACCCCTGCGACCAACCTGGTCGTCCGGGCCAAGGCTGCCGGGGCGCTCGTGGCGGTGGACGGCGTGCACGTCGCCCAGCACCGTGTCATCGACTTCGCGTCGCTGGGCGCCGACGTGCTGGCCGTCTCGCCCTACAAGGTGTTCGGTCCGCACCTGGGCATGGTCGCCGCCAGTGCCGAGGTCCTCGATGGATGGGACGCATACCGGGTCCGTCCCGCCGAGACCTACGCCCCGCCCGAACGGTGGGAGACGGGCACGCAGAATCACGAAGGGCTGGCGGGATTCATCGCGGCGGTGGACTACCTCGCCCAGGTGGGCACCACGCTGGGCGGGCCCTCCGGAGCCGGCAGGCGCGCCGCGGTGGTGGCGGGCTTCGGTGCGATCGGGAGACACGAGCGCATGCTGACCACCCGCTTCCTCGACGGCATCGGCGCGCTCGACGACGTCCGGTTGTATGGCGTCGCCGGTCCAGACCGGCTGGACGAACGCACGCCCACGTTCGCGATCCGGCTGCGCGACCAGGATCCGCTCGAGACGTCCAAAGCCCTCGCCGCCGCCGGCATCTTCACCTGGGACGGCCACTACTACGCCATCGAGCTCTTCGACCGGCTCGGCCTGCTGGACACCGGCGGGGCCGTGCGGATCGGGTTCTGCCACTACCACACGTCCGATGAGGTCGATCGGGTCGTGGCGACGCTGGCCGACCTCGCCTCTTAGCCCGTCCTGGCCAGCCTCCTCCCCGGTAGGATAGGCCGACCTCGCACCCCATCATCCGAAAGGACGTTCCATGCGGATCCTGATCCTGGGCGGCGACGGATACCTCGGTTGGCCCACCGCGATGCACTTCTCGGCGCGTGGCCATGAGGTGCACGTCGTCGACAACTACCTGCGCCGCACCGCGCATCGCGAAGCTGGCACCGACTCCCTCACGCCGATCGCGGCCGGCTTGGCCGAACGGACCGCCACCTGGCGCGACGTGGCGGGCAAGGACATCGGGTTCACCGAAGGTGACCTGACCGACTGGGACGTGACCGAATCGCTGTTCGGCAGCTTCCGTCCCGAGGCGGTCGTGCATTACGGCGAGATGCCCAGCGCTCCCTATTCCATGAAGGATCGCGAGCACGCCGTGTTCACCCAGACGAACAACGTCGTGAACACGCTCAACGTGATCTACGCGATGCGTGACCTGACCCCCGACGCACATCTGGTGAAGCTGGGCACCATGGGCGAGTACGGCACGCCCAATATCGATATCGAAGAGGGCTACATCGAGATCGACCACAACGGGCGCACCGACACGTTGCCGTTCCCCAAGCTGCCGGGCTCGATGTATCACCTGTCCAAGGTTCACGACTCGCACAACATCCACTTCGCCTGCCGCGTGTGGGGCATGCGCGCCACCGACCTGAACCAGGGGGTCGTGTACGGGATCGAGACCGAGGAGACGAAGCTCGACGACCGGCTCCTCACCCGATTCGACTACGACGACGTGTTCGGCACGGCGCTCAACCGGTTCTGCCTGCAAGCGGTGATCGGTCATCCGCTCACGGTGTATGGCACGGGCGGACAGACCCGCGGCTACCTCAACATCGTCGATACCCTGCGGTGCGTGGAGCTGGCGGTCACGCACCCCGCCGAGCGGGGCGAGATGCGCGTGTTCAACCAGTTCACCGAATCGTTCTCGGTGATGGAGCTGGCCGAGATCGTGCAGAAGGCCGGCGCCGAGGTGGGCATCGACGTGACGGTGGATCCCATCGACAACCCACGGTTCGAGCTGGAAGAGCACTACTACAACCCGGCGCACACGAAGCTGCTGGACCTCGGCCTGGAGCCGCACCTGCTGTCCGAGACGCTGATCGGCTCGATGTTCACCCAGATCGAGCGCTACCGGGACCGCGTGATCACCGAGCACATCTTGCCGGCCGACCGGTGGCAGCCGGGACGCGACCCCGTAGACCGTTCGGGTTCGTAGGCTCCATGTGGGCGTTGCGGCTGTTCGCCGGCGCGGCCGCGGTCGCGTTCTTCCTGGTGGCGGTCCGGTCGTACCGTCGGCGCAACATCAGCCGGCTCAGCCTGTTCACTGCCGTCTTCGCGACGGCCACGGTCCTCCTGCTCGCCGCCTTCCCCAACCTGCTCGACCCGCTCTTCGACACGTTCAACCTCCAACGACGGCCGGGCGACAACCGGCGTCTCGTGGCGCTGTTGCTCGGCGCCGTCGTGGTGCTCTTCCTGCTCTTGTTCCGGTTGCAGGGACACTCCGACCGCAGCGAGCGGGCGATCCAGCAGCTGGTGGAGGCCCTGACGGTGGAGCGCTTCGACTGGACCGAGGCCGAACGTCGTGTGCCGCCCGGTCCCAAGGTCGTCACGATCTCCCCCGCCTACAACGAGGCGGAGAACGTTGGCCCGGTGCTCGAGGCGATGCCGAAGGAGGTCGCGGGCTACCACGTCGTGCCGATCGTGGTCGACGACCATTCCAGCGACGGCACCGCCGAGGCGGCTCGTGTGGCCGGTGCCTTCACCGCCACCTTGCCGATCCGGCGCGGCGGGGGCATGGCTCTGCGCGTGGGTTACGACATCGCGCTGCAGCTGGGGGCCGACATCGTCGTCAGCCTAGACGCGGACGGCCAGCACCTGCCCGAAGAGATCCCCACCCTGATCGAGCCCATCATCGATGACCGCGCCGATCATGTGAACGGCTCGCGCATGCTGGGCGATTTCGAGCGCGGCGGTGGGTTCCTGCGCCACACCGGCGTGCACTTCTTTTCGTGGTTCGTCACGATCTTGACCGGTCAGCGCATCACCGACATCTCCAGCGGATATCGGGCCACGCGCGCCGAGACCCTGCGCAAGCTCATCCTGGTGCAGGATCAGTTCTGGACCTCGGAGGTCACGATCGAGGCGCTGCGTCAGCATGCTCGCGTCGTCGAGGTCCCGGTGACCTTCCTCACCAGGCGAGGTGGCGAATCCAAGAAGCCGAAGACGTTCCGCTACGCATGGCACTTCTCCAAAGCGATCGGCAAGACCTGGCTGCGGTAGGGCTCGCTCAGGTGACGCGCGACTCGGGGCTCGGCTGGCGGGCCATCAGCAGGCCGGCGATCGCGCCGGGCATCGTGATGCCCACGACGTAGGACACCTTGGCCCAGCCGCGATCGAACCCGGCGGCCATCCCGATCGCCGTGGCGACGAACGGGATCCAGGCCACCAGGCGCCACGGCCGCCACCGGGGGTCGGTGCGCGTCGAGAGGGTCACGCCCGTGACCGCCACCAGGGTCGCGATCGTCGCCCACACCACCCCGGTCAGGTGCAGCGCGCCGTGCCAGGTGAGGCTGACGCCCGGCCGGTCGGTCGGGAACGCCAGCAACGCATCGCCCACGGCGATCGCCAGGTACCCGATGGCTGCCGGTCCCCAGCCGAACGCCGGCCGCAGTGCACCGAGCGCGAACACCATGTAGCAGCACACCAACCACAGGAAAGCGCCGATCTGCACCAGGGCCTCGGGCGGCCCGCCCAGCGCCATGCTGCTGGGCCAGCTCTCCCACCCCTGCGCCCTGATGATCTCCGGGCGGACCGCTGCCATCACGAAGGAGGCCGTCAGGAAGCCCACCGGCCCTGCGACACCGCCGATCCACGCGCGTTCCATCACCGAGCAGAGGCAGCGACCGCGATCTCGCCCGCCAGCCGTGCGTTGTCCTCGAGCAGCGCCAGGTTGGCGTCCAGGCTTCGGCCTCCGGTGATCTGCGCCAGCGCGGCCAGCAGGAAGGGTGTGCGCTCCTTCCCCTGGATGTCGGCGGCGTCGGCACGAGCCTCGGCCTCCACCACGGCGGCCCCGACCTCAGCGGGATCCATCGCGAGGGCGGCGGGCACGGGGTTGCACGCAAGCAACGTGGAGGAGGTCCCGAGCGCCAGCGAGGCGCGCAGCATGTCGGCAGCTTCCTCGGGACGATCGAACCGATGCTCCAGCTCCACAGGCGACTCCCGCGCCAGGAAGAACGGCAGACGATCGACGCCGGCACCGATCATCGACACCCCGAGCTCTTCGAGTTTCTCCGCGGTCGCCATCGGATCGATGATGGACTTCGGCCCCGAGCACACCAGGAGCCCGGGTGTTCGCGCCAGCTCCAGCAAGTCCGCGCTGACGTCGGCCGCCTCGCCCGGATGCACACCGCCGATGCCTCCGGTCGCCGTCACGGCGATGCCCGCCCGCGCCGCTGCCCACACGGTCGCACTCACCGTGGTGGCGCCCAACGCGCGGGAGGCCACGGCCATCGGCACATCGCGCCTGGCCACCTTGCTGGCGGTGCCCGACAGCGCGAACCGCTCGAGCTCTGCATCGGACAATCCCACCACCACCGTGCCATCCACGGTCCCGATCCACGCCGGCACCGCGCCCGTGTTGGCGACCGCGGCCCCCATCCGCTCCACGCACTCCGTGTTGCGCGGCACGGGCAGCCCTTGGCCGATGACGCTCGTCTCCAGCGCCACGATGCCGCGTCCCTCCCGCAGGGCTTCGGCGACCGGCGCCGCCACCGTGGACGGCGGCCCGGTCACGCCGCACCATCCTGCGGCCAGGCGCTGCGCCCTGTTGCGACCAGGGCGCCCGCATGGCACGCGCGGGTGGCCGCGTGCACCGGGTCGGCGCCCCTGGCCAGCCACGACAGCATCACGCCGTCGAACGCGTCGCCGGCGCCGGTGGGGTCGATTTCCTCGACCGGCTCGGCGGCGATCCGGTGCATGGCTCCGTCGATCACGATCGCGGCGCCGCGCTCGCCCAGCTTGACCGCCGCCATGCGGTAGCGCTCGCCCAGGACACGGGCTGCGTCCTCACCGCCCGACCCCGAGAGCGCCGCGGCTTCCTGCTCGTTGGCGAACAGCGCGTTGGCGGCCTCGGTCGTCTCGAAGAAGCGCGGGACGCCGTACGGCTCGAGCAGCGGCCACGACGCCGCCTCGATGGCGATCCACGGCGAGTGGGCTCGGGCGAGCGCCGCCTCGGCGGCGTCGCGACCGGCCTCTTGCAGCAGGAGGTAGCCCGAGACGAGCACGGCGCCGGCCTCGATCCGATCGGGCAGGTCGGTGGGATGCAGGCGCGCGTTGGCGCCACGATCGGCCACCATGGATCGCTCACCGGGCTCGTGGAGGACCAGCATCGTGCCCGTCGGGGCGCTCGCATCGACGGTGAGCGCCGGGTCCACGTTCCGCGCGGCAAGCTCGTCGCGCAGGGTTCGGCCCATGAGATCGTCGCCGACCCGCCCGTGCACCCGCGCTTCGGCGCCCGCCCAGGCGGCCCAGACCGCGGCGTTGGACGACGTGCCCCCGGGCTGCAGCAGCACGCTGCCGTGCACGTCGCCGCCGTGCTTCAGCGTCTGGGCATCGACGCGGATGTCGAGCATGACGTCGCCGACACAGACCAGGTCCACGGCGCACACCCTACCGGTGGCGAGGGCGGTCACTTCGGCGAACCTCCACGGTTTGCGGCCCGACCGACCATAGAATCGCGCCGGACGCGCTCTCCCTCCGAGCGCTTCCCCGGATCAGGAGGAGCAGCATCACGTCCAGGAGTCTGGCTCGGCCGACGCCGCTCGACGGTTCGACAGGTCATGCGCTCGTCACGCTCGACGGGCGCTACCACGTCGTGGACCGCATCGCGTCGGGTGGTATGGGCGAGGTCTACCTCGCGCGCGACGCCGTGCTCGACCGTCAGGTCGCGATCAAGGTGCTGCATCGGTCGCTCGCCGGCGACCAGGCGTTCATCGACCGGTTCCGCCGGGAGGCGAGGGCAGCGGCGGGGCTCTCTCACCCCAACATCGTGGCCGTCTACGACTGGGGCTCGGTGGACGGCATCTACTACATGGTCATGGAGTACGTGCGCGGGCTCGCGAGCCGCGCGCTCCTGCATCGGTACGGCAAACTCGAACCGGCCCAGGCGGCCGACGTGGTGCGCCAGACGCTCCGAGGACTGGAGCACGCGCACCGCCAAGGCATCGTGCATCGAGACATCAAGCCGGAGAACGTGCTCGTGACGACCGAGGGCGTCGTGAAGGTGGCCGACTTCGGCCTTGCCCGCGCGTACGCCGACGGCCGCCAGACGCAGGCGGGCACGGTCACCGGCACGGTGCAGTACCTGGCGCCCGAGCAGATCCGTGGCGAACCGGCCGATCCGCGCAGCGACCTGTATTCGCTGGGCATCGTCACGTACGAGCTGTTGACCGGGAAGCTTCCGTTCACCGGCGAGACCGCCATGGCGATCGCGTACAAGCACCTGTCAGGGCGTGTGCCTCGGCCGAGCGCCGTGGTGCCGTCGCTGCCGGCGGAGCTGGACGGCTTCGTGACGAGCGCCGCCGACCGCGACCGCGAACTCCGGCCCGAATCCGCGTCCGCCATGCGAAGCGACATCGAAGCGATCGTCCCGGCGCTTCCCGCCGCGCGTCCGCTGCACGCCATCGTCGACGACGTGCCGCCACGCGACGGAGCCCTGGCCCCTGTGCCGAGCGAACCCGCGGTCGTGCCGACCGGGGTGGTCTCGCTGCCCGAACCTGATGCGGAACCGATCGGCACCACCACCGTCACCATCCCGCGTGCAGAGCGCACGAAACACCGGTGGCGCACGCGTGCCTGGATCGTCCTGTTGGTCGTCGCGCTCGGAGCCATCGCGTGGGGCGTCTGGACCTACGTCGTCCCGCACCGTGCGAACGTCCCCGCGCTGGCGGGCCAGAACATCGCCGACGCACGATCCCAGCTCTCGGACCTGGGGTTCGCCGTCCGGATCGCCGACGGTCGCTACGACGAACAGGCTCCGATCGATGAGGTGCTGAAGGTGCAGCCGTCGGCCGGAACCACGCTGGAACGTGGCGCAACGGTCACCCTGATCCCCTCGCTGGGTCCGCCTCCGGTCACGATCCCCGAGATCGAGGGCATCACGCTCGAGAAGGCCCGTCAGCTCCTCACCGAAGCCGGCCTCACCTTGGGGGTCCAACGGCGGCAGTTCTCCGACCGGGTGCCGGCGGGCTCGGTCCTGGAGGCCCCGTCCGGGATGCAGGCACACGGCAGCGCGGTGGACGTGGTGATCAGCAAAGGACCGCCGCCCGCAGACATCCCCAAGCTCGTGGGCATGACCGAGGACGAGGCAGCCGCGTCGTTGCACGATCTGGGATTCGAGGTGGCCACCGACAGCGACTTCTCGGGCAGGATCGATCGGGGCTCGGTGATGTCGGTCCAACCCAAGGCCGGCACGACCAGGCCCTTCGGCTCCACCGTCACGATCGTGGTCTCCTTGGGACCCGAGACGTTCCCCGCGCCAAGCTTCACGGGGTTGGGTAAGAGCGCGGCGGAAGCCCGGGCCGCCGACTACGGGCTCGACGTCTCGTGGTTCATCGTGCCCGGTTCGAGCGGAGCGCTCGTCATCGGCCAGAACCCAGGAGCCGGCGGCACCGTCACCTACGGTGACACGATCGTTCTCTACCTGGCCTGATCCATCGTCCGATCCTGGGGACCTCGACACCCCTACGGCTGGAACTCGGCACGCTTGCCCTCTTGATAGCTGTAGCGTTCCTCTGCGAACGGCTCGCCGTGCACGTGATAGCCACGCACCTCCCAGAACCCCCGTGTGTTCTTGGCGCTGAACTCCAGCCCGGTGAGCCACTTCGCGCTCTTCCACCCGTACCGCTTGGGCACGACCAACCTGAGCGGCCAGCCGTGCTCGGGCGTGAGGTCCTCGCCATGGTTGCGCCACGCCACCAGGACGTCGTCCTGGTCCATGGCCTCCAGCGAGAGGTTGGAGGTGTAGCCCATCGCGCAGTGGGCGATGACCCACTTCGCTTCGGGTGTGGGCTTCGCGCGCTCGGCGAGCGTTCGGAACGGCACGCCTTCCCAGGTGTTGTCCAGGGTGGTCCAGCCCGTGACGCAGTGCATGTCGGCGTCCACGGTCACCGTCGGGACGTCACGCAGCTCTCCGTAAGTCACGGTGAAGGGGTCCTGGACGAGCCCGCCGACCTCCAGATCCCAATCCGTGCCGTTGAACTGCGGGATCGGGCCGAAATGCAGCACCGGCCACGTCTTCACCAGACGCTGGCCGGGTGGGACCCGGACCGCGATCTCCGGGGGATAGTTCTTGGTGAAGATGCCCATGGTCCATCCTTCCGCGCTCGAGACCCGGCGCCCGTCAGACGCCCCGCACCACGCGCGAGCCCGCCGGAGCGATCGATCGCCACGCGTGCAACGCGAGATCCACGTCGTCATCGTCTACATCGAGGTGGGTCACCACGCGCACGTGCGTGCCCGTGTGGGTCACCCCCACCCCGAGGTCGGCCAAACGCTCGATGGCCTCGAGCACCGGCATCCCCGCCGACTCCGTGTCGACGAGCACCATGTTCGTTGCAACCTGCTCGTGATCGATGGAACCTGGCAGGGCGTCGTCGATGCCCGCGGCCAGGGTTCGGGCGCGTTCGTGGTCCTCGTGCAAGCGCTGTGGGCCTTCCTGTAAGGCGATGATGCCTGCCGCCGCCATCATGCCGGCCTGTCGCCACGCTCCGCCGAATAGGATCGACAGGCGCCGGGCCTCGCGGATCATCTCGGCCGGACCACAGATCATCGACCCGATGGGCGCACCCAGCCCCTTCGACAGGCAGAACATCATGGTGTCGACCTCGTTCGTCCACGCTGTGACGTCGACCTGGGCCGCAGCGGCGGCATTGAAGACGCGGGCGCCATCCAGGTGCATGGGCACACCGGCCCCGGTCGCAACCGCTCGCACCTTGACCAACTCCTCGACCGGCATCACCGTGCCCCCGGCACCGCCCACGGTGTTCTCGACCGAGAGCAGGTCGATCATCTCCACGTCGTAGTAGCTGTCGGGCTCGAGCAGCGCCCGTGCCTGTGCAGCGTCGATCCACCCGCGGACGCCCGGGGCCACCGTGCGGAACGCGATGCCCGACAACGCAGCGGCCGTCATGACCTCCGTGGTGGCGACGTGCGCGGCTGCCGAGGAGGCGACCAGGTGACCGTTGGTGCGCACGTGCAGCGCCAGGGCGATCTGGTTGGCCATCGTCCCGGTCGGCACGAACAGTGCCGCCTCCTTGCCGGTGCATCCGGCAGCGAGCTCCTGGAGCCGGTTCGCGGTGGGGTCGTCGCCGTACCAGGCGTCGCCCACCTCGGCGTCGGCCATGGCACGGCGCATCCCGGCGGAGGGCTTCGTGACCGTGTCCGATCGCAGATCCACGCGGAAGTCAGTCATCGAGCGAGTCTACCGACGGCGTGCGCCGGGTCCACTGCCACGACGGTCCGGCCGGCCGTGCCGACCGTTCGGCTACCCGAAGAAGACCTCCGCCTCGCGGTAGAGCTCCAGCGGCACGACGTTGCGATCCGCGACGGCCGACGCGAGGGGGACGTCGATGATGTCCTGCGCCCGCCTGGCGACCATGCGACCCCAGCCGCCGGCGGTGGCGAGGTCGACGGCGGTGAGTCCCATCCGGGTGCCCAGCACTCGGTCGAAGGCCACCGGCGAGCCGCCACGCTGCACGTGGCCGAGGATCGTCACGCGGGTCTGATACCCGGTCCGGCGCTCGATCTCGGGGGCTATGTGGTTCGTCACGCCCCCCAGCCGCAGGAAGCCGTTCTCGTCCACGTCCGGCTCGGGCAGCGTGAGCGACGTCCCCTCGGCGGGGACCGCGCCCTCGGCCACCACCACGATCGAGAACGAGCTCCGCTGCGTGTGACGCATGCGCAGCGAGCGGCAGACCTCCTCGATGTCGAACGGATGCTCGGGGATCAGGATGACGTCGGCCCCACCGGCGATGCCCGCGTAGATCGCGATCCAACCGGCATGGCGTCCCATCACCTCGACCACCATCACGCGGTCATGGCTCTCCGCCGTGGAGTGCAGGCGGTCGATGGAGTCCGTGGCCACCTGCACCGCGGTGTGGAACCCCACCGTGATGTCGGTGCCACCCAGGTCGTTGTCGATCGTCTTGGGCACGCCGATCACGGGGATGCCCTCCTCGGCCAGCGCCGCGGCCGCACCCAGCGTGCCCTCGCCACCGATCGCGATCAGGCCGTCGACCTTCCGTGCCTCGAACGTCGCCCGCACCGTCGCGGGGCCGCCGGCCACCCGCATGGGGTTCACCCCGGAGCTGCCCAGGATCGTGCCACCACGATGCAGGATGCCGGTGACATCACCGACCTCGAGCTCCCGGGCCTCATCGTGCAGCACCCCGCGCCACCCGTCCCGGAACCCAACGAACGAGTGGTCGTGCACGCGCATCCCCTTGCGGACCACCGCTCGGATGATGGCGTTCAAGCCGGGGCAGTCGCCGCCACCGGTGAGGATCCCGAGTCGCATGCGGCAAGCCTACCGGCGGCATCGCGGCGGGCCGGGAGCCGAGCCGGCCGTTGGAAGCCGTTCGGTAGGATGACGGGATGGTGCTGGCCGCTTCCTCGTTGCTCGCGGCGTTCTGGCCCGAGGCGCCCGGCTTCCTGGAGAAGTTCTTCGTGGGCCTGCTGGTGCTGTTGGTCGTCGTGGTGGGTGTCTTCGCGCTCTTCCTGATCGTCAACCAGTTCCGGAACCCGGGACGGCGGCCGGGCGAAGGGCCGTAGCTCCGGCGATCACGGCACGATCTGCGTGCCGGCCTCACCTGCCAACGCCGCGGGAGCATCGGACAGCTCCGCGATCACGGCTCGGTTCCCCGACCGAGCGAACGACGTGGCCGCTTCCACCTTCGGTCCCATCGATCCTTCGCCGAACTCGCCCTTCTTCAGCAGTGTCGCGGCCTCACGCACCGTCATCCGGTCGATGTCTTCGGGCATGAACGAACCGTAGCCGCGCTGCACCTTCTTCACGTCGGTCAGGATCAGCAAGGTCGACGCGTCGACCTCGGTCGCCAGGATCGCCGACGCGAGATCCTTGTCCACCACGCCTTCCTTCCCGATGAGACGAGGACCGTCCTCGATCACCGGCACCCCTCCCCCGCCGCCCGCGATCACGACGACTCCGTCGGCCACCAGCTGGCGCACGATCGGGGTCTCGACGATCGAATACGGCTTCGGGCTGGGGACCACCCGGCGCCAGCCACCATGTGGGTCGGGCTTCATGATGTATCCACGTTCGGACTCCAGGACGCGAGCCTCGTCGGCCTCGTAGAAGGGGCCGACGAACTTGGTGGGGTCGGAGAAGGCTGGGTCGTCCGGACGCACGCGCGTCAGGGTGAGCACGGTGGCGACCGGGCGTTCCATCCCTCGCTCGAAGAAGACGTCGCCGATCGTCACCTGCAGCAGGTAGCCGATCTGACCCTGGCTCTGGGCACCGCACACATCCAGCGGCATGGGATGCACCGTGTCCCGCGCCGCCTCCTGTTGCAGCAGGATGCGCCCGACCTGAGGTCCGTTACCGTGGGTGACGACGACCTCCCACCCCATGGCCGCGATGTCGGCGATACGCTCCGCGGCCTCGCGGCATGCCCGGTACATCTCTTCGAACGTGTCGTCGGCGCCCCGGCGCAGCAGGGCATTGCCGCCCAGCGCGATCACGACCCGCTCCGAAGGGACATCAGCTCCGGCAGCCATCCGCCTCAGCCCCGGACCGTCTCGAACACGCCCGATGTGAGCGTGCCGAACGGCTCCGCGAAATGGTGGACGCCGATCGTCCACGAGCCCTGGCGCGCGTCCTGCAGGAGCCGCGCCCGGGATACGGCCCCGGCCGCCGGGTCCTCGTCGTGACTCGAGGGCCACTCGGGATGAGCCGCCTGGATCGGCAGATGGAGCAGGTCGCCGGTGAGCAGGAGGGTCCGCGGTGCCTGTGTCAGCGTGACGCTCCGGTGCCCGGGCGTGTGACCGGGGGTGTGGACGACGGCGACGCCGGGCGCCACGTCGCGGTCATCCTCGGTCAGATCGAGCATGCCCAGGTCGTCGACACGGGCGAGCGCATGGCGCGCCGTGTAGTCCTGCGCATCGTCGCTGTCCGCGAAGAACGCCCAGTCGGCGGGATGCACGACATAGCGCGCGTTCGGGAACCGTGGCTCGCCGTCCGGTCCGAGCCCACCGCCCGCGTGGTCTGCATGCAGGTGGGTCAACACCACCACCCGGACGTCGGCCGGCTCGACGCCCGCATCCACGTACGCCTGCTCCGGCGAACGCGACTTCGCCCACGGCCGGAACGGCGGGAACGATCCCAGGCCGGTGTCGACCATGACGATCCCGTCCGGACCGCGGATCGCGAACGCGTGCACGTGCCACGGCCAGGATCCAGGAGCGTGACCAGGAGGGTGAAAGGCCCAGGGGTGACGGCGGCGTTCCGCATCCCAGTCAACGTCCTGGCCCGGGCACTCATCGGACAGGTCCAACGGCGCGAACCCCTGACAGACCAGCGAGATCTCCAGCGAGCCGAGCCGCACGCTATCGACGTGCGATGCGTCGGTGCGATCCATGGCCGGCACGCTACCGGTCCGCCAGATCGGCGGGCTCGTCGACGTCCCACAGCGTTCGTCGTTGCGGATCGAGCGCGTGCCACGTGGCCTCGTCGATCACCGCTGTGCGCAACGCCTGGGGCAGGGCGCGCAGCCTGTGCTCTCCGTCGTGGCGCAGTCCGTGCGCCGCTGCGGTGGCGGGGGCCACCCGCAGCGCCAGCGGCACGGGTCGGAACCGGTCCCCATCCTGCAGAGCGACCGCCTGGACCGTCTGATCGTTCGCGGCGACACGCAGCATCTCGATCGCGACCGCTGTGGAGACCTCTGGCATGTCGCCAGCGATCATGAACGCCAGATCCGACTCGGCTGCGGTGAGGCCCGTGTGCGCTCCCTCGAGCGGTCCCTGGTCGGCTTCCGGGTCGCGCACCGTGCGGACCGCCACACCGGGAGGGAACGCTGGGATCGCGGCGTCGGGCGCCAGCACCACGATCACCTCGCGCGTCACCTCCGAGACCCGCAGCACCGCGTGATGCAGCAAGGGGACCCCGTGGTAGAGAGCAGCCATCTTGTCCGAGCCGAACCGTTCGGAACGACCGCCCGCCAGGACGATCCCCGTGGCACCGGTCGACGTGCCCATGATCTCACTAGTCCGTCATGGACTAGTCTCGCTCCTTGCGAGCCCGACGCTTCCGTGCAAGAGGGTCGTCACCTTTTCGCGACTGCACGAACGCGAACCCGAACCGGCCCTTGATGCAGAGGTGGCCACTGGTGACGGAATGATCGGTGGGCGAGGTGACCTTCACGATCTCGTTGTCCTGCACGTGCAGCTCCAGCTCGCATCCCACGCCGCAGTACGGACAGATCGTGTTCGTCACCGTCTGCTCGTTCTCGTCCCAGGTGCCGGCCTCGCGCATCTCGTGCTCGCTGGAGAACATCAGCGCCCCGGTGGGGCACACACCGATGCAGTTGCCGCAGTAGACGCAGGCGCTCTCATCCAGCCCCACCGCGTACTCGGTGGAGATCCGCGCGTCGAATCCACGACCCGCGACCGCGATGGCGAACGTGTTCTGTGCATCGACGCCGCAGGCCTCGACGCACTTGTAGCAGAGGATGCATCGTGAGTAGTCGCGCACGTACAACTCGTTGTCGATCTTGATCGGTTGGTGCACGCCCTCGGCCACCGTGGGGTCGGCGGGGTCGTGGTGATGACCGGGCTCGCGTTCGTCACGCTCCCCCGCCGGGAGCGGTTCCATCTGGGCACCGAACCGCTCGGGGTGCACGTCGTACTCGTCCATCCACCGGTGCACGTCGGCGCTCGTCAGGTCCATCTCGACGCTGCTCGCCAGGAACTCCATCACGAGCGTGCGGGAGCGCCGCACGCGCTCGGTGTCGGTCGAGATCTTCATGCCGTCCTCGGCCTTGCGGCTGCAGGCGGGCACCAGCGTGCGGGCGCCCTCGACCTCCACGACGCACACACGGCATGCATTGATCGGCGTCAGGTTGTCGGCGAAGCACAAGGTCGGCGTGTCGATCTCCAGGGCGCGACAGGCGTCCAGGATCGTGCCACCCTCGGCGACGCGCACCTCGGCGCCGTCGATCTCCATCGTGAAGAGTCGCCGGGGCGGCTCCAACGGCACGGCGGTGGCCATCGTTACTCCTGCTCCTCGGTCGCGGTGGGGACGTCTGCGCCTTCGAGGGCATCGGCACCGTTGCCGCCGAAGACGCCGAGGGAGGCGATCGCCGACTGCACGGCGTTGGCGGCGGTCTGTCCCAGCCCACAGATGGACGCGTCGCGCATCACCTGTGCGACGTCCTCCAGCAGATGGAGCTCATCGTCATGGCTGCCCAGCGTGCGGCCTTGGACCAATCGGTGCAGGGCTTCTTCTTGGCGGACGGTGCCCACGCGACACGGGACGCATTGTCCGCATGACTCATCGCGGAAGAAGCGAGCGATTCGCAGGCACGCGTCGGTGAGATCGGCGTCCTCGTCGAAGACCATGACGACGCCCGACCCCAGCGTGTAGCCGCCGTCCCGCGCGTCTTCGAACGTCATCCGAACGCCCAGGCGGTCCGGGCCCACGAACCCGCCGGCTGCCCCGCCGAGCAGGACGGCCTTGAGATCCTTGCCGTCGCGAACACCACCGGCCGCTTCGATCACCTCACCCAGCGTGATGCCGTGCTCGAACTCGTACACACCTGGGTTGGTGACGGCGCCGGATAGGCAGAACAGCCGCGTGCCGGTCGACCCCTCGGTGCCGAGCTGGGCGTACGCCTCGCCACCCATTGGCAAGACCTCCAGCACGTTGATCAGCGTCTCCACGTTGTTGATGCCCGTGGGCTTGCCGAACACGCCGCGCTGGACCGGGAACGGGGGCTTGTTGCGAGGCTCCCCGCGCTTGCCCTCCAGCGAGTTGAACAGCGCCGTCTCCTCACCGCAGATGTAGGCACCGGCGCCACGGCGCAGCTCGATGTCGAACGCGGTGCCGCGACCCATGACGTCTTCCCCGAGCAATCCGTGGTGCCGCGCCTCGGCGATCGCGTACTCGAGCCGCATCGTCGCGGCCGGATACTCCCCGCGGATGTACAGGTAGCCCAGCTCGCATCCGGTGGTGATGCCCGCGATCGTGAGCGCCTCGACCACCGCGAACGGATCGCCCTCCATCAACACGCGATCCTTGAAGGTTCCCGGCTCGCTCTCGTCCGCGTTGCAGATGAAGTAGTGCGGACGGACGGGCTGCTCGGCGACCGCCTTCCATTTCACGCCGGTCGGGAAGGCGGCGCCCCCACGCCCCAGCAGCTTCGAATCGGTGATTTCTCGCAGCGTCCACTCTGGCCCGTGCTCCAGCGCGAGCCGCAACGCCTCGTACCCGCCGTGCGACCGGTAGTCGTCGATCGACATCGGATCCACCATGCCGACGCGGCGCAGCAGCCGCAGGTCGGCACGTTCCTGCGGGTTCGAGCAGGACCACGGCGCGCGCATGACGTCCGCGCCGTCGTCGAGTCGAGCCAGGGTCTCAGCGACGTTCTCGGCCGTCGCCTGCCCGAAGGAGATCGGACGGTCGAGACCGGCGCGCTCGACCATCGCCGCGACCGGGTGCTCGCACCGACCGAGGCATGGGCTCGGCTTCACCAGGACGTCGTCGCCGAGCGTTGCGATCTGCTCGCTCAGCGCGTCCGCTCCGCGGCCGCGGCACGCCAGGTCGTCGCAGACGTGGACGACCGTGGAAGGGCGTTCCTCGGTCGAGAACATCGCGTAGAAGGTGGCGACCCCGTACGCCTCGGCCGGAGGCACCGTGAGGCGTTCGCTCACGTAGTTGAGACCCCCAGGGCTGATCCAGCCGACGCCGCTCTGCAGGGCGTGCAACGTGGGCAGCAGGAGGTGGCGCTGATCGCGTGCGTCCTTGCCGGTTCGGGCAACCCGGTGGTCGAACGCGGTGCGCTCGACGGCGCCATCCCATGCGCTATCGGGCGGTCCCAGCAACGAATCGACGGCGGCGCGTTCCAGATCGGTGGCCGCGGCCTCGGTCAGATGGAGGTCCAACGAACCTCCGTATGCCGGCGCCGAACGCAGCGAGGAAGGGACGAGCACTTCACGCCCGAGACTCTACTCTCCGCCTCCACCCGAAACCGCCACCGCACGGTCGGCGGGCATCTTGTCGATCCTGACGGCCGAGGCCTTGAACTCGGCCGTGCCCGACTTGGGATCGGTGGCTTCGATCGTGAGCACGTTCGTGTCGACCTGATCGGGGAAGTGGAACGTCATGAACACCAGGCCGGGGCGCAGCGCGTGATCGACGTGGACCGGGACCTCCAGGGAACCGCGGCGACTGGACACGACCACGCACTCGTCCTCGGCCAGCTGCATGCGCTCCGCATCCTCGGGTGAGACGTCGATCGTCTCGCCGCGACGCAGCGGCGACGTGTACGCGCCCGTCTGCACGCCGGTGTTGTACGAGTCCAGCCGGCGACCGGTCGTGAGCCGGAGCGGGAACTCCTCGTCGAGCTCGTCCACCGGCGGCTCGTCGATCACGATCGAGAACGGCGCCTTCTGGCCCTGCTCGGCCTCGTCCGCGGCCCACAGCCGCGCGTGCAGGAACTTGGTGCCGGGGTGATCCTCGTCTGGACACGGCCACTGCAACCCGCCCAGCTCCTCGAGCCGCTTCCAGCTCATGCCTGCGTGCATGGGGCTGAGCGAACGCAGCTCTTCCCATGCGCTGAGCGGGGTGACCTCGCCCCAGTCGGTGCCCAAGCGCTTGGCGAGCTCGGCGATGATCCAGATGTCATCCTTGGCGTTGCCCGGTGGTTCGAGCGCCTTGCGCACCCGTTGCACGCGCCGCTCGGAGTTGGTCACGGTCCCTTCCGATTCGAACGAGGCGTTCGACGCCGGGAACACCACGTCGGCCAGCTCGGCGGTCCTCGTCATGAACAGGTCCTGCACGATCAGGGTGTCGAGGCCCCGCAGCAGGATCTCCGTGTGCTGCTTGTCTGCCTCGCTGCTGGCCGGGTTCTCGCCGATCACGTAGACGGATGTGAGCTCGCCCCGGTCCATCGCCTCGAACATCTGGGTCAGCGTGTAGCCGTACGTGGCACTGATCGGCACGCCCCACGCGGCCTCGAACCTCGCTCGAGCTGCGTCGTCCTTCTCGATGTCCTGGAAGCCCGGCAGCTTGTTGGGGATCGCCCCCATGTCGCCGCCGCCCTGCACGTTGTTCTGGCCCCGCAGCGGGTTGACGCCACTGCCGTAGGTACCGACCTTGCCGGTCAGCAGCGCCAGGTTGATCAGCGACAGGACGTTGTCGACGGCGTTGTGGTGCTCGGTGATGCCCAAGGTCCAGCAGATCATGGCGCGGTCGGCCTTGGCGTACGCGTGCGCGACCTCGCGGATCACGTCGCCCGGCACGCCCGTGATGGCTTCGCCGCGCTCGAGCGTCCAGTCCATGATCGAGTCGACGTACTCGTCGTAGCCCAGCGTCGCGTGCTCGATGAACGTGTGGTGCTGCAGGTCATTCACGACGATCTCGCGCGCGATGGTGTTCGAGAGCGCGATGTCGGTGCCGACGTCGATACCCAGCCACAGATCGCCCCACTCGGCCGACTCGGTCCGCCGGGGATCGACCACGACCAGCGAGGCGCCCGCGTTGACCGCCTTCAGGACATGGTGGAAGAAGATGGGGTGTGCGGCTCGTGCGTTCGAGCCCCACAGCAGGATGAGGTCGGTGTTCTCGACCTCCTCGTATGAACTGGTGCCGCCTCCGGCTCCGAACACGGTGGCCAGACCGACCACCGAAGGAGCGTGTCAGGTGCGGTTGCAGCTATCGATGTTGTTGCTGCCCAAGACCTGACGGCTGAACTTCTGTGCGACGAAGTTCATCTCGTTGGTGGCCTTGGAGCAGCTGAACACCCCTGTGCCCGTACCGGGGTTGCGATCGGCGGCGCGGCGCAGCCCTTGGGCGGCCCGGTCGAGGGCCTCGTCCCACGTGGCGACCCGCAACTCGCCGTGTTCGCGAACCATCGGTTCGGTCAACCGGGTGAGCGTCCTGCTCATCGACGCAGAGCTCCTTCCATCGGCTCCGTCCGACCGCGGCGCGACCGGACGGCTCCCATCTTATGTGGTCATCCCCATCGACGAGGTTCATGCTGGGGCCATGGACCGCATCCCGATCGGCTCGACGACCCCGGGCGAGGAGCCCGACAACGTCGTGCCGCTCCACGCTCCCTCGACCGAGCCCGACGAACCGGAGATGAGCTACGAGGACGCGCTGGCAGCCGACGAAGCGCTTCCAGAGGACGACGACGACCGGAGCCCGCCGTCGATGCCCGGCGCTGCGGCCGCGGGCCTCATCGAACAGGGCATCCGCGTCGGTGCTGGCTTGTTCTCGGCGAGCGCCACCGCGTTCGCCGACGCGCTCCGAGCATCGACGCCGCAGCCTGAGGACCCCGAGGACGACGTGGAGAGCGAACGCAAGGATCCCGCCGCCACGATGGCCGGTGCGGGACTCGGCGCGGCGGTGACCGTCGCCGAAGCCGCAGCATCGGCCGCGTCGAACGCGGCCGAAGCCATGGCGCCGCTCGTCTCGTGGCTCATCGACCCGAAGTTCGCGAAGGACGCGACCGAGATGGCTGCGGGGGCGACCAGGGTGTTGGACGGGCAGTGGAAGGCCGCGCAGGCCGAGGCCATGACCACCGCGTCCTCGTTCCTGTCGGTCCTGGTGCCAGAGATCATGACGGCGGTGATGGATCAGGTCGACCTGACGGCGCTGGTCCGGGAGCGGGTCGACGTGGATGCGATCGTCGAGGACGTCGACATCGATCGGATCCTGGAGCGCGTCGATCTGGACGCCGTCGTCGCCCGGCTCGACGTCGACGCGGTCGTGGCCAGGGTCGACGTGCAGCAGGTCATCGGCACGGTCGACCTGAACGAGGTGGTGGACACGGTGGATATCGAGCGGGTGGTGGAGCGCGTGGACGTCACCTCCATCGTGGACCGGCTCGACCTGGCGACGATCGCGCAGGAGGTCATCGACGACGTCGACCTGCCCCGGATCATCCGGGAGTCTTCCGGCGCGATGGCGAGCGAAAGCATCCAGACGGTGCGTGTGCAAGGGATGAACGCGGACGCGCTCGTCTCCCGCATCGTCGACAAGGTCCTTCGTCGCGAGTCACGCGATCTGGATCCGCCGTCGGAGTGGGGGTAGTCATGGAGCGATCGGCCGGCTCCACGTACATGCCTGCCGGCGCCGTGCAACGCCAAGGCCAGCGTGCCGGCGTGGCGTCGCGAACGGTGGCCATGGTGATCGACGGCGCCTACGTCGCCGCGATCACCGGTGCGGCGTACCTGATGTATGCGGCGTTCCGTTTCCTACGGAACCCGGTGCGTTTCGACTGGCCGCAGACCTCGTCCGGGAGACTGGTGGTCATCACCGGCATCGTCGCGGTGATCGCCCTGACGATCGCGTGGACGGGGTTGGGACGCACGGTGGGGATGCGGTTCATGGGTCTGAGGCTCCGCACGGTGAAGGACGAGCGCCTGCACGTCAGCCGCGCGTTCCTTCGCGCCGTGACCTGCGTCGTGTTCCCTCTGGGGCTCTTCTGGTCCGCGGTCAGCAAGCGCAACGCCTCGGTCCAGGACCTGGCCTTCGGGACCATGGTCGTCTACGACTGGCAGACGCGCGTCCCCGACGCGAAGACCGGCTAGTCGCCTACGCCAGCACCCGCTCGGGGTGGCTGTAGACGTTGCAGCGATCGCCTCGAACGAACCCCACGATCGTCATGCCGAATCGTTCACCCGCCTCCACCGCCAGCGACGAGGGTGCGCTCACCGCGCTGACGATCGGGATCCCCGCAACGGCGGCCTTCTGCACGATCTCGAAACTGGCCCGCCCACTGACCTGCAGGATGTGATCGGCCAGGGGCACGCGCCCCGCCAGAACCTGCTCGCCGATCACCTTGTCGACGGCGTTGTGGCGGCCCACGTCTTCTCGCACGCTCACCGCTGCTCCCGACGGCGTGAAGAGCCCGGCGGCGTGGAGCCCGCCCGTGCGGTCGAACACACGCTGGCTGGAGCGAAGCTCGTCGGGCAATCCCACGATCGTCGCCGCAGGCACGAGCGGCCCGGGCGCCACCGGGGCACAGCGCACCTCGACATCGTCCAGAGCAGCTTTTCCGCAGATCCCGCACGAGGACGTCGCGAAGAAGTTTCGGCGCAGCGCCGACGCGTCGAACGGGGTGGCGAGCGTCACCGTGACCACGTTGAAGCGCTGCTCCTCATCGTCCAGGTCGTCGCAGTAGGCGACCCGCTTCACGTCACCCGGCCCGACCAGGCCCTCGGTGAACAAGAACCCCGCCGCGAGCTCGAAGTCGCCCCCCGGCGTCCGCATGGTGACGGCCACCTGCGTGGCGTCTTGATCGGGACCGGCGACGCGGATCTCCAGCGGCTCCTCGGTCGCCAGCGTGTCAGGGCGCTCGGAGCGCACCCCCGCGTTCACGGCGGTGACGCGCACGGAGGTCACGGTGCGGCGCAGCGGCGGGAGCGTGTCGGCCATGCTGCCAGTATCCCCCGCCGCGGGCGATCAGCCAGCCGCGAGGTACTGCAGCAACAGAGCTTGGGCCACGATCATCGACTCGATCTCGGCCGGATCGACGCTCTCGTCCGACGCATGGATCCGCGAGCGGGCCATGTCTTCGGCTCCCCACAGGATGAACTCCGCGCCGGGTGCGGCCTCCTGCAGGGTCGACATCAGCGGGATGGACCCACCCGAGCCCACCTCGACGGATGCGGCACCGAATGCCTCCGCCATCGCGCGCCTCGCGGCGGCGAACCCGGGCCCGGCGGTCGGGCATCGGAACGGCGGCGCCGTCTTCACGGGTGTGATCTCGACCTGAGCGCCCCAGGGCACGTTGGTGTGCATGAATGCCGTCAGGGCGGCCAGCTCGGCGTGTGGATCGCTGCCGGGCACGATGCGCATCGACAGCTTCGCGCTCGCTTCGGCCAGCAGGACGTTCGAGGACCCGGCGATGGTGGTCGGGTCCAGCCCGATCACGCTGATGCTGGGCGTGCACCACAGGCGTGAGCCGATCGTGCCCGTCCCGATCAGCCGCACACCGTCGGCCAGATCCGCATTCGCGCGGAACTCGTCATCGGACAGATCCGGCTCCTCCGGTGTCGCCCCCGGCCGCTCCGCTCCGGTGAGTCCCGCCACCGCCACGTCGCCGGCGTCGTCGTGGAGCTTCGAGAGCAGTCGGATGAGAGCAACCAAGGCGTCGGGCGCTGGGCCTCCGAACACCCCCGAGTGCAGCGGGTGCTGCAGCGTTCGAACGGTGACGATGCACGACACCTCGCCGCGCAGCGTGGTGGTGAGCGCCGGCCGACCCACCCGGAGGTTGCCCATATCGGCCACGACGAAGACGTCGCAGTCGAACATGTGTGGATGCGAACCGACGAAGTCCGCCAGGTTGCTCTCGGTCTCCTCCATGCCCTCGACGATCAGCTTCAGGGTGCATGGGGGCTGGCCACCGAAGGCCCGGAGGGTGCCCATGTGGATCGCGATGCCGCTCTTGTCGTCGGCCGCGCCCCGGCCGTAGAGACGGCCATCGTCCTTCCATGTGGGGATCCACGGATCGGTGCGCCAGCCCTGCGAGGCCGGCGCCGGCTGCACGTCGTAGTGCGCGTACAGCATCACGGTCGGCGCGCCACGTGGTCCGGGGACCTCCGCGTAGATCGGCGGAGCCCCCGAGGGCACCTCCTGCGATGCCGCCGTGGTGAACCCGGCGGCCCGGAGCAGGTCCACCGTCGTGCGAGCCATCCGCTCGACGGGCTCGGCGGGCGCACCGGGGAAGGCGATCGAGGGGATGCGCACCATCTCCTCGAGCTCGCGAAGGAGCTGTGGCATCGAGTCGGACACCGTCGCCCGCAGCCCGTCGTCCGCCATGTGGCGATGGTTCCTTCCCGCTCGGAGGCCGCGAGCCTAGGAGGGCCGCAGCCACGCTGGCAATGGCGCACACCCCGCCATGGGTTTGGAGCGTACCCTCGCGGGTCGTATCGTCCGAGACCGAGCCCCGTGCACCGAACCGCACCAGACCGCCGATCGGAAGGACCCGAGCGCACCCATGAAGTCCGGACTCGAGATCGCCCAGGAAGCCACCCTCACGCCCATCGCCGAGATCGCTGCCGCCGCCGGCATCCAGGACGACGAGCTGGAGCAGTACGGCAGATACCGAGCCAAGATCGATCTGTCGATCCTGGAGCGCCTCGGCGACCGGCCCGACGGCAAGCTCATCATCACCACCGCCATCACCCCCACGAAGGCGGGCGAGGGCAAGACCACGACGAGCGTGTCGCTGACCCAGGGTCTGGGCGCGATCGGTGAGGACGTCATGCTGTGCCTGCGCGAACCGTCCATGGGCCCGGTGTGGGGCATCAAGGGCGGCGGCAACGGAGGCGGTTTCGCCCAGGTCGTGCCGATGGAGGAGTTCAACCTTCACTTCAACGGTGACTTCCATGCGGTGGCCGCTGCCCACAACCTGCTGTCGGCCGCCCTGGACGCCTCGATCTATCACGGCAACGCCCTGCACATCGACCCGCAGTCGATCACGTGGCCGCGCACGATGGACATGAACGACCGCGAGCTCCGCAACATCGTGGCGGGCCTCGGCGGCAGGGCGCACGGCTACCCGCGTCAGGACGGATTCGTGATCGCGGCCGCATCCGAGGTCATGGCCGTCTTCGCGTTGGCGAGCGACCTTCGAGACCTGCGTGCCCGTCTTGGCCGCATCGTGGTCGCCGCCACGCACGACGGCACACCCATCACCGCCGACGACCTGCAGGCCGGCGGGGCCATGACCGTGATCATGAAGGACGCCATCAAGCCCAACCTGGTGCAGACCCTCGAGGGCCAGCCCGTCCTCGCCCACGCCGGGCCGTTCGGCAACATCGCCCACGCGAACAACTCGATCATCGAGGATCGGGTGGCGCTGAAGCTGGCCGACTACGTCGTGACCGAGGCGGGGTTCGCGAGCGACCTGGGCTTCCAGAAGTTCTGCGACATCGTGTGCCGGGCAGGCGGGTTCGCACCCAGCGCCGCCGTGCTGGTCACCACCGTGCGCGCCACAAAGTCACACGGGGGCATGGCGTTCGCGGATCTGCAGCGCGAGGACCTCGATGCGCTGCGGGCGGGCATCGACAACCTCAGCGCGCACATCGAGATCGTGCGCGCCTACGGCCTGCCGTGCGTCGTCTCGATCAACAACTTCCCCTCCGACACCGACGCCGAGATCGCGCTGATCGAGGAGCTGGCGGTCGGCGCCGGTGCCGAGACCGTCGTGGTCAATCGAGCGTTCGCCGAGGGCGGCAAGGGCGCGATCGACTTGGCCAACGCGGTGGTGCAGGCGTGCGACCAGCCCAACTCGTTCGACTTCCTCACGCCGGACGGCGCAGGCGTGAAGGAGCAGATCGAGGCGATCGCCACCAGGGTGTACGGGGCCGAAGGCGTGGACTACCTGCCCCAGGCCGAGAAGGACATCGTGCGCATGCAGGAGCTGGGATTCGGCGAGTTGCCCGTGTGCATGGCAAAGACCCACCTCTCGCTCAGCCACGAGCCGCTCATGCTGAACCGGCCCTCCGGCTTCCGGTTGCCGGTGCGCGGCGTGGTCCCCAGCGCGGGGGCAGGCTTCGTCGTCGTGCTCTGCGGCGACATGCAGCGCATGCCCGGCCTCGGCAAGACCCCCGCCTTCCAGCAGGTGGACATCGATGAGGACGGCCGAACCGTCGGCTTGTTCTGAGCCGCGTGGCGGATTCAGGGAGCGAGGCGCAGCTTGAACGCCGTCTGTGATTCCTCCAGCGAGCGGTCGGCCTGCTCCTTCAGGGAGGCGAGCTCGTCGAGCATGGCGCTGCGAGCGGTCTCGTCCTTCAGCGAGCTGGCGTTGATCTCCACGTTGGCGATAGCGCACAACGCGCCGGCGTAGAGCGAGGCCGCTGCGGACAGACCGTCCGAGGCCGCCTGGGGGTTGCCCAAGGCGGTCGCGTCCTCGGCCAGCTCCATCAGACCGACCGCCTTCCTGGCGACCTCCTGGGGCACCGAAGCGGCCGCCAGGTAGCCGGCCTGGATCGATGCCGAGCGGGCCGCCTTCTCGTCATCGGTCTCCTTCGGCATGCGGAACGCCTCCATCACCGAGTCGAACGCGTGCGCGTCGCGATCCGCGAGCTCCAGGAAGTCCGCCCTCGCGAGGTCCGCGGTGGCAACCATCTGACGCATCCGATCGCCGAGGTCTTCGAACCCCGGCTTGTCGATCGTGAGGCGGCCCACCATCGAGATCAACGCCGCGGCGGCGGCGGCCTCGATCGCACCCACCGCGCCCCCGCCGGGCGTGGGCGAATCCGATGCCAGCACCTCGCAGAACCCCTCCACCGTCAGCGAACCGAGCCGTTCCTCACTCACGTGCACGCTCCTCCCCCTGGCTGTCGTCGCCGAGGCTGTCGGTGCCGAGGCTGTCGGCAGTTGCCTCGATCAGTCGTTCCAGGATCTGTCGATCGGCGTCGAAGCCCATGAGCCGGACATGATCGGCGACCCCGGGCCCCACTGCCGCCTCCGGCGCCAGGCCCACGATCTCGGAGTCGGTCACCTCGAGCCCGTGCTCGGCCGACAGACGGGCCACCTCGTCGAAGGCCTCCACCACACCGGTGACGTCGTGATCGACGAGGTTCATCGACACGGTGACCACCCCCTCGCGCTCGGGCACCGCGAACCCGATCGCGCGCACCGCCGGCAGACCACCCCCGGACTCACGGGCCCGCGTGGCGATGTCCTTGGCAGCGGCCACGTCGGTGCCCGACAGGTACACGTTGAACGCCACCAAGGGCGCCCGTGCTCCCACGGCGGTGGCCCCCGCCCTGCCGATCTGGTGCGGACCGAAGTCGGGAAGACGCTCACCACGAGCCACGGCTTCCCGCAGCCCTTCGAACTCGCCCCGGCGAACGTCGGCGAGCGACGCCCGTTCCGGTACGACCGCGGCGGCGTCGTACAGGTAGACGGGGACGTCGAGGACCTCGGCGAACCGGCGCCCGAACCCTCGAGCCAGGTCCGCGCATGCCTCCATCGTGATCCCGCGCACCGGCATGAACGGGATGACGTCGGCGGCTCCCATCCGGGGGTGCCCACCCGAATGCCTGGTCATGTCGATCATCTCGATCGCCGTCGCCGCGCCCGCCATCGCGCTCGCCGCGACCGCGGCCGCATCGCCCAGGACCGTCGTGTCCAATCGGTTGTGGTCGGCATCGGCTTCGGCGAACACCACGCGAGCGCCGGGCACCGCCAGCGACCCGACGATCGCGTCGATCACGTCACGATCGCGTCCCTCACTGAAGTTGGGGATCACGCCGACGATCGTGCCGGTTCGCGCATCTGGCTCCATGGCCGCTCAGGATACGCCCGGCGGTGGCGGTCAGCCGTCGTCCTCCTCGGCATCGAACAGGTGGCGGAAGTATCGCTCGGGAGCCTCCAGGAAATCGCGCCACGAGCGGACCAGGTCCAGCTGAGCAGGGTCGTCGAGCTGCCGCATCCCCTCATCGTCCAGCTGCAGCAGGGTCGCCCCCGGGAGCGTCACCAGCAAGGGCGAGTGCGTCGCGACGACCACCTGGCTCCCCTCACGCCGCATCGTGTCCAGCAGGCTCAGCAAGCCCAGGCACGACCGGAACGACAACGCGGCCTCGGGCTCGTCCATGAAGTAGACCCCGACCTCAGCGAAGCGCATCCGCAGGATCGCCAGGAACGATTCGCCGTGCGATCGCTCCTGCAAAGGCTCGTCGCCCCACACCCGCTGCTCGTTCCCGCTGCCGCCGCGCTCGCCCAGGAACGTGTGCATCGATTCCGCTCGCAGGAAGAACCCCGCCGGCGACGCCATGCGGTCCGTCACGGCCTTGATGTTCCACCGCAGCGGTGAATCCTCGACGCTCGCCTCGGGTCCGGCCAGCCCGTAGATGATCGAGCTCAGATGACCCGGTCGCGGATAGACCTCGGCGAACGCCTCCACCAGCGTGCTCTTGCCGCTGCCGTTCTCCCCCACCAGGAACGTCACGCCGGCCGGGATCTCGATGCCGCCGTCGGCGATCAACTGCGCCACGGCCGGGATCGTGTAGGGCCAGTCGCTCAGCTCAGGCGGGCGCGTCCGGTTGGGCGCCCACTCGAAGCGGTGGAGATGCCGAAGGTCAGCCGCGCGGCTTCTCCTTCTTGGGGTCGAGCAAGGACAGGACCTCGACGCTGGCGGGCGCGGTGCCGCCTTCGACGGCGACCTCGAGCTTCTCGCCGTCGGTCGCCACGCCCGTGTCCAGGATCGCCAGCGCGATCGTGCCCAGCCTGGGTGAGGCCGCAGGCGATGTCACGACACCGACCTGGGCTCCATCCTTGGTGACGGCGGCACCGTAGTCCGGGACGGCGTCGCCTTCGATCTTCAGCGTCTTGAACCGCTTGGGCGGGGTGGCGCCATAGGAGGCGAGCGCCTCGCTGCCGACGTTCTCGGTGTCGGTCTTGATGAAGCGGTCCATGGACAGGTCGTACGGAGAGATCTCCGCCGGGTTGTAGTCGACCGCGATGATGATGAGCCCCACCTCGGTGCGCGCCAGGTCGATGGCGGTGAGCCCGAACGGCGTGGCGCCGGCCGCCATCAACGCATCCCACACCGGCTGTGCGTCGGCGGGATCGAGCACGATCTCGTAGCCCTTCTCACCGGAGAATCCCGTGCGCGTGACCCAGGCCTTCGCGCCGGCGACCGTGGTCTGTTCGGGCCAGAAGCGGAAGTAGCCCAGCTCCGACAGGTCCCGCTCGGTGAGCCCCTGCAGCAGCTCGTGCGACGCCGGCCCCTGCACCGCGATCATCGCGAGCTCCTCGGTGCGATGGGCGACCCGCGCATCCAGACCCTCGGCTGTCTCCTCGAACCACCCCTGGAGGTCGGCGGTGTTGATCATGACCCAGAAGCGATCGTCGGCGAACTTATAGACGTTGCCGTCGTCCACCATGCGTCCGTCGGCGTTCACGAACGCGCCGTAGCGGACGGAGCCGGGCTGCATGCCGGCCAACGAATTGGTGAATCGTCGCTGGATCAGACGCGCGGCCTCGGGGCCGGTCACCTCGTATTTGCTGGTCGAGAACAGATCCCAGATGCCGGCACCGGTACGCACCGCCTCGTACTCAGCGAGCGGATCAGCGCCTTCGTGCATGTACCAGGGCCAGCCGTCCTCGATCAGGACTTCGGCGCCCTGTGCCTCGTGCCAGGCATGCAAGGGCGAGCGGTGTTCATCGGTCATCGTGGGCCTCCCCGGATGATGGTGGTCGTCTTCGTTGGCGGAGCCCTTATACCCCGAGATTGAACGGTTGTTCAAGTCGGCGTTCACCCCAGGACCGGGTTGCGCTCACGTTCGCGGCGGGCATCGGATCGTCTCGGTCTGGGTCACGATCAGGTCGACCTGCAGGTCGAAATGCCCGCGTGGCAGCGCTGTGCCTGCCGGGAGCACCTGGACGTCGAACGCGATGCCCGCACGGACGCGATCGGTTGGTATCCGAGCGAAGAACCGGTCGTAGAACCCACCCCCGTACCCCACGCGCGACCCAGCGCGGTCGAACGCCACGGCTGGCGTCGCGATCACATCGAGGTCGGTCGGTTCGATCGGGGCCCCTCCGGCAGGCTCCAACGCGCCGAACGCCGTCTCCGTCGTGGGGTCTCCCGGCTCGTAGCGGCGAGGCTGCAGTGTTCCCTCCTCGATCGTCGGCAGGGCGATGACGACTCCTCGGGCGTGCAGCGACTCGATCATCGGTCTCGTCGGCAGCTCCGAACCGAACGACCAGAAGGCCATCACGCAGGATGCCGACTGCACCTCGGGCAGCGACAGGAACCGAGCGGTCGCGGCGGCAGCCGACCGGTCATGGTCGGCCGGTGCGATCGCGTCGCGTGCCGCGAGCACGGCCCGCCGGACGTCGCGTTTCGCCTTCTTCAGCTCGGTGCTGGTGAGCCCGGGCTCGCTCATCGAGATCCCAGGGCCGCGGCGATCACGTCGAGGCGATCGGCGGGGCCGGCCGGCAGCACGATGAACCACGTAGCCCCGGCCGCCTCGAGCTCGTCGGCGAACCCTCGGAGCTCGTCGGTGGTGCCGCTCCAGACACCGTCCAGCGGCAGATCCTTGTCTGCACGAGCGCGGCGCAGGCGGTCGATGTCGGCGGCGTCGGTGCCCACGAGCGCGATCCCTCCCCAGGTCGGCTGGACATGACGGCCGGCCGCGAGCTCGCGGAGGCGCTCGGCCTTGCCCGCGAACCCCGGCCCATCCAGCCCCCAGCCGTTCCAGGCGTCGGCGACCCTGGCCGCTACCGCCATGACCGGTTCGGACAGTCCTCCCACCCAGACCTCGGGCGAACCGGGGGGCAACAGCGGTCCCTGCATGGCCGGCACGTGGTCCCCGCCCGCGTACTCCGAACCCGCGAACAGAGACGAGAGGGCCACGACGGTTTCCTCGAGCAACGCGATGCGATCGGCCACCGGAAGGAACGGGATCCCGTACCGCTCGTGCTCGGGGAGCGACGCACGATCGCCCGTGCCCAGCGCCAGGATCGCGCGACCGCCGGACATCGCGTCCAAGGCGGCGGCCTCCTTCGCGAGCATGCCGGGTGCGCGAAGCGTGACGCGGGCGACCAACGTGCCCACGGCGAGCCCGGGTTCGCGGGCCGCGACGGCCGACAGCACCGAGAACGCCTCCAGCGCGGGCCGTTCGGGGCCGGAGGGGGGATAGAAGACCGGCGGGAAGAAGTGATCAGGCGAGAAGACCCCGTCCAGTCCGAGCTCCCGGGCGCGTGCGGCGACCCGGAGCGGACGCGAGACGTCGCCGGTGAACACGGGCAGCGAGACCCCGATCTTCATGCGGGACGATCCGCGCCGGCGTCCAGGCGTTCGAGCGCCAGAGATGCCGCGCCGATGGGTCCGGCGTCGGCGCCCAGCTGCGATGCGACGATCGGGACGGCGGGCCGATGATCCGCGTCCTCCACGAAACGTTCGTAAGCGTCTCGTGCCGGCGCCAGCACCAGGTCGCCCGCCAGCGACACCCCGCCACCCACGATCACGAGCTCGGGGTCGAGGATGTTGACCAGGCTCGCGATCCCCTGCCCCAGACGGTTGCCCGCCTCCACCAGGATGCCGCGGGACGCCGTGTCGCCCGCGAGGGCCGCGTCGCAGACCATGGCGCCGGTGACGCCCGTTGGGTCGCCGGCCGAGAGCTCGACCAGCTGGGAGTGCGGATGGCGCCGAACGACACCACGGCCCGCGCGCGCGATCGCGGTGCCGCTGGCCACCTGCTCCCAGCACCCGCGGTTGCCGCACCCGCAGCGAGGGCCATCGGGCTCCACGACGATGTGGCCGATCTCGCCCGCGAACCCGTGCGCGCCTCGCATCAGGCGGCCGTCCATCACGATCCCGCCTCCGATCCCCGTGCCCACGCCGATGAACAGCATGTGGGAGGCGCCCTGCCCGGCCCCAGCGCGGAACTCACCCCACGCCGCGGCCGTGTTGTCGTTGTCCACATCCGAGGGAACACCGAGGGCTCCTGCGAGGTGAGCGGCCAGGGGCACGTCACGCCAGGCGAGGTTGGGAGCGAACCGCAGCACACCCGTCTCCGGATCGACGAGTCCCGCCGCGGCGATGCCGGCCGCCACGACGTCCGGGTGCATCACGGCCGAGGCCGAGGCCACCATGGTCGCCAGCGTGCCGGCCTGATCGTCGGCCGGGGTGGGCCGCACGTCGCGTGCCTGCACACGGCCGCTGCGGTCCAGGCGGAGCGACGCGGTCTTGGTGCCGCCTACGTCGACCCCGATCGCCAGCCCGGGCGCCAGGGTCAGGTCCCGGGTGATCGGTCGGGGGCCTCGATGGGCCGCCCGAACGTGATCTCCAGTCGGTCGCCCGCGAAGTTCGCTTCGCGGACCACCATGCGTTTCAGCGTCTGCGGCAGGATCAGGTTCCGCTTGTAGGACCCGACTCGCACGTAGAGCTCTTCTCCGCGCCGGTGCACGTCCATGTCGTCGCGAGAGACGAACGGCAGCCGCATCGACAGCACGTATCCCTCGTCGCGCTTGCGCACCCTGATCGGGTCATCGTGGAACAGCACGGCCGTCGCGTCCCGCGTCCCGTAGACCTCGCTCGCCATCTCCTCCAGGAGCGGAACCCCCACCATCTCCCGGTCGAACAGTCGCGCCTTCAAGATGGGGACCGGCTCGAACGATTCGGCGACCGTGAGCAGATGCTCGGCCTGGATGTCCTTCCACTTGCCGAAGTACGGGTCGTTGACTTCGTCGGGGATGATCCTGTTGACCACGACCGCGTCGACCCGGTAGCCGAACAAGCCCAGGTAGGTGTACGTGCGCCGGGCCTCGGCGATCACCATCTTCTCGGGGTTGACCACCAGCCGCACGGACGAGACCTTCTCATCGGTCAGGATCGTTTTCACGTCGTCGAGGTTGCGGTGCAGTCGCTCCACCGCTGCGAACACCTTGTCGCCGGCGATGGGCAGGGTGGTCATCTTCGAGACGATGGGACGCACGGCCCGCACCACCTTGCGCTCGACCGGGAAGATCCGCTCGATGTACCAGTTCATGATCTCGGGCAGGCTGAGCAGCCGCAGTGTCTCGGCCGTGGGCGCGCAGTCGACGATGAGCATGTCGTAGTCGCCGGATTCGACGTGGGTCTTCACGTCGATCAACGCGAAGATCTCATCGAGACCGGGGATCACCGTGAGCTCCTCGGCCTGGATCGTCTCGGTGCCGGCCCAGTTCATGAGCTGGATGAAGTAGTCCTGGATCTCACGCCAGTTGTCTTCCAGCCGCTCTTGGGCGTCGATCTGCTGCGCCCAGAGGCGGTCGGCGATCGGCGTGGGCGGAGAGCCGATCTCCACCTCGAACGAATCGCCCAGCGAGTGGGCAGGGTCGGTGGACATGATGAGGGTGCGGGCGCCGGCAGCCGCCGACCGCACGGCGGTGGCCGCCGCCACGGTGGTCTTGCCCACGCCGCCCTTCCCCGTGAACAAGACGACCCGCATAAGAAAGAGTCTACTTGGGGGCTATGGCTCGCTCCTTGAGCCCCTCGGCCCCCTAGCCCATCTCGACGCGACGCTTGAGCTTCTCCAGCGCGTTCTCGATGACGCGCTTGGCGCCTTCGGTCCGAAGGAAGCCCGGGACCAACACCCCCAGCTCGACGCCGAGCCGGTAGGTGACCTTCGTCGTGCCGTCGATGGACTCGTCGAGCAGGTATTCGCCCCGGATGTCCCGGATGGCACCGCGCGCATCCGTCGTGACCCAGGACAGGCCCGTGTCTCCGGGCGCGTACTGGTAGTGGAGGGTGTAGGACGCCCTGCCCAGCACGGGAACATCGACCTCGAAGGCGACCTCCGTGGCTCGTTCCCCTTCGCCCCTGGCACGAACGTCGACCGTCCGCACGTCGGCCCACTCCGGGTAGGCCTCGTAGGCCTCGATGACCTCCATCACGTCTTCGAGGGGCGCCTCGATCACGATCGATCCTTCGGCGTGCTCCATGGGCTCGGAATCCTACCGTCTGACTCCGGCACGTCGGTTCATGAGCGCGCCCCGAACACCACCAGGGTTCCCACCAGGGCCACGGACGCAAGGATCAACCCCACGGTGATCCACAGGAGCGTCCTCGCCCCGATGAACGGTTCGCCTCCGGCGGCGATGTGCCGAGCCTCGAACGCCGTTCCCACGTAGACCACGATCACGGTGACCACGTACATCACGAAGATGCCCACGGTCGCCGTCGTCGACAGGCCTGACAGACCGGTCAGGATGGCCATCGCCAGCAACAGCGTGAACAGGACCCCCCGCGCCAGTCCGTCCAGGGATCGACCCGCGCGGCGATGCCCGAGACCGGGATAGAGCAGCGACGCCTTGACCGCGTCGGCGGGATCGATCGTCGGAGCGGGCTCACCGTGGCGCATCATGGCCGCGAACGACGTGCCACAGACGACGCAGACGTCCAGCTCGATGGGATTCTCGTTCCCGCAGGCCGGACACGGCCAGGTCGGCTCCTTCGTCGGCGCATCGGCGATGCCCTGTACCCCGCCGGTGGATGCGCGTTCGGCGGTCGTGGTCTCGGCGGTCGATGCATCCGAGGGAACGGATTCGATCGGCGCGGGCTCGGGCATCGGGTCCAGCAGCGATCGGAAGCACTGCCCGCACCACCGAGCGTCCTCGCTCACCAAGGCACCACAGTCCGGGCAGCGTCTCGTCCCGGCCCCGCTGGCCTTCTTGCCCGGCCCCGACGCGTGCATGGCGCCAGGGTACCCCCGGCGGTGGTCAAGATCGGGGAAGCCTCAGCGAGCCGCGGCTTGGAGCCACAGGGCGAGCCGGCTCGCCACGATGGGCCAGGTGAAGCGGGCAAGCACCCGAGCCCGTCCGGCATCCCCCATGGCGCGAGCCCGGTCGGGGTCCGCCAGCAGGTCCGCGACCGCGTCGGCAACCGCGTCCACGTCGGTTCCGTCCACGAGCAGACCGGTCTCACCGGCGATCACCGTCTCCTTGGCTCCGCCGGAATCTCCCACCACGACCGGTTTGGCGCACGCGGCCGCCTCCATGAACACGTTGCCCCAGCCTTCGACCTCCATGCCGGCCAACCGGCTCCGGCAGGGCATGGCGAACACGTCTGCCACGGCGTAGTAGCGGGGAAGGTCGTGCTCGGACACCTCACCGGAGAAGAACACCGAGCCCGCGGGCGCGAGCTCGGCGAGCGCCCGCAGCTTCCCCTCGTACGGACCGCCCCCCACGATGAGCAGGGCCGCGTCCGGCACGCGGCGCCGGACCCGCTCGAGGCCCAGGATCAACACGTCTTGGCCCTTCCGAGCGACCAACCGGCTCACGCAGACCACCAGGGGCCGGTCGCCGATCCCGTGGCGCTCACGGAGGTCGGCCGTCGGCAGATCGGGCCGGAAGGACTCCACGTCGGCGCCCGGATACATCACCGAGACCGGAACCGTTCGAGGCACGGCGGTACGCACGGTCCGAGCGATGAACTCGCTGCACATCACCGGTACCCGTGCCGCCTTCGATGTCGCGTACCGCATCATGCTGTGCGCGCCCGGTGCGATCGACAGCCAGTACTCGAAGCCGTGCGCGGCCGACAGGTACGGGATTCCCCGTGACGCGAGCGAAGGCCCGAGCATCGCCAACGGATAGGTCGCTCCGAACACCACGACCTCGGCGCCCATCGCATCGACCGCCGCACGCACACGACGACCGACCTCCGGTGTCGGCATCAGCGTCCGTTCCGCCTGACGGAACACACGGTAGGGAGCGTCGACGTCGAACGAGTCCGCCCCCTCCCACGCCGGACACACCACACCCACGCGATCGGGTGGCAACTCCTTGACCAGCGCCTCGAGGGTTCGCTGGATGCCGCCCACGCGGGGCGGGTAGTCGTTCGTCACGACGAGGGTGCGGGGGATGTCCACGGCGCCGATATCCTCGCAGAGGCATGGAAACGCTGGACGCACCCACCGACGAGCTCACGGCCATCGAGGAAGGGCGCGCATCGGCACGTCCGGCCGAGATCCGGATCGTCGAGGTGAGGGGCTCCGAGGCCGCAGGGTGGCTCCATGATCTCGTCACGACCGATGTCGCATCACTGGAGCCGGGGCAGGCTCGCCGATCGCTTCTGCTGACGCCGACCGGACGGATCCGAGCGGATTTCATGGTGGGCCGCGATGGCGACGGGTTCGTACTGCTCCAGCGCACGGACCAACCTCGGGCGATCGACGATCTGCTCTCCGTCTACGTCTTGTCCTCCAACGTCAACCTCATCGATCGAACGCCCGACCGGTCGATCTGGACGTTGGTGGCCTCGGCAGCCGATCGAGCGGAGGGCGGCCTGAGCCCCTCGCTCCTCGGCCCGGGCCGAGACCTCCTCGTTCACGACCCCGGCCCGGACCCGCCCGTGGTGATGGGACTCGACGTGGTGGGCGAGTCGTCGTTGGAGGTGTGGCGCGTGCGCCGGGGTGCGCCGCGGATGGGAGTCGACTTCGACGAGGGAGCCCTTCCGGCCGAGGCCGGGGTGGAGGGCACCATCGACATCACCAAGGGGTGCTTCCTCGGCCAGGAATCGGTGGCCAAGATCCGCAATCTGGGCCACCCACCCCACCTGCTGCGACATCTGTCCAGCGAGGCGGCGGTCGCGCCCGGCACGCCGCTGTTCGATGGGCACCAGGAGGTCGGGACGGTGACGAGCGCGGTGGCGGCTCCGGGTGTGGGCACCGTCGTCATCGCCCGGGTCGCATGGAGGTCGCGCGCGGCGGTCCTGACCTCCCCGGAACGTGTCCCCATGGCGCCTGTGGGGCAGGAGGACTAGCCCGTTCGAGTCATTTCGTGTCCCTCTCCCGGGGGTGACGGGATTGCCTGCGTTCGACCCCTTCCGCTGGACGGCGCGCCTCTGTTATGAATCATCCCCCGCGGTGAGGCGCCCGCCGCCGCGGCAGATCCCAGGGGGAGGTAGCAACACGTGAGGATCGAACGATTCCCGAACGTCGACCTGGATCTGCTGCCCCGGAACCCCTCCCCTCCGGACTTCTGGCAGGACCGCGCGGCGTGTTTCGGCATCGATCCCGACCTGTTCTTCCCCATCTCCGAAGAGGAAGCCGGCCCGGCACTCACCTTCTGCAATGCATGCCGCATCAAGACCGAATGCTTGGCCTGGGCGCTCAAGAACGGTGAGCGCTACGGCGTGTGGGGCGGGCTCACCGAGCAGCAGCGGCGGCGGCTGCAGCGTCAGGTCGCCTGAGGCACCAGTCAAGTCTCGCTCTTTTCCGGTCCCTAGACTGCGGGTGCCATGAGCCCCGATCAGATCCGGATCCACGCCGTCGCTCCGCTGCGCATCAGCTTCGTTGGCGGCGGCACCGACTTCCCCCATTGGTATCGCCACCACGGTGGCGCGGTGCTCTCGGCCACGATCGATCACGTCGTGCGGGTCACGATCGAACCTCGCGCCGATCGCCAGGTCCGCGTTCGATCCCTTGATCAGGGCCACCTGGTCGAATACGGACTCGATGAGCTGCCGCCCTACGACGGCGTGCTGGACCTGGCCAAGGCCGCGATCGCTCGGATGGGCGTGGAGACCGGCGTCGATGTGGACATCGAATCCGAGGCGCCCCCGGGCAGCGGCCTGGGAGGGTCCTCGGCCCTGGTGACCGCGGTGGTCGCCGGCCTCGCGATGGTGCAGGAGCGCTCCATGAGCGCGCAGGAGCTCGCGGCCCTGTCCTACGCCGTGGAACGCGACGATCTGGGGATCAGCGGCGGCTGGCAGGATCAGTACGCGGCGGCGTTCGGCGGCTGCAACCTCATCGAGTTCCGAGGGAGCGGGACCACCGTGTCGCCGGTGCGGGCCGGCGCCGCGCGCCTGGAGGATCTGCGGCGCGGCCTGCTCCTGTGCTACACGGGCACGGTACGCCGCAACGTCGGCCTCATCGACACCCAGATCGAGATGTTCCAACGGGGCCGCGAGGACACCCTGCTCGGCATGAAGCAGTTGGTCGAGATGGCTTACGCCATGCGCGAGATCATCGAGCACGGCGACCTCGAGGACCTCGGCGGCATGCTCCGCGACGCGTTCGAGTCCAAGAAGCGCATGAACCCGCACATCACCGACCACACACCGATCGACGCGATGCTCGAGGCCGCGCAGGCGGCCGGCGCGACGGGGGGCAAGATCTGCGGAGCGGGCGGCGGCGGGTACCTGTTGATCGCTTGCTCGCCCGAGGTCCGGGCGCAGGTGCGGGCCGCGATGGAAGACCTGGGTGGCCAGTTCGCGCCGTTCGACTTCGACGTCCACGGGGTGCGGGCTCGCCGGGGCGACGACGTCTGGTCCCCCACCGAGGCGCGATCGTGACGAGCGAGGGCGGCGGCCACGACGCGTTCGCTGGTCCGGCTCAGGCCTACCTGCAGCGCACCGCCGACACCGCGGCAGCGACAAGCGCGGCGTGCCTGGACGACATCGTCCGGGCCGCGACCCTGCTCGTCGATTCGGCGCGGGCCGGCGGCACGCTCCTGATCTGCGGCAACGGTGGCAGCGCGGCGGACGCCCAGCATCTGGCGACCGAGCTCATGAGCACCTTCACGATCGAGAACCGGCGACCGTCGATCCCTGCCGTCGCACTCACGACCGACACCTCGCTGCTGACCGCCATCGCGAACGACTTCGGTGTCGAGGGCATGTTCGCCCGGCAGGTGGAATCGCTCGGGCACACCGGCGACGTGCTGATCGCGATCTCCACCAGTGGACGCTCGGTCAACGTGATCCGTGCCGCCGAGCAGGCTCGCACCCAGGGACTGGGCATCGTCGCCCTCACCGGTGAGTCCGGTGGGACGCTCGCCCCGCTGGCCGACGTCGCGATCCGGATCCCGTCCACGATCACCTCGCACATCCAGGAATGCCACCTGGCGGTGGAGCAACTCTTGGCCTCCCTCGTTGAGGACGCGCTCTACCCGTGCTCCTGAGCTCGTCGGGCCGTCACGGGTGGATCGTTCCCTCACCCTTGACATCCGAACAGGTGTTCGATACCGTGCGGCTCCGTTCGGCCCCTTCCGACGGAGGCGATGGCGGTGCTGGCCGAACCCATCCAGATCACGCTGGACCAAGGCGTGCCGCTGGACCAGGTCCATTTCTGTGTCGTCGACCTCGAGACCACGGGCGGTTCCCCACGGACGAGCCGCATCACCGAGGTCGGGGCGGTGCGCTACCACGGCGGCGAGCGTCAGGGGACGTTCCAGTCGTTGGTCGATCCCCGCCAGCACATCCCCGCTCGCATCGCCCATCTCACCGGCATCGACGATCGCCTGGTCGCCGGCGAGCCTCCCATCGAGCAAGTGTTGCCGGCGTTCTGCGAGTTCGCTCGAGGGGCCACGATCGTGGCGCACAACGCGCGATTCGATTTCACGTTCCTCAACGAGAACCTAGCGGCGCTCGACTATCCGCTGCTGCCCGGACCGCCGGTGTGCACCGCCCGCCTCGCCCGCAGGGTCGTGTGGCCCGACGTACCCAACGTGAAGCTTCGAACGCTGGCGGAGTACTTCCGGACACGCGCCACGCCCATCCATCGCGCACTGGACGACGCCGAGGCGTGCGCCGAGGTGCTGCAGGGCCTGCTGGCGCTGGGTGGGCGGCTGGGGATCCGCACGCTCGGCGACCTGCACGAAGTCGTCAAGGCGCGGGGTCGGCCCAACTTCGGCAAGATCGCCTTGGCGGACGGCCTGCCGCACGCACCGGGCGTCTATGTGTTCCGGGGATGCGACCGCCAGGTGCTCTACGTGGGCAAGTCCAACGACCTTCGGGCCAGGGTCAAGTCGTACTTCTACGGCGACGAGCGCAAGAAGGTCGAGCACCTGCTGAACCAGGTGCGCGCGGTCGAGGGCATCGCTTGCGCCGGCGAGCTGGAAGCCCTGGTGGTCGAAGCCCGCATGATCCGGCGACACGAGCCCCCATACAACCGGCGAGGCAAGGGATGGAAGAAGGGCGCCTACCTCAAGCTCGACCCATCCGAGGCCTACCCCCGTTTGAAGATCGTCCGCGCCGCCAGACCCGATGACGGGTGCCGCTACCTCGGGCCGTTCTCCTCGTCCGCTCGTGCCCGCGACGTCAAGGATGCGCTCGAAACGCTCATCCCGATCCGCCGATGCACCACCGCCATGGGTGCCCGCACGCGCTTCGCGGCGTGCGCCCTGGCCGACATGGGCCGTTGCCTCGCACCCTGCGACGGCAGGACCACCCCCGAGCGCTACGGGGAGCTCGTCCGCGGGCTCGTCTCCTCCCTGACCGCCTCGCCGGGCGGGCTCCTCGAAGCGCTCGAACGCCAGATGGACGACCTGGCGGCCCAAGAACGGTACGAGCAGGCGGCCCTGGTCCGCGATCGGTTGCGGGCGCTGGCCGCGGCGCTCCATCGCGACCGTCAGGATGCCTGGATCGTGGGGGCGGGGCGACTTGAGGTGTCGGTCTCCGACGGGTCGCTCTGCCGCTTCGAGGGTGGGGCGCTCGTGACCACCCGCTCGCCGGAAGGACCGATCCCGCTCCCCTGTCCTCGCGAGCGCGCCACCGAGCTCGGGGCCGTCCGTTCCTGGCTCGCCCGGCATCCGGGCGCGGTCATGACCGCCGATATCGCTCCGCACGAGCCCATCGAGGGAGGCGCCACGATCGCGCGCATCCTCGCGCAGCAGCGACGATCGGAGCGCGACGACTGACGTCGGGTCGGCCGGGACCGGCCGGTAGACTGGCCGCATGGAACGTGCGGTGATCGTCGAGGGGGCCCGCACCCCCATCGGGAAGTTCCTGGGCTCGTTCGCCGAGACGACCGCGGTGGAGCTGGGCACACGGGCGGCGGTCGAGGCGATGCGCCGGGCGAACGTGGACCCCGACCAGGTCGACCAGACCATCCTGGGACACGCGCGCCAGGCCGGCAACGGTCCCAACACCGGGCGCCAGGTGAGCATCCGCGCAGGAGTCCCCAAGGAAGTCAGCGCCTACAACGTCAACATCGCCTGCGGGTCCGGCATGAAAGCGACGCAGCTGGGTGCGCAGCAGATCCTGCTCGGCGACTCCGAGGTCGTGCTGGTCGGTGGCATGGAGAACATGACCCGCGTGCCCTTCTTGCTGCCCGACATGCGGCTCGGGCACCGGCTGGGCAACACCGAGGTGGTCGACGCGATGTACCGCGACGGCCTGTTCGACCCGCTCTGCGATCTCATCATGGGTGAGACCGCCGAGAACCTCGTCGACATGTACGACATCGCACGAACCGAGCAGGACGAGTTCGCGCTGCGATCGCAGCAGCTGGCGGCCGAGAGCGCCGACCTTCGGGCGGACGAGATCGTTGCGGTCGAGGCCCGGCTCGGACGCGAAACGAGCACGATCACCGATGACGAGCACGTCCGGCCCATGTCCACCATGGACTCCTTGGCCGCCCTGAAGCCGGTCTTCCGTGAGGGCGGGAGCGTGACCGCCGGCAACGCCAGCGGCATCACCGACGGCGCGGCAGCGATGGTCCTCATGAGGGAGTCACGCGCCCGGGCGGAAGGACGCGAGCCGCTCGCCTCGATCGCCGCCATGTCGTGGGCGGGCGTGCCTCCGGAGATCATGGGCATCGGCCCGGTGCCGGCCACCCAGAAGGTGATGGATCGGCTGGGGTGCACGATCGACGACTTCGATGCGATCGAGATCAACGAGGCCTTCGCAGCTCAGGTCATCGCGTGCGAACGCGAACTGAAGTTCGACCGCGCCAAGCTCAACACCAAGGGTGGCGGCATCTCCCTGGGCCATCCGATCGGCATGAGCGGTGCGCGCGTGATCCTGAGCCTCGCCTACGAGATGCGCCGAGCCGACCTGACGCTGGGCCTGGCGACCCTGTGCATCTCGGGCGGCCAGGGTCTCGCCGTCGTGCTGGAGCGCGCCTGAGGGCGCAGGGAAGGAGCCGTCAGCGCCCATGAGCACCGTCCACGCCGTGGTCCTGATCCAATGCGAGATCGACGTGATCCCCGAGGCGGCCGAGGCGATCGCCGAGTTGCACGGCGTGAGCGAGGTGTATTCGGTCGCGGGTGAGTTCGACCTGATCGCGATCGTGCGAGTGCCCGATCACCAGGATCTGGCCTCGGTCATCCCTGGCGGCATCGCCAAGGTCGCCGGCGTGGAGCGCACCGAAACCCTGATCAGCTTCCAGGTCTACTCCAAGCACGACCTGGAGCGGCTGTTCTCCATCGGCTTCGACGAAGGCTGACGAGGCGTCCGGTTCGCGTCGCCGCTCGGCCGCACTTCACCCGAGCGATGTGTAGCTGGTGCCCGCCGGCCACTCGATGGCGACGGGCAGCGCGGACCGGCCCCACACCGTCAGGTCGCCCGAGCCAGGCCGGTCACCGTACTTCTCCAACAGCAGACGGCGGGCCAGGGCATCCTCGTCCGTGCCGGCCTCGACCACGCGCGCCCGGCTCGCGCGCTTGCGATCGCCCAACTCGAGGGTGACCTCGGGGTCGGCCATGAGGTTGCGCACCCAGTCGCTGCGGTCGCGGTCACCGGCCATCAGGTACACCGTGCTCTCGTACACGGCGAACCAGATCTCGATGCGATGGGGCATGCCGGTGACCCGGCCCGTGGTCGTGAGGTAGCAGAAGTCCAGCGTCGAGCGATCGGGGGTCACGGACCCGCCTACAGGATCGCCCAGAGCACGAGCGCCACGATCACGACGACCGCCACGCCGAAGATGATGAGGTCCACCTTCTTGACCTTGCCGGGCTGCTGATAGTTGAAGCCCATCAGGGCACCACGACCGTCTCGGGCTCCGAGCCTTCGATGCCGTAGTAGCTGCGGAACCGGTCCGCCGAAAGCCAGTAGATGTGCTGGCGAACGGTCGAGGCCAGGATCCGGGCCTCGGGATGATCACGACAGGGCCGCTCGGAGACGACGGCGCCGGCGGCGTCGACGATGGTCACCTGCCACCCGTGCTCGCTCTCACGGATCTCCACCCCGAACCCGTTCTCGCCCGCCGACATGTCGCCGCTAGCCCTGCTGCACCAGGTTGCGATTGAGCCGGTCCAGCTGCAGCCGCAACGGACCCACGATGCTGGCCTCGTCCAACGTGAAGTCCGGCCGCAGGTCGGCGATGACGCCCAGCGCTTCCTCCAGCTTCGAGCCGGCGTCGGCGGCGTCGCGGAGCGCGTTCACCAGCGTGACGGCATAGTCGGGGCTGTACGGCTGACCGTCCCATGGCGAGCTGCCACCGTTCTCGATGACCTGCTCCACCAACAGCTCGCGTTGGGTGCGCTTGTCGGTGCCCTGGATCTTCACGCGCTCTCCTTCTCACTGACCAGTTCCAGCAGGCGGTCGGCCAGCTCGAACGGATCGACCGGTTTCACGTACCAGGCGTCGGCTCCCGACCATCGCGCCAACCAGGCATCGTGCTTGCGCTCGAGCAAGATCACGATGACCCCTCGGAAGGGCACCGCGTCGTCGCGCAACGCCTTGGCCAGAGCGAAGGCCCCGGCCCGCGAGGCGATCTCGTCGGCCACCACGATGTCGGGACGATCGCGGAGCGCGGCGCGGATCCCCAGCTCGCCGTTGGCAGCCGCGCGGAACCGGAGCTGGGTGTTCAGCGCACGCTCGATGCTGCGCACCGCGAGCGCCATCTGATCCCTGGAACCAGCCTCGGGCGACACCAGCAACACGTCCACGGCAGGCACGATACTACGGACGCCGCAACGCTTTGCCGCCCGTCGCGGCCTCGGATAGGCTCGCCCGACTCACAGCACGACAGCGCGCAGGAGGAACCGTGGACAGCAACGCGAAGGCGGCGGTCGCGGAGTTCGTCGCGACGTTCACGCTCATCTTCATCGGTGCCGGCGCGGTCCTGCTCAACGCGGCGGGTCAGCTCGATCTGACGGGTGTCGCCCTTGCGCACGGGCTCGCGTTGGCGATCATGATCTCGGTGACCGCCGCGATCTCCGGGGGCCTCGTGAATCCCGCCGTGGCGATCTCACTCTGGGTGACCGGCAAGCTGCCCACCCCACGTGCCGCGATCCTGATCGCGGCGGAGCTGGCGGGGGCGATCGCCGGCGCGTTCCTGCTGAAGTTCCTGGTGCCCGGCACCATCTTCGATGCCGGCAACGGCGGGATCCCGGCACTCGGCGACGGCATCGCGATCGGCAAGGGCATCCTGATCGAGGCGACCTGCACCTTCTTCTTGGTGTTCGCGGTGTTCGGCACGGCGGTCGACGATCGCGGACCCTTCGCGAAGACGGCAGGGCTGACGATCGGCCTGGTGATCGCGTTCGACATCATGGCCTTCGGCCCCTACACGGGCGCCGCCATGAACCCTGCACGCTGGCTCGGCCCGGCGCTCGCCACGACCGATTGGTCCGACTGGTACGTGTGGCTGGTCGGCCCCATCGCAGGGGGCATCATCGCGGGAGTCCTCTACTGGGCCGCGTTCCTGAAGGACAAGGAACCGCTCACGCCCTGACGTTCCGTTGCCGAGCCACGGATAGTCTGTGGAGATGGTGAGCACGATCTATCTGGACGCGGCGTCGGCCACCCCGCTGCTGCCCGAGGCCCGTGAGGCGTTCATCGCCGCCGCCGACACCTTCGGCGACCCGCTCATGATCCATGGGCCCGGCCGGCTCGCGCGATCCATGCTGGACGAGGGTCGCGAGGCCGTGGCGGCCGCCATCGGCGCCCAGGCCGACGAGATCGTGTTCACATCGGGTGGCACGGAATCTGTGGCCCTGGCGATCTGGGGCGGCGTGCGCGCCATGCGCGAGCTGGGGAGCCGGGTGGTCGTGAGCGCCGTGGAGCATCCCTCCGTCGGCGGCGTCGGCAACGTGCTGGCCAGCGACGGGTTCGAGCTGGTGGAGATCCCGGCCGACGACGTCGGCGTGATGGACATGGATCGGTTCGCCGCCGAGATCCGGGTCCCCGGCACCTTGCTGGCCAGCGTGCAACACGCCAACCACGAGCTGGGCACGATGCAGCAGGTGGGCGAGGCGGCCCGCTTGGCGCGCGAGGCCGGCGTTCGGTTCCACACCGACGCGTGTCAGACGGTCGGGCGCCTGCCGGTCGACGTCGACGGGCTCGGCGTGGATCTGCTGTCGCTGTCGGCGCACAAGTTCGGCGGACCGCCGGGCGTCGGGGCGCTCTACGTGCGGCGTGGGGTCGGTGTCACCGCGTATCCGTGCGGTGACGACCGGGAGCGCAAACGGCGCTCCGGCATGGAGAACACACCGGGCATCGCCGCCATGGCGGCCGCGCTGTCGGTGTCCCTGGCTTCCATGGGCGATGCCGCCGCCACGCAATGGGCACTCACCGCGACCCTTCGGGAGGGCATCGAGGCTTCGGTGCCCGGTGCCCATGTGTACGGGCACCCGACCCACCGCACGCCACATCTCGTCTGCTTCAGCGTGGACGGGCTCGACGCTGCGACCCTCATGATGGCTCTGGACGATCGCGGCCTGCGGTTGGGTGCGGGTTCCATGTGCAACGGCCGGCCCGAGGACGCCTCACCGGTGCTCGAACGACTGGGCCTGCCCAACATCAGCGCCTTCCGGATCGGCCTGGGCCCGACCAGTACGGCAGACGACGTCGACGCACTCCTCGCCGTCCTTCCCGGCATGGTCGAGGAGCTGCAGCAGGTCGAGGAGGTTTCGACGGCGGCGCTCGCGAAGTTCCGTCCCCCGGAGCAGCCCTGAGCCGACCGGAGCGGCGAGGTGACCTCGCTAGCCCACCGTCCAGGTGTCGCCGCCGTTCAGGAGCTTCTCCAGGTCCCCTTTGCCCAAGCGTTCCTGGACGCTCTGCAGCTGCGCGTACATCGCCTCGCCGTAGACCGGGCGTTCGAAGTTGCGGAACACGCCGAAGCAGGTGGCCTCATGCGGTCCGAGCGACAGGTGGGCCAACCCGAACGGGAGCGACGGCCGCCCGCCCGCCTGATGGACCACGATGCGGTCGGGGTCGACCTCGCTCGTCGGGTGCACCTGCAGTCGGCCGTTGTCACCGACGATGACGCATTTCGTGCCTTCGTCGAAGATGATGGGCTCGCCGTCGACCAGCCTGATCTGGTGGTGCACCGCCTGCGACTTCTCCCGGAGCAGGTCGAACGCCCCGTCGTTGAACACGTTGCAGTTCTGATAGATCTCGACGAAGGCGGTTCCCCGGTGGGCCACGGCCTGTCGCAACACCTCGGTCAGATGCTGGCGATCGTTGTCCATGGTGCGAGCCACGAACGAACCTTCGGCGCCCAACGCCACCGCGATCGGGTTGAACGGATGGTCGACCGAGCCGAACGGTGTCGACTTCGTGACCTTGCCTTCCTCGCTGGTCGGCGAGTACTGGCCCTTGGTCAGCCCGTAGATCTGGTTGTTGAACAGCAGGATCTTCAGGTTCACGTTGCGACGCAAGGCGTGGATCAGGTGGTTGCCACCGATCGACAGTCCGTCGCCGTCGCCGGTCACGACCCAGACCGACAGGTCCGGGTTGGCGGTGGCGATGCCGGTGGCGATCGCGGGGGCGCGGCCATGGATGCCGTGCACCCCGTAGGTGTCCATGTAGTAGGTGAACCGTCCGCTGCAGCCGATGCCGCTCACGAACACGGTCTTGTGCGGCTCGATCCCCAGCTCCGGCATGAACCCCTGCACCGCCGACAGGATCGCGTAGTCGCCGCACCCGGGGCACCACCGCACCTCCTGGTCGGAGGTGAAGTCCTTCTTGTTCAGCGTCGCGATCTCACTCATCGAGCACCCGCAGGATCTCCTGCTCCAGGTCTTCGGCGAAGATCGGAAGACCCTGGACCTTAGTGAAGCTGATGGCGTCCACGAGGAACCTGGCGCGGATCAACATCGCCAGCTGGCCCAGGTTCATCTCGGGGATCAGCACCTTCGGATAGGCGGTGACCACGTCACCGGTGTTGGCCGGGAACGGGTTGAGGTGGCGCAGGTGCGCCGTCGCCACCTTGTGACCGGCGGCCCGAGCTCGCCGGCTCGCGGCCCGGATCGTGCCCAGCGACGAGCCCCAGCCCAGGACGAGCAGCTGGGCGTCGCCGTCGGGATCGTCGACCTCGAGCGCCGGGATGTCGTCGGCGATGCCGTCCACCTTCGCCTGGCGCAGGTGCGTCATGCGCTCGTGGTTGGCGGGGTCGTAGCTGATGTTGCCGGTGCCGTCTTCGCGCTCGAGTCCGCCGATGCGATGCACCAGCCCCTCGGTGCCGGGGATGGCCCACGGCCGGGCGAGCTTGTCGTCACGCTCATACGGCATGAACCCCGCGCCGTTCGAGCTCGCTGCGTTCGCTTCGGCGAAGTTGGGCTCGATCACCGGCAGGTCGTCGATCGCCGGCAGCTTCCAGGGCTCGGACGAGTTCGACAGGAACGTGTCGGAGAGCACGATGACGGGCGTGCGGTAGCGGACCGCGATGCGCGCCGCCTCCATGGCGATGGCGAAGCAGTCCGCGGGCGAGGCCGCGGCCACGATCGGCAACGGCGATTCACCGTGACGACCGAACATGGCCAGCAGCAGGTCGGCCTGCTCGGTCTTGGTGGGCAGGCCGGTGGACGGACCACCGCGCTGCACGTCGACGACGATCATCGGCAGTTCCATGATCACCGCCAGCCCCAGCGTTTCAGCCTTCAGATCCATGCCGGGACCGCTGGTACCGGTCACCGCGAGGTCGCCCGCGAAGGCCGCGCCCAGGGCGACGTTGGCCGCCGCGATCTCGTCCTCGGCCTGCAGCGTGATCACGCCGAAGTTCTTGTGGCGACTGAGCTCGTGCAGCAGCTCGGAGGCCGGCGTGATCGGATAGCTGGCGTAGAACAGGGTCAGCCCTCCGCGCTCCGCGGCTGCCACCAGACCCCACGACAGGGCCACCGAGCCGGCGATGTTGCGGTACGTGCCCGCCGCCGCCGGCGCCGCCGCGACGGTGTACGACTGGGCGAACAGCTCGGTGGTCTCGCCGAAGTTGTAGCCGGCCTTGAACGCTGCGACGTTCGCGTCGAAGATCTCGGGCCTGCTGCCGAACTTGCGCTCCAGCCACTGCAACGTGGTCTCGGTGGGGCGGCCGAACATCCACGAGACCATGCCCAGCGCGAACATGTTCTTGGCGCGTTCGGCTTCCTTCTTGCCGATGCCCAGGTCTTCGGTGGCACGCACGGTGATCGAGGTCATGGGCACCTCGAACACCTGGAAGCCCTCGAGTGTGCCGTCCTGCCGTGGATCGGCGGCGTACCCGGCCTTCTCCACGTTCCGCTGCGTGAACGCGTCCTCGTTGAGGATCACGGTGCCGCCACGTTCCACGGTGTGCAGGTCGGCCTTCAGCGCGGCGGGGTTCATGGCGATCAGCACGTCGGCGTGGTCGCCCGGGGTCGTGATGTCGGTCGAGGCGAACTGGATCTGGAACGCCGACACCCCGTGCACGGTGCCCGCCGGAGCGCGGATCTCGGCAGGGAAGTCGGGCAAGGTCGCCAGGTCGTTGCCCAGCACCGCGGTGGCCGACGTGAAGCGATCCCCCGTCAGCTGCATGCCGTCACCGGAGTCGCCGGCGAATCGGACGACGATCCGCTCTTTCTCCTGGACGGCCTTGGTCATGACCCCAGGGTACTGCCACAACCGGCCACCGCTGCCGCTCGCGATAGATTCTCCGCATGCAGACACAGCGACTGGGCTCGAACGGACCGGAGCTATCGGTGATCGGTTTCGGCGCCTGGGAGGCCGGCGGGACCCAGTGGGGTCCCAACGAGTCCGATGACGCCGTCATCGCCTCGATGCATGCCGCGCTGGATGCCGGCATCAACTGGATCGACACCGCCGAGGTGTACGGCGACGGGGTGTCGGAGCGGCTCGTGGGCCGGGCGATCGACGGCCGGCGCGACGACGTGCTGATCGCCACCAAGGTGGCGCCTCAGCCCGAGGGCAGCGGGTTCCGGCCCCAGGAAGTGGGAGCCGGGTGCCGATCGTCCCTGGAGCGCCTGGGCATCGAGCACATCGATCTGCTCCAGCTGCACTGGCCCGACGAGAGCGGCGTCGCGATCGAGGACACCTGGGGAGCCATGAGCGCGCTGGTCGACGAGGGGCTCGTGCGATGGATCGGCGTATCCAACTTCGATCGTGACCTCATCGAGCGATGCCAGGTGATCCGCCACGTCGACTCCCTCCAGCCCCCCTTCAGCATGCTGGACCTGGAGCATCGCGATCTCATCGCCTGGTGCGGGGAGGCCGGCGTCGGGGTCGTCTCGTACGGACCGCTGTCCTTCGGGTTGCTGACCGGGGCGTTCGATCGCGAGAGCGCCCTCGCGGTTTCGGACTGGCGCACGGACGAAGAGGATGAGCCGGTCTTCGGCCCCGGCAACCTCGACCGCGCCCTGCCGATCGTCGAGCGGTTACGGCCGGTGGCCGAACGGCTCGGCATCTCCCTGGCGCAGATGGCCCTGGCGTGGAACCGGCAGCAACCGGGTGTGACCAGCGCCATCGCCGGCAGCCGCAACCCCGACCACATCCGGGCCAACGCGGCGGCGGGCGACATCACCCTCGATGCTCCGACGCTCGCGGAGCTGGACGAGCTGATCGCCTAGAGCTGGCCGGAGCGTTCGGCCAGGCTCTGCGCGCGATCGACCTCGCGGACCCGCCGAACGATGCCGTCCAGCAGCTTCATCGTGACCTGAGGCTCGTCGTCGACGAGCGCCATCAACGTCCTGCGGAACAGCCGGAGCACCTCCATGGGCGTTTCGGCCACCACCGACGCGCTGCGCGGTCCGCCGTCGATCGCGGACAGCTCCCCGAAGAAGTCGCCCGGCATCACCGAACCGACCTTGCGCTTGCGGCGCACAACCTTGCCCTGACCCGACAAGACGACGAACAGGGTCTCGCCAGGATCGCCCTCGTTGACGATCGTCTGTCCGGACTCGAACGCCAGGACGTCGCTGTCACCCGCCAGCCGGTGCAGATGCCGCTTGGACAGACCCGCGAACATCGGCACCCCCGCGAGCGCGGTCGCGGTCTCGCGCTTCGTGCGCCGCGGGGCCTGCTCCGGCTGATGCGGAGCGAGCGGTTTCCCGGCCTCTCGACGCACCATGTCCGGCAGACTCTGACTCATGGCGGGAGCCTACCCCGGTCGACGCCGTCTCTGCCATGAGGGTGCGTCGGCCGGTTGGCTCGGCCCGGCTGGCTGGAGACCGCGTTCGTGCTGGTCGTAGCCTCGAACCGGCGGCTAGGGTGGATGGATGGACGCGGCGGCCAGACTCACCGAGCTCATGGAGCGTCGCATCGCCGTGCTCGACGGCGCCTGGGGGGTGCTCCTGCAGGATCGAGGCCTGTCGGAGCAGGAGTTCCGAGGTGAGCGGTTCGCCGATCACGACCGCGACGTCAAGGGCGACCCGGACCTGCTGAACATCACCCAGCCCCAGGTCGTGTCCCAGATCCACCGTGCCTACTTCGAGGCCGGGGCCGACATCACCACCACCAACACGTTCACCGCGACCTCGATCGGCCAGGGTGACTACGGCCTGCAGGATGCCGTGCGCGACATGAACCTGCAGGGCGCACGGCTGGCACGGGAGGCGGCCGACGCCGCCGGCGACCGGTTCGTGGCCGGGTCACTGGGGCCGCTCAACGCCACCCTGTCGCTCTCGCCCAAGGTGGACGACCCCGCGTTCCGCTCCGTGTCCTACGACACCGTGTACCAGGCCTACGCCGACCAGATCGCGGCGCTTCGCGAGGGCGGGGTCGACCTCCTGCTCATCGAGACCATCTTCGACACCCTCAACGCGAAGGCCGCGATCGCGGCCGCGATCGACGTGGCGCCCGAGCTGCCGCGGTGGATCTCGGTGACGATCGTCGACCGCAGCGGGCGCACGCTCTCGGGCCAGACCGTGGAAGCGTTCTGGGCTTCGGTGGAGCACGCTGAGCCGATCGTGGTGGGCATCAACTGCTCGCTGGGCGCCACCGAGATGCGACCCTACGTCGAGGCGTTCTCGCGCGTGGCCGACGTGCCGGTGGCGTGCTACCCGAACGCCGGGCTGCCCAACGCGTTCGGTGGCTACGACGAGACGCCGGATGTCACGAGCGCGCTGCTCGCCGAGTTCGCACAGGCGGGATTGGTGAACATCGTGGGTGGCTGCTGCGGCACGACGCCCGAGCACACGGTGGCGATCCTCGAGGCGGTCCGCGAGCTGCCACCCCGGACGGTGCCCAGCTTCGACGACCGCGTCCCCACGTTCAGCGGGCTGGAGCCGTTCGCGATCCGCAGCGACACCGGCTTCGTGACGATCGGCGAGCGCCAGAACGTGACCGGCAGCGCCATGTTCCGCCGGCTGATCGAATCGGGTGACTTCGAGGCCGCCGTCGACGTGGCCCTGGACCAGGTGCGCAGCGGCGCCAACATGCTCGACGTCAACATGGATGCCGACCTGCTCGACGCCGAGGAGGCGATGACGCGCTTCCTGAACCTCATCGCCACCGAGCCCGAGATCGCCCGCGTCCCGGTCATGGTGGACAGCTCGCGGTGGGAGACCTTGGAGGCCGGCCTCAAGTGCCTCCAGGGCAAGGGGGTCGTCAACTCGATCAGCCTGAAGGAGGGCGAGGACGACTTCCTGGCCAAGGCGCGAGCCGTGAAGCGCTACGGCGCCGCCGTCGTCGTCATGTGCTTCGATGAGCAGGGGCAGGCCGACACGGTGACACGCAAGATCGAGATCGCCAGACGCGCGGTCCGACTGCTCACCGAGGAAGCCGGCTACGACCCCACCGACATCATCATCGACCCGAACATCCTGGCGATCGCGACGGGGCTCGACGAGCACAGCGATTACGCGAAGGCGTTCATCGAGGCGACCCGGGAGATCAAGCGCCACTGCCCGGGCGTGCACGTGAGCGGCGGCGTCTCCAACCTGAGCTTCAGCTTCCGCGGTAACGAGCCGGTTCGCCGCGCGATCCACTCGGCGTTCCTGTACCACGCGATCGCGGCCGGTTTGGACATGGCCATCGTCAACGCCGGCCAGCTCGAGGTCTACGAGGACATCCCCAAGGACCTGCTCGAGCACGTCGAGGACATCATCTTCAACCGCCGGCCCGACGCCACCGAGCGCATGGTGACCTTCGCCGAAGGGGTCAAGGGCGGCGGGCTCGCTCGCGAGGACGACCTGACCTGGCGCGAAGGCACGGTGCAGGACCGGCTCTCGCACGCGTTGGTGCACGGCATCGTCGACTACATCGAGGACGACACCGAGGAAGCACGGCAGGCCTACGACCGCCCCCTGGAGGTGATCGAAGGGCCGCTGATGGACGGGATGAAGATCGTGGGCGACCTGTTCGGCAGCGGCAAGATGTTCCTGCCGCAGGTCGTGAAGTCGGCCCGCGCCATGAAGAAGGCGGTCGCCTACCTGGAGCCGTTCATGGAGCAGGAGAAGGCCGACGCCGGCCTGTCGATCGCGGACAGCGCGCAGGGAACGCTCGTCACCGCCACCGTCAAAGGCGACGTGCACGACATCGGCAAGAACATCGTGGGCGTCGTGCTCGGATGCAACAACTACCGGGTCATCGACCTGGGCGTCATGGCGCCCGCCGAGCTCATCCTGGATACCGCGGTGGCGGAGAAGGCGGACATGGTCGGCCTTTCGGGACTCATCACCCCGTCGCTCACCGAGATGGTGAACGTCGCCACCGAGATGCAGCGGCGTGGCATGGACCTGCCGCTGCTGATCGGCGGCGCCACCACGTCCCGCCAGCACACCGCGGTCAAGATCGCGCCCGCCTACGAGCAGCCGGTGGTCCACGTCATCGACGCCTCCCGCGTGGTGGGGGTGGTGTCGAACCTGCTCGACCCTGGACGCAAGGAGACGCTGGACACCGAGAACCGCATCGACCAGGACCGCTTGCGCGCGCTCCACGCCGAGAAGGAGCGCACACCGCTCCTGCCCTATCGGAAGGCGCTCGCCAATCGCACCCCCATCGAGTGGGTCGCCGCCGACGTCGCCCCTCCTCCCTTCACCGGCGTCCAGGTGGTCGAACCCTCGCTCAGCGACCTCCGAGAGCTCATCGACTGGACGTTCTTCTTCACCGCGTGGGAGCTGAAGGGCCGATACCCGCAGATCCTGGACCATCCCACGCAGGGCGAGGCGGCACGTGAGCTGTTCGCCAACGGCACCGAGCTGCTCGACCAGATCGTGGCAGACGGGTCGATCCAGGCACGCGGTGTCTATGGGTTCTGGCCCGCTCAGGCCGAGGCAGACGACATCGTGCTGGACAACGGCGTGGTGTTCCCCATGCTGCGCCAGCAAGTCGACCACGCCGCCGGTCCAGGTGGTGGCGACGATGATCGTCCCAACCGCTCGCTCGCCGATCTGGTGGCCCCGCCCGAGAGCGGCCTGCGCGATCATCTGGGGGGCTTCGCGGTGACCGCCGGCCTGGGCGTCGAGGAGCTCGCCAAGTCGTTCGAGGCCGACCTGGACGACTATCGGGCCATCATGGTCAAGTCGCTCGCCGACCGCCTCGCCGAGGCCTTCGCTGAATGGCTCCACCGCCAGGTTCGCCGCACCTGGTACGCGCCGGAGGAGACCCTGTCGGGGGACGAGCTGCTCCGGGAGCGATACCGAGGCATCCGTCCGGCGTTCGGCTACCCCGCGTGCCCCGACCACACCGACAAGCGCGCATTGTTCGACCTGCTGGGGGCACGCGATCACGGCATGGACCTGACCACATCCTGCGCCATGACCCCCGGCGCCACCGTGGCGGGGATCTACTTCGCCCATCCGCAGGCGCGGTACTTCAACGTGGGCCGCCTCGGCAAGGACCAGGTCGAGGACTACGCCCGGCGCAAAGGTCAGAGCGTGGCCGAGACCGAGCGCTGGCTGCGCGAGAACCTCGCCTACGAACCGGACTGAGATCGTGACCGACTTCTGGCACCCATTCGCGGACATGGCCTTGGTGCAAGCCCACGGGGAGCTCGAGCTCGTGCGAGGCGATGGCGTCTGGGTCTTCGACGATCACAACCGGCCCTACCTGGATGCCACGGCGTCGCTGTGGTACTGCAACGTGGGCTGGGGACGCACCGAGATCGCCGACGCTGCGGCCGCCCAGATGCGACGGCTCCCGGCCTACTCGACGTTCGGCGACCTGACGAACCGTCCCGCCGACGAGCTCGCGTCGCGCATCGCCGCGCTGGCCCCGGTTCCGGACTCGAAGGTGTTCCTCACCAGCGGCGGGTCCGACTCGATCGACACCGCGACCAAGATGGCACGCCGCTACTGGCAGCTGCGAGGAGCGCCCGAACGCACCGTGCTGATCAGACGTGAGAAGGCCTATCACGGCATGCACACCGCGGGCACATCCCTGGCCGGCATCCCTGCGAACGCCACGGGTCACGGCGAGCTAATCGAGGATGTCACCGAGGTCGCGTGGGACGACGCCGACGCGCTGCGCGTCGCGATCGAGCGCGACGGGCCCGACCGGGTCGCCGCCTTCTTCTGCGAACCTGTGATCGGCGCCGGTGGCGTGTTCCCCCCACCCGAGGGCTATCTGAAGGCCGCTCGAGCGGTGTGCAAGGAGCACGACGTGCTCTTCATCGCCGATGAGGTCATCACCGGGTTCGGGCGGTGCGGGGACTGGTTCGCCTCGGACCGCTTCGGGTTGGAGCCCGACATCGTCACGTGCGCGAAGGGCATCACCAGCGGCTACCTGCCCATGGGCGCCGTCGTCGCGGCGCCCTGGGTGGCCGAGCCGTTCTGGGCGCCCGGCGCCGGCATGTGGCGCCACGGCTACACCTATAGCGGGCATGCCACGGTCGCGGCCGCCGCCATGGCCAACCTCGACATCATCGAGCGTGAATCGCTCTGCGCGCGGGCGCGAACGTTGGAAGAGACCCTGGTTGGAGCCCTCGCCCCCCTCGCCGACCACGAACTCGTCGAAGAGGTCCGCGGCGGCACGGGGGTGCTCGCCGCCTTCAGCCTCCGGCACGATCTGCTGGCGGACGAGCCCACGTTGGGAGCGCAGGTGGGAGCCGCGTGTCGCGACCACGGCATGCTGATCCGGCCGTTGGTGGGCGGCGCCGTGGCGGTGTCACCGCCCCTGGTGATCGCCGACGACGAGGTCGAGCAGATCGCCGAGCGGTTCCGGGCAGGGCTCGACGCCGTCGCCGCCCGCTAGTCCATCACAGACTACTTGACGCAGGCTACCGGCGGCGGGACAACGGTTTCAGGCGATCACGAACATGCCGTTGTTGCCGTAGTCTCGTCCGTCGATGCCGGGACCGCCGATCACGGTGTCGGGGCCGAACGGCACCCCTCGCGCGTCGTCGGCGACCCGATGCAGGGTGCCGTCGGCCGTGACGAAGAACACGAAGTTCCCCGCCTCGGTCATGCCGGCCACACCGCTCCAGCCGTTGGGGTCGGCAACGTACTCGACGCTGCCGATCACTCCGCTGTCGGCGGAGAACGAACGGTAGAAGAGCCGGTCATCACCTTGCTGCGTGTAGTAGAGGCGGCCGTCCTTCCAGTACATGCCGGTCATCGGAGCGAAGCTGATCCACTCCGGCCCGAGCACGTAGTTGGCCTGTGCCAGGACGTTCCGTTGATCGGTCAGCGAGGTGCCGTCGAACGCCCACGACACCAGGTTGCCGTTCTGGAACCCCGCGTAGAGGCGGCCGTTCAGCGTGAAGGCGCCGCTGGCCGTCGACCAGTCCGTGCCCGGTGTGTTCACGGTCGCGGGCGTGGTGTCGGGAGGTCCGCCGTTGAAGTCGTCGAACCGCAGCAGCGACTCCCCCGAGCCCAACGTGTACAGGTCGCCGGGCAGGGCTGCCGCCTGACCCACGACCGGCACCCGGCCGCCAGCGATCGGGAACATGCCGACCCGGCGGTGCGTCTCGCCACCCAGCCGCTGGGTGTCACTGCCCACCAGCAGTCCCTGCGGCACCGCCAGCATGTCGAACACGCCCACGCCGCGCGCGCGGCCGGGATTCCAGGAGAAGGGCCGGCCGCTCACGGGGTCGAGCGCCGCGATGCCCTCGCGAGCTACCGCGCCCTCGGCGGCAACGTCGCCCACCGCCGCGTTGTTCATCCAACGCTGGTGTCCACCGACGTAGATCGCGGCGCCCGTGATGGCCACGCCGTACAGGGTGTCGCCGCCCGAGTAATCGATCCAGGTGGGATGGCGGTTGGGGCCGGACTCGTAGGTCTCCCACCGTGTGGTGGTGTCGCAGAGGGTCTCGGGGAAGTAGCCGGCGCCCGTGGTCACCATGGCGAAGTACGAACCGTCGGGCGAGTACTGCACATCACGCGGGTACAGGTAGAACACCGAAGCGCACCTGCCCACGTCCATGTCGTCGGTGCGCCATGTCGCGACCGCGTTCGCCGTCAGATCGATCTGTGCCAGCTGCACGCGGGTCTGGCCACCGACCGTGCGGAAGTTGCCCACGATCACCATGCGGTCGCCCGAGGGCGTCACATCCATCTTCGCGACCTCCACCGCGGTGCCAGAGGTGTACGGATCGGTGATGGGCACGTTGAACCCGGCGTCCACGGCGCCGGTCGTGGTGTTGACGGCGGCGAGGCGGGAGCGCGACACGCCCTTGATGGCCGAGAACTTGCCGCCGACGAACAACCGCGAGCCGTTGAGTGCGAGCGCGGCCACGTTGCCGTTGGTCGGTGCCGAGAAGGATGCGATGCGTGCACCGGTGGTGGGGTGCACCTTCGCGACGCCGCGGCTCGCCGCCCCGCCCACGTTGCGGAACGCGCCTCCCAGGAAAACGCCCGAGCCGTCGGGCATGACCTGCAGGGAGTTGACCTCCCCGTTGACGTTGGGGGTCCAGGTCGGGGAGATCGCGCCGGTGTTGACGTCGAACGCGAAGACGTTGGTCCGGTTGAGCACGGGGCCACCGCCGGATGCCTGCACCTGCGTGAAGCTGCCCGCGACGTAGATCGTGGTGCCGATGCGGGCGAACTGCAGGACCCGACCGTTCAACACGTGGGGCGTGTTGTTCACCGGGTTCGGGTTGACCAGCACCGTCTGGGAGAGCTCGGTCGCGGTGACGGAGCCCGGAAGCGTCAGCGCGAAGACACTGACCAGCGTGAGGATGGTGAGCAGGCACGCCAGGGCACGCCGAGGAGCAGGAACGGTGGGCATGGAAGTTCGTCGTCCTTTCGGGGGAGGCCGGGTGTAGGCCGTCAGGGGGAGTCTCGAAACTGTAGGGCCTGCCGGTGCCGGACACAAACATCCCGCACGAACCATGACGAAACCGACACAAGCCTCAGCCCACGAGGGGCGGGCGCGGGTCTAGTGGAAGGAGTTGCCGCAGGCGCAACCGCCCTGGGCCGCGGGGTTGTCGATCGTGAAGCCGGATTGCTCCAGCGTGTCCACGAAATCGATCGTCGCGGCAGAGAGATACGGAACGCTCATCTTGTCGATCACCATGCGGACGCCGAACTGCTCCTCGGCCTGATCCTTCTCGCTGACCTGGTCATCCAGGTACATCTGATAGCGGAGACCGGAGCACCCACCGGGCTGCACCGCGACCCGGAGCGCGATGTCGTCGCGGCCTTCTTCGGCCAGGAGTTCCTTGACCTTGCCGGCAGCGTTCTCGGTGAGCGTGATCATGGCTGGGGGTCCCCTTGTTCCGGCGCAGGCCCGGCTCGGGCCCGCGGATCGACCCTTCTATCTTACGAGACATCGGCAGTGACATCGACGATGCGCGCCCCGCTCACGCGCAGGAGCTCATCGGGCGTCAACGGGAAGACCGAGTCTGGGGTGCCCGCCGCAGCCCACACCGCATCGTAGCGCTGCAGCTGAGGATCCAGGATGGTGGTGACGTCCACCGGGTGGCCGAACGGCGGCGTGCCACCCACCGCGAACCCGGTGTGCGCCCTGGCTTCCTCGGGCGTCGCGCGGCGCACGGACGTCGCGCCCGCGACCCGAGCGAGTGCCGCCTCGTCCACGCGATTGGCGCCCGACGTCAGGGCCAGCACCGCACGATCGTCCGCCATGAAGACCAGCGACTTCACGATCTGGCCCACGTCGCATCCGATGGCATCTGCCGCGTCGATCGCCGTCTTCGTCCCCTGCGGGAATCGGCGAACCTGCGGTGTCAACCCTCGTTCCGCACTCGCCGCCATGAAGCGCTCGATCGCGTCGCTCACCGGGACACCGCCACGAGCTCATCGGCCCGCGTCGCGAGCTCTTCGGCCACCAGCGTCAGCGCCGCCGCCGCGTCATCGACGGCTGCGCGAGCTCCGACGCGATCGACGAGCGAGACCACGGGCACGGGTGCCAGATCGATCTCGGTGCGGCCGCAGACGACCACGACCGGCGCCTGAGCGAGCCGGCACGCCTCGATCACACCCGCCGGCGTCTTGCCGCGCAGCGATTGGGCGTCCAGCGACCCCTCCCCCGTGATCACCAGGTCGGCGCCGGCGATCCGACGAGGCAGCTCGACGGCCTCCATCACCACGTCTACTCCCGGGCGAAGGCGGGCGCGACAGAACGCCAACAGGCCGAACCCGAGGCCCCCCGCAGCGCCCGCCCCTGGCACATCCTTGAACGACACACCGAGGTCGCGGGCGGCCACCGCCGCGAGGTGACCCAGGGCTCGATCGAGCACCATGACGTCATCGGGAGACGCGCCCTTCTGCGGGCCGTAGACGGCGCTGGCACCCCAGGGCCCGGTCAGCGGGTTGTCCACGTCGCAGGCCCCGACGATCGAGATCGTGGCCAGCTCGGGACGGGTGCCGGTCGCGTCGATGAGGGCGAGATGCAGCAGACCGGCGCCTCCGGGGGAGATCTCGTTCCCTGCCGTATCGAGGAATCGAAAGCCCAGCGCCTCCGCCATGCCGGCCCCGCCATCGTTGGTGGCGCTCCCGCCGATGCACACCAGCAGTCGTTCGGCGCCCGCCTCCATGGCAGCGAGCATCAGCTCACCGGTCCCTCGGGTCGAGGTCCGGGTCGGATCGCGCCGCGCCCCGCCGAGGAGCTGGAGCCCCGAAGCTCTGGCCATCTCCACGACGCCGAGCACGCCGGCGGGCGTGGGCACCAGCCCGAACTCCGCCTTCACCTCGTCGCCGAGCGGACCCGCCACGGAGGCTGCCACCAGCCGGCCGCCGAGCGCGTCGACCAGCGCCTGCATCGTGCCTTCGCCACCGTCGGCCATAGGAACGACGTCGAGACGGTCGTCCGGCCGGATCCGGGACCAGCCGGTCGTCAAGGCGTCGCATGCCTGTCGCGCGGTCACGGTGCCCTTGAACTTGTCGGGCGCGACCAGGATGCGCATCCGGCGAATGTACAATCCGCGCCGACGGGCCGCTCCGTGGGAGCCGGGCCCGATGAACGTGGCCCAGAACGCCAAGGGCCAGGACCGGAAGGGATCGGCATCGTGAGTCTGGATCGTGAGCAGCTCCTCGGTGTGGCGCACGCCGAGCGCCAGCGCCTGGGACGCACGATCCAGTACGCCGGCCCCGAGACGTGGGAGCAACCGAGCGCCGCCGACGGCTGGTGGAACCGTGACGTCATGGCCCACCTCGCTGCCGGCGACACGATCGCCGCCCAGCTCGTCGCCGACGAACCCACGGTGGAGCTCGACGAGTTCCGGGCCGGCCTGGGTGAGGCTCCGTTCGACCTGGACGTCTTCAACGCCTGGACCGTCAACCGTCGTTCCGGACAGGACACCCGCGAGGTGCTCACCACCTGGGGACAGGCGGCGGACTCGTTCCTGTCGCACAGCGCCACCATCTCGGACCAGGACTGGGCCGAGCGTCGCTTCGACTACGTTGAGGGACCCATCGCCGCTCGCTACCTGGTGCAGACCCGGGTGGTGGAATGGTGGTTGCACGGCGAAGACATGCGAGCCACGAACGGTCTCGGCCCCCAATGGCAGCACTGGCCGATCTACCTCACGATCGACATGGCCGTGCGCATGCTCCCCTGGTCGCTCGGACGCTCCGGCTACGACCTGTCGGGACTTTCGGTCGAGGTGCAGGTCGACGGCGCCGGTCAAGGCGACTGGCACTGGGGCCTTGGATCGGGCGAGATGCCGGCCGGCGAGAAGAAGCCCGACGCCCAGCTGGTCGGACGCGCCCCCCAGCTGGCCCTGGTCGCAGGCCAGCGCCTCAAGGTCGACGACGCCCTCCTCTCAGGCAACGTCGTCCTCGGCGGCGAACGCGACCTCAGCGAACTCATCCTCCGCCACCTCCGCGCCTTTCCCTAGAAGAGGCGCAGGACCCGCCGCGCTCGGCGGGGAGGCTCGCACACGGCCGGTGGTGGGAACGACGCGGGGTCGCGCCAGAGGCAGCATCCGGACTGAGCGATGCGAGCGAAGCGAGCGAGCGAGGGAAGCGCTGCCGCCGGCGCGCGCCCCGCGGCGACCCACGTCGAGCGAGATGGTCTTGGGCGGATTCGGGGGTTGAACCTGGGGTGGGGTTCGTTCGTAGTGCTTGGGAGTAGCGTGCCACGAGTGAACGTTCGGGAGCCGGAGCATGACGCTGCGCTGATGCGCGCGTTCGCCGCGCGTGACCAGGGAGCAGCCGACATCGTGTACGAACGGTTCTCATCCAGGATCTACGGCCTGGGCATCGTGATGCTCGGCGGCGATGCGGCGGCCCAGGATCTGGTGCAGGACACGTTCGTGAAGCTGTTCCGCAGCGCTGACCGGTATGACACCAGCCGGGGCAAGCTGGAGACTTGGGTGCTGCTCATGGCGCGTTCGCTGGCCATCGATTCGCTCCGCCGCCGCGTCTTGGAGGCGCGGTCGCTGCACGCCACGGGCACTCCCCGTGAGGAGGATCCCGGCGCCGGACCCGATGAGATGGCTGCCACGGGCGACCTCGCCGACCGAGCCCGCCGCGCCATGTCCGAGCTCAGCGCCGAGCAACGGGCGGCGCTGCAACTGGCCTACTTCGGCGGCAGATCGAGCGCCGAGGTGGCCGAGATGGAAGGCATCCCGGTCGGGACCGCCAAGACCAGGATCCGCACCGCCCTGCTGCGCCTGCGAGAGGCGATGTCGGAGGACCTTCGTGACGACGTGTGACGGGGTCCGCGAGCGGGCGGCCGAGCACGTGCTGGGCACGCTGAGCGACGACGACGACCGCATCGTCCGCCGGCACCTGCGCGGGTGCGCCGCATGCCGAAGTGAGGTGCACGACCTCAGCGACGGACTGGGGCTCTTCGCTCGGGCGGCCCACGATCGAGAGCCTCCCCCCGAGCTCCAGGACCGGGTCCGAGCTGTGCTTCAGGAAGAGTGGCGAGATCTCGACGAGTCGCGAGGTGCCACGCGACGGCCCGCATGGATGCTGGTGGCCGCGGCGGCCACCGTCCTGCTGCTGATCGCGTCCGTGAGCGTCGCCGTCATCCAGACCCGGCACGCACAGGTCGCTGCCGCCGGAGCGCAGAGCTACGACCGGCTCCTACAGACCCTGGGAGGCAAGGACTTCCGGCTGGGAGAGCTGACCCCCAGTGGCAACCAGCCGTTGGAGGGCAGCGTCGTGGTCTACGACTCACACGTCGATCAGTCGTGGGTCCTGGTCTTCGTTCGAACGTCAGGCGTGTCCGGCGAGGCGACCGCCACGCTCCGCGCCTCCGACGGCCGGACCCTGGACACGTGGCCGGTGTCGATCGACCGCGATGGGGACGGATACGGATGGCTCGTGACGTCGGTCGACCTCGCGCCCTTCGAACGGATCACGCTCACCGGCGCCGACGGCGCCACCTTGGCGACGGGGCGGATCGACCCCGCCTGACGCTGCGCTTACCGCGTCACCACCAACCGCTTGACGGCTCGTGCCTCGGCGCCGAAGCGGTACTTGTACTGATAGTCGCCCTTCAGCATGTCGAACGCCGAGCAGCCCGACTCGATCGCGAGGCGGATGTCCTCACCCACCAGGACCATGCCCGGCGCCAGGTTGCCCCACGCCCGGTCGAACGCCGAGTTGTAGAGCAGCGACTCACCGCCGAACTCGAAGCCGATCGTGCCCGCCGCCAGCTGTCCGTCGACCTCGATGAACGTCATCCGGAAGACCCCGTCGGCACAGAAGGCCTCACCCAGACGCCTGAAGAAGATCTCCATGCCGGGCACCATGAACACTCCCTTGGGGCCTTCGGACAAGCGATGGAGCTCCACGAACCGATCCAGCAGCCCGATGAGGGTCTCCCTGGTCGCGGTGACGATGCGGTAGGGACCGGCTTCCTCCGTGAGCTTGCGGGCCTTCCGCTTGATCTCGTGCCGGGCCTTGGAGGACAGCGACTCCAGGTAGCCGTCCCACGTCGTCGCCAGCGGCAGGTACGGCGCGACCCCGTTCTGGTCGTCGGACTCTTCTACCGACAGCCCTTGGGCGGCGGCCGCGTCTCGAAGCGCCCCGAGCCAGGGGTGCACCTCGAGCAGACCCCGCAGGTCGGCGGCGCTCCAGTCCTGCCGGGTGAGCAGGCCAGACCAGAGCTCCTTCGCGATCGCGTCCTGCCGGTCGGGCAGGCCCACCGGCCCCATGTAGTCGGTGACCTCCGTACCACCCAGGAACCGCAGGGTCTCGTCGATCCGCTCGAACGCCACCGCGCCCACCTGCGTGCCGTCATCCTCCTCGGCGAACGCCAACAGCAGGTGCTCGGGGGTCTCGCCGAACTCCTCCCAATACAGCTTCAGGTAGGCCGGCGTGTGGAAGACGGTGCCCGCCGGGTCGGCTTCGACCAGCTCGGTCCAGCCCCGGCGCTGGAAATCGCGTCCATCTTCGGAGAAGACGATCCTGGTCACCAGCTCCCGCCCCCGCCGCCGCCGCCGCCACCGCCGGAGAATCCACCACCTCCGAAGCCGCTGGAACCCGAGCCCGACGGGGTCGAGGCGATCGTGCCTCCGGTGGTGACCGCGAATCCGTCCATGGACTCGCCGAACTCGGCGAACACGAACGGCCGTGGCGACACGTACCACGACGTGTCGGGCTGCACCCCCAGTCCTTCGAAGGCTCGCGCCCATCGATCGGTGCATCCGAAGACCACGGCGTAGGGAAGGAACCGCGTGAAGACCAGCTCCTTCTCGGCCCACTGCGACATGTGCGTCTCGGCCGTCTCGATGACACGACGGAAGCCGCGGATCCGGCGCAGCATGGCGGTCCCGTGAGCGGTGCGAGACGGCATCCGGCTGCTGCAGATGATCATCAAGAGCGCCGCCACGATCACCGGGATGCCCAGCAGAGCGAAGTCTGTCCACCGGGCCAGGACGAACGTGATCACGGCGCCCACCAGCAACAGCACGATCCCTCGGTTCCTCCACGATTCGCGGACCTTGTCGGGACGGACCCGGAACCAGCCGCGGTTGACGGCGTCGACGTACATCGATTCCTCCACGCCTTCGAGCCGCTTCGCGAAGGTGGCCCGCAGTCCTGAGATGGTCACCTCGCTGCCGTCGCGGAACAGCCCATCCAGCAGGCGTCGCTCATAGGTGAGCAGCCCTTCATCCGCCTCGTCCAGACGGATCAGGGTCCAGTCGGGCTTGCCGAACCAGCCTTCCTTGGGGATCTCCTGGATCATCAGATGTCCACGCACCGCGAGATCGACGATCGTGGCGGACACGTCCAACGTGTTCGCCTGCTCATCGAGCAGGGTCCCCATCTGGCCGGGTCGCATGTCGCCGGGAGGCGCGAACTCCACCGGTGCCTCGCTGTCCGCGTCGAACGGCGGCACGGCTTCGTCGCTGCCGTCCGGGTTGCCCATCACCTGATCGATCGGAGACCCACGGAACCGCCGGTCTCGTCCTCGCCACATCACCGCGCCCACCGCTCCCACCGCTCCCACGAGCAGTACGCCGGCGAGCCCTCCGGTCACAGGCGACAGGGTGAAGGCGCGCTGGAGGCTCCAGCGTTCCGTCAGGATCGGCGCGGTGCTATCGACCGTTCCCTGCGGCAATGCCACCACGACCGTCATGCCCTCGTAGGGGCCCAGGCCGGCCTGGCTGAACCGAGCTCGTTCACCGTCTGCCTCGCTCACGTCGCAGGCCAGGGCGCTGCCGATGACACCGCGGAAACAGGCGGTGTCGGTGATCGGTGCGGGGGCGGTGACCTGCACCCGCGCGCGCAGGATCGGGGCCGACCACTCGGTGCCGATCGCGTTCCAGTACAGCTCATCGTGGTCTGCGAACCCGTTCATCGCCGCGTCCACGCGGTAGACGACCGTGTAGACGTGCGCGCCCGAGACCGTTTCGTCGGCGTTCCCGATCTTGATCCGGGTGTTGCCGCCACCGATGTCTTCGACCTCGTAATCGGCCGACGCTCCGGCACTGGCGGTCACCGACTCGACGGTCAATGGGTAGACCCGGTCGTACGTGTCGTCGTACCGCAAGCTCGTGGGCACATCTCGGTAGATGCCGTGACGGTCTTCGGCCACGCCGAAGTCGTAGTCGATCCGTTCGGTGATCAGCAGCGATCCATCGCCCTGGATCTCGATCGAGACGTCGTATCGGTTGATCTGCTCGGTGAATTGCGCCGACGCAGCCCCCGACAGCATCGCGGAGGCGAGGCAGGTCAGCAGCACCACTGTGAACCACCTCACCCGGACCGCGCTCGGCCCGGTGCTCACAGGTGCTCCACGAAGAAGAAGGAGATGGCCATGATCATGTAGGCGCCCGTGAGCTGAGCTCCTTCGAGCCAGTTGCTCCGTCCGTCGCTGGAGATCATGAACACCAGGATGGTCGATAGCGCCACCGCCGCCACCTCGAATGTCGAGAAGATGAAGTCCATCGGGTGCCCGACCGCGAGGGAGATGAACACCAGCGCGGGCGCTACGAACAACGCGATCTGGGTCGAGGAGCCGATCGCGATCTCCAATGTGACGTCCACCTTGTTGCGGAGGGCGAACAGGACCGCCGAGGAATGTTCCGCGGCGTTGCCGATGATGGGGATCAGGATCAGGCCGACGAAGAACTCCGAGATGCCGATGTCGTCGAGCGCGGGTTCCAGCGACCCCACCAGGAACTCCGACATCAACGCCACCAGGCCGGTCGCCAGCAGGAGCATGCCGGTGGCCCTCCGACGGGACCACACCGGTTCCTCGGTTTCGTCGGGCACGTGGAACAGGTGCTCGTGCGTCACCAGCGTGAACACCAGGGCGGCGACGTAGAGCGCGATCAGCACCGCAGCGACGATGCCGCTGACCACCTCGCGTTCCAGGAGGTTCTCCCCGTTGGAGCCCAGGGCGAACAAGGCCGGCATCAACAAGCCGGTCACCGCCAAGACGAGCGACGTGGAGTGCACGGACGCCGCGCCGGCGCTGTAATGCTGCTCCGAATGGCGCAAGCCGCCCAGGAGGAAGGACAACCCCAGCACCAGCAACAGGTTGCCGATGATCGATCCTGTGAGCGAAGCCTTCACGATCTCGGTCTTGTCATCCAGGATCAAGAAGAACGCGATGATGAGCTCGGTGACGTTGCCGAACGTCGCATTGATGAGCCCGCCGATGCGCGGTCCCGTGTGCAGCGCGAGCTGCTCGGTGGACCGGCCGATCAGGCCTGCCAACGGCAGGATCGCAGCGGCGGACGTCAAGAAGATCGCCAGGTCGGCACCCCCCACGACCTCGAGCACGATCGCGACCGGCACCAACACGAGAAGCCAGTCCAAGGACGGTTTCAGGCGCGGCATCGCGCCAGCCTAGATGCTGTCAAAGCCGCGGGCGAATCCCTCGCGGCGGTCGAGAAGAGGGACGTGCCGAGCTAGCCCGACGCGTGGGGCTGTGCGCCGCTGGCGCTGCCCGCGCCATCGAGCGCATCCTGCAGCACGTCCCACGCCAGGACCGCACACTTGATGCGGATGGGGTACTGCACCACGCCCTTCAGTGCCACCAGATCCCCGAACTCGTCCTCGGATGGCTCGAGATCGCCGGCCATCATGCCGCGGAAATCGGACGCCAGCTTCAGCGCTTCGGCGACCGGCGCGCCGGTGACGGCCTCGGTCATCATCGACGCGCTCGACTGACTGATGGAGCACCCCGCGCCCTGGAACGTCACCGCCGCCACCGCGTCGTTCTCCACGTGCGCGTACACGGTGATCTCGTCACCGCACAGCGGATTGTTGGCATGGCACTGCAATTCGGCCTCGGGCAGCTCCCGCTTGTTCCGGGGGCTCTTGTAGTGGTCCAGGATGACTTCCTTGTAGATGTCGTCGAGCGCCACAGTTGCCTCTCTCGGTCAGCTGAAGATGGATTGCGCGTGGTCGAGCGCGTCGATCAGCGCATCCACCTCGCCGGTGGTGTTGTACACGTAGAACGAAGCGCGGGCCGTGGCCGGCACCCCGTAGCGGCGCATGACCAACTGCGCGCAGTGGTGCCCGGCACGGATCGCGATCCCCTGATCGTTCACGATCGTGGCCAGGTCGTGCGGGTGCACGTCCTTGAACCAGAAGCTCACGGCTCCCCCGCGGATGCTCGCGTCCTTGGGGCCGAAGATCGTGGCGCCCGCGTCCAGCAAGCGGTCGAGCGCGTAGCGGGTGATCTCCTCCTCGTGGGCGCGGACGGCGTCCATGCCCAGATCCTCCAGGTAGTCGATCGCGGCGGCCAGGCCGACCTGCTGAGCCAACGGCATCGTGCCGCCTTCGAACTTGAACGGCGACGGCTTGTACGTGCTGTGGTCGGGGAAGACCTCGTGGATCATCTCGCCGCCGCCCAGCATGGGGTCCATGGCCTCCAAGATCTCGACCGTGCCGTAGAGGCCGCCGCTGGCCGTGGGGCCGAGCATCTTGTGGCCGGTGAAGCACAGGAGGTCGACGTCGAGAGCCTGAACGTCGATCGACAGGTGCGGCGCGAGTTGGGCGGCGTCGACCGCGATCACGGCACCCACGGCGTGCGCGGCATCGGCGAGCTGGCGCAGGGGCGTGATCGTGCCCAGCGCGTTCGACATGCCGGTGACGCTGACGATCTTCGTTCGCTCGGTGAGCAGGGACCCGAGCCCGGACAGGTCGAGCAGGCCGTCGTCGGTGAGCGGGATGTACCGCAGCGTCGCGCCCGTGACCGCCGCGGTCATCTGCCACGGCACGATGTTGGAGTGATGCTCCATCTCGGTGATCAGGATCTCGTCGCCGTCACCCAGGAACTTCCGTCCCCACCCCTGGGCGACCAGGTTGAGCGACTCGGTGACCCCACGCGTGAACACGATCGTCTCAGGCGATGGTGCGCCCAGGAAACGAGCCACGGTGGCGCGAGCGCCTTCGTAGGCCTCGGTGGCCTCCTCGCCAAGCATGTGGATCCCGCGATGCGCGTTGGCGTAGTGATGACGGTAGAAGTCGGCTTCGGCGTCGATCACCTGGTTCGGCTTCTGGCTGGTGGCGGCGCTGTCGAGGTAGACGAGCGGGTGGTCGCCCACCGTGCGCGACAGGATCGGGAAATCACGCCGGACCGCCTCGACGTCCAACGTGTGCTTGTGCTCGTTCATCATCCCGCCTCGGCGACGTCGTCCTCGGTCAAGCCCAGTTCGCTGCGCACGCCCTCATAGCCCTTCTCCTCCAGGGCGTGCGCCAGCTCCGGGCCGCCTGACTTCACGATACGCCCGAGCAGCATCACATGAACACGGTCGGGCGTGATGTAGTTGAGCATGCGCTGGTAGTGCGTGATGAGCAGCACGCCGAGGCCGGGCCCGACGAGCTCCTTCACGCCTTCGGCCACCAGTTTCAACGAGTCGATGTCGAGCCCCGAGTCGGTCTCGTCCAAGATCGCGATCTGCGGCTCGAGCACGGCCAGCTGCAGCACCTCGTTGCGCTTCTTCTCACCGCCGGAGAACCCCTGGTTGACGTAGCGGTTCACCATGGCGTCCTCGATGCCGAGCCGGTCCATCTGGGCCTTCATGTGCTTGCGGAACGCCAGCGCGCTGATCTGCTCGCCTTTCACCGCCTGGTAGGCGGTGCGCAGGAAGTTCACGACGCTGACCCCCGGCACCTCCGTGGGGTACTGCATCGCCAGGAAGAGACCTCGCTTGGCGCGCTCGTCAGGTGTCAAGGTGGTGATGTCCTCACCGTTGAAGACCACGCGGCCCTCGGTGATGACGTAGCCGGGACGGCCCATGATCACGTTGCTCAGGGTGGACTTGCCGGAACCGTTGGGGCCCATCAGCGCGTGGGTCTCCCCCTGCCGCACCACCAGGTCGATGCCGTTCAGGATCTGCTTGCCCTCCACCGAGGCGTGCAGATCGTGGACCTCCAGGGTTGCCGCCGTGTGTGTCGTCGTGTCGTCAGTCATTCTGTCGGCTCCTCACATCTCGATCAGGATGTCGTCGCCGTCCGCGCTCACGGGGAACACATCGACGGGCTGGGTGGCCGGCAAGGTGCGAGGCTTGCCCGAGTTCAGATCGAAGGTGGACCCGTGCTTGGGGCACTCGATCGTCTCGAAGTCGACGTCGACCTCGCCTTCGTCCAAGAAGTAGTGGGCATGGCTGCAGACCGCGTCCAGCGCACGGAACCCTTCCTCGCCCAGGTTCACGACGGCGACCTCGCGGCCCTCCAGAGAGAAACGGCGCGCCTCGCCCGTCGGCACGTCCGTGGTCTCGCACACCCGCACGGCCGGGCTCATCGGATGCCTCGCTCCAACTCGGCGGCGATGGCGGCCTCGGCGCCTTCACGCACCTCGTCGATCTGGACGCGATCGAGCACCTCCTGGAAGAACCCGGTCACGATGAGCCGCTCCGCTTCGTCGCGCGTGATGCCGCGCGACTCCAGGTAGAAGAGCGTCTCCTCTTCGACCGGACCCACGCTGGCGGCATGCCCGCACTTCACATCGTTGGCCTCGATCTCCAGGTTCGGGATGGCGTCGGCCTTGGCGTGTTCGCTGAGCACGATGTTGCGGCAGGTCTGCATGGCGTCCGTCTTCTGCGCGCCTGGCCGGACGTAGACCCACCCGGAGTAGACGGCGCGGGAGCTGTCCCGGAGCGCCCCCTTGTAGAGCAGATCGCTGCGGCAGTTGGGCGCCACATGCTCCTGGGTCGAGCGGTGGTCGAAGTGCTGCTCCTCGTCGGCGAAGAACACGCCGAGCTGCTCGCTGAACCCTCCGGGCTCGGCGAGCTCGACCTCGGTCTCGGTACGAGCCAGGTCGGCGCCGAACCCCAGACTCAGCGTGCGAAGATCCGCGTCGCGGCCGGTTCGGGAACGCTGGATCGCCAGATGGGTCATGCCGGCGCCCCAATCCTGGATCGCGGCATAGCGCACATGCGCCCCGTCGCCCACGTGGATCTCCGTGACCGCGTCGCTGAACGCGCGGGTGAGATCGGGCGAGGCGAACCGTTCGATGAACGTCACTTCGGCGCCCGCCTCCACCACGATCAGCGTGTGCGGGAACACGGCCGCCCCGTCGACGTCCACGTAGGTGAGCGTCTGCAGCGGCAGGTCGACCTTGGTGTCGCGGGGAACGTAAAGGAACGTCCCGCCGGTACGGAACGCCGCGTGCAGTGCGGTGAACCTGGTGCGCTTGGCGGGCACCAAGTCGTGGAGATAGCGCTCAACCAGGTCGGTATGCTCGGCGGCCGCAACATCGAGGTCGGTGAAGATCACGCCTCTGTCTTCCAGGGCGGGCTCCAGATGGCTCACCATCACGTCGGAGTCGTGCTGGATCTGCATGCCCGCCCGCTCACCGATGTCGCCGGCCGCTGCCAGGATCTCGCCGGGCACGCCGTCGAGGTTGTCGGCTCGTCCACCGGGCGTGTAGGGCGTGTGCGTGAGCTCGAAGGCGGACAGGTCGGTGTAGCGCCACTCCTCGGTCTCCTGGCTCGGCATCGGCAGCGCTTGGAAGTCGGCGAACGCCTGCCTGCGCACGTCGCCGGTGAACCCGGCCACCTCGGGCAGGGCGGCGAGCGCGCGCTCGTCGAAGGTGGTGGTTTCCGGCCTGATCTCGGTGCTCACGAACTAAATGCTACCTGGGAGGTCGGATTCACCCAACCGAGCGTCGTGCCGCACCCGGTACAGGTCTCGCAGCGCTCCGATCTCGCCACCGTGCCACAGATCGTGATGGATCATCGTCCACAGGATGCGCCACGCCGGCCAGGTCTCACCCCAGTTCGTGCGCACGGGCCGTTCGAGCCCACCGTCATCGAGCGATCGAAGGTCGGCCGCGATGAGCTCCTGACCGCGCTCGAGCGCGTCGATCGCCTCGACCGCGGTGTGCGGACTGTCGAGTTCGGGCCATGTCAGGCGCGCCTCACCGAAGGCGTGTTCGTGGTACATGAGCTTGCACTCGGCGACGTGGACGAGGCGCCAGCCGATCGTGGTGATCGGCGCGGGGACCGGATCCGGTTCCTCGTAGTCCGCCGCCCACGTGCCGCGCTCCGTCTCTCGCACGGTCCAGGCATCGTCGACGGGCGCCCACCAGAATTCTTCCTCGGAGAGCCCCTCCACCCGATCTCGGATCATGCGATACGCCTCGTCGAGCTGCCGCTGGACGAGCTCGACGGTGTGCACGGCGGGTCCTAGCCGACGGAGCCTTCCATCTGGAGCTCGACGAGGCGGTTCAGCTCGACGGCGTACTCCATGGGCAGCTCACGCGTGATGGGCTCGATGAAGCCGTTCACGATCATGGCGGTGGCTTCGACCTCGGACAGCCCGCGGCTCATCAGGTAGAAGAGCTGGTCGTCGCCGACCTTGGAGACCGTGGCCTCGTGGCCGAGCGCGGCGGTCTCTTCTTCGACCTCGATGTAGGGGTAGGTGTCGGAGCGGCTCTCGTCGTCCAGGATCAGCGCGTCGCAGCGCACGGTCGACTTGGCGTGGTGGGCGTCGGGCTCCACGCGGATCAGGCCCCGATAGCCGGTGCGTCCGCCGTCCTTGGAAACGGACTTCGACGTGATGACGCTGGTGGTGTACGGCGCGGCGTGGATCGCTTTGCCGCCGGCGTCGGTGTGCATCCCCTTGCCCGCGTACGCGACCGACAGCACCTCACCTCGAGCACCCTTGCCCATGAGGTAGATCGACGGGTACTTCATGGTGACCTTGGAGCCGATGTTGCCGTCGATCCATTCCATGACGGCGTCTTCCTCGGCGACCGCCCGCTTGGTGACCAGGTTGTACACGTTGGTCGACCAGTTCTGGATCGTGGTGTAGCGCACCCGGGCGCCCTTCTTGGCCTTGATCTCGACGACGGCCGAATGCAGCGAGTCGCTGGTGTAGATCGGGGCCGAGCAGCCTTCGACGTAGTGCACGTAGCTGCCCTCGTCGGCGATGATCAGCGTGCGCTCGAACTGACCCATGTTCTCGGCGTTGATGCGGAAGTACGCCTGGAGCGGGATGTCGACCTGCACGCCGGGGGGTACGTAGATGAACGACCCGCCCGACCACACGGCGGTGTTGAGCGCGGCGAACTTGTTGTCGTTGGGAGGGATCACCGTTCCGAAGTGCTCTCGAACCAGGTCGGGGTACTCGCGCAACGCGGTGTCCATGTCGGTGAAGAGCACGCCCAGGTCGTCGAGCTCGCTCTTGATCTTGTGGTACACGACCTCGCTCTCGTACTGAGCGCTCACCCCACCCAGGTACTTCTGCTCCGCCTGCGGGATGCCGAGCTTGTCCCAGGTTCCCTTGATGTCTTCGGGCAACTCGTCCCAGTTGGCGGCCTGCTTCTCGGTCGAGCGGATGAAGTAGTAGATGTTCTGGAAGTCGATGTCGGACAGGTCGGCGCCCCACCACGGCATGGGACGCATGTCGAAGTAGCGCAGTGACTTCAGCCTGATCTTGCGCATCCACTCAGGCTCGTTCTTGAGAGCAGAGATCTCCTCGACGACCTGCGGGCTCAGACCGCGCTTGGGCTCGAAGACCGCGTGCGACGGATCCTTCCAGTCGAATCGATAGCCCGTGTCGAGTGCTTTGAGGTGTTCTTCCTGGCTGACGACCACGTCGATGCCTCCCGGCCTGATGCGTTGCGCTTTCCGTCCGGACGGATCCGGTGAGCACATCCAGGGTACCGCCGCCTCGCTGCATAAGTCCACCTCTCAGGTCGGATTTGCGTGTATCGCCCTGCAGCGCATAGGCTCCCGTCCTGCGGCCGTCCTGGACGCATGCTCCCGGGACCCGATCGATGGGAGGGATCGACCCATGGAAGCCGGACGAGACACAGGCTCCACTAAGACCGTCGCGAAGGTGCTGGCGGTCGTCATCGCTGTCGGGGCGCTGGCCGTCGCGGCCACCACCGGCGATTCCTGGGCGGTGCGACTGACCTTGGTGCTGGTGGCCGGCGACGTCGGGGTGCGCCTGTGGCGCTGGTGACGTAAGGTTCGCCGCATGCCCCAGGACCCGCCGATCCCGACCGGCGACGCCGGCGTGGGGGAACCCGCCGAGACCGAGACCGTGACCGGGACCGGGACCGAGCAGCCTCACCCCAAACGCAAGATCGGGCCGAAGCAGATCGCCACGTTCGTGGTGGGTCTGGTGATCGTGGTCGGGATCTTCGCGTTCGCGATCCCGAAGTTCGCCGACTACAGCGATGTCGCCAAAGCGTTCGGCGATCTCACGATGCTCGAGATCGGGTCCCTGGTGGCGGTGACGTTCCTCAACCTGGTGACGTACTGGCTCGCGAACCTCGCCGCGCTGCCGGGGCTCGGGTTCTGGCAAGCGGCCGTCCTCACGCAGACACCCACCTCCGTCGCCAACACCTTGCCGGCCGGTGGCGCGATCGCCTTGGGCGTGACCTTCGCCATGTTGGGCTCATGGGGGTTCACTCCGGCGGAGACCACCTTGTACATCGGCGTCACCGGCATCTGGAACATCTTCACGAAGCTCGCGCTGCCGGTGATCGCTTTGGCGCTCCTGGTCTTGACCGGGGAAACCAGCGCGCGACTCGTGTCGTTGGCCGCGGTCGGCGTCGCCGTGCTGGTGGTCGCCGTCGTGCTGCTCACGCTCGTCTTCCGAAGCGAGGCCATGGCACGCAAGGTCGGTGAGTTCTTGGGCCGGGTGGTCTCCGGTGTGAAGCATCTGTTCCGGAAGGAGCCCGTCACCGACATGGGTGACCGGGCGGTGAAGTTCCGGCAGGAGACGATCGTGCTGGTGCGGCAACGCTGGATCCGCCTCACCTGGACCACGATCCTCAGCCAGGTCGCGCTGTGCGCCGTCCTGATCCTGGCGCTGCGGAGCATGGGGATCTCCGAACAAGATCTGTCGGCGGTCGAGATCTTCTCCGTGTACGCGTTCAGTCGGCTCCTGTCCGCCATCCCGATCACACCCGGCGGGGTCGGCGTGATCGACCTCGGTTACATCGCCGGGCTCACCGGCTTCTACGACGCCGAGAAAAGCGCGATCGTGGCGGCGGTCCTGATCTTCCGATTGCTCACCTACGGCATCCAGATCCCGATCGGCGGCTTCACCTACCTGATCTGGCGAGCCAAGAAGAGCTGGATGCGCGATACGCCGCCACCGGGCTCCATCGCCGACCAACTGGGCACGCAGCCGTCGAGCCCTGCCGTGTCGACGACCGCCTAGGCCTCATGAGCACCGGCTCGCATCGCGCCGGGTTCGTCCGCCGAAGGATCGACGGCTGGGTCGCGCTCGGCGGGCTGCTCCTGCTCGCGGTGTGCGCCGCCGGCGCCTGGGAGGGCACGGTCGGGGAAGCCGAGCGGTCGGCATTCGAGGCCATCAACGGCCTGCCCGACGCCCTGGAACCGCTCATGGCCGGCGCACAGTTCTTGGGTGTCTTGGCCATCGGCCCACTCGTGGCCATCGTGGCGCTGGTGCTGCGGCGGTACCGACTTGCACTGGCCGCCACGCTGATCACGGTGACCAAGCTGGTCGCCGAACGCATCGTGTGGGAGATCGTCCAGCGCGAGCGGCCGGGCGTCACCGAGCCCGACGCGATCGTGCGCGCCGGGACGCCGACATCGGGGGTTTCCTTCGTCTCGGGCCACGTCGTGTTGGTGACGGGCCTGGCGTGGGCGATCACGCCGTACCTGCACGGGCGATGGCGTCTGCTCCCGTGGGCCGCGGTCGCGCTCGTCGCCTTCGCGCGGATCTACTTGGGCGCGCACAACCCGTTGGATGTCGCGGGCGGCTTCGGGCTGGGGCTCGCGATCGGCGGACTGATCAACCTCGTGGTGGGTGTGCCTTATCCCATCTCGACGGGAGCTCCCACCAACGAACCGTACTCGGTCCAGGAGCCGTCGTAGTTCTTGACGTTCGTGTACCCCAGCAGCTCCTGCAGCGCGAACCAAGTGTGGCTGGATCGCTCTCCGATCCGGCAGTACGCGATGATCTCGCCGTCGCCGGTGATGCCCTCGTCTGCGTAGAGCTCGCGGAGCTCATCGGCCGTCTTGAACGTGCCGTCGTCGTTGGCCGCCTTCGCCCATGGGATGTTCGCCGCGCCGGCGATGTGACCGGGAACCTGTGACTGTTCCTGGGGCAGATGGTCGGGCGCCAGCTTCTCGCCGCGGAACTCCTCGGGCGAACGCACGTCGACGAAGCCGGTGTCGCCGCCGACCTTGCCGATGACCTCGTCGCGCATCGCGCGCAACTCGGGCCGCTCCTGGCCCGCGATCGTGAACCCGGACGCCTCGTAGCTGAGCACGTCCTGCACCAGCTCTCGGCTCTCCAGCTCCCACTTCTTGCGTCCGCCGTTCACCAGCTTGACGTCGTCGAACCCCCGCAGCTTGAGGAGCCAGTAGGCGTAGGCGGCGAACCAGTTGTTGTTGCCTCCGTACAGCACGACCGTGGTGTCCGGCCCGACCCCCGCCTCGGAGAGCAGCGCCGAGAACCCGGCTTGGTCCTGGAAGTCACGTCCCACATCGGTGTGCAGGTCGGTGCTCCAGTCCCAGCGCACCGCTCCACGGATGTGTCCCTTGTCGTAGGCCGATGTGTCTTCGTCGACCTCGATCAGGCGAACGCCGGCGTCGTCGAGGTGCTCCTCGACCCAATCGGTGGTGACCAGCACGTCTGGCTTGGCGTATTCCCCCATGGTGGACCTCCTTCATCGCGCACGGATCCGGATCGCGCACATCCTAGAAGATGCCGAGTGCTGCCTTCGCCTCGTCCGACATCATCTCGGGAGTCCACGGCGGCCGCAGCACGAACTCGGGCCGCACCTCGCCGACACCGGGCACACCCTTCAGGAAGGAACGCATCTGGTCCTCGATCATGGGGCCGATGGGGCACCCCATGGTGGTCAATGAGTACTGGATGTCGACGCCACCCTGCGGGTCGACATCGATCTCGTAGACGAGCCCGAGATCGACGATGTTCAAGCCGAGTTCGGGGTCGTAGACGTTCTTCAGTGCCGCGACCACGGCATCGCGATCGGCGCCGGGCGCATCCGTGGTCGACGAGCCATCGTTGGCATCGCTCGACTCGGGCACCATCGGGTCGCTGGAGCGCTCGGTCTCTTCTTCCGCTGTGGAAACGATTTCTTCTTGCATGTGAGCGTCCTGCCTCCAGTCGTCCTATCCTGACAGCGTACTTCGTCTTCCCCGAACGAAAAGGAGCGGTCCGACGATGCCCCCGATCCGCGCGCTCATCGTGGATGACCACCCGGTCACCCGCGAGGGACTCAGAACCGCGCTCGCGCTCTCGGACGACGCCGTGCTCGTCGTGGGCGAAGCCTCCAGCGGAGAGGAAGCCGTCGAACGCGCACGCGAACTGGGCCCCGACGTCGTGTTCATGGACGTTCGCATGCCCGGCATGGACGGCATCGAGGCGACGCGAAGGATCCGACAAGCTGCTCCCGAGACCAAGGTCATCCTGATCACCATCGACGAGTCGCGAGGTGCCATCTCCGAAGCGATCCAAGCGGGTGTGTCGGGGTACCTGTTGAAGGATGCCTCTCCCGACGCCTTGGTCGACGCGGCCAAGAACGCGGTCGAGGGCAACGCGGTGATCCACCCTCAACTCACGAAGACGTTCATCGAGGAGGTGCGGTTGAGCGACAGCGACGCGCCCAAGTCCACGCCCCTGTCCAAACGCGAACGCGAGATCCTCCAGAAGGTGGCCGACGGGTCCACGACGCGACAGGTGGCCAGTGAGCTGGGGATCTCGCCACATACCGTGAAGACCCACCTGGAACGCATCTTCGAAAAGCTCAGCGCCAACGATCGAGCCCAGGCGGTCGCGATCGCCATCCGGACCGGCATCGTGCACTGAGCGGCTGCCAGGCACCAGCACGCCTCCCTCAACCACCTCCACTCTCGACCCGATATGCCGGACATGCAGCTGAACGTCCTGTTGTGCGATTCGGCCGATGAGCTGGCCAGGCTCCAGTACCACTTCCTTCGGGCCGGTGCCGACCTGGCCGTCGAAGTCACCACCGACCCGTTCCGAGCCGTGGAGATGGCGGCCCGGATCCGGCCACACGTCGTGGTGTGCGAACCAGATGTCGACGGCGCTGCCAACGACCTCACGAACGATCTCGGGGGCGTCGAGCTGGTGAAACGGATCCATGCCTCATCGCCCGACTCCAAAGTGCTGGTCTGGACGATGGGCCGCGATCCCGGCCGGGTGGCGCAGGTATTGACCGCAGGGGCGGCCGGCTACCTGTCGAAGGACGATTCTCCCGACGAGCTCCTCGCCGCGATCCGAACCTCGGCCGAGGGATCCGTGGCCTTCTCCGCATCCGTGGCCGGACACCTGGGTCAGGAGCTCGCGATCGCACTCGCCCGCGCCACGGAACTGGAGGGCGAGCTGGCCAGGCTCAAGGACGAGGTCGCGGTCGGCACGTCGGCGAAGGCGGACTTCCTGGCCAACATCTCGCACGAGCTGCGAACGCCCGTCACCGTTGCCAAGGGCATCGCCTACGTGCTGAGGAACCCTGCCGTGCCCGAGCACGAGCGCAACGACTTCCTCTCCCAGCTGCAGTCGTCCTTGGACAAGTTGATGGGGATCGTGGACGAGATCATCACGGTCGCCGAGCTGGAGCGCGGCACCTTCGAGTTGAACCTGACCCAGACCGACCTGGCACCGCTCGTCCGCCATGCCGTCGATGAGACGAAGCTGGCCTACCCCGACATGCGGATCGAGGACAGCGTCGCCGATTCCTTGCACGCCGTCGCGGACGGCGCCCGGATCGGGGGTGTGGTCCGCGAGCTGTTGGACAACGCGTGCCGGTACTCCCCCGAGGGCCGGCCGGTGGAGCTCACGGCTCGTGCTCTGGCCGAAGGCGTCGTCATCACGATCACCGACCACGGCGAGGGACTGGACCGGGCCGTCGCCACGCAGTCGTTCGAGGAACCGTTCTCGACCGGCGAGAGCACGTTGCGGAAGGAGAAGGCCGGGGTGGGCGTCGGTCTGCACCTGGCGCGCCAGATGGTGCTGGAGCACGGCGGGATCCTGTGGGCAGATCCCTTGCCGGGCGGCGGCACGAGGGCGGCCTTCTGCATCCCCTCGCACGCCGGCCAGCGATTGGCCTCGCCTCCGGTCGGCGCGAGCTGAGCCCAACCGGACGAGGTCCTTCCGGCCACGGCCGTGGCGCTCCGGCACTGACCGGGCTATCCTCGGTGCTGGTCGCGGATGCGGAAGATCATCGTAGGAGCCGCTTTGGCCCTCATGGGCACGGGGTGCTCGACACCCGGCGCCGTCGACCCCGACATCGCCGTCCCGCCGCTCACGGTGGAAGCGTCCTCCTCCCCGTTCTCGCGGGTCACCGCGGGCCAGGTCCAGGCGATCGTGCCCGATGGATGGCACACGCAGTCGGCCGAGGCGTGGGGGACGGCGCGTGGCGGATTCGTCGCATCGCCCCAACCCGAGGCGTGGATGCGCATGGATGGCTCGATCGAGGGCATGTCCGCCACGTGGGTCGACGCCACAGCGGTGGGCGTGCCCACGGACTTCTACTACCTGGCCGCCACCGGACCGTTATTCGATCAGCTGACCCATTCAGACTCCTGCGTTGCCGAACGGCATTTCGTCTACCTGAACCACCGGCCCACGTTCGAGGTGCAGCGGCACCGGGGCGGAGGCTATATGGCGCAGGGCGAGGGCACGTGCAACGTGCACGGAACGCCGACGCGATGGGCCTACTTCGTCGCCGCGCCCGGGTTCGGACCGGTTCGCAAGATGGGCATCCCCACATCGGGCCTGTACGTGGTCGTCGCAGTGATGCCCGACTCCCGCCGGGCGGCGACGACGCTCGCACGGCTGATCGAGCACACGAGCTTCGGTGGATCGTCGGTTCCCGAGTTCACGGAGATCGCCGGCCGGTACGGTCGCGGCTGAGCCGCAGCGCGCCTTCCTCTCCCTCAGCGCGGGTCCCGGTCGACGAACGGCGGGCGCACGATCTGGGCCTCGGCCCGGCGGCCGCGGATGTCCACGTCGACGGTGTCTCCCACCTCGACCACATCCGAAGGCCAGAGGTAGGCCAGCGCGATGCCCGTTCCGAGCAGCGGTGAGAACGTTCCCGAGGTGACCTCGCCGACCAGTTGATCGCCCACGAACACCGGGTAGTGCGAACGCGGGATGCGCCGGCGTTCCTGCATGTGCAGACCCAGCAGACGACTCGGCAATCCCGACTCCCGCTGCCGCTCCAGGGACGCTCGCCCTCGGAAGTCCCCCTTCTCGAAGCTGACCGCCCAACCCAGACCTGCCTCCAGCGCCGTCACGGACTCGAACAGGTCCTGGCCGTACAGGGGGTAGCCCATCTCCAGGCGTAGCACGTCGCGTGCCGCCAGACCGCACGGCATGCCACCGTAGGGCTCCATCGCTTCCATCAACGCTGCCCACAGCTCGCGTGCGACGTCCTGGTAGGTGAAGAGCTCGAACCCCACTTCGCCCGTGTATCCCGACCGCGTGACGATGACCGGCCGTCGCCGGTACTCCGACTCCACGCACTGCATGAACGCCAGATCCCCCGAGGTGGGGAACACCCGCTGCATCACGTGCACCGCCTCAGGGCCCTGGACCGCCAAGAAGCACCAATCCTGGTGGTACATCAGGTGGAGGCGATCGGGGGCCGGGGTCTCCTCCAAGATCTGCAGCACTCGCTGCGCGTTGGCGGCGTTCGGCACGACGAAGTAGCGCGACTCCTCCATGCGGTAGACGATGAGATCCTCGATCACGCCGCCACCCTCATTGAGGACCAGGTTGTACAGAGCCTCGCCGACGGCCGCCTTGGATAGGTCGTTCGTCACGACCGACTGCAACATCGCCAGCGCTCCGGGACCGCTGACCTCCACCTTGCCCAGATGCGTCAGATCGAACAGACCCACCCGTTCGCGAACGGCCCGATGCTCGGCCAGGGCACCCTCGTATTCGATCGGCATGTTCCACCCGGCGAAGGGACCCATCTTCGCGCCCAAGGCTCGGTGTTCTGCCTGGAGCGGGGTGTGCTTGCCGTCCTGATGCTCGGCAGGTTCGTCCATCGTCGGCATCGTACGCACTCGGACGACCGCGGGCTGCCGGAGGACCCGAGTAGACTGGCTCACCGGATGGCTGATGCCTACGACGTCGTCGTGATCGGAGCAGGGACCGGGGGCTATTCCACGGCCCTTCGCTCCGCCCAGCTGGGTCAGCGTGTGGCGATGATCGAGCGAGATGATCGCCTGGGAGGCGCGTGTCTGCTGCGTGGATGCATCCCCACCAAGGCGCTGCTGCAGTCGGCCGCCGTGCTCGACACCGTGAACCGCGCGGACGAGTGGGGCATCGACGCCTCGGGCAAACCAGACTGGGAGCAGGTCGTCGCCTTCGAAGACCGCATCGTCGACAAGCTGGTCAAGGGAGTCACCGGACTGGTCCAGATGCGAGGGATCGAGGTCATCAAGGGCGACGCCACGCTGGTCGCAGGGCCGGCCGTGGTGGTCGAGTCCGACGGCGCGACCCGTCGTGTCGAGGCACCCAACGTCGTGATCGCGACGGGCTCCGTGCCCAAGCTCTTGCCCGGCGTCGAGATCGGCCAGCACATCATCACCAGCGATCAAGCGCTCTGGTACGACCGGATCCCCGCGTCGGCCGTGGTGATCGGCGCCGGCGCTGTCGGCCTGGAGTTCGCGTCGCTGTACCGCTCGTTCGGAGCGGACGTCACGCTGCTGGAGGCGCTCCCGGCCCTGGCACCGCTGGAGGACGAGGAGGTCTCGAAGGAGATCGCGCGAGCGTTCCGCAAGCGCGGCATCACGACGGCGAGCGGCGCGTCCGTCGAGACGATCGCCGATACGGGCTCGGGGGTCGAGGTCAGCTACACGGCCGGGGACGCGCCCACGACGGTGACAGCCGAGGTGTGCCTCGTTGCGATCGGCCGTGGCCCTGTCACCACCAGCCTCGGACTGGATGGAGCAGGCGTCTCGATGCACGAGCGCGGGTTCGTCCAGGTGGACGACCAGCTCCGCACCAACGTCGACGGCGTGTGGGCGGTGGGCGACGTCGCCGCCACGCCCCTGCAGCTCGCGCACGTCTCCTTCGACGAAGGCTATGCGGTGGCCGAGCGCATCGCGGGGCTGGACGTCCCCGAGATCGATTACGTCAACATGCCACGCGTCACGTACTGCTCGCCCGAGATCGCCAGCGTCGGCCTCACCGAGGCGCAGGCCCGCGAACGTGGTGGAGCCATCGTCACCGAGAAGCTGGATCTCCGCGGCGTGGGCAAGGCCAACATCGTGGGCGAGGGTGGGTTCGTGAAGGTCATCGCCGAGGCGGACGCCTCGAACGAGACGGGCGCGGCGGGAACGGTCCTCGGCATCCACATGATCGGCCCACACGTCACCGACCTCATCGCCGAAGGGATGCTCATCACCAACTGGCAGGCGACCGTCGACGACGTGGCGATCCTGCACCACCCGCACCCGTCGCTGTCCGAAGGCCTCGGCGAGGCGATGCTCGCCCTGGCAGGCAAGCCTCTGCATTCCGCATAAGGAGCCCGTGTCAGTGTCGACCAAGGTCCAACCAGTGGCCACCGATGAGAGCCGCCCGCTCCCCGACGATCAGCTCAAGGCGATGCTCCACATGCTCAAGCTGTGCCGGTACTTCGATGAGCGCATGGAGGCGCTGTACCGGCAGGGCCGGCTCCCCGGCGCCATCTACTCGGGCCGCGGTCAGGAGGGCACGCATGTCGGCGTGACGTTCGCGCTGGAACCGGCCGATTCGTTGTTCCCGACCCATCGGGACCTGTCCGCCCAGCTCACGAAGGGTCTGGACCTGCAACGCGTCATGGCGCAGTTCTGGGGTCGCATCGACGGGTACCTGCGGGGCCGAGACGGCAACAGTCACATCGGCGATTGGGATGGCAACCGCACCTTCGCGGTGATCTCCCATCTTCCGATCGCCTACCCGGTGGCCTGTGGGGCTGCCACCGCCTACCAGAAGGCGGGCGACCGGCGGGTGGCGCTGGCCATCTGTGGCGACGGGTCCACGTCCAACGGTCGGTGGCACGAAGCGCTCAACTGGTCGGCGGTGCACCAGCTGCCCGTGGTCTGGGTCGTCAACAACAACCAGTACGCCTACTCCACGCCCAACACGATGGAGTTCAAGGTGCCCACGATCGCTGAGCGCGCACAGGCGTACGGCATGCCCGGGATGCGGGTCGACGGAGGTGACGTGCTCGAGGTCTACGAAGCAGCGGCCGAAGCGATCGAACGGGCGAGGAACGGCGGAGGGCCCACGCTGATCGAATCGGTCTCGCTCCGCTGGCGTGGTCACGCCGGGCACGACCCCGCGAAGTACATGCCGGACGAGCTGCTCGAGCGATACATGGCCGAGAAGGACCCGGTCAAGAACTTCGAGGGATGGATGCTGGCCCAGGGCGTCGTCACCGAGGACGACATCGAGGCGGTCGTCCGGGGGATCGAAGAAGAGTTCGACGCGGCGTACGAGTTCGCGCAGGCATCGCCGTTCCCCGAGCCGGGCGACGTCACCAAGGGAGTGTGGGTCGAGGACGGCTACTGGGACGCCGAACCCGGCCGTGACGGCGGGACCGAGGCCGGCTGATGAACGCCAAGGCCCCTGTGGTCGACGCCGGCGCCGCCGGGCACGGTGCTGAGCCGCGTGGCAAGCGCACCGAGGATGGCCAGGCCACCTACCTCATCGCCATCGCCGAGGCACTCTGGGAAGAGATGGAGCGCGACGAGCGGGTGTTCATGCTCGGTGAGGACATCGGCGTCTACGGCGGGGCGTTCAAGGTCACCGAGGGCTTCGTGGAGCACTTCGGCACCGACCGCGTCATGGACACGCCCATCGCCGAGGAGACGATCGTCGGTGTCGCGGTGGGAGCGGCCATGGAGGGGCTTCGGCCGGTGGCAGAGTTCCAGTACGCCGACTTCATGACCAGCGGGTTCGACGAGATCACCACGACGCTGGCGCGCTACCACTACCGGACCGGCGTCCGGCTCCCGGTGGTGCTCCGAGCTCCCAGCGGTGGGGGCGTTCGCGCGTCCAACTTCCACTCGACGAATCCCGAACCCTGGTTCGCGCACACGCCGGGCTTGAAGGTGGTCTGTCCCGCGTTCCCCACCGATGCCAAGGGTTTGCTCAAGTCCGCGGTGCGCGACGACAACCCGGTCGTGTACCTGGAGCACAAGTGGATCTACCGGCGCATCAAGGAACGGGTCCCTGAGGATCCGGACTTCCTGATCCCACTCGGCGAGGCGGCCGTCAAGCGTGAAGGCACCGACCTGAGCGTCATCACGTACGGCGCCATGGTTCACAAGGCGTTGGAGGCCGCGGAGAACCTGGAGGGCCGCGGCGTCTCGACGGAGGTCGTCGACCTCCGCTCCATCGTGCCGCTCGACGAGACGACGGTGCTGGAGAGCATCGCCAAGACCTCCCGAGCCCTGGTCCTCTACGAGAGCCAGCGGTTCCTGGGGGTGGGCGCGGAAGTGGCGGCGATGATCGCCGAGAAGGCATTCGAGCACCTCGACGCACCCGTGATGCGCCTGGCCCCGCCCAGCACGCCCGTACCGTTCTCCCCTCCCCTGGAGGATGCGTACCTGCCACAGATCGCCGACATCGAGGCCGCCGTGGAGCGGCTCTCGGCATGGTGAAGCGAACCCCCGACCCGGACCCCAGGAGGCAGAATCCGTGACGTCGATCCAGATGCCCCAGCTGGGCGAAACGATCATCGAGGGCACGATCCTGAAGTGGTTGAAGCAGGAGGGTGACGCGATCGATCGCGACGAGCCGCTGTTCGAGATCTCCACGGACAAGGTGGACACGGAGGTCCCTTCCCCGGTCGCCGGCACCGTCACGAAGATCCTGGTCCAGGAAGGTCAGACGGTTGCCGTGGGCACCGAGCTGGCCGAGATCGACTCGGGAGACGGAGCTGGGTCGGCCGCACCGGCGGAGGAGCCCCAGAAGGAGGCCGCCGCAGGGGACGCTCAGGAGCCAGCCCCGGCTGAGCGGCCCGCCCCCGCGGCATCGGGGACCCCCCCGGTCACGACACCCTCGTCCTCACCTTCGCGCGTGCTGTCCCCGCTGGTGCGCAAGCTGGCCGCCGAGCACGATCTTGATCTGGACACGATCACGGGAACCGGCTCCAACGGCCGGATCACGAAGCAGGACGTGCAGGCGGTCATCGCGGCCGGCTCCTCGCCGGCAGCGTCCACGACGTCGGTGGCGCCACCGGTCGCCGCCCCGAGCCCTCCGAGCTCTCCCACACAACCCGCGCCGCAGAGGGGCGCTGGCGAAGGCGAGGAGGTCGTTCCCCTCACGCACATCCGCAAGGCCATCGGCGACCACATGGTCGCATCGCTGGCCACCTCTGCTCGTGCGTGGACCATGGTCGAGGTCAACGTCGACCATCTGGTCAAGCTCAGGGAGAGGGTGAAGGGTGCCTTCCAGGAGCGGCATGGCGTCAAGCTCACGTACTTGCCCCTGGTCACGCGGGCCACGTCCGAAGCTCTGCTCGCCTTCCCCATGGTGAATGCCGAGCTCCGTGGCGATGAGCTCATCGTTCGCAAGCACGTGAACATGGGCATCGCCGTCAGCTACGACCAAGGCCTCATCGTGCCGGTGGTTCGCGGAGTCGACGCCATGAACGTGCCCGGGATCGCCAGCGCGATCGCCGACCTCGCCGCGCGGGCCCGTTCGCACCAGCTGCAGCCCGACGAGGTCACCGGCGCCACCTTCACGATCACCAACCCGGGTCCGTACGGCTCACTGCTGAGCGTGCCCATCATCAACCAACCCAACGCGGGGATCCTGTCGCTGGACACGATCCAGCGGCGGCCCGTGGTGGTCGGGGACGCCATCGCGATCCGCTCGATGGTCTACATCTCCATGAGCTGGGACCACCGCGTGATCGACGGGGAGGTCGCCACCCGGTTCCTGGCCCGGGTGAAGCAGAACCTGGAGACCTGGGACTTCGCCGAGGACCTCGGCGCCGAGTCCCCGGATCGATGAGCCGGCCGGCCTGGCTGCTCGAGCCCGACGCCCCCGTTCCGTACGCGGTGGCCAACGGAGCGATGCACCGTCTGGCGGAGCGCCGCCTCGACGACCAGGTCCCCGACACGCTGATCCTGCTCGAGCATCCGCCGGTGTTCACCGCCGGCCGCCGTGCCCGGCCCGAGCACCTGGTGTGGACCGAGGATGAGGCCGCCGCCCACGGGGCGGAGGTCCATCACATCGATCGCGGCGGCTCGTTCACCTTCCACGGCCCCGGCCAGCTGGTGGGCTATCCGATCGTGCATCTGGGGTCACGTCCCGACGCCGCTCGCTACCTCCGCCTCCTCGAGGAAGCCGTCATCAGAACGGGTGCCGACCTGGGCATCGAGCTCCACCGGCGCGACGATGTGCAGACCGGCGTGTTCAGTGGCGACGACAAGGTGTGCGCGATCGGGGTCCGGCTCATGCGCACCCGCGTCACGCTGCACGGCTTCGCCATCAATTGCGACACCGACCTTTCGTGGTTCAACGGCATCGTCGCGTGCGGCTTGCCTCGCAACGGCGTGACGTCGCTATCCGCCGTGACCGGCACGGCGGTCAGCGTCGGGCAGGTCCGGCCCTCGATCGCGCGCCATCTGGCCGACCTGTTCGATCTGTCGCTGCGACCGGCACCGCCGGCCGAGTCGGCCGCGTTCCTGGACCCCGTTCCGGCCTGAGCTGACGAACGCGCATCCCCCCGACCTCCGAACCACGTAGGCCATTCGGGCGATATTTGAACGTACGACGACGAGGGGACGCGTCCCAGGCCGCCGGTTCAGGCCCCTTGCAGCCGAACACGTATCGTCCGGACCGTTCGGATCGCCTCCGAGGCCGGCGGTTGCGGTGGGTCGCCGTCACTGGTTGCGAGGCCTCCGAGCCTCGTCTACGTTGTGGAGCCACCAGGTCGGGACACGATCGCAACATCTTCCCGATGAGCACCTCGACAGTTCTAGATCCTCCTCAAGGAATGACAGGTCCTTGGTCGACTATTGCCGAAGGGCGGTGAGGCACCTCGATCCAACTCCCGAAGGCGTGTCAGCGCTTCTCCGGCGTTGACCTCCACCCAGAGGAGGTATGCATGCTCGATCGATCACTCGATCAGATGACCACAGCACACCAGGCACGGACCCTGCACCAGCGCCCGCGCGCGAGGACGCGCCCCTGCCGCATCCTGACGCTCGGGATCGTGATCTTGGCCCTGACCGCCGGCACCGCGGTCGCCTACCCCGCCCGTCTCAACCCCCATCGCGGCGCCTACATCGGCGCTCATGCCGCTCCCAGAGGCGGCGAATCCAACACCCAGGCATACATCCGGTATGAGCGAACGATCGGCAGGAAGACCAAGATCCATCATCAGTACTACAAGTGGGACTCAGCCATACCGTTGTCATTGCAGGACTGGGACCGACAGACGGGTCGCATCCCGTTCCTCAATTGGGCCGCCCTGCGGACGAACGGATCGTTCGTGCCCTGGGGCGAGATCGCCAACGGCTCCCAGGATCGGTGGATCGCCCAGCGAGCTCGCGACTTCAAGAGGTTCGGCAAGCCCATCTACCTGACGTTCCAACACGAGCCAGAGAACAACGTGCCCCAGTTCGGCACCCCATACGACTTCGCAGCGGCGTTCCGTCGCATCGTCACCGTCTTCCGACAGGAGCGCGTGAGGAACGTTGCCTTCGTCTGGACCATGATGGCGTGGAGCTTCGACCCGAAGAACATGGTCGCGAACATGTACTACCCGGGCGACAAGTACGTCGACTTCGTCGCGAGTGACGGCTACAACTGGTACGGCGTTCGGCCAGATGAGCGCTGGCGGCATTTCCAGTCGATCTTCCAGGGCACGCGACGGTTCGCTCACCGTCACCGCAAGCCGTGGATCGTGGCGGAGTTCGGCGCCATCGAAGATCCGTCGGCATCGGGCAGGAAGGCCAACTGGATCCGGCAGACACTGCCCGCCATGCGGCGATGGCCCGACCTGGCGGCGGTCCTGTACTTCGATTCCATCAAGTCGAGCAACCACTGGGCGGTGGATAGTTCCGGCTCGGCGACCCGCGCGTTCCACGCTCTCGCCGGGGCGTCCTACTTCCGCAGATAACCCGCTCCTCTTCATTTCTTCGCAGACGCCGCGACACCGGCGCCTTGGTCGATCACGCCCCGATCGGAGGATCCATTGAACGCACCTTCGCACCGATCATCCAGGAGTCAGGCTCAAGGCTCGCTCGTCACAGGACCGATAGGAGACGAGAGCGACGCACCGTCCCGGCTGAGGCCAAGGCGAGGCGAGCACCGAGCAGAGGGGGAATGGATGTCGATCCATCAGGCTGGCACCGCGTGGGCTGCCCACGCTCGAAGGCACCGAACACCCACGGCGATCTTGGCCCTCACCATGCTGGGGCTGCTGCTCGCGGGGCTGGTGCCGAGGAGCGGTGCCGAGGCAGCCGCACCAGGACCGCCGGCAGCGCTGCTCCCGAAGACCGGGACGTTCCTCGGAGCCTGGGTCAAGCCCAGGGGCGGAGAGACGATCAGGGACTCGATCCAGCGTGTCGAGCAGCAGATCGGCCGCAAGTTCGCCATCGACCACCAGTACTACCAATGGAACTCCTCGATCCCGACCTCGCACGAGTCCTGGACGGTCTCCCAGGGACGCATCCCCTTCATCAACTGGAAGATGCCCAGCCCGTGGAGGTCGGTCGCCAGCGGCTCGCAGGACCAGTGGATCGCGTCCAGGGCCGATGCGTTCAAGGCATTCGGCCACCCCGTCTACCTCTCGATCCATCACGAACCCGAGAACGACGGGACCTACGGCTCCCAGGCCGACTACGTGGCCGCCTACCGCCACGTCATCGACATCTTCCGTTCTCGCGGTGTCTCCAACGTCGCGTTCTCCTGGACGATGATGGCCTGGTCGTTCGATGTCCGTTCCGGTGAGTCGATCCAGAACTGGTACCCGGGCGATTCCTACGTCGACGTGATCGGCGCGGACGGATACAACTGGGCGCCTGGCCGCGCCGGCTCCAAGTGGACGATGGCGGCAAGCGTATTCGACAACGTGAACACGTTCGCCACGAGCCGACAGAAGCCGTGGATGGCGGTCGAGTACGGGGTGCAGGAAGACCCGAGCGATCCGAACCGTAAGGCCGCCTGGCTGGCCGACCTCACCGCCACCGCGAAGTCCTGGCCGCTGCTCAGGGGATTGATCTACTTCGACGCCACGAAGGCCTACCCGTGGGACACGGACAGCTCCGCCAGGTCGATGCAGGGCTACGCGCGGATGGCCGCCGACCCTCATCTGAGCCTGCGGTTGGGCTCGACGCCGCCGCCGCCGCCCTCGCCGACGCAGACGCCGAGCCCGACGCAGACGCCGAGTCCGACTCCGACGCAGACGCCAACACCGACCACGACGCCGACTCCGACGCCCCCGCCGGTCGATCCCACGACGCAGCTGGTGAATAGCTTGGACGCGGGGCAGACCGGGCAGACGCTGTCGGTCGCCAACACCAGCGGCGGAGGCTCACCGTTCGACTCGATCACCATGGGCTCCAAGGGTCCGATCGTGTTCGACCCGCGTGATGCGACCGGACGCGGGGGGTTCTCCGCCCTGCACACATCCGGAAGCGGCGACCCGTCCTTCTTCGGTTGGCAGGACTCCTTGGCGTGGTCCTCTCCCTACTGGGGACGTGTGTACCTGCGGTTCAACGAGGCGCCGGCCGATGACCTGCGAGTCGTGCGGGCCAAGGATGGTGCGCTGACCAAGTTCGCCATCGTCGTGGGCTCGAACGCGCGGCTGAAGCTGCTGGACGCCTCCACACACGTGGTGGGCGTGACGGACAGCAAGATCGAGCTGCGGGGATGGGTGCGTGTCGAATGGATGGTCGATCACGCCACGGGCAGCGCTGAGCTGCGGTTGTTCAACGATCGCGGGGCATCGGCGACGGCCACGCTGCGTGTCTCCGACCAGAACCTGGGAGACCGAACCGATCGCATCTCGATCGGCCGGGTGAAGCATGAGGTGCGAGCCACCCGGTTCTGGACCGACGTCCCGTCCCTCAGCGTTCTCGGATGGCTGGGGCCGGACGAGAGCTGACCGGCAACGACAGCTCCATCGAACGTGAGCGGCCCTGCCGGGCCGCTCACGTCTCGATAGGGTCAACGCCCGTACCCGTAGTGACGCAGCAACGGGGCGTCGACGGCCGTGACGAGACGCCGGTCGCGTGGCGACAGGCCCGCCCTCCACGCATCGTCCGGTCGAAGCTCGACCGAGCCTCGATCGAACCGCATCGGGTTGCCGGCGATCGTGTGCGCTTCGGCCAGGGCGACCGTTCGGCCCGACAGGAACGGGAACGTCGTCGAAGCGGGCGCGGGCCCTCCGGAGGGCAGCGCGAACGCCTGCATGCGCGTGAGCCAATGGTGTGGCTCGGTCACCAGGTCCTCGTACCGCACCCGCAAGGTGGGCACACCCAGGCGTTCGAGCCCGTGGAAGGCCCCGTTGAACGTGAGCCACCGACCCGCGATCCGCCAGGGAGGGTAGCGGTCCATCATGGCCCCGCCGGCGATGCCGGGGCGCTCCTTCACCTTGGTCCACGAGTACGCGACGCCACGGGGGTCCCGAAGCAGGTGGATCACCCGCAGGTCGGCGCCCATCGCGTGGAGGTGATAGGCGCTGGCCGGATGCTTCGTCGAGTCGATCACGACGTCCGCGCCACTCACCGAACCGATGGCCCGATGGAGCCGGTGGATCGCGTCGTCCAGCTCGCGCCGCTCGGCGTCCCCGTGGCCGTCCCGAACGAATGCCGGGATCTGACGGTTGCGTTCGATCCCGGCGCGCAACGCGGCGATCCGGGGGCGGTCCACTCGGGACCACCCGCCGAAGGCGTGTTCGCCCACCTCGATCCAGAACGGGCACCGGGAGAACGCCCGGCCGCACCCACAGAGATCGGCGTCCGAGCGACCCCACACGTATGCCAGCTCGCCCACTGCCACGAACCCGGGCAGCTGCCCCAGCATCAGATCCAAGATCGTGCTGCCGCTGCGGCCGAGGCCGCCGATGAACACCACACGGGGGCCCTCAGGCATCGCCCGTTCCCGCAGACAGGGTTGCCTCCATCCGCGCAGCACCGCTCCCCCGCCGGCGGAACGCCTCCCGGAACGCCACCAGCTGCAGCGGGGCGCGGAAGCGCCACGCCGCCGCCCCCCAGATCACGACGCCGACCACACCGGCGACGACGAGCCCCGCCAGGGTGGGTCCCATCACCGAACGGACGACTATCTCCGCGAGCCCGATCGAGCCCCAGGTCACGAGGCATGCGACGAGCCAGCCTCGGCCGAAGGGATGCATCCGCAGGCTCACCCACACCTGCGCCAGCGGCAGCAGGTTGTTGACCAGGATGCTTGCGGACCAAGCCGTCGCCGCACCGGCGATCCCCCACCTCGGGATCAGCAGCAGGTTCAGACCCACGTTCACGATCAGGGCGATGACCGTATTGATCAGGTTCCAGCGGCTCCTGCCGGCCATCAGGAGCACCATGTCGATCGGCCCGATCGCGGTGGCCACCAGCATCGCTCCTCCCAAGATCATGAGGGCGGTCGAGGCCGTGCGGTAACGATCGCCGAACACCGACAGCAGGGCAGGCGCCATGACCACCATCGAGATGTAGATGGGCCATGCCACGAGCATCAGCCACGCCGTGCTCGATCGGTAGATCTCGGATGCGCCCCTGCGATCGTCGCGCGTGAGCAGCTCGCTGAGCTTCGGCCCGACCACCTGGATGATCGCCACGCCGACGAACTGGCCGAACACCAGGTACCGCGTGGCCGCTCCGTAGATGCCCGCTTCGCTCGGCGATCGAAGGGCACCGATCAGCAGGGTGTCGAGCCACAGGATCGCGACGGCGAACACCCCGGCGAGACCTCGCGGCAGCGTGAACTTCCAGAACTCCAGGACGGTGGTCCGCCGACCTTGGGAAGCCTGGGTGGACGGCTTGGCCTCCCACACGTGCAAGAGCGACGTCGTCCAGGCCAGGGCCGCCGCCAGACCCAAGGCCACCGGCACCGCCCACGCGAGCGCCAGCGCCACCGAAGACAGTCCCAGGGTCACCACGATCAGAGCCAGAACGACCTGGGCGGAGGATCGACCGACCTTGTCGATCAGCACGGTGGGCTTCATCGTTCCGAACCCTCGCGTCGCCGCCAGGGCCACCGTGAACAGGGCCTGGATGGGCAGGAACGGTGCCAGCACCCGGACGACGGGCTCGAGTTCGGACCCGTGGAGGCCGTTGGTGAGCAGGTTGCCCAGCGGCTCCGCGAACGCGTACATGACGATGCCTGCGCCGAGCCCCGCGAGTGCGACGGGCACGAGGCCCGCCCGGATCGCGTGCCGAACGTCCTCCGTCTGACCCAGGACCCGGAACCTCGGGATCGACCGAACGAGCCCCGTCTCGGCCCCCCACTGGGCGATCGTGCTGAGCAGGCTGAGCAAGGCCACCGACTCGAAGAAGATGCCCGTCGCCTGCACGCCGACGCCACGAGTGATGATCAAGATCAGCAGGAAGCCGAGCGCCGAGTTGGCGATGGCCCCGATGAGGTTGAGCGTGCCGCCCCTGGCGACGTTCGTGAGGTGGGTGCTCACGCCGGTGCCCCCGTTCCGCGCTCCTGGGTTCACCTCGTTCGTCTCCACCCCGCCGGACGGCGAAGCGGTCACGAACCGATCCCCGCCCAACGCAGCGGTCGGCCCAGATACTCCTGGAGTTCCCGGCTGGGCGCGTCCAACCGAGCGTGGAGGAAGCTGCGGGCCCGTTCCGGCATGTCCTGGTAGGCGTGCGCGTTGAGCTTGCCGTACCGGGGCAGCGAACGAGCCGACAGCCCGAGGAACGACAACACCTGTTGATACGTGCCGTCCGGGTCGGCGAACATGTCCGCGCTGTCGATCACCAAGAGCTGGTCGGCGGGCAGGAACGAGTTCCATCGCTGGATCTGCTCCAGGTAGCGGCCACGAGCCAGGTACGTGTGGTGCTGGTGCTCGAAGCTCACGTACGCACTGTCGGCGCGCATCTTGTCTTCCTCGCCGGCGATCCGTTCCTCTTCGCGTTCCAGGGCGTCTTCGAACGAGAGCGTCTCGAAGCCCCGCGCAACCTCGTGCTGATGATGTGAATACGCACGATCCACGGGATCGCGAAGCAACAGGATGAACCGGGCGTCGGGCACACAAGCCGCGATCCTCTCCGCGCCCTGGGGATGGAAGACGTAGTACGGGCTGCCCTCACCGGTGATCGTGCGCGGCACGCCCGCGCGACGCTTCATCCAGGCCCGGTAGGTCGTCGTGGGGAAGTGCGTGCGGTACCAGCGCTCCCCCTTCGGATAGTTCGTATCGAAGTAGTGGATGCCCTTGTTGAGCACCGCGGGCGCCACCTCGGGGTGCGAGCACAGGTACCGGTAGAGCGACGTCGTGCCCCCCCGCTGCGCGCCGATGATGAGGAAGTCGGGCAGCGGCCGTAGCGACGCGGTCGGCACCGTGACGATCCGCGAGGCCTTCTTCGCGGCCCGCCGGGCCAACACCTTCGCCGAGCCCGAGCTCATCGTGCTGCTCCTTCCAAGAACCTGAGCACGGCCGGAACCAGCGTGTCCGTGGTGGCCATGCCGGCGGAGCTCCCCACCTCTACGCGGAGCGCTCGTTCGATGAGGTAGAGCGCGAACAGCGTGGATGCGCCGCTGGGATCGAGGCCCAACGATCCTGCGGCCGCGCCGAGCGCCTCGATCGCTCGCTCTCCGGCTTCGGTCACGGGTCGCTTGCCCACCTGATGAACCAGTTGGAACCGAAGGTGCAGGTGGTCGAATCCCACGGGCACCGGGCCGCCGTAGCGTTCCCAATCCATCACGAACAGGCCCTGTCGCGACCGGATCATGTTCCACGGTGCCCAGTCGCCGTGCCAAGCACCGAACGGCGTGGCGCGGTCGCCGTCCCGGGCCACGAGCCGCTCCGCCGCAGCGAGCAGGCCGTCCGCCGTGGACCGGGTCACATCCGGGGCCTTGATGCGCGCCACGAGGTCGGTCATATACGGGCTCGATGCGATGGGCCGCTCGTCCCCATGGCCCGACCGCGCCACGTCCAGCTCCGCGCGCAGCGGCGGGGGCTGGTTGCGATGGGATCTGCGGATCACCGACGTGGGTCCCGGCGAGACGAGCAGCACACCCCGATCCTGCCAGGTGCCGTGGTGGATCAGCCGGGGGATGGCGAACGACAGCGAGCAACCAGCCAGGTGGGTCAGGGCCGCCGCTTCGGCGGCGATCAGGGCGCGGGTGTGATCGTTCCAGCCGACCTTGGCGAAGGCCACGATGCGACCCCGGCGGTCCACGACCTGCAGCACCGGCTTGCGATTGGGTCGCAGCGCCGGGCCGATGGCCACGCCCAGCTCCACCGGCATGCCCACGACGCCTTCGATGAACCGCTCGAGCGTGTCGTCGTCGCCCTGCGGCCCTGGAGCGCGAACGAGGACCCGGTCGGCGCCCGGAGCCCAGCCGGGTCCCAGGCTCAGGTACCTGCCGAGGGCCGCCTTCTTGAACCTGGCCGGCTGGGTCATGGAATCGTTGAAGATGGACAACGCCCCTCGCGCCGGGGCGCCGGACGGCACCAGGATGCGAGCGTGCTCGCGACTGGGCAATGCCCAGTAACGCCGGCCATCGGCCGCGCCGTCGGACGCGAACGTCCACCCCAGCACCTCGCCGATCCAGGTGAGGGGACGCTCGGCGTGGGCCGGGTTCCGCAGTTCGGCGGTCACGATCGCACCGTACTCGGCACCGCATCGAACTGCGGACCGGAGGCCGGCTGTGCCCACCGTTCGGAGTCCGGAACCATGGTCGAGACCGCCCGTTCGCGCATCGCCAGGGCGATCCCGATCATCACGATATGGATCTGCATCGGGAGCATGCCGTAGACGGGCCATTGCACCATCAGGATGAGCAGCATCACGTGGACCCAGAACCCCAGCGTGGTGGTGGACCGGCGCAATCGCCAGAAGCACAGCCCGAACCAACCCATGAACAACAAGACCCCAGGGAACCCATGCGAGAACAGGACCAGCCAGACGGCACCCTGGGTTCCCACCGATGGAGCGTTCGGGTTCAACGTCGAGGGCCGGGGCGCCCCGTAGCCGAAGACCGGAGATCCGGCGGCTCCCTCGAGCGCCTCGGCGTACAGGGAGACACGCCGCTCGTTGCTGTGCGGGGTGGCCAAGCGGTCGTCGAAGTAGCCCCGCAACGGGCTCAGGAACAGCACGCTCGCCACCAGCACGACGACGGCGAGGATGCCGAGCAAGGGTTTCTCCCGCCCTCGGAGGAACATCCGGAACGCCGCGTACAGCATGCCCAAGGTCAGGCTCAGCCACAGGCCGCGATTGAGCGACATGATCGCGGGGATCACCGACGCGACCCCGACGACCACGAGCCAGGTCTTCAGTCGCGCCGACACCGCGCTGCTCAGGGCGATCACCACGAACGGCACCAGCAGCGCGAAGTTACCGCCCCAGTCGTTGGTATAGACGAACGGCGCCGACGGCCGCGGTGCGTCGTAGCCCAGGAACTCGCTCACCTGTGCGAAGCCAGGATGGACCATCTCTTGGACGAAGTCGTTCGCGGTCAGGAAGCCGGGCAGCACGCGTTCGATCGGGCTGGTGAACTCCACGCCGGGCAGGAGCAGCCCCAGGTAGCCGCCGATCACGACATATGTCCAGAAGATGGCGAGCAGGCCGACGATCTTCTCCATCGGGAGGCTGTCGACCGAGGCGTTGTAGATGTAGAGCAGGACGATCGTGGCGGACAGGTACGTGACCCCGCGGTAGGCGAAACCGACCGCGCGACCCAGGCTGTCGATCTGGATGCCGGTGAACGTCATCCACAGCATGAAGGCGGCCCAGATGGCGAATCCCTTGGGCGCCACCACGCGCGGGCGCCGCACCAGCGACGCGACCATGAACAGCGCCGCGATCGGCCACACGAATCCACCCAGTCCCATGAGCCACCACACCGGGAACCCGAGGAACAGCAGCGACAGTTGCCACCCGGGCTTCAGCCAGCGCGGACCGGTTCGCTCCCGTACCGCCGTCGCCTGCATCAGATGCCTCGTCCCGTTCGGTGGGCCAACCGCATCAGGGTATCGGCGGAAACGATCCGTGTGCTGACCAGCATGGCCAGATAGGCCCTGCGTTGTGTCGGATCGAGGCGCAGCGCCTGCCGGGCGAGCGAACGCGCCTTCGCGGACTCGCCCATGGCCGCGTAGGCGAACGCCATGCGGCTCACCAGGCGGGCGTGGCCCTTCGGCTCCTGCTGGAACTCGGGATAGTGGGCAAGGAGGTACTCGATGCCGTCGATGATGGCGGGCCAGCGATTGGAGAAGAACGACGACTGGTGCCAATGCACGCGAACGAGCGGATCGGGGACGACCAGGATCGGCCGCCGGCGAGCGACGCGCAGCAGCCATTCGTAGTCCTCGCCGTAGCCGCCGGGGATCTGTTCGTCGACCAAGCCGATGCCGTCGAGCACCACGTCACGGCGCGCCATGATCGAGGATGGATGGATCTCCTGCATCCGCGATCGGAGCAGGTCGCGCAGCGTCACCGACCGGGTCGTGGGGATCCGATCGACGGTGCGATCGCCGTAGACGATGGTCGTGCCCGTCACGACCACCTCCGCATCCGAGGTATCGATCGCTCGGATCTGGCTCACGACCTTGTCGGGCAGCCATTCGTCGTCGTCATCGCAGTGGGCCACGAACCTGCCGGCGGCGGCCATGATGCCCGTGTTCCTGGCCCCCGCGAGGCCTGGAGCACGCTCGTTCTCCATGATGCGCAGGATCCGGTCTTCACCCACCTCGACCTCGGGAGCGACGGGTGTCTCCTGGTCGAACACGACCAGGACCTCGATGCACCCGTCGAAGCGCTGGTCCAGGATCGAACGCAGCGCTCGGGCCAGGAGCTCAGGACGCTGCCGGGTGGGGACGATGACGGACACGGCCACGCCGTCCTGGGAGTTGGTGCCCGGTTCGACTTCGGTCATCGAGGCACCACGGGGTAGCGGTAGACCAGCAGCAGCGGCCACGTGACGAGCGTGGTGACGCGCCGCGCCCACGCCGGAAGCGCCTGCCGCCACTCGTCATCCTGCCGAACGGTGAACTCCTGGCGCGAGAACCGGATCGGGTTCCCGGCGACCGTGTGGTCGACGCCCAGCATCGCGCGGTTGCCGTCCAGGAAGCTCAATCGATCGACCACCCCCACACGGGTCTGCCCGTCACGTTCGATCAGTTCGCCGAGCACGCCGGCGGGGTCACGTGCGAGGTCCTCGTACCGCGCCCGGCGAACCGGTGTGGTCCGCCGGCCCACCACGTGGAACAGCGCGTTGATGGTGAGCCAGTCGATGCCGGATCGCACCGGGCCGGAGCGGTACATATAGCTCGCTGCGCCGCTGCCCTCGGGCCGGCGAACCTGCTTCATCAGGGAGTAGGTCACCCCACGGCTATCACGAACCAGATGCACGATGCCCAGGTCGAGCTCACGCATCCCTCGCAACAGGAACGCGGTGGACGCGTGCTTGGAGGAATCGATGACGACACCCCCACCGACGCCGCCGATCGCGGCGAAGAGCCGGCCGAGCACCGAGCGGTAGGCGGCCAGCGAACGTCGGTATCCGGACGAGAGGCCGGGCACGACCATGAGCGGGATGTACCGCGTTCGATCGACGCGGCGCTGCAGGTCGATCATGGCGTCGACGTCGATCGAGTCCCATCCACCGAACGCCTGACGGCCCACCTCCACCCAGAACGGACATGACCGGAACGGTTCGCCGCAACCACAGGATTCGTTCCGCTGCAAACCTCGCGTCCACAGATGCACCACCTCGCCGGCTGAGACGTAGCCGGGCACCTGCCCCAGGAATCGATCGAGCATCGTGCTGCCGCTGCGCTGGCATCCTCCGATGTAGGTCACGGCGGTCGTCGGATGCACGCCATCGGCGGCCGAGGCTGGTTCGGGCGCAGGGGCATCGTGAGGAAACGGCGTGGGGGTTCGCACCCGATGCAGTGTAGGCTCTGCGCCCGAGGCCGGGAACGAACGAAAGCCCTACACCCCGCTGGCAGGTGCCGGGTCACAGCCTGTGAACCTAGGTCTTTCCCCACGACTTCAGCACGATGGACGATTGAGGTGGGCTGGATGGGGCACGTAGACTCAACACATCGAACCCAACAGACAAGCCCGCGAGACACCAGACTTCACGCGGTCAACGGTCCAGGAGCGGCGCATGGTGGCATCCAGTCCTCAGACCGATGACTCGGTCGATCTGAGGGAGTACGTCGCCGTCCTCAGCCGGCGCAAGTGGTTGATCCTGGCATTCACGGTCCTGTTCACCGGTCTCGCGCTCGCGTATTCCTTCACCGCGGACCCCGTCTACACGGGCGTCAACGAGATCCTGCTGCAGCCGCAGGTCAGCTCGTCACAGCTCCGCCCCGACCAGCTGGTGAGCCTGGAGACCGAGGCTCGCGTCGTGACCTCGGCCACGGTCGCCAAGGACGCGGCCGCCACGCTGGGGTCCGAGGTCCCGATCCCGACCTTGCTCAAGCAAGTCTCCGTGGAGATCACACCGGAGACCCTGGTGCTCGACGTCATGTTCGACGCCCCCACACCCAAGGAAGCGGCAGACGGAGCCAACGCCTTCGCGGCCGCGTACCTGGAGTTCAAACAGGATCGAGCCATCGAGGTGCTCGACAGCCAGCGCGCCGTGATCGACGCACAGCGCATCCCGATCCAAGACGAACTCAGGGCCGTGAACGACCGACTGGACGAGCTTGCTGAGGACGACCCGATCTATCAGGAAAAACTGGACGAGCGAGACGTGCTCGAGGGGCGGCTCGATCTGCTGGACCTGCAGTACCTGCAGATCCCCGCGGTCCCCGAGGAAGCGGGGACCTCCATCCTTCCTGCCACCCCGCCCCCAGCGCCCTCGAGCCCCAATCACAAGCTCAACCTCGCGATGGGTCTGGTGCTGGGGTTGTTCCTGGGTATCGTCGTGGCCTTCGTTCGGGACCGTGTGGACGACAAGGTGGGTGACCGTGGGGACCTCGAGAGCCTCACGACCGTGCTGGCAACCATCCCACGAGCGGCGCTCGTCGGCGGCGGAGACCGTGCGGTGCTGGTCACCGAGGAACAGCCACGAAGCCCCGCGGCGGAGGCCTATCGAACCCTGCGCACGTCCGTGATGGCGATGCGGCGCCAATCGGGCGACTCCGTGTTCGCGATCGCGAGCCCTGTGCTGGGCGACGGCAAGTCCACCACCGCCGCGAACCTGGCCGCGGCACTGTCGCATGCCGACAAACGGGTCCTGGTGATGTCCGCCGACCTGCGACGTCCCAGCCTTCACCGGTTCTTCGGCAAGGCGAACGACATCGGGCTGGCCGAGGTGCTGCTGGGCGAGGTGCGGTTCGGCAACGCGATCCAGACCGTGGCCCCCAACCTGGTGCTGCTGTCCAGCGGGGCACCGGCGGCGCGGCCCGCCGAGATCCTGCAGTCGCAGGCGATGCGCGAGCTGATCCGTCGCGAGCGCGAGAAGTACGACTTCATCCTGATCGACTGCCCGCCGGTGCTGGGTATCGCCGACACGGTCACGATCGCCCCGTTCGTGGACTGCGTCATCATGGTGGCCAGGGCCGAGAAGACCAAGCGGAGCCTGTTCGTCGAGTCGATGGACTCGCTGGCCCAGGTCGGCGGTGTGCTGGGTGGGGCCGTCATCAACGACGTCGCTGCGGCGCGAGGGGCCTACTCGTACGGCTACGGACCCGACACGGACAAGCGGCGGTTCGGGCGCAAGCGCAAGACCAAGACCAAGCCCAAGCGCACCAGCAAGCGGAAGCACCGTGAGCAGGAGGCCGCTGCGAAGGCGGCCGCGGCGTCGACCAAGAAGTCACGCCCGGTCGCAGAGCCACCGGCATCGGTCGACGGGGCAGAGAAAGCCAAGGAGCTCCGCCCCGTCACCCGCGGCTCACGACCGCGCGGCCGTTCCGGCAAGTAGCCGGAACACGACGAGCGCGTGACCACGGGCAGCCCCGCTCGCGCGATCGTCCTCTACGTCGGCGGCTGGGGCCGCAGCGGGAGCACGCTGCTGGACCGGCTGCTGGGTCAGGTTCCGGACACCTTCTCGGTCGGAGAGATGCGGGACATCTGGCTCCGGGGCGTGCTCGAGAACCGTCGCTGCGGTTGTGGCGAGCCCTTCGGGGAGTGCCCGTTCTGGACGGAGGTCGGCGCCCGGGCCTTCGGCGGCTGGACGCAGGTCCAGGCTCAGCACCTGCATCGCCTCAGGATGCGGTTCGATCGCCCGTGGACCACCCCACTGCTCGCGACACGCTCGCTCGAGACGAGCGAACTTCGGGAGTACTCGCAGGCGACGGCGACGCTCTACGGCGCCATCGCCGAGATCTCGGGCGCGAACACCATCGTCGATTCCACGAAGATCCCCTCCTACGCATTCCTGCTGCGACGGATCCCCACGATCGATCTGCGTTTCCTCCACCTGGTGCGTGACAGCCGGGGCGTCGTCTACTCGTGGCAGAAGTCGGTCACCAGGACGGATTCGACCGGCGACGCCGACGACATGATCCGGTACGGAGTCGTGTCCGCCAGCGGCCGCTACCTCATGTACAACGGGCTCTCGGGTTTCATCTCGATGACCTCCACCCCATACCTGTTCCTCCGGTACGAAGATCTCGCCACCGATCCCGCCAGGAACATCCGCCGGGTCCTCCGGTTCGCGGGACTGCCAGAGTCGGTGGACTTCCTTCGGCAGGACACGGCGGACCTGTCGACGAACCACACCGTGGACGGCAACCCGATGCGCTTCAGCGAAGGTCCGCTGCGGGTGCGCCTGGACGAAGCCTGGCGTGAGCAGCTGGCACCGGCGTCGCGCGCCGGCGTGACGGTGCTGACCGCGCCGCTCCTGCTCCGGTACGGCTACGACCTGCGCGCGCGGGACCACAAGACCTAGGACCCACGAGCCTTTCGGCCGTAGCCCCTCCAGGAGTCGGTCGGTACTGTTCGGGGGACACCAGTCCCCTGCCCCCGGTCCCCAACGTGCGAAACCCGAAGGAGTACCCACCGGTGAAACGACGTGCCTTTGCCGCTCGACGGGTCATGCCCGTGTTGGTCGCCACCCTCATGTTCGTGGCAGGTCTTCCGATCTCGTCGATGGCGGTCCAGGTCGAGCAACCGGTGGTGGCCAACCCCGATCCGTCCGACAACACCCCGCAGGTGCTCGACGGACAGGTCAACGCGATCATCCAGATGGGTGACACGGTGATCGTGGGCGGCACGTTCACGCAGATCCGCCGGGTCAACAACCAGACGATCCTCGACCGCCCGTACGTGTTCGCCTACGACGTGGACACGGGTGCCATCGACCAGAACTTCGTCCCGCAACTGAACAACTATGTGGAAGCCCTGGCCCCCGGACCCGGTGGACAGTCGGTGTTCATGGGTGGCAACTTCACCACGGTCAACGGCGCGGCCTACAAGAAGGTGGCGCGTGTCAACCTTGCGGATGGATCGCTCGTGACGGGTTTCAAGGCCAATGCGAGCGCACTCGTGCTCGATGTCGTGGCCAACGGTCCATGGCTCTACGTCTCCGGTAAGTTCACGAAGATCAAAGGGGTCGCGCGATCGGGCCTCGCTCGTCTCAACCCGAACACAGGCGCCGTCGACGCCAACCTGAACCTTCCGTTCACCGATCCCGAGCGAGGCACCATGGGGGTGCCCCACGTCGACGTCACGCCCAACGGCTCGAAGTTGGTCGCGATCGGCTCGTTCAGCAGGGTCGCGGGCCTGCCTCGCAGTCAGATCGCCGTGCTGGACCTGACGACGTCACCGGCCACCGTCTCGAGTTGGCAGACGAGCTTGACCCCCGTGTACGCCACACCGCCCACGACATGGTGCTCACCAGCGTTCAACACATGGCTGCGCGACATCGACATCTCCCCAGACGGCAGCTACTTCATCTTGGGCACGACCGGAGCCTTCCGCGCCAACCGCCTGTGCGACACGCTGAGCCGCTGGGACCTCACGTCGACCGGGCCGAACCAGGCGCCCGCCTGGATCAACGCGACCGGCGGCGACACCACCTGGGCGGTCGCGACGACGGGGCACGCGATCTACGTGGGCGGCCACTTCCGGTGGGTCAACAACCCGTATCGCGGTGACACGGCCGGGCCGGGGGCCGTCGTGCGGGAAGGCATCGCGGCGCTGGACCCGCTCAACGGCCTTCCGCTCTCGTGGGATCCCACGCACGAGCGAGGCATCGGGATCATGGACATCGTCGGCACGCAGGACGGCGTGTTCATGGGCAGCGACACGGACCATGCTGGGGGCGAGTTCCATCAGAAGCTGGCTCTGTTCCCCCTGGCGGGTGGCGACGCACTCGTGCCCCCGGAGACCTACGGCCTGCCCAACGACCTGTACAACATCGACGATCAAGGCAACAACGCGAACGGATTCTTGGGTCGGCGCTCCTACAACCTGACGACCTTCGGGGCCGACGACACTCTGGCCACCCCCGGGATCGATTGGCGTTCGGCGCGTGGAGCGTTCGCGATCGACGGGCGCATCTACTACGGCTCGACGGACGGTCGAATCTACTGGCGCACCTTCAACGGCGCCACGGCGGGCTCGGAGAACCCGGTGCCCCTCAACGGGCTCGACGTGCAACCGCCCAGCTCGTTCCTGATCCCTGGAACCACGACACGCGTCCCGGCACTGACCACGCAGATCGCCAACGCCACGGGCATGTTCTACGACGACGGTCGCATCTACTACACCGTGTCGGGAGACAACCGTCTCTACTACCGCTACTTCACGCCCGAGAGCCAGACGATCGGCGCCAGCCTGTTCGTCGCCAGCACGGGAGACGGCGTTCCGTGGAGCACGGTGCGCGGCATGACGATGTCCGACGACACGATGCTGTACGCAACGAGTGATGACCGCTTGTACCGGGTCGCGTGGAACGGCAGCACCCCGACCGGACCGGTGGTCCAGGTCAGCGGGCCCGGCGTCGACGCCCGGCAGTGGTCCTCGCGAGGGCTGTTCGTGTTCGACTGAGCCGCAGTCAGGGTCAGCTCAGAACAGGCGCGAGGCCAGCTTCGGCCGATACTCCGCTGCGACCGGGTCCTCGGCTCCCAGCGCGGTGAACAGCTCGACCATGGCTTCGCGCGTCGCGGAGGGGTCCTCGTCGAAGGATGCCAGCATCGCGTCGAGGGCGTCTCGGGCGCTACCGCGACCAGCGAGGACTTTCGCTCGATCCAGCGGCGTGTCCGGAGCGAGCTCTGCCCACGCAGCGACCCGGACCTGGGCCATGACATGGGCGGCCTCTGCGTCGGGCAGCAGCGGCTCTGCGAGTGCACGCGCGCCCTCCATTTCGCCACGGGTCACCAGGATGCGCGCGAGGCCGATCGATGCGTCTCGAGCGCCGGGCTCGCGTTCGAGCATTTCGCGGTACCCGGCCTCGGCGTCCTCGAGATCGCCGGCAGCTTCCTGACTCGACGCCTCTTCGACCTCGACCTCGGAGTCCGAGGGCATCAGCTCATCGACGAACTTGTTGACCTCTTCCTCCGGATACGCGCCGATGAACATGCTGACCGGCTCCCCGTCGCGGAACGCCACCACCGTCGGGATGCCTTGGCTCCGGACCGCCTGCAGGAGTGCATTGCCCACCGCGTTGGCATCGACGTCCAGCTTGGCGAGCAGGAACGCCCCATCTCGCTCGGCGGCGACCTTCTCCAGCGTGGGGCCCAGGGTTCGGCACGGCGCGCACCACGACGCCCACATGTCCACCACCACCGGTCGTTCCTTGGAGCCCTCGATGACGACCTGTTCGAAGGTTGCGTCGGTGACATCCACCACCTGCGTCGTCACGGCGGCCGAGGGGCTGGGAGGGTCGAGGTACATGGAGGCAGATTCTCACATGCCCGCGCGGACGGTGGCTCCGATCCGGAACCGCCGCAACCGCAGGGCGTTGGCGACGACGGTCACGCTGGACAACGCCATGGCGGCAGCCGCCCACATCGGGTCGAGGAAGCCGAACACCGCCAACGGGATCATCACGACGTTGTAGGCGAATGCCCAGAACAGGTTCTGGGTGATGACACGGTAGGTCCGGCCGGCGAGCTCGAGCGAGTCTGCCACCGACGAGAGCGTGCCGCCCAGCAGGTTCACGTCGGCCGCAGCGAGGGCGACGTCGGTTCCCGTCCCCATGGCGATGCCCACGTCGGCCGCTGCCAACGCCGGCGCGTCGTTCAGCCCGTCGCCCGCGAAGACGACATGGCGGCCCGTCGATCGCAGCGCTTCGACGGCGTCGACCTTGCCCTCCGGGAAGACCTCCGCCACGACCTCGGAGATGCCCGCCTGCCCTGCGATGGCCTCGGCGGTCGCACGCCGATCGCCTGTGACCATCACCACGTCCATGCCCATGGCTTCCATGCGCCCCACCGCGGTGCCGGCTTCCACCTTGACACGGTCGCTCACCCCGATGACCCCGATGGGCGTCTCGTCACGCCACACCGCCACGACCGTGTTCCCCCGATCTGCGAGACGCTTCACCGAGACCGCCAGATCCGTAGGCAGGCTCTCAGGGCGTCCGACCCGGACCTCGTGACCAGCCACGGTCGCGCTCGCTCCGGCACCCGGCGACACCCGGTGGTCGGTCGCGTCCGGGATGCCTCGGTCGCTCGCGCCGAGCACGATCGCTCGCGCGATGGGGTGCTCGGATCCCGTTTCCGCGGCTGCGGCCACCGACAGCACGTCGTCGCCATCGACATCGGGACCGAACGGCACGACCTCGGTCAGCGACATCATGCCTTCGGTCACCGTGCCCGTCTTGTCCAGGAGGATGACGTCGGCATCGCGCGCTCGTTCGAAGACCTCTCCGCCCTTGAACAGCACGCCGAGCTCCGCGGCGCGACCCGTGCCCGCCATGATCGCGGCCGGCGTCGCCAGCCCCAGCGCACAGGGGCAGGCGATGATGACGACGGCGATCGCATGCAACAGCGCGTCGCCGACGCTCACACCGTCCTGAACCACCCAGCCGACGAAGGTCGCCGCAGACAGCGCGATGACGAGGGGCACGAACACGGCTGAGATGCGATCCGCCAAGCGCTGGACGGGAGCCTTCGACCCCTGCGCGGTCTCCAGCAGGCGCACCATGCCGGCCAGCTTGGTGTCGGGCCCCACGCTGGTCACGGTGATCATCAGCAGGCCGTTCCCGTTCAGGGATGCGCCCACGACCTCGTCCCCGAACCCAACGTCGACCGGCGCCGATTCCCCCGTGAGCAGCGACAGATCGATCCAGGACGAACCCTCCTGCACGACGCCATCGGCCGGGATCTTCTCGCCTGGCCGCACCACGGCGACCTGCCCCGGTCGGAGCTCGGCGATCGGGATCGACCGCTCGAGACCATCCACCACGATCGTGGCAACCTTCGCCGCCCGGTCCTGCAAGGCTCGCGACGCGTCGCCGGCGCTGGCGCGAGCGCGGGCCTCCAACACCTTGCCCACCAGGATCAGCGTGATGATGACGGCCGCGGTGTCGAAGTAGTGCTCACCGCCACCGGAGAGCAGCGAGGCGACGCTGTAGACGTAGGCGGCGCCGGCGCCGAGCGCGATGAGGGTATCCATCGTCGTCGAGCCGTGACGCGCGGAACGGACCGCCGAGGAGAAGAAGGGCCACCCCCCGTAGAGCAGTACCGGCGTGGTGAGGATCCAGGCCAGCTCCGGCGCCCACGCCAGATCGCCGCCCAGGAAGGTGAGCGCCAGGACCGGGACGGTGCCCGCCACCGCCACGATCAACCGCGAGGCGTAGCCCCGCGCTTCGTCCCGGGGATCGCGGGCACCCTCACGTCGTCGTGCTCCGTACCCCACGGCCTCGACGGCCGTCACGAGCGATCCGAGATCTGCGGTCTCGACCTGGACGGTGGCGGTCCTGGTCGCCAGATTGACCGCTGCGGCGTCGACCCCGTCGACGGATCGCAGCGCCCTCTCGATCGTGGCAACGCACGACGCGCACGTCATGCCCTCGATGTCGAGGACCACGTCGCGATCGTCGGTTCGGCGACTCATCGTGGACTCATCTGCCCGTGAACCGGGCCACGGCGGCCATCAGTTCTTCGATCTTCTCGTCGGCAGACCCGGCCTCCACGCTCTCCTTCACGCAGTGGCGCGCGTGGTCGTCGAGCAGCCCCATGCCGACCGCGCGGAGTGCGGCCGATGCGGAGCTGAGCTGCGTCAGGATGTCGATGCAGTACTGATCCTCGTCGACCATGCGCTGGAGCCCGCGGATCTGACCCTCGATGCGGCGGAGCCGATCGAGCAGGTCCTTCTTATTCATGGTGTACCCGTACACGCTGACCCTCCGGTCGAACTCCCGCCCCACTCTATACCCTAGGGGGGTATATGTCGACCGGGCAAGCCGACCCCACCGGTGGCCCATGGGCGGGTGTAAACTCGGCCGACGGTGACGGGATCAGCCACCCACGAGTCAACGCCAGGAGGAACGCTCACCCGGTGTCCACAGGCGTAAGCACCACACCGCACGGTGCGCTCGGTCTGACCGCCGACGATCTGCTCGCCATGTATCGCACGATCGTCACCGCACGGCTGCTCGATGAGGCGGCGTTGCGGCAGAACCGCATGGGCAGAGCGCCGTTCGTGGTGCCCGCCGAAGGACACGAAGCGTGTCAGGTCGGGACCGCCTGGGCCATGCGTCGGGGAACCGACGTCTGGCTCCCCTACTACCGGGACGGGGCATTGGTCCTTGCTGCGGGCATGACGCCGTACGAGGTGTTCCTGGGCATCTTCGCGAAAGCGGACGACCCGTCGTCCGGCGGCCGGCAGATGCCGTCGCATTGGGGGCACAAGGACCTGCAGATCATCAGCGGCTCCTCGCCCATCGCGACCCAGGTTCCGCATGCGGCGGGGATCGCGTGGGCTATCAAGTACCGGCACGAGGATGCCGTCGTGGGCTGTTGGTTCGGCGACGGTGCCACGAGCGAAGGCGACTGGCATGAGGGTATGAACTTCGCGGGGATCCACAAGCTGCCGGTCATCTTCGTGTGCGAGAACAACCGGTACGCGATCAGCGTTCCGCAGTCCATGCAGATGGCCATCGAGGACGTCGCCGAGCGTGCTGCGGGGTACGGCTTCCCCGGTGTCGTGGTGGACGGCAACGACGTGCTCGCATGCTACAGCGCCATGAAGGACGCCCATGAGCGCGCCAGGGCCGGCGATGGGCCGACGTTGATCGAATGCAAGACCTACCGCTTCCTCGGGCACACCTCCGACGACGACGACAAGACCTACCGTCCGCGCGACGAGGTCGAACGAGCGCGCACGAACGATCCCGTGCACGTGTTCGGCGAGTATCTGAGGACGAACGACATCATGGATGACGTCGGCGCGGAGGAGCTTCGGACCCAGATCAAGGACGAGATCGATCATGCACTCGCGGAGGCGTGGGAGGCCGCAGATCCCACGCCCGGATCCGCCCTGCGGCACGTCTTCCACGAGGACGGCGATCCGTGAGCACCGCGACCGCCGAGGTGCCCGCGGCGGGGCCCGCCGGAACGAACGTCGTCACGGCCATCCGTGACGCGCTGCACGACGAGATGGCCGCTGATGACCGGGTGGTCTTGCTGGGTGAAGACGTGGGGAACCGTGGCGGGGTCTTCCGGATCAGCGCGGGCTGGATGGACGAGTTCGGCCCCGAACGCGTGATCGACACGCCGCTGGCCGAAGCCGGCATCGTCGGGGTGGCGATCGGCATGTCGCTGCGAGGACTCCTGCCGGTCGCCGAGATCCAGTTCGCCGACTTCATCCATCCGGCGTTCGACCAGATCGTGTCCGAGGCCGCGCGCATGCGCTACCGCTCGAACGGTGCGTTCGGATGTCCCTTGGTGATCCGTGCGCCGTGCGGCGGAGGCATCCACGGGGCCCTCTACCACTCCCAGTCGATCGAGGCGTTCTACGCCCATGTTCCGGGCCTCAAGGTCGTCATGCCCTCAACGCCGGCCGACGCGGCGGGTCTGCTCCGGAGCTCCCTGCGCGATCCCGACCCGGTGCTGTTCCTTGAGCACAAGAAGACCTACCGGGCCGTGAAGGGACATGTCCCCGATGAGCCGTTCCAGACCCCGCTCGGTTCGGCCGATGTGAAGCGTGCCGGCGAGGACCTCACGTGCATCAGCTACGGGTACTCGCTCCACACCTGTCTGGAAGCCGCGTCGAGACTGCTGGACGAGGAAGGCGTCTCCGTCGAAGTCGTCGACGTTCGGAGCCTTGCTCCCCTGGACACCGAGACCATCCTGACGTCCGTGCGTTCCACCGGTCGCGCCATGGTGGTGTACGAGGACAACCGCACCTACGGCGCCGGGGCCGAGATCGTCGCGATGATCGCCGAGGAGGCCATGTTCGACCTCGATGCGCCGATCGCGCGCATCGGTGGTCCCGACATCCCCGCCATGCCGTTCGCCACGCCCTTGGAGCACTTCTACATGGAGCCCGAGCCGGACCAGGTGTATCGGCGCATGCGCGACCTCGCTTCCTTCTGATCCCTGATCGACCCGCGTGCACGCACCGGACGAAATCGGTTCAGCACGCGGTGGATCGGGTCGATACAAGCCGTGAAGGTGAGGACATCAATGGACCCGTCGACCGCCCGACGAGGACGGCCATCGGCACGGCGTGACCTGGTGGTCATGGCCACGGCCCTGGTCGCCCTCTTCATCGGCGCGTCCACGGGGGCGTTCGCCCAGATCCACTCGTGGATGGACCGGCTCAACGAAGGCACCACCGACGCGGTGTTCGGGGTGTTGCTCGTGGGCAGCCTGGCGGCCACCGCCATCGCGCTCCTACGCCGCCAGGAGTCTCGCCGCGAGGCATCCTTGCGCACCGAGACCGAGGCGCGGTTCCAGGCCATGGTCGAGCAGGTTCCGGCGGTGGCCTACACATGGGATACCACCTTGCCGACGGGGCAGGCTCCACCGGTGTACGTGAGCCCTCAGCTGGAGTCGATGCTGGGCTACTCGCCGCAGGAGTGGAGCGACCACCCGGAACGCTGGCTCGAGGTGATGCACCCCGAGGATCGAGAGCGTGTCCGGCTGGCGTCCGATGAGGCGGACCGGACCGCGACTCCCTTCCATGCGGAGTATCGCGCCTTCACCAAGGACGGGCGCATGGTGTGGATCAGGGACGATTCCGTCGTGGTGGCCCGTGACGACAAGGGCGGTGCGCTTCGGGCACAGGGCGTGATGTACGACATCACGCGGCAGAAGGAGGCCGACGAGCGGCTGCAGGAAGCCGAGAACCGCTACCGGACGATCGTCGAGCGTGTGCCGGCCGTCGCGTACGTGTACGACTCGGGCCATCGGCCCGGAACCGCTCCCGCCGGCTACATCAGTCCGCAGATCGAGCGGCTCTTGGGCTTCACATCGGAGGAATGGATCCAGGACCCGATGAAGTGGGAGTCCCAGCTGCATACCGACGATGTGGCCCGGGTCCTGCACTGCTGGACCGAAGCGGTCGAGTCGGGGTCTACGTTCGTTTCGGAGTACCGCATCCGCTCGGCTTCCGGCAGCCAGGTCTGGGTCCGGGACGAGGCCGTCCCCGTCGCCGACGGCAGCGCGGGACACCCGATCTACCAGGGCGTGATGTACGACATCACCGATCGGACCGAGGCGGAGGAACGGCTTCGGGCCGCCGAGGAGCGCTACCGCTCGCTGGTCGAGCAACTGCCTGCCGTCGTCTACGTGGATGCGGTCGACGACATCGCGACGGCTCAGTACATCAGCCCCCAGTACGAGCGCCTCACCGGCTACAGCCCCCAGCAGCGCCTCGCCGACCCCGAGATGTGGGTGAACATGCTGCACGAGGACGACCGGCAGGCCATCCTGGCTGAATCCGACCGCACCAACCTGACCGGCGACCCGTTCGACGTCGAGTACCGCATCGTGCGGGCGGACGGCGCCACGCGATGGGTTCGAGACCAGGCGTTCCTGATCGAGGGCGTCGACGGCGCCGAGGTGTGGCAGGGCGTCCTGACCGATATCACCGACCGCAAGCTCGCCGAAGCGCGGCTCGAAGAGACCGAGGCCCGATACCGGGGGCTGATCGAGACGATCCCGGCCGTGACCTACATCGACTCCGTCGATGCCCTGTCCGACGCGCTCTACACCAGCCCGCAGATCGAGGAGGTGTTCGGCTACACGGTGGAGCAGTGGACCGGCGACACGAGCCTGTGGGAACGAGGACTCCACCCCGAGGATCGCGACGAGGTCGTCGCCAAGGTCGAACGCCTCAACACCGAAGGCGAGCCCTATCACGCCGAGTACCGCTTCGTACGACGTGATGGACGGATCGTGTGGGTGTCCGACCACGCGGTCGTCTTGCGGGATGAACAGGGAACCCCAAGGTTCTCCCAGGGCGTCTTCTTCGACATCACGGCTCGCAAGGAGGCGGAGGAACAGCTCCGCGGGGCCGAGGAGCGTTACCGCGCGATCGTCGAGCATGTCCCCGCGGCGATCTACCTGGACCAGGCGGACCGTTCGATGCGGTCGGTCTACATCAGCCCTCAGATCGAGGAGATCACCGGCATCTCGGCCGCCGAGTGGATCGCCGATCCCGAGATCTGGCTCAAGGTCGTCCCGGCGGAGGAACGAGAACAGGTCGAGCGGAGCTACATCGAAGCGATCACCTCCGACCATCCGTGGCAGGCGGAGTACCGCATGCAGACCAGGGATGGACGCATGATCTGGGTCCACGATGAAACGACGATCCTGCACGACGCCGACGGCAACCCGACGTTCCTGCAGGGCGTCCTCATGGACGTCACCGAGCGCAAGCTGGCCGAACAAGCGTTGCGTGATTCCGAGCAGCGGGAACGGGAGGCGGCCGAACGCCTGCGCGCGCTGGACGACATGAAGAACACATTCCTCGCGGCGGTCTCACACGAGCTCCGAAGCCCGCTCACCAGCATCCTGGGCCTGTCGATCACGCTCGAGCGCTCGCCGGAGATGGACGGTGAGGACCGGCAGGACCTGCTCTCGCGGCTCTCGATCAACGCTCGCAAGCTCGACAAGCTCCTGAAGGACCTGCTGGACATCGACCGGTTGAACCGGGGCATCGTGGCGCCGCAGTACCGGACCGTGGATGTGGGAGCCCTGGCACGACGGACGGTGGAGAGCATGGACGCGGTCGCCGACAGGACGGTCATCGTCGACGCCAGCCCGGTCGTGCTCTCCGTGGACCCACCCAAGGTGGAACGGATCGTGGAGAACCTGGTGATGAACGCGGTCCGACACACGACCGCGGATCGGACGATCTGGCTCACGGTGGCAGCTCGTGACGCCGGCGTGCTGCTCACCGTGGAGGACGACGGCCCGGGCGTGCCGGTGGAGCTGCGCGAGGAGATCTTCGAGCCCTTCCACCAGGGACCATCGGCGTCGGCGCACTCTCCCGGCACCGGCATCGGCCTGTCGTTGGTGAGCCGGTTCGCGTCGCTGCACGAAGGCGCGGCATGGGTCGAGGACCGTCCCGGAGGCGGAGCCTCGTTTCAGGTGTTCCTGCCCGATGGGCCGCACGTGGACGAAGGCGCCGCCCCCCAAACCGCATCCGTTCAGCAGGGGTAGCAGGCTCAGCCGGTCGGTGGATCCGAAGGCGGCGGTTCGGAAGGATCCCCATCGCCCCGCCGCCGCATCATCTCCAGCAGTCGGGCACCGACCGAGGGGCCTCGCGTCTTCCCGCGGTCCAGGTCGAACGCGCCCCTGGCATCGACGGCGTCCCGCGTCAACTCGGAGTCGACCACCGTGTGCCGCTCCACGGCGCTGGAACCGATGGCCTGCACGATGGCGGCCACCGGCAAAGCCAAGAACGCGCCGACCACGCCGGCGATGCTGGCACCGGCGATCGCGCACCCGAACGCCAAGGCGGGATGCAGCTGCATGGTGCGGGCGGTGATGTGCGGGCTCAGCAGATAGTTCTCGAGCTGCTGGTAGATCACGAAGAACACCAGTAGGACGATCGCGTCGAACGGGCTCTGCACGACCGCCACGGCGAGTGGCAGCGACATGGCGATGTACGTGCCGATCGTGGGGATGAACTGCGAGACCAGCCCGACCCACACCGCCAGCGGCACCGAGAACGGCACCCCCAGCACGGTGAGCACGATGTAGGTGGCCACACCCGAGATCACCGCCAGGAGCAGCCGGGAGTAGAGGTAGGCCCCGGTCTTGTCGATCGCGACCTCCCACGACCACAACACGTTCTGCTGGTGCTTCGGCGGCATGATCGAGCAGATCGTGCGGCGGAATCGCGGCCCGTCGGCCGTGAGGTAGAAGGTGAACAGACCGATCGTCAGCAGCTTGAACACGGTCCCGATGATCGAGCTGGCGAACCCGAACAAGTTGCCGGCGATGTCCGTGGCGAATCGACTGAGCTCGGAGTCCGCGCTCTGCAGCTGCGCCTGCAGCGCTTCCGGCGAGACATCGACGCCGAACCATCGCTTGGTGTACTCGCTGATGGTGTTGAGGATGTCGGGCGCCGCTTGGATCAGGGCCTTGAGCTGTTCAACGACCAACGGGATCATCAACGCCACCATCGCCACGGTCAGCACCGCGAGCCCTAGCAGGATCAGCCCCGTCGCCATGCCCCGTCGCATCCCTCGTTTCGCGAGCCATGCCACGGCCGGTTCGAGCGCGAACGATGCGAACAAGGCAACGAACGCCCAGATCAGCAGATCCTTGATCTGCCGGAAGAACGCCAGGAAGACCATGGAGGCAAGCGCGATGCCGGCGATGACGAAGAGCAGGGTGACGATCCAGCGCCACGAAGGCGGTTCCACCCTGACGAGGGTGGGTTGGGATTCTTCGCGTGGGGCGGGTGGGTCGTTCACCGAGATCTCCGATGTGCGGACGCGTGGAGGCCCGCTGGCCGGAGGATACCCCGACCCTTTCGTCGATCCGGGGAACCAGCGCAACCCCGAGGAGTCGGTTCCACCGCGCGAGGAACGCGCGCTTCGCACGACCGGTCCTAGACTGGCAGGCCATGACGCAGCGCGATCACAATCCCGCCAAGCGGCGCCTCCACCTTCCGATCGTGGGGGTCACCAACGGGACCGGCGGTGACACCGGCGTCAACGCGCACGGGGAGCGCAAGCCCCCGTGGTTGAAGGTTCGCCTGGCGAGCGGGCCGAACTTCACCGAGCTCAAAGGTCTGATGCGTGGCCTGTCGCTCAACACCGTGTGCGAGGAAGCGATGTGTCCCAACATCGCCGAGTGCTGGGAGGACCGCGAGGCGACCTTCCTGATCTTGGGGGCCAAGTGCACGCGTCGGTGCGGGTTCTGCGATGTCATGACGGCCAAGCCCGATCCCGTGGACGCGAGCGAGCCCGAACGGATCGCCGAGGCCGTCGGCACGATGGGCCTGCGGCACGTGGTGCTCACCGGCGTGGCTCGCGACGATCTTCCGGACGGGGGTGCCCGGATCTGGGCCGAGACCATCCGGGCGGTCCGAGCAGCTCAGCCCCGATGCCGGGTGGAGGTGCTGCCCTCCGACTTCAAGGGCGGGGAGCGCGACATCGCCACCGTCATCGACGCCGCACCCGACGTGTTCGCCCACAACCTCGAAACGGTACGGCGCCTGCACGATCGCATCCGTCCCGCGTTCGGGTACGACCGGACGCTCGGTGTCCTCGGCTTCGCGAAGTCGCTTCGTCCCGGGCAGGTCACGAAGTCGAACCTGATCTTGGGCATGGGCGAGCGTCCGGACGAAGTCGCTGGGGCGATGAACGACCTGGTCGATGTGGACTGCGACATCCTGACGATGGGCCAGTACCTGCAGCCCACGTCGTTCCACCTCCCGATCGATCGATGGGTGCGGCCGGAAGAGTTCGATGAACATGCTCGTACCGGTGAGGCGTTGGGCATCCCTCACGTGGAAGCCGGTCCGCTGGTTCGCTCGAGCTACCACGCGGGCAGGCAGTTCCGTCTCGCCACCGAACGAGGCGTCCTCACCGTGAGCGCGGGACGTCCGGTGGATGGAGGAGCCGGCCTGTAAGCCGGATCCTGTGCACGGAGCCGAGGCTCCGCCGGCGACCATCTTTCTCGAGCGGCGGACGCCGAAGCGCCACCGTCGCCGATCCGTTCTCCGGACCGGTGCGGTCTACCCGGCAGCTCGGGCGGGCCGCCCTCGATCGCTGCCTGTTCGACCTTGCTCCGGGTGGGGGTTGCCAGCCGCGCCGGTCACCCGACGCGCTGGTGCGCTCTTACCGCACCGTTTCACCCTTACCCCGCCCGGCCTGAGCCGCGCGGGGCGGTCTGTTCTCTGTTGCCCTGTCCGCGAGGTCGCCCCCGCCTGGCTCGCGCCAGCACCCTGCCCTGTGGGGTCCGGACTTTCCTCGAACGGCCAGAAGACCGCCCGCGGCCGCCCGGCCGACTCCTCCGCAGCGAGGATACCCCCGTAGACTCGGGCCCGATGCGCGCGATCGTGATGGCGGTGGGGCTCTCCGCGGTGGCGCTGGCGGCGTGCTCAACGGTGGTGGAAGGGCCCGGCGCTCCTGCGGACCAAGCGGACCTGACCGGCACCGAGGCCGTCATCCAGGCGGACGTGCGAGGCACCGCCGCCGCGTTCGTCGATGCCTACGCCGCGGCAGGTCAGGATCGCGCCTCGGCGCTGCGCGGCCTGGTCGCGGGACGCACCCTGCCGGCGTGGGCTCACTGGATGGGCGTCCAGAACGAACAGTTCCCCGGGACGATCGTGGGGGGCGCGACACTGGCGGTGGTGGGTCCCGCGCACGGGGCGTCGCTCGTCGATGTCACCACCGATGATCGGTTCGTCCGAGAGGTCGACCTGGTGGCGCAGGTCGACCTGCAAGCCACCCCCACGCAAGGAGAACCGATCCCGCTCACGTGGGTGCTCGACGGGCCGATGTTGTTCGTCACCGATCCTCGAGGCGACTGGAAGGTGACGGACTTCCACCGGGACGGCATCCCCATGAGCGTCATCTTCCAGGTGGTGGATGAGGTCGACCTGGCGGATGGCTCTCGGTTGCGGGTCTCACTCGACTCGTTCGTCGCGGTTCCGACCTGGCAGTTCAACCTGGTGGTCACCGTCGAGCGCGGATCACCGATCGCGCTGTCCGCCGGCGGCGTGTCCCTGGTCAACGGCGCAGGCGACGTCGTGGAGGAAGCAGGCGAGGTGACCGAAGGGCTGTCATCGATCGAATCCGGCGCGCCAGCCGAAGGCGTGGTGGCATTCCGCGCCCGCTCGGACGCGACCGGCCTCCTGCTCCGTCTCGAGTTCCAGTCACTCGGCGGAGCGGACGACCTCCCGGCCGTCGAGATCCCACTGGAAGGTGTCATCCAACCCCTCCCGATCGCCGATCCATCCGCCTCACCATCAGTAGGCCCCTGACACCGCCTCGAAAACCAGCCTTGGCGCTCACGAGCGACGTCATCGAGCCCCAATCGAGAACCGGCCTTGGCGCTCAAGTAGCGAGCGTCAGCGAGCGATAGCGCCGAAGAAGACTAGAGCGCGAGCCAGGCGTCGACGCCCTCGTTCGCGAGCCGGTCGGCCTCGGTATTGCGCTCACGCCGGACATGCTCGTACTCCACGTGATCGAACCCGGCAGCCAGCGCCCGAGCCTGGCGATGCAGGGGCTGCAGGTGCGCGGTCTTGACCCGGAACCGTCCGGTCAGCTGATTGATCAGCAAGAGCGAATCGCTCAATAGGTGCACACGCGTGGCACCGAGCTCCTTGGCTCGCTTGAGCCCCTCGATCGCGGCGGTGTACTCAGCCACGTTGTTCGTGGTCTCGCCGATGCCATCGGCGATCTCGGCGAGCACCACACCGTCGGCGTCGGTGATCTGGACGCCGATCCCCGCCGGCCCTGGGTTGCCGCGTGCCGCGCCATCACACATGACCTTCAGAAGACCAGGATCCGCCGGCAGTGCTCACACCTCCGCAGGCCATCGGTCTTCTTGAGCTTGTCCAACTGCATCGCGGAGAGCTGTTCGTGACAGCCCTGGCACACGCCGTCGATCAACGCGGCGGCGGCGACCCCTTTCTTATGGGTGCGCAGGTCCTCGTACAGCTCCAGGGTCTCCGGATCGATCTGGGCCGCGATCCCTTCCCGCTCGGCGGTGGCCGATGCGAGATCGGCGGCGACGCTGGCCGACTCCTGTTCCGACGCCGACACGACCTGGTCCACGACCGTGCGCAGCTCCGAGGATCGTGCCTCGGCCTGGGTCGCGCCTCCTTCGAGTTGCTCGCGCTGCTCCATGAGGACCAGGAGCTCGTCCTCGCGCCCCGAGCGGCGCTTCTGCAGGTTCGCGACGTCGTGTTGGAGCGCCTCGAGCTCCTTGGCGTTGGCGACCGACCCGTCGTAGAGACGCGTCTGCTCCGCCTTCTCCTTCTGGGTCATCGAATCGATCTCGTGCTCGTAGCGGCCCTGATCCCGGCCGAGCTCGTCCAGCTTGAGCCGGAACTCACCGAACGTGCGTTCCGCGGCGTCGGCGGCCGCCCGCGCGGCCGCGATGGCTTCCCCCGACTCCAACTGGCGGCGGCGACTGCGGAGTCGGTCCAGCGTGGAATCGACCCCTTGCAACTGCAGCAACCGTTCCATCGTCATGGCAGGCGGCAGCCTAGCCGATGACGGCGTGACGGCTCTCGAGAGCCCGCGAGGACGAACGGACCCTACGGGGGAGGGTCGAAATCGACCTGCGTGAACGGCTCGGCGGTCTGGGTACCCAGGAACGCGACCGACGCGAAGATCGCCATGGCGATCAGACCCAGCATCAATGCGTACTCGACGGCGGTCGCGCCCCGGGCCTCCAGCAACCGGTCGCGAAGCGTCGCCTTCCAGACCTGAGCGCGAACGAACTGTCTCAGGAACATGCTCCACCCCTTCTCCGTCGCGGAAGCCACCCGCCTCATGCCGGGCCCCGCCGCGCCGTTTCTCTCCGGAGGTATCGGCAGCAGGGGTATGGGAAGTTGAGGGATACAGTGAGTTCCATGGAAGGCGAATCGCGCGACAAAGTGGCCCTGATCACTGGTGCCGGAAGCGCTACGGGCATCGGGTTCGCCTGTGCCCGGGTGTTGGGACGTGAGGGCGCGGTCCTGGCCATCACCTCGACCACCGATCGGATCCACGAGCGCGCTGCAACGCTCGACGACCTCGGGTACGGGTCCGCCGGCTTCATCGCCGACCTCACCGATCGCGAGCAGGTCCGGCGCACCGTGGCGGAAGTGCTCGAGCTGTTCGGCCGCATCGACATCGTGGTGAACAACGCCGGCATGGTGAACGTCGGGATGGAAGGCGAGATCTCCTCGGACTTCCTGGACCTCGCCGATGCCGATTGGGACCTCGACATCGCACTGAACCTGCAGACGGCCTACAACGTCACCCGATGCGTCGCGCCGGGCATGGCCGAGGCAGGATGGGGCCGTATCGTCATGGTGTCGTCCGTGACCGGGCCCGTGGTCACGATCCCTGGTTCTGTCGGCTACGGTGCCGCGAAGGCGGGCATGGACGGCTTGATGCGGGGTCTTGCCATCGAGCTTGGCGGGGCCGGCATCACCGCGAACTCGGTGGCACCGGGCTGGATCGCCAGCGGCTCGCAAACGCCGCCGGAGGCCGTGGCGGGCGAGCACACGCCGTTGTCGCGCTCGGGCACACCGGCCGAGGTCGCCGAGGTCGTGGCGTTCCTGGCGTCCGAACGAGCCAGCTATGTGACCGGGCAATCGATCGTCGTCGACGGAGGCAACACGATCCAGGAGATGAAGGGTCCGTAGGGCAACCCGCGATGCCTCGCTCGTTGCTCTCGCCCCGGTGGATCGCCGTCACCGTCTTCGCCGTGCTCGTTGTGGCGCTGTGTGTGCGGCTCGGCTTCTGGCAGCTCGACCGGCTGGAGGGCCGTCGGTCGGCCAACGATCGTTTCACCACGGGGATGGCGATCGAGCCGGTGCCTGTGGAGTCGTTGCTGGCGTCCGGCGACCCGCAGCTCGCGTTCCGACGCGCCACGGCCGACGGGCGCTACGACCCTTCGAACGAAGTCCTGCTGTACGGACGCGCCCTCGACAGCCGCCCGGGCAACCACGTCTTGACGCCACTCGTCCTTGCCGATGGCCGCGCGGTGCTCGTCGACCGTGGATGGGTTCCGTTCGATCTGGACACGCCCCCGATCGCGCCGGCCACTCCGCCCCGGGGACACGTGCAGGTGTCCGGCTTCCTGTCGCCGGATGAACCCGGGGCGGACTCGAACGCGAACGCTGAAGACCCCGGCGTCCGAGAGGCCACCACCTTCACGAAGGTCGACCTGACCGCGATCGGGGCGCAGGTGCCCTACGACCTGGTGCCGTGGTACCTGACGTTGCAGGAGCAGTCGCCCGGGCAATCCCATGACCTGCCCGCCGTGGTGCCGCCCCCCACGTTGGACGAGGGTCCGCACCTGAGCTACGCGTTCCAGTGGTTCGCGTTCGGCGCGATCGCCGCGATCGGATACGTCGTCCTGGCACGCAAGGAAGTACGCGACCGCCGTGGAACGACCCTCGCCGACCGGTCCTAGCGCGGTCCGTCAGTCTCGGTTGCGCATGCTCTCGGCGGCGAACGCGAAGTACTCGGTCAGTCGCTCCGCGATCGGAGCCGGTGGATCCAGGTCGGCGATCGCCCGGTTCATGCACTCGAGCCAGTGATCGCGAGCCTCCGGCCCGATGGCGAACGGCACGTGCCGCATGCGCAGCCGAGGGTGTCCGCGCTCGTCGCCGTACGTGGTGGGGCCGCCCCAGTACTGCGCCAGGAACAGGGTGAGGTGCCGGCGGGCGGGCGCCAGGTCGTCGGGCTGCGGATACAGCGACAAGAGCACGGGATCGGCCTCGACGCCGTCGTAGAAGCGGTCGACCAGCGCCTCGAAGAACACCATCCCGCCCGCCGCTTCGTAGAGGGTCGCCTCCGACACGGTTCAGGAGTCTACGGTCGGCGGGGTGACGCCCGGCGAGATCCGTTGCGAGCACGACGTCCCAGGGTGCTGGTAGTGTGCGTCGCGAGGGTACGATCGCGGTTCGCTTCGAGCAGTTCCCTCACACCGGCGGATGTCACGCCGGCGCCCGAACGGCAGCTCCAAGGCCGGGACGGCGAAGGAAGGAGGGAATGCCAATGGCAACCGGTACCGTGAAGTGGTTCAACCCCGAGAAGGGGTTCGGATTCATCACTCCCGAAGATGGCAGCGCCGACGTGTTCGTTCACTTCAGCGCCATCGAAGGCGAGGGCTACCGCAACCTGGAAGAGGGTCAGAAGGTCGAATTCGACGTGACTCAGGGCCAGAAGGGTCCCCAGGCTGCGAACGTCCGCGGCGTCTAGCCGCAGACCAAGCTCCTACGAGTACCAGGCAAGGCCCGGCGCTACGGCGCCGGGCCTTCCTGTTTCCTCTGTTCCTCTGGCCTGTTTCTCAGGCCAGCGCGCTCACGTTTCGGCTCGATGCAGACGATACCTGCGTCATGAAGACCCTTCGGATCGTTCGCGCCCTGCCCGCCGTCGCACTGTCCATCGCCGTCCTGGCGGCGTGCTCATCGCCGCCGAGCGACGCGTCTGGGGACCGCGGCATCGGCGCCAAGGGCGAGACCGATCCGGTGGCGCTGATCCGAGCGGTGTCCCGACAGGTCGAGACTGTCGACTCGATGCGGATGACGTTCGACATGAGCATCGATGCGCAGGGACAGAGCATCTCCGCCACGGGCGATGGAGAGTTCTCCACCGATCCGCTGGCCATGCACGCGACCTACCGATTCGGCGAACTGCCGGGCATGCCCGCAGGCGCCGAGATGGAGTTGATCCTGGACGGATCGACCTTCTATCTGCGGATGCCGGACCTCGCGGGAGCCCAAGGACTGCCCACCGAGTGGGTCTCCATGGACATCGACCAGGTGGCGCCGGGCTTCGACAGCCTGGTGGCGCTGTCGCAGGGCCAGAACGACCCCACGTCCTCGTTCGCATATCTCGAGGGCATCACGGACGCGGAGGTGGTGGGCACCGAGACGGTTGCCGGCTTCGAGACCACGCACTATCGGGGCAGCGCCGACATGCAGGAAGCCCTCGACCGCCTGTCAGCCGAAGCCGATGCCGACGCACGACAGGCCTTGGCCCAGGCGAGGAAGATCATGGGCACCACCGACGTGCCGATCGATGTCTGGATCGACGAGGACGGGCTCGTGCGGCGGATGTCGTTCAGCATGGAGGCATCCTCCGGCGCCGCTGGAGCGTTCTCCATGCGGATGAACATGGAGATATCGGACTACGACATCGACGTCGAACTGCCGATCCCACCTGCCGACGAAGTCACGGATCTGGGGCAGGTCATGGCCGGCGGGGACTACTGATCGAGTCGGTTCGCGGCGCCTGACGCACCCCCGGATCGCCGCCCATCCGCAACACCGCGACCCTGCGGCGCGTCGTTGGTGCGTGGGAGCTGCTCGCGGGATGCCCCGCGCGTGCCGGGTCGCCGTCTGCTTCGCGCTCCTGGCATGGGTCACGGCCTCGGGATGCGGAGGCACCGTCGTCGAGGTCGGGAACGCGAGATCCGTCCACCCGTCCGATCCTCGTCCCCCGCCGGCTCCGGCAGTGTCGCCTCCTGCACCGACCGCCAACGAACCTCTCGAGCCTCCGGTCGCTGCACGCTCCCCACTCCCGATCGAACGTTCGCACGCCCCGTGGGCGCTGGCCCTGAGGCGGGCCCTGGGCCGGACACGAGGGGTGTCCGTCGCCGTCGGTACCGGTGGGCGCATCGCCTTCACCCACAACGCTCGCGTGCCCCGGATCCCGGCCTCCAACCAGAAGCTCCTCACGACGATGGCCGCGCTCGAGACGTTCGGACCTCGACATCGGTTCGCCACGGTGGCAGCGTCGCTCGACCGTGCTCGACGAGGGGTCATTCGGGGTGATCTGTGGCTCGTCGGAGGTGGCGACCCGGAGCTGGATGCCTCCGCGCTCGAACATCTGGCATCCCGGATCGGACGACGAGGGGTGCGTCGGATCACCGGCTCGATCGTCGGGGATCGGCGAGCGTTCGACCGGGGGTGGTGGGCTCCCGGATGGATCCGGGATGTCTCGCGTCGATACGTGGCCCGAACGACCGCGCTGGCCTTCGAAGGCAGCAACGGCAGTGATCCACCCGAGATCGCGGCGGCGACGTCGCTGACGGCGTCCCTTCGTCACGTCGGCATCGTGGTCGAAGGGCCCCCGAAGGCAGGTGGCACGTCGAGGCGGTTGCGTCCACTCGCCGCCGTTCGATCGGCGCCGCTCACGTCCATCGTGGAGCGGCAGAACCACGGATCGATCAACTTCGACGCCGAGATGATGACGAAGGCGCTCGATGCGCAGCCGTCGGACGGGCAGGGTTCCACCGCGGGTGGCGCACGTGCCATCGAATCGTGGGCGGCGAACCTCGGTGCGCGGGCGGTCGTGTTCGATGGATCGGGGCTTTCGCATCGCAACCGAGCGAGCGCCGTGGATCTGGTGACGCTCCTGGTTCGTGCCTACGAGCGGCCCTGGTGGCCGGCCTTGTTCCGTTCCCTGCCGTCGCCCGGTGAGGGGACGATGGCAGGACGACTCGCGGGAGTGGACGTGCGAGCCAAGACCGGCACGTTGTTCGTCACGCCGGTCTCGGCGCTGTCGGGCTACGTCCGCGACGCGGGCGGCAGCCTGGTGGCGTTCTCGGTCCTCAGCCGTGGCACGTCGAAGGCTGCCGCCACCGTGATCGAGGACTCCGTGGTCCGGGCCATCGCTGCGGCCCACATCGGGTCCCTCGGGCTCGCATGAGCTAGGCTCGCGGCCCATGGAGTTCCTCGATGTGGTCGGCCATCGGCGGATGGTGCGACGGTTCGATCAACGGCGGGTCCCGTCGACGGTGATCGATCGCATCATCGACGTGGGGCGTCGCGCACCATCGGCAGGCTTCTCGCAGGGACTCGAACTCCTGGTGCTCGACACCAGCGAGACCGTGGGTGAGTTCTGGTCGATCACGCGCGATCCGGAGTTCGGCTGGGCCGCAGAGGACGTGGCGGCGGGCCCAACGGTGATCGTCGTGCCGCTCCCGGATCCTGCCCGGTACACCCAGCGGTACTCCCAGCCTGACAAGATCGCGTTCGGCATGGACGAGGCAGAACGCTGGCCCGTGAAGTTCTGGGACATCGACGCCGCGATGGCATCGATGCTGATGCTGCTCGCCGCAGTGGAGGAAGGCCTCGGCGGCTGGTTCTTCGGCATCACGCACGGTGAGCGAACGCTGCTCGACCGCTTCGGCGTGCCCGGCGACATGCGGCCGATCGGCATCATCGGGTTCGGCTACCGGGCTGAGGACGAGCGACCGACCGGTTCCTGGCAGAGCCGCGAACGCCGACCGCTCCAGGACCAGATCCATCGCAACGCCTGGTGAGACCCGCGCCTGGTGCACGTCATGTCCCTGGTGCCCCACGAACGACATCGGTCCCGCCGAAGCGGGACCGATGTCATGCGATGGTGCAGGCGCCGCCTATCGGGCCGGCGCCGGGGGTGCGGGTGGTGGCGGCTGTTGGGGGTCCCCTTCGGGGTTGACCACCGACGCCCGCATCGCGTCGGCTTGCTCCTTGCCCGCGTCCGGGTCGGCGTTGTCACGGATATCGCGCGCCGTGACCTTCGCCTGTGAGCTCCACCGCGATAGGTATTCGCGGGCCACCGGGATGCCGCCGCCGCCGAACGCGACGACGACCGAACCCACGATGGCGATCAACAGCGCGTAGAAGAGGCCGTTGACGATGGCCGGAGCGATCTCGAGCTGGCTCAAGGCAGCGAAAACACCCACGACCAGCACCGCGATGCCTGCGACCTTGGCGATGACGCTGCCTCCCTGGACCGAGCCCAGCGTCGGCGTGAGGACATCGGTGATGACACGGGCCAACACCGCCGTGATCACCAGGATGATCACCGCGACGATGATGTTCGGCAGGTAGCCGATGATGCCTTCGAGCAGGTCGCTGATGGGGTTGGGTCCCCAGATCCCGAACGCCAGCTGGAGGGCGATCAGGAACACCAGCCAGAAGACCACCACGCCGATGACATCCGACGGGTTGGTATTACTGCGTTCGAATGCCGTCTTCAGGCTGCCCCGTTCAACCAGGCCGTTGAAGCCGACCCGTTCCAAGAGGGCGTCAACGACCTTCGACAGCACCTTGGCGACCAAGAAACCGATGAGCAGGATGATGAAGAACCCCAAGAGCTTGGGAGCGAACGTCACGACGTCGCGCCAGGCTTCCTCGAGGCCTCCTTCATAGTCGATCTGTGCGAGCATTAGCGTTCCCTTCAGGTCGGGTCGACGTCAGTCGAACAGGCTCACGCCACCGGGACCGACGAGCAGACCGGCGATGATGAGGACGATCCCCCACAGGATCTGGCCGCGGATCGCGGTGACGATGCCCGCCACGACCAGCACGGCGGCGATGATCCACAGGATCGTGTCGGTGCTGCCTTCGTTCCCGCCGTTCTGGGCGATGAAGCCCAAGATCGAAAGTGCGGAGTAGCTCAGCATGGTATCCCTCCCGATTCGTCGACCGGCTCCGTCACCGGCCAGGGAGGCGTCTACCCTCCGACACCGGGACGGAAACCCTCGATCGAGAGCGAGCGGGGACCGGCACGAGACGGGTCGGGAAGGGTGATGCCGCCCTCGCCCGATCCGCGACCGAAGTAGCGCCACTCGGGGAAGTTGAAGTCCGCCGTGACCGACGTCGGCAGCAGCAGACTCGCCTCGAGGAAGGCCTCGAGGTCGGGGACCCCGTAGAGATTGACCTGCCAGTCCTTGGCCTCCAGGGGATCGAGGAGACATCGGACCAGAGGGCTCCACCGGAGGGAGAGGCGTGACAGCCCCCAGTCACGCAGCAGGCCGAGCGTATGGTCGGTTGCGCTCTCGGAGGCCAGCATCAGGGGAACGAGGAAGTCCACGGGCGCCGAGATCGTCGAACCGGGGAAACGCTCGCGAAGCGCCCCGAACCCGCGCTGACCCACAGCGGGCAGTTCGGCGTTGAGCCATACCCTTTCCTCCCGCAGGCCACTCGCATCGACCAGCTCGATGGCCTCGGTCATCGTCGACCCACCTTCCTTGAGGTCCAGCTTGACCGACCGACCCGCGGCGACGAGCTGCTGGATCGCACTGGACGCGAGCAGGGACGGCTCGTCACGTCGCCACGGCGTCTCGTCGAAGCCGTCATGGCGCAGCACGAGTCGGCCGGCGGGGTCACGGCGCAGATCGATCTCGGCCCATCGCACATCCGACCTGAGGAACCGGTCGAGGTTGAGCTGGTCGTTCACGCCGTGCCAGACGAAACCGACCCGCCCCGACAGCTCGCGTTCGGGCACCAGCTCTTCCAGCCGGTACCTGTGGCCGGTCACCATCCGGTCCTGGTGGTCGCGCTGGGAGCGGAAGATGGTATCGGCGTGGAGGAACAGGATCTCGCCATCCGGATCGTTGGCCGCCATCGCTCGCAGGTTCTCGGGTTCGTTGTCCACGACCGCGGCCACCCGAAGCCCCCGGTGCTCGAGCTCTTCCATGGCATCGACCTTGCTCGACGGTACGTCGGCGCCGACGTCCGCGGTGAACAGCAGATGATGGTCGAAGCGCACGCGGTATGCGGCTCCGATCGTGTTCAACGACTCCAGGGTGTCCTCGCGCATGTGGTGAGGCCTGCCGGTGTTCAGCGCCACGTGCGTCCAGGGCTGTAGCTGGAACCATCGGATCACTCCGAACACGCCTTCGAAGGGTCGGCTTGCCGCCAGCACGGCCTCGCGGTCCCACAGGTGATCGCGGAAGTACCGAGCGACGTCCTGCCGAACCTCGTCACGAACGCCGAGCGACGCGAGGACGTCATCGATGTCGGTCTCCTCGTGGTGCGTGATGTCCTCCGCCACCAGGCCACGGAAGTGGTCCGTTCCCCGATCACGGTCGAAGGCGAGCAACACGACCGCCACCAGATGCCGCAGGTCCAAGATCGTCCCGTCGATGTCGAACACGACGCAGAGCTCGTCCGTCGGATGACCTTGCCGCGTGCGTTCGTAGTGTTCGGCTAGGGACCGCATCCACCCTGGCCTGGGTTCCTCTGCGTCTTCGACGCCGACCCTGGCGACGAGGGGGGCGGGGCCGCGCTCGGGAGCGACAGCCGTGCTCGCGCGCTCGGGGAAGCTCACATCGAGAGCGTAGGCGCGCTCGGATGACGTGGGCGGTGCGTTGGGTGGCTGTTCACCCAATCTTCCCGGGCACGTCGCTGGCCCCCGGGGTCACCGAGCGGGGCCATCGATGTAAGGTCATCGCATGGTCGGAGCGCACGAGGGACAGCCCGCGGCGAGCATCGCCGGCCCGTCGCTGTTCGCTCGATACGCCTACCCTCCCAACGAGCTGGGCTATTGCGGTCCGCCCGATCATCGGGCCCTCCTGGAGTACGGCGCGGCGGGCGTGGTCGATCCCGGGCTGGTGCAGCTCGCGCGGGGGTTCGACGGGGCATGGCCCTACCTCGAGCTGATCGCCGGCGAAGCGGGCCTGGCCGACCCGCTGGATCGACGGGTTGTCGAGGCGTACTGGGTCGGCAACGCACTGCTGGACCGCACCGACATGTCGCGCTTCGGGAACTCGCTGACGGACCGCTTCCGCAAGCGCGCTGGGTCCTCGTTCGGCTTCCTGGCCGAGAACGTTCCGGCCGGGGCGGTCCCCCATCACAGCTTCCATGTCTTCGGCGTGTATCCGTGGGTCGGGCTGCTCGGCTCGGATCGCGGTGAAACTCCCCTGTACGTGCTCGACCGCTGCCGCATCCGGTGGGGCACGGTCGTCGCCGTGGAGGCGGACCAAGCGATCGTGCGCTCCCGGCCGCTCACGTGGGATGGCACGGCGCTTGGATTGGGGGCTCCACAGCTCGAAACCGTCACGCGGGCGGTCTCCGGTATTGCCTTCCTGCGGGATCTGAGCCCAGGCGATCCGGTGTCCTTGCACTGGGGATGGATCTGCGACCGCCTCAGTCAGTCACAACTGCGGAACCTCCGCACGTTCACGAACCGCCAGTTGGTCATCACGAATCACGAGGTCGCCCACCCCGGTCCCGCAGCCGCGCTGGCCTAGCTGCTCACACCGGGCACGGACCTTCACAGGACCCAGGCTCGATGCACGTTCCACGTGACCGGATCACCCGGCGCGTGTTCGAGGGCTCGAGGCTCACGCACGATGACGGATCCGGCATCGGTTTCCAGGGTGTAGTCGGTGTGCGGGCCTTCGTATCGGATCACGCGAACGATGCCAGGCAGTGGCCCGCCGAGGGTGGCCCAGTCGGGACGGATCAGGACGCGGACCGGCTCACGATCAGATGCACCTTCCCGCGCCGCTCCCCCGGCCGTGGCGACGGCCGTCCCCGAGATCGTCAGCGTGAGGGAGTCGGTGCCTGTGACCGCCGCGGCGGCCGTCAGGATCGACGCAGGTCCGGTGAGCGATGCGGCCCACAGGTCGACCGGCCGTTCGTAGACATCGCGCGGGGATCCCCGTTGCGCGATGGCACCGTCGCGCAGCAGCGCCACGCTGTTCGAGATGGCCAGCGCCTCGGCCGCGTCGTGGGTCGCCACCAGCGCGGCGGCGCCGGTGTCCCGTCGCCTGGATGCCATCTCCTCGCGGAACACGGCCCGCAGGGCGCTGTCCAGATGGGCGGTCGGCTCGTCGAACAGATGCAGGCTGGGTTCGCCGTTCAGCGCGCGCGCCAGGCCCACCCGCTGCTGCTCCCCGCCGGACAGCTCTGCAGGCCGCCGGCCGGCGAGGTCGGCGATCCCCAGCCGGTCCAGGAGCCCCCTGGCCTGCCTCAGGGCGGTGGTCCGATCGACCCCTGCCCGACGGGCGGGGTAGGCGACGGTCTCCTCCGCCGACATGTGCGGCCAGAGCGCGTAGTGCTGGAAGACCATGCCCACCCCGCGACGCTCCGGCGGCACCGTTCGCTTCGGGGTCGCGACGACACGTCCGTCGATCTCGATCTGGCCCTCACTCGGAGACAGGAACCCGGCGACCGCATAGAGCAACGTCGTCTTGCCCGAACCCGAAGGCCCCAGCAGGGCCACGACCTCGTTGGTGCTCACGTCCAGGTCGAGATCCGCGAGCACGCGATGCCGCTCGTAGTCGACGCAGACACGCCGGCATCGAAGGGCGGGAACGTCCTCCATCGAGTCAAACCCCATGTGACGGGCTTCGCCGCTGCACAACACGTCGCGCCATCAGCAACGGCACCAGGGCGCCGAAGGTCACCGCCGTCACCACGAGCGCGAGCGCCGCCGTTGCCCCACGGTCTCCCAGTTGCTGCAGATCCAGCGTCACCACCGCGAGGGTCTGGGTGCCGGGCGCGGCGAGCAGGCTCGACATCGTGAGCTCGTGCAGGGCGAACAGGAACACCACCGAGAAGGCGCCGATGATCGCCGGGGCGAGCGATGGCATCGTCACGGTGCGGAACGCTGTCACCGGGCCGGCACCGCTCACCCGCGACGCGCGCTCGAGGTCGGGTGGGAACCGCTCCAGCGCGCCGGACATGGGCCGGTGGGCCAACGTCCAGAACTTCGCGAGGTAGGCGATGAGGATGATCGCGAGGGTGTCACCCAGCCACCGACCGTAGGTGACGAGGAGGGCGATCGCGACGGCGGACCCGGGCAGCACGAAGCCGAGCGTGATGAGCGATCCCAGGCTGCGGCCTCTGGGACGCCCTTCCAGCCAGCAGACCAACCCGCCGAGTGGCACCAGGATCACGCCGGCGGCAGCCGCGAGGAACGCGGTCCGGCCCAGCGCCTCGAGCACCGGACCTCGCATCGCATCCTCGAAGTGCACGACCGACCAGTTGGCGGGAACAGGGGCGAGGCCGGCGGCCTGCGTCAACGCGGTGAGGACCAAGGCGATGAGCGGGACCCCGACCGCCAGCAGGAGGTAGGCGCCGGCTGCAGCGAGGAGGATGAACGCCGCCGGCCGGCGCGGGAGGTGGACCGTGGCACCCGCGGGCCCACCGGTCCTCGTGGCGGGGATGCCGGGTCGCAGGTAGCGATCTGCGGGCGCAAGGACGATCACCGCGAGCACCACCAACGTCAGGGCCAGGACGATGGCTTCACTGAACGCGGCTGGAGTTGCCGACCGTTGGAGCGCCTGGAACATCCGGGTCGTCATGGTGCCGAAGCCCGCCGGCACCCCCAACACGACGGGGACGGCGAAGCTCTCCATGGATGCCGCGAACAGCACCGCTCCGGCCGCCACGAGCGGGCCGCGCAGGAGCGGGAGCGTCACGGTTCGAACCTCCTGGAACCGAGAGGCCCCGGACGACCGAGCGGCCCGCTCGATGTCCGGCTCGGAGCGGGTCGCCAGCCCGGCCACGACGATCAGATATGCGAGCGGTGCGGTATCGATCGCCTGCACCACGATGATCCCGACCGGCCCGAAGAGTCCCGGCATCGTCTGCCCGAACAGATCATCGGTCAGGCCACCCGGACCATAGGCCTGTCCCCAGCTGAACCCCAGCACGAACGCCGGGACCACGAGCGGCAGCAGGACGCCGAACCGGAGCATCGACCTCGCCGGCACGGTCGATCGCTCGGTGAGGAAGGCAAGGGCGGTCCCCAGCGGCAGGGCTAGCGCGGTCGCACCGGCAGCCACCACCACCGTGTGCAGCACCGCCGTCCCGGAGCCTTGACCGAAGAGGGCTGCATCGACGGGCCCCCATCCCCCCTGTACCACCCGCACACCGAGGCGCCCGAGCGGGATCAGGACCATGGCTGTGAGCGCGCACCCGGCCACGATCCATGGGAGACGATGGGCCCGGCCGGACGATGCCGCGGCCGGCTGGCTCAGCCCGAGAAGATCGATCGATACTCCTCGAGGAGAGCGGCTTGCCGTGAGAACAGGCTCGCCCAATCAGGGTTCACGATCGTGGCGCCGGCAGGGATCGGGGGGGCCTCGATGCCGGAGATCACCGGCGCCCAGCCGGTCGATGCGATCGCCTCTTGCCCCTCGACGGACAGCACGGACTCGACGAAGGACTGCGCCGCGGCCTCGTCCGAAGGCTCCGCAGTGACCCCGATGGGACTGTAGATGCTGACGGCTCCTGGTTCGGGCCACACGACTTCCACCGGAGAGCCGGCCTCGGCAGCCGTCCGTCCACTGAACTCGAGCGTGATCCCCGCATCGGCCCTGCCCTCGGCGACGTCGGTCACGATGTCGTCCGGGCTCGCGACCTGTCGCGCGCCGTTGGCTTTCAGGTCCCGATAGAAATCGACGCCGTACGAGGGCTCGTCGGCGAGGTAGCCCAGCATGGCCAACGCCGATCCGGCGAACCCTGGGTCGGGGAATCTCGACGAGGCCTTCGAGCTCAGGGGCAGTGAGGTCATTCCAGCTCGTCGGTGGGTCCTCCAACGCGGAGTTGTGCACGATCACCATGTAGAGGAGACGGGTTCCCCAGAACGTCTCGGTCTTGAACTCGTCCGGCACCTCGGCCGCTCCCTTAGGGGTCCAGCCGTGCAGGATCAGTCCCTGCTCATCCCAAGCCTGCATCGAGAGCGGATCGCTGGCCCAGATCACGTCCGCCTCGACGCCTCCCGCTTCCTGCTCGGACGCGATCCGTGCGTTGAGGTCGCCGGTCGGGGCTCGGAACACCTCGACCTGCACGTCGGGGTTGGCAGTCTCGAACGAGGACACGACGGCATCGACCGTTTCTTCGGTGACCGACGTGTACAGACGAACCGTGCTGCCGGCGGAGGGTTCGTCTGCTCCATCTGCCGCGTCGTCCCCGCACGCCGCAGCGACCAGGGCCAGCAGCACGAACGCGAGGCGCCACCGTGTACCGCCGCACCGGTTCTCCCTCATCCCAGCCACCCCCATCAGTGCCACCACGAAGCGCGTCATCATGCCATGGGCGTGGGTGCCGGGGCGACCTGGCCGAGCGGTCGTCCGGGTCGATTGCGCGATCCGAAGGGATGGGGTTTAGTGTGAACCCTGATCGGCAATCAGTGTGACCGATGGGCAGGAGTCGGTTTGCAGATGCCACACAGAACTTCTCGGCGCGATCGCTTCCCGGCTCCGACGGATCCTTGACCTGACCGACAAGGGGCGTCGATGCCCCAGGGGGAGGAACACGCCATGGCGACAGCCACCGCGGCGGCGGACACCAGCAGCACGCCGGAAGCCGAGGAACCGGTCGTCCACATCCTCTGGATCAACGCGGGATTGAGCTGCGACGGGGACTCCGTTGCGCTGACGGCCGCCACCCAGCCCAGCATCGAGGAGATCGCGCTCGGGGCGCTCCCCGGCCTGCCGAAGGTCGCGGTGCACTGGCCGCTCATCGATTTCGAGTGTGGCCCCGAGACCGGGGCGACAACTTCATCGAATGGTTCCACAAGGCGGATCGCGGAGAGCTGGAACCGTTCGTCCTGGTCATTGAAGGTTCCATCCCCAACGAGTCCATCAAGTCCGAGGGGTACTGGTCCGGGTTCGGGAACAACCCCGACACCGGCCAGCCCATGACGACCAGTGAGTGGCTCGACCGGCTGACGCCCAAGGCGCTCGCCGTCATGGCGGTGGGGACCTGCGCCACCTACGGCGGCATCCACGCCATGGAGGGCAACCCGACCGGTGCCATGGGCGTGCCCGACTACCTCGGGTGGAGCTGGAAATCGAAGGCCGGCATCCCCATCATCTGCGTGCCGGGGTGTCCGATCCAACCCGACAATCTCTCCGAGACGATCCTGTACCTGCTGTATCAAGCGGCGGGGCAGCGCGCCGATGATCCCGCTCGACGATGCCCTGCGACCCACGTGGTTGTTCGGAGCGACGGTCCACGAGGGCTGCGACCGCGCCGGCTACTACGAGCAGGGAGACTTCGCGACCGAGTACGGCTCGCCCAAGTGCATCGTGAAGCTCGGGTGCTGGGGCCCGGTGGTGCAGTGCAACGTCCCGAAGCGCGGGCTGGATCAACGGCATCGGGGGCTGCCCCAACGTGGGCGGATCTGCATCGCCTGCACCATGCCGGGCTTCCCCGACAAGTTCATGCCCTTCATGGACGAACCGCCGGGAGCCAGGGTGTCGACGACCGCAAGCGGTATCTACGGTCGGATGATCCGTGGGTTGCGGGGCTACACGATGAAGACCCTGGATGAGGAACCGAAGTGGCGGAAGAAGGGCTCGCAACTGCTCACCGGATATCGCAAGAACTGGTGAGGCGAACCATCGCCATCACGACGGAGCTGACCCGACACAGCGTGAGCGACAGGGAGGCGTGAGCAGATGGCCGTACGCACGAAGGGGACGCGAGCCAAGGGAGAGGGCGCGGAGACCGACCTCGTCGAGATGGCGTGGGATCCCATCACCAGGATCGTGGGCAGCCTCGGCATCTACACCAAGATCGACTTCTCGAACATGACCGTGGCCGAGTGCTACAGCACCTCCTCGATCTTCCGCGGCTACAGCATCTTCATGAAGGGCAAGGATCCGCGGGACGCCCACTTCATCACCAGCCGTATCTGCGGCATTTGCGGGGACAACCACGCGACGTGCTCGGTCTACGGACAGAACATGGCCTACGGGGTCAAGCCACCGCACCTGGCCGAGTGGATCATCAACCTGGGTGAGGCCGCCGAGTACATGTTCGACCACAACATCTTCCAGGAGAACCTGGTCGGGGTGGACTTCTGCGAGCGCATGGTGAAGGAGACCAACCCAGGCGTCCTGGACAAGGCCAACAACACACCCGCACCCCATGCGGACGACCACGGCTACCGCACGATCGGCGACATCATGCGGTCGCTGAACCCCCTCGAGGGCGAGTTCTACCGCGAGGCGCTGCAAGTCTCCCGCTACACACGCGAGATGTTCTGCTTGATGGAAGGCCGGCACGTGCACCCGTCGACCCTGTACCCGGGTGGCGTGGGCACCGTCGCCACGATCCAGCTATTCACCGACTACATGACCCGCCTGATGAAGTACGTGGAGTTCATGAAGCGGGTCGTGCCGATGCACGACGACTTGTTCGACTTCTTCTACGAAGCGCTGCCCGGCTACGACCAGGTCGGGCGGCGTCGCGCCGACCTCGTCTGCTGGGGGGCGTTCAACGACCCGGAGTACTGCGACTTCACCTACGAGAAGATGACCGAATGGGGTCGCAAGATGTACGTCTCCCCCGGGGTGATCCGCGATGGCGAACTCCTCACCAACGATCTCGTCGAGATCAACCTGGGCATCCGCATCCTGCTCGGCAGCTCGTTCTACGACGACTGGGAGGGGATGGAGACGTTCGTCGATCGCGACCCCTTGGGCAACCCGGTCGACGCTCGTCACCCCTGGAACCAGCACACGTTGCCGAAGCCGCAGAAGCGCGACTTCGACAACAACTACAGCTGGGTCATGTCGCCGCGCTGGTTCGACGGCACGGACCACCTGGCCGCCGACACCGGTGGCGGCCCGCTCGCCCGGCTCTGGGCAACGGCCCTGGGCGGCCTGGTGGACCGCCGGTACATCAAGTCCACGGGATCCAGCGTCCAGATCAACCTGCCCAAGACGATGATGAAGCCCGAGGTCACCTTCGAGTGGAGGGTCCCGAAGTACAGCAACACGATCGAACGGGACCGCGCGCGGACGTACTTCCAGGCCTACGCTGCCGCGTGCGCCGTGGAGTTCCTCGAGCACGCGCTCGAAGAGATCCGAGCCGGGCACACCAAGACCTGGGAGCCGTTCACGGTGCCCGACGAGGCCATCAGCGTCGGGTTCACCGAAGCCGTTCGCGGGGTCCTGTCCCATCACATGGTCATCCGCGAAGGCAAGATCGCGAACTATCACCCGTACCCTCCGACGCCGTGGAACGCCAGCGTGCGCGACCAGTACGGCACCCCCGGTCCGTATGAAGATGCCGTGCAGGGGACGCACATCTTCGAGGAGAACTCTCAGGAGAACTTCAAGGGGATCGACATCATGCGGACCGTCCGCAGCTTCGACCCGTGCCTGCCGTGCGGCGTGCACATGTACCTGGGCAAGGGCAAGGTGCTCGACACGATGCACTCGCCCGCGATGCTGCCGCTCTCCCAGTGAGGGCATGAATGTCGAGCGGCCGGAACCTGCGCCAGGTCGGCGACCGGGTCGAGACGCTGATCGGCGAGATCCACGAGATCGCCGATGAGCCCACGCGTGCACGAGCCGAGGAGCTCGTGGGCCTGCTGGTCGACCTCTACGGAGCCGGCCTCGAGCGGATCGCCGAGATCTTGTCCGAGGACGGAGCGCAGGGCCAGCGCCTCCTGGCCCAGCTCGCCGACGACCGCTTCGTGGCCAGCCTGTTGGTGCTGCACTCGTTGCATCCGGTCGACGTCGATGACCGGATCCAACAGGCGCTCGAGCAGGTTCGGCCCTACCTCGGTTCGCATGCCGGTGGCGTGGACTACCTGGGGGTCGACGACGAGGGCATCGTCCATCTGAAGCTGGAAGGCAGCTGCGAGGGATGCGCCTCGTCGGCGGTCACCGTCGAGCTCGCCATCGAACGCGCGATCCAAGAGGCCGCACCGGAGGTGACGGGGATCGCCGTCGAAGGGGTCCCTCAGGCCGAGCCTGCGCCGGCCTTCATCCAGATCCAGCCGCTGCGCAACGGCCAATCCGCTGAGGAACGGCCGGCTGTCGGTGACGGATGGATGGTGTTGGAGGACGATCTCGCGTTGAGCCCGGGGACCATACGGACCACCGAGGTCGGGGGCGCCGCGGTCCTGCTCGCCAACGTGCAGGGCTCGATGCTCGCCTACCTCGATGCCTGCGGCGCGTGCCGAGCTCCCCTCAGCGCCGGCGAGCTCGAGGGCGAACAGCTTCGGTGCCCGGCGTGCGAGGTGTCGTTCGACGTGCGTCTCGCCGGGCGCGGGATCGACTCACCGGAGGTGCACCTGCAACCGCTCCCGCTCCTGGAGCGTGACGGCCGTTGGAACGTGGCGATGCCCGTCGGGGCCCACGCGTGAGCCCCGACGCCGGACGGCGACCTCCGGCGGGGTTGCGACGGTTCGTCGAACGCGGGTCGATCGATCCGGGCGAGGCGTCTCCATACCTGCTGGAGCGGCTTTCGGATCGGGGGCGCAGTGGACGTCCGGGCGAGTCGTGCGAGATGTGCCTAGAGCCCCTCGCCGAGGACCACTCCCACGTCGTGAACCTGGAGAGCCGCAGCTTGCTCTGCACGTGTCGCGCCTGCTTCCTGCTGTTCACCCATGAGGGCGCGGCGCAGGGAAGGTATCGGGCGGTGCCCGACCGCTACCTGCACGACCCCCACTTCTCGCTCACCGAGCAGGCCTGGGACGACATCCAGATCCCCGTCTCCATGGCCTTCTTCTTCCTGAACTCCTCCATCGATCGGTACGCGGCCTTCTATCCCAGCCCCGCCGGCGCGACGGAGTCCCTCTTGGACATCGAGGCCTGGGACGGCGTGCTTGCGGCGAACCCGGCGATGGCGACGGTGGTCGCCGACGTCGAAGCCTTGCTCGTACGGCGCACGGACGGTGCCTTCGAATGCTTCCTGGTGCCGATCGACGCGTGCTACGAGCTCGTGGGCATCGTCAAGCTCCATTGGAAAGGGTTCCATGGCGGCGGGGACGCGTGGGAAGCCATCGAGGGCTTCTTCAGCACCCTCCGCCAGCGCAGCCGTCCGGTCGAGCACGGCGCTGACGGGCACACCGCGGTGGCATCCGGACGGTCGCCATGACCGAGCTCACCTTCGACTGTCTCGACGTGCAGCCCGACCGGTACGCTGCTGGGCCCACGCTGCTGTTCCGCGTGCGTGTCTGCGAAACGACGAGCACGCCGATCCACTCGATGGCGCTGCGGTGTCAGATGCGGATCGAGCCACATCGACGCCGCTACGACGATGCGTCGGGCGAGCGCTTGGTCGATCTGTTCGGCGAGGGTGCTCGCTGGGGCGAGACCTTGAAGCCGATGCAGCTCGCGAGCGTGTCGGTGATGGTGCCGAGCTTCACGGGGGCGGTCGACGTGGAGATCCCGGTGCCGTGCACCTACGACCTCGAGGTCGCGTCGGCCCGCTACTTCGCGGGGCTGCGCGATGGCGAGGTTCCGCTGTTGCTGTTGTTCAGCGGCACGGTCTTCGCCAAGGGCGAGTCGGGCTTCAGCGTCGACCAGGTGCCCTGGCACAAGGAAGCGGAGTACCGATTGCCGGTCGCCGTCTGGAAGGAAGCGATGGATCAGCACTTCCCCGGGCAGGCGTGGATCCGCATGAGCACCCAGACGCTCGATGCCCTGCAGCGGTTCAAGTCGCGCAAGGTTCTGCTCACGTGGGACGACACGCTCGAAGTGCTGCTCAAGGAAGCCGGCGAGGACGCACCGTGACGCTGGAGCGGGCGCGCGCGGTGGCCGATGCCGTGTTGTACGAGGGGTACGTGCTGTATCCGTACCGCGCCTCATCTCAGAAGAATCAGGTGCGCTGGCAGTTCGGCGTCCTGGTGCCTCCCGAACATGCGCGCGCCGATCCCTCGGAGTCGTCATGGTCGCAGACGGAGTGCTTGCTCGAGCGCAATGGTGATGCGGTCGTGCATGTCGAGGTCCGCTGCCTGCAGCTGCAGGCCCGAACGATCGAGGCCATCGATGCCACCGGTTCATACCGCGGCGTTGCCTCACTCGAAGTGGCGCACACGACGCACATACCCTGGGACGAAGCCGTGGCCCACGAGATCAGCGGATCGTTCACGCTGGACGATCTCCTTCGTGGCGAGGCGGAGATGCCGATCGAGATCGCCGGAGGACGAGACATCGAACCGATCGAGGCCGCGTCTGGCACGCCCCACGGCAGGATCGTCCATGACCGTCAGACGGTCACGGGAAGGCTGCGCGCGAAGGCGGAGCGCCTCGATGGGCCGGTCGACGTCGTGAAGCTTCGACTCGTCACGGAGAACACGACCGCGATGATCACCGAGGGCCCCACACGGGATGAGGCGCTCGCTCGGTCGCTGCTGTCTGCCCACACCGTCGTGTCGATCGAGGGAGGAGCGTTCCTGTCCTCGATGGATCCTCCCGAGTGGGCCCGCCGGTTCACCGAAGGGTGTGAGAACGTCGGCACGTTCCCCGTGCTCATGGGGGATGCGGGCGGGAACGATGTCATGCTGTCGTCACGGATCATCCTGCCGGATCATCCGCAGATCGCGCCCGAGAGTCCCGGCGACCTGTACGACGGCACCGAGATCGACGAGATCCTCACGTTGCGAACCATGGCTCTGACCGACGACGAGAAGCGAGAGGCACGAGCCACCGATGCCCGCGCGGCCGAGATCATCGAGCGCGTCGACTCCATGCCCCGAGAGATGCTCGATCGACTCCACGGCGCCATCCGCTCCTTCGAGGACCCGGCGTCGGCGGCGGGAAGCGCACCGCCCGACCTCACGTCCCTCGGTGCCGACGAGGGTGTCCCGTGGTGGGACCCTGGCCTCGACGCCTCGGTCTCGCCCGAGACGGACGAGGTGCTCGTGCACGGCGTCCCGGTGTCGAAGGGCAGTCGCGTCGTCCTTCGACCTGGGCATCGACGCGCCGACGCCCAGGACATGTTCCTGGTCGGGCGCACGGCGACCGTCCACGCGGTGTTCTTCGACGTGGACGGCGCGAACCACGTGGCCGTGACGCTGGACGACGACGAAGCGGCCGACCTGCATCAGGCGCACGGCCGCTTCCTCTACTTCTCGCCGGAGGAGATCGAGCCGGCCCCTTCCGAGAGCCAACACGCCCGGGTGCTGGTCGCCGGCGTGGGCAACATCTTCTTGGGAGATGATGCGTTCGGGTGCCAGGTCGTGGCCCGGCTCGCCTCCGAGCACCTGCCCCCCGATGTCCGGCTGGAAGACTTCGGCATCCGAGGCATCCATCTGGCATACGAGCTGCTCGAGGGCTACGAGCTGGTGATCCTGGTGGACGCCGTACCTCGCGGGGGCACGCCCGGTGACCTGTACGTCATCGAGCCGGAATCCGACGAGGAACGAACGATGGCGCACGAGGCGTCGCTCGTCGATGCGCACGGCATGGAGCCCGGCTCGGTGCTGTCGCTCCTGGAGACCATGGGCGGGAACGCGAGGATCCTGGTGGTGGGCTGTGAGCCCGCGGATGCGAGCGATCGCATGGGACTTTCGGGGCCTGTCGAGGCAGCCGTCGAACGGGCGGTTCCTTTGATCAAGCGACTGCTCGAGGACGAGACGAGCGTCGGCGCGGCACATGCGCGGGCAGGACCGCGCGACCGGACGAAGGAGGAGATGTGATGCGTACGCTGTTCAGGCTCGTGATCGTGGCCGGACTGGCTGCCCTGGTGGTGCAGTCGCTCCCCGACATCCGCCGCTACATGAAGATCCGAGCGATGTGAGTCGGGCATCGGAAGGACGGAGCGTCACTCCCCATGCATGAATTCGGTCTCTGCGAGGACATCCTCGGCGCGGTCGAACGGCGCGCGGACGGTCGCCGGGTGACCGGCGTGCGTGTTCGCGTCGGAGCGCAGCATCGGGTCAGCGAGCCCGCCCTCGCGCAGGCGTTCAGCATGGTCGCCCAGGGCTCGGTCGCGGACGGCGCCGCGCTGGATGTCGTCCCGGTTCCGGCACACGTTCGCTGCCGCTGCTGCGAGGCTGAGGCCGACGCGACCAACACGTTCGAGCGCTGCTCGGCCTGCGGCGCCACCGACCTGGAGGTGTGGGGAGGCGACGAGCTGCTCCTCGAGTCGCTCGTGCTGTCCGCCACCGAGCCCGATGCGGTCACGCCTGCGGAAAGGAGCTCCGATGTGTCTCGGCATACCGGGTGAGATCGTCGAGCTCATCGCCGATCAACCGGACCTGGCCATGGTGAACGTCAACGGTCAGTCACGCCCGATCAACATCGGTCTCCTGGAGCCCGACGAAGCCATGCCCGGCAACTGGGTCCTGATCCACCTCGGGTTCGCCGTGTCCCCCCTGGAGGAGGAAGAAGGCAGGGCTTACCTGTCCTTTCCGCAGAACCTCGCGGACCTGGCGCCCCCGGAAACCGACCAGCGAGCCGGCTGAGGTCTCCGCCTCTCCTTTCGCGACCGGCTCAGCAGGAGGAGAGCTTGTCTTTGCCGCCGCCGCCCTGGCAGGTGTCGGCACCCGTTCCGCCCTTGAGCAGGTCGTTGCCCGCTCCCCCGGCCAGGAAGTCTCGGCCGCTGCCACCGAACATCCGGTCGTTGCCGGCAGCGCCGGTCAACTCGTCGTTGCCGAGCCCGGCCCACATGATGTCCACGCCTCCGCGGCCCTCGAGCGAGTCGTCACCGCCTCTGCCCGTCACGTCGTTGTCGCCTGTCGATCCGATGATGACGTCGGAGAAGCCGGACCCAGTCACGTTCTCGAAGCCCTGGAGGGAATCGTTGCCCTCACCGGCCGCGGTGCCGGCGGTGAGATCGACCGTCACCCCCACCGTGGCCGACTGGAACTCGACGCGATCGGTGCCGGTGCCGCCGTTCATGATGTCGTCGCCCAAGCCCCCCACGATGAGGTCGCCGCCGGCCCCGCCATTGAGGAGGTTCGCCGCGCCGTCGCCGATCAACGTGTCCGAGCCCGTTCCCGTGACGACATCCTCGAAGCCGGTGAACAGGTCGGCGCCTTGACCCGATGCCGAACCCGCCGACACGTTCACGACCACGTCGGCTGAGGCCGACGACATGTCGAGGGTGTCGATGCCCGCCCCACCGGTGAGGGTATCGTTGGCGCCGGCGCCGCTGACGACATCGTTGCCGGCGCCACCGTCGAGCAGGTTGGGGCCGCCATCACCGGCGAGCGTGTCGGGTCCCGAGCCGCCGAGGAGTTCCTCGAAGCCGGTCAGCGTGTCCGATCCGTCACCGGAAGCGTTCCCGGCCACCAGATCCGCCACGATCCCCGTCGTATTCGTCGCGAACGAGGCCGTGTCGCTCCCCGCTCCACCGCTCAGTGAATCGTTCCCGGCGCCTCCGTTCATGGTGTCGTTCCCCGCACCACCGGTGAGATCGTTGCCTGCGGCGTTCCCGGTGAGTGAATCGTTGCCCACACCGGCGACCACGTGTTGGATCCCGGTCAGGGTGTCGGTCCCGTAGCCGGTGGCGGTGCCCGCGCTCAGGTTCACGGTGACGTCGCCGGGGGCCGCACCGTATTGCACGGTGTCGACACCGGTGCCTCCGACCAACGCGTCGTTCCCGCCGCCTCCGTCCAAGGAGTCGTTCCCGCTCCCGCCGTCCAGCGTGTTCGCCACCGAGCTTCCGACGATGACATCAGTGCCCGAGCCGCCGATCACGTTCGCGATCGCGACGAGCGTGTCGTTCCCGTCACCCGTCGCGGTTCCCAGGACCAGGTTCATGGCGAGATCGCCGGAGGCTGCGGTGAAGTCGGCGAGATCGGTGCCGCCGCCGCCCGTCAAGGTGTCGTCGTCCTGACCGCCTGCCAGGCTGTCGTTGCCCGCACCACCGTCGAGCTGGTTAGGTCCCGCATCGCCCGTCAGGAAGTCCGCGCCGGTTCCCGTCGACACATCCTCGAAGGTCGCGAGGGTGTCCATGCCGGCTGCACCAGAAGCCATCCCAGTGATGAGATTGACGGTCACGCTCGACGTCGATTGCGTGTAGTCGACCACGTCGATGCCGCTCCCGCCGAGCAGGCCGTCGTTGCCGTTCCCGCCGATGACCTCGTCGGCGTCGTCTCCTCCATCGATGATGTCGACGCCTGCGGCACCGTCGATGGTGTCGTCGCCCGCACCGCCTCTCAACGCGTTGGGAGACGAGCTCCCGACGAGGACATCGCTCCCAGATCCGCCGATAGCGTTCTCGACGTCGGTCGCGACGCTGTCGCCCTCGCCGGCCTCACCATCGTCGGAGACGCCGTCGATCGTCACCGTCACGGCCGCTGTCCGCGCGACGTAGGTGACGCCGTCGAGTCCGGTGCCGCCGGCGAACGAGTCGGCGCCGTTGATGCCCGACCCTTCATCGAAGACGTCATTGCCGATCCCGCCGGACGAGGTGTCCGGACCCGGTCCACCACTGATCGTGTCGTCTCCGGATTCACCGTTGAGTGTGTCCCCGGAGTCCCCTCCGGCGATCGTGTCGGCATTGTTCCCGCCGTTGATCGTGACGGTCGACACCAGCGCCGCCCCTGTAGCGTTGCCTCCAGCCGCGCTCATGACGTCGTCGCCGCCGGAACCGGAGATCGTTCGAGCCTCGACGTCGACGAGACTGACGTCCACATCGTCGACGTCGTTGAGGTTGACCCCGGATTCCCCGACCGTGATGGTATCGGCCGTCGGCAAACCGGTGATCACGATCGCGTCCGCCGCACCAGCACCCAGGTTCACCGCGAACTCGACCTCGTCGGTGGAACCGGCTTCATCGACCACGCCGGGCACGAACGCTCCTCCGGAGAGGTCGATCGTCACCGACTCGTTCCCACCGGTCCCGGTGACGTTGACGGTGTCGCGGTTGGACACGGTTGCACCGCCGCACGTGGTCGGGGTGAGGCCGGTACCCGAGACGCTGAAATTGCCGGCCGCGTCGCGGGCGATCGTGGCGGTGTCGCCGGAGGCCAGCGTGATGTTCACGTTGACGCCCACGGAAACGCAGGTGGCCGCCGCTCGCGCTGTCCGGGACGTCACCACGACGAAGATCGCGATGCACGCGACCGTGACGGCGATCTGGAGCGTGGCCAGGGGCGGGCGGGCAGAGACGTTCGAACTGGGGAAGGAAGGGCTCTGCGAGAGCATGGCGGCCAACATTCCATGCTCGATGAGCCTGTTCAAGCACCCGAGGAACTTCGACGGATCGTCGTTTCCGCGATGACACCAGTGCCGCGAGACCCGATACTGGCCGGAGCCGCCGAAAGGTCCCCCCACTACGTCGAAGGTCGGGGTTGACCCGAAGTGGCAGAACGGAAAAACTACAGCGTTCGTACTAGTCCTCGAGTGCACACATCTTCAACCCCCCGGAGGGATATGATGAGGTTTCCGCGCCGCACATCCGTCTTCCTCACGCTGGTCCTGGGCCTCACCGCCGGCCTCGTTGTGCCGGTGACGGCCGCCTCGGCGGCAGCCACCGACATCGTCATCAGCGAGATCATGTACGACCCGCTGTCCAACTTGGACGGCGACGAGTTCGTCGAGATCGCGAACCGCGGCGGGACCCCCGTCGACCTGTCCGGATGGTGCTTCGGCGGCATCACCCTGTGTCTGGCGCCCGGAACGACGATCGCCGGCGGTGGATTCTTCGTCGTGTCCCCTGACGCCGCGCGATTCCAGTCGACATACGGCACGTCGGCGAACGCCGTCTACACGGGTTCGGTGTCCAACGGGGGCGAAACACTCTCCATCAGGGATGCCGGCGCCGTCACGATCGACTCGGTCACCTACGACGACGTGTCCCCATGGCCTGTCAAGTCGGACGGCAACGGCCCATCCTTGGAGCTCATCGACCCGACCCTGGAGAACAACGACTTCCTGAACTGGGCTTCATCGACCGCCCCAGCCGGCCACACCGCGAAGGCGGCCAACTCCGTCGCCGCCTCCGGACTGGGACCACGGATCACCGGCGTCGCCGCCGCGCCCGCCGTGCCTGCCCCGAACCAGCCCGTCACGGTCACCGCCACGGTGACGGACGAGACGAGCGTGTCCCTCATCTACCGGATCGACTTCGCTGCCGAACAGACCGTGGCCATGACGAACACCGGTGGTGACACCTTCCAGGCATCCATCCCCGGAGCGGGCGCGGGGCACTTGATCCGCTACCGGATCCAGGCGACCAACGGCAAGGTCAGCCGCGTCCCGCGTATGGACGACACGATCATCTACCAGGGCGTCGTGGCGGCGAGCGGCGTGTCGAGCGCCATCCCCGTTTTCGAGTGGTTCATCGCACAAGCGGACTACAACGCCATCGTGAGCCAACCCACCGTCGATATCAGCAGGCCCGCGGTGCTCGCGTACGCCGGGACGGTCTACGACAACGTCATGGTCAACATCCGCGGGCAGTCCACGCAGAACTCACCCAAGCCCAACTGGAAGTTCGAGATGGCTCCCGGCCACGACCTGGATATGCCAGGCGTCTTGATCGAGCCCGTGGACGAGTTCGCGATGCAGGCTGACTTCAGCGATCACGCACACGGCCGCGCCCTGCTGTCGTGGGACTCCTACATCACCGCCGGCGTGATCGACGCGCAGATATTCCCGGTTCGGACCCAGCGGAACTCCGCCTTCCAGGGCCTCTACTCCTATCTGGACCTGTTCGACGGCACCTGGCGAGAGCGTGAAGGGTATGACGACAAGCAGTTCTTCAAGGCGACCCACGGTGCGTTCGACCCGACCAGGCCGCTGGAGGAGAACCGGTTCGAGAAGAAGAACCCCGATGACGGGGACTTCGCACCCCTGATCGGCTTCCTCAACGGGATGGCGCTGACCGGCACCGCCGAGCGGAACTACCTGCTCGCCAACGCCGACATCCCACAGATGATCAACTACGCCGCGGTCACGGCGATCATCGCCCACCACGACTCGTCATCGAAGAACTTCTACATGAGCCAGGACCCGGCCACGAGCAGGTGGTCGATCGTGCCGTGGGATCTGGACCACACGTATGGCAACGGCTGCTGTTCGGTCAACAGCAACTTCGTCACTCCTGCCGAGCCCGGGGACAAGACCAACGATCTCATGGTCGCCCTCCTCGCGGTCCCCGAGTGGCGCCAGATGTACTTCCGGCGCCTCAAGACCCTGGTGGGCGAGGTCCTCGCCCCAGGACGACTCGAGGCCGTCTACGACGCCAAGGTCGGTCCGGCACAGCCCGAAGCGACCCTCGACTTCGGAGCCTGGCCCCACGGTGGAAGCAGGACGTACGCGAATCAGCGCACAGCCCTGTTCAACGCCATCAACGCCCGCAGGACGGTCTTCGCCAACGACAGCCGGGTGCCGGCGGCCCAGAGCGCAGCGCCGCCCATCGTCATCAATGAGATCCAGCACTCCCCCGCCGGCGGCGACGCTGCCGAGTTCCTGGAGCTCTACAACCCGTCCGCGACGGAGGCGGTGGACCTGTCGGGTTGGTCGATCGCAGATGGGATCGACCTCCAGATCCAGCCTGGGACCGTGATCCTGCCTCGTCAGACGATGGTGTTCGCCGCCGATGACCCCACGTTCCGCACGACGTACGGGGCCACCATCTTCCTCGGGGACACCTACGACGGTGATCTCGCCGCATCCGAAACCCTCACGCTGCTGCGGCGCGACGGCTCGACCGCGGATTCGGTGACGTTCGGTGGGGCCGGCTGGCCGGTCGCGACCGGAGGCCCATCCCTGGAGTTGCTCAACCCCTCATCCGACAACAACGACCCGGCCAACTGGGCATTGTCGGTGGCTCCGGCGGGCACGCCCGGTGCACCGAACCAGAGCGGTGGTGGCGGAGGCGACCAGGTCGCCCCCAACACGACGATCACCGCGCCCGCAGCCAACGCCGTGCTCACCAACGCGTCGGTGACGCTCAGCGGCACCGCCACGGACAACGTCGACGTGGGCGGGGTCAACCTGACGCTGCAGAACACGACCACGGGTGCCTGGCTCCAGGGCAACGGTACGTTCGGTCCCACGCAGGCGGTCGTGCCCGCGAACCTCGTCAACGACCAGGGAGCGACCACCGGTTGGCAGCTTCCGACCACGCTTCCGAACGGCTCCTACGCCCTGACGGCCACCGCGGTCGACGCTTCGACGAACGCCGATGCGTCTCCGGCGACGCGCTCGTTCAGCGTCAGCGTCGGCGGCGGGCCGGACACCGTCGCCCCGAACGGCACCCTCACTGGGCCCACCAACAACCAGGTCTTCACGGTGCGCATGGTGCCCATGTCCGGTGGCGCCACGGACAACGTCAACGTGGGGACCGTGGGTGTCGCGATCAAGCGACTCAGCACCGGCCAATGGCTGCAACCCAACGGCACGTTCGGCACGTGGGCGAACATCGGGACCACCTTCACCAGCGACAACGGCACGTCGGTGACCTGGTCCTACACGACGCCGACGCTGCCACCTGGTCAGTACCGCGTCAACGTCGAGGTGTTCGACGCAGCCGGGAACAAGGACAGCACGAAGGCCACGGCCCTGTTCACGGTGCAGTAGCTGCTCCAGCTAGGCCAGGTGCGGGTGGTCCGCACCTGGCCTGCGCGACCCCCGCGACCCCAACGCAGAAGCTCGCGATCCGTTTTCCGTGATGACCGTGTCCTGCCTCCGTGTCGTTCGGTGTCCGCGGGTTCCCTCGAAGGCTTGAGTGATGCCCAGACTCAGGTCATGGGAACGAGGCCCGACGTGGAGATCGTCGGTGCAAGCTTCGCCGGGCTGGCCTGCGCCCAGGCGTGCGCAGTTCGCGGGCTCGACACCGCGGTGTGGGAACGCAAGCGAGATGCGGGTGAAGGGGTCAGGACCACGGGCATCCTGGTCAAGGAGGCGGCGGAAGAGCTCGACCCTCCGATCGGGCTGACCCGCGCGCTCCACGCCGTCCGGCTCTACGGTCCCTCGCTCCGATGGGTGGACCTGGAGGCACCCGGCTATCACTTCCTTGCGACCGACACCCCGGAGCTGCTTCGGACGCTGGCGCTGCGCGCCCAGGATGCCGGCGCTGACATCCGATGGGGCACCTCCTTCCGGCCGCCGCGACGTGCCCCGATCCTGGTCGGGGCGGACGGTCCGCGCTCGACCGTCGCCCGTATGTCGGGCCTGGGGATCAACCGTCGATTCCTGTCCGGCGTCGAGCACGAGCTCACCGGTGTGCGCGGCGTGGAGCAACGGCTTCATGTGTTCCTGGACTCCGAGCTCGCACCCGGCTGCATCGCTTGGGTGGTGCCAGGGGTGGGCATCACGCAGGTCGGGCTCGCGAGGTGGCCTGATCCCGGTTGGCGGCACCGTGCGCCAGTTCGCGCGCCGCGATGTCGTCCTGGTGGGTGACGCGGCCGGCATCGTGTCGCCACTGACCGCCGGCGGCATCCACACCGCCCTCGGATCCGGACGTGCCGCCGGGCTCGCGATCGCGAGCCACCTGCACCACGGTGGACCGACGCCGGACATCGCCCTGACCGGTACCTACCCGACGTTCACCTGGAAGCGGATGTTGCGCCGGGCGATGGATCTCGAGCCACCGAACCCGCTCGTGGACCTGGCGTTCGGCAGGTCCACGGTTCCGTGAGTTGGCTAGGACCATCTTCTTCCACCATCGGGGCTTGCTGTCGGGCCAGGCATGGATCGATCTGGTAGGCGCCCGGAGGTCGACACCGATGTGACCCTGCATCGCTCGAGGGCTTGCCTGGCCGATCGGGCGGTGGGTACGATGTCGGATGTAGGTCAAGTGGTCTAGGTCCTTGGGGGCGTGTCAAACAGATGAAGCGGCTGGTTGCAGGCGTGGTCGCGTGTTCGCTCGTGGTCCTCGCCGCCGAGACGGCGGCCGCCTCGACGACGACGGACTCGTTCAACCGACCGAACGGACCACTCGGCTCGCCATGGTCGCAGGAGGGTTCCTGGGCCGTGGAGGATCTCCGAGCGCGATTCACCTCCTCGCAGGCGTACGGGTACGCGACCGTTCCCATGCCGACGTCCACATCCGTCGTCGAAGCCGACATCACCCTGTCTCCGACGTTCCGGCGCGCGAACGCAGGACTGACGATCTTGTGGCGTGACAAGTCCAACCACGTGTTCTGCAAGATCGAGGTCACAGCTGGGCGGCCGACCGGACTCATGTCCATCGGTCGCAAGAAGGGAGGCAAGGTCACCTCCTTGCTCTCCTACCGGGCCGGCACCGGCTTTGCGAACGGCCAGACCTACCACGTCGTGTGCGGTCGTACAGGGGACGTGGTGACGATGACGGTCTCCGGTGGCAACCTCGGGTCACCGCTGTCGGTGTCCTATGCGCTCACGTCGAGCGACAAAGCCGCCTTCGGCAATGCCACGCGCGTGGGCCTTCGGTCGAGACGCTACTGGGACGAGGACGACGGACTGTCCACCTGGGATAACTTCGTAGCGGTCGGGTAGAACGCAAGCGTCTTCCCGGGCGGTCCTTCCCTCGACGAAGGTGCTCATCGCTTCTGACCCCCCCTCTTGCCCCACTGCATAGCTTCTGCGCGTGTGGCTCCCGCTCGCAGGGGAAGACCACTTCCAGCGGGCGATCCCGCCCGCACGATCAAGAGGAGCTGGCATGGCAGAAGTGATGGAATCGATCGATGTGCAGGTCCCGTTGGCGACCGCATACAACCAGTGGACCCAGTTCGAAGAGTTCCCCCGGTTCATGGACGGCGTCGACACCGTGAAGCAGCTGGATGACACCCATCTTCACTGGGCGGCCGAGATCGCCGGCAAGCGAGAAGAGTGGGACGCAGAGATCACCGAGCAGAACCCGGACGAGCGGGTGGCCTGGAAGGCGACCGGTGGCAAGGGCAACGCCGGAGTGGTGACGTTCCACCGGCTCAGCGATGACGAGACTCGAGTCACCGTGCAGATGGACTGGCAGCCCGAAGGTGTCACCGAGAACATCGGGGCCGCGCTGGGCTTCGACGATCGCCAAGTCTCGAAGGATCTGGATCGATTCAAGGACCTGATCGAGGACCGGGGAACCGAGTCCGGGGAGTGGCGCGGACAGGTGTGAGGACGATCGGGGGGAGCGGATGAGAGCACATCTCGTCCCTCCTCCCGGTGAGCCACCCGTTTGCGCAGGTCGCGGGGTTGGGTAGGTGCGCTGAGACGGCTGCGCGGAGACAGCCGCGATCGGAAGGAGTCCGTATGGATGCTGTGACCCTGTTGAAGAACGATCACGACGAGGTCAAGAAGATGCTCGCCGAGCTGGACGACACGACCGAGCGCGCGGTCAAGACCAGAGAGCAGACGTTCACCAAGCTCAAGAGCGAACTCGAGGTGCATGAGGCGATCGAGGAAGAGATCTTCTACCCGGCGCTCAAGGAGCACCCCAAGACCAAGGAGATCGCGCTCGAAGGGTATGAAGAGCACCACGTGGTCGACACCGTCATGGGCGAGATGCTGGAGCTCGAGGTGAGTGACGAGACGTGGACCGCCAAGTTCAGCGTGATGAAGGAGAACCTCGAGCATCACATCGAAGAGGAGGAAGGCGAGATGTTCAAGCAGGCTCGCCAGGTCTTCGGTGACTCCGAGCTGGAGGATCTTGGCTCACGCATGGAGGCGCGGAAGAAGGAGCTGCAGGCCTAGCTCTGGATCGTCGGGTCGGATGGCGGGCCAACCGACAGGAGGGAACCGCGTGCGCGCGACCGTGATCAACTGCACCTTGAAACCCTCACCGAGTCAGCCCATCACGTGATCGCGGAAAGTGTGCGGCGCGCTGATCGATATCGGATACACGATCCCCGCGCAGGCGTGGACATACTGGAACAAGGGACCCGGTCCAGGGCCGGACTATCTCGATACCGAAGAAGGCCACGAGTGGTCGGCCAAGACAGCACGGGCCGCCGCGGCCAACCTGGTCACCGTCGCTCGCGCGCTCGAGCAGAGTCCGCTCGACGCACCGCCAGAGTGATCGTCATGGACGAACGACCCGAGTCGGAAGAAGCTGAGCAAAGCCACGAAACCGCTGAGGACGAACGGGCGGCTCGCGAAGACAGCGGCACACCGGGTCAGGCGACGCCCGCTTCGTTCGAGCAGGGCGAAGGATCGTCGGAACCAGCGTCGACCACAGCAGGATCTCCCTGACCCGCGACGCCGACGTTTTCCGGTGAGCGGAAGACGGCAAGATGGTGTATACCCGAAGCGCACTACCGCGTTTTCGGTATCGGCAGCGTCGAGAGGGAGGTTCCTATGCCACGGATCCGAGCGCTCATCGTGGTCACCGCGATCGCGGTCGTGTCCGCCACCTTGGTGGCGGGTGGGCAGTCGATCGCCGTGAGCGGCGTGCCCGGCGTCCACGGCAACCCGATCGATGTCGAGTTCGTCCGCCAGACCGAGCCGCTCCGCCACGTGGCGAGATCCGTTCGAACGGGACGCTTGGCGTCAGTCGGCGGAGGCGTCGTCGACGAGCGCAGCTTCCTCGGCAGGCGTAAGCACAACGTGAACGCGCCGATCACCCCGCGCAAGCTTGCTCAGATCGATGGCTGGGAGATCCCCTCGGCCCCGAACCTGCCCGTCAGCTCCCAGACCAAGGGGTTGATCGACTCGTGGGAGGGATCCACTCACTTCGACTCGCGGTATTCCGACGGCGGGAACCAGTTCTCGTCGGAGCCGCCGGACCAGGGACTCTGCGTCGGCAACGGGTACGTGTTGGAAACGGTCAACCAGGTCGTCCAGATCTATACCCAGGACGGAGATGAGCTCCTGGCCGGCCAGTCGGGCCTGCCCGGCAGCGAGCCCGTGGGCGTATCGATCAACCAGTTCTACGGCTATCCGCCATCCATCACGCGTCCGGACGGGCCACCGTTCGGCACGTTCATGTTCGACGTCAGCTGCTACTTCGACCCCGCGACCAACCGCTGGTTCCACATGTCCGACGTCTTGGAGCAGGATGAGGCGACCGGCGAGTTCACCGGGGGGAACACGCTCGAACTCGCCGTCAGCAAGACCGGGAACCCACTCGGGAAGTGGCGGATCTATCGGATCTACAGCACGAACGACGGCGCGAACGGCACGCCCGATCATGGGTGCACGGATGGAACCTCTGCCCCGGGGCCGTGCTTCGCCGACTACCCGCACATCGGGGCCGACGCCAACGGCTTCTACATCTCTGTGAACGAGTTCGAGTTCTTCGGGCCGGCGTTCATCGGCGTGAACGTGTACGCGCTCTCGAAGGACGACCTCGCCGAGGGTGACCACGACCCGGCGGCGCTGATCTACGAGACCTTGCAGGTTCCATCGATCGATCAGCTGGCGGCCACCCTTCGCCCGGCACAGAGCCGGCCGGGCTCGTTCGTCTCGGGCAGGCACGGCACCGCGTACTTCCTGAGCGCCGGCGACGCCACGGAGACCGGCGGCGGCTCGGACAAGGTCATCGTGTGGGCACTCACCAACACGCGGAGCCTGGACGGCGCCAACCCCGATCCCGTGCTGCGGCACCGGGTCGTCGACACGATCCCGTTCGTGATCCCGCCGCTCCAGCTGCAGAAGCCGGGGCCAACGCCGCTCCTGCGGTGCATCAACCTGGGCGTCGATTGCTTCGGCGAGCCCGCGCCGTTCGTCCAGCCGGGCCCCTATCCACTCGACGCACTCGACGGGCGGATGATGCATGCCTACCTGCAGAGCGGCGTGCTCTGGGGAGTGCTCGGGACCGCCCTCGATGGCCCGGGTGGATCGGACTATTCGCCCGACAACAACTTCGCGCCGACGCCGATCGACCAGAAGGCGGGGATCGCCTACTTCGCGATCCGGCCGAGCTGGGGCTACGGCTTGAACGCGAACGTGCAACAGGAGGGATACATCGGGGTCGCGAACGGCAACCTGTCGATGCCCTCGATCGCGATGGGCGGCAGCGACAATGTCGGGTTCATCGGTGCCACGCTCGTGGGGCCGGATCACTTCCCCAGCGCCGCGTACGTGAAGGTCGGTCTCGGCTCCGAGCCGAAGGTCGTGCGGATCGGCGGCCGCGGCCGCGGGCCCGATGACGGCTTCACCGGCACGTGGGTCGGGGGTTTTCGCCCTCGATGGGGCGACTATGGCTACGCGGTGCCGGGCCAGGGCGGCACGGTGTGGTTCGCCCAGGAGTACATCGGACAGCGGTGCGGGTTCCGCGAGTTCATCTCGGATCCGGACTCCACTTGCGGGTTCGAGCGGACATTCCTAGCGAACTGGAGCACGCGGATCATGCACCTCGATCCCTGAGTTCCCCCGTTGGGCGGCCGGCCTCGGGTGTGCCGAGATCGTAGATGTCGTAGGAACGATGGGGAGTCATGCCGAGGCCCTCGTACAGGGCGACGGCGCCGGTCGGGTTCTGCGCATCGACCCCGAGCCTCACCTCGTGATGACCGCGCTTCGCCAGCTCGGCGAAGGCCCGGCGCAGGAGCGCCTTCGCGATGCCGCGGCCCCGCCATCGGGGAACCACGCCGACGGACTCGATGTTCCCCTCTCCCTCGAACGACAGAGCCACGACGTGCCCGATGGCCTCTCCGTCGACCTCCGCGAGGTAGGCCAGTGACGGGTCCCAGTCCTCGGCCCCGTACATCCCTGCTTCGAACGTCGCGTACGGGATCCGACTGAATCCCCAGTGATCCGCGAAGGACTTCTCGTACACCTCGTGGAGCACACGCTCGTCCCCGCCGGTCTGGAAGGCCCGGATGCTCACGCCGGCAGGTGCCGCTCCGGGATCCTCCTCGGGGCCGAGCTTCTTGCCCATCGTGAACGACGATCGCACCCGGACGTAGCCGCGAGATGTCAGCAGCGCCCGTCCATCGACGTCTCGATCGGCTGCCCGGGCACGAACGCCTTCCGAGCCTCGCTCGGCCGCGAGGGCTTCCCCCCAAGCCAGTGCCCAAGACCCGATCCCGCGGCCCAGGTGATCCGGATGCACGCGGATCAGCGTGTTGAGCGGGCCGCCTTCCTCGACGCTCCAGATCCCCTGGGCGTAGCCCGCGACCTCGGGGCCCTTCAGGAGCAGCCGCGTGTCTCGCCCCAGATCCGTGGAAGGAAGGTGCCAGATCCAGGTCCAATACTCCCGCATCGGATCGGGGTCCAACCCAAGAACCCGATCGGCATCCTCGAAGACGCGAACGACGATGTCCAGATCGGCGTCGATCGCAGGGCGCACGGTGTAACCGCTGGGGAGGGCATGGATATCCGGCATCGGCAGCCGCGAGCATAGCTGTGCGCCAGGCGAGGTCCGGTCCGTTCCATGCCCTGTGCGAACATGTGGGACGCCACGCGAAAGGATCGATGATGGGAACGAGGAGCAGGTACGAGCCGGGCACGTTCTCCTGGGTCGAGCTCGCCACCACCGACCCCGACGGCGCGAAACGCTTCTACGGCGAGCTGTTCGGCTGGCAGAGCGAAGACGACGAGATCCCCGGCGGTGGGCTCTACACGATCGCGCGCCTCGGCGGCGAGTCAGTCGCCGGCATCACCGAGCAGCCTGAGCGCCAACGGGCGGCCGGCGTTCCGCCCAACTGGTTCAACTACGTGACCGTCGCCGACGCGGACGAGTCCGCGGCGCGTGCCGGCGAGCTCAGCGGCACGGTGCATGCCGGCCCGTTCGACGTCATGGACACGGCGCGAGTGGCGGTCGTCGCCGACCCCACCGGGGCGATGCTCGGTCTCTGGGAAGCTCGAAGCTCGATCGGCGCCGAACGCGTGAACGAGCTCGGATGCCTGACCTCCAACGAGCTCGCCACCGACGACGTCGACGCGGCCTCGACGTTCTACCGCGAGCTGTTCGGCTGGTCCATCGAAGAGGTCGATACCGGCGGCGGGCCGCGCTACTGGGTGATCCAGCACGACGGCGCCGCCGAGGGCCGCAACGGGGGCATGCGCGAGCTGGGCCGCGTCGAGGACAGCGCGACCCCCGATTGGGTGCCGTTCTTCACCGTCGAGTCGGTCCGCGACACGCTGGCACGGGCAGATGAGATCGGCGGCAGCACGCTCATGCCTGCGACGGAGATCCCGGCCGGCCGGTTCGCGACTGTTCGCGATCCCCAAGGCACCGTGTTCTCGATCTTCGAAGGCGACGTCGACGACTGAGCCGGCGGGACGCTCCAGGGTCACGTCCAGCCCTTGACGCCTTCAGCAGCAGCGACCCGCTACCATCTGCCTCCGAGGGCCACCTCATGGCTGGCCCGATCGACCACCAGGAATCCCCGCATGAAGGGCGGACCACTCGATGGCGAAGGACTCCGCGAAGAAGGTCGAGTCTCCATCTCGGCAGATCGACGCACGGATCAAAGAATTGGATGACTGGCGGGGCACGACCCTCTCCAGGCTTCGCACCCTCATCAAGAAGGCCGACCCCGACGTGGTTGAAGAGTGGAAATGGAAGAAGGCTTCGAGCCCAGGGGTTCCGGTGTGGTCTCACCAAGGTCCGATCTGCACCGGCGAGACGTACAAGAGCGTCGTGAAGCTGACCTTCTTCAAAGGAGCCTCATTGAAGGATCCTTCGGGACTGTTCAACTCGAGTCTCGGAGGCACCACCCGGCGCGCGATCGACTTCCACGAGGACGATGAGATCGATGAGAAGGCTTTCGGGACCCTCATCCGAGCTGCCGTGAGCCTGAACGAGTCCTCGTCCCGCTAGTGCGCGGTGCTCAACAGGTCCATCGACGACCAACAAGATCCGCGGTTCGCATTGACGTACCGAACGAGTGGCGCCCTACTCGTGGTGGCGCAACCAACGCCCAGCCTGTGGGCTCACCCCAGTGGGGTCCATCTCTCAGGCGAAAGGGGATCAACCCCTCGGTCTGCTCAGTCCGGCCGTTCGACCGCATCGCGTCGCTGGGGGACGCCGCGGAAAGGGATGGCCCGATTGACACAGGACCGACGATTCAAGGGTCGAGTTCGCCTCCGCATGCGCGCGACCGGAGAGACATACACCGCCGCGCTGTTGGCTGAGCGACGGACGCGGCCACCGCCGCGTCACCTCGCCCAAGCGGATCCCGAGCGCTCTCAGATTCAGGAGGCTGCCATGAACACGAAGTCTGTCGCCGCGACCCGACTCCGCGGCATCTGGATGGGCGTCACCGACCTCGAGCGATCGCGAGCGTTCTACGAGCGCGTGGGCGCGTACTACGACGCCGTGGAACCAGTGGATGGGATCGCCAGCGCAACCCTGGGAGGAACGCGGCTGATCTTCGAAGCCGGGCACGGAAGTCCGTCCGGCCAAGGTCCGTTCCTGCTCTTCGACGTGACCGACGCGGACGCCCTCCATGCCGAGGCGGAGGCTGAGGGTGTCACGATCGAGGGTCCGCCCACGAACGAGCCGTGGGGTCGCCAGTTCAACGTGCGCGACCCCGACGGCCATTCGATCGGCTTCCTTGGGCCGATCCGCTGACGCGCATCGTCGGCTAGACGATCAGCGGCGTTCGTCGGAGTCCGTTGCAGAGGGACTGCCGAAGGGCGCTACGGGCTTTCGCACCCTCGAACGTCGTCTTCGGCTCCGGCCGTGCATGAATCGATCCCATCTCCACCCGAGAACAGATCGACCATCGGAGCATCCACCTCACCCTCCTGGAGGGTGTCGTTCCCATCGTTGCCGAAGAGGCGGTCGAGACCGACGCCCGCGTGGAGGTCATCCTCGCCACGTCCCCCGGACACCACGTCGTTGCCGTCCTCCTCATCGCCGAAGTTCAGCACGTCGTTGCCGACACCGCCGCGGATCTGATCGTTGCCGTCCACTCCCGTGATGAAGTCCGGCCCGATGGCTCCTGACGCTCGGTCGTCGCCGCCACCGCCGTCGATGACGTCGCTTCCCTTGTTGCCGCAGATGAGATCGTCACCCTCGCCGGCGAAGACGATGTCGCGGCCTCCCCGACCGACGATCACGTCGGCCCCGGGAGTGCCCTCGATCCGTTCATCCCCGCCGTGTCCGAGGATCGTCGCCGTCCGTCCGAAGCAGGTGGGAGCACGCTCGATCTGCAGGACGCCGTCGATCCCGACGCTCGGACAATCCGTCTCGTCGTCGGAGCATCGCGTGCTCGCGAAGGAATCGAAGCGCGCAGCTCCCCTCGTGAACGTCGAGGACTCGTTCGCGATCACCTCGACACCCCAGAACACCCGCTCCCCTGCGGCACACGAGAACGGGCTCGAGCCTCCACCGTTCTGGGTGATGCCCCCGGGCGGCTGGATGAGCACGACACCCACCGAGCCAGACGCCGGCCCCCCGACGCACGTGAGCGTCCCACTCACGTGCACCGTGGTGGGCGAGAGCAAGAACGCCCGAGGAGCCGTCGTCACTTCGAGCGAGTGGGTGGCCCCGGCCGACGAAGGGATGAGGAGGACGAGCATCGTCGCCACGAGCAGGATCATCGGTCTGCGCCGCATCGGATCTCCATGTCGGGGTGGCCCAGCCTAGCCGTTGCCTCATCGAGAAGCCATGGGCCATTGGGTGAACATCGCGCGAACATCTGGTGACCTCTTCGGCGATGCTGCGCACGCATCCCGGTAGGTCTCCCTGTGTGCCGCGCTGGGGCTTGACGGCAGCGACGGTTGTGCTTGGGTGCAGCAATGCGCAAGTCATTGGCAAGGGTGCAGGAGGGCCCCCGGTGAACCGCTCTGGACGGATCCATCCGGTCACCGCGCTCACCTTCGCGATCCTCGTTGGCACCTCCCTTTCCGGTGCAGCGTCGGCTGGGACCGTCACGGTGGCCGCGGCCGGCGACATCGCGGAGGGAGACAGCCCCGGCACCGCCCAGAGCCAGACGGCGTCTCTGATCACCGACGTGATCCACCCGAACCGGGTGCTGATGCTGGGTGACGCTCAATACCCCCATGGCGAGCTCAGCCAGTTCCTCAGCTCGTACGACCCAACGTGGGGCGCGTTCCGATCGATCACCGCGCCTGTCCCCGGCAATCACGAGTACGAGACACCGGGGGCAGCTGGCTACTTCCAGTACTTCAACAGCGAGCTCGCGCGGTACGGTTGGAGAGCAACCAATCCGAGGAGAGGCTTCTACTCATTCAACCTCGGGAACTGGCACATCGTGGCTCTGAACACGAACTGCTCCGACTCGGGCATCGACTGCGCGATCGAGAAGTCCTGGCTAGAGGCAGATCTTCAGGCCGACGATCACACGTGTGAGCTTGCGATCGCCCACCACGCGAAGATCGGCTTTGCCCGGATCCTCGCAGGCAAGGGTGCAGAGCTCTACCTGAACGGGCATCGTCATGCCTACGAACGCTGGAATCGGGGGTTCGGACTCCCGATCCGACAATTCGTCGTCGGCAGCGGCGGCAAGAGCGCCGGCCCTCCTGATCCGGAGGCCGACAAGGGCTTCAGGGGGTACGGCGTGCTGAGGTTGGATCTCCATGCCGGGAACTATGGCTGGTCCTTCATCGATGTTGGGCGCTCGGTCCGGGATTCGGGCACGGGGCGTTGCAGGTCATGATCCTCGGCGGTGTGGAAGGCAGGCGCGCTGGATAGGTTCCCGACGGCTTCAGATCGTCGCCCTGGGAACCGATCGCTCACCCCACTGCCTTCGGTCTTGACAGCGGATGCCAGAAGTGTTGTAAGTGACGCCTGCCCGCGCGAGAGGGAGGGGGTTCCCCCATGCGCTCCTCACACGGATCGCATCGGACCATTCGAGCCGGGAAGCGTAGGATCGGCGCGGTGGTCCTCACCGCAGCGGTGCTCGTCGCCAGCCTCAGCGTGGTGGCCCAGCCGGCGGCGGCCGCCCGATCGGCCGCCGACGCGGCAGTCATCACGACCTGGAACGCCGTCGCGGTCGACGTGATCGTCGTCGACGCCGGTAAGGCCAACGCCGAGGCGTTCCTGTGGCTCGCGTTCACACAGGCGGCGGTCTACAACGCCGTCGTGGGCATCACCGGACGCTACGAGCCCTACAAGTGGGATCCCGACGCGCCGCAGGGCGCGTCCCCTGAGGCAGCCGCGGCGACGGCAGCTTTCCAAGTCCTGTTGAACTACTTCCCCGCCTCGCAGGCGAAGCTAGAGACCGCGTACGCGAACTCGCTTGCGCAGATCCCCGACGGTCAAGCCGAACAGCGCGGCATCCGGTTCGGTGAGCGAGCGGCACAGCGCCTCATCACCCTCCGGACCGGCGACGGCCGTGGTGCGAATGTCCAATTCACGAAGCTCCCGGCGCCGGGCGTGTGGCGTCCGACCCCGCCGACCCTCACGCCCTTCTTCGACCCATGGCTGGCGAAGATGCGCCCGCTCCTGCTCCGGTCGAACAGCCAGTTCCGTCCGGGCCCCCCGCCGGCCCTCACCTCCGATGCGTACACGAAGGATTTCAAGGAGGTGAAGAGGCTCGGCTCGCTCGAGGGCTCGGAACGAACCCCCTGGCAGACCCAGACCGCGTTGTTCTTCAGCGACATCACGATCGGGCCGCTCCATGCGGCGATGCGAGATCTGGTGACCCGGCGCCACATGGACATCAGCGCGAGCGCCCGACTGTTTGCGGCGACGGACACGAGCATCGCCGATGGGATCGGCGTCAGCTGGGACAGCAAGTTGCACTTCGGCTTCTGGCGACCGATCACCGCGATCCAGCTGGCACACACCGACGGTAACCCCGATACGGCAAGGGACGCCGACTGGACACCGTTGATCACGACGCCGCCCTACCCCGACTACACGAGCGGCCTCACTACGGTGATCGGCGCAGCATCCCGCGCCCTGACGCGCGTGCTGGGAACCGCTCGCATCGACCTGACCATGACGTCGGTCGCGGCGGGGGTCACCCGACACTTCGAGTGGGCTGGCAAGCTCAACCGTCAAGCGGTGAACGCCCGCGTGTGGTCGGGCATCCATTTCCGGACGGCCGACGTGATCGGGAACGCGATGGGCAAGAGGGTGGGCGACTGGGCCCTGAACCGATACTTCCAGATCGACAACGACAACTGAAGACCTGGGGGTCGAGGATCTCGGAGCTCTTCGAGATCCTCGACCCCCGTAGTCCCGATAGCCGTCGCAGTTGATGCCTGCCTCTGTCTCGGCCGAGGTGCGGCCCTGGTGAAGCGGTGGTGGGGCGGCGACCGCGTTCGACGAGCGCCTGGCTCATGGAAGCTGGACCTAGGGTCCGTGAGCCTGCCCTCAGGGGGGGTACCAGCCGCGGTTGCTCGGCGCGTAGTCGATCTCGAATCCGGTCCCTCGACGCGAGCCGTCGGGGACCTTCGTGCGGACCTTCCAGCGGATCGACTTCGTCGGGGATACGACCCGGGCCGGTACGCGGCACACGAACCGATCGCCCCGAAGGTGCGATGTGCCCGTGGTGTGATCGCGGCGATGACCTTTGCGCCAGACGTTGCACTCACTCTGCACGCTCATGATGTGGTCGACCCGCGGGCCTCCGCGAGCATCGAGTCGGACCTCCAGCGCGAACCGCGGATGGTCTTCGTAGAACCGGACGACGATCGCGAGCACGCGCCGGCCGTCGTTGACGACCAGCTTGCGCGTGGTCGATCGGATATCCGGATCGCGACCTGGCCTGGGTTCGATGTCACGCTCGTCGTGGCCGAGATCGCGATCGATCACCGTGTCCGCGACGGCCGGGACGGTTTCGAGCACACAGGCAACCACGAGCACGGAAAGCAGGAGCGGGAACACGGACGTGCGCACGGCGGAACACCTCCGCTTGGCGGGCGAGGCGATGGTACTCCCATTCCGAGCCTCGGTGAACCGGTGCTGCCAGACGGCTCCCTCTCCGCTGGTCTGCGCGGGATAGGGGAACCGTGGTGGTCGCGGCGCGGATGAATGCCGGCACCGTCCCGTGGTCTCATTGTGTGCGACATGGGCGATCGTTTCGATGTCATCGTCGCGGGAGGAGGGACGGCTGGCTGCGTCATCGCGTCGCGACTCAGCGAGGAGCCAGGACGCTCCGTCCTCCTCGTGGAGGCGGGACCCGACTACGGGCCCTTCACCGACGGCGGTTGGCCTGAAGACATCCTCGACGCGAACGCCGACGCAGACGTGACGCACGACTGGGGGTTCGAAGCCCAGAGCGCCACGAGAGCCAGGATCATCGGCGGCTGCTCGAGTCACAACGAGTGCGTCGTGGCCTGGGCTCCGCCCAACGACTACCGAGAATGGGCCAGGTCCGGCGACCACCGCTGGACCTTCGGCGAACAACGACCACTCCTCGAACGGGCGGAGCAGCTACTCAAGACCGGCGCGTCGCCCGCCCGTCCCTTCGAGGCCGCATTCCTACGGGCCGTCGACGAGGTGGGTCTGCCGGTGCTCCAGGACCTCAACCGTCACCCGTGGCAGCCGGGCGCGGCCGTGCTCCCGAAGAACGTCGTCGGTGGAGTGCGCTGGAACGCGGCGTTCGCCTACCTCGACGCTGCGCGCGATCGGCCAAACCTGACGATCTGCGCGGACACGATCGTGGATCGGGTGACGTTCTCGGGAACCACCGCGAACGGTCTCATCGGATGGCAAGTGGGTGCTGCCGAACGCTGGACGGCTCCGACCGTGATCCTGTGCGCCGGTACCTACATGACGCCTGCGATCCTCGGCCGAAGCGGGATCGGCCCACCACGAGAACTCGAGCGACTCGAGATCGAAACGACCGTCGACCTCCCAGGCGTCGGGATCAACCTTCGAGACCACCCGATGTTCGACGTCGCCTACGTCGTCGACGATGCGGTCGACTTCGCCGAGACCGATGACTTCCAGAACGTCATGTTGAAAGCGCGGAGCCGCCTGTGTCGCGACGAGCACTGGGACATGCACGTGCTCCTGTTCGTGTGGCGCCAGGCCGAAGGTGAGCCGGCGCAGGTCATCTTCTCGATCGGCGCGGTCGACTCCGACTCGAGCGGCCGTGTCCGGCTGCGGTCCGCCGATCCAACGATCCTGCCCGAGATCCGGCAGCCGTTCGCGACACTCAGCGATCACGATCTTTCGCTCCTCGCTGAAGGAACGGGTTTGGCCAGACGACTCGCGAGCACTCGCGAACTCGCTCCCTTCCTCGGCGACGAGGTCACGCCGGGAACCGCGGCTGATCTGGAGACTCGGATCCGCGCGGACGTGGCCGGCTATTGGCATCCGGTCGGGACGTGCCGGATGGGACCTCCCGAGGATCGATCTGCGGTCGTGTCTCCGACGGGCCGGGTCCACGGCACGGAGGGCCTCGTCGTCGCAGACGCATCGATCTTCCCCACGACTCCCCGCGCGAACACCAACCTGCCGACGATCGCGATCGCCGAGATGATCGCCTCGACCTTCTGAACACCAGCCCATCGGTGGCGATCCAGTGATGTCGTCCGTTTCCTTGCCGGCACCGCTTGGAAGTCAGGTTGCGGTATCGGCGTTGGGGATCTCGAAGATTCCGCCCCGCGGTCTCCGGCTTTCGCACGGCTGACGGCCGAGGAGCAACGTGGTGGATGTGTCTGACTCCTCCAGCGCGAACGTAGAGAACACGTCCCTGAACCCCCGTATCGTCGCGATGACCTCTTCGCTGCCACCATTCGGCAGTCGGACGATCTGAGCATCCCGCCCGCACACCCAGCGGACCCCGCTGCGTCCACGCCCGAAGTAGACGGTCCCGTCGCTCGTCACCGACGATGAGTACTGCTGTCGGTTCGGGTTCGGGATCTGCGTGAGCGTGTCCGTGCTGATCTGGTAGAGGAACACCTGGCAGTCGCTGAACTTGTCCGTCCTCGGGCTGTAGTCGCACGACTCGAACGTCGCCCAGTCTCCATTCACCTGGTTGCTGAGCAGGTAGTGATTGAGCCCGCGGAGGTTCGCGAGCTCACGTTCCTCGCTCGTCGAGGTGTTGAACAGGATCACTCGGACGCGGTAACCCGGGAGCCCAACCGTCGGGAAGCTGTCACGAGTGAAGAGGAGCCAGTCCCCAGAGATCGAGGGCCGGTACTCGTGCTCCGGGGTGTTGACGCCAGCGGGCGGATCGCTGCGAGTCTGCGTCAGCACGTCGAACATCCGGAGGTTGCCGTTCGCCCTCCCGCCGTTCGCATACGCGTCGAAGACGGCCGTGGTGCCGTCCATCCCGACCGCGAAGCTTCGGACCCGGTCGGCGTTCATCTGGATCTTCGGCGCCCCATCGGGCTTCACGAATGCTTGGGCGTTGGCCCTCCCCACCTTGGCCCAGGCGATGTACCCCTGGGAGCCCGCCGCGTTCTGCTCCAACGCTCTCGGGCTGTCAACCACGGGTACCGGAGTTCCAGCCCACGCCACACCCAGGATCAGCGTCGCGATGACGATGAACCAACGAACGCACGATGCGAACGAACGTCGTGTCGAGGGCATGTGTGGCCCTCCCTCCCGCGGGCTGCGTGGCGGGCGTCCTTGTTGAGCGAGCAGGCTACCCCCAGGGGTCCCAGCGCGCAAACCGACATGGTCGTCTACGCACCACCACTGGTCTGCGACCAACCGCTGTTCGTCGACTGGGACGGCTCTCGATGCTTGCTCGATATCGACACTGATGGAGACATCCCTGTTCATCTGGGGCTGGGGACCCGTTGGTTCCCTTTGGTTCGGCGGAGCCTTGTTCGAGCATGCCCTGTTGACGTAAGCTCCTCCGCCCGACAACGGAGGTGCGTGATGATCACCGAAGAGTTCGACGACGCCTCCTTTCGAGCACACGAGTAAGCGGCGCCGAGGGTTTCCCTCGGAGACCCACGTGAAGCGCGGAGAGCGGGTCGTCCACGGAACCAAGGAGTTGGTCGAGCGCCTCGGGAAGGACGACCCTTGCCCTTGTGGATCAGGACGGCGCTTTCAAGAAGTGCTGCCGTGACTCTGGCCGTTTTCGACGGCTCGCTTCGTGACCACTACATGAGGGACTAGTCAGGGGCCGGTCTTCGGACCGGCCTTTCTGGCGCAGGGCAATCCTCGGCTTCGATTCGACCACAGGCTGCCCTTGTGGGCTTAGGATCTCGAACCTTGAGCTGACCCGCGCAATGGCGCAGAGTCGATCCATGGAGCGGGCAGCGTCACCGATCATCCTGGACAGCTCGTGGGGCCACATGGAGGTCGAGGGCTTCGGCGAAGAGAAGGACTTCAAGCTGTGGCCCGGCGGCGGGCGGCCGTGGGACTGGCGGGAAACGGGCACGGAACACCACTCGGGGATCCAGTCAGCGGACGTCGTGGAGCTGCTGGAGCACGGGGCCGAGATCGTCGTCCTCAGTCGCGGCCGCGAACTCCGCTTGCAGACTGCTTCGTCGACGCTGGAGGAACTGGCGGCACATGGGGTCGACGTGCGCCAGGAGGAGACCCAGGCCGCCATCGACACCTACAACGAGCTGGCGCGCCAAGGGCTGAAGGTCGGCGGCTTGTTCCACTCGACCTGCTGAGCTGCGGAGATCGCCGCGTCCTGGATCACGCACCGTTCGCCGCAGCACCGTCATCGATCGCGAACCAGCGAAACGGTGGGCGCTGAGGGTCTCGATCTCCCGACCTTCGCCTTGTAGGGGCGAAAGGACCGCGGGTCAGGGCATTGATTCTGCGGTAGCGCTCTACTTCGTACCCGTGACTACGTTGGTGTGCCTCCGGCTCGTCATGCAGATGTCATGCGACTCGGGTCCGGACACGTCACGGGGTTGCAAGTCAATGTTCACGCCTTAGCGTCGTTCGTAGCGGTGAGGTCGCGCGTGAAGTCATAGCCGAACATGGCGCTGATCGAGTCGAAGGTGGCGAGCGCCTGCTGGTGGCACGCTCCTTGGCCTTCGTCCAGGCGCTCGATCACTCGACGGTGTCTTGCGGTTGGGCCAACTTGACGCGCTCCGAAGGATGACGGAGAACTTGCCGGGATCAGGCATGGGAGGACGTCCCCTGGGAAACCGGCAGACCGACGACGAACCCACGCTCGACCGGTTGCATCGCGAGATCGAGGAGCTCCGCGCGTCGCGGGCACGACTCGCGTTGGCGGCCGACGCCGAGCGGCGAGCCATCGAGCGCGCGCTCCACCAGGGCGTGCAACAGGACCTCGTCGGTCTCGCCGCCGCCTTGGAGATCGCGGCGAGTTCGCTGGAGGGCGACCCCACCGAGACGAGGGCGCTGCTGGTCGAGCTCCAGCGTGAAACGCGGCGGGCGCTGAAGGAGGCTCAAGAACTCGCCGCTCAGATCTTCCCTCCGCTCCTCGAGGCAGGCGGGCTGGTCGCGGAGCTGCGGGCGGCGGCGAGCCGCGCCGGCGTGCCGGCGCAGCTCACCGTCGACCGGGACGCAACGACGGCGCTGGCGATCGCCGGCGCCTTCTACTTCTGCGCGCTCGACGTGTTCGAGACCGTGCCGCGCGGCACACCGGTCCTGGTCAGCGCCCTGGCGGACGAGGGCGAACTCGCGTTCGAGATCGTCGCGGAGTGCAACCTCGCGACGGGGCGCCGGGCTCCTCACGATCGCGTCGAAGCGCTCGACGGGCGCGTAACCATCACATCCGAGGATGGTCGGACGATCGTCGCCGGCACGCTCCCGCTCCCGTGATGGCGCTAGTCGCTCTCCGCCAGGTAGAGGATCACGGCCTTCACGCGCTTGTTGACCGAGGGCTCCCAAGTGAGCCCGAGCTTGAGAAAGATCGAGTGGATCACCTTCTCGACCGACCGTTCGGCGAGAAAGAGCGACTCGCCGATCGCGGCGTTGCTCTTTCCGGCCGCCATCTCGCGCAAGACGTCCAACTCACGCGCGGACAGACTCTTGAGTGGCGAGCGCTCACCGCGGCCGTCCTCCGCGACCAACGCCTCCACCACCTTCGGGTCGATCACCGATCCGCCGTCGGCGACGGCGCGGATCGCCGACACGAGTTGGTCCGGTTCCTGGACACGCTCCTTGAGGAGATACGAACGCCCGGCGCTGCCGCCCTCCAAGATCGCCAGCGCGTAGCTTGGCGTCGCATACTGGCTGAGCACGACAACCCCGACATCGGGATCCGTCGTGCGCAGCCGTTGCGCCGCCTGGATCCCCTCGTCGCTGTTGCTCGGCGGCATCCGGATGTCGGTGACGACGACGTCGGGGTGCTCCCTCTCCACTGCCGCGAGCAGAGACTCGAGGTCGCCGCACACCGCGGTGACTTCGAGATCGGGGTCGGTTTCGAGCAACCGCCGAACGCCCTCACGGACGAGGAGATGATCATCGGCGATAACCAGCCGCAGACCCATGGCGCGAGGATACGCCCGTGACCAGCGTCCTTGTCGTCGACGACAACGACATGAACCTGAAGCTCGCGCTCGACGTCCTGGCCGCGGCCGGATTCCGGGTGCTTGGAGCCGGCCGGGCCGCGGAAGGGATCGCGCTCGCGCACGAGCACGTGCCGGACGTGATCCTGATGGACCTTCGGCTGCCGGACATGCACGGCGTCGACGCGACGAGGGAGCTCGCCTCGCACGAGCGAACCCGTGGCATCCCGGTGGTCGCGATGAGCGCGACGCCGCTGGAGGAGACGGACGACTGGCTCGATGTCGCCGGCTTCGCCGGATGGATCGAGAAGCCGATCCATGTGAGCCGGTTCCCCGACGACGTGCGTCGTTACGCCGAACGCGACGCCTGAATGGCTCGTCGCAAACACCGTGCTACCACCCCGGATCCACCCGGGGGGCACGGTAGCGGGGCACGGACGTCCCACGTAGGTTCTGGGACTAGACGGACAGACGCTGCGGTGTGAGCATCGCGACACTCGCAAGACCGGGCGAGCGAAGCGCACCGCCAAGCCGGAAGGGGTAAGTCATGCGGAAGCGAACGATCGGTGGCGCGATCGGACTCCTGCTCTCGGTCGTGCTCGTGGCCTGTGGTGGCTCGAACACCGGCTCGACCGACGCCGAGGCCCGACGATTCCAAGACATGTGGGAGATCGACAAGCTCGAGAAGGATTTCCACCAGGCCACATCGTACAAAGACATCGACCTGATGCTGAGCCTGTACGCACCTAACGCGACCTTCACCGTCGGGGGCGGAGAGACCGCGGTGGGCGTGGACGAGATCCGTGAATTCTGGACGACGAAGTCGCCGGCGTTCGACCCCGCGAACAACTGGGTTTCCGATCACCCCGCCTACAAGCTCGAGGTCACGGTGAACGGCGACCGCGGGACGCTGCACTTCGAGTGCCACTTCGTGGATGCCGCGACGAGCAAAGTGGTGGCGGTCACGGCCGGCGATGCGGACGTCGCGCGGATCGACGGGACGTGGCTGATCACGAACTTCGTCGGCGGCACGACCGAACTCTAGGGGTGCGAGCCTGTGCCCGACCGGCGCGCTGACGAGCGGCGAGCGGCTGTCGCCAACAAGCGGCGGCCGCTGAGCCGCATCGACGATCCGTTCGTTCGTGCCGTCGCCCGAATGCCGGTCACGGTTCGCACGAAGCTCCTGATCGCGGTCGTCGGTACATCCTTGCTCCTCGTCGCGGTGGGACTGCTCGGGCAGCTCGTCCTCGGGCAGTCGAATGATCGCGTCGTGAGCTTGGGAGCGCTCCGGGAGCGAGCGATCGGCTACGCAGAGCTCCAACAGCAGGTGAATGACCTCCGCAACCTCCTGGCGGAGAACGTGGGTGAGGACTTCTACAAGGTCTGGACGGAAGTCGAGAGCAGGGAGGACTCGGAGAGGATCGATCGCTTCGCAAGCAGCTCGGTTCGCAACATCGAGGCACGGACCGCTGATCTGTTGAGCCTGACGCCCCCTCAGGAGGATCGAGCTGCGCTCGCGAGGATCACGGCGAAGGCTCGCGCCCTGAGGCTGGAGCTGGACCAGAAGCTCATCCCGCTCTACGCGGCGAACCCTTCGGCCGACAAGGTGCTCCCGATCCGCGCAACGGTGGAGCGGCTCTCGAGCGATCTCAAGCAGGCCGTCGCAGCCCTCGCGGACGGGACACGGGCCGAAGTCGACGAGCTGATCGCCCGGAACGCCAGCTCATTCGCCAGCTCTCGGACCCTGTTCATCGGCGTCGCAGCCGGCGCCCTGGTACTCGCCCTGTTGCTGGGGTTCATCCTGTCGTGGTCGCTGGTCGGACCGATCCAGAGCATCGACGGGCGCCTCGCCGCGATCGCGTCCGGGAACTTCGAGGGGCACGTAGACGTCGAGAACCGTGACGAGCTCGGAGCCCTGGCCGCGAACGTCAATCGGATGAACGACCAACTCCGCAGCGTGTACGCGGAGCTCGAGGAGGCCAGTCGGCACAAGTCCGAGTTTCTCGCCAACATGTCTCACGAACTGCGGACGCCGCTGAACGCGATCATCGGCTTCTCGCAGGTGCTGCGCGACGAGATGGTCGGCCCGGTCAACACGAAGCAGGCCGAGTACCTCGAGGACATCATCTCCTCCGGGCATCACCTGCTCTCGTTGATCAATGACGTCCTCGATCTTTCCAAGGTCGAGGCCGGGCAGGTGGACCTCGAGGTTCGCCCGTTCTCCCTGCGCGAGGCGCTCGAGCGCGGCGTGGTGATGGTGCGCGAGCTCGCGACGGAGGACGGAGTGCGAGTCGCGCTCGAGACCGATCCGGAGGTCGACGTCGTGGACGGCGACGAGCGGCGGATCAAGCAGGTGATCTTCAACCTGCTCTCGAACGCCGTGAAGTTCACGCCCTCCGGAGGTGAGGTCGACGTGAGCGTGACGCGGGTCAACGGCGAGGTGAGGGTCTCGGTCGCCGACACCGGTCCGGGCATCGCCCCCGAGGATCGGGAGCTCATCTTCGAGGAGTTCCAGCAGACCGAGACGGGGGTGGGGCATCGCGAGGGGACCGGCCTGGGCTTAGCGCTCTCGAAGCGGTTCGTGGAGCTCCACGGCGGGCGGATCTGGTTCGACAGCGAGGTCGGCCACGGGAGCACCTTCACGTTCGCGCTCCCCGCGAGGTCGACGTCATGACGGGCGAGCGGGTCCTCGTCGTCGAGGACAACGAGAAGAACATGAAGTTGTTCCGCGACGTCCTGGATGCAAGCGGATATCGGACGCTCGAGGCGACGACGGGCGACGACGCGATCGCGATGGCATCAGAACACACGCCGGACCTCGTGCTGATGGATATCCAGCTCCCGGACCTCGACGGCGTGCAGGCCCTTCAACGGTTGCGAGCGGACCCGCGCACGGCGAGCATCCCGATCGTTGCCCTGACCGCACAGGCGATGCAGGGGGACCGCGAGCGGTTCCTCGCGGCGGGCTTCGACGGCTACATGTCGAAACCGGTGAACGTCCGTGAACTGATCGGGGCCGTTCGGAAACACTGCGATCGGGACTCCGGATGAGCGATCAGGCGAAGATTCTCGTCGTGGACGACGTTCCCACGAACGTGCGGCTCCTCGAGGCCGTCCTCGTCTCGCAGGGCTACGACGTGGTCTCCGCGAATGACGGGGAGGGCGCACTCGAGCTCGTGGCGTCGGCGAAGCCGGACCTCGTGCTCCTCGACGTGATGATGCCTCCCCCGGACGGGTTCGAGGTGTGCCGGAGGTTGCGGGAGGACCAGGAGACCGCGGTGCTGCCGGTGGTCATGGTCACGGCGAGCACGAACGAGAGAACGAAGGCGATCGAGTCAGGCGCCGACGACCTGATCGGGAAGCCGTTCGATCACGGCGAGCTGCTGGCGAGGGTCCGTTCCCTCCTGCGGATCAAGCGGTACCACGATACGATCGCGAAGCAATCGGCCGAGCTCCTCGACCTGAACCGAACGCTCGAAGAGCGGGTGCAGGCCCAGGTCTTGGAGCTGGAGCGGGTCCGGAGACTGAGGCGGTTCCTCTCACCGCAGCTCGTCGACGCGATCGTCTCGTCGGGGGACGAATCGATCCTCCGCAGCCACCGCCGGAACGTCGCGATCCTCTTCGCAGATCTCCGCGGCTGGACGAACTTCGTCGACGCGGTCGAGCCAGAGGAGCTGATGCAGGTACTCGCGGAGTTCCACCGGACGGTGGGCGGACTGGTGCAGCGGTTCGACGCGACCGTAGGCTTCCTGGAGGGCGACGGCGTCCAGCTCTTCTTCAACGATCCCCACGAGATCCCCGACGCGCCGCTGCGGGTGGTGCGGCTCGCGTGCGCGCTCCGGGAGGAGATGGATTCCCTGACACCGTCGTGGCGCAAGCGCGGCTACGACCTGGGTCTGGGCATCGGGATCGCGCTCGGCCACGCGACGTGCGGCGAGGTCGGCTTCGAGTTCAGGTCCGACTACGCGGCGATCGGCGCGGTGACCAACCTCGCGTCGCGACTCTCTGACGAAGCGAAGGCCGGCCAGATACTGATCACCCAGCTTCTCCACGCCGAGATCGAGGACGAGGTCGAGGTGGAGCCCGCCGGCGAGCTTACGCTCAAGGGCTTCAGTCGGCCGGTGTCGGCATTGAACGTGATCGCCGTTTCGTGAACCGGCGGCAAACGTGTCCGCCTTGCAGGGCTCATGAGGCCCCCTCGAAGGGCTTCTCCGTCGCGCTCGCGAGCGAACCCATCAACGAGGCGTGTCGTCGACCCATGCAGCGCTGACAGGATCACTTCAAAGCCGTATGTCTGAGCACCCCTGAGTTCGGGATGCCCCGAGCTATCGCCGAATAGACCAGCGGGAGACTGGGGGTCCTCGTCGCCCTGCAGCCCGGCGAAGTAGAGCCCCACCGGGCAGGACGTCGGCGGCGGTCAGTCCTCCCGGTCGATCACGGAACTTGTCCGGGGTTCGTTCCGAGCAGGAGCGCGGTTGTGATGAGCCCGCTCACCGAGAATTCGTCGCGGTAACTGCCAGTTCGGCGAAGGAGTTCGTTCCGGTCTAGCCATCCGATTCCTACCCGGTGCTGAGTACCGAAATGGTCTCGGAGGCTACCGGACGGATGCTCACAACGCGGAGTCAGTGCCGGAGCAATCCAGCTTACCCTTCGCCTCAAGACGGCGCGGATTTGTCACATGAGTGCAGGTCAAGAGGTATGCGGCGTTGTGCGCGGAAACCCTCCGAACACAACGCGCCCTGATCGTGAGCCAGGAGACGACCGCATGCGAGGCATCGATTCGCCCGATCCCCCGGCAGGGTCTAGGCTCGGCGGAACACACGGTGTTGAAAGGGGAGCCAGATGGCGGAGTCCACCGAATCGACCAAGCCCGACACGATTGTGCTGATCCACGGTTTCTGGGTGACGCCGAGGAGTTGGGAGCACTGGAAGGAGCATTACGAGGCGAAGGGCTTCGCGGTCCTCACACCTGCGTACCCGGGGTTCGAGGCCGAGGTGGAGGCGCTCCGCGCTGACCCAACGCCGATCGAGCAGCTCCAGGTGCCGGAGATCATCGACATGCTCGAGAACATGATCGGGAAGATGGATCGTCCGCCGATCATCATGGGGCACTCGGCCGGTGGCGTGTTCACCCAGATCCTGCTCGATCACGGCTTCGGTGCGGTGGGGGTAGCGATCAACTCCGCGCCGACCGAGGGCGTGAAGGTCGTCCCGCTTTCCGAGATCAAGTCCGGGTTCCCCATCCTGAAGAATCCCGCGAACCGGCATCGAGCGGTCGGCTTCACGCCGAAACAGTGGAACTACGTGTTCGCGAACACATTCAGCGACGAGCAGTCACTTGAGCTGTACGAGCGCTACCACATTCCAGCCTCAGGCAGAGTCTTCTGGGGCAGCGCACTCGCGAACATCCATCCCGGGAAGGACGACACCTACGTCGACTATCACAACGACGCGCGACCACCGTTGCTGTTCATCTCTGGGAAACAGGATCATCTTTTCCCCCCGAAGGTGGGGCACTCGAATGCGAAGCACTACAAGTCCAAGACGGTGACGGAGATCGTGGAGTTCGATGGTCCGCATCTGCTGCCCGCCATCGATGGATGGGAGGAAGTCGCCGACTTCGCGCTCGATTGGGCGCTGGAGCACGCGGGGAGGAGGGTGGCCGGCCACGCCGCAGCGGACGATCGTGACTCGGCGAACTAGGGATCGACGCTCCGCAGGTCGCGCATCTGAGGATTTCCTCTCGGGAAGGCCAGCCGTAGGCGCGCACGCGAGGCGATGCTGTCCGCCGCTCCCGACGGGCCTCAGTCGGCCGGAGGCCAGGCAATGATGGATGAGATCAGTCCGGTCGAGAGTGTTCGAGATGCATTACGCGAACCGGTTGGGCATGGCCGCGTGGAGCGCCTCCTGATCGTTCGGCCGCAGGAGGGCGCTGATGCCGAAGGGGCCCGCTCCGAGCTCGAGGACCTGCCCGGTGTCGTCGGCGTGACCCTCAACACCGCGACGGGTTCGTTCGACATCCGCCTCGATCCCGTGGTCGTCTCGGACGAGGAGCTCGAGGCATCCTTGCACCATCAGGGGTACGACCTCACGAGCTGGCAGGAGGTGCGGGCGACGCACGCCGTCCAGCAGCGCAGTTGGCTGCTCGAACAGATCCGGTCGCTCGCCTCGCGCGCCGAGCTCGAACTTGCGGAACGCGGAGCCTACGCAGCTGGTGTCACGAAGGGCTCGGTCGACGCCTACATTCGAACCGCCAGGGCGTTCGGTCTCGTGACCGACGCCGAGATCGTCGAGCTGATCCCGGCTCGCTTCTTCGAAGGGCCGGCTGACGGGTGAGAATGCTCGTCCAACGCGAGGCAACAAGTGGCCCTTTTCCGATGGGGTCGTCTTCATGTTGACCTGTCTTGCGGCATTTCCTGAGGGTGGTGGCGGTCGTCCCGACCTCTACGAGTGGGGTGGCTCCGGGGCTCCCGACTGGGCGGCTCGCAAGTAACCGCACGCCAGTGGGGCTCGATTCGCCCGGTCATCGAGGAGGGTCTAGCCTGGCGGCACCGAGTCGGAAGGGGAGCCAGATGGCAGAGGCCACGGTATCGACCAAGCCAGACACGATCGTGATGATCCATGGGTTGTGGATGACGCCGCGGAGCTGGGAGCACTGGAAGGAGCGCTACGAGGCTCGTGGCTACACGGTGCACACACCCCCATGGCCAGGGTTCGAGGTGGAGGTCGAGGCTTTGAACGCCGATCCCTCGCCCATGGACGACCTGGAAGCGGAGACCGTGATCGACTCCTACGAGGAGTTCATCAACGGCCTTCCGAGCTCCCCCATCATCATGGGTCACTCGTTGGGCGGTGCGATGACCCAGGTGCTGTTGAACCGCGGTTTGGGTTGCGTCGGCATAGGCATTTCGGCCGCGACCGTGAAGGGCGTTCGGGACCTCCCGTTCTCCACCCTGAGGGCTGCGGCCCCTGCCCTGAACCCGTTCAAGCGTGGAAAGCCCGTCCCCATGACCGAGAAGGAGTTCCACTACGCCTTCGCGAATACGATGAGTGAAGCGGAGTCGAAGCCGATCTGGGAGCGGTACTGCATTCCTGCGGCAACGGGAGTGCTCGCCGACATCGCGCTCGCGAACATTCACCGGAACCCGCCGACCGAGGTCGACTTCGCGAAGGAGGGGCGCATCCCGTTGCTGTTCGTCGGGTTCGGCGAGGACCACGTGGTGCCGCCGAAGGCGACGATGCACAACGAGCGGAAGTACGACGACTCTGTCTCGATCACGGAGTACCAGGAGTTCGAGGGGCGTCCTCACTTCCCGGGTGCACCGGGATGGGAGGAGGTCGCCGACTTCGCGATCGACTGGGCCGAGCGGCATGCCGGCTTGACGGTTCGGGATCACGCGGCCGCTCACGACAAGTAGCGAGGCCGTCACTGCGAACCTGGGTGGCCGAGGCTCGGCATCCTCGTTGCATTCGATGCTCGGAGGCTCCTCACCCGGATCGCCCGGAACTGGGCAGACGGAAGCTAGCGACATCCATCGCGAGCGCCGGACGGATGACGCGATGCCGGTGCGTGAACACGTACCCGGTGCCCTTGTTCACGGAGCCGAATTCGCTCACGCAGGCCGCCACGTCGTTATCGTGACGGCAATGGCAAACCCAGAGGCATCGACGTTCCGGTACGAACCGCAGGCCGCTGCCAAGGCCGCGGACGTTCCATCGGCGTTTGTCTCGCGACTCGTCGAGCTCGGGATCGTGCCACCCGACGAAGACGGGACGTTCTCCACCGGCGACGTGCGGCGGATTCGCCTGCTGCGGACGCTCGACCGGGCAGGCGTTCCCCTCGAGGGCATCGCCGACGTGATGAGCCGCGACGAGTTATCGCTCGACTTCTATGACCTCCCCTTGTACGAGCGGTTGTCCACGAACACCGAGGACACGTTCGGGGCGCTCGCCGAGGAGACGAATATCCCCTTGGAGCTCCTGGTGATGCTCCGCGAGGCGATGGGGTCAAGCGAGCCGGCTCCGGGCGATCGCGTCCGTGAGCACGAGCTGCCGGCCATCCGCTTGATGCGGGCTCAGGTCGCCGAGGGGGTTCGGCCGCACGCGATCGAGCGTTGGCTGCGCGTTTACGGCGATTGCGTGCGGCGCATCGCCGAGACCGAGGGCGACTGGTGGCACACGGAAGTCGAGCAGCCGCTCCTAGACGGCGGGATGACCACGAATGAGATGTTCCGCGCGGCGGAGGAAGGCGCAGCGCAGAGGATCGCCCCGTTAATGGACGCCGCCCTTCTGGGCCTGTACCACGGCCACCAGGAACACGCCTGGACGAAGAACGTCCTGGACGGCGTCGAGGCTGTACTCGCGGACGCGGGTGTCCACAGCCGGCTGCAAGAGCAACCCGCGATTTGCTTCCTGGACATCACCGGCTATACGCAGCTGACCGAGGATCGCGGTGACGAGGCCGGGGCGGAGCTCGCCGAGACCGTCGGCGGAATCGTCCGGCGAGTGTCGACGCGGTTCGGCGGAAAGCCGACGAAGTGGTTGGGCGACGGGGTGATGCTCTACTACCCGGAGCCCGGCTCGGGGGTAGTTGCTGCACTCGAGATCAGCGAGAGCCTCGTGCGGGCCGGGCTGCCACCGGTGCACGTCGGGCTCCACGCGGGCCCGGTCCTGTTCCAGGAGGGTGACTATTACGGCCGAACCGTGAACCTCGCATCCCGAATCGCAGACTACGCAGGGGCTGGCGCAGTGGTGGTCAGCGAGGCGGTCGTCGACGCTGCGGGATCGATCCCAGTGTCCTTTACGCAGATTGGCCCGGTGGAGCTGAAAGGCGTGGCCCCGGTTCAGCTGTTCGCGGCGAGACTTTCAAGGGTATGACCTGCATAACCTTATCTCCCGGTGGGCGCTGAGGGTCTCGAACCCCCGACCTTCGCCTTGTAAGGGCGAGAAGGACATGGAGGTCAGGGCGTTGAGCTGCGGGATCGCTCTACCTCTGAGTACCGCTGAGTACCTTGGAGTGGCTTCGGCTCGTCATGCGGTGTTATGCACGAAGGGCGGGATCGGTCGCAGAGGTAGGAAGGCGAGCTTCGAGCGTGGGCGACGTGTGCATGGAGCAATGTGTACTGCCTCATCCTCCCCAAGGAATCTCATTGTCTCGCGGCCTCCCTCGTAGCCTTCCCCGCGGCACGTGAGCTACGGCTCCTCCAAACCGGCGTAGAAGAGCACCTCGTCCAGGCTCATCGCCTTCCCCCGCTCCCATTCCTCGACGATCTGCTGCTCGCTCATCGTTCCGCGAAGCGTGCCGCGAGGGTCGGGCAGATCGACGAACTCGGCCGGGGGCCGACCGCCCGAAGACTCCTTGAGACCCTCCGACGCACCTCGAAGCCGCAGCGCCCGAACGGGGCGGCCGCCGCTGAGCTCCTGCGCCGCGAGATTATCCAGCACGATGGCGATACCAGTGCGGTAGCCGAGCGGTCCCAGGATCTCCAGTGACTTGACGAAGCTCGCCCGCGCGGTCTCGAGATCGCCCATCTCGAATGCCGCCCGTCCCAGCTCGTGCAGCGAGTCGACGAGCCCGAAACCATCGCCGAGCGCCCGGTGCCTGCGGACGCTTCCCTCCGCATAGCTGAGCGCAACTGGAAGATCGCCCTCCAGCCGGGCGATGAGGGATAGGGCCCACATCGAGTCGGCTTCTCCCCGCGGATCGCCGAGTCGCTCGAACATCTCCATGCTCTGTATGAACAGAATGCGGGCGCTCTCCCGGTCGCCTTCGAGGCCCGGCGAGAAGGCGAAGTTGTACGTCGCGTCGGCGATCATCGGACGGTCGCCCAGCCCGCGAGCGATCGAGAGCGCCTCCTCATAAGCGCTTCGAACCGCAGGGACGTCGTTCTGCCAGTAGGCGAGGCCCCCGAGCGCGGTGAGGGCTCGTGCCCTCGCGAGGGTTCGCTCCGGGGCCGAAGGAAGCGCGAGGACCGCGCTCGTCCAGTGCCGCCCCTCAGACAGGTACCCCCCGAGGTGCCACAGGCGCCACAGCGACGCCGCCAGGCGGAGGCCGATTTCGGCCTCGTCCTCCTCGAGCGTCCACCGGAGCGCAGCCCGGAGGTTGTCGTGCTCGACCTCCAGGGAGCGTATCCATCGTTCCAGCCCGGGCCCGCGGAAGTGGCGCTCCGCCTCCTCGGCCAGCCCGAGGAACCAACACGCGTGCCGTCGCTCGATCGCAGTCCGATCGTCCTCGGCTTCGAGGCGCTCGAGTGCGAACTCCCGCACGGTCTGCAGCATGTCGAACCGCGGGTCCCCCGATGCCGTGATGCGGCGAACCAGACTGGCATCGACGAGGGAGGCGATGCCTTCGAGGACGTCGATGCCCGCATGGCCCTCCGGATCGCACACGGCCGTAGCCGACGCCAGCGTCCAGCCGCCGGCCAGCGTGGAGAGCCGACGGAACAGGACGCGATCGGCCTCCGCCACCAGCTCGTAACTCCAGTCGACGACCCCCCGCAGGGTGCGCTGGCGAGCCGGAAGGTCGCGCAGGCCGCTGGTCAACAGCGGCAGACGCCGCTCCATCCCCCGCAGCAACGCCTCGGGCCCGAGGAGCGCCACCCGCGAGGCAGCGAGCTCGATCGCCAATGGGAGCCCGTCCAGACGAGCACAAATCTCGACGACCTGGTGGGCGTTCTCCTCGGTGAGAGCGAAGTCAGGGTCGACGGCGGCCGCACGATCGGCGAAAAGCGTTACGGCCGCGCTGCTGCCCACGTCGTTGAGGTGCAGCGGCCGGCCGGTGTCAGGTACTGGCAGCGGCGCCACCGGCACCGACTGCTCCCCCCGCACATGCAGCGGCCTCCTGCTCGTCACGACGATCTTCGATCGCGGGGAGACCGCCAACAGACGTGGAACCTCTCCCGCGGCATCGAGCACCTGCTCGAAGTTGTCGAGGACGAGCAGCATCTGTCGTTCCCGCAGGTGATTCTCGAGGACCTCGTCCACCGGTCGCTCCCACCCTTCCTCCCGCAACCCGAGCGAGGCCGCGATTGCCGGGATCACCAGAACGGGATCCGACACGGGCGACAGGTCCACGAAGAAGACACCGTCGGGGAATTCGGCCGCGGCAGCTGCGGCGACCTGGACGCCGAGCCGCGTCTTGCCCGTGCCTCCCGAGCCGGTCAGCGTGATGAGCCGGCTCTCGGCGAGGAGCGTCATCGCCCGGGCGATCTCGTCTTCCCGGCCCACGAACGAGGTGAGCGGGGTCGGTAGGCTGATGGGAACCTCGAGGCTCCGCACCGGCGGGAACTCGGAGGGGAGGCCCTCGATCACCAGGTCGAACAGGTGCTCGGGGTGGGTCAGATCCTTCAACCGGTGCACGCCCAGGCTGCGGATGGCCACCCCTTCGGGCACGTCGTGCTCGACTAGACCTCGCAACGCGTCCGAGATGACAACCTGTCCTCCCCATCCCACTGCAGCGATCCGAGCGGCCCGGTTCACATCGAGCCCGAGATAGTCATCGCCCCCGAGGACCGCGTTGCCGGTGTGCATCCCCATTCGAACTCGCAGGGCATGTCCTGGGGGCCAGCTGTGCCGGTCGAGCCCTCGTTGCGCGTCCGCCACCGCGCGAACCGCCGCTCCGGGTGTCTCGAAGACGACGAAGAATGAGTCCCCTTCGGTGCGGATCTCCACTCCCCCGTGCTGCGATACCGCGTCCCGAAGGATCGTGGAGTGCGCGTCCTGGAGCGCCCGGAACCCCTCGCCGAGCTCCTCCAGCAGTCGCGTCGACCCCTCGATGTCAGTGAATAGGAACGTGACCGTCCCGGTCGGAAGCTTAGGCATCGGCAGGCGCCCCTACGACCGGATCGCGAGCGATCGGCTCGTGCGGTGTCCAACCCCGTCATCGAACCGAGGGTAGTCCATCCCCTTGGGCTGACCCGCTCCGTGGCGCATAGTTCATCCGTGGACCGGCCGGCGTCGCCGATCATCCTGGACAGCTCGTGGGGGCCACATGGTGGCCGAGGGCTCGACGAAGGGAAGGACTTCAAGCTGTGGCCCGGCGGCGGCGGCCATGGGACTGGCGGGAACCCGGCACGGAGCACTATCCGGGGATCCAGCCGGCAGACGTTGCGGAGCTGCTGGAGTACGGGATCGAGATCGTCGTCCTCAGCCGCGGCCGCGAACTCCGCTTACAGACATGGGGTCGACGTGCGCCAGGAGGAGACCCAGGCCGCCATCGACAGCTACAACGAGCTGGCGCGCCGAGGGCTGAGGGTCGGCGGGCTGTTCCACTCAACCTGTTGATCCACGAAGGTCGAAGCGTCCTTGACCACGCGCGGTTCGCCGTAGCATCGTCATCGATCGCTGACCTACGCTCTTGCCATGGCTCTGGTGGGCCGAACCACGACCTTCGCCTTGTAAGGGCGAGACGGATGACTCGCGGGCACCCGAGCCTTGGATCCCTTCGTCGGCGAAGAGGTCACGCCGGGAACCGCGGTTGATCTGGAGAGTCGGATCCGCGCGGACGTGGCCGGTTATTGGCATCCGGTCGGGACGTGTCGGATGGGACCTCCCGAGGATCGATCTGCGGTCGTGTCTCCGACGGGCCGGGTCCAGGGCACGGAGGGCCTCGTCGTCGCAGACGCATCGATCTTCCCCACGACTCCCCGCGCGAATACCAACCTGCCGACGATCGCGATCGCCGAGATGATCGCTTCGACCTTCTGAACGATCTATACGTCCTGCTCCGAAGAACTGACCTTGGGGCGATCACCCGCTGGATGTGGCCCCGTCCCTTTCATGAAGTGGTAATACCGCGCGGATCCACGGGATCGTCGATCCCGAGTGCAGGCGCAAGAAGTCGCCGGAGCCCGACACATCATGCCTCGAAGCGCCGAGCCATCGCGGATATGACATCGAATCTCTGAGATCGAGCCGGATGCCGTCGGGCGGCGGACGTGGGAACAGCGATTCGACCGTTGCGTGCAGCGCCACTTCGAGCAGCTCCGAACCTCCATGAACCTCGAAGCCGAGCGACCAACACGTCTCCTCGCCGACCGCAACCTCGGTGAGCTCGACCGTGCAGCCGGGCAGCTCGACGTCGCTCATGGCCCGCTCGACCACTCCCCCCTCGGCCAAGCGGAACGAACGGCGGCGCCGGACCTTCTGAACCGCGAGCCAGCTCGATGACGTCGGGGGGTAGGTGTGCCCGCGCGTCGAGGTGGAAGCTCCATTTCTCCCAGAGCTCGATTCGGCCTCGGCCACCCCCCCGGATCCCCACCTCCCCCGGGCTCCCTCGGAACGCCTTCAGATCGAGTTGTGTCGCCCCTCTGATCTTCACCCCGAAGTCGTCGCACGAAGGATCGACGAGGTACCAATCCTCTCGATCCTCGACTGCGCCGCCGAAAGGGCCTAACCACTCGATCATCGCGTTCGAGACCTGTCCGGGCAGGATCCAGCGCACCTCGAGCGACAACGATCCACCTTCGGGATTCACGAACACCTCGGCATGGACCCCAGACCCTGAACCCGATACTCCGTCCAGTCAATAGCGCGACGCCTACACGGCGAGCGTCGCGCATCCGGAGGAGGTCGGCGGATGTGGCTTCGACGTTGTCGACTCAATCGCCGGACGGCCACCGCTGGTCACCTCGACGAGTCCAGCTGCCGATTCCCTCTTGCGCAGGCGAGCGAGCTGGATCGTCTTGTCCACCCAGACGATGCCCGGAGCGATCAACGACAGCAACAGGACTACTCCCCACTGCTTCCCCGTGAGCGAGATGGTGTCGAGCAACTGCTGGAGCATGTTGAGCTCCACGGCCGCCCACGTGAGCGTCCAGCCCAGGAAGATCCACCCCAGGTACGGGAAGACGGGCGACGACCACACCGGTTCGCGTTCGCGCCGCATCACCAGGCCGAGGTTGACGGCGCTCATCGCCACGATCGCGAAGGCCATCGTCATGCCGATCGAGGGGTGTGTGATGCTCGGTTCATCCGGTCCCCACTCCAGTACCGCGAGCGCACTCGCCGCGACAGCGAAGCCACTGACGACCCACCGCACGATCTGAGACCTCGTGACGATCCTCGTGCCTGGCGTGCGCGGCGGTCGCTGCATCACGCTCGGATCCGGCACGTCGACGATGAAGCCGACGACCACGGTGACCACCACGAAGAACTTGCAGAACAGGAGCTGCATGGGGAACAACGCGACGCCTTCGTTGATGTTGAAGATCGTGGCGAGCAGCATCAGCTGAAGCACCGCTGACAGGATCGTGAGTTGCAGCTTCACGTACGACGTGATCCGCCGGTAGATGTCACGGCCAAGTTCAACCGCGCGCACGAGCGTGGCGAAGTTGTCGTCGGTCAGCACGATCTTCGCCGCCTGCTTCGTCACCTCGGAACCGCTCCCCATTGCGACCCCGATGTCCGCCTGCTTCAGCGCCGCCGCATCATTCACGGCGTCCCCCGTCATCGCGACCACCTGCCCCGCCTCCTGCATGAGCCGAGCCAGTCGCACCTTGTCCTCCGGCGCCACACGGCCGAAGACATGGAGCTCCGGGAGCCTCTCGACGACCTCGCCGTCCGGCAGGTGCGAAAGATCCGTTCCCGTGATCACGCCCGGCCCCAGACCGAGTTGGTCGGCGATCGCCCTCGCCGTGACCGTGTGGTCGCCCGTGATCATCCGCACGTCGACCCCGGCTCGTAGGGCGATCCGGACCGACTCCTTGGCTTCCTCACGGAGAGGATCGATGATCCCGACCAGGGCCACCAGGACCAGGTCGGTCACCGCAGCCATGGGATCGCCGATCGCGGCCTCCATCGTGGCGTCGTCCAGGTCGCGTGCAGCGAATGCGAGCACCCGCAGCCCACGCTCGGAGAGCTGCTGGTTCGCGGCCAGGAGTCTCGTCCCGAACGCTTTCGATCGGTATCGCCTTTCCGTGCCAGAGCGCTCGATCGCAGTGCTCGATCACGACGTCGGGAGCGCCCTTGACGCTCGCGAAGTGCGGCTCCTGGACGATCCCCCCGACAAGGTGCTCGGGAAGGTCGTGGAAGGTCGCCATGAACTTGTACTCCGAATCGAACGGGACCTCCGCGCAACGAGGAAGCGCCTGACGCGTCTGCTCCGCGCCCACTCCCGTCTTGGCGGCCAGGACCACGAGCGCCGCCTCCGTGGGATCGCCGATGATCGACTCGTCGTCGGCCACGGTGGCGTCGGTGCAGAGACAGAGGCCGAGGGCGAGTCGCCGGAAGTCGGGCGGCTCGCCAACCGCCGGAGCCCAGGATGGCGCCCGACTTCTTGTATCCCCCTCCTTCGATCTTGAACCAGTCGCCACCCGCCAGCATCGTGGTGGCCGTCATCGCGTTCATCGTGAGCGTGCCGGTCTTGTCGCTGTTGATGACGGTGGTCCCACCCAGCGTCTCGACGTCGGTGAGGGTCTTGACCACTGCCTTGGACGCCGCCAAGCGGCGTGCGCCGGATGACAGCATCGTCTGCACGAACGTCGGCAGACCTGTGGGGATCGACGCGATGCCGGTCGAGACGCAGAGCAGCAAGAGGGTCTCGATATCCTGTCCGCGTGCGAAGCCCACGATCGCGATCACGGCCACCGCTGACCACGCGACGATGCCGAAGACCTTGGTCATCCCGTCGAGCTCCTGTTGCAACGGGGACTTGGATCGCTTCGTCGCCGTGACCATATCGGCGATGCGACCCATCTGCGTCGCCTGACCCGTCCCGGTGACGATGAACGTGGCGGATCCGCGAGTGACCTGCGTGTTCTGGAACACCATGTCCGTGCGGTCGCCGAGCGCGACGTCCGCGCCCTCGATCGTGGTCGTGGCCTTCGGCACTGGTGCACTCTCCCCGGTGAGGGACGCCTCCTGCACCTCGAGTGTCGCCGACGAGACGAGCCGTCCATCGGCGGGCACCAGGTCTCCCGCTTCCAGCAGCACGACGTCGCCTGGCACGAGCTTCGTCGAGTCGACCTCCTGCACGCTCGCCGACCTCCGCACACGCGCGTGGGGTACCTGCAGCTGAGCGAGCGCCTCGACGCTTGCCCGGGCCTTGAGCTCCTGGTTGGAGCCCATGACGACGTTGAAGGTCACCAATCCGGTCACGACGAGACCGGTCGCGACTTGCCCGATCGCGAAGCTCGCCACCCCGACGATGAGCAACATGATGTTCATCGGATTCAGGAGCTGTCCCCGGGCCACCACCCAGACGCTCGGGGGCGGCTCGGTCGGCAACTCGTTGGGACCGTACTTCTCGAGTCGCCGTTCGACCTCGTCGGTGTCCAGCCCGCCATCGAGATCTACAGTCAGTCGTGACGCCACATCGTTCGGCGACATCGCGTGCCAGGCCATGGTTCCAGTTGCCGGCTCGGTCATGCTCATCTCAGGACACCTCTCTCGATGGGGTCGTCACTGTTCCTCCGCCACTCGCGTGCGATCTGGGGCCCCAGGCATGCTAGTCGGTAGCATTTGGCCAGGGTCATGAGCCGGCACCGAGCTGGAACGGCGTTCACTCGTTCGCGGTGAACAGCTCGAGGAAGAGCGCCAAATGCCAGGATCACGGTGCAGACGGTCGCGAAGCGATGGATGGCTAGTGGCCGGAGGGGTGCTCGCTGAGTCCGGCGCCAGGGTGACTGTCGGCTATGCGGCCGTCGGCCATGTGACCCTACCGGTCTACCCGGATCACCATGTTGAATCAAAGCGCAACTAGGCATTCGAAGGAGCCCGCGGGGGCGTTATCCGGCCCACTGTCGCGGCTCATCGAGACGGGATAGGAATCGTAGCTAAGAACGCAGGAGGAGCGATGAAGAAGTTTCTGGTGTGCCTCACCATGGCTTCGGTCGCGATCGGGGCGGTGACCCTCCCCGCTCAGGCCGCGCCCAAGCTCAAGAAGGTGTTCAACAGCCTTCCAGACCAGCTCCCCGGCAACGTGGCGAGTGTCGGTTTCGAAGCGACGCAGACCGACGCGCTCGGTGATCAGATCCGGCTGGCACCAGGCAAGCGCAAGCTCAGGAAAGTCAACGTCGTTATGAGCTCGTGGGCATGCGAATCGGGAACCTGGATGGCTGCCTGTGAAACCACTCCGGGCGCGACGTTCAACGAATCCATCACGCTGACGCTCTACCGCGCGAACAACACGGACCCGAATCTCCCGGGCGCGGTGATCGGGAGCCGGACGAGAACGTTCACGATCCCGTTCCGGCCTTCAGCCGACCCCACCAACTGCACCGCGAATCCGACCGGATGGTATTCATCCGAGGATGACGCCTGCTTCAACGGAATGGCGGTCAAGATCGTCTTCGAATTCTCCGGTCTCAAACTCCCGAATGAGCTGATATACGGCATCTCCTATAACACCAGCACGTCGGGGAACCAGCCTCATGGGGTGAGGCCGTGTCAGAGCAACCCGGAGGGATGCCCTGACGACTCCTTGAACGTCGGAACGGGGGCTGGTCTGCCGGCCATCGGCAGCGATATGTACCCCGATGGTGTCTTCACCGATCAACAGACCGGGGGAGACTGCACGACCGATGCAACCGTCGTAAACGAGCTCTCGCTCGACGCGTGCGAATGGGCGGGGTTCAACCCGTTGGTGAGGTTCCGGGTCAAGAAGTAACGCGGATCCGGGGGTTCGAGACCCTCAACGCCCACCATGAAGCCGCAGTTCAGGGCGTTGAGCAGCAGGAACGCGGCTCGAAACGCTACCCACGATCGCGTGACGAACCTGGGTCCTTCCCTTCGAGCAAGCACCTTTCTGCGGTATTCAACCTCGTCATCGAACCGAGCGCTGTCCGTCACCTTGAGCTGATCCGCCGGTGGCGCATAGTCCATCTGTGGACCGGCCCACGTCACCGATCATCCTGGACAGCTCGTGGGGCCGCATGGAGGTCGAAAGCCTCGGCGAAGGGAAGGACTTCAAGCTGTGGCCCGGCGGCGGACGGCCGTGGGACTGGCGAGAAACGGGCACGGAACACCATCCGGGGATCCAGCCGGCGGACGTCGCGGAGCTGCTGGAGCACGGGGCCGAGATCGTCGTCCTCAGTCGCGGCCGCGAACTCCGCTTGCAGACGGCTTCGTCGACGCTGGAGGAGCTGGCGAGCCTCGGGGTCGAGGTGCGCCAGGAGGAGACCCAGGCAGCCATCGACACCTACAACGAGTTGGCGCGCCGAGGACTGAAGGTCGGCGGATTGTTCCACTCGACCTGCTGATCCGCGACGGTCGCTGCGTTACAGAGTCGTTGATCGTAGGAGTCCGCCGCCTTCACGTCCTCCACGCGATCATGGAACGTCTCCGGGATTCGTTCCGAGCAGGAGCGCGGTGGTGATGAGCCCGCAGAGCACGATGACTCCGGCGATCATCGCGGCGATGCCCGGAGCCGGTAGGGGTTGGTCTTCACGGATCGCGGCGTCCATCGCGCGCCAGCGGCGCCGTGCGACGGCAGCAGTCACGACACCCGCCATGATCAGCAGGACCCCAACAGTCACCCACGCCCAATCGAGCGACTGCCCCGCCAAGAGCCGTGCGGCTGCGACGCCGGAGGCGACGAGTGCCAGCGCCGTCCGTAGCCACGCGAGATACGTCCGTTCATTCGCTAGTTGAAGCTGCACCTCAGGACTCCGTCCGCTCATGTCCGCACCCCCGCCTTCGAGATGCCGAGAGCCTAGTGCGCGCACGAGACGGACTTCGCCACCCCGGATCGGTCTGGACCTCTCGAGGCAAGGTGCCGGGAGTGAGAACAAGATGCGAGAGCGACGACCCGGTCATTCAGACGACGTTGAGGGCATCCACCCCGGCGGCCCCAGGAGCGCAGCCTCCTGGAGCGCCGGCGTGGCTGCAGGAGGGGGACCCTGCAGGCCAGCCGGATGGATCAGGCGTCCACCGGCCGGCCGCCCATGCGACCGAACACGTGGGTGCCGATCGTGAGGCGATCGACGTACGCGGCCCTACCCGCCTCGTCCTGCACCAGATCCACATCGATCACACGAGCGCCCGGGTACGCGGCGGCGAGATCCTCCCACGCGCTGTGGGTGCCGTCGGACTCGAACGTGGCGCCGTCGGCCCAGATCTTGACGCCCGGCGACGTCCGGTGCGTGAAGTCGGCCGTAGCCCAGGGGCCGCCGGGGATCTCCCCGCCCGTGACGTAGTAGGCGGCCAGGTATGCCGAGAAGTCCACCACTCCGTCGCCGTCGGTGTCGATGTCCGCGCTGATGCGCGGAGCGCCGGCCCCGACGTAGGCCGTCGTGAGGTAGTCGAACGCGAGGTGGCGCCCCGGCTTGTTGATCGCGCCCAGCACGCCCGTGCCCCGCGCGTAGGCGAACGCCCAGTCGTCTCCGTTCTGCTCGTCCAGGTGCAGCTTGAGTCGCGCTGTGTTGGCGTCCAGCGGCGAATCGCTGCGGTCGTTCTGCCAGTTGATCGAGCCGGTGTCGCTCGACCCGAACTTGAGCCAGGTCTTGTCGTCGCGATGGTTACCGCGAGCCTGTGCCGGCATCGCCATCGTCGCCAGCAAGGCGGCTCCGATGATCGCGGCTCCGATGAAGCGCTTCATGTTCTTCTCCTATCTGGCGGCCCTCTGGCCGCTGCCCGGTACTGCTTTCCTCAAGACCCTCAGCGGATCGGCCACCCCACCGGCCCAGTGGTCGATGGGTTGGCAGTTCGCTGGTACGAGCACATTGCAACCACGTGCTCTCTAGGCTCCTAGCGCCACGTGCCGCTCGTCAGTGACGTGAGTAGCGACCTTGTGCGACCGAAGTCACACGCGGCGCGAGCCCCACGATTCGTCGAAGAGCCGAGCGGCGTCGAGGATCACGACCTCATCCGTCGAGGTGGCGACGATCCCGGCCGCACGGAGATCCCGCAGCGCCCGCGAGACGACCTCGCGTACCGATCCCACCGCGTCGGCCAGTTCCTGCTGGGAAAGGTGCGCCGACAGCCGGGCGTCGGAGCGGTTCCTCGTGGTGGCGAGCTCCAGCAGCTGCGAAGCGACCCGCTGCTTCACCGAGCCGAAGGCGGTGATCGCCATCTGCTGCAGCGTCTCGTCGAGGCGACGGCTGAGCTCCTGGGACAAGGCGTAGGCCACCGCCGCGTCGCGGCGAGCGGCCTCCTCCAGCCGGCCCACGTCGATCCCCAGGATCGTGCTGGGAGCGAGCGTCTGGGCTCGCACGTCCAGCGGGCCGCCGACGACGAGCGCCGTCCCCAGGACGTCCGAAGGCCTGCCGTACCGGATCGTGACCTGCCGACCGTCACCGGAGACCAGGAAGAGGCGGAACAAACCGGAGATGACCAGGAACGCCCGGGACGCCTCGCCCTCCCGGTAGATCGTCGTGTCCGCAGGAACGTCCATCCGCAGCTGGCCCTCGACGAGACGATCCACCAGATCGCGTGGCAGGTGGCCAAGGAAGCTCCGTTGCAGCGTGCCCTCGATGTCCGGTTCCATCACCAGGACGATTGCACGGTTCGGACGCGGTTGGCCAGGTCAGGTTCCGAGTTGAGACCTGGGGCCGTGGCCCACCAGATCGATCCGACCGACCTCTCTGGAATGCCATCGGCATGTTATGCAGGTGTTATGCCCCCCAGGCCGGGACCGGGTACGGTTCGAGGTGCCCTTTGCTCTGTGGAGCCGCCGGTGAGCAAGACTGACGACCCGATCGATCTGGCCCGGGATGCGCTCGACCGACACGCCTGGAACGATGCCTATGAGGCGCTGGCCGAGGCGGACCGTACAGGCACGCTGCCGGGGACGGCGCTCGAGATGCTCGCCTGGGCGAACTACTGGACGGGGCGCCCCGACGCCACGATCGAGGCGCTGGAGCGTGCCTACGCCGCCTTCCTCGACGAGGGTGACCGTGCACGGGCGGCCATGGTGGCGTACCGACTCGCGGAACAACACGGCATGCGGATGTCCATCCCGCTGGCGCAGGGCTGGGGGCAGAAGGCGGCGCGCCTCGCCGAGGAGGACGAGACATGGCCGGTTCACGGCTGGCTGCTCTGGATCCAGGGGCTACTGCTGTGGATCATGGAGAATGACTACGCGGGGGCGATCCAGCGCTACGACGATGCGCTCGCGTTCGCCGAGCGCAGTGGCGACCGCGAGCTAGCAGCGATGAGCCTCCATGACAAGGGCCACGCACTTTGCCTGCTCGGCGACATCGAGACGGGCATGCCACTCCTGGACGAGTGCATGGCGACGGTCGTCGGCGGCGAGCTCGATCCCGCGGCCGCAGGTTACGTCTACTGCGGGATGATCGGGATCTGCTCGAAGCTCGGGGACTACGGGCGTGCGAGCGAGTGGACGGAGGCGACCCTCCGGTGGTGCGAACGCCGATCCGTACCGGCGTTTCCCGGCGTGTGCCGGATCCACCGCGCTGAGTTGGAGCTGCTCCACGGTGATCTGCACAAGGCCGAAGCAGACGCCCTCATGGCGTGCGAAGAACTCCCGCGATACAACTTCGTCTCTGGCCAAGGTCCGGCACATTACGGGATCGGTGAGGTGCGGCGGAATCTCGGAGACTTCGCCGCGGCCGAGGAGGCGTACGCGCGAGCGGAGGCGTTCGGCAAGTCACCTCAGCCCGGACGGTCGCTGCTGCGGCTGGCCGAGGGCAAGGTCGATGCCGCCGCGGCTGGAATCCGTCAGGCATTGGACGAACTCGGAGCGGATCATTGTTCGAGGGTTCGATTGCTCGCCGCGCAGGTCAAGATCGCGCTCGCGAGCGAGGACCCAGAGACGGCCGAATCCGCCGCGGACGAGCTCGACACGCTCGTCGCGGGGTTCCGGACGGCATCACTCCGTGCGATCGCGGCTGCCGCGCAAGGTGCGCTACTGCTCTCGGTGGGCGACACGACGGGCGCGCTTCCGATCTTGCGAAGGTCACGAGCCGGATGGCAGGAGCTCGATGCGCCGCTCGAGGCCGCCGAGCTCAGCCTGCTCCTGGCGGAGGCGTACGCCGAGACCGGCGATGCTGGAGCCGCGCGGAGAGAGGCGCGCTCGGCGCGAGACACGTTCGAGCGGCTCGGCGCTCGACCGGGCGCCGAGCGAGCACGGCGCGCGCTCGATCAACTTCCATCCGACGAGCGACCGGAACGGGTCGCTCGGACGTTCATGTTCACCGACATCGTGCGATCGACCGACCTGATCAGCGTGATCGGCGACGACGCGTGGGAGGACTTGCTCTCTTGGCACGACCGGACACTGAGGTCGCTCTTCACGACGCACGGTGGCGAGATCGGGCATCCGACGGGCGATGGCTTCTTCGCCTCATTCCCCGATGCACGGTTGGCGTTGCGATGCGCCGTTGACGTTCAGCGGGCGCTCGCGGAGCATCGGCGTTCCGAGGGCTTCTCGCTTTCGGTGCGGATCGGCGTTCACACCGGTGAAGCGACGCGGCGAGGCGAAGACTTTGGCGGGGGCGAGGTCCACCGAGCGGCGCGGATCGCAGCGCTCGCCGATGGGGGTGAGATCCTCGCGAGCCGCTCGACGATGGACGATATCCGATCCGCGGTCCCGTTCACAGAGATCGGAGATGCCTCCCTCAAAGGGTTCAAGGAACCCATCGCACTTGTCCTCGTCACTTGGCGTTAGGCGTCAGGGAGGCAGCGTCCCGGGGATCAGTGGGCGGAGGGGACGCCTACCCTGACTACTCGTGAGTACTCAGTCCTTCGGCCTATTGCATGTGTTACGCATGCGGACCGCATGTCAAGCTCCATCACAGGATCGTTCCTCCCAGTGGGCCCCCGCGTAGCCGTAGTCCCCCGTGATCACCCGACTTGGCCTGAGTCCCTGGGCGCATGATCGCGGTCGGCGTTCGTCGACCCGTGGGACGCTTCCAACCCCGCCTGATACCTGGCCGCCGCAATCTTCCGATCGATCCAACCGATCAGGGCGTGCATCCCCAGCGCGAGCAACCAGTACATGAAGATCGCGAAGAGCAGCGCCGGATCGAAGACCGAGCCGCTCTCGCCCTCGATAGCGGGGAAGATCCCTCGGAACGGCTGCATGATGCGATCGGTCGCTCGGAACACCCACCGGACGAACGACGTTCCCTCGTTCGCGTTGAACAGCTCGAGGAAGAACGCCATCGCCAAGATCACGCTGCAGACGATCGCGAACCCGTAGATGAACAGGACCAGCACCCGGGCAACCCGGAAGCCGATGTTCTTGTCCGTGCCTGCGTGGGACATCAGACCGCCTCCCTTGTCCGTGTCAAACGAAGGCTACCTCGGACCACGCTCTCTTCTCGCGATCGGTCATGGCCACACGTTCTTCGGGACGACCTCCACGGCCTCCGAGCGTGGCGCGTTCGATCCCCGCTTTCGCCGAAACCGAGGTTGCACCGGGCACCTCGGGGAGCTGGAATCTCGTTGGGTGCCGCAACAACCGAGGAACACGGATCGGGAAGGATGTGCATATGTCGACCAAGCCGAGTGGATGGGCGATGGGCTGGACCACGTTCGCCGCGTTCATGATGCTCTTGATCGGGTCGTTCCACGCGATCGCGGGACTGGTCGCGATCATCGATGACACGTTCTACGTCGCGACCCAGGAGTACGTGTTCCAGTTCGATCGCACGACGTGGGGCTGGCTCCATCTGATCTTCGGCATCGTGATCTTCCTCGCCGGACTCGGCCTGTTCTCGGGGGCGGTGTGGGCGGGGACCGTCGGGGTGATCCTGGCCTTGATCAGCGCCATCGTGGGGTTCGCGTGGCTGCCCTGGTACCCCATCTGGGGCATCATCATCATCGCGATCGCCGTATCCGTGGTCTGGGCACTGACCGCCCACGGGCGAGACATCGAGGAAGTGCGCGGCGACGACGTTCGTGGCTATTGATGTCCACCGGCCAGCAGATGAGGCCGCAACATGGATCGCCTCGAATGTCTCTTGGACTCGTTCGCGTGCCTTGACGTAGAGGTCGGGGTCAGGAACTGGGCGGTACTCAGAGGTAGAACGTTCCTGCTGCTCAGCGCCCTGACCTGCGGTCCCTTCTCGCCCTTACAAGGCGAAGGTCGGGGGTTCGAGACCCTCAGCGCCCACCGAGTCTTGCCGCAAATCGGATGAGCTACGCGGCGGGCGGAGCGCTCGGCGTTCCCGGGTTCCTCCCCATGCCTTGCTCGACCGTGCTGCGCTGCCCCCATGTGTTTCCGTAGTTCCCGAGATCGATGATCACGGCGAGCACGATCCACAGCCAATCGAGACCATGGACGCCTTCTGGCGGGCCGCCGAGAAGCAGATACATGAGCGTCGTGAAGGGGAGGAACAGCAGTCCGAGCAGCGGGAAGATCCAACTGTCGAACACGGCATCGAAGTAGTTGGGGCGAGCGATCCAGGCGAACAGAACGACGAGCCGTGGCGCGAACGCACTGAACAACACCAGCAGACAGCCCATGTCTCTCCTTCTCAGTCCACGAACTGAGCGACGCGCCATCGTAGGCGCTGTCAGCACGCGACGCTAGCCCAGCTCTACGAGTGCGAAGCTCAACCCCGACGGTCTTCGCGGCGTTCCTTGCGCCGGGGGTGACGGCGCATCACACCGAGTCCGAACCAGACTAACGCCCCGAGCGCCGCCGAGGCGATCGTCAGGAGCCAGAGCGGCCAGGTGAAACTCCAGGTCAGGAAGTCGAGCTGCACGTCCTCGGTGTTCTGGACCATGATGATGACGAGGAGTCCCACGCCGATGAGCGATGAGGTCGCCCCACCGCCGAGCCGGCGAACTTGTCCTTGACCCTCGTTCGGACCGTTTAACGCCATCGGTTCCCCCGCCTCGTGCGATCGAGATCGCTTCCTCGCGTTCGCAGCACATCGGAGATGACCCGAGCGCTCGGCCGCGCCATGTCGTCACCAGCGACCCACGAGGATCGGACCTTCACCCGGACTGGGTTGGCCTCACGGTCGTATTGCGACACACTCCCGACCGACTCTTCCAAGGGGTGCGCCGTGGTGAAGCAAGAGGATCCGACAGCGGAGCGAGCGTGGGTACACATCGTCGTGTCCGCCCTCGGGGCGATCGTAACCGCCGCCGTCCTCTTGGCGCTCTACTACCTACTCCCGCTGAACGACCTCTCTGGCGCCTCCGCGGTCTCGGGTCTCATCGTGGGGATCGTCGTCTTCGTCGCTCTCATCAGTTGGCAGGTCTGGAGGATCCTGCGGTCGGATCATCCAGGAAGCCGGGCGCTCGAGGGGCTCTTCGTGGCCGTGCCGCTGTTCATCCTCCTGTTCGCGACGGCCTACTACCTCATGGCTCGGGCCGAGCCCAACGCGTTCACGGAGGCACTCTCGCGCACCGACGCGCTGTATCTCACGGTGACGATCTTCTCGACGGTCGGGTTCGGCGATATCTCACCGCAGACTGAGACCGCTCGGCTCGTGGTCGCCGTACAGATGATCCTCGACCTGATCGTCCTGGGAGTGGGGATCAAGGTCATCCTCGGTGCCGTGCAGCGCAGCAGGGAGCGCTCGGCGGATCGAGACGACGACGACCCGGTCGCCAGTTGAGGGTGAGTGGCCGGTGACGCAGGAGCGTGCTCGCGGCGTGGACAGGCCGGCGAACGACGAGAGCGTCGGCGAGTGGTGGAACTGGCGCCTGCTGGGGCGTTGGATCGTCGTCAATTGCGCGGCCTATCTCGTGATCGTCGGTGGCGGCGTCTTCCTCCAACTGCTCGCTTCCGACGCCACGGACGATCTCGCCCGGAACCATCGGCTGATCGCGATCCTGGTCATCGCGATCATCGGCGCCGGTTTCCAAGGGTTCGTGCTGGGTCGATGGTAGTGGCGGATCCTCAGGACGCGACTCAAGACGTTGACCCGGCGCCTGTGGGTGACCGCGACCGTGGTCCCCGCGTTGGTCGTCTGGTTGTTCGCGATCGCGCCCGAGGCTTCCGACACGCTGGCGCAGGGAGGGGATACGCTCGCGGCCTTCAAGAACGGCTTCATCCAGGCACTCGTCCTCGGCCCGTTGATCGGCCTGTCGCAGGCCACCGCCCTGCGCGGCGATACGACCCGCTGGATGTGGTGGTTCGCGGCCAACGTCACCACTTGGCTCTTCGGGGCGGTGTCCTACGAGTTCGGCGAGTGGCTGATGGACGAACTCTCGCTCTCGCACAACATCACGCCAGCGTTCCCCATCCTGGCCTTCATCATCCACGGCATCTGGATGCTGTGGGTCACGGCGCCGGAAGTAGCCGCCGAGGGACCGCCGGTTCCCGCCTCCTAGAGATGTGACTGCTGCTTCATCCAGCGCATCGCGAACCCGCCCCACAGCGGCGGCAGGTAGAAGGTGACGAGCCGGAACGCCAGCGCGGTCGAGGTCGCCGCCGCTTCGGGGATACCGAGCGCGATCAGGCCGGCCGTATAGCCCGCTTCGGCGACGCCCACGCCTCCGGGCACCGGCATGAACCCGGCGAAAAGGGACACGAAGGTATTGACCAGGATCAGCGCGGCCAAAGAAGCGGACTGCCCGAATGCCCGCAGGCACAGTCCCAGGATGATGGCGAGCATCACCTGGGCCACGAGGTTGCCTCCCAGGAGCAGGAGCACCTTCGTGGGCCGGCGCAGGACCGCCAGCGCCTCCTTCGCGTCGGCCCACTTCTCACGGACCGTATCCATGAAATGGTGGAGCTTCTCGCGGGTTTTCGGGAAGAGATAGGCGATGCCGAGCGCCACGGCGACGAGGAGGATCGCGATCAGTACCGCGGCCCAGTCGACCCCCGAGGAGCCGGAGGATCCCGATGCGCTCGAGGACAGGTTCAGGCTCACCGCGTCCGAGGCGAGGATGAGCACGATCAACAGGATCTGGATCACGAAGGTGCTGAAGCTGTCTATCGCGCCGATCGAGACCGCCCCTGCTCCGGGCACGCCGGCGCGCTCCCAGAACCGGACCTCCAAGGCCAGCCGCGCCGCCGAGCTCGGCACCGCTAGGGAGATGAACTGCACCCCGTACTGGAGCATCAGCACGGGCCAGAAGCGGATCTCCTGCAGCGTGGCGCCCATCGACGAGAAAGCCTGGGGCACCTGCGAGAGCGGCGAGAGCACCAGGGCCGCGAGCAGCCAAGACCACTCGGCGTTCCGGAACTGTTCGACGATCGTGTCGATGCCGATGTTGGCGAAGGCTGAGATCAGGGTGTAGGCGAGGAACCCGATCACGACCAGCTTGAGGACCGACTGCCAGGTGACGCGCTGGAGCGGCTCGAGCGGCGGAACCTCGCTGTGTGTACGCTCGGCGATCGACTCGCGGAGCGCTTTGAGGTCGAGGTGCTGATCGTGCAGGGCGATCCGAGTGTCGCGCTCGAACGCCGCGGGCTGCAGGAATGGCAGCACTTGGACGATCCCGTCTTCGCCGAGCACGTCGATCGCCGCAGCAATGGAACGATCGGTATCGGTGGCCAGCGCCGTCGTGACGAGCAGCTGCGCGCGGTCGGTTCTAAGGTCGCCCTCCGGTGCGGCGATCTGCGCATCGCCGAAGTCGGTGAACGCCGCGGACCCGTCGGGCCGGACGATGAGGCTCGCGGCGTTGACGCGACCGTGCGATATGCCGAGCTCATGGAGGCTCCCGAGGGCGCTCCAGGCGCTGCGGAGGAGGTCGGTGGTGACGTTCGCCTGCTCCAAGGACGCGAGGGTGCGCCCGTTCGCGTCGATCACGAGGAGGGCATCTCCCTGACCCGTCTCGCCGGCCGCGATCACGGGCATCACGGGCACGCCGTCGCGCTCGGCGGCCAACGTGAGGAATGCCTCGTGCTCGACCTGCTCCCGTCTCCCGGTCAGGACGCGCTTGGCACCCCGGTGCCAGATTGCGTACCAGGTGGCGGCCACGAGTTGGCCATCCGTAGCATCCCTGCCGAAGGTCTTGACCAGGAGCGGCTTGCCCTCCGGCGTGGATGCTATGGTGAGCGCCACCCCTCGAGGTTGCAGCGGAGCGTCTTCGGTGGCCGTGGCTTCGACGCCCAGCTCTCCGAGCATCTCCGTCACCTGTTCGAGGGTCAAGCGACCTCCGGGTGAGCCGAAGAGCAGATGCACCAACGCGGCGGAGCCGAGGCCGATCAGGAACCCCGCCACGACCCCAATGGGCAGCGCGGTGCCCAGTGCGATCCCGGAGACGGCGCCGATGCCGATCAGCCATCGGCCAACCTGCCGCATCGGCCTCGATAGGTCCGGCGACGCCGTCACGATCGCCGCGGTCGCGAGCGCGACACGCATCGCCAGGTAGATCGGCGGCGATCCGGAGTTGAGGATGCCCGACAAGCTCGTGGACGCGTCGGTGCCACTGGCATCGCCGGCGAGGACCGCAAAGCCGGTCGCAAACCCCACGGCGACCACCTCGTACAGGAACAACCGTTTCCGTCCTCTGGCGAACAGGATCACGACCAACAGCACCAACGACCAGAGGATCAACAGGTCGTAGGTCACCTCCCAGAACCACCCCGCGAGATCGGGGAGCTGGGCCACAAGGTTCTTGGCGGCCGTGTCGATCGCCGTGGGTCCCGGTGCGTAGAGGGACAGGACGACGGCGCCCACGATCGCGAGCACCAGCAGGATGGCATCAGTGGGTCGCCGAGACCGTGTGGCATCCGACGCCGAGGAGAAGACCCTGATCCCGATGGCTCGCTGCGTCAGCCCTCGCCTTGTGGCTTTCGGGTCCTCCGATTCCGTCATTCGTCTTCATCCGTTCTGAAGGCGTCGCGCAAGCCGAGCTCACGCGACGGAGGTGGAAGCGGCGGGGCAGCACCGGGCTTCAGGATCCGAGCCTCAGTGCCGCGGATGAACCGACCGAGGCGTCCATCGCTCTCGGCAAGGACCGGTCCGGCGCACGCGCCGATCAGGAGACAGATCGCGGCGCCCGAGAACCATGTCACGAGTGCCAGCGCGACCCCGAAGAAGCCGAATTGCTCCTCGTTCCGTGATACGACCTCCGGCATCAATACCGCCGCCGACAGAGCGAAGCCGGTGACCGCGAGGCTGGTGATGACGCCGGTCGGGACCAACACCCGCACACGCACGTCTCTGAGCAGCAGCCACCAGGCGGTGAACGTCCACACCCCAGCCGTGATCGTCAACGACATCAGCACGAACAAGGCCAGACCGAGTCCTCCATCGAAGAGGGAACGGAGGGCGCCCTGGAGCGCTGTGGACGCCATGATCACGGCGAGCCAGGTCACGCCGTGCCAGTACACGTCGATACCGCTGCGAGGTGGTCGACGCCAAGCGCGGACGTACGCGCGCTGGAGCGAGGTCGTGAATGAGCTCGCGAAGAAGATCGTGAGGACGAGTCCGAACACTCCGGTGGCTCGGCGGACGTCGTCCGATGATGCGAAGGATCCCTGGACGAGCGTGAGTGCGTCTCCCCGCAGACCCAACCGGGCTGCGATTGCAGTGATGATGGACGTTCGGGTTTGGTCTGGACGAAGGCGGCAACGACGATCACGAACGGGAAGAAGGCGACGAACGCCTTCCCGGCGAGGGCGACGCTGCGGTCGACGAACTCGACCTCGAGCAGGCGCTCCCAGATTCGCCATAGCAACAGCCGCTCCAGCTGTGTCCGGATGGCGGCCCCGCGCTCCCGCGCCCCAGTGATGCCTGTATGAGCGTTGCTCTTCCCCTCGGCCATGTCACTCGAGCATGCTCTTCACCGCCGGCTCGGCGCGGTCGGCCACGGCGTTGAAGAACCCATGCGATCGGAGGCGGCCGATGGCGTTGCCGGCGATCACGGTGAAGGGAACGGCCAGGATGAGGCCGACGATGCCGGCCAGGAATCCGCCGAGAGCCGTGACGACGAGGACCACCAGGGGGTGGATGTCGAGCGTTCGGCCCATCACCTTCGGTTCCACGAAGTTCTCGAGCAGCAGGTTCGAGGCGAGGACGACCACAAGCATGACCGCAGCCACGCCCAGGCCGCCGTCGCCGAGCGCAATGATCACGGCCAGCCCGCCACCAAGGAACGCGCCGATGTAGGGGATGTAGCCGCCGATGAAGTTCACGACGACGATCGTGAACACCAGCGGGAGGCCGAGGAGCAGGCTGGCGAGACCGACGACCACGGCCACGACCGCCGACATGACGGTGCGTCCCCGCCCGTAGTCGCGGAGGATGCCGCATGCGTCGGAGACGAAATCGTTCACCTCATCTCGTATCGATCGGCTCACCTGCGCGACCACCGCGAGTCGCAGGCGGGCACCGTCCTTCAGCAGGTAGTACATGATCAGGGCGCCGAGGATCAGGGCACCGGCGAAGGCGACGAGCGAGCCGAGGCTGGAGACGATCGCGGGCAGCACCCCCTCGCCGACCGTGGGGGCCGCGTCTTCGGTGGCGGCCCGTGCATCGTCCAGGGACTTGCTGTCGAGACCGAGCTCCTGGACCGCATACTCCTTCGCCGCGTCGACCGATGCACCGATCTCGTCGGTCTGGTAGAGCACGCCACGGACGGTGGCCGTCACGACGACGGTCATCAGGAGGAGCAACCCGAGCACGAGCACGCCGGCCGCGAGGCTCGGCTTGAACCCACGTCGCTCGAGGTTCCCGGCGACCGAATTGAAGATCACGGCGAGAACGGCCGCGAACAAGAGTGGGAGGGCGATCTCGCTGACCGCGGCCAGCGCCGTGACCACGATGATCGTGGCCACCACGACGCCTACGAAACTCCAGGCCCAAGCGCCGATCCTCGGGAACGATCTGCCGACGTGGTCTTCGGGTGGTGAGGTCTCCTCGATGGGAGTCATGGGACTTCTTAGCCGTT
>CAWGFM010000001.1:0-84996 GCA_963821935.1 uncultured Actinomycetes bacterium | reverse complement strand
GAGGTGGACGCTGTCGGGACGGCAAGTGCTAGCGTCGCCGCAGGCTGATACGCACATCGATCGCCCACTCGCATCGAGGGGAGGTCCCATGTCGGCTCACGGGACAGGCGGCGGCTCCGAGCCAATCGTCTGCATCGACCATTCCCATATCCGAAAGGACTCGATCGACGAGCTGAAAGCAGGAGTCCGACGACTCGTCGAGTTCATCGACGCCCACGAGTCACGGTTGATCACCTACGGCTTCTACATCGATGAAGAAGCGGCGAGGATGACCGTCGTGGCGGTCCATCCCGATTCGGAATCGCTGGAGCGCCATATGGAGATCGGGGGCGGTGAGTTCCGCAAGCTTGCGCACTTGGTCACATTGACCGCGATCGAATGTTACGGGCGACCGAGCGAGAGGGCGCTCGACCAGCTGCGACAGAAGGCCGCCGCACTAGGAGACGCCGGAGCGGTTGTTTCCGTCGAACGGTTTGCGGGCTTCACGCACGTCGCAGCGGTGAACTAGCGACCTCGGGGTCATGCCCTCTGACGCTACCTGGCTGACCGATTCCAGGATGTGCGAAGCTCCGGCACATGACGGATGCGCGTCGAACGTTGGTGTTCCGATGGCTGGCCGCAGGCGATGCGGGCGACCTCGACGCGTTCGACGACCTGTTCCATCCGAATGCGGTCGTGCACGCGCCCTTGGGTCTAAGCACAACCAGCGTCGAGGACGAGAAGGCGGTTTGGAAGGATGCCATCGCAGCGATGCATGGGATTCGTCACGAGGTGCAGGAGGTCCTGGTCGAAGGCGATGTTGAGATGGCCCGTGTCGTCGTCTCTGGGACATTTGCCTCCGAGTTCGGGGGCCTGCCGGGCACCGGTCACGCCTTCCGGATCGACCAAGCAGTGGTCACGCACCTTCGCGACGGCAGGATCGCCGAGGCATGGGAGATTGCAGACATCGCCGCCTTGCAGGCACAAGTCGCCAGTTGAGCACAGCACGTCGCGCTCGGGCTGTGCACTTGAAAGGAACTGAGGTGCCCGAGGTCAGGCTGCTACGGCTCACCACCAACCGGAAGGCATCACACACTCCGGTAAGCGTGGTGATGCCACGTCGAGGCCGAGGTGACAGGTCCCTGTCCAAACCGAGCGGTTCGTCCCCTTCTGTCTGTAACACTGGGCGCTTCACTTAGTGGCGGGTCACGCGGTGCGTCTCGGCGGAACGCAGCGCACGACGGCGAGGGAAGGGGTCTCATGGCTAGCTATGCGGTTGCGCATCTGGACGAGATCGACGAGTTTGCGGACGGGCACTGCCATTACCGCCCGATCCGCCATCACCTTGGCGTCACGGCGTTCGGTGCGACCGCTTGGACGGCCCATGCGGCCGGTGACCTACTCATCAACTTGCACGACGAGGGCGATCCCACAGCAGACGAGGAGCTTTTCCTCGTGCTGCGAGGCCACGCGGTGTTTGAGCTCGACGGAGACCGGGTGGACGCGCCCGCAGGATCTCTCGTTTTCGCCCATCCCGGCATCAAGCGAACGGCGTTCGCCGAGGAGGCAGGGACGACCATCGTCGCGCTCGAAGGCACGCCGGGAAAGGCGTACGAGCCCCGCGGCTGGGAACTCTGGGCCCCGCTCTTCCCGCTCTACGAGGCGGGTGAGTACGCCGAGGTCGCAAACCGTCTGCGCGTCCTGGTCGAAGCCTCTCCCCAGTACGCCCTGATCTTCTACAACCTCGCTTGCTGCGAGAGCCTCTGTGGCCGAACGACTGACGCGCTCGATCACCTGCGACGCGCGATCGACATGGCAGAGGAGTTTCGCGTGTCCGCGAACGACGATTCCGACTTGGATGCGATCCGCGACGACCCCATGTTCAAGGAACTGACCGGCAGGTAGGTATCACGACTATCCTGCCTCTAGCGACATTCATGAACACTGGCCACGGGGTCCTGTTCTTGGACGAGTTCACGGAATTCCATTCGCATTCCCCCAAACATTCCCCCATCCCGTCCAAGAGCCGGGGATACGGGGTGCCATGATGCCCACTAGGTCGGGAGCGTTCATGCAGGTCAGGCCACTGGATGCCACCAGACGACGCGTGCCGACAGGTAGGGGTTTGGGTTGAGAGCCTAGTGTCCTTCGCGGGACATGGGGATTCAAATCCCCCCTCCGACACCGATCGATCGGCGACCTACGGAAGCGGTCGTCTCCGTGGCGCCATCGCTTTCGATCATCCGAGATGACGTTCCTGTTCGCGGTACGCAGGGATCAGCTCTGTCCATCGCGTCCGCCATCCCGCGCTCGGCCTGCCGGCGAAGTGCGCGCCCAGGTCCTCGATATGGGCCTGCCATCCCGCACCGTGCACCGCACCCTCGTCGAGTGGGATGCCGCGTTCCTCCACGATCAGGCGGGTTGCATCACCGTCGGGAACGAGCTCGACCTCGATCACGGTTTGGTCGTCCTGGCCCGGAGACATGGTCACCAGGAGCCGCCGAGGAGGCTCACACACGTCCACCCGTCCAGGGCCTTCCCACCCACTGGTGAAGCTGGCCCGGAACGCTCCGCCCAGCCGGAGATCACCGTCCACCCGAGCGATCCAACGTGACAAGCGATCCGGATCGGTGATCGCCGACCAGACGTCATCCGCACCCGTCCGGAAGCGATCCTCGATGCGCACCACGGCCTTGCCGTCAGCGGTTCGGAGCGAGCCCACCGGGCGATCGGATCCCGTTCGGTCGGAGGTCATGTCGTGCTCCTTCCTCGTCGTTTCCCTCGGGCGACTTCGGTGTGCAGGGCGTCCAGCCGCTCCTCCCACAGCGATCGGTAGCGCCCCAGCCAGTCGTCGATCTCAGCCAGCGGCTCGGGCCGCAGGCTGTAGATGCGCCGCTGCGCTTCTCGACGCACCTCAACCAGCCCGACCTCACGCAGTACGCGCAGGTGCCGGGAGACACCCGGGCGGGCGATCGGCAACAACGCCGCCAACTGACCCACCGTCGCTTCTCCCTGGCCGAGGGTTTCCAGCACCGTCCGCCGGCTGGCGTCCGACAACGCATGCATCACAGCGTCCATGTGGTGCAATGTACCTGTTCGGATACGTACCCGTCAAGGTACACACAGCGTCGGTCCGAGTCGACCGACGCACCGTCCGCGGGTTCATGCATGTGTGGGTTGTGTCTCGAAGGAAGTGGTGGGAGAGTTCTCCGCGAGTTGGAGATGAGGTGCCTGATACCCTCAGGTGCATCGACCACGACAACAGGAGGACCCCCGGTATGCGCCGTTCCCTTTCTCTGATCGTCGGCTTCGCTGCGGCGTGTGCGCTCGTGTTGCCACTCTGGGCTACCCCGGCGCTCGCCGCGCCCGCACGCGGGTGTGGCGGTTCGGGAAACGCCCAGGCCAACGACATCGTCGGTTGCAACACCGGTGACCGCATCCTTGCTCGGGGCGGCAACGACCGGATCAATTCTCGGGGAGGCAACGACCGGGTCATCGGTGGCACGGGCCGCGACCTGTTCTGGGCTGGGGGCGGGAACGACCGCCTCATCGGAGGCAAGAGCAGCGACGTGCTGATCGGCGGCGATGGCCGGGACACGCTCAAGGGCGGGGCCAAGTCCGACGTCATGATCGGCGGCGTCGGAAACGACATCTTCGTCGGTGGCCCCTCCGCCGATGTCATCGACGCTCGTGACGGAGCGGGCGGCGACGTGATCAAGGGCGGCAAGGGTGCCGACACCTGCTTCGTCGACCCCGGAGACTCCAGTGATTGCGAGGTCGACACCACGCCGCGCGGCGCGGGTGACACCACGGCCGGTGGAACCTGCACGGCTTCGGGCTACGAACGCGCCCGACGACATCACCGGTGGCGCGAATCCCGACGTCATCTGCGTGCTCGGCGGTTCGGATCGGGCCTACGGGCTCGGTGCCAGCGATCGTCTCCGCGGCGCCCGAGGGCGCGATCTGCTCCTGGGTGGTCAGGAGAACGACGTCCTGGCAGGAGGTCCCGACGTGGATGTCCTGCTGGGCGGCAGCAGCGCGCTGCTGGGCAAGAACGGCGCCGACACCCTGGTGGGCGGCGGCAGCGGCGACGTGTTGGAAGGCGGAGCAGGCGCAGACACGTACAAGGGCGGCGCGGGCGCAGACATCATCGATGCCCACGACAGCGCTGGTACCGATGTGGTGGTCGGTGGCGGCGGCCGCGACACCTGCTTCGTGGACGTTGGAGACCGAACCAGCGGGTGCGAGATCAAGATCTGAGGCCCTCGTCTAGGGATCGATCCCTCGGAAGGCGAACCACCCGGGAGCGGGCGATCCCTGAGGCCGAAGTGATGAGGGTCCTGGATCGGGATCTTCGATGATCACGATCGAGCCTTCCGAGATCGCCTCCTGCACGAGGATCTCGTCGTCGTCCGTCGTCGACTGGCGTCCCCGGCACCCCGCCGCGAAGGCGATCTGCGGGTAGTCACGGTCACTGAGTATCAGGCAGGGGTCCGTGAGACCGGCGGCGTCCAGTCCATCCCGGATCGCGAGACCGGTGGTGCGAGGGACCGCTCGTTGGCCGGCCGCCCGATCCTGGACCTCACGCAGGGTTTCGACCTGCCACACCGTCCATACCGCCAGTGCGGCGGCGGCCGCGACCGCGAGGCTGCGGCCCGCCGTCCCAGCCCGGCGTGCGGCGTCCAGTCCACGTCCCGCCGTGAGCGAGAAGAGCGCGAGGCCCGGCAGAAGGAAGCGGGGCGCCAGTCCCGTCACGAGCACCAGGTACTCCAGGGCCAGCGCCGCCCCTCCGATCGCAGCGAGCCATGTGTCCGTCGCGGATCCGTTCCGACCGGCCAACATGAGGGCGAGCACGGTGAGGACGAGCAGCCCGGTCCACCACAGCGCGCCGGCGGCAGGGATGGCCCCGGAGTCTGGCCCCAGCAGCGGCCCATCGGTGAGGGCGAGGTGACTCAGCAGGCCCGTCCCGCTCCCGGCGACATGGGAAACCGCCCGCGCGGATCGGATCGCCTCCACAGGTCCGCCGAAGCGAACGCTCATCTCCACCAGCCACGGCACCCATCCCAACGCGACGCCGGTCAGCATCGGCACCAACGCGCGCCATGAACCCCTGTCGAGCGCGGCCACCGCGAGGGTGAGCGCGAGGGCGAGAACGAGGGCGTCTGGGGGACGCATGAGCGCCATGAGGACCGCGAACGCCAGCAGCGCCACGGCCGTCCCACGGCCGTCGCGGTCCGAGGCGATCGACCGCGCGAGGTAGGCGACGAGGCCCACCCCGAACAGCGCCGCCCACAGGTTGGGCATGACCTCGGAGCCATAGAACAGCGCCGGCCACGATGCCGCGAACAGGAAGGCTCCGATCGCCGCGGCGATGCCGATACGCGGCACCCACGCCCGGAACACGAGCGCCAAGACCAGCGACGACCCCGCTGCGAGACAGATTCGAATCGCCCACCCCGGCGCACCCATGGAGGCGAGCGGCGCCACCAGCAGGGTGATCCCCCGGGCGCGCGAAGCAGCGAAGGGCAACGCGTCCGCTTGGCGAGTCACCTGGGAGAGGTAGATGGCTTCGTCCCAGGACCACGCTCGCGCCACCTGCGGTCAGCAGCATCTGGGTCGCGAACGACGCGACCGCCACCACCCATATCAGCAGCCCCGCGATCCGCTCCTCTCGACGATCCACGGCGCTCACCCTCCCACGCCTGGCGGTGCCCGGTCCTCGCCTATCTGGCGTTCCTTGCCGCCGGAGTCCACGTTGCTACACTGCAGGCAGATGAGCTAGTGCGGACTCCTCGTAGCACGGCCGCCGCGGCACGGACGCGGGCCGTGTTGGCGTACCCGCCGTTCACCCGAGGAGGTCCCACGCATGTCCCGCCATCTCGTTCCCGTCTCTCAGCCCCACACCGTCCGTCGGCGCTTCCCAGGAGCATCGCGATGAGCACCCTCGAGGTCCGCGATCTGGAGGTCGAGGCTGGCGGCAGAACCGTCGTCCAGGACCTGAGCTTCAGCTTGCGAGCGGGGGACAAGGTCGGCGTCGTGGGCCGCAACGGAGCCGGGAAGACCAGCACCCTCAAGGTGCTTGCCGGCGAGGCGCCCGCCGCGGGGGGGACCGCCATCCGAAGGGGTGCCTTGGGCTATCTCCGCCAGGACCCTCGGCAGCATCGCCAGGACGACGGCATCACGGGCCTCGAGTTCATCCTGGCCGCCCGCGATCTCGTCGAGATGGCACGGCGGGTCGAGAAGGCGCGGCTCCGGCTCGAGGAGGATCATGCAGCCGCCAACGTGGCGCGCTTCGCGCGAGCGGAGGAGTCCTATCGGGATGCGGGCGGGTATCAAGCCGAATCGGAGGCCCGCTCCATCACGGCGGGGCTCGGGCTGGTGCAGGACCGGCTCTCCCTGCATGTGGGAGCGCTCTCGGGTGGTGAGCGCCGCCGCCTGGAGCTGGCGCGGATCCTGTTCGGCGGATCCGACCTGCTCCTGCTGGACGAGCCCACGAACCACCTGGACGCCGACGCGAAGGGCTGGCTCATGAAGTTCCTCGCCACCTACAAGGGAGCGCTCATGGTGGTGAGCCACGACATCGGTCTGCTCGACGGCTCGATCACACGGATCCTGCACCTGGATCGCGACGGTGTGGTCGAGTACAAGGGCACCTACTCGCAGTACCGGACGTCGCGAGCGCGCGACGAGACCCGGCTGCGGGCGCTCGCGCAGCGCCAGGAACAGGAGATCCGCCGATTGAAGACCCTGGCCGACTCGATGCGAGGCCAGACGGCGAAGCGGGCGAGGAAGGCCAAGACCCTGGACACGCGTGCAGAGAAGCTGCGGGCGCGGAAAGTGGAAGGGCCGGCGCGAGAACGTGCCGTGAAGTACCGCTTCCCCGAACCGCCGCACTGCGGCAAGACGGTGCTGACGGTCAAGGACCTCGCCAAGTCCTACATCGGTCCCTCGGTCTTCGAGGACGTGAGCTTCACCGTGGGCCGAGGCGAACGCCTGCTGATCATGGGCTTGAACGGAGCCGGCAAGACGAGCCTGCTCCGCATCCTCACCGGACAGACTGAGGCCGACCGCGGCACGTTCGCGTTCGGGCACGGTGTCGAGCCCGGGTACTACGCGCAGGAACACGAAGGCATCAGCGATGGCGTCGACGTGCTGGCCCACATGAAGGCCGAGTCCGTCGAGGACGATCAGGCGCTGCGCTCGTTGCTTGGCATGTTCGGTCTCTCCGGTGCGATGGCCTACCAGGACGCCGGCACCCTGAGCGGTGGTGAGAAGACCAAGCTGGCCCTGACCCAGCTGGTGGCGGGTCGCAAGAACCTGTTGCTGCTGGACGAGCCCACGAACAACCTCGACCCCCCCAGCCGCACCGCGATCGCCCAGGCGTTGCAGGACTGGCCGGGTGCGATGGTGATCGTGAGCCACGACGTCGAGTTCGTGGAAGCCCTCGCTCCGCAACGGGTCTTGCTCATGCCCGACGGCACCGTGGATCATTGGGATGAGGACCTGTTGGACCTGGTGGCGCTGGCCTGACCGGCGATATGCTGTGCCGCCCCCAGCAGCGGGCCGACAGAGCGCAGATCAGGAGAGGGATCGTGGGTTCCAACGGGTCATCGGCTGATCTCGCGTTCGTCAACGGCGCCGTCTACACGGTGGACGCCGTCCGGAGCTGGGCTCAGGCCGTGGCCGTCAAGGACGGGCGGATCGTGGCCGTGGGTAACGACGACGACGTCCGCATGTCCGTCGGTCCGCGCACCGAGGTCGTCGACCTTGCGAACCGGATGCTCGTGCCCGGCTTCCAGGACGCGCATGTGCACCCGGTCGGAGGGGGACTCGACATGCTCCAGTGCGATCTCCACGACCTCGCGACCGCTCACGAGTACCTGGAGGCGGTCGCGCGCTACGCGAGCGGTCATGAGGATGTCGGCTGGATCCTCGGCGGGGGATGGGCCATGGATGCGTTCCCTGGCGGCACGCCGACCGCGGAAGCGCTCGACGCCGTGGTGGCCGATCGACCCGCGTACCTTCCGAACCGGGACGGGCACAGCGCGTGGGTGAACTCGGCAGCGCTGCAGGTCGCAGGCATCACCAAGCAGACCCCGGATCCGCCCGACGGCAGGATCGAGCGCGACGAGGACGGCGAGCCCACCGGCACCCTGCATGAGGGGGCCGCAGACCTGGTCTCGACGCTCGTGCCCGAGCCCACCTACGACGATCTGTCCGAAGGGCTGCGGAAGGGTCAGACGTACCTGCATTCACTGGGCATCACCGCCTGGCAGGACGCCATCGTCGATACCGCAGCATCGGGCAACAACTTCGACGCCTACGTTGCTGCCGCCAAGGACGAGCGCCTCACTGCCCGGGTGGTCGGTGCGCTCTGGTGGGATCGTCATCGGGGTCTCGACCAGGTCGATGACCTGCTCGCGCTTCGCGAGCGCGGACGTCACGGTCGCTTCGCGGCGACCAGCGTCAAGATCATGCAGGACGGTGTCTGCGAGAACTTCACGGCTGCCGTGCTCGATCCTTACCTCGATGCCTCAGGGGAGCCTACGAACAATCGCGGGATCTCCTTCGTCGACCCGCCCGTGCTGAACGAGGCCGTCGCGACGTTGGATGCGGCGGGCTTTCAGGTGCATTTCCACGCCTTGGCAGAACGAGCGGTCCGCGAGGCGCTCGACGCGGTCGAGCACGCCCGAACGGTGAACGGGCCCGGCGACCACCGCCACCACCTGGCGCACATCCAGGTGGTGCACCCCGACGACATCCCCCGCTTCCGGCAGCTCGGCGCGGTCGCGAACGCTCAGCCACTCTGGGCGGGCCACGAGTCGCAGATGGACGATCTCACGATCCCCTACCTCGGCGAGCCCCGGTGGCGTTGGCAATATCCGTTCGCCAGCCTGGTGCGCACCGGCGCGGTGCTGGCCATGGGCAGCGATTGGAGCGTCTCCAGCCCCGATCCGTTGCAGGAGATCCACGTCGCGGTGAACCGTCGCATGCCGCCGGACTACCCCCACAAGGTCGCCACGCGGGACGTGTTCCTTCCCGATGAGCGCCTCGACCTTCCCACGGCGCTCGCCGCCTTCACGATGGGCTCCGCCTACGTGAACCACCTCGACGACCGGACGGGGTCGATCGAGATCGGCAAGCTCGCCGATCTGTGCGTGATCGATCGCAACCTGTTCGACCATCCGGTCGATGAGATCGCACACGCACGAGTGCACCAGACGTACGTCGAAGGGGAGCGGGTCTATGCCGCTCCCAACGGATAGCCGGAGACATCCGGACTCGGGAAGGGATCGCATGCCTCGGACACGCCGGACCAGATACGCGGTGGCCGCCGCGATGGTGTTCATGCTCATCATGCCCGGGGTCGCGGGCGCGATGCCGGCGCCGGCGCCGAGGGCGGGACCCATCGACTGCCGAGCGACCGCCACGAAGCTGGGCGACGAGATCACGGTCACGTTCTGGCTCCGCACGACGCGTGCCCATCGGTTCTGGACGATCCGTATCTGGGACAACCAGACCCGGATCGTGTCCACGACGCGGCAGACCAACGCCAGGGGAGACATCCGTGTTCGCGCAGCCACAAGGAACCAACGGGGTCGAGACGTGTTCCGGTTCCGAGCCACGAACAGCCCCAGCGCCTCGTTCTGCAGCGTCGGCGATCTGCGCGTCTGACGCGCTGACTGCAGGTCAAGCCCACCGCTCGGATCGGTGGGGCCGGGGGTGCTAGCATGGCGTTCCTCGGTTGAACGGCTGTTCAAGCGCGACCGCCTCCCAACCGATATCTCCTGCAGGACCGTCGCTCTGCCGTGCCCGCACGAAAGGATCACGCCCGTGTCCCAGAGTCCGATCGCGCCCGAGCTGCTGCGGCCGGTGCTGGCGCCCACGCTCGATGTGGCGCGCACGCTCCCCGCGCAGGCATACACGTCCCATGCCGTGTTCGAGTGGGAATCCGAGCACTTCTTCGGGGCGGGGTGGGTCTGCATCGGCAGGTCCAACGAGCTCGCGTCACCCGGAGATCAACGCGCGTTCAGGATCGGGGAGCAGGGCATCCTGGTGGTCCGCGACAAGGACCACACGCTGCGTGGCTTCTCCAACGCCTGCCGGCACCGCGGTCACGAGCTGCTCGAGCCGGGAGCCACCCGTAACCTCGGGGCGATCAAGTGCCCTTACCACGCTTGGGTCTATCGGCTCGACGGGTCGCTCGGAGCGGCCCCCCGATTCGGGGGGTCGGACGGGTTCGACAAGTCCGACTACCCGCTGGTGGCGGTACGCCTCCAGGAGTGGAGGGGCTGGATCTTCGTCAACGCGGACGGCTCCGCCCCGCCCCTGGAGTCGTGCGTGGGCAACCTCGACGGTCTGATCTCGGCATGGGAGCCTGAGCGGCTCTTCGTCGCGGCAACCCACGAGTACGTCATCGAGGCCAACTGGAAGACGATCACCGAGAACTACCACGAGTGCTATCACTGCCCGTCGATCCATCCGGCCCTGTGCGACGTGACGCCCATCGAGTCGGGTGAGAACTTCCCCCACGACGGCCTGTGGGTCGGTGGATCGATGGAGCTGAAGGACTTCGCCGAGACGATGTCGCTCACGGGCGCCTCCGGCGGGGTGCCGATCCGAGGCTTGGACCAGCGGCAGCGACGCGAGGTCTACTACTTCGGGCTCTTCCCCAATCTGCTGCTCAGCCTTCACCCGGACTACATCATGACCCACCGCTTCGAGCCGCTCGGACCAAGCCGAAGCGCGGTGGAGTGCCAGTGGCTCTTCCCTCCCGAAGCCGAAGAGCGCCGAGACTTCTCGCCGGCGTACGCCTCGGAGTTCTGGGACATCACGAACCGTGAGGACTGGCTCGCGTGTGAGTCCGTGACGCGTGGGCTGCACTCGAACGGGTTCCGCCAAGGGCCGTTCGCCTGGAGCGAGGACGAGGTCCACGTCTTCATGGCCATGGTGGCCCAGGGGTACCTCGACGGCTTCGCACAGAAGCCGCCGCAGGTGCAGGCCAGTCACGGCGTGAACGCCTGAACCGATCGTCGCGGGTGGTCAGAACGGGTTGACCGGTAGTCAACCCGGTCTGTTGCGCCCGTCCTCGCCCTCTTCCACCATGACGGCCGACACCCACGCGATCGAGGAGGAAGCATGGCCGAGTTCGACATGAGCCTCGTCCAGCGGGGCGCGCGCAACCGCCGCACCCCCTACTTCGAGGCCACACAGCGGTACTCACCCCTTGGCTACACCGTCTACAACCACATGTACTTCCCGATCCGGTTCGATTCGTTCGAGAACGAGTTCACGGCGTTGCTCAACGACGTCACCCTGTGGGACGTCTCCGTGGAACGGTGTTTGGAGATCTCCGGTCCCGACGGACTCGCGTTCGCGCAGCTGCTCACCCCGCGTGATCTGTCGAAGTGTGCGGTTGGCCAAGCGAAGTACGTCCTCATCTGCGACAGCGACGGCGGCATCATCAACGACCCGGTGCTCACCCGGATGGACGAGAACACGTTCTGGTTCGCCCTGGCATCGTCCGATGCGCTGCTTTTCGCTCGCGGCCTGAAGAACGCCTACCCCGACATGGACGTCACGATCAAAGAGGCTGACGTCGCTCCCATGCAGGTCCAAGGCCCCAAGTCGAAGGACCTCATGGTCAAGCTGCTCGGCGAGTCGATCCTGGACCTCAAGTACTACTACTGGACGCACGCCGAGATCGCGGGCGCCCCGGTGGTCGTCACGCGCACTGGCTGGACATCCGAGGTCGGCTACGAGATCTACCTCACGGAGTCGAGCAAGGGCACCGACGTCTACGAGGCCGTCATGAAGGCGGGCGAGGAGTTCAACATCAAGCCCACCGGGCCCAGCGACATCCGCCGGATCGAGGGCGCCATATTCAACTGGGGCGCCGACATGACCTACGAGAACAACCCCATCGAGATGGGCCTCGATCGCCTGGTCGACTGGGATTCCCTCAGTGACGACCGCTGCATCTCGCTCGCCGCACTCAAGCGGATCCGTGATGCGGGTGTGGGCCGTTCGATCGTGGGCGTCGAGATGGATGGTGAGCCCTTCGAGGGTCTCAACAACGTGAAGTGGCCGGTGACCGCCGATGGCGCGGAGATCGGCACGGTCACGTCCGCCATCTACTCCCCGCGGCTGGAGAAGAACATCGGGTACGCGTGGGTGCCGTCCCAGTACGCCGCCACGGGCACGTCGCTGGGCGTCGACAGCGAATGGGGCGCGCGGAACGGCGTCGTCGTGGAGATGCCGTTCGTGGACCCGAAGAAGCAGATCCCGGTGGCCTAGCCCGTCCGTCGATTTGCGCGTCGTCCTGCGTTTGAACCATGATTCAGGTCGACGCTGCGCCAATCGTGGCACGGCGCAGGAGGAGGAACCGATGGCCAACGAGCGACAAGAGATGCTCGAGCAGAGCGCAACCCTCTACTTCGGGCCCTGGTACCGGAAATCGCCCATGTTCGAGGCGACCCGGCGTGCGGGGTGCACCGCGTACGACATCTACAACCACATGTACCTGCCGGGCTACTACGACGACCCGGAAGTCGAGTACGTCGCCCTCAACAACGACGTGACGCTGTGGGACGTGGGCGTCGAGCGCACGGTCGAGGTCAGCGGTCCGGACGCCGATGCGTTGATCGACTCGATCACCTGTCGGGACCTGACGAAATGCGCGGTGGGCCAAGGCAAGTACATGCTGGTCACAGCGCCCGACGGCAGCATCGTGAACGATCCGGTCCTGCTGCACATCGAACAGGACAAGTGGTGGATGCAGCTCGCCGACTCCGACGCCGGCCTGTACGCGCTGGGCGTGCTCGCCAACTCCGGCCTCGATGCCCAGGTGACGTTGCCCGACGTCCATCCGGTGCAGGTGCAGGGGCCGAAGGCGGTCAAGACCTTGCAGAAGCTGGTCGGCGACGAGATCTTGGACCTCAAGTACTACTGGTGCGGCTACTACGACATCCATGGCATCCGCGTCGCCATCAGCCGTACCGGGTGGACCGCGATCCCCGGCTTCGAGGTCAACCTGCTGGATTCCAGCCAGGGCGACGAGCTGTGGGAGGCGATCATGAAGGCGGGGGAGGAGTTCAAGATCCGGCCCATCGCTCCCTGCGAGGCCCGGCGCATCGAGGCCGGCATCTTCAACTACGGGTCCGACATCAGCCTGGGCGACACCCCCTTCCACGTGATGGGGCTGGAGCGCCTGGTCGAGCAGCAGCCACAGGACTACATCGGCAAGGCGGCGCTCGAGGAGCTCCGCATGAAGGGCGTGGACCGGAAGCTGGTCGGCATCATCCTGGACGGGGATGAGCTCCGGGCAGAGATGAGCGAGTTCTGGCCGGTCCACAAGGACGGCAAGCAGGTGGGGCACATGACCGATGCGGTCTGGAGCCCGGGTCTGAAGCAGAACATCGGCTACGTGTGGGTGCCGATCGAGCTCGCCGAACCAGGGACCCCGCTCGACGTCGAGTCCGAGCACGGGTCACTGACCGGAACGACGGCGACGATCCCGTTCGTCGATCCGAAGAAGCAGGTGCCGGCGGGCGCCCTCACCTAGCCCGCGACATCTTCGTCACAACCGTCGTCTCGAGGCGGTCGTCCCGACGGGAACCGTTACCGTGGGGGCGACGAATGAACCACGACACCCCCTCTCGTCGAGACGAAAGGCTTCCTGCTATGCGCCGACTCTTCCTGCCGATGGTCGTCGTGCTGACCGTCCTCGCGACGGCCTGCACTGTGACCCTGGGCAACGAACCCGATGACGCCTCGACCTCGTCACGGGGCTCCGTCGACACGTATGCCTCACCGATCCCGGCTTCCAAGGAGCCGGTCGCTGCGGTCACCCAGCGGGTGCTGCCTGCCGTGGTCAACGTCACCAGCGAGGTCACCTCGGCCGACGGACAGAGCGGTCAAGGGGTCGGAACCGGCTTCGTCGTCCGCTCGGACGGTGTGGTCGTCACCAACTGTCACGTGGTCGAGGGAGCGACGCAGATCACCGTCTTCAGCTCCGCCGAAGAGCCGGTCCGCTACGACGCCAGGCTGATCGGCGCCGACTGCGAGCATGACCTCGCCGTGCTCAAGATCGACGGGACCGATCTGCCGACCGTCCCGCTGGGCGATTCGGCGGACCTCCGCCTCGGACAGCGGCTGGTCGCCATCGGCTATGCGTTGGGACTCGATGGCGGCCCGAGCGTCACCACCGGCATCGTGTCCTCGCTGGATCGCACCATCCAGGTCCAGGATCCTCAGTGTGCCACCTGTGAGACGGCCCCCAACGGGCAGCCATTCCGGACCTACTCGGATGTGATCCAGACCGATGCCGCGATCAACCACGGGAACTCGGGCGGACCGCTGCTGGACATGCAGGGTCGTGTGGTGGGTATCAACTCCGCCGGCAACGATCAGGCCGAGAACATCGGGTTCGCGATCGCCATCGACTCAGCGAAAGACACGATCTCCATCGCCGAGAGCGACCCGCTCGCACCGCTCGCGTACCTGGGGGTCTCGACCGACGACGTCGACGGCGCCCTGGTAGCGCAGCAGAACCTCTCCGTCGATCAGGGGGCGTTCGTGGTGGCGACCACTCCCGAGGGGCCGGCGGGGGCCGCGGGGATCAACGCGGGTGACGTGATCCTGGGGGTCGACGGCCAGGACGTCGCGATCCCCGAGGACATCAGCTCGATCCTGTCCGAGCTGCGTCCCGGCACCCAGGTGTCGGTGCTGGTCGTGGGTCCGTCCGGTGACGAGCGCACCGTGGACGTCACGCTCGGTTCCCGGCCCATCCCGGCCGAGATCCCGTAACCAGCTCGATCGCTCGACCAGGCCCACCCGACCCCGCAAGGGGTGCGTGAAAGGGGTGCGCTAGCCTGGGCCCCATGTCGAGCTTCGGAGCGGGCGAGACGGTGCTGCTGATCGATCAGCGTGATCGCACGTACCTGTTCCGGCTCGAGGAAGGCGAGACCTATCACACGCACAGCGGCACCCTGCCACATGACGACGTCATGGGCCGCCCCGAGGGTTGCACCGTTCGCACCTCCAAAGGGATGGTGCTCGTGGCGTTCCGACCGCGGTTCGCCGACTTCGTCCTGAAGATGCCCCGTGGCGCGCAGGTGGTCTACCCCAAGGACCTGGGGCCGATCGTCACGGAGGCCGACATCTTCCCCGGCGCCCGGGTGCTGGAAGCCGGCACGGGGTCGGGAGCCCTCACGATCGCGCTGTGCCGAGCGGTCGGACCAGAGGGGTCGGTCGTGTCCTACGAGCTGCGGCCGGAACATCGCGAGCAGGCCGTCGCCAACATCGAGCGATTCTTCGGTGACATGCCCGCTTCGCTGGATCTGCGGCAGGGGGACCTCGCCTCGGTCGACGGCGCGGAGCGATTCGACCGCGTGGTGCTCGACGTGCCGGACCCATGGACACCGTTGCAGGCCCTGGGGGGCGTGCTGGAGCCGGGCGGGGTATTGGTCGCCTATCTGCCCACGGTGATGCAGGTCCAGCAGCTCGTGATGTCCTTGGAGGCTTCGGGATTCCACCATCTCGAGACCTTCGAGACGCTCAAGCGAGGATGGCACGTGACGGGCCGCAGCGTCCGTCCCGACCACCGGATGGTGGCCCACACCGGCTTCTTGTCGATCGCACGCCGCGTGTCGTGACACCCTCTCCATCCGGGCTCCATCCGGGCCGCGGGGCACTGTCGGCCGGTCCGCGTAGGTTGCGGAGCAGACCTCGGGTCAGAACTACCTTGTTCCAGGCATGAATCCTTCGGGCTCGGATGTCGTATGTGTAGGAGGAGACGAACGTTCGCCTTCCACGGAACCTGGAGAGGTCGGGGTTAGGATTCTGGCCCACCGGCAGAGGTGAGGACCGATGGCGGATCAGCGCGAAGTCGAGAAGTACGACGCACAGGTGCACGAGCTCCAGAGCCAGGTGAAATACCTGGAAGAAGAGGTCGGCCTGCTTCGGCGCCGGCTCACGAATGCGCCCCGACAGGTCACCCTCCTCGAGGACAAGCTCGGCGAGGCACGCGAACAACTCACCCGCGCCGTCGGCCAGAACGAGAAGCTCGCCGATGCGCTGCGCACCGAGCGCGAGAAGATCGAGGCCCTCGCAGAAGAGGTCGAGAAGCTCTCCCAGCCTCCGGCGTCCTTCGGCGTCTACCTCGGCACCAACGACGACGGATCGATCGACGTGTTCACGGCGGGTCGCAAGATGCGCGTGATGCCGGCCCCCGACATCGACCAGCAGTCGTTCCGCCCCGGCGCGCAGGTCGTGCTCAACGAATCACTCAACGTGGTCGAGGTGCTCGAGCCAGACCGTGCCGGCGAGGTCGTCAAGGTCAAGGATCGGCTCGGTGAGGACCGCGTCATCGTCATCGGTCGTGGTGACGAGGAGCACGTCGCGCACCTGGCCGGCTCGCTGCTCACCGGCCCGCCCCGCGCCGGCGACAACGTGCTGTTCGATCCCCGTTCGGCCGTGGCCACCGAGCTGCTGCCCAAGGAAGAGGTCGAAGAACTCGTCCTGGAGGAGATCCCCGACGTCAGTTACGAAGACATCGGCGGACTCGAAGGCCAGATCGATTCGATCCGAGACGCCGTGGAGCTGCCGTTCCTCTACGCGGAGCTGTTCGCCGAACACCAGCTGGAGGCACCGAAGGGCGTGTTGCTCTACGGCCCTCCCGGCTGCGGCAAGACCCTGATCGCCAAGGCCGTCGCCAAGTCCCTGGCCGAGAAGGTGGCCGAGCGCGCGGGACGATCCGACGCACGCAGCTACTTCTTGAACGTGAAGGGGCCCGAGCTGCTCAACAAGTACGTGGGCGAAACCGAGCGGCAGATCCGCGAGATCTTCATCCGCGCGAAGGAGCGCAGCGAAGAGGGGCTGCCCGTCATCGTGTTCTTCGACGAGATGGATTCGATCTTCCGCACGCGTGGCACGGGCATCTCGAGCGACGTCGAATCCACGATCGTGCCGCAGCTGCTCAGTGAGCTGGACGGAGTGGAGACGCTCAAGAACGTCATCGTGATCGGCGCTTCCAACCGAGAGGACCTGATCGACCCCGCGATCCTGCGCCCTGGACGGCTCGACGTGAAGATCAAGATCGAGCGGCCCACCCAGGATCAGGCCGCCGACATCATGGCCAAGTACCTGCACCCGGTCGTGCCGATCCACCCCGACGAGCTGGCTCGGTACTCGGGCGACGGTCAGCAGGCATGCTTCCGCATGATCGAGAAGACCGTGGAGCAGATGTACGAGCCCAGCGACCGCAACCGCTTCCTCGAGGTGACCTACGCCAGCGGCGACAAGGAGATCCTGTACTTCAAGGACTTCAACTCCGGCGCCATGATCGAGAATATCGTGCGTCGCGCCAAGAAGGATGCGATCAAGCGGTTCCTGTCCAAGGGCGAGAAGGGCATCAAGAGCGAGGACCTGCTCACCGCCATCCGGGACGAGTTCAAGGAGAACGAGGACCTGCCCAACACCACCAACCCCGATGACTGGGCGCGGATCTCGGGTAAGAAGGGTGAGCGCATCGTCTACGTCCGCACGCTGCTGGGCCACGACGGCGACGGTCGTCAGGTCGAACGCGTGAACGCAGGTCAGTACCTGTAGGGTGGCCGCATGGCCATCCCCAAGGTCTTCGGCACCGAGACCGAGTACGGCATCGCCGCCGCGGGAGCGCCCGACTTCAACCCGGTCCTGTCGTCGTCACTCCTCATCAGCACTTATGCGGGGTCGCTGCGAAAGATCCGCTGGGACTACGAGCAGGAATCACCGCTGCGCGACGCTCGTGGGTTCGAGCCCGTGCCGGCGCGGGAGGGTTCGGACGAGGACCTCGGCCTGGCCAACGTGATCCTGCCGAACGGGGCCCGCTACTACGTCGACCACGCCCACCCCGAGTACTCCACGCCCGAATGCATCTCGGTGCGAAGCTTAGTGGTGCACGACAAGGCGGGGGAGCGCATCCTGGAACGGTCGCTGGACGAGGTGGTCGCGACCATGCCCAGTGCCCCGCGCCTGTCGATCTACAAGAACAACTCCGACGGCAAGGGCAATAGCTACGGCACACACGAGAACTACCTGGTCGATCGCGCGACCCCATTCGGCGACATCGTCCGCGACCTCACGCCGTTCTTCGTCACGCGCATCGTCTTCACGGGTGCCGGCAAGGTGGGCGCCGAGGCACAATGGGACGAACGCGGACGAAGCATCTACCAGACTGACCCAGCGCGCGGACTTCTTCGAGACCGAGGTGGGCCTGGAGACGACGCTCAAACGGCCCATCATCAACACGCGCGACGAACCGCACGCCGACCCGGAGAAGTACCGGCGCCTGCACGTGATCGTCGGTGACGCCAACCTGTGCGAGATCTCGACGTTCCTGAAGCTCGGCACGACGGTCCTGATCCTCAAGATGATCGAGGATCGCTTCCTGCCCGACCTGACCGTGCAGAACCCTGTCCAGGCCTTGCACGACGTGTCCCGCGATGTCACATGCACCCGCGAGATCGCGTTGGCAGACGGCCGCCGGGTGAACGCGGTGCAGCTCCAGTGGGAGTACCTCGAGCACGCCAAGAAGTACGTGGAGCGCGAGGATGATACGCTCGAGAACCGCGAGATCGTCGATCGATGGGAGTTCGTGCTCGGCGCCCTCGAGACCGATCCTTCCACCCTGCACCGTCAGCTCGACTGGGTCGCGAAGCAGCGGGTGCTCGAGGCCTACCGTGAACGCGACGGATTGGCCTGGGGCGATCCCAAGCTCCGCGCGATCGATCTGCAGTACCACGATGTGCGCCGTGACAAGGGCCTCTACTACCGCCTGGAGGCCACCGGCAAGGTCGAGCGGCTCACGACCGACCAGGAGGTCGATGAGGCCGTCATGGAGCCCCCGATCGATACTCGTGCGTACTTCCGCGGTCGCTGCATCGGCAAGTACCCCGACGCCATCGCGGCAGCTTCGTGGGACTCGCTGATCGTGGACACCGGGCAGGACGCTCTGCAGCGCATCCCGATGCGGGAGCCCCTCCGAGGCACCAAGTCTCACGTCGATGGGTTGCTCGAGAGCAGCGACGATGCCGCCGCCTTGGTGGCGAACCTGCAAGGCTGATCGCCGGCCTCGCCTCCGCCTTCAGTCCTAGGTCTTCGGTGCCGACTGGGTAGGATAGGTCTCGTTGTCCCCCGAGGAGCGAAGCGATGCCACAGGAACAGGAACAGAAGAAGGTGCAGCGCAAGAGCGGCGGTGACGGTGACGGCGCCGACGGCGATGCCGGGCAGGTGCAGTCATCGGGCAAGGCAGCCGAGCTCAAGGAAGAGATGGATGACATCCTCGACGAGATCGACTCCGTGCTGGAGGAGAACGCCGAGGAGTTCGTGAAGTCCTACGTCCAGAAGGGCGGGGAGTGAGCGACCGCATCTCCATGCCGGTCAGCGGTCCGGCATTCGGAACAGATCCGAGCTTCGTCGACCTGCTGCGCCGGGAGCAACCCGGCGCGCTCTCGCACCTCACGCAGACGGTGACGGCCGAAGCAGCCGCCCGGATCCCCCACGGCACCACGGTGCTGGGTCTGAAGTACGCCGAGGGCATCATCATGGCGGGTGACCGCCGGGCCACCGCCGGCTACACGATCGCCGACGACACGATGCGCAAGGTCTTCGCGGCAGACGACTACTCGGCGATCGCCATCGCCGGTGCGGCCGGCATGGCGATCGAGATGGTGAAGCTCTTCCAGCTCGAGCTGGAGCACTACGAGAAGCTCACGGGGGACCGGCTGTCCCTAGAAGGCAAGGCGAACCGCCTGGCGCAACTGATCCGACAGAACTTCCCGTTGGCGATGCAGGGGCTCGTGGTGGTGCCCCTGTTCGGAGGGTTCGACCAACGTCGGGCCGAAGGGCGGCTGTTCTACTACGACGCCACCGGTGGCCGATGGGAAGAAGACGACTACCAGGCGACGGGGTCGGGAAGCCAGCCCGCCAAGAACTCCCTGAAGAAGCGGTGGCGCCCCGGGCTCGAGCGCGATGCTGCCCTCCGCACCGCGGTCGAAGCTCTGCTCGACGCGTCCGAGGACGACGTTGCCACCGGAGGTCCCAACCCGAACCGGCACATCTACCCGATCGTGCTGGCGGTCACGGCCGGAGGCGCCGACGAGGTGGCCCAGGACGACGTCGCTGCCGCCGCCGAGACCGTGCTGCAGGAGCGTTCCTGATGTCCTTCATGCCCTACGTCGCACCCGAGCAGATGATGAAGGACCGCTCGGAGTACGCCCACAAGGGCATCGCCCGCGGTCGTTCGGTGATCGGCATGGAGTATGCGGACGGCTTGCTGTTCATCGCCGAGAACCCGTCGGCGACCCTACACAAGATCAGCGAGATCTACGACCAGATCGCCTTCGCGGGCGTGGGCAAGTACAGCGAGTTCGAGGACCTGCGGATCTCGGGCATCAGGCTCGCCGACCTCCGCGGCTACTCCTACGGCCGCGAGGACGTGAAGGCTCGCGACCTCGCCAACGCCTACAGTCAGGCGCTCTCGACCATCTTCACGCAACAGATGAAGCCCTACGAGGTGGAGATCTTGGTGGGGGAGGTGGACGGCGACGATGCCGGCATCGCTCTCTACCACGTCCTGTTCGACGGCTCGGTGAACGACGAGCACGGGTTCGTCGCCATCGGCGGGCACGCCGACGACCTCATGGACACGCTGAAGGATCGCTACGCGCACGGGTGGGACCTACCGACCGCCATCACCGCGGCCGTCGAGGTCCTGGGTGCGCCCGATGACCGCACGATCGAGCCCGCGGCGATCGAAGCCGGCGTACTGGACCGGACCCGCACCCAACGGCGCAAGTTCCGTCGGCTCGACGACGACGAGATCACCGCGATCCTGCAAGGCTGACGCGGCCGTAGGCTGTCGAGATGGATCGCCGCATCTTCGGGCTGGAGAACGAGTACGGCGTCACGTGCACGTTCCGCGGACAACGGCGGCTTTCGCCCGATGAGGTGGCCCGCTACCTGTTCCGACGGGTGGTGCACTGGGGTCGTTCCTCCAACGTCTTCCTGGAGAACGGTGCGCGTCTCTACCTGGACGTGGGCTCGCATCCCGAGTACGCCACGCCCGAATGCGACGTGATCAAGGAGCTGGTCGCGCACGACAAGGCGGGGGAGCGGATCCTGGAAGCGCTGCTGGGGGCTGCCGAGATGCGCCTGCACGAGGAGGGCATCTCCGGCGACGTCTACCTCTTCAAGAACAACACCGACTCTGCGGGCAACTCCTACGGGTGTCACGAGAACTACCTGGTTGCCCGGCACGGGGAGTTCGCGCGCATGGCCGACGTCTTGATCCCGTTCTTCGTGACACGCCAGATCTGGTGCGGCGCGGGCAAGGTGCTGCACGGTCCCCGAGGCGCGCAGTTCTGCATCAGCCAGCGCGCCGAGCACATCTGGGAGGGCGTCTCGAGCGCCACCACGCGCTCTCGGCCCATCATCAACACCCGCGATGAACCGCACGCTGACGCCGAACGTTTCCGCCGGCTGCACGTGATCGTCGGTGATTCGAACATGAGCGAGTGGACCACCTTCATGAAGGTCGGCATCACCGATCTCGTGCTGCGGATGGTGGAGGGCAACACCGTGATGCGCGACCTGTCGCTGGAGAACCCGATCCGTGCGATCCGTGAGATCAGCCACGACACCTCGTGCACGCGCACGGTCAAGCTCGCGAACGGCCGGGAGCTGACCGCCATCGAGATGCAGACCGAGTACTTCGAGAAGACGGAGCGATTCATCGAGCGGCGAGGGGCCGATGAGACATCGAAGGTGTTGCTCCGCGAGTGGCGGGAAGCGCTGGACGCGCTCCGCGACGGTGAACCCGAACGCCTCGGTCGCAAGGTGGATTGGATCACGAAGCGGACGCTGATCGAACGGTACATGGCCAAGCACGGACTGGCGCTGGCCTCACCCCGGATCGCGCTGCTGGACCTGGCCTATCACGACGTGAACCGGGGGCGCGGCCTCTACTACCTGCTGGAGAAGTCGGGCAAGGTCGAGCGAGCCGTCGGCGACGCCCAGATCAACCGCGCGATGCGCGAGCCCCCACAGACCACGCGAGCGAAGCTGCGAGGCGACTTCATCCGGCAGGCCAAGGCCAAGCGACGCGACTACACGGTGGACTGGGTGCACCTCAAGCTCAACGACCAGGCTCAGCGAACGGTGCTCTGCAAGGACCCGTTCCGCAGCGTCGATGAGCGGGTGGATCAACTCATCGCCCACATGTGATGCAGGCCTACTGCCTCACCGTGGGCCGGGGCCCTCAATCATCGAGGGCGGCCGTCCACTGACGGTTGCCCGTGACGATGCGACCGCCGAGTACCCCGGCCGCTCCCGCCGCCAGTGCCCGCAGTCGATCGCCGTCCGGGCTCGCGCCGTGAGCGATCATCTCGTCGAGGGCAGGCTGACCGTCGACGTCGACCAAGTGGTGCCGCTCGTCCAAGCTTTCGACGCGGAGGGAGTCCCACAGGCGACGCCGTTCGAGGTCGTCGTCAGACGACGGCACCGCTACGTTGAGTCCGGCTGGGAGCTCCCGCAGCCAGATGAGGCAGGCTGGCTCGACGCCGATCGCGCTTGACGCCGTCACGACCGGGATCGGACGCGCACCGCGGCTCACGAGGGGCAGCACCTGCCCGGTCAGGGCTGATCGGTCATCACCGAGGCACGCGATCACCATCTCGGCACGGGTGCCGTGCTCAGCGATGCCCTCGAGCTCTCGGGGCTCGCGGACGACCGCGACGCGCGGATCTCGCCCGGCTCGGGTCGCGCCGGCCATGACCGCCTTCAACGACGAGATGTCGGGAACGAGCAGGACCGGTTTCATGCGCAGATCACCCGTCCCGAACGTGGGCTCGGAGGACCTGCCTCGTCCTTGCGAGTGGCGCTGCACCTCACCGCTATGATGCCGCACGTGGCAGGAGACGACCGCATGGAACCGCTGGAGCGACTGCTCAACCTGGTCGCGCTCCTGCTCGAAACGCCGACGCCGCTGACGTTCGAGCAGATCCGTGCGGTGCTCGACCCCTACGACCAGGCGAACGTCCAGTCGGCCCAACGCATGTTCGAACGCGACAAGGATCAGCTGCGGGAGTTCGGCGTTCCTCTGCGGCTGGTGGACATCGACGCGTGGGGCTCCGAACAGGGGTACATGATCCCCAAGGATGAGTACTACCTTCCGGAGATCGCCTTCACGCCCCAGGAGCTCGGCGCCCTGCTGGTGGCCGCGCAGAGCGGCGGAGAGAACACCCCCGCCGAGCACGCCGCCCGCAAGCTCTTGTACGGCGCCGACGGAGGCGTGCTGGCCGGCCTGGCGGGCGGTCCGCTCGCCTCGGGCTCGGACGCGCGCAGCACGCTCGTCGTGGCAGCGGCAGACGCGGCGCAGCGGCGGCGGCGGGTGCGGTTCGGCTACCGCACCTCGCACGGAGAGGCAGGTGTGCGAGATGTCGACGCCTACGCGATGGTGTTCCGAGGAGGTCACTGGTACCTGGTGGGCTTCGACCGCGGCCGCGACGATGTGCGAGCGTTCCGCCTGTCGCGGTTCATGGACGACCTGGACGACCTGGGCGAGGGCAGCGAGCCACCCCAAGGCTTCCGGGCCACCGACCACGTGGAGTCCGGGCCCTGGGCGGCGACGCCCGAGGACACCTCGCAGATCGCCTTCTCGCCCGAGGTTGCGTGGTGGGCCGTGAACTCCTTCCCCGGGGCCGAGGAGACGGGCCCCGGTGAGGACGGCTGGACGAGGGTCGCGGTGCCTATGGCCGACGAGGCGGTCCTGGCGGACCTGATCCTGCAGTTCGGTCCCGACGCCGTCGTCCTCGAACCTGTTTCGCTCCGTGACCTCGTGATCAGCCGATTGGAACGTGCCCGTGCCTGAGGTCCGTCGGCAAGCGCCCAAGACGGTGGAACGCCTGGGCAGGATGCTCGTCGTGGTGCCCTACCTCGTCCAGCATCCGGGCAGCGAGGTGACCGAGGTGGCCCGGCTGTTCGACGCCCCAGCGGATCAGCTCCGCCGCGACCTTGACCTGCTGTTCATGTCGGGGTTGCCTCCGTACGGCCCCGGTGACCTGATCGACGTTGATGTCGACGAGGACGACCGCATCTGGATCACGATGGCCGACCACTTCGCCCGTCCGCTGCGCCTCAGTCGGAACGAGGCACTCGCGTTGTACCTGCGGGGGACCGAGCTCCTGGCGACGCCCGGCCTGCCCGAGGCTCCGTCCCTGGGCAGCGCGCTCGACAAGCTCCGAGGCTCGTTGGGCCCGGAGGTGCTGGGACAGGCGGACGGTGCCATCGGCGTCGCATCAGCCGGCGAGCCGCCCCCGTTCCTCGAGGTGCTTCGGGCGGCGTCGGCGTCGCGTCAGGAGCTCGACATCGAGTACTTCGCCGCATCCTCCCGGCAGTGGAGCTCGCGGCGCATCGACCCAGAGGAAGTGTTCTCCGCCATGGGTCAGTGGTACGTCGCCGCGTGGGACGTCGATGCCGACGGCGAACGCCTCTTGCGAGCCGACCGCATCCGGCGCGCCGAGCCGACCGGCATCTCGTTCGAGGCTCGCGGACTGCGGGGGGCGGGCCGACCCCTCTATTCACCGGGTCGCGACGACGTGCCGGCACGACTGCTGCTGCGTCCAGCCGCCCGATGGATCGCGGAGTACTACGTCACGACCGACCCGCATGATCGCCCGGACGGTTCCCTCGAGGTGACCCTGCCGGTCAGTGATCTCGGGGTGATCGCACGCCTCCTGTTGCGCGTTGGTGAGGACGCGTCGGTGCTCGACCCACCGGCGCTGGCCGGCCTGGTGAGCGAACTGGCGGAGGCGACGCTCGCGCGCTATCGCTGACCGTGCAGAACGCCCTGGGAACGAGTCGAGCGCCTGCTCCGAAAGGGTCCGCAGAAGATGCCCGACTTCGGGTAGTGCACATCGCCTCGTCGCACTCAAGCCAGCCTCAGGCCGGGCCGATAGCTCGTGTGAGATGACAACGATCCGCACAACGTGCCCCCGGTGTGGCGAGGTGGACATGGGTCCCGAGGCCATCCTCCTTTCCGTTCGTCAGAGCGGCAAAGAGGGCAGCTATCGGTTCACCTGCCCCAACTGCGCCGACGACGTCGAGAAGCGCGCCGACCGCAAGATCGTGGCGCTGCTCGTCTCCGCCGGCGTCGACATCGACCAGGCCGAAGGCGACGGTGCGGGCCAGCTCCTCTTCGACGAGGAGCCCGTCGAGGACCCTCGAGGCCAGCTGCCCGATGGCCCCCCATTCATGATCGACGACGTCATCGAGTTCCACTATCTGCTGGAGGACGACCGCTACATCGCGGAGTTCCTAGCGTCCAGCGGCGGCGGCTGACCCGACCGTCGCTCGGCCCGGCTCGTGTAGCATCCTCGCGTGAGTACGTGGCTGCTGGTGTGGTTCGTGATCGGCATGGTCACCACGGTGGCGATGGTTGGCCTCCTGGTTGCCCTGGTGCGTCACGCGCTGGTGCTGGGACGCACCGCCCGGCGCATGCAGGAAGAGATCTCGCCGCTCACCCAGCAGATCACGGCCGATGTCGATCGGGCCGGCCGGAGGGCGTCGTCCCTGCGACGGTAGGATAGGGGCGGCCCGCGGGCCGTGTGACGCCATGCTCAACATCGGACCTCCCGAGCTGCTGCTCATCATCGTCATCGCGCTGGTCGTGGTGGGGCCGCAACGCTTGCCCGACCTCGGTCGCACGATCGGCCGAGGCCTGCGCGAGTTCCGCAAGGTGCAGGACGAGGTGCGCGACATGGTCGACACGGGCTTGGACGAGGACCTCAAGCAGACCGCCAACGAGCTCAAGCAGACGGCCTCCGACCTGCGCAAGGCCACGGACGTGCGTTCGGCGTTCCGTAACACGCCGCATCAGGCCCGCGCACGGGCGGCCGATGCCGTCAAAGAGGCGACCACACTCGGACCCGTCGATGACGACGGCGACCAGGCGTCGGTCGCGGAGACCAACGGGGACGTGCCGGATCCGTCTCCATCACCGGCTCCGACCCCTTCGACCGACGATGACGGCACCGAGCCGTCGCAGGGCTAGCACGATTGCGCGCGATCCCGCGGTTCCTTCGGCGCTCCGAAGCGCAGCGCACCGGCAGCATGACGGTCATGGAGCACCTGGAGGAGCTCCGCCATCGCATCATCGTGTGCATCGTCGCCGTCGGCGTCTGCGGCATCGCCGCATGGTTCCTGTACGAACCGGTCAAGGAGCTGCTGCGGGGACCGTTCTGCGACTACGTCACGTCGCACCCGGAGGTTCGTCCACCGGCGGGGTGCCAGCTGGTGTTCAGCGGGCCGGTCGACGGGTTCCTGGTGAGGCTGAAGATGGTGGGGTTCTTGGCGCTCGCGATCGCGCTGCCGGTCGTCATGTACCAGCTGTGGGCGTTCATCGTGCCCGGGCTCACCGCCAAAGAGAAGAAGTGGTCCATCCCGTTCGTGGTGGCGTCATGCATCCTGTTCGCGTTGGGGGCCCTCTTCGCCTACCTCACCCTGCCGAAGGCGCTCGATTTCCTGTTGAGCTTCCCGGGGGAGGGGGTGGTGCCCCTGATCACGTTCGATCGCTACATGGGGTTCGTCGTGCTGGTGACGTTGGCGTTCGGAGCATCGTTCCTGTTCCCGGTCGTGCTGGTCGGTCTGGAGGGCGTCGGGGTGTTGTCGTCGAGCAGGCTGCGCTCGTGGCGCCGCTGGGCCTTCCTGGGGATCGCTGTGTTCGCGGCGGTGATCACGCCCTCGGGTGACCCCTACACGATGCTCGCGATGATGATCCCGATGTATCTGTTCTACGAGGCATCTATCCTCATCGGGCGAGCCGTGCACAAGTAGGAGAGACGAACGTGGCGATCAAGAGCAAGAAACCCCGATCCAAGCCGAAGCAAGTGGCGCGCGCGCCACGGCGTGAGCCGGTCGCCGTGCCCACACCGTTCCTCTCCCGCCGCTGGGTGCAGGCCGTGGCGGTGTTCGTCGTCGGCGTCTTCGCGATGACGTTCTTCGTGTGGCTCACCAACGGCCTGCGCAGCAACGACGCCGAGGCCGAGGCTGCCGCCGAAGCAGCCACGAAGCGGCAGGCGGCGATGGCCTATCAAGACCGCGGTGGAAGATGCCTTCGGCACGATCGGCGTGATCAACGAAGGCATCGTGCCGGCCGTGTTCCCCGAGATGCTGGATACCCTCCAACAGATGAAGGACGGCGCGACGCCAAAGGACGCGGCGACCGTCTTCCAGGACGCGGCAACCGGCGCCAAAGACGCGACCGACGCGATCGTGACATTCGACGTCAGTGGTCAGATCGCCGACCAAGGGTTCAACGTCTCCCGAGGCGACCCTGTTCACCAGCTCGGCACAACAGCTCAGCGTGGCGCTGCTGGGGTTCCAGCGCTGCGCCGAGGGTGGCACCCGGGCGGCCGAGGCATCGGGCGCTCGGTCCGACGATCTGCTGAGCCTCGTGCAAGACCTGTGCGACGGCGCGCAGGCCCAGCTCTCGCAAGGCTGGAGCGACTATCAAGCCGCCGTCGCGGCAGGCGGGATCGTGCCGACCCCCGGCAGCACGGGGTCGATCCCGGGCCTGGAACCAACGGGCTGACGGCCCAGGTCCACGAGGCTCGATATGGCGTCTCCTGGCCCCACCGTCGTGGTCGCCAACCCCACCGCAGGACGTGGGAAGGCGGGCAGACTCATCGGCAAGGCCGACGCGATCCTTCGGGGTCTGCGCATCGATCACCGCATGCTCGTGACGGACTCCCCGGCCGATATGGAAGCCACGTGCCGGCGTGAAGCCGAGGCGGGTGCCGGCATCGTGGCGGTCATCGGCGGGGACGGCACGGTCTCGTGCGCCGCGAACGGCCTGCTGCGAACCGAAACGGCGCTGGCGGTGCTCCCGGCGGGAACGGGGGACGATCTGGCCAAGGCGATCGGCGTGGGCCGATTCGATTCAGCGGTTCGACTGTTGGCCAACCCCAAGTTCGCCGCCATCGACGCCGTGCGGCTGGAGACCGGTGAGTCGACGCGGTATTTCGTGAACGTCGCGGGTGCCGGTTTCGATTCCGAGGTCAACGAGACGGCGAACGGCATGTCGCTGAACCTCGGCGGCACCGGCACCTACGTGGCGGCGCTGATCACGACATTGCGCAGGTTCAGTCCGGCTTCCTATCGCGTCACGCTCGACGGCGAGACGATCTCGCTCGACGCGATGCTCGTGGTGGTCGGCAGCGGGATCTCCTTCGGCGGCGGCATGAAGGTGCTGCCGAACGCGTCGGTCAACGACGGCCTGCTCGATGTCTGCATCGTCGAAGCGCTGTCGACCGGCGCCTTCCTGCGCGCGTTCCCCAAGGTGTACACGGGCTCGCATGCCACTCATCCCAAGGTTCAGATGACGACCGCACGTTCGGTTCGGATCGAGGCGAACCGTGCGATCCAGGTCTACGCTGACGGGGAACGGGTGGGTCCGTTGCCGGCGTCCTTCGAGGTGCTGCCCTCCGTCCTGTCCGTGGTCGTAGGGCCCGATGCGAAAGGGATCACGTGAACGAGCCAGCTGATGGGATCTTGTTCATCCATGCCTTCCCCTTGGACGCTCGGATGTGGGACGGCCAACGTGCTGCCCTGGGCGATCGATGGCCCGCCGTGGCGCCGTCGATGCCGGGGTTCGGGGGGATCGATGACGTGGGACCCACCATGTCCATGGGCTCGGCCGCCGACCGATGCGTGCAGGCTCTCGACGAGCACGGCCTGGAGCGCGTGGTCGTGTGCGGTCTCTCCATGGGTGGCTACGTCGCGTTCGAGCTGTGGCGCATGGCACGGCAGCGGATCGCGGGGCTGGTGCTCGCGAACACCCGCTCGGGCGCCGACACGCGCGAGGCAGCCGAGGGGCGGCGCGCACTGGCCGACCGCCTGGACGCCGAGGGCAACAGCTTCCTGGCGGCCTCACCACCGCCGCTGCTGTCCGACGGTGCCACCTCGGCGCTGGTGGAACGCGTCAAGGCAACGATCGCCGACCAACCCGGTCCCTCCATCGCGGCCGCCGCCAGGGGCATGGCCGGGCGGAAGGACTCCACACCCGACCTCAGTGCGATCGACGTGCCGGTGCTGGTGATCACCTCGGACGCCGACACCCTCATCCCGCCGGACGTCTCCTCGGCGATGGCCCCTCACATCCCGGACGTGCAGCTCGTCACGATCGGTGGCGCCGGACACCTCTCGAACCTGGAGGCACCCGAGGCGTTCGACGAAGCGCTCACGGGCTTCCTGACACGGTTCCGGCTCGTCTGAGCGCCACCCGTAGACTGGCCGGGTGATCACCCCCCAGGCGTTCGCCGCCCAGTTCCCGTTCGCGCTGGACACGTTCCAGAGCCAGGCCGCCGATGCGGTCGATGCCGGGCTGTCCGTGTTGGTGGCGGCGCCGACCGGCAGCGGGAAGACCGTGGTGGCCGAGTACGCCATCGAACGCGCGCTGGCGATGGGTGGCAAGTGCTTCTACACGACGCCCTTGAAGGCGCTCTCGAACCAGAAGTTCGGCGACCTGGTGGCCAAGCACGGTGCCGACCGAGTGGGCTTGCTGACCGGCGACAACACGATCAACGGCGACGCACCGGTGGTGGTCATGACCACCGAGGTGCTGCGGAACATGCTCTACGAGCGCAGCGGCAGCCTGGACGAGCTCGTCAGCGTGGTCATGGACGAGGTGCACTACCTCCAGGACCCGTACCGGGGTGCCGTCTGGGAGGAGGTGTTGATCCATCTGCCGCAGAGCGTGAGCGTCGTGTGCTTGTCCGCCACGATCTCCAATGCCGAGGAGTTCGGTGAATGGATCGGCACGCTGCGGGGGGAGACGCGCGTGATCATCGAGGAGCGCCGGCCCGTGCCGCTGGAGCATCACTACCTGGTGGGGCGCGGCATGCACCCGATGCACGTCGAGCAGGACGGGCTCGCCCTGCCCAACCCCTTCGTGGTCTCGCTCGATCAACGCGAGCTGCGCACCAAGACCTACTACCGGCGGGGGAGCGGCACCGCGCAGCACGACTATCGGTCGCGGCCGCGTGAAGGGCATCGCCGCGTGTACAAGCCGCGCAGGGAAGAGGTCGTGGAGGTCCTGGACGACGCAGGACATGCTGCCGGCGATCTACTTCGTGTTCTCCCGGGCAGGATGCGATCGCAGCGTGCGTTGGATGCGTGAGGCCGGCCTGTCGCTCACGACACGCGCCGAGGCCGAACACATCCGCGACCGGGCCGAGACCCGCGCTGCCTGGATCGACGAGGAGGACCTGGTCACGCTGGGGTTCTACGATTTCCTGGACGGGCTCACCGCTGGGATCGCCGCGCACCACGCGGGCATGCTGCCGGTCTTCAAGGAGACCGTCGAAGAGCTGTTCGAAGCCGGTCTGGTCAAGGTGGTGTTCGCCACCGAGACGCTGTCCCTGGGCATCAACATGCCGGCTCGGACGGTGGTGATCGAGGACCTGTGGAAGTTCCAGGGCGAACGGCACGAGCTGCTCACGCCTGGGGAGTACACGCAGCTGACTGGGCGGGCGGGCCGTCGCGGCATCGACCAGCTCGGCCATGCGGTGGTGGTGTATCAGCAACAGGTGCCCTTCGAGCGGGTGGCCACCCTGGCATCAACACGGACCTACGACCTGACCTCGTCCTTCCGGCCTTCCTACAACATGGCCGTCAACCTGGTGCGGAACTACACGCCCGAACAGGCTCACCATCTGCTGAACTCCTCGTTCGCGCAGTTCCTGGCCGACCGTGGCGTCGTGGCGCTGGAGCGGATGCGTCAGGGTGACCGCGAGGCGATCGAGGGCTACCGAACCAACATGGCGTGCCACCTGGGCGACTTCGACGAGTACTGGGGGCTGCTCCGCAAGGCCGCGCGCCTGCGCGAGGACGATCGCATGGGGCGAGACAAGGCCAGGACTGAGGCGGTGCGCTCAGCCGTCGCCGGTCTTCGCCCCGGCGACGTGATGCAGGTCCCCGGGAGCCGGCGAGGTGGCGTCGCGGTGGTGGTGTCGAAACGCGACGGCAAACCCACCGTCGTCGCTGCCGATCGTCGCGTCTTCCGGCTTACGGTGCGAGACTTCGTCGACCCCCCGGCGGTCCTCACGCACATCCCGCTGCCTCGTTCGGGCAGTCCTCGATCCAACCGATACCGGCGTGACATCGCATCCAAGCTGGTGTCCCTGCAGATCAAGCACCCGAAGGCACCGAAGCCCCGGGCGGATCCCGCCGTGGAGAAGCGTGCCGTCAAGCTCGAGGCCGAAGCGGCCGAGCACCCGTGCGCGGCGTGCCCCGAACGTGCCAAGCACGAACGGTGGGCGATTCGAGTCGACGAGAAGGAACGGGCGCTGAAGGGCGTGGAACGCCGGATCCGCGTGCGCACCGAGACGCTCGCGCGCCAGTTCGACCGTGTCCTGGCCGTGCTCGAGGATCTTGGATACGTCCAGGACTGGGTGGTGACTCCGAAAGGCCGCACGCTCTCCCGGATCTACGGGGAGGCCGATATCGTCGTGGCCGAGGCGCTGGCGAAGGGGTTGTTCGACGACCTGTCTGCATCGGAGGTCGCTGCCCTGCTCTCCTCGGTCGTCTACGAGGGGCGCGAACGTGTCCCGTTGTCGGGCGAGATGCCCACCGAGCTGACCCGAGAGCGGTTCGCGTGGCTCCAGCGACTCTGGCGCAGCGTTCGTCGGACCGAGGACGAACACCACGTGCAGCTGTGCCGTGACCTGGAGCAGGGGTTCGCAGCGCCGATCTTCCACTGGGCAGAAGGCAAGCCGCTCGAGGACGTGCTGCACGAGACCGAGATGGCCCCCGGCGACTTCGTGCGCAACTGCAAGCAGCTCCTGGACCTGTTGCGCCAGGTTGAAGATGTCGCCGAGCCGGCCGCGGCGCGCCGGTTCGCCGACGCTCGCGACGCGGTGCTGCGCGGCGTCGTCGCCTATACCGGCCTCTAGGCGGATGGCCGGCATCGTGGCCAGTCCGTTCGGAAGCCTCGCCGTGATCGCGAACCCGTCCGACGGGCACGGCAGGGTGGGAGCCGAGCTTCCTGCCCTGGAACGCGCGCTCGCGGATCGCAATCTGGACTATGGACTTACGGTGACGAACCGGCCAGACGAGGCCCGGCGCGCCGCTGCATCGGCGTTGGACCGTGGCGTCCGGTTCGTCGTGGCGGTGGGCGATGACGGCACGGTGCGGGACGTCGTGAACGGCATGTTCCGCGACGGCGCCCCCATCGTGCCCGAGCCGGTCCTTGGGGTCGTGGCGGCCACCGGCGGGAACGACCTGGTGCGCAGCTTCGGCCTGCCCCGGGACACCGAAGGCGGTGTGCAACGACTCCTGGGCGAGACGACCTACCCGATGGACGTCATGAAGATCACGTGCCGCACGGCGGAGGGGGCTGAGATCACGGCCTACGCAGCCAACGCGGCGCAGATCGGACTGGGTGCGCTGGTGACGATCGGCCGCGCCCGAGTGCCGGCCTGGTCGGGGGAGCGGGTGCGGTCCTTCCTGGGGTTCTGGGGCGGCTACGTCCGGGCGCGGCGCCGGGCTCTGCGGGTCTCCTACGACACGAAGACCTGGCAGGGCACGGCCTTCCAGGTGATCGTGGGCAACGCCCAGTTCACGGCTGGTGGCCTGCGCATGTCCCCGCGGTCGTGGCCCGGCGACGGCGTCCTCGATGCCCTGGTCTTCACCGGCCAGAAATCGGATGCGTACACGATGATGCCCCGGATCCTGCGCCATGGCGATCACGTGCCCGATCCCAACATCACCGAGCTCCGAGCCAAGATCCGTTTCGCGATCGAGGGCGACCGTCCGCTGGCCGTGGTGGCCGACGGGACCGCGATGGGTCTGACACCGGCCACGTTCCAGGTGGTGCCGCAACAGATCCTGTTCAAGATGTGAGAGGAGCATCATGACCGTGGCTCGCCTGCACCTGGATGCATACCGGGAACGCTTGACCCATCTGTCGCAGCTCGCCGTCGATGGCGATGTCAGCGCGGTGGTGGTCGCTCCCTCGCCCGACATGGTCTATCTCATCGGCTACGACCCCATGCCGTTGCCGCGACCCACGCTGCTGATCCTGCAGCCACACGACGAACCGATCCTGGTGGTCCCCGAGCTGGAACGAGCCCTCGCCGAGGATGGGCCCGCAGCGTCCGCCCTGACGATCGCCGGGTGGCGGGACAGCGACGACCCGTACGCGATCTCGGCCGCTGCGCTCTCGGGCGCCGGACGCGTCGCGGTCGCCGACCGGACCTGGGCCAGTCACGTGCTCGAGCTGCAACGCGTGCTTCCCGATGCTCGGTTCGAGCCGGCCTCCCCGTTGATCGGCAGGCTCCGCGCCGTCAAGGGCCCGGACGAGCTGGCCGCCCTGCGGCGGGCAGCGAGGGGGGCCGACGAGACCTTCCGGCAGATCTGCACGATGCGGTTCGAAGGCCGGCGCGAAGAGGAAGTGGCTGCCGATCTGGCGGACCTGCTGGTGCAGAACGGCCACGGCCGCGCGGAGTTCACGATCGTGGGGAGCGGGCCGAACGCGGCGTCGCCCCACCACGAGCCCACCGGCCGCACGATCCTGCCTCGGGACGCCGTCGTCCTGGACTTCGGCGGTGAGCTCGGTGGCTACTTCAGCGACACCACCAGGACCGTGGCGGTCGGCGAGCCGCCCCACGGGTTCGAGCGCGTGTACGAGACGGTGCGCCGGGCGCAGGAAGCGGCGTGCGAGGCGGTGCGGCCCGGCGTGTCATGCCACGACATCGACCGGGCCGCGCGCAGCATCATCGCCGAAGCAGGCTTCGGCGACCGGTTCATCCACCGCACGGGGCACGGGATCGGGCTCGAGGTGCACGAGCCTCCCTACATCATCGAGGGCAACGGGTGGCTCGTGGAGCCCGGCACGACGTTCTCCGTAGAACCCGGGGTCTACCTTGAGGGCTCGTTCGGCGTACGCATCGAGGACATCGTGGCCGTCACCGACGACGGCGTCGAACGACTGAACCGTTCCACGCGAGCCCTCCAGCTCGTCAACTAGCCTGACGATCCGCCGGGGGCGCACCTTCGTGCCGTCGGGTGTGTCCATGACCTCCAGGCCCAAGGCGGTCAGCTCGTCGCGGATCCGGTCGCTGGTGGCGAAGTCCTTGGCGTCCCGGGCTTCATCGCGTTCGGCCATGCGCGCCAGCATGACGTCCGTGGGCTCCCAGGCCTCGAGGGCCTCGCGGTCCACATCCAGACCCAAGACGAGATCCCAGGTTCGAAGCAACGCGCTCTTCTCGGGACCGGGCACGTCGGGGGAGGAGACGAGCTCGTTCACCACCGAGACCGCGCCCGGCATGTGCAGGTCGCTGGCGACAGCCTCACGGAAGCGCGCATCGAACTCGCCGGCCCCTTCGCCCAGGTCGGCGGCGGGTTCGCCCCAGCCGGCCACACGCCGGCGGAGCTGCTTGACCCGCCGGTCCGCGGTCTCCATCGCCTCCCATGTGAAATCCATCTCCGACCGGTACTGGGACTGGAACGTCAACCATCGGAACGCGAGCGGATCGAGGCCCGCGTCGACCAGGTCGGACACATGCACGACGTTGCCGGTGGACTTGGAGATCTTCTGCCCCGACTGACGCAGGTGTCCCCCGTGGACCCAGATGGAGACCACCTGGTGGCCCACGCCGCCTTCGGACTGCGCGATCTCGTCTTCGTGGTGAGGGAAGCGAAGGTCGTTGCCGCCCGTATGGATGTCGAAACGATCACCCAGGTACTTCATGGACATGGCGGAGCATTCGATGTGCCAGCCCGGGAACCCTTCACCCCACGGTGAGTCCCACTTCATGAGCCGGCCCGGGCCCGCCGCCTTCCAGAGCGCGAAGTCGGCGGTGTGCCGCTTGTTGACATCGGTCTCCAGATCACGGTGGCCGTCGCGAAGCTTGTCCAGCGTGTTGCCGCTGAGCGAGCCGTACCCCGGGAACGAGGTGACGTCGTAGTAGACGCTGCCCGTCTCGGTGACGTAGGCGTGCCCACGGTCGATCAGCGTCTGGGTGAGCTCGATCATCTCCGGGATGTGCTCGGTGGCCTTCGGGTACCGGTCGGCCGGCCCGATGCCCACCGCAGCGGCGTCGGCGAAGACGGCGTCGGCGTACTTCTGCGCGATCTCGAGCGGCTGCAGCCCTTCGTCCTCGACGGCGAGCGCCATCTTGTCGACCGCGTCGGTGGAACTCTCGTCCGTCATGTGGCCGACGTCGGTGATGTTCATGATCTGCGTGACGCGGAGCCCTTCGAACACCAACGCGCGGCGGATCAGATCACCGAGCATGAAAGTGCGGAGGTTGCCGAGGTGCGCGGAGCGGTACACGGTGGGACCGCAGGTGTACATGGTGACGTGCCCCGCATCGAGCGGGGCGACATCGTGGACCCGACGGGTCAGGGAGTCATAGAGCCGCATGGCCCATGAGGATACCCGGGCCGAACCGGCGAACCGTCCGGTCGCGAACGGTCAGGAACCCTCCGGCCGAGGCGGGGAATGTGGATCGATGCCGATCCTGGGCTGGCGTACCTGCCCGTTGCCGAGACCGGGCTCGGCCACGGACGTGACCTCGACGGGCGGCGGCGGCACCGGGACGGGGATGCGACTCTCGACGCCGGCGTGCTCACGGTGAGCCCGCAACACGGCTTCGTGATAGTTGATGAGCATCTGGCGGAAGAACGGCTCGTGGTAGGGGCTGCCGTCGATCGAGGGGCCGGGCTCGCCCTCGATGATGGCCGCCACGTCGTCACCGGTGATCGTCTTGGCGGTCTCCAGCGCATGCGCGACCGCCAGCACCTCGGCGCGGTTGTCCTCCAGCAGCTCACAGGTGTCTTCGTACAAGGCTCCCAGCTTGGCCTCGACGCTTTCGCCGAATCGGGAGTCGAAGAGGGCTCGGTCACCGCCCGATTCGATCGGCTGCGACCCCATGGGCGCGAGCGTGACGGAGCGCGCGGCGATCGTGTCGCCCATGGCGTAGTAGGCAAGGGCCTGCGTGGTCATCGCCGTGGCCGCCCGCATGTCGCCGCCGACCCCCATGGTGTGATCGCCGTCGAAGAACATGCGCTCACCGGCGAGGGAGGCGAGCGCCGTCATGACGTCGATCTCGCGCTCGGAACGCCACTGCACGAACTGGTCCTCCGGCGGGATCGACGAGACGAACCCCCCGACGTCTCCACGCCGTTCGATCGTGGCCATGTCGATCACGGCGTGCTTGCGCAGCCGGTAGGCGACGACGGCATGACATGCCTCATGGACCGCGACGGAGTGCCGTTCCCGCTCGATGTACTCGTGCTCATCGGGCAGACCGTGCTGCTTGAGCTGTTTGGCCTCGACGACGTCGGTGAAGGTGACCAGCTCACGCTGGTCTCTGATGGCGATGACCAGTCCTTCGTTCACGATGTCCTTGATCGAGGCACCAGAGAAGTACGGCGTGATCGTGGCAAGCTTGTCGACCTGCTCGGGCGTGACGTCGTGCTGGACCTTGGCCAGGTAGTAGTCGAACGTGGACTTGCGCCCCTGCTTCTGGGGGTAGCCGACCTTGTACTGGCGGTCGACGCGCCCGGGCCGCAGCATGGCCGGATCCAGGGTGCTCGGCATGTTGGTGGCGAAGATGTGCAGGATCCGGTACTTGGGCGGAGGCTTCGGCTTCATGCCCAGCATCTTGCGGATCTTGTTGATGAGGCCCTTCGGCTTGGTCAGGCCCGACATCTCGGCCAGCAGGGCCTGCAGCGTGCCCCCGCCGCCGCCCCCCATGCCGCCCATCATGATGGAGTCCTTGGTGCCCCCAGGCACGCCGTCTGCGGGTTCCAGGCCACCGTGGAACGTGGCGTGGCGGCCCGCGTGCGACACGTAGGCCAAGCCGTTGCAGGTGGTCGAGGTCGTCCACGGTGTGGCACTGGGCTCGAACCCGGTCGCGATCTGGGAGCCGCGGCTGCCCAGGGAGTCCGCCTCGTCGATGAACACGATCGCGCCGCCGTAGCGCATGGACAGCTTCCGGAGCTTTCGGTAGAGCGATCGCACCTTGAGGATGCCGACGCCCATGAACATGTTGATGAAGGCCCCGGCGTCGACGTTCACGAAGGGCTTGGCCGATTCGCCCGCCACCGCTTGCGCCATGAGGGTCTTGCCGGTGCCGGGAGGCCCCCACAGCAGGATGCCGCCGGGAACGTACCCACCTCGGGACTCGATCGCTTCGGGATCCTCCAGGAAGACCAAGGTCTCCTTCAGCTGTCCGAGCGCCGCGTCCTGGCCCTTCACGTCGTCGAATCGGGTCTCGATCTCGTCGGGCATGATCGTGTCGATGCCGCCGCGAGACAAGAACCAGAACAGGCCGATGAACTGGAACATCACGAAGAAGAACCCGAAGGCCAGCTGGAAGACGAAGGGGAGCGCGCTCACCAATCGCGACGGCGCCTCCACGATGCCCAGCCACACCGGATCGGTGTTGAAGATGCGGCCCATGAGCGTGCTGAGGACGAACAGGATCAGCAGGAACTTGACCGCCCGGCCCACCCGGTAGCGCGTCCACTCGTTCATGGACCCCAGGCCACGGTTCATGCCGCCGAAGACGCCGTGCTGCCAGAACCGGTAGTACCCCTTGGACCGTTCCTCCAAGAAGTAGTGGATCTGGCGCACGAACTCGATCGCCATCAAGATCAAGATCCATGCGTAGTCGGCGACGGCCAGTCTGATCGCGTCAGAGAAGGGACCGGCGAGCGGCTTCACCGTCGTCGACCAGATGACGGCGAGGCCCGCCAGCCACAGGATCGAGAGCAGGAGGAGGAGTTTGATCCGGTCCCACGTCGCCGCCTTCGCACGGGTCGTGCGTTCGGAAGGCCGAGGCCGCGATGGCCGGTCCATCACGGCCGCGATGTCGTGCCGCTTTTCCTTGCTCACGGGATCACCGCCCAGGAGTTGATCACGGTTTCGATGTCGCCACGGTTGCGGCTGTAGCAGTTGGCCTCGCATAGCACGGCCAAGAAGTAGACCTTGTCGGTGGTGGGATCGTAGTACGCGGTTTGGGTCATGTGGATGTAGCTCTCGCCCGCGAAGCCGGGCTCCGAGCTGGACGCGGCCGCGCCGGCGTTGTAGGTCTTGAGGGCCGAATCCGCCACCTGGACCTCCATGTGCATGCCGCGGAAGCCGTCCTTGACGATGCGATCGTCGTAGGCGAGCAGCGTCACCGCGTCGGCACCCACCTCTTCCTGAAGCCCGTCCACGGGAAGGACCAGGTTGCGCAGCGTTCCCACGTTCGCTTGATCCCGGAGCCGGGAGTTGAGGGTGATGACGGCCGCGATGCCCTGGGGGTACTCGGTGGCCAGCTCATCCTGCGAGCTGAGGATGTGACCCGCAGCGGGCTGAGGGTCACCGTCGAGGCCGATCAGCCAATTGACCGGGTCGGGCGTGGACGCCTGACCCGCGCCCGCCTGCGTCTCGTCGAAGACCTGCCAGTCGTGCGGCACCTTGAACGCGGTGCGGGCCTCGGTGTTCCGTACGTACCGGTACTCCGGCTGCCCACACGCCGACAGCATCACCAGGAGCACGGCTCCCAGCGCGACCAGGCTCCGAGGAAGGATCCGCGAGGTCATGGAAATCATTATGGGGGTTCGGGTCCGGAACGTAAGCCCTCCGGAGGATATCGGCGTGTGAGGCCGCGAGGCTGAAGGGATCGTGGTGGTCAGGGGCGCTTGGGGCGCCCTTCGAACGGGATCGAGAGCGCGATCGTGGTTCGCGTCGACACGCTGCCCTTCTCGCGGAGGCGCCGGATCAGGTCCTCCAGGTCCGTGGTGGTACGTGTCCGAACCTTGAGGATGTAGTTGGTCTCGCCCGCCACGCTGAAGCAGTCCTCGACCTCGGGGAACTCGGCCACCCGGTCGGGAAGGTCGTCGGCCTGCGTCGGGTCCAGCGGTGAGGCAGCGATCAACGCGGTGACGAACAGCCCGATCGCTTCGGGATCGATCACGGCCGTGTAGCCCCGGATCACCCCCTGCTGCTCCAGCTTGCGGACGCGGTCATGCACCGACGACGCCGACAGGCCCACCTGCGAGGCCACGTCGGCGTAGGTCGCGCGGGCGTCGTCTTGGAGCGCCACGATGATCTCGAGGTCTCGCTCGTCCAGCATGCGCGCCATCTTAGGTCGAGGTTGGCCCGAAGCGAGCAGCGGGGGAGGGGCTCGGGGGATGGGCCTGGGGGAGGGAAGCCTCGGCCTGCGGCCGATTGCCCCGGCGCTCCCGCGCGTGTAGACACCACCACGCGGGAACCGCTCCTCCCTCCTGGAACCCGCCACCGTCGCGATCGATCCAGGAGGAAGCGTGGCCCCGTCCCAACCCGACCGACCGGCTCGTTCGTCCACGTCGTCACCGATCCACCTCGTCCCCGTGGACAAGCCCTGCGGAGGCACGCGACAGATCGCGATCCTCGGTCCCGGCGACCGCCGCGCCTACGCGGCCGCCGTCGCCAGGGTGGTGCCCACCATCGGATCTGCTCTGGGAGCCTGCGTGGTCGCCGACCGAGCGCTCGCCGTCGGCTCCGAGGTCGTGCTCGACGACTGGAGGCGGTCGCGCCGGATCTTCCGATCGCTGCTGCGAGCACAGCTCGCCTCCCACCCGGGAGCGGCCGTGTTCGTGGGCGATGTCCACTCGTGTTTCACCTCGATCCGGCCCCCGATCGTCGACCGGGCGCTGCGGCGTCTCGGGTGCCCGCCCATCGATGTGGATGGTGTCGTCTCCGTCATCCGCGGGTTCGCGGAGCGTGGCATCGTCGGGCTCCCCGTGGGACCGGTGCCGTCCGCCCCCCTCGCCAACGCGGTGCTGACGCACGCCGATCGCGCGATCAGGGCCGAAGGGGTGGTCCACCTGCGGTGGGTCGACGACGTGGTGGCGGTATGCCCCGACCACTCGGCCGCGATCCGAGCGAGGGACGCGTTCCAACGCGCGTTGGCGGAGGATGGGCTGCAGGCCAACCTGTCCAAGACCACGATCATGGACGATCCGATCGAGGCGGCACGCCGGCTGTTGGGCCCGGCAGGATACTCACCGGCCGCACGCGAGCGTGCGATGCTACGCGCGCCATGAGGACCCTTTACCGCGCCGCTCGCGTCCGGACCCAGAGCCACCCCGAGTCGGGGGAGTGGCTCCTGGTCGACGGACGGCACGTGCAACGCGTCGGCTCGGGCGATCCCCCGGACGCCGACCGTGTGATCGACCTGCCCGGCGCCACGATCGTGCCGGGGTTCATCGATGCCCACGTGCACCTCACCGCGACTGGGCTCTCGCTCGCCAACGCTGACGTCGAAGCGGCTCGGTCCGCTGGCGACCTGCTGAAGGCCGCCGCCGCTCGCGAGGTCGCCACGCCCGGCGACGGCCCCGTCTACCTCCAGGGCTACGACGAGACACGCTGGGACCAGCCGCTCCTGCCGACCGCTCGAGAGCTCGACGACGTGACGGGTCGAGCGCTGGTCATCAGGCGCATCGATGGGCACGTGGCGCTCGCCAACGCCGTGGCGATCGAGCATGGCGGTGCCTCCGGGTCCCCGGGGCTGGTTCGAGACGATGACGGCCTTCCGACGGGCGTGCTCATCACCGAGGCGAACGAGACCGTGGGCAGGTGGGTGCTCGCCTCCCTCTCCGACCACGAGCTCCAGTCCCTGCAGCTCAGGGCCGCAGGCGTCGCCGCCTCGCGGGGTATCACGGCGGTGCACGAGATGGCGATGCCGCACTCGCACGGAGACGCCGATCTCCGGGTGCTGTTGCAGCAGCGGAGCCGCCTCCCGGTCGACGCCATGCCGATCGTGGCCACCATGGATCTGTCGGTCGCCATCCAGCATCGCCTCACCGCAGTAGGGGGCGACCTGCCCACCGATGGCTCGATCGGAGCGGCAACGGCCGCATTGCTCATCCCGTACGAGGGGTCCGACTCGATCGGGGCCAAGTCGTACTCGGACGACGAGCTCGCGGAGTTCTTCCACGGAGGACACGCGGCCGGCCTCCAGGTGGGCGTGCACGCGATCGGTGACCGCGCGATCGAGCAGGTGCTGGAAGCGTGGGAGCGCGTCTACCAGGCATCGGACTCGCGCGAGCGGCGGCACTTCCGGGCGCGCCGGCACCGGATCGAGCACGTCGAGATGATCTCGACCGCCCAGATCGAACGCGCGGCGGTCCTGGGCCTTGCCGCGTCCATCCAACCGGCGTTCGACCGCGAGTGGGGGAGCCGAGGAGGGCTGTACGAGCAGCGGCTCGGCATGGATCGGGCGCGGGCGATGAACCCCTTCCGCACCTTGATCGACCGGGGCGTCGAGGTGGGAGTGGGGTCGGACGCCCCGGTCACGCCGCTGGACCCGATGCGCTGCATCGCCTCGCTCGAGGGTCATCACGACGCGGCGCAGCGTGTATCACGGGCGGTTGCGCTGCGTCTGCACACGATCGGCTCGGCACGCGTGGGCCATCAAGAGGAGAAGAAGGGTGCCCTCGCGCCGGGCATGCATGCCGACTTCGCCGCTTTCGAGCACGATCCGCTCACGGTTGCCGAGATCGATGGCATCCGACCGGTGCTGACCGTCTCGCTCGGCCGGGAGGTCTTCGCCGGCTGAGAGAGCGGACCCTTCCGGTCCCACCGACGGATCGTCATCGTTCCTGGGCACTGCGGGGTTGACCCTGACCGCCCGCCGGTCGTAGCGTTCGAACTGCGCCACCGTCGGCCAGTGATGGCCTGGGGGAGGCGCCGGCAGGACCCAAGAGGCTGAGTAGAGAACGCGGCGCCCCGGCGTCGCGGCCCCAAAGGTCTCTTGGGTCCTTGCCATGCCCGGTGTCCAAGCGTCCGGGCAACGACATCATGGCCGCGGGAATGGAACCGGGATCTCGAACGTTCCCACAGGCGCTTGCGTTGCAGAAGCGGCGACTGGCAGTACAATCCGCGCGCATCGGGGCCCAGCGACCCCCGACGAGGACGAGATGAACGACACCATGAGCGAAGTCGACGAACCCATCGAGGACGAGGCGGAGCCGCAGGCCGAGGCCGAGCCGGACGACGACGTCGACGAGGACGAGCCCAGCGAGGCTGAGCTCGCCGACGCCACCGTTCCCCCGGACCCGGCCGCTCCCGTCGGTGAGGTGGAGTCGATCCAGGTGATGCTCACCAAGCAGGAGGCCGCGGAGGAAGCCGCCGAGGAAGAAGAGGAGGTCGCCCTCCCCCTCACCAAGGAGGAGAAGCTCGCCGGCGATCAGGCGGACACCCGGGTGGTCCCCATGCAGGAGACCGAGTTCGTCTGCAAGCGCTGCTTCCTGGTGAAGCACCGCGGTCAGCTGGCGGACAAGAAGAAGATGCTGTGCCGCGACTGCGCCTGAGGGCGCGCCCTCAACTTCCGCTCGCGCTCCTGATCTCCCTGCTCTCCGGTCTCGCCCTGTCGACGGCGTTCCCTCCTGTTGGGTTCTGGCCGATCGCCTTCGTCGCGTTGGGGCCGCTCGTGTGGCTCCTGTGGGATGCCCGCCCTCTGCGCGGATTCGTGCTGGGCCTAATCTTCGGGCTGGCCTTCTACGGCGCCACGATCTACTGGATCTGGCGATTCGGCACGCTGGCGTGGACGGCCCTGACGCTCCTGTGCGCCCTGTCGGTGGCCCTGTTCGGACTCATCACACCCGCGCTGCGCCGCCCCGGCCGGCCGATCGTGAGCGCCATGTCCACGGCGGCGCTCTGGACGGTCCTGGACTGGATCCGCTCGGCATGGCCGTTGGGCGGGTTCAGCTGGGGCGGCCTCGGCGTCTCACAGGTGGACAACCGCGTCACGGTGCGCCTGGCGACCGTGGCCGGGGTCTGGGGCGTCACCTTCGCCGTGGCGGCGATCAACGCCCTGTGGGTCACCGCGATCATCGACGAACAGGGGACCGGCACCCGCCGCACCGTAGCGATCGCGTTGACGCTGGCGTTGATCGTGGGGGTGGCGCCCGCCGCGATCGGGTTCGGAGCGGCCCACGGGCCGCCGATCGACGTGGCCGCGATCCAGGTGGACGTGCGAGAGGCCGCCGCCCGAGCCGCGACCGGTTCGGACGAGGACATCGAGGTGGCGAAACTGAACACCGAGCTGCACCGGCAGCTCGACGACGAGCCTCCCGACCTGGCCATCTGGGGGGAGGGAGCCCTGGACCCGGCGGCGGCCGAGGATCCGGCCACGGTCGCGGCCGTGCGGGACGCGGTGGCCCAGGTCGGGGCGCCGACGCTGATCGGGGCCGTGCTGGATGACGCCGAAGGGGGCCAGCGAACCAGCGTGGTGTTGTTGGACGGGGCGGGCGATCTCGACGGCCGCTACGACAAGGTGCACCTGGTGCCCTTCGGGGAGTACGTGCCGTTCCGATCGCGACTGCAGTGGATCGATGCGATCGATCAGATCCCGATCGATCGCACGCCGGGGGAGCAGGTGGACACCCTGGCCGTCGAAGGGCTCGGCTCGATCGGCACCCCGATCTGCTTCGAGAACGCCTTCCCGGATATCCCACGGGCCATGGTCAACGATGGGGCCGGTTTCCTGGTGGTGACGGTCAACAACGCCTCGTACGGGTTCACCGCGGCCGGTGCCCAGCACCTGCAGATGACGCAGATGCGGGCCATCGAGGACGCCCGCTGGGTGATCAATGGCGCCGTCTCGGGCATCAGCGCATTCGTGGATCCGTCAGGGCGCGTGGTGGCATCGCAAGGGCTGTTCCGCGCCGGTATCCTGCGGGGCACCATCCGGTCTTCCGACCAACGCACCTGGTACGTACGGCTGGGGGACTGGCTCCCCTGGCTCCTGCTTGCCTCGATCGTGCTGGCCTTCGTGGTGCCACGGCGTCGAACAGCCACACGCGCCGCGCCGGAACCGTTGCGGCCGGGTGCCCGCACCCTGGTGATCCTGCCCACCTACGACGAATGCGCCACGATCGAACGCGTGCTCAAGGGTGTGCGCGCCGCCCCGCACGACGTCGACATCCTGGTCGTGGATGACTCCTCGCCCGACGGCACCGCCCAGGCGGTCCGCGACGCGATGGCGACCGATCCTCACATCCGCTTGCTCGAGCGCTCCCACAGGTCCGGCCTGGCCAGTGCCTACCTTCAAGGATTCGAGCTGGCGCTCAGAGAGGGGTATGACCTGATCGTGGAGATGGACTCCGACCTTTCCCACGACCCCTCGGAACTGCCGGCGCTGCTCGACGCGGCCTCGACCGACAGCGACGTGGTGGTGGGCTCTCGCTACGTGCCCGGAGGCTCGGTGTCGAACTGGAGTCGCGTTCGCGTGACCCTCTCACGCGCTGGCAACGTCTACGCCCGCCTCATGTTGGGCCTTCCCCTGCACGACGCGACCAGCGGCTACCGCGTCTATCGCGCGGATGCCCTCGAGGAACTGATGCGCCAGCCCGTCGCCTCAGAGGGATACGGCTTCCAGATCGAGCTGGTGATGCGGACGTGGGACCTGGGCTACGCGATGTCGGAGGTTCCCATCACGTTCCGCGAACGCGAGCACGGCCACTCCAAGATCTCGCGGAGGATCGTCGCAGAGGCGCTCTGGCTGGTCACGCTGTGGGGCTTCCAGCGGCGGTTCCGGCCGTCCGCGCCGCGTCCCCGATGAGCGCGGCCAGATCATGGGGCCGCGACCACATCGGCCAGTGGCTCGTCGGCATGTCGACGTAGGACACGTTACGGAGCTCGGCCAGGCCTGCGAGGAACGGATAACCCTCCTTGATGGCGTCCTGGTACTCCTGGGCGCTGAAGCCGGTGCAGATCACGGTGCTCGGCACCCCGAGACGCGCGTCGTTGGTCAGATCGGCCGCCTCGCGGAGGGCCGCCGCCGGCTCGGGGACGGCCCGCAGCCGGAAGGTCTCGAGCTGCTCGGCCGTGAGCCCGTCGAGGTTCTCGTCCTTCTCGAGCTGCTCACGAGAGGGGAGCGGCACCTCCGCGTCGGTCACGTCGGGGTCGAGCGCCCCCTTGGCGGGACCGGTGTCGACGTAGATCATCGACGCGATCTGCTCGGGGATGCGGTCGGTGACGGCGTAGCCGGGAGCCCCCGCGCCGCTGTGTACGGCGAGCACGGCGGGTCGTCCCGTCGCCGTCACGGCCTCGCAGATCGCCGCGACGTGGTCCTCGAACGTGATCGACGACCGGTCGGCGTCCTCCGACTCGAGACCGGGCAGCGTCACCGCCGTGACCTCGTGCCCGTCGGCGCGCAGGGCGGCGACGACCTCGTCCCATGCCCACGCGCCGAGCCAGAACCCGGGTACCAACACGATCGGTGCGGTGCTCATGCGGTCCTCCTGCCTCGCAGGGCGCGAACGCCCATAACGTCCATTATGTCACCTTGCATGAAACGCTCCCCGAGGCGCGGTCATCAGCGGTCTCCCCCCGCTGCTTCGGAGGCACTCGATCCCTCCGATGTCCCGACGTTCCACCGGAGCTTGAGCTGACGAGCCGCAAGCGCCTCGTCGAGGCGCCGGACCGGTGTGGTGAGCGGCGCCTCGTGCAGCACCTCCGGATCGGCGCGAGCTTCGGCTGCGGCCTGGCGGAAGGCGGCCGCGAGCCCGTCGAGCGTTTCGCGGGACTCGGTCTCGGTGGGCTCGATCATCATGGCTTCGTCGACCACAAGCGGGAAGTACACGGTGGACGGGTGGTAGCCCAGATCGATGAGCCGCTTCGCCACGTCGGTCGCGCGGACCCCCGTGTCGCGCTTCAACGTCTCCGCCGACGACACGAACTCGTGCATCGGCGGCATGTCCGGATAGGCGAGCGGGAAATCCTCCCGAAGCAGCGAGGCCAGGTAGTTGGCGTTGAGCGCCGCGAGCTCGCTGACCTCGGCCAACCCGTCCGCGCCGTGGAGGAACACGTAGGCGTAGGCGCGAACCAGGACCCCCATGTTCCCGTTGAACCCGTGGAGGCGTCCGATGGAGCGGGGCCGTTCGTGATCCCATCGGTAGGTCCCATCGCTGTCTCGAGCCACGATCGGTGCCGGAAGGTAATCGGCGAGATCCTGGGTCACCCCCACCGGGCCGGCACCCGGCCCTCCCCCGCCGTGCGGAGTCGCGAACGTCTTGTGGGTATTGATATGGACGATGTCGAAGCCCATGTCGCCGGGACGGCACTGCCCGAGGATCGCGTTGAGGTTGGCCCCGTCGTAGTACACGATGGCACCCACATCGTGCAGCATCGCGGTGATCTCCTCGATGCGCTCTTCGAACAGGCCGAGCGTGTTGGGGTTCGTGAGCATGAGCCCGGCCACCTGGTCGTCGACCAGCGGTCGCAGGGCCCCCACGTCCACCAGACCGCGCGCGTCCGACGGAACGCTGACCGCCTCGAACCCGGCGAGACGAACGCTGGCCGGGTTCGTACCGTGGGCGGCGTCGGGGATCAACACCTTGGTCCGCTCGCCCCCACGGTCGGCGTGCACGGCGCGCATGATCAGCAGGCCGGTCATCTCCCCGCACGCCCCGGCCGGGGGCTGCAACGTGGCCCGCGCCATGCCGGTGATCTCGCACAGCGCCCGTTCCAGGCGCCAGAGCAGCTCGAGCATGCCCTGCACGGTCGCGTCGGGCTGCAGCGGATGCAGCCGTTGGAATCCGGGCATGGCCGCGACGGTCTCCGCTGCCTTGGGGTTGTACTTCATCGTGCATGAGCCCAGCGGGTAGGGGCCGGTGTCCACACCGTGGTTCATCTGCGAGAGGCGTGTGTAGTGCCTGATCAGGTCGATCTCGGCGACCTCGGGCAGGCGGGGTGGCTCCTTGCGCGCGTGCTCGGCCGCGATCTCGGCCGTGGGCACGTCCAGCGGCGCCAAGCTGAACGCCCGGCGGCCCGGCACCGAGCGGTCCACGATGGTGCCGGTCGTGCCCACGGGCCCCTGCGTGCGGATCGGCGCGCCCTGGCTCACGAAGCGAGCACCTCCCCCATGGCCGAGACGAACCCGTCGATCTCTGGCCGTGAGCGCCGCTCGGTGACGGCGACCACCAAGAGGTCATCGCCTGCCTGCGGCATCGGTACCCCCGCCAGGAACCCGCGGTCGACCATGCGTTCGCGAACCTCGGAGGCGGCCCGGGGCAAGCGCACCGCGAACTCCTTGAAGAACGGCGCATCGGGAAACGCCAGCGATACCCCGGGCAGAGCGGTGAGCTGCTCCGCCGTGTACGCGGCCTTCGACGCGCACTGACGGCCGAGCTCACCCAGACCCTCGGGGCCCAGCCACCCTAGGTACACGGTGGCGGCGATGGCCATCAGCGTCTGGTTCGTGCAGATGTTGGAGTTGGCCTTCTCCCGACGGATGTGCTGCTCGCGCGCTTGCAGCGTCAGGACGTAGCCCGTCGTCTCGTCCACGTCGACCGTCTCGCCCACGATGCGTCCCGGCATCTTGCGTACGTCGCCCTTCCGAGCGGCGATGATGCCCAGGTAGGGCCCTCCGTAGTTGAGGTGGTTGCCCAGACCCTGGCCCTCGCCGACCGCGATGTCCGCACCCAGCTCGCCGGGGGTCGCCAGCACGCCGAGCGACAGCGGATCGAACACCTGGATCGCCTTGGCGCCCGCATCGTGCGCGGCGGCGAAGGAATCGCGGACGGGTTCCAGCACCCCGTACACATTGGGGTGCTGGAGGACCACTGCGGCCACGTCACCGCCGGGCTCCGGGTGACCGTGGAACACTTCGGGCTCGTAGGCCGCTCCCCTCCCGGCGGTGCGCAGGGCCTCGAGGGCGCGGGAGTCGACACCGTCGGACACCAGCACGCGCATGCGTCCCGATGCCAGGGTCATGTGCACCGCTTCGACCAGGGCGGTGGCACCGTCGTAGAGCGAGGCGTTGGACACGTCCATGTCCGTCAGCTCGCAGATCATCGACTGGTACTCGAACAGGACCTGCAAGACGCCCTGCGACAGCTCCGGCTGATATGGGGTGTACGACGTGTAGAACTCCGAGCGACCCGCCAGGGCCCACACGACCGAGGGGATGTAATGGTCGTAGGCACCGCCGCCCGCGAAGCACACCAGCTGATCCATGTTCCGGTCGCTGGCGGCCAGGTCGCGCATGTCGGCGACCAGTTCCATCTCCGAGACGCCGTCGGGGATCTCGAGCGCCCGATCCAGACGAACCGGGTCGGGAACCTGGTCGAAGAGCTCGGCGACCGAGGACCGCCCGATCGTCGCGAGCATGTCGCGGATCTCGTCGTCGGTGTGCGGAGCGAACCTCACGGGCCAAGTGTACGGACGGTCGACCGCTACGACGGTCGATCGGAGGGCGCGGCCCGCGGCGTGGTCCTGGCCGGCCCCGACACGTCTTCCAGTCCGTACTTCGTCACCAGCGACAGGTAGTCGCGCTGGTAGAAGATCTTGCAGGTGATCTCAGGGTAGCGCTCGCGGAGGCGCCGAACCTTGCGGTTCTTCTTGGTCACCAGCTTCTGGTTCAGCGTGGTGATCTCGATGTAGAGGTCGTACTCGGGCAGGAAGAAGTCGGGCGTGAAACGCTGCAGGACCCGTCCCTCCCGGTCCCATTCGATATCGAACGAGGTGGGCTCGTACTCCCACCGGATGTCGTAGAAATCCAGGAGCTGCGCGAACTGACGTTCCGAGGCATGGGCGAACCGGATGCTCTGACTCTTGAGCGGTGCCTCGTCCAACAGGGCCGGCTGCGCGCTCACGATCCCTGCGCGGCCGTCCGCTTGCTCTTCGTCTTCACCGCTGCCGGGGCGTTGACGCTGTCCTCCAGATCGTCGTAGACGGCATCGAGTGAGATGGCGAAGACACCTTGGCCGCCCTTGAGCAGGTCGACGACGGCCTCGGGCGAATGGGCCTCGTACACGCCTTGGCCGTCGGACATGAGCGTGACCCCGTGGGGTCGCCGGTGCATGCCCCGAAGGTGTTCCACGGCCTTGCGGACCCGCTGCAGCGAGACGCCCGTGTCGAGCAACTTCTTGATGACGCGAAGCGTTGCGAGGTCCTGGAAGGAGTACAGCCGTTGGGACCCTGAACCGTGCGCGTCCTTCACCGACGGCGTCACCAGACCGGTCCGTGTCCAATAGTCGAGCTGTCGATATGTGATGCCCGCGATCCGCTTTGCGTCCGGCGCGCGGTACCCCTGTTCGCTCATGACAGCTCCGTAATCACGTCGATGTGTTTCCGCAGGCTAGGACCCATTCGAGCCTATGTCAACGGTCCTACGGGCACCTTCGTGCGCAGCTGCGCTCAAGTTGTGGCGGACCGCCGCCGATGACGCGCAGTAGCTCGAATGAACTACCAAGGATCAGGGAGTTCGACCCCCCGGATGGGCACCACATGAAGAAAACGCTCCTTGCGATCAGCGTGACCGCACTCATGGTCCTGGGCCCCGCGGCCGCCCAGGCCGGCACGCCCAACTACGGCTGGCAGGTCTTCCACGCCACGAACGAGAGTCGGGCCAAGCACGGCATCCACCGGCTGGATCGGGCATCTCGCATGTCGAGGGTCGCCGAACGGCACAGCCTTCGCATGGCCCATCACCGGCGTCTGTGGCATACCTCGGGCCCCGGCCGCTACGGTGCGCACTGTTTCGCCTGGGGCGAGAACGTGGGCATGACCGGTGGCGACGTCGCCGACCTGCAACGGGCGTTCATGCGGAGCGCCTCCCACCGTTCGCACATCCTGAACCGTGGGTTCGATCGCGCCGCGGTGGGCGCAGCCACGGTGCACGGCGAACTCTGGGTCACGGTCTTCTTCTGCACGTAGGCCCGCTCCCCTGCGTCGCGGGCCAGCACCAGCTCGGGAACGTTCCCTAGCTCTCGAAGTCCTCGGGGCTGACGTTGTCCAGGAACTCGCGGAACTTCTCCACCTCTTCGTCCTCGTCGCCGGGGATCAGGATCGAGGCTTCCTCCAACACGTCCTCGCTGGCGAAGATCGGCACGGACATCCGCACGGCCAGGGCGATCGCATCCGAAGGCCGGGACGACACCAACAGGTCCTCACCCTTGCGTTGCAGTTCGATGGTGGCGAAGAACGTCGACTCGCGCAGCTCCGTGACGATGATGCGTTGCACGCCCACCGACAGATCCTCCAGGATGGTCTTGAGCAGATCGTGGGTCATGGGCCGGGGCGTGACCACTCCCTGCAAGGACAGCGCGATCGCCGCGGCCTCGGCGGCCCCGATCCAGATGGGCAGGTAGCGCTCGCCGCCTCGCTCCCGCAGCAGAACGATGGGTTGATTCGATGGGAGTTCCACGCGCACGCCGGTGAGCTCCATCTCGATCATCGTTGCGAGCGTAACGGCGGGTTCCCGGTCGGGCAACCTGGCCTCAGGCGATCGCGAGCCAAGGCATCAGCACGTCGGGGTCGGACTGCAACGCATCGACATCATGCACCTGGAGGATGTCGGGCACGTTGCGGTAGCGCTCAGCGAAGTCCAGACCGTACCCCACCACGAAGCGGTCCGGACAGTCGAACCCCACGTATCGGGGGGCCAAGGGCACGATGCGCCGGGCGGACTTGTCCAACAGCGCGCAGACCTCCAAGGAGGCGGGACCACGCGCGCGCAGCACACCCAGCAGGTACCGCAACGTGAGCCCCGTGTCGACGATGTCCTCGATCAGGATCACGTCCCGGCCGGCGAGATCGATATCGACGTCGAGCAGGATCTGCACGCGACCGAGCGACTCATCGGCATCGCCGTAGCGGCTGATGGCCATGAAGTAGATCTCGAGCGGGAGATCGACGGCGCGCATCAGATCCGCCAGGAACATCGCGCCGCCTTTGAGGACCGTGATGAACACGGGCTCACGCCCCACGTAGTCCCCGGTGATCGTGCGGCCGAGCTCCTCGACCCGGCGACGGACGTCCTCGCGGTCCACCAGGACGCTCGCGACCTCCGTCATCGGGTGCGAGCCTAGCAGGGCGACCCTGGTGGCCCGGCACGTGGCGGGCCGCGGTCAGCTCGTGCCGAGCACCCCCTCGAGCGCGTCGGCGAGGGCGCCGCCCACGGCGCCCGCCGCCCGGACCCACCACGCGTCGTCACCGGCCGGAGCAGGCGGTGGAACCTCCTGTACCACCACCGGCACCGCGCCCACGGTGAGACCGGGAACCGTGACCTTGAGCGTGCCGATGCGCTGGCCGACCGCAGGAGGGAAGATCGCATCGGCTGCGACCACGATGCGTTCCTCGGCACGGTCCGCGTCTGCTGCAGGCACGAGCGCCGTGAGTGCGCGGCCCGCAACCGCGCGCACCGAGCCGCCTCTGATCTCGACCGTGCCGACACCCTGGCCTGCATCCACGAACGTCCGTTCCGTGAACGCTTCGTATCCATAGTCCATCAGCGTTGCGGCTTCGGAGAACGCTTCGTTGGGCGACCCCAGCACGATCGCCATCAACCTGCGGCCGTCGCGTTCGGCGACCCCGATCACGCAGTAGCCCGCACCGGCCGTGGAGCCCGTCTTCACGCCGATCGCGCCGGGGTAGAGCCAGAGCAGTGCGTTGCGGTTCTGGATGTGGCGCGGCTTCATGCCCCGGGGCGATCCGATCGTCGCGGACTTGGCGGCAACGATCGGAGCGAAGCCAGGCGTCGCATACGCGCTCCGGACCAAGATCGCCAGATCGCTCGCGCTCGAGCGCCCCCGATCGTCCAGCCCATTCGGCGAGAAGAACCTGGTCGATCGCATGCCCAGGGTGCGCGCGCGGCGGTCCATCGCCGCCACGAAGCGCTCCTGGGAACCGCTGACCTCGATCGCCAGCGCGACCGCCGCGTCGTTGGCCGAGCCGAGGAGGAGTCCGTCGAGCAGCTCGCGCACGGTCCTTCGCTCCCCTGCGCGAAGCCCCAGCACCGACGACGCGCCGAACTCGTCGCGCTCGAAGACCGCCGCAGGCGACACCGTGACCGGCTGCCCCAGCTCGAGACGCTCCAACACCAGGATGGCGGTCATGACCTTCGTGAGGCTGGCGATCGGCCGCCGCGCCTGCGGAGCCTTCGCGAAGAGCACGTGCCCGCCTTCCATGTCCACCAGCAGCGCAGACGGGACGTCGAGCTGGGGGCGCTGCGTCGGGACGGCGGGGGTCGCCAGCGTCTGCGGGAACGGGGATCGTGACCCGTTGGGTGGCACGGGTGTGGGTGGAGGACCGGACGGACCGGCGGACGCCAACGTGATGGCGATCGCCTGCACGCCGAGGGCTGCTGCCACGGCTGCGGCGATGAGGACGCGTCGGCCGGCGGACCCGCCCAGAAACCGGCCCAGGGACCGGCCCGCGCGAGGATTCACGCGCTCTGCAGGTCCTCGCGCAGGTTCACGCGCAGGAGCGCCTGCTTGAACTTGCGCGATGTCACGGACAGGTCGGACAGGGTCTGGGCGGCGGCCTTGCGGGCGTCGGGGTTCTTCTGGCGCAGCGTCGGTGCCACGAGCGCCTCGAAGAACGTGGACTCCCGGTCGGCGAAGTGCTTGTACATCGTCAGATGGCGAGGCTCGATCCCGAAGCGGAAGAAGTCCTTCACGATCGACAGCACGATGTAGGCGTCGCCGTCGTAGTAGGTGGCACCGTCGGGACCGTGCGAGACCACGATGCCGAACGACTCGAGCTCGCGGATCCGGTCGCGGTCCACCCCGGTGGCCGCCGACATCTCCTCGATGGACATCTGCAGGCCGGTGGGCGCGTCGGCGATGTCGCCCTCGGAGCCGGCCGCATCCTCCGCCTCGACGTCGTCGGACGACGTTTCCAACGGCACCCCGTCTTCGTCGACATCGGCGTCCTGCTGCAGCAAGCGCTCCTTGATGACCTTCAGGGGCAGGTACTCGTCGCGCTGCATGCGCAGGATCGACTTCAGGCGGTCGACGTCCTGCGCGTAGAACTTGCGGTAGCCCGACGGGGTGCGTTCGGGCTCGATGAGCCCTTCGGCTTCCAGGAACCGGATCTTGGAGATCGTGATGTCGGGGAACTCGGTCTTCACCGACACCAGCACCTCCCCGATCGATTGGTAGTTGCGCGTTCCCGCCATCTGCACCATCACTCCCCTGCCGAGAAGAACACCAGCTTGAACTTGCCGATCTGGACCTCGTCCCCCGGCGCCAGCTTGGTCTGGTCGACTTGCTCACCGTTGACGTACGTGCCGTTGAGGCTGCCGACGTCTCGAACGAACCACTCGAAACCATCGCCGTCACGTCGTTCGAAGGCCGCATGGGCCCTCGAGACGGTCACGTCGTCGAGGAACACCACGCTGTCGACGTTGCGACCGACGGAGGTCAAGGGCTCGGTGAGCAAGAAGGTCGACCCGGCATTGGGTCCACGCTTCACCAGAAGCAGAGCCTGGCCCGCCGCCAGTTCATCGTGAGGGAACGGGAACTCATCGTGTCCCTCATCGTCGGGCTCGACCGCGGTCAGCGACACGGTTGAGTCCTCCTGCAGTGGAGCACCACACTCCGCACAGAAGCGCGCGTCGTCATGGTTGGGATGTCCACAGCGGGTACAGAACACCGTCAAGTCCTCGTCGGGGTCGGCCTGCGAACGACCGTCGAGGTCGAGGCTCAGACCCCACGGTCGACGGACACTGGACGTTATCGCAGCTGAGAGCCACCTTCAACCGCAGTGAGGCGCAACCCTCGACCCGCGCGAAGGGTCAGGCTCGACCGATGATGCACGGGGTTCAAGTCTCGATAGCGAATGAGCGGTAGGCCGCAGCGTCCATGAGATCGTCCAGCTGACCGTCGTCGCTGAGCTCCACGACGATCAACCAGCCGTCGCCGTAGGGCTGCTCGTTGACGAGCTCAGGATGCTCGTCGATCAGCGGGTTCCGCTCCACGATGGTGCCGGACAAGGGGCAGAAGACGTCGGACACCGACTTGGTCGATTCCACCTCGCCGAACGCCTGGTTGGCCCTCACCGTGGCGCCCACCTCCGGCAGATCTACGTAGACGACGTCGCCGAGAGCGTCTTGCGCGAAGTCGGTGATCCCCACGCGGACCCGGCCGCCTTCGACCCGCGCCCACTCGTGGTCCTTCGTGTAGCGGAGATCGTCAGGGAACTCCACCGGTCCTCCTTCCCGGCCGGCCCACCGCGGCCCGGCCGAACAGCAACGGGACGAACGATACCCCTCGGCGACCTCGTTTTCACCGAGAAGCGAGCGCGCGCCGGATGTCCACGGCGTAGATGACCGCGGTGATGTAGTACTCCACGATGCCCACACCGAAGGCGATCCAGCCGCTGGCCGCCGCCAGTGCCGTGAGGGGGTATCCGAGTCGCGCCCACGAGATCGCCGGCACCGCCACCATCAGGCAGAACGTGGCGACCTTGCCGATATAACGCACGTCGATGCGCACGCGGCGACTGAACAACACGTAGGCCCCAGCGATCAGGATCACCGCGTCGCGGACCAGGATCAGCAGACCCGCCCAGACGGGGAACGCGCCGCGGACCATGAGGGCGATCAGCCCGCTCGCGATCGCCAGTCGGTCAGCCGTGGGGTCGAGGATCTTGCCCAGTTCGGAGACCTGGCCGGTCCGCCGGGCGATGGTACCGTCCACCCAATCGGTGGCGACCACCGCTCCGAACAACACGATGCCCGCACCGGTCGTGTCCGGGTCGACGATGAGCCAGCAGAACACGGGGATGAGCAGGATTCGGATGCCGGACAGCAGGTTGGGAACGGTGAGGATCGCGGACGATCCCGCCGCGGACGCTCCGCTCCCCTTCATCGGTCGGGCCGGCCGGATTCGAACCGGCGACCTTCTGTCCCCCAGACAGACGCGCTAACCAAGCTGCGCCACGGCCCGATGCCGCCCGAGTGTACCGCCCCTATGGACTAGGGACGTGGCTTCTTCGTCCGGGGGCGGAACCGAAGGCGGATCGGAACCCCTTCCAGGTGGAACTCGCGCCGGATGCGGTTCTCCAGGTAGCGCTGGTAGCTGGGATCGGGAGCGTGAGCGCCACCGAAGATAGCGAACGTCGGGGGACCTGAGGAAACCTGGGTGGCGTAATGCAGCGTGCCGGCGATCCGGGGCGTGGGACGTTCCCGCTGTGCTTGCTGGATCACGGCGTTGACCTTCGAGGTCGGCACCCTCGAGGTCCATCGACCGTGGAGGTCGAGCAGCACCGGCGGCAGACGGTGCACCCCTCGTCCACCTGTGGCCGAGGTCCGCATGACCGTGGCGTTCGCGAACTGGGTGACGGTGCGGGTCAGGTCGCGGTACACGTCGTCCTTGTCTTCGACCAGATCCCATTTGTTGGCCACCAGCACCAAGGCGCGACCGGCTTCCATCACCCTGTTGGCGATCTTCTTGTCCTCCACGGTGAAGCCTTCGGGGGCTTCGATCACCACGACCGCCACGTCGGCCCGATCGATCGCCTGAGTGGCGCGGACGAAGCTGAAGTACTCCACCCCTTTGACCGTCACCTCACGGCGCATGCCGGCGGTGTCCACGAAACGAACGGGGCCGTCCGGCCACTCCACGACGTCGTCGACAGCATCGCGTGTGGTGCCGGCATCGGGCGCGACGACCGTGCGGTCTCGTCCGATCAACCGGTTGAACAGGCTGGACTTGCCGACGTTCGGTCTCCCGACGATCGCGAACCTGGGGAACGGATCGGCTCCATCCATCGAAGCCGGCGCATCGGGCAAGAGCTCCACGATGCGGTCGAGCAGGTCGCCGGTCGCGCGACCATGCATGCCGGACACGGCGAAGGGCTCACCCAGCCCAAGCGCGTTGAACGTCGCTGCGTCGGCCTCGTCACGGTCCGAATCCACCTTGTTGGCGACCAGCAGCACCGGGACGGGCGCTCGCTGCACCCTGCGCGCGAGCACGCCGTCCTCTTCGGTGATGCCGCTCGAGGCGTCGACCACCAACAGGATGAGGTCGGCGTCACGGATCGCGCGGTCGGCCTGGGCACCCGCCAGCGCCTCGACGCCGCTGGCCCGGGACAGGAATCCGGCGGTGTCGACCAACCCGAACCGCCGCCCTCGCCACACGGCCTCGAGCTCCACGCGATCGCGCGTCACGCCGGGCAGATCGTGTGCGATCGCCTCCCGGCCCCCGAAGAGCCGGTTGGCCAGCGTGGACTTGCCCACGTTCTGCCGGCCCACGATCGCGATGCGCGGAACCCTGGCTGCAGCATCCGCACTCACGCGATCAGCTCCGGTGCGCTCGCTTCGACGGCCACCAGCGCCGCTCGAAGGGTCTCCTCAGCGTCCAGGTCGGTGGTGTCGATCACGATGGCGCCGTCGGCGGGCACGTGAGGATTGGTCATCGCATCGCGTTCATCACGGCGCAGCAGGGCACGTCCCACGGCTTCCTCGTCACCGCCCGAACGGACGTCCTTCCGTTCGCTGACTCGACGGTTCGCCCTCGCGGTGGGGTCCGCTTCCAGATAGAGCTTGACCGGCGCATCGTCGAACACCACCGAGCCGATGTCTCGACCCTCCATCACGGCGCCATGCTCGATACCCATCCGTCGCTGCACGGCGCGCATGAGGGTGCGGACGCCTGGGTGGCGGGCCACCGACGAGACGTTCGCCTCGACGTCGAGGGTCACCAAGTCCTCACCGCTCCAACCGTCGACCTGGAGCTGCGGAGGCGTCGAGTCATCCAGGCTGAACCTCAATCGCGCCATCACGGTCACCAGGCGCGGTTCGTCGTCGATCGAGGCGCTTTCGGCCAGGGCCGCGGCCGTGAGCGCTCGGTACATGAGCCCCGTGTTGATGTACGGGAGCGCCAGCCGCGCGGCAAGTCCACGAGCCAGCGTGCTCTTGCCGCTGCCGGCCGCGCCATCGATCGCGACCACTCGGACCGGGCCAGCCGTCATGCGACCACCTCGATCGAGGCCCCCAAGGCGTTCAGCGTCGGAACGAACCCCGGGAACGAGACATCGGCGGACTCGACGCCGTGGATCTCGACCGGCCCACGCGCACGGAGCGCTGCCACCATGAGCGCCATCGCCATGCGATGGTCCCCGCCGGACCGGCCGGTCCCGCCTTCCAAGCCTCCGCCCGCCACGACCAGGTCGGCCCCCTCGGCGCCCGCGTGGCCACCGAGGTCGAGGATGCCCTCGGCGATCGCCGCCAGGCGGTCGGATTCCTTCACCTTGAGCTCCGCCACACCCAGGAACCAGGAGTCGCCGTCGGCGTGCTGTGCGAGCATCGCCAGGATCGGGATCTCATCGATCACCGAGGCGATCTCGGACGCTGCGACACGGACCGGCCGCAGGCCTGGGCATGGAGCCACCCAGAGATCACCGACCGGCTCACCTACCTCGGATCGTTCGATGCGCCGTTCCGTATGCACGCCCATACGCGCCATCACGTCGAGGAAGTGCAGGCGGGTGGGGTTGAGCCCCACGCCCTCGATCGTGACCTCCGAGCCGGTGAGGGCTGCCGCCGCGATCACGAATGCCGCGGACGACGGATCGCCGGGGACCGAGCCGTCGAAGCCGCCCTGCTGGAAGCGTGACACGGTGATCGTGGAACCATCGAGGACGACCGGGCCGCCCAGCGCCCGCAGGGCGCGCTCGGTGTGATCGCGGGTGGGTTCGGGTTCGACGACCGTCGTCTCACCGTCGGCGTCCAGGCCGGCCAGCAACACAGCGGACTTCACCTGCGCCGTCGGCACGGACGCCTCGTACCGGCCGCCCCGAAGGGAGCCTCCATCGACATGGAGCGGCGCTCGGCCGTCGTTCGTTTCGATCGTGGCACCCATCGCGCGCAGCGGCGCCGCGACGCGTTCCATCGGGCGCGTCCGCAGGCTGGCATCGCCGGTCAACACCGAGTGGAACGGGGCCGCGGCCACGATCCCGGACAAGAGCCGCATGGTCGTGCCCGAGTTACCGCAGTCGAGTGGACCATCGGGCTCGACGAGCCTCGACCTGCCCTCACCCTTGACTGCAAGTGCCGTTCTGCCCGATCCCTGAACCCTCACGTTCCACGTGGAACCGTGACCCTCGCCCCCGGGCGGATCGTCCGAACCCCAGGCTTCGAGTGCAGGTCGAGCACTGCGAACCATCGTCGCGAGACACGATGCCGTCGAGCGCACATCGAGAGAGGGAGGAAGGTCAACCAGAGCGCTACGTCCCTGGGCGGTGGCGGCCAGGATCAACCAACGATGAGCGATGGACTTGTCGCCCGGCACACGCACGGTGCCGCCGAGGGTTCCCGCCGGCGTGATCCGAACCCGCACGGCCCCGACCTCAGGCCAACCTGACCGGATCGAACCCGGCCTGCCGAAGCACCTGGGCGGACGAGGTCGCGTCGTCGGCTGCCACCGTCAGGTGCACGGTCCCCCGGCCCCCTTCCGGCGAGTGGACGATCTGGAGGTCCTCGATGTTCACATGCCCCTCGCCCAGTGCAACCGTGAGGTGTGCGAGGGCGCCGGGGCGATCGGGCAGCTCCACCTGGAGCACGGCCACGCCGGAACGCACCTTCGGTTTCGCCGCCAGCCGCAGCCGCGCAGACTTGGCCGTGGCGAACGTCGCCGTCACATCGCTCCCGAGCTCGCTCACGATCTGGTCCCGAAGGCGCTCGAGCTGAGCCACGTACAGGTCGATCGCATCGGCGATCGCGTCGCGGTTGGAGACCAGGATCTCGCTCCAGAGCGCCGGATTCGAGGCGGCCAACCTGGTGAGATCGCGGAATCCACCCGCCGCCAGCAACAGGATCTCAGGCTCATCGGCTTCCTCCGTCGCGGCCACCCCCATGAGCGCGGTCGACGCGACCTGGGGCAGATGGCTCACGAACGCCACCAAACGGTCGTGCCGCATCGGATCCATCCGCACGGCGACCGCGCCCAACGCCCGCACCCACGCTTCGAATCGCTCGACCATCTCGTGGGCGGACCGCTCGGTCGGGGTCAACACCCACACGATGCCGTCGACCATGGATGCGGACGCGTGATCGGGTCCGGAGCGCTCGCTGCCCCCCATCGGGTGTCCCGGCACGTAGCGGGCGGCGTCCTGTTCGCCGATCGCGCCGAGTGTGGCCGACACCAATGAGGACTTGACGCTTCCCACGTCCGACACGACGGCTGCGGGGGCCAGCTGGAGCGCCTGGCGGACCAGGTCGGGAACGGCGGCGATGGGAGTGGCGATCACGACCACGTCGGCCCCGTCCACGGCATCCTGCAGGCTCGCGGCCTGCTCCAGACCACCGAGCTCGGCGGCACGCCGGACGCGCTCGGGCTCGAGGTCCCAGCCGCGCACGCGGTCGCCCGCCCGGGTGGCAGCGAGGGCGACGGAGGTGCCCACCAGGCCCGTGCCGATCACCGCGACACGCACCTCAGTGCTCGAGGTCGTCACGGAGGCTCTCGGCGCCATCGAGGTACACATGTTGAACGTCGGCCAGCGCGAGCTCGGTGTGGAAGTGGATCAGGACCCGGACCACCGATGGCATGGCGCCGGCCACGGGGATCTCACGCGCACACATCAACGGGACGGATCCCAGCCCCATGCGGCGAGCCGCTTCGGCGGGGAACGCCGACCGGAGATCGTCGGTGGCGGTGAAGAGGACGCTGATGAGATCCTCGGTCGGAACCTGATTGCGGGCGATCACGGCGCCCAACAGCCGTTCGGTGGCGTCGAACACGCTCGGAGGCGAGTCCTCTGCCACCGCGATCGCGCCGCGGGCCGCCCGAACCTTCACGGGCGAAACCCTACCCGGCCACCACCCGCGCGAGCGCCTGCACCTCCTCGCGGGTCAGCTCGCGGATCGCTCCGGCGGCGAGCTGGCCGAGCTTGACCGGCCCGACCCGGAGCCGCACCAACCGGGTGACGGGAAGGCCGACCGCCTCGAGCAGCCGACGCACCTCACGCTTGCGACCCTCGGCCATGACGAGGCTGATCGCCCCCTTAGCCCCGGAGGTGGCCACGATCTTCGCCGACACCGCGGACGCCGGACCGTCGTCGAGCTCGACGCCGGACCGGAGCCTCGTGAGGTGCTTCGCGGTGGGGATGCCGTCGACCTCGGCGAGGTATTCCTTCTCCACCCCGTGGCGCGGGTGCATGATCCGGTTCGCCAGGTCACCGTCGTTCGTGAGCAGGAGCAGTCCCTCGCTGTCCCGGTCCAGCCTGCCCACCGGGAACACCCTCGGACCGTCGTGGGGCAGCAGCGACCGCATGTCGGGCCGGCCCTGTGGATCGCGCATCGTCGTGACCACGCCGACCGGCTTGTGCAGGGCGTAGTACCTGATGGTCGGGTCGAGGTTCACGGTGAGCCCGTCGACCTCGACCGAGGCCTCGGTCGGATCGATCTTGTCGCCCAGCGTCGCGACCATCCCCTCCACGGTGACCCTGCCCTGCACGATCATTTCTTCGCATGCACGCCTGGACCCGAAGCCTGCCCGTGCGAGGGCTCGTTGCACTCGCTCCTCGGTCACGATTCAGCGGTCGCCGGGATCCGGCTCTTCGAGGCGCTCGCGATCCTCGTCGGCGTCCGGTCCCAGCAGGGGGGCGAGCGAGGGCAACGATGCGAGCGACGGGAGGCCGAGTCGCTCCAGGAACGCCGGTGTGGTGGCGTAGAGCATCGGCCGCCCGGGCGCGTTCTCCCGGCCCGCCTCCTCGATCAGCCCTCGATCCACGAGCGCGCGCAGGACCCCGTCGGAGTTCACCCCTCGGATGCCGCTCACCTGGTGGCGTGTCACCGGTTGCTTGTAGGCGACGATCCCCAGCGTCTCGAGGGCCGCCTTGGTCAGACGCGCCTGCCGCGACGATAGGACGAACTGCTCGACGATCGAGGCGACGTCCGGATGAGTGAACAGCCGCCATCCACCCGCCACGCTGCGAAGGACCAACCCGGACCCGCGTTCCACCAACTCCTGTTCCAGCCGCTCGCACAACGCATCGACCGTCCTGCGGTCCGTATCGAGAGCCTGAGCGATCACCGAGGACGTCAGCGGCTCGTCGGACACGAAGAACAATGCCTCGAGCGCCCGGGTGTCGCGCGTCTCCTGAGGAGCTGGGTCGGGATCCGAGGCCCTCATCCGGTCCACGCCACCTCGATCTCGCCGAACGTCGGAGCCTGGGCCAGCTCCACCTTGCCCTCTCGGTAGAGCTCCAGGATCGCCAGGAACCGCACCACCACGTGGATCCGTTCCTCGCAGTCCGCCACCAGCTCGCGGAAGGTCGCGCCCCTGCCGAACGAGTGCATCCGATCCTGGAGCGTCGTCATGGCCTCGACCACCGTGTAGCGGATCGGCGTGACGTGCGAGAGGTCCAGGGTCGGCGGGGGTCGCAGCATCGCCGCAGCGAGCGCCGCCAGTCCGTCAGGCTCGAGGTGGGCCATGGGGTCCGGGTAGAGGTTGGAGAACTCGGGGCCAGGACCGACATCGCGGGCGAAGTAGCCCGCTTCATCCTCCAGCCGTCGCGCGATCTCGATCGCCACCTTGCGATACGCGGCCAGCTCGAGGGAACGTGCATACGCCAGGTCCGGTGAACCGCCCAGCAGATCGTCCTCGTCGAGCTCGGTGTGCTTGGGCGTGAGCCGCGCGACCTTCAGCTCCAGCAGGACCGCACAGATCGCCAGGAACCACGTGGCCTCGTCCAGACTCCAGCGCTCCACGTCGTCCGCCCGCCCGAGATACCCGTTCGTGACCTCGGCGATGCGCACGTCGCACACGTCGACCTTCTGCTCCAGGATCAGATCGGCGAGGAGTCGGAACGGTCCAGTGAACACGGCAAGCTCGACCGGGAAGCTGCCGGCCTGGGTGGGAGGGGTCGGCGCAGCGGCGGTGGCGTCGCTCACATCGATCCCCCGGTCGTCAGGTGCATCGCGTCCCGCACGGACTCCATCGTTCCCTGCACGAGTGGACGAACCCGCGCCGCTCCCTCGTCCAGCACCGAGTCGAGGTAGCCGGGGTCTGCCTCGAGCTGGGCCCGGCGCTCGCGGAACTCGGCGAGCTGCTCGATCAGATGCTCGGCCAGGATCGACTTGCAGTCGACGCATCCCAGCTCCCCGGTCCTGCATTCGGCGTCGATCCTGGGCACGTCATCGGGCGAGAACCGGCGATGGAGGGCGAAGATCGGACAGATCTCGGGTCGGCCGGGGTCACCCCGCCGCACCTTCTGCGGGTCGGTCATGAACGATCGCACCTTCGCACGGATCTGGTCCGGCTCATCCCTCAACCCGATCGAGTTGTCGAGCGACTTCGACATCTTCCGTCCGTCAGCGCCGGGGAGCATGGGGGTATCCGAGAGCAGCGCCTGCGGCTCGACCAGCACCTCGCCGTAGAGCCGGTTGAAGCGGCGAACGATCTCGCGGCTGATCTCCAGGTGGGAGACCTGATCCTCCCCCACCGGCACGAAGCGGCCTTGCACGATCGTGATGTCCACCGTCTGCAGCACCGGGTAGGCCAGCAGGCCGAGGTTGGCGATGTCTCGCTCCGCGAGGTCGCGCAGCCGCTCCTTATAGGTGGGTACCCTCTCGAGCCAGCCCAGCGGCGTGATCATGCTGAGGAGCAGCGACATCTCGGCGACCTCCGGCAGGTCCGACTGGCGGTACAGCGTCGAGCGCTCGGGGTCGATCCCGGCGGCGATCAGGTCGGCGGCCAGCTCGCGCACGCGTTGGGGCAGGCGGTCGGTGCGATCGTAATCGGTCGTGAGCATGTGCCAGTCGGCGATGAAGTAGCAGCAGTCGTAACCCTCATCCTGCAGCCGCACCGCGTTGCCCACGTTGCCAGCCCAATGGCCGATGTGGAGCGATCCGGTGGGACGGAAGCCCGTCAGTACACGGCCACGACCGGTGTCGGTCGCGGCGGAGGCTCGGTCGATGGAGGCTGGGGTGTCGATGCGGGCGATGATAGCGCGGGGGTGACGGCTGCCTTCGCAGGCCGCGGTGAACCGGTCACTACGTGAAGACGTCGCAGCCTCCCCCGGTGGCGGCGTTGCACAGCGCGCTCGCGATCGATGTCAGGAAGCCCAGGATCAGCGTGCTGAACACGAACAGCGCCACCAGGACGAACAACGGCAGGTACTTGTCGGCGTTCCGGTAGACCTCGCGTGCCTGAGGGGGCAGCAGCAGCGCCACCAGCCGAGCACCGTCCAGGCCAGGGATCGGGAGCAGGTGGAACACCACCAGCGACATACTGGTGTAGGACAGGACCAGCGCGAACAACACGGCCTCGGTGGGCAACGCCGACCCCACGCGAACCAACAGACCCGCCGCCGCCCCGAGCAGAAGCGTGGCGAGTGGTCCGGCGAGCGAAACGACGACGACACCCCGGTTCCCACCTCGCAGGCGGCCCGTGTCGATCGGCGCGGGCTTCGCGTATGCCGCTGGGATCACCCAATACTGCACCGACCACAGGATCGCGATGAGGACCGGGACCAAGCCGCTCCCGAACGGTTCGAACCAGCCCTTGGGGCTCACGGTGAGCCGGCCCCAGAGACGAGGGGTGGCATCACCCATCCGGGTGGCCGCCGACGCCAGGGCGTACTCACGAAGAGACATGCCGATCGCGAGGGACACGAGCATGTAGAGGGCCAGGCGCACGCCGAGCCAGGTGAACGCCACCCCCAGCATCGTCGTCACGACCCGCACGCCTCCTCGCTCGTCACCGATGGCCGCCGGTCAGCCGAACCAACCGTGCACCAGCGGAGGTACGTCGACCTCATCGTCCGACACCGTGAGCGCGGCGAGGGTTCGCGACGCCGCCTCGGCGGCCGCGTCATCGTCCCGAGCGTGGATCTGCCCGATCGGATGTCCGCGCTCGATCGCCGTGCCGATCTTGGACCGCACCACGATACCCACCGCGGGGTCGATCGGGTCGCCTTTGCGGAGGCGACCAGCTCCCAAGGCTCCGCTGGCGGAACCGATCGCCTCGGCGTCGATCGACGCCACCACGCCCGTGCGGTCGGCGATCAGCGGTTCGATGACGGCCGCCCGGGGAAGGACCGCCTCGGGCCGGTCGACCACGTGGGGGTCGCCGCCCTGCGCGTGCACCAATCGCCGGAATCGATCGAGCGCCTCGCCCGAATCCATCGCGCGCTCGGCCCGAACCGTCGCCTCGCCCAGACCGATCCCCAAGGTCGCCTCCATACCGCGAGCCACGAACAGGACCGCGAGCTCTCGCAGCCGACCACGACGGTCGCCCCGAAGCACCTCCACGGTCTCGATGATGTCGAGCGCATTGCCGACCGCGTCGCCCAGTGGCTGGTTCATGTCGGTGACGGCGACCGTGGCGGCGCGGCCCGCTCCGGTGGCGAGGCGCAGGCACGCCTGAGCGAGGTCGCGAGCCTCGGGCACCGTCTTCATGAACGCCCCGGAGCCGGCCTTCACGTCCAACAGGATCAGATCGGTCGAGACGGCCAGCTTCTTCGACATGACACTTGCGGCGATCAACGGGACCGACGGCACGGTCGCCGTGGCATCGCGCAAGGCATACAGGGCCCCGTCGGCCGGCACCAGCCGGGCGGTCTGGGCGGCCACCGCACAGCCGATCTCGGCGACTTGCCCCTCCATCTGCGCCGGAGACAGATCCGTGTGCAAGCCCGGGATCGACTCCAGCTTGTCGAGCGTGCCTCCCGTGTGCCCGAGCCCACGGCCGGAGAGCTTCGCGACGGCAAGGCCGACGGAGGCCGCCAAGGGCGCGAAGACCAACGTCACCCCGTCGGCCACCCCGCCGGTGGAATGCTTGTCGACCGTGGGCAGCTCCAGGCTGGGGAAGGCGACGGTCTCACCCGAGTCGATCAATGCGCGCGTGAGGGCCAGCGTCTCCTGCTCGTCGAGCCCATTCAGGACACAGGCCATCAGGAACGCCGCCGCGAGCGGATCGGTCACCTCGCCCGATCCGTAACCCTCGATGAACGCCTCGATGTCAGCAGCAGCCACCGCGCGGCCGTCACGCTTCGCCGCGACGGTCTGACGGTGGTCCCTCGTCCTCATGTGGGGATTCCAGCCGGTCTGACCTGCGCGTTCGCATGGGGGTCGAGCTGACGTCGATCGCCCCGGATCAGACCCTTTCCCGTCCGGGATGGGAACGAGGGTGAGGGTACCGCACGTGCAGCCTCAACCCTCGACCAGACGGTGTTACCGGCACTCACGTCATACCCAAGCGGTCGACGAAGCTCTCGCCCACCAAACCCTCGACCTCCACCCCAAGGAGGGCCGCCGCCGTGTGTCCAAGATCCCCGAAGGACTCCCGCGTGCCGATCTCATATGGTCCACCCGTCAGGCCGGCGGCGAGCAGTGGCGTCCGTTCCCGGGAATGGTCGGTGGGCTCGGTCGTCGGGTCGCAACCGTGGTCGCCCGTGAGGAGCATGACCCCGCCGTCCAACGCTTCGATGAGCTCGGGGAGCCGGCGGTCGAGCGCCTCGATCGATCTCGCGTAGCCGGCTGGGTCGTTGCGGTGCCCGTACTTCGAATCGAAGTCGACCAGGTTCGTGAAGACCAGCGACGTCCCGGGGCTTCGAAGATACTCGAGCGTGATGTCGACCCCGTCGTCGTTGGAGTCGGAGTACCGAGCTTCGGAGATCCCCCGGCCGCTGAAGATGTCGTCGATCTTGCCAACCCCGCGCACCGCCACGCCGGCCGCCTGCACCGCATCGAGGACGGTCGGACCTGGAGGGAGCACGGAAAGATCACGTCGTGCCGCGCTGCGCACGAACGCGCCCGGGACTCCCTCGAACGGGCGGGCGATGACCCGTCCCACGCGATGGGGTCCGTCCAGCAGGGCCCGAGCGATCCTGCACCACTCGTAGAGCTGCTCGAGCGGCACGATCGAGACGTGGGTCGCGATCTGGAACACCGAGTCACCACTCGTGTAGACGATCGGGTCGCCGGTGCGCAGATGCTCCTCGCCCAGCTCCGCGATGATCTCCGTCCCGGATGCCGGAACGTTGCCCAGCACGCCATGCCCGATCGCGTCCCGGAAGGGGTCGATGATCTCAGGCGGGAACCCGTCCGGATACACGGGGAAGGGCTCGTCCAGCTGGATGCCCATCATCTCCCAATGCCCCGTCGTGGTGTCCTTCCCGGCCGATCGCTCGGTGGCTCGCCCGTGCGCGGTGCCCTCGGCGGCCGCCGCGGCCACCCCATCGACGTCGGTGAGCAGTCCGAGGCCCATGGCCTCGAGGGTGGGCACGGTGATGCCGCCGGCCGCTCGCGCCGTGTTCGCGATCGTGTCCGAGCCTTGGTCTCCGTACGCGGCGGCATCGGGTGCATCCCCCACACCCCAGGAATCACACACCAGCACCAGCACGCGCGGGACGAGCGCCTCGCTCACGACGAGATCTCGGCGTTGGGCACGTCGGTCCGATCGCGCGGGTCACGACGGGCCCGCGGATGCGACGAGTAGTAGACCTCGCGCAGGTGCTCTCGGGTCACGAGCGTGTAGATCTGGGTGGTCGCGACGCTGGCGTGGCCGAGCAGCTCCTGCACGACCCGAACGTCGGCGCCACCTTCCAGCAGGTGGGTGGCGAAGGAATGCCGAAGCGTGTGCAACGTGACGCGGCGATCGATCCCGGCTGCCGCGACGTACGCGCCGAGCAGGCGCGCACAGCTCTGGCGCGTGAGCCGGCCTCCCCGCCGATTGAGGAACATCGCGCCGCGACTGGCCGCGGAGGCGAACTCCGGCCGTGCGCGGATCAGGTAGTCACCGGCCGCCGCTCGTCCCATGCTCCCCAGTGGGACCTCTCGCTCCTTCCCGCCCTTGCCGAGCACCCGAACCGATCCCTGCTCCAGGTCGACGTCGTCCACGTCCAGGCCCACGAGCTCGGAGATGCGCAGGCCGGCGCCGTACAGCAGCTCGAGGATGGCGCGATCTCGCAGGCCCACCGGCGTGTCGCGATCGGGTACCTCCACCAACCTGGTGACCTCGTCCACGCTCAGCGGCCTCGGCAGCGATCGTGGCAGCTTGGGTTGTGAGATCCCCATCGCCGGATCGCGTTCGGTCACGCCTTCACGAAGCAGGAACCGGTGGAACGACCGCACCGAGGACAGGGTCCGCGCGACGGAGCTGGCGCGATACGGACGTTCGTCATCACCGTAGGTCGATGCGCTCAGGGAGGCCACGAACGACCGGACGGTGGCCTCCTCCACGACCGCGGGCTCGGTGACGTCTCGCGTCGCGAGGAAGTCCAGGTAGCGGCGGAGATCACGCCGGTAGGCAGCCAGCGTGTGCTCGGACAGTCCGCGTTCGACGGTGAGGTGATCCAGGTAGCGCTCTGCCTCCAGGGCGATCGGCTCCCCCACCTGCCCCTCCTAGACCAGACCGTCCACGAGCTCGGACAACGGAACCGGTTCCATGCCGTGTGCCTCGGCGACCCCCTCGTTCGTGATCTGGCCGTCGTAGACGTTCACGCCCAGGGCCAGATCCGGATCGTGACGGATCGCCTCGACCAGACCGTCGGCGGCGATCGCGATGGCGTAGGGCAGGGTGACGTTGGTGAGCGCATAGGTCGAGGTGCGCGGCACGGCCCCGGGCATGTTCCCGACGCAGTAGTGCACCACGTCGTCGACGACGTAGGTAGGGTCCGAGTGCGTCGTGACATGAGACGTCTCGAAGCACCCCCCTTGATCGATCGAGATGTCCACCAGCACCGACCCGGCTTGCATCGCCGAGACCAGCTCGGCGGTGACCAGATGAGGGGCCTTGGCTCCCGGAACCAGCACCGCGCCCACAACCAGATCGGCGGCCAGCACCGATCGCTCGATCGCCAGCGAGGAGCTCATCGTCGTCTGGATCCGGCCGTGCCAGATCCGGTCGATGTCGCGCAGAGGCTCGATCGATCGGTCGAGGACGGTGACCTCGGCCTCCATGCCGGCAGCGATCTGGGCAGCGTTGGCGCCGGCCATGCCCGCGCCGAGCACCACCACCTTGGCGGGTGCGACCCCGGAGGCCCCGCCCATGAGGACGCCACGTCCTCCGCGCGGTCGTTCCAGCGCTGCTGCCCCCTCTTGTGGTGCCATCCGCCCCGCGATCTCGGACATGGGCGCCAGGAGCGGAAGCCGGCCGTCTGGCGTCTGGACGGTCTCGTACGCGACCGATCGCACCTTGCGGTCGACCAAGAACCGGGTGAGCGTCTCATCGGCCGCCAGGTGCAAGTAGGTGAACAGCACCTGGCCGCTCCGGAACCGTTCGTACTCCTGGGGCTGCGGCTCCTTCACCTTCACGATCATGTCCGCCTCGCCGAACACGGCGTCGGCATCCGGCGCGATCTGGGCCCCGGCCGCGATGAAGTCCTCGTCGGCGATCGCGGAACCCAGGCCCGCGGTCGTCTCCACCACGACACGCTGTTCGGCAGCGACCAGCTCGCGCACCCCTTCGGGGGTCAGCGCCACCCGGAACTCGTTGTCCTTGACTTCCTTCGGGACTCCGACGATCACGTGCGCGCCTCCTGGGGACGTTCCGGCCATGCTGCCGCCACGTCGCTTCCGAGGCAAGCCTACTCAACCCATGTACGGCATGCCGTCACGGCATCGGCAGCGACGGCCGCCCCTGGGCCAACAGCAGCGCCAGGGCCGTCATGCCATCGCGCACCCGGCCGCCGCGCGCCGCCGCGATCATGTCCTGCAGCGGCGCCGTGGTGACGTCGATGCCATCTTCCGCGAGTCCCTCGGGCTCGGGAGGAACGCGGGCCCAGAACAGGTGCACGTACTGAGCGAGCGAACCGGCCGACGGGTAGTAGCCGCCCAGGAACTCGATGGCCGAGTGTCGGTAGCCGGTCTCTTCGAACAGTTCGCGACCGGCAGCCGTGACGGCGTCTTCACCTTCGACGTCGAGCAGGCCCGCGGGGATCTCCGTGAGGACCTGGCGCACCGCCGGGCGGAACTGCTGCACGAGGAGCACCCGATCGTCGGGCAGCACCGGCAACACCGCCGCAGCATCGTGGATACGCACGACCTCCCACGGCGCCATGCCGGGCCACCGCTCGACATCGACCTGCACGAACTCGCCGCGGTAGCTCGTCGTCGCCGAGTCCGGCCCTGCCCTCCCGCGGGCACCCATGCCTATCCCGTGGTCGTGAGCGGACGCTGAACCTGAGCGCGCCGGTGGGCCTGCGCGGCGCCCACGAAGTCACGGAACAAGGGGTGGGGGCGCGTGGGACGTGATCGAAGCTCGGGATGGAACTGGCCGGCGATGAAGAACGGATGGTCGGGGAGCTCGATGATCTCCGCGAGCCTGCCCTTGTGGGAATCGCCCGAGATCACCATGCCGTGCGACGTGAGCGTGTCGTGATAGCTGGGGTTGACCTCCCACCGGTGGCGATGGCGCTCTTCCACCACCTCCTGCCCGTAGACACGCGATGCAAGGGTGCCTGGGGCGATGTAGCAGGCCTCGGCTCCCAGGCGCATGGTGGCTCCCATGTCGGTGACGTCCTTTTGCTCGGGCAACAGGTCGATCACCGCGTGGGTCGTGGCGGGGTCGAACTCGGAGGAATTGGCTCCCTCCAGACCACACACCGTGCGGGCGAACTCGATCACCGCGCACTGCAAGCCCAGACAGATCCCCAAGAACGGCACGCCGCGTTCGCGCGCGTAGCGCACCGCCGCCACCTTGCCCTCGACACCCCGGATGCCGAACCCGCCCGGGATGAGCACGCCGTCGACACCCTCGAGCGCCCCGTCGGTAGCCCCGTTGCCGAGGTCGTCGGACGCGACCCACCGGATCTGCACCTCGGCACCGTGGTGGAAGCCGCCGTGATAGAGCGCCTCCATCACGGACAGGTAGGCATCGCGCAGGTTCACGTACTTGCCGACGACGGCGATGGTGACCGGCTCGCCGGCGGCATGGATGCGGTCGACCAATGCCTCCCACTCCGTCATGTCGGGCTGGGTCTCGATCCGCAGGTGATGCGCCAGCTCGGTGTCGAGGCCCTCGCGCTGCAGGACGAGCGGGACCTCATAGATGGACGAGGCGTCGGGCGCGCTGATGACGCCGCTGATGGGCACGTCACACAGGAGCGAGACCTTCTCTTTGAGGTTGCGACCGATGGGCCGGTCCGAGCGGCACACGATGGCGTCAGGTTGGATCCCGAGTGACCGCAACTCCTTCACCGAGTGCTGCGTGGGCTTGGTCTTGAGCTCGCCGCTAGGCCCGATGAACGGCATCAACGACACGTGCACGAACGCGCATCGATCGCGCCCCACCTCGTTGCGCAGCTGCCGGATCGCCTCGATGAAGGGCAACGACTCGATGTCGCCTACCGTGCCGCCGATCTCGACGATGACCAGGTCGGCGGCCTCCGCGTCGGCCAGCGCGAGAACGCGTTCCTTGATCTCGTCCGTGATATGTGGGATGACCTGCACGGTCTTGCCCAGGTAGTCCCCGCGCCGCTCCTTGGCGATGACGCTGGAGTACACGGCTCCGGTCGTGAAGTTGGACCCTCGATGCAGGTCGGCATCGAGGAACCGCTCGTAGTGACCCAGATCCAGGTCGGTCTCGGCGCCGTCGTCCAGCACGAACACCTCGCCGTGCTCGAACGGGTTCATCGTGCCCGGGTCGACGTTGACGTAGGGGTCGAGCTTCTGGATGACGACCTTGACGCCTCGGGCCTTGAAGAGCCGGCCGAGGGAGGCGGAGGTGATGCCCTTGCCGAGTCCGGAGGCGACTCCCCCGGTGACGAAGATGAACTTGGGCTGTTCCCGCACCACGGGAAGCGATGCTAGCAGAGGGTCTCGACTCACCATGGCGCTGGGACGGAAAAGATGCGCGGCAGGTCATTGCGTTGCGGCGGCACGGACCGTGGCCGCTTCCTCGAGCAGTTCCTCGGCATGGGAGACGGCCCCCGCGGTGTCGGCGAGCCCCGCGAGCATGCGAGAGAGCTCGGCCACCCGCGCGTCATGGTCGAGGACTTCGATCCGCGCCGTGCCTTGATCCTTGGTGACGCGCACGTGTCGGTCGGCGAAGCAGGCGATCTGCGGCAGGTGGGTCACCACCACGACCTGGCGATCGTGCGCCAGCTGCGCCAAGCGACGGCCCACCGACAACCCGGCCTGACCTCCGATACCGGCGTCGACCTCGTCGAAGACCAGCGTGGGGACGTGATCGAGGTCGGCCAGGACACTGCGACACGCCAGCATCGTGCGCGAGAGCTCCCCGCCCGAGGCGGTCTTGGCCAGCGCCCCCGGCGACTGACCGGGGCCGGCCGCGAACCGCAGCTCGACCCGTTCGGCGCCGCTGGGGCCCGGCGGGTCGACCGGAACCAGTGCGACCTGCAGCGTGGCGCCGGGCATGCCCAGCTGGTGGAGCTCCGCCTCCACCGCGTGCGCGAGCGGACCGGCGAACCTGGCTCGGGCCTCGCTGACGACCGAGGCCCTGGCGGTCACCTCGGCCTCGGTCTCGTGCAGGAGTCCGGTGAGCTGTCCGAGGCGCTCGTCCGCACCACCCAGATCTGCGAGCCGGCCCTTGGCTCGTTCCAGGAACGCTCGCACTTCATCGTCCGTCTCGCCGTACTTGCGCTGGAGCGACCGCAGGACGGCCACGCGTTCGCGGACGGTCTGGAGCTGCTCGGGGTCGGCGAGCAGCGAGTCGCGATAGGCCCGAACGTCCCGAGCGAGCTCGGTGACCTCCGCCGACAGTCCGAGGGCGCGCGACCCGAGCTCGGTCGATCCGGGGTCGAGTGCGATGGCCTCCTCCAAGGCGCGCGCCGCTGCGGCCACCGCGAGGGCGGCTGCGCCGTCGTCGCCGTCCAGCACCTGCTCGGCGGATGCGGCGAGCTCGAGGAGGCGCTCCACATGCGCCAGTCGCGCCTCGGTGGCCAGCAGTGCCGGTGTCTCGCCCGGCTGGGGATCCACCTCGTCGATCTCGCGCACCTGGTACGCCAGCAGATCGAGCTCTCGCTCCCGGTCGCGCGATGCGGCGCGGAGTGCCTCGACCTCCGACCGCAGAGCCTGCTGCCGCTCGAACGCCTCTCGATAGGCAACCGCGGCTTGCAGGTGGGGAGGGCCCGCGAACCGGTCCAAGAAGGCCGTCTGGGTGCTGCTGGAGAGCAGACGCTGGGCCTGGTGCTGACCGTGGACCTCGACCAGGTGCTCGCCGAGGGCGGCCAGGGCGGAGGCCGTGGCGAGCTGTCCGGAGATCCTGGACGTTCCCTTGCCGTCGGCGGGAACGGTCCTGGCCAAGATCAGCTCGTCGTCGTCGGACCACTCGCCAGCATCGACGTCGACGGAGCCGGCATCGACGTCGATGGGCGCATCGAACCGCGCCTGCACCCGGGCCGCCCGGGCTCCCTCGCGGACGAGTGATGACGAGGCCCGGGCTCCGAGCGCCAGCGAGAGCCCGACGGTGACCATGGTCTTGCCCGTGCCGGTCTCGCCGGTGAGGACGTTCAGGCCCGCATGGAGAGGGAGATCGAGATCGTCGATGACGCCCAAACCGGCGATGTGGAGCTCGTGCAGCACGGACGGAGCCTACGCGTCGGGAACGACGCGGTCGTCGGGGTCCGGCGCGTCTTCGTCCTCGTCACCGGGTAGCCCGAACTTGTCGCGCACGAGCGACAGGAATCCCGGCGCATCGCCGCGCCGCACCATGCGTGCGGGGCGGCTCGACCGGCGGATCCTGACCCGAGATCCCACCGGGAGCTCGATGCTCTGGCGGCCGTCGGCGGACAGCACACCGCTCTCGTCGCCCATCACCAGTAGCGAGACCTCCGAGGCAGGATCCAGGACGAACGAGCGATCGAAGACCATGTGCGCAGCGATCGGCGTGAGGACGAGGGAGTCCACGAACGGGCTGACGATGGGTCCGCGCGCGGAGAAGGAGTAGGCGGTGGAGCCGGTCGGGGATGCGACGATGACCCCGTCCGCCGAGAAGGTCGTGACGTAGGCGCCGTCCACCTCGACCGCCAGGCGCACCAACCGGTGGCGGGCGTGCTTCTCGACCATGACCTCGTTCAGGCCCCACTGGGGCTCGAACCGCGCACCATCGACGGGCTCCACGGTGAGGGCCATCCGCTCCTCGATCCGGGCCTCGCCGGCCAGCACCGACCTGATCAGCACCGTCGCCTCCGCCGGCTCGACCTCCGTGAGGAATCCGAGCCGGCCGACCATGACACCCAGGACCGGGCACCCCAGATCCGACGCCGCGTGCGCGCCACGCAAGAAGGTCCCGTCGCCACCGACCGAGACGACCAGGTCGGCGCCGTGGTCGCTGCCCGAGCCCGTGCCATCGTGCAACACAGTGGTGTCCACCCCGGCATCGGCGAGCTGACCACGGATCAGATCTGCCGCATCGACGGCAGCTCGGCGGCCTCGATGCACCACGAACCCGACCCGGCTCATGCCCTCACGCCCTCCCCCTCGGCGATCGGCGGCGTCGAGGTCGCCTGGGGTGAGCGGCCTGTCCGCTTCGGACATCCGGCCATGCACCAGGAACTCCACGTTGCCGGCCGGACCTCGGACCGGCGACGCCATCAAGCCCACTGGGTGCACGCCGGCGTTCGACGCAGCATCCAGGACCCGGGTGAGGGCGCCCCGCCACGCCGCCGGGGACCGGACCACACCGCCTCCGGTCACCTCGGCGGCCGCCACCTCGAACTGCGGCTTCACCAACAGGACGAAGGAGGCATCAGACCGAGCAACGTCCGCGAGGGCTCCCACGACGGTTCGCAGCGAGATGAACGACAGGTCGGCCACCACCAACGCCGGGGCAAACGGAAGCGCTGCTGGGCGGAGCCGCCGAACGTTGGTCCGATCCATCACCGTGACGCGGTCGTCCATGCGGAGCTCCCAGGCCAACTGTCCGTAGCCGACGTCCACGGCTACCACCCGCGCGGCGCCGCCCTGGAGGAGCCGGTCCGTGAACCCGCCGGTCGATGCGCCGGCATCCAGACAGTCCAGCCCGCTGGGGTCGATCTGGAATCGCTCGAGCGCGGCATCGAGCTTGTCGCCGCCCCTGGAGACGAAGCGTCGCCCTGGCCGGGCGACGGTGACGGGCTGGTCGTCGGCGACCAACGTCGAAGACTTCGTCGCCGGCGAGCCCGCGACGTGCACGAAGCCTCCCCGGATCGCGTCGTGTGCCTCGGCCTCGCTCGAGGCCAGCCCGCGCCGGACCAACTCGACATCGAGCCTCCGCCTGGTCACGGTGGCGTGCACCCGGCGGTGTCGGTCAGGCGCCGGGTGTAGTGGAGCCGGTGCCCGGACCCGACACGGAGGATGGGTTCACGGTCGAGGGCCGGGCCTTGGACGTGGTCGTGCGAGCGGTGGTCTTGCGGGCCGACGTCTTCCGAGCCGATGTCTTTCGGGCAGCGGCTTTCCGGCCCGAGGCGGTCTTGCCCGCATCCCGTTCCAGGTCCCGAACGCGCTTCTTCAGCGCGTCGAGCTCGGCGCCCGTGGCAGCTCCCATGTTCTTCATCTGATCGGAGATCTCGGCGCGGATGAACGAGCTCAGCCGCTCCCGGTTCGATTGGGACCACTCGACGAGGTCGGCGGCCGTCTTCGCGATCTGCTCCTTCGCCGTGCCTGGATCCATCAGATCCTTGGCCAGCTGTTGAGCCTTGGCCGGGTCGAGGAGCCCGAGGGCTGCCTCGAACGTCTTCCGAACATCATCGATCACCATGGGAAACGGTCCTTTCGCGGTGTCGCGTTGGGTCGGACCAGCATACGGGACGCAGGCGTCGAACCCCCGGGGGACTTCCTCAGCCGTGGGACTCGAACAGCGCGCCCAGGTGCTCGCCGACATAGGTCGGAGGCGTCTCGCTGCGAGCGGCCTCTTCGCGCGTGGAGATGCCGGTCAGGACCAGCAACGAATGCCAGCCCAACGCATACGCGCCCGCGATGTCGGTATCGAGGCGATCACCCACCACCAGCGGCTCGCCGCCACCGGCCCGAGCCAGTGCCGCCCGGAAGATCGGCGCGTTCGGCTTGCCGACCACCTCGGCGCGGACCTGCGTGGTGGCCTCCACCGCGGCGACGAGGGCGCCCGCGCCGGGCCACCGAGCTCCTCCCGGGGCCGGGAACGATCCGTCGGGGTTGGTCGCGACCAGACTGGATCCGGCGTCCACCAGGAGGGACGCGGTCCGCAGACGTTGATAGTCGGCGTTGCGGTCGAGCCCGATGACCACGGCGTCGACACGAGGCGGCTCACCCTGGGCGGGATCCTCGTCGGTCCCCTCCATCTCCACGAGTCGGATCCCGGCCTCGGTCAGGGCGGTTCGGATGCCCTCCTCCCCCACCACGAAGGCAGTGGCGACACCGCGAGCGGCAAGGAGTGCGGCGGTCGACAGCGCGGACGTTTCGATCTCATCCGTGCGGGCCTCCACGCCGACATCGGTGAGTCGGTGAACGACCATGGCGGGCGTGGCGCTCGCGTTGTTCGTGACGAAGGCCACCCGCTTGCCCGCCGCACGAAGACGCGACAGGGCGTCGGCGGCGCCGGGGATCGGGTCGCCCCCTCGATAGAGGACGCCGTCGAGGTCGAACAGGAACGCGTCGTACCGGTCGGCGATGACGGTCCCGCCATCGCTCACGGTGCTGTGGCCACGCCGGTCGTCGCTGCTATACAAAGGTGGATGCCTCGCATCTCCCCGTTCCACGGACTGGTGTTCGACACGGCCGTCGCAGGTCCACTCGACCGCGTCACGGCACCTCCGTACGACGTTATCAGCGACCGACGTCGTCTCGATCTCCTGCGCACCAGCCCATACAGCGTTGTGAATCTGGACCTGGCCGAGGGTAGCGAGAACCCTTCGGATCCCGAGAACCGCTACGCGCGAGCGGCGCACCTGCTGGCTGACTGGCGCGCGCGAGGGGTGCTGGTCGCACCGTCGGCTCCCGCCTACTACGCCTACGAGATGACCTTCGAGTCGCACGGGGGCGACCACCCCATCCGTGGCCTGGTGTGCGCGATGGATCTGGAGCCCGGGAACGGATCGGTCGTGCCGCACGAACGCGTCATGGACGGACCCATCCAGGACCGGCTGCGATTGCTTCGAGCGACCCGGACGCACCTGTCGGCCATCTACGGCACGATCAGTGGTCCGTGCGAGCCACTCGCCGTCCTGCTGAAGACCGTCGCCGAGACCCCCGCCCCCTTCGCCGCCCATGACCGAGGGGTCCTCCACCGCATGTGGCCGATCGCCGCGGTCCCGGCCGTCGCGGAGTGGGTGGCCGACGACGCACTCCTGATCGCGGACGGTCATCACCGCTACACGACTGCCCTGCACTACCGCGACGAACGCCGTCGCGTCGATGGCCCCGGCCCGTGGGATCGCGTCCTGACGTTGGTGGTCGACGCCGCAGCCCAGCAGCTGACGGTCCTGCCGTACCACCGGATCCAGCTGGAGGGTTCGATGGCCGGGGTCGCCGATCGCCGGGTGGGCGACCTGGCCGAGGCGTTGGCCGCCTGCTCTGACGACGACCTGGTGGCAGCGACCGTCCGACGCGATCGGGACGGATCCGTGCGCTACGACACCCTGCCGCTGCCCGGGGAAGCGCCGGCCGTGGGGGCTCTGCATGCCGAGCTCCTGGACGGGCGCGTGCCACGTGGCGACCTCCGATACGTCCACGATGCCGTGACCGCCGACGAAGCGGTGCGGTCCGGCGAGGCCGTGGGCGCCTACCTCTTGCCGCCCACGACCCCAGACCGGATCCGTTCCGTGATCGAACGCGGGGAGCGCCTGCCGGAGAAGTCGACCTATTTCTGGCCCAAGCCCCTCACCGGCATGGTCATGATGCCGCTGGACGTACCGATCGATCCTGGTGTTGATCCGGAGGCGGCTCCAGCTTCTTGATGCCGCTGGCCACCACCTCGGTGAGGCTTCGAGCTCCGGCTCCACTCCGGTAGAACCGGCGAACGAGCTGCCCGTGAACGAGCACCTCGTCGCCCTTGGCGATGCCGCGCACTGCCTGGGGGCCGACCGTGGCGATCCTAAACGCTTGAACCCTCCCCGCAGCGACTACGACGGACCCTCTATGCGTCTAGCGGAGGATTCAGTTCCGAGGAGTCAAGAAGACATCGAGCAGAAACGTTAGCTCCTCCGCCACGGTGCAGGACCAGAGGTCGGACCGCTTGGCTTGTCCGGGCACCTCGAACACGAGCTGGCCATCGATGACGAGGCGCTTGAAGACGACGACGCCGGTCCCGTCCACGCGCTGGCCAGCTACCTGAGCGCTCTGCAGAATCCCCGTGGCCTGGAAGGTCAAAGTGTCTGCCCCCCGGACGCAGGTGAAGGTAAAGGGATTCACGTTCGGATTGGTCGACGGCGGGTCTGCCATCGCAGGAACAGTCCCTAGGAGCGTCACGGCGGCGATCGCCGAGAAGATTGCCATTCGCACCAGCTTCACTGCTGCCCCCGATCCAACCACCGCTAGTGGCAACGAGTTCTACCTCACGCAATCTCTGTAGGTCAAGCGAGGGTCTGCGGAAACGGCGGCGGCCCACTTCCTTACCGCTCCGACTACCGACGTGCCGGTGAGGGTTGCCCTGGTTCGGTCGCTCGACTCACCCCGGTCACGCTCGGGACCTGTCGTCCTAGCCCTGGTTGTCGTCGAGTTCGAGGGTCCAACTGCCGCTAAGGTCGGGCTTGAGGACGCCCGCGCTGAACCCCTGAGCGTCGAGATCGTCGGGACCGGCGGGATTCAGAAGAGCCCCCCGACTCCCTCGCCCTCGAAGTCGTCAGGGTCGAACCGACGAAGCCAGCTCCCTCGGTTCATCTGGGCCTCGTCGCCCCCCTGATGCACGCTCATCACGTAGACCTGGCCCTCGACACCTTCCTGGGGATTTCCGGGCTCGAACTTCCAGCCGTGGCCCTGGGCGTTATCGGAGGCCTCGGAGGAGACGTGCATCCACGAGTGGGCCAAAACGTCATGGACCTCCTCATCGCGGATCAATACGCGGACCGGGTGCCGCTGTGAGCCAGTTCCTTCATCCATGGCGGTGTCCTTTCGCTTCAAGAATCTGCGTATCGCACACCAGGGACCCTGTCAAACTAGGGCGGCGTGGGAAGGGACGATCATCGAAGCCTTCCCGGCCTCCAGCTCCCGATACTCCGGGCGCGAGATCCCTAGGAGCCAGGCCATGTGTCCCACACTGACGCCCGCCGTTCACGGTCCCGGGGTAGATGTTGAACGAGGATGGGGAGCATCGGGCCAGGCTAGGCGAAGATGCCGACGCGCTCGATATGTGCGAGATGGCCTCAGGCTTGGGGGCTAGCCTTCACCCTCCTGGCGTTCGCACTCAGCGGCGATGTCTGCGTCGAGCTACCGCCGTGCGGTAGCCTGAACGCCAGGTTCCGATGCCGGAAGACCTCAATGTCGAGATCGCTGGAGCGATAGCAGAGGGCAGTGACGCGCCCGCCCAGTCCACGAAATCCCGCCGCGAGTGGTCCGTCGAGATTTTGGAGGCGATCTTGCTCGCTGTCGTCGCGATCGCGACCGCTTGGAGCGGGTACCAGGCGGCGAGATGGGACGGCCTTCAGGCGGAGCTGTACGGCGAGGACGCAGCGATCAGGATCCGTGCCGATCAGCTCCTAACGCTGGGTGGACAGCAGCGCCTCCTGGACGTCACCACATTCAACACCTGGATCGAAGCGCGGTACGAGGGGCGAACCGAGTTGGCGGCATTGTACGAACGTCGTTTCAGTGCCGAGTTCAAAGTCGCCTTCGATGCGTGGCTCGCCACCGACCCCTTCACGAACCCGGACGCGCCACCAGGCCCGAGTTTCATGCCCGAGTACGTCAATACCGAGATCGAGAGAGGCTCGGATTTGAACGGAGTGGCCAGGCGTGTCTTCGACGAGGGCACGGCCGCGCGGGGCCGTGCCGACGACTACATCCGTACGACAGTGGTACTGGCGACCGTCCTGTTCCTGCTCGCGTTGTCACAGCGCTTCAGGATCTTGCGGGTGCGGGTCGGCGTCCTCGTGCTGGCGGGCGGACTAATGCTCTACGGGCTGCTCACGATCATCACGTTCCCGCGTCGGTGAAGATGCCGAGTATCCAGGCAGGTGACCCTCGCTCAGTCCCAGCCGCTCACGGTCGCGAGGCAGGTGCTGAACGAGGATGGGGAGCATGGTTGACACTAGCGGCACTCGCCGACGCTCCGAACGGTCGCTGACCCGTTGTTGCGTCGTGGGGTGGTTCAGTAAGCCTTCTGAGCGACGCCGGTGAAGTCCTTCGCATTGACCTGACCGCACTTGCCTTCGTTTTCGAGGCACTTGTCGATCAGGTAGACAAGGGATCGACGCGTCCAGCCGTTCAGGAAGTCTCCGTGTCGCGGTCCCTGGGCATCCGATGAGGTGGTCCAGCCTGTCGCATCTCGATGCGAGGTCCAGCGAACGTCTATGCGGACCTCCGGGAAGTTGCGGTCGCCTGGGCCTGGTGCAACCTGAACGATGAGACGCGGCGATCCCGTCTCGCAGTATCCGAAGTCAGGCATCTGAGGCGTTCCCCGGCCGCAGGAATAGTGGATGTCGGTGGAGATGGACGCCAGCATCCGAGGGAAGGGCACGATCGGTTCGGGCCTGGACTGGCGGTAGAGGTCAGTCAATCTCGTGCGGGAAAGCGAACGCTGGATGGGCTCACCCACGGCGTGCTCTGTCTAGAGAGAGCGCGAACATCGACTCCGACGGGGCACGGATTGAGGCTACCCTCATCGAGAGATCCTTGCTCGACTCGAAGCGGAAGACTGGCGTCTCTTTCGGCTGCCTCCCCACAATCCTCCGATGCGGGAATCAGCGAAGATCGCCCGAGCAGCCGAGCGTGGCCTGGACGGCGGTCCGGACCCTTCTTTCATTGGCTGGCGTCGTTCAGCCGGCTGATCCTGCTCTGTGCCCCAATCTGCCATCCCGTTCATAGACGATGTGCCTTCACGATCCAGGCCCGCGAGTCGAACCACACGCCATCTCCGCTCGCGTGCGCCCCGAGAGTCTTTCGCAAGCGCCCGAGTGCTCGGTCCGCCGATGCCGTGTCCCGCCCCACAAGCGCCTCTCTCGTGCACGTGAAGCCGCGGATCCACTCGAGCGCCGCCGCGACGTCTCGACCGAAGTGGATGGGCCTTTGGACATCGGTGAAGGTGACGTCAGTGAAGCCCGCCGCATCCAGGATTCCCTCGACCTTCGCCGGATCGGCCATCGAGAACGGATCGAGTGCCTCAGAGGCCGGAGCGTCTCTGGAGTTCCCCAAGGCTTCCTCGATCGCTACGGACCACTCGTTCTGTTCGTGTCCCTGCCAGACCATCATCACCAGTCCGCCAGCGGGCCGTAGAGCCCGTTCGATGTTGGCGAACGCGGCGGCGGGGTCCTGAAAGAACATGGTCCCGAACCTGCTGACGACGAGGTCGAAACGCTCCGAGGGGAACGGGTCAGCCTGCGCGTCGGCGTGTTCGAACGTCACGTTGCGGATCCCCTCCACCTGAGCGAGCTCGCGGGCGCGGGCGATCGCCTCCGCGGACAGGTCGATGCCCAGCGCGCTGCCCTCGGCGGCCATGCGCGCCACCTCACGGGTCGTCTGTCCCGCTCCGCATCCGACGTCCAGGACGCGGTCGTGCCGTTCGATGCCGTAGGCAAGGCGTAACACTTCGTTGAGCAGCCGCAGTTCGGCGTCGTAGTCCATGGGAGACGTGACCGAGTCCGACCCCGAGAGCTCTTCGTCCATCACGACGGTCCCTCATCGGGCCAGGGCATCCGCAGCCGGTTCCAAAGAGTTACGGGGACCACCTCGGGAGCCGAGTAGCCCCCGGTCCTTTCGTCTGTCCTCGACTTGACCAGTGGGAGGATAACGACTCACCGGGGTGACGTTCCGAAATCGGCGAAACCCGTTCCGAGCGGCGTCACACGTAGTCGAAACCACGTTCAATCGGGCCTTCTGCCGGCTGACACTTAGACCCGACCACGGCTCCAGCAAAGTCGAGGACGAAGAGATTCGACGACTCTGGGGATGGATCCACCTGATCGGTGGGCGTCGTCGTCTTGCTCGCGGGCCTCGGTCTGTTCTCCGGCGCGGTGTGGGCGCGAATGGTGGGCACAACCGTGGCTGGCGTCAGCCAGCTCGGGGAGGGTCTGAGAACTAGAACTGGAGCATCGCCTTGCGCTTCAGATGCGCGTACTCCTCTGTGGTGATCTTCCCCTCGTCGTGGAGCTTCGCGAGCTTGGCGACCTCGTCTGCTGCCGAGTAGCCCTCGAACCGGCGCTGCGCCTCCTGGGATTCCTCGATCAGTCGGTCCTGCTCGGTCATCACCTTCGGACGGCTGTTCATGTAGATCAGAGCGCCGATGATCGGCAGTATGAACAACAGGAAGATCCAGCCTGCCTTTTCACCCCCGGTCAGATCGCTGCGGCGAAAGATGTCGCTGAAGATCGTGATCACGATCCAGATCGCCAGGAACCAGAAGAAGAAGGCGAGCATGCCCCACAGAAGGTCGGCGAATGACCACTCGGCCAGCATCAGTCCCCCGGTCGCTCGAAGTGACGCCGACCCTAACCCATGGGCCTCCAGCTAGGAGGCAACAAACGCGGGTTCTACGCCGCCCGTCGCAGCCTGACCTCGTGTCCGTCCGGTCGTTCCACCGATCCATCTCGGGCACGGCCGTGGTCAGGCGGGTGTTCGGCGATCTCGAGAGAGACATCCGGCTACCGATCGGTCCTGGCCCAACGGCCGCGAGAATGGTGCGAAAGGCCGCTATCCGAAGCGAGAGCCGCGAGCCGATAACGAGGAGGAGGGAGTTCGCCAATCGGGCTGGCCGGTGGCAGAGGTCGGCAGGCTAGGAACGGGAGGAAGGGATGAGGCTTCGTCCGATTCTTATCGTCGTGGGCGCACTTAGCGTCCTCACGGTGTCAGCGGCAACCGCGTGGGGCGGGAACCCGCCCGGCAACAACGGAACCGTGAAGGTGCGCGGAGCCTCCGACGACACCAACGGCAATCAACCGCACGCGGGCTGCCAGCTCCAGATCCAGTTCGCGGGCTTCGACGAGGGTCCTCTGACAGGAACCGCCACGTTCGAGTTGCGTCCGCCCAGCGGGCAGGGTGTGCTGTTCGAGGACTCGACGTTCATCGGCGAAGACCCAGCGGGAGGCGCGAACGATCTCGACGCGACCTTGGACGTCGATCTCGCCGGACCTATCGGAGACGCAGGACTGGCAGCCCACGATCAGCAAGGCTTCCACGTCAAGCTCACCGTCCACGCCGAGGGCTCGATCGGTGCGGACACCAAACACAAGACCTTCTGGGTGAGCGATTGCGAAGGCGAGGGCTCTGGCGAAGGCGAGGGCGAAGGCGGAGAGGGCGCTGGCGAAGGCTCGTAGGGCCACTTGTCGACCATGAGGGAAGCGCCCTCGGCCAATCGGCCGGGGGCGTTCCCATGACGGTCTGGCGACTCGAAGCGGCGGTAGACATATCGGATGACCGGCAGCTGCTGCCCTTAGGCGTGTTGTCGCGAGGTTCGCCGACCTAGCCCTGCCCGGCTCGATCTTCATGAAGTCGTCCACCGGGCACTGGCCATGTGGCCCTCGCTCACACCCAGCCGCTCACGGGCACGGGGTAGGTGCTGGACGAGGATCGGGAGCATGGCTGAGCGTAGCCGCGTTCGCCGACGGGGCTCCACAGTCCGTCGATGCCAGAGTCAGCCGGGGTCATCCCGATTCAAACTCAGGCCATGACCGCGTAGAGGCGCCACTCCTCGGGGATCCCCTTGAGAGAATGGCCGCCGCGGTCCTCGAAGAGGATGCCGGACCCCACGACGAGGTCCTTGACGGTGCTCGAGACCAGGATCTCACTCGGGGCCGCCAAGGCGCCGACTCGCGCACAGATCGCCACCGCGATACCCCCGATGTCCTCATCCTGCAACTCGATCTCACCCGTATGAAGACCGGCCCTGATCTCGATCCCGAGGGAACGCACGGCCAGCGTGATTGCCTGGGCACACTTGATGGCTCGACCTGGACCATCGAAGGTAGCTAGAAAGCCATCTCCCATCGTCTTGATCTCCCGACCCCGGTGCCGGGAAAGCTGAGCCCGGACGATCTGGTGATGTCTTTCTTGCAGCTTGCGCCAGGCGGAGTCTCCGACCGCGGCGCTCTGGCTGGTTGAGTCCACGATGTCGGTGAACAGGACGGTCGCGAGGAGTCGATCGAACGCAGCCTCCTGCACCTCGATCGATGCGACGAAGGTATGCACGACCTCGTTCAACTCGTCGAGATCGCCCATCCACGGGACCCGATGTCCGCCGGGAAGGGTGATCAGGTCGGCGCCGTGGATCTGCGCGGCAACCCATCGGGATTCCTCTTCCTGTACCCCCTCGGGGTGGATGACGGCCGTAGGGACCTGGATCGCGGACAAGACATCCCGCACGTCGGTCTGGAACCACATCTCGTCAAGGGCCAGCATGCCCCCAGGGGCTGCCGAGTACCGGGCCCACCTCGCTACCCACCGCAAGAGATCTGGATCGTCGAGGTCACCGGGTTCCAGCACCCAAGACATCTCCGCCCATTCGCGGGCGAACCGCTCACTTCCCCAGATCTCAGCGAGTCGGGCGTGTTCCCTGTCCCAGCGATCTTGGGGCAGGCCCCACGGGTAGTCGGGCGCCCAGGCCATGCGGGCGTTCCCGCCGCTGAGGATCAATCCAGCAGCGCGATCCGGGTAGGTCGCCGCAAAGAGCCCCGCGAGCGCGGCGCCGTCACCCCAACCGAGCAGCACCGCCCGGCGACTGTCGGCAGCGTCCATGACGGCTCGGATGTCATCCATCCTGGCCTCGAGATCGGGCACGCGACTGATCCGGTCAGACAGGCCGGTGCCCCGCTTGTCGAAGTTGATGACGCGCGCATGCTGTGCCAACTTGCCGAGCATGTTGGCGAACCGCGGCTGCTCCCAGTAGACCTCGAGATGGGAGACCCAGCCGTTCACAAGGATAAGATCCAGCCCACCGGTCCCCACGGCGTGATAGGCGATCCATACATCGTCGCTGGTCTTGGCGTACAGGGTTTCCGGAATCACGCCCTCAGTATGAAGGCCGCTCCGCCGCGCTACCCCCCGAGAGGTATCCCCGATCACGCCTGTGAGGCCGAGGATCGTCACTTGTGTTAGTCGGTGTGCTGTTTTCCTGTTCGTGGTGGTGTTCTGAGGAGGAGCCGGATGGAGGATGCAGGGGCAGTCGAGTACGCGAGGATGGAAGCGCTCTCACCGATCGCAGAGTTCAAGGAAGGACCTCTGTCCGTAGAGGCTTTGAAGAGTGAGTCAGGGCACAGGTTCGTCCTCGTTCAGAACGAGCGGAACCCTCACGAGGCGATCAGCCTGGCCCCGGAGGAGGCAGAGAAACTATCCACACTCTTGCAGCATGCTGTGAAGGCTCACAGCGACGACGAGTGACGCATAGCCACGACTGATACCCACATCTCCTTGCTCTCACAAGCCAACTGGGTGCCTCAAAGAACGGAACGAAGCCACCGTGCCTGAGACAGCCGAGACCATCCGAGCTGCCGGGCTCTTGGACGGGCGCGTGCCACGTGGCGACCTCCGATACGTCCACGATGCCGTGACCGCCGACGAAGCGGTGCGGTCCGGCGAGGCCGTGGGCGCCTACCTCTTGCCGCCCACGACCCCAGACCGGATCCGTTCCGTGATCGAACGCGGGGAGCGCCTGCCGGAGAAGTCGACCTATTTCTGGCCCAAGCCCCTCACCGGCATGGTCATGATGCCGCTGGACGTACCGATCGATCCTGGTGTTGATCCGGAGGCGGCTCCAGCTTCTTGATGCCGCTGGCCACCACCTCGGTGAGGCTTCGAGCTCCGGCTCCACTCCGGTAGAACCGGCGAACGAGCTGCCCGTGAACGAGCACCTCGTCGCCCTTGGCGATGCCGCGCACTGCCTGGGGGCCGACCGTGGCGTGCCACGCCGCGACCGGGAGAGGGAGGAGGCGTCTGCCCGCCTCCGGAACGGAGAGCCTGAGCTCGGTCACCTCGTCACCCGACGGCATCTTGCGCTCGACCGGGTCGGCCGAGACGGTGCCGGCGAGCACGACGACGTTGACCGTCACCATGGCTCCTCCTTCGGATGGAACGAGTTCGTCGGTCCGGGAGACTCCTTCCTAGGGGATGCCGCGACACTACCCCGAGCCTGCGACACCCCTGTGCGAGACTTCACCGGGTGGAACCCGACGGACGTGCTCCCACGCTGATCCCGCTGGGCGACGCC